>NZ_CP188255.1:4800000-8010000 GCF_049993385.1 Bradyrhizobium sp. McL0616
GCCTGACCTGACGATGGTGGTCTCCATCATCCTGTGGCTCTCCGCACGCCATTTCGGCTGGAATCTGACGGCCTATCCGGCCGGCCAATGGTACTTCAACCCCTATGCCTGGCAGGTGCTGTTCGTGTTCGGCGCCTGGTGTGCGATGGGCGGGGCACGACGCTCGGGAGCGGTGATCAATTCCCCAATCACGCTTTGGCTCTGTCTCGGCTATCTCGCCTTCGCGCTGGTGATGACCATGGCCGGCCGCTTCCCGAGCCTCGCTGCGCACTTCCCGGAATGGCTGTTCTCGGCCTTCAACCCGAACGACAAGACCAACCTCGCGCCCTATCGCTTCATCCATTTCGTCGTGATCGTGATCATGGTGATCCGCTTCGTGCCGAAGGACTGGCCGGGCCTGGAGTGGAAGATCTTCGATCCCGTGATCGTCTGCGGCCAACAATCACTCGCCGTGTTCTGCGTCGGCGTGTTCCTGTCCTTTGTCGGCCATTTCGAGCTATCGATGAGCTCGGGCTCGCTGTTCGCGCAGCTGTTCGTCTCGATCGCGGGCATCGCGATCATGACGACGGTGGCATACTACATTTCCTGGTCGAAGCGGCAGGACAAGCCGCTGAAGCCGCCGCCGAAGCCGGCGGCCGCCTCGGCCGCAAAAGCCGCCTGAGCCTGGCGGCAGCGAAGCCGCCTCAGGCCGCCGCTTCGCTGTCGAACTCGGTGAATTTCTTGTAGATCCAGTCGCGGCCGTCGTGGCGACGCCAGACTTTGCCGTAGACGAGCTGCCCGTTGATTGATCGGCGCGGTACGATCACGGTCCAGAGATGCCAGATCTCGGTCCAGCTCGATCGCGGACGGAGAGTTTTGGACGCAAGATCGAAAGCCATGACGGACACCTCGCGCGAAACGAAACGCCGCGACGAATGTGATCTCGTGTGATCCTGTAAATTGCCCATCGTCGCGCGCCGGAACCGCTTTGATAACAGCCACCAGGGCGGCCGCAACGACAGCTCGCGCTTAACCTAACCGATCAACCTTACTTGTCGAACGCAGGCCGCCTTGCCGGTTGAAACGCCTGCCTATTTTTCCTAAGATGCGTGCACGATTTGAGAATGAGCGCGCCGTTTGCAAAGTGCGCGTTTGGTGATTTCGAACTCAGACTGATTTTGAAATGATTGACTGCGCAGGTGGATGATCATGAATTTGCAATGTGGATATTTGCACCTGGCGATGGTTTCGCCACCCCCGACGCCGATTGCCAAGCCCCCTGCCGATAAGTCGTCGACGGCCGCCAACGACAATTATCCGGTCTGGCCGCTGATCCCGTTCCCGGCGGGCTGGTGCGCCTCGAACTGAGCAGCCCTCAAGAAAGCGCAACGCCGCGCAAGCGGAATATCATCGCTTGGCGGCGTCCGTTAGGCATTGGGCGCTGAAATCCCCAACACTCATATGTCTATGGCGACGCCCAAAGGTTCGATGAAGCTTTGGTAATTCTGCGCCGGTTAACCTGTTTTATTTCCAGCAAAAATCGCGCAGAGATCGTGTCTTGCGAAGAACAATCGCTGAGGCTTCAGGGGCGCATTTGACCGTGCCATCGGCAACCGGTGATGGATCGCCGCTCAGACGCCACTGCTGGCCGCGGCCGTGCTGTTGGCGCTGCTGCTGAGCGCGCCTTGCGAATTGTAGGTCTGCCCCGACTGGCTGCCTTGGCCGGCCTGCGAGCTGGCCGGGGATGTCTCGACCTCGGTCGTCCCGTCGGAATAGGTGATCGTCGTCGTCGTCATCCCGTTGACAGTGGTCGAGACCTCGCTGACGACCGTCTTGGACGAGCTGCCGCCGCCTCCCGAGCCCGAGCTTCCACCCGCCGATTGCGAGGACGAGGTGGCTGACGTGGAGGAGGTTGCGGGTGTCGACGACGTCGATGATGTTGCCGAGGAAGACGACGTCGCCGCGGACGACGACGAAGCGGTCGACGGGGTCGCCATCACCGCCGCGGAGGATGAAGCAATCGCACTGATCGACATGAAAACCTCGCCTGAAGGAAGCTGGGCGCGGCGCCGTTTGGGCGCCTGCTCTTCCCCTTCAACGCGAACCGCGCCGAAATCAGGCGTCGGCACCGCGACGAAATATCAGTGCGGGCAGTCAGGAGCGGATCGGTCGGGACGGCCGGCCTTCAGGCCGCCGCCCCACCCGCTCAGTAACTTTACTCAGTACTTGGCGATCACCGCTTGGCGCTTAGGGAATTGGGTGCTGTCCTGAGGCCGGAGCTGGCCGGCTGGCAGTGACATTCCGGCTGCTCCCGATCACCTCAGTAGGGATAGTTCACACCGACCGTCGCGGCATGGATCGTGTCCTTGAGGTGGGCCACGGTGATGCCTTCGATCGGGCTGATCAGCTGTATCGGGCCCTTCGTGCCGAAGTCGTGGTAATTGTATTCGACATTGGCCGACCAGCATGGCGCAAACGCCCATTCCACGCCGCCACCCAATGTCCAGCCGGTCCGCATGACGGACGCGCTTGGATCGATAGCTAAACCAGCGGCCGGACTGATATATGCGTCATCGATCTTTTCGTGAGTCCAAGCGACGCCACCTCGCGCATAGAACAGCCAGCCTGAGCCATAGGCGTAGCCGAACCGCGCGGTCACCGAGGCCAGAAAATCGTTCTTGAGGCCGAACTGCGACGGCACGACAAGGTTGCCGAGCGCGGGAAATCTGACACTGCTGCCATGTTGGCTCGAAAGGCTGGACCATGCGGCTCGGCCTTCGGCGCCGACGACCCAGTTGGATGCGAATTGATGGTCGCAGCCAGCCTGTCCGCCGCCGATAAAGCCGGCCGAACCGAAATCGACCGTACCCCCAGCGATGTTGATCGTGCGATCGTCGCTCGCGCCGCCGCCGAGATGAGCTCCGATATAGCAACCGGTCCAGTTGAAGGTGAGCGGAGCCACTGGAGGCGCCTGCAGCGCAACATCAGCCGCAAATGCCGTCGTCGCAGACAGGGCGAGAATCGCCGCACCACAGAGAGCTTTCAACATGTCCTGACATTCCCCATTGCACGCGCAGAGATAATGCACGCGAAGCTGACGCGGAGGTTGTGTGGCGGACACCATGTTGCGGCAGTGCTCTGCCGGCCTGAACCAACGCCAGCGGCGGAAGGAAATCCGCGTGTCGAAATCTCTAGGGAAATGAAGAAGGTCCAAGCCCGGGACTGGTCGGGGCAGCTGGATTCGAACCAACGACCTGCAGTACCCAAAACTGCCGCGCTACCAGGCTGCGCTATACCCCGAATGTCCGGTGAGCCCCGTCGATACACTCTTCCCAAAGCGCCATCAAGCTTCGAAAGCCGCCAGCAAGCACCTTAAGCGCGGCAAGCATCTCAAGCCGCCGGTAAGACGGCCACGGCGCCGCCAATCGGACCTATTTGCTGCCGAACAGGGGGTGGCCGACGCGGTCGCCTGGACGGATACCGTATTTCTGCGCTGTTCCCGCTGGCACCTCCAGGACGGCCCGGGCAAGGCCCTGGGACGAGATGATCTTGGTCGACAGGGTCTCGGTGTTTTCGGCGATGCGCAGGATGCGGCCGTCGGCGCGAATGAAGATCATGTCGAGCGAGATGTAGGTGTTCTTCATCCACATCGAGACTTCCTGCTCGGGATTGAAGTCGAACAGCATGCCTTTGCCGTCCGCCAATTGCTTGCGGTACATCAGGCCGGTCTGCTTCTCCTCGTCCGTCGTCGCGATCTCCACCGAGAACACTTGCACACCGTTCTTGGTGACGATCTCGAGCGGCTGGAAGCTGGCGGCGCGGACGGGTTGGCTTGCGATGGCGAAGCCGGCCACGACGAGGATGGCGGCAAGCCAGCCCCTGGCAAGGGACCAGACAGTGTTTCGATCAAGCTTCATGGGATGGCACTCGGGACAGCGCTAAGGCGTGGGACTGCGCCAATCCATACGCGCCGATGGCTGGAAAAGCCAGAAAAGGCGCACGGCCCTGACCGCACGCCTTTGCTCACGATTGCGGGAGTATTCAGCCTTAGTGCGACTGAGGTCCCGGCGATCCGGTCTCGGGGTGGATCTCGGCCGCCATCATGCCCTTGGAGCCAGGCCCGAAGCGGACCAGCACATATTGGCCGGGCCGCAATTCGGTCATGCCGAAGCGGCGCAGCGTCTCCATGTGCACGAAGATATCGGGGGTGCCCTCGCCGCAGGTCAGGAAGCCGAAGCCGCGCAGCCGGTTGAACCACTTGACCTGGGCCCGCTCGAGCCCGCTGGTCGCGGTGACCGTGACATGGGTGCGCGGCGGCAGCATCTGCGCGGGGTGGATCGCGGTCGACTCGTCCATCGAGACGACGCGGAAGGCCTGATAGCCCTTGGCGCGCTGGATGCACTCGACGACGATGCGGGCGCCTTCATAGGCAGTCTGGAAGCCGTCGCGTCGAAGCACGGTTACGTGCAGGAGCACATCGGGCCAGCCATTGTCGGGAACGATGAAGCCGTAGCCCTTTGAGGCGTCGAACCATTTGATGACGCCGTGAACCTCGACGAGGTTGGCGCTCGCCTCACCTAGTCCGGTGAAGGGACTGAGCGCGCTGTCGTGACCGGCGCCACCGTGCTCGCCCACGGGAACTCCCAGCTTCTTGGACTCAAATCCGTCCGACGACCCCATAACCCCGGACCCCACACCTGCCATGCAACCCGCCTCAATGGCGGAGCCGAATCACGCGTCTTTCGAGAACCTTCAGAGAATCTTCTCAACTGACGCGACACGAATCTTTCGAATCAAAAGATAACACTCCCGGTTGCGAGGCATAGATAAAAAAGAGATTCGCGGGAACCTATGAACAGCTTGCACAGGCGCGAATCAAATTGATGCCTCAATTACCGACAAAGGGCCCGAGCGCTTCGCCGATGTCGTGGCGAATGACGAGGTCGGCGATGTCGTCCTGCTCTGTCGGCTCGCGATTGATGATCACCAAACGTGCACCGGCGTTCTTCGCCATCATCGGAAAGCCCGCCGCAGGCCACACCACGAGCGAGGAACCTATGGCGATGAAGAGGTTGCAGGCTTGCGACAGCTCGGTCGCGCGCTGCATTTCATGCTCCGGCATCGCCTGACCGAATGAGATCGTTGCGGTTTTCACGGGCTCACCGCATGCGGTGCAGTTCGGCGCGGCGTCATCTTCGTCGAAGCGGCGCTTCACCCAGTCGAGCGGATAGGCCTGCCCACATCCGATGCAGCGCGCATAAGTGGTATTGCCGTGAAGTTCAATCACGCGATCGGCCGCGAAGCCCGAAGCCTGGTGCAGATTATCGATGTTCTGAGTGATGACCGCGGGAACCTTGCCGGCGCGGTGGAGTGCTGCGAGCGCGCGATGGCCGCGGCCGGGCTTTGCCGCCGCGAAGGTTTCTTCCATCGCAAAGCGCCGGCGCCATGACTCGTCCCGCGCCTCCTGGCTCGCGACGAATTCGTCGAACTGGATCGGACGGTTGCGGGTCCAGAGGCCGCCGGGTGAGCGGAAGTCCGGGATGCCGCATTCGGTCGAGATGCCGGCGCCGGTGAACGGCACGATCGTCTTCGCTTCGGCGATCATGTCGCCGAGCCGTTCAACGCCGCTGCGAAGATCCGATGCAATCATTCGCCGCCTCCTGATTTGTTTTCGGGCTAGCTGCAACATAGGCAAGCGACAAGATTGTTGACGCTCTTATCCACCGCCAAAATACTGCGAAGCGAAACGCGGTCGGTAATTTTTTCCGACCTTCGCTTATCACAATCCTGCAATGCCTCCTCCCCATTGACGCCCCAATCAGAAGCGCCAATGCATGTGTTGATGCGACTCAACGTAATTGCGGCGGCGGTGCTTGAGTTCAGCTGTGTACATATTTCAGAGGGGATTGATATGACCGAAGACGAAGACCGCAAGGCACGCGAACGAGATGAAATCGCCGCACGTGTTGCCGCCTTCCGCGCGACGCAGGAAAAATTCAAGCGTGAGCGTGACGAGTATTTCGTGTCGACGCTCGAGAACGCCCGCAAGGTGGAACGGCCCTCGCTCTGGCCGTAGCGCATCTCGTTAGATCATGGCGCACGAAAAAAGCCCGGAGCATCGCTCCGGGCTTTTCGCTTGCCGGTCTAGGACCAGCGGTTACCAATGATGGCGGTAATAGCGGTGACGGTAGTAGCCCGGGCCGCCGCCGTAATAGGCGTACGGGCCAGGACCGTAGGCGTAGGCCGGGCCGCCATAATAGCCGTAGCCGGGACCATAGGGATGGGACGCAGCGACTGCGCCCGCGGTGATCGCACCGGCGGCGAGGCCGAACGCAAGACCGGGGCCGATGCCGCGCGCCTCAGCGGGCGCAGGGGCCGCCAGCGCGGTCACACCGACCGCCGCAACGGTCGCAAGAACTGCGAGTGTCTTCTTCATGATCTCTCCTTCGCATCTGGGGAGACAACGTGGAGGGTCTGCGTTGGTTGCGCGCAGTCGCGGAACTCCAGCGCCAAAAAAATAGCGATACCGCGGGAACGAACTCGCGTTCCCTGAATTGAATCTGCAAGTGCAGAGCCTCCGCTATCCGGTAGAGGTAACAGCACGGAGACCCCGTCAGCATCCTCCGCGGTGCTGGCGGGGTTTTCAGTTTCACGCGAGGAAATGGCAGCCGACGCAAACGGCTGCCAACGGGGCGGAGATCGAGGAGGAGAGATTGCCAATATCCGCTTTGCTCGCCCGCATTCGCCGGCTCGTTCCCGGGAGCAGCGAACAGCATTACGACGAAATCGTCCGCAATTTTGGTGTCGGCGCCCTGCGTCCTCCGCCGACGCCGATGAGCGACGGTGAACTCGCCCGCGCCATTGCCGAGTTCCTGAAGGTATCGCCGTCCACGGAGTCCGTTGCGACGCTGGGCCGGCGGCTCGACCCCTCCTCGCCGCTTTAGTTGGGCGCTTTTTCCCGGATGAGGAACGGGCGCGGTGCCCGCGTGTTGATTTCGCCTTCGGATATCAAGAGGCTCGACATGCCGGTGTGGCTCGACATCCTGCTCAATCTGTCCGGCTATGCCGGCTTCGTCGCGATCGCAACGCGTGGCCCATCGTGCCAGCACATGGGTGCGGACGAGCAACTTTCCAGCGACGAGCTTTAGTTCGTATGCGGCGCCTGGCCCGCGGTGCGCACTAGGCGGTCGGCCTTGACCGCGACGCGCGTGTCATTGTCCTGCGGGCGCAGCGAGACGCTGATGACCACGAAGGCGAGACAGAACAGCGTTCCGACGACGGCGACGCGACGGTAGGTCTGGCGGTCGCCCTGATAAAACGACGGTTCTAAAAACGGGGTCATTGGCAAGATCGGTTTTCTTGATTGTCTTTGCCAGACACCTATCCCAACGGTGCGCAAGCGCAACGCGATTGGGCTTTTAACCTAACCGAATAGGGTTATCGCGATCCCCGCAAGCTTTCGTTTGGAGTTTGCGCAAGCATCAGATCTCGGCAAGCCACTTCAACGTCGCGCGAAAGCCGAGGCTGCGATGGCCCGCGACCAGCACGGTGCCGAACACCTCTGCGCCGTCCTCCCTGAACGTTCCGGAAAAACCGCTGGTGGCCTCCGCGCCCGCAAACAGCGGCCGAACCAGCGGGTCGGCGAACGGCGAGTGCTGGTTGGTGGCAAGCTCCCCTTTCCAGGTGCCGTTGCCGAATGTGTAGGAGCCGCGCGACCAGAAATACGGCCCTCCCCCGAGCAGCACGCCGTCGCGCAAAATCAAAACGCCACTGTCGCGGCCCTTCACGCCGTCGAGCATGTGGATGTGGATGGAGTAGAGCCCATTCTTCATGAAGCGCCCGCCAGTCGAGAGCGACGATAGCGCTGGCGGCGGAGAGCGTCGAGATGGCAGTGAGAAGGTCTCGCGGCTTGCTGACCACCTTTGTTCAGGCTTCGCCGCCATTTCGTTCTCAAAGAACGAATCGGAATCGACGAAATCGGCGCGGAGCAATTCCTAACAATTGGCGCACCTCGCGCGCTCGAGCATTCGATCATTCTCTCCTCGAGAGACGAGCACAGGACTGTGCGAAACATCGCGTTGACTCGTTTTGACGCAAGCCCTGCGCCGAGATCCCGGCAGCCACGACCTGTTCTGCATCCGACTCCATTTCGTTCTCAAAGAACGAATCGGAGTCGAGAAAATCAGCGCGACGCGAGTCCTAATGATGGATGAAGGCGCGCGTGATCTCTTTGCCAACGGCGCGAATGAGAAGACCACTGCAAACACGATGCTGATCTCGCAGCATGCGAGACCGGACACGCAGATATTGCCGCGTGTCCCCGATGCTCGACGATGATGCGCCTCAAGCCGCGCGCTTCGCGTTGCCCTTCTCGGCAAAGCATTCGAGGATCTGGATGCGGAGTTCTTCCGCGGCCGGTCCCTCGACCTTCCTGAGTTGATTCCAGAGCCGGATCACTTCGCGCTGTTTCTCGATGGTCATGAGTCACCTCCAAGGTGACTCATTAGAACAAAATGAGAACAAAAAGTCCAGCCCGCCCAGGAGATTTTCCACCGCTCCCGCCCTGAACCTTTCGGCGCCGCGGGAACCCAGGGCGACTGGCGATTTCGGCGGCAACTCATACGACAGCGCCGCCTGACGAATATCATCCGTCACCGCGGCGCTGTTGCTTTTTGGGTTTTCAACCTTAAGTTAGAAGCGCGGCTGGCGGCCAGGCGCTGAAATCCCATTGCCGTCAGCTAGAGAGCCCCGTGCGCAAGCGCGGGGTTTTTCTTGTGAGCGGCGACCCGGATCAGACCGAGTCCTTGGCAACCTTGAGCGGCGACGCCTTGACCGACTTGCTCGCGGGCTTGGCGGCGAACTGCATCGGCTCTTTCGTGAATGGATTCACGCCCATGCGGGCTTCGGTCGCAGGCTTGTTCACGACCGACATCTTCGCGAAGCCGGGAATGACGAACTCGCCGGACTCGTTGAGCTCCTTGTAGCCGACGGTTGCCATGTACTCGATGACCGACTTCACGTCGTTCTTCGCAAGCTGCGTGCCCTCTGCGATCGCATCGATCAACTGGGTCTTGGTCATCTTCGCCATGTCAAAAATCCTCTGAATTTGGTGCGCGCGAGCTACGATGTAACTCTGCCTAGGAAGCGGTAAAACCACGCAGCGCGCTTCTGTTCATGCCGACGGTCATGAAGCAACCGGGCTTAGAACCTATGGAAGCCGAAAACGCAAGCCGCAGTTTGACCTGAGTTCCGTAATCTTTCCCTCGGGAAATGGCGTCCGCGGCGTCGCAAGCTTCGACGACAAATCGAATTCGATAGTATCCCTAAAGAGTTCTGCTAGGACTTGGACTCGTCCGCGCCGGGGTGTGACCAGGTCGCTTGTGCGACCCGGCTGAGATATTTCGCCGGTGGCATTCCAAGCGACTTCTTGAACATGGTGATGAAGGCCGTCACCGATTCATAGCCGAGATCGGCCGAGACGCTCTGCACGCTCGCGCCCGCGGCCAGCTCCCGGATGGCGACGATCAAATGCAGTTGCTGACGCCAGCGTCCGAACGTCAGCCCCGTCTCCTTGACCACGAGACGCGCAAGACTGCTCTCGCTGAGCGCAACGTGCTTGGCCCACTCCGCCAGCGTGCGACGGTCCGCGGGATTGTCCGCCAAGGCCGAAGCGATCCGCTTCACACGCGGCTCGGTCGAGAGCGGCAGATGCAGCTGCTGGAGGGGCATACGCGGCAACTCGCCGAGAACAAGGCCGATCAGGCGCTCCCGCCTCGCATCGTCATGCTGCATGCCATCAGATAATTCGACGATCAATTCGCGCAGCAATGGCGAGATCGAAATGGTGCAGCACCGATCCGGCAGATCGACCAGCTCCGCCTCGATGTAGACGAAGAACAGCCGTGCATTCGCGGTGGCGCGATTGCTGTGCGCCATGCCGCTGGGAATCCACACCGCGCAATGCGGCGGCACCATCCACAGACCGCGCGCGACGCGGCAGGTGACGCCGCCGCCCAGCGAGACCACCAGCTGGCCCTTGCGATGGCTGTGGTCAGGCACCTCCCCTTTGCTGCCGTCTGCATCAACGCGCACGGCAATGACCGGCGCGGAGCGGTCATCCACGTCCAGGTCGAGCCAGGGGTAACTGAGGGGGTAACGGAGTGGCTGTCTCATCATTGACTGTTTTTAGCGATCGATTGGAATAATACGTAAATTAATCCAGCGCGAAAGTCGATAGATCTCGGGTCGCCAAGATCAAGGAGATGCGACCGTGCATGGCTCGATGACTTCGAAAGCCGCTGAATTGGGCCGGCAGGTTCGCACGCAAGCCGGCCATGTGCGTGGCCAGCAACGAGACGCCAGCGGCGTCCTGGCGTTCAAGGGCATCCCCTACGCTGCACCACCGGTCGGGCCGCTGCGCTGGCGCGCACCGCAACCGCCGACGCCGTGGACCGGCGTGCGCGATGCGTCGACCTTCGGCGCGGGGTGTCTGTCGTCGCTCGCGAACGATCATCGGCCGGGCCCGCGCGCTGAGGATTGCCTTTACCTCAATGTCTGGACCGCCGCGCAAGAGGCGGACGAGAAGCGGCCCGTGATGGTGTGGATTCACGGCGGCGGTTTTCAGTTCGGCTCTTCCGCCAATACCGCCACCGACGGCAGTCTGTTGGCGGCAAAGGGGGTCGTCGTCGTCAGTTTCAACTATCGCCTCGGCATCTTCGGCTTTCTCGCCCATCCCGATCTCGATGCGGAAGCGCCGTCGGGCAATTATGGGCTCAGGGATCAACTCGCGGCGCTGAGTTGGGTGAAGGCCAATATCGCCAGCTTCGGCGGTGACCCTGAGAACGTCACCCTGTTCGGTGAATCCGCCGGCGCCATGGCCGTCGGCATTCTGATGGCCTCGCCGCTCGCGCATGGCCTGTTTCACAAAGCCATCGGCGAGAGCGGCGCATTCTGGGATGGCCGGCACGGGCCACTCCAAAGTATTGACGAAGCTCGCGCGCGCGGCGTCGCTTTCGCGCGTCGGCAAGGCAATGCATCGATCGCAGCCTTGCGCGGCATGCCGGCTGAACAGTTGAGCGCAGCGGCGCCCTGGAGCTTTAGGCTCGACCACGTCACAGCGTCGTTCTCACCGAGCATCGATCATCATGTGATCCCGGACGTGCCCGCGCGGCGCTTCCTGCGCGACGAACAGATGCACATCCCCTTGCTGGCCGGCTGGAACAGCGCGGAGGAATTCCCCTTCATGTCGCTGTCCCTCCCCGCGCAATCGGCGCAAGCCTTTCGTGCCGCAGCCGAGGCGATGTTCGGCAGAGAGCGCCTGGCGGATTTTCTCAAGCTCTACCCCGCCGACACCGACGCGCAAGCCAAGGCGTCAGCCGCAGCACTCACCGGCGACATCGTGGTCGGCGAGCAGTGCTGGCAGTGGCTGCGGCTGCATCGCGCAAGCCGCGCGCCCGTCTACGGCTACCACTTCAATTATACGTCGCCCTACACGCCGATCGCCTCGCACGTTTCCGAAATCCCGTTCGTCTTCGGCACGCTGACACCGCAAGGCGTGATCGGGTGCACG
This sequence comes from Bradyrhizobium sp. McL0616, assembly GCF_049993385.1. NCBI lineage: Bacteria > Pseudomonadati > Pseudomonadota > Alphaproteobacteria > Hyphomicrobiales > Nitrobacteraceae > Bradyrhizobium > Bradyrhizobium sp. McL0616. Next base: position 4,811,549 of record NZ_CP188255.1, read on the forward strand.
ACGCAGCCGGCTGAGGCCGACCGCGCGCTGTCGCAGGCGATGATGAGCTACTGGGTCAATTTCGCGACGCGCGGAGATCCCAACGGGCCCGGCCTGCCGCCCTGGCCGGCTTATGATGAGACCGACGTCGTGCAGATCCTCGGCACGACGATCGAGGCCGGGCCCAATCCGCAAGCCGATCGCTTCGGGTTCGTCGGCAGTTTCAGGCGGGACGGGGTACTTCCGATGCGTTGGCGCGTGGTGACGTAGGCGGCGCCAACGCGCCTGACTAGTCACCTCATCGTAAAACCTGTGGGCTCTGCATGCGTTGTTGAGACTTCAGTAACCCAACGCCTCCACTCTCCTCATCAGTATCGTTGCGTTGGAGTACCCCACAGTGCTGGATTTTGATGAGCTGCGTGAACTCGCGGCCGATGTTCGCGTGTTTGTCGGTGTCGCCGAAGACAAGGCCGAGGCGCTCAGAGCCGTGATCGCGGCTTATGACGTGGTGCTGGCGATCTTCCCGTCCCAAGAGGGCATGGGCCTCCACGTCATCAAGGGCAGCGCGATCCTCGACAAGATCGCAACATCACGGACCCACGCGATCTACAGCCACACGGCCATCGCGGTTCCCGACCTGCAACATGCCCAGGCGCTCAAGGTCCTGACGGCCCAGGTCGAGCAGCGGATTGCAGCGTAGCTACTGACGGCGATCTTGCCGGCCTCGCATGCGCGGCCCGCGCCTTGCCTTCACTTGCCTTGGCGACAAGACCGGCTAGCATCCCCTGCAACCACAAGGCGCCAATTCAACCGGCGCCAATCAAGGGGAGGCCACCATGACGACAAGCCGCGCCTGGCGCTTTCTGCTGTTGCCGCTCATCTTCGCCGCCACGCTGAGCATCGGCTCCGCCGCCGAGCTCAATCCTGCCGCCGTCGTCTATAAATTGCCGGACCAGATCCCCTGGGGCCCGGTCGACGCGCGCGGCGCGCAAGTTGCCGTCGTGGTCGGCGATCCCGACAAGCCCGGCTTCTACATGGTCTACAACAAGTGGACCAAGGGCAATCATTTCAGCCGCCCGCACTTCCATCCGAACGACCGCTACATCGTGGTGCTCCAGGGCACCTGGTGGGTCGGCTCAGGCCCGAAATTCGATCCCGACCACGGCACCGTGCCGATGCCGGCCGGCAGCTTCGTGACCCATTATGGCAAGCAGGTGCATTGGGACGGCGCCAAGGACGAGGACGCCGTGCTGCTGATCATGGGCGAAGGCCCGGCGACAGCGACGGCGGCGGAAGAGAAATAGCCGGGTCGCAATCCATCCTGTCGCGCCGCGTGGCATCTCCTGAACGGTACACTGAACTCGCTAAGGCGCGTCCGCGCTCTTGCGCGAGCCGCCAATTGAATAGGGCTTGTTCAGGAAATACTCCCGATTGCCCGTCGCAGCTTCCGCATATTGATCGATCGCGACGATGATCGCCTGCACATGCGCATAGCACCATCCTTCCCGCGTGGCTTTGCGTCGAACGTCCTCGAGGGCTTTCAGGAACGGAGACAGCTCGCGCTCATCATCGAACCAGCGGGGCATCACCATTTCCTCCCTCCAAGCACCCTGCCCGTGTTGTGATGCGCCGCGCTCTTCTTCAGCGCGTCGCGCTGCTCGCAGAGGCCATCGATCTTGACCAGCATCCGGCCGAGCAACGCCTCCGCCGAGGCCGTGCCGACGCCCGCGCGCTGGAGCTGGAGGATCTCCTTGCGCTGGCGCCCGAGCTGGATGCGCATGTGTTCGATCTCCCGCCTGATGAAGTCCAGGTCCGGCATGTTCAGCCCCCGTAATGACGAGACTGAATTAGAACAAAAAGAGAACAATGAGGCAAGCCGCTAGGGCTAGACGGGAACCCGGGCGGTCCCGACCAATTATGGATTCAGCGCCAAAATGAGCGAGGCGAGCAAGGGAACTAGCAGCGGCTTCCGTGCGGCCGATCCTTCGAGACGCCCCGCTCGAAGTGCGGGGTTTTCTTTTGAACCTTCCGTCGGCCAGCGCGTCTAATTGTTGAAGTCCCCAAACTTCACCCCCATCAGAAAGCCCCGCTTCCCCCAGGCGGGGTTTTCGCCTTTCCGGGGCTACAGTGACGGTACACTCGCCACGCTCTTTGCTGGCGTTGAATGCACTTCCCCAGGCAGCGACTGCCCGGGCCGCCACGCGGACACCAGGCCCTCGAGTTCGAGGCGAACGCACTCCACGACGCCGGCCCAGTCGTCTCTCTTTGGTTGCCTGAACAGCCTCATGGACCGATACCACGGGCTGTCGTCGCGGTTGCGCAGCCAGCGCCAATCCGGGTTGAAGGGCAATAGCGTCCAGACCGGAGCGCCCAGCGCGCCGGCAAGATGAACGACGCTGGTGTCGACCCCTATCACCAGATCGAGACAGCCAATCAGCGCGGCTGTCTCGCTGAAATCCGTCAGCTGTTCCGTCAGGTCGACGATGTCCACGCGTTCGCCGAGGAAGGCGCGGTCCTGATCCCGGACGTCCTTTTGCAAGCTGACGAACTGGACATCGCAATCCAGGACGGGAGCAAGCGTGTGCAGGGCCATCGATCGATCGCGATCATTCCTGTGAGCTGCATTGCCCGACCAGACAAGACCGACGCGGAAGCGATTGCGGGCGCCAAGCCGGTCCTCCCATGCCTTCACGCGCGCGACCGGAGGCGCGGGCAGATACGGTTCCGCGCTCGGGATCGTATCGAGCCGTGTCCTGAACGCTGAAGGCAGGGTTCCAAGAGGACAGTGCAGGTCGAACGCCAGCGACGTCGCAGACGGTCGACTGACGCAATTTGCGACGCCGGGTACTCCGGCCAGCAACTGCCGGATCGGAGGCTGGACCTCCAGGATGACTCGCGCCCCGAGTCCCGCCACCATGGGGACATAGCGCGCAAACTGAATTGAGTCGCCTAATCCCTCGTCAGCATGAAGCAATATGGTCTTGCCTTCGATCGGCTGGTCACCAAGCCAAAGGGATTGGGAAAAACCGCGATCGAGCAAACCGACAGGAAGTTTCCAGCGCGCTTCGCGCCCAAGCCAGCCTCGCTCGAAGTCTCCGGTCAGCAACTGAAGTGTCGCCAGATTGTAGATCGCCGGCGCGTTGCCCGGGTCGACCGTCAGCGATCTGCGAAAGGTCGCGAAAGCTTCATCCAGCAATTGCAGATTCAACAATACCAATGCTTTATTGGAAAGCGCTGCGGAAAAATCCGGTCGAAGTTCAAGCGCCCGATCGAAGCGCGCAACTGCCTGCTCCATTCGGCCAAGTCGCGCATGCAGTATGCCAAGTTTGTTGTGCGCGTCCGCCAGGCCAGGGTCCAGCGCAATGGACTTCTCGTAGTCGGCCTCCGCTTCCTCAAGCCGGTTCGCCTCTTGCAGGCAATCGCCGCGCATTTGATACAAGGCTGTGGAGCTTGGATCCAGTTTCCCGGCGACGTCCAGGCATTCGAGGGCTTCTGCATAGCGGCCGAGATTAAACAGCAGTCTGCCGCAGCTGTTCGCTGCCTCCAGATATTGCGGATGCAACTGTAGCGCCCGCTGGAAATGGAGCACAGCCTCTTCCATGCGATTGCGTTGCCGCAGCCAAATGCCGAGGCAATTCGAGACGACCGCATCCTGTGGTTTGGTCGCCGGGGCCTTGCTCCGGTGTTGCCGTGCTCCCGACCGCCACGCGGACACCAGGCCCTCGAGTTCGAGGCGAACGCAGTCCACGACGCTGGCCCAGTCGCCCCTCTTCGGCTGCCTGAACAACCGCATGGACTGATACCACGGGCTGTCGTTGCGGTTGAGCAGCCAGCGCCAATCCGGGTTGAAGGGCAACATCGTCCAGACCGGAGCGCCCAGCGCGCCGGCAAGATGAACGACGCTGGTGTCGACCCCTATCACCAGATCGAGACAGCCAATCAGCGCGGCTGTTTCGCTGAAATCCGTCAGCTGTTCCGTCGGGTCGATGATGTCCGCTCGTTCGCCGAGGAAGGCGCGGTCTTGATCCCGGACGCCTTTTTGCAAGGAGACGAACTGGACATCGCAATCCAGCAGAGGCGCCAGCGAGCGCAGGGCCAGCGATCGATTGTGATCGTTCTTGTGGCCTGGATCCCCCGACCAGACGAGACCGACGCGGAAGCGGTCGCGGGGGCCAAGCCGGTCTTCCCATGCCTTCACGCGCGCCGCCGGGGGCGCGGGAATGTACGCGTCCGCGAACGGGATCGTATCGAGCCGCGTCCCGAACGCCAGCGGCAGGCTTCCGAGAGGACAGTGCAGGTCGAAGGCCGGCGACGTCGCAGCCGATCGACTGACACAATTTGCGACGCCGGGCACCTCCGCCAGGAGCCGCTGGACCGGAGGCTTGACCTCCAGGATGACTTGCGCCCCGAGCGCGGCCACCAAGGGCACGTAACGCGCGAACTGAATCGAATCGCCCAAGGCCTCGTCGGCATGAAGCAAGATGGTTTTGCCTTCGATCAGCTGGTCACCAAGCCAGAGGGCTTGCGAAAAGCCGCGATCGGCAAGGCCGAGAGACGACGCCTTCCATCGGGCCTCGCGGCCCGACCAGCCCCGCTCGAAATCACCCGTCAGCATTTGAAGCAGCGCGAGGTTCCAGATCGTGTCTGCATTATCAGGGGCCAGCGCCAGCGATTTGTGAAAGGTCGCGAAAGCCTCGTCCAACGATTGCAGGCTCCACAACGCCCGTGCCTTCTCGTTGAGCGCTGCGGGAAAATTCGGACGAAGTGCGAGCGCGCGATCGATGCTCGCGAATGCCTGCTCCATCCGGCCAAGTCTCGAATGAAGCGTGCCGAGGTTCTTGTGCGTCTCCGCCTCGCCGGGGTTGAGCACAATGGACCGTTCGAAGTCGGCCTGCGCGTCCTCGAACCGGCCCAACCGCTGCAAGCAGAGGCCGCGCGTTTGATACAGAGCCGCGACATTTGGGTTGAGCCTGTCGAATGCGTTGAAGCACTCCAGGGCTTCGGCATACCGGCCGAGATCAAACAACAATTGGCCCTGTTTCGCTGCCTCCAGGCTCTGTTTCACGGCCGCCAGATTTTGCGGCGCGACCTTTTCGGATTGTTTGGCCGCGGCCCGGCGCAATTGACGATTCATAAGCTGACCAGAAAGGGAAAAGGAGGAGGTAGTTTCTGGTGCGAAGCTGGTGCAAAGCTGGCGCGGGCTCAATCGCAGGGAACGGGCCGTCCGCCCGGCAAAGGTTCAATCCGAACAGCCCGGTACCATCACGCGAGAGGCGCGACTAACCCACAGGCCAAGCCGCAATGAGGGTTCTCTTTTCGGGCCATCTCCGGCATAATGCGGCATGGCTAAAACAAAAGTGACCTTCAAGACCGTCCGCATTTCAGACAACGACTGGAAAATCCTGGCGGACTACCCAGACCACGAACAGCGCCAGATTACCGGCTTTACCAGCAAGGCGGATGCCGACGACTGGATCAACGGAGACCGCAAGATCGCGTGGCTCCGCTCTCAGGGCTACGCCAAGTGATTTAGCCCGAGTTGACGTAGCCCACCTCGACGTAGCTTTCGCGCGTCGCTCTTCAACTTCGCCCAAGTGGCATCGTTCAGAAGTGGACATTCCTTCGCATCGTCGCGAGGCGTCCACGGCTGTCTCGCTCACGCACACGCCCCCTGCCCCTTGTCGCATTTTGCTGCACAGGTCATCCTCAGAATGAGCCTGTCACCGCAATTATCGTGTCTCACTTGAGGGGTGCAGTCCAGCACTGTCACCGTAATCCCTGATACCTCGCCCCCTACGCTCCCCTGCGGGCATCCTGCTTGCCGATCGTGCAGCGCCACGCCGCGAGGCGTTCGGCCGGATGCTGCGCCATCCATTCGGCGAGCTGTGGCGCCCCTATCAGGCAGGACTGCATCGTCACATCGGCGAAGTCCGAGGTCGTGACGATCTGCTCGTGGCATTCCGTTGGAGATGAGAGACTGCAGAGCACGGCAATGATCCTGATCATGTCACGAGAACTCCCTCGAGCGGTTGGGGTTTGCGTTGCCGCCCGCATGGTCGACCCGCGGCTTGACCGGCTGCTCGTCGCCGGGATCATCCGGCGGAAAGATGGCATCGTAGATGGCGCGCGCTTCGCGGATCAGAAGCGCTCGCTCGCGCTCGGCCTTTGTGACCAGTCGAACAACCTCGCCCATATCGGCTCCAAGGCTGGCAAGAGAGGAAACAGAGATGGCGCGGTTGGGCGGCGACATCCGCCGCGCACCCCCCGGCATCAAGGGTACCATTCGTGTCCCGTGCTGGCGGCCGCACGCGTCGATGCCCTGGCCGCATCGGCGCTCGAAGCCTTCTCGGCGCGCCGCTGAAAGTCATTGGCAAGCATCTCGAGCCGGGCCGCGACCGCGACGTCCGTCGTGGTTCGGGCTGCGCGGAGCAGGCTCTGCGCCGTCTCCAGATATTCCTGTCCTCGTCGTGACATCGGCATCGTCATGACGCCCTCGCGCGGTTCTCTGGAAGCCTATCGAAAGCGATCGGGAACCGGCCCACCCAGTCGTAGTCGCCCTGCCGGCGCGCCGTGAAGCGTTCGACGCACTTTTTCGAGCAAAGGGGCTTTCGCCAGGAGTAGTAACGCACCAGACCAAACTTGCCGTCGCACACGGCACAGCGCCCGCTTCGACTGCGAAGATCTTCTGAACAGTTTGGCATGGGTGTCTCCTGTTGTGGTCGCGTCCGATGTTGCCGATCACCTTTTCTGTTGCATCGAGGGAGCCGCGTTCGACTGTCCTCCATGACTCGAGCGGCACCTGTCGTATCGCCGCCAGTGGAACCAACTTACGAGTCCGGTGCGGAGATATCTTTCAACAACGCGCCCGATATTGCCCATCCGCACGACTTGGGACGCGCATGGGGCGTACCCCAGCAACCGAGCGTTTGTGCAATGGACGCCCGATCCTGCGAACACCGATTACGGTGACAGTGCACTTAAATAGCTGAGTTCATCCATCCTCTGCCGCGGATGGCTTGGGCCCGCGCTTGGCTGGCTTGAGGACGCGCCCGGTCTGACGCTCAATACGAGCCAGAAAGCGGTCGTCGCCGAGCGGGCGGCCGATGCTCTCCGCTGAGCGCAGCGCGCCGAACAGATCCGCCTCCAGCTCGGTTGCCAGCAAATCGCCAAAGTCGGGAAAGCGATCGCGGATCGGCGTCAGCGCGGTGAGGCCGTCGTCCCGCCCGCGCAAATGGGCGCGCGTGCTCGCCCACCGCCAATCCTGCGCCCGCCGCACCAGCCGCGCCCGCACCGGGTTGAGCGACACGTAGCGCAGCGCTGCCGCAAGATGACGCTCGTCCATGGCGACGGCGCCGAACCGGCCCTGCCAGAAATGGCCGGTGCGCTTGCGTCTCGCCTGGACGGCTCCGGCATAGCTTCGATGCACACGGGCCAGCGCGCGGCGCAGACCGTCGGGGTCGGACGGCACCAGGATGAGATGCACGTGGTTTGGCATCAGGCACCACGCCCACACCTCGACGCCGGCTTCCCTGCAATTCGCAGCAAGCAGGTCGCGATAGAGCGCATAGTCGCCGTCCTCGAAGAACGTGCGCCACCGGACGAGGTTCGAAGTCTGCTCCGTAGATTACACGTCGGCTCGGGTTAAGGGCTTCATTGACGCCCCATGTCTCCCGCACCCACAGTTGGTCACCGGGCTTGCCGCAAGGGCACTTAGCAACCATCGCGCAATAGTTCGACTCACAACTCTTCCAGTCGAACACAGGCAGCCCGTAGTCTTTTTCCACGAAGACAGCTTTTGCAACGTGTATGGGCTGTGGTTTGATTATCCGCCGCGTCTGCGTTTTGCTGCCTTCCAATATCGCGCGCACCAGGCCGGCGCTGAAGATTATTGGGCGTTCTGTTCTCGATGGAGGTGTGATTGCATCCATGCACCTTCTTTCTGTTGTTGACGATGCACCAGGAGAAAAACGCCGGGCGATAAGGATGCATGCTCACCGCCCAGATGCAGGATGCGGAGAGAAGTCGTATACATCAAGAGGTTGCACAAAATTCTCTCATTAAGCGCTCACTGAGGCTCGCTATCCTCAATGTTAGGCGAGAGGCCACGACCATGTCCATCCCCGATGTCAACTTCCCCGACCTAACGCCCATCATCTATCTTCTCTACGGCATCATGGGCCTATTTTTAGTGGGAATGTGCGCGATCATCTTCTACATGCGCAAGCGGCACCCTCACGAGGTTTATGCAATCTGGCTCGTTGCATCGTTCTTCTTCACCATTCTTCTCGGCGCCAACATCGTTGCGCATAAGAACAATATCGGCCTGCTTGAAGTTTGCGGCTCATACGAAGAACACTGCAAGCAACTATACGCCATCATGACAAGTACTGGGGACGAACTGAAACTAATTGGCGTCTTCGTTGCAATAACGGTTACCCCCCAAGTTTTGGCTTATTTTCTGAGCGCGCTCTCGGGGTCAGCCACAGCGCCACGCTATGTGCGGACCATTCAACAAGCGGCAGCATGGAGCCTTATTAAGTTTGTAGCCGCTATCGGTGGAGGCATGGCAGGTTTAATCCTGTCCAACTGGATAGCCGGCCAAAAAACTGATCCCGACGATTTCATCTGGGGTCCGATGTTGATGGCGGTCGCATTTTTGTTGGCGTTTTTCAATCTCGCATTCTGGGACTTCTGGGGCTTTCTCGCTAAGAAGTACTCTATGGAAAGGGGCCTGATTAGCTTCCCGATCCGTGCACTGATTGCAGTTCACAAGTGGGCGACAAGAAACGTACCAAAACCTCGCCCATATGAGCTGCCCCGCGCTGCATTGATCGAGTTACTGAAATCAGATGCGGTATACAATTTCATCACGCAGAATAAAGAAAACACCTAACCGTCTATCAGTGCGAACCTTCCCAGGGCAGCGGCGAGGGGTACCGGCAATTACGGTGACAGTGCACTTAAATAGCTGAGTTCATCCATCCTCTGCCGCGGATGGCTTGGGCCCGCGCTTGGCTGGCTTGAGGACGCGCCCGGTCTGACGCTCAATACGAGCCAGAAAGCGGTCGTCGCCGAGCGGGCGGCCGATGCTCTCCGCTGAGCGCAGCGCGCCGAACAGATCCGCCTCCGGCTCGGTTGCCAGCAAATCGCCAAAGTCGGGAAAGCGATCGCGGATTGGCGTCAGCGCGGTGAGGCCGTCGTCCCGCCCGCGCAAATGGGCGCGCGTGCTCGCCCACCGCCAATCCTGCGCCCGCCGCACCAGCCGCGCCCGCACCGGGTTGAGCGACACGTAGCGCAGCGCTGCCGCAAGATGACGCTCGTCCATGGCGACGGCGCCGAACCGGCCCTGCCAGAAATGGCCGGTGCGCCTGCGTCTCGCCTGGACGGCTCCGGCATAGCTTCGATGCACACGGGCCAGCGCGCGGCGCAGACCGTCGGGGTCGGACGGCACCAGGATGAGATGCACGTGGTTTGGCATCAGGCACCAGGCCCACACTTCGACGCCGGCTTCCTCGCAATTTGCAGCAAGCAGGTCGCGATAGAGCGCATAGTCGCCGTCCTCGAAGAACGTGCGCGACCGGCCGTTGCCGCGCTGGGTGACGTGGTGCGGATGACCGGGAATGACGACGCGGGCAAGACGAGCCATGCCGCATCATGACCGCGAAACCGCGCGACGTCAATTTAGTGCACTGTCACCGTAATTCGGAGGTACAATCACTAATCGACGACATGGAAAAAGTTGCGACAGGGCTAGAGAGGCTTAGCTCGAAGCCGAGCATTCGGGCTTTCCTCGACTATTTCTACGCCCTAGAGGCCACGCCCCCAGCCGCACCGTCTACGGGGGTGCCCTTAAATGCGGTAGAGTTTGCCCATGGTCAGATTCTTGGAGCACAACGCTCTCTGAATGAGGGCGCAACCGCTCAGGCGCAGATACGAGTGACCAGAGCCGTTGGAATGCTGCGTAAACTTATTGACGAGGGTCGCGCCCTCGCCGCCTCCCAGCGTCCTAAGCCTTAGCCAGATATCCAAAACTAGATCGCTATCGCGGCCACTCGCGAACTGTGAGCTTTTCACGGGCAACATAGTTAGGACGGTTGGTGAGGTTGATGATCAGCGCGACCGCCGCCGTGGTAAATGCCCCCCTCGTGCTAACCGTTACGTCTTTGTAGGGCTTGGCTCGAAAGGTCATCGATGAACACAGCCCTTCGATTTTCTTGTTGTCGAAGGACATCTTGACCTGATGAGCGAACTCATTCCTGACCTTACGAATTAATTCACACTCTTGGCACTCGACCTCAGAGAGCAGGCCCAACGCTCGGACAGCAGCTATTCGTGCGGAGAAAGAGGATAGCGGGGCATTGAAGCCGGAAAGCAGCTTTTCGGCAGAAGACTTGTTGACGAGGAAGGCCATCAAGATGCGCTGCAGCAGATCATCTATGAATGCGGCCGCAGCAAGAGCGGCGCCGCGCTCGGTCTCCTTGTTGAAGTCCTCCAGGAACTCGCCGAATTCCTTCAGGTGAGGATGTGTCTCCTCAAGGGTCAAAACCCTATTTCGGACGCGGCTTACGGCGGCGAGCCGCCTCTCCTTCTTTTCATCGGTCACGAGTCAGTGCCTCCAGATCAGACCGATGACGGCCAGGCCGAAGCCCATGCACCACTGCCAGTATTTCAGCCAGAACTCGGCCATGACGTGCGCGGCCTTTGACGACCAATGCTTTTCGTAGTGCCCCTGCATAAACACCAGCGAGCTACCAGGGTCATTCTGGGGCGGGACATACTCGCCATCCCACCAGCGTTTCAAATGGGTTTTCATGCGAATCACTCCGTTTTTTAGACGGAGACCATCTATCATCCTCGGATTCACCGAAGTGCAAGCTTCAGAGTCCTATCCACCGATGAAACTTTGCGTTGAGGGAAAGCGGTGAAAAAGCCGATTTCGCTTGACCACCCACGCCTTGACGGCGAATCGCAAATCACCACCCCATGGGCAAAACGGAGCCGCCCATGAGCAAACTGAGATACCGGATCTACGTGGCGCTAGGGATAGTCCTAGGGTCACTTGCTGGCTACGGAATGGCTGAGAGCATTATCTGGCTACATCCCACTTGCGGGTGAAGGGTTTATCGAACGCCCGTCTGCTTCGCAGACCTTAGACCCCACGCCGCCCGCCCGAGGGGCGTTACAAGAGCCGTGGGGCTTAAGACACGGGGCCTCACTGAAATCGAATTCTGGATGGGTGCCTGCGCCATCCAAAAGGTCGTTAGAACAAGCCTCGAACGAGTGACACGCAATTGACACGCAACACCCTGCCCCATGTTGCATTTTGCTGCTATTTATCGCCCCCGGCTGCATCTGACGCCTGAAAAACAACAAACGTTCTCAAGGAGTTCACCGAAATGCGATACCTCCACACCATGCTGCGCGTACGCAATCTCGATGCGGCGCTGAAGTTTTATCAGGATGCGCTGGGACTGAAGGAGGTGCGGCGGATCGAGAACGACAAGGGGCGCTTCACGCTGGTGTTCCTGTGTTCGTCGGACGATCTCGAGACGCTGAAGAAGCAGCCACAAACGCGCGGCGCGCCGCTGGTCGAACTCACCTACAATTGGGACGAGGAAAAGTACGGCGAGGACCGCTTCTTCGGCCATCTCGCCTATGAGGTCGACGACATCTATGCCACTTGCGAGAAGCTGCAGAAGGCCGGCGTCACCATCAACCGGCCGCCGCGCGACGGCAACATGGCCTTCGTCCGCTCGCCTGATCTGCACTCGATCGAGCTGCTCCAGAAGGGCGAGCCGAAGGCGCCGGCCGAGCCGTGGTCGTCGATGCCGAATACCGGCCATTGGTAACGCGCGCGCCACTGGAACAAGCCCCCACCACGCGCGTTCTCTCTTCGACAATGCAATTGGAGGAGGACGCGATGGGAAAAGGTCTTTTGTTGTGGATGGTAGGCGTGCCGATCCCGGTAATCATTCTGCTGTGGCTGTTCTTCGGCCACTGATCGCCTGATCGACCCCTTGCAATGAAAGCTCCGCCTGAGGCGGAGCTTTTTGCATGATTGCCTCGCCGCAATCGCGGTCGTCGGCTGGATAAAATTCCGCTATCACCCGCGCAAGGCCAAACGCCGCGGGAGGACAACATGCCGGACACACAGCTGACGATCTGGGGCCGCGCCAATTCGGTCAACGTGCAGAAAGTGCTGTGGTGCCTTACCGAGCTTGGCCTGCCCCATGAGCGGATCGACGCCGGCATGCAATACGGCAAGACCCGCGAGGCCGACTATCTCGCGATGAATCCCAATGCGCGGATACCGACGCTGGTCGAGGGCGACTTCACGCTGTGGGAGTCCAATTCCATCATGCGTTATCTCTGCCTGGCGCATGGGCGCGGCACGCCGATCTACCCCGAGGCACCGAAGAGCCGCGCCGGCGTCGACCGCTGGCTCGACTGGACGCTGTCGATGGTGCAGCCGGTCGACCGCCCGGTGTTCTGGGGCATCGTGCGCACGCAGCCTGGCGAGCGCGACATGATCCAGGTGCAGAAGGATGCCGATGCGGCCGCCGAGGTCTGGGCGATCGCCGATCGCCTGCTGAGCGCGCGCCGCTTCATGGAGGGCGACCAGTTCACGCTCGCCGATATCGCGGTCGGCGCCTATGCGCGGCGCTGGCTCGGCGTCGAGGGCATCACCCGGCCGTCGCAGCCGCATCTGACGCGCTGGCTCGCCGAGCTCGGCAAGCGGGGCGGATTTGCGCAGTTTGTCGCACCGCCGATGTCGTGAGCGCTGACGCGGCTTAAGCTGCGATGAGAGCGCGATGAATCGCGACAGATGCGCAGGCGTCGGGCGTCACTCCCGCACGTGACGGCTACTGTGCATGGGGTTGTTTTCGACTTTTTTTTGTTTTGATGAGTCTGTTTGGCCCTAGCGCCAGCCGCGCTCGACCGCGACGACGCACATGATCAGCACAAGCGTGACGACGGCCGTCGCCAGCCGTGCGGTCCAGCTCAGGCCGCGGCCGACCCACAACAGCAGCGCGCAATACATCAGGGCGGGAACGAGCAAATCGGGCCGCAGCAGATCCGGCGACATGGTCCGCTAGCGCCTGACGCCGGCATCGACGCTGGTCGAGCCGCCGATCTTGACGCAGGTCCCGGCCGCCTCGACCCAGGTGAAGCCACGGCCATAGGAGGCGCAGGCGCCCGCCTTGGCGGACCCGGAGGCGCCCTTCAGCGGCAGGGTCTTGCCGGCCTGCGACGCCTCGGCGGCGGGCAGTCGCAAGGTCTCGGCCGTGGCCGCTGACGTCGCTGCGATGGAGAGGAGAATGAGGACGGTGGCGCGCATGCCCGCCTTGTAGCCCGGACCCGCGCCAGGCGCCATCCGGGGGCGCCTCAGAGGAACCTGATGCCGGCCGATTTGCCGCGGCGCCAGATCACCTGGCAGCTCCGCCCGGTCCGCGCATCCCGTGCGAAGGCCATCCGGATCACGCCCGGGAGCTGGCTTGCATCCTCGTCCGTCGTGATCTTCGCGCCCGTGCTCGAGATATCCTCCACCAGGCAGTGCCGCGCCGCGAATCCGCCCGCGAGCGTGATCCAGGCATGCCGCGACAGCAACTTGCGGGCCGCGCGCTTCGTGGGCTGTGGCATTGGCTTAAAATCTCCCGCTCCAGCGCTATCTCAGGGAACCCTAAGAAACGGTTGAAATTGCCGTCCGAATGATCCCGGGGCGGCTATCCACCGGGGGTCAAAAGACCGTTCCCGGACGGCTTGCCGACCGGCCCAAAGGCCATTATACGTTCGCCCGCCGTGGCCGCCGGGCTCGACTCGTGCGGCCGGCGGCCGTGCCGCGAAAAGCGGCGGGGCCTTGCGTTTGCTCCCTTCGTCTATCGGTTAGGACGCCACCCTTTCACGGTGGAGAGAGCGGTTCGATTCCGCTAGGGAGCGCCAACGAAATCAATCACTTAGCGCCCTCCTCCGCTTCCGTGTCCAACACATGGCCAATAAACGCGTTTGGACTCGCAGACGGCGTCGAGCGGCTGAACTCCGCGAGATGGGGCGGCTTTGCCTCGATTGGGCGGACGATGCGGATCTCGTTCTTGCGCGCGATGGACTGATCGCTTTGGCCGGCAGCTACGGCGCTGCGGCCGAGGCGATCGCGAGCTCGTCGACGATGCGTTGATCCTGCCCCATGCAGCCGACCAGACTCCCTGGGGCGGACGCTCGTCAAGGGTCGAGCTTTTGCACCACGCGCGGTGCCGACATTCCGAGCCCCGGCTGCTGTCGATCGATGCCCGGTCGTTGGCCAGCTGTCCGATCCGGCAATGCGGTCAAAGTCTCTTCGTCTTTCGTCAGCGCGTAAAGTCTATCGAGTTGACCGGCTGAACCAAGGAAGCTCTTAGCGATGTTCCTCAAGAGGAAGGCTCGACTTTCGGAAATGTTTGGATTGCAAGAAAGGGCCTTGTAATGACCTGCGATTTCTCTGCATCTGGCCGCTGTGATCATGTCGGCTCCATGAATTAATGATGTAACTGCACGACCTCCGGAGAGTTGCTATTTTTTCCGATGTTGCGTCGGCGGAGTATCGAAAACGAAATGACCAAGGGCTGGGCGCGGCCGTTCGAGGATCCGATCGAGGTGAACGGCCGGACTCTCGCGATGCTGCTCGATGCCGGCCGAGTACATGCGGCGCTGCCGAACAACGAGCACGACGCGCCAGAGTGGCTGGCTGCGATGGAAGCTCTGCTCCTCGTGGTCGAGCGCGGCGGCCCCACGCTGTTCGCCTGGATCGGCATCATGCGAGCGTTGAACCGGCACCAGTCCCGGAGTTTTAATCCTTGTGGGATGCGGCGGGACCGTTGCTTTCGAGGTGCAGCGAGGCTTTCTCAGCGTTCAGTTGGCTTATCAATTCTTTGATCCCGTCGAGCGTCGCCTGGTCGGTCACGCTCTCAGCGATCCACTTATAATGCGCGATTTTGCTATCGATGGCAGTGCACTTCTCACACATAGCTCGGCTCCCGTCCCCGGAGTCCGAACTAACTTTGATTAATGTTGTTCCGTGAACAGTCTAGCCAGCTGAGGATTGCGAACTCCAGAGAAATTGAAGTCGGATACACCCGACGGGAGTCCTGTCATCGGCCAGACAGGCCCGCCAGCATGACCGGCGGTCCTTTGCTTTTCCACACCCACGACGCGCAGTAGCTCGCGCGCGTTCCAAGACCATATCCGTTGTGGATTTGACTCATGACCGACGCCTCGGTTCGGTGGCGGCATGCCTCACCCGAACCGACGCCACAACACGCTTGGCCACCATGCTGACGGCCGCCCGGTCAAGATCACGCTGGGCGAGATGCGTGAGACCGGCGTGCGCGACCTGCTCGTATTTTGCCGAGACTACAAGTGCAGTCACAACGTCAAGCTCTCGGCCGCCTACGTCGATCGATGGCCGGACGATATCCGGCTGTCCGAGTTGGAGCCGAGATTCATCGCAAGGCGTGCGGCAAGCGAGGCGCAATTCTGCGCGGCGGCAGCGCGGCCACGATTTTGGCCATCCGGTAAAAAAACGGTCCCAGCACCCCTACATGCCGGGACCGTTGAGGACCTGGCGGTAATGGGATCGCCAAGCAATCCGACCCTAGGAAAATTCGGCAATCTGTCTGTTCACTTTTGGACGTCAGCTATAGAGTTCCATCGATGGGAATGGAGTAGCTGCAATGAAAGACATGCAGGCCCAGTTGGAAAAGCTCCGCACAGATGCGGCCGAGTGCGCCCTCATCCGCGACCTTGCGACCGATCCAAAGAAACGAGAGCTGTTCACCAGGCTGGCTGATCACCTAACGGTTCTCGCCTCAGAAGTTGAGCGCGCAATCGCGGACAGCGTAAAGCACAACTGATGAAGACAGGCTGGCAGCGGCCTTTTGAGGATCCGATCAGGATTGGCGATCGCACTTTGGTGACGCTACTCGACGCGGGCGAGTACATCACCGCCTTGCCCAAGAAGGAGCACGACGCGCCCGAATGGCTCGCCGCGATGGAAGCATTGCTCTTAGTGGTCGAGCGCGGCGGCCCGACCATGATGGCGCGGATCGGCATCATGCGGGCGATGAACCGTCGCTACGTCCCCGAGTTCAACCCAAAGGGCAAGGAGCCGCATTGGGGCCGGCGCAAGCTGAAACGGGATCGATGAAAGGTCCCCAACCGAGGCGGCCTAATCTTTAGGTCGGAGCCTTTAGGCCGGGCGAGGAGAGCCACTCGCTAATTTGGGAAGCGGTTTCCGCAAGCCGCACTCTTCGAAGAAGCATGTCACGCGCTACCCCAGGTGGGGTGCCACGAGCTTCTTTCCTCAGACGTTCAACCTCGTCCGAAGGGCGCTTGTCGAGGGGGTCGATTTGTTTGAAACGTCGCCGTTCCTGCATGGCGCGCTCCTTTCCCTAGAGGAAGGCGGGAGCGCAATCGGCGATCTCATCACAGATAAAAGCCGAGGTCCGGTCTGTGATGTTCTATTAACGCACGCGTAGCCGGTTGAGTTCTGTCCAGTAGTGCACACAACTCAAATTAGGCCACCGCACTTTTCAAACTAGGCCACCACGGGCCCGCCAACTGAGGCGGCCTTACTTCCGTTTTTCTTCTTGGGCTAAGTCAAACAAAAAATCCGCGAGCGCTTGCTTGCCAGCAAACTCCGCGGCCGTGCTGGACTGATATCCGTCTCCGGTCATCTTAATGCCCAGAGGTTGGCTCTTGCGACGTATCTCCCAGTTCCAGCGATCCTGGCATTCGCCGCGTCGAGAGGTGATGAGGTAATAATCGTGGACGGGGTGAGTGGCCATAGCACTAGACCCGGATTGCGGCACCGCAGCTACCGTATCGCAAAATAGGCCACTGCGAATATCAAATTAGGCCCTGAGGTCCGGAAGCAGGCCAGTGCCGACAGCACTAGCGGAGCCTGCATAGGAACGGTTCAAGCGAGCCTACGAGGTGCACTGCGGAAGAATCACCCTATAGCTTTCCGCAGTTCGCATTTGAGGCTGCCGATCGATGAAGTTGACCTGTGACCGTCCCTATTCCCAGCCGGACAGCCTCAACGCGCGGGACGACCTACGTGCGTCTGATCAAAGCTGACGGGCACGGATAGATTCGGACGCTGCTGTATTGTTCCTCGACTTTGTGAAGCGGGTCCGTCCCCAACGGAGTACCCCCTTTGGGCAGTCATCTTTTCCATTTCACCGGCATAAAACTGAACTGGCCAACCGGGCTGGCTCTTACCCTTCCAGTCCTAGCCCAGGAAAGCGGGCGGCGAGCTGCTAGCTAGCACTTCAGATTGAGGAACCAAGCATTGGGGCTGCTTTTGCTTTGCACAGCTTTGATTTTATCGGCCCTTTTCGGGATGGTTTTATACATAGCTTTTGATCTTCCCGAACATATTTACATCTCCGAGGACTAGGATTGGTCCGCGCGCCCATCCCCAATCAAATCAGTTCACTATGGTGGGAAACAGGCCAGCGCCGGGTGATCGTAGCCGGCATGCCGCCGATCGCCGGCCAGAGCGACCTCGGGCGTCCCCCCTTCTCACCATCCTAAGGCGTGTTGCACATGACGCAGTACTATTGCCGTGCTCTCACTGAAGTGGCCACCATTCCAGCGGTGATCCGCGGCATACGCCGCAACGGCAGCAAGAATGATGGCAAATCCGATCTTGCCCATATCAATGACGCTCGCCACGCCTTGTTTGACAGGGAGGCTGCCAAATGAGGCGCCTTGAACGAGAACCGGCCCATCGCCAACCGCGCGTTCGACGACGGGCTCTTCCGGGTGGATGGCGCTAGGTGTGCCCACGCCACAGACCGATATGTCAATCTCCGGGTTGGAGGGTCGTTCCAAGAGACGTCAACTAAGGTGGCCTTACTTCTCTTTTTCTTCCACTTGCTCATGCTCTAGGTCGCTGATCAGCTTCCCGATGCGCTCTGTGGTCGTTGGGTCGAGCGCGCCGCGCAGCAGGCGCTTGGATTGTTCCAAACGAAGGGCAATTTGCTCTTGGCGGGCTAGTTGGTCTGGCATCATTTGTGTTGCCTCCCAAGGTCAGACGGATGGGAGGCGAATAGTTCAAATCTTTTGCGGCGACGATGCGTGAGTTCGCGGCGCCTCACGCCTGTTTATGCAAGCCCCAGAATGCGATCACTAGAAGCGCCGCGGCCGCGATCCCTAGCAATGCGAGAATTGCTTCCGGCATGACGAATCAAGCCCCGCCCGTAGGCAACGTTACACGGAGGCGGAGTCCTGTCATCAGCCGGCTAGCGCTCTGGAGAACTACACGATTAGTCCGGCGGCCGTAGTCCAGGCGATCTCAGCCATTCGCTTATGTGCGAGCCGGTTTCGGCTTGTCGCACCCTGCGGAGGGCGGCCTCGCGTACTGGCCCATGAGGGAGCAATTCGGCTTCTTCGCGGAGGCGTCTCACTTCTTCGGCAAGACGCTCTTCAAGGGAGGTGGTTTGTTTGATCTGGTGTCGCTGCATGGCTGCTCCATCTAGAGGAGGCGGGAGCGCTAATGGCGTTCTCATCACCGATAAGACAGGGGACGCGCGGTGATCGCAGGAGTCTGGCACGTCCGGTTCCGGACACATGGTCAATACTGCTCACATCAAAAAAGTTAACGAAAGTGAACGAGGCCCACCGCCCTCCAAACGGGCCAGCGCCAAAGGGAAATGCCGCAGTGTGGTTCCAGCCCCTAATGCTCCCCCGGCTGCCGATTCAATTGCGGATCAGAGTGCCCAGGAGTGACTAGGCCCGCCAGCGTGAATCTTACCGACTGCGAAAGGCCGCCAACGGAGGCGGCGCATGACGCAGCAAGCTCCCCGCCCTGTCTGGTGGTCTAGGCCGATGGACGGGGAGCTGCTGCGCCGGACCCCCGTCGCATGACCAAGCTAAAACCGTGCCACGACAGTTTTGCGAAACTGACTTGTCTGCGCTCAATGAACGTTGAGGTTATCCAGCGGCAGGCGCAGTTCCGCCGCACGCTCCTCGCGATCTCGCTTGCGGAACTCACTTTCCAGCCGTTCGAATCTAGCCAATTCCTTGAGCGCTGCATCCAGCATTCGGTTGCGCCCGTCCGCATTCTGCTGCGTGCGTTCCGTCATACCCAAACTCCCGATGGCAGCGAGGATCCTAGACAACGACGCAAACTGCGAAAAGGTCGTCCCGTGACGGGAAATTACAGATTAATCACGGCGTGACGTGAAATGGCCCACCGGCGTGGACCGGCGGGCCCTTCGTCGTTACCGCCTCAACCGCCGGAACCGCTGCCGGTCGCGCTTCCTGTGTGCTCGTCCCCGCCGCTTCATTCGGCGCGCTCCGCTAGTATGAGGCGAAGCTTCGCCGTGATGATCGCTTAGTCCTCTGGCGAAAGCTGAGCGTACGTGGCCGCGAAGCGCTCAGCGCGCGTCGGCCATCTTCTTGAGGCCCGTGAGCATCCAGTCGAAGCTGATCCGGTTATCCCGGCAGTAGTCACTCAACGCTTCCGTCGTGGTCCGCCCGACCTTGGGAGGCGCTTCCAGCTGCGACTCGATGGCAAGCCACATGAGGCGGCTGCTGATGTGCCGCGATTGAGCTGGCACCGTCCTCGCTCAATCGGCCCTCGGCGGTTTCCCTCCGCTTGGCAACGTTGCGGCGGCGCTTCTGCTTTGCCTTTGCCATGGCTCAGACCTCCACCGATCGGTTGGACTGCACGGCCGCAATCGCGGCGCTCAGCTTGACCTCGGCCTTGGTCAGCAGGTCCGCGCGTGCGGCCGCATACTCCCGGTCCCGCCGCAATTGCTGCTGGATGGCGTTGAGCTTGGAGCGCGCCTTGTCGACGTCGCAGCGGACGTCCCGCACCAGGTCGGCCTCGGGCGAGGCTAGGATGAGGTCGTAGCTCCGGAACGAGAAGGTGTGCATGTTCGGGCGGCCGGAGGATTTATAGCTTGGCGACCGCCACCGCGCCGGGTCGCCTTCGCGAGAAGGCCCGATCGCTTCCGCCAGGTATCGAGCGGGAGCACGCAATCCGCAAGGCCCGGCAAGCCGAGACCAGCATGCACATGAGCGAATGGCTGAGATCGCCCGGACTCCTAAGTGAATGTTGAAACAGTTGCCGGCTGACCGTCACCTCCCGGTGTGTCATGCGGCTTTTGGCCTTTTTTTTGATGGTCTCGACGGCGGAGGATAAACGACCCTGCGTTCAGCCGGTCCTACCATGCGACCGCCTCGCGACCTGGGGGCGGGGCCGCGGACCAGTCGGCCCCCCGAACACCGCAGCGTCCTTGAGATTCTTACCCGGCTGGTTGACGGCAAGAGGATTGGTCGCACCCCCGCCAGAGTGTGTGATGTACTGGAAGTTAGGCTGTACCGTCCAACCGCCGTGCCTCCTTGATTGGCTGCCGGACATTGCATTCAGATCGCTCCGCAGGTTGGAGTTAGAGGAACTCCTCCTCGCTGCCCGTCTTGATTCTGCGGAGGAGCAGATGGCCAAGATCGAGAACATGCGTAGCGAAGAAGGACGTCCGGGCGGATGGAATATTGCTGCGGCCCTCGGCCTGTTGGCCGTAGCATTCCTGATCGATCGCGGCGCTCCGTCGAACGAAGATGCTGAAGACGCATCGCCGATGCCATCCAAAGAAAAGCGCGACGCTTCCACATCCGCCCTGGCTACGGAAAGTGAAAACCGCGGGCGGCAGGCTAAATCGCCTGCGGAAATTCCGGCCAAGGGCTGGAAAGACATCCTGCTGCGCGTCTTCGCCAACATCGGCGACCATCGGATCCTAGCTCTGGCCGCCGGCATGACCTACTACAGCATCCTCGCAATATTCCCTGCCCTCGCTGCACTCGTCGCGATCTATGGCTTCTTTTCCGACCCGAGCACAATCGCCAAGCATCTCGACGAGATATCCGGCTTCGTCCCGGGCGGCGCCATCGAAATTGCGCGAGAGCAACTTACGCGCGTGGCCACGAAGGGGGACCCAACCCTCGGATTTACCTTCGTAATCGGGCTCTTTATTTCGCTATGGAGCGCCAATGCCGCGATGAAGTCCTTGTTCGACACGATGAACATCGCCTACGGCGAGCAGGAAAAGC
Source organism: Bradyrhizobium sp. McL0616 (assembly GCF_049993385.1). NCBI lineage: Bacteria > Pseudomonadati > Pseudomonadota > Alphaproteobacteria > Hyphomicrobiales > Nitrobacteraceae > Bradyrhizobium > Bradyrhizobium sp. McL0616. The sequence continues at coordinate 4,832,618 of NZ_CP188255.1, forward strand.
GCGGCTTCGTGAAGCTCAACGCTATTTCTCTGTCTTTCACCGTCGCTGCCATTGCTTTCGTCCTTATCGCGCTCGGCGCCGTGGTGGTGGTGCCGGTCGTTCTGGATTACGTGTGGCTTTCGCTTATTGCCGAACTCGTCATCCGCTGGGCTAGATGGCCGGTTCTGTTCGTGGCCGTCGCGCTAGCCTTGTCATCCGTCTACCGCTTTGGGCCGAGCCGCGAAGCTCCGCGCTGGAGATGGCTTACGTGGGGAAGCGTCGCGGCAACGCTGCTGTGGCTTTTCGCCTCTGCCCTATTCTCGTTCTATGCAGCCAATTTCGGGACTTTCAACGCGACCTATGGCTCGCTCGGTGCAGCGATAGGCTTCATGACGTGGCTTTGGATCTCGGCCATTGTGATTCTACTCGGCGCGGAGCTGAACGCCGAGATGGAACACCAGACCGCGCGAGATACCACGACCGGCGCGCCTAAACCGATGGGCGCTCGAGGCGCGAAGATGGCCGACACCGTCGGCGCGGCTCGCGCCTGATGGCCGCATTGGACGCCCTTCATGCCCATTTTGGAACCGAATTGCTGCAGGCCATCCATGCTCGATCCTTTCGCTCCCTGCATCGGCGGCATAGCGGCCTTCCTCGCCTCCCTTTCGTAGGTCCACAAGTGCGCGTAGCCTCGCGGCTCGACAGACGATCGTCGCTCTTCATGCTCGGGACGCTGACTCTCGGTTGGGCTCTGGATCATCTACGGCTCCATCCGGGGCGATTGGATGATCGTGGCCGCGAACGTAGTAGGCGCCACGCTCGCGGCCATCGTTCTCGGCTGCAAGCTCCGCGATCTCAAATCGCAACGCCGCCGAAGTCTTTCATCCACCGCCGAGGAATGCGAGAATGCTCATTGCGACTCCGGTCTCAGGCTCAATCGTAAGGGTCGCCGCCGACCGGACCACCATTTCAGCAAACCCGAGCAACACGCCATCGTGCCGGTCGAAGGCCACGGCATCGAAGGGATCGCACACGCCGGTGCCCCTGCGCTTTAAACGTGTCCTCCCTGAAGGCATTCTGTTCGTAGAGGAGCCCCTATGCCATACGCACTTTTTGAAGACGACCAGACGCTCAGCAAGGAATTCCTTACCGAGGAAGAGGTTTGGGCTCACGCCGAAGAGGCCGGCCTTGTTGATGTTGTCGCTGGGAAGACAGTTTTGGAAGACGGGTACACCATTCAGCCGTGCCAGCCGGACGATGAAACCGGCATCCCTGTCCCGCCACCAGCGGTGTCCTGATCTGACGCCCGTTCGCTTTGCGGACTTTGGACCCTACCTCTTATCGGTCCGCAGCGACGTCGTTTAGGCGCAAGGCAACGCTCCGTAGGTTTGTCTGTCCAATACAAGAGCGGGCGGTGTAAGAGCGGCTCTACAAGTTCAAGCAAGTACCGGTCAAGCCGCTCGCCGCGTAATACGCCCTCCAGGCTCCTCGGGCGGCTTGTTTGTTTTGAGGAGGAATGAACCGGGTGAAGATGGTCCGCTCCGGCGCGTATCCGACGATCTCGGCAGCAAGTGGCAAAAATCGGTTCATCCACGGGGTCACCCATGGTCCGTCAGGCCCGAAGAGATTCTGGAGATCAATGCAAAGATGAACCGTGTGTGGCCTAAGTGGCGCCAACAGCCTACCCATCCTCGTCTCCGTTAGAGCTTCCGATAGGTCACATGGGCGGTCGCAAATGGAATGCCTGCCCGCCCCGCGCTGCCTCGCACAATGCAGGCGTGGCGATCAATGGCATAGAACCAGTCGTCGAAGTTCAGCTTGGTGGACTTGCCGTCAGCTTGCGGGACATCCCGGGCGTATTTCCAGCAGAACGCGCAACCGGCCTATTCGCCCGTTGCTTCGCCTTCCAAAATTTCATGCCCCGTGTACTGACCGTTGCCAACCTTACGGATGGTCCAATGCAAGGTATCGCTGTTACCGTCATCGAACTCGTAAGTCTCGGTAAAGAGCACCGTATCGGAGTCTTCTTCCAATTTACCGTGAGCCGTGATGGTCGCCCTGCGTTGCAAGCCGCCGATAAGGCTTTCCAAGACGGCCCAACGCTCCAGGCTCCCGACGAAGAGAAGCTCAGGCAAGAATGCCGGAACGGCCCCTTTGAAATCGTCGATCCGCAGCTTTCCCAGTGGGCAGTATGTTGTGTCCCTCGAGATCGAATGCGACGCAGAAGATGCCAGCGACATGGGCTGGCGCGTTCAGGTGATCGCCAAGGATGAAGCCGAGCTCGGGCGCATCAACTATGCCGCGAAGACCACAACTGAGCGATTGAAACGCCGGTATTGCCTCAAGCGGTGACCGGATGATCCATCACGTTTCTCTCGGCAGCAATGACGTCAAGCGCGCAAGGGCCTTTTACGATCCACTCATGTTCCTCATCGGACTGCGGCTCCTTAAGTACTCGGAGCGTTCGCTCCACTATGGCGCCTCCGATATCATTTTCAGCATTGCCCCCCGCAGACGGGCAGCCCGCAACCGTCGGAGTTCACGTAGCCTTTCGGGCGCCGGATCGCGGCGGCCTCCGTCACCGCAGCCTCTGGCACTCGCAGATCGTCGTCTGAGACGGGCGCAATAGGGGGCGCTGTGGTGGCGGTGAGGCAGCAATCATTGTTCTCCCTCCCCGACGCGAATGTCATCGTGCCAGGCAGGAATTATATAGCCTTGGTCGACGTCGAACGAGAGGATGAGGGTCGATGAACGCACCCGCAGCAGAGGTAGCCTAGACCGCAACAACCGGCGCCGCGTCAAAAGGTGGTACTCAGCAAGCGCAGGGCAAGCCGGATGCAAAAACGACCGGGGAGATGAATGCTGACGGCAAGCGATAGCGTCTGATTCGACGACCAACTCGAAGGACTTCTAAGCCAACTACAGAGTGACCCCCTAATTGTCCTTGCGGGGAAGAGTTTGAAAGTGAGCAACATTGACCAGCTTGTATAGAACCCAAAGCGGATGCTGGGCCCCCGCGGAACTTAGTTCACGGTGGGCAGTTCGCTATTTGAAGTCATTACCAAAGGAGACTTCCTATGGAATTGATCCTTATTATAGTTGTTGTGGTGCTGTTGTTTGGCGGCGGCGGATACTGGGGTCGTCGTAGAGGTCATTGGTAAGCATTTGACACGGCAGCGTCGACAGAGCGAACGCGCCTTCACCGAATAAAGGGCTCATCCTTGCGGCGGCAAAGGATTTCAGTCCGGTGCTGGACGAACTTCCGAACTCGGCTTCTATTCGTGGCCGGCGGGATCGAGGCCGTCCGCCTTTTCAGGAACCTGAGCGTCAAAGACGAGCCCACATGAGATGCATCTCAGCGTAAGGTAATGCACGCCAGGACGAAGTTCTACGGCGCTCTGGATCGTGGAACGCGCGCTGCAGCGAGGACATCGAGAGCGGTTCGCCGCTATGGTCCTGCTGTTTTCCATTATCTGCCTCGCACGCGCGTCGAGAATGTCTGCTTCAAACGCCGGTCTAAGGAGGCCGGTTCCAACGTCCCCATTCGCTCGCTCGTGACTTGTCGTCCGCTACGCCGCTGTAGACGTGAACGTGTTCGAAGGTGACTTTCTGCTGGCCCTTGCCGCGATGCCGGTTCAAATGCCTCCGGCAGTGTGTGGGTGCGGGAAAGCTTGTTCGCGTGATTTAAATTCTCTTTGCGTCCCTCAAGCGTCTGCTCTGCAATCATCGCGCGGCGATAGCATTCCATCGCTGCGTTGTGAGACGCGAGCAATTGGGCCGCCAGCATCCCCTCCAACTCGTCCTTTGGATCTACGCCAGCAAAAAAGCTGAGGCCGGCCGTGCGCGGGCGATACCGTTCCGAATGTTCGGATTACATCGTCTAAGTGAAGGTGTTGGCTACTGGACAGGTCTTGGCCTGCGGCGGGGATCGCCTCCACGGAAATTATTTGCCGTTCCGTCGCTGGAACCAAAATCCCACCGTCCCATTGTCCCCTAAACAATGGAGGAACATCATGATTTCCAAATGTCTTGCAATAGCAATCCTGGCTACCGCCTCCATGAGCGGTGCAGCGTCGGCGCAAACAGCCACAAGCCAAGCGGATTCGACTACCAGTCCTTCCATGCACAAAGTGGGCGAATGGCGCGCGTCTAAGCTCGCCGGCGTCGACGTGTACAATGAAGCAAACGAGAAAATCGGCGACATCAATGAGGTAATTTTGGATAGGTCAGGCAAGGTGGCCAATGTCATTCTAGGTGTGGGCGGGGTTCTCGGCTTGGGTGAGCACTACGTGGCAGTTGCCTTCGATAAGCTGAAGTGGGTTGACCAGCCGGTGACCTCGACAACTGCGTCGACAACGTCGGCACCGCCGAATGCTCCTGCGCCGACTTCGGCTCCAGACAGTGCCACGCGAACCACCACCGGTGCCGCAACTACCACCACGACCACCACCACCACCAGCGCTAGTAAGAGTTGGTATCCCAATCACGCCGTGCTTAGCGCCACCAAGGACGAATTAAAGGCCATGCCGGAGTTTAAGTACTAACTCTCGACATACGATCCAAAAGCCGCCCCCAACGGGGCGGTCTTTTGTTTGAATGGCCGGATCGATGACGCGGGATTCTCCGTTGCGAAGAAAGGCCACTTAGAGCAAAGGAATCTAGGTCGGTGACGTCGAAGGTCAGGTGCCGCATTTCTTCGCGAAGGCACTACAAGCCACACGTTCCTAAGACAAAGGAGCCGCTGAGTTCTCACCCAGCGTATTGCAGCAAGGCGGCCGTCACTGATGACCGCTAAGGTCAGAAGAGGTCTTCGACAAGACAATCTTCGCAGGTCGGCTCGAGCATAGCACGCCCCTTTTCAACCCCGTCTTATTCATCGTCATAGTCGTAAGGTCTAGGTGCGTACTCCCTGTCGTTACGTGGACCGTAGTCTCTGTCGTAACGCCTTTGCCCGTAGTCGCGATATTCACGACGTGCGGGCCTATCGGCAAACAGCCGGATTGTGTTTGCCCTGTGGCGGTAGATTGCCACTCGGTCGCGTCGTGTTCTCTCTTCGGAGGTACAGCGATGAACTCGCCAGAATCGAGAAGCGTCGCCGGATCGCGGCCATCGACCTTAATCGGATTCTCGAACGGCGGCGCCCAGCCCTTGGTCATAAAGCCGTATTGCCATCTTTGTTGAGTTGCTGCCGCCCCTCAGTATCGCTGCGCGCTTCCCGCACGCTAAGCAGATGAACGAGGCTCCAACTCAGACAGTCGGATCTCGTCTGCCCATCGATCGACGTAGGCGGCCAATAGCACAGTTTTGCTACGCGCGCACGCGCGCGACAGAGAGAGAGACTAGGGAGGACTCCGGAAATCTCTCCCTCCTCACGGACGGGAGCCGCGCCGTAAACTTATTGCACTCATTCTTTGGATTTTTTCCAGCAACGAACCGCTCGAACCTGGCGCGAGCCGGCCGCGACCTGGCGGCATCCTTTCCTCGCGGACGGGCTATCAAAGCGACCACCCGCCAGCGGGTGGCGGGGCCGCTGACCTTGGCAATAGAATCGCCAGCCGGACAGCGCAAAGGCCCGGTTTGATGGGGTTCTCTCCGGGCCTTCGGCTCCGCTTCGTCGGGCTTCGGTTCGGGATCAACTTAACCGTCGCAGACGAGACGCCGGCAACGGATACAATCACAGCCTGAGTCGGATGGTCGAATTGAGGCGCAACCGGCAGAGCGGCGCGCCGCTCCAACCCCGTCGACCGCTCAGAAGTTCGTCCGCGAAACGTCAGCGCGATCTTCGATCACGAGACGCTGGCGAATATCCAGCCATCTTTCAAAAGCGACACTGACGTCGTCCCGCCATCTCCATACGAGCCGACATTTTGCGACGGTAAGAAAGCCGTCGAGCGTGATGTAGAAGTGTATCGGAAGAAGGCCTAATCCATCTGCATGCACTTGGGCGTGTTTCCGGCTAACGCCATAGGCAACAATCCGTAATTCTCGGCCCTCAAAGAACAAGAGGCCATCCGTGTAATGCTTGATCATGCGCCAATCCTCTGTCCGCGGCCCGCGCTGGCTTTGGCACTTCAAGGAACAGCATGTTTATCGGCGCTGACGATACTACCCCTCCAAACGTCGCTAATATCGAAAACACAATTCACGGTTAAACGCGCATATTTAATAAAAAACGACCGGCCCCTCGCATTGCATAGCCATCTCGACATCCCGCAGCGTCGCAACCGGGTTCGCGCGCATCACCGCCGCCATCGCGGTAGCAAGCCGGTGTTGATCCGCAGTACGAAGCATTGGTTTACGCAAATCTCCGCGAACGATTTTTCGCTTCGATATATCTGAAGCCGGGCGAGTTATCCGTGTGCTCCAGGACGATGGCGAGATGCCCGATGGCGCCCGGATAACTAAAGCGCTGCAATGGACGAATTGATTGCTGCACTGCGCCCAGGAAAACCGTCCATGAATCTGCATTGTCGATTAGTTCTTCCACTTGTTGGTGAGGCCGACCATGCGTCTCCTGTTTGGAATCGTCGCGATTGCGATGGCCCCGACCTGGATGGGGTTGACGCCGACCACCGCAGTAGCCCAGGAGTTCAATGATAGCTGGTCCATTATCCCAAAGGCACACGCAGAGCCGGCTCCCGAGGCACCCAATCGAACTAGCCAGCCGCAAACCGAAGGCCGGACCGAACAACAGCCGGCACGTTCAGATCGCTCAACGGCCCAATCCTTTGCCCGCACTTTTTCCGGAAAAGCTTCGTTCTACTCGTACGCAAACGGAAAGACGGCAAGCGGTTCTTCGTTTGATCGAAATGAACTAACCGCCGCGCATCGCAATTTTCCGGTTGGCACCAAAGTGCGCGTGACCCGTGGCGACCGCAGCGTCGTCTCATGATGCGTCCGGTGCTGTCGACGATGAGAGCTCGCTCCGTGCCGCCTTTGACTGCTCGGTAAGACTTGATCTTTCCGGATGGAGTCTCCCTGATCTCCGAGTAGCCTGCTGCGCGCAACTTCGCGATAGTTTCTTCCGAAGTCAGTGCAAGCGCAGGCGAACCAACCCAAACCAGTACAAGGTCCCGCGCTCCCTTACGCTCGCCCAACGGTTGCACTTCAATCTCGCGCCCGACGCCGATCGTGCGGAACGGTGCCGGCAAAGGCAGCAGGCGCTGCGTTAGTGTCCTGCTTCAATCGCTCGGCGCGCGGAAGTGGTGCCGTATGCTCGTAAATCAGAGAGGCGGCCTTGAGACCGAGGATGTGGCTGTTGTTGGTTCTGGCGACGCACTACCTCTGCGGCGTAGCACTCGCACGTTTGAACGTAAGCGGCGAAGTTCCGCCTCGATTTCATCTGCCGCCCATTCGACGCTCAGTTTCCGCAGTTCATCCATCGCCGCCTGAATCTCTGCGTCGGATAGCGGCGCGGGCCGCCGCGAGAAAAAAGCCAACTTCATAGAATCTCTCGCTCATCGCCGGCGGTCAGGTGACCTGATCAAGCGCAGTCCGCATCAATGGTTCCAACTCAGAATTAAGCCATGGCTTTTTTTTGACCGACGCCGGCAGAGCCGCAAGCGTTAATGCTACCTGGCAAGCATAATTCCGGAGTTTGATTGCGCCGTTGGGCCGCGGTGCTAGACCTGTACATGCCGGGGCCGGTCGCATAGTTCACCAAGAGATTTTCAAACCTGGACGGCCGCAGAGCGCGAGTTCAATTTTAACTGAGCTGGAGCTCGACGATGTGGCCTTACGGTATTACGGCGCTTTGCGTCGTCTCCCGATCGTCGGAGCCGTCGACGTCATGTTCCTGAGGTTCGATGTCCCCGACGAACCCCGGCCGTAGTCGTCCGGACTCGCCAAGCGGCTCGGAAGGGCTGTATTGCTCGCCAGATTACTTCACTGAAAGCTATTCTTTTCGAGTTGGTTTCATGTGGCCGATCTTCGCAATTGAATTGGGGAGGAACTGACCTGATGTACCTGGAAACGGTCCGCCTGTATCTCGAAGTGCGCCGGCTGCGACATGCCGTTGCCAGCAGCATCGCTCACAAACGGCGTCGAGTTACATCGCCTGCAAGGCGGCGGCGGCCGTCCAAAGCATCAGACCCCACGTCGCCAAGAATTGTGCGGACAGCCAATGCAGTGGTTTCAGCTTGCACTGATCGGACTTGCCGTGACGGTCGCCGCGACCTGCTACACTCATTTTGCAATTAGGCGGTAACGGGCCTCGCGACAACATCAATTCGACTTCACGCTGACGGCGGATGCGATCCAGTCCAGCGCAATGGCGCTCAGAGTTGGATTGGGACCCGCCGCGCGGTTAGCGCCGGCAACCGGATAAGACGCCATGTCGTAGTTTTTCTTTTCGAGCAGATCGCCCTGCGCCTTCGAACGATCGCCCTCGGCCGCGAACAGGTCGGAGGCCGCGCCGCCGAGGCCGCTGAAGAGGCTCGATCCAATATTCAAATTGGCCATGTCTCAAACTTCCCACAATCGGCTCAGGCCCAGACACCTGTAAGATTGAACAAGGTCTGCCGCGGACCATAGAGGCCGTTCGCCACAGCACTGGCAATGACCGCACGACAGTGGGCGACGTCGGCCGCTTTGACTGCGGCATCGTATGCTGGCCACGCCGGTGGCGTGTTGTTGTAGGCGGCCTTTGCTGCCCCTAGTGCGGCCTACCTCGCGCCTTCCGCGATAGCCACATTGGCCTTGTGGGCGGACTCTTGCGCCGGTGTAGTCATTTGATCTTCTCCTACTGCAACGCTGCGACACGGCAGCCGAGCGGCATGAAGCCTTTGGGGATCAGTGGCCGCGCAAGATCCTGGATCGCAGCCCGCCAATCCGGGGTTCGCTTTGCGCGAGCCAGTTGCAACTCCGTTACCGAGACGGTGACGTGCTGCTCTTCGTTGGTCTTCGGGTTGACGACTTCGACAAGATAGTCGGCCATCTACGTGTTCTCCTTGATGCCGCCGGTTAAGATGATGTTGGCGAGGGCCATTCTTCGGGACTCCTCAACGCCGCCCTTCAAGAAGCGCGAGACGAATTCTGGATTGCTGATCGCATCTTTTTTCCAGCGCTCTGCCGCCTCGTACTCCGGCTCGGTCACATGTGACCTGTGAGCGTTTCCTTTATGATTCGATCGTCGATGCCGAGTTCGCGCAGCATTGCCGCCGTTCCGGCCATCTCGCGGTGACCAGAGGATGGTTGCTCAGGGTGAAGGCCCGACATTGCCACGTCGACGTGATCGCCCTTTGCGACGATCTCGTGCAGGTCGCGAAATTCCTGCAACTGCGCCGGTCCGCCTCCGACGAATGAGGAGGCCCATTTTGGGTCGGCCTTGAGTTGATCGAGGCGGGTTGCGGCTTCTGTCGGCGTCGACGGTAGCGCGGTCGCTGGGGGAATTATGGGCTGCTCGGTCAACCGCAACGCCGCCGCCAGTTCATCCGCAGCCGTCTTGGCCGCTTCGGTCTTGGCGCGGTGTCCCGCCAGCTTGTCCGCAGCGCCGGGTTTCCGCTCGGCAGCCTCCAGTGCGAATTCGGCGACCTGCTCCTCGAGCGCGGCGAGCGCACCGCGCGCGCAATCGAGTTTTTCCCGGACGCTGGGCGCCCGCAAGGTCGGCTCGGGATCAGAATGCGTCGGGCCGGCCTCTTCGCCGGATTGCCTTCGGAACATGGACAGAATCCTCACGCCGCTTCGCTGTGCTGCTGACGCGGCTGCTTGGCCGCAAGCGCGTCCTCGATCAGGTTCGCCAGGAACTGAGACACCGGCCGGCACTCCGCCGAGGCCGCGGCGCGGATCGCATCGGCAAGCTCAACCTTCGGTCGGAAGCTCAGATGGGGTTTCGACATTGTTGTCCTCCGTTGTGGACGCGAACATCCCCTCCTCCCGAGCGGCCAGCAACGCACCGCGAGTGCGCCGTGGCCGCATGTGTGGACGGCGGCGACGAACCCACCGGCGCCGCATCCGCGCCGTCATCTCCGGATCTTCAACGAACTCGATCCGCGCGATGCCGAGCGCCAGCGCATCGAGAACCAAGCCGAGCGACTGCTCGCCGAGACGCTTCAATGGCTCCGGGGAGATAGCTTGGACGCATAGCCGGACGCCCAGCCCGTGATGTGGTCGATCGTCTCATGCGTGATGCCGAGCTCGTCGCCGCGCCGGCGGATCAAGTCCACCAGGTCGTCACCATTGGTGATGATCCGCGGGACCGCTGGAGGGGCGCCAAGAGGCGCTGGTGCGGCCTCCGGCTCGCTGGCGGGCACCTGCGCCTGTTCGGCGCTGCCTCAACGGGAGCCGCGTGGGCGGCCTTCGCGCGCTCGAACTGCGGGGGCATGCTGTAGAACGGAGAACGGCGGCTGGAACCCCTATATTCATCGAAGCCGTCGAGGAGGTCCAACTGCTTGCTCATGTCCGGGGTGAAGCGATGCAGATGTGGACGAGAGTTCTGAGAGCCGTCGCCAAAAAAAATGGAGGCCGGCGCGAACGTGGCGAAGGACGTCGATAATCGGGGCGGTCGAGAGTTCCGGCCCCCACCCACCCCCACCCCGGCCTTTTGCCCGGGAACCATGGCCATTTCGCGCCGATCACAGGTTTCGCCAAATAGCTGATAAAACTTATAAAAACGCGATATCAGATCATGTGATCACTGTCGAGTTAGTCGGGTAACATCGAGGTAACAACTAGCGGCGACAAATACGCACAACGCCGCGCACTTTAACGCGGAGCCGAACTGCTCAGTAGCTCACGTTCGGCTTGCAACCAGAAGTCCCTGTCCCGGCCCCAAGGCCGCCCTGCTTCCTCCCAGAGCTGATAGGCACGACGCCGCGTGGCATCTTCAAAACCGATAGCCTTCAGGCGGTCGATCCTCGTCCGTATAACCTCTCCGAATGCTTCGAGCCGAGTTACCGCCGGGCGATCCCGAACCAGGCTGAGCATTCGATTTGCTAATTCAAGCTGATGCTCCAATTGCTGAAGCTCGGCCATGAGGTCCATCTCACCTACCCGTGCTTAAAACGAGATAATCGGAGCCGAAGCAAATTGTTCATCGAGCGCAAAGGCCCCGGGCCCCCTAGCGACGTTTGACAGCCCACCCGCTCCCGCTCACAGTGTCTCCTTTGGCGGAGGGCTGATAAAATGGACTACCGCAAGGAGCTAGAAGCGCTGATGGCCGAGACGGCGGCATTGGCATCGCGCACAGCCGCGAGCGGGATCAAGCCACCTGCCCCTCTCCCACCAACTCCGATCGACATTGTGGCGATTCTCAACGAACCCAGCCGAGTGCCCCAGCGCCTGCTTAATCTCGGTCCGCCCGAACGCGAGCAGATTAGCAAGCGCGTCGAGAATTTCAGGGGGCACCAAGAGCGCTTTCGGCGGGAGCGCGAGGACTATTTTTCCAGGACCATGCAGCGTGTGCACGAGTCGATGAAAGGCGGGAAGCCGCCCGACGATTAGGTGATTTTAAGAGGAGCGTTTTCGATCTCGACTCGTTATTGGTAACCACAAGACGTCCATCCGCCTAGAAAACGAATTTTGGAACAGCTTTCGGGAAATCGCTTTGTCCCGAGGAATGCGCGCCCAGGACCTTGTCAGCGAAATCGATAGTCGACGAAGTCACGAGACTGTCGTGCGCGATTCGGCTTTTCGTTCTCGAATCCTACCAAGCACGTGCACAAGCGGCGCATCACAACGCTACGCCCGCCGTGTTCAGGAATCGCCTTGAAGGCCATTCGGTCTAGGTGCCCGCGCGTTTCCTGGACGACCGAGAGCTGCTAGCAGCTTGGAGTTGGCGCTCCTTTCCGCTACAACTTCTCTCTGGGGGAAATCCATGAACGCAGCGCGCCTGAGAGAACTATGTGAGCTAATCGTCGCCACCGAAGCTAGCTTCAATGTGCAAAACCTTTTGTAGCAATTGACGACGGACCTGAATCAAATCACGTCTAATCCGGGTCAACCGCAGTTCCAAACGTCCTTCGCTCAAAACCTGTCCACGCTGCGGAATGTATGGGCTCAGATGGCCGCAACGTTTTCGCCCGCGCAAGCCAAACTGTTGGAGGAGATTAAGGCCCGACCAATTTTTGTCGACGATAGCGGCGTCAAGTTAGACCAGGCTGTCACCGTTTCGCGTCGTCCGAACAACCGCCCGGCTTACCACCCTGGTTGATGCAGGCCCGGTACAGCCACGCCACAACGTAACTGCCCGCCCATACCCCCGCCCCCTCCTCGATGGTTCTGAAGGTGCCGTACTGTCTCCTGACTAGTGCGCGATTTTTTGAGATTCAGGGGTGCGACAGCGGATCGAGAAAGGCAGCCGGCGGCTTCCGCTTTGGCGCGCAAACCGGACTCGGTTGAACATCGGGTGGATTCCGAAGAGTGCCGGTGGCGGCCTCAGGCGACGGAGCAAAAGCATTTGCCTCGCTGACGTCCGCAACACTTGTTTGAAACGTGGTCATTAGCGACCCGGCTTGCTGCAATCCTTTCCATAGCGCCCCCGCATGCCTCTAGCGGCAGATCCCGTGGGGGTTCAGATGCTGCTCGACCTTGTTTCCGATACCGTTGTAGATTAGCGCACTTGTTGGCCGTTTTCCCGCCAGTTTCCGTAGGCAGTAGCAAATGTCGCTCGATGATAGCGGAACAAAACAACCACCAACTGCTCCCTCCGTGAAGAATGAAATGGCTGGCCTTATTGCGAGCAAGGACTGGTCAACGACGGAGTTAGGTGACTCGAATAAGTGGTCTCCCACCCTCAGGCTTATCGTTGGGATAATGACAGCGTCCGGCTTTCCGATGGCGGTACGATGGGGGCCCGAATTCATCCTGATCTACAATGACGGATACCGGCCAATTTTAGCGGACAAGCACCCGTGGGCACTCGGGCTGCCGTTTCGCGTCGTATGGCCGGAAGTGGTTTCGGATCTGATCCCGCTTCAAGAAGCAATTCTCGCTGGCGAAAGCCCTGGCGTTTATTCCGAAGACCGGCCTCTCACAATTCGCCGCCGTGGCAACAGTTTTGAGACAGCGCATTTCACCGTCAGTTACAGTCCGATACCCGATCCGTTATCGCCGACCGGCATAGGTGGCGTGCTCGTCACAGCCGTGGAAACAACTGAGCGCCTGAGGGTTGAAAAAGCACTGGAACTGAAAACCCAAGAACTATCCGAAGCCAATCAGCAGTTACATGATGGGCAGACCCTTTACCGATCTGCACTTTCCGCGGGCCGAATGGGCACATGGGAGACAGACCTAGTCGCCAAGACGAGACTTTGGACGCCGGAAGGCATGGCGCTGTTCGGGATCAACCTTCCAGGTGGCCGCGGACAAGTGGGAGGCACCCAAGACGAATATTGGTCGGCGCTACATCCCGATGATCGATATTTGATGCAAAAGTTACACGAGCTCGCCGAAGTCCAAGACTCATTTACGTCTGAGTACCGGGTGGTGTGGCCGGACGGCACAATTCTTTGGCTTAGGGGCCACGGCCGCGTTATCTCTCGCATGCCGGACGGAAAAGCTCACCGGCTCATCAGCATTGTAGCCGACGTCACTGAACGCAAAGCTGCAGAAGACCATGTTCAATTTTTAATGCATGAGCTATCGCACCGCTCGAAGAATTTGCTGACGGTGATTCAATCGATTTCTCGCCGAACGGCTCGCACTACCACGACGATGGTGGAATTCGAAAGCCGGTTCGGACAACGTCTGCAGGGCCTCGCCGCATCACACGATGTGTTAGTTCACAATAGATGGCAAGGAGCCAGCCTCGTTGACCTGATGCGGCAACACCTTATTCCGTTCCTAGACATTCAAAGCTCGCGAGTCGAACTATCCGGCCCAGACATTGTCGTAACGGCGGAAGCAACCCAGGCGATCGGACTCGCAATCCACGAACTTACGACAAATGCGATCAAGTACGGCGCACTTTCGCTGCCTGCCGGCAAGGTGAAGATATCTTGGTCGCTCGACAGTGAATCGCTTGCAATGCCCCATCTGTTGTTAAAATGGATCGAGCAAGGCGGTCCTCGCGTAGTCCCGCCGTCCCGGAATGGTTTTGGCCACCTCGTGATCGGCGAAATGATTGAACGTTCTCTAAACGCGAAGGTCGCTCTCGATTTTGCTCCGCGCGGACTGGAATGGAGCGTAACCATTCCAACAACTCATCTTGTTCTGATCCAGGCAAAGGTTGGGAGCGAGACCAGCGCTTAATTTTTCCCGCTTCGGGGGCATTCCGACCGAATTACGTTGCCGGCGCTATGTCTTTTAAGCGCCTTTAGCTAGCGGCGGTAAACTCGATGTCGAACAGCGGCGTGTGGCCCGACCGCATTTACGCCGACTACAACTGGAGCAAAATTGCTTCGTTCCCTCAACAAGTGCGGACGATTGAGGGGAATTGAACTGACGTTTCAGCGCTTATCGAAAAAGGGCGTCGTTATGTGCGCGCCAAGCCTGGTCCGAGAGCCAGTTGTATTCTTGATCGGGCATGACAGGTACGGTTCTCATCATTTCCTTCGTGATGGGAAGAAAGAAGCTCGACCGATCCTCCGTGACCTTAAGAGATCGGATCGGCACCACGATGCTGTCCTTTCCGGTGGTGAAAAATCCACCCGAGGCGACAATCGCGTAGTCTCGCCCGTCTTTGGTGCCGAAAACGATATTTCGCACCTCGCCGACGATCTTATCATCGGAACTACGGACTTCTGCCCCAATCATTTGGTCGGTCCTCAGACCGGGTGTAAGTTGGTCGATCCTTACTAAAGGTTTGGCGCCTTTTTTATCGCGGTTCCCCAAGGACGCGCCACGCTTTGCTTTTGGTTCACTAGCAGTATTTTGCTTGTCCGCCTCTTCCTCATCGTTGTCCCCCAAGGACCCCATGGGCGGTCCCGCGATCAGTTCGCGAATGTTGGCGAGGAGACGTTCACAGTCTTCATGACGTCCATAAGAGCGAAGCGTGAGCGCGGCGTCCCTTAAGCTCCGGAGGTCGCGCACGGACTGGCTGTTAGCTGGCCCTCGCAATCGCGGATTTTGCTGGATCGCCTCCTCAAGCTTTGCGTCTGCAATTTGACACTCGGCCAGCGCCTCGGTGGCGCCGAGGGCGCTTATCAGCACAGCCATCAACACAATTCTTGCGGTCGTCATTGCGCGGCGCCCTTCTGCTGGTTTGCGCCCTTTGCAGTCAGTGAACTCAGCGGAACGTCCAAGCTATAAACAAATCCGTCTGGCTTATATGCCAGTTGAACTTGTCCACTTAACTGATGCCCGAGCGATCCGATCATGCGGGAGCCAAAACTTCGTCGGGTAGGCTCTTCGACCCTGGGACCACCGCTTTCCGCCCATGTCATTTGCAGTCGTTGATTTGCGTCATCGATCTTCCAAGATATCTGCACGCGCCCGCTTGAAACCGATAACGCGCCAAATTTGGTGGTGTTTGTGCCAAGCTCGTTGAACGTCATCGCCAGGGCGATAACGGCGCCAGAAGTAATTCCGATATCCGGTCCCTCAATCGAAAAACGCCCCGCGCCCTTGCTGTCATAAGGCTCAGTCGCACTGCGAACCGTCTGGGCAAGACTGGCATTCGCCCACCGAGCTTGCATCAAGAGGTCGTGCGCTCTTCCAAGCGCAACCAACCTGCCTTCGATAGCCTGCTGCCCGTGCTCGATGCTTGGGGCCGTTCGAAGGCTCTGGGACGCTATCGCGCTGACCGTTGCCAGGGTATTCTTGATGCGATGATGCAGCTCTTCCAGGATGAGCTTCTGCAGCGTGTCAGCTGCCTCGCGCTCCTTCGCGTCTATGCCGGCTTGCGCGAGTAGGACCTTTCCATCGATGCTGGCTTGCTCAAGCAGAAGGCGCAGGCTGTCATTTTCCGCGGTGAGTGAGTCTTGCGCGGCTGAGCGAACGGTCGCCCCGGCTCGACCGAGCGTTTCAACCGCAAGCGGTATGGCGGTCTCTGGGACGACTTTCAGCGCACCGGCGCCGACCATATTCCGCAATTCCTCTATCATTTCCTTTACGTCGATGGGTTTGCCGAAGAAGCGGCTATCTGCGGGCTTATCCTCGTCGGTTGGCTTTACCTGACCGGACACAAGGATGATCTTGATCGAGGGCCAGCGAAGGTGCACGGCCTGCGCCAACTTCAGTCCATCCATCGTGCCAGGCATCTGGATATCGGAAAACAACAGAGAGATGTCGGAACGAGATTCGAGGATGGAAAGTGCTTCATCAGCATTGACCGCTTCCACCGCATTGAAGCCGGCGTCCTCGACGATATCGAGGGATCGCATTCGCAACACCATTTCGTCTTCAACAACAAGAACAGTTGGGGCCTGATCAGATTTCATGATTGCCTAAGGTCAGAGGACTGCAGCGCCCGAATTCTAACGGGATGCGGCTGTTGAACTGTCGTCGCAAAACGGCGGGGACAGTCGAGCTAAACTTGGTCGGAAATGGGGAAAGCCGCGCCTAGCGGCGGATCATCACAACACGCGTTACAAGAACCGGCGCCGCCGGATCACTGTTCCTCAAACAGGAACTACCAAGTTCAGGCCAAGTCTGATGCGAGCAGTCGATGAGAGAAGACCGAACCTGAAGCCGATCTCCCTTCGCGAGAGCAACACTCTCACCTGCCTCGACACTTGGTGCAAACGCAGGCAGCGCGACGGCTGAAGTTCCCAGGATTGCGAGGATTGCGAGGATTGCGATTGCCGCGAGAGATTGAACCATCTTGAGCTACTGACATTTCGGGCAATCCCGCCGACGCTCGGGGACGTTTAACAACAATTAGGATGGGAAATCGTTCCCTCGTTGCACCTATACTTGCGGGCCCAAGAGTCGCCCCGTGAAGCAGCCGCGGGTGCGCATGTTCAAGGACTCATGGGGGACCAGCGGCCCACCGAGGACAGGATTGATCTGGACAGTATCGGGCAGTCACGTCTTCGCCAAACGCGAGCGAGATTCAGACGACGCTGAACATAAAGGTCTACGGGGCGCCAGCCGAGGAGCCTGACTCTTCGCTACCTTTCCGGGTCGCCGCCCAAAAATGAAACGGAATGACGGGCGTCGGCCCGCCGCCGGATGTCCACACCCACGACGCACAGTGCTCGCGCGCGTCCCGAAGCCCTAGCCGTTGTGGACTTGACTCATGACCGACGCCTCGTTTCGGTGACGGCATGCCTCGACCCCAACGCCACAACTCACTTGGCTACCATGCTGACGGCCGACCGGTGAAGATCACGCTGGGCGAGATGCGCGAGAGCGGCGTTCGCGATCTGCTCGTGTTCTGCCAGGACTACAAGTGCAGCCACAACGTGAAGCTCTCGGCCGCCTATGTCGATCGATGGCCGGACCAGGCGTGCGGCAAGCGCGGGGCCGTTCTGAGGGGTGGCAGCAACGCAACAAGGATGGCAATACGGTTTCATGACGAAGGGCTGGGCGCGACCGTTCGAGGATCTGATTGAGGTCGACGGCCGCGAGCTGGTGACGCTGCTCGACGCCGGTCAGTACATCGCCGCGTTGCCGAAGAAGGAGCACGATGTGCCGGAGTGGCGAGCAGCGATGGAAGCCCTGCTTTCAGTGGTCGAGCGCGGCGGCCCCACGCTGTTCGCCCGGATCGGCATCATGCGAGCGTTGAACCGGCATTACGTTCCGGAGTTGAACCCGAAGGGGAAAGACCCGCATTGGGGCCAGCGCAAGCTGAAGAGGGATGAATGAGGCCCGCCAACCGAGGCGGCCTTACCGGATGCCCATGAACAGTGCCGCAACGAATAGTGCCGCGCCAAAGGCTGCAATGCCAAGGCAAATGCGCGCGTGCACTGAATATGGATTGGTGTGGGGTTGTTCAACCATGGGTCTCACCTCGGCGGCTGCAAGCCGGGCGATTTGAGCCACTCGTTTATTTGAGATCCGGTCTCGGCCTGACGAACCCTGCGCTTGGCGGTATCGCGTACGGGCCCATGAGGAAGCAGTTCGGCTTCCTCGCGAAGTCGTCTAGCTTCTTCGAGAAGGCGGTTTTCAAGTGAAGTTGTTTGTTTGAAACGTCGCCGTTCCTGCATGGCGCGCTCCTTTCCCTAGAGGAAGGCGGGAGCGCAATCGGCGATCTCATCACAGATAAAAGCCGAGGTCCGGTCTGTGATGTTCTCTTAACGCACGCGTAGCCGGTTGAGTTCTGTCCAGTAGTGCACACAACTCAAATTAGGCCACCGCACTTTTGAAACTAGACCACTGAGGTCGGAAACAGGCCAGCACCAGCTGTTCGTTGCTAGCGGGCGTCAATCCTCCCAAATGCGTTCACCGCACCTGTCACATTGGTAAAGGCGGACCGTCCGGCCGGTCTTGACGTCTAGCATTGAGGTCGTCTGGCGAAGTGGATTCGCGCGAGCCGGGCAGTGCGTGGGTGCAGGCCGGGGCTGGCGAGAAGATTCGGACATGCCGGTTTATGCGCTCGAAAACCAAAATAGGCCACTGCGAGATTTTAGACTAGGCCTAATTCGGTTCACCCCAATCGACGAACAAGGCTGCTCCCGCCCCGGGAGGAACCGGAGCCGCGGCCGGCTATTCTATTTATACTCGCTGGCTCGCCGCCGAGCTGGCGAAGCGGCCCCGGCGATACCTGGCCCCCCCAGCCAGGCCGGGGCCGTCTCTCCGCCCCAGGGAGTTTTACGCGTTCAGCACGCGAGCACCCGTTGCGTTCTTCCGCCTGCTGAGCAAGTAGCTCGCCTCTCGGCGAGCGGCAACAGGGCTAGTCACCGCAACTACCGCTCGGTGGAGCAGCGTTTCTGAGCCGTCTGACGCAACCCGGTAAATCTCGATAATGAAGCTCACCGGCCATTCCATGTTCACGAACGTGAACGAGAACAAGCCGGAGTCGTTCCGGTCCGCAAATCGGAGGGCGCCTGATTCACATATGTGTGCGCCGGAACAGCCTGAGACCGGGGCTGGCTGCATATTTCACTTAGATCTTTTTTACCCGGTTTCATTTTGACCGTGCGCGGGCCGCAGCGAACAATCGCTGCGGCCTTCGTCTTAAGGCCCCAAGGATAACAGCTCGGTGAACGAAGCCGTTTGTCGCTCCCCTCGAAGCAGTCTGGAAACAGTCAGAGCTCAGCCTGTCTGCACGAACGAGGGGAATTCAGATGATCGCTCTTAAAATGGTTGCTCTTGCGCTTGGTGTCGGGATTGCTTGGTGGATCTATTCGGGTGACTTCGGCACCGATGTAGTTCTCGCCATCGCCGCTTGCCTCTCATAACGAGAAAGGCCCGCCAGCCTGAACCGGCGGGGCCTTTAATTTGCATCCGCGGAAACCTTTCCCGGCACTGTTCGTCCTACTAGTATCCGGGATTTTTGTTAGTTCCATCTCGGGGCTGGAATGAACACCGCCGCCGGGACGCTGTATTTGAGCCCGGCGGCGTATTTGTCTCAGCTCCGTTTCCTCAACCGCTTGGCGTGAGCCGCCAGCCGCTGCCGGTCGCGCTTCCTGTGCAGTCTGCGCCGGCTCTTCATTCGTCGCGCTCCGCCAAGATGCGCCTGATCTCTGTCGTGATGATCATCTGTTGCGCTGGCGATAACCGCGCGTATCTCGCCGCGATGTTTGCGGCCTGCGTAGCGACCGTCTCTCGACCGCGGCGCTCGTCCATCATCTGCTTCAAGCCCTTAAGGCAGCCGGTGAGCATCCAGTCGAAGCTGATCCGGTTATCCCGGCAGTAGTCACTCAGCTTTTCCGACATGGTCCGCCCGACCTTGGGAGGCGTTTCCAGGCCCATTCAATCGCGAGCCACAACAGCCGCCCGTTGATGTTGCGCGGACTGCTGGCGCCGTCTGTGCCCAGCCGGCCAAGAGGCGTCTCCTCGCGCTTGCTAAGCCGTCTGGCGACATTGCGGCGACGGGTGACAGCCCGGCGACTGGGCTTTTGCTTTGCCTTTGCCATGGCTCAGCCCTCCCGCGCTGCAGCTATAGCGGCGCTCAGCCTGCTCTCGGCCGCCGTGAGCAGCTTTGCCCGAGCCGCGGCGTGCCTTGGAGAGATCGCAGGCCACGTCGCGCACGAGATCGCTGTCAGTTGACCTCACGATCAGCTCCGAAACACGAAGGTGTGCATGTTCGGGTCGCGGCGGTTCGGCGCCGACGACCAGCGGCTATGCGTGGTCGAGGGAGGGAATGTCCAAAGGTTCGCGTCGGCCGCCCGCGGGGAAGGCGAAGATGTTGGATAGTGCCTGAACGGGCTTGGGGGACTCGCTGGTGCGTTCGCCGTTTTCCGGCTGTCTGGTGGCAGGTTGAGCGGTCAACGAATCCACGGGTTCGGTTGGGCGTTCTATGGGCGAGTTTGCCCGTGGCGTGCTATGCACGCGGTCAGCCTGGGTCATTTGGATTTCCGTCCCTTGTAGTCGAGGTTAGAGCCGAGTGGAAGTTGCTGCTTCCGTCTCGGCTCGAATTCTTGTAAACTAAAATTATGAAGAGATCAATTTCCGTAAACAAAAAATCGCGGGGACGGCCAAAGAAGGCTGGCGGGGTGGATCCCGTCAGCGCTGTTCGTCTGCCTGCCGACGTAACAGCGGAGGTTGATGCCTGGGGTGAGGCGCGCGAGCTAAGCCGTTCCGAGGCCATCCGACGGCTGGTCGAGATCGGACTTACCGTAAAGACGCCCGCGCGGCCTGCCGCCGGCAAGCCCGACCGAAAGTTGCGCGCTCAGGAGCTCGCCACAAAGGTGATCGAAAAGATTATCGATCCCGCTGCACCGCGGGAAGAACAGGCCCAGCGCCGACGACGGCTAACCAAGGGGCCGACAGAGTTTCGCGGGGCTCGCCTTGATCAGCCGATGGTGAAGAAATGACGACGGCCGACCAATACCGACTGAACGCCGCCAACTGCGCTCAGATGGGTGAAGCGGCTGAAAATGAGCCGGACAGAAATCGGTTCAAGCGAATGGAAGCCGCATGGCGCGCTTTGGCGGAAGAGCAAGATTGGTTAGACGGAGAAAAGTCGTCGTTGAAGCCGCCCTCCGCCTAATCTACTCAAAACCTTTCGGTACCTTATCCGGCTGAAGCGAGCGCAACCTTGCTCACGCTCGGCGCGCTCGGCAACATCGCGTGGCACTACGCGGTCGACGACGCTGTCCTGACGACGCTCGGCGACAACCAGGTCGTCCACGAGTCCTGGCACCTCACGATCTCGGACAACCACAGCGGAAGGCCCCCAGCAGCGAGTCGCACTGAGCCTGTCACACCACTGCTGTCAGCTTGAGGTGTGGCCTGAGAAGGTCCGTCCGCAGAGGACCGTTCGCAAGAAGAAAGCTGGGCGAATCCATCTGGAACCCTCAATGCCAGCCGCTGTTCCTAGGGGCAATCGGGTGCCCTCGACGGTGAGCGAGGTGGCGTTCGGAACGTTACGATGCACAGCATGTTGACGTCTCGCCGAGGGGCCGACCAACCGTCCTTGGAGTGTCAAATGACCAAGCGCAAACCAGCGACCTCGAAGCATACCCGCGGCCCGAAAACAGTCGCGAAGGCCCAACAGGCTGCTCAAGCGATTGTCAGAAGTCCGAAAGCGAGTGCTTCGCATTTCATTGCCGCAGACTCGAACGAACCGCCCACAAAGCGTTTTCGGGTTTCCCAAGAGGACACCCTCATTGATAATCCGCCGCCTTTTGTTGGGACCCCGGAGACTGCTTTCCAGGTGACAGAGAGTGATTCAAAGAGAGAGATTGATTTTTTGTCGTCGGCCAGGGCAAACTTGCGGGCTTATCAAGCGCTGTTGCTGAAAATGGCACAAGCCAACATGCAACTTGCAATCGAGTACGCCCAAAGGCTGGCAACGATTAGGTCGCCCCTTGAACTTCCCAGCCTAGTTGCAGAGTTCACTAGCAAGCGGATTGCAATGTTCCGGGAGCATTCGGCAGAGATGGTCAAATTAGGTACCAAGCGATGACCTTCTAACACTCAAGATCATGATGCCGTTTAGGCTAAGGGACTTTATTGTATTGCGCTGCGGCCTCCGCCTGGCCACTCGCGCGTGAGAGCAGCTTGGAATAGTCCGACGCCCGCAGTGCAAACTGACGCTGGTTCAGTCGGACGACCGGGATCTGGTGCCGCTTGCAAAGCGCTTTCACGGCCCTGGTGCCTTCAAAGCCAAGTGCGGCTGCCACGGCGGGAAAATGAATAAGTTGGCGTCAGGTGGTGCATTTTCCAAGGAAGTAAGCAAGGAAGAGCGCCCGCTTGCGCGGGCTTGATTGACTTGATTGTTTTTCAAGGGCTCGCTTTAGGGCATGCAAAAACTCGATCGCCCTCGCGCCGCAACCCTGTCATTTCCTGTCATGCAGCCCTGACATTTCCTGATGTACATTAGCCAGTCCTCGCGCGCGGAGCGCGTATTGCGCGGAAATTCCTCGCGCGCTAGCGCCCGTGCATACTGCGGGCGAAACTCGCAGCGCGTATTGCTCCGAGAATTCCTCACGCGTGCATACTGGTCGCGAAACTCCCTATCCGGGCCTATTATAGGCGCCTCTCCCGTATTGCGCGGGATCCCCAGCGCGCGCGTATTCCTCCCGAAACCTGATTTCCGCCCTTTGTTTATTGCCAGGGGCACCGCAATCAATGACGCAAATGACGCATTTTGCATAGAGTCCCCCACGCGCGCATTCCCCTTCCCCTATTCTAACAAATTCTCTGTGGAGTCTCTGGTAAGTGCGTCACAGTGCGTCATCCGTCATTGGCGCCTATGCCATGGTCGGCGCGTCGCAGTCGGCTTTCCGCGCTCCCAACCGAGACGCTCGAGCGCTGCACCGATGCGGCGCTGCTCAGCGGTCCCGACCCGGCCCGTCTCCATACGCAGGACGACCCTGGCCACCTCACTGATGGTCACCTCCGTCTTGTCGACAAGGTATCCAGCAATGCTTTCTTCCCAGACGTCCGCCTCATACCGGTTCGATTGCTGGGGCGCGATCAGCTTGCGCTCCTCATCCTTCGTTGGCCACCACTGCTCGGCGTTACGGTAGCGCTGCACGGCCTCCGCAAAGAGCTGGTCGCGGTCAGCGGCGAGTCTCGCAATATCGATATGGCCGCACTTGACGGGCCAGAAACGTCGCCCGCCTGTCTCGTCGCGTAGGTACGTGTCCCGGTTCGTTGTGCCAACGAACACGCACTGACGGGGCTCGATCACTTCGAGGCGACCGTGGCTGGGCCGATACTTCTCCGTCGTCCGCGTAATGAATGCCTTCAATAGCGCCGTATCGGCCCGTCCCATGGCATGCATTTCCGACACTTCGATCAGCCACTTGCCGCGAAGATGCTGCTGCGCATCCTTGCCAACGTTCAGATCGGGCATGGCATCACTGAACCACCCGCCCCCCAGTACGCCGCATGCCGAGCTTTTCATCGCCCCCTGTGGCCCCTCAAAGATCAGCATGTGGTCGCACTTGCAGCCCGGCCGGAAGATCCTCGCCACCATTGCAATCAAGAACATGCGACCGATAGCGCTGGTGTATGGGGTGGATTCGGTACCCAGGTATGTGGTGAGCCAAGTGTCCAGGCGCGGAATGCCATCGTGCCGCAGTCCGTCGAGATAGTCCCGAACGGGGTGATAGGACCGATCATCCGCATACATCGTCACCGCGCTGCCGACGGTTTCTTTGCTGACGCGCTTGATCCCCGCATGCTGCATCCAATGCTGAACGCGGATGACGTCGGCGTCTGTGATCGGCCGCGGAATCGTGGTGCCGTCACCGATTGACCCCACTAGCATCGGGATCCGTTGCATCTCATCAAAAGCGAACGCGCCGGCCAATTCCGGCGCACCTTTGATCGCCGTAACGGCGTTGGCCAAGTTGGCGATAATGCCGCCCTTCGCATCGATTTGGCATTCGTGGTGCCATGCGGGTCGCATCATCATGAGAGAGTTGGCCGCCCCATAGGGCAGCGGCGGTGCGGTAACCTTCTTTTTCTCGGCCTTGTGTGGCAACGGCGGTTTATTGAGCCGCTCAATCATCGCCTCAATGCGATCTAAATCGGTATCGGTCATCAGTGCCGGGCCTTCTTGCTTTCAAGCATATCGACCAAGATTGCGCGGAGCATCTGCCTTTCAGAGCCGACTGGCCACGGTATCCGCCCCTCGAGCATACCGCGGCGGAGAGCCTCCGTTTGCTCTGCGGTTGGCCTCCGCGCTTCGCCCACAGCGTTCATTCCTGCGATAAATCTTTCATTCGGATCGCCGGGCAGAAACAGTCGCGCTTCGAACTCGGCGCACGTAAGCACCGTCCTCGCGACGTCCATTTGCTTGAGCGCGATAAGCTTATCGTTGGCATTAAGCCGATTTAGGTTTCGATGACTGATCTTGTCCGCGACCCAGCCATTGGAGACAGCCTTACGCAGCGCTCCCATGCGCTCACGGATCTCGGTCAGGTCGTCGATCCAACCGCAGTAGCAGTCATACAGACGGTCGAAGATTTCAGGAGTGAGCGGCACCCATTCGGGCGAGCCGGCGTTCGCGTGATTAGACATATGGGTCTCCATGCCGCTCGATGCGGCGGTTGAGGACCCGATCGATGAAGATAGTTGCTAAAACCGCGAAACGGTGATACCGAAAGGCTGCAACGCAATTCGAATATCCCCGCCTCGGTCTCATCGACCGGGGCGTTTTTCGTTTCAGGCTGCAATCGCTTCGCGCGCGGTCACCCAAGCCGCATTCGCTTCCTCACTGATCCGTACGCACCGGCCCACCGGGAACGTCTTGGGCGCCTCACCCTGCTTCTGAAGCTTGTAGAAGAACGGTCGCGAAAGACCGTGCAGTTCACACCATTGATCAATGGAATAGGAGCGCATGTTGGTCTCCGTATGCAAGCGACGGCCCAGCAAAGGGCGCGCTCGCGAATTGGTTCGATATGTGGGATTGTGCTGGTCTGAGCAGCTGTAAACGTCGGCGCGGCGGTCTGAGCGTCGCGAGGGGGTTTGAGCCCGCTATCGTCTATAAAGGCTCACTGATATTCATGTACAATTCGTTACCCGCCGAAGCGCGGCGCGCCTGACCGGATTGCGTCGGCGATGTAGGACGGTGCCAAGTACCCATAGTGTTTTTCCACCATGCGCGTGTCCTTATGGCCGAGATTCCTCGCGACAAGCATCAGGGGCACGCCGTTCATGACGGCGTGGCTCGCCCAAGTGTGTCGCAATACATGGAAATTCGCCGGCTTGATCTTCGCCGCCTTACAGGCTTCGGCGATCGGATCCTTTTGGTGATCGCGGAGCCAGGGCTGGCTATCGTCTTTGAGAAAAAGCACCTCGTCACCGGGTCGTCCCTTGGAAATCGAAGCAAAGAACGTCGTGCCCTCAATGGTCAGCACGACATGCCGCGGCTTGTTTGATTTCGACTCTCTGATGCCAACCGTGCCGCTGTCCGGATTAAAATCCGATATCGTAAGCGCGCAAAGCTCTCCGTACCGCGCGCCAGTCTCGAGAGCGCCGCGGACCAAGCGCCGGAAAGCAGGCGAACACGCATCCAACAGCTGCTTAACCTCATCCATATCCAGATAGCGAATGCGCGCTGAGTCCACCCCCTCGAACGGCTCGACCCGGCGCCATGCTATATCCGAGGCAACCTTTCCGCCGCGCCAGGCACGGTTCAGTGCTGCCTTCAAGACCGTGAGGATCCGGTTTGCGGTCGACTTCCGGCGCCGGCTACTCTCGGGATGCGTCTGCGTTTTGAACCTTTGCTCTTGCCCCTGCTTCGTCCGAATACGAGCGGGCGCCTTGGCCAGTTTCGTTAACCATTCCTGAATTTGATCCGTGCTTAGCGCCGCAACCTCAGTCTTTCCGAGTGCTGGCAGTATGAAAGCGTCGGCGGCGTAGCGCCCTTCCCGGCCAGACTTTCGGTTCGTTTCCAGAAATTCGACATAGGATTTGATGGCATCAGCCACAGTAAGCGGCTTGGTCTTGCCAACGGCTGCGTGTGCGCGATCTACCATCCGAGACCGCGCCAGTGTCTGCGCCTGCGGGAAACTGAGGATGGCCACGCCGTCTGGATCGCTGAAATCGTCAGCAACTCCGATCGTCTCGACCTCATACTTCGCATTGCCGACGTAGTGACGGGCGAGCCACTTTCCGGCCCCGCTCAGCGGCTTCCGATATCCGAGATGCAGTCCCGGCTCCAAAGTGCGGAAGTAGGGCTTACCGCGCGCCTTGAGCCGGCTGCGGGCCGTTCGGCTCTCGAGGTTGGCATCTCGGACGGTGCGGGCCATGGATATCCTTGGAACGGCAAGCGAGGCCGTGTCCAATAAATGTCCAATATATGTGCGTTTAAGTCAATAGACGCCGGTGGTTCTAAGTAGTCAATTTCGTTGGTATTATTGGGCTATTTGCAACATCCGTATATACCTGTAGACGTTGTTCCAACCCTTTCACGGTGGAGAGAGCTCCGCTAGGGAGCGCCATCCTGTCAGTAGCTGCCGCAGCAATGCTTGAATTTCTGCCCTGAGCCGCAGGGACAGGGATCGTTACGGCTGACGTCGCTTGATCCGTAGCGCAGCCGGTTGAGGATCTTCCTGTTCTGCTCGAGGATCATCTTGCGGCGGGTCTCCTGCACGCCGATCACCGCTGCGTTGTCGCCGGGCTCCCAGAATGCCTGCGGCTTGAGATGCGCAAGCTTGCCGCTGACGTAGACCGGGTAAAACCAGCCGAGCGTTCCGTCACGCAGGCGCTGCAGCGTCGTCAGGTCGTAGAGAAAGAACCCCGCCTCGACCAGCATCGCGTTGATGTCCTGGAAGTCGTCGATGTCGGTCTCGCACACGACCGCACTGCAATTCTCCAGCACATCACGCGCGCCCGTCAGTGCGGCCTTTTCCGCGCCCTGCACGTCGAGCTTGAGCAGGAACGGCGGCTTGAGCGACAGCTCCCTGACCAGCGCATCGAGCGTGGTCGCCGGCACCTTGACCTTGCCCTTCGTGAGGTCGTTGACGCGCGACCAGTAGACGTCGCCTGCCGGGCGCACCGATGACCAGTACGGGTGCACCGACTCGGTGATCTCGATCTCGCCTTCATGGTCGGTGATGGCGCAGATGCGATAGTGCCCGCCAAGCGCATCCTTGATCGCCTTGAGGGAGTCTTCATAGATCCGGTTGGCGTCGACGTTCAGTGGCACCGCACCGCTGAGGCACGAAAGATGGTTGAGCACGAAGTGCCCATCGGCGCAGCCGAGGTCAATGACGGACCCGTAGCGTACGCCCTTCTCGAACAAATTCTGCAGCGTTGCGCTGAAATCGGCCGCCTGCATGAAATCAATCCAAACGATATAGAATTGATCACTAACACGCGATCCGCGACGCGATCAACTCGGCGTCGTGACGCCGGCCTGTCGGCAGCCATCATTGGCCGAGGAAGCTGCTCCGCACCTTCGCGCAGGCAATCCCGACTGAACTAGACGTAGCGGACGATGATGCAAGGATAGTCCGCCGCGAGCTTCGCATAGCTGTAAGGGCGAAAGTCGTTCTTCGGGACGTGCGTGCAGGACGCAGGCCGCAAAAAGTCTGCCGGCCGGGCATGAACCTTCCCGCCCCTCACCTTCGACAAATGTCCGAAGAGAGCCGCGACGCGCGGGACGCAAGGCCGTGGCAGTCGCTACGGCGTTATGGATGTTGAAAGACCTGGTTACGGCTCATGGAGCAGCGCAAATCGACCTCGGACGAACCGGCCGGCGTCCCCTCGGCCGCGCCAGCGGCGCCGCCCTGGATGCACCGCACGGCACAGCACGCGCCGGACCGGCGCGCCAGGATGCTGGAGCACATGGCGCGCGCCAGATCCGGGCCGCAGCCCCAGGCCGCGACACCGGAGCCATCGCGCAAAGGCGCCAAGGAAAACGGCACCATGGACTATGTGGCCGACTTCGTCGCCCGCATGATCCTGTTCGGCCTCATCGGGATCGCATTCCAATCGCGCTTCCCGCTGTGTCTCGGTGCCTTTCTCTTTTTCACGGACGGCGAATTCATCGAATGGGTGCTGCGGAAGAGCGGCATCCGGTTCGAGCCCGACGCGATCGGGCCCGACATCGTCAGATGTTTTGTGGCCTGGTTCGGATGGGGAACGCTGCTCACATCCTGGCAAGCCTCCGCGCCGGTCTGGCTGATGCCATGGATGCCTCCGAGCGGGTCATGGTCCTTCATTGGCGCCACCGCCCTCATGCTCGCCATCGTCGAAGCCATCGCGGGCGTGATCATGCGACGGGCTTTGCCGTGGTTCGGACTCAGGATCGGGCCGGACAGCCTGGCGTGGACGCCGATCCAGCTCGTTGTCGGCCTTGGCCTCCTCGCTCCCCTAATCCTCTTCGACTATTCGACGTCCGCGATCACGCGATGGCTCGCGGGCCTCTGAGCACTCGTATTCAGGTCAATGCCTTCATTACGTGACCAAGGCGCTGTCAGGTCTCCGTAAGCCGCTCCAGCTAGCCTCAAGCGACCCGATTCCCGAAGGACCGACCTCGCCGAAGAACGCGGGCTGCCGGCATGTGCGGTGACAGATGAGCCGTTTGGAGCCGCAGCAGTTGCGACAGATCGCGATCGTGTCGCGCGCGCTGGCGCGGCAGGATGGCGTCGACTACCGGCAGAGCTCCAGGCGCGAGCGCCATCAGTACCGCCGCGAAGCGGTCATCACGCTGCTCGGCAACTGGACGCTGGACGACATCCGCCGCGCCGACGACGTCATCGACAATTGCAGGGACAGCTGACGCAACGAAAGAGCCCGCATCTTTCGAAGGCACCCGCCCGGTTTACTACCGACGTCATGATTAACCGGAAATTTACCCCTGCTCCTGAATTCGGGTATCATTCGCTTAGAATTTGATCGCTACCGTGGAATTTACGGAAATAATCCGAAACACGATTGGCGCTCATGTCCGTCTCAGAGTTCCTCAGGCAGCGCGCAGTGGACGTCACGGTGAGCGGCAGTTACTCGCTGCATCGCTGGTACGATTGCGAAGGCAAGCTCCGCTCCTTCGCCTGCCGGACCAAGCGCGTCTCGCCGTTCCGCATGATCGTGGACGTGCCGGTCGTCGGCAAGGTCGGCGAGCGCGTGACCTCCTACTTCCAGGACTTTGGCGAGTTTGAGTGCACGATCAGCGCGACGCTGAAATCCGGCTTCCTGATGGAGCTCGACATGACCCGGGCGCGGCGCGCCTGGATGTCGGAAAAGCTGACCTGGCTCGAGAAAAAGCAGAAGGACGCCAGCATCGAGGACCTGCGGCGCGACGCGCGGTTCGTGCCTCAGGCCTCGCATACGTTCCTGACGCTCGCCAATGGCGGCACCCATCCCTGCTTCATCGTCGACGTCTCCACGGCAGGCGTCGCGGTTTCCTGCGAATACGACCCTCCGATCGGAACGGCGCTCGCGGTTGGCGCCTGCGTCGGGCGCGTCATCCGCAAATTTGCCAGCGGCTTTGCGGTGAAATTCGCCGAGAAGCAGCAGCGCGACGACCTTTCACGTCTGATCGTGCGCTCGGTCGTGCCTCAGCCAGCCTGAATTGCCGCCGCATCGCTGCCCTACCGCGGCCCCATTGCGGGATCAGCTTCTGAAGGTCTGTGCCTCATGCCAGACTTCATTTGCAGACTCGCGATCGGGGGACCGAATGGCAGTCGACAAGATTACCTGGGACAGGGTCGGCCGGGTCACCGAACCCGGACGCTACATGTACACGTTCGGCTGGCTCACCATCACCGCCGGCGACCTCGCGATCTGGCAGCAATATC
This sequence comes from Bradyrhizobium sp. McL0616, assembly GCF_049993385.1. NCBI lineage: Bacteria > Pseudomonadati > Pseudomonadota > Alphaproteobacteria > Hyphomicrobiales > Nitrobacteraceae > Bradyrhizobium > Bradyrhizobium sp. McL0616. The sequence continues at coordinate 4,862,284 of NZ_CP188255.1, forward strand.
CGCAGGCGGCATTCACGGTGCTCGGACAGAATGCCATGCCGAATGAGGCCGCGGGCGGGGAATTCCATCTCGGCGCCTTTGACGTCGCACCCGATGCCCCACCGCCCTTCACCAGGCACTGATCGCCAGGCGCAGAACAGCCCAGGAAGGCATGGCATGCCGGTTGCTTGATCAGCGGCATGACCCATCTTGCCGCCGCCGACCAAACCTTCCTGCTGCTGGTGATCGCCTTCTGCCTGGGCTCGTGCCTGATCCGCGCGTTCTGGGAATTGGAACAGGCCCGCGCCCGCCGCCGCGCCCCGTCACCTCGCCGACGCACAACGAAGCGTGACTAGGCGGGTCTCGTACCCCGGGTGTTGTCGGCGTACCGTCAATGCGGCCACTGGACTTGCGGTCAGGACACGTGCATCGTGAATCGAAGAAACCTTCATATTCCTTTGATCTAGCTCATCAATCGCGACCTGATATGGGGCGCGCGGTTGCTGCCGTTCATTTCGAACAGGTCCCGTCATGCGATTGTTTGCGTTGATACTTCTGGCCTTTACGACGAGCGGAAGCGCATTGGCCCAGACACTGGAATGCCGGACTATTGCCGAGCCTGCGGCGCGGCTCGCCTGCTATGACAAGACCACCCCGCCCCTTGCCGCCGTAACGGCACCAAACCGGACGCCCACCTCGAAGTCGCAGGCCAACTCCGAGACGAACATGGACTCGCGGAGTGCCGAGGATGCCATGGTGACGGCGCGGATGAACGGAATCTGTCGCGGTTGTTAGGCGACGCGACAGCAAGCGCATGACACATGGTCGCATCGGTTGAAGTGGATAAGCCAGCCAAGGGAACCTATTTTCGACGCCGATGTACCTGATTGAAGCGTTACCCACCGTCATCGGAACGGCCGCCATCGCCCCGGCGCTGCTGATGCTGTGGCTCGTTATTGCCGCAGAGGAACGCCCGGGGCCGCCGGCCCAGGTCTGGACCGCCTTCCTGCTCGGCGCAGCCAGCATTTCCCTTCTCGGTCTCGCCCGCGCCCCCTTCGCCAAAATGGTTGCTGCGCCCGACAATCCCTGGGCCGCGCTCGCCATGCATTCGATCTTCGGCGTCGCGCTGCCCGAGGAAGCCGTCAAGGTGATCGCCATCGTGCTGGTCTCCTCGACCAAACGGCGGACCTTCGCCAATCCGATGGACACCGTGGTCTATGGCGCCGCCGTCGGCCTCGGCTTTGCGGCCTACGAGAACCTCGCCTATCTCGTGCAGCACGCCGAGATGTGGCGGTCGCTTGCGGCCCTGCGCAGCGTGCTCACCGTGCCGTTCCACGGTGCGCTCGGCATCATCGCCGGCGCGTATCTCACGATCGCGCGCGCTGGCACGGCACTGGGCGCGAACCGCCATCATCGCGACTGGGCGCGTCTTTCCAGCCGGCTGCTGATGCTGGCGGGTCCGCTGGCCCTGCATTCAGCCTTCGACTTCCCGCTTCTCACCCTGCAACGAATGCCGGATCTCGACCCGACGCTGCGGATGTGGCTCGGCGCGGCGAGCCTTTTGATCGGCTTCAGCTCGATTGCCTTCGCCATGCGCCTGGTGCGGCGCGTCGCCCGCCACCACGCGCCGCGAACCGATGTCGCGCGAGAGCGGCTTAGCCAGCTGCGCCGGATGTGGGCGCTGCTGCTCGCCGGTGGCGGCGTCGGCTTCCTCGGCCTCGCCTTCGTGCTCACCTCGATCCATCACTGGCTGATCAATCCCGAGCGCAATCTGACGCTGGCTTTGATCCCGATTGGCCTCACCTCGATCCTGCTCGGCCTTGCGCTGCTGATCGTCACAACCGCGATCTACATTCTCGGCCGCAACCGTATCCGCACCAGCGGCGGAGGTTTTTCGTCTGCGCACGGCGGCGGGTGAGTCACGGGATGGCCAGCGCACTGCGCACATACTAGATTGAGCCGCATCCGCTTCCCACGACGCAGAGGCCACCATGACATCGCCAGAGGATTTTTCACGGCTGCAATCCGCCATGAGCCAGGCGGTGAAGGCGCATTGGAAGGCCTTTTTGTTCGAAGGCATCCTGCTCGCCGTTCTCGGCATTGCCGCACTGATCCTTCCGCCGCTCGCGAGCCTTGCGATCGCGATCATCCTCGGCTGGATGTTTTTGATCAGCGGCATCGGCGGGCTGATCGTGACCTACTGGGCGCGCAGCACACCGGGCTTCTGGTGGTCGCTGATTTCGGCTGCGCTGGCCGTGTTTGCCGGCATGCTCCTGCTGGCGCGGCCGATGCAGGCCGTGCTGACGCTGACCATCGTGCTCGGCGCCTATTTCCTCGCCGAGGGCGTTGCCACCATCATGTACGCGCTGGAGCATCGCCGCGAGATGAGCGGTCGCTGGTCGTGGCTGCTGATCTCGGGCCTCGTCGACATCGCAATCGCATTCATGGTGATCACGGGATTGCCGAGCTCGGCGGAATGGGCCATCGGCGTCCTCGTCGGGATCAACCTCCTGTTCGGCGGCGCCACCCTGATCGGCATGGCGCTGGCGGCACGCAACAGCAACAGTTAAGGCGCCTTGTCGCCTGCCAGGCCGATTGGGGGGTGACAACCCGCCAATCGGACGCTATATGACGCTCCATGATCACCGTCGCCACCAGCTATTTTTGGTATTTTACCTACGACAGCTCGCTGGCGGCGGGAGGATCGCGCTCAATCTGACACATTGCAGCAAACGTCCGAACAGCCGCCAGACCTGGCGGCTTTTTTATTGGCCGGCAGGTTCTCAAAATGACAGGAGCCCGCCGTGCTGAGCACGACCGACGATCTTCGTATCCGCGAACTGAAAGAGCTGAGCACGCCGGAAGAGGTGATGCGGGAAGTCCCGCGCACGCTCACCGCGACGCGCGTGGTGATGGCGTCGCGCAACGCGATCCATTCCATCCTCAATGGCCAGGACGACCGCCTTCTGGTCGTGGTCGGCCCCTGCTCGGTGCATGATCCCAAGGCAGCGCTCGAATATGCGGAGCGTCTCGCGAGCTTGCGCGAAGACCTCGCCGACCAGCTCGAGATCGTGATGCGGGTCTATTTCGAGAAGCCGCGCACCACGGTCGGCTGGAAGGGCCTGATCAACGATCCCGGCCTCGACGGCAGTTTCGACATCAACAAGGGCCTGCGCCTGGCGCGCAACGTGCTGTCGGCCATCAACAATCTCGGCCTGCCCGCCGGCGCCGAATTCCTCGACATGACGACGCCGCAATACATCGCCGACCTCGTGTCCTGGGCCGCGATCGGCGCGCGCACGACCGAGAGCCAGATCCATCGCGAGCTGGCCTCTGGACTGTCCTGCCCGGTCGGCTTCAAGAACGGGACCGACGGTAATGTGCGCATCGCGGCCGACGCGGTGAAATCGGCCTCGCATCCGCATCATTTCATGGCGGTGACCAAGCGCGGCCGCTCGGCGATCGCCTCGACCGCCGGCAATGAGGACTGCCACATCATCCTGCGCGGCGGCAGCAAGCCGAACTACGATGCGGCAAGCGTCGCGGAGGCCTGCAACGAGCTGGCGAAATCCGGCGTCGCGCCGCTGGTGATGGTGGATGCGAGCCACGCCAATTCGAGCAAGAAGCCGGAGAACCAGCCGCTGGTCACGGCCGACATCGCCGGCCAGATTTCCGGCGGCGAGGACCGCATCATGGGCGTGATGATTGAGAGCAATCTCGTCGCCGGCCGTCAGGACGTGGTGCCGGGCAAGCCGCTCACCTACGGCCAGAGCATCACTGACGGCTGCATCGACTGGGCGACCACGGCAACGGTGCTCGAGCAGCTCGCCGACGCCGTCGAGATCCGGCGCAACGCGAAGCGCGCCGGGCTGCACGAGCGTTCCGCGTAAGCTGAGGCAAAAGCGGGCGGGGCGATGCTGTTCGCGCCCTGCCCGCCGCTGCCACGGCCTAGCAGCCGCGGCAGATGCTCTTGATCTTCTTGTCGAGCGCCGCGTCTTCCTTGTTCACGGGATTATTCGGGTCGTTCAAATTTTTCTCGTTCGGCACATCACCGGCCCGCGGCTGACGATGACCGACCGGTGCCTCCGGCAACGACCCGGACGTGGCGCCGCCGGATGTCGACCCCTTGGTGCCGGTCTGCGCGACCGCTGCGCTGCCGAGCAAGGCCACGAGCGACGCGGCCACAATGATCCTCTTCATTTCGTACCTCCAGTCCTCAAACCTTCGTCTCCTCCGTCACCGCTCAGTCTCGGGCGGATAGAGGTGAACGTCGCCGCAATAATCCACGATACGATAGCGCGTTTCCATCACCGTATCACCCGCCTCGGCTGCGGTATTTTGCACCGCCAATACATAATTCGGCCCCACCGGCGACTTGCCGGCGCCGCCGGGAATATCGATGACGTAGTCAGGCTGACACAGTCCCGACACCCGCCCGCGCAACTGCCGCATCAAGTCCTGCCCCTGCGCTAGCGTGGTGCGCAAATGCGCGGTGCCCGGCGCGAGATCGCCGTGATGCAAATAATAGGGCTTGATCCGGCATTCGACGAAAGCACGCATCAAATCCGACAGAGCGGTGACGTTGTCATTGACGCCGCGCAAAAGCACGGATTGGCTCACCAGGGGAATTCCGGCATCGACGAGCCGTGCGCAGGCGGCGCGCGCCGCCTCCGTCAACTCGCGCGCATGGTTGGCATGCAGCGCAACCCAAACGGTCGCGCCCGTAACCTTCAGCGCGGCGACCATCTCGTCGCTGATGCGCGCAGGGTCCGCCACGGGCACGCGGGTGTGAAGGCGGATGATCTTGACGTGATCGATCGCGGCGAGATCGGCCATGATCTCGCTCATGCGCCGCGGCGACAGCATCAGGGGATCGCCGCCGGTCAGGATCACCTCCCAGATTTCGCTATGCGAACGGATGTAGTCGATCGCCGCGCGATAGGCGTTGTCCGAGAGCGCGTTCTCCTTGCCGGGGCCAACCATCTCGCGGCGGAAGCAGAAGCGGCAATAGACCGCGCAGACGTGAACGAGCTTGAACAGCACGCGATCTGGATAGCGATGCACGATGCCCGGCACTGGCGAATGCGGATGATCGCCGATCGGATCGGCGTTCTCGCCCGGCTGCACCTCGAGCTCGGCTGCGGTCGGAACGAACTGGCGCGCGATGGGATCAGCGGGATCGGACGTATCGATCAGCTCGACCAGCGCCGGCGTGATCGCGACTGCATAGCGCGCGGCGACGCGTTCGAGCGCCGGCAGCGCCGAGGCGGGCGCAAGGTGCTCGGCGACGAGCTCGGCCGGCTCGCGGAGTGTGCGTGCAAGGTTGGTCTTCGTCATGTGTCACTTAACGTTTCATTTGCAGGCGGCGTCCACACTACTTGATCAATTCGCGATGCGCCGCTTGCCAGCATCACCAGCCGGTCGAAGCCGAGCGCGACGCCGCTCGCCTCGGGCATCTCAGCTACCGCAGCGAGAAAGTCCTCGTCCAGCGGATAGGCTTCGCCGTAGCGAAGCTGCTTCTCCGCCATCGACTCCGTGAAGCGGCGGCGCTGCTCCTCGGCGTCGGTCAACTCGCCAAAGCCGTTAGCAAGCTCGACGCCGCAGGCATAGACCTCGAACCGTTCGGCCACCCGCGGATCATCCGCCTTGACGCGCGCCAGCGCCGCCTCTGGAGATGGGTATTCGAACAGAATGGTCAAACGCCCCTGCCCCAGATGCGGCTCGACATGCTCGACCAAAACCTTGCTGAAGATGTCCGACCAGGTGTCGTCCCCGGCGACACGGACCTTGGCAGCGGCCGCGGTGGCAAGGGCGGCACGGTCGCCCTCGTCGCCCGAAATGGTCGCAAGCAGGTCGATCCCGGCGAATCGCTCGAAGGCGTTGGCGACCGTGAGCAGCTCCGGTTCGGCGAAAGGGTCGGCGGTCCGGCCGCGGAAGGAGAAGGTTCCGATTCCGGCGGCCTGCGCCGCCCGGGCGATGACGACAACGGTGTCGGCCATGATCGCGTCATAGGGCGCATCGGCCCGGTACCATTCCAGCATGGTAAACTCCGGCAAATGCAGGTCGCCTCGCTCGCGATCGCGGAACACCCGGGCGAATTCGAAAATCCGGGGCTCGCCGGCCGCCAGCAGCTTCTTGCAGGCGAATTCCGGGGAGGTCCGCAGGTAACGCCTGGCACGGTTGCCGTCGGGACGCATGATCTCCGTCCGCGGAGCATGCAGATGGGTCTCATTGCCCGGGGAGACCTGGAGAACGGAGGTTTCGACCTCGACAAAGCCCTGTTCGGCGAAAAAGGCCCGCAAGGCCCCGGTGATGGCCCCCCGCGCCTGGAGGAACGGCCGCCGATCGAGGTGCCGCGAGGGGGACCAGAATGGCGAAATCGGCTTGTCCCCAACCATTAGGCGACCGCTCCGCAGGCCAGCAAAATGCTGGCATTCAACGACAAAATGCGTATGTTGCGGCCCGAAACGGGCGCCGAGGTCTGATTTGAGGCCCCAGGTCCCCCATCAATTCGACCACGTCCTGGCCGGTGCCGGACCAAGCAAGCAGGAAATATCGCTTTGAAAGTCATCGCCAGTTCTATTCGCAAGGGCAACGTGATCGAGCAAGACGGCAAGCTATATGTCGTCGTGACCGCCGAGAACATCCACCCCGGCAAGGGCACCCCGGTCAGCCAGATCGAAATGCGCCGAATCTCGGACGGGGTAAAGATCTCCGAGCGTTACAAGACCACCGACCAGGTCGAGAAGGCCACGATCGAAGATCGCAACTTCACCTTCCTGTATGAAGATGGTGACGGCTACCACTTCATGAACCCGGAAACCTATGATCAAGTCCAGGTGTCCAAGGACGTCATCGGCGACTCGGCCGCCTATCTCCAGGAGAGCATGACGGTCAAGCTGTCGACGCACGACGTCAACGTGGTGTCGATCGCGTTGCCTCAGCGCGTGACGCTGGAAGTGGTCGAGACCGAGCCCGTGACCAAGGGCCAGACCGCGTCCTCCTCCTACAAGCCCGCGATTCTCTCCAACGGCGTGCGCACCACCGTGCCGCCGCACATCGCGGTCGGCACCCGCATCGTGGTGATGACCGAAGACGGCTCCTACTCCGAGCGCGCCAAGGACTAAGCGAGGGATCAGGACAGGTGGCCGCCGGGGGCGAGACAGTGGGTAGGACAAGTTTCCGCTTCGTCTCGCTTCTTCTGGCGTCGCTTTCGCTCCTCGCCGCCACTCCGCTCTCTGCGGACGAAATCCGCAGCCCCTCGCTCACGGCCCTGCGCGTCGATTGGCGCGCAGCGCTCGACCAGCTCCGCACCGAGATCAACAGCCGCCCCCAGATCGCGGGCGATTTCATCTTCGTGCCGCGCCGTTCGGTGCCGCGCTACGATCCTCGAGCGATGCCGGCGCTGGTGCAGCTCAACGCGGTCTCCTCGCAATTCTTCACCGGCATCGCGCGCAGCGCCGTTCCGGTCCTCCTGCCGTTCGATGCCGGCGCCTATCTGGAAGCCCAGCGCAACGGCGCACCATCGAGCCTGTCGCTGTCGCGCTACCAGGCCGATTTCAACCCCGTCGATATGTTCGACGCCGGCGCTGCCGGTTACAGCGCGAGCTTCTCATTCGAGCCCGGTGCCGGCGACGGCATGCCATCGCGCACCTTCGCAAAACCGGTCGAGGTGCAAATCACGGGATCGGCGCTCGTCTACGACATCGCCGACCCCACCGGCGGCAAGGGCGAGCCGGTCAAGCCGCTCGCGGCAATCTATCCGGACCTGCGCAAGTTCATCCGCGAAGGTTATGTCCGCTACGCCTTCTCCCGTTTCGGCGTCGCCTATGTCGTGTCCATCCAGTGCCTGGACAGCGTCGCAAAACCGCGGCGGCTCGCCTGCAAGGAAGCCTACCCCGTTGCCGAGCGCTTCCTGAAGGCGCTGCACGTTGCCGGTGGCCAGCGCCTGCGGCCGCTGATGGATGTTGCCTCCGACATCATCGATCGTCCCGCGGAACGTTCGGCGGACTTCAGCTACCGGCCGAGCGGGGACATCATCCCGAACACCGGCTATCGCAAGCAGGGCGGCCATCCCGACGTGATGGCCTATGCGCAGATCCGCTTTCCGCTGGAAAAGACGCCTGCCTTCGTGCATTCGCAATCCTACGCCAAACGCGACAAGAATGACGGCCCGACCGCCTATCCCTGGCGCGACAATTTCTGCGAGTCCCGCAGCTTTGAAGTCTGGCAATGCGGCGGCGGCTACGGCCATCAGGGCGAGGACATCCGCGCCGCCGACTGCCCGTCACCCGGTGACGGCCGCGAACCCTGCGATCCCAAGCAGCGCGGCGTCGTTGCGGTGCGCGATGCCATTGTGATTAGGACCTCCAAGGACCAGGCCGCAACGCTCGAGGTCAACAGCCGCACCGAGCACATTCGCTTTCGCTACATGCACATGAACCCGCAGGCGATGAACGCGGATGGCCTGCTCAACGGCCGTATCGTCGCCGAGGGCGAGAGGATCGGCGTGGTCTCGAACTATCTCGACCATCCCGCCGGCACCTCCATGCACCTGCATTTTGACGTCCAGGTGTTCACCCGCGACGGCTGGATCTGGGTCAGCCCCTACGCCACCCTGGTCTCCGCCTACGAGCGCCTGATCCGCGCCCGCGGCCGCGAGATCGGCCCGGAAATCGCCGGCGCCACGCAGCCGGTCGCACACGCGCTGCCCGAGGACGTGGTCAAGCCCGACCAGCGCGAGGGATCGAGCAGCGACGAGAATTGACGCTCTGCCTGCGCCCCAGCGCGCAGTACCGTCGATGACGGTTCGGTGACGGTCCCCTCTCCCCGTGAGGCCTGACAAGGCTTGCTTCCAGACCATCCGCGCGACCAGGACCTTCTCTGGCCCCAGAATTGCTTGGCTCCCGGCAGGGAAACAGGATGAAGGGAAGCACATGCGTTGTCTCACTACGGTGGCCGTGCTGGCCGCAGCGTTCGCCGTGCCGGTCCATGCGCAGGAGTTGAGCGGCACGCTGAAGAAGATCAAGGACACCGGCGCGATCACACTCGGGATACGCGACAGTGCCGTTCCCTTCAGTTACATCGACGACAAGCAGAAGATCGTCGGCTACGCCGTCGACATCTGCATGAAGATCGTCGACGAGATCAAGACCGAGCTCAAGCTCGACAAGCTCGAGGTGAGCGAAAACATTGTCACGTCGTCCACCCGTATTCCGCTGATGGCGAACGGGACCATCGACCTCGAATGCGGCTCGACGACCAACAACGCCGACCGCCAGAAGCAGGTGTGGTTCACCAACACGCATTTCCTCACGGCGAGCCGCTTCGTATCCAAGAAGGCGCTGAAGCTCGACCAGGTCGATGACCTCAAGGGCAAGGCCGTCGTCTCGGTCTCGGGCACGACCAACATCACCCAGCTCAACAAGGCCAATGCGGCCCGCTCGCTCGGGATCACCGTGATGAATGCGAAGGACGTCCCGGAAGCATTCCTGATGGTCGAGACCGACCGCGCTGAGGCATTTGTCATGGACGATATCCAGCTTGCGGCTATGATCGCCGGCTCGAAAGATCCGTCGCTCTACGCCATCAGCACCGGCGCATTTTCGGATCCGGAGCCCTATGGCATCATGCTGCGCAAGGACGACGCGCCGTTCAAGGTGGTGGTCGATCGCGCGACCGCAAAGCTCTACAAGAGCCCCGAGATCGAGAAGATTTACAACAAATGGTTCATGGAGCCGGTGCCGCCGCGCGGCCTGAACTTCCATGTGCCGCTGCCGACCTCGCTGAAGAAGTCGTTCGAGAACCCGTCAGACAATCCCGATCCAGCGTCTTACGGAGGCTGATGCAGGGCACGGCGCGTAGCCCGGATGAGCGAAGCGACCTCCGGGATTCTGGCGGCGACTGTTCCGGGGTGTCGCTTCGCTCATCCGGGCTACAGGCTACTGATCACTCCAACAACGTCGTGAGCTCCGCGCCCTCGTCGGCCACGAACACCGCGATCAATTCCGCAGGTTCCGTGGTGCTGGCATTGGCCGAGACCAGATGCGTCGCGCCCGGCGGCTCGAAGAAGGACTGGCCGACGCCAAACGTCTCGACCGGGCCGCCGCCGAGCTGGGAGCGGATCTCGCCCTTGGTGATGTAGGCGGTCACCGAGCCCGCGTGGCGATGCGGCCTTGAAAACCCGCCGGGACCGTAGAACACACGTACGATGGTGACACGTTTGCCCGGCACGTTGGGCAGCGCGTAGGAGCCGATCGGCTCGACCTTGTCGAGCGGCGAGCTCTCGGCGGCGGTCGCGCAGAGCGGCGCAAGCGCACCGGAGACCGTATCCATCGTCATCGGGAGCACCTTGCCGATCGCCAGCGCGCAAGCGAGCCCGCCGACGACGGCGAGCGCCATCGAGCGCGATGGCAATTGCCCCCGTGTAGCGTCCAAACTTAATGCAGTCATGTTGATCTCCCCTCGTTGCAATCAGGATGCCGCGGCATTTGCCGCAACCGGCCGCTGCGCCGGCGTCCAGCGATAGGCCGCGCCAAAACGGTTCCAGACGTTGATCGAAGCAATCGCCGAAGTCAGGTACATCAGCTCCGTCTCGGAGAATTCGCGGTTCACTTCAGCGTAGACCTCGTCGCTGACGCCGTCGGGCAAGACAGTCAGCGCCTCGGCCCACGCCAGCGCTGCACGCTCGCGCGCCGAGAAGATCGGCGCCTCGCGCCAGACCGCGACCAGATTGAGCTTGTCCACGGGCACATGAATGCGTTCCGAGAATAGGATGTGGTGCTGCACGCAGAAGGCGCAGCCGTTGATCTGCGAGGCGCGCAGCTTGACCAGCTCGAGGAGCTGCTTGTCGAGGCCGGCCTTGGCCGCAACCTGGCCCAGCGCGAGCACCAGATCATATGCATCGGGCGCAATCTTCTTGAAATCCTCGTACTCGCTGCGGGCGTGTGACATTGCCGTTCACCTCGTGTTATTATAAGAGCACTTATATCTTATAAGAGGCCTTATATGACACGCAAGCCGGCTGGCATCACGAAATCGCAAATGGGGCAGAAGGCGCCCAGGGCGGACGCTGCGGTGCGGGTGCCTGCCGCAGGCGAAGGCAAGCGCGGCGAGCAAGGCTATCTCGGCTACCTCTTGCGCCAGGCCCATGCCGCGGTGCGGCTGAAGATGGAACGCACGCTCGCCGATCTCGGCGTGACCTCACCGCAATTCGCCGTGCTGACCATGCTTAATGCCTATCCGGGCCTATCCGGTGCCGACGTCGCCCGCCTCACCTTCCTGACACCGCAGACCGTCGGAGTGATCATTCGTAACCTCGAACGCGACGGCGCGATTGAGATGACGCCTCATCCCGTCCACGGTCGCATCCAGCAATGGACGCTGACGCTGCGCGGCGCAACGCTGCTGAAGGCGTGCCGGGAACGTGTTATCGCGCTGGAGAAACGTCTCGTGACGGGGCTCGACGGCAAGGCCGAGGTCGCCATCCGCCGCTGGCTCGCCGGCATCGCGGCCGATTTGCAGGACGAGGACTAGTCGCCGCCATCGCCCCCATCGGCATCCGAGAAGTCGAAGTCGCCACCGCCCTGAATGCCGCGGCCGGAAGTTTCTGCAATGATCATCATGATCACGACCAAAAGCCCTGCACCGAAGGGCCAGGGATTGGCGCGAATGATATCGAACAGCTCCCGCATGCGTGCATTCTGCGCCGACAGGAACAAACCGAACGTAAAGTCGCACGCCTGAAATTGGGGATTTGTCGTTCCGCGGAAGGGCGCCCTATCCGCCCTTCAATATTTCCTTAACCTTATCGTCGGACCACGTCTCACTCGCGGCGATCACCCGAACACGGCTGTTGTCTGCGGCGTTCACCAGCAGATGCGAACTCACCCGGTCGCCGCTCGGCTCCAGGTGCAGATCCGTTTCAGGCTTCCAGCTCAGCGTCGTTGCAAGATCGCCGGCGAAAATGTGCCAGCGTGATCCGTCGTCGAGTTCGACGACATGGCTTTCCGCATGCGCGCGTATCTTCATTCCACCCCGAAATCTCGTTGAAGAGTGCGAGCCCCGGCGATCGGCCGGGGCCCTGCGCCGTCAATCGTTGTCGTGATGAATCACGGTCTTGCTGCGATTGCCGTCTGAATCTTCCCTCTTGATCACCGTGGTGCGATCCTCAGGAGCACGCTCCTTGATGACCGTGGTGCGGTCACGATCGCGATCGCGGTCGCGATACTCCGGGGACTGACCGACCGTCACGCCGGCGCCGACCGGACCGACGTGAACGCCGACTTCATCTGCGAACGCGGGGGCCGCGATGGCCGTGACCATGGCCGCGGTCAAAAGATACTTCCTCATCTTATCCTCCTCCAATGTGGTGCGGAGGGAATGCGGGAGTGCGACACTTTGTTCCGGGGAACGTGACGTCTAACACCAGTTCCTCATGTTCCAGGAACCACTCACAGCCGCCATGTTTCCCGCTACAATGCGCCCATGAAGCAAGCTGATTCCTCGGCCAATCACACCCGCCGCGCCCTCCTCAAATCCACGCTCGGCGCAGCCGCCCTGCTGACGCTTCCGACACGTGTTCTGGCTTCACCGCCCGGCTTCGATGAATGGCGCGAGGGTTTTCGCGTGCGTGCGATGGCCAAGGGCATTTCGCCTGCGACCTGGCAACGCGCGATGGCACGGGTCGAGCCGGACATGAGCGTATTCAAGCAAATGCGTAACCAGCCTGAATTCCACGAGCAGGTCTGGCAATACATCAACCGCCGGGTCTCCGACTGGCGCATCATCAACGGCAAGATCGCACTGAAGAACAACGAGACGCTACTCGCGCGCATCGAACGCGACTTTGGCGTCGAACGCGGCACGCTGCTGGCGCTGTGGGGCGTGGAATCGGCTTACGGCGATCCGCTGGTGCAGCAGAACCACATGACGCCGGTGTTTCCTTCGCTTGCGGCACTCGCCTGGAACGAACCGCGGCGCAAAGCCTATTGGGAGACCGAGCTGATCAACGCGCTACGCATCGTCGACAAGGGCTGGAGCACGCCGGACGAGATGCAGGGCTCCTGGGCCGGCGCGATGGGCCATTCGCAGTGGATGCCGGAAGTCTGGCTCAATGTCGGCATCGACTATGACGGCGACGGCAAGGTGTCGCCGTTCGGCAAGCCCGACGACGCGCTGGGATCGACGGCAAAATATCTCGTCAATCGCGGCAAGTGGCGTCGCGGCGAGCACTGGGGCTACGAGGTCCGCGCGTCCGGCGACATGAGTGGCAGCCGTACCTATGCGGCGTGGCAAGCCGCCGGCGTCACCCGCGCCGATGGCCAGCCGTTTCCGCTGCCGAATGCGTCCGCGCAGATGTGGACACCGGTTGCGGGCGGGCCGACCTTCCTGCTGGGACCGAATTTCAACGCGGTGAAGAGCTACAATCCCTCGATGAACTATGCGCTGGCGATCTGCCATCTCGGCGACCGCTGCCTTGGCGCGCCGCCCTTCATCCAGCCCTTCCCCGGCTCCGAGCGCGTGCTCACGCTCGCGGAGGTGCAGGAGATGCAGACGCGGCTGACCAAAGCCGGTTTTGACACCGGCGGCACCGACGGCCGCGTCGGCAACGACACCATGAAGGCGATCAAGGATTTTCAGCAGCGCGCCGGGATCATGCCCGCCGATGGGTATGGCGGGCTGAAGGTGCTGGCCAAGCTGCGGCAGGGGTCGTAGGCCGCCTCAATGCCGGTACTGCGGCTCCTCGGCGTCGAGCTGACGCCGGATCGCCGCAAGATGCAGACGCGCGGATTCGGAATCGCCCTCCCGCATCTGCTTGTAGGTCTCGGCCGCAATGGCGGGATCGACCGGCAGCACTTTTCGTCCCGTGGACATCGCCAGCACCTGCACTTCTGCGGCGCGTTCAAGGTAATAGAGATCGTCCCACGCCTCCGCGATGGTCGGGGCCAGCACCATCACCCCGTGATGCTTCATGAAGACGATGTCTGCATCGCCGACAGCGGATGCAATGCGCGCGCCTTCGCGGTTGTCGAGCGCAAGGCCGTTATAATCGCGGTCGACCGCCGTGCGGCCATAAAACTTCAATGCAGTCTGCCCGGCCCAGATCAGGGGATCGCCCTCGGTCATCGACAGCGCCGTGGCATAGGGCATGTGGGTGTGGAATGCGACTTTCGCGCGCGGCAAGCGCTTGTGCATCTCGGCGTGGATGTAGAACGCCGTCGCCTCGGGCTCGCCCTCGCCGTCGAGCACGTTGCCGTGGAAGTCGCAGATTAGAAGCTTTGACGCGGTCAGCTCGCGAAAGGCGTAGCCATAGGGGTTGACGAGGAAGAGGTCGTCATGGCCCGGCACGACAGCCGAGAAGTGGTTGCAGATGCCCTCCTCGAAACCGTTGCGCGCCGCCATGCGGAAACAGGCGGCAAGATCCTCGCGCACGGTACGGATCGCATCGGTCGCGAGATCTGGACGGTTCGAGCGAACGGGTGTCGGTGAGGTGGCGTGAAGGCCGTGCGCCATGGCGAAGGAAACCTCTATCGGTCGGGATTTGCCCGCCTTGTACAGGGCCGACGCCTGCGCGTCAGCCCCTCCGGCCGCCACCCTGCCCTTCGCGCAATGCGCGGCGGTCTATTGCCGCCGCGGAACGCCACCGGCATTCATGCCGCCGTCGATCACGAGTTCGGTGCCGGTGACGTAGCGCGAGGCATCGGACGCCAGATACAGCACGCCAGAGGCAATCTCGGCTGCCTGGCCGGCGCGGCCGAGCGGCGTTGCCACCTTGGCACGCTCCTCCGGATCGATCGGCGCGTTGCCCTGATTGCCGGCCGCGCTCGTCGGTATCTTGCCCCATATCGGCGTGTCGATGATGCCGGGATGCACGGAATTCACGCGGATGCCGTCGCCGGCCGCCGCGCACTCCATCGCGATCGATTTGGCGAACAGCCGTACACCGCCTTTCGTCGCCGAATAGGCCGACAGCCCCGGCGCGCCGCGCAGGCCCGCGAGCGAAGACATCATGACGATCGAGCCCCCGCCAGTTTTGCGCATCAAAGGCAGGCAATGCTTCACCGAGAGAAACACCCCGTCGAGATTGATCGCGTTCTGCTTGCGCCAATCACCAAGCGTCATGTCGACGATCGAGGGCACGGCGATGCCGATACCGGCGTTGGAGACCATGATATCGAGCCGGCCGTAGCGCTTGCCGACATCGGCGACGATCTCGATCCAGCGCTCCTCGCTGGTGACGTCCTGTTCCAGGAAGATCGCCTTGCCGCCAGCCTTGGTGATGCGCCCGGCGAGCTCCGGGCCTTTCAGTTCGTCGATGTCGGTGGCGACGACGGTCGCGCCCTCGCGCGCAAACAGCTCGACGATGGCTTCGCCAATGCCGGATGCGCCGCCCGTCACCAGTGCGACCTTGCCTTCAACCTGCCCTGCCATGTTCACTCCCTTTTTTTGTTGTTTAGGCCGTCATCTAATCACGGATGGCCCCTGATCCGGTAGCGCGACGTCGATGACGCGAAACTGCACGCGTTCGGCGCCCTGGTAGCGGTCGACCGACAATGAGCCTGCGACATGCAATTGCTGCCCGCGGTTAGCGACCAGCGCATTGCCGAGTTTTTGCCCGACCGAGCGAAATGCGATGCCGTTGACGATGGCGCCGTCGCCCGACTTGAAGCGCAGCCGCAGATGCGCCTGACCGACCTCGTCGGCATAGACCAGTTGGTGCGCAGGTAGCGCCAGCACGACCTCCGGATTGCCGCTGCCGAAGGGGCCTGCGCGATTGAGCGTGGCCGCAAGCTCCGTCGTTACCGCGCGCGCGGACACCGCGCCGTCGATATAGAGCTCGTTGACGTGGCGCGCCTCGGCGACGTCGCGCGCGAGCGCATTCTCCAGATAGGCGCGGAACTCGGCGAGCTTTTCTTTCCGCAGCGTGACGCCCGCGGCCATCGCGTGGCCGCCGCCCTTGAGCAGAATGCCGTTGGTAACCGCTTGTCGCACCGCCTTGCCGATGTCGACGCCGGCAATGGAGCGGCCCGAACCGGTGCCGATGCCGCCGGGCTCGAGTGCAATGGCAAAGGCGGGCCGCGAAAACTTCTCCTTGAGCCGGGAGGCAACGAGGCCGACCACGCCGGGATGCCAGCCTTCGGAGGCCGTCACGATGACGCTGATCTTGTCCTCGAGCCCGATCGAGGCGAGCGCCTCGGCTTCGGCCTGTGCTTCGGCGGCCTGCTCGATGACGCGGCGTTCGGCGTTGAGGCGGTCGAGCTCGGCCGCGATCCGCGCCGCTTCGACGTTGTCGCCTTCGAGCAGAAGCCGCACGCCGAGATCGGCGCGGCCAATGCGGCCGCCGGCATTGATGCGGGGCCCCAGCATGAAGCCGAGATGCCAGGCCTCCGGCGGGCCGTTGAGCCGCGCGACATCCATCAGCGCGGTATGGCCGACATGGTCGCGCCGCCGCATCGCGATCAGGCCTTTGGCGACGAAGGCGCGGTTCAGCCCGATCAGCGGCGCCACATCCGCGACGGTGCCGAGCGCGACGTGATGGAGCATGCCGAGCAGATCAGGCTCAGGCATCTCCGCATTCCAGAAGCCGCGCTGGCGCAGCTCGCGGTTGACGGCGACGAGCGTCACCAGCACCAGCCCAACGGCGGCGAGATGGCCGAGGCCGGAGAGATCGTCGAGCCGGTTCGGATTGACCAGCGCATCGACCTCCGGAAGATCCGTGCCGGCCTGGTGGTGGTCGATCACGACGACGGACAGGCCCAGGCGTTTTGCCTCAGCCAGAGGCTCTATGCTCGTGGTGCCGCAATCGACGGTGACGAGCAGCGTGGCGCCTTTGCCTGCCAGCCCCCGAACGGCTTCGACGTTGGGGCCGTAGCCCTCAAAGATCCGGTCGGGGATGTGGATCAGCGGATCGAGCCCGCAATGGCGCAGATGCCAGGCGAGCAGCGCTGCGGAGGTCGCGCCGTCGACGTCGTAGTCGCCAAAGATCGCGACCTTCTCGCCCTTCTCCGCGGCGTCTGCAATCCGCTTGGCGGCCGCCTCCATCTCCGTCACCGTGTACGGATCCGGCATGAGCTTGCGGATGGTCGGATCGAGGAAGTCGGCGACAGCATCGATATCGACGCCGCGGCCAGCCAGCACGCGCGCCAGCATTTCCGGCAATTGATGACGCTGCACGATGGCGAGCGCCTTGGCCGCGCCGCGCGCGTTCAGCCGGTCGCGCCAGAGCTTGTCGGTGAGCGAACGCGCCACGCCCAGGAAGGCCTGGGGCGCTTCGACGGGCAAGGCGGTGGCGGGCGGCGTCATGATTCGAGAGGGTCTCGGGACTCTGGCCGGACGCGATTGTGCGGCTTCCAGCTGGCTTAAGGGATTGGCCGGCAATCCCCCGGGAATTGCAACGGCAGCAGCGCACAAAGCGGTGGATGGCCTGTCCAGAGTGACTACCATTTAGGCACTCCGCGGAACAGCAAATTAAGCAGGCGTTAGGCGGAATCCTCGAAAAAGACTCGTATTCGATCTGTGAAGTTTTGTTCCGGGTTCTTTGCAGATCAGGCCTCATTGCCAAGGGAAAGCTACCCGATGTCTGCTGCGCTGGGTTTCAAAGCCAAGCCGATCGCCACCGAACCCGCCGATGATGATTCCGACATCTCCGCGCTGATCAACCGCCTCACCGCGGAGGTCAACCAGATCGCCGTCGACAAGACCAAGTCGATCCAGCAGATCACCAACCAGATGAAGATGCTGGCGCTGAATGCGCTGATCGAAAGCTCGCGCGCTGGCGCGCAAGGTGCGGGCTTCGCCGTGGTGGCGCAGGAGGTGCGCGGCGTCGGCCAGCAGGTCGAGACCATCGCACGCGAGCTCGAGACCCAGCTCACCAAACGCACCGGCGACCTCGTCTCGTCGATCGAGCGGATGAGCCAGCGCTCGCGCGGCGAGCGCATGATGGACCTGTCGCTCAACGCGATCGAATTGATCGACCGCAACCTCTATGAGCGGACCTGCGACGTGCGCTGGTGGGCGACCGATTCCGCCGTGGTCGACTGCGCGGCCTCCCCGGGCGCCGCAACCGTCTCCCATGCATCGCAGCGCCTCGGCGTCATCCTTGGCGCCTACACCGTCTATCTCGACCTCTGGCTCTGCGACCTCGACGGCAACGTCATCGCCAACGGGCGCGCCGACCGTTTTCGCGCCGTCGGCCAGAACGTCGCCCACACCAAATGGTTTCGCGAAGCCAAAGGCCTGCGTTCCGGGGACGACTATGTCGCCGGCGATGTCGAGAACCAGCCGCTGCTCGGCAATGCCCAGGTTGCGACCTATTGCGCCAGCGTGCGCGCCGGCGGCCAGGCCAATGGTGCGCCGATCGGCGTGCTCGCGATCCATTTCGACTGGGAGGCGCAGGCCCGTGCAATCGTCCAGGGTGTGCGCGTCGGCGACAACGACAAGGCCCGCGTGCTGCTGGTCGATTCCAATTTCCGCGTCATCGCCGCCTCAGATGGCCACGGCATTCTCAGTGAGCGCGTCTCGTTGTCTCATAACGGCCAGCGCTCCGGCTTCTATCAGGACCGCACAGGCACGTTGGTCGCCTTCCATGCGACGCCCGGCTACGAGACCTATCGCGGCCTCGGCTGGTACGGCGTGATCGTCTGCGCGGCGTGAGGCTCGATGCCGCCGGGCGGCCTCACAAACAAAACCGCGAAAACAACCCCATGCACAGTAGCCGGAGCGCTGTTTTCATGATGGTTTTCGCGCGCGCCGGTTGAGCCGTTTGACTCGTCGGGCAAAACACCGGCATTCTGCGATCATCCGCAATGCGTGCATGCGTCGTCCGTGACGGCCACAGACTTGATCTGCCTCACGCGAGATAGCCGGATACGCCGTCCCACAAGAGCTTCAGCGCCGTCACGACCAGCAACCCGTAGCAGGCGCGATAGATCTGCTGCTGGTCCAGCCTTCCGTGCAACCGCCAGCCTAACCAGACGCCGCTGGGAATGGCGAGCAGGCACACTGCCATCACGATCCAGACGTTCCCGGCCGGCCGCACCAGCAGCAACCACGGCACCGCCTTGGTCGCGTTGCCGACGGTGAAGAACAGGCTCGTCGTCCCGGCATAGACTTCCTTGCTGAGACCGAGCGGCAGCAGATACATCGCCAGCGGTGGTCCGCCGGAGTGCGCAACCATGGTGGTCAGGCCCGAGGCGAGACCGGACGCGACCGCCTTCGGCGTCGAACGCGGGCGAATTGCGACCTTGGGATCGCTGACAAACCACAGGCCGACGAAGATCAAGGTGACGACCGCCATCACGATCGCGACGGCGCGATGGTCGAGCACGCGGAACAAGAGATAGCCGAGACCGATACCGATCACGAGCCCGGGCAACAGCAGCACGAGGTCCGGCTTCGACCAGGTCGAGGGTTTCCAATAGCGCAGCGCGAACAGGTCCATCGCGATGAACAATGGCGCGAGCAGCCCACCGGCCGTCGCCGGGTCCATCACGAACGACAGCAGCGGAATGCCGACGATGGAAAACCCGCCGCCGAATGCGCCCTTCATGAAGCAGATCAGAAACACGCCGGCAAAGGCGATGAGGACAGTGGTGACGGTCAGTTCCATGGACGTCCTCCACAATAGCCGGGCCCGCGAGGAGCCCGATCGCAGCCGAACAATCGAGGCGCACCTAGATTGATCCGACATACGTATCGGTTCAATCGAAACATTGAACTCGGTACAATCGCGACTCCCGATCTCGCCGGCACCCGAACTTACAATTACTCAGTTGATTTCCATTTCATCTGATGATTATAGATTTATCAGACAATACTGGAAGCTGCGTCATCAAGCGCGGCAGGAGAGCTGGATGGCGGAAACAATTCTGGTCCTCAACGGACCCAACCTGAACCTGCTCGGCGTGCGCGAGCCTGAAATCTACGGGCGCGACACACTCGACGACATCAAGACGCGCTGCATTGGCCAGGGCGCTAAGCACGGCTTCGAGGTCGACTTCCGACAATCCAATGCCGAGGGCACACTGATCGACTGGCTGCATGAAGCACGCGGCACAAAGGTCGGGGTTGTCATCAATCCCGCCGGCTATTCGTTCCACTCGATCGCGCTGCTGGACGCCCTGAAGATGTTCGATGGCCCGAAAATCGAAGTCCACATCACCAACATCCACAAGCGCGAGCCGATGTATCAGAAGTCGCTGATGTCGCATGGCGTCACCGGCGTGATCGCGGGCCTGGGTACCGCCGGTTATCTGCTCGCCATCGACGGAATAGCGGCGCTCGCCAAGATCGAGACCAAGGCCGGCAAGACCTGACGGCGCACATCAAAAACATAAACCGACATTGGAGGAGACTATGGCTGTGAATAGGCGGCAATTCAGCGCGACGGCGATCGGATCAATGGCGGCTCTTTGGGCTGCACCCTCGATCGCGCAAACCAAGAAGATCAGTCTCAAGGTCGGCGGGCAGTTCGCGGACAGCCATCCGTCGTCGAAGGCGATGGACGGCGCCTGTGCCGATATCCGCAAGCAATCGGACGGCCGCATCGACATCCAGTTCTTCCCCAGCGCCCAGCTTGGTTCGGATGCGGCGATGCTCACCCAGGTGCGCTCCGGCGCGCTCGACATGATGACGGCCTCCGGCATCTCGATGCAGGTCGTCTCGCCGGTCGCCGGCATCAGCGGCATGGCCTTCGCGTTCAGTGACTATGCTCATGTCTGGCAAGCCATGGACGGCGAACTCGGCGCCAGCATCCGTGATGGCCTCGACAAGGTCGGCCTCTACGCTTTCCCAAAGATCCTCGACAGCGGCTATCGCAACATCACGACCAGCAACCACCCGATCAATACGGTCGAGGACCTCAAGGGCATGAAGATGCGCGTGCCGCCGAGCCCGGTGTGGGTGTCGCTGTTCACGGCGCTCGGTTCGTCCCCGACTTCGATCACGATCAACGAACTGTATTCGGCGCTTCAGACCAAGATCGTGGACGGGCAGGAAAATCCGCTCACCATCATCGAGTCCGGCAAATATTACGAAGTGCAGAAGTTCTGCTCCATCACCGAGCACATGTGGGACGGGCTCTGGATCATCGCCAACGGCAAGCGGATCAAATCGCTTCCCGCGGAGGATCTGGCTCTCATTACCGGAACGTTCGAGGCGGCAACACTCAAGCAGCGCACCGAGACAGAGCGGCTCAACACCGAGCTCGAAGGCAGCCTCAAAGGCAAAGGTCTCGTCTTCAACCGTCCGGACAAGGCGCAATTTCGCGACGCCCTGACCAAGGCCGGCTTCTACGCGGAGTGGAAGCAGAAATACGGCAACGAGGCCTGGGCAGTCCTGGAAAAATACACTGGCAAGCTTGCCTGACGTCACGACCATGGAAAGCGGCCAGATGCAGTCCGATGGCCTGGCGGCGGTGACGCCGCCCAGGACATTGCTGCGCAAGGTGGATCGGGCGCTCGGGACGATCATCGCGATTCCGACCGCAGCGCTCGTCCTGCTTGAGGTGCTCGTGCTGCTCGGCGGCGTCATCGCCCGCTACGTATTCCATCATCCGATCATCTGGTCGGACGAGCTGGCATCGACCTTGTTCCTGTGGCTCGCCATGCTCGGCTCTGCGGTCGCATTGCATCGCGCCGAGCACATGCGCATGACCGCGATCGTTGGAATGCTGTCGCCGCCGGTTCGCCTGGCCCTCGACGTCGTCGCAATCGTCGGCGCCCTCACCTTCCTGATCCTGATCCTGCCGTCAGCGTATGAGTTTGCGGCCGACGAGATTCCGGTGACGACACCGGCGATGCAGATCTCGGACGCATGGCGCGCGGCCGCACTGCCGGTGGGCTTTGCCGTCATGATCCTGATCGGCTTCATCAGGCTTGCCGAGGCCGGCAATTGGCGCCATATCGCCGGCGCCGTCGGTGCCGCCGCGATACTGGTCGGCGGGCTCACCTTGCTGCAACCGACTTTCGAAAATCTCGGCAACCTCAATCTGCTGATCTTCTTCGTCGGCATCGTCGCCGCACTGATCTTCGCCGGCGTCCCGATCGCGTTTGCCTTCGGGCTCGCGACATTCGGCTATCAAATGCTGACGACGGACACGCCAATCGTCGTCGTGGTCGGGCGGATCGAGGAAGGCATGTCGCACCTGATCCTGCTGTCGGTGCCGCTGTTCGTCTTCCTCGGGCTACTGATCGAGATGACCGGCATGGCGCGCGCAATGGTCAACTTCCTGGCAAGCCTGCTCGCCCATGTTCGCGGCGGCCTCTCCTACGTCCTGATCGGCGCGATGTATCTCGTGTCCGGTATCTCCGGCTCGAAGGCAGCCGACATGGCGGCCATCGCGCCTGCGCTGTTCCCGGAGATGAAGGCGCGAGGATCGAAGCCGGGCGAGTTGGTTGCGCTGCTGTCCGCGACGGGGGCGCAGACCGAGACGATCCCGCCGAGCCTCGTGCTGATCACCGTCGGGTCAGTTACCGGCGTCTCGATCGCCGCGCTGTTCACCGGCGGACTGTTGCCGGGCCTCGTGGTCGGCGCGATCCTCTGCTTCGTGGTCTGGCGACGCAATCGCGGTGAGGATCTCTCGCATATCACCAAGGCCTCAGCCCGCGAGATCGCGCGCTCCTTCGTCATTGCCTTGCCTGCAATCGCCCTTCCCTTCGTGATCCGCGCCGCCGTCATCGAGGGCGTGGCCACGGCGACCGAGGTCTCCACCATCGGCATTGCCTATGCGGCGCTCGCCGGCCTTCTGATCTACCGCCAATTCGACTGGCGCCGCCTCTATCCGATGCTGGTCGAGACGGCGGCGCTGTCAGGCGCCATTCTCCTCATCATCGGCGCCGCGACGAGCATGGCCTGGTCGCTCACGCAATCCGGCTTCTCCCGCGACCTCGCCTCCGCCATGACCGGCCTGCCGGGCGGGGTGCCGACGTTTCTCCTGGTCTCGATCGCCGCTTTCGTCGTGCTCGGCAGCGTGCTCGAGGGAATCCCCGCGATCGTGCTTTTCGGTCCCCTGCTGTTCCCGATCGCAAAGCAGGTCGGCGTCCACGAAGTCCACTACGCAATGGTCATCATTCTGGCGATGGGCGTGGGCCTGTTCGCCCCGCCCTTCGGTGTCGGCTATTATGCGGCCTGCGCGATCAGCAAGGTGCATCCGGATGCAGGGCTGAAGCCGATCGCGGGCTACATTGTCGCGTTGATCGTCGGCCTGTTGCTGGTGGCGTTCATTCCGTGGATCTCGATCGGATTTTTGTGAGGCCTCATGCCTTCCTCCGCTGACCGGCGCTGGGACAGCGAGACCGATCTCCTGATCGTCGGGGCTGGTGCTGCCGGGATGACGGCGGCTCTGGTCGGCACCCTCCAAGGACTTCGCGTCGTCCTCTGCGAGAAGTCCGACGTTGTTGGCGGAACGACCGCGACATCGGCGGGCTCGGTCTGGATCCCCGGCAGCCGGCAAAGCACGGTCGCGGGCGTGCCGGACTCGATCGCGGCCGCCAAGACCTATCTCCTGGCCCTGCTCGGTGCGAACGCCTGCGACCAACGGCTTGCCGCTTACCTCGACTCGGGGCCGGTCGTTCTCGACTATCTCGAACGGCGCACGAGCGTCGCTTTCGCGCCCCCGCCGGTTCACCCGGACTATCGCGACCTGCCAGGTGCCGCAATTGGAGGGCGGGCGCTTGGAACTCTTCCGTTTGACGGCCGCAAGCTCGGCCCGGACTTTGCGCGTGTGCGGCCGCCGCGCCGGGAATTCATGGTGCTGGGCGGCATGATGGTCGGCAAAGCCGACATTCACGCGCTGGTCCGGCCGTTCGGTGCATGGCGCAACTTCATCCACGCGCTCGGATTGCTGCTCCGCCATGCCGCCGATCGGCTCCGCTTCAAACGCGGCACGCGCCTCATCATGGGCAACGCGCTGGTCGGGCGGCTGCTCTACGATCTGCGGCGTCTGGCCGTCGATATCCGCTATCAGACCGCGCTGAAGGACCTGGTCCGCGACGGCGACGACATCGTTGGCGCCGTGCTGAGCTCGCCGTCGGGAGACCTTGCGATCCGGGCGCACCGGGGCGTCGTGCTGGCGACCGGCGGCATCGGCTGGAGCCAAGAGCTCCGCGAGCGGCTGCTGCCGGAGGACGCGCGTCGCTACTCGCTGGCCCCAACCTCCAACACCGGTGACGGCCTCCTCGCCGGCGAGCGCGCATCCGGAGAGATCGACCGAACGCTGGCAAGCCCGGCCCTGTGGATGCCGAGCTCGGTGATGCAGCAGCCCGACGGCCACCTTTCGGTCTTTCCGCACATCATGCTCGACCGCGCCAAACCCGGACTGCTGGCAGTCGATGGCAGTGGGCGCCGTTTCGTCAACGAGGCCGGGTCCTATCACGACTTCGTCGAGGGCATGCTGCGCTCGAACCGTTCAGCCGCGAGCATTCCGGCCCACCTGATCTGCGACGGGAGCTTCATCGCGGATTTCGGCATCGGGCTCGTTCATCCCGGCACGCGCGACCTCCGCCCTTTCATTGCCGCCGGCTATCTGGTGGAGGGCAACACCATCGCCGTGCTCGCGGACAGGCTGGGCGTGGACGACGATGCGCTGTCCCGCACGATCGAAAGCTACAACGCCTTCGCCCGAAGCGGTATCGACGCGGAATTCGGGCGCGGCACAACCGAGCTCAACCCGTTCAACGGTGATCCCGCGAACAAGCCCAATCCGTGCCTCAGACCGATTGTCCCCGGCCCCTGTTATGCCGTGACCGTGTGGCCCTCGGATCTGGCGAGCAGCGCCGGTCTGCGCACCGATTCCAATGGCCGCGTCCTGCAATCGGGCGGCGAACGCCCGATCAGGGGACTGTACGCCATCGGCAACGATGCCGCCTCGATCTTCCACGGTACGTATCCGGGCCCCGGAACGATGATCGGGCCTGCCATCGTCTTTGCCTGGCGGGCGGCCATGGACGCAGCCGGTGCGCTGGACGCTGCGCTGAAACCACTGGAATGAGCCATGCGCGCAGCGTCAAACATGCTAGACTCAGGGATCATGAGAGGCCTCCAGTGCTGACGAAAAGCTCAACGACCGAGACGGTTGGCGAATCCGTTTATCGGCGGATCCGCTCCGACATCATCTTCGGCGTCCTGCCGCCCGGACACAAACTGAGGCTCGAGCGGGTCAGCGAAAGCTACGGCACGTCCATCAGCACGCTGCGCGAGCTCTTGAACCGCATGTGCGCGGAAAGCCTGATCGTCGCCGAGGGCCAGCGCGGCTTCGAGGTCGCGCCGGTGTCGGCGGACGAGTTCAGGCAGGTTGCCGAGCTGCGCCTTCTGCTGGAGAACCACGCGCTCGAGCAATCCTTTTCCGCGGGCGATCTCGACTGGGAGGGCCGCGTGGTATCCGCCCACTACAAATTGGGCGTGATGGAAAAGCGGATGCTGGAGGGGCAGCGCCAGGATCAGGAGCTGTGGAAACAGTGCGACTGGGACTTCCACCATTCCCTGATCTCGGCTTGCGGATCGAAAGTCCTGCTGGACGCCCATGCCGGCGCTTACGATCGCTATTTGCGCTATCAGATGATCGCCGTCGTGTTCCGCGGAGAAATCGCAGCACGCGAGCATCAGGTGCTGCTCGAGGCCGCTCTTGCCCGCGATTGGAAACGCGCCCAGACGATCATGGCGTCGCACATCCAGGGATGCGTCGAGCACGCGCTGAGGGAAGACAATGCAGGCGTCTTCGGCAATGTGCCGAAGCGGGCGGCCAATGCTGCGACCAAGGGTACCGATATCGATCTGAATCGAGCGCCCAAGGCCCGAGCGGCGAAAGCCTCGCAACGCAGCCGCAAGTGAGACGGCCAGGTCCGTTACGCCGCAATGTCCAAGCTGTCAGACCCTACCTCGCGCGCGACCTCCGATAGCTCGGGCCATGCACCGCGAGACGGCTTTGCCGATCTCGTCCCCGAACTCGGCGTTTCCAACATTCAAGTCAGCTTGTCGTTCTGGAAAGACCTGCTCGGCTTCGACATCGCCTACGACCGTCCCGACGCCCGGTTTGCGTATCTGGTCAGGGGGCGCGTGCAGGTGATGCTCTGCGAATTGAACGGACGCTGGGAGACGTCCGAGATGCGACGCCCGTTTGGACGCGGCATCAATTTTCAGATGGTCGTCGATCGCATCGCGCCGATGCTGAAGGCTCTCGACGATGCCAAATGGCCGCTCTACGAGCCGCCGAATGAAGCCTGGTATCGGGTCGGCGACCAGGAAGTCGGGCAGCGCGAATTTCTCGTCCAGGATCCGGATGGTTACCTGCTGCGGTTCGTCGAGCGGCTGGGAATGCGCGAACCGTCGTAACGTCGACCAGTCACGCCGAAGGCACTCCCGTGCAGGAGATCCAAATGACGCTACCGAAGGTGAGCGTCGCGGCTTGCTCGGGTCGCAGAAGCGCCCTCATCGAGGGCCGTCGGGGCGGCGTCGATCGACGTTGCCCGCGACGTGCGTTGCGGCCCGACCTTTCGCTGGAAAAAGAGGCCCGGCAGCACTGAAGGCAGCCCAAAGGTCATTCCGAGGAATGCCAGAAACACATCGAGATAGTTCAAGTCCATCTTGTTGCCTGTTGCTGTCGACGCAAACACACCTCAGTACATTTGGTCTAATTTTGAGTATAATACCTGATGCAAATCGGAGCAATGAGAACATTGATCTCGGTGCAATAATCCGAGGCGCCGCGTGGGCCGAGCAATCTTCCCGCCCTGGGCTTCGATCCGGCCATCCGCGGGGATGCCATCGCGTTCGCATCTGGCGGTTTGGGCGTTTTTCGGCAACGCAGGCCCGTTCCAGGCAAGAGCCCGCCGCATTGCTCGGATAGGGTCGCGTCGCATCACGTTCATCGACGTGAGAGCGTGAGCATCGTTGGCTTTGGTCAACTCACGCTTTCGACCATGCTGAGGAGACATGCCATGAAGATCGTCGTCATCGGCGGAACGGGGTTGATCGGATCCAAGCTCGTGGCGAAGCTCAAGCAGAAGGGCCACGAGGCCGTGGCGGCCTCGCCGAAATCGGGCGTGAACGCCGTGACCGGGGAAGGTCTGGCTGCGGCCCTCGCTGGCGCGGATGTCGTGGTCGACGTGGCCAACGCGCCGTCGTGGGAGCCTGCCGCCGTGCTCGAGTTCTTTGAGCGGTCGAGCAAGAACCTCGCCACGGCCGAGGCCGCAGCGGCCGTCAAGCATCACGTGGCGCTGTCGATCGTGGGAACCGATCGCTCGCCCGACATCGCCTATTTTCGGGCCAAGCTCGCGCAGGAGACCATCGTCAAGGCCTCGCCGATCCCCTACTCGATCGTGCGTGCCACCCAGTTCTTCGAATTCCTCGGCGCCATCGGCGAGGCGGGTGTGGCCGGGGGCAAGATCGTCGTTCCCTCGGCGTTGTTCCAGCCCATCGCGTCCGACGACGTTGCCGATCGCCTCGCGGAGGTCGCAACAGGCCAGCCGCTGAACGGCACGATCGACATCGCGGGCCCCGAGAAGGCTCCGTTCAACGAGTTCGTTGCGCGCCGCCTGAAAGCGTCTGGCGACAGCCGGCCGGTGGAGGGAGACCCAAAGGCGCAGTATTACGGCACCGCCATTCACGACACGTCGCTGGTCCCGCTCGGCGAGGCGCGGCTCGGAAAAACGCCGCTCGCGACATGGCTCACGACTGTCTGAGGATCACCCATCCACCGCAACCACGGCAATGAAGGGAATTCCATGCGCAGATTGCTGATCGCGACAGCGGTTTATGCCGCGTCCATCCTGGTGGCACCGGCAGCCGAGCCGCAGCCCGCAGCGGCGTCCGCCAAAGTGAGCGTTGTATTCGACCAGGCGCTGCCAAATGTACCGGGCAAGAGCATGAAGGGCGTGCTGGTCGAGTATGGCCCCGGAGGCTCCTCACCGGCCCACATCCACGCCCGCTCCGCGTTCATCTATGCCACCGTGCTGGAAGGCGCGATACGCAGTCAGGTCAATGACGAACCCGCCAAGGTGTTTCACAAGGGAGAGAATTTCTCCGAGAAGCCAGGCGATCACCATGCCATCAGCAGCAACGCCAGCGATACCGAGCCCGCCAAGCTGCTTGCTGTCTTCGTGGTGGATACGGACGACAAGGTGCTGACGGCGCCTCTCCCGAAATAGCGCCAGCGTCCAAACGCTGGCATCATGCTCGGCGCGCGGCCATCTCCGCCGCAAGCAGCACCGCCGCGCGGGTCGCGCCGGTCGATGCGATGCCCTGGCCTGCGATGTCGTAGGCGGTGCCGTGCGCGGGCGTGCAGATCGGAAACGGGAAGCCGCCGAGCAAGGTGACGCCGCGATCGAACCCCATCAGCTTCATCGCGATCTGGCCCTGGTCGTGATACATCGTCAGCACCGCATCGAAGGCGCCGGCCTTGGCGCGCAGGAACACTGTGTCGGCCGGGAACGGCCCCTCGACGGCGATGCCCTCGCGCTGGCCCGCTTCGACCGCAGGCGCGATGATGTCGATCTCCTCGCGGCCGAAATTGCCGCCGTCGCCGGCATGCGGATTGAGACCCGCGACTGCAATGCGGGGACGCGCAAAGCCGGCGTTGCGCATGCAGGCATCGGTCAGCGTCAGCGCACGATGAATACGGTCGCCGGACAGCCTTGCAGCGACGTCCTTGAGAGGAATATGCGAGGTGACCCGCGCGTTCCAGAGCTCGCCCAGCACGTTGAATTCGCTGGCCGGGGTCTTGAGGCCGGCGATCTCCGCGGAGAACGCGATCTCGTCGTCATAGTCGGCGCGGGCCAGCCGCATCGCCTGCTTGTTGAACGGCGTGAAGCAGACGGCGTCGACGCGTCCGTCGCGGCCGAGCTCGAGCGCGTGCCGGTAGTTGGCCAGTGCGAATTGTCCGCCGGCAAGGGTCGCGGTTTTCGGTTCGACCGCTTTGGGATCGAGATGGCCGAGATCGACGAACAGCGCATCGCCTTTCGTAGCGCGAAGGTCGGCGCTTCTCTCCACTGTCGTCAGCTCCGGCGCGACGCCGGCAACGCGCGCGCCCTCCTCGAAGATGCGGCGGTCGCCGATTACGACGAGGCGGCAACGGGCGCGGACCTCGTCCAGTGCGACGAGCATCGCGGTCAGCTCCGGGCTGATGCCGGCGGGATCTCCCATTGCGAGCGCAATGAGCGGCTTTGCGGTCATATGGTCACCTTTTCCTGGGCCGTCGTCTCGGTGGTGGGTGGCGCGGGCTTGCGCAGCAGGCGCGCGAGCTGCAACACGAGCGGAAGCAGCAACAGCACGATGCCGCCCACCACCAGGCTCGTCACCAGCTTGTTTGCAAAGAAGATCCCGAGCGATCCCTTGGACATCAGCATCGACTGCCGGAACGCATCCTCGGCCTTGTCGCCGATGACGATCGCGAGCACCAGCGGCGCCAGGGGATAGAACAGCTTCTTGAAGAGATAGCCGACGACGCCGAAGCCGAGCATCATGACTACGTCGAGATAGGAGTTCGACACCGAATAGGCGCCGACGACGCAGATGATCACGATCAGCGGCGCGATGATCACGAAGGGAATCCGCATCAGGGCTGCGAACACCGGAACGGTGAGCAGCACCAGCACAACCGCGACGATGTTGCCGACATACATCGAGGCGATCAGGCCCCACACAAAGTCCTTTTGGTCGACGAACAGCATCGGCCCGGGATTGAGGCCCCAGATCATCAGCCCTCCCATCATCACGGCTGCGGTGGCCGAGCCGGGAATGCCGAGCGAGAGCATCGGCAGCAGCGCGCTGGTGCCGGCCGCGTGATCGGCGGTCTCGGGCGAGATGATGCCTTCGACCTCGCCCGTGCCAAAGTAGCGGCCGCGACGCGAGAAGCGGCGGGCGATGCCGTAGCTCATGAAGGACGCCGCCGTCGGGCCGCCCGGCGTGATCCCCATCCAGCAGCCGATCGCGGCGCTGCGCAGCAATGCGACGCTATGGCGTGGCAAGCGGCCGATTGCGCGAAACACCTCGCGCCATTCAATCTTCGATGACACGGCGCGGGCGTGAAACTCCTCCTCGACCGCGACCAAGAGCTCACCGATGCCGAACAGCCCCATCACCGCAACGACGAAGTTCACGCCCTTCACCAATTCGTCGATGCCCATGGTGAGGCGCACGCTGCCGGAAACGGTGTCGATGCCGATGGCGGCGATCGCAAAGCCGATCGCGAGCGCCACCACGGTCTTGATCGGCGCAGCACCACCCATGCCGACGAAGCTGGCAAAGGCGAGGAAATAGACCGCGAAATATTCCGCAGGCCCGAACGCGAGCGCGACCTGCGCCACCCATGACGCCAGGAAGGTGATCAGGATGACGCCGACCAGCGCGCCGAACGCCGCCGAGCCGAAGGCGGTGGCGAGCGCGGTGGTCGGCCGTCCGTCGCGCGCCATCGGGTAACCATCGAAAGTGGTGGCAACCGACGATGGCTCTCCGGGGATGTTGAACAGGATCGAGGTCACCGAGCCGCCGAACAGCGCGCCCCAATACATGCTGGAGAGCAGGATGATGGCCGAGACCGGCTGCATGCCAAAGGTCAACGGCAGCAGCAGCGACACGCCGTTCGGCGCACCCAGCCCCGGCAGCACGCCGACGAGAATGCCGAGCAGCACGCCGACCACCATCAGCGCCAGATGCGGCAGCGTGACCGCGATGGTGAAGCCGTGCAGGAGTTCCCCGAGATTGTCCATCGGCCTCTCCTCAGAAGCCGAACGCGGCGGCGAGCGCGCCGTGCGGGAGCGACACCTGGAACATGCGCTCGAACACGACATAGAGCGCGAGCGCAGTGGCCGCCGCCATCGCCAGCGAGCGAAGCAGCGATTGATGCCGGGGTATCGCAATCACGGCAAAGATGTAGAGGGCGGAAGCAAGATACATTCCGAGCAGCGGAATCGCCGCCACGAAGATCGCAGCCGGCACGAACAGGCCGGCCAGCCGGCGCAGCTCGATCGGCGTAATCGCGACGGGAACGTTGGCGAGTGACGTGGCCGGCAGAACACCCCGCACCAGATTGTAGAGGCTGCCGAGCACGATGATGATTCCGGTCAGGAACGGGAATGTGCCGGAATCCACGCCCGCGCTCGACCAACCGATGCCGTTGTCCAGGCTGGAGACCACCACCACGACGCCAAAACTGCCGGTGAGGATGGCGGTCGCGAGTTCAAGGGCGCGGCGCGAGATCATCAGAGACTCCAGCTGGGCGCGAGATAAGGGGACATCATGGCTTGATGAGCCAGCCCTGCTCGCTTGCGACCTGCCTGAGGTGTTCGAGGTCCTCCTTGATGAACTTGTCGAATTCGGCACCGGTGAGGAACGTGTCGATCTGCGAGCTCTTCTCGATGTAGTCCTTCCATTCCGGCGTGGCCTGCACCTTCTTCATGAGGTCGATGTAGAACGCCGCCTGGTCCGGCGTGACCTTGCCGGGCAGCCACACGGTGCGCGGCTGCTCGTATTGCGCGATGTCGAGGCCCTGCTCGACGCAGGTCGGCACATCGCTCCAGCCTTCGGTCGCGGTGATCTTGGCGCCCTGCGGCAGCCGCTTCGGACTGAAGACACAGAGCGGTCGCTGGGTGCCGCCGCGCCATTGCCCGAGGCTTTCGCTGGGATTGTTGACGTGGGAATCGATGTGCCCGCCGGCGAGCTGCACGGCTGTTTCAGCGCCGCTCTTGAAGGGGATGTAGGTCAGCTTCACGTGACCGGCCTTCTCGATCATGCGGGTCAGGACCTCGTCGGTGTCCTTGGACTGCGCGCCGCCCATCTTGAAATCGCCCGTGGCCGCAGCCTTCAGATAGTCGGGCGCGGTCTTGTAGGGCGAGTCCTGCTTGACCCAGAGCAGGAACTCGTCCTGCGCCATGGCGGCGATCGGGGTGAGATCGGTGTAGTTGAAGGCGACCTTGGAGACGAGCGGCTGCTGCCAGGCGTTCGAGGTGCCGAAGATCACCTTGTAGGGATCGCCGGCGGACGCCTTGCCGTAGACGTAGCCTTCGGCGCCGCTGCCGCCGGCCTTGTTGACGACGACGATCGGCTGGTCGGTCAGCTTGTACTTGGTGATGATGTTCTGCACCGCGCGGGCGATGTTGTCGGTACCGCCGCCTGGACCTGCGGTCGCGACGAACTCGATCGGCTTCTGCGGCTGCCAGGCCGCGAGCGCAGGCGTGGCGCCAGCGAACACGAGTGCGGCTGCGGACAGCAGAAAACTTGACGTGCGACCCATGATTCCCTCCGGCTGATTTTTTGATTATTTTGTTGGTCTTGTGTCTGTCGTTGCGGCGCCCGCTCAGGCGACGCGTTCCTCGCGCCTCCCTGAGGCGGACACGATTGCGCCCTGCTGCTCGAAGGTTTCGATTTCCTGGTCGCTGAACCCGTGCTCCGCCAGCACCTCGCGGGTGTGCTCGCCGTAGACGGGCGCGCCCGAGAGAACCTTGCCGGGTGTCTCAGAGAACTTGACCGGCAGTCCGATCGTCTTCACCGGGCCGAGCGTGGAGTGCTCGACCTCGACCACCATTTCGCGCGCCAGCGTCTGCGGATCGCTCAGCGCCTCCAGCATGTCGTGCACGGGTCCGCAGGGCACGCCCTTGTCGTCGAGTGCGGCGAGCCAATGCGCGCGCGACTTCGTGCGGAAGCGCGCGCTCAGGACCGCTTCGAGCTCTTTGAGATGCGCCATGCGGTCGGCGCCGGTGACAAAGCGCGGATCGGCGGCGAGCTCGCTCGCGCCGAGCGCTTCCAGCATCAAGAGCCAATGCTTCTTGTTGGCGCCGCCGACCACGAGCCAGCCGTCGGAGGCCTCAAAGGCCTGATACGGTGCGTTGAGCGGATGCGCCGAACCCATCGCGCGCGGCGCGGTGCCGGCGGCAAGCGCGATGGTCGACTGCCAATAGGTCTGCACCAGGGCTGCTTCATAAAGCGAGGTCTCGACCCACTGCCCTTCCCCGGTCTTGAGGCGATGGGTGTAGGCGGCCAGAATTCCCATGCTCGCGAGCAGCCCGGCGGTGATGTCGGACAGCGGCGGGCCGCATTTCACCGGCGGGCCGTCGGGACGCTCGCCGGTAAAGCTCATGATGCCGCTCATGGCCTGCGCGACCAGATCAAAGCCGCGGCGGTGCTTGTAGGGGCCGGTGCGGCCAAAACCCGACAGCGAGCAATAGATCAGCGCCGGGAATTTCTCGTGCAGCGCCTCATAACCGAAGCCGAGGCGCTCCATCGCACCCGGCGCGAAATTCTCCACCAGCACGTCGGCGTCCGCGATCAGCCGCAGCAAGACCTGTTTACCGCCGTCGGTCTTCAGATCCAGCACGATGCCGCGCTTGTTGCGGTTCATCATCAGGAACGACGCCGCCTCGTCGCCGATCTTCGGCGGCACGGAATGGCGGGTGTCATCACCGTTCGGCGATTTCTCGATCTTGATGACGTCGGCGCCCATGTCGGCCAGCATCAACGTGCAGGTCGGCCCCGCCATGACATGGGTGAGATCAATGACCTTGAGGCCGGCGAGCGGCCCCGATCGGCGGGAGTTTTTTTGCGATCGGTCGCTTTGCATCGGCCTGTCCTATTGACCGCGCCATTGCGGCGCGCGCTTGGTGAGGAAAGCATCGAGCCCTTCGCGAAAATCCTGGCTCGTGTAGCACATCAGGATGAGGTCTTCGCCCTCGTCCCGCGTCAGCCGCTTTTGCAAGCGGGCGACGGCCTGCTTGGTCGCATTCAACGTCAGCGGCGCGTGGCTGGCCAGGAGCCGCGCGACCTCCTCGGCACGCCGCTCAAGTGCGGCGCCATCCTCGACGACCTCGCCGAGCAACCCGACATGTGCCGCCTCCGTGGCCTCGACCAGACGTGCGGTGAAGATCAGATCCTTGACGCGCGCGGCGCCGATGAGCGCGGTGAGACGGCTGACATTGGACATCGACAGGCAATTGCCGAGCGTTCGCGCAATGGGAAAGCCGATTTTTGCGCTTGTCGTGCCGATGCGCAGGTCGCAGGCCGCGGCAATGCCCGCCCCGCCGCCGGTGCAGAAGCCGTTGATCGCCGCGATCGTCGGCACCCGGCACTGCTCGAGCGTGGTCAGCACTCGATCGATCCGGTTCTCGTAATCGATCGCGTCCTGCGGCGTCTTGAATTCGCGGAACTGGTTGATGTCGGTACCCGAGGCGAAAGCCTTGTCGCCTGCGCCGCGCAGCACGAGTACCTTGATCGCGCGATCGCCATTGGCCTCCTCGCAGATCGCGGCGAGCCGCTCATACATGGCGAAGGTGAAGGCATTACGGGCCTGCGGGCGGTTGAAGGTGATCCGCCCGATGCCGTCCTCAATCTCGAAAACGAGGTCTTTCGCCTCTGCGACTTCCAGGTCCATCTTCCCGCCCCCTTCTGTTTTTTACATTTTTGAATGCAAAATTTGCGATTATCAAGCTGGAACTTTCGATAAGCCGCGATTAAATTCAGTTTTGCATGCAAATTGGAGCTCGATGCCATGCTTCATGAAGAGGTCGTCGGCCGCATCCGCGACATCCTGCTCGACGGCGAAATCCCGCCGGGCGCGCGAATTCCCGAGCGCGAGCTGTGCGAGCGGCTCGAGATCTCGCGCACCCCGCTGCGTGAAGCGCTCAAGGTGCTCGCCGCCGAAGGCCTCGTGCAGCTCTTGCCGCATCGCGGCTCGCGCGCGGCCAAGCTGACCGACAAGGACATGCGCGACCTCTTCGAGGTTTGCCAGGGCCTCGAGGCGCTGGCCGGCGAGCTCGCCTGCGAGCGAATCACCGACGCCGGGATCGCCGAGATCGCCGCCGCCCACGCGTCGATGGTGCAGCATTATCGCGAAGGCGATTTGATCCAGTATTATCGCGGCAACCGCGCCATTCACGAGGCCATCGTCAATGCGGCCGGAAATCCCGCACTGACCGGGCTCTACACGTCCGTGACCGCGCGCATCCGCCGCGCGCGCTATGTCACGCCGATGACGCCGCAGCGCTGGGCGTACGCCGTCAGCGAGCACGAAGCGATCCTGAATGCGCTCCAGCGCCGCGACGGCGTCGGCCTTTCCCACATCCTGCGCGCGCATCTGCGGCACAAGCGCGAGGAGGTCTTGCAGGCCGGCTTTGCGGAGATGGAAGCGAGCGAGCTCACGCTGCGGATTGCGTGAGGTGGTTCACTGACCTCGCGCGCTAGGCGCGATTGCCGAACAGATCGAGCGTGATCGATCGCAGCCAGCGGTGAGCGGGGTCGCGATGGTAGCGCTCGTGCCAATATTGAGCGATCTCGATCCGCGGAAGCGCAACCGGGGTCTTGAACGCGGTCATTCCGAGCGGCCCGGCGACGATGGCGGCCAGATTGGCGGGCAAGGTCGCAACGCCATCGGTCTGCGAGGCGACGATCGCGCCCGCGATGAAACTCGGCACCTGCAACAGGATATTGCCGCGGGCGATCGCACGTGTGAGCACGCGCTGCGTCTCGAGATGGGCCGCATGTCCGGTCTCGGACGCGGTGATCAGGATGTGCTGCTCGTCGAGAAATCCCCGGCGTGTCCGCGCTTGCGCCGACCTCGGATGCCCTCGCCGAACCACGCTGGCATAGCCGTCGGAGTAGAGCCGTTGCGAGCGAAGATGCCCCGCCGCCCGCGGCAAGGCGCCGAGCGCAAGGTCCGCCTCCCCCGATTCCAGCTTGAGCGCAAAGTGCCGGGAGTCGAGCGGCATCGCACGTACCTGGATGCGCGGCGCGAGTTCGGCCATGCGCGCGACCAATGGCGGAAGGAACCGCACCATGCCGACGTCGGTCAAAAGCAGGCTGAAGGTCTTCTCCGAATTGCGTGGATCGAACGGCAGCCGCTCCTGCCACAGCGCATCTGCCATTTCGAGCAAGGCGCGGACCTGCGAGGCCATCTCGACGGCCCGCGCCGTTGGCTGAACGCCGCTGCCTCTGCGCACGAACAGGGGATCGTCGAAGCGCAGGCGCAATCGGGCCAGCACTTTGCTGACGGCCGGCTGCGTGGCGTCGAGGCTTGCGGCAGCACGCGTGATGCTGCCTTCGCGGGTCAGCGCGTCGAGCACGCGCAAATCGCGAAAGTCGATCCCGGAAGATTCCATTTTTGGCATATGAAACATTCCCCTTGAGCCATGGACTAAGCTTCGCCGTTTGCTATCCTGCAGTCAATCGAACGGCCACGCGAATACGGAGGAAGCCATGACCAAATTCGTGATCGAGTCTCACTTCCGCCTGCAGGAATGGGTGGCTGAGGAGAAGGGCTACTTCCGCGACGAAGGGCTCGACTACGAGTTTCGCGAGCTGATCCGCTCGACCGAAGGCCAGCACCACAACAAGGTCAATGAAGGCGCCTTCCAGAGCATCGAGAAGGGACGCAAGGCCGACGTCAGCTGCGCCTGCCACTGGACCGTCAACGTCGCCGCCTCGAACGGCCACGCCAAGCTTTACGCAGATGTCTATTCAGTCGCGCCTTCGGGTATCTTCGTTCCGGCCGACTCCAAAATACGCACGCCTTCCGACCTTGCGGGCGTCCCGATTTCGGTCGGCTTCCAGTCAGGCAGCCATTATTCGACCATCCAGGCGCTCGAGCCCTACCTCGCGCCCGGCCAGATCAATCTGACCTTCGAGGACGGCATGCTGTTTCGCCGGATGGAGCTGCTGTTCGAGGGCAAGAGCGAGGCCGCCGCGCTGTTCAACGGCCCCTATTATTTCGCCGAGCAGCTCGGCTATCGCAAGATCATCGACACCACCTTCATGATCGCGTCCATGATCAATGGCGATCCGGCGCCCGAGGACGTCATGCGCTATTTCCGCGCGCTGAAGAAAGCCCAGCGCGATATCGACATGCGCCCGGAGCTCTATACCCGCTACTACAAGAACGAATTTCCGGAGCGCTTCCACGCAGCCATGGATACGCGGCGCTGGGGGCCCGGCGAGCGGATCGTGTTCGAACCCTATTCGCGAGAGATCTACGAACAGTCGTTCGACTGGATCGAGAAGCACGGCATCTTCAAAGACGGCACGATGGGCGACGGCAGCTACGACAAGGCCACGGTCGCCTTCGGGAGGATTTGAGCGGCGGGCGAGCACGTGCGGCACAAGCGCGAGGAAGTCTTGCAGGTGGGGTTTGGGGGGCGGAGGCGAGTAAGCTCACGCTGAACATCGCGTGAGGGGCTAATACCGTCGTGCCCGAACGGCAGCTGCGGTGAAGACCCCTCACCGCACCCCTTTGCCTGAGAGACGGTCACACTTATCGTCTCATGCCGTCTTCACGTTTGCCCCGATCAACGGCAATCGTCGTCGTCGCGATCGCACGGGCGGCCGCCGTCATGGTCGTCCGCATCACGACCAAGTCCGGTCTCCGGCGTGAACGAAACGCCCCGGAGCGCTTCCGCGAAGCGCGCGGTGCGCACCGTGGTGAACGTCTCGCTCCCCGGCAGCGCAGTCGCGGCAAGCTTGTCCTTGATCATGACAAGCCTGTTCGGATCGGCGCCCTGGTCGCCGCCGCCACTCACGGTGGAGGTGATCGCCCAGATCGATGCCGTGCCGTCGGGATTGACGCGTCCGACGATGTTACGCAGGCCGTCGGTTGCGGGCGACCATGGCAGGCCGGTCGCAGCATTGTTGCCGGTCGGGTAGCCCCGCACGGTATAGGGTACGCCGAGACCAAGTCCAGCCTGCAGCGTGTAGCTCAGCTTCCAGGTCTTGGCCGTGTCGTCGAACACCCATTTCTGCAAGCCCGCTCCGGTCTGGGCTGCGGCGGCAGTGTAGGTGCTGGTCGCGGCACTGAAAGTATTGGTGCCGTCGCCCTCGTCGGCCACATAGAGCGTCTTGGCATCCGCGAACCAAACGCCGAACGGGAACGAGGTCGCTGTCTTGGCGAGATTGGTCGGGAAGCCCTTGAGCACGCACATATTGTAGGGCGTGACGCCGAGCGTCTGAAGCTTTGACGCATCATAGAAGATCGGCGTCGTCGGCAGCTTTGCCGATGCGCTAGGCAGACCGACGCCATTGGGGCATGCCAGCGGCTTGCCATTGGCGTCGAAGCCAGAGTTGTCGATGAAGTACACCGTGTTGATGCCGTTACCGCCGCTGCCTTTCGTCACATAGATCACGTCGTTGAACACGGTCAGGCCGCGGAAGTTGGTGTCCTTGCCAATCTTGTCCGCCTTCAGACTCAACTCGGTGACATTGAAACTGCCGGCCGGCGTCGGCAGGCCCGGATCAGGCTGGTCGACGAGCGAAGCTCTCGCAGCTGTCATGATCTGCGCGCCGGCGCCGATGATCACGCCATTCGGCTGAGGATTGCTGCCGTTGCCAGCGTTGCCGGTGGCATAGAACACGTTGGCGCCAGGCCGGTCGTTCAGGATAGCGGCGCGCCCGTTGTTGCCGCTGTAGGCGTTGGTCTTGGTGAAGCGGAAGCGGCCATGCTCGTCGACCGTCGCGATCACGCGCGAGAACGACGATGTCACCGGGTTGGTCGAATCGACGACGTCCGGCGTGTTGGAGTTGGACACGTCGATCGCGTCGATCGGAGCGATGTAGCCCATGAACGATACGCTGTGGCGATCGATCGAGAGGTTCAGCCCGATTTCGGACTTCGACGGAAAGCTCGTCACCATCTGGTCCTTGTTCGACGTGACGCCGTGCTGACCGCTGTTCGGCACTTCCAGCGACTGGACGCGATGGCCGTTCAGCCGCAGTTCGTCGAGCACGATCTTGGCCGTGATGCCAAAGGAGCTGTCGACCAGATCGTTGCTGAACACCATCGGATAGGTGCCGTCCGTGGTCGCCGCGGCGCAATTGGGCGTCACGCAGTTCGGCGGCAATTGGGTGACGCCAGCCGCGATGTTCGAAGCCTTGTTGTCATAGACCGCCCGGCTCAGGAGCAAATGGCCCGGGCGGAAATGAAAATCGTCCTGATCGGCCCGCGCCGGCATACTGGCCAGCGCGGTCGACGCGAGCAGGGCAGACACAAGCACGGCCCGCGGAAGTCCCACGAACGTGCGCAATCCTTTAACAGCCATTGGTGTTCTCCCAATTTTATGATTTTCGCAAGACGGGCGGCCGGCCAACTCACGGCTCGGTGCGCACGCAGTGTGCGAGCGGACTGTTACAGGAATGCGAATGAGATGCGACGCGCCTCAGCTTCCGCTCAGGGCGCGCGAACGCCCGACGGCTGACCGCAAAAGAGATATTAGTGAAATGCGGTGCCTAACCTAGCAGCCGAGCTGGTCGGCGACCCCACCAAAATCCTTGGCGACGATGTCCCAATTGCCGGTGGCTTCGAAATCGACCTTCTGCAACGGCCCGTATTCCGTCGGCCGCGCAACGAACGCCGTCTTCAGGCCGTTCTTCTGTGCGGCGGCGAGATCGCCATTGTGGGCGGCAACCATCATCACCTCTGCCGGCTTGAGGCAGAGCAGGCGCGCGGCGCCGAGATAGGCCTCGGGATCGGGCTTGTAGTGCTGGAACAGCTCGGCCGACATGATGAGGTCCCAGGGAAGCCCTGCGAACTTCGCCATGTTGGTGAGCAGCGCGACATTGCCGTTCGACAGCGGCGAGATCACGAATTTGGTCTTCAGCCGCGTCAGTCCGGCGACGCTATCGGGCCACGGATGCAGGCGATGCCAGCCCTTGGTGATGTAGTCGAGATCGGCCTCGGTCAGGCCCTTGATCGCAAACTTTTCGACCAGCTTCTCCAGGGAGCGGCGGTGCAGATCGTCGAGCATGACATAACCGCGCTCGGGATGTTTGCGCACGTCGTCCATGGAGGCCATGTACATGCCGCGCCAGCCGTCGACCAAAGCGGTCCAGTCGGCGCTGATGCCGCGGCCCTTCGCCCACCACATGAAGTCGGTGATCAGGCTGGTGCGCCAGTCCACAACGGTACCGAACACGTCGAACACCAGGGCTTTGACGGCGGTGAGATCGGACATGCGCGCTTCCCTTGTTCTTATCGTTGTCGTGCGGGGGAGCGCAGAGCGCGCCCCCGGAATGACGGCTGTGTATTAGTCGAGGTGGAACTTCGCCAGCTCGCGGTGCTCGGCCTTGATGTAGCGCACGGTGCCGGTGACGGAGCGCATCACGACCGTTTCGGTCTCGATCACGCCGTCCTTGCGGAACTTCACGCCCGACAGCAGCGAGCCGGTGGTGACACCGGTGGCGGCGAACAGGCAGTCGCCCCGCGCCATGTCCTCGATGCCGTAGATCATCTTGGGATCGTTGACGCCCATTGAGGCAGCACGCTCGCGCTTGTCGTCAGCGTCGAGGATGAGGCGACACTGCATCTGGCCGCCGATGCAGCGCAGCGCCACGGCTGCGAGCACGCCTTCCGGCGCGCCGCCGGTGCCGATATACATGTCGACGCCGGTGTTATCAGGGTCAGCGCAGTGGATCACACCGGCGACGTCGCCGTCGGTGATGAGGCGCACGGCCGCACCCGTCGAGCGCACGCTCTCGATGATGCCAGCGTGGCGCGGACGGTCGAGCACGAGCACGGTGATCCCTTCCGGCGCGACGCCCTTGGCCTTGGCGAGACGGCGGACGTTATCGGCCGGGGTGGCGTCGAGCTCGACCACGCCCTTGGCGTAACCGGGGCCGATCGCGAGCTTCTGCATGTAGACGTCGGGCGCGTGCAGCAGCGTGCCGCCGTCGGCCATCGCCATGGTGGCAATCGAGCCCGGCATGTTCTTGGCGCACAGCGTGGTGCCTTCGAGCGGGTCGACCGCGATGTCGACCTTCGGACCGGCGTTCATGCCGACCTTCTCGCCGATGAACAGCATCGGCGCCTCGTCGCGCTCGCCCTCGCCGATCACGATGGTGCCCTCGATCGGCAGCTTGTTCAGCTCGCGCCGCATCGCGTCCACCGCCGCCTGGTCGGCCGCCTTCTCATTGCCGTGCCCGCGCAGCCGCGCCGAAGACACCGCGGCCCGCTCCGTCACGCGCACGATTTCCAGTGTGAGAATGCGCTCGAGCAACGCGTGCGGCGGCACTGAAATATGGGTCGACATCTGGCTAACTCCTTCAACAGCTCTCGGCGGACGTTCGCCGCATCAATTCGCAACATCGCGGTTCGTTCGAACCGTGGTGTTGATGCTCTCTTTGAGCATGATCTTTCCGGAAAAACGCTTCACACTTTTCCGGATCATGCTCTAGTTCTTCTCGATCCGGATGACCTGCGGCCGTCCGCTGATCACCTTGTCGTGCTGCACGGCGGCGAGCGCCCGGCGCACCGCGTCCTCATGCGTGGCATAGGTAATCAGGATGACGGGCACGGGCACCGCCCTGCCATTTGCCGGCGCAGCACCGCCATTGGGATGACGCTGCACGATCGACTCGATCGAAATCTTCTGCTCCGCGAGCCGGGTCGCGATCGCCGCCGCGGTGCCCGGGAAATCGCGCGCCAAAAGGCGGATGTAGTAGCCGCCCTCGTGCCGCTCCATCGGCGCCTTCTTGGTGTCGCGCAGCTGCGAGATCGGCCGGCCGAACGGATTGGCGCGGATGCCGCGCGCAACATCGGCGATATCTGCGACGACGGCGGATGCGGTGGCCGCGCCGCCCGCACCGGGACCAACCAGCGTGATCGGCGGAATGCCCTCGCCATCGATCGTGACCGCATTGGTGACACCCATCACCTGCGCGATCGAGGAGGATTTTGGAACCATGGTCGGATGCACGCGCTGCTCGATGCCCTTGGCGGTGCGAACGGCAACGCCGAGCAGCTTGACGCGGTAACCGAGATCGGCCGCCGCGCGCAGATCTTCCGGCGCGATGGAGGAGATACCTTCGACATACACCGCGCTTTGAGCAACTTTCGTGCCGAAAGCGAGGCTGGCGAGAATGGCGAGTTTTTGCGCGGTGTCATGGCCGTCGACGTCGAAAGACGGATTGGCCTCGGCATAACCGAGCCGCTGCGCATCCTTCAGGCACTCGGCAAACGACAGGCCCTCCTGCTCCATGCGGGTCAGGATGTAATTGCAGGTGCCGTTGAGGATACCATAGACGCGGTTGACGCCGGTTCCCGCGAGACCTTCGCGCAACGTCTTGATGACGGGGATCGCAGCGCCGACCGCTGCCTCGTAATTCAGCGCCCCGCCGTGCTTTTCAGCGGCTTTGGCGAGCTTCAGGCCATGCTTGGCGAGCAACGCCTTGTTGGCGGTGACGACGGACTTGCCGGCGTTGA
Source organism: Bradyrhizobium sp. McL0616 (assembly GCF_049993385.1). NCBI lineage: Bacteria > Pseudomonadati > Pseudomonadota > Alphaproteobacteria > Hyphomicrobiales > Nitrobacteraceae > Bradyrhizobium > Bradyrhizobium sp. McL0616. Next base: position 4,904,423 of record NZ_CP188255.1, read on the forward strand.
GCGCGGCCGCGACGGCCGAGAGCGCGGGATCGCCGGCGCCGCCCATCAGCTCGACGAAGCAGTCGATGCCGGGATGGGTTGCGAGCGCCATCGGATCCTTGACCCATTCGACGCCGCGCAGATCGACGCTGCGCTTCTTTGCCTTCGAGCGCGCGGTGACGGCGACGACGCGAATGCCGCGGCCGCTGCGGCCCGCGAGCACGCGGGCCTGGGTTTCAATCAAACGGACAACTTCGGCGCCCACGGTGCCGAGCCCCGCTATGCCCACTTTCAGGGGTGCGACCATGATGCTTTTCGAAAACCTGTCGAAGAGAATTAACGCCGGTTGGCGAGCGGAACGACGTTGTGCAACGTTTCGATGCCGCTTTCAAGGAAGCGGCGCACGCCGCGTGCGGCCTGCCTGATCCGTTGCTCGTTTTCCACCATGGCGATGCGGACATATCCTTCGCCATGCTCGCCGAAGCCGACGCCGGGCGACACCACGACGCCGGATTTCTCCACCATCAGGGTTGCAAACTGCATGCTGCCGACGCTGCGGAACGCTTCCGGAAGCGGTGCCCAGGCAAACATCGAGGCGTCCGGCGGCGGAATTTCCCAGCCGGCCCGGCCAAACGACTCCACCAGCGCCTCGCGGCGCTTGCGGTAGGTGTCACGCATCTCCTTGATGCAATCGTCAGGACCGTTCAGCGCGGCGGTCGCGGCGACCTGTACCGGCGTGAACGCGCCGTAGTCGAGATAGGATTTGACGCGGGCAAGTGCTGCGATCACGCGCTCATTGCCGACCGCAAAGCCCATGCGCCAGCCGGCCATCGAATAGGTCTTCGACATCGAGGTGAATTCGACGGTGACGTCGATCGCGCCCGGCACCTGGAGCACCGAGGGCGGCGGGTTGCTCTCGTCGAAATAGACCTCGGCATAAGCCAGATCGGACAGGATCAGGATCTCGTGCTTCTTAGCAAACGCGACCAGGTCCTTGTAGAAGTCGAGGCTCGCGACATAAGCGGTCGGGTTCGAGGGATAGCAGACGACCAGCGCCAAGGGCTTCGGGATCGAATACACGATCGCCCGCTCCACCGCCTCGAAGAACTCCGGCGTCGGCTCCGAGGGCACCGAGCGGATCACGCCGCCTGCCATCAGAAAGCCGAAGGCATGAATCGGGTAGCTCGGGTTCGGACAGAGGATGACGTCGCCGGGCGCGGTGATCGCCTGGGCCACGTTGGCAAAGCCCTCCTTCGAGCCGAGGGTGGCCACCACCTGGGTGTCCGGATTGAGCTTCACGCCGAAGCGGCGCTCGTAATAGGCGGCCTGGGCCCGGCGCAGCCCGGGGATGCCGCGCGAGGCCGAGTAGCGGTCGGTGCGCGGCTTGCCCAGCGTCTCCTTGAGCTTCTCCAGCACATGCGGCGGCGCCGGCAGGTCCGGGTTGCCCATGCCGAGGTCAATGATGTCGGCGCCGGCATTCCGCGCGGCCGCCTTGGCCCGGTTGACCTGCTCGAACACGTAAGGCGGAAGGCGGCGGATGCGGTAAAAATCGTCCATGGGTCCAGGCATCGGTTCTTGGGCTCCGGGCAACCGGTCAGGGCAGAATCAAGAGGCCATGACCGCCTCTCGGAAAGGCACCGCCTCCTCTGGCGAAAATCACTCAAAATCAATTATTTGGAGCGACTTTCGGCGGCGAGAGCTGAAGTTCTTCGCCCTGACTCTCGGCTGAATTAAGGTCTTTTAGCACGGAGTGGCGGAGGCGCCAGCGATTACCTTGCACCGCATCGCTCGCAGTCCCCGTAACTTGCCTCTTACTTGGCATCCTTGGCGGCGACGGCCTGGCGGTCACGGGCGGCGGCCAGCTCCGCCTCGATCTTGGCGCGCTGGTCAGGCGGGATGATTGCCTGATCACGGTCCGGAGGCAGATCGTGGACCGGAAGGTAGGCACCGGGCTCCCTGGGATGTGCCGGCGTGTCGGCAGCCGACATGTCCGCGAGCTGGCTCGAGCAGCCGCCCAGGGCGAGCGCCGCGATTAGCAGCGCGCCGCGGATCGGCAGCGTCTTTTGCAGGTCCCACAACGCCAACACTTGGGAAATCCCCTACTCGTCCCAATGCAAGGCTGCCGGAAGCTTATCCAACAACCTGCCCAAGCTCAAACCATTGCTGCCCACAAATGGTACGAGCGAGAAATCATCCAAGGCCCACGGCACGAGAGGTGCACTCCGATTGTGACGAAAGCAAGAAGCCGTATCGCAGTGCAGCACATCTTGGCGCGTGTTTAACGCCAAACATGCGAGCTTCGCGGTGACGAATACGGAATGAATCGTTACTGTCGCCTTCATGAGTACCGCCACGACCGACACGCCCAAATCTGATACGAAGTTCAATGCGGAAGCCTTCGCGATGAATCTCGCGCAGGCCATGGAGAGCGGCGGCAAGGCGCTCGCCGCATATCTGAAGCCGCGCGAAAGCGGCGAGGTGCAGGATCGTCCGCCGCCCGAGCTCGCCGAAGTCATCAAGACCTTCACGTCGGTCGCCGAATACTGGCTGTCGGATACATCGCGATCGTCCGATCTCCAGACCAAGCTGGCCAAGGATTATCTCGACCTCTGGGGCTCGGCGGCGCGCCGCATGGCCGGTCAGGACGCTGCGCCTGCGATCGCCCCCTCGCCGCGCGACAAGCGCTTTGCGGATGCGGAATGGAAGTCGAACCAGTTCTTCGATTTCATGATGCAGCTCTATCTGCTCACGACCAGATGGGCGCAGGAGCTGGTGCGTGATACCGAAGGGCTCGATCTGCCGACCCGCCGCAAGGCCGAGTTCTACGTCCAGCAGATCACCAACGCGATATCGCCGTCGAACTTCGTGCTGACCAATCCGGAAGTGCTGCGCGAGACGGTCGCAAGCAGCGGCGGCAATCTCGCGCGCGGCCTGAAGATGCTGGCCGAGGACATCGCCGCCGGCAAGGGCACGCTGAAGATCCGCCAGTCCAATCCGGACAACCTCGTCGTCGGCGTCAACATGGCGACGACACCTGGCAAGGTGATCTACCAGAACGAGATGATGCAGCTGATCCAGTATTCGCCGACCACGGAGAACGTGCTGCGCACGCCGCTCCTGATCGTGCCGCCCTGGATCAACAAGTTCTACATCCTCGATCTCAAGCCGGAGAAATCCTACATCAAGTGGTGCGTCGACCAGGGCATCACCGTGTTCGTGATTTCATGGGTCAATCCCGACAAGCGGCTCGGCGCCAAGAGCTGGGAGGACTACATGAAGGAAGGCCCGCTCACGGCGATGGACGTGATCGAGCGGGTCACCGGCGAGATGAAGGTGCACGCTGCCGGCTATTGCGTCGGCGGCACGATGCTCGCGACCACGCTGGCCTGGCTCGCCGAGAAGCGCCGCCAGCGTGTGACCTCGGCGACGTTCTTCGCAGCGCAAGTCGACTTCACCCATGCCGGCGATCTGCTCGTCTTCGTCGACGAGGAGCAGATCGCGGCGCTCGAGCAGGACATGAAGGCGTCCGGCGTGCTCGAAGGCTCCAAGATGGCGATGGCCTTCAACATGCTGCGCTCCAACGATTTGATCTGGTCCTACGTCGTCAGCAACTATCTGAAGGGCCAGCAGCCGAGCGCGTTCGACCTGTTGCACTGGAATTCGGACGCCACGCGGATGACCGCGTCGAACCATTCCTACTACTTACGCAACTGCTATCTGGAGAACCGGCTGTCGACGGGCACCATGGTGCTCGACAACACCCTGCTCGACCTCTCCAAGGTCAAGGTGCCCGTCTACAACCTTGCCACCCGCGAGGACCACATCGCGCCGGCGGAATCGGTGTTGTACGGCTCGCAATTCTTCGGCGGGCCGGTGAAATACGTGCTGTCCGGCTCCGGCCACATCGCCGGCGTCGTCAATCCGCCCGCCTCGAACAAGTACCAGTACTGGACCAACGACAACGTCAAGGACGTCAACGTCGCCCAGTGGATGAAGGATGCGGTGGAGCACAAGGGCTCGTGGTGGCCGGACTGGCGCGAATGGCTGGGCGGGCTCGATCCGGAGGAAGTCCCGGCGCGCAGCGTCGGCAGCGAGGCGCTGCCCGCGATCGAGGACGCCCCCGGCAGCTATGTCAGGGTTCGCGCATAGCGGAATCTTTCTCGCTTGTATAAGCTCGCTTTCAGCACAGCGATGACAGAGGGGACCGGACTATGACGCGCGAATTGTTCTGGCTGACGTGTACGGTGATCCTGACCGGAATTCTCTGGGTTCCCTACACCATCAATCGCTGCCAGATTCGAGGTCTCGGTGGCGCCATGGCCAATCCCTCGCGCGGCGACAAGCCGCAATCGGAGTGGGCGAACCGCCTGATGTTCGCGCATGACAACGCGGTCGAGAACCTCGTGCTGTTCGCGCCGCTGGTGCTGATCCTGAACGCGATCGATTATTCCTCGAAATGGACGGTGCTCGCGTGCGCCGTCTATTTCTGGTCACGCGTCGCGCATCTGATCGTCTACGCGATGGGGGTCCCGGTGTTCCGCACGCTGGCCTTCACCGTCGGCTTCCTGGCGCAGGCCGTACTGGCGCTGGCGATTTTCAAGGTGGTTTGAGGCAACCCAAGCGAGGGATTCCCGACGATCAGCCGGCCGCTTTGCGGACGACGAGATTGAGCATGTTGGCCGGCGTCTGATCAAAGCTCTGGATCACGGATGTCTCCGACGACAGCGTGATCCACGGACCCGCGCTGGCGTAGGTCGCTTCCAGCCAATCGGGCGAAACATAACTGTAGTAGCGCCCGAGGCTGTCGCGACCATCGCTCTCGCCCATCTTGTAGCTGGCGTAGAACACGCCCGACGGCTTCAGCGCCCGATGAATCCGCCCGAGAATGCCGGCGAGTTCGTCGCGGGGCACGTGCAGCAGACAGGCGCTGGCCCAGACGCCGTCATAGGCCTGTTGCGTCTCCAGTTCGTCGAACCGCATCGCTTCGACGGGATGGCCGAGCCGCCCCGCGGCGATCTCGGCCATTTCAGGCGAGCCGTCGGTCGCGCGCACCGAAAAACCTTCGGCCAGCATCACCGCCGAATGATTGCCGGCGCCGCAGCCGAGCTCGAGGATCGCACCACCTCGCGGCAGCAGAGCGAGAAAGCCCCGCAACCGCGTCGAGGGCGCCTTGGCCCAGTCCGCATAGGACTGGGCGTTGCTCCGATAGAATTGCAGCGTGCTCTCGTCCATGGCGTCACTCGCTCGGGGAGGCGCAGCCCTACGCCTCCGGCAATCCCAGCATTAGCCGCATGTTCTGCACGGCCGCACCCGAGGCGCCCTTGCCGAGATTGTCGAGCCGCGCGACCAGCACCGCCTGGTGGTACTTGTCGCTGGCGAAGACATAGAGCTCGAGCATGTTGGTCTCGTTGAGCGCCTCCGGTTCGAGCTTGCCGCCCTTGGTCGTCTCGTTCTGAAGCGGCATCACCGAAACGTATTTCGAGCCGGCATAGCGCTTGGCCAGCGCGGCCTGCAGATCGGCGCCGCTGGGCTTGCCCGGCAGCGTGTCGAGCTGGAGCGGCACCGACACCAGCATGCCCTGCCGGTAATTGCCGACCGAGGGAATGAAGATCGGCCGCCGCGTCAGGTTCGAATAAAGCTGCATCTCCGGCAAATGCTTGTGCTCGAAGCCGAGGCCGTAGAGCTCGAACGACGCCGCGCTGCCGTCTTCAAAGCTCGCGATCATCGACTTGCCGCCGCCGGAATAGCCGCTCACCGCGTTCACGGTGACGGGATAGTCAGGCGGCAGCAGGCCGGCATCGACGATCGGCCGCAGCAGCGCGATCGCGCCGGTCGGATAGCAGCCCGGGTTGGAGACCTTTTTCGCGGCCTTGATCTTGGCGGCCTGGTCGGGCGCCAGCTCCGGGAAGCCGTACGCCCAGTCGGGTGCGACCCGGTAGGCGGTCGAGGCGTCCAGCACCTTCGGGCCCGAGGCGCCCATGCTGTCGATGAGCGCGACCGTCTCCTTGGCGGCATCGTCAGGCAGGCAGAGGATGACGAGATCGACCTCCTCCATCAGCGCCTTCTTGGCCGCGGGGTCCTTGCGCTTGTCGTCGGGGATGGTTTTCACCACGACGTCGCTCTGAAGCTTCAGCCGTTCGTTGATACCGAGCCCGGTGGTGCCGGAGCCGCCGTCGACGAAAACGGTGGCGAGCTTTTTGGCAGCGCCGGAGGTCGGGGCTTTGGTGGTTTCCGTGAGGCTCATGGCGCGCTCCTTTCGAGCTTGTTGGTTTCGTCCGCGAAGGCTTCCGGCCTCACGTCCTGCATCAGTTGCGCGATCTCCTTCGCATCGGCATGGACTTCCGCGCCGAGCGCATTGGCGATCGCCGTATAGTCGGCGTCGGACTTTTGCTGGTTGAGCTTGAAGCTGCCTTCGACCTCTTCAACCGTCATCACCAGACCCACGATCGCCTTCTTCATCGCTTCGAGCCGTCCGGCCGTCATCTTGCCCGACGTCCACGGCTTCTTCGGCAGCAGCCAATTCTCGAACTTGTCGCTGAGCGTGTCGACCTGCACCGACAGCTCGTCGTCCGACAACAGCCGCACCGGCCCGCTCAAATGCACCGACTGGTAGAGCCAGGTCGGCACCTGATCCGGCGAGACGTACCAGTCCGGCGATACATAGGCATCGGGGCCGTTGACCGCGAGCAGCCAGGAGATCGCGCCGTCCGCAAGCTTTAGCAGCGGATTGTGACGAGCAACGTGAAAGGCGGCATGCGGCGTCCCGTCAGCGGCATAGGTCAGATAGAACGGCAGCGACGAGGCGATTGGCTTCTTGCCGTCGAAAGCACACATGGTGCCGAAGCCGCGCTCGTCGGCGAATTTCAGGCTCGCCGCGCGGTCCTGCTTGAAAAAGGGTGGCGTGTACATCGTGGTCTCCTGCTGGGCCTTCGTGGGGCCGCCGGATCAGATCGCGCTGACAGGAGAGAGAATGCCGCGGATCGGGTCCAGCGGCAAAGACGATGATCTCAAACGCGATCGACCGCCCAAACCGCTAAAGAGCGGCGGCGGCGACGGGCGAACATGATGGTCGCAGCGTTGATCATGGCCGGCGGCTATAAGGCCAGCCGCGGTTTTCGTCAAGGTTCAAGGCGTCAGATCACCCGCCAGAGCCATTCCATGATCTTCGCGATCACGTCGCCGAACAGCAGCAGTGCCGCCGACCAGACCAGCGCAGAGACGAAATTGGCGGCCTGGAAACTCCAATAGGGCATTTCGAAAATGCCGGCGGCGAGCGGCACCGAGGCCCGCAAGGGGCCGAAGAAGCGGCCGATGAAGATGCTGGGCACGCCCCAACTGCGCACGAAGGCCTCGCCCTTGGGGAGCAGTTCCGGATAGCGCGAGAGCGGCCACAACTGTGCGACCTGCTCCTTGTAGCGATAGCCGAACCAGTAGGAGACCCAGTCGCCCAGCGCCGCACCGATGCCGCCGGCAATCCAGACCGGATAGAAGCTGATGCCACTCACCCCGATCAGGGCGCCGATGGCGACCAGCGCGCCCCACGCCGGGATCAGGAGCGAGATGAAGGCGAGCGACTCCCCGAAGGCCAGCAGGAACACGATCGGGGCCGCCCAGGCCTGGTGAGCGCGCACGAAATCGGCCAGTGCGTGCGCATACTGCTCCATTCCAGATAGCCTTCCCGCCCCGCCTCGAGGCCTGCTCGATGAAAAGCACTGGTAAGCCAGGGACTTGTGTGACATCAAGTCACAAAGCCCGGTCCAGGCCGGACGGGCATGTCAAATTGCCGGGAATTGGCGGGCCGGCGGCGTAAAATCGCCAGGATTGGCTCCCAACCCCACTGCTCGGCCGCCACGCGGTGACCTTTCTAAGCCAGAAGTGGCATAGTCGGCCCAACCGATTCGCCGCTCGCGCGGCCCTCAAAGTGCATCAAGATACATGTCCAAACAGTTGAAGCCCAAGGCAAAAGACGACTTTTTCGGCGGTAATGAGCCGAAGTCGCGCGCGCCCGCCAAGACGGCCTCGCGAGCTGGCGGCGCCGAAGCCGACTACACGGCGGCCGACATCGAGGTGCTCGAAGGCCTGGAGCCGGTCCGACGCCGGCCCGGAATGTATATCGGCGGTACCGACGAGAAGGCGCTGCATCACCTCTTCGCCGAAGTCATCGACAACTCGATGGACGAAGCACTGGCCGGGCACGCGACCTTCATCGGGGTCGAGCTCAGCGCCGACGGTTTCCTGACCGTCACCGACAACGGCCGCGGCATCCCCGTCGATCCGCATCCGAAGTTTCCGAAGAAGTCGGCACTCGAAGTCATCATGTGCACCCTGCATTCGGGCGGCAAGTTCGACTCCAAGGTCTACGAGACCTCCGGCGGTTTGCACGGCGTCGGCATCTCCGTGGTGAACGCCCTCTCCTCCCTGCTCGAGGTCGAGGTCGCGCGCAGCCAGAAGCTCTACCGCATGACATTCGAGCGCGGGCACCCGAAGGGCAAGCTCGAGGATCTCGGCAAGATCAACAACCGCCGCGGCACCCGCGTGCGCTTCAAGCCCGATACCGACATCTTTGGCGCCAAGGCCGCGTTCAAGCCACAGCGCCTGTTCAAGATGACGCGCTCGAAGGCGTATCTGTTCGGCGGCGTCGAGATCCGCTGGAACTGTTCGCCCGAACTCCTGAAGGGCGTCGAGGACGTGCCGGCGGAAGCGACCTTCCATTTCCCCGGCGGTCTCAAGGATTATCTCGCCGCCGCCATCCACGCCGATACGCTGGTGCATCCCGATATCTTCTCCGGCAAATCGGGGCGCAACGGCGCGCATGGCGCCTGCGAATGGGCGGTCGCCTGGACCGCGGATGCCGATGGCTTCCTCTCGTCATACACCAACACCGTGCCGACACCCGATGGCGGCACGCATGAATCCGGTTTGCGCAGCGCGCTCTTGCGCGGCCTGAAAGACCACGCCGAACGCGTCGGCCAGGGCAAGCGCGCGTCCTCGATCACCTCGGAAGACGTCATGGTCGGCGCCGCCGTGATGCTTTCGGTGTTCGTGCGCGAGCCAGAATTCCAGGGCCAGACCAAGGATCGCCTCGCTACTGCCGAAGCGCAGCGTATCGTCGAACAGGCGATGAAGGATCCGTTCGACCATTGGCTCTCGGGCAATCCGAACATGGCCAACCGGCTGCTCGACTTCGTGGTTGATCGCGCCGAGGAACGGCTGCGCCGGCGTCAGGAGAAAGAAACCGCGCGCAAGACCGCCGGCAAGAAGCTGCGCCTGCCCGGCAAGCTCGCCGATTGCAGCGATGCGGGCCTGGACGGCTCAGAACTCTTCATCGTCGAGGGCGACTCGGCCGGCGGCAGCGCCAAGCAGGCGCGCGACCGCAAGACCCAGGCCGTGCTGCCGCTGCGCGGCAAGATCCTCAACGTCGCCTCCGCCGGCAAGGACAAGCTGACCGCGAACGCCCAGCTCGCCGACCTCGTGCAGGCGATCGGCTGCGGCATGCTCGCGCAGTATCGCGAAGAGGATTTGCGCTATCAGCGCATCATCATCATGACCGACGCCGACGTCGACGGCGCCCACATCGCCTCGCTGCTGATCACGTTCTTCTACCGGCAGATGCCGCGGCTGATCGACGAAGGACACCTCTTCATCGCGGTGCCGCCACTCTACAAGCTGACCCACGGCACGAAGTCGATCTACGCCCGCGACGACGCGCACAAGGCGGCGCTGATCAAGAGCGAGTTCAACGCCAACGCCAAGGTCGAGGTGAACCGCTTCAAAGGCCTCGGCGAGATGATGCCGGCGCAGCTCAAGGAGACCACCATGGATCCGGCCAAGCGGACCATGCTCAAGGTGGTGCTGCTCGCCGACGACCGCGACACCACGGCCGATTCCGTGGAGCGCCTGATGGGCACCAAGGCCGAGGCGCGATTCGCGTTCATCTCGGACAAGGCTGAGTTCGCCAATGACGATCTGCTCGACGTCTGAGGCCACGATTTCTCGTCAAAAAGCCCCGGCTTGAGGCCGGGGCTTTTTTATTTGTGGTGACGGTGCCGCTTTTTCTCCGGCGATTCTCCCGAGCGAGCCCGACTCGGCCAACGACTCACCGGCGCGAAGGGTGAGGCAGGACTGCCTCCATTTCGGACAAAGGCGAATTGCTAACGAAAACCTACCCGCAACCGAACTCCAGAAATCTTCTTAAACTATTGAATTGATGTCATTTTTTACGAAGCAGGCGACAGCTCCTCAAAACCCGGCCGACCGGCGTTTTCCGGCGACTGTGCCTGCGGTGCAACAGCATTCCGGCGCGAAACGTCTATAGTCCGGGCATCAGATGACACGAACTTCAGTGCGCTCGCGCCTGCTACAGACCAAGTTGGGGATTTTATCATGAAGAAGATTTTGCTGGCTCTGACCGCGGTTGCGGCGATGACTGGTTCGGCCTCGGCGGCCGACCTCGCGGCCCGTCCGTATGTGAAGGCTCCGGTGATTGCGCCGATCGCAAACTGGACCGGCTTCTACATCTTCGGTGGCGCCGGCGGTGGCGTCTCCGACGCCGACCAGCACGTCCAGACCACGGTCGGTGCGATTCCGTTGACGATCGATCAGCGCCAGGGCGGTTCGGGCTGGTTCGGCACCGTCGGTCTCGGCTACGACTGGCAGTTCAGCGGCACCTGGGTCGCTGGCGTGTTCGCTGACGGTCAGTTCGGCAGCATCCGCGCCACCATCCAGGATCCGACCATTGGCATCACCGGCACCCAGAAGCTGGAAGATTCCTGGGCCGCTGGTGTGCGCCTCGGTTATCTGGTCGCCCCGAACGTTCTCTCCTACGTCAACGGCGGTTACTCTGGCGCCCACTTCGGCCAGACCAACTTCATGACCCTGGCCGGCGTTCCGAATGGTACCCACCTCGGCAGCTACAACCGCAACGGCTGGTTCGTCGGCGGCGGCGTCGAGAACAACCTGAACATCTTCGGCATCTCCTCGCCCGGCTGGTTCATGAAGACCGAATACCGTTCGGCCTTCTACAACGCCAAGACCTCCGACGAGCTGACCAATGTCGGCAACCTTCCGGTCGGCAACAGCATCCGCGCCAACAGCTGGAACCAGACGATCTCGACCTCGCTGGTCTACCGCTTCAACTGGACCGGTCCGGTCGTCGCCAAGTATTGATCTGATCTAACTTCAGACGTCAAAGCCCCGGCATCGCCGGGGCTTTTTCGTTTTGGAGAGATCTAGCGCGCAGCGCTCGCTTTCAGCGACCGGTACGCCTCTGCGAGCTGGCTCTCGATCCTGATCCAGTCAGCCTCCGTGATCGCCTCGGCCCGCGCATCGCGAAATGCCATGGCTTCGGCTCGCACGATGCCGAATTGTTTGATCCCGGCTTCGTCCGGGCTCTTGCCATGGGTCAGCGCCGCGACGCGCGCGATAGTCAGGCCATAGTCGCGCGGGGCTGCCGCTTCGCGGCGTGCCTGCCACCAGTCGAGCTCGAGGCGGGCCGCCTCCCCCACGTCGAACGCCGCGGGCGCGGCAGGCGCAAAATCGCGCTAAAACGCCAGGAGGGCTGGCAGGGCCGCATCGGCCTCCCAGCGTGACCGCGTCGGCTGGAACGTCCTGGCGGCCTCGGCCGCGCAAAACGCGACATGCAGGCTCCTGAACGGAGAAAAGCCGAACTGCGTCCGGGTCGATTCGTAGAGGTGGTAGAACAGCGCGGCATAGCGCTTGTCGTAATAGTCGCGCCACATCGCGGTCTCCAGCCGCGCCATGTCGGCCGAATCGAACGCTCGCGGATCCGCCCGGCGCGGAACCGTGGCATAGGCCGCAACCAGCGCGGCTGCGAGCGCGACACCCGCGATGATCTTGCGCACGGGCATACGTCCTCCCCGCGGTCCTGCGTCCGCAGCCATTGTATCCGAACCGAAGCTACGGCTAGTCTGGCCGCAAGTTTTCGCGTCCTGCGGCGATCGTTGATGCCGCAAGCCGCGACAGAAGCGGACCCATGGGGAGGAATGCATGCGCAGATTTCTGCTGATCGCAGGCCTGTTTGCCCTCGCCGTCGGCCTGCTCTGGATCGGACAAGGCACGGGCACCATTGCCTGGCCGCGATCGAGCTTCATGGTCAACCAGTTGCAATGGGCCGGCTATGGCGCAGCCATGGCGGGCTTCGGGCTGGTGCTGATCTGGCAGAGCAACCAATAGAAGAAACCAGGGAATAAAAGCATGACATCCAGCCGGTTCGATCTCCGCGGCAAGGTCGCGGTCGTAACAGGAGGCAATGGCGGCATCGGGCTCGGCCTGGCGCACGGGCTTGCCGATGCCGGCGCAGACATCGCCGTAGTCGGACGCAACGAAGCGAAGTCGGCCGCGGCCGTTGCCGATCTCAGCCAGCGTGGCGTGAAGGCGATCGCCGTCACCACCGACGTCACCGACAAAGGGGCTATCGCCGCGATGGTCGAGCGCGTCGTCAAGGATCTCGGCCGCATCGACATCCTCATCAACAATGCCGGCATGAGCATCCGCAAGCCGCCGCACGAACTCGAACTCGACGAGTGGAACAAGGTGATCGACACCAACCTCACCAGTGCCTTCCTGTGCTCGAAGCTGGCCTATCCGGCGCTGAAGGCGTCCGGCAACGGCAAGGTGATCAACATCGGCTCGATGATGTCGATCTTCGGCGCGAGCTTCGCCACCGCCTATGCGGCGAGCAAGGGCGGCATCGTGCAGTACACGCGCGCCTGCGCCAATGCCTGGGCGCCGGACAACATCCAGGTCAACGCCATCCTACCGGGCTGGATCGACACCGACCTCACCCGCGGCGCGCGGAAAGAGGTCTCGGGCTTGCACGAGCGCGTGCTGGCGCGCACGCCTGCGGGTCGTTGGGGCGATATCGACGACTTCGCCGGCATCGCGGTGTTCCTCGCCTCGCCTGCCTCGAACTTCGTCACGGGCACTGCGATCCCCGTCGATGGCGGCTTCTCGGTGATGGCGTAAGCCACCGTTGCGTCGCCAACAAAAAAGAAGCCCCGGCCGAAGCCGGGGCTTTGAATTTTGGCAGTGATCGTTTCTTGTCTTGCTGGTCGTTCGTTGCGTCGAACTTCGTGCTCAGTAGCGGGCGATGACCGGCGCGTCGAACTTGTAGCTCGCGCGCACGACGGCCCACTGGATGTCGCGCGGCTTGGCATCGAAGCTGTAATTGCCCGAGGTGCCGCCGAGCTGATAAGTCTGGCTGCCGAAGGCCGCGTAGTTGTACTCGAGGCCGACGATCCAGTTGCGGGTGATGCCGTATTCCCAGCCGGCGCCGACGGTCCAGCCGTTCGCCCAGTGGGTCTGACCGCCCGAACCCTGCGCCACTCCGACCGTGTCGGTGACGTTGAGACGGTTGTTTACGCCGGCATAGCCGCCCTTGATGTAGAACAGGTTGTTCTGCACGGCGAAGCCGGCGCGGCCGACGACGGTCGCGAGAACGTTCGCACGCCAGGTGAAGATGTCGTCGCCCGCACCGAAAGCGGTGTTGACGACGGTGCCCTTGTTGTCGAGGCCGGAGATCGTGCCTTCCATGCCGAACACGTAGTTGTTGGCCTGCCAGTTGTAGCCGATCTGGGCGCCGCCCATGATGCCGGCACCGCGCTGGCGATAGCCCTGGCCCGGCGTCAGATCGCCGAACGGCGCACCGACGCCATTGTTGATGAACTGCTCGTTCGTCCATGCTCCGCCGATGTGGCCGCCGACATAGAACCCGGTCCAGTTGAACAGCGGTTCGATATAAGCCGGCGCCTTGGTGTATTGCCGCGCGCCGAGATCGGCAGCGGAAGCAGCGCCGGTCGAAACCAGAGCGGTCGTGCAGGCGAAGGCGGCAATCAATTTGTTACGCATGGTACACCCCGTGTCCTTTGATGGGTGCACGCTCACACGCAGTTCTTACTCAAATTTGAATCAAGAAAGTTAAGACGCCGGATTGACGAATTGCGGCCACTGAATCCGTTGGCGCTGTTGCCCGCGCGCAACGCGCCATGCGCGATTTAACGCGGCGTTATCCCTACCGAATTCCCGCGCGCTGCGATGGCGCGACGGCTTTCGAATGCACGTGCTCGGGCCGCACGCCGAGCGCAATGAAGCGCGCCGGGATACCCTGAAGCCATGGTAGCGCGGTGATGAGGCGCACGATCAGCGGAACCTTCAGCGGCTGGTCACCGCCTTGCAGCGCGCCGCTGATGATGTTGTTCTGCACGACCACCTGCATCGCCTGCGTCATTTTCACCGGAAACTCGCGGCGACGCCGCACGGCATCGAGTTCGTTCTCGGTTGGACAGCCGCGCTGAAGCTTCTCCGCGAGCAGGTTTGCGGTTGCGACCGCATCCTGTACGGCAAGGTTGACCCCGACGCCGCCGACCGGCGACATCGCATGCGCGGCATCGCCGATGCAGAGCAGGCCCGGCCGCGTCCAGCGTTGCAGGCGGTTGATCGCGACGGTGAGAAGCTTGACGTCGTCAAAGCTCTTCACGTCGGCAATTCCGCGCTTGAGCACCGGCGCCATGCGCACGACGTCGTCGAGCAGCGCCGGCAATCCCCTCGCCTTCACCGCATCATATTGCCCCTTGGCGATGACATAGGCGCATTGCCAATAGTCGCCGCGGTCAAAGGTGACCATCATCTTGCCGGGCTCGACACGCGCAAACAAATTCTCGGTCTCCTCGGGAGTCCGGCCGGCGCGGAACCAGAGCACGTCCATCGGCGCGCCGATCTCCTCGACCTTCAGCCCCGCGCGCTCGCGCACCGTCGAATTCCGGCCATCGCAGGCGATCGTGAGCTCGGCCTCGATGTCGATGATGCCATCCGGCGTCTTCGCGCGCACGCCGGTGATGGTCTCGCCGCGGCGGATCAGGTCGACCGCCTCCGCGCTCATCATCACCTTGAGCGAAGTGAAGCGGCTACCTGCCTCGCGCAGGAAATTCAAAAAATCCCACTGCGGCATGAATGCGATGAAGGGGTATTTGGTGTTGAGCCGGCCAAGATCGGCGATCCGCACATGCGTGCCGCCGAACAGGCCGTCCATCGTCTGCAAGCGCTGATGCGGCAGCTTCAGAAAGCCATCGATCAGGCCGAGCTCGTCCATCACCTGGAGCGTCGAGGGATGCACGGTGTCGCCGCGAAAGTCGCGGAAGAAATCCCCATGCTTCTCCAGCACCACGACATCGATGCCGGCCCGTCCCAGGAGATAGCCGAGCATCATGCCGGCAGGACCACCGCCGACGATGCAGCAGCGGACCTTTCGGACGCGCGATGTGGGCTGATCTGGCGTGACTGCTTCCATGACCCGAGTCTCGCTGCGGCATCGATGAACCGGTTGTAGCGCCGACGAGCGTCGGGAGCATGTTCAATTTGAGAAACCGCTCAATTGTTGCTGCGGTTCGCGGTGCGAAAGCTCTTGACCTCCGATACGCTGCCGTCACGGTAGGTCAATTCGACCGACATGAACTGCGTTGCTGGCGGCAGCTTCTGGTAAAGCAGCATGCCGGCCGAAATTGCGCTGGGATCCCGGAGATCGCAGGGCGGCAGCTTCAGCACCTTGTCCGGCACCGCCGTGTCGATGCCGATCCGCACCTCGCGGATCGCGCAGCGATACGACACCAGATGCGAGTAGTAGACCAAGAGCCCGTTGAACTCGCGGAACGAGAGCCAGCTCGTCGCGGTCATGTCGAGGATCTTGCGCTGGTCGCGGATCAGCGCCGCCTCAGGGTCGAACTTGATCGGAAACGGTCCCTGCATGTCGCCGGATTGATCGACGTAGCGGACCTCGATCGTGCCGGCCGCAGCGTCCGGCGGCAATTCGATCGACGGGTTCGGCATTCGCTTGCGCGTGCGCGGATCGAGCGTGTCGATGAAGCCGGTCTCACGGAAATCGCCATTGCCGGCCATGCGCCACGAAATTCCGATCGTGGGATCAGCAAAGGAAAACACCACCGACCAACCGCCATTGTGGCGCGAGAAGCTCGCGATCGGCGCGTTGGTGGTCTCCTCCTTCGACACGCGTGGCACCGAGACCGGCGGCAATGCCGCAACCTTCTGCGGCGGCGGATCGGCCGGCCGCGCGGCAGCCGCGTCCTTGGCGATGCCGCTGAGAAAGACGTCGTCGACCATCTGGTCGAAATAGACCGGCACCTGCTTGTGCTTGACGGTGTCGGCCATCTCGCTGACCAGGCGGCGCGTGTGCTGCGCGACCTGCACGAGATTCTCGCCGGGCTGGAGCAGCTCGCGCGCGAAGGTGCGCGTGAACACCGAATTGGGATTGGAATCGTCGTTGGACAGACGATCGAGCGCAGTCTGGCGCGGACCTGCGGAGAACACCGAGAACACGCCCTCGGGCAATTGCGTCATCGGCGCGAGCCCGCCGCCGCCGGCGACCGCGCGCGTGCCGGAACGCTCGAACGGATTGTTGCGGCAGGCGTCGAACACCAGGATCGATGTCCGCGCCTTCTTGTTCTGGAGGCGCTCGACGATGCGGTCGGCCAAAACGGAGGCGTCACGCACCAGCTCTTCCTGGCCTTCGGCCGCCGCGGGCACGTCGGTCGGCAGCAGATAGTTCTGGCCCGCGATCTCGAAACCGTGGCCGGCGTAGAAGAAGAACGCGGTGTCGCCCGGCTCGATCGCCCGGTCGAAAGCGAGCAGCGTCTCGGAGAATTGCTGTCGATTCTGATTTTCGGCAACCATCACCGCGAAGCCGAGTTGCTTCAGCGCATCGCCCATGGTGCGGGCGTCGTTGACGGCCTTCAGAAGCTTCGGAACGTTCTTGTAGTCGTTGTTGCCGACAACGAGCGCGACGCGCTTTTCGGCATGCGCGGAGCTTGCGAAGCCGCCCAGGCTCGCCACGAGGCCAACCGCTGCCAGAATTCTGAAAAGCCGACGCGTCATCGTAACATTCCCGTTGCGGAACGGCTCCCCCTCGATCCCCCACGAACCGTTCATCGGGAACCCGGCGCCGCTGATGTGATAGTCGGTCCAGCCATATCGGCGGTTCAACGACCTGGCCTTTGCTTCCACCATCTGGCCTATGGCAGATTCCAGCGGAATCTGCTCTTTCTTGGGCAGAATTCGGTACGAGACGAGGGGCTGCCGTGTATCGCTGGTGCACCGACGAGGTCGAGCCGCACGACCGCTTCGACTTTTGGCGCGAAGTGCGCGCCAAGGGGCTATTCGGGGTCACGGCGGAACTCGAGCGCGAACGACGCGCGGACTTTTTCGGCGAATTCTCGATGCGACAGCTTGGCAATGGTACACTCGTCGAGCTCAAGGCCTCGTCCTACGCGGTCGAACGCAGCCAGGCCGATATCGGCCGCGCGCCGGGGGACAGCATCTGCGTCTACCAGCAACTTGGCGGCGGCGGCTGGTTCGGCGGCATGCGCTCCAGCGATTTCGCGATCGCCAATGGCAGCTTCGCCACCAGTCACACTGACCTGCCCTATCGCACCAAGCCGCTCGGCACGGGTGGATTTCACCTGCGGATTCTGAAGATCCCCGTGAGCGGCCTCGCGCCGCAGGACAAGCGCATGCGCGAGCTTGCGCCCAAGATGTTCAACGATTCGGGTTTGGCGCCCCTGCTCGATGCCTGCTTTGCCGATCTCGGCGAGGTCGCCGTGAGCGACGGTTCGTCCGAGGCCGCTCCGCTGGTGCAGGCGCTGGGGCATCTGGCGCTGATCGAGCGCGGCCTCGTCAGGCCTGGCAGCCGGCGCGGACAGGGCGCGCTCCGGACCGCCCGCCTGTCGCTGGCGCGCCGGCTGATCGCGCGCCACCTGCAAGACCCGGATCTAGCGCCGACGCAGGTGGCCGACCTGCTTGGCGTCTCCGTGCGTCATCTGCACATGCTGTTCGAGGCCGCCGACCGCAGCTTCTCGCAGACGGTGACGGAAGAGCGGTTGAAGCAGAGCCGCCGCCTGATGCGGGAAGCGCCGGAGCGGCTGATCGCGGATATCGCGTCCGCCTGCGGCTTCGAAAGCCTGGCGACCTATTACCGGGTCTTCAATGCCGCCTACGGCATGGCGCCCGGCGATTTCCGGGCCCGGGCCTCGGAGGCGCGGTAGCCACCGCAACAAAGCCCCCCGTCTGGACCGCCTGCCAAGCTGGAAAAACCGAGCTGCGCCCGTTATTTGGACAAAACCTCAGGGTTTTAGGGCCTTCCCGCGGCTGCTCCATTGACTTTGGCCGATTCCCGCCTATGTTCCGGGTCGACGCGGCTCGGTATCGAAGAGCGATTCCTGAGCCTGGCGCTCTGTTCGCGTGAGTCAGCACCCGCAGCTTCTTTGAAAGCGCGCCGTTTTGGGGTGGAACGCGACAGCCTTATCACCCTCGATTCCGAACGGCGGTTTCGACCAGAGGCTCAATGTCCTTTTCAAATCTCGGACTTTCCGAAAAAGTCCTCGCCGCAGTGGCGGCCACCGGTTACACCACCCCCACCCCCATCCAGGAACAGGCGATCCCCCACGTCCTCGCACGCAAGGACGTCCTCGGAATCGCCCAGACCGGCACCGGCAAGACCGCGGCCTTCGTGCTGCCGATGCTCACCATTCTCGAAAAGGGTCGCGCCCGGGCGCGCATGCCGCGCACCCTGATCCTGGAGCCGACCCGCGAGCTCGCGGCGCAGGTTAAAGAGAATTTCGATCGCTATGGCGCGGGCCAGAAGCTCAACGTTGCGCTGCTGATCGGCGGCGTCTCGTTCGGCGACCAGGACGCCAAGCTGACGCGCGGCGTCGACGTCCTGATCGCAACGCCCGGCCGGCTGCTCGACCATACCGAGCGCGGCGGCCTGCTGCTCACCGGCGTCGAGCTGCTCGTCATCGACGAAGCCGACCGCATGCTGGACATGGGCTTCATTCCCGACATCGAGCGCGTCTGCAAGCTCGTCCCGTTCACGCGGCAGACCCTGTTCTTCACCGCGACCATGCCGCCGGAGATCCGGCGCATCACCGAGACCTTCCTGCACAATCCGCAGAAGGTCGAAGTCTCCAAGCCCGCCACCACCGCCGTCACCGTCTCGCAGTGTCAGGTCCCGGCCGGGCGCGAGGCGCATGAGAAGCGCGAATTGCTGCGACGCCTGCTGCGCGAGGCCAAGGATCTCCAGAACGCGATCATCTTCTGCAATCGCAAGCGCGAGGTCGCCGTCGTTCACAAATCGCTGCAGAAGCACGGCTTCAGCGTCGGCGCCCTGCACGGTGACATGGACCAGTCGGCCCGCACGGCGGCACTCGAACAGTTCCGCAAGGGCGAGCTGCCGCTGCTGGTCGCCTCCGATGTTGCCGCCCGCGGCCTCGACATTCCCGAGGTCAGCCACGTCTTCAATTTCGACGTCCCCCACCATCCCGACGACTATGTTCACCGCGTCGGCCGCACCGGCCGCGCAGGCCGATCCGGCATGGCGATCTCGCTGGTGACGCCGCTCGACCAGAAGTCGATGGTGGCGATCGAAAAGCTGATCGGCCAGAGCATTCCGCGCGCCGAGGGCAACTACGAAGTGAACGCCGAGGCCGGCGAGCAGAGCGAGCGCCCGCGTGAGCAGCGCGGACGGGACCGTGACCGCTCCCGCGGCGGACGCAGCAAGCCGCAGCGCGGCCGCGACCGTGAACGCAGCCATGAGCCGCGCGAATCGCGCGGCGAGGCAAGGCCTTCAGCCGAAACACAGCCCGCTCCCGAGGCGAGACCTGCACGTGAGCCGAAGCCTGCACGCGAGGCAAGGCCTCCGCGCGAAGCAAACCAATCATCCGAGCCGCGTCACGGCTCGCGTCAGCAGGCCAATCCATCGCATGTGCCGTCGATCGGCCGTCCGGAGCCGCGCCGCCAGCGCGAAGCCGACACCGAGCCCGGCGACCACTCGCATCTCCCGGCGTTTCTGCTGCGCCCGGTGCGCTCGCCTGCGGGCGCCTGAGGCGCGACGCAGTTTGGGTCGCGGTTGAGCCAGACCGCCGCGACACTTTTTCTGATGCACCAGCGACCGGTTATTTACCGGCCGTTCACGATCGTCATCTAGCCTGAGGCCATAATTTAAGCATTGCTGCGGGCGGCGGCGCACCGACCGCTGTGGGGTAGTTTCTGTGGTCAAGGTGTTCGACGAACACGAACGCACGATGGCGTTCGCCGAGGTGGCACTCGGTCAGATTCGATCGCTCAAGCAAACCGCAATCCCCCGCAATTATGAAATCTGGTACGTTTACGCGACCGGCTACAACGCGCCGCTCAACAAGATCATCAACGAGACCCTGGCGCGCAACGGCAAGCTGACCGAAGCCGATCTCGAGCAGATCTACGACACCTATCTCTCGCACATCAAGACAACCGAGCGCATCGACAAGGTCGGCACGCGCGTCATCGGCGAGATCGACGACGTGATGACGGTCTTGAGCGACGCGCTCGGCATGACCGGCGCCTATGACGCCAGCCTGTCGGGTGCGACCGAAAAATTGTCCTCGGCCGAGAGCCGCGACCAGATCAAGGCGATCGTCGAGACGCTGCTGCGTTCGACCGGCGCTATGCGCGAGACCAACAAGGCGCTGGAAGACCGGCTGACTCTGTCGAAGAACGAGATCAGCAATCTCCAGCACAGTCTCGAGGCGATCCGCGCCGAGAGCCTGACCGATCCCCTGACCGGGCTCGGCAACCGCAAATATTTCGATCGCATGATCGACCTGGCCGTGCAGAGCGCGCTCGCCTCGGGTGAGCCGCTGTCGCTGCTGCTGTTCGACATCGATCATTTCAAGTCGTTCAACGATTCCTATGGCCATCTCACCGGCGACCAGGTGCTGCGCCTGGTCGGCCTGTCCATGAAACAGACCATCAAGGGCCAGGACATCACTGCGCGCTATGGCGGTGAGGAGTTCGCCGTGCTGCTGCCCAACACCGCGCTGCGCCAGGCTCTTACCGTCGCCGACCACATTCGCCGCGCCGTGATGGCGAAGGAGTTGAAGAAGAAGTCGACCGGCGAGATCCTCGGCCGCGTCACCATCTCCGTGGGCGTCTCCATGCTCAAGCCAAGCGACGACACCGATGCGCTGATCGAGCGCGCGGATGCCTGCCTCTACGCCGCCAAGCGCAACGGCCGCAACCGCGTGATCTGCGAAGCCGATCCGGAATATGCGGTCGAGACCCACAACCGGGTGGCGTGACGCGGAAGCCGAGCGCGCTTGACATTCCAACCTGACGAACGACATCTTCCTCGCCGCCGAACGGCACCTGACCGCGAGCATCCAGAGGACTTGTCGTCTTGCCCAATCCTCACGATTTTCACACCCCGCAACCGTCCTACACCAGAGACGAGCTGCTGAGATCGAGCGAAGGCGGCTATTTCGGCCCGGGCAACGCGCAATTGCCGGCACCACCGATGCTGATGATGGATCGCATCAGCGAGCTCAGCCTCGACGGCGGCGAGTTCGGCAAGGGCCAGATCGTAGGCGAGCTCGACATCGTGCCGGGCCACTGGTTCTTCGATTGCCACTATCGCGGTGACGCGATGATGCCGGGAAGCCTCGGCCTGGACGCGATGTGGCAGATGATCGGCTATTGGCTCGGCTGGTCGGGCTCACCGGGCAAGGGGCGCGCCATCGGCGTCGGCGAGGTCGAGGTCACGGGGGTTGTCACACCGGATACGCGATGCGTGCGCTACGAGGTCGCCATGCGCATGGTCCGGCGCGGCAAGCTCGTGCTCGGAATTGCCGACGGTCGCGTGCTCGCTGACGGCACCTGCGTCTTCGTGGCGAAGGATATGCGGGTCGGCCTGACCAAAGCCGTGGACTGAGCTTAAGCTTTTCGCTTGGCGCGCTTTCGAACAAGGCTCTTCTTGCTCACCTTCCTCGGCGCTTTCGCGGGTTTGGCGGCTTTCTTCGCCGGCTTGCTCGCCCCCCTCTTCGTTCCTTTCTTCGTCTTCGGTCGCCTCTTCACCTTGGCGCGCACCGCGGCGGCGAGCGCCGCCCTCGCCCATTGCGCAAGCTCCTCGGAATCGTCGAACAGGCGAGCCGGCAGCTCCCAATAGGAGTTCACCAGCACGGTCTTGGCGCGGGTCGAGTACTGAAACGGCTTTGAGCCTTCCGCCTCAAAATCCGGAATCGTCATCTCGTCAGCACGGAAGAATAGCCCGGCGCGCAAGGCCAGCGCGAAGTTGGTCCCATCGGCCGAGATGCCGTAGCCGGAAAACATCTTGCGGATGGTGACGGGGCCAAAATCGGCGAACAGGTCGATCAGGAATTCGCGGTCCATGGAAGGCTTCCCTGCACAAGCAAGCGAACCCTCATAGCATCCTCGTCATTGCGAGCGAAGCGAAGCAATCCAGACTGTTCCGGCGGAGACAGTCTGGATTGCTTCGCTTCGCTCCTCGCAATGACGCTTGGGGTTACCCGTCGATCTTCGCCGGACGCAGCTCGACCGACTCGCCGCAGCCGCAGGCGGAGATCTGGTTGGGGTTGTTGAAGACGAACTGGGCCTGCATCTTGTCGGCCTTGTAGTCCATCTCGGTGCCGAGCAGAAACAGCACGGCCTTGGGCTCAACCAGGATCTTGACGCCCTTGTCCTCGACGACCTCGTCGGTCGGGCGGATATCGTGGGCGTATTCGACCGTGTAGGACTGGCCGGCGCAGCCGCCGTTCTTCACGCCGACGCGCAAGCCCACGATCTCGGAATCGGCGCGCTGGGTCAGCTCGCTGATGCGCTGGGCGGCGGCATCGGTCAGCCGCATCACCTGCGGACGCGGGCGCCGCGGTTTCGGAGTGGATGCTGGTGTTGAGCCGGACGATATCTGTGTCATGTCAGTGATGTGGTCCGTTGCTGAGCGAATTCAATGCCAGAGTTACGCGTCACCACATATTGAGGACGAGACGGGCCTCGTCGCTCATGCGTTCCGGCGTCCATGCCGGCTCCCAGATCACCTTGACGTCGACCACGCCGACGCCGGGAACGCTGGCGACCGCGTTCTCGACCATGGTCGGCAGCTCGCCGGCGGCCGGGCAGTTCGGCGTCGTCAGCGTCATCTGGACGTCGACGGAACGGTCGTCCTTGATCTCGACCTTGTAAATCAGGCCGAGCTCGTAGATGTCGGCCGGGATTTCCGGGTCGAACACGGTTTTGAGGCCAGCGATGATCTCGGTGGTAAGACGCTCGGTCTCCTCCGGCGGCAACGCCGAATGGGTCTCCATCGGATTGGCTTTGATTTCGGCCGTGTCACTCATGAGAACAAATCCCGCGCCTTCAAAAGCGCCTGAGCCAGATGATCGACTTCTTCCCGCGTATTATACATGCCGAACGACGCCCGGCATGTGGCCGTCACGTTGAACCGCTCTAAAAGCGGCATGACGCAATGGGTGCCGGCGCGCACCGCGATGCCCTGGCGGTCGATCACGGTGGCGACGTCGTGGGCGTGTGCGCCCTTGAGCTCGAAGGAGATCACCGGGCCCTTGCCCCGCGCCGTGCCGATCAGCCGCAGCGAATTGATCTCGCGCAGCTTCTCCTGGGCATAGGTGACGAGATCGTGCTCATGCGCGGCGATGCGCTCCTTGCCGATCGAATTGACGTAATCGATGGCCGCACCGAGGCCGACGGCCTCGACAATCGCGGGCGTGCCCGCCTCGAACTTGTGCGGGGGATCGCCATAGGTGACGACGTCACGCGACACTTCGCGGATCATCTCGCCGCCGCCATTGTAGGGACGCATCGCGACGAGGTGGTCGTACTTGGCCCAGAGCACGCCGATGCCGGTGGGACCGTAGACCTTGTGGCCGGTGAAGACGTAGAAGTCGCAGCCGAGGTCCTGGACGTCGACGGGCAGATGCACCGCGCCCTGGCTGCCGTCGACGAGCACGGGAATGCCGCGGGCGTGGGCGATCTTCACGACGTCCTTGACCGGGACGATGGTGCCGAGCGCGTTCGACATCTGCGTGATCGCGACCAGCTTGGTCTTGGACGTCAGCAGCTTCTCGAATTCGTCGATGAGGAAATTGCCCTCGTCGTCGACCGGCGCCCATTTGATCACGGCGCCCTGACGCTCCCTGAGGAAATGCCAGGGCACGATGTTGGAGTGATGCTCCATGATCGAGATGACGATCTCGTCACCTTCTTTGATGTTCGGCTGCCCCCAGGACGACGCGACCAGGTTGATCGCCTCAGTCGCGTTGCGGGTGAAGATCACTTCCTCAGGTCGGCCGGCGTTGATGAACTGCGCGACCTTGGTGCGGCCACCCTCATAAGCTTCGGTCGCAGCGTTGGCGAGGTAATGCAGGCCGCGATGCACGTTGGCGTATTCGCTCGTATAGGCCTGCGTCATGCGGTCGAGCACCGCGCTCGGCTTCTGCGCGGAAGCCGCGTTGTCGAGATAGACCAGCGGCTTGCCGTAGATCTGCATCGCGAGCGCCGGAAAATCCTGGCGCACGCGCGCGACGTCATAGGCGCCGTTCTTGACTGCGGGATGCGTGCTCATTGGCGGCGCTCCAGCCAACGCTCGGCAATGCCGATCACATGCTCGCGCAAGCTATCATCGGCGATCTGCTCGATCGCTTCGCCGACGAAGGCCTGAATCAGCAGCGCCTGGGCCTGCTTCTCCGGCAGGCCGCGCGCCTTCAAATAGAACAGCAGAGTGTCGTCCAGCGCGCCGGCGGTGGCGCCGTGGCCGCAGGAGACGTCATCGGCAAAGATCTCGAGCTCCGGCTTGTTGTCGGCCTCGGCTTCGTCCGACAGCAGCAGCGCGCGGGTCATCATCTTTCCGTCGGTCTTCTGCGCGTCGGGCCGGACGATGATGCGGCCCTGGAACACCGAATGGGCGCGGTCGTCGATCACGGCACGGAAGATTTCGCGACTGACGCAGTTCGGCACGGCGTGATCGACGACCAGCGTGGTGTCGCCATGCTCGGTCTTCTGCAACAGGTTGACGCCATTGACCGAGAGCTCGCTGCCCTCGCCCGCCATCGTAATAAGCCCCTGGAGGCGACTGACGGCGGCGCCGGTGGTCATGTTGAAGAAATTGAGCTTTGTATTCGCGCCAACCGTGACGAATTGCGACGTGATGTTCACCGCGTCAGGCGCGTCGTCCATTAAACGGATATGCGCGACGTCGGCTTTGTCGCCGACCGAGACGATAACGGCGTCATTGACCTGGTAGGCCTTGGCGCCGGCCGCCACAAAGCTCTCGATGATGGTGGCGCGGGCGCCGTTTCCGACCGCAACCTGCGAACGGGTGAAGGCTGACGCAGACGCGGCCGTCGCGATGTGGATGATCTGGATCGGTGCGGACAGCTGCGCGCCGTCGGCGATCGACAATACAACGCCGTCGGTCGCCATCGCAGCATTCAGTGCGATCACGGCATCGGTGGCCGGGGTCTTCAGGAGCCCGGCATCCTTTTCCAGCGTCTCCCGCAGCGTCTTGAAACTCACCTCGGAGGCGAGCGCCTTGACGTCGGACAGATCGGCCGCGAACACGCCATCGACCAGCACCAGCTTGCGGGCGCCCTCGATCGCGTGCGCCTTCACGGCATCCGCGGCGCGCTTGAGAGCGGTCGCATCAGGTGCGGCCGCGAGCGGCAGCACCTCGCCGACCAGCGCGCGCAAATCGGTGTATTTCCATTCCTCGATCCGGCGGTGCGGCAGGCCGAGACGTTCATAGGTCTCGAACGCCTCGCGGCGTGCCGCGATCACCGCGGGCGGACCCGGCAGCCGGCCTTCGGCGCTGGTGAAGAGATCGCTCACCGCGCGGCCCTTTCCGGTCTTTGCCACAGCAACGTTCATCGCAAAATTCCTTACGCAGCGTCCTCGAACTGGGTGTAGCCGGACGCTTCCAGCTCCAGCGCCAGTTCCTTGCCGCCGCTCTTCACGACACGGCCCTTCGACATCACGTGCACCACGTCGGGCACGATGTAGTTGAGCAGCCGCTGATAATGGGTGATGACGACCATCGCGCGCTTGGGCGAACGCAGCGCGTTGACGCCGTCGGCCGCAATGCGCAGCGCGTCGATATCGAGGCCGGAATCCATCTCATCGAGGATGCACAGGCTCGGCTCGAACAGCGCCATCTGAAGCACTTCGTTGCGCTTCTTCTCGCCGCCGGAGAAGCCGACATTGACACCGCGCTTGAGCATGTCCTGCGGGATGTTCAGCGACTTCGAGACCTCGCGGACCTTCCTTAGGAAGTCCGGCGTCGAATATTCACTCTCGCCGCGGGCCTTGCGCTGCGCGTTCAGCGCCGTGCGCAGGAAAGTCATGGTAGCAACGCCGGGAATCTCGACCGGATACTGGAACGCCAGGAACACGCCCTTGGCGGCGCGTTCTTCCGGTTTCATCTCCAGCAGGTCTTCGCCCTTGAACAGGATCTGGCCGCCCGTGACTTCATAGCCGGGCTTGCCGGCGATGACGTGGGAGAGCGTCGATTTGCCGGAGCCGTTCGGCCCCATGATCGCGTGCACCTGGCCCTCGTTCACGGTCAGCGTCAGCCCGTGGAGGATCTCACGCTCCTCGACACGAACCTGCAGGTCTTTCACTTCAAGCAAAGCGGTCATTATTTTTTCCATCTATTCCCTCGTCCCGAGAAGCGCCCGAGGCGCGTCTCGAAGGATGAGGCCAACAATTATTCCGGTATCCATCCTTCGAGACGGCCGCTTGCGCGGCCTCCTCAGGATGAGGTCGGCGATTAGCCAACCGACCCTTCAAGCGAGATCGAGATCAGCTTCTGCGCTTCCACCGCGAATTCCATCGGCAGCTGCTGCAGCACGTCCTTGACGAAGCCGTTTACGACGAGGCCGACGGCTTCTTCCTGGGAGAGCCCGCGCTGGATGCAGTAGAACAGCACATCCTCGGAGATCTTCGAGGTCGTCGCCTCGTGCTCGAACGTCGCCGAGGAGTTCTTGGCCTCGATATACGGCACGGTGTGCGCGCCGCATTTGTCGCCGATCAACAGAGAATCACAGGCCGTGAAGTTGCGCGCGCCGGTCGCCTTGCGATGCGCGGTGACGAGCCCGCGATAGGTATTCTGCGACTTGCCGGCGGCGATGCCCTTCGAGATGATCCGGCTCGACGTGTTCTTGCCGAGATGGATCATCTTGGTGCCGCTGTCGACCTGCTGATACCCGTTCGAGATTGCGATCGAATAGAACTCGCCGCTGGAATTGTCGCCGCGCAGAATGCAGCTCGGATATTTCCAGGTGATCGCCGATCCCGTCTCGACCTGAGTCCAGGAAATCTTGGAGCGGTTGCCACGGCAGTCGCCACGCTTGGTGACGAAATTGTAGATGCCGCCCTTGCCTTCCGAATTGCCGGGATACCAGTTCTGCACCGTCGAATATTTGATCTCGGCGTCATCGTGCGTAACGAGCTCGACCACGGCGGCATGCAGCTGGTTCTCGTCACGCTGCGGCGCGGTGCAGCCTTCGAGATAGCTGACGTAGGAACCCTTGTCGGCGATGATCAGCGTACGCTCGAACTGGCCGGTGTTGCGCTCGTTGATGCGGAAATAGGTCGACAGCTCCATCGGGCAGCGCACGCCCGGCGGCACGTAGACGAACGAGCCGTCCGAGAACACCGCCGAGTTCAGCGTTGCGTAGAAATTGTCCGAGGTCGGAACCACCGAGCCGAGATATTTCTGCACCAGCTCGGGATGCTCGCGGATCGCCTCCGAGATCGGCATGAAGATCACGCCGGCCTTCTTCAGCTCCGCCTTGAAGGTGGTCGCAACCGAAACCGAATCGAACACCGCGTCGACCGCGATCTTGCGCCGGGCCGGATCCTGATCGCCGGGCTTCGGCTCGACGCCCTCGAGCATCGCGACTTCCCGCAGGGGAATGCCGAGCTTCTCGTAGGTCTTGAGGATCTCCGGATCGATCTCGTCGAGCGAGGTGACCGTCTTCTTCGGCTTCGGCGCCGAGTAATAATAGAGGTCCTGGAAGTCGATCTTCGGATAGTCGACGCGCGCCCAGGTCGGCTCGGTCATGGTCAGCCAGCGCCGATACGCCTCAAGCCGCCACTGGAGCATCCAGGCGGGCTCGTTCTTCTTCTCGGAGATGAACCTGACGGTGTCTTCGGACAGCCCCTTGGGGGCTTTTTCGGACTCGATCTGGGTCTCAAACCCATAACGATACTGGTCGACGTCGATGCGCTTGACGCGCTCGACCGTCTCTTGGACGGCTGGCATTCTATCCTCCGCTCGCGGTTTCAAGGACCGCGGTGGATCAAACTCGGACGAGTATTACGATGTTTTTTTGCCGAAAGCACGCGCTTAGAACCATTCAAGCCGTGTTTCGTCGCTCTTCTCTAAGTAGGGTATTACCGAGCTTTCGCCAAGCCTCTAACGCCCTGTTGATGTCCTCGGGTCCCGTGGACCAGCCCAGACTGAGGCGCACTGCTCCCTGGGCCACGGTGGCATCATACCCCATGGCCGACAGGACATGCGACGGCTGGACCTTCCCCGAGGAACAGGCCGACCCCGAGGAAACCGCGATGCCTTCGAGGTCGAATCCGATCACAGCGGTTTCGGCCTTGAGCCCGGGCGCTGTGAACAGAACGGTATTTGGCAACCGCTCTGCGTCGTCCGCGAGGACGGTCGCCCCGGCAATCGCTCGAATGCCATTTCCCAAGCGATCTCTCAGGCTTGTCATCCGCTCCGCATCTTCCGGCAGAGCCTGAAGCGCGGCATTCACCGCCGCGCCGAAGCCGGCAATACCGGCGACATTCTCGGTTCCGGCCCGCCGGCCGAGTTCCTGTCCGCCGCCCCGCAGCACCGGCTCCAACCCGGCGATTCCCTCCGCCGCCACCAGCGCGCCGACGCCCTTGGGGCCGCCGATCTTGTGTGCAGAAAAGGTCGCAAGGTCGCTGCCTACCGCGTTCATATTGAACGCAATTTTGCCGAACGCCTGGATCGCGTCGACGTGCAGCAGGCCGCCGGCATCGTGAACAATCCGCGCCGCTTCTGCGATTGGCTGAAGCGCCCCGGTTTCGTTGTTGGCCGCCATGATGGAGACCAGCGCCGGTGGGCCGTCGCTGAGCAGTCCTCTGAGGTGATCGAGATCGAGCACGCCGGAGCGCGTAACCCGGATCTGGGCGATCCTATCGGCCGAGAAACGGCCACCTGACAGCACCGAGGGATGCTCGACCGCCGAGACCAGCAGCCGCTCGACAGGACCACGGGACGGGCCGCGCAGGCCGGGCGACAGCGCCAGCGCATTGGCCTCGGTTCCCGCGGAGGTGAACACGACGTTGCGCGGCAATGCCCCCACCGCCGCCGCGAGCGCAGCACGCGCCTCCTCGACCAATCGTCGGGCGTCGCGGCCCTCGGCGTGAACCGACGACGGATTGCCGACGAGATCCCAGGCCGCCGACATCGCCGCCCGCGCTTCGGCACGAAGCGGCGTGGTCGCATTCCAGTCGAGATAGACGCGGTCGGGCATTTTGCCGTCTTACCACCTTTTGCATTCCTGCCAACGGAACCCTGTCACGCCGGATGCGGGACCGCGCTGGTCGGCGCGGCAGCCGCAAGGCGCAATCCGAACAATGGCCGCAGCCAGTTGATCCGCCGCACCACCTCGTAGGTGACGACGCAAGCGAGCGCTGTCCCGACGATGACGATCGATGACTCGGCCAGAGCAGAAAGGCCGCTGCCGTGCAGCGCATGAGCGATCATGATGATCGCGGTCTGGTGCACGATGTAATAGGGGAAGATCGCATCCGTCAGATAGCGGCGCACCGGTCCGTCAGAGGTCGCAAGCCAACGCCTGGCAAAACCAAGCACCGCGACCATGGCCAGCCACTGGTAGGAGCCATAGGCGACGCGGGCAAACGCGCTCAGTGCCGACGGTGGGACCTCCGATAGGCCGGCGCCTGCGCGGACCAGAATGAAGACCAGGAAAAGTACGGCCGCGAACGCAAGCGCCGTCCAGCGCTGGCCCTCCATGTCACACCAGATGCCATCTTGTTTTCCCAGGAGAAAGCCAATCAGGAAGGCGGTGGCGTAGTCCGCGTGGTTGTACCAGTCGCCGAACAGCGCATGCGTCGACGGAAACGCTGGGAAGAGGAAGAGGCGCCACACCGCAAATACCAGGCACGGCACGATCAGCACCCATGGCCCGCGCAGGATCGCCGCAATGCGCGCGCCCAGCCACTCGGCTGCGCCGGGCCAAACCAGCAGCACACCGGCCAGCGCCATGGAGTAGACCCAGAGATAGACCACGAACCAGAGATGGTTCCAGGTCGGAAGCACGATGCAAGGGCTTGGGCAAAACTGCGACCCGAACGCGAAGTAGTGCTGCGTATAGAAATCGGCAAAGCCGTCGGGATAGCCGAGCGCCTCGACGATCTGGTCGTAGGCCTGCGGCGGCACGATCACCAGCATGCCGAAGATCAGGGGAATCAGCAGCCGCGCCGACCGTGCGCGGACGAAGGGCCCCAACATGGATTTGCCGAGCATGAAGCGGGTCGCCACCCCCGACACCAGGAATAGCAGCGACAGCCGCCAGGGGTTGAGGACCAGCATCAACGGCTCCAGCCAGGTCAGCCGATGCGCGCTCTTGATATGAAATCCCCAGGACACGTAGAGCATGCCGACGTGGTAGAAGATCAGCAGTCCAAAGGCTCCAATCCGCACCCAGTCGAGATCGATGCGCCGTTCCTTGGTCGAGAGTTTTTCTGAATTCGGCATGGCTGTCTCCTCCCAAAGCGTTCGCCAGGCAGGGATATCGGGCCATGGCTGACCTCCAGAATGCGCCGGAGCGGGAGCACGTCGAGATCGCTTGGGATCAAGACCGATTCCGAGGGGACGAGGCGAAGCCGGTTGGGACCAGCGGTTGGTTTGGCGGGATCGATCGCGGCGACTGGACCATGTTTGGCGCGATCGCGATCGTGACGATCGCCATCGCCGTCGTGAACGCGCTGTCCGCTGCACAGGATATTGCCAAGGGCGGTGGCCGATACGACCTCAGCCGGTTCCTGCTTTGGGAGCTGTCGAGCGCCGCGGTGATCCTGCTGTCGGTGCCGATCCTGGTACTGGCGGTTCGGCGCATGCGCCGGACACCAAAACTGGCCTCCCGCGCCGGGATCGCAGCGATCGCACTGGTGTCGTTCGCGACCGTCCACATCACCGGAATGGTCTGGATCCGGAAATGCGTGCTCTGGCTCGCCGGCGGCTCCTATGATTTCGGCCTCTCGCTCGAACGCGTGTTTTACGAGTTTCGCAAGGATTTGGTGACTTGCCTGCTGCTCTCCGCCACCATCTGGCTCATCGACAGCCGCCGCGAATTGCTGCGTGAGCGGCAGCGAGCGCCGGTCGCGACTGCCGCGCCAGCGCCTGGGACAACCGGGCCGATCTGGCTGCGCGACGGCAGCAGCCGGATCCGCGTCGAGCCGCGGGAGATTGTGTCGGTCTCCTCCGCCGGCAATTACATCGAGTACGGGCTTGCCGACGGCACCACGCATTTGATCCGGGGCACACTGGCTACGGCCGAAGCGGAACTGGCGCGCTTCTCCATCATCCGCGTCCACCGCATGCGCTTGGCCAATCTCGACCGGGTCACCGGCGTGGAATTCAAGCCGTCCGGCGATTTTGAGCTCATTCTGAACAATGGCGAGAGGCTTCAGGGCAGCCGCCGCTATCGCTCGTCCGTGGCATCGCTGGGCATTCCGGCCGCATCTACCTAAATCACTCCCGACTCCGCGATAAATCGACGCGATTTCAGAGAGTTACTTCGGCTGCGGCGCGTGGCCAACCTCCCGACGGCCGGTGGCGGGCGCACTGCGATAAGCTGCTAACCTCTTGAGCAAATTGCCGGATGTCGAAGATGCTTGCTTTTTGACCTACGCCTCATGTTAGAACGCGCGCGTCAGTTCACCGCGCGCCGCTCGCGCATCATCCGAGGGCGCCGCTCCACCCTTCCATTCGCGGCTTGGTCGGCACAGCAGCCGATGAAGTCCGTGCAATCGGTTGGTTGTTGAGGACCGTCTTCAAGGGATCAAGAGATCATCCATGCCTGAAGTTATTTTCACCGGCCCTGCTGGCCGCCTCGAAGGCCGCTATCACCCGGCCAAGCAGAAGAACGCGCCGATCGCGATGGTCCTGCATCCGCATCCGCAGTTTCACGGCACGATGAATCATCAGATCATCTACCAGTGCTACTACGCGTTCGCGCATCGCGGCTTCTCGGTGCTGCGCTTCAATTTCCGCGGCGTCGGCCGTAGCCAGGGCTCGTTCGATCACGGCACCGGCGAATTGTCGGATGCGGCAGCCGCGCTCGACTGGGCGCAGACCATCAATCCCGAAGCACGTGCCTGCTGGGTCGCTGGCTTCTCCTTCGGCGCCTGGATCGGCATGCAGCTTTTGATGCGCCGCCCCGAGGTCGAAGGCTTCATCTCGATCGCGCCGCCGGCCAATCTCTATGACTTCTCGTTCCTCGCGCCCTGCCCGTCTTCGGGCCTGATCGTGCATGGCGAGAAGGATGCGGTGGTGCCGCCGAAGGACGTCAACACGCTGGTCGAGAAGCTGAAGACGCAGAAGGGCATCGTGATCGACCAGCAGGTCATCCCCGGCGCCAACCACTTCTTCGACGCCAAGCTCGAGCCGTTGATGGAGACCATCACGGCGTATCTCGACATGCGTCTGGCGAACGTTCGCTAAGACATCAATGGGCTCCTTCGTCGCCTTGCTGCGTGCCGTCAATGTCGGCGGCACCGGCAAGCTGCCGATGAGCGAGCTCAAGGCCATGCGTGAGGAGCTCGGCTTCGCCGCCGTGCGCACCTATATTGCGAGCGGCAACGTTGTCTTCACAAGCCGCAAGTCGGAAGCTGCAATCAAGACCGCCCTCGAAAAGCGCCTGAACGCCTACGCCGGCGCGCCGCTTGGGGTGCTCGTGCGTAGCGCCGCCGAGATGGCACAAGTCTTGGCCGACAATCCTTTTCCAAAGGCCGCGCCCAACCGAACCGTCGCGATCTTCCTCGACAAGGCTGCGCCGGCGGACGCGCTCGCCGGCATCCGCGGCCAGAACAACGAGGAAGTCCGTCTCGGCCGCCGCGAGATCTACGTGCACTATGGCGACGGCATGGGCACGTCGAAGCTCGTCATCCCTGCCGCCAAGACCGGCACGGCGCGCAACATGAACACGATCGCGACGCTCGCTAAGATGGCCGCAGAGATCTAATCTTGCTTCAGCGCGGCCGCGGATGGCCCCGTCGGCTTAACGCTCAGGCAGCGAGCTTGAGCAGATGCGCATCGTGGCGCGCGAGGAAAGCCCGCAGCAACTGCGAATAGTCCGCGCTAACAGCGGTTTGAACGCTCGGACGCTTCGCCAGTTGTGCACGCCACGCCCACACCTTCGGCAGATCCTTGAAGATGCTGAGCTCGGTCAGCTCGTCGAACAGGTCAAAATAGCGAAAGATCGGGGCGAACACGGCGTCGACCAGGCTGAACGCCTCGCCGGCGAAGAACGGGCCTGCGCTTAGCGCAGCTTCCACGCGCGCGAACTTCGCCGACAGTGCCTGGCGCTTGCTTTCGAACGTCGCCGGGTCGGTCGTGGTCTCCAGTCCCCAGAGATCGCCGAGGATTGCCGAACCGAACTCCATCCACGCACGATGCTCGGCCCGCGTCAGCGCTTCCGTCGGATGCAGCTTCGCGCCTGCTTGCGTCTCCTCGATGTACTCACAGATCACGTTGCTCTCGAACAGCGCAACCTCGCCCTTGTCGGTTGCAACCACCAGCACCGGCACTTTTCCCAGCGGCGACAGTTTCAAAAACCAGTCCGGCTTATTGGCGAGATCGATGTCGATCCGTTCGAACGGCACGCCCTTCTCGTTGAGCGCGATCACGGCGCGCTGCACATAGGGGCAGAGCTTGTGGCTGATCAGTTTGAGCGATGCGGTCATGGCAAGATCCCGGCGGTTGGATGCAACTGCATCAAACATAGATGCATTTGCATGTATCCGTCAAGTTCGATGCGTCTGCATCGACCGGCCGTGACCTACGGCCGCGCGATCACCCCGCCCGTCATCGGCATCGGCACGCCCGTGGTGGCCGGATAGGACAGCGGCAGGCCCTTCAGGCCGCGCGCAGCGAGGAAGCCGAAGGCCTGCGCCTCGATGGCGTCGGAGGCCCAGCCGAGCGTCTCGGCGGCCTCGACACTGGCTGATCCCACGCTCTCCCGCAGCATCCGCAGCATGGTGAGGTTGCGGGCGCCGCCGCCGCAAACGATCCAGCTTCGTGGCCGCCGCGGCAACAACGGGATGATGCGAGAGATCGCGGCGGTGGTGAAGGCGGTGAGCGTCGCCGCACCGTCGGCCGGCGCGACATCGCCGAGCTTGAGCGCGGCAAAATCGTTGCGGTCGAGCGATTTCGGCGGCGGAGCTGCGAAGAACGGCAGCTCCAGCGCCCGCGCGATCCAGGCCTCGTCGACCTTGCCGAGCGCGGCGAACTTGCCTTCCGTGTCGAACGCCTGGTTCATGGTGCGGTACATGAAATCGTCGAGCAGCGCGTTGCCGGGTCCGGTGTCGCAGGCGATCAGCGTGTCGTTGCCGTCGATATAGGTGATGTTGGAGACGCCACCGATATTGACCACGACGATCGGCCCTTCGCGCTCCAGCGATTGCGCCAGCGCGCGGTGGTAGACCGGCACGAACGGCGCGCCCTGCCCGCCGGCCGCGACGTCGGCGGCGCGGAAATCGTGCATCACGGGAATATGGATCGCCTTGGCCAGCGCCGGCGCATCCCCGATCTGCACCGTCAGCCGCCTCTCGGGACGGTGCAGCACGGTCTGGCCGTGGAAGCCGACGATGTCGATCTCCTCCGGCTTCATCCGGTTCTGGGCGACGAAGGCGGCGACCGCCTCGGCATGGGCCAGCGTCACCGCGCGTTCGGCCTCGGCCAGAATCCCCGGCCGGGCCTCGCGTTGCGGCAGGTGGACAGCTTCGGAGAGCGCCTGGCGCAGCAGATTGCGCTCGGCCGGGCTATAGGGCCGGTAGCCGGACGGTCCGAACGCCTTGACCTGCTTTCCGTCGGTTTCGATCAGCGCGACGTCCACCCCGTCCAGCGAGGTTCCGCTCATCAAACCGAGTGCCGTCAACATCATGGATCAGCGTCCTCAATAGACCCCACTCTGGCATGCCGATCTTGTGCCAGAGGGACACATCTTATAATGCCTCAGCGCCAAGTGGCGGGCGGCAATCGAGTTCCCACGGAAAACCCTTAAATTGCTCCCAAAACAGTAAACCAAGAATTGTCAGGTTCGCCGACAGATGACTGTATTTAAATCGGATTTCCTCAATACCCTCAAGGAACGTGGATTCATCCACCAGTGCTCCGATTTCGAGGGGCTGGACGCACTCGCCGCCAAGGGCGAGGCGATCGCCTATGTCGGCTACGACTGCACCGCCCCCTCGCTGCACATCGGCAACTATTTGACCATGATGCTGCTGCACTGGTTTCAGCAGTCCGGCAACAAGCCGATCACGCTGATGGGCGGCGGCACCACCATGGTCGGCGATCCCTCCGGCAAGGACGAGACGCGCGCGATCCGCACCGTTGCCGAGATCGAGGCCAACAAGGCCTCGATCCGCGGCGTGTTCGCAAAAGTGCTGCGCTATGGCGACGGCAAGAGCGACGCCATCATGCTCGACAATGCGGAGTGGCTGACCAAGCTCAACTGGATCGAGATGCTGCGCGACGTCGGCCGGCACTTCTCGGTCAACCGCATGCTGACCATGGATTCCGTGCGCCTGCGCCTCGAGCGCGAACAGGAGATGAGCTTCATCGAGTTCAACTACATGGTCTGCCAGGCCTACGACTTCGTCGAGCTCGCGAGGCGGACCGGCTGCCATTTGCAAATGGGCGGCTCGGACCAGTGGGGCAACATCATCATGGGCGTCGATCTCGGCCGCCGCATGGGTACGCATCAACTGTACGCGCTGACGACGCCGCTGCTGACGACCGCCTCGGGCGCCAAGATGGGCAAGACCGCGCAGGGCGCGGTGTGGCTCAACGCCGACCAGTTCTCGCCGTATGATTTCTGGCAGTACTGGCGCAACACCGAGGATGCCGACGTCGGCAAATTCCTGAAGCTGTTCACGACGCTGCCGATGAGCGAGATCAAAAAGCTCGAGGCACTCGGCGGCTCGGAGATCAACGAGGCCAAGAAGGTGCTCGCGACCGAGGCGACCGCGCTGCTGCACGGCCGCGACGCCGCAAACGCAGCGGCCGAAACCGCGCGCCGCACCTTCGAGGAAGGCGCACTCGCCGAAAGCCTGCCGACGGTGGAAATTCCGCGCGGCGAGCTGGAGGCCGGCATCGGCGTGCTCAACGCTTTCGTCAAGGCGGGCCTCGTCGCCTCCAACGGCGAGGCACGGCGCCAGATCAAGGGCGGCGGCCTGCGCGTCAACGACGAAGCCGTCACCGACGAGAAGATGACGCTGACGCCAGCCAGTCTCACGCCGGAGGGCGTGATCAAGCTGTCGTTCGGCAAGAAGAAGCACGTCCTTCTCAAGCCCGCATAGGCGCATGAGCTTTTGATGCTTGTCAGGGCGCGCCGAAGCGCGCTCCCTGGTGGGCAATGGATCAGAACACGCCCAAGGAAACTTCCAGGGAAACGTCGAAGGAAACTTCGAAGGAACAGGGGAGCACACAGCAAGGTGCCGTGCGCACCGCGCTCGTCGTGCTCGCGCTGTGTTTCACGCTGGCCGTGCTCGGCCGTGGCCTCAGCGAAAGCTTCACCGTCTTCCTCAAGCCCATCTCCGAAAATTTCGGTTGGGATCGGGCGCAGGTCGTCTCGATCTATTCGCTGACCTGGCTCGTCAGCGGACTGACCGCACCGCTGGTCGGACGGCTGTTCGACCATTCCGGACCGCGCATCGTCTATGCACTCGGTCTGCTGCTGCTCGGCTCCGCGTTCCTGATTGCGGCGCATGCGCAATCGCTCTGGCAATTCCAGCTCTCGATCGGATTGTGCGTCGGCATCGGCGTCGCCTTCATCGGCAACGTGCCGAACTCGATCCTGCTTGGACGCTGGTTCGGACCACGGCTGCCGACCGCGATGGCGGTGGTCTATTCCGCCATGGGCGGCGGCGTGCTGGCCCTGCTGCCTGCTTCGCAGCTCCTGATCGATCATCTCGGATGGCGCGAGACCTACCAGTTGTTCGGTTTCGCCGCACTCGCGTTGCTGGTGCCGCTGATGCTGCTGCCGTGGCGGCTGTTCGCGTCGGGTTCGCCGCATGTCAGCAAGAAGACCGATCCCGATTTCGTCGATCACGGCTGGACGCTTCTCGCCGCTATGCGCCACCACGCCTTCTGGGCACTGTTCTCGACCTTCTTCTTCACCGCCGTCGGCATGTATGCGATCGCAGCGCAGATCGTGGCCTATCTGATCGATGCCGGCTTTCCGCCGCTCCAGGCCGCAACCGCCTGGGGTTTTTCGGGCGTCGTGCTGGTGTTCGGCATGCTCGGCGTGTCGGCGCTCGACGGGCTGATCGGGCGCCGGCCCTCGGTGCTGCTCAGCTACGCGATCTCGATCCTCGGCATCGCCCTGCTCTGGATGTTGCAATATTCGCCGAACCTCATCCTGCTCACCGGCTTCGTGGTCTGCTTCGGCAGCATGATGGGCTCGCGCGGACCGCTGATCACGGCCACCGCGATGAAGATCTTTCGGGGCAAGCGGGTCGGCACCATCTACGGCACCATCTCGATCGGCAGCGGGCTGGGCTCGGCCTTCGGCTCTTGGAGCGGCGGCCTGATCCATGACGCGACCCACGGCTACAACGCACTGCTCGTGTTCGCACTTGCGAGCGTGGTGCTCGGGATGATCCCGTTCCTCGTCGTGCCCGCCTTGCGGCGCTAGGTGTATCAGAGGTAACTTGCACGCCTTCGCGCCACCGGGAAATTACGGATCGGCGTGACGCTAGCGCGCGCAAAAAAAATCCGAATCGCGCGGCTGAAACCCCGAGCTGCGGTGTTTTGTCCGACATGACAAAAATGTCAGCTGGAATCGACCTTGTACGGCTTGCAGCGTGGAACTGAATGCGGTCCAAGTCGCAGCATTGGATGGAGGGCAAACCAATGAACTTTACCTATCTCGCTCGCTTTCAACCGGTTCTCTTGAGCCTGTTTCGCTTCGTCACCGGACTCCTGCTGTTCCAGTATGGCGTCGCCAAGCTGTTCAAGTTTCCGGTGCTTCCCTACTTCGCCGACATTCCGCCGCTGATCTACGCGGCCGGCACGATCGAGCTCATCCTCGGCGCGACCCTGATGCTCGGCCTGTTCACCCGGCTCACGGCCTTCATCCTGGCGGGTGAAATGGCCTTCGCCTACTTCATGGGCCACGTGATGAAGACCGGCACACCGGTGCTCCTGCCGCTGCTCAACGGCGGCACCGCAGCGATCCTGTTCTGCTTCGCCTGCCTCTACATCTCGGCCGCAGGCGGTGGCTCGGTCAGCGTCGATGCGCTGATAGGCAAGGAGAGCGACGCAGCCAGCGGCGCCTTCGCGCGGCGCTGACGCGCTCGCGATCAACGCGCAAGCAAAGATGGCGCCGGCGGATTGCCGGCGCCATCTCAGCGCGCCCCGAGCAGGTTCCAGATGATGGCCAGTGCAGCCACGAGCAGCACGGACATGATGATGCGGTGAACGAATCGGTTCATTGCCAGTCCCGTCAGGCTCCCTCAGCCACCAAAGTCTAAGATCGATTTGCCAGGACGCGTGCGCGCCTGCACGCGCGCACGCGTCATTTTGCCTGCACAGTTGCGCACAGGGCTGCGAACGGTCTCCCGCGCGGCCGGCGACTGCACGCCTATGTTCATGATTGGTAAGAGGTTCATGTTACCAAAGATGACAATAACAACCATTTTGTAGAGGCTGCGATGACGCTGCTGAGCCATCTGAAGATCCGCACCAAGCTTGCCAGCATGGTCTGTCTTGCGGCGCTCACAGTCACGGCCATCATCGCGGTATCAGCCGTGCTCAGCAAGAGCCGCATGATGGACGACCGGGTCCAGCAGATGAAGGCCGCGGTCGATCTGCTCCACAGCCTCGCGCAGACCTTCCAGGATGACGCCGCCGCCGGCAAGATGCCCCTGGACGACGCCAAGCTCCAGTTCCGCCAGCGCGCCCGCACCATGAAGTTCGGCGGCGGCCAAGGCTATCCTGTCGTCTACAACGCCGACACGTCAATTCTGGTCAATGGAGCCAATCCGCAGCTCGAGGGCAAGATCACAGGCGCGACGGACTCGAATGGCGTCTTGATTGCCGACGCCCAGCTGAACGCCGCCAGGCAGGCGTCCCAAGGCGGCGTCACGTCCTATCTGTACCCGCGCCCCGGCCAGACCGAGCCCGTCCGCAAGACAGTGTTCGTACGCCAGTTCACGCCCTGGAACGCGACGATCAGCTATGGCCTCTATGTCGACGATATCGACGCCGACGTGCGTGCGCTCACGCTGGAGCTTGGCGCGGTCGGCATCGGCCTGATGCTGCTGATGGCAACGTTGTCCTGGCTGATTGCCCGTGACGTGCTCAGCGCGCTCGACCGTCAGAAGAACCGCATGCAGGACATCGCCGACGGTAACCTCGGCAAGCCGGTCGAGGAAACTGACCGCGGCGACGAGATCGGCCGCATGGCCGAGACGCTCGAAGTGCTGCGCAAAACCGCACTCACGGCGCGCGCGCTGGAAGCCGAACAGATTGCGGCGAAGTCGCGCAGCGAGCAGGAGAAGCGCGACGCCCTGATCTCGCTCGCCGATCGCTTCGATGCGTCCGTCGGTCAGCTCGTTGGCATGATGGCCTCGGGCTCCGGCGAGCTCGAGACCACCGCCAAGTCGATGTCGTCGACCGCGGAGGGCACCAACCGCCGCGCTGCCGTGGTCGGCTCCGCGGCCACCGAAGCCAGCCAGCGCGTCCAGACGGTCGCGGCCGCAGCCGAGGAGCTTTCCTCCTCCATCACCGAAATCAGCCGCCAGGTCGCGCAGTCGGCCGAAGTCACCGGCCGCGCGGTGGACAGCGCCCGCCGCACCGACACCATCGTGCGCGCGCTGTCCGACGGCGCCCAGCAGATCGAGCATGTCGCCGAGCTGATCTCGAGCATCGCGGCGCAGACCAATCTGCTCGCGCTCAACGCCACCATCGAGGCCGCGCGCGCCGGTGAGGCCGGCCGCGGCTTCGCCGTCGTCGCATCTGAAGTGAAGTCGCTCGCCAGCCAGACCGCGGAAGCCACCCGCGAGATCGGCGACAAGATCACCCAGATCCAGGGCGCGACGAAGGAGGCCGTTGACGCCATCGGCGGCATCACCGCCACGATCGAGGAGGTCAGCCGGATCGCGACATCGATCGGCGCCGCGATCGAGGAGCAAGGTGCCGCCACCGCCGAGATCGCCCGCAGCGTCTCGCAGACGGCGGAAGCGACCAGGGAAGTCACCACCAATATCGGCGGCGTCAGCACCGCGGCGAACGAGACCGGCAACGCCGCCGGCATGGTGCTCGCCGCTGCGTCAAACCTCTCCAAGCAGGCCGAGCAGCTCTCGGGTGAAGTCGGGGCATTCCTGGCCGGCGTGCGCGCGGCGTAAGCTGCGGGCGCCGCAATCTCCACGTCGTTATGGCCAGGCATAGCCGTCCAAAGGACGGCGTCGCTTCCGCTCGCCTATGTCTCGGCTATCCACGTTCTCCGCGCTTGAAGGAACAAAGTTCGTGGATGCCCGGGACAAGCCCGGGCATGACGACCGCTTCAGCTTCGGGCTAACGCCGTGCGAGGCTGCAACCGCTCGACAGCGGCCTTGGTGATCCGGTCGGGCTGTCGCCTGACTGCGCCGATGGCAGCTCGTCGATTGGCGTATTCTGCTTGCCGGTGTTGAACTCGAAGATCTTGCGGAACAGGCCCGGCGCCATCGCCGAGATCGGGTTGACGCGCATCACGGGCGCGGCCGGCGTGCCGACGACTTCGTAGGTGACGCCGATCAATCCCTCGTTGTTGCCACCGCCGAGGAAAATACCGAACAACGGGATCTGACCGAAGATGTTGTTCACACCGTATATCGGCACGAAGGTGCCGCTCATGCACACCTGGTTGCCGGGATAGTCGATCGAGCCCTCGATGGTGCCGCCGATCATCGGTCCTTTCACCACACCGTTCCGGACCGTGAGTGCGCCGTTCTGCCGGGTGAACTCGGAACGCAACGCGGTGAAGGCCACGCCGCCTTGCGCGCCGTTGGGGCCGCCAGCCGCGACGCGATCGAGCTGATCCATTCCCTTCACGGTGAAGTCGCGCACATTGATCAGGCCTTCCCTGGCCCCAGGCTCTGACGTCGGCGGCTCCATCGCCACCACGATCTGGCCGCCGAAGACCTTGTTGGTGGTGTCGGTGAAACGCAGCAATGCGCCGGCGTCGTCGGTCTGGAGATAGATCACCTCGCGATTGCCCTGCGCGCGGCTGCCGCGCAGGTCGGCGCTCACAGGCGTATTCTGGCCGATCCTGCCGCTCAGCGCGAAGGCTTTGACCGCGCCAGCGCGGCGCGACATCTTGGCGTCAACGCTGCGCATCGCCTCGCCGTTGAAGCCTGCGACCGCGCCGAGCTTCACGTCGATGTCGAAATCGACGTTCTTCATCTTGTTCTTGGAATCGTCCTTGGAATTGCCCGAGATCGCCGACTTCAGGAAACCACGCCCGTCGAAGACGTCGCCGCGCATCGTTCCCCTGACCACGCCGTCCTGACCACGCTCCACCTTCAATGACGTCTTGTCGCCGTCGGACGGCGAGTAGGTCGGGAAGTTCGCATTCATCAGATCGCCGTTCGGGTCGACTTCGAGCGTGCCCTTGATCGAGGCGCCGCCGCCTTCGATGACGATGTCCTCGAGCCGGGTCGATTGTGCAGTCGGCACCACCTTGAACGTGGCCTTGCTCGGTTTGCCCGGCAGCTTGACCCAGCCAGGAAGAATGTTGTCGAGCCTGACCGAGGTCAGGTCGGCCTCGATGCCGAGCTTGGTCGTCTGGTCAGGACCGCCGGCAATCTTGCCCGACAGCTTGATCGGCACCGACCCGCTGACCGCCGGGCTGAGGTCGAAGCCCAGGCGCGCACGGCTGGCGTCGTCCAGCGTCGTCTGCAGCTTGACGTCCGCATCGCCATCGGTCGCCTTGCGGTAGTCGAGCGAGGCCGCTTGCCCGTTGATCTTGACGTCGCCCTTGACCTGGTAGCCCTGGTTGTTGGCGACGATCTTGAGGTTGTTGGCCTCCAGCTTCTGATTCATCACCAGCTTGTCGGCGGCAAAGCCGTTGAGATCGGCGGTAACGGCGTAGGTAGTGTCCGCCTTGGTCAGCTCGCCCTTGACCGGCAGGCCAAGCTGGATATTCGCGGTGAACGTGCCCTTGGCGGTGTTGGGGTCGACGACGGTCGACGACAGATCGCTCAGGCGATCATTGGCGAGCATTTCGGCCGCAGCGGGCACGGGACCATCGACACGGAATTTGGTCCGCGACGGCGAGGGTTTCGGCGCCATGTCCGGCACCTCGAAGGTGAAGTCGGAGATCGTGACCTTGCGGCCCGCCGGCGTATCGGCAATGCCCTGCCCGATCGTCACGGTCGCCGTGCGCCCGGTCACACGCGCCTTGAGGTCGGCATCGTGCACCACCGGCATGCCGTCCACGGGGCGGACCGCGACGCCGCTAGCCACGATGTTGACCGACAGGCCGTCGTCGGGAATTGGCGGTCCCCTGCGCGGAAGGTTACGCGTCGGCGAGTTGATACCGACCTCGATGCGCTGGAGCGTGCCGCGCTCGATCCGCTCGATCACCCATTGGCGCAACTCCGGCACGACCAGCGTCGGCCACATCCGCTTCAGCGCAGAGGCCGACATCGGCGTGCCCGCAAAGCCGAGCGTCAGGCGCGGCTCGCCGGAATAGTCGATCGCACCGGTGCCGGCGACGCCGATCTCGCCGTTGGAGATATCGGCTTGCGTCAGCAGCAGGCGCTTGTGGTCGGTGTCGAAGCGGAAACCGATCGCGATGCGGTTGAAGACGAGCGGCGGCTCGTTGTCGATGCCTCCGAGCAGGATCGACCCGCCGCTGAAACCAAGCTGCCAGTCGTTGATGGTGCCGTTCGGCGGCTCGAGATGGGCCAGCAGCGTCAGGCGGTTGGCGCCGGAGAGGATCTTGAACGGCGCGACCAGCACCCGCCGGCTCGCATCCCATTCGACATTGATCTCGGCCGAGTCGATCGCCATGGGAAAGTCGGGCGTGTCGGTGTCGATGATGTTGCCCGCGCCCATCGTGACCTTGCCGCGGAAGAAGGTCGGCACGCCGTCGCGGCCAAGTTCGCCCTTGAGCTCGCCGGTCAGAGGCAGGTCGGCGGTGTAGGTCAGGTCCTTCACCCGCAGCGCCAGCAGGATGTTGGCGGTCGACACCTTGTCGGCGCGGATGTCGATCGAGCGCACGCCATTCTCGCTCGGTCCGATCGTGGCGCGCAGGGACCACGGGCGCGCACCCTCCTCGCCGAAGCTGAGCGCGACGCCGCCATGGGTCGGCCGGCGCAGGTTCAGCGTGATGTTCTCAAAGGTCCATTTGCCGCCGCGCTGCTGGTCGTCGACGATCAGATTGCCGTTCTTGAGACCGATCTCGTTGAGGTTCTGGCCGTCGAGCCCGGTCAAGCTCAGGC
This sequence comes from Bradyrhizobium sp. McL0616, assembly GCF_049993385.1. NCBI lineage: Bacteria > Pseudomonadati > Pseudomonadota > Alphaproteobacteria > Hyphomicrobiales > Nitrobacteraceae > Bradyrhizobium > Bradyrhizobium sp. McL0616. Next base: position 4,947,989 of record NZ_CP188255.1, read on the forward strand.
TGTCGAGCCAGTCGAGGCCCTGAAGAATTCCGCTCTGCGCGGTGGGTTGAGGCGCGGTCTGAGAGGCGTCCGGGCTTGCAGGCGCAGTCCCGAAAGGTGGCGGCGGGACCCCGTTACGCGGGAATGTCGGCGGCAGGCCCGCTTCTCTCTTGGACGCGACGCCGGTTGCGATTGGTTTGGCCGTGTCGCCGGCGGACACCGTGACAGTCCCGTCGGGTGCAATCCGGATCGCAAGCTCGGCATCGACGAGATTGAGGCTCTCGGCGCGGAGATGCCCCGTCAGGAGCCCTGCCCCCGACAGCCTCACCTCGGCCTTCGGCGCACTGGCGACGATGGCATGGTCGTGGTCGCGAACGACGATGTCGCGGATGCGCACGGCGATCCGGATTCGCCCGGCCCGCTCGATCTGGGTGCCGCCGACCTCGACGGTGTTGCCGTGGCCGATATTGTCCTCGATGGCGGCGGCGAGCCAGGGCGTCGCCATATCGAGATTGATGGGACCGGCGCCGAGCCGCCACCACAGCGCGCCAAAACAGCCGACGAAGATGACGATCAGCGCGCCCAGGACAACGGCGAGCCGGCGAAGCCAGCGTCCGCTCGGCAGCCCCCGGCGAAACGACGAGAAGAAGCTATCACCGACGCGGAAGCGCGAACTGGAACGCGACAACAGGCGGCGCGCGCGATGGCCCGCCTCCTCCTCCTGATCCGGATCCCAATCGGCCTCGTCCCATTCCGGCGGCTCGTATCCGCCGCCGCGCCGATCGAAATCGCGAGTGTGATCTTGGGGCGACGTATTCCTTGCCATTGCCTCACGATACAGGCGCCCGTCGAAGGACTGAGCGCCGCCCGGACCGCAGCCGTCGACAGGGATCGAAGCTCCCCGCCCCGGCATTGCCGCCATACCTCGACTATTCCTGCTGTTCGTCATTTCGCCCCGGGAGCGCGTTCAACGAGCAGTGGGGTGATGCGTGGAATTCCTTGTAACCATACTCCGGCGTCGTCAAACTTGCCCAGCCGAGGGCACGAATCCGGCACGCCGGACGAGAGCTGCAATACCGCTTCGGTTGACCCGCCGAAAGCGACGAAAGGAAGGCGTATGTCCAAGAAATCCCGAAAGAAATCGTCCAAAACGCCCTCCGGCAGTCCGACCGCTAAAAAGAAGGCCCCGAAAACACGGGCAACGACTCAAACAAGCCCAGCGAAAATACAGCGGGCATCAGCAGGCAAATCAAGCAAGACAACAGCCAAGGCAGCATCGCATGAGGCCCCATCGAAACGGTTAAAATCTTCTGAAAAGGCCTCTAAGCCCAAAGCCGGTTCCGCGCCAGCTCTGGCCGAGGGCCAGAAGGCTCCTGGCTTCCGCCTGCCCCGCGACGGCGGCAGCGTGGTGACGCTTGCGGATTATGCCGGCCAGAAGCTCGTCCTGTTCTTCTACCCTCGCGCCGACACGCCGGGCTGCACCCGCGAGGCCATCGACTTCACCCGGCTCAAGGACGCCTTCACTGCTGCCGGCACCACTGCGCTTGGCATCTCCGCCGATCCGTTAAAGGTCCAGGAGAAGTTCCGCGACAAGCACGGTCTCGGCATCCCCCTCATCTCGGATGAGACGCATGAGATGCTGGAGGCGTATGGCGCCTGGGGTGAAAAATCCATGTATGGCAAGAACTTCCTGGGAATTATTCGCACAACGGTGCTGGTTGGGACCGACGGCAAGGTGGCGAAGGTCTGGCGCAATGTCCGGGTCGACGGCCATGCCGACGAGGTGCTGGCTGCGGCAAGAAGTCTTTAACCAGCCCGTTAAATTCGAGGACTCCCGTTTCCGGAAAATTAACCATGACCGGCCCAGATTGCTGCCGCAATTAAGCCGTCAGGAACCGTTCCGACCGGCGCGGGAGTGCCGATGTCGAAAAGTTCTGCCCAATATACGCAGTACCCCCAACATCATTCCCACGACCACGGACGGGCCTTCCATCGCCGTCCCGCCGCTGCAGCCGCAGCCACTCCTGTCCCCCTTCCCGGCGCCGACGACGCCTACACCATCCTGCATCACGGCAAGCAGGTCCGTCTGGGGCCTGTGGTGTTCTGGATCGTGGTCGGCACGGTCGTGCTGCTCGGGCTGTGGTCGGCCGCGACCGCCACCTATTTCGCCTTCCGCGACGACGTCCTGACCCGGCTGATCGCCCGCCAGGCAGACATGCAATACGCTTATGAGGATCGCATCGCCGAGCTGCGCGCCAAGGTCGACCGCACCACCAGCCGGCAGCTGCTCGATCAGGAGCAGTTCGACCAGAAGCTCGACCAGATCATGAAGCGCCAGACGGCGCTGGAGTCCCGGGCCACGGCGCTCGGCGCCATGCCCGACGTGACCGGATCGATCCCTCGCTCGACACCGCAGCGTGGCGACGCGAACCAGGCGACGACGCAGGGCACGCCAAAACCGTCTCCGATCAGCGACACCGTGATCTTCGTGGCGCCGCCGGATCGCGAGGCGCGGCTCGAATCGCGGGCACCGACCGTAATGGCCACGCCGGTCAATCAATTCGCCAAGAACCAGGGCTTTGACAACGTGCTGGTCCGCCTCACGACCTCACTTGACCAAGTCGAGCGCCGCCAGGTCGCGGCGCTCAGCGCCGTCGAGGAAGGCATGGATGCGCGGATGCGGCGGATGCGCGGCGTGGTCAGCGATCTCGGCCTGAACATGGCCAATCTCGAGGCGGCTGTGCCGCGCGCCGCGATGGGCGGACCTTTTGTGCCTGTCAAACTCAGTGCCAATGCAGGGCCGTTCGAGAAGCAGCTCTATCGCATCAACCTCACGCGCGCCGACATGGACCGGCTCAACCGCACGCTCGCACTCGTGCCCTATCGCAAGCCTGTCGTCGGCGAGGTCGAATTCACCTCCGGCTTCGGTGTGCGCAGCGATCCCTTTCTCGGTCGGCCCGCGATGCATACCGGTCTCGACTTTCGCGCCGCGACGGGCGATCCCGCGCGCGTCACTGCCAACGGCAAGGTGGTCTCGGCCGGCTGGTCCGGCGGTTATGGCCGCATGATCGAAGTCGATCACGGCAACGGGCTGTCGACCCGCTACGGCCATCTCTCCGAGATCAGCGTCAAGGTCGGCGAGATCGTGAAGATCGGCCAAGTCATCGGCCTCGTCGGCTCAACTGGACGTTCGACCGGCCCGCATTTGCATTACGAAACCCGCATCGACGGCGAAGCTGTCGATCCGCAGAAATTCCTGCGCGCTGGCGTGCGCCTCAGCGCGGGCTAAGCCTGCGTCGCGCCTTTTTTTGACGGGGCTCGGCCCTCCTTAGCGCCGGCCGCAACGTCGCGGTGCAATGGGGCCTGCTGGGTATCGTCCTGCTCTATGCGATGTGGATCGCCCATCTTCGCCTGTTCACAGGCGAAGGTCTTGCGGCCTGGATCGGACTTGTCGTCGTGGCGCAAAATATTGCGAGCTCAGTTCTGAACTCGCATCTGTTCGATTTCCACGAGGGCTGGATCTATGTGCTCGGCGTCGGAATTGCCGGGGGCATGGCGCTGAAAGCGAAGGCCGGCCACCAGCCCTGACTACTGGCTGCGCTCGTGGCCGACTTCGCCGGTGATGACGTCGCCGAACAGCTCCCAGGCCTGCCCGTTGAAGCGCATCAGCTGCATCTGCTCGATCGGGAAATAGTCGTCGGCTGAGGTGTTGACCATGATGCCGGGCAGCATCAGGTCGGTGTGGAAGTCTTTCAAGTTCGCGGCCTGCTTCATGACGTTGTCGCGGGTGAGAGTGTCGCCGCATTGCTTCAGCACCTGCGCCATCGCCTCGGCCTGCACATAGCCATAGAGGTTGTTGGCATTGGCCTTGTCGCCTTCGGGATAATATTTGTCCATGAACCCACGCCATTTCACCACCGCCGGATCCTTGTCCCAGGTCGGATCGGTCGGATCCTTCAGATACGCGGTCGAGATGATGTCCTTGGAATAGTCGAGGCCGGCCGGCTTCAGTACCGAGGCGATCGAAGTGGCGGTGTTGCCCAGGAAGAATTTAGGCTTCCAGCCGAGCTCGCCGACCTTGCGGATGGCCTGTGCCGAGCCTTTTGGCGCGGCCCATGAGAAGAAGATGTCGGCGCCGGAATCGTGCAGCGCAACGATCTGGGAGTCGATCGAGGGATCGCTGACCTCGTAGGATTTGTCGGCGATGATCATATTGGCCTTGTCGCCGAGCCCGTCCTTCAGGCCCTTGAACTGGTCCTTGCCGGCATCGTCATTCTGCCAGAACACCGCGATCTTGCCGTTCGGGAAATTGTCGCGGATATACTTTGCGTAGATGCGACCCTCGCTCTGGTAGTTCGGCTGAAAGCCCATGGTCCAGGGGAAATTCTTGGAATCGCCGAACTTGGTGCCGCCGGACGCGACGAAGAGCTGCGGCACCTTCTTGGCGTTCATGTATTTCATGATCGCGGAGTTCGAGGGGGTGCCGAGCGCCTGGAAGATCAGCAGCACCTCGTCGCTCTCGACCAGCTTCCGCGCCTGCTCGATCGCCTTTGGCGGTGAATAGGCGTCGTCATAGCTGATGAAATTGATCTTGCGGCCGCCGATCCCGCCCTGGTCGTTGATCATCCTGAAGAAGGCGGCCTCGGTCTTGCCGATCACGCCATAGGACGACGCCGGCCCGCTATAGGGCATGATGTTGCCGATCTTGATGTCGGTATCGCTGGCGCCGGGATCGTATGTCTTCTGCGCAAAGGCCGGTGCGAGCACTCCGGCGGCGAGTATGGCGAGGGCAGCAAGACTTCCGCGACGACCCGGCATCGTTCTCTCCCCAATATTTGTCGTTCTTGTTTTGACAGAGTGTCGCAAGGCGGCCGGCCGCTGGCAAGCGACAGGATTTTCCGCAAGGTGAAACGCGGGGTCCGAAACTTACGCGACGCGCTGCAGCATTTTCACAGCCCGCCCGTCGATCACGAGCAGCGCGCTGCCGATGACGATCGCGCCTGCGATCTCGCGCATGGAGATCGGCTCGCCCAGCACCAGCCATCCCAGAAGGATGGCAGTCACGGGAATGAGCAGCGTCACCAGCATGACGTTGGTCGCACCCGAACGCCGCAGGATCTGAAAGAACACGATGTAGGCGAGCGCCGTCGACAAGCTGGCCAGGCCAAGCACAGCAAGCCAGGTCGCAATGCCCGGCATCGGAAGACGCCACGGCTGCTCCATCGCGCCGGCGACGACCGACATCATCACCGTGGAGGCCATCAGTTGAAAGGTTGCAGTGCCAAGCGGCGGAGAGTCCTTCAGCAGCCGGCGCGCCGCCAGTGCCGCGAGGCCATAGCTGAACGCGCCGCCGAGGCAGAGCAGAATGCCGAGCCCATGCCCGGTACGCGACTCGACGCCCCATCCCCTCAAAATGATCACACCGGCGAGCCCGAGCGCCACGCCGGCCACCCGGCGCACCTGCAGCGCTTCCTCACCGGCCGACGCCATCACGAGCACGGTGAACAGAGGCGTGGTGGCATTCAGGATGGATGCGAGTCCGCTCGGGATGAAGGTCTGGCCGATCACGATCAGCGAAAACGGAATGACGTTGTTGAGCAGCCCGATCACGACGAACGGTTTCCAGCCCGTCGCGCTCTTGGGAAGACTGATGCCGTGCATCCTGAGCAGCGGCAGCAGAATGGCCGCGCCCAGCGCCACGCGCAGGAACACCAGGGTGAACGGCGGCAACTCCCGCAGCGCCGCGCCGTTGAAAAAGAACGAGCCGCCCCAGAGGATCGAGAGCACAGCGAGCAGCGACCAGTCTCGCGCGTCGATCCGGTTATCGTTGGGGGGCATGGCGTCTCACTTCAGCGGCTAGCCTCCGCCTAGTCCAGCGCGATGGAAATTGCCACCCGATTTCCGAGAAGAACGTCGTCTAGGAACGCGCGCGTGTCCGCGCATCCCCGGCGATGTCGGCAACCACCGCCCCGATCACCAGCGCGGCGCCAATGAGCGCGTGCACCGCAGGAATCTCCCGAAAGGCCACCCAGATCCAGAACGGCATCAACGGCGTTTCCAACGTCGCGATCAGCGAGGCCTGGCTCGACGGCAGCAGGCGTGAGCCGAGCATGTAGAAGGTCAGCCCGAGCGCGACCTGAAAGCAGCCAAACATCGCAAGGATCGCAAGGCTGTTGCCGCTGACATGGGCGATATCGTGCGCGAACGGCAGGCTGACCAGACTTCCCAGGAAATTCGACAACGCCGCCGCCGCGACCATCGACGTCTCCCGGTGGCGCCGAATGACAACCGTCATGGCCGAGATGGCGAGCACCATCAGGCAGCTCAGCGCCACGCCGCCGACATCAGCCCCGGCTTCGATGCCACCGACTGTGATCGCCACGCCGGCAAAGGCAACGAGACTCGCGACGAGCGTTCGCCATGTCGCGGCCTCGCCAAGCCACAGCCACGCCAGCGCCGCGGCGACGAAGGGCTGCGTCGCGATCAGCACGGCGACATTCATCACCTTGGTCATCTGAAGCGCGGGGATGAAGGAGACCATGCCGAGCGTGGACAATGAGGCGACGAGCAAGCCGCCGCGTCCCGGCACCACCAATTGCCGGAGGGCCGCGGGCCCCTGCATCACAACGAGAAACACCGTGATCAGGCTGCCGCCGAACAGGCCGCGCCAGAACAGAATGGTCCAGGGATCGAAGGGCAGCAGCCGCGTGAAGAACGGCGCCGAGCTCCAGGCAATCGCGGCAGCGATGACAAGGGCAATGCCGAGACCGCGTTCCGAACGAGGCTGCCCCATGTGCTGTTGCCCGGCTACGAAGGCTTCTTCGGCCGCGACACCAGCTCGATCATCTTGCCTTCGTCGTCGTCAGGCATCGCGGCCGTCGCCCGCGCATAGGACTCGACCGCGGCGCGTGCAACCAGCGGCTTGTCCGCGAGCAGGCTCTCGGCCAGCTTGACGGCGTAGGCGGCATCCTTGTGCCGCAGCGCCGAAGTAAACGTCGCGCCGCTGAAGTCGCGGGCGACCATGCGCTTGGAGTGGCGCTGCACCTGCGGGCTTGCGGCGACACCAGACAGAATCGACTCCAGCACGAGGTTCATGTCGAGCCCGGCCTGTTCGGCGATCGCGAGCCCCTCGGCGAGGCCGGCGATCTGGACCGCGCCCATGAGATTGTTGATGAGCTTGTAGACCGTGCCGGAGCCGACCGCGCCGAAATGGCGGATAGTCGAGCCGATCGGTGCGAGGAACGGTCGCGCACGCTCGAGGTCGGCCGCATCGGCGCCGGCCAGCAGCGTCAGCTTTCCGCTGGCCGCCGCATCCGGCAATCCCGTCACCGGGCAATCGATGTAGATCAGCCCGCGCGCATTGAGCTCGCGGCCCATCTCGCGCGCGTGGTCGTAGGAGACCGTAGAGCATTCGATCGCGATGGTGCCGGCCTTGGCCGTCTTGGCCGCGCCCTCAGGCCCGAGCCAGACCGTGCGCGCGGCTTCGTCATCGGCAACCATGGTGACCACGGCGTCAGCATCGATCGCGGCATCCTCAGGTGAGGTCGCCCAATGCGCGCCGCGCGCGATCAAATCTTCCGCCTTGGCCTTGCTGCGATTCCACAGCGTGACCGTGAAGCCGGCATCGAGATAGCGGCCGGCCATGCCATGGCCCATCCGTCCAAGCCCGATGAAGGCAACGCGCGGCATCAGTCGACGTCCTCGATGTCAGCGCCAACGGTGCCGAACGCGCGCTGCGCCAGCGTTGCCGCCATGAAGTCGTCGAGCTCGCCGTTGAGCACGCCCGAAGTGTCGGAGGTCTGCACGCCCGTGCGCAGATCCTTCACCATCTGGTAGGGCTGCAGCACATAAGAGCGGATCTGGTGGCCCCAGCCGATATCGGTCTTGGCGGCCTGGTCGGCGGCGGCTTTCTCTTCGCGCCTCTTCAGCTCGATCTGGTAGAGCCGCGCGCGCAGCATGTCCCAGGCCTGCGCTTTGTTCTTGTGCTGGGAGCGGCCGGCCTGGCAGACCACCGCGACGCCGGTCGGGATGTGCGTCAGCCGCACCGCGGATTCGGTCTTGTTGACGTGCTGGCCGCCGGCACCGCCCGAGCGCATGGTGTCGACGCGGACGTCGGATTCCTTGATGTCGATCTTGATGCTGTCGTCGATCACCGGAAACACCGCGACCGACGAGAACGAGGTATGCCGGCGCGCATTGGAGTCAAACGGCGAGATACGCACCAGGCGATGCACGCCGGCCTCGGTCTTCAGCCAGCCGTAGGCGTTGTGGCCGGAGACCTGGATGGTCGCGGACTTGATGCCAGCCTCTTCGCCCTCGGACTCTTCGACAACCTCGACCTTGAAGCCGCGGGTTTCCGCCCAGCGCGTGTACATGCGGAGCAGCATTTGCGCCCAGTCCTGGCTTTCGGTGCCACCGGCGCCGGCATGGACTTCGAGATAGGAATCGAAACCATCGGCTTCGCCCGACAGCAGCGCTTCGAGTTCGCGCCGCGCGACTTCCTTTTTAAGCGCTTTCAGCGCAGCTTCGGCTTCGGCAACGACGCCCGTGTCGCCCTCGGCCTCGCCGAGCTCGATCATGCCGATGTCGTCCTCGAGCTGCTGCTCGACCTTACCGATGCCCGACAGCGAATCCTCCAGCGAGGTCCGCTCCTGCATCAGCTTCTGGGCCTTCTGGGGATCGTTCCAGAGGTTGGGATCTTCTGCGAGCTTGTTCAGCTCAGCGAGGCGCGCCGTCGATTTCTCAACGTCAAAGATGCCTCCTCAGCAGCCCGACAGACTGCTTGATCTCTTCTACCAACCGTTCGATTTCGGCGCGCATGTCGTTCTCTGGTCTCGCGGAGATATCCGCGTGCAATTGAAATGGGGATGTAGCGGCGGCTGCACCAAAGCGCAACCGCCCGCCTCGCCCATCGTCGGCGTTATCCGCTAGTACAGCCCGCCGGTGCCCGGCCGCATGAAGAAGCCCGAATCCGGCTGCTGCTGCTGCGACGCCGGCACGCCGCCGCGACCGTCAGCATCAGCGACACCAATGACGGAGTAATTATCCGGCGGTGCCGTGCCCGGCTTGAAGGCTTCGAGGATGGTTCCGCCGGTCTCGCCGGGACCCGCGCGCATGCCGGTCTTGGCGACGACGCGGATCAGCTTGATGCCAGCCGGCACCTTGAACGGAACCGCGGGCTTGTCGGCGAGCGCGAGCTTGAGGAAGTCGCGCGCGATGGGCGCTGCCAGATGGCCACCGGTTGCCGCGTTGCCTTTGCCCAGCGGACGCGGCTTGTCGTAGCCCATATAGATGGCAACCGCGACGTCAGGCGAGAAGCCGACGAACCAGGCGTCCTTGGCCTCGTTGGTCGTACCGGTCTTGCCGGCGATCGGCTTGCCGACTTCCCTCACGACGGTGGCGGTACCGGCCTGGACCACGCCCTCCAACAGCTCGGTGATCTGATAGGCGGTCATGGAGTCCAGCACCTGCTCGCGGCGATCGATCAACTGCGGCTCGGGCTGGTTCTTCCAGCCGCCGGCCGCGTCGCAGCCGCGGCATTCGCGCTGGTCGTGCTTGAAAATGGTGTGGCCGTAGCGGTCCTGGATGCGGTCGATCAAGGTCGGCTTCACGCGGCGACCGCCATTGGCGAGCATCGAATAAGCCGTGACCATGCGCATCGCCGTGGTCTCGCCAGCGCCGAGCGCGTAGGAGAGATAGTTCGGCAGCTCGTCATAGACGCCGAAGCGGCGCGCATATTCGCCGATCAGGGGCATGCCGATGTCCTGCGCGAGGCGCACCGTCACCGTGTTCAGCGATTGCCGCAGCGCGTTCCGCAGCGTCACCGGTCCCTGATATTTGTTCGCCGAGAAGTTTTCCGGCCGCCACACGCCGGCGCCCTGGCCCTGATCGATTTCGATCGGCGCGTCGAGCACGACGGTCGAGGGCGTATAGCCGTTGTCGAGCGCCGCCGAATAGACGATCGGCTTGAACGACGAACCCGGCTGCCGATAGGCTTGCGTGGCGCGGTTGAACTGGCTCTGGTCGAACGAGAAGCCGCCGACCATCGCGAGCACGCGGCCGGTCCAGGGATCCATCACCACCATCGCGCCCGACACCTCGGGAATCTGCCGCAGACGGTACTGGCCTTCGACCGCGGTGCCGTCCTTGTAGAGCGGGTCGGCATAGATCACGTCGCCGGGCTGGAGCACCTGCGACACACCTGTGGCAGCCCTGCCCTTCGCGGCTCCCGTCGCCGCCTTCGCCCATTTGACACCATCGAGCGTGATGAGGCCGGTCTCGCGCTGCTTGCTGACGGCGCCGCCGAGCTCGCGGCTCGGCTGGAAGCCGATCCGCGCCGACTGGTCGCTGGTCTCCAGCACCACGGCCATGCGCCAGGGCGAGATGTCGGAGAGCGACTTCATCTCGGCGAGCTTCACGCCCCAGTCGCCCGAAATATCGAGCTTGCTGATGGCGCCGCGATAGCCCTGCTGCTCGTCATAATTCACGAGACCTGTGACCATGGTCTTGCGCGCCATGACCTGGATCTTCGGATCGAGCGTGGTGCGGACCGAGAGACCGCCCTCGTAGAGCTTCTTCTCGCCATAGCGTTCGAAGATGTCGCGGCGGACTTCCTCGGCGAAATATTCGCCGGCGAAGGTGTGAGCCCCGTTGGACCGGTTGGTGACGGCAAGCGGCTCCTTGCGCGCCTTGTCGGCGTCGGCCTGCTTGATCCAGCCGTTCTCCTGGAGACGGTCGATCACGTAGTTGCGGCGCTCGATGGCGCGGTCGCGGTTACGCACCGGATGCAGGGTCGCCGGCATCTTCGGCAGCGCCGCGAGATAAGCGGCTTCCGCCACGGTGAGCTCGTTCACCGACTTGTCGAAATAGACCAGCGAAGCGGCTGCGATGCCGTAGGCGCCGAGGCCGAGGTAGATTTCGTTGAGATAGAGCTCGAGGATCTTGTCCTTCGAATAGGTCTTCTCGATCCGCATCGCGAGCAAGGCTTCCTTGATCTTGCGGGCGAAGGAGACCTCGTTGGTCAGCAGGAAGTTCTTGGCAACCTGCTGGGTGATGGTGGACGCGCCCTGCGGACGGCGGTTGGAGCCATAATTCTGGAGATAGACCAGACCGGCGCGCGCCATGCCGGTGTAGTCGATGCCGCCATGCTCGTAGAAATTCTTGTCTTCAGCGGCGAGGAACGCGTTGATCACGAGCTTCGGCACCGCCTGGATCGGCAAATACAGCCGCCGCTCCTTGGCGTATTCGCCGAGCAGCGACCCGTCGGTCGCGTGCACCCGGGTCATCACCGGCGGCTCGTAATCCTGAAGCTGAGAGTAATCCGGCAAGTCCTTGGAGAAATGCCAGATCAGTCCCGCCACGGCACCAACACCGACAAGGAACAACACCGTTCCCGCGGCGAACAGGAAACCCATGAACCGCACCAGCAAGCGCATTATCTGTTTATCCGTTCAATCCCTAGGATCAGCCCAAAGGCGCCCAAAACGAGCGCCATCATCACGTCGCGAATTCACCGGCCTACTCAATTACATCAATGCCGGACCGAAAGACGCTTGCCGAACGGGATTCTCGCCGATTCCGGAACCCCCTGCGTCGTTTTTATAAAGCGTCCCCTGTGGCCAAACTAGGGCTTAACAGCGGGACCCGGCATTCCCTTTTCAATCGCCCATTATCAATTGCCCGCCCCGACCGTCGCCAACTGCTTGGCCAGGAACGCGTCGATCGCCTGGGCCATCGAGCCCACGGCCCGGGAGCGCCAGCCCTCGGACACGAGATGCTCGAGGTCGCCCTTGTTGGAGACGTACCCGATCTCGACCAGCACTGACGGCACGTCTGGCGCCTTGAGCACCCGGAACCCGGCCGACTTCAGGGGATGCTTGTGCATCCGCACCGTCGTCTTCATTTCGTCCATCAGCAAATGCGCAAAACGGTTTGAAAAAGTGCGGGTTTCCCGTTGGGTGAGGTCGATCAGGATGTCGGCGACGTCGGTCGGCTCCTCCGCAAGATTAAATCCTGCGATCGCGTCCGCGCGGTTTTCCGCGTCGGCCAGACGCTGGGCTTCGGCGTCGGAAGCCTTGTCGGACAGCGTGTAGATCGTGGCGCCCTGCGCATCGCCTTCCGCGCGAGGCAATGCGTCAGCATGGATCGAGACGAACAGCGCGGCCTTGAGGTTGCGGGCGACTTTGGTCCGGTCATTGAGCGGAATGAAGGTGTCGTCGTCCCGCGTCATCACCACGCGGTATTTGCCGGCCTTTTCCAGCCGTTCGCGCAGCGCCAGGCCAAAGGCCAGCACCAGATTCTTCTCACTCTCTCCGCTCGACTGCGTGCCGTTGTCGATGCCGCCATGGCCGGGGTCGATCACGACGATCGGGCGGCCGTCAGCTGGCGCCCCCGGCTTCTGCTGCGCCGGTCCCGGCGCTGCTGCGGGGACGGTTGCCGGCGGCGTAGCGGCGATCGTCGGCCGCAGCTCGGGGCGATTTTCCGGAGCGGGCGATTGCACGAAGGCTGCGCGATCGACTTCCTCCAGCTCGAGCACGAGCCGGGCCGGCTGGTCGTTGGCGGCCTCGAGCACATAGGAATTGGCGATCTTGGCTGGTCCGGTCAGATCGAACACGATTCGGGAGCCGCCGGGCATCACGAGCCCATAGCGGAAAGCCTTGACCAGCCCCCGCCCCCCAGACCCTGTCCCCGGGGTCAGCTGAAAATTGACCTGGGGAACGTCGACCACCACCCGATAGGGATCGGCGAGCGTCGTGGCACGGAAGCTGACGGTCTGGTCGAGGTCGAGAACGAAGCGGGTCTCCTTGCCGTCACCGGCCAGCCGGGCAGCTGAGGCGATCGGAAAATTCGCTACGGCAACAGAGGGTTGCAGCTGGCTTTCCGCCGCGCTTAAGCGAGAGGAATCGGCATACGGCAATGCTGCGGCGCAAAGCAGCGCGCACCCCAGCAAAACCCGTTGATTTGTGCGGCTCGTCACCGATTCCGTGCCTCCGAGCAGCCTCTTTAACGCAATAGAACCACAGGGTTAATCAGTCCTTAATGACAGAGTCGCGAAACTCGACGACTGTGACCGGCGTGCGACGCTCCCTTGCACCGTTGGCCCATTCCTCGTATGTACCAAGTGCTGACGGCCGATAATTTCCGGTTGTGTCGCATTCAGCCTCCCGGTGCAGCGCCGGAACTCTCAAGATTTGGGAATTCCAGCGTTTTTCCGTTCTCCTCTAAGACCAGCGCGGTGCGCGGCAGCGAGGTGGAACGGGGCAAGCCCCGGCGGCAGACGGTCCCTGGTTACCGTTCGTGTTTCCGGGACAGTTTTGACAGCGACGCGGCCTGTTACCCGATCCCTTAATCCCAAGGGAGCGGTTCTTGATCCAAAGGGCGAGCGCGCACGCGCCATGCCTGGCCAGCAGCAGCTGATTAAGGGGCGGCCCCGCCGCCCAATATTTCATACGGGCCGACGCTTGATGCGCCAGACTGTGCCGACGAATTCTGAAGGACCATTCGCGACGCTGCGGAGCGAAACTCCCGCGCGCCGCCGCAATGGTCCTCCGGCTTCCGATTCGGCAAGGCGCGAGAGACGGCGTTTCGGCCTTCCCCTCACCCCCGAATCAGGTGGACCGTCGCGTCACCCGGCAGCGCATATCGCGCCCACGGTGAATCGCGCCCGCCGCCGCCAAGAGTTAAGACATGCCCAACAAGATGTTGATCGATGCCACCCACCCGGAAGAGACCCGGGTCGTCGTGGTCCGCGGCAATCGCGTCGAAGAGTTTGATTTCGAGACCGCGCAACGCAAGCAACTGCGCGGGAATATCTACCTCGCCAAGGTCACCCGGGTCGAACCCTCGCTTCAAGCTGCGTTCGTCGAATATGGCGGCAACCGCCACGGCTTCCTCGCCTTCAGCGAAATCCATCCCGACTACTACCAGATCCCGGTCGCCGACCGGCAGGCGCTGATCGAGGCCGAAGAACAGGCCCATCGCGAAGCCGAGGAAGAGACCGAGAACCGCTCCCACGGCCGCCGCCGCTCGCGCCATCGCAACGCCCGCCGCCGCGGTCAGGGCGAGCGCGTTCGCAGCGATATCGTCGAGGGTCTCGACGCAGGTGCTGCCCAGCCGGTCGAAGCCGAGGCACGGCCCGAGGGCGCCCCGCACGAGGGCGAGCATCTGCACGCCGATGCGGAGCATCGCGGCGAGCACGATGCCCATGAACATGACGAACATGATCACCACGAACACGATCACGACGAGCATGGCCACGACGATCATCATCACGCCCATGATGACGATCACCATCATGCTCACGACCATGATGACCATGGCCATGACGGCGAGCACGATCATCACCACCATGATCATGCCGACGAGACCCACGCGCCTGTCGCAACCGTTGGCGCCGAAGCCGTAGTCGCCACCGCCTTCGACCCGCACGCAGAGGCTCTGTCCGAAGCCGTGACCGCCGCCGCTGAGCCGGCCGATGCCGTGTACGCCGCCGGCGAACACGCCGAGGCTCCGCATCACGATTCCGAAGCGACGGCCGAGGAAGACGACGAGGACGATGAAGACGGCGACGAAGCCGAAGAGGAAGTCGTCGAATCCGTCGGCGGAGACGACGTGCTCGAGGAAGTGCCGGAGCGCACCTTCCGGCCGCGCCGCCAGTACAAGATCCAGGAAGTCATCAAGCGCCGCCAGGTGATGCTGGTGCAGGTCGTCAAGGAAGAGCGCGGCAACAAGGGCGCAGCGCTGACCACGTATCTGTCGCTCGCCGGCCGCTACGCCGTCCTGATGCCGAACACCGCCCGCGGCGGCGGCATCAGCCGCAAGATCACCAGCGCCCAGGACCGTTCGCGCCTGAAGGAAGTGGTGCAGGACCTCGACGTGCCCGAGGGCATGGGCATCATCCTGCGCACCGCCGGCGCCGCCCGCACCAAGCCCGAGATCAAGCGCGACTTCGAGTACCTGATCCGGATGTGGGAGACGGTACGCGACCTGACGCTGAAGTCGCAGGCCCCGACGCTGGTCTACGAGGAAGGCTCGCTGATCAAGCGCTCGCTGCGCGACCTCTACAACAAGGAGATCGACGAGATCTCGGTCGCCGGTGACTCCGGCTACCGCGAAGCGCGCAACTTCATGAAGATGCTGATGCCCGCCAATGTCAGCGCGGTGAAGCAGTATCGCGACGGCCAGCCACTGTTCTCGCGGATGGGCGTCGAAAGCCAGCTTGATGCGATGTTCTCGCCGACCGTGCAGCTGCGCTCCGGCGGCTACATCGTGATCAACCAGACCGAGGCGCTGGTCTCGATCGACGTCAACTCCGGCCGATCGACGCGCGAGCACCATATCGAGGACACCGCGCTCAAGACCAATCTGGAGGCCTCCGAAGAGGTCGCCCGCCAGCTCCGCCTGCGCGACCTCGCCGGCCTGATCGTCATCGACTTCATCGACATGGACGAGAAGCGCAACAACCGCGCGGTCGAGCGCAAGCTGTCCGATTGCCTGCGGCAGGATCGCGCGCGCATCCAGGTCGGCCGCATCTCGCATTTCGGCCTGCTCGAGATGTCGCGCCAGCGCATCCGCGCCAGCGTGCTGGAATCCTCGACCGATCCCTGCCCGCATTGCGGCGGCACCGGCCACGTCCGTTCGGTGTCCTCGGTTGCGCTCCAATTGCTCCGCGGGCTCGAAGAGATCCTGATGAAGGGCGCGACCCACAATCTCGTGGTCCGCACCCGCACTGACGTCGCGCTCTATGTGCTGAACCACAAGCGCGGTCATCTGCGCGATCTCGAAAACGGCTTCAAGGTCACCCTGTCGGTCATCGCCGACCCCAGCGTCAGCGGACCGCAGGCTTATCTCATCGACCGTGGCGAGCAGGTGCACACGCTGGAAGCCGCCAAGGCCCTGCTGGTCGCCCAGGCCGCCGCAAGTCCGCCGCCAGTGGTCGAAGAAGCCTATGACGACGAGGAGTTCGATCCGGAGCTGGAATCCGAGGTCGAGACCGAGGAAACCGAAGGTCTTGCCGAAGGTCTTACCGAGGAGCCGGCCGCAGGCGATGCCACACCCGAGCAGGATAGCCAGCGCCGCAAGCGCCGCCGCCGTCGTCGCGGTCGTGGCGGCCCGCGCGAGGGTGAGCCTCGCGAGGATGGCGCGCCCGCGTTGCCCGAGGGTGCCGTCGCAGCTGGCGAAGCAGACGAGGATGCCGAGTCCGAGCCGGAGGGCGAGGACCAGGCGGGTCAGGCCCGTGGCGATCAGGAAGGCGCTAGCGATCGCCGACGCCGGCGTGGTCGTCGCGGCGGACGCCGTCGGCGCGGTGCTGGCGAGGAAGGTCTCGCCGGCTCCATCGGCGACGAGCTCAGCGCCAATGCGCCGCCGGAAGCGACCGACGCAGTTGCCGATTTCGACGGCTCGGGCGGCGAGGCTGCGCCTTCGATCGCGCATTCCGAAGACATCAATCCTGTCGAGCCACAGGTCGCTCAGCCCGAGCCCCGCGCCGCGTTGCAAGCCGAAGCACCGGCCCAGGCTCAGCCCGCGGTTGCGGAGGAAGAGGCCGCCGACGACAAGGCCGCGCGACGCCGCTCCACCGTCCGTGAAAAGGTGAGCTTCCTGTCGAGCAGCCAGAGCGAGCCGGCTGCAACGGTTGCCTCAGCCCCGGAGCCGGTTGCTGCGCCTGCTCCCGAGCCTGCACCGGATGCGGCATCCGAAACATCGACCGCACCGCGTCGCGCCGGCTGGTGGTCACGCCGGTTCGGCGGCGGCGAATAGAACGAACAACCAGATGAAACCGCCCGGCCAAGCCGGGCGGTTTTGATTTGGCCAGGTCAGGTCCGATGCAAAGCGCAATCATTCTCGGCGGCGGCATGGTGGGCGTGAGTGCCGCCGTGCATCTCCAGCAGCGCGGCTGGTCGGTCACGCTCGTCGACCGCAGGGAGCCGGGCCGCGAGACCAGCTACGGCAATGCCGGGATGATCCAGGCGGAGGCGGTGCGGCCCTATCCGATGCCGCGCGACCTCGCCTCGTTGTTGAAGATCGCGACCGGCCGCACCAACGACGTCCGCTACAGCTTTTCTTCCCTTCATCGCCACGTCGAGCCCCTGCTCCGCTATTGGTGGCATTCGGCGCCGAAGCGGCATCGCGAAGCGATCGAGGCTTGGGCGCGGCTGATCGCCTATGCGACGCCCGAGCACGACGTCCTGATCCGCGACGCCCATGCCGACAATCTGATCCGCCGCGCCGGCTATCGCGTGCTGCATCGCGACCCCGCGTCGTTCGACCTCGCGATCCAGACGGCGGAGGAGGACCGCCGCGAGTTCGGCGTGAATTTTCGCGTGCTCTCGGGCAGCGAGCTCACCAAGGCCGAGCCGATCCTGCGCGACGATCTCCCCGGTGCGATCCATTGGCTCGATACTTGGACGGTGTCCGATCCCGGCGCGCTGGTCACGGCCTATGCTGGCCTGTTCGAGCGCCTCGGCGGCAAGATCGTGCTGGGCGATGCGCAGTCGCTGCAGCAGACCGCGACCGGATGGTCGGTCGATACCGACCATGGCCGCATCGATTCGGCCGCGGCCGTCGTGACGCTCGGGCCGTGGTCGCCGGATCTGCTGCACAAATTCGGCTATCGCATTCCGCTGGTGCGCAAGCGCGGCTACCACATGCATTATAGCGGCGGCTCCTCGCTCGATCTGCCGCTGGTCGACAAGGGCGGCGGCTACGCCATGGGGCCCATGGCGAAGGGCATTCGCATCACTACCGGCGCGGAGCTGACGGGCCCGGATGCGCTCGCAACGCCTGTGCAGCTCGCAAGCGCCGAAGCATCTGCCCGAGAGCTGATCGATCTCGGCAAGCGCGCCGAACCCGAGCCTTGGTTCGGCACCCGGCCCTGCACGCCCGACATGCTGCCGGTGCTCGGCCCAGCGCCACGTCACCACGGCCTCTGGATGAATTTCGGCCACGGCCACCAGGGTTTTACCCTCGGCCCGGCAACGGGGCGCCTGCTCGCAGAGATGATGAGCGGCGAGACACCGTCAATTGATCCGACGCCGTACCGGCCGGAGCGCTTCTAGCCCTCGGCCTTCGCGGCAAGCACTGCGAGCGCCGCCGACAGCCGCATCAACGGGTCGTCCCATTCGCGCGGCCTGCGCTGACGGAACAGCCGCATGGTCGGATACCACGGGCTGTCCTCGCGATCGCGCAGCCAGCGCCAGTCGAGCGCGTAAGGCGTGAGCATCCACACCGGACGGCCGAGCGCACCGGCGAGATGCGCGACTGAGGTGTCGACGGCGACGACGAGATCGAGCGCTGCAACGGCTGCCGCCGTATCGGCGAAATCGCCGAGCGCAGGTGCAAGATCGATGACATCGTCGCGAAGCGCCACCAGCACGGGCCCGTCCTCAGCGCGGCGCCGGCGGCGGCGCGGTCGGTGACGAAGGCGGCGACGGCGGCCAGATGCAGCGCCGGTACATGATCCGGCTCGACCTCCAGCACTTCCGCGCAGAGCGCGTCCGCGCGGTCCGGCCGGCCCGCCGAAAAATGCTCGGCCGCCTCCAGCACAATCCGATTCACAGCCGTATTGCCCACGATACCGCCTCCCTTCGACGTCAGAGATGCGGGTTAAACGGGCGAGGCCGCGAAATCCGTCAGTCGGAATGCTCGGACAGCACGGCCTTGATGCGCGCAGCATCGTCCGGCGTCGCCGGATTGTAGACGACCATGCCGAGGTCGGGCCGGCCGTCGACCGAGAACGACGAATATTCAAATGCGATCGGGCCGAGCACGGGATGGCGAAGATGCTTGACGCCTTCGCCATAGGAGCGGACGTCGTTGTCGGCCCACAGCGCTGCGAATTCGGGGCTGAGACCGCACATTTCGTTGACGAATTCGGCGACGTGCGAGACCGCGCCGGCGCGCGCCGCATCGGCCCTGAAGGCCGCAACCACGAAGCGGGCTACGCTGTCCCAGTCATATTGCGCGGCGCGCACGCGCGGCTCGGAGAAGATCAGGCGCAGAATGTTTCGCTGCTCCGGTGGCAGCTTCGCATAATCGGTCAGCACAATCGTTGCCGCGCGATTCCAGGCAACGACATCCCAGATCGCCGTCCGGATGATGGCAGGGCTGGTCTCCAGCGCGTCGAGCACGCGCTGAAGCCGCGGCGAGACACCTTCGGATGCCTGGTAACGGACCTCGGGCGGTCGGCCGAGCCCGATCAAAAACAGATGCTCGCGCTCGACGTCGGTCAGCATCAGGGCGCGCGCGATCCGGTCGAGCACATCGGCCGACGGAGCCCCACCGCGGCCCTGTTCCAGCCACGTGTACCAAGTCGGGCTGATATTGGCGCGCTGCGCCACCTCCTCGCGCCGGAGCCCGGGGGTGCGTCTGCGGCTGCCGGCAAAGCCGAACGCCGCCGCGTCGAGCCGGGTGCGGCGATCCCTGAGGTAGGTCCCGAGCAGATTCTCGTTGGAGAGGGCTTCACTCATCCTGTTAGCTATTATACCCTGATAATCTCACTACTTTACCCGGATAACCCTAGCCCAGATGGTGATCTCCACCAACCCTGGAGATTGCTCATGCGTGTATTCGTCACTGGCGCCACCGGCTTCGTCGGCTCCGCTGTCGTTCGGGACCTGATCGCCGCCGGCCACAGCGTCACCGGCCTCGCCCGCTCCGACGCTGGCGCCACGGCGCTCACTGCAATGGGAGCCAAAACCCACCGCGGCTCGCTGGAGGACCATGACAACTTGCGCAGCGGCGCGGCCGCCTCCGACGGCGTGCTGCACCTCGGCTTCAACCACGACTTCTCGAAATTCCTGGACAATTGCGAGTTGGACCGCCGCGCCATCCTCGCTCTCGGCGAAGAGCTCAAGGGCTCCGAGCGGCCTCTCATCGTCACGTCCGGCGTGGCGCTGCTGGCTCCCGGCCGTCTAGCGACCGAGGATGATGAGTCGGCACACCGCTTTCCGCGTGTGTCGGAATCAACGGCGCTGTCGCTTTCCGGCGTCCGCGCCGCTGTGGTCCGGCTGCCGCCGACGACCCATGGCGAAGGCGACCACGGTTTTGTCCCAATCCTCATCAACCTCGCACGCCAGAAAGGCGTCGCGGCCTATGTCGGCGACGGGATGAACCGCTGGCCAGCCGGCCACCGCGTCGATGCCGCACGCGTCTACCGGCTTGCACTCGAGCAAGGCGCAACGGCACCGCGCTATCATGCAATCGCCGAGGAAGGCGTGCCGTTCAAGACGATTACGGAGGTGATCGGCAAAAGGCTTGGCGTGCCCGTCGTCTCGAAATCGCAGGACGAAGCCGCCGAGCATTTCGGATGGTTCGCGCAATTCGCCGGTGTGGACGTCCCCACATCGAGTGCGAAGACGCGTGCTCTGCTCGGCTGGGCGCCGAACGAAATAGGGCTGATCGAGGATCTCGACCAGCCCTATTATTTCAAGGTCTGACGGCGCGGCGCGCCGCCACTTACGAGTTCGCAGATCAGTCCGTCGTGACAGCGGTTTCCATGTCCGTCGGATCGATCTGCTGGCTCAGCCGCGCCATGAGCTTGTCGCGATCGAGTTCACCCTCCCACCAGGCAACGATCACGCAGGCCACGCCGTTGCCGCAGAGATTGGTCAGCGCGCGGCACTCGCTCATGAACTTGTCGATGCCGAGCACGATCGCCATGCCCGGCACGAGGCGCGGATCGACCACGGCGAGCGTTGCCGCCAGCGTGATGAAGCCCGCACCGGTGATGCCGGAGGCGCCCTTCGAGGTCAGCATCGCCACGACCAGGATCGTGAGCTGCTGGCCGAAGGTGAGATCAAAGCCGAGCGCCTGCGCGATGAACAGGGTTGCCAGCGTCATGTAGATGTTGGTGCCGTCGAGGTTAAACGAATAGCCCGTGGGCACCACGAGGCCGACCACCGATTTGGAGCAGCCGAGCCGTTCCAGCTTCTCCATCAGGGACGGCAGCGCGCTTTCCGACGACGAGGTGCCGAGCACGATCAGCAGCTCGTCCTTGATATAGGCCAGGAACTTGAAGATCGAGAAACCGGCAATGCGCGCGATGGTGCCGAGCACCACGATAACGAACAATGCCGAGGTCAGGTAGAACGTCGCGATCAGGCCCATCAGGTTGAGGATCGCGCCGGTGCCGAATTTGCCGATGGTGAAAGCCATCGCACCGAACGCACCAAGCGGCGCCGCGCGCATTACGATGGAGATGACGCCGAACACCGCATGCGCCGCATCGTCGATGAAACTGCGGATGACGTGACCGCGCTCGCCGAGCCCCATGACGGCGAAGCCGAACAGCACCGAGAACAGCAGCACCTGAAGGATCTCGCCCTGCGCGAAGGCGCCGACCACGGTGTCGGGAATGATGTGCAGGATGAAGTCGACGCTCTTCTGGCCCTCGGCCTGCTTGGCGTAGGTGGCAACTGCCTGCGCGTTGGCGGCGGCATTGCCAAAGCCTGCGCCCGGCTTCACGACGTTGCCGATGATGAGGCCGATGACCAGCGCGAAGGTGGAGACGATCTCGAAATAGACCAGCGCCTTGACGCCGATGCGTCCGACCTTCTTGGCATCCTGGATGTGGGCGATGCCGGAGACCACGGTGCAGAAGATGATCGGGGCAATCACCATCTTGATCAGCTTGATGAAGCCGTCGCCGAGTGCCTTGATCCAGTCGTTGGTGGCAATTTGCGGCCAGAGCCAGCCGACGATGGCGCCGAGCACGATTGCGATCAGCACCTGAATGTAGAGAACTTTGTACCACGGCTTTGCCGCGCTGGGTGCGACAGGCGCCCCCGCGATCGTTGTCGTCGTCATCGTTTCACTCCCCCTCGAACTCAGGGCCAGCCAAGATCAACTTGGCCGACCCTGTCAATTGGAACTGCTCGGATTTGCGCGCTTTACCGGCGATCGATGATCCGGCGTGCCGCCGGCATCAGGGTCGCACCCAGCGCGTTCTTGACGAGAGATGCCGCGATGAACGGGGCGACGCCGACCTGCCAGGCCTTTGCGGCGCCAAGGCCAAGGGCCAGCCAGCCGAACCCGGCGACGAAAATGGCGATATGGCCGACGGCCATCGCCACAAACAGCAGGCCCACGCTACGATCCCAGCCCCGCTCGGCAAGCCAGCCGGTGACGAAGGCAGCCAGCACGAAACCGAACAGATAGCCGGCAGTCGGGCCGACCAGCGGCGCAAGGCCGCCGACCGGACCTGCAAACACCGGAAGTCCCATCGCGCCCTCGGCGAGGTAGGCGATCATGGTTGCGCTGCCAAGGCGCCAGCCATAGGCCGCGCCGATCATCAGCACGACCAGGCTTTGCAGGGTCATGGGCACGTAAGGCAGCGGCAGGTTCACCTTGGCCGACAGCGCCATCAGCGCGGTGCCGAGCGCAACCAGCACGAAGGCGCGCAAGCTGCCTACGGTTTCGCCCGGCCGGGCGGGCCACAACAAGGCGGCGAGAGGAGAATGCGATGCGACGGCGGACTGGACGGTTCGGTCAGACAAGATGCACTCCGGAAGGCTGTTCTAAACTGGCGGCTGTTTAAGCCAGTGAGCGATCCGGTCAACTGCCTCGCGCATGTCCGCAGCCGAGCGCGCATAGGAGAATCGGATGAACGAGCGGCCGTGGATCGGATCGAAATCGAGCCCCGGGGTGGCCGCAACACGGGCCTGGTCCAGCATCTTCTTGGCGAAATCAAAACTGTCGGAGGTGAAGTCCGAGACGTCGGCATAGAGATAGAACGCGCCGTCCGCCGGAAGGAAGCGGGTCAGGCCGGCCTTGGGCAATCCCTCGATCAGAATGCGCCGGTTTTCCTGATAGCCGTGCTTGATCTCCTCCATTTCGGCTGCGCCATCAAAGGCAGCTTCAGCCGCGATCTGCGACAGCGACGGCACCGAGATCGAGAGGTTCTGCTGAAGCCGCTCGATGGGCCGCACCATGATGTCGGGCACGACCATCCAACCGACGCGCCAGCCCGTCATGCAAAAATACTTCGAGAACGAATTGATCACGAGTGCGTGCGGGGACAGCTCTGCTGCCGTCACCGCCGGAAACGCATAATCGAGCCCGTGATAGATCTCGTCGGAGATGAAGCGAATTCCTGCATCTTCCGCCGCCGCGATCAGGCTGGAGAGCGCCTCTTTCGACATCATCGTCCCGGTCGGATTGGCGGGACTGCCGACTAGCACGCCCTTGAGCGGCGCCTTGCGATGGGCCGCGAGCAGCGCCTCGCCGGTCAGCGCGTGGCGCGTCTCGTTGGTGGTCTCTATCAGCACCGGCTCGCAGCCGAGCGCGGTGAGGATGTGGCGGTAAGGCGGATAGCCCGGCACTGTCACCGCGACGCGATCCCCGGGCTCGAACATCGACAGGAAGGCCAGGATGAAGCCGCCTGAGGACCCTGTGGTCACCACGATCCGCTCGGGACTGACGGTGCAACCATAAGCATCACGGTAATGGCGCGCGATGCGCTCGCGCAGACTGGGGATGCCAAGCGCCGAGGTATAGTCAATCCGCCCTGCTTCGAGCGCGGCATGCGCCGCCGCGATCGCGGTCTTCGGCGCGCCCGCCGCGGGCTGGCCGACCTCCATGTGAATGACATGGCCACCGGCTGCCTCGATCCGGGCCGCCGCGGCCATCACATCCATCACCATGAACGGGGGAACATCACTGCGGCGGGACGGCTCGAGCCACTGCCCCACCCGGTTCCTCAATGTCGCATCGTGCATCGATTTCTGCTATTCGCTGGCGGCCGGTCCGTCCGGTCCGGGAAACAGGGCGCTTGCGCCCCAGACTGGCCGCATTGTACGGCTCTTAAGGGCATATCGCGTATCCGGTCCGCCGCCAATCACCAAAAACCAGCTGCTTTTGAAGTCCGTTTGACCCAGACCGTTTGATGTTGCTCCAGATCGCATTACGCCAAAAGGCCTCCGCGCTGACCGCCCTGATCACAGCGGCGGCGATGGCGTTATCCCCGTTCTCGGTTGCGCGGGCGCAGGAAGGCAGAGGACCGCCGCCGGTCCTGCGCGACACCGAGACCGAGCAGCTGCTGCGTGAATACACGCGCCCGATCCTGCGCGTTGCCGGTCTGGAGAAGCAGAACATCCAGATGGTGATCCTCAACGACGCCTCGTTCAACGCGTTCGTCGCCGATGGCCGCCGCATCTTCGTCAATTACGGCGCGATCCTCCAGTCGGAGACGCCGAACCAGATCATCGGCGTGCTCGCCCACGAGACCGGGCATCTGGCGGGCGGCCATCTGTCCAAGCTGCGCGAGCAGCTCTCCAACGCGCAGACCCAGATGATCATTGCCATGCTGCTCGGCGCAGGCGCCCTGGTCGCAGGCGCCAGCCGCGGCTCGAACAGCCCCGGCAACAACGGCCTCGCCAATGCGGGCGCCGCCGCGATCACCGGGCCGCAGGAAATGATCCGCCGGTCGCTGTTGTCCTACCAGCGCCAGCAGGAGGAGAATGCCGACCGCGCCGGCGTGAAATTCCTGACCGCGACCCAGCAGTCGCCAAAGGGCATGTACGAGACCTTCAAGCGCTTCACCAGCGAGAGCCTGTTCGCCGCCCGCGGCGCCGATCCCTATCTCCAGTCGCACCCGATGCCCGCCGAGCGCGTCGCGGCGCTCCAGGAGTTCGCCAGCACCAGCCCCTATTGGGACAAGAAGGACGATCCCGCGCTCCAGCTCCGCCATGACATGGTGCGTGCCAAGATCTCCGCCTTCATGGAGCGGCCGGAGACGGTGTACCGCCGCTATCCCCTGACCAACGACACCATGCCGGCACGCTATGCCCGGGCCATCAGCACCTATCTGCATGGCGATTTACGCAGCGCGCTCGCCCAGATCGACCTGCTGATCCAGGTGCAGCCGAATAACCCGTATTTCTACGAGGTGCGGGGCCAGGCCCTTCTGGAGAGCGGCAAGCCGGCCGATGCGATCGCTCCCCTGCGCAAGGCTGTCGCACTGTCGAACAACGCGCCGCTCATCGAGATGTTACTTGGGCAGGCTCTGGTTGGAACCGATAATAAGACGTACACGGACGACGCCATTCGGATTCTCCGTGCCGCGGTGGTGCGCGAGCCCGAAGCCCCGCTCGGCTACATGCAGCTCGCGATGGCCTATGGCCGGAAGGGAGACTATGCCGAGGCGGATCTCGCATCGGCCCAGGCCGCTTACTTGCGCGGCGACAACAAGACCGCCCGCGAGCTTGCCACGCGCGCGAAAACCCGTTTCGCCGTCGGCACGCCCGGATGGGTCAAGGCCGACGACATCGTGGCGTCGAAACCGCCGCGCAACTAGCAAACAGGCAACTCGAACGACGCCTGATCACGCCATCTGCCACCGTGACGTCACGACACTGCGCTTAAGTCCGCCGGGACGTTTTTTCGAAACCTGCTCTGGATAAGAGGAATTGCCAATGCCTTCGCTGCGCCTGCTTGCTCCCGCGCTGTTTGCGTTCGCCATCTTCGGCGCAACGGGACCGGCTTCAGCCGACAGCTTCTCCGATGGACAGCGCACCGACATCGAGGCGATCGTCAAGAATTACCTCGTCACCCATCCCGAGGTGCTCGAGGAGGCCATGGCCGAACTCAGCAAGCGCCAGGCCTCGGCCGAGACGGAGAAGCACGAAGCCAGCATCGCGCAGAACTCCGACGCGATCTTCAACTCGCCGCGCCAGGTCGTGCTCGGCAACAAGGACGGCGACGTTACCTTCGTCGAGTTCTTCGATTACAATTGCGGCTACTGCAAGCGCGCGATGAGCGACATGCTCGACCTGATGAAGGCCGATCCCAAGCTGAAGATCGTGCTGAAGGAGTTTCCGGTACTGAGCCAGGGCTCGGTCGAGGCAGCTCAGGTCGCGGTCGCCGTGCGCATGCAGGATCCCTCCGGCAAGAAATATCTCGACTTCCACCAGAAGCTGCTCGGCGGCCGCGGCGCCGCCGACAAGGCGCGCGCGCTTCAGGCGGCCAAGGAGGCCGGCCTCGACACCGCGAAGATCGAGAAAGACATCGCCAGCCCCGAGGTGCGCGCCACCATCGAGGAGAACTTCAAGCTCGCCGAAGCGATGGGCATGAACGGCACGCCGAGCTACGTGATCGGCAAGCAGATCGTGGTCGGCGCCGTCGGCCTCGACGGCCTCAAGGAAAAGATCGGCGTTGCCCGCTGCGGCAAAGCGACCTGCTGATCTCGACGTTCACAACGTCATTCATGCAATGAGGCCGGCTGAAAAGCCGGCCTTTTTCGTTTGCGTTGCCGCTGCCCGCGATCGTTGGCGCAAACCCGAAGCGCGCATTCATCTGGCGTTCAAAAAACAAATGCCGCGGAACCGAAGATGTTCCGGAACTCCTGATACCTCGCTTCGTTGTCGGCGCGGGCAATGACGCAAAAGAAACACGTGAGGAGAAATTTGATGTCGAACCGCTTTATGATCTCGGTTGCCGCGCTCGCGCTCGTCGCCGGCACCGGTCTGGCGAACGCACAAGGCACCATGAACCGCGAGAGCGGTGCAGGCGCGCAGCCCGCGCAGCAAACGCAACCGTCCGCCGGTGCCACCGAACACGGCGCCATGGGCAAGGACACCATGACCAAGGAAAAGGGCACCGTGGGTCAGGCTGGCGGCGCCAGCACCATGAAGCCCGGTGCGGCCGCCGAGGAGAAGTCGTCTGGTGCGATGGAGAAATCCGGCGCCATGGAGAAATCCGGGATGGAAAAGTCCGGCGCGATGAACAAGAACGCGGCTGACGAGAAGGCCGGCGCGGCGAAGGGTGAGCACGGCCAGAGTGCGCAGGACAAGTCGAAGAGCATGAGCTCTGACTCGACGACCAAGTCCGACGCCAAGGACATGAAGGCTGAGGACAACAAGGCCGGCGCCGCTGCCAAGAGCAACAATGCCGAGAACCGTCCGGCCGGCGCTGCGACCGACAGCAAGTCTCAGACCACGACAGGCAACGCCTCCGCGACCGCTGCACCGCCCGCTGAAAAGCGGACCCAAATCGCGACGGCCATCAAGTCGCAGAAGATCGAGGAGACGACGAACGTCAACTTCAACATCTCGGTCGGCACCGCGATCCCGGCGTCCGTCCGTTTCCATCCGCTCCCGGCACAGATTGTCGAAATCTACCCGGAATGGCGCGGCTATGAGGTGATCTTCGTGCACGGCCAGTACATCATCGTCCGTCCGCAGACGCGCGAGATCGTGTACATCATCGAAGGCTAAGCAACCTCGCTAAAGCCCAAATGAGCCCTTGTCGAGCGATCGGCAGGGGCTTTTGGCTTGTTGGGCAGTCTAATCCGCCTGTCCCGTCCGGCGACCACCCTTGGAACTGGTTAACAAGCGATTTCCGTAGTTTCCGCACAGGTTTTTGCACACTGGATGAGGTGCTTGAAGCCGTCCGGGAGGCCCTTCAAGGCTTCCCCTCACGCGCTTTGTTACCTATAACCCCCGCCACGCCGAAACACGCGCCGGGACAGGAATGGCCGAACCAGCAACCGACACGATCCTCGTTCTCAACGGGCCGAACCTCAACATGTTGGGGACGCGCGAGCCCGAGAAGTACGGCCATGCCACGCTGGCCGACGTGGAGACGCTGTGCCGGGAGACGGCTGCGCAGTTCGGCCTCAAGGCCGACTGCCGGCAGTCCAACCGCGAAGGCGAGCTGATCGACTTCATCCACGAGGCCCACGCCCGCAAGATGAAGGGCATCATCATCAATGCCGGCGGTTATTCGCACACCTCGATCGCGCTGCACGACGCGCTGCTGGCGGTGCAGATTCCGACCGTCGAAGTGCACGTGACCAACATCCACGCCCGCGAGAGTTTCCGTCATCACTCCTACACCGCGCGCGCGGCCTTTGCCTCGCTCTGCGGCTTCGGCATCGAGGGCTACCGCCTTGCCATCCAGGGCCTTGCCGCCAAGCTCGGCATCATGCCCAAAGCCTGACGCTCCCTCCTCACACAGAACATTCGGATCAAAGAACATGGCGCGCCAGCCAGACGACAAAGCAGCCGCAAAGTTTTCCAGCGAGGATTCCGCGCTCGTCCGCGAGCTCGCTTTGCTGCTCGATGAGACCAGCCTCACCGAGATCGAGATCGAGCGCGCGGGCCTGCGCCTGCGCGTCGCCCGCAACATCAGCGTTGCCGCGACCATGCCCGTTCCGATGGCGCATGCGGCCGCCGTGCCGATCGCCGCAGCGGCTGCTGCCCCCGCGGCTGCGGACATGTCGAAGCATCCGGGCGCCCTGACCTCGCCGATGGTCGGCACCGCCTATTGGGCGCCGGAGCCCGGCGCCAAGCCGTTCATCGAGGTCGGCTCGAAGGTCTCGGTCGGCCAGACGCTGCTGATCATCGAAGCGATGAAGACAATGAACCAGATCCCCTCGACGCGCGCCGGCACGGTGACGCAGATCCTGGTCGAGGATGGCCAGCCGGTCGAGTTCGGCGAGCCGCTGGTGATCATTGAGTAACGGCAAAGGGCAGCTCTCCGCCCTCGCCGCTTTCCGCGCGCCATCCGTCCCTTAAGGACACCATGTTCGACAAGATCCTCATAGCCAATCGCGGCGAGATCGCCCTTCGCATCCTGCGGGCCTGCAAGGAGCTCGGGATCGCCACCGTCGCCGTGCACTCCACCGCCGACGCCGACGCCATGCATGTGCGTCTGTCGGATGAGAGCGTGTGCATCGGGCCGCCGCCGTCGAAGGACAGCTATCTCAATGTGCCGGCGCTGCTTGCGGCCTGCGAGATCACCGGTGCAGACGCGGTGCATCCCGGCTACGGATTCCTGTCGGAGAACGCGCGCTTCGCCGAAATCCTTGCCGAACACAATCTGCATTTCATCGGTCCCAAGGCCGAGCACATCCGCCTGATGGGCGACAAGATCGAGGCCAAGAAGACCGCCAGGAAGCTCGGCATCCCCGTGGTGCCCGGCTCCGACGGCGCGGTCGGCCCCAGCGACGACGCGATGGCAATCGCCCGGAAGATCGGCTTTCCCGTGCTGGTGAAGGCCGCAGCCGGCGGCGGTGGCCGCGGCATGAAGGTCGCGCAGAGCGAGGCCGACCTTCAGATGGCGCTGTCGACGGCGGCCAACGAGGCCAAGTCCGCCTTCGGCGACGCCTCCGTCTATCTGGAGAAATACCTTCAGAAGCCGCGCCACATCGAGATCCAGATCCTCGGCGACGGCCGTGGCGGCGCGATCCATCTCGGCGAGCGCGATTGCTCGCTGCAGCGCCGTCACCAGAAGGTCTGGGAAGAAGGCCCCTCGCCGATTCTCGCAGCAGCCGCGCGCGCCAAGATCGGCGAGACCTGCGCGAAGGCGATGCGTGAGATGAAATATCTCGGCGTCGGCACCATCGAGTTCCTGTTCGAGGACGGCGAGTTCTACTTCATCGAGATGAACACGCGCATCCAGGTCGAGCATCCCGTCACCGAGAGCATCACCGACATCGATCTCGTGCTGGAGCAGATCCGCATCGCCGCCGGCGGCGAGCTGCCGGCCAAGCAAAGCGAAATTCAGATCATTGGCCACGCGATCGAGTGCCGCATCAACGCCGAGAACCCGCAGACCTTCCGCCCGTCACCGGGCCGCATCACGCAATATCACCCGCCCGGCGGGCTCGGTGTCCGCATCGATTCCGCCGTCTATCAGGGCTACACGATCCCGCCCTACTACGACTCCCTGGTCGGCAAGCTGATCGTGCACGGCAAGACCCGCAGCGAATGCCTGATGCGGCTGCGCCGGGCGCTGGACGAGATGGTCGTCGAAGGCATCGAGACCACGCTGCCGCTGTTCCGTGACCTGGTGCGCCAGCCCGCCATCATCGACGGCGACTACCACATCCACTGGCTGGAACAGTATCTGGCCGGCCAGCTGGAACCTGCCGCGAAATAATCTTCTCCGCCCATGGAACCCTTTGGCCCCAATCGCATTATGGACGTTGGGGACAGTTCCAAGGGGGCGTTTTGAACTCCGCTACGCGTAACAAGGCGAGACCGTCGTGACGGCTGTGGAACAGCGGCGGCGCGCATTTTGGCAGATCCTGCTATTCGCGGCAGGACTTGTGGTGCTGACCGTGATCAGCGCCGGCTCCGTCTATCTCGTCAACAAGGCCCGCGACGACAGCAAATGGGTGGTTCACACCATCGAGGTGGAGAACCAGATCAATACGCTGTTGCTCGAAATCCGCCGTGCCGAAAGCGGCGCGCGCGGGTTTCTCCTGACGCAGGGTGCGGACTTCAAGGCTGACCATGACAAGGCCGTGGCGGCAATCGTACCTGCCGTCGACGGGATCACGCGTCTGTCCAGCGACAATCCGGCCCAACGCGACAACATTGAGAAACTGAGCGCGGCGATCGAGATCCGGCTTGGACAATTTGCCCGGGAAATGGACTTCGTCCGGCAGGGCCAGCAGGACAAGGCCGTAGCGCTGGTTCGCGAGGCCATCGCTGCCAATACCACCTCCACAATCAGCAGCGTCGCAGGCGCAATGATCCAGGAAGAGGAGCGACTGTTTCGGCTGCGCTCGACCAATGCCGACCGCAGCCAGACGCTGGCCGCATCGTTGACCGGCATTGGCTCTGGACTCGTGGTGCTGTTGACGCTGATCTCGATCTGGCTGGTGCGGCGCTCTGCCCGCGCCCGCGACGACGCGGAGACACGCCTGCGCGACTCCAACCTCAACCTCGAGGCCACCGTCGACGAGCGCACGGCGGACCTGCGCGAAGCCAACGACGAGATCCAGCGCTTCGCCTATATCGTCAGCCATGACCTGCGCTCGCCGCTGGTTAACATCATGGGCTTCACCAGCGAGCTCGAGGAATTGGGCAAGGACATCTTTCGACGGATCGGAGGGCTCACCGGAGTGCCAGCAGGCGGCCCACCCGTCGATGTCGCCGACATCCCGCTCGACGGCCCCGACAAGCAGCTATCCGCGGACTTTTCCGAAGCGCTCGGCTTCATCAAATCCTCGATCGCCCGGATGGACCGCCTGATCTCGGCAATCCTCAACCTCACCCGCGAGGGCCGGCGTGAGTTCCAGCCGGAAAAGATCGACACGCGCGAGTTTGTCGAGACCATCGTGTCGTCGCTGGCGCATCAGGCGGCGGAAGCGCAGGCCGAGATCCACATCGAGCCGTTGCCGAATATCGTCAGCGACCGCCTTGCGCTGGAGCAGATCTTCTCCAATCTGATCGACAACGCGATCAAGTATCTCAAGAGCGGGGTGCCCGGCGATGTCAGAATTCGTGGGCGCACCAAGCTGGGCTACGCCATCTTCGAAATTAGTGATAACGGCCGCGGCATCGATCCCAAGGATCATCAGCGGATTTTCGACCTGTTCCGCCGCGCGGGAACCCAGGACAAGCCTGGTCAGGGCATCGGTCTGGCACATGTGCGTGCACTTGTGCGCCGCCTCGGCGGCACCATGTCGGTATCGTCGGAACTGAACGCGGGCAGCACCTTCACCATCACGCTGCCCATCACCTGGAACGCCAGCAACCGGAACGCCGACAAATGACCCAGCCAGTCACCATCATCATGATCGAGGACGACGAAGGGCACGCCCGGCTGATCGAGCGCAATATCCGCCGCTCCGGGGTCAATAACGAGATCGTGTCGTTCCCCAACGGCACCGACGCGATGAAGCATCTGTTCGGCGCCGACGGCAGCGGGATTGTGCAGAAGGGCAACGCGCTCCTGATCCTGCTCGACCTCAACCTGCCCGACATGAGCGGGATCGATATCCTGAAGCAGATCAAGGAGAACAATTATCTCAAGGCCTCGCCCGTTGTGGTGCTGACCACGACCGACGACTCGCATGAGATCAAGCGCTGCTACGAGCTGGGCTGCAACGTCTACATCACCAAGCCCGTCAACTACGAGAATTTCGCCAACGCCATCCGGCAGCTCGGCCTGTTCTTCTCGGTCATTCAGATCCCGCCTGCCGCGACATGAACCAGCGAACGCCGACACTGCTCTATATCGACGACGACGCCGCGCTCGCGCGTCTGGTCGAACGCGGCCTGACGCGGCGCGGCTACAAGGTCATCCATGCCGCGAGCGGCGAGGAAGGCCTCGAGCGCATCCGCCGCACGGAGACGGATGGCTGCATCGACGTCGTGGCGCTGGACCAGTACATGCCGGGTCTCGACGGGCTCGAGACGCTCGAACAGATCATGGCGATCCCGGACGCACCGCCGGTGGTGTTCGTCACGGCCTCGCAGGATTCCAGCATCGCGGTCACCGCGCTGAAGGCGGGCGCGGCCGATTATCTGGTCAAGGACGTCAGGGGCGACTTCATCCCGCTGCTCCAGGTCGCGGCTGACGGCGCGCTGCGCCAAGCCGAGGTACAGCGGGCGCGCGAGGAAGCGGAAGCGGAGATTCGTGCATCGCGCGACCGCTACGCGGCGCTTGCCGCCGAGCGCGAGCTTCTGCTGCGCGAGGTCAATCACCGCGTCGGCAACTCGCTCCAGATCATCGCCTCGCTCCTGCACTTGCAGGCAAACTCCGCCGGGCAGGAAGAGGTCAAGGCGGCGCTGACCAATGCGATGGGCCGCGTCGCCGCGGTCGCCCAGGTGCACCGCCGCCTCTACACCTCGCAGGATCTGAAGAGCGTGATGCTGAACCAGTATCTGGACTCCCTGCTCGAGGATCTGCGCCGCTCCGCCGAAGGTAACCGGATGTCGCGGCTGACGGTGAAGGCCGAACCGGTCGAGATCGACCCCGACCGTGCGGTCGCCGTCGGTATCATCGTCAACGAGCTGGTGATGAATGCGGTGAAATACGCCTATCCGGACGGCGCCGGCCCCATCCATGTCGAGCTGACCTCGCAGGGCGATGATCTCCTGCTGTCGATCACCGACGACGGCGTCGGCGACAACGTCAAGGCCGATCCGCGCTCCACCGGCATGGGCCAGCGCATCGTCGCGGCCATGGCCACCAAGCTCGATGCCTCGGTCGAACGCGATCGCGCGCATTCCGGAACCCGCATCGTGCTGAGGTTCCCCCGCGTGCCCATCGCACCCGGCAAGGCGAACAGTGCTGCGGCGAGTTGATCCTCGCCCGGAAAGCGCACCCATCGCCCCCATCGCACGCGCATCGCGATCCTGCTAGTATCGGCTGCCATGACTTCGCGCGACTCTGCCTCGTCTGAAATCACGCCAGCCGTTCTGCTGCGCGCCTATGCCTGCGGCATCTTTCCGATGGCCGAGAGCGCCGATGATCCGACCCTGTTCTGGGTCGAGCCGGAAATGCGCGGCGTGATCCCGCTCGAGGGCTTTCGCGTCGCCTCGCGTCTTGCGCGCACCGTGCGCTCGGATGCGCTTCGCGTCACCGTCAATACGGCGTTCAAGGCGACCATCGCAGGCTGCGCCGCGCCGCAGGCCGGACGCGAGGACACCTGGATCAACAAGCGCATCCGCGACCTCTATGGCGGCCTGTATGAGCTCGGCCATTGCCACAGCGTCGAGGCCTGGCAGGGTGACGAGCTCGTCGGCGGCCTCTATGGCGTGAGCCTGGGACGTGCCTTCTTCGGCGAGAGCATGTTCCACACCGCGCGCGATGCGTCCAAGGTCGCGCTGGTGCATCTGGTGGCGCGGCTGATCTATGGCGGCTTCGAGCTGCTCGACACGCAATATGTCACCGAGCATCTCAAGAGCTTTGGCGCGGCCGAGATTTCGCGGCGGCGCTACACCGGCCTGCTCGACAAGGCGCTCGCCGGCGAGCCCGGCGATTTCCTGAAGCTGCCTGCGGATCAGCCGATCCCGGGCGCACGCGCGCTCGAGATCATCGCCTCACGGCAATAGTCGGACGATTTTAGCGGCCGAACCCGGGGAAACCGAACAGGCCAGGCCGTTGCTCTGGCGGCGGCGGTGGCGGCGGGGCCGCCTGCTGCTGCTGCGACAAGGGCTGCGGCGGACGCTGCTGCTGCACGGCCTGCTTGGGAGCGGCCTTCTTCTGCGCCGGAGGCGGCGGTGGCGTCGCCGGCTTGGTCGCGGGATCGGGTGCCGCGGTCGCGATGGTCTGCTGCGGCTCTTTGCAGTCGGTCAGCCAGATGTCGTAGATCGGGTGCTCGACGCCGTGCAGGCCGGGGCTCGCCGCATACATCCAGCCGGAGAAGATCCGCTTCACCTCGCCCTGCAAGGTAATCTCGTCGACCTCGACGAAAGCGTCGGTGTTTGTGGCTTCCGTGGCGGGCCGCGTGTAGCAGGCGTCGGTCTTCACGCGCAGCGCGCCGAACTGCACGGTCTCGCCGATCTCCTCGTCGAAATTGATGATGCGCCCGGTGATCTTGTCGAGGCCGGAGAAGGTCGCCTTCT
The DNA here is from genome assembly GCF_049993385.1 of Bradyrhizobium sp. McL0616. Lineage (NCBI taxonomy): Bacteria > Pseudomonadati > Pseudomonadota > Alphaproteobacteria > Hyphomicrobiales > Nitrobacteraceae > Bradyrhizobium > Bradyrhizobium sp. McL0616. The sequence goes on from NZ_CP188255.1 coordinate 4,982,266, forward strand.
TGTTCACGATCTTCTGGGCCGGCGGCTCGGTGACGACCTCGTCGCCGGGCTGGAGGCTCGCCGGGGCCTGCGGCACGGCGCCCTGCTGCGTTCCGCCCTTTTGCTGGGGCTGGCGCTGGCCGGGGGCGCCCGGCTGCGGCGCTGCTTGCGGATTGGGCGGCGTAACCGCGACCGACGGCGGCTGGTTCGCGGGAGCGACGGTTGAGCCCGGCGGCGGCGCCAGCGGCTGGGTCTCGACCGGACCCGGCATCACATTGCCCTGTCGGCTTGGCGGCGGCATCGGACGAGATGGCAGCACACGGCCTTGCGGCGGGAGTTCCGGCACCTCTTCGTCGTCGTCGGGGGTCGGCTGCGGCAGCGGCTGTCCGCCACGGGGGATACTGCCCGGCGGCCGCAGCGGCGGCGGATCGGAGAAAATCGTGCCGATCTGCGCCTGCGCAGGCGTCGCAACCGTCAAAACGGTAGCAGCCAAAAGCGCCGCAAGACCTGTCAGGGTAATGGTTCGAAACATAATCTCGCGCAGCTTCAACAGCGAATCGGGTTCGTTGGACATTCTACAGGGGATACCGCCGCTCGCAGGCCCTCCGGTTAACACGGCGAATACGGCGGGGAAAGGGCGGCATTCCTGCCCTGCCCGCCGCCGGCTGGCCAGGCCGGCGGCCGGATGGGATAATCAGCCCGCCCCTCCCCGGGTCGAGGCGCGCACCGCCGACCGGAAACGACGTCCAACGATAACAGAAACCTCAAGGACCCCTTCCCATGCCCGTCGTGCTCGATCCCGATGCCGCCGCCGTCTATAAGGCGTTCCAGGAGGCCGGCCGGCCTGCTTACGAGACGCTGACCGCGGCAGAAGCGCGGGCCTATTACGCGCAGGCGCGCTTTGTCTCGAATCCCGAGCCGCCCGAACTCGCTCGCGTCGCCCCCCTCTCGATCCCTGCCCCGCACGGCGCGATTCCGACGCGGATCTACGTGCCGAAGGCGCCGCGCCTTGTGAACGGGTTGGCGCCTGCGCTGGTGTTCTTCCACGGCGGTGGCTGGGTGATCGGCGATCTCGACTCCCACGACGTCGTCTGCCGCCAGCTCGCCGACGCTGGCGCGTTGATCGTCATCTCCGTCGATTATCGGCTCGCGCCCGAGCACAAATTTCCCGCCGCCATCGACGATGCGATCGCCGCGACCAAATGGATCGCCGCCAATGCCCGCGAGTTCGGCATCGACGCCGCGCGCCTCTCGATTGGCGGCGACAGCGCCGGCGGCAATCTGGCGGCGGTCGCAGCGCTCGCCGCGCGTGACGGAAACGGCCCGAAAATCGCGGGCCAGGTGCTGATCTATCCGGCCACCGATTTCGCCATGACCCACGGCTCGCACAGCGAGCCCGAGACCGGCGTGCTGCTGACGCATTCGGTGATCCGCTGGTTTTGCGACCATTATCTCAACGGCACAGCCGACATCCACGACTGGCGCGCTTCGCCTGCGCGCGCGACCACGCTGGCCGGCCTGCCGCCCGCCTATGTGCTGACCGCCGGCGCCGATCCGCTGCGCGACGAGGGCGACGAGTACGCCGCGCGCCTGAAGCAGGCCGGCGTACCTGTCACGTACAAGCACTTCCCCGGCCAGTTCCACGGCTTCTTCACCATGGGCAAATTGTTGCCAGAGGCCAATGTCGCCGTCGGCGAGATCGGCGCGTGGCTCAAGGCACTGGGCTGAGAACGCCATCATCCGAATGTTGTCTACGCTTGAAACTGTCTTCGCCCTTCCTCTCCGCGGCCTGAGCTGGCTCGGCGGCCAGGGCACGCGCGCGGTGGCGACTGTCGTGTTTATCGCCCTGGCGGTGCCGCCGCTCGGCGCGCTGCTGCGCCCCTACATCACCGAGGCGATCCTCGTTCTGCTCTGCATCTCGTTCATGCGGGTCGATCTGGCCGCGCTCTACGGCCATCTGCGCCGGCCGGCGCTGGTGGCCACAGCGACCGCCTGGACCACGATCGGCGTGCCGCTGATCGTCGGGCTGGTCGCACATGCGACCGGGCTTGCCGACCGCTCGCCCGGCCTGTCGCTCGCGCTGATGCTCCAGAGCATGGCCTCGCCGATGATGGCAGCACCAGCGCTCGCAGCCCTGATGGGCCTCGATGCCACGCTCGTGCTGGTCACGCTGGTGACTGCGACCGCGGTCGTGCCCTTCACGGCGTCGCTGTTCGCGAGCCTGTTTCTCGACGGCATGCTCAGCATCTCGCCGCTGGCGCTCGGCGCAAAACTGCTCGGCATCCTCGCGATATCGCTGTTCGCCGCCACCATGATCCGCTGGCTCTTCGGCGCCGAGGCGATCCAGCGTCACAAGCAGCCGATCGACGGCTTCAACATCATCATCCTCTTCATCTTCGCGTCCGCAATCATGGGCGACGTGGCGCACGACTTCATCGCCAAACCCCTCTTCACGATCGGCATCGCGGCGCTCGCCTTTGCGGTCTATTTCACGCTGCTCGCGGTCACGACCTTACTCTTCCGCCGCATCGGCTACGAGCGCGCACTGGCGCTCGGGCTGATGGTGTCACAGCGCAATCTCGGCCTGATGCTGGCCGCGACCGCCGGCGCGCTGCCGCCGACGACGTGGCTCTATTTCGCGCTGACGCAGTTTCCGATCCATCTTGCGCCCTACATGCTGACGCCGATCGCGCGGCGGCTGACGGCACGGGCGGACACCTCGGGCACTGCGGCTGCGACCAAATCGTCGGGCTGACAGCCACGCGAGGCCCGCGTTGTCCGCTCCGCCCTCGCAAGCGGACACCTCCAAGTCGCTTTTATGGGTTGGCAGGTGGCCAACAAGCGACATCGCCCTACCGCACCCGATCATCTAGGATGTTTCAAACGCTGGACGGTCGGCGGCCACCCAAGGAATTGGCAGCTTGCGGTATCTATTTGAGGAGTACACATTCGACACCAGCCTGCGCGAGTTGCGTCGCGGGGCCGAGGTTGTCTCCGTCGCGCCACAGGTATTCGACGTGCTCGATTACCTGATCCGCAACAGAGAGCGCGTCGTTAGCAAAGACGACCTCATCAACGCCGTTTGGAACGGACGTATCGTTTCCGATGCCGCGCTGACAACCCGCCTGAATGCCGCTCGCAGCGCCATTGGCGACACGGGCGAGGAGCAGCGCCTGATCAAAACTTTGCCGCGCAAGGGCTTCCGCTTCATTGGTTCGGTCCAAGAAATGCAGGGGCCTGCAACCCGCTTCGGCGTCCTGAGTGAGCACAGCCACAACCCGCCCACGTCAACTTCACCGCCTCGCCTTTCCATTGTTGTCCTGCCGTTCTCCAACCTGAGTGGCGATCAAGGGCAAGATTACTTCGTCGATGGCGTGACCGAGAGCCTGACCACGGACCTGTCCCGTATCAGCGGCTCGTTCGTCATTGGCCGACACACCGCATTTGCTTACAAAGGCAAGGCCGTTGACCTCAAACAGGTCGGCCGCGAACTGAACGTCCGCTACGTCTTTGAGGGCTCCGTGCAGCGGGGTGGTGCCCGGCTTCGGGTTAACGTCCAATTGATCGACGCCGAAACCGGCAGACACCTGTGGGCCGAGCGTTTCGACAAACCTATCGCCGATCTGTTCGATATGCAGGACGAGATCGTCTCGCGGCTCGCCAGCACGCTTAACGCCGAGCTTATCGCGGCTGAGGCTCGTCGCTCGGAGCATTCGCCGCATCCTGACGCGATGGATTTATATTTTCAGGGGATGGTTCGCTGGAACAAGGGCTGGACACCCGCCCATATGAAACAGGCGCAGAGTTTCTTCGACCGCGCCTTGGAGCTTGATCCCGACAACGTCGAGGCACTGGTGGGCAGCGCGGCCGTCGACACGGCAATGGCCGGCAATTTTCTCGCCGACGACGCTCGGCGGCGCTTTGCAGCAGCCGAAACGGCGTTGCTCAAGGCGCTCTCTTTGGCTCCGCGGCACGCTCTGGCCCACATGTATCTGGGTTGCGTCCAATTCTGCTCGAACCGTGCAGCTCAGGGCATTGCTGAATGCGAGCACGCATTGGCTTTAAACCCGAATTTAGCCGAAGCCCACGCTTTCATCGGTGTCGGCAAGATTTTTGTCCGTCGGGCCGCAGAAACGGAAGCACATATACACGAAGCGTTTCGTTTGTCTCCTCGCGATGAAGGTGCAGCACGGTGGATGAACTGGGCTGGTCTCGCCAAACTGCACCTCGGGGCCGATGCCGAAGCAGCCGAGTGGCAACATCGATGTTTGAAGGCCAACCCCAATTTTCCTATCGCGCAGTTCCAACTCGCCGCTGCGCTGGCGCTTCTCGGAGAACTGGATGAGGCGCGAACTGCTAGGAAGGCAGGACTAGCCCTTGATCCAACGTTCACTATCCGTCGGTTCAAAGCCTATCCATATGCAGGCAATCCGGACTTCCGTGCTGCAAGCAGGCGCATCATTCAGGGCATGCGCTTGGCCGGGGTGCCGGAGGGGTGATGCCGGAGATGGGTCAAAAGGCGAAGTCCAGGGTTCATCACGTAAGTCTGCTTTGCCCGCTAAAGCGGACCTGCTCAAATCGGTGAGCACGCCCTACCCCGCCCGCGCCGCGCGCCGCAGCGCCTGTGGCGGCTGGCCGAAGGCGCGGATGAAGGCGCGGCGCATGCGCTCGGGGTCGCGGAATCCGGTCGCCTCCGCAACGAGTTCGATCGCCTCGCGCGAGGACTGCACGCGCTCGCGCGCGACCTCGATCCGCAATCGCTCGATCGCCTTCGACGGCGTCGTACCGGTCTCCGCGGCAAAAGCGCGGGCGAAATGCCGCGCGCTCATGCCGGCGCGATCGGCGAGATCCTCCACCGTCAGCGGTGCGTCGAGATTTTCCCGCGCCCAGGACAACAGCGCACCGAACCGGCCATTCGGCGTCTTCAATTCCAGGAGCGAAGAGAATTGCGACTGGCCGCCGCTGCGGCGATGGTAGAGCACGAGCTGGCGCGCGGTCTGTTGCGCGATCTCCTCGCCATGGTCCTCGGTGACCATTGCCAGCGCGAGGTCGATGCCGGCGGTGATGCCCGCCGACGTCCACACATTGCCGTCGCGGGTAAAAATCTGGTCGGGCTCGAACTTCACCTTCGGATAGCGCGCCACGAAATCGCGCGTGCGGCCCCAATGCGTGGTGGCGCGGCGGCCGTCGAGCAGGCCGGCTTCGGCCAGCACATAGGCGCCTGAGCAGACGCTGGCGACCCTTACGCCGCGCTTAGCCAGCCGCTGCACGAAGGCGCGCGTCACCTCGCAGCGCGCCGCGCCCGCCACGCCGGCGCCGCCCGCCACGACCAGTGTTGTGATCGCATTCGCCGACTTGAAATCCCGCGCCATCATCTCGACGCCCGACGAACTGCGCACTGGCCCCGCCTTCAGCGCCAACACCCGGAGCGAAGGCGGCTTGCCGCTGGCGCGTGCCGCGATCTCGAACACCGAGATCGGGCCGGCCGCGTCGAGCAACTGGAAATCCGGGAAGATGAGGATGCCGATCATGGTCATGTCCGAAAGTGAGGGAATTACGCCATTTTGGACAGAAGGGCATCATGCCAGTTTGCCTACGTCAAGCTCATAGTTGGAGGCTCTCATGTCGCAACCGCTCCAGATCGGCCTTTTGGTGTTTCCGCGCGTCACCCAGCTCGACTTCACCGGTCCCTTGCAGGTGTTCTCGTCCGTCCCCGGCACGAAACTGCACCTGATCTGGAAGCGGATCGAGCCGGTGCCGAGCGATTCCGTGCTCACGCTGACGCCGACCACGACGTTTGCCGATTGCCCGCAGCTCGACGTGATCTGCGTCCCCGGTGGCGCCGGCACCAATGATTTGCTCAACGACGAGGAGGTGCTCGACTTCCTGCGCAAGCGGGCCGAAGGCGCCAAATACGTCACCTCGGTCTGCACGGGAGCGCTGGCGCTCGGCGCCGCCGGCCTGCTGAAGGGCTATCGCGCGTCGACCCATTGGAGTGCGATGGAGATGCTCAGCCAGTTCGGCGCGACGCCGACCAAGACGCGCGTCTGCATCGACCGCAATCGCATCACGGGCGGCGGCGTCACCGCAGGGATCGATTTCGCGCTGACGCTGGTGTCGATCCTGGTCGATCGGGCCACGGCAGAGGCGGTCCAACTCGGGCTCGAGTACAATCCTGCGCCGCCGTTCAATGCAGGCTCGCCGGACACCGCCCCCGCTGAGGTGCTCGCCTTGCTAAGGGAGCGCGGTGCGCAAAATCAGGCCCGCCGCCTCGACGCCGTCAAGCGCGCAGCCGAGCGCTTGGCGTAGAGAGCCCGCAACAGAAAAAGGCCGCTCGGTTTCCCAAGCGGCCTTTCCTGTCTTACGGCGGCTGCACATTTCATCGGGCGATTTCGGAACTTCCAGACCGGGGGCCTATCTCCCGATCGAGTCCTGGTCGGCGGCCGCTGCATTTCGGGACAGTCGCGAACTGTTGCCCGAACCGAACGCGATGGTCTCCCATCTCCGTAAGATGGGATTATTGAGCCCTACCGCCCGCACGAGCGCAACGCCCGCGCACGCACCGTCCCCGCTGTTCCCGTTGTCCACAGCGCGGGATGCGGATGCGAATGCATCCAACGCGACGATATCGAGAGCCTAGCTTCCGGGCGTCCAGGGCTGGTAGTCGCCGGTCGCCTTCGGCCGCTTGCCGCTGGCGAGCGTCGAGCCCGAGGGACGATAGGCGTTCGGCGTGCCGGTGGGGTTCGCCTGATGCGGCTTTTGCCATTCGCGCGGCTGGTAGTTTTCCTCGGTCGGCGGCACATCGACGACGTGATGCATCCAGCCGTGCCAACCTGTCGGAATGCGGCTCGCTTCCGCATAGCCGTTATAGATCACCCAGCGCCGCTCGAAGCCGAGCGCGGGATCGATCGCGCCACCGCGGGTGCGGTAGTAGCGGTTGCCCTGCTCATCCTCTCCGACCAGCTCTCCGTACCGCCGGGTCCAGAGTTGGGTGCCAAAAGTCTGGCCATTCCACCAGGTGAAGAGCTTCAGGAAAAATAGTTTCATGCGGCTAGGGCCCTGCTTCGTGAGGTCCTGATGCCATCCGGGCGGCCAAATGTCCAGTTCGGCGGGCGCGGCCGTGCCCCACGGCAAACGCCGCGGCGCCGTCGCGGAGCCTGCCGCAAATCGGACGCGATCCGTTCATGCCGGGTACAGCAGCCGCATGGAAATCTGACCTTCACACGCACACCAGCGTGATCCCAGGAACCACAGCCCTGTCGAGGGGTTTTCTCCAGGGAAAAGGGAGTTTGAACATGAACAGTCTGAGAATATTGAGCGCGGCCGCAGCGTTGGCGCTGGTTCTTCCGATGGCAACGCCGAGCTTCGCGCGGGGGGGCCACGGCGGCGGCGGTGGCGGTGGCCACATGGGCGGTGGCGGCGGAGCTCACTTCGGAGGTGGCGGCGCCCGCATGGGCGGCGGTAACTTTGGCGGCGGTGCCCGGATGGGTGGCGGCGGCGGCCGCAACTTCGCAGCCGGCAGCAACTGGAATGGTGGCGGCGGCAACTGGCACGGCGGCAGCTGGCGCCATCGCGGTGGCGGCTTCTGGCCCGGCGTCGCGGCGGGTGCTGCGATCGGCGGGCTCGGCTCCTACGCCTATTACGGCGGCGGCTATTACAACGATCCGGCTTACTATGGCGATGACAACTACTATGACGAGGGTGGGTCCGTCGCGGTAGTGCCCGACAACGGCGGAGACTCGTCTGGCTATTGCGCCCAGCGCTTCCAGTCCTACGATCCGGCGTCCGGCACCTATCTCGGCTATGACGGCCTGCGCCATCCCTGCCCGTAAGCAGGTCCACAACGCTTGAACGAAAAGGCGTCGCAGCGATGCGGCGCCTTTTTTGTGCGGCGGATTGGTTATCTGCGACGTTTCGTACGAAACACCGCAAGCGAAACTTTATTCACCCCACGGTGCATATCTACCCTGATCCAATCCCAAATTGACCCACCGCACGATTCGCCTATATCACCGATGGCTGTGGGGACTTCGATCTACTGGGAAATGTCATGCCGCGTATCCTCGTGGTAGATGACGATCCGATGGTCGGCGCGACCATCGAGGTCCTCCTCCAACGTCAGGGCTTCGACGTCACGCTGACTGACGGCGGCGAAACGGGGCTTGCTGCGCTCGAAGCGCAGACGTTTGATGTGATGCTGGTCGACATCTTCATGCCGCATATGCGCGGTTTCGAATCCATCCGCATCTTCCACGAGCGCGCGCCGGCCATACCGTTGATCGCGATGTCCGGCTACGCGTTCGCATCATCCGCCTCGCCCTCCCCGGACTTTCTCCGCATGGCGCTGGAGCTCGGCGCGGCGCGCTGCCTGCGCAAGCCGTTCACACCGGACACACTGTTGACGACGATCCGGGAATGCATCGCCGGCACCGGCGAGAGCGCTCAGTCGAAGGACACGAAAGAAGCCCCTTGATCCCCTCGCAGCGCGTCATTCTCGGTGCTGGACTTGCCATCCTCCTGATCATCACCGCCGCCTCGATCGGACTCGACGTCAAGTCGCGGTCTGACGCGGCCTCGGTCAACCACACCGTCGAGGTGCTGAAGAAGATCTCGGATGTGCACCTGCTGGTTCGCCGCGCCGAGAGCGCGGTGCGCGGCTATGATATCTACCGCACGGCTGGCTTCGTCGACGAATTCCAGGCCACCCGCAGCCGCGTCGCACCGGCGCTCGGCGATCTCAAGCTAGCCGTCCGCGACAACGCCGATCAGGCGGCGCTGATGGAGGCTACGGAGCCTCTCATCGTTCGCCGCATCGAGGTCGCAGCCGAAGCTATTCGGCTGCGCACCAATGGCGACAATGAGGGCTTCAACGCGCTGAGAGGCCGCGCCGAGGGACGCGGCCTGATGGAGGCGCTCACGGAAAATCTGGATCGGCTCGCCGCAGGGGAAGAGAAGCTGCTTGCCACCCGCGAAGCGGACTCGCGCCGGACCGGCATCGTGCTGCTCGGCATCGACGTTATCGGCGCCCTGGTGATCCTGCTGCTGGTCGCCATGCTCGTGCGCGAGAGCCAGCGGGCCACCGTACAGCTCAAGAGTTCGCTGCACGAGACCCAGGCCGAAAAGGAAGTGCTGGAGGCAGCCGTCGCCGAACGCACCGAGCACCTTGTCACCGCGCATGACGAATTGCGCCTGTCGGTCAACGTGCTCCAGAGCACGTTCCGCAGCATGGCAGAGGCGGTCCTGGTGATCGACAGCGAGGGCAACGTCCTTCTGTCGAATCCGGCTGCGGAGCGCATGCTGCTGCACCGCGCCGGCATGAACCTGCGTAATCTGCGCGCCCTGTCCGACGTCTTCCACGGCGACGGCGTCACGCCGCTCAAGCCCACTGAGCTGCCTTCCGCGCGCGTGCTGCGCGGCGAGCAGTTCGAAGAGCTGGAGATGATCGTCCGCCCGCATGACGGCGGTCCGGTGCGCCATCTCATGATCAGCGGCCGGCCGATGCTCGATGGGCAAGGCGCGATCTCGGGCGCGGTGCTGGTCTATCACGACGCCACCATTTCGCGCGACACCGAGCGTCAGTTGCACCAGTCGCAAAAGCTGGATTCGATCGGCAAGCTGACCGGCGGCGTGGCGCACGACTTCAACAACATGCTGACGGTGATCTCCGGCAATACCGAGACTCTGGTGGCGGGCCTGAAGGAGCAGCCCGAGCTGCAGCGCACGGCGCGCCTGATCGACGACGCCGCCGAGCGCTGCGCCGAGCTGATCCAGCATCTGCTGGCGTTCGCGCGCAAGCAGCCGCTCCAGCCGCGCGATGTCGAGATCAACGCCTCTATCGCCGACATCGCCAAGCTGCTGCGGCCCACCCTCGGCGAGCAGATCCAGATCGAGACGGCCCTGCAACAGGGGCCGATGACGGCGCATATCGATCCGTCCCGCCTCACCAACGCCGTGCTCAACATGGCGATTAACGCTCGCGACGCCATGCCGAATGGCGGCAAGCTGCTGCTCGAGACCCACCGGGTCGTGCTGGACGAGGCCTATGCGCAGGCGAACCCCGACGTGCGGCCCGGTCCCTATGTGATGCTCGCCGTCAGCGACACCGGCACCGGCATGCCGCTGGACGTTCAGCAGAACGCATTCGAGCCGTTCTTCACCACCAAGGAGGTCGGCAAGGGCTCCGGCCTCGGCCTCTCCATGGTCTATGGCTTCGTCAAGCAGTCCGGCGGACACATCAAGATCTACAGCGAGGAAGGCCACGGCACTACGATCAAGCTCTATTTGCCGCCGGGCTCAGGCATGGCCGAGGTCGCAAGCCCTGCCGCGCCGCAAGTCGCAGGCGGCGTCGAGACCATTTTCGTGGTCGAGGACGACACGCTGGTGCGCAACTTCGTCACCGCGCAGCTCCAGAGCCTCGGCTACAAGACGGTCGCAGCCGCAGACAGCCGTGCCGCGCTGCAATTGATCGAGGCCGGCCAGGCCTTCGATCTCCTGTTCACCGACGTAGTCATTCCCGGCGGCATGAGCGGGCGTGTGCTCGCCGAGGAAGTGGCCAGGCGCCGGCCGGGCGTGAAGGTGCTCTACACCTCCGGCTACACCGACAACGCCATCGTGCATCACGGCAAGCTAGACGACGGCGTGATGCTTTTGACAAAACCCTACCGCCGCAACCAGCTCGCCGAGATGATCCGGAAGGCGCTGAACGGCGGCGGAATGGCGGGCTAGAGCGTTTTCGAGCGAAGTGGATACCGGTTCGCGTAAGGAAAACGCGTCAAATAAGAATCTACCGCGTCGCCAGCACCACGCCGGCAAGCGTGAAGATCAGCGCCGCGATCTGGCCCGGGCCGAGCGGCTCGTGCAGGGCGATCGCGGAGGCCGCCACTCCGATGACCGGCACCGCCATGGTGCCGATCGCGGCCACTGATGCCGGCAGCCGCGACAGCGCGGCGAACCAGCTGACATAGGCAATGCAGAACTGCACGACGGTCGAGTAGACCAGCAGCGTCCAGCCGACGGGCGTTACCAGATCCAGATGCGAGGTCTCGATGGCGAGGCCGACGATGGCGACCGGCAGGCAGCCGAGCCCGATCTGCCAGGCTGCCGCCGTGATCGGCGGCAGGCGGATCGGGTATTTCTTCAACAGCACCGTGCCGAGCGCAAAGCCGGCCGCGCCAACCAGCGCCATGATGATGCCCGGCAGCTTGGCTTCGCTGGCGGCAAAGCCGTTGCCGCCCATGATCGAGGCGAGGCCCGCAAAGGCCATCACCAGCGCGATGGTGCGCAAGACCGTCGGCCGTTCGCCGAGCACCGGCCAGGCGATCAGCGAGGCCCAGACCGGCATGGTGTAAGCAATCAGCGCCGCTTCGCTCGCCGGCAGCCAGAGCAGCGCCAGCCCCATCAGCACCATCCAGCCGGTGACATTGAGGACAGCGGCGGTCACCAGGCGCGGCCAGATCCCTGATGCGACCTTCAGGCTGTCGCCGCGGACCAGCGCAAGCGCCGCCAGCAGCACCGCCCCGAGCACGCCGGTCACCCCGCGCAGCGTCAGCGGCGGCAGCTCGCCGAGCAGGAATTTTGTCACCGGCCAGTTGAAGCCCCAGCCCACCGAGGTGATGGCAAGGAACATCAGGCCGGCCGGGGCGATGCGCGGCCGCGCATCCCGGCGTGTCGAATCAAGCATGTGGGCAGTCCGGCAAAATGAGCCTCAGCTTGGCGCGGATTCGCGCCCACCACCACCACCCCGGCGGGCATGCCTGCCCGCACCTACCGTAGCCCTACGTGAGTCCCGTTTGCGCAAGCCCGTCGCCTAAAAATATACCTGCCCTGTGAAGAGCGGGAGGAAGCCTCCGTATCGTCACGGAATGCAAATTTTTTTGGTTTCGAATCCGTGAGGACTCACTGATACTTGCCTCCACAACAAGCGCGGGCGCGCCCCCTGTTATCCCCCATTGTCCACCATATTTAGTATTTGATTCAGGAACTCGCACTAGTTCTTGACGAGCGCGACGGAGAGTCCTAGCTTTCGGTCCGTTCGGCGCGAGTGTGTTTGCGTCCCGCCGGCACTCCCCAAAGGGTTCGCGAAACGGCACTCCGCCAGGCCAGACAAAGGCAGCGGGATGAGGGCTTGTCTGCCCTCGAAAGCGGATTTTTCGGGCGCCAGAACGGGCCGGAAACAGGCTCGGATGGCACTGGTTGAAGTGATGTTGTGGGGCGTTGAACGCATGTCGCGCACATCCCCTTGGGGGCGGATGGGTGTGGACATGCCGGCGGATGTGAACCATCGCGCCGGGAGAAACAGGGCCGGATCCACCGGCTTGAACTGCGAAGCCTTTGGGCCGGCAACGCCGCTGGAGGACTCGCGAAACGAAATATCGACCCGGCACGCCTGAACGGAGGCGGGACCGGTCATCATTAGGACGGGGCAAGACAATGCAGATTGAGCGGCGCCACACCACCACGGGACAGTCACCTTACGCCGGGATCGAGTTCCGGCTGACCACGTCGGAGATCAGGAATCCCGACGGCTCGGTCGTGTTCAAAATGGACAACGTCGAGGTGCCGACCGAATGGTCGCAGGTCGCCTCCGACGTGCTCGCCCAGAAATATTTCCGTAAAGCCGGCGTTGCCGCGCGCCTGAAGAAGGTCGAGGAGGAATCCGTCCCCTCCTTCCTGTGGCGCTCCGTGCCCGACACCGAGGCCCTCGCCGCTCTGCCTGAGAAAGAGCGCTATGTCAGCGAGCTCAGCTCCAAGCAGGTGTTCGACCGCCTCGCCGGCTGCTGGACCTATTGGGGCTGGAAGGGCAATTACTTCTCCTCCGACGAGGACGCCCAGACCTTCTACGACGAGCTCCGCTACATGCTGACCATGCAGATGGTCGCGCCGAACTCGCCGCAATGGTTCAACACCGGCCTGCACTGGGCCTACGGCATCGACGGCCCCGGCCAGGGCCATTATTACGTCGACCCCTTCACCGGCAAGCTGACCAAGTCCAAGTCGGCCTACGAGCATCCGCAGCCGCATGCCTGCTTCATCCAGGGCGTCGGTGACGACCTCGTCAACGAAGGCGGCATCATGGACCTCTGGGTCCGCGAGGCCCGCCTGTTCAAATACGGCTCCGGCACCGGCTCGAACTTCTCGCGCCTGCGCGGCGAAGGCGAAAAGCTTTCCGGCGGCGGCCGCTCGTCCGGCCTGATGAGCTTCCTCAAGATCGGCGACCGCGCCGCGGGCGCGATCAAGTCGGGCGGCACCACGCGCCGCGCCGCCAAGATGGTCGTCGTCGATGCCGACCATCCGGATATCGAGACCTATATCGACTGGAAGGTGAAGGAGGAGCAGAAGGTCGCCGCTCTCGTCACCGGATCCAAGATCAATCAGAAGCACCTCAAGGCCGTGCTGAAGGCCTGCGTCAATTGCGAAGGTTCGGGCGACGATTGCTTCGATCCCGAGAAGAACCCGGCGCTGCGCCGCGAGATCAAGCTCGCGCGCCGCAGCCTCGTGCCCGACAACTACATCAAGCGCGTGATGCAGTTCGCCAAGCAGGGCTACAAGGACATCCAGTTCGACGTCTACGACACCGATTGGGATTCGGAAGCCTACCTCACGGTCTCCGGCCAGAACTCCAACAACTCGGTCTCGCTGAAGGACGATTTCCTCCGCGCTGTCGAGACCGACGGTGACTGGAATCTCGTCGGACGCACCACCAAGAAGATCACCAAGACGCTGAAGGCGCGCGACCTCTGGGAAAAAATTGGCTACGCCGCCTGGGCGTCGGCCGACCCGGGCCTGCACTTCAACACCACCATGAACGACTGGCACACCTGCAAATCGTCCGGCGACATCCGCGCATCCAATCCGTGCTCGGAATACATGTTCCTGGACGACACGGCGTGCAACCTCGCCTCGGCGAACCTGCTGACATTCTACAACACCACCTCGAAGCATTTTGACGTCGAGGGTTATGAGCACCTCTGCCGGCTCTGGACCCTGGTGCTCGAAATCTCCGTGATGATGGCGCAGTTCCCGTCGAAGGCGATTGCAGAACTCTCCTACGAGTTCCGCACGCTCGGCCTCGGCTATGCCAACATCGGCGGCCTGCTGATGACCATGGGCCTGTCCTACGACTCCAAGGAAGGCCGCGCGCTCTGCGGCGCGCTGACCGCTGTGATGACCGGCATCACCTACAAGACCTCGGCCGAGATTGCGGCCGAGCTCGGCACCTTCCCCGGCTACAAGAAGAACGCCGCGCACATGCTGCGCGTGATCCGCAACCACCGCCGCGCCGCCCACGGCCAGTCCAACGGCTACGAGGCGCTCTCGGTCAACCCGGTGCCGATGGACCTGGTCTCCTGCCCGCAAGCCGACCTCGTCACGCATGCGCAGGCCGCCTGGGATGCGGCGCTCGAGCTCGGCGAGAAGCACGGCTATCGCAACGCCCAGACCACGGTGATCGCGCCGACCGGCACGATTGGCCTCGTGATGGATTGCGACACCACCGGCATCGAGCCCGACTTCGCGCTGGTGAAATTCAAGAAGCTCGCCGGCGGCGGCTACTTCAAGATCATCAACCGCGCGGTCCCCGCGGCGCTGCGCACGCTCGGCTATCGCGAAGCTGATATCGCGGAGATCGAGGCCTATGCCGTCGGCCACGGCTCGCTCTCCAACGCCCCCGGCATCAACGCCTCGACGCTGAAGGCCAAGGGCTTCACCGATGAGGCCATCGCCAAGGTCGAGAAGGCGCTTCCGACTGCCTTCGACATCAAGTTCGCCTTCAACAAGTGGACCTTCGGCGAAGACTTCATCCGCGACCAGCTGGGCATTGGCGCAGAAGCCATTGCTGTGCCGGGCTTCGACCTGCTCCAGGCCGTCGGCTTCACCAAGCGCGAGATCGAGGCGGCCAACGTCCACATCTGCGGCGCGATGACGGTGGAAGGTGCTCCGCACCTCAAGGCCGAGCACTATTCGGTGTTCGACTGCGCCAACCCCTGCGGCAAGATCGGCAAGCGCTATCTGTCGGTCGAGAGCCACATCCGCATGATGGCGGCCGCCCAGCCCTTCATCTCGGGCGCCATCTCCAAGACCATCAACATGCCGAACGACGCCACGGTGGAGGATTGCAAGTCCGCCTACATGCTGTCGTGGAAACTCGCTTTGAAAGCCAACGCGCTCTACCGCGACGGCTCGAAGCTGTCCCAGCCGCTCAACTCGCAGCTCATCAGCGATGATGAGGACGAGGACGATGCGGTCGAGAATCTCTACGACAAGCCGATGGCGGCGCGGACCGCCCAGGTCTCGGAAAAGATCGTCGAGAAGCTGGTCGAGCGCATCATCGTGATGCGCGAGCGCGAGAAGATGCCGGATCGCCGCAAGGGCTACACCCAGAAGGCGGTCGTCGGCGGCCACAAGGTGTACTTGCGCACCGGCGAGTATGACGACGGCCGCATCGGCGAGATCTTCATCGACATGCACAAGGAAGGCGCGGCGCTGCGCTCCTTCATCAACAACTTCGCGATCGCCGTGTCGCTCGGCCTGCAATACGGCGTGCCGCTCGACGAATATGTCGATGCCTTCACCTTCACTCGCTTCGAGCCGGCGGGCCCCGTGCAGGGCAACGACAGCATCAAGTACGCGACCTCGATCCTGGACTACGTCTTCCGCGAACTGGCCGTGAGCTACCTGTCCCGCTTCGACCTCGCCCATGTCGATCCCAGCGAGACCGGCTTCGACGTGCTCGGCAAGGGCGTCGAGGAAGGCAAGGAGCCGGACGATCATGGCCACCGCGCGTCCAAGCTGGTGTCGCGCGGCCTCACCCGCTCCCGCACCGACAACCTCGTGGTGATGCGCGGCGGTTCCGCCGCGATCGCCTCGGGCAACGACAGCGCGCCTGCCGGCGGCTCCAAGGTCACGTCGCTCGCCTCGCACGGCGCAAGCCGCGTCGGCGATGCCCTGGAAGGCGCGGTCGCGCTGAAGCAGGAAGTCAACCACGACCTCTCGCCGACCGAGAAGCTCGAGGCGCTCCAGTGGAGCAAGTCCGGCACCGCGCAGACCATGGTGCCCTCCAAGGCCGAACGCCGCGCCGAAGCCAAGGCCAAGGGCTACGAAGGCGAGATGTGCGGCGAGTGCGGCAACTTCACGCTGGTGCGGAATGGGACTTGCATGAAGTGCGATACTTGCGGAAGCACGACGGGGTGTTCGTGAGGCGGTAGATCGCGACAGCGAACGTCATGCCCGGCTTGATCCCGGCAGTTACAATGGGCGGCCGAGAGGCCGCCCATTTGTTAACGAATAGCGTTCCCGAGTAGACCCGGCTTGCCGGTGACTGTCGAGCTTAGCCAAAGTCGGAGATCCCTTGCCCAACCCAGATAGAATGACGTTCCACCTACGAAGTAGTGGCGGAAACTATGGAGGAGCAGAGTGGATTGCCGCCGATGGTGTTATCACCTCTGAAAAAGCGCGCGATCTCGAGAGTTTCTTGAAAAGCCACGGCTACAATGAGAATCCAGGTGGCTGGAGCGTCCGGTTCAACTCGCCCGGCGGAGATTTAGCCGGAGGCATCCAACTCGGGAATGCTATTCGGAGGATGAAACTCGATACCGAGGTTGGAAGTACAGAGCCCGACGGTTACGTTTGGAAGCGAGCGCTAGGACGTTGTGCCTCGGCAGCATCATTTGCGTTTCTCGGGGGCATAACCCGAAGCGTTGACGCTGGCGAACTCGGAGTACACCAATTCTATCACGAGATTTCTCTAAGAGATCCCGCCGCAAAGATTTTCAGCTCTCTAGACTTCTCAAATCAGCAATTAGTAACAGCGTTGCTTATCGACTACGCGTTCCAAATGGGGGTCGATCCTAGATTCGTATCTATGGCCGCCGGTACGCCGCCTAACGAAATGCTGTATCTCGGTGACCGCGAACTCAATGAACTGAATGTGCGATGGTTTCCAAAGGAACTTGGGGGCTGGCTCATCGAACCAAGCGGAACTGGCGTGATTGCAGTTACTACAAGCAAGGACGCCACCCGAACGGTTACATTTGCATACTTGGGGGGCGACCACTCAAGATTGACGGTTGAAGACCGAGCCTCTGATATCGAACCGTCATGGTTGAACAGTGCGCTAGATGCTGTCGAAGGAGTAGTTGCGTTCGATCGGGGTCTTCCGAAGGATGCACTCAAGGCCAGCGTTCGAAATAACGTCCTGAAAGTCGAATTTGCGCTTCCGGATGTCGATGGCAAAACAATAGCGGCATCTCGATGGTCCGGCGTCACCGTTAATGGTCCCCGCTATATGTGGGGAGCATTTACCTATGAAATACCCAAAGAGAACGCTGAGAGAGCAATTGGCGTTAGCATGAGAAATCCGATCTAGCTGCTTGGGCCTGAAATACCACGCCTTCGAATCACAAATTCTCGCGTCCCGTCTCCGTCCATTGATAGCCAACCGGACCAAAGCGGACATCGTATTCTACACGGGCTAGTATCAACCGATTGATGCTCTTGATTTCCACCTTTTCCTCGCTAAGTGGACGCCCAAAAATCGCGATGTTTGGAACTATTTTCGCCTTCTCGCGATCAGAAAATTTTGGAATTCGCCTATGCGAAATCCCCGTCAGAGTTTCAAATGGTATCCGGAATTACGGTGACAGTGCACTCAACTCCTAGAGTTAAGGTGACAGTGCATTAAACTTGCTTGCCCTCGCCGGATCGGATATTTCGGCCGACTTTCACGTGCGACTCGATTAGGGGCATTGTCACCGCAACTCCGGATTGGCTCCGGCTTCGATGCTCATCAACATCCTGCCGCCGAAATTGCCTTTGCGATCGAGCCCTTCCCTCCTAAACTCCCAACCCCACCGACATGGGTTCCGACGGGCCCGGTAGAAGCGGAGTCAAGTTATGCTCAAACCGGAAAGCTTCCCGATCGAGAAGATCTTCGTTCCCACGAAGCAGAAGAAAGCCATCAAGCCCGAGACCGTCGCGGAAGTCGCGGAAAGTATTCTGGACATCGGACAACAGGCCCCCATTTCCGTTCGGCTCGACGGAGACCGCCTCGTTCTGGTCGAGGGACTGCATCGGCTCGAAGCCTGCAAGGCGCTTGGCGAGACAACCATTGTCGGCGTCCTGGTCCCGGCCGAGCTTGCTCAGCCCAAGCCGCTGCTGTCCGAACGCCCCGAAGTAGAGGCAGAGCGCATCAAGATGGCGCGATTGAAACAGCTGCGCCTGGAGAAGGAAGCCGCGGAGGCATCGACGGCTGCCTTGAGGGGCGTCAGCGCAACGGAAGCGTCGCGTGCCCGTCCGGCGAAAGGCGTCCGCGACAATCCGAAGGCATTACCGGGCCGGACTGCGAAATCGGCACCGAAAACATTGTCGGATTGGATCACGCAGCAAAAGGGCACCGGCGGCCGCTATTGATTGTCGGCTCCAGGTCTTGAGATCACAGCTCGTAGGATGGGTAGAGCCCTTGCGAAACCCATCCTACACGCTTCAACCTTCACCTGGTTGGACTAGGCAAGGTTTCCGATCGCCGCATCAGGACTTACTGATGTCCTTCAGGCTCGGATCGCTCTGATGGACTGCGAGAATATTGGGATTACGGCGACAGTGCACTCAACTAACCCATCCATCTTAGATTGAATGCACTGTCACCGCAGTTCCCAACCGGTTACTCGGTGGCCGCTGCGTCAAGACCGGCTAGTAGCAAGGGGGGTAAGGTTCGTAGCCGCAGCGGCGATAGCCTCCGTAGGCTCCGTAAGCCCCGTAAGCAGCAGCACCAACCGCAGCAGCTCCGACGCCCACGGCAACTCCACGGCGCACGGCTGCACCACGATAGACGCCACCGCGATAGACACCGCCGTGATAAACGCCAGCGCGACCAACCCCAACGCCTCTTCGATACGCGAAGGCGTCAGTCGAAACAGTCACGATGCAGGCGATGCCAATGATGACGGATGCGGTGAGTGAAACGATGGTTCGGCGCGACATGACCACTCTCCTTCCTGGACTGGAACGGTTCGTCAGCGTAATTCGCCAACGAGCGGGTTCATTGATTTAGAACAATGCGGGCCCTTGCGATTTGGTTGCCGAGTTCATGACGGGACAGTAGAACTGTCACGCTTGCCTACATAAGCATCAGCGGAAACTACACCGATTTCGGCTATGCACCTGACGTTCGCGGGAATTGCTGTGGCAGCACACTCAACTCTTAGGGATGAATCGTTGCAGTTTCGGCCGCAGGGTCCCGGATATCGCTTCGCTTATCCGGGCGACGAACGACAGTTCGGTGTCGGGCTCGATCCGCCCCGCCCCCGAGCCCGCCATAATTTCTCCTTCGCACGCGCGTTGTGTTGGACAGCGGCGAGACCTATCCTTCCACCGATCGGACTGCCGCACTCCCATTGACGCCCGGACTGGATGGAAAGCGCATCGGTGCCTGAAGCGAACGACCCCAAGCCTGGTGATCAGAAGTCTGATGACCAGAAGCCTGATGCCCCCAAGCCGGACGAGGTGCGCGCCGATGGTGGGCTGGCGCGGGCCTATGACCAGATCAAGAGCGCAGAGCAGGACCTTGCGCGGCTGGACCGGCTGGTTTCCGGAATGGAACGCGGCAGCGAAGGCCCGCGGGCCTCGCAAGCAAGCGCCGGTAGGGAGGCAGCCAAGAATCCCGAGGCCAGGACTTCCGAGAACAAGACTCCCAACGCGCCGGCGCCGGATAGCAGGGTTCACGATCAAGGCCTGAAGGGAAATCGGCCCATGCTGCGCGCTTTGGTTGGCCTCGTGCTGGCGATCGGCATTGTCGGTGCCGCCTTCGCTTCGCAATACCGCGATGAGGCCAAGTCGATCACCAAGTCGATCATGGCGCGATGGGCTCCGCCAGCCACGAGCCAGCCCCCCCAAGCGTCCGCGGTTGAAAGTCCGGCACAGCCGCCGGCAGTGCAACTGGCTGCTGCGGATCAGCCTGGTCCGGTGCCCGTGCCGCTCGTCGGCAAGGAAACGGAAAGCGCTCCAAGACCTGACGTTTCAAGACCTGACGCTCCAAGACCCGACACTCCAAGACCTGACGCTCCAAGAACCGGCGTCACAGCGCCTGACCAGCCATCGTCTGATCTCGCGCAATCACTCAAGACCATCACCAACGAGCTTGCGAGCATCAACGGAAAGCTCGAGCAACTGAAGAGCCGCAACGAGCAGACGCTGCGCGAGCAGGCCGACACCATTCAACAGCTCAAGGCGGCGCAGGCGAAGGATACGGCGGACAATGCGCGCCTCGCCGCGCAGGTCCAGGCGCTGCAAACGCAACTGACGGCTTCATCCGCATCCGTACCTGCGAAACCCGCCGTGCGGAGCGTGATCAACAACGATACGGCTGCGCCTGCACGGCCGCACGTGCAAGCGACTGCACCTCGGCGGCCGAGGCCGCCGCGAGAACCCTGGATGCCCCCGCCCTATATGGGCCCTTACGGTGATCCGGATTATTGGTGAGCCCGCAGGGGCGGATCAGCCGACGGCGGCTTCCGGCGGGCAAGTCTACCTTCCGGACGGGCGAAGGTCTTCGGCGGCGCCGTCGAATGGGTTCTGAGTGGCGACGGCCCCAAGGCCGCCCTGCTGCGAATCTGCCGGTCGGGACCGTTGACGCGCGCCGGCCGCGAAAATGTCGTGCACCAGTCCGAGTTTCCCGAGCCCCAGAATGATCAGGCCATTGATGTCGATCTCGTACCAGGCGTGCGAGAGGTAGGCGTCGCGCGGAAAGCGATGATGGTTGTTGTGCAGACCTTCACCGAAGGTGAGGATCGTGGTCACCAGCTCGTTGGTCGTGCCGTCATTGGTCTCGAAGCGGCGGTAGCCGTAGTGACCGTCGCTATGGCAGACCGAATTGACCAGCGAGGTCGCCATGGTCATCATGTAGCTGCGGAACAGGCCGGAGAACAAGACGCAGCCGATCATCGCGTGCACGCCGCCAAACGCGTAGCCGATGGCACCCGGAATGATCACCGCCGAGAGCGCGTACCAGTACCAGCGCGTCCTGGTGAAGAACATCGAGATCGGGTCGGCCAGAATATCCCTGGCGTAGTATTCGCCATCGGTGGTGGCCTGGTCCCACACCCAGCCGCCTTGCGCATGCATCATCCCCTTGGCGAAGCTGACAAAGCGATTACCGGTACCGTCATAATAAGGGCTGTGGACGTCGCCGGGCTTGTCGGAGTGAAAATGGTGCCGACGATGGTTGCCCACCCACTTCAGGATCGAGCCCTGCACCGCCAGCGTGGCGATCGCGGCGCAGATCGTCCGCATCACCGGACCGCACCGGAAGCTGCGGTGCACGAAGTAGCGATGCATGAAGCCGATCCCGACCGTGGTCAGCAAAAACATGCCGACGAAGACCGAAACCTCCACCCGCCCGATGCCTTGCCAGAAGGCCCAGATCAGCGCCGCGATCGAACCTCCGACCATGCTGCCGAACGCGATGTAGGTATCGCGAAACTTGGCGTCGACCACCGGGCCTTCGAGAAGGACGCCTGGTGGCATCTGTGGCGGCATGTCCCGGTCCGCACCTTCTTCCGACACCACGCCCTGAACTGCAGTCATTTCAACTATTCCATTCACGCAAAATTAACCCTACTGCGGCGCAACGTACAAACGGAGGTTGTATCGGTCAAGGCCTCGATCGGCTGCGGGCGCGCGGAGCCGGAATTACAGTGAATACAGACCCATAGGACCTCCAGCCCACGCCCCCAAAACCCATGCCAAGGAACCGCAACAGCCTCCTCCCCCGCCTTCGCAGCGTCCGGCGGGGCGCCCGGTGGATGCGAAAGACGTTCGCACGCGCACCGCGGATGGTTCGGATCGCGGGCGGCGTGGCGATGCTGCTTGCGGCCGCAGCGCTTCTGAACCTCGCCTGTCAAATGATCCGCAAGCCGACCGAGCTGTTCGTCCTTGTCGGCAACACCCTCGACAAGGAACCGGCCGAGACCTGGCGGCAATACGGGCCGCTGTTCCGCAAGCATTCGACCGCGACGATCACGCCCGAATTGCTGGCCGCGCTGGCGCAGGTCGAGAGTTCAGGCAATCCGGTGGCGCGCACCTACTGGCGCTGGCGATTGAGCCTCAATCCGCTCGCGATTTACCGGCCCGCTTCCAGCGCCGTCGGCCTCTACCAGATGCTGGACGCGGCCTACGCCGACGCCGCACGGTTCTGTGTCCGCGGCAACGCGGTCACGGAGACCGGCTGCGGGTTCACCAGCCTTTATAGCCGCGCGATCCCGGGCCATGCCATCGAGCTGGCATCCGTGTATCTCGACCGCAATGTTGCTGATGTTCTCACCCGCGCAAGCGAGGTGAAGGCGAGCGCGCAGCAGAAGCAGGATCTGGCCGCCTTCATCCATCTCTGCGGAGCGGGTCCCGCCACCGCCTACGCGCGCCGCAACTTTCAGATGATGACCGGCGAGCGCTGCGGCGATCACCTCGTCGCAAGCTATGTCTCGCGGGTCAACGCGATGAAGCGGCAGTTTCTGCGGCTTGCTGCGGATGACGGCAATTAGGTCTTGGAGAGCGTAGCCCGAATGGAGCGTAGCGAAATCCGGGACCAGTGTGCCTTGTTGCAACATCCCGGATTGCGCTTCGCTCCATCCGGGCTACGGGCACCAATCAGTTCCGCGTCCGTCGGTGGCCGGGGCGAGCTTGGTCTCGCGCGCAGGACGGTCAAGACCCGGCAGGATGGCCTTGCCGATGCCCGGCAAAATCTCACCACATGGCCGCCACGCAAGCGACAACCCACAATCGCGATTTCAGCGCAAATACGACGGAGGCTTGCGGCTTCAGCGATATTCAGGAGCCATTTGCAATGTTGAGTGCGATCGAAAATAAGCCAACGGGAAAATCCAACCGGCGCGGCGGGAAGAAGAAGGCCGGGCAACGGACCGGGGCCGGCGAGCAACACGCAACTGCAGCCCATCAATTGCCGGATGCCTCGGCGGAGATCAGCCAAGAGAACAGGCAAGAGAACAGCCAAGAGACCGAGCAAGAGATAAGGCCAGAGACGAGCCGAGAGATCAGTGCGCAGGTACCCTCGGCTGCAGCCTTGCCGGGCGAGGCTTCCGGGATGGAGATCGCTGCAAGCGCGCCCGTCGCATCGGTGGAACCTTCCCAGGCCAGCACGCAGGCGATTGCCGATGCCTATAGCGACTACACGAGGACGTCGCTTGAGCACGCCTGGACCTTCCTGGGAAAGCTCGCGACGGCGCGCTCACCCGTCGAGGCCTTTGAGCTTCAGATGGAGTACGCGAACCAGGTGTACGGATCGTTGATCGCCGAATCCCAGAAGATCGCCGAGTTGCATGGACAATTGACCAGACAAAGGGTCATGCATTTTGAGGGGTTCGTGGCCAAGCTCACCCAGACGACGCTCGAAATCCGCGCGACACGTCACTAACGACAGCTGCACTAACGACAGCTGCGCATTCCGCGCCGCGGGGCCGGAAGACCCATGAGCCAGCGAGCGTAGCCCGGATGAGCGAAGCGACATCCGGGGAATGCCTCGGCAACAACGTCCCGGATATCGCTTCGCTCATCCGGGCTACGAGCTGCTCGGCGTAACCCACCACCTCTCCACACGCCGAGATCAAAGTGGTGGGTTACGCCGCGCGAACTGCGCTTCGCCGCAGTCCCTCCGAAACTTGCAACCTCATTGAACGAGGTCGAGAGGGATGCCGATCACGCCTGTTCTATCAGGATCGGTGAACCGAGCTCTTCGAAACGAAAGAGCTGAAAGACCCGCTGGCCGTTGAAGTCGAGCACTCTCAGATCATCGGTCTCGTGCAGATTGCTTTCGACCGCTTGAAAGTGCCCGCCGTAGCGCTCTCTGGCGAGCGACAGGGGAACCTCGAATGCGACGAACTTGCCGATCCCTTTTTGCCTGAGCACCCCGAGGAGCTTCTGGTCGTCCAGGGACTCGTGCGAGGTGAGAATGAGAAGCGGACCGCTCGCCGTGAGCAGCAAAAGCGATTTCATCGGATCCTCCTTTGCGCCCTACCTGATCTTCGCCAGGCACTCCTTCAGGCGCTCCAGCTCCGTTCGAACCTGCGCCTCCATGGCGTCTTGTAATGCGAGTATGCCCCTGCTGGACAATTCAGCGGAGGCCTTTCTGTCCAGATTCTGCTTCCAATCCCGGATGGCTTGCTTGGTGGCCCTTTGGGCCTCCGACGTCGTCTTAACGTACTCCTTCATGCAGGCGTCGGCCATTGAGCATGTCTGGCACTCCTGGGCGGCGGCCGGACTTGAAAGAAGCAGGGCGAGTATCGCGGTAGGGACCCTCATGGCGATTCCTCCCACGATAGCATAGCACATCGCAGGGATGCCTGGGGGAGCAGCGCGACAGTGCACTCAACCCTTAAGGACGAATCGTTGCAGGCAATTAGCTCGCAGCAAGCGAAGCCCGGATGAGCGAAGCGACATCCGGGGAATGTTTCGGCAGCAAAGTCCCGGATATCGCTTCGCTCATCCGGGCTACGAATTCAATTCGACCACCCGACGATCTATTCAATTCCGCGTCCGTCGGTGGCCTTCACCACCAGTACGGCCACCGCCACCCCTCATAGCGGACCCACGACGACACCAGCGGCGGGCCGTATGGATCGACCCTGTCGTCTTCAGGGCGATAACGATATCGTGGAATAACATTATAATCCCACGGCGTTGGCCTGAGCACGGGCGCCGTGACGATAAGCCTCTGCTGTGGTTCACGAACGACTTGAGCCTTCCGCGTCCGGGCTTCAGCACTGGACGTCCCGAGATTGCACAGCACCAGAGCCGTTCCGAGCGCGCACGCGACAGTCATGATCTTCATCCGTTGGCCTCCTTGCCGCAAGAGTGCAAAAGGACTGAAAGCAAGGCAAGCTAATTCGCATCCGACCTGCATCAACGACGGTACCCGCCCCTGGCGGATTTCGGCCGCCGTCCGCTCCAAACCCGCAGGATGGCAGAGCGCTTGCGGAACCCCATCATTCCATGACGGCTATTGATGGGTTTCGCTTCCGCCTTCGCTCTTCGCGCTACGGCGGACAAGTCGCTCTACCCATCCCACGCAGCTAGGCACTCGCTGTCGCCAAACCGCGTGCTTCGGGTTTCTGGCCCGCGCTTTGCGGTGGGTTGATATCCTTCAAGCTCGCATCGCTTTGATGGACTGCGAGAATGTTGATGCCGAGAGCGAAGGGCTGGTAGCCGTTGTCCTTGAGCCACTGCTCGAGTTGCCGGATATCCGTCTTGATCTTCTCGATCAACAGGATCGGGCGATAGGCCTTGATGGTCTCGCGAGCACCGACAAGGGCCTCCATCTCCATGCCCTCGATATCGATCTTGATGAAGTCGACCCGCGGCAAATTGAGCTCGTCCAGCGTCATTTTTCGGATGAGGACGGTGTTGTCGGCATAGTCGATCGGCTGACCGATGAATTCGTTGCTCGGGCGCGGCCGCAATTCCAGGCTGCCGAAGCTGGAAGCCGTAAAATAGTTCGGATTTGGAATTTGCATCGTGCCGGATTCGGAGGACACGGCCGCATGCACCGCGAGCGCATTGAAGCAGTTGTTGATGGCAATGTTGCCCGCCAGCGCATAATAGATCCGTTCCTGGGCTTCGATCGCAATCACCGACCCCCAGCCCGTCATCGACGAGGCCCATTCGATCGAGTGCACGCCGATATTCGCGCCGCAGTCGATGGCGATCACGCCGTCACCGTGATGCCGCCGTCGCGATGCCAGCAATTCGAGGGCGATCTTGACTTCACCGGGATCGAACGCCGCCGTCTCGAGGATCTGATATCCCACGCCGTAGCCGCGCTCAGGGCTGACCATGCGATAGTCGAAACGATTGACGATCATCGTTCCATGGCTGGATGCGGCCATGACAAAGGCCAGCTTTTGCCCCGCGATCGGCATTACAGAATCTCCCTTAAACCCAGAGTAGATGCCACCATCCCACCGCGCGCTTATGCGGGGCTTGTCAGTCCGGCCGTGCCAGGCTCGACGTCGTGACAGGTCTGGCACCACGCCTGCGCGAGGCGATGGCCCGCCGCGGCTACGCGCGAGGCGGGCTCCGATGCTCCGGCGGCGGTATGGACGACGCTGACGGGAAACAGCACCGACAACGCGATCAGGACGGCTCGGCCGACATAAACTCGAATGCTGCGCGACATGACCTTGACCTCGCCATCGCTTTGGTATTTTGCGACGCGTAGGTTGGCACGCACCGGTGAAAGTTGATCTGCATCAAGCGATCGGCGCAAGGCCCGTAGGAAGAACAGATGGCGCGCAATCTCGCGGAGGGATCACCATGAACGGCAATCGCACTTACGGCGTCCGAGTCGAGGGCGCGAAATACGGCGTGGGCTTCGGCTCGGCGCTCGCCATCGCGATCTCCTACACCAACAACCATTCGATCCTGTGGGCGATCATTCACGGGATCTTCGGCTGGCTCTACGTGATCTTCGTCGCGCTGTTTCGGTGACCCGCCGCGCGCATTCAGCCTGACTCCCCGCCGCTTTCCCTTGCTTGCCACAGGAATCGAGACCAGCCATGCACGACGCCACCAAATGCCCGAGCTGCAATTCGGAGCATGCCTATCAGGACCGCGATCTCTGGATCTGCCCGGACTGCGGCCATGAATGGAGCGCTACGGCTGGCGCAGCTGCGGATGCGCCGGTGGAGGCGGGCGTGCGCGATGCCCATGGCAATGTGTTGGCCGATGGCGACAGCGTCATCGTGATGAAGGACCTCAAGGTCAAGGGCAGCTCATCGGTCGTCAAGGGCGGCACCAAGGTCCGCAACATCCGCCTTCAAGAGGCTACCGACGGACACAACATCGCCTGCAAGATCGACGGCATCGGTGCGATGAACCTGAAGTCGGAGTTCGTGAAGAAGGCATAGGTGCAAGGGTGGCCTCTCATTCCACGCATGCCCCGTTCCGGCCGTGGCCAAACCGCAACAGACGCCGCCAAATCATGGCGCGGCCTGCGCTTTCACTCTGATTCATATCGTCGCACCCCCACCCGTCACGTATCAAACCCCGGTTCCATTTTCGGATCTCAAGGGAAGATTCTCGGGAAATTTCGGGGAAAGTTTGATGTCTCGGTATTTTGGGTTGGCAGCCGCAGCGCTGTTGTCGCTGGCGGGCACAGGTGGCGCTTTGGCCGCGGATCTCGCTGTGAAGGCCCCGCGCGTCGTGTCCGGCTGCGCGTGGTGCGGTTTCTATGTCGGCGGCAATGCCGGCTATGCCTGGGGGCGCGACAGCCAGAGCTCCGTGTTCGATGCCCCGGCCCCTTTCCTGGCGGTCGATACCGCGGCGATCTCGGCCTCCGGCTCGCCCCGCCTGAAGGCGGACGGATTTACCGGCGGCCTTCAGGCCGGCTACAATTGGCAGAGCGGCGCCGTGCTGTTCGGTGCGGAAGCCGATTTCAACGCCTTCAACCTGCGCGGCTCGAACAGCGGCACGTTCGTGTTCCCGAGCACCCTGCCCGGCGGCGCCGTCGGCCCGCCCACCGCTTTCTACACCGCCACCAGCAGCGCATCGAGCGACTGGCTGTTCACCGCCCGCAACCGCATCGGCTGGGCCAGTGACAATCTGCTGATCTACGGCACCGCTGGCCTTGCGGTTGCCAATGTGAAGCTCAACCAGTCCGTCGTCGTGCTCGGCGGCTTCACCGAGACCGCGTCGGTGTCCGCGACCCAGGTCGGCTGGACCGCCGGCATCGGCGCCGAATACATGGTGACCAGAGACTGGTCGGTGAAGGGCGAATGGCTTTACGTCGACCTCGGCAAGGTCAGCGCCACCGGCGTCCTCACGCCGGCCTTCGCGGGCATCACCTACAACACCACCGCCCACCTCACCGCGAACATCGCGCGTGTCGGCGTGAACTATCACTTCGGCGGCCCGGTGGTGGCGAAGTACTAGGCTGGTATGTGGGCTTACTGGTAGTTGCGCCCTACGCCGCGTCGACGTCTTCGGCGCTCGGCGTGGGGCCTGCAACGAGCCGGTCCAGACTGACCAGCAGCAAATCGGCGATGTGCATCAGCTGGTAGAGCGGAATGTCCGCCTCGCCCTTCTCGGCAAGTGACACGAACGCGGGCGTGACGCCGATCAGTTCGGCGAACTGGGTCTCGGTGTAGCCGCGGGTCTCGCGCGCGGTTCTGACACGCGCGCCGATCCCGAGCCGGTGCAGGGCCTGCTCGTCCGCAGTCATCATGACGACCTGCTCGTCCGCGCTCGCATAGCCATCGGCGAAAGCGCTGCCGATCAGCCTGCCCTTGCTCCAGGCGACCCGGCAGTCCTTGCGCAGTCCGTTGCTGAAGATCAGCGAAAATTGCTCGGCGACCCTGAGCGAGCTGTTGAGCTCCAGACGGGTGCCGGTGCCGGAGACGTCGCGGATCGTACAGGGCACGCTGATGGTGCTACCGGTGCCGTTGTCGAATTCGACAATGCCGGTCCTCAACGTGTGATGTCTGATCGCGGCGCGATGATCGCTCATGATGGGGACGCTCCCGTAACCTGCGGCCGCGTCGAACGGCGTGTCCGACGCATCCGTGAAATCGACGCGAAATTACCGCAGAATTTTTCCCAAAACTCCTAAAGTTCCACCGGTGCAACCGGGACTGGATGCCATGGTAAAGGATTTGCTCCCATCCATCTTTTCCGGCGGAATGCGCGCCGCACGCGCCGGCGACGGGCTAAGAGGCCCGGCTCTGAGGCTTGGCTAAGAGGCTTGGCTAAGAGGCTTGGCTGGCGAGCAGGCCCACGATGACATCATGCCCCTGTTTTGCCCGACGCTTCAAGCTTTATTCGGTATCGCCGAAATCAAGAATCCTGAGCGATTTCTACTTTGCATGGGGTTGTTTTCGACATTTTTGTCGGACGCCCGGCAATCTCAATCCGCGGGAACAAGTGGGTGGCGCTTCGCTAACCCACCCGACACGGCTAGGATGCCGCGCCCGCGCGCAGGCAGCCACGCCATCAGAGGTCCCTCCATGTCGAAGAAGCCATCAGTCGATCACGACTATCACGCCAAGAAGGATCGCCTCGAGATCACCATCAAGCACTACGCCTTGGATAAGAAATCCAACCGGGAGGACCTGATCAAGCACATCCTGCGCCGGCTCGAGAAGTCACCGGCGCTGGCGAAGGCGACTGTCAAAAAAGCAAAGAAGAAGCCCGGCAAGCTGCCGAAGTCCCAGATCAAGGGATCGCGGCTGGTCGAGGTCGGAGATTAGAGCGGCCTCGCGCAAGCGACCGCTACCGCTGACGGTCAACTACAAGTTCGGCGGTGCTCCGCTTGTCGCCAAATACTGAGCTGGCCACACCTCAGCTCTGTCGCTGAGCCAGATAAAACCCGCACAGCACCGTGACGAGGCCCGCGGCCTGCAACGCTGTCGGCGACTCGCCGAGCAGCAGCCAGCCGGTGAGCAGCGTCAGTGCCGGCACGCAAGCCGGGAACACCGCGGCGCGCGCCACGCCGAGACGCTGAACCGAGACGGCAAACAGGTAGAGCGCGGCAGGACCTGCGAGTACACCCTGCGCCAATGCCTGGATCGCATTCTCGCTGATGCCGATCGCCGCGATGCGCGCGAGGCCGCCGGTTGCAAGGTAGATCGGCAGCAGCGAGAGCGACAGCACGTTGATGACGAGCGCGGCCGACACGGCGGAGACGCGCCAGTGGCGCAGTAGCGCGCCGAAGCCTGCGAACATCAAGCCGGTGAGCACGAAGATGAGATCGCCCTGCACACCATCGACGCCGATATGGCCGAGCGATTCCGCGCCGATCACACCGAGGCCGCCGA
Organism: Bradyrhizobium sp. McL0616; assembly: GCF_049993385.1. Classification (NCBI taxonomy): domain Bacteria; kingdom Pseudomonadati; phylum Pseudomonadota; class Alphaproteobacteria; order Hyphomicrobiales; family Nitrobacteraceae; genus Bradyrhizobium; species Bradyrhizobium sp. McL0616. The sequence goes on from NZ_CP188255.1 coordinate 5,012,055, forward strand.
CGATGACGATCGCGCCGGCCAGCCGCGAGGCGGAGATCTTCTCTTTCAGGAACAAGGCTGCAAGCAGGAGGCCGCCCAGCGTAGCGCAAGACGGCTGGATCACGCTGCCATGGCCGAGCGGCACGAACAGGAATCCGGTGTAGGAGATCAGCGACATCACGGGGCCGCCAAGCACCATCAGCGCAAGGCCCCTGCCCCAGCCGATGCCGCAGAGATCGCTGACGCCCGCGCGCAGCACCAGTGGCAGGAATGCGATGCCGGACCAGACGTAGCGGTGCACGAGCAGATCGACCGGCGTGAAGCCGACCTTCAGGCCATGCCGCGTGCCGGCAAAACCCAGCGCCCAGAACAGCGCCGCCGACAGGCCCGAAAGGATGCCGATCAGTGCTGGCGCCGCATCGTTTGTTCGAGTGAGAGCGTCAGCGCCGCTCGTCCGCTGATCCATGGGGCAAGCCTTATGTCAGCGCGTGCATCGGCTCAACCCACGCGGTTGCAGGGCTGGCACGCAAGCGAGAATGCGAGAAGTCCGCTCATCACGCCCCCTCACCGAACACCATTCGCCATCCCTTGCGCGTGTCCATGTATTCCCGCACCTTGCCGATCCGGTCGCCAGCCACCGTGAACACGAAGCAATAGTCGTTCTCGTATGGTTTGCCGCCGGCAAGCGTGGCACGCATTCGCTCCTCCACGATCACGACATCGCCGTCGGCATAGACGCCGCGAAAGGCGATATCGACGGATGAGAACATCCGGTGCATCTCCTGCGCGATGAAGCGCGCGATCTGGTCCGCGCCAACCATGTGGTCGGTGTGATCGAGCGCCACTGCGGCGGCGTTGCCCTTCGGCGCGATCCATTCGGCATCGTCCGTGAAAAGCGCCGCGATGCGCTTCGCATCGCGCGACGAGAAGGTCTTCCAAGCGTTGAGGACGACGTCTTTCGGGCTGGTCACGAGGCGCTCTCCGGCTTGCATTGGCATGCCGCCTCCTAGGCCGCCATGGGCGTTGCGGCTCGCCACAATCGGACTCGGTCATCCCCCGCAGCCTTCCCCGTGCGCGCGCATGCGCTATCATGCGGCCATGCTGAGCTTCGACGACTGCAACGCCGCGCGCCTGCGCCGTGATCCCCGCTATGACGGCCGCTTCTTCACGGCGGTGAAGACCACAGGCATCTATTGCCGCCCGGTCTGTCCGGCCAAGCATCCGCTGACGCGCAACGTTGTCTATTATCCGACGGCGGCCGCCGCCGAAGCCGCAGGCTTCCGGCCCTGCCTGCGCTGCCGTCCCGAGACCGCGCCGTTCTGCCCGGCCTGGAACGGCACGCGCTCAACGGTCGCGCGCGCGGTGAAGCTCATCAATGAGGGCGCGCTCGACGAAGAATCCGTGGTGACGCTGGCAATGCGGCTCGGCATCTCCTCGCGCCATCTGGCGCGGCTGTTCGAGCGCCACGTCGGCGCAACGCCACAGCAGCTTGCCAAGACGCTCCGCGTCCAGCGCGCCAAACGCCTGCTCGACAGCAGCGATCACACCATGACGGATATCGCGTTCCAGGCCGGCTTCGGCAGCCTGCGCCGCTTCAACGCCGCCTTTGCCGAGCTCTACGGCCGTTCGCCGTCGAGCCTGCGCGCGGTGCGAGAACGGAGAGCGGAGCGTTCAGAAAAACCCGGGGCTGAGATCCAGCCCGTATGTCAGTCTGAGCACAAAAACGAACAACGCGGCGGCGGCGAACAGCGCTACGTGCCTGAGAATGGACGCGCGCGGTGCGGCGGTCGCAATGACGGCTTTCTGGGCGACGGGCATGATGGCCTCCGTTATGAAATCAATTATTGGCCGCTAGAGAAGCGGCGGCCGCATCAAGCGCCACCATCTGCAAAGCAACTATTAAAGAGATCACACCGGTCTTGAACGGCCGTACACAACATGGTCGTTGCGGCGATTTTCTTGGCCGCGAGAGTCTCAATCAGCGCATCGCATAAACGCGCGAGGCGGTGGGTCTCGCGCTCCGCGAGCCCACTGCTTCTGGTGCGATACCGGTTTAGCGGGCGCTGCCCGTGGTCACCGTCGCAGTCGTCAGCTTGCGCGGCGTCAGAACGCTCGCCTGGTGAACCGTGACGGTCCTTGCAGGTGCCGTCTCCTGCTGCTGCACATGCGCGGCGCCGAGCACGCGGACCTGCAAGGGCGAGACCGGGAAGCCGTTGGCTTCATAAGCCGGCAGTTCGGCGGCGAAGATTGCAGTCGAGCTTGCGATGGCAATGGCGGTGGCGGCGATGGAGAGGGTCAGTTTGTTCACTGTGATGCTCCTGAGTGAGGATTCGGAGCACATTTAAGCGCGATTTGCTGCAATGCGACATGCGCTGCTGCATCGCAACATCGCGCGGCACGCATGGCGATATTTTTAACGCGCACAGGCGCTTGCGCGACCGCGCCGCTGGGCAAGCCTCGAAGGATGACGGGATTATTTCAGCGCCGTCGCCAGCGCTTGCAGCTTCGCAACGAGATTGGTGCCCAATGCATAAATCACTTCAATAATCGCAAGCGCGATGCCCGCTGCGATCAAGCCGTATTCGATCGCAGTGGCACCGGATTCATCGGCAGCGAAGGCGGCCAACAAGCATTTCAATTTCACGTCGCATCCTTCCCAGATCTACCGGAGGTTGCCGGCGCGCGAGCAATGCACCACCACAATCCAAGATTGAGTGAATTCTGATCGCACAATTTGATGGTAATCTGGCGCCGTTTTAGCCTGTTTTTTCGCGCGCCAGCCGCTGGGACCGCACGGGAACTGGCGTTGCGTTCGGGCAACACTCGGCTGAAAAGCCATTTTTCGCTGATTTGTGCCATTGCACCGCCACATCGTCCCCCGAACTATTGACGCGCCGCGTGCTTGGCTGTGCAAACTGGTTCGCTCAGAACCTTTTGGAGGCGGGGATCATGAATGATCGGCGGTCTCTTATCGTAGCGGTCTCGTGCCCATCGGCCATGATGGTCGGCTGGCTGGCACTGTCCCTCTCCGCCTATGCGCCGGCCCTGATCGAGAACAGCGGCGCCAATGCGGCAGCCGTCTCCTGCGCCAAAGATATGACCGCCCGCGTCGAACTCTCAGACATCCCGCGCGCTGCGACCATTGATGATGGCATCGCGCTGACCGCCGACATCGCGGCCGCCGTGGCTGCGACGCCGAGCACGCCGACTGCTGAAGCGGCGTCGATCGAGACAGCCACCCCCATCAAGCTCGCCTCGGCCGATCCGACCGAGATGCTGCCGGCGGCCTTGCCCGCACCTCAGATCGCGCCCGAGCCCGCTCCCGTCGCCAGCGGAGCTGCGCCTGCGCCGGAGCCCGTCATCAAGCTTGCATCCGCCGATCCCGGTGACGTCGTGCCGTCCGAGACGCTGTCGCCTGCGGCGATCGCCGGAGGGCCCGTTGTCGAGAGCAAAGCGTCTCCGTCCGCCGACACCGTCGCCGTGCTCGACGAATGCTTCGCCATGGATGCCTGCATCGACCGCTATCTCTGGGCGCTCTACCAGCGCACGGCGAAGGAAGACTCGATCAAGGTCGAGGACCGCCGCGCCGTCACCATCAAGCGCAAGGGCAAGATGGTCACGGTGATGCGCAGCTTCACGAAGCTGGTCGACGAGGACTTTGGCTGGAAGGATCCGAAGGCGGCCGACCATGCCAACATGGCGCTGATGGACTACGTCATCGGCGGCATGGACAAGAGCTTCAAGCAAAAACTGTTTCGCACACTGCTCGCCGCCGAAGCCGCAGGCCTCTCGCCCGGCATCACCAGCGCATTCCGCGACAATTATCGGCAGTCGATCGCCAGCGGCCTGAAGGCGGCGTCCGATCGCTCCTATCACGGCGGCAGTTCGCGCGGCGGTTACGGCCACGGGCTTGCGGCCGATATCGTCAGCACCAAGGGCGACAATCGCGCGCAGCGCTGGGTCTCGACGGAAGTGCTGTGGAAATGGGTCGACGCCAACGGCAAGGCGCTCGGCATCGGCCGGCCCTATCTCGATCGCGACCCGCCGCATGTCGGCCCGATTGACGGTCCGGAATACATCTCCAAGCGCGGCGTCGCGAGCGACCGCAAGGAAGCCACCAACGCGAGGCACAGGAAGGTGCACGCCGCGGCACGCTCCAGGCCGCCAAAGGCACAAGCCGCGCGTGAGCAGAAGAGCCCGGCAAAACCGCAGAAGTCGGCGCAATCCGCTGCGAAGCGAGCGACCTGATCTACCTGTTACGCCCCCGACGTCGGCAGCGGCACGAGCCGCATCTCGGCTGATCCTGCCTCCTGCGTTCGAACCAGCACGGCGAAGATCGTCTCGACCGCAAGCCGCACCGCGGCCTCGATCGCCGTGCCCTTGGCGAGATGCGCCGCGATCAGGCCGGTCAGGAGATCGCCGGTGCCGTAGGGACGGATCGGCAGCCGCGGCGTCGCAAAGCGCGACAATTGCCCGTCCGCAGACAGAATCGTTTCCACCTGTCCTGCCGGCGTATCGTTGAGCGTACAGCCGGTGGCGACGATGTCGATCCGGCCCTGGCCTGCAATTGCAGCCGCTGCCGCGCGCAAAGTTTCTGTTTCCGCGATCGTGATGCCGGAAAGCAGCTCGAACTCGAACTGGTTCGGCGTGATCAGGCTTGCCGCCGGTAACAGCCTGTGCCGCACCACGTCCAAAATGCCGTCGGCGACATAGACGCGGCCGTCGTCGCCGATCACGGGGTCGCAGAGATAAACGAGCTTTGAATTCCGCGAGAGCGCGCGCTCGACGAAATCGGCGACGATTGCGGCGATGCCGGGCGAGCCAAGATAGCCGGTGACGAGCACGGCGGCTTCATCGATGAGGTCGCGCTCCTCGACGCCTTTGAGGAGATCGGCGACGAGCTCAGCCTCGAGCACGCGCCCGCGCAAGGTCGGATAGCGCGGATGGTTCGACAGCAGCGTCGTCGGAACCGCGGCGACGTTCACGCCCTCCGCCTGGATGGCATGGACGGCGGCGCTATTGCCGACATGGCCGTGGACCACCTGGCTTTGAATGGAGATGACGAGCATGCACGAACCTGTAGGACGGGTGAAGCGAAGCGATACTCATCAATCGCGCCGCGAGGCAAGCGTAACCGCGATCACGAAATCTCATACCCAAGACCCGGCCGCAGCGCCCGCATCTTCCGCGCCAACCGCTGGTGGCCCGTTTCCTCCGACTGCGCCAGCCGATCGGCAACCGCGACATGATCGGCATCGCCCTTGTGCTGGTTGAGCTTGGCCTGCCCCTCGACCTGATCGACCACGAGATCGACGACCCGGATCGCCGCCAGCATGCTCTCGCGCTTGCCGGGCTGCATCTGCGCGAGATCCCAAGGCTGCTTCGGCAGCCGCGCCTCGGAGACTGCCAGCAGCGCATCGCCATGGCCACGATTTTCACCCTCGCTGCACAGATGCGCCACGCCTGACAGGTGCACGGCCTCATAGAGCCAGGTCGAGACGTTCTCGCGCGAGGAATACCAGTCGTTGGAGATGTAGGCGTCGTCGCCGGCAACGATCAGCAGGAAGCGCCTGGCGCCGTCCGCAAGCTCCACCAGCGGGTTCTTCGCGGTGAAATGGATCTGCACAATCACCTGCCCGTCGCGCCGGCCGAGCACGAATGGCACGTGCGAGCCGCGCGGCCCCATCGCATCCGCCGCCACGATCACGCCGAAGCCGCGGTTGCCCGCAAATTCCAGCGCGCGCTGCTCCTCGATGCGGAACTGGGGTCGAAGGACGTGCATGGCGCGGCGCTCGATATCTGGACGAAGGACCGTGCGAGGCTAACCCATGATCTTGCGAAATCCGAAACGATATTGGGCCGCAAACGCAGATATCAGGAATGATTTCAACGCACGCCGCCGTCGCCGATTTACCCGACGCAGACCGGACGAGGATGATGGAAACGGCTATACGTCCACGGCTTTCGCCGAAGACGTCGAGCTCTCCGTGCGGATCAGTTTGGCGCATCGACACCATGTCCAGACTGCGTGCCAGCGTGTCGCAGGCTCGTCACTCACACGTGATATCCGCTCACGGCAAAAGCCGCATTGCGCGTGCTAAACATACCTACCGCGCGGTATCTTTGTCGTGCCTACGCTCGAGCTTATCATGACCACCGCCTTCAATGCCTATGCCGCGCTCGCCCTTGCCATCGTCTTCGAGGTGACGGCATCCGCATTCTTGCAGCAGTCCGCGCAGTTCACGCGGCCCTGGCCGACGCTGGCGATGGTGCTGCTCTATGTCGCCTCGTTCTACGCGCTGTCGGTCGCGATCCGGGTCATCCCCCTGAGCGTCGCCTATGCGATCTGGGGCGGCGTCGGGATCATCTTGACCGCTACCATCTCCTTCGTGCTGTTCCGCCAGATGCTGGACGCCGCGGCCTTCGTCGGCATCGCGCTGATCGTATCCGGGGTCGTGGTGATCAACCTGTTCTCGGGGACGACGGTGCACTGATGCCGGCAAGCGCCTACACCCGCGCCAAGCAGCCCGAGCAGGTCCGGCGCGCTTTGCTCGACTGCGCCGCGGCCATCGCCATGGACCATGGCGTGTCCGGTATCACGGTGCAGGCGGTGGCGGCGGCGGCCGGCGTCACCAAGGGCGGGCTGTTTCATCATTACGGCAGCAAGCAGGCCCTGATCGAGGGCCTGTTCGCCGATCTGCTCGCCCGCGTCGACGCCGAGATCGATGCCGCCATCGAAGCTGATCCGAAACCGCGCGGCAGTTTTACCCGCGCCTACGTCAATGCCGTGTTCACCGGCAAGGCCTTTGGCTTCGCCACGCCCTGGGCGGCGCTGAGCATGGTCGTCGTCACCGATCCGTCGCTACGCCAGCTCTGGAACGACTGGATGAAGGCGCGTCTGAAGCGCCACCGCACCACCGATGGCGGGCCCGAACTTCAGGTCGTTCGCCTCGCAGCCGACGGCGCCTGGCTGTCCTTCGTCACGACCGGACAGACCCGCATGAGCGCCGACCTCCGCGCCGTGCACGACTGGCTGATCGCGCAGACCCATCGGCGCAGGTAAACGCCCGTGCTCACGGCGCCGGCTTGATCTTGGCGCGCAACGATGCCGAATCCAAGATGCTGGGCAGGAAGCTGAAATTCGCCGAGGTCTTGCCATCCGGTAGCGTCGCGAAATTGTGGCAGCTCACGCACGAGCCTGGGCCGCGGCCCCGTTGTCGAGATAGTTCTGGATGAAGGTCTCCAGCGTCATGTTGGAGAGCATGCCGGGTACGGCGTTGAATGGGACTGGATTCGGCGGCGCCGGCGGTTGTGGTTTAATACCACCTCACAGCGCGCACCAAAATATTTCTACTTTTGATTGAATTCGCAGACGCGCGTCTGCTGAATGCGGTGGCTCTACTGGCTCTGCACCGGCTTGGGCGGACGCGATGCGGATCGAGCCGGCCGCGCGGCGGGCTTCGCCGCTGCACGCGGAGGCGGCACATCGACTGCTTCCAGATAGGCGGCGAGCGCCTTCGCAGTGTCGGAACTGGTCGCGTAGTGGTCTTTCAGGAACCAGGAGAGCGTGAGGCTGAAACGCCCCTTGGCAAGGCCTCGGGGGCTGCGATGGCAGTTCGCGCAACCGTCAGCGAACAGCTTTTCGGCCGATTTGCCGGCGTCGAGATTTTGCGCGGACGCAACCGTCCCCGTCAGCGCGACGGCGACAGCAAGAATCATCAGAGGCGCGATGACCTCGCGCCCCGGTCGAAATAGCGTTGTCAATGTCGTCCCCTAGCCCCGTCTTGCGATCACGCCGCCAGTAACTGATCAAACTCGGGCGGCGCGTAGGACTTGCCGTCCTGATCGGTGATGACGACCCGCCAGCCTTCGCTCGCCCAAACCTTCGCCTTTGCTACGATGAGCAACCGGCTCTCGCGGGCAAAACTGTACTTCGCATTGTCGCGTTCTGCGATCATTTTATAGGCCAATGCCCATCCCCTTGCGTTGCCCTGCACCCGTTCTCCGTGGCAGCGGGCTTTGGCGGCAATTCGCCGGGAGCGTGGCAATTTCGTGCCGTCCAAGGCAGCATTGTGCAGAGACACCGGTTCCAGCCGCACGACGGAGGTTGATCATGCGCACCATCATGAATGCGATTCTGCTTGCCGGGGGCTGGTTCGCCGCCGCACCTGCGGCCGCGCAGACCTACGATCCGCGCTATCCAGTCTGCATCGAGGTCTACACCATCGACGGCAGCACCATCGATTGCAGCTTCACGTCCATGGCGCAGTGCACAGCGACCGCCTCAGGGCAAGCCGCCCAGTGCTACGCCAATCCTTATGCAAGGCAGAGCCGCCAGCCGGGCCTTGGCCCATCGCCGCCGCGACGGAACCAATAGCGCCTGCGATCCGCTCAGTGGACGCGGATGACGTGTGGACGGCCGAGGTCGATCAACCCCTGCACGGCCGACAGACGGTCGTCCAGGGCAGCAATGGTCAGCAACAGATTGTTGCGGCGCTCGTCGAGCAGGCCCATCTCGGCGCCGGAGAGCTTTGGACTCGCCCGCTCCAGGTGGATGCCATCGAGGGATTTGCGCAGTCCGGCGATCAGGCCGGACAGCTGCTTGGCCTCTTTGGTCATCGACCGCTTCGCGACATTTTGGCGGCGCGTCTCCGCCTGACTCTGTCTCATCGTCATCCTCCCGTGCCCCGCCTGCCCCGAGTGGATGCTTGCAGCTTTCGATAGACATATTACGATCGATGAAATCCGCACGCGAAGAACTGTCTTAAATTGTAGGCGCCTTAGCCCGCCGGCAGTATGAACCCGTCGAAGTACGACGCGAGCTCGGCGAAGCCGTCGAGCGGCAGCACTTGCGCAACATACTGATCCGGCCGGACCACGACCATGCAGCCGGCCGTTCGATCGATGCCACGCATGGCGAAGATGTCATGGCCACTCTTGAGATCAGGGCAGTACATCTTCTCGTAGTCGATCAGGCTATAGCGGCCCTTGCGCGGCAGCAGCAGCGCGGGCATAGCCTCGACGGCGAGCTTGCGATGATCCTGCTGGAACACCGCACGCAGATCGATGACGGCGTCGATATCGGCGCCATCAGGCGTATATCGCCGCACCGGCGATTCCCTCGCTTCGGTGAGAAAGTTGCACAGACCGCGAATGGCAGAATTCGCCGCAGCGGGATCTTCGTCGCGCGAAAACGCATAGATGCGGAAGCGACCATCCGCCTGCGCAGCGTGGCCGAGATGGACGGGCTTTGCGTCCGCAAGCCGGATCACCGGCGCGGAGTGAAAGCGCGTGCCGACGGCAAGACCTTGCGCGAGATGCTGATGGGACGCAGTGCCGGTCAGGATCGACGGGCGATAATGCGTCGCCGTGCCCGCCGTGTAGCGGCCGTGTCTGATAAAATAGTCCTGCGTCTTCGCCGCATCGGCACCGCCGGCCTTGGCGGCGGAGGCCAAAATCCCGGCCCATTCGCGATCGAAATCAATCAGCTCTTTCGCGACCGCCTGGCGTTCGGCCGAATAGGAATGCAGCAGGCCCGGGGCGCATTGCTTGCGGATCACCTTGGCGAGCTTCCAACCGAGATTGAAAGCATCCTGCATCGAGACGTTCATGCCCTGCCCGGCCTTCGGACTGTGGGTGTGGCACGCATCGCCGGCGATGAAGATGCGCGGCAGCCGCGTTGCGATCTCGCTGTCCGGCACGTCGTCGAACTTGTCGGTCAGGCGCTGGCCGATCTCGTAGACCGACCACCAGGCAATCTCCTTCACCTCGAGCTTGTGCGGACTCAATATCCGCCGCGCCTTGGCGATCACGTCATCGGCGGTAATGTTGCGGTTGGCGACGCGCTCGCCGACGTCGAGCTTGGCGAGCTCGACATAGAGGCGAACCATGTAGCCGCCCTCGCGGGGAATGATGAGAAGGCTGCCGTCCTTCGCCGACTGGATCAGCGCCTTGAAGCGGATGTCGGGAAAATCGGTCACCGCCAGCACGTCCATCACGCCCCAGGCGTGGTTGGCGGAATCGCCGTGCAACTCGCGGCCGATCGATTTGCGCACGGTGCTGCGCGCGCCGTCGCAGCCGACGACATAGCGCGCCTTGATGGTCTCGACCTTGCCCTCGTTCTCTGCGTCGACCCGTTCGAGACGGACGGTCACCGCATGATCGGTGGGACCTGCGGCCGGATCGACCTGGAGATCGAGCAGACGCCGGCCGTAGTAAGGCTCGAGCTTGGCCGGTGACCTGCGCATGACGTCGAGAAAACCGTCATGGATGCGCGCCTGGTTGAGGATGACGTGCGGGAATTCCGACAGCCCGTCCTCGACATCCTGCACTCTTCCGCTGCGGACGATCCTGTCTGGCGCCCGCTCGTCCGGCTTCCAGAATGTCGTCTCGTTGACCCAATAAGCCTCCTTCAGCACGCGCTCGCTGAAGCCATAGGCGTGGAACATCTCCATGGTGCGGCAGGCGACACCGTCGGCCTGGCCGACCGAGAGACGCCCCGGCTTCTGCTCGACGATGCAGGTTTTGAAATCAGGGAATTGCGCAAGCTGGGCGGCAAGCGTCAGGCCCGCGGGGCCGCAGCCGACGATCAGGACATCAACCTGATCAGGCACGTCGCCAGCTGCGCCGGAGGCCTGAATACGCTCGGCGGGATCTGCGATTTCAGGATCGCCCGGCTGGAATCCATTCAGATGGAATTGCATGAGCACCTCTCCCGTCGATGTTCTATTTGGATATTGATCAGTATGCTGACTATCAGTATACTTGTCAATGATCGCACCCCTTCCCGCGCTCCGAGGAGAATTCGGTGAAAGACAACAACGACATGCCCGGGCACCTGGCGCGCCGGTTCCAGCAGATCGCGGTGGCGGTGTTTCTGGCGGAGGTCGGCAATGCCGGCTTCGACCTCACCCCGGTGCAGTACGCAGCGCTTGCGAGCATCAAGGCCAATCCGGGGCTCGACCAGGTGACGTTGGCCGGGCTGATCGCCTATGACCGCACCACCATCACCGGCGTGATCGATCGCCTGGTGCATAAGGGCCTTACGGAACGCCGCGCCAGTAGCCGCGACCGCCGCGCCCGCGAGCTCGAGATCACCGACGAAGGCAAACGCACACTGCGCAAGATCACGCCGGCCGTCGAATCCGCCCAGCGCATCATGCTGGGCGGCCTCAGTGCGAAGGAAAGCGAGGAGCTGATGCGGCTGATGCGCAAGGCCATCGCCGCCGGCAATGAGCTCAGCCGCGCGCCGCTGCGCGAAGCGCAGGCTTAGCTGGTATTCGGGTCCGCAATTGAATGCCATGAAACCTGGAACTAACCTTCGACCGCTATCGTCGGCCCAATTCGGCGCTTAATGCGCGATTAACTTTGCCGGTTTGGAGTTTCGGATGTTCAGGTTCGTTATTGTTGCCGCAGCGGTTGCGCTCTCGACCGCCCCTGCGCTTGCGAACGGGCATGGCGGCGGCGAAGCCGCTCCTGCGCCGAAGCCCGACGCCACGACCTCGCCGGCACGTGCCGTTCTGACCAAACAGGGTTCTAAGCTCGTCGACCTCAAGGGCATGACGCTCTATTTCTACGAGCGCGACACCAGCGGCAAGACATCGAGCTGTGACGGCAAATGCGCCGAGACCTGGATTCCGCTGGCTGCTCCCGCGGATGCCCAGGCGATCGGCGATTTCACGCCGATTACGCGTAAAGACGGCAGCAAGATGTGGGCCTTTCGCTATCGCCCACTCTACACGTCCGCGGCCGACAAGGCGCCGGGCGAAGCCAACGGCATCGCCACGACGCTGCAATGGCGCATCGCCCGTCCGGAAGATTAGGGCGCGAAAGGCGCTCGTCCATCGCTGCCCGACGGGCCCACGAGCTTGGCGTGGGCCGTGGAATCGACCGAGGCATAATTGACCTCCGGATTCCAGTGCAGCGCCGTGTACAGGACCAGTCCGGCCAGGATTGATCCGTAGAAGCCGAGCGTGGCCAGGCGCCATTTCCGCACAATACGGCGGTCGCTCTCATCCAATTGATAGAAGAATTTTTGCATGGTGCCTCCAATGGCAACGAGCCATTGAGACATAGCGCAAACCGGGCATGCCCCCTGTGAAGCAATTCACGTTTGGAAGGGCCGAGTGGACGATCGACCGGACCCATCATTCAAGCTTCAGTGAACGCGGCGGGCGCAACAGGTCAGGACGTTTGCCTCATCCGCGCCAGCCTGTTCCCGTCTCCAGCTGCGCGTTCTGCCCGGGCGGCAGCACCACGACGGTCGCGTTGAGCTTGACGCGATCGAACAGATCGATGACGTCCTCGTTGCGCATCCGGATGCAGCCCGACGAGATCGCCTGCCCGATATATTCGGGCTGGTTGGTGCCGTGGATGCGGTAGAGCGTGTCCTTGTTGCCGGCGTAGAGATAGATGCCGCGCGCGCCCAGCGGATTGGCGGGGCCGCCGGCGACGCGCGCCGGATACGGTCCGAGCCGCGCCTGGATTTCCGCTGTCGGTACCCAGTCGGGCCATTCCGCCAGACGGCCGACGCGGGCCACGCCGGAGAACGCCATCGCCTCCTCGCCGACCGCGACGCCGTAGCGGATCGCCTTGCCCTCCGGCAGCACGTAGTAGAGATAGCGCGCATCGGTATCGACCAGGATCGTGCCCGGCTGCTCCTTGCGCGGATAATCGACGACGTGACGGAGATATTGCTCGGGCACATTCGCCTGCGCGTAAGGCGCGTGCGACAGCAATTGTCGGTCGCGCGGCGTCATGTTCGCGTCGGTCGACGGCGAAAGCGTTGCCTGCATGCATCCGCCGAGCGAAAGCATAGCAACTGCGAAAATAGCGATTGATAGTTTTGGCACCGCCGGCCCCCCCGATAGCGGTTAGAAGCACCCCCAGCACCACTAGATGCTGCCCAAATCGTGCTCAAAACAAGGCAGTGCGCAACACGTGCCCGTGTTTGCCAGAGCAGGTTCCATCACCACAAACGGCGGAAGACCGTCGCAGAGTCTCCATCGCCGCGCCTTGCTTTGGTCAAACCCGGCTGGACTCGTGGCCTGACGACCATGGCTTCAAAGGAGCTGCGATGCTCGCCACGCTGAACAGCAGGCAAATCGTCGATGAGATCGTGAAGGATACGATGAAAGACAACGATCCGCATGACGCCGTCCAGATTTCGCCGGAAATGGTGCTGGCCTCGCGCACCCACAGCGATGCGCCGACTTTGGCTCCGGAGATCATGAACCGCCCGGAGCCGAAGATCGATGTCGCTCCCGCAGTTGCTGCGACGACGACGCCCTCCGTAGACACGGCGATCCGGGTGACCGCCAACGACATGCCCGGCCGGGAGAAGCGGTCTGCCGCCGGTCGATGGTTTCGCGGCGCGTTCATCACGATGCTGTTTGCCGGGGGAAGTGCCGCGGCCACCATCGTGTGGGAGAGCCACGGCGATACGGCAAGGCAAATGCTCGCCGAATGGACACCGTCATTGATGTCGTTGCTGCCGTCGACGTCGCCGGCAACGCCGGTCGCCATCGCGCAAGCCGCCCCGCCCGCGCCGGACGCCGCGACTGATCAGACCACCGACCAATCCACCGCACCGGTCGCGGCACAGAATGCCGCAGCCGCGCCCGCAGCCACACAATCCGTTGCGACGCAATCGCTGCAATCGATGACACGCGACGTCGCCGCGATGGCGCAGCAGATCGTCCAGCTCAAGGCCAACATCGCGGAGCTGAAGACCGCACAAGAGCAGATGGCGCGCGAGATGGTGAAGCTACCCGCGCCGAAGCCGGTCGCCGAGGCGAAGCCGATCGATCCACGCGCGCGAGTCTCTGCGCTGCCACCTCGGCCACCGGTTGCGCCGGTGCGCAAGCCGAAGCCGATCACCACACCGGCCTATACGCAGACATACGCGCCCACGGCGATTGCGCCGCCACCACCGCCGTCGCAGGCTGTCGCCGTCCCGCCGCCACCCGCAGCCACACAAGCGGTTGCCGATGACGACGGACCTGTCGTGCGGCCGCCGATGCCGGTGCACTAGCGATCATCACGCATCAGCGCGATCGTAATGCGACGCACGTTGTACGAGTCGGTGTGATACGTTGAGTCCGTGCGATTACGGTGATGCGTTGCTGCGCGCAAAGAGAAAAGGCCGTCGGGATCTAAGCCGCCGGCCTTCTCTTGCAACTGCCGGTTCCCGGAGCCCGGTTCTGTTGCAATTCCATGCCTAATGATCACGCCCGCATATTTAATAAAATCTTAACGCACCTGCATGCTGCACATGATTTTTGCGCCATAAGCACAGAGATTGCGCGGCCGCTTTATTCTGTAATAGTCGACTCAGTGGTACCATCCGCATGCGTTGAGACTCGTGCTGAAGACTTACGTCATCACACCGGGGAATTCGGATGCCCTACTACTATTTCGATCTTGTGGTTGGTGAAGAGTTCAAGAACCAGGGCGGCATTATCCTCGAAGACATCGAGGTCGCCTCCGATCGCGCCGATCAATTGGCCAACGAGCTGTCGCAGGTGAAGCCGGAGCTCCAGAGCAAGGGTTGCGCGGTGCGTGTCACCGATCGCGATCACAACGAGCTCTATCGCACGCCGCTTGATCCCGTACCGGCCTGGCAACGAACCGGCTAGGTCGTCAACCACTCCGCAATCCACCCATTGCGCAGTCGCTCTGCGGGCGCTAGCCTTCCCAAAAAATCGGGGAGGTCCAAGGAATGCGCTACGGTTTTCTGATTGCCGGATTGTTGCTGATCGCCGTGCCGGCCCAGGCTGACGACCACCCGCGCTCGACCTATGTGACGCTGGTGTTGCAGGCCTTCGCCGCCAAGGTCGAATGCCCCGGCACGGATGTGGTCTATCAGGATCTGGTGCAGAAGGCTCAGCAGATGCAGCTGCCCGACGGCACCACCGAGCAGGTGCGCAAGGCGATCGCCTACATGCACACCGGCGGCAAGATGGGCGAGAAGCAAACCGACGACATTATGGCGGAGGTTGCGGTGGCGACGCAGGCGACCGACCTCGACCAGCGCCGGCTCGGCATGGGCAATTGGTGCGAAAAGCAGAAGACCAACCTTGCCGGCCTGATCCGCGCCAAGGGCGGCTAGCTGCATTTCTCGCGGGCGTTAAGCACGCCGCGACGGAACCAGCGGGACGGCCAATAATCGTCACATTCCTCGCCAGCATGCGGGTTCTTCGAACTGGAGAACCACATGCGGATAGTGCATCTCGTTGTCGCCGGCGCGCTCGCGGCCAGCACGATGCTGGCTTTGCCGGCGCTCGCAAAGAATTCCGACGCCCAAAAGGGCGATGACAAATCGGCTACGTCATCCTGTAGCGCCTATCAGCAGGCGCCGGGCGGATCGTGGGAGCAGCTCCCCTGCAAGGAGACCGGCGAGCGTGAGCAGCCGCAAACCCAGCATAAGCCGACTACGCAGGGCGCGGTTCAGGGCGAGCACTAGCCGTCCAATCATGCGGGAACTCGCCGGTTCCGACCGGGTTAAGGTGGACGGCTTGCCGCGGTGCGTCCGCCCGCTAGAATGGCGTGGGCAGGCCGACGAGCGGCTTTGGAAACGCAAACCCCGCGAGCGCGTGTGGATTCGATCGAGTTTGAGGACCTGCATCGCCGGCTGAGGGCGCTTGAGGAGGAGAACGCACGCCTCAAGGCGCTCGGAGCGGCCGACCTCACCGAACGGCGAAGGGCGGAGTCCGCGCTCGCCGAGAGCGAGGGGCGCTACCGCACGCTTTTCAATTCGATCGACGAAGGTTTTTGCATCATCGAATTCTTTGACGGTCCGCACGGGCCGCTGAGCGACTACATCCATATCGAGGCCAACCCCGCCTATACCCAGCATGCGGGCATTCCGAATGTGGTCGGCCAGAAGCTCCGCGAGATGGTCCCGGCCGAAGCCGACGGCTGGGTCGAGCTTTATGGCGGCGTGCTGCGAACCGGGGTACCCATCCGCTTCGAGCGCGAGCTGGTCGCGACCGGCCGCTACCTCGAGCTTGCGGCCTTCAGGGTCGAGCCCGCCAGCCGCAAGCAGGTTGCCGTGCTGTTCCAGGACATCACCCAGCGCAAGCGCGCCGAAGTGGCGCTGCAACAGCTCAACGAGACGCTGGAAGCGCGGGTGGTCGCAGCGCTCGCCGAACGGAAGCTGATGGCCGACATCGTCGAGGGCACCAACGCCTTCGTCCAGGTCGTCGACCCGAACTTCCGGTGGCTCGCCATCAATGGCGCGTCGGCGCAGGAATTTCACCGGATTTTCGGCGTCTTGCCGAAGGTCGGTGACAATATGCTCGAGCTTCTGAAGGACCAGCCGGAGCACCGCGAGACCGTCCATGCCATCTGGTCGAAGGCCCTTGCAGGCGAGGAGTTCGTTGAGATCGCCGAATTCGGCGATCTCAGGCGCGCCCGCCGATCCTACGAAATGCGCTTCAATTGCCTGCGCAACGGCGATGGTCAGCTTCTTGGCGCCTACCAGTTCGTCTACGACGTCACCGAACGCCTGAGGGAGCAGGAGCGCCTGCGCGAGACCGAGGAAGCGCTGCGCCAGTCGCAGAAGATGGAGGCGGTCGGCCAGTTGACCGGCGGCATCGCCCACGACTTCAACAATCTGCTCACCGGCATCACAGGCTCGCTGGAGCTGTTGCAGACACGGCTTGGCCAGGGCCGGATCAAGGAGATCGACCGCTACGTCAATGCGGCGCAAGGCGCAGCCAGGCGCGCGGCAGCGCTCACGCATCGCCTGCTCGCCTTCTCGCGACGGCAGACGCTGGATCCGAGGCCAACCGACCTCAACCGGCTGGCGATGGGCATGGAGGAGCTGATCCGCCGCACGGTCGGGCCTGAGATTGCGCTCGAGGTCGTCACGGCCGGTGGATTGTGGGCAACGCTGATCGACGCCCCACAGCTCGAAAACGCGCTGCTCAACCTCTGCATCAACGCGCGTGACGCCATGCGGGGGGCGGTCGAATCACGATCGAGACCGCCAACCGCTGGCTCGACGAGCATGGCGCGGGCGAGCGCGATCTCGAGCCCGGGCAATATGTCTCGCTCTGCGTCACCGACACCGGCACGGGCATGGCACCCGATGTGATCGAGCGTGCCTTCGATCCGTTCTTCACTACCAAGCCGATCGGCCAGGGCACTGGCCTTGGCCTTTCGATGGTCTACGGCTTCGTGCGCCAGTCCGGTGGCCAGGTCCGCATCTATTCCGAGGTCGGCCAGGGCACCACCATGTACCTCTATCTGCCGCGGCATTACGGCAAGGAGGCTGACAGGCCGTCGGCGCTGACCACCAAAAGCCCGGTGCGCGCGCAGGCCAGCCATACCATCCTGATCGTTGATGACGAGCCTTCGATCCGCATGCTGCTGATGGATGCGCTGGAAGAGATCGGCTTTGACGTCATCGAGGCGCATGATGGTCCGACCGGACTGAACATCCTGCAATCGGACGTGACCATCGACCTTCTCATCACCGATGTCGGCCTGCCCGGCGGCATCAACGGCCGCCAGCTCGCGGATGCCGCGCGCGCGACCCGGCCGGCGCTGAAGGTGCTGTTCATCACCGGCTATGCGGAGAACGCGATCATCGGGAATGGCCAACTCGCGCCGGGCATGCAGGTGCTGACCAAGCCGTTTGTCGTCGAGGCGCTGGCAGGCCGCGTGCTCGATATGATCAAGGACGGAACCGGACCGGGTTGACGTCCCGTTTCCCGCAAATCAGCTCTGGTGCGGACCGCGGATGATCTTCATGGCGTCCTCGATGTGGCGCCACTCGTTCGCGTCCTCCGCCTCGCCGCGGCCCTCGCAGGCCTGGGCCTGCTCGGCGGCCTTCGCGATCGCAGCAAAGCCGTGCTTCTCGAGCATCTGCCGTGCGACGGTGTGAACTTGGAGCTCGGACATCATGGGCGCTCTCCTGTTTGATGAAGCCGCGGTGCGCTCGCGTCCCGCGGGCTTTCGACAACGATCGAGCCGCGCGTCTCGTTCCGCTTACCCACCCAAACGACAAAGGCGGCCCGCTATGCCCAGCGGACCGCCTTTTCACCCACCCCAAACCTGAGTCTTCGGCCGGGTCCCCTACCCGACCGCCGCGCGTTTGCGCTCGAAATCGTTAGGCACCTCGATATCGACCTCCAGGGTCGATACCGCGTCGCCGCGATCGAGCCGGACGATGACCTTGGCCGGATCCAGCGTGACGTGCCTGGACACGACGGCGAGAATTTCCTCACGCAGAACGCCGAGCAGATCGGGCTGGCCGCGCAGTCCGCGTTCATGGGCAAGCAGGATCTGCAACCGTTCGCGTGCGACCGGAGCAGAGGCCTTGTTGCCACGGAGAAGTCGGAGCAGACCCATGCTCATGCAGCCCTCCGTCGCAGCAGACGATCCATGAAGCGCTTGCGCTCGGTCGGCACCTGCATCGGTACGGTGTCACCGCACAGCCGGCGCGCCGCGTCGATATAGGCCCGTGCAGGTGCACCCTCCACGTTCGACAGCGTCACCGGCGTGCCGACGTTGGAGGCGCGCAGCACGTCCTGGCTCTCGGGGATGATGCCGAGCAGAGGCGTTGCGAGGATTTCGAGGATGTCGTCGATGGTCAGCATCTCGCCGCGCGCGGCGCGGGAGGGATCATAGCGGGTGATGAGAATGTGCTTCTCGACGCGCTCGCCCTTCTCGGCCCGCACCGTCTTGGAATCGAGCATGCCGATGATGCGGTCGGAATCGCGCACCGAGGAGACTTCCGGATTGGTGACGATCACGGCTTCGTCTGCAAAGCGCATCGCCATGGAGGCTCCGCGCTCGATGCCGGCCGGGCTGTCGCAGATCACCCAGTCGAAACGGCTGCGCAGATCGTCGATGACCTTGCCCACGCCCTCTTCCGTCAGCGCGTCCTTGTCGCGGGTTTGCGAGGCCGGTAGCAGCCACAGATTCTCGAGCCGCTTGTCGCGGATCAACGCCTGCGGCAACTTGGCCACGCCCTGCACCACGTTGATGAGGTCGAACACGACGCGGCGCTCGGCGCCCATCACGAGGTCGAGGTTGCGCAGGCCGACGTCGAAGTCGACGACGACGACCTTGTCGCCGCGTTGCGCGAGCGCGGCTCCCAGCGCGGCGGTCGTCGTCGTCTTGCCGACGCCGCCTTTGCCTGATGTCACGACCAGTACCTTTGCCATTTCTGAAATCTCCTTCTGGTCAGTTCAGCGCGGTAATTCGCATGGTGTCGCCTTGCAGCCAGGCTTGGGCCGGCCGGCCGCGCAAGGCCGCGTCGATATCGTCGGCGGTCTGATAAAACCCATCGATTGCAAGCAGTTCGGCTTCGATCTTCTGGCAATAGATGCGCGCGCTAGTGTGCCCGTTCACGCCAGCCATGGCGCGGCCGCGCAGCGCGCCGTAGATGTGGATGGAGCCGCCGGCGACGACCTCGGCGCCGGAGCCGACCGAGCCGAGAATGGTGACGTCGCCTTCCGGGAAGATCACCGTCTGGCCCGAGCGCACGGGGGCCTCTAATAGCAGCGACGTCGGCTTGGTCTCAACCTTCGTCTCAGGCTTCTTCGGCGCGCTCGGCTCGACCACGCAGCTGCGTCCGCCCGACAGCAGCGGCGGCATCGTTGGGGTCAGCCGCGCTTCCTCCACGCCCTCGATGCCGAGCACGCGAATGTTGCGGTCCTGAAGGCTGGTGAGCAGATGATTGATGCCGGATTGGCTGAGCTCGACCGACGACAGGTCGATCACGACGGGCCGGCCGGCAAAGAAGCCCGGCGAGCGCGCGATGGTGGTGTCGATCTCCTGGAGCCAGTCCTGGATCGGAACGGTCGGTACGAACACGAAGGCCACATAGGAGCGCCCGCGCAGGCGAACCATTTGGCGTTGGACTTTTGCTACAGCCTCCATAGCGGCCGACTCGTTCCCTGTTATTGAATGGTTAACGATGCGACCGAGATGGTTAATGGCCGGTTAATTTCTCCGTGGGGTTACGTCGGCGGGGGTGGCTCGGCTAGGGGGCTGGGACGCCCCCTCCCCGTCATCCTGAGGTGCGAGGCAGGGGACGCAACGCGTCCCATGGGGAGCCTCGAAGGATGCACGGCCCAGCTGCAGCCTGGCCGTCGCCCTTTGAGGGCCGCTGAAGAAGCGGCCACCTCAGGGTGACGGCGATGGATGAGCGCTCGCTGCCTGCGCCCCGCCTCTCCTTCTTCACCTTTGCTCGCGTCCATTGTGATCGCACGCCCGATTGACACGGTCGCACCATCTGGTTTCGATCCCGCCCCCGCGGGAGGAGCCGATCATGTCAATCCAGTCTTCCATCCGTCGCAAGACTGCGCCCGATATCCGAGCCCGCAAGCGCGGCGAGCCGATCGTCATGCTGACGTCCTATCACGCCCATTCCGCAGCGCTGGTGGATCGGCATTGCGACGTCATTCTGGTCGGCGATTCCCTCGGCAACGTCATGCACGGCTTCGAGACCACGGTGCCTGTCACGCTCGACATGATGATCCTTCAGGGCGCCGCGGTGATGCGCGGCTCGAAGCAGGCGCTGGTCGTCGTCGACATGCCGTTCGGCTCGTATGAAGCATCCCCGGAACAGGCCTTCAACGCCGCGGTCCGGATCATGAAAGAAACGCAATGCGGCGCGGTGAAGCTTGAAGGCGGCGTCCGCATGGCTGAGACGATCGCATTCCTGTCCGGGCGCGGCATCCCGGTGATGGGCCACATTGGTCTGACGCCGCAATCCATCAACACGCTCGGTTCGTTTCGTGCCCAGGGGCGCAACGAGGTGGACTGGGGCCCGATCGAGGACCATGCGAAGGCGGTCGCCGAAGCCGGTGCGTTCTCGGTCGTCGTCGAAGCCGTGGCCGAACCGCTGGCGCGCAAGATCACGGAGACGATTGCGATCCCCACCATCGGCATCGGTGCGAGCGCGGCCTGCGACGGCCAGGTGCTCGTGCTCGAAGACATGCTCGGGCTGTCGCCGCGAACCCCGAAATTCGTCCGGCGCTACGGCGATCTCGGTCCGGCCATTGAAGCGGCGGTCAAGGCGTATGCCACCGACGTGCGGTCACGCGCCTTTCCCGGACCTGAACACGTCTACGCGATGAAGAAAAGCTGACGATGCGCGGCCAGCGCTTCTGCTTGTAGCCCGGATGGAACGAAGCGCAATCCGGGAAACCTGCAGCCGAGGATGCACTGTTCCGGATTTCGCTGAACTCCATCCGGGCTACGGGTGCCCTACTTCTTCACCTTGCCTGCATCCATTTTGACGGCGGGATCCAGCATCTTGGTCGTGAACGCCGTGCTCACGTCGAACGGCTTCTCCATCCCGAGATAGGTCTGGACCAGCTCGTAATCCTTCTTCATCCGCTCGCCGTCGATCCAGCCGAGCGCCTTCGTCGTCGTGAACTCGTCCGTCATCAGATATTTGATGCGCTCCCACTGGCGCTCCTGGTTCTCCTTGTCGAGGCCGGAGACCTGGTCGAGCAACGCCTTCAGGCAGGGCGTAACGTCGGCAACGCAGGCCGCGAACGCCTTTTGCGAGACGCGGACGAAATCCTCGACGACCTTCGGATTCTTCTGGAGATAAGCGCCGTTGACGATCAGCGAGTTGCCGTAAGGATTGAGCCCGATGTCCTTCCAGTTGACGTAGCCGAGATCGGGCCCGAACTCGATCACCTTTAAATCGTGCTCGTTGTAGAAATCGCTGATGATGTCGACGGTGTGGCTCTTCAGCGCGGCGATCTTCGCGGTCGGCCCGATATTGACGAAGCTGACGGCATCAGGCGCAAGGCCTGCTGCCTTGGCAAAGGCCGGCCACATCACGCGCGAGGCGTCGCCGGGCGGATTGCCGATCTTGTGGCCGGCAAAGTCCTTCACGCCATTCACGCCATAGCTCTTCAGCCAGTAGAAGGTCTGGCCGGTGTTGGCATAGACGCTCATGACGGCAACGGTGTCGGCGCCCTTGCTCTTGGCCACCAGCATGGTGGCGAGATCGGCGACGCCGAACGGCGAGCCGCCGGAGCCGACCTTGGCGGCGGAGACGCCGGAGCCCTTGCCGATCTCGATGGTGAGGTCGATGCCGGCCTTCTCGTACCAGCCCTGCGCCTTGGCGTAATAATAGGGCGAGTGGTCGGCCGTCGGCGTCCAGTTCAGGATCAGATTGACCGCCTCGCCCGCATTCGCGGGCACCGCCGGCACCCCGAGCATCAGGGCCAACACCAGAGCCGAGCCCGCCGCCTGCAAACGCTTCATCGCATCTCTCCTCATTGCCGCGACCCGGCTTGTCGCTCTCCCCATGTGAGGCTACCAATGCAACAAGCCCGTCCCCGACTTGTCAACTGTTTGGTTGGAAATGCCCGCAAAACGATCAGGCGACACCGTGCCGCAACGGCGCGACCCCGTCGCCACCCGCAAGAAACTGCTCAGTGCGGCGCGCCAGGAATTCGCAGCGCACGGCTTTGCAGGCGCCCGCGTCGACGAGATCGCGGAGCGCGCCGGCGTCAACAAGCAGCTGGTCTATCACTACTTCGGCGACAAGGACGCGCTCTACCTCGCCGTGCTCGAATGGGTCTATGAGGACATCCGCGAGCAGGAGCGCCGGCTCAATCTCGAAGGCCTGCCGCCGGAAAAAGCGATCCGCACACTGATCGAGGCCTCGTTCGATCACCTCGCGGCAAACCCTGATTTCATCGTGCTTTTGAACGACGAGAACCGCGGCGGCGCCCGCCACGTCCGCGGCTCGACACGGCTCGAGGCGATGCATTCCCCTCTGGTCAAGAGCGTCTCCCACATCCTCCACGAAGGCGTGCGCGCCGGGATCTTCCGCAAGGGGATCGACCCCGTCCAGCTCTACATCTCCATCGCAGGCTTGAGTTATTTCTTCTTCTCCAACACGCCGACGCTGTCGGCGATCTTCGGCAAGGACCTGTCTAGCCGCACGGCGCGGCGCGCCCGCCGCAGGCATGTCGCCGATCTGGTGTTGCAGTCGCTCCGGCCCTAATCAACCAACTGGTTGAAACTTTGGCCGAGGCCGGTTAGGCTTGTCGTCGCGGCAAGGTCGCCGCACCAACAGGGAGCAAACGGTGGCAGGTGACGGAGCAAGTCCGGCACGCAGCTTCGCGATCATCCTGATCGTGCACCTGGCCGTGCTCGTGCTCTGGCAGGTCCTGGTCGACGCCTTCCATGTGCCGAAATTCATCCTGCCCTCCCCGCTGGCGACGGTGCAGACGCTGGGAACCGCGAGCTACGCCTGGGGTGCCAACACGCTGGTCACGGCCGTCGAGATCCTCGGTGGTTTTGCGCTCGGCGCCGTCGTTGGGGTCGCATTTGCCGTGATCTTCAGCTGGGCGCCGCTGGTCAGCCTGGTGCTGCTGCCGCTGTTCGTGACGCTCAACATGATCCCGAAGGTCGCGCTCGGCCCGCTCCTGATCGTCTGGTTCTCCTACGGCATCGTGCCGAACATCCTGATCGCCTTCAGCATCTGCTTCTTTCCGATCCTGCTCACGACCGCGCGCGGCTTGCGCGAGGTCGAGCCGGACCTGCTCGATCTCGTCAAATCGCTGCGCGGCTCGCGCTGGACGCTGTTCCGCAAGATCCAGCTGCCGGGATCGCTGCCTTACATCTTCTCCGGCATGAAGGTTGGCGCCATCCTCGCGGTCGCCGGCGCCATCGTCGGCGAGTTCATCGCCTCCGAGCGCGGGCTCGGCTACCTCATGATCCAGGTGCAGTCGTCGCTCGACACGCCCGCGATGGTGATGGCCGTCGTGCTGCTGACGCTGCTCGGGGTCGCCCTCTACGGCCTCGTCCTCGCCCTCGAACGCATGTTCGTGGTCGGCGACGCAAGACAGACTTGAAGAAGGACCGACCCATGCTCCTCACCCGCCAGACGCTGCCGAAGACCATTCCGGACATCGCTGCGCTCGACGATCTCTTGTGCCGGCCGACGCAGGCGCTGATCGACGACCTCGCCAAGGCCGAAGGCGACATCATGATCCTGGGCGTCGCCGGCAAGATGGGGCCGACATTGGCGGGGCTTGCGAAAGCTGCCGTGCCGGATCGCCGCGTCATCGGCGTGGCGCGCTTCAGTGACGCAAGCGTCAAGGACTGGCTGCATGCACGCGGCGTCGAGACCATCAATTGCGACCTGCTGGACGAGGCCGCCATCAACGCGCTGCCGAAAGCGCCGAACATGGTGTTCATGGCCGGCCGCAAGTTTGGCGCCGAGGGCGATTTGTCGCTGACCTGGGCGATGAACGCGCATGTGCCCGCACTCGTTGCGCAAGCTTTCCCGTCATCGCGGATCGTGGCGTTCTCGACCGGCTGCGTCTATCCCTTCGTCCCCGTCGACGGCAAGGGCTCGAGCGAGGACATGGCGCCGAACCCGCCCGGCGAATACGCCCAATCCTGCGTCGGCCGCGAACGCATGTTCGAATATTTTTCGCGCAAGTTCGAAACACCGGGACAGCTGTTTCGGCTCAATTACGCGATCGACATGCGCTATGGCGTGCTGCACGACATCGCCACGAAAGTGCTCACGGGCAGACCCATCGACGTCAGCATCAGTCATGTCAATTTCATCTGGCAGGGTGATGCATCCGCTCAGGCGCTGCGCTGCCTCGCCCATTGCACAGCGCCGACCTCGCCGATCAATGTCAGCGGCCATGAGATCCTCGCGGTGCGTGATCTCGCCGCGAAATTCGGCGCCCGCTTCGGCCGCGCGCCCGTGCTGGTCGGCGAGGAGCAGCCGACCGCCTGGCTGACCGACACCGCCAAGGCCGTTGAGCGGTTCGGCCTGCCTATCGTCGACACCGAACAGCTGATCACCTGGACGGCGGATTGGGTGTCCCGTGCCATGCCGAGCCTCGGCAAGCCCACCAAATACGAGGTGCGCGATGGTCGCTACTGACGGTCCATCCGTCATCAAGCTCGGCATCGACGACGCGATGGCCGGGCTCGTGCTGTCGACGGAGGCGCACTGGAACCAGACCGAAGCGGACTGGCGCGTCTTCCTGCATGACGGCGTCGTGTTCGGCATTCGCGACGGCGTGCGACTGGTCGCGACCGCGGCACTGCTGCCCTATTCCGGCAACAACGCCTGGATCAGCATGGTGCTGGTGTCGGCAACCCATCGCCGCCGCGGCCTCGCAACGCATCTGGTCGATGCCTGTCTGGAAACGGCACGCAAAAACGGCCTGACCAGCTGGCTCGACGCAACGCCGGATGGCGTTGCAGTCTATGAACCGCTCGGGTTCACGCCGACCCTGCAATTGCGCCGACTGAAGCTGGTCAAATCCACGCAGGCGTCCTTGCCGGCACCTTCAACGGCAACGCTCGACGCGCTTCGCGCACGGGACCGGAGAGCGACCGGCTTCGACCGGACCGCCCTCCTCACCGCTTTCGCGCAGCGCTCCGGCTCCCGCATCGTCGCAGCGCACGGATGCATCGCGCTGGTCCGGGACGGCCGAACCGCGCGCCACATCGGGCCCCTGTTTGCTGACAATGCCGCCGAAGCGCTGGCTCTGGTTCATGCGGTCGCGCGATCGGAGAACGGACCGCTCCTGATCGATGCCGTCGCCTCGCAAGCCGCGTTCCTGGAGGGATTGACCGCCTCGGGCTGGACCATCGAACGGCCGTTCCAGCGCATGCGGTTCGGCCCCGCCACCACTGCGGCTGAGGAAATGCCATTCGCCGTCGCCGGCCCCGAATTCGGATAGGACACCATGCACCACAGCCAGATCAACAGCGACATCCGCAAGCTGATTGCCGACGGCACCGTGCTGCCGGCCCATCCGCTCGCCCTCACGGCGGAGCGCCAGCTCGACGCAACGCATCAGCGTGCGCTGACGCGCTATTACATCGACGCCGGCTCGGGCGGCCTTGCGGTCGGCGTGCACACGACGCAGTTCGCGATCCGCGATGTCGGCCTGTATCGGCCGGTGCTGGAGCTCGCGGCCGAAACCGCAGCAAACTGGACAAAACGCCCGCTGGCGATGGTCGCAGGCCTCGCCGGTCCGACCAAGCAAGCCACTGCCGAGGCCCGCACCGCGCGCGACATCGGCTATCACGCCGGGCTGCTCAGCCTCGCCGCGATGAAGAGCGCCTCCGAGGACGAGATCATCGCGCACTGCACGGCTGTCGCCGCCGAAATTCCGCTGGTCGGCTTCTACCTCCAGCCGGCCGTGGGCGGCGTCATCCTGTCGAGCCGGTTCTGGCAGCGCTTTGCCTCGATCGACAATGTCATCGCGATCAAGATCGCGCCGTTCAACCGCTATCGGACGCTCGACGTCCTGCGCGGCGTCGCGGCGGCGGGCGCGCTCGAGCGCGTTGCGATCTACACCGGCAATGACGATCACATCCTGCTCGACCTCATGCTGCCGTTCGACCTGCGCGATAACGGCGTCACCACGCGGACCTATTTCAAGGGCGGCCTGCTCGGGCACTGGTCGGTGTGGACCGCGAGCGCCATCAAGCAGTTCGAGCGCTGCAAGGCAGCACGGCACAAGGACAACGTGCCCGCAGATCTGCTCGCGCTGGATGCCCGCGTCACCGATTGCAACAGCGCCTTCTTCGACGTCGCCAATAATTTTCACGGCTGCATCGCCGGCTGCCACGAGGTGCTGCGGCGCCAGGGCTTGATGAAGGGCCTGTGGTGCCTCGATCCAAACGAGGGGCTGAGCCCCGGCCAGAAGGAGGAGATCGACCGCGTCACTCGCGAGCACGCCGACCTCAGCGACGATTCCTTTGTCGCTGCCAATCTGAACAAATGGCTGGCATGAGCTCAAAACCCTTCATCAGCCTGCAAGGCGTCCGAAAGGTCTACCGCTCTGGCGGCGCCGAGTTTCTTGCGGTCTCCGACGTCACCATGGACGTGCAGGAAGGCGAGCTGGTGTCGCTGGTCGGCCCGTCCGGCTGCGGCAAGACCACGGTGATGAAGATTTTGGCCGGCCTGCATGGCGCGGACGGCGGCACCGTAACAATCGGCAATGCCAACAGCCCGTTCGATCCGACCCGCGACATCGGCATGGTGTTTCAGCAGGCGCTTTTGTTGAAATGGCGAACCATCCTGGACAACGTGCTGCTGCCGGCCGAGATCGTCGGCCTGCCGATCAAGGCCGCTCGCGAGCGGGCGCGTGATCTGCTCAATCTGGTCGGGCTTGCCGGCTATGAGCAGAAATATCCGCGAGAGCTCTCCGGCGGCATGCAGCAGCGCACCGCGATTGCGCGCGCCTTCATTCACGATCCGAAGCTGATCCTGATGGACGAGCCGTTCGGCGCATTGGATGCGCTGACGCGCGAGCAGATGAATCTGGAGATGCTGCGGATCTGGCGCGAGAGCGGCAAGACCATCGTCTTCGTCACGCACTCGATCCAGGAAGCCGTGTTCCTGTCGTCGCACTGCGCCGTGCTGACGGCAGGGCCTGCAAAGATGGCCGACTATTTCGAAATCGACCTGCCCTTCCCGCGCGACCTGCCGATGAAGACCACCGACGCATTCGGCGCCTATGCGCGGCGCATTTATGCGAAGCTGGGCCTGGGCGCGGCGTAACCACCGCGCCCGCCATCTACGCGATCAACCCTTCCGCATCTTGCTGAGCAGATAGTTGTCGTAGAAGTTTTCCGCGATCTGCGTGTAGAACAGCAGCTCCTTCATATAGGCGTCGTGGCTTTCCTTGGTCCGCTTGAACAGGTCGCTCTTCGCGGCAAGTTCGTTCAGATGGTCCTGGGTCGCATTGTAGCAGGCCTCCAGCACCGGCTGCGGGAACGCCTTCAGCTCTGCACCATTGGCGATCAGGCGCTTCAGGGCCGCCGGATTCACGCTGTCGTATTTCTCGAGCATCCAGGCTCCCGCCGCAGAACCTGCCTGGTTGAGGATCGCCTGATACTGCTTGGGCAGCGCGTTCCACTTCTCGTCATTGACGATCATGTGCAGCATGGCGCCGCCCTCCCACCAGCCGGGGAAGTAATAGTACTTGGCGACCTTCTGGAAGCCGAGTTTTTCATCGTCATAGGGACCGACGAATTCGACCGCGTCGAGCGAGCCCTTCTCCAGCGCCGCATAGATGTCGCCGCCGGCGAGCTGCTGCGGCACAACACCGAGCCGCGCCAGCACGTGGCCGCCCATGCCTGCGATGCGGAATTTCAGGCCCTTGAGATCGTCGACGGTCTTGATCTCTTTGCGAAACCAGCCGCCCATCTGGGTACCGGAATTGCCGCAGAGGATCGCGTGCGTCTTGAAGGGCTTCAGCGCCTCGTTGGTGAGCTCGGCGCCGCCGCCGAAATACCACCAGGACTCCTGGTGACGGTGGTTCATGCCGAAGGGTGCACCGGTGGCGTAGGCCAGCGCCGGCTCCTTGCCGATGTAGAAATAGAGCGGTGTCTGCGCCATCTCGACGGTGGCGACGCTGACGGCATCGAGCGCCTGGAGGCCGGGGACGAGTTCGCCGGCCGCAAAGGTCTGGATCTGGAATTTGTTGTCGGTGGCCTCAGCGACGTATTTCGCAAAGGTCTGCGCCGTGCCGTAGATGGTGTCGAGCGACTTCGGGAAGCTCGAGGTCAGGCGCCATTTGATCTCGGGCGCGTTTTGAGCGATCGCGGGGGCAGCAACCAGCGCCGTCGCGCCGGCGACCGCGCCGCCCTTGAGGAATGTACGGCGTTTCATGATGGGGTTCTCTCCCTTGAGGTCAGCTTCGAATGAGGGGGCTTTTTGTCCGCGGTCTTCGCCGACCGTTTGCCCGTTCCTGAAGCGGAGTTCAAGTTATGAGAGAACATGGGGCCTGTGCCGGAAGGCCCGGCGACTGCTCAGGAATCCTCGAGGAAAATCGATAGTGCCCGCTGCAATTCCTTGAACGCGCGCGGACCGATTTTGGCCGCGAGGGTCTTCTCGCTCGCCGCGATCGCCGGCCGCAGGCGGCCCAGCAGCGCGGCGCCGGCACCGGTCAGATACAGGACGTAGTAACGGCGGTTGATGGCGGAGGCGGAACGCTGCACCAGACCGCGCCGCTCCAGATGATCCACCAGCCGCCCGAGCCCCGCCCGCTCGATCGACAGGGATTGCGCGATGGTGAGCTGATTGACGCCCGGATTGGCCTCGATCACCGACAGGACGGAGAACTGCGCCGGGCTGATGTCGAATGCGGCGAGCCGCCGGCGGACGTCCTTGAAGACCCAGAGCTGGGCCCGCCGGATGCGATAGCCGAGCGAATGGGACAGGTCGGCCGAGGCAAGCAGCTTTGGCCGTGCGGGCTTTGCGGCCGGCGCGGCGCGCGGCGTGGATCGCGACGGCTTTGCAATGGGCGCCCTGCGCGGCGTGCCCTTGACCGCTCCCTTGGCGGATCGCTTCCTGATGCCTGACTTCCCTGGCTCCATCGACGACCGTCTTTCACGCGCCGGCGCAGCAGCATCCGGCCTGTTTGCTCGAGATTCGATTGCTCAGCCTATCGCAGCGGACCCGGATCGAGAAGCCAAGCAATGTCGCGCCTTTCACCTACAGCTTCCACGACAGGTTGCACCGCGGACTCACGTGTTGCGTCATGTTGACACGGCAACATCGCTCGCATATTCATCGTGAAAGCCTGCCGTTCACGAGCGGGCCAAGGGGATGACGCCCGTGCTTCCATCAGAGATGGACGCCGATCTGCGTTTCATGACGCATCGCGGCAGGATGGTTTTGCGCACAGCCGAATGTGCGTTGCGGCGCATCGCAATCGCGCGAGCATGTCCCCGAGCAGCAACTTCGCAAATGACTCTGACCTCGCGACGCCTCGCCAGCAGGCGCCGCGTCGGCACGATTTTGTTCAATCATCAATGATGAAACTGGGAGGGACCGACATGAAACGACTATTCCTTGCCTCGACGATGGTGGCCGGTTGGGCGGCACTCGGCGCACAGGCGACCGCACACGGGCTGCCTCCGAGCGGCGTGGCCCCGCGCGCGTCCTGCACCGCCCTCACCGGCCTCACCCTGCCGAACACGCAGATCCTGAGCGCGACCCAGAAGTCGGGTTATTGCAACGTGATCGGCATCATCAACAAGCGGGTCTCGACGCAGGACCCCGATCATTTCACCTACGGTATCGGCTTCGCCCTCAACCTGCCCACCACCTGGCATGGCCGCTTCGAGATGATGGGCGGTGGCGGCACCGACGGCAGCCTGCAAAGCGACCCACAAGGCGCCGCCGGCGTCGAGCTCGGCCAAGGCTGGGCGGTCGCAGCCGATGACGGCGGCCACGAGGACAACGCCAGCAACGCGGTCGGCGGGTATCAGGACGACGACGCCAATGCCGGAGGCTCCGCGCATTTCGCGATCGACGCGCAGGCGCGCCGCGACTACGGCTATAACGGCATCGAAAAGACCGCGACGACCGCCAAGCAGATCATCTCCTATTTCTACGGCCTCGACACCGTCTATTCCTACATCATGGGATGCTCGAACGGCGGACGTGACGCCATGGTCGCATCGCAGCGATCGCCCTGGCTGTTCGACGGCGTGATATCGCAGAACCCCGGCTTCAACCTGCCGCAGGCCGGCCTCGCAGAAGCCTGGAACGAGCAGGTGCTCGGCACGCTCGCCACCAGCAAGGACGTTAACGGCCAGCCCTTCATTCCCGATACTTTCCCTTCGCAAGACCTCCAGGTCGCCTCGGCGGCGATCCTGAGCGCCTGCGACGCGCTCGACGGCCTCGTCGATGGCATCATCGACAATTATCACGCCTGCACGGCAAGGAAGGTCTACCCCGCGCTCGCCAGTTACACCTGCGGCACGGGCTCGCATGGCAGCACGCCGCATGGCGGCACCTGCCTGACCAGCCCGCAAGTGGAGGCGTTGAAGAAGATCTACAGCGGGCCGGTCAACTCCAAGGGCCAGCGGCTCTATTCGAATTGGTTCTGGGATGCCGGAATCTGGACACCGCCCGCCGCGCCCGGCGCAGGCTGGCAATTATGGAACGTCGTCACCGCACCAGTGCCTGGGGTCAACACCGCGATCAACCTGACGCTTGGCGCCGGCGCGGTCCCGATGATCTTCCAGACGCCGCCCGTGGTCACGCCGGTCAACGGACCGAACGGCCAGGAAGCCTTCGTCTTCAAATTCAACTTCGACACCGACGCGCCGAAGATATTCACCAAGACGGCGGCCTATCCGGAAAGCGCAATGGACTTCATGGCAGCGGTTTCGACCGACCTGCGCCCATTCAGGTCACGTGGCAGCAAGCTGATCATTTCGTCTTCGGTCAATGACGGCATCTTCTCCGGCGCCGCGATCGCGCGCTGGTACCGCAAGATGAATCGGAACATGGACAACCATGCGACGGATTTCGCGCGGCTGTTCTTGGTGCCGAACATGGCGCATTGCGGCGGCGGCGCAGCCACCGCCAGCTTCGCCACGAATGAACTCAAGGCGATCACGGATTGGGTCGAAAACGGCGTCGCGCCCGAACGCATCGTCGCGGCCAACACCAACACCGCCTCCCCCTACCCGACCGGTGGCGTGTTCGATCCCCGGATTGCCCAGAACTTTCCAACCGGAGGCACGCGGCCGCTGTGCGTCTATCCCAAGACTGCGGCGTACAAGGGCAGCGGCCTGACCGGTGATGCGGCGAACTTTGCCTGCGTCGATCCGCAGTTCAGGCCGGGCGGCGACCACGACTTCCACGACGATGACGACGGCCACGGCGACGACAGGCATTGAGCCTTCGTCCGATCGAGTCCCGGACGCAGGCGCGTCCGGGACTCGAGCTTCATCAGCCCGCAATGACGAGAAGGAGAAGAACGCCTGCTCAGAGCAGCTTCGCGCTCACGAACAGCGCACGCACGGCATTGGTTGCCTGCACGGCGAGCATCGCATTGTCGGCGGCGCCCTCGAGCGCGTGGACGGCCTCATCATGCAGCGAGCGGAATTCCATCCACTCGACCGATTTGAAGTTGGTGAGGAACTGATAGGCCTGGCCGACGGTCGCAATCGCCAGCGTGTCACCGTTCAGCTTGATCTTGAACGTGGTGCGCAGCGGGGTCTCGGAGTTTGACGGATCACTCATGGGCTGCTTCTGGACGAGGACGGCTTAACGAAGGGAAAACGGCAGCCTCGCCGTGGCAGGCTAATATCAGGAGTAAATCAGGACTCTGTGCTCGCGCGCTGCGAGGCAGTCGCCGATCCGTTCAAGCTCGGCACCACGACCAGGCGGTTGAACTCGCCATTGTCGTAGGCCTTCATGAAACGATCATAGTCCTTGATGGAGACGCAGCCGTTTGAATCGCCGCGCGGCCCAAGCATGAAGCTGTGGGTGAGAAGTCCGACACGGCCGAGCGCGCTGGTGCCTTCCACCGGCGTCAGGCGCAGCGCCCGGATGCCATGGAACAACTTTTCGCGCGGCTTCAAATCGTAGGTCGCCGGCGGGGTCGCGCCCACCATGCGCTGGTCGACATGCTCCGGGTCGTCCATCAGCGCGCCCATGCCCGAATGGGCTTCCAACGCGGCGCCGTTCGGCAGGTAAAGCGCCTTGGCCGAGATGTCATAGACCGCTGTGCGCGAATCGTAACCGAGAGCGGCGAGATCCGGCGCCTTGCTGAACAGGCCGCTGTCGGGCGTCAGCGAGGCCAGCTTGATCTTAGCGGTAAATTTTTCGAAGAAGCTGCGATTGTCGACCCTCGGATTGGTCTCCGCATAGGCTTGGCTGGAGGCGATCTGGGCGGAGAAGTCCGCCTGGGTCGGGCGCGAGCGCGGCATCGGGACGGCATCGGCGCGCTGCGAGGGCCGCCTCTCGTCAACAGGCGTCCGGTCGTCATCGGTCAGGGTCGAGTGCCAGTCGTCGCCCTGGAGTTTTTGGGCGAGCATCGCCTTGGCGTCGCGGAGCTTGAGCTGGACGGCGTTCAGCGCCGAGCGCTCCAGCGTCCGCAGACCGAGGTCGGGCGGGCTACCTGACAGCGAGGCGAAACGGTCATCAAACGAGGGGGTATTGGCCGGCGGCAGCGCGGCGGAAACCAGCGCTGTCGAATCACCCATATCCGAGACCCAGGCGGCAGCGCCCACCGCCAACGCGAAGGCGGCCAAAGACAGCAATATTGTCTCCGCTCGCCCAATACGGCGGCGCGACAACAGCCTCTCGGCTCGTGCGGCGTCGGAAACCATCAGATCCCCAAAAACGACCCCCGGGGGTACCACCCCCACCCGGAGACTCTATACCAGCTACCACATTGGGAGCCAAAAGTTAGGCATAATCGCGGCCGGCGAGGCACCCCGAGATAGCTAATGACCAATCCTTTTGACCTAAACCGGTTCGTTCGGGCCCAAAATCCGGTTTATCGCGACGTCCAGGGGGAGTTGTCCCGGGGCCGGAAGCAGAGCCACTGGATGTGGTTTGTCTTCCCGCAGGTCGCCGGCCTCGGCTTCAGCACCATGTCCCAGCGCTACGCCATCGGCTCGCGCGAGGAGGCCGAGGCCTATCTCGCCCACCCCGTCCTCGGCGCCCGCCTCGTCGAATGCACCCGCCTCGTGCTTGCCGTTGAAGGACGAACCATCAACGCGATCCTCGGCGCGCCGGACGACGCGAAATTCCGCTCGTCGATGACGTTGTTCGGCGCGGTCTCCGACGGGCCCATTTTCGATCAGGCGATCGCCAAATATTTCGCCGGCGAACCGGATGGCGCGACGCTGGACATCCTTGCCTCCCTCGATCGGAAGGCGACGTAAGCGCCACCTACGCCTCGACGAATGGACGCATGCATGCGGGGAATGCCGGCCGGCAGCGTAAACCCGGGATTAACACCGGCTACCTATCGTTGGCGCAGAATAATTTTCTCCCGCGCCAATTGCCGGACTGAATCATGAAAATTGGTACGCTCCTGACCGCCGCCATCGTCTCGCTCTCGACCGTGGGCGGCGGCCTCGCCGTCTACGTCGCCGTCACGAAATACCAGACGATGGACAGGATCACCGAAGCACAGGGCCGGCTCGCGATCGTCCGCGCTGTCAGCGACATTCCGCGCTATCTCAACCCCGAGCGCGGCTTTGCCACCAACATCCTCTATGGCCCCGCGACCGTCGACCCCGCACTGCTCACCGAGCATGACAAGCTGCGCAAGCAGACCGACGGCGCGCGCGACAAGATGAACGCGCTGCGCAAGGACCTGCCCGGCCCGTTCGACGACGGCGCCACCATCGGCACCAATATCTATGCGCTGAATGCAAAATTCACCGCGCTGCGCGAAGCCATCGACAAAGCGATCGCGGGACCGGCGGACGCACGCAAGGAGGCCGCCAGGAAGATCGTCGCCGACAACGCCGTGCTCAACGCCGGCGTGACCGCTCTGCTCAGCGAGCAGGTCCGCCGCATGGCGATCCTCAACGGCGACGCCTACCGGCAGTCGAGCTACGCCAACATCGCGATGACGCTGCGCGACATCGGCGGCCTCAATTCCAGCGTCCACAAGAACCTCGTCGGCGCGAAGAAAGTGGCCAACGATGCCGAGAAGGCCGACATGGCCCGCATGCAGGGCCGCAACGACCAGATCGTGATGTCGCTGACGGAATTGCGCGGCAATCCGGCAACTCCGTCGAACGTCGCCGCAGCGCTGGAGACGATGAATTCGAGCTATGTCGAGGAATTCGGCCGCGAGATGAAGCTCGTCAAGGACGGCGCCGTCAGCGGCAAGTACGAACACGACGTCGAGGCCTTCTACGTGGCGTCCCAGCGCGGGCTCGGGTCGATCATCGGCGTCCGCGACGCCTTCTACGACAACGCGGAGCAGATCCTGGCCGGCGCCTCGTCGGCCGCGCGCACCAGCTTCACCATCGCCCTCGCCGGCCTCCTCGCCGTGCTGATCGCCAGCGCCGGCCTCATCGTGATGGTCCGCCGCCGAGTCTGCGCCCCGATCGTCAATCTGACGACGCGGATGTCGCGGCTCGCCGATGGCGACCTTGCCGAAGAGATCCGCGGCGCCGAGCGTTCCGACGAGATCGGGGCGATGGCATCTGCCGTCCAGGTGTTCAAGGACAACATGATCCGCGCCGACCGCCTCGCTGCCGAGAAGCAGGCCGAGAGCGACGGCAAGATGCGGCGCGCGCAGGCGCTCGACGAGCTGACGCGCGCCTTCGAGGCCAAGATCACCGAACTCGTCGGCGGCCTGTCCAAGGCGTCCTCGACCATGGAGAGCACGGCGCAGTCGATGACCTCGACGGCGGCGCAGACCAACAGCCAGGCTGCAGTGGTGGCGACGGCTTCCGAGCAGACTTCGACCAACGTCCAAACAGTCGCGAGCGCGACCGAAGAGCTGACCTCCTCGATCGCGGAGATTGGCCGCCAGGTCGCACAAAGCACCGAGATCGCGGCTCGCGCCGTCGACAACGCCCGCTGCACCGGCGACACCGCGCGCGCACTCGCCGAGGGCGCGCAGAAGATCGGCGACGTCGTCACGCTGATCCAGAGCATCGCCGAGCAGACCAATCTGCTGGCGCTCAACGCCACCATCGAGGCCGCGCGCGCTGGCGATGCCGGCCGCGGCTTTGCCGTGGTTGCCTCCGAAGTGAAATCGCTGGCCGGCCAAACCGCCAAGGCCACCACCGAGATTTCCGAGCAGATCTCGGCGATCCAGGCCGCGAGCGACGAAACCGTGACCGCGATCCGCAACGTCGCCGACGTCATCGCCGAGATCGACCAGATCGGCACGGCGATCGCGGCTGCGATCGAGCAACAGGGCTCGGCGACCAAGGAGATTTCCCGCAGCGTCCAGGAGGCCGCCCGCGGCACCCAGGAGGTCAACACCAACATTACCGGCGTGCGGCGTGCCGCCGACGACACCGGTGCGGCCGCCTCGGAAGTGCTGGGCGCCGCCGAGCAGCTCTCGACCCAGTCCCGCGACCTCGCCGGACAGTTCGACCGCTTCCTCAGTGAAGTCCGAGCCGCCTAACGCGGCTCAGTAAGGCGGCGCCTTGCGCGCCCGCTGCGCCTTGGCCGCTTCGATCCACCACAGGAGATCGTCGGCAAAGCGCGGGAACGAGCGCTCCAGCGCCTTGCCGCCCTCGCCGATCGGCTCGCTCTCGGCCGACAGCGTCTGCGCGATCGGGCCGACGCCGATCGTGCTCGACACCACCACCATGCCCATCTCCGACAGCGTGCCGTGCCACGCGGTCGAGGCGCGCGCGCCGGACAGGCGGCCGGCGGAATAGCTGACGATGGCGGCCGGACGCCAGAACCATTCCTCGAGGAAATGGTCGGTGAGATTCTTCAATCCGGGCTGGATGCCCCAATTGTACTCGCCGGTGACGAAGACAAAACCGTCGGCGCCGCGGATCTGCCCGGCCAGCTTCTCGAGCGCCTCCGGCGCCGTGCCCTTGGGATGTTCCTTGTACATGCGGTCGAGCATCGGCAGGCCGATCGCCTTGGCGTCGATGAACTCGACCTCCTCGCCGCGCCCGCGCAGGCGATCGATGACGAAATTCGCAAGGCGAATGCCCAAGCGGTCGGAACGGTAGGAGCCGTAGAGGACGAGGATGTTGCTCATGGCCGGCAGGTTAGCACGGGGCGACGCACCGGACCCAGCCGATTTGTCACGCTATCGCCTGCGCCCGCGCTCCAGCGTCTCCGACGGCGTCTCGCCGAACTGGTCGCGATAGCTTCTGGAGAAATCGCTGAGGTGCCAAAAGCCGAAAGCCAGCGCGACGGCCTTGACGCTGTCGGCGCCGGCCAATAGCCGCTGGCGGACCAACCACAGGCGCCGCAGGCGCAAATAACGGTGCAGGCTCATGCCGCGATAGCGACGGACGACATCATGCAGGGTGCGGACGGAGAGGCCGAGCTTGCGCGCTATTTCCTCGCTGTAGATGGGCTGGGCGAGATCGTCGGACAAAAGCGCGCGGATGTCCTGGAACATTTTGAACTGCCGCTCGTCGTTCGGCAGCCGGGTCCAGCGCGCCGGCACGATGCTAACGAACGCCGCGTCGACCGCGCCAAGCAGGGACTCCTTCATCGCCGCCGCCTTCAGCGGCACCTCAGCGGGATCGATCGGCTCGGACGCAGCCGCCACGACCTCGCCGACCACCTTCCGCAGCCAATGCAGCGCCGACGGACTGGTCTCGAAGATCTTGAAGCTGGAACCCGTCACGGGCCAGCCGCGATCCCTCACCTCGGGACGGAACACGACCGAGGCGATTTGCCGCTGCACCTCTTCGATGGTGTTGTAGGCCGCCCCGCGGCTTCCAATGACGATGACTGAGCGGTCGCGCTGCGCGCCGTTGAAGCGAATGGGAACGTCAAGGTCGTCCATTGCGAATCCGACCGCGGTGCAATCGGCGACGAGCTGCGCATCCACCACGCGCGGAAACGCACGCGTCACATTCACGTCACAGCCGGGCAATTGCAGGATGATCTGCTCGGCCGCAATCCTTCGCACAAGTGGCGTGAACTCGAAGTCCAGACCGCGGATCGCGTTG
Source organism: Bradyrhizobium sp. McL0616 (assembly GCF_049993385.1). NCBI lineage: Bacteria > Pseudomonadati > Pseudomonadota > Alphaproteobacteria > Hyphomicrobiales > Nitrobacteraceae > Bradyrhizobium > Bradyrhizobium sp. McL0616. The sequence goes on from NZ_CP188255.1 coordinate 5,049,444, forward strand.
CGAAACTCGTCGACGTCTGAAAAGCGAAAAATCTTTGGCGCCAACTCTGGCGCATCATCAATGTTGGTCATGACAAATGAAAAGTAGCGCCACGAAACGGCGCGCATCCGGCGACAGTACCGGCCAGTTCCCCCCTTTCGGTTGCCCCGTTAGAGCGAAAGAATCATCCTATCGTCTCTCGATCAATTGGCGAGCGTCCCATTCAAAAGGACAAGTTGACGGTTCGCGTCCTGCCAAATTTCGATATCGTTTCGAAAGTGGCAGACGGTGCACTGATACCCGACGGATCAAAGTCTAAAATCCAAATTAACAACTTTGAGGCGTAATAGGCCCCTTGATTAGTCGAAGTTATTTTAATTCAGGCTCCTGCCATGATGGCAAATTCGCCTGCCGATATTCTTGTCGAGTTGGAAGAAGCGGTCGCAGCGTGCCCGCCGGAGCGGTGTGCCCGTGTCCTCTCGGGCATTGTTCGTCTGCTGGCGTCCAGCCGCGACCGGCCTCAGGAACTGCTCGTCAATGTGGTCGACGGCGTGTTGCTGCGCCTGATGGGACGCGTTGCACCGAGTGCACTGGTGCAGTTCAGCCAGGCGCTCGCCGAACTGAATGTTGCACCGCAAGACACATTGCGCCGGCTGGCTTCGCACGACCATCAGGACGTCGCGTGTCCGCTTCTGCTCAAATCGCAGGCGCTATCAGCGGCCGACCTTGAGACGGTCGCTGCGTCCTGCGGCGAACGCCATCAACTTGCGATCGCGGCCCGGGACCGGATCGAACCGGTTGTGGTGGAGGCGCTGGTCAAACGCGGCGACCAGGCGGTCTGCCTTGCGCTGATTGGGAACCCAGGCGCGCGGTTCTCCGATGCCGCCTATGCTTTGCTCGTTGAGAAGAGCGCGGCAAACGACGCGATCACGAAGGCGCTGACACTCCGGCCGGGCACGCCCGATTTGGTCGTACGCAAGCTGCTCACCGTTTCTCCCGGCAAGACTGCGCCCAAGCCCAACGCCTCTGCGACGCCCCTTGCGCCCGCCCCGATCGCATCCAAGCGGCCTTGCCCGGCTGACTATGCTAGCGCAAGGCCGGAGATCGTCGCGCTCAACCGCGTCGGCAAGCTCAACGACTCCACGGTGAACCGCTTCGCGATCCGAGGCGAGACCGCCAATCTGTTTACCGCCCTGTCGGTGCTTTCAGGGGCGCCAATCGAGATCGTCGAGCATGTCATGGCCGATGACGATTGCGAGGGCCTGGTGATGGCCTGCCGGGCGTCGCGCCTGAACTGGCAGACCACGCTTGCGATCATGAGCAACCGCAGCGACGCCCGTCTCTCCTTTGCCGAGCGCGAACGCGCGCAACATATTTTCGAAACGCTTCTTTTGTCGACCAGCCAATGGACGGTGCGCTGGGGGGAAATGGCAGCAAGCACCAGCACAAGCGATCCGGGAAATCGCGGCGCCAAAATGGGGATTAGCCGATGAAGTTCGACGGTCGCAAGACGCTTCGCGTACGAATGGATCACAAGCAGGCAGTCAATCTGATGGGCTCCGACGGCACCTGGCGACGCAGTTGCGTCCTGCTCGACGTCTCGGATAGCGGCGCCAAGATCGAGGTGGAAGGCACGCTCGATGTGCTGCAAGCCAAGGAATTCTTCATGCTGCTGTCGTCGACAGGTCTCGCCTACCGGCGCTGCGAACTGGTCTGGATCGACGGCACCATGGCCGGCGTGCACTTCATCACCGCAGACCGCAAGAAGAAGAACCCGGCGAACGCACAGGGGGCCGAAGCGCGGAACTCCACTCAAGGCAAGTAAGCTCGAAAATTCATCGAGCTCGTTGAACTCAGGTATAGTTTAGGTCAACCGTGCAGAACGCGCGAACACTATCCAGCCCTCTCAAAAGCGATAGCGGCATCCGAGCGACGGAAGCGGCGCGCCCGTTCGTGCATGTGCTGGCCGATTCCTCCGACAAATTGTCGGGCGTCTGCTCGATCCTCGACCAGCAGTTCACCGTCGCGGGCGAACGGCTCGACGCCGACGGCAAGCTGTCGCAAGTGCCGTTTGCCATCGTCATCCGCGCCGAGCTGCGTGACGTCGACAACATCGCGGCGATCAAGAAGAAGGCTGCCAGGCTGGCAAAGGCCACCAAGCGCATCTTCCTGATCGAGCACTCCTCCCACGTCAGCATCTCGCAGGCCTATGCGCTCGGCGCGACGCTCGTCCTTCCCGGGGCGATCGACAAGACCAAGCTGCTGGCGGCGCTGGCTGATCCAGCCGAGCTTGCACCGGGTTCGTCCAACGACGCGGCGCAGCCGGACAACGCCGTCGAAGCGGCGGCGACCGCCATCGCATCGATGTTCACGGCCGTGACGCTCGGCGGGCCCCTCGACGTCGACGGCACCAAGGAAGCTGGTCGCAAGATCGCCGAACGCATCACCGAGCACGGCCTGTCCGAATGGCTCACGACCGTGCGGCGTCACCACGAGGGAACCTACCAGCATTGCCTGCTCGTGACCGGTGTGGCGATCGACTTCGGACTAAGCCTCGGCGTCGGCAGGACCGATCTGGAGCGCCTCTACTCGGCCGCCATGTTCCACGACATCGGCAAGGCGCAGATCCCGCTTGCGATCCTGGACAAGCCCGGCCGCCTCGATGCCGACGAGCGCGCCATGATCGAGACGCATCCGGCGGCGGGTTATGACTTTCTGAAGGACCACGAAAAGATCTCTCCCGAAGTTCTCGATGCGGTCCGGCATCACCATGAATGTCTCGACGGCAGCGGATACCCGGACGCGCTATGCGGCGAGAACATCAACGACATCGTTCGCATTCTCACGATCTCGGACATCTTCGCTGCGCTGATCGAGCACCGGACCTACAAGCCGACGATGCCGCGCACGGAGGCCTACAACATTCTCTGCGGGATGACCGGAAAGCTCGAGAAAGCGCTCGTCACGTCGTTCAAGGAAGTCGCGCTCACGCGGTGAGCGCCGCACGGCGACAAAAATGTGCCCTCGGAACTCAGTGCGTGGCGCGGTATTTGATGCGGCGCGGGATAGACTGGGAGGCCAGCCCTTCCGCCAGCAGCTTCATGTCCTCGCGTCTGCCACTGCGGACCAGCCTGCCGAACTCTTCAGGCGAGAAGGGAAGACTTGGATCATCATCGATCGGGCGCCGCATTCGCGGACGGAAGAACCGTCGAACCAGGCTAGCCAGCCGCCGCATGTCAATTCCCTCGCGTCAGCATCAAACCTTTCAGTCCGCATATTGTTCCTCCCGCGCCATCGAGATTGCAAGAGCCGGCAACTGGTCCGCACCAATAATTTCGTGAGGGAATAATCTCCTCCCCTCCGCGCCAGTCGGCCCTCCGCGCCAGTCGGCCCTCCGCGCTAGTCGGCCAGTTGCGTCAGTCAGCAAAGCCGACGTAGCGGACGAACTCCTCGTTACCCTCGCGATCCGAGCGAACGGCATTCGCGGCGAAGCTATCGTCGGGATAGCCCAGCGCGACGCAGGTCATGATGGCCTCGTCTTCCGGAATCCTGGCGACCTCGCGCACGATGTCGGAGCGCATGATGCCCTGCCCGTTGATCACCGAACCGAGACCGCGGTCCCAGGCCGCGAGCACGATGCCGTAGCAGAGCGCGCCGAGATCGAAATGGCAGACCGCGCCGGGGTCGAGCACGCGGTCGTAGCTGAGCACCAGCGACACCGGCGCATCGAACTGGCGGAAGCCGCGCAGCACCCAGTCCTGGCGCATCGGCTTGTCGTCGCGCGCAATCCCCATCGCGCCGAACAGCTTCTTGGCGACGTCGACCTGGCGCGTGCGATGCACGCCCTGATATTCGCCGTGGCTGATGATGTCGCGCTTGACCTTGGCGCCGGCAACCATCTCCTCCATGTTGCGACGGCGCACCTGTTCCAGCGGTTCGCCGGTGAGCACATGGACGTGCCAGGGCTGCGTGTTCATCGACGACGGCGCGCGCTTGGCGCTGTCGATGATCGCCTCGATCACCGCGCGCGGCACCGGCTCGTTCTTGAAACCGCGCACGCTGCGGCGCGACTGGACCAGCGTTTCGAATTCCACCTTTTATCTCCCTGGCGCATACCCGTCCGGCGGTTGCCGATGCGGCGCGCGAAATCTATGCTAACCCGCAAGCAAGACCAAGAACCCCTGTGGCCACGCCACACCCGTGAGGACCGCAAATGGCCGCGCCGCTCGATCCCGTCATCGCCCAGATCATCCCGCTGCTGCCGCTGCGCGATCCCACCACGATGACGCCACAGAGCGCCCGCGATTCCTTGCGCGCACTGGCTGCCGCGCGCGCCGCCGTGCCGCCGCCGCCCGTCGATACCGTGCAGGATATCAAGGTCAGGGGTGGCGCCGGCCCGCTGGATGCGCGGGTCTATCGGATCGGCGCCACGCCGGCGCCGACCGTGGTGTTCTTCCATGGTGGCGGCTGGGTCGCGGGCGATCTGGAGACCCATGACCGGCAGGCGCGCAATCTCGCGATCGAGACCGGCGCGGTCGTGGTCTCCGTCGATTACCGGCGGCCGCCGGAAACACGCTTTCCCGGTGCGTTCGAGGACGCCTTCGCCGCGACGAGCGATGTGTTCAACCGCGTCGCGGAATTTGGCGGCGATGCCAAACGCCTCGGCGTGGCCGGCGACAGCGCCGGCGGCAATCTTGCGGCGGCCACCGCGATCGCCTGCCGCGATTCCGGCATCAAGCTCGCCGCACAATTGCTGGTCTATCCCGTGACCGACGTCGCAGGCCGCTACGCCGATGCGCGGGAGAACGCGCGCTATCCGTCACGTACCGAGAATGCCGATGGTTACTTTCTCTCTCGCGCCGTGATGGAATGGTTTTCCGGCCACTATCTCGCCGACCCTGGCCATGCCGCGGACTGGCGGGTCTCGCCGCTGCGTGCCACCTCGCTCGCCGGCCTTGCGCCAGCGATCGTGACCACCGCCTGGTTCGATCCGCTGCGCGACGAAGGCGCGGCCTATGCGCGGGCCCTTGAGGCCGCGGGCGTGCGGGTGAAGCATCATGAGGGCGCCGGCCTGATCCACGGCTATTTCGGCCTTGGCGAGGCCTCAGAGGTTGCCCGCGCCGAGGCGCAGCGTGCGCGCGCCGATTTCAAGGCGCTGCTCGTGCGCGGGACCTGATCGCATTGCCGCTGGGGCGCACCGAATTGTCGCGCATCCTCATCGCCCTGATCGCAACATGGCTGTCGGTCGCGGGCGCCGCGGCCGCGCCGCAGATCGTCTATTTCGGCAGTGCCGACGGCCGCACGCCGCTCGTCGGCTACCTGTTCGAGCCCATAACGCCTGGCCCCTGGCCCACAATTGTCATGCTGCATGGCCGCGGCGGGCCTTATTCGAGCAACGACAATGCCGACTGCACCTTTGTCGGGGCCAACACAGCCTCGCCCTGCAATGCCGGCACCTTGTCCAAACGCCACGTGATGTGGGGCGAATACTGGTCGGCGCGTGGCTATCTGGCGCTGCTCCCGGATAGCTTCGGCCCTCGCGGCAAGGCGCACGGCTTCGGCCGCTTCACCCATGACGATCCCGATCGCGCCGACGTCAACGAAACGGCCGTGCGCCCGCTCGATGCCGAAGGTGCCCTCGCTTATCTGCGCGACCGCGGCGACGCCGTCCCCGGCCAGATCTATCTTCAAGGCTGGTCCAACGGCGGCAGCACCGCGCTGAACGTGATGATCCGGCAAGGCAACCAGGCGGGCTATCGCGGCGCACTCGTGTTCTATCCGGGCTGCGGACAGACCGCGCTGCTCGAATCGATCATCTCCACCACAGCGCCGATCGCCCTGTTCCTCGGGGCCGACGACGAGGAGGTCTCGCCGCTGATCTGCCAGCGCCTCGCCGACCGGTCGCGGCAGGCGGGCGCCCGGATCGATGTCACGCTCTACCCCGGCGCGACCCATGATTTCGACGAGCCCTCGTCGCGGCGGCAGTCCGCGCCCGGGAATCAGGCCGCCATGGACGACGCGCTCGTCAAAGCCGCGGCTGCCCTCGACCGCTGGAAAAAATGAAGCGAGGGCCGATGCGGTGGCCCGATCCTGCTTGATTGCGCCATGATTCCGGGCTCCAATTCGCACGCCATCTTTTGGTTTAGGGAGACAATCATGATGAAGCGGATTTTCCTGGCTGCAATCCTCGCCACTTTTGCAGCAGGCTCGGCCCTTGCGGATGACACCTGCGAGAGCAAAGCGGTCGGCAAGGACGGCAAGGCACTCGCCGGCGCCGCCAAGACCTCGTTCCTGAAGAAGTGCAAGGAAGACGCCTGCACGCCCAAGGCGGTCAGCGCCGACGGCAAGCCGCTCGCCGGTGCCGCCAAGAACAGCTTCCTGAAGAAATGCGAGATGGGCGCGTAACGCGCTGCGAATTCGCGGCTTCTTCAGCGGGCAATCGCCAAACGAACTCCGTCATGGCCGGGCAGAACCGCGTCTTCGCGCTAGATCTCCCGGCCATTCGCGTTCTTGTTTCCGAATAGCAGAGGCGAAGTACTTCTGCCGCCTCCCCGCGCCCGCCGCGCGCCTAAACCAAAACATCCGATTGCATCACCACGCTAGACAGGAGGCCTCGGCTGACGGATCATGCAGTGCTGAGTGAACTGGGGCGCATCGACGAGGCTTTCTAGGAAAGGGAGGTCGAGATGTGGCAGTTTCGCGCGCGTGACTACTTGATGACGATAATGAGCTTGCTGTTCGCGCTGCTCATCAGTTTTGAAGCTGCGAACGCAAGGGGCGTTGGTCTGCCCAACGTCATGGTTCTGGCAACCGGTGGCACGATCGCCGGCACCGGGGCAAGCAGCACCACCGTGGTCGGTTACACCGCAGCCACGGTGGGCATAGAGACCCTCCTGAACGCCGTCCCCGAACTGAAATCGGTTGCTAACGTCAAGGGCGAGCAGGTTTTCCAGATCGCCAGCGAGAACATGAACAATGACTACTGGCTCAAGCTTGCAAAGCGCGTCAACGCGCTCCTCGCGCAGGACGACGTCGATGGAATTGTGATCACGCACGGTACTGATACGATTGAGGAAACCAGCTATTTTTTGAACCTGGTCGTCAAGAGCAGGAAACCTGTCGTCATCGTGGGCGCGATGCGGCCGTCGACAGCGATCAGCGCGGATGGGCCGATCAACCTCTTCAATGCCGTGATCCTCGCAGGCAGTGACGAGGCCGTCGGCAAGGGTGTGCTGGTTGCTCTCAACGATCAGATCAACGCGGCGCGCGAGGTCACCAAGAACAACACCTCGACGGCAGACACCTTCCGCACACCGGAACTCGGCTTCCTCGGCTACATGCAGGGAAACAAACCGTACTTCTATCGTCAATCGACGCGCCGGCACACGGCAGACTCCGAGTTTGACGTCTCTAGCCTCGATGCCCTGCCGCAAGTCGATATCGTCTACGGCTACGCCAACATGAACCGGGTCGCGGTCGACGCTTTTGTCGCCGCCGGGGCCAAGGGGATCGTGCATGCCGGCGTGGGTGACGGCAGCCTAGCCCGGCCCGCGGTCGAACCGGCTCTCGACGAAGCCCACCAGAAGGGCGTCGTGATCGTTCGCAGCAGCCGTGTCGGCAACGGCATCGTCGCGCGCAATGGGGAAGCCAAAGACGACGAACACGACTTCGTCGTCTCGGATACGCTCAATCCTCAGAAGGCGCGTATTTTGCTGATGCTGGCGTTGACCAAGACGACCGACAGCAAAGAGATCCAACGTATGTTCTACACTTACTAGATCGCCCGAAGCGCGGTCGCCCTACTCCCGCTTGAAGCGGTAATCGAACGCGGCGCCGAGCGGCTTGATCAGTCCGACCGTCGGCGCCGGAAAATGAATCGGCAGGATCAGCGTGTCGGTGTCGGCGACCGAGGCGAAGAACTTTCGTCGCGAGACCGCTGACTGTTTCGGATCCCAATCCGGCTTGGCCGACCAGTCCGGCTCGCGGCACTGGATCTGGTGATGCATGAGGTCGCCGGCGACGACCGCGCGTTGTCCCTTCGAAAAGATGTTCACGCAGCAATGACAGGGCGAATGCCCCGGCGTCGGCGTTAGCGTCACGGTGTCATCGAGCGCGTAATCATCATCCACAAGCAGCGCCTGCCCGGCCTCGACGATCGGGAGGCAATTGTCGCGGAAGACGGTGCCGGGCGGGTTGTTGCCCTTGGCGTTCTCCGCCTCCCACGCTGCGTACTCGCCTTTGTGGAAGACATATTTCGCATTCGGAAACGTCGGCACCCAGCGACCGTCGCGCAAGGTCGTGTTCCAGCCGGTGTGGTCGATGTGCAAATGCGTGCAGAAGACATAGTCGATCTGCTCGAAACCAATGCCGAGCGCGAACAGCTCGTTGCGCCAGCGCTCCTTGCCGGGAAAATCGAACGGCGGCGGATGGCCCTTATCCTCGCCGGTGCAGGTATCGACCAGGATGTTGTAACGCGGCGTGCGCACCACAAAGGTCTGGTAGGTGATGACCATCATGCCGCGCGCGGCATCGAACACCTCCGGCTCCATGGTCGGCAGATGGCGCTTGAACACGCCCTCGTCATAGGCCGGGAAAAAGTCCTGCGGCCGCCGCCACGGCCCGTCCCGCTCGATCACCGCGTCAATGGTGATGTCGCCGATCCTGAGCTGCTTCATGGTTGTTCGCCCCTTTTTGGAGGAGCGTAGCGGGCGAGATCGGCGCGTTCAAGGCGCGTCGGACGCCCGTCAGGCCTGCTTCAGCAGATGCTGGGCGAATTCTGGCAGCGTGCGGAAGGCCATGTGCAAATTGTCGTTGAAGGAGGCGGTCTGATAGCCGTGGTGCTGCCAGGCGTGGACAAGCGCGGCGCGGCTGAAGATCGAGACATGGCCGTTGCGCGGGCCGACATACCACCAATTGAGGCCTTGCATCTCGAAATCGGACGGCTGCACCAGCGTGGAGAACAGCACGAGCCCGGCCTCCTTCGTGCTTGACGCGATGGCGGCGATGCCGGCCATCGGATCGGGCATGTGCTCCAGCGTCTCGAAACAGGTGACGATATCGAATTTCCCCTGCGGCGGCCGCGCGAAATCGGCCACGAAGGGATCGAAGGTCTGCGCCTCCAGGAAGCCGGAACCGCGCAACGTTGCGCTCAGCAGGCCGTCGCCGCCGCCATAGTCGAGTACGCGCAACTCCGCCTTCCTCGCTCCGAATAAATCATGCACCAGCTTTGCGCTGCTGGCCGGCCGAGCCTCCCTGTAGTCGGGATCGACCTCGATATACCCGTCGTTATAGATGTCGGCCTTGAAATTCGCCTCGCTCCAATCGTCAAATGCATCGGTGAACAGGAATCCGCAGAGCCGGCAGCGGCAGTAATAGACCGGCGCCCCCGACAGCGGCAGCCGCCTGGTGCGCGCTTCACTGCAGTGTTTGGCGAAATCGACCACGCCGAACAGCGCGGCCTCCGCGCCACAGATCTTGCACGGCAGAGGCGCCGTGGAAACTGGTCTCAGTTTGGTGATCATGCCCCGTCCCGCAAGCTTCGCCCGAGGCGATCCTCGCCCGCGAGGGTTGCGCGAGGGTTGCGCGGTCGCGACCGTTTCACAGTTACGGATCGGTCACATGTACTTCTGGCAACCGGTCGGGGTGCTGTCGATTAAGAGCGCAACCCCGGCGCTTCCTGCCCGGTGCGTGCCACGTATTCCGTGTAGCCGCCGCCAAACTGGTGGATGCCGTCGGGCGTCAGCTCCAGCACGCGGTTGGACAGGACGCTGAGAAAATGCCGGTCATGCGAGACGAACAGCATGGTGCCCTCGAAATCGGAGAGCGCCGTGATCAGCATCTCCTTGGTGGCGAGGTCGAGATGGTTGGTCGGCTCGTCCAGCACCAGAAAGTTCGGCGGATCGAACAGCATCTTGGCCATCACGAGCCGCGCCTTCTCGCCGCCCGACAGCACCCGGCAGCGCTTCTCGACGTCGTCGCCGGAGAAGCCGAAGCAGCCGGCGAGCGCGCGCAGGCTTCCCTGCCCCGCGGTCGGAAACGCGTATTCGAGCGACTCAAACACCGTCTGCTCGCCGTCGAGCAAATCCATCGCGTGCTGGGCGAAATAGCCCATCTTGACGCTGCCGCCGACCGCCACGGTGCCCTCGTCCGGCTCGCTCGCGCCCGCGATCAGTTTGAGCAGCGTCGACTTGCCGGCGCCGTTGACGCCCATCACGCACCAGCGCTCGCGGCGACGGATCATGAAGTCGAGCCCGTCATAAATGCGCTTGCTGCCGTAGCCCTTGAAAACCTTCTTCAAGGCGACGACGTCCTCGCCGGAGCGCGGCGCAGGAAGGAAGTCGAACGCGATCGTCTGGCGGCGGCGCGGCGGCTCGACCCGCTCGATCTTGTCGAGCTTCTTCACCCGGCTCTGCACCTGAGCTGCATGAGATGCGCGCGCCTTGAAGCGCTCGATGAACTTGATCTCCTTGGCGAGCATCGCCTGCTGGCGCTCGAACTGCGCCTGCTGCTGCTTCTCGTTCAGCGCACGCTGCTGCTCGTAGAACTCGTAATTGCCGGCGTAGGTGGTGAGCGAACCGGAGTCGATCTCGACCACCTTGGAGATCACACGGTTGATGAATTCGCGGTCATGCGACGTCATCAAAAGCGTGCCTTCGTAATCGTGCAGGAATTTTTCCAGCCAGATCAGGCTTTCGATATCGAGATGGTTGCTCGGCTCGTCGAGCAGCATGACGTCGGGGCGCATCAAGAGGATGCGGGCCAGCGCCACGCGCATCTTCCAGCCGCCGGAAAGCTTGCCGACGTCGCCGTCCATCATCTCCTGGCTGAAGCCGAGGCCTGACAGCGCCTCACGCGCGCGGCCGTCGAGCGCATAACCGTCGAGCTCTTCGAAAGCGTGCTGCACCTCGCCATAGCGGGCGATGATCTCGTCCATCTGGTCGGCCTTGTCAGGGTCCGCCATCGCGGTCTCGAGTTCATGCAACTCGGCCGCCACCGCACTCACCGGCCCTGCCCCATCCATGACCTCAGCCACGGCGCTGCGGCCGGCCATCTCGCCGACGTCCTGGTTGAAATAGCCGATGGTGATGCCGCGATCGGTCGAGACCTGCCCTTCGTCGGGCAGTTCCTCACCGGCGATCATCCGGAACAAAGTGGTCTTTCCGGCACCGTTCGGGCCAACGAGGCCGATCTTCTCGCCCTTGTTGAGGGCTGCGGAAGCTTCGATGAACAGGATCTGGTGGCCGGCTTGCTTGCTGACGTTGTCGAGGCGGATCATGAGGTCTTTTTGGGGGAATTGTTGCGTTGCGGCGTAATAGTCCATATGGGCGGCAAGGGAAAGCCCGGCCGCGCCCGGATTTCCCCCAGCCGGACGCCCAATTCGCGCAATTTGCCCCAAGGCTTAGGCAAGACTTGGGGAAGGCTTAGGGCTTGTAGACCTCGACCGTCTGCATCATGCCCATCTCCTCATGGTTCATCATGTGGCAGTGGAGCATGTAGACGCCGGTAAAATCGAGGAAGCGGGAGCGGAACACCACCTCGCCGCCCTTGCGCTCCACGATCACGGAATCCCGCCATTCCGGAACAGTCAGCGCCTTGCCGTTGACCGAGACCACCTGGAACGGGTTGGTGTGGATGTGAAAGACGTGGTCGTCGTGCTCATGCGTGTTGAGGATGGTCCATTCCTCGACCGCGCCCAACTTGACCCTTTGATCGATACGCGCGGGGTCGAACTTCTTGCCGTCGACGAAGAACTCAAACTCCTGCCAGTGGCCGGCGGCATCGGCCTCCGGCGCGGTTGCCGACAGCACGACCTTGCGGCGATTGGTGATCTCGGAGTCCTTGATGGTGGCGAGCGGCGCCGGCGGCAGGGCGCGCGGCAGCTTCATGTCCATCGGCGCGCCTGACACCACGACCCGCGCCAGCGGCCCGACCGGCGAAGGATGGCCCTGATCGTAGGGCGCCGCGTTGAAGGCGTAGGTGCCGGGCGCGCCTGCTTTCACCAAAATATCTGCGCGCTGGCCTGGCGCGATCAGGAGCTGCTTGAGCGGCTGCACGGCGCCGAGCTGGATGCCGTCATAGGCGATCGCTTGCAGATCGTGCTTCTCGAGATCGAGCAGCATGTCGTCCTGATAGGCGGCGTTGAGGATACGCCAGCGCTGCACTTCGCCGGGACGCATCTCGATCAGCGGCCGCCGCTGCCCGTTGATCGCGAGGAAACGCGTCGCCGTCTCCGGAAACAGCGTCTCGAAATTCTCAACCATGCCGCTGGCGTCGTAGACCACCTGGGTCAGCACCAGGAGCCGCTCGCGCGCGGCCGCAATCTCGGGCACGCCCGCGAAATCGCCCTCGACGATGAGGGCGCCCACCATGCCGCTCGACATCTGGATGTCGGCGCTGCCGTGATGGTGCGGGTGATACCAATAGGTGCCGCTGGTGTGGTCGGCCGGCAGCGCGATCTCGATGTTGTAGCTGTAGCCCGGCGCCATCGAGCGCATGACGTTGTCGGCGATCCCGCTCGGGCTCGCATGCGCGCCATGGAAATGGAAATTGGTGTTGTTGAACTGGTGCGGGTGGCTGATGTCGGCGGGCATCCCGTCGCGGTTCGGCGGCAGGTCGTTGACCAGCTTGATCCGCAGCGTCTCGCCCGGCTTCATGCGCAGGGTCGGGCCGGGACTGCCGCCCTCATAGGACCGCACATAAAGCCTGACGCCACCGATCTGGCGATAGGCGTAAGCGCAACGCAAATTGGTGCTCAGCACGCCATTGGCGGACCTGCGCACCTCGGGTTCGACCAGCGGCTGATCCATCGCGGGAACCGGCGTTTCCGGCACGACGCCCATCGTCGGCGACATGTCGGCGGCGTGGGCGCCGCCCGCATGGTCGTGCATCGCATGCTGGGCCTTGGCAGTGCCTCCGATCAGCGACAGCGCTCCGGCCGCGCCGAGCAACTGCCGCCGCGACAGCCTCGCTATGCCCGCCGCGGTGCTGTCCGGCGAGCCGTCGTTTGTATCGTGCTGCATGCGTTCCCGCCCCAAGAGTCCCGCCAAGAGTTGCGAACCGTCTTATTCGATTCGACTGCAAATCAGTCGGGAAAACCGCACGTCTCAATCCGAGCACGCGAGGCACGGCGTCTTCATCGGATGGTAACGCCCTGCCCGTTCCTATCCCTGCATGACGAATCATGACAGCTTCGGGCCAGCGTTGGCGCGTACCCATTGCAAAACTCTGGCAGCGATGCCGTCAGCATCGTGACCCCCCAAAGCCTTGTACAAGGATGAGATCATGCGGCCTTCGCGACGCGCGTTCGTGAAGTGGTTGTCGGCGGGGGGCATTTCGGTCAGCCTGTCGCATCTGGCTTCGGCGGCGGGAGTTCCTTTCGCAGCGCACGAGACGTTGCCCGGACGCGGCAATTTCAACCCTGCCACAAAAGGTGCGGGCCGTGTCGACGGCGTCGCAAAAGTCACCGGCGCAAAGCTCTACGCCTCCGACTTCCGCGCCAATGACCTGCCCGGCTGGCCAAAGACCACCTCGCACGCGATCCTGGTACGCGCCAATGACGCGACGCATGTCTACACCGGCATCGACCTTGCCCGTCTGAAGGGGACGCTGAAACCCTCCGTCGTCGTGACCGCAGATGATCTCGACCGCATCGGCACGCAGGTGCCGGAGTTTTATGCCGGCGACCTGTTCTGCCCGCCCGGCAAGACGCCGCTCTATCTCGGACAGCCGGTTGCGCTCCTGATCTTCGAAAAGTTCGACACCTTCGACCAGGCGCGCCTGGCCTCGCGCGACGGCACCTTCGTCAAATTCGGCGAGGAAACGGGCCCGGTGATGGCGCCCGATTACGGCTCCTACCGCTTTACGCGTGTGGCAGGTCCTTCGCCTGAGAAGCCGGACATCTATTCGCCGATCCAGGCCGGCTGGGTCACACCCAAGAAGGTGCAGAACGCAGCGCTCCCGGTGTGGTCACCGCTCGCGAAGGAAATGCAGCCCGATTACGTCAAGGCGGCCAAACTTGGCGAGCAGATCCGCGCCGAGCTCGCCGCAGACGACGCCTCGATGCTGGTGCTCGACCGCGAGTTCGAGACGCAGTCGGTCGATCCGATGTTCCTGGAGCCCGAATGCGGGCTCGCCTGGTACGACAACAAAGGCGGCAATCTCGAGTTGGTGCTCGGCGTGCAGTCGCCCTATGAGGCGACGGAGTCGCTCGCGGAGCTGCTCGCCAAGGCTCGTGCGCCCTACAAGCCGGCGCATATCAACGCCCAGTTCGCCCATGTCGGCGGCGGCTTCGGCGGCCGCGATCACACGCCCTTCATTCTGTACGTTGCGCTTGCCGCGATCTGCTTTCCCGGCAAGCCGGTGCGGCTCGCGCATGACCGCTACCAGCAATTCCAGGGCGGCATCAAGCGCCACCCGGTCAAGATGCGCTCGCGCATCGGCATCGATAGGGCAACCGGCATCATCAAGGCGTTCGCCGCGGATCACGTGCTCGACGGCGGCGGGCTCGCCAATTTCTCCGCCAACGTCGCCACCGTCGCCGCCACCGCCGCGATCGGCATCTACGACATCCCCAAGGTCGACGTGACCACGGTCGCGTTGCATTCGCGCGGCGTCACTGCAGGCTCGATGCGCGGCTACGGCGCGCTCCAGACCATGACGGCGCTCGAAGCGCTGATCGACGAAGCGGCGGGCGAGCTCAAGCTCGACCCGATCGAATTCCGCAGGCGCAATGCGCTCAAGCAGAACGGCCGGACCATGACCGGCAACCCATACATCGTCTCGGTCCGCACGCCCGAAATCCTCGACAAACTGGAAAAGCATCCGATCTGGCAGCAGCGCGCCCAGTTCAAGCAAAGCGTGTCAGATCGGCTGGTCGGCACCGGCGTTGCCTGCGTGACCAAGGACTACGGCGCCGGCGCGGACTGCTCGCTCGGCCGCGTCGAGCTCGGACCCGACGGCAAGATCGCGATCTTCTGCGATCATGTCGAGATGGGCAACGGCATCGGCACGGCGCTGGCGAACCGCGTTGCGACCCATCTCGGTGCCATCGCCGACGAAGTTTCGATTGCCCGCGTCGACGGCTATGACGCGCTCGGCCTCGTCACATCGGGCGATCCCTACACGATGGATCAAAAGACCCAGGATGCGGCGCAGAGAAATCCGCGCTGGGTGCCCAGGATCAGCTCGGCGACGTCAGCCTCGGTCGGCGCACATGTCGGCACCCATTCCTCTGCCGAGGCCGCCCAAATCATCTTCCGCTTCGGCCTGTGGCCCGCAGCGCTCGAATTGTGGCGCATCGCGAAGACCGATCCGCGCGCCAGGCAATGGGCCGCCGCAAGCTGGCAAAACGGCCAGCTCGTGATGGAAGGCCTCGAACCGCTGGCAGTCCCTGCGCTCGCGGCAACCGCGCATGCGCGCGGCTTCGTCACCGGTGCGGTCGCGCATAGTTTTTCGCGCTGGGCCTGGTCGCGCGCGCGCTTTCCGCTGTTCGGTGAGCAACATCGCGCCGACATCGACGCGCTCGCGATCCGCCGCGGCAATGGCAAGTTCGAGCGGATCACCCGCACCAGCGTGAAGTTTCCACCGACCAACAACAACCGCATCGGCACCGCCTACACCTCGATGTGCGGCGCGCTGGTCCGTGTCGAGATCGAGCGCGCGACGGGTGCCTTGCGTATCGCCAAGGCCTATAGCGTGCTCGAATGCGGCACCGCGCTCGTGCCCGAGGTCGTGATGGGCCAGTCACAGGGCGGTTTCGCCATGGGCGTCGGCTACGCGCTGCTCGAGACCTTGCCGCCGTTCGAGGGCGGCCCCGGCAACGGCGAATGGAATCTCGGCCGCTATCTGGTCGCGCGCGGCTCGGATCTGCCCTTGCGCGATCTCGAGATCGAGATGCTGAAGCCGCTAGTACCGGACGAGGCGCCCAAGGGCATGGCTGAAGTCGTCATGGTCCCGATCGTGCCCGCGCTGATCAACGCCATCCATGACGCGACCGGCCACCGCTTCCGCGCACTGCCGGTCACTGCAAGCCTTTTGAAGGGAGTTTTGGCGTGACGACCCTCAGCCTTACCATCAATGGCCAGAAGCACGGTCCGGTGGACGTCCGCGACGATCTCTCGATGAACGATTTTTTGCGCGAGATGCTCGGCATGACCGGCACCAAGTTCGGCTGCGGCGCCGCGCAATGCCTGAGCTGCGCCATCATCGTCGACGCGCCCGATGGCACCAGCACCACCAGCCCGACCTGCGTCGCCCCCGCCGTGAACTTTGACGGCAAGTCGATCCGCACCGTCGAGGGGCACGCCCAAGGCGCTCAGCTCTCGGCATTGCAACAGGCCTTCATCAATCACTTCGCCTTCCAGTGCGGCTATTGCACCGCCGGATTCCTCAACGAGGGCCAGGTGCTGCTCGAACGTCTCGCGCGCGCCCCGGTGCCGCGGGAGGCGCTGGAGCAGACCATCGCGGAGGCGCTCGACGGACATCTGTGCCGCTGCACCGGCTACATCAAGTATCACGAGGCGGTGCGCGACGTGATCCTCGCCGATTCAAACCGCTATCTCGTCGCCACTAAGTGAGCGCGCAAGGACACCATCCATGAGATCCGACGCGCGGTTCAAGATGATTGTCGTGATCGCGGCGCTCGCCGGCAGTCTCAGTGCGGGTTACGCAGCCTCGCAGACGCCGAGCAACGCGTTGGCTGCGCCGGAGAGCTTCGCCTCGATCGGCGACACCGAGAAGCGCTCGGCCGCAATCTTCACCGAGCTCGGCAAGGTTCTGACGCATCCACGCTGCACCAACTGCCATCCGGCCGGCGACACGCCGCACCAGGGCGACAATGCCCGCCTCCACCAGCCGCCGGTGGCGCGCGGCGTCGACGGCCACGGGCTGGAGGCGATGCGTTGCAACAGCTGCCACCAGCAGGCCAATTTCGAACCCGGCCGCATGCCCGGCCATCCCGACTGGCATCTTGCGCCGCGCGAAATGGCCTGGGAGGGCAAGACCATCGGCGAGATCTGCGAGCAGATCAGGGATCCCGGGCGCAATGGCGGGCGCAAGGTGGAAGACCTGATCGACCATATCGGCAAGGACACCCTCGTCGGCTGGGCCTGGAAGCCCGGCTTCGGCCGCTCGCCCGCGCCGGGCACGCAAGAACAGGCCGGTGCGCTGGTGGAGGCCTGGGTGAAGACGGGGGCGGCTTGTCCGGCGCCGTGATGCGGCGCTGGGGCGAGTGCTTATGAACGTCGGCTTCCGAGGGTAAAGCAGAATTCTCCGCGCTTGGTCGTCATCGACGGCTTATGGACCCAAAGCGGAAATCTAGTATTCGCGGTAGCTAACGAGCTGATCGAGTGACGTCGGCTCTCGGCCCCTACGCTTCACACACATTCAGGTGCGGCTCGCTATAAAGGGAGCTTGCTCCGAGAGGCAAACGACGAAATTGCTAGTGCGGTTTTTGATCTAGATCTCGGAGGAGCGCATGGAGAAAGTCGCTGGCATGGTTGTAATGTGCGCTGCCGTCGGCGATCTGGCGGGTGCGCGGGGTTATCATGTTGCCAACAATTTCGGGGTCAAGCAGCTGGGTGCGATAGGTCCATAGCTCGAGCAAATAGTCCGGAATGTCTTTGCTCGACGCAAACAGCTGCAACAGCCGGTGTTCACCATCATCCTGGTGGTCATGGTGAGCCTTTGCTGCATAAAGTGCAAAGAAGCCACGAAAGGCGTCACGAGAAACCGCCGGTTTCGCCATCGCAATGTCCCTCAAAACAAATCACAGAAATTAATTGAAAGAGTCTGGGGCTCTGCCGAGACAAAAGCTAGCGAAATTTCAATTGCTGAGCGCGGGAAAAGCGTCAGTAACGTTTACTCGTTGTGCGGTGATCCGGTTCTCGTCAAATGCCACCCTTCTCTTGCATAACCGTTTCCCATGGAGATTGTTGATGACCTCGCCCCCGCAGCGAGCACGAGGGATGGCGGCCCATCAGTTGGTCGAGGTCGGCTTCCATCCGTATGTGTGGTGCGGAATTGTCCATTGATCGATACCGACGCAAGGGCGACATGACCTCAAGGACGTGCCAGAGGGTCAAAACGTTCCTAAGCGCCGGAGATCAGCTCACGTCCGTGCCGACGGACTTGAGCGAATGATGATGCTCTTTGCTGGGGGATTTCTCAGTGAACCTCTCGGCCCACGCTTAGACCTAACCATTGGGCTCTCGGCAATTCATTAGGTCATGACGACTGTCACGAAAGTGTCTGCAGAGCAGGCCACGCTGATGATCTAGTTTCTTCGACAGCGAGGGAGGGTTCGTAGTCTTAGGTAACCTCCGCTTCGTTAATTGCGCGCGGTTGCCGCTTTGGGTTTTCATTTCAAGGGGATACTGAAAATAGCAGCGCATTCGCGACTTCGCGCAGGCACGATGGGGCTGCGCTTCTCTCATTCATCACCCATCTCACCAGAGGAGCAGCACAATGAACGTCAAACGGCGGATGCTTTCATGTTCGATCGGCGCTCTCGTTACTATGGTGGCACTCCCGGCCTTTGCTGATTGCTCTATTCTGCCGGATTTTTCGCAACTTCGTTCCGCGCTTGTCGGCGCTATCACGCCTGCTGCGGGCGCGAATGGCGGCCTCGGCTTCCACATGTGGGGTACGTTGGTTGCCAATGACGGCACCGTCTGCGCGGTTGCATTCTCTGGCGGTCAAGGCACCTCGCAGTGGCTGGGCAGCCGAGTGATTTCCGCCCAGAAGGCAAACACTGCAAATGACTTCAGTGTGGGTCACAACGCTACACCTTCCGGCAGTCTGTTTCCGACCGGGCTCGCCTTGTCGACGGCCAACTTGTTCACCGCCGTGCAGCCGGGTGGCAGCCTTTATGGGCTGCAGCACAGCAATCCGGTCGATACGGCAGCGGCCTACGGCAACCGTCCGCCGTTTTCCAGCAACGGGATCAGCACAGCAAACTTCAACCCGAGCCCATCCAGTGGTTCATCATTCGGCACGCCGAATGATCCGATGGTTGGCCAGCGTGTCGGCGGCGTGAACGTTTTCGGCGGCGGCCTCGCGCTCTACCGTAACGGAGCCAAGGTCGGCGGGGTCGGTGTCAGTGGCGACACCTCCTGCACCGATCACATGGTGGCTTGGCGGGTCCGCAATGCTCTGGGGCTGGACCAATTGCAGGGTGTTAAGGGCGTGGCGGATCCGACCCATCCCGACAACATCATCTTCGACATTACGCCGAACGCTGATGGCACCGGCGGTACGGGCCAAGCGCCCAACGGACAGGGTGGCGTCGGCCACAGCGCTGGCGGCTTTGGCCATCCGAAGTGCCTGAACAATCCTTCCGACGCCGCCGTAGCCGGTCTTCCGCCCGTAAAGTGACGGTCGTCATCGCTGCGGGAGGCACTAGTCACCTCCCGCAGCGTAAGGCGGAGTTAGTTTTAAGGGGGCGATCGGGTTTTGGGTCGTTCAATGATCGCGAGCGTTCGAGTGCAATTTGCATTGCGTAGTTTTAGTCCGCTGTTGGCCCGAACGGGACCATGCGCTTTCGGGTTTGACCGCTAAGGCGGCGGTCTTGAACGAAAAACTTCTTCTATCGCCGTCAATCGTCCTGGCGTTTTTACACAGCCAAGACCCAAAGTTGACATCGGCGATCTGCGTACGCCTCTCCCGATGCTCGCGTTCAACAAAAGTCCGACCAACGTAATCAAGGTTGCGGACCCGACAGACCCGGCTCGCGCTCGGCCCGAAAAACATTACCATAAAGATTTGCGATCCATTGCCGACCGCTTGAGGTTATATTGAGATAGCGTATCGCGGTTTGAATTTGTGGAGCGACGTTATTCCAGTAAAACTGCGGATACTTGTAGACGACGTCGGCAGGCGTGTCATAGCCAAGCTTTTTGTTTAAACCGATTTCCTCAAACTCGTGGAACAGAGCATTTGACTTTCTCAGGTAGTTGGGATCGCCAAGCTGACCGATGAGGTCGGCAGCGCGCAGCAACATACCCTCCTCTTCCATCAAGCTGTCGTTTGAGGATTCCGAATAGGGAAAGCGCGTAAATTCAATGGCTCGGGCAATTCGGCTTGCGTCGATCTCTTCGACGTCGTCGAGGCGTTCCAGGACGAACAATTTTGAGCGATCTACATGATAGGGTGCGAGCGCAGCGTCAGAGGCCCCCCGCGGGAGACGAACCATGCGACCAGTTAGATCTGCGACATAGGAATCGTCGCTATCCCCTTGAACGACTCCGCGCACGTACCCGATGTCATGGGTGAGGCACGCCAGAGTAAAATTCGCATAGTCGGCGACTGTCGTTGGCCGCAACAGCATTCGTCCCATTAAGATATCGTGCCCGGCAAGAGTAACGAGCATTGAGTGCTCTATATTGTGATACAGGGCGTCGCTGTTACCAATGCACTCCAACGTGAGTCTGGCCGCAAAGGGAAGAATTTCAGTCAGGCGGGCATGCGAATAACCAAATCGATCTCGTGTATCTGAGGTCAAAAACGATGCTAAAGTCTGCGCTACCAGTTCTGGAATTGTGATCATCTGAACACCCATCTCAGTGTGCGCCGCGGGTTCTGGCAAGCTCCTTCGTTGAGCTTTAAATAGCACATCGCGGCTCTCTGAGCCGATGAATTGTTACGTCCGTGCGGAACCTGACCTCACCGGTCGGTCGGCGGGATACGTTTGGGGCGGCATCGAACGGACTCGACCACAAAAAGCGAGCACTTCCGAAATGGCCCCTGGCTGACGTCTTGGATGGCTTGCGGCATGGACGGCTTCCGACCCGAGGCGGACATTCAACGACCAAATTTTGCTGTGATGCTCAAGTCGTTGCCGCTGTGATCTGCAATCATGGTTCACCAGAGTTTCACGACGGGGCCAGTTCGCCTGAGTGGCTCGTCGTTTTTTCACGCCAGCTGCGCAAATCATCAAGTAGTTGCAATGGAGATGGCCCATGCGATCGAAGTCGCTGCGAGCGCAGATCGGGGTGCTGGTACTCGCGACGAGCATCATACAGCTCGCCAACGGGTTCTTCGGCACATTCATATCCTTGCGTGTCGCCATGGAGGACTTCGGGGCGACCACATCTGGTCTGGTGCTCAGCAGCTATTTTGCCGGCTTCACATTGGGCGCATTGCGCTGCGAACGGATCATCGGACGGGTCGGACACATTCGCGCCTATGCCGCTTTTGCAGGAATGGTCGTCGCCGCGACCGCGACGATGCCGCTGCTGCCGGAGCCCCTGGCTTGGTTGACGCTGCGAGCGATCATCGGTTTTGGCTGCTCTGGTCTTTTCATCGCCACAGAGAGTTGGCTCAACGCGAAGGCGGATCCAACAGAGCGCGGACGGATATTCTCGGTCTACATGCTGGGCACGTTCCTCGCTCTGGCGCTGGGGCAGCTCCTCATTGGCAGGGCGAAGGTTGAAACGGCGGAACCCTTCAATGGGATCGCCATCCTGTTCGCTGTGGCGCTCGTCATCGTGAGCACGACACGGGCCGAACCGCCCCGCGCGGCCGCGTCCACAACTCCGCCGTTCGGCCGATTGCCGCGTGCGGCGCCTGTCGCTGTTGCCGGCTGCATGGTGAGCGGGCTCGTCAGCGCCAGTTTCTATTCGCTCGTTCCTGCGTGGATGCAGGATGAAGACATCGCACGCGAGACGATCGCGATCTTCATGCTGATCACCGTGCTCGGCGGGCTCGCGTTCCAGGTCCCGATCGGCAGGTTGTCGGATCGGTTCGATCGGCGCGTCGTGCTATCTATGCTGAGCTTCGGCTTTGCAGCAACCGCGATCGCGGTGGTCAATTTACCACACTCTCGTCCGGTGATCCTGACGGCCGCCGCCGTGCTCGGCGGTTTCATGTCGACCCTTTACCCGGTCTGCGTCGCCAACGCACACGACCAAATGCCAGCTGATCAGGTTGTTGCAGTGAGCGGGCAGCTCATATTGGTTAGCGGGTTTGGCTCGATCCTCGGTCCGCTGATCGGCACAATTGTGATGGCGCGCTTCAGCATCGATGGCCTGTTCTATTTTATGGCTGCCGTCAGCCTGTTGCTGTCTTTAATGGCCATAGCCCGTCGCTTGCTAGCGACGCCGCCAATACACCAGGAACGAACATTCGAGATCTTGGCGCCGCAGGCATCGCCGCTCGCGCACGATCCGCTTGGCCCTCCCATACATGCCCGACTTCGCAAAGAACTCGAGTAAAGCCCGCTTCTATAGAGAAAAGCTGACGTACACGTTGCGAACGCGATGTCGGCTTCTGGGCCCTTAGCGGACCATATCGACGGCCGCCAATGAGGGCAGCTTTTGCCCCACAACGGACGTCGAATGATGTGGTAGCGTAGTTTTCGTCAGGGGGAGCGCATGCGGCGGCGCGAGTTCATCTTGGTGCTGGGCGGCGGGACGGTGGCGTGGCCACTGGTCACGCGTGCTCAGCAGCAAACCGGGAAAGTGTGGCGCATCGCCTGGATGAACCCGGGATCAATGAATACCCCATCGGATCATGCTTTATTGGACGTCTGTCGCACGGAACTTCGTAAACTCGGTTACGAGGAAGGCAAAAATCTCCTCATCGATACAAGAGGGGCAGAAGGACACTTCGAACGCTTGTTTCCGATCGCGAAGGAGCTAATTGCACTAAGGCCCGACATAATAGTTGCGATCGCGACTCCCGCCATAGCGGCCGCCCAACGGGCGAGCTCGGACATCCCTATCGTGATGGCTCCCGCGACCGATCCGGTTGGCTCGGGCTTCATCAAGAGCTTAGCCCATCCAGGCGGAAACATTACGGGCCTTGCTAATATGAACGGCGATGCCATAGGCAAAGCAATCGAGCTCCTTCACAGCATCGTGCCCGCCGAAAGACGCGTGGCGGTACTAGGTTCGTCAAACACGACCCATCCGCGGCAATATGAATTGGCAGAGGCTGCGTTTAAGATTTTGGACGTCGCTGTCGTTCGAGTGAAAGCACCAACGGTCGCTGATCTTGACCAGGCGTTTGATACGATAAGGCTGGAAAAGTGTGATGCGCTTTTCGTTCTTGCTGACCCCACTCGACCAGAAATTATCACGCTGGCCGCAAAGATAAGAATTCCGGCGGTCTATCAATTCAGCGGTTTTGTTGATTTGGGCGGACTGGCGAGCTATGCGCCTAGTTACCCGCCCATGTTTCGCCAGGTGGCCGTCTACATCGACAAGATTTTCAAGGGGGGCAATCCGGCTGAGATACCCGTTGAGCAGCCGGTCGTTTTCGAACTTGCCCTAAATCTAAAAACAGCCGCGTCGCTCGGCTTGACTTTCCCTAATGCTGTTTTGGCCCGCGCCGACAAGGTGATCGAATAAGCTCCGGTTTGCTGGGGCGAGTCCGATTTTGGCCCTAAGCCGAACACCGCAAGAGCCGCCGTCACTTCCGCTATCCGGAGAGAGACGACGTTACGCGTCGTTGGGCCGACAGCCGCTTTTGACCTATTCCGGAAGTCGCACCCGCTTCATTCAAAATTGAGCATTCGGCGTGCTAGAGGTTGACTCAGTAATCTCTTGCAACCTAGTGAGGCTCGTGGAGACCGAGATTGTCATCGGGCCTCCACGCTTGAGTGACCTATGAAAGGCTGCCTCGTCGCGCTCGGAATATTGACGGGTCTCGTGATCCTTGCGGTCGCGTTCTTCCGGCTGAATTTTTACGATACTCATGTGCGCTACCGTCTGACCGTCGAAGTGCAGGACGGTGATCAGGTCAAGACCGGATCAAGCGTCATTGAGGTGCTTTACAATATTGAGCCCACCTGGTCGCCGAGCCATTTCAACTCTTTTCCGATACCTGTCGGATACGCGCCAACCGTTGACCTCGGCGAGAAGGGCATGCTCTTCCTGACCTTCTCGGATGCGGCGAGACCCCCCGCGCAGCGGGCCCAGTTCAAAAAGGAAGTGTTCTGTCCGTTTGATGATATCGGATGTTTGCCCTTCGCGGCCTATCGCAAATCCGGCGGGGGGCTGATTCTAATCAGAAGAATGCCGCGCTTCAGGAGTTGCTTCGCCAGAGTGGGCCGCGCGACGTGACATTTATTGCTTTGCCTCAACTAATTCGCTTCGTCGACATCAATGATGAGCGCAGGTACGTGAAGCTCGCGCCGGATGACATAGCCGTCAGCTTTGGACCGGGCGTCGAACTCAAACGTGTCGTCCTTCAATTGACCGATGATCCGGTCACGCAGCTGCCGGACGTCTGGCCACAATGGCTGAAGGAAAAGGGCCAGATGTCCGCCGTGCTGAAGGGATACCAGAACGACTGACGAAACTTATGCCACTGTCAGTGCTGCACCGCACGAGTCGGGTGTTGGCCCGTAGCGACGAAAATCCGTGTCCGTCTAGACATCGGCAAACAGGGTGACAGCGGACCTGTTGGGCTCAGGGGGAGTGTTTCGCATTTTGACCCGAACCGGGCATTTCGCGCGACGGCCCAGCCAAAGATAGCCCTGGGAAAATGCCCGGACCTCAATCCCCTTGCTACACTGATCCTTGAGTTGGTCTCCAACTTGCAGCTTTGTTTTTCGCTGCAGAACGGTCTCAAATGCCTACTACCGTCAAGGCTCATATGTGAAAGCGACACCAGCGCCTCGTCCGTGCCACCAAACACAAGGGAGGAAACGCTATGAGCGCGATCTGGCCGGAGATCCCTTTCGAGGCATGGGGCGAAACCTGTTCCGCGCTTCATTTGTATTGCCAGGTTGTCGGCAAGTATCGGCTCGCGAGGACGCCGTGGGTCAACCATTCCTGGCACGCGACTTTCTACGTGAATGCTCGCGGGCTGACGACTTCGCTGGTTCCAGACGGATCAGGTATCGAGATCACCTTCGATCTCTCCAGTCATGTCGTGATCGGAGAGGCCGCTGACGGGCGCCGGATTGAAATGCCGCTCGGGCCAATGTCGGTTGCCGAATTTCACGCCCGGTTCTGTGAGTTGGTGGAACGTCTCGGCGGTACACCAGAATTCGACGGCCGGCCCAACGAAGTCCCCGATCCGATCCCATTCCAGGACGACCGTCAGATCAGACCCTATGATGCGGACGCCGTGACGCGGTTCTTCAGAGCCCTAGTCGCGATCGACGGTGTGTTTCACCGGTTTCGGACGGGCTTCACCGGAAAGGTCAGTCCGGTCCATCTCTTTTGGGGCAGCTTCGATCTCGCGGTGACGCGCTTCTCCGGACGTCCTGCTCCGCTTCACCCGGGAGGCGTACCGGGTTTACCGGACGAAGTGACGCGCGAGGCTTACAGCGATGAAGTCTCATCCGCCGGCTTCTGGCCCGGCGGAGGCGGCACAGACTTTGCGGCTTTCTACTCCTATGCCTATCCCACTCCGAACGGTTTTGCCGACGAACGGATTTTGCCGACGGGCGCATATTTCGATCAGAAGCTCGGGGAATATCTCCTGGCCTACGACGTCGTGCGGAAGTCGAGCGAACCGGAGGCGACGCTTATGGCGTTTCTGGAAAGCACCTATCGGGCGGCAGCCGATGTCGGACGCTGGGATCGTGCCGCGCTTGAATGTCCGATTGGTCGCCTCCTTCGGCCCCGCCCCCTGGACAGGAAGAGATGAAGGTTCGACGAAAGATTCCTAGCTCATCGTTTGGGTGGAGCCGAGCGATACCGCCGATTTCGTGTTTGTAAAGCGATGATGGTTCGCAAGAGCTCTACCCATCCTACGGGCTCGCGGCCACATCCGCGATCGGCCTTAGCAGCCGTCAGATGCCACAGCGGCAATGTCGGCTGCTGGCCGATCGCGCCAGTTGGCGCAGTGCCGTGACATGTCTGATGTTGGTGGTAGATCAGAAGTAGCTGGCCGAGTGCAAAAACGGCGCTTTTGACCCAAAGCTGCCGTCGGCTTTCGCCCGCCGTCGAGATTTCAGACGCCACTCCGGTCGCCTTCGCGTCACTGCTTAGGCTCTGACCGTGCCTGCACAGCCTTGCGGCAACCGGTGGAATAGAAAAGTCGGATTCCCAGCCAATAGGTGATGCATCCCTAGACCGTCGCTCCGATAGCGCGTAAAAGTTGCAAGTGATGCTCTGAAGAAACGACCCGGCGACTGTGGAGACTGCTGAACCCTGTTGTATCGGCTCACGGCGTTCTTGGCATGACAACCTCGCAGCATCCCCCGGTAGTCGTCGACAGCGATTTCGACGTCCTGATCATCCATGGCGTTGGGAATCCTGGCGCCGGAGATCTCGCTCGCCCGGTGATCGAGACACTTAAGCGTACGTTGGTGAGCGGAAGCGCAATCGTAAATGTCATCGAATGCAATTGGAATCAGATTGTCGAGCCTTCGGCACGAGGCGGCGTGATTCTCGGATCTGCATGGGAAGACCTCTCCATGTCTCTCGCCCACGCCTCGGCTATCGGTGATGGCTTAGATGCCGACAATTGGCCCGCGCGCTTTCTTCGCGTTTTGGCCGCCCTGTCGCTGATGTTTGCGGAATTGGGGCTCGCAGCCGCGCTAGCTGCGCTTCTCATGATTTCACCACTCTTGTTGGTATTTGCGGTGTTAACGAGCAATGAGCCGCTCTTTTGGACCAATTTCCCTAGCATGCACGCTTTCGCGGGGGGAAGTTTGTTTGCAGCGTGTTGCGCGTTGGCTCTCCTCGTTCTTTTGGGGCTAGCTCGAACGCTGGCATTGGGGGTATGGACGCCCCTCTTTGTAGAACTGCGCCGGGCACTTCTTCTTGTCCTGCGACCTTTCTTGATCCTCGGTGCCTGCTTCTTTCTCATTCCGTGGCGAAGTTTGGCAAGCAGGGAGGGATGGCGCTTCATTTCTTTGCTCGCTCGGGGGTTTATTCCCATTCTGGTCATGGGGGCACTCATTTCGCGCTGGAACGATCCGAGGAGCTTCACGTGGTCAGAGTTTGGCAGTGCAGTCCTGGCCAGCTATGGGCTCATGGCCGGCTTGAGTACAGCTGTCTTCGCGATCGCATTTATCACGGTGCGGACCATCGCACCGAGCCTCAAGGTTCTGCTAGATATATTTCGCTACATCGGCAGCAGCACCTATAGAGAGAAGATCCAATTGCATTTGAACGGCGTGATTCGTGAGCGTTTCGCCGTGGGCGCAGCACCAAGACCGACGTTCATAGTAAGCCATAGCCTTGGAACCGTGATTGCACTCCACTCTCTCCTCTCGTCCGAGGAGTGGGATGAAGATGCTCGAATTACTCTGATCACACTAGGCTCCCCCATACGACGGTTCTTTATGCGCTTCTTCCCTGGACTTTTCTTCCCGGCATCCATCGCAACCGCGGCCGCCGAAGTTGCAGCGCGGGTTGGGAGGTTCAGGTGGATCAATTGCTACCGCCCTCTTGACCAAGTGGGAGCGGCGCTTGGCTTCAGTGGCATCCCATACGCTCGGGATATCTCGACAAATCAGTGGGGACGCATCTGGGATGCTCATCCTGACTACTGGAGCGACGATCGGGTGGCCCGCGTGATCTGGAGTGCAATACTCGAAACACCGATGCATTCGGCCGATGCGCTAGAATGCGAGCCGCTGGCGCGCCGACACTACACCGTCACCCAGTGGGTAGATGTGGTGGAGAAGTTTCGCCAAGCGGTCTCAGCAGCAATCCTTCATTTCGTTGCAATTGCGATCTTAGTGGCTTTCCCGGTCGCGATGGCGGTCGTCGCCTGGTCGAATTATTCTCTTAGCCTTAGCAAAGCCGCTGAAGCTGGTGTCATCGAGGCAACTGGCATCAGCACTCTTGCGGTAGTCACACACTGGCGTGAAACCGTAGTAGTCCCGAATGCCGGTGCCAGCTTCACGGACTACTACGAGATTACCTACAAGTCCCTTGATGGGCAGGCTCACGAGACGACCATCAGGTACTTTGAACATGGGGCTTTCGAGAAGGCCACCTACCAAGCCAACGTTGATGCGCTGTTTAACTACGTGAAAAGCCACTGCTCCGATGTGGACCCGCGGCCACTCAGGCGGATCGAACTTCGATCCGATCGGCGATACCGATGCGAGAACGTGCGTTTGCGTTATGATCTAAACGCACCAGATCACTTTGTCCTGCTCGACTTTCCAGCGAAACGGACGTGGTGGGATGTGCTACGAGATAGTGCTTGGCAGCTAGTTATCACAATACTTTTTCTAGGCTCGGCGGGCAGTTTGATTATTTTGATCAGCGGGGGCCTTATCTCGACGATTCTCGGCGTGGAGTACTTTGCAAAATTTCGCTAGCCGAACTATGGCAGCGTCCCGCTCGCGGCTCTTAGATCAAGCTACGCTGTTTGCCCTTATCGGGAAGGCGTCGGGATTTCCGGTTCTGGCCCTAGGCCGACATCCAGACATATCGGCTTCAACGCCGCCTTTTAACAGCAAAGCGGACGCGAGGAATCTATGAGGAAACGCCCTACGCCCGCCGCATCAGCTTGAGCGAGGCTGCAAGCCGCAGGCTGCGCTTGCCCGCGAGCGCGATGCGCTCGAGCTCGCCGCTATCCGACGTGCAGGTGCCCGAGAAGCCGATTCCGACCTCGTAGCCGCCGAACACGGGATTGTCGCCTTTCGCCGGTGTGTGCTCCTGGTTGAGCATCTCGCCCTTCCAGCGGCCCTCCGCCGACGAATAGGAGCCGAGATAGTAGAAGAAGGCGTCGCCGCCGAGGATGCGGCCGTCGATCAGCAGCATCACGCCGTGGAGGCTGGCATCGACGCCATCGAGCGCGCGCAGGCTCATCCCATAGAGTCCGTTGGCGATGCCGCCCTCCCCGATCGTGCCGCGAGGCGGCAGCGCCCCGTCGTCGAGCCGCGTGAAGATGGCCCAGAAGTTGCCGCCCGGCATGGTGTCCGCGCTGCCCTCGAGGCGGATCTGGTTGCCGATCCGCCGGCCGCGTGCACCGATCGAGGCGACATCGGCTCCCATCAGCGGCTTGTGATGGGGATCATCGTTATGCCGTTCGGTGATCACCTCGGCGATGATCTCGCCGTCGCGCTCAATATAGGTTCCAAGATGCGCGAAGGCCGAATTGCCGCCGAGCATCTTGCCGTCATGCATGCACATGATGCTGCGGCCGAAGCCATCGTGGATGCCGTATTCAACCTTGTAGAGTCCGTCCAGCAATGCAATCGACCCGCAAAAATCAGAAAGAATTGCGGGTTACCTAGCACCGCCGCCGCGCCGAGACCATCCGGCTTTTCCGCGCAGGGCCATTCGCGAAAGCCACTCGCTGCATGATGCCATCATGCCCCTGTTTTGCCCGACGGATCAATTGATTTCGTAAAATCAGCAGCGCACCGTTTCAGCCATTCGGCCGCCTTGTCAGTCACTTGGGTACTGTGCATGGGGTTGTTTTCGCGTTTTTTTGTTACCCGGCCCAGGACGGCTCGCTTCGAACCCGCCGGCGCAAGGGGACGACAAAGCCGGCATGGGCCAGTTAGAGCAATCCGCCGACGAGGAGATCGCAGCCTTCATCGCCAGCGCGGCGAAGCAGCCGTTGCTCGATGCCGCCTTCGAACTCTGGCGCTGGCGTTACCGATTGGATTCGATCGAGGGGCGCCCGACTGCCGAAGAGGTCCGCATCAATCGCACCCTCACGCCGGAGCAGATCAGCGCGAAATGCCGCAGAGATCGCGATCATGCCCATGAAGGGCCGATGTTCCTCTACCTCAAGCGCGCGCATCCGCAGGCCAGCGACGATGCGGTCAGGCAGGCCATCATCATCGCCGTCAAGTTCGAGGACGCCACCTTCAAGCATTTCGACTGGAATGGCGATTTCTGGGACTGCGTGGTGCGCGCGGTGGCGCAGGCAGCCAGGCAATATCCGGATTTTCTCAAGACGACCTATCGCGACGCCCGCAACAACGTCGCCTATTACATGAAGTAGTCAGCTAGAAGCACAGCGTGGTGACGAGCTTGCCCTGCTTGTCCTTGATCGCGTAGGGGCAGCGCAGCCGCTCCAGCGCCTTCTTCGCATCCTCGTCGCCAAGCGCCGCGGCGCGCTCGTAATAGGCTTTCGCGGCGTCCTTGTCCTTCGGGCCGCCGCGGCCTTCCTGCGCGAACGCGCCCATCCGCTCCAGCGCGCCGGGATGGTTTTGCGCGGCGGCCTTCTCGAACTGAGCGCGCGCGGCGACGTCGTCCTGTGCGCCGCCAGTGCCGTCGGCAAGCATGAGGCCGAGCTGGTACTGCGCCTCGGCGTTGGTCTCCGCCGCCTTGCCGAGCAGCGTTCGCGCCTGCGCGGGATCGGCCGGCGCGGCACCGCCGGCGCTACCGAGCGCGGCGAGATTGCTGACGCCGCGGGGATTGCCCGCCTGCGCCGCCTTCTCGAACAGCTTTCGCGCCTGCGCCTCGTCCTTGGCGACACCGCCGGAGCCGGTGCCGTAGAGCACGCCAAGCTCGACCATCGCGGCGCTCGAGCCCTTGTCCGCGGCCTTGCGCCAGGCGGCGATCGCCTCCGCCGTCTGCCGGTTGGCTGCGTAGGCACGTCCGAGCGCGAACATCGCGCGGCGCGAGGATGCTGCGGCCTGTTTGCAGAACTTGACGGCGGTCGCGACGTCGGAGGCAGCAACCTCCGGCACGCCCTTCACGTCGGCCGGCTTGTCGGGATCGCTGGGATCAGCGGCGACACGGTCGCACAGGACGAGGTCGGCCGACTGCGCATGCGCGGCACCGGGCACGGCAAGCGCGAAGAGGATGGCAAAGAGACAGGTTCGCATACGCGCCACGTTGCGTCCGCGCCCCGGCGATTTCAAGGCTCGAGTCCCGATTGCCGCAGGACGGGCACGACCTCGGGAGATGCCAGATAGCGCAACAGCCGGTCCGCGGCTTCGGCCTGTTTCGCGTTCGCCATGCGGCCGGCGGAGAACACCGCCGGCATCTGCAAATCGTGCGGGATCGGGCCGATCACATCGATGCCGTCGATCTGCTTCAGCTCACTGATCTGCTGCACGGCAAGATCAGCCTCGCCGCTGACGAGCCGCTCCGCGGTAAAGCCCTGCTCGACGATGGTGGCCTTGGCGTTGATCTCGGCCGCGATCCCCATCCGCACGATCAGCTGGGCGAAGTACACGCCGCTCGCGCCGAGCCGCGAATAGGCGACGGACCGCGCCGCAAGCAGCGTCTTCCGCAGCGCGATCTCAGTGGCGATGTCCGGATGCGCCTGCCCTGCCCCCACGGCAATGCCGACATAGGAACGCGCCAGATCTGCTGCGGTGTCTGCGATCACCCGGCCCTCGCCGATCATTTCGTCGAGCCCTTCGCGCGTGAGGATCACGAGATCGGCGGCCTCGCCGTCGCGCAACCGCTTCAGCAGTGCCAGGGTCGGCGCGAAGTCGGCATCGACATGAATGCCTGTTGCGCTCTCGAACGCGGAAGACAGGCTGCGCATCGCGCCCATCAGGCCGAGCGTCGAGAGCATGCGAATTTTTTCCATGTGCAATTCCCGTCAACGATCAGGCGCGGTGCATCAGCTTGAGCGCGGCGGTCAGGCGCAGGCTGCGCTTGCCCGCCAGCGCCGTTGCTTCCAGCACCGCCCGCTCCGCGTCATAAGTACCGGAGAAGCCGATGCCGACCTCGTGGCCGCCGAAGATCGGATCGTCCTTGGCCGGCGTATGCTCCTGATTGAGAATCTGGCCCTTCCAGCGCCCGTTCGCGGCGGTGTAGCTGCCGAGATAGTAGAACGAGGCATCGCCGCCGAGGATGTGGCCCCGGTTGAGCAGTATCACGCCGGTCAGCCCGCCATCGACACCGTCGAGCATCCGCAGATGGATCGAATAGAGGCCATCGACGATCCCGGCCTCGCCAACACCGTCGGCGATCGGCACCTCGTCTTCCGTGATCGGCGTCATCGCCGACTGGAACGGCACGCCGGGCAGCTCCTTCAGCTCACCCTTGAAACGGTAAAGATCGCCCTCAGCCCAGCCCTTCGCGATCAGCGTCGCATCATCGGTGCCGGCCATGGCGCGATAGTTCGGATCGGGATTGTGGCGGACGGTCTTGATGACGATGTCGACGCCGCCTTCGGTCTTCTCGTAGCTGCCGATATGGGCGAAGGCCGAATTGCCGCCGAGCATCTTGCCGTTGCCGGCATGCATCACGCTCCGGCCGACACTGTCGCCGAGCTGAAATCTCACCTTGTAGAAGCCTTCAAACACCAGCCGTGTCCCCGGCCCCGCGCGCATCGGGTGCAGTCTATCCCGCTTTCCGCCGCGATGGACAAGTTTCGCACCGCCAAAGCCTACAGGAACAACCGTCATCAAAATGCAAAAAATCCGCCGGAGCTTTTCAGCTCCGGCGGATTGAAGGCCAACCCGGACCAGCCCGGGCCGGGAGGATCTTAGGCGACCGCCTTCTGCTCGGTGGCCACGGACGCGATCGTCTTCAGGATCTGCGAAGCGATCTGGTATGGGTCGCCCTGCGAGTTCGGACGGCGGTCTTCCAGATAGCCCTTGTAGCCATTGTTGGCGAAGGAGTGCGGAACGCGGATAGAAGCACCGCGATCAGCAATGCCGTAGCTGAACTTGTTCCAGGGCGCGGTCTCGTGCTTGCCGGTCAGACGCTTGTCGTTGTCCGGGCCGTAGACGGCGATGTGGTCCATCAGGTTCTTGTCGAACGCCGCCATCAGCGCCTCGAAATACTCCTTGCCGCCGACCGTGCGCATATACTCGGTCGAGAAGTTGGCGTGCATGCCGGAGCCGTTCCAGTCGGTGTCGCCGAGCGGCTTGCAGTGGAACTCGATGTCGACGCCGTACTTTTCGGTCAAGCGCAGCATCAAATAGCGGGCCATCCACATTTCGTCAGCGGCCTTCTTGGAGCCCTTGCCGAAGATCTGGAATTCCCACTGGCCCTTCGCGACTTCCGCGTTGATGCCTTCGTGGTTGATACCGGCCGCCAGGCAGAGATCGAGATGCTCTTCCACCATCTTGCGGGCGATGTCGCCGACGTTCGAATAGCCGACGCCGGTGTAGTACGGGCCCTGCGGCGCCGGATAACCGGAGGCCGGGAAGCCGAGCGGACGACCGTCCTTGTAGAAGAAGTACTCCTGCTCGAAGCCGAACCACGCGCCCTCGTCGTCGAGGATGGTGGCGCGCTTGTTGGTCGAGTGCGGCGTCTTGCCGTCGGGCATCATGACTTCGCACATCACCAGCACGCCGTTGGTGCGGGCGCCGTCCGGGAACACCGCGACCGGCTTCAGCACGCAATCGGAGCTGTGGCCTTCGGCCTGCTGGGTGGAGGAGCCGTCGAAGCCCCAGAGCGGAAGCTGCTCGAGCGTCGGGAACGACGCGAATTCCTTGATCTGAGTTTTGCCGCGCAAGTTCGGAGTCGGCGAGTATCCGTCGAGCCAGATGTACTCGAGCTTGTACTTGGTCATTGAGCCTCTCTGTAGATGATGCGAAAGGTGGGGGCCTCAGGCCCCCGCACGATTGTTTACCCGGCCAACATCGGCCGACCCGTCTCAAGCATTTAACGTGCCAAAAGGCCGCAGCGCAGGAGGTTTTCCACCGCTGCTTGGCGCCGGTGGACACCGGCCGGACGGCCAGAACCGCGTGCGTCATAGCGGCGCACCTTTCCGTGAAGCTGCACTGCAAAAACCCCGCGGAAAACGCCCGATTCTGGTGCAGCCGGCCCCCGCCTGAGGTTGCCGATTAAACGCGCATCAACGTCAAGCAATATTCGCCAACTCTTTGCCGGGCGCTCGCAACCTTCGCAATGGCCCACGCGTTGGTCACCCGACCGCTGCCTCGGAGGAGGCAGCACAGCGTTTGCCTACAAATTAGGCCAAAACTGATTTCCTTTTCAGCACTTTGCATTTGGGTAAGCACGGCCGATATGGAGAGTCCAGTAACCACAAGCGAACGAGTCGGGCGCACCATGGAGGTTAGCCGCTTCGATCTCAGGAGATACCGCAATGATGAATAATGGACTGAGTCACGGATCTGCAATGATCTACCAATTCCCTGTCGGGGGCCGCGCGGCTCTCGGGGGGCGCCGCTACGGTGAGACCCGCCTTCCCGCCGATCATCTCTCGCTCCCCGTGAACGAGACGATCTGCAGTGGAAGCTGGTACCATCAGGAAGCCGTCGATGAAGCCAAGCCGACATGGGATCGCTGATGCCTGCGGTTGGTTCAGTACCGCCGCGCTCTCAAGAGCGACCGGCGGCAATTTGAAAAAGGGTCGAAACAACGAGGTTTCGGCCCTTTTTGATTCCGGAGCTGATTGGAGGATCAGATCGCCGCGCAGGCGGTGACCGGCCGTTTGAGATGCTTGACCGTGGTCGTGCCCGTCTGGCTGATCCTGAGCGTGATCCCCGCGCCCGAATAGCGCGCGCCTGAGACCGTCAGCCGCTTGGCCAGCGTGACGGGTTCGCCGTCGATCTGCAGGAAGGCGCGCTTGTCGTCGTCATAAAACCCAACGATGAACTGCGTACCATCGACACAGCGATAGGTACGGAACGTCTGCGCATCGGCCTGCCGCGCATAGATAATTCCGCCCGCCAGCATGGTGATCGCCAAAACAATGGCCTTGTGCCGATTCATGATCGCCCCCTAATAGCCCGCCTGCAACATACCAAAAGCTGATCTCATGTCAGACTCCCCCACCCGACACCTCAGCCTGCACGGCGCCAGCAATTTTCGCGACCTCGGCGGCTATCCGACCGCCGACGGCCGCACCACGCGCTGGCGCCACATCTTCCGCTCCAACCATCTCGGCCAACTCACCGCTGACGACATCGCGATCGTCCGCGCGCTCGGCGTGCGCAGCGCATTCGACTTCCGCGGGCTGGAGGAACGCGCAGCCGGCGTCTGTGTGGTGAACGAGATCACCGTGCATTCGCTGCCGATCGAGCCGACGGTGGTGGCTTCACTGCGCGCCGAACTCGCCAGGGGCACGCTGACGGCACCGATTGCGATGGAGATCATGCGCGGATCCTATCGCAACTACGTCAGCCACAACACGCATAGCTTTCGCACGCTGTTCGGTCATCTCCTCGAAGACCGCGCGCCGCTCGTGATCCATTGCACGGCCGGCAAGGACCGCACCGGCTTTGCCAGCGCGCTGATCCTGCATGCGCTCGGCGTGGCTGATGATGTCATTGCAGCGGATTATCTTCTGACCAACCGCTACTACAAGCGTGACGTGTCGAGCGTCTCGGAACTTCCCGCCGATGTCCTCGACGCGATCGGCTCAGTCGAGGCCTCCTATCTCGACGCGGCTTTCAAAGCCGTCGGCCGCGAATATGGCGACATTGAAACCTATCTACGCGACGGCCTCAAGCTAGGGACCGCAGAGCGAACCGCGCTGAAGGAGCGCTATCTCAAGTCGTAATCAGACAAGGGCATTTTTGTATCGTTCCGGTCGCCGTTAGGATCGCCGAGCGAAGAGTTCGGGCGACCTGCATGGTACTCCAGTCGCTCTGGTGCAGCTTCAGCTCATCGTCCGGGGCAAGTAGCTGCTCGAACGAGGCATTGTTGTACACATGCCAGTGCCGCATCAGGGCCCAGCGCTGGAACAAATTCACCTTGGCGTCTCGCGCCGCGGT
This sequence comes from Bradyrhizobium sp. McL0616, assembly GCF_049993385.1. Classification (NCBI taxonomy): domain Bacteria; kingdom Pseudomonadati; phylum Pseudomonadota; class Alphaproteobacteria; order Hyphomicrobiales; family Nitrobacteraceae; genus Bradyrhizobium; species Bradyrhizobium sp. McL0616. The sequence continues at coordinate 5,084,947 of NZ_CP188255.1, forward strand.
TCGGATCGCCTCGATCATCTTCTCCGAGAGTTCAGCATTGTCGTCGAACAGCATTGCCGTCACGTATTGCGGATCGATCAGTATGACATCCATGGTCGGGCGATCGCGCAGGAGATTCAATCCCTCGACGATCTTCTCGACCACGTTATCGAAGTCGAACTGCTCCTTGCGAAATACAGCGTTGGTTCCGACTTGCCAGAGCACCAGCGAAGGATTGTCAGCAAAGATGTCGTCGTTGAACCGAGCCACTTCCTGAGGCGCATCCTCACCACCCTTGCCCCGGTTGGACACATCGATCCGGATGTCCAGATGGGCATCATCCTTGAAGTGCTTTCTCAAATACAGCTCGAGCCGCGCCGGATAAGCAACGACGTTGCCGAGTCCGGCCGTCGACGACGACCCCATCGCCACGATGCGCACGGGACCGTTTCCTCCCAACGCTGTCCGGAAATTCTGCAACGGATACTTCAAATCAACGATCGCAGCGGGAAACTCGAGGGTCGGCAAATTGTCAGACATGGAACAAACTCCTCCACGATCTAAAGTTGCAACTATAACCCAGCCTTGAAGCCGCCGCCATTGCAAGTCCAATTCATCGCGCGCAATAGTCGAGGCGAATTGAACCGACGGAGAGTCTCGTGCAAGGAAAAGTCATTGTCGTGACCGGCGCTCTCGGCGCGCTTGGCAAGGTGGTCGCGGATGTCGCGCAGTCACGCGGCGCGCGCGTCGCCGGCATCGATCACGCGCCATCGCAGCTTCCCGCGACCGCCGAGCGCATCGAGGTCGGCGGCGTCGATCTGTCGGACGCGGCGCAGGCGAAGACGGCGGTCGAGGCTGCGGTCAAACATTTCGGCAGGCTCGATGCCCTCATCAACATCGCCGGCGGCTTTGCCTTCGAGACCGTTGCCGACGGCGACATCACGACGTGGCAGCGCATGTATGCACTGAACGTGCTGACCGCCCTCAATACCTCTCACGCGGCGCTGCCACATCTTGCGACCTCGAAGGCGGGCCGCATCGTCAATATCGGCGCCATGGGCGCACTTCAGGCCGGCTCTGGCATGGGTCCCTACGCAGCGTCGAAAGCCGCAGTGCATCGCCTCACCGAGGCCTTGGCCAACGAATGGAAGGGCAAGGTCACGGTGAATGCGGTACTGCCTTCGACCATCGACACCAAGGCCAACCGCGCCGACATGCCGAAAGCAGACTTCTCCAAATGGGTGACGCCGCAAGAACTCGCCGAGGTGATCCTGTTCCTCGTAAGCGATGCCGCAAGCGGCATCACCGGCGCGCTGATCCCGGTGAGCGGGCGGGTGTGATCAATCCGGCACCAGCAGCCGCAGATTGCCCTTGAAGCGCATGCTCTGCTTGCCGGCGAGCGCGATGCCTTCGCCATGGGCGGTCTCGTCGGTGTAGGTGCCGCTGAAGCCGATCGTCACGATCTTGCGTCCCCACACCGGGCGCTCGTCGCTTGCCCGCATCGGGGCAAACGGCCCGTCAGCCCGACTCCGATTCGAGTTAGACTTCCCGCAACTGATTCTCCGATCGGACAAGCCGTGGAAACTGCGCTTTATCTTCCCGTCAAACGCTTTCTCGAAGAGCTCGGCTTCAGCGTGAAGGGCGAGATCGGCGGCTGCGATCTTGTGGGCCTGAGCGCCGGCGATCCGCCGGTGGTGGTGATCGGCGAGCTCAAGCTCGCCTTCAATCTCGAACTGATTTTGCAAGCGGTCGACCGTGCGCCGGCCGGCGACGAAGTCTGGATCGCCGCAAAAATGTCGGTGCGCGGCAAGGGGCGCGAGAGCGATGCGCGCTATCGCAATCTCTGCCGCAGACTCGGCTTCGGTATGCTTGGCGTTACCGACCGCGGCCAGGTCGAGGTGCTGGTGAAGCCGCCGACGGCGGCGCCGCGCCGCGAGCCGAAGACGCGTTCGCGGCTGGTTGCCGAACATCAGCGCCGCCAGGGCGATCCCGTGCTCGGCGGCAGCACGCGTACGCCAATTATGACGGCCTACCGGCAGCAGGCGCTGGCCTGCGCCTCGGCGCTCGCCGGAGGACCGCGGCCCGTGCGCGAGTTGCGCGAACGCTGTCCCGATGCCGGCAAAATTCTGCTGCACAATGTCTATGGCTGGTTCGAACGCGCTGAGCGCGGAATCTATGGCCTGACTGATGCCGGACATGCGGCGCTGAAGCGCTGGCCGCAAGCGCCAATGAAGGACACCGTGCACGAAGCATCCCAGCCCTAGCGGCATTCACATCGGGGGATTCGCATGATCGTCGTGACTGGCAGTGTAACGGTCCGGCCCGAGACGTTTGACGAGGCACGCCGCCTCAGCCTCGAACACGTCCACCTATCGCGCCAGGAGCCTGGCTGTATCTCGCACGCCGTGCACGTCGACTGCGAGAACCCGCTCAGGCTGGTGTTCTTCGAGCAATGGGCTGACCGCGCCGCCCTCGCCGCCCATTTTGCGGTACCGGGTTCCGGCGAACTGGTTCGGGCCTTGCGCTCGCTTGCCGCAGGCCCAACTACCCTCGAACTTTACGACGCCAGCAGGCTTGAGAAGCTTTGAGTGCATAGCTGAAATGCCACACCAATTTCATATTGCAATGCAACATGACCGTGACTAGGTATCCCGGATCAAAACGAGGCCCCTATGAGCGCAGACTGGAATACCAAGTACGGCACGCGGCGCGTCCGCCACGATCCGCCCACCCTGGACGAGGCGATTTTCGCCGCCGTCGGCATTACCGACGATCAGGAGCAGCAGGCCGAGATCGCCGCATCTCTGATGGGGATGCCGCTCGACGTCGTTCAGGCCGAGGTCAAGAAACAGGTCCGCACCAACAGCCGCATCACCTCCACCCGCGTGATCGCCGGCGAACAGGGCGCGCAGCGCTCGGTGGTGGTCGAACGCCGTGTCGTCCGCCGCTTCGGCAACGACAAGCGCACCGGCACCTGAGCTCGATATTTCGTTAACGCTGATATCAAAGCGGACCGGCGCTGCCGGTCCGCTTTTTGACTTTTAGGCGGCGCGATTGCCGTACATGCTGGAGATCAACTTCCAGCAGGTCGAGTTGAAGGCGAACAAAGCGCGGCTAGCCGTGAACGGCGCCGCTGCCAGATCGGCAAGCTCGGCTTCGGGCGTCTTGCCGAGATCGATGGTGCCGGTCGATTCGCCATGGCGGAATTGCAGGTGCGCGCCGAACTTCTTGGCGAGCGCGCGCATGGCGTGATTTTCAGCGCCCGTGGTGATGCGCAGCCGCTTGAAGCCTCTCCAGCGTGCTTCCGCGATCAGGCGGCTGAACAATATGGTGCCGACGTTCTGGCGGCGCGCCGAGGCTTCCACGCTGAAGGCGACCTCGGGCAGCGAATCATCCTCCGGCGGATGCAGTTCGGCCGCACCGCGGACCACGCCATCGACGATATAAGCGACGATCACGGTGCCGTCCTCGGCACAGCGGGCGGCGTAACGCTCGATGAAACTGTCGTCGAGAAAACCGTTGAAGCGGTCGTGCCGGCTCTCGGCATCTAGCCTGAGCAGGTGATCGCGCAGAAGCGGCAATTCTTCCTGTTGGCTCAAGGTCCGCACATAGCCCGGAACGGATTTCGCGCGGGTGGTGGCTTCAAGTGCCAAATCTGCTTCGAGTGACAAAGTCAAAACTCCTCTTGGTGTCCCTCGAGGAGGCGTTCGAATCCCTAGTCCTCCAATATTGTGCGTCGCAGCAAATTTTTCAAGTCGAGGACCTGCCCAAGTTTCAGGCATCGGAAGCGACTAATTCGTTAACAAAATCAAAGCCCCGTAGTCTTACAGGACCAACTGGGTCTGGGTCACGACGGCGACCAGCTTGCCGTCCTCGGTCTCCAGCCGGGTGGTCCAGACCTGGGTCCGCCGCCCCCGGTGGACCGGCGTGGCTGTGGCGATGACAACGGCTCCTTCCTTCGCCCCGCCGATGAAGTTGGTCTTGCTCTCCAGCGTGGTCGTTCCCTTGGCGTCCTCCGGCAGGTTGATCACGGTCGCTGCCGCGCCGACGGAATCAGCCAACGCCATCACCGCGCCGCCGTGGATGGTGTGATGCAATGTGCAGAGCTCGGGCCTGACCGTCATCCGTGCCACCACGCGATCCTTCTCGGCTTCGACGAACTCGACGCCCTTGAGCTCGGCAAACGGCATCTTCATCGCTTTAAGTTTCTCAAGCGGCGTCATCGGATCTCCTCCCAATTCATTCTGTTCTAAAGGTGAATTGCTCAGCGCAGCAAAGCAATGACGTCCGAGGTAAGAGTCCCCGTGACATCGCCGCGACATTTGCGCGTATGGTCTCGCGATGCGCCACTTCCCGCCTCGCCGTATCGTCTGCCTGACTGAGGAAACCGTCGAGACGCTTTATCTGCTCGGAGAGCAGGACCGCATCGTCGGCGTCTCCGGCTACGCGGTCCGTCCGCCGCAGGTGCGCCGCGAGAAGCCGCGGGTGTCGGCCTTCGTTTCCGCGGACATCCCAAAAGTCCTGGCGCTGGAACCGGACCTGGTGCTGGCCTTCTCCGATCTTCAGGCCGGCATCGTTGCCGATCTCGTGCGCGCCGGCGTCGACGTCCACGTCTTCAACCAGCGCGACGTCGCCGGGATTTTGGCGATGATCCGCACGCTTGGCGCGCTGGTTGGCGCAGCTGAGCGCGCAGAGGAACTCGCCCAAGGTTTTGAGCAGCGGCTCGCGGCCGTCACCACAACGCCCCGCCCCTCACCGCGGCCAAAAGTCTATTTCGAGGAATGGGACGATCCCCTGATCTCCGGCATCGGCTGGGTGTCCGAACTGATCGAGATCGCCGGTGGCGCGGACGTGTTTCCGGAACTGCGGCATCGGCAGGCGGCGAAGAATCGTATCATCGCGCCGGAGGCAGTGCGCGTGGCAGCGCCCGACGTGATCCTTGCGTCATGGTGCGGCAAGAAGGTCGTCCCCGCCCGCATCCGCGCGCGCGACGGCTGGAACGAGATTCCTGCCGTGCGCGACGATCGTATCGTCGAGATCAAGTCGCCGATCATTCTGCAGCCAGGACCAGCGGCGCTAACGGATGGGCTGGATGCCATCGTCACGGCGCTCTGGGGTGAGCACCTCTAATCTCTCCGCCGTCATTGCGAGCGAAGCGAAGCAATCCAGAGTGCTTCTATGGAGGGATTCTGGATTGCTTCGTCGCAAGAGCTCCTCGCAAATGACGCCGGGAGAGATTTCCTGCCTCACGTCACCGCATTCACTACCTGATATTCCGGCCTCCGCCACACCTCGCCTGCGATCACCTCCTCGATGATCTCGACGGCCTTCATCACTTCGCTTTCGCCAATGTACAGCGGCGTGATGCCGAAGCGCATGATGTCGGGCGCGCGGAAATCGCCGATCACGCCGCGGGCGATCAACGCCAACATCGCGGCGTAGCCGCCATCGAAGGCGAAGGAAACCTGTGAGCCACGGCGATCATGCGCCCGGGGCGTGACCAGCTTCAAAGATGGGCAACGGCGCTCGACCTCGGCAATCAAGAGATCGCCGAGCGCCAGCGAGCGCGCGCGCACCTCGGCGATATCGACGCGATCCCAGATGTCGAGCGAGGCTTCCAACGCCGCCATCGCCAGCACCGGCGGGGTTCCCACCCGCATGCGCTCCACACCGCCGGCGGCCGTATAGCCGAGCTCGAACGCAAACGGCTTTTCGTGCCCCATCCAGCCCGACAGCGCAGCACGCGCGGTGTCGGCGTAACGCGGCGCCACGTAGAGGAAGGCCGGCGCACCGGGGCCGGCGTTGATGTACTTATAGGTGCAGCCGGCAGCGAAATCGGCACCGCAGCCTGAGAGATCGACCGGCAGTGCGCCGGCCGAGTGCGCGAGATCCCAGACCGTGATGATGCCTAGCGCATGCGCTTTCGCGGTCAGCTTGGCCATGTCGTGGCGGCGGCCGGTGCGGTAATCGACCTCGGTGATATAGAGAACCGCAATCTCTTCCGACAGCGCGGCCTCGATCTCCTCCGGTGCCACCAGGCGCAATTGGTGGCCGCGGCCGAGCGTCGCGATCAGACCCTCAGCCATGTAGAGGTCGGTTGGAAAGTTTCCGGTGTCCGAGAGGATGACCTTGCGCCCCGCATTCATGTCGAGCGCGGCGGCGAGCGCCTGATAGACTTTCAGCGACAGCGTATCGCCGATCATGACCGAGCCGGCTTCGGCGCCGATGAGCCGCGCGATGCGATCGCCGACATGGCGCGGCTGGGCGTACCAGCCTGCGGTGTTCCAGGCACGGATCAGCTCATTGCCCCACTCGATCGTGATGACGCGATTGACGCGCTCGGCAACGCCAAGCGGCAGCGCGCCGAGCGAATTGCCGTCGAGATAGATCACACCGTCGGGCAGATGGAACAGGGCCTTGGTGTCGTCGTAGACGCGATATTTGGTCATGGCCATTTCTACAGAATGGTACGGACGCGCCAGAGCTCGGGGAACAACTCGACCTCCAACATGCGCTTGAGATAGCTGACGCCGCCGGTGCCGCCGGTGCCGCGCTTGAAGCCGATGACGCGCTCGACCGTCGTGACGTGATTGAAGCGCCAGCGGCGAAAGTAGTCTTCGAAGTCGACCAGCTTCTCGGCGACCTCGTAGAGCATCCAGTGCGTCTCCGGCGCCTCGTAGACGATACGCCAGGCTTGCAGCACTCCCTCGTTGAAGCTGTGGGTCTCGCGCACGTCGCGCGCCAGCACCGCGGCCGGCATCTTGAGCCCGTTGCGATCGGCGAGCCGCAGCACCTCGTCGTAGAGGCTGGGCGTTGCGAGCTCGGCCTCAAGCAGCTTGGTCGTTTCGATGTCGTGCGCGTGCGGCTTCAGCATGGCGTGGTTGCGGTTGCCGAGCAGATATTCGATCAGCCGGTACTGTCGCGACTGGAAGCCCGAGGACTGGCCGAGCTGCGAGCGGAAGCGCGTGTATTCGCTCGGCGTCATCGTGCGCAGTACGTCCCAGGCGCCGTTGAGCTGTTCGAAAATGCGCGACATCCGCGCCAGCATCTTCATCGCGGGCTGCACCTCGTCCTTTGCGATCGCGCGGCGCGCGGCGCTGAGCTCGTGGATGGCAAGCCGCATCCACAACTCGGTGGTCTGATGCTGGATGATGAAGAGCATCTCGTCATGCGCTTCCGACAGTGGATGCTGCGCACCGAGGATCGCGTCCAGCGCCAGATAATCGCCATAGGACATGCGGCGGGCGAAATCGGTCTCAGCGCCCTCCTTGGCGGGATCGTAATCGCTGGACGTCATGGCAAGCCCTCCCGATCGATCACTCTCTTGCGTTGGTCAGTCGAGGCCGATCAGGCGCGCGGTAATCGGCGAGGACGGATCTTTCAGGGCGTCGATCACGGTAAAATGGTTGAGACCGGGATCGACGACGAGGCGCGTCGGCACGTCAAAACCGGTCCAGACATTAGCCATCAGATCGGATTGGCGGATGAATTCGGGCCGCTCGCTACCGCCGACCCAGGCCGTGACCGGCGCATGCCCGCGCGGCAGATGCAGCGCCGCGCTTTCGAGCGTCGCCTCTTCCATGGTCATGCGCAGCGTCTCGTTCATCTTCGTCTTAAGGAGCGGACGCAGGTCGTGCAGGCCGCTGATCGAAAGCGTGCCGGCGATACGGTTGTAGACGGCGGGCTCGAGCCGGCTGTCGTCGCACAGCGTGCGCATGACGAGATGGCCACCGGCGGAATGGCCCGCGAGCCGGATCGGCCCTCCGACGAGCGAGGCCGCTTTCGCAATCGCGGCGGTGATCTCGGCGGTGATGTCCGAGATGCGCGCGGCCGGCGTCAACGTGTAGCTCGGCAGCGCGACGGTCCAGTCATGGTGCCGTGCGCCTTCGGCCAGATCGGTCCAGGTCGACTTGTCGAAGCGCATCCAGTAGCCGCCGTGAACGAAGACGACGAGGCCCTTGCTGTCGCCGTCGGGCAGGATCAGGTCGAGGCGCTGGCGCTCCCCGGAGCCGTAGGCGATATCGGCGCGAAAATCCTTCAGCCCGGCACGGTAAGCCGCCGCTCGCTCCGCCCACAGCGCCGGCAGCTTGTCCGAGCCCGGGATATGGGCCGAATTGGCGTAAGCATCATCCCAATCGCGCATTGTACTCCCTCGGCGGACTCAGGTCTTGCGATTGAGTGCCAGTCTGCCACCGGCGAAGCCTGCGTCCTAGTCTTTATTTTAAGCTTAAAGTATTTCGGTGCGCCCTCGTTTCGGGCAGCGGACCGGCACAATATTTCCCCTCACCCTGAGGAATTACCGCCACGCTCCGCGATTGCGAGCGCAGCAATCCAGTGTCTCGGCGTCGGCACTCTGGATTGCTTCGTCGCAAGAGCGCCTCGCAATGACGGCGGAGAGAGCACAGTTACGCCTTCTCCACCCCGCACCATTCCGCAATGAACAGCGCCATGGCCTTGGTCGTCTTCTTAAGCGACTCCAGATCGACGAATTCGTTGAAGCCGTGCATCTCGCCACCGCTGGCGCCGAAGCAGAGGCTGGGGATGCCGTAATTGAGGCCGTAGAAGCGGGTGTCGGTGAGCGCAGTGAAGACGAGGTCCTCGACCGCACCGCCATAGACTGTGTTGAAGGCCTTGCCGAACGCGGCTTCCGGCGCAGCGGAGTCGGTCAGTTCATAGCCTTCCGACAGGAAGCCGGACCATTCGACCTCCGGCGGGTTGTTGGCGAGGAAGCGGTGGTTGCGTGAGGCGGCGGCGACGCAGGCCAGAATCTCCTTCTGGTGATCCGCAATCGACCAGCCCGGCAAAACGGCGATGCGGCAATCGACGTCGCACCAGGCCGGCACGCTGGATGCCCAGTCGCCGCCCTTGATGATGCCGGGATTGAAGTTGATGGGATGGTTCAGCGTCTTGAAGTGGCGATCGGCCTTGGCGCGCTCGTTCCACTCGATCTCGAGCTTCTGCAGGGCATGGACGAGATGATACGCCGCCATGATCGCGTTCGACCCCGAGCCGGCAAAGGCGACATGGGTCGGGTGGCCCTTCACGCGCAGGCGAAACCAGATCACGCCGACCTGGGAGCGCACCATTTTGCCGGCGGTCGGCTCCGGAATGAAGCAGGCGTCCGCGCGGTAGCCGCGCTGCAGCGTCGAGAGCGCGCCGACGCCGGTGCTCTCCTCCTCGATCACCGATTGAACATGAATCCGCGCCGTCGGCTTGAGGCCGGCTGCCTTGATCGCGTCGAGCGCATAGAGTGCGCCGATGGTGCCGGATTTCATGTCGCAGGCGCCGCGGCCGAACATCTTGCCGTCCTTGATGACCGGCGAGAACGGCGGCGTGTCCCACAATTCCAGCGGGCCGGCGGGCACCACGTCGCAGTGTCCCTGGAGGATCAGCGATTTGCCGGCCTCGGTCGTCGGGCGATAGGTGCCTACCACGGTGCGCGCCTTGGAGAAGTCGTGCTGGATCGGGCCGAAGCCGCGCAGATCCTTGAGATCGTCAACATTGATGTGCCAGTCGTCGACCTCGTAACCGCGCGCGCGCAGGAGGTCGCCGATCATGTCCTGGCACGGCCCCTCCGCCCCGCGGGTCGAAGGGATCGCGACGAAATCGCGCGTGGTCGCTAGCTGGGCTTCGAAGCTGGCATCGACGGCGTCAAGAATCCTCTGCTGCGTTTCGGCATTCATCAGGCTGCTCCGGGCGTTCAAACAAATCGAAGAGCGCGCAAGCTAGCCGATTTCAGCCGTTCGGGTACTCCACAAAATAAGCATCCCGCAATGCATCTTCGAGCAGTCGGCCTTCCGAATAGCCAGTCAATGTCGCAGGCCGGCTCACGCCGTCGAGCAGGCGCGGGCACGGCTCCGGCGCGCCGAGCACGGTGCGGACGGGAATGCGCTCGGCGTAGATCGGCAATTCGTAGTCCTCGTCGTCGTCGGCGACCCCCTTGGCGCGGACTTTTGCCGAGGCTTCCTCGATCTCCATCGCGATGAAGGACGTCGCCTTGATCTCCTGCGTGTTGCTCGCCCGCAGGCTCGCGGTGCGATCCGGGAAGAAGCGGTCGACCATGGCGATCACAGCGCGCTCCTTTTCCTCGGGATCGGTGACGAGATAGGCCGTGCCGAACGCCATCACCGCACGATAATCGGCGGAATGATTGAAGCCGCAACGCGCCAGCACCAGGCTGTCGAGATGGGCGACCGTGAGGCACACCCGCTCGCCCTTGGTCTGGTTGCGCAGCATCCGGCTCGCGCTCGAGCCGTGCCAATAGAGCTTCGTGCCCTCGCGCCAGAAGAAGGTCGGCGTGCAATAGGGCTGCCCGTCGATCGCATAGGAAACGTGGCAGAGCATCGAGGAATCCAGGATGCGATGAACCGTGTCATGGTCGTAGAAGCCGCGGTCGTGCCGACGCTTGACCTGGTTGCGCGCGGACGTCGGGTAGGAATTTGAAGTCTCAGTCTGGCTCACGGCCGCTCCTCATCGGGATTGGAACAATTCCAGAGCAGTTGTAGCGGTGGATTTGGTCTGCGATAGTGCCAATTCTATGCAAAAAATTCCGACCAATTCTGTTCCCTCGCCGGCCAAGACCGAGCTGCCGCTCGATCTCACCGGTCCGCACATCACGGCCGGCGCATCGGCGGCGCACCGGCTCTACCAGGCGCTGTGCGAGATGATCGTCGGCGGCCTGGTAAAACCCGGCGAGCCGCTGCCGCCGTCGCGGACGCTGGCGAAGCAAACCGGCTTTCGACGCAGTGCCGTGGTCATAGCCTATGAACGGCTGATCGCCGACGGTTTTGCGGAAGCCACCGTCGGCTCCGGCACCTTCGTTGCCGCGCGCATCCCCGCGCGCGCCGCCGCGTCCAAGAAACCGAAGGCGGTGGTCGACGCGCCGCGGCAAGGCGCGCTCTCGCTCGGCTGCACCCATATCGACGAGCGCGCGTTGCAACGCTTTCGCGCCTTTGTCGGCCGGCGCATGCGCGCTTTCGGGGGTGAGCATCTCCATTATGGCGACCCGCGCGGCAGCCGTGAGCTCCGCGTCGCGATCGCTGATCATCTGTTGTCGGCGCGCGGACTGCGCTGCGATCCCGACCAGATCATGCTGACATCGGGCACGCTGCATACGTTACGCATCGTGCTTGGCGCGATCCTCCAAACTGACGACCAGGTCTGGTGCGAGGACCCCGGCTATCCCATCGCGCGCAGGACCATCGCGCAATGCGGCTATCGCACCGTGCCGATTCCCGTCGACACGCACGGCCTGCACGTCGCCAAGGGTCGCAACGCTGCGCCGTCCGCGCGCGCGGCCTATGTGACGCCGTCGCATCAGTTTCCCCTGGGCGTGCAGATGTCGATGCCACGCCGGCTCGAGCTACTGGACTGGGCCAAGCAGGCCGGCGCCTTCGTGTTCGAGGACGATTACGACAGCGAGTTCCGCTATGACGGCGCGCCGCTGATGTCGCTCGCCGGCATCGATCATCTCCAGCGCGTGATCTACATGGGCACGTTCGCCAAGACGCTGTTTCCAGGCCTGCGCATCGGCTATTGCGCCCTGCCCGAACGGTTGATCTCCGACGTGACCGCCGCGCGCGCCGCGCTCGACCGCTTTCCCGGCACGCTGATGGAGGGCGCCGTGGCCGACATGCTCAATTCCGGCGCCTTCGCCGCCAACCTGAAGCGCGTGCGAAAACTCTATCGCGAAGCGCGCGATGCGCTGGCCGAAACACTCGAAGCGGCATCAGATGGCGCGCTGTCGGTGCCGGTGCCGTCGCAGGGCCTGCACCTGGTCGCGCGGTTTGATCCGTCGGTTGCTCCCGCGGTCGCTACCGAGGCGAAACAGGCCGCCGGCGCCGAAGGCTGGCTGCTGGCCGACACTTATGCGCGGGCGCGGCCCCTACCCGGCTTCGTGCTGGGATTTTCCGGGCACGCGGTTCCGCAGCTCGTCGCGTCCGCCGAACGGCTCGCACGGGAATCGCGTGCCGCGTTGCGCGCGAAAGGCCGATCGGCGCGGCGGGCGTGACAAAGGTTCACTGTCAGAATCGAAAGCCGCTCCCTACATTGCGGCATCGATGCTTGGACCTCTCATCATGACACTCCACCGCGCAGCCTGCCTCTCGCTCCTGATCTCCATCGCGTTCGCAACGTCAGCGCGCGCAGGCAGCGTCGGGCGTGAACAGGACATCGTCGACCTCAAGCTCGGGCAACGTGTGCAGGTGGACGACGGAACCTGCCCCGCCGGACAGGTCAAGGAAGTGCGCGGCGCGAAGATGTCTGACAAGGGGATTTTGCGGACGAGTACCTGTGTGCAGCGGTTCGGTCCGAAATCGAAATAGCAGGCTAAGAGCCCTGCTTCGCCGGATCGAACATGCACTGCAAGGTCGGCTTGGCGATCTTGGTGAAGGTCGGGCCGATCTCACCCTGCTTGGCGGCCGGCACCCAATCGGTCTCGATCGTCGGCACGCCGGTCTCGCTGATGCCGCGCAGCAGCGCCTCGCGCAGGTCACGATCCTCGACAACGGCTGCGGCATGATCATGCAGACAGCCGCAGACCTCTTCCGGATGTTCCCAGCGCCCGAGCATGCGCGGGGCGCATTGCCGCACGAACTCAGTGCGGGGATCAGGTAATCGGCTTGGGGCACGCACCTGCGCCTGGACGGAGCTGACCGTCAGAAGCGAAATGAACGCTGCGGCGCAGAGACGAAGGTGCATGATGAAATTTGCCGGCTGATTTTCTTGTTGTTGATCAGAAGCGCGCCGCGAGAACGATGGGCTGCGGCGCCGTAGTGGTGACCGGCGAGCCGCTGTACTGGAAGGTGCCGACACCCGGCAGGTTGCCGTCGGGCGCACCTGCGAACGAGGAACCGACGAGCACGAAGCCGAAAGCAAGGATGAAGCTGAGCGCGCGCATGGACTTGTCTCCAGGTTGCGTGGCCGGCAGTGCGCCGTCGTCGTTGTTCCGCTGATAACCATCCGCGGTTTCTTCCGTGATGCGCCAACAGCCCGAAATGGTTTCATCTTCGCGGGAATTGTTTCGTCGCATCCGGGGCGACGAAACATTGGGCGGAAAACCACAATGATTTCAGACTGGTCGAACCGCGGCTCAACGTGGCCTGGCAAGTTCCGTTAGGACGCAAATGTGAGGGGCGCGCAGGCCGCTGTCATACGCGCGCCTCACGCACTTCACATGCATTTTACGTTTCTCTGGTGAAGAGAAGTCCCAACGAAGGCTGGACCCTGTTGAACCGAGGGCGCGTCGACTGCGACCCAAGCCATCGAAACCAAGAAGCCCGGATCAGCACCGGGCATGTTTGATTTGAGGAATGGCCATCATGATGGCGCAAGATCGCGCAACGGCGCGCGACGCGGCCGAATCGAGCGATCGCGCCGATCACGAATCCGTTGGCAGCCGTGCCGGCTCGCCCGGTGCGATGGCGCTGCAATCAGGCCGCGGCTACGAGGCGGCGCCGCAGGCGTTCGTGCGGCTGACCGGCTCGCATCTTGCGAAGCCGCGCGTCAGCCGCCCCGCCATTACTGAGTGAAGAAGTCGCCGCATTTCTGGACGTTTGCATCGGCCGGTCCCCACGGCATGATCGGCACCGTCGAGGTCGAGTTCTTCGGCGAACCCTCGATCAGCCTGTCCGAATAGACCATGTAGACCAGCACGTTGCGCTTGGCGTCGCATCCGCGCACGATCTGCATCTTCTTGAAGAACAGCGAACGGCGCTTGCGGAACATGTCGTCGCCCTGCTCCATCTTGTCGTTGAACTTGATCGGGCCGATCTGGCGACAGGCCAGCGACACGTCCGAGACCTCCTCGGCGAGGCCCAGCCAGCCCTTGAAGCCGCCCTTCTCTGGCACGGTAAAGTGACAGGCCACGCCTTCGACCTCGGGGTCGTCGAGACCATAGGTCGCGAGCTTGTCGTTCGGGCTCATCCATTTGAACACGGTGGAGCGGCGGAAGATTAGATCCGGCTCGTCGGCAGCGGAAGCGGACGCCGCCGGCAGGGCGAGAGCCAGGAGGAATAAAGCGAAGCTTTTCAAGCGGATGCTGGAAAGGGCGGGGAAACGAGATGACATGAAGTTCTCCGGTAACAAGTTCCCGCAATGTAGGCATGCGACCGCCCGTCAGGAAGGCGACAGGCAGCCGATCGTGGCCGCCGTTTACCGCTCTGTGAGGCTTTTCTGCTACGGACTAGACAAAAGTAGCTGACGGCAGAACTGCCGTGCTGGTGAACGCGTTTCCCCTCTGCGAAACTAATGTCTGATTTGGATTGTGGATTCGAGGAATGAATAGCGTGAACGGGTCCGGTTTTTCGGCCAAGCCGGCACGGCTGTGCCAGGTCGCCATTTTGACGGCGGCGGGTGCGATCGGCACGACCAGCCAGGCGGACGCAGCGTATTATTATTGGTCGGATTATTCCGACGGATCCTATGGCCGGCAGGAGCGGCGTCCCGAGGAGCCGCGACAGAAGCCGCAGAAGCGCGGCGCGGCCGCCAAGAAGGGCGTCGTCGCCGAAAAGGAAACCGGCGGGAAGCCGCAAGGCCCCCTCGTCATCGTCGTCTCGATCGACCGGCAGAAGGTGACGGTCTACGATTCCAACGGCGTGTTCGCGGAGTCTCCGGTGTCGAGCGGCATGAAAGGCCACTCCACGCCGATGGGCGTGTTCAGCATCATCCAGAAGCACAAATTCCACCAGTCCAACATCTATAGCGGCGCGCCGATGCCGTACATGCAGCGGATCACCTGGTCCGGCATCGCGATGCATGCCGGCGTGCTGCCGGGCTATCCGGCCTCGCATGGCTGCATCCGCATGCCGATGGCGTTCGCCGTGAAGATGTGGAACTGGACCAAGATGGGTGCGCGCGTGATCGTCACGCCCGGCCAGATGACACCGCAAAGCTTCTCCCATCCGATGCTCGCCTCGCTACGCGTGCAGCCGCAGCCCGCGGCAAGCCTCGAGCCTGCGACGAGTGTCGGCGACAAGGCCGACAAGGGCGCGCCCGAAGCCAAGGTCACGGACGCGAAGCTGGTCGAGACCAAATCTCTTGAAACCAAATCTCTTGAAACAAAGACCGCCAGCGCTGACGGCGTGCTCGAGCTGCGCTCCTCGGTCGGCCACACCGTGATGTCGGATGCGACGACCGGCAATGCGTCGGTCCGCGAGCAAGTCACCACGCCGACCGACAAGGCAGAGGCATCTGCGAAAACTGCCGAAGCGTCCGAGCCAGCGAAGCAGGCCGACGCGACTGCCAAGACGGACGAGGCCAAGCCCGCCGACACCCCCGCAGCAAAACCTTCCGAGGCTGCGGACGTGCCCAAGGCGACCTCAGACGAGCCGGCCGACAAGATCGAGGCAGCCAGGTCCGGGCAGACCGAAGCTCCGAAGGCGGAAGCGGCAAAGTCCGAACCCGTGACGCCCGAGCCGGTCAAGACCGAGGCGGCAGAGACCGAGAAAAAGCCCGACCCGACGGTGACGGCAACGGCGCCCGCACAGGCCGCTTCGCCGGACGCGAAGAAGGAGCAGACCCGCGTCGCCGATCCCGCGCCTGCCGCCAAGCCGGACCTGCCGAAGCGCACCGGCCAGATCGCGGTGTTCATCAGCCGCAAGGATTCCAAGCTCTACGTGCGCCAGAATTTTGCTGCGCTGTTCGATGTGCCTGTGACGATCGCCGCGAGCGAGCGGCCGCTCGGCACGCATGTGTTCACCGCCGAAATCGACAAGACCGATTCCAACGCGCTGCATTGGTCGGTGGTGTCCCTGCCCGTCGCCGTCCGCGCCGCCGCGCGCGAGGACGACGGTCATTTGACGCACCGCCGGCACGGCGCCGCAGTGATCCCCGTTGCCGCAAAGCCCGTCGTCACACCGGACAGCCCGACCGAGGCGCTGGACCGCATCTCGATCCCCGCCGACACCATGGCGAAGATCAACGAGATGCTGACCACCGGCGGCTCGGTCATCGTCTCCGACCAGGGCATCAACCAGGGTGAGACCGGCGAAGGCACCGACTTCATCGTGCGTCTGTACTGAGCGCTTTGCCGCGTCAGATAACGCGGTGTTGAGCAGGCCGATCGCGGTGGCGGAGTAAACTCCACCCCGTATCGTATCGGGGAATGTCGCCATGCCAAACCGCAGGACCATGCTCACCGCTGCGCTTCTCGCAGCGGCTACGTCGGCAACGCGCGCACTGGCCGATGGCGGAATGAGCCGAATCCCGGCCTACGCCTTCTCCTTCCCCGCTCTGTCCGGGGACGACATCCGCCTCGCTGCCTTCACCGGCAAACCGCTGCTGATCGTGAACACCGCTTCCCTGTGCGGCTACACCCCGCAATATGCGGGCCTGCAAGAGCTCTGGGGTGAGTTTCGCGAGCGCGGGCTCACGATCATCGGCGTGCCGTCCAACGATTTCGGCGGCCAGGAGCCCGGCGGTACCAGCGAGATCGCCGAGACCGCGCACCACCAATACGGCGTTACCTTCCCGATCGCGGCCAAGGCGGTCGTGGTCGGCGCGAAGGCGCATCCGTTCTACAAATGGGCTGCCGAGGCGCGGCCCAGGGAGGTCCCAAAGTGGAACTTCCACAAATATCTGATCGGCCGCGACGGCTACATCGCCGAGGTATTTCCGTCTGCCGTGGAGCCCGCCGATACCCGAATCAAGACGGCGGTTGCGAAGGCTCTCGCCGATAGTTGAGGCGCGATGCCCAACAGGCTTCACAAACAGGTCTGGGCACAATTGTGGCGAAGCACCAAACAGCCGTTGCAATGGCGATGGGCCACCATCTAGGCTAGGATGATCAGGGGCAGGATGGTTTTGCCGGAGGCGAAAAGCCACGGCGGAACAACGGGATCAATCTCGAGGACAACACCATGCGTGTGGCGGCAGGACTGATTTTGGCGAGCGCAATGTCTCTGGCGATGACAGGCGCAGCATGGTCGCAAACCCCGGCCGCAAAACCCGCAGCCGCCACGCAGGCCGCACCGGCGGCTCCCATAGCCGCCCCTGCGCCTGCAGCAGCCGCAGCGCCGGCAGCAGCCCCCGCGCCGCAGGCCGCCGCCTTTCCGCCCCCACCGCAACAGGCTCCGCAGCCGGCACGGGCTGCCTGCAACAACCCGAACGCTCTGGGCATCGCCCGCACCGTCGAAATCGACACCACCGGCGGTCCCGGCTTCGGCTTCGAGCATTTCAAGGAGCTCGACTTCCTGCGCGACAAGGAGGTCGTCCTGACCTTCGACGACGGCCCCTGGCCGCACAACACGCCGGCGGTCCTGAAGGCGCTTGCCGACCAGTGCACCACCGGCATCTTCTTCTCGATCGGCAAGCACGCGACCTATGAGCCGGAGATCCTGAAGCAGGTCTATGCGGCGGGTCACGTCGTCGGCACGCACACCTGGTCGCATGCCAATCTCAACAACAAGAAGCTGACCGAAGCACAACGCAAGGAAGAGATCGAGAAGGGCATCAGCGCCGTAAAATGGGCGCTTGGCGGGATCTCGCCCGCAGCGTTCTTCCGCTTCCCGGCGCTGCAACATCCGCCGGAGATGGTCACCTATCTCGGCAACCGCAACGTTGCGATCTTCTCCTGCGACATCGACTCCTTCGACTTCAAGGCCTCCAAGCCGGAGAAGGTGATCGACACTGTGATGAAGGGGCTCGAGAAGAAGGGCAAAGGCATCATCCTGATGCACGACTTCCAGAAGCATACCGCGGAGGCCCTGCCCGAGCTGCTGAACCGCCTCAAGGCCGGCGGCTACAAGGTCGTGGCGATGCGCGCCAAGGCACCGGTTGCCTCGCTCCCTGAATACGACCAGGAACTGATGAAGGACGTCAAGCTGCCGACGGTCAGCACACGGCCGGTCAACAGCGTCGTGACGACCGTCAACGAATAGACGTCGCGTTGTCTTTCCGCCTCGAAGGCTACGTCATCGTCTCAGCGGACGGCATGCTTGC
Source organism: Bradyrhizobium sp. McL0616 (assembly GCF_049993385.1). NCBI lineage: Bacteria > Pseudomonadati > Pseudomonadota > Alphaproteobacteria > Hyphomicrobiales > Nitrobacteraceae > Bradyrhizobium > Bradyrhizobium sp. McL0616. The sequence continues at coordinate 5,102,863 of NZ_CP188255.1, forward strand.
CGACGCCAGCCATGTCATGCCCGACAGCCTGAAGTTCGAGGGCGACAAGCGCTTCTTCGAGCAGGCGCTCGATCGCGCCGCGTTGATCGTGCACGGCCGGCACTCGCATGAGCAGCAGCCGAACTCGCCGAAGCGCAAGCGGCTGATCATGACGCGCAAGATCAAGGTCCTCACCGTCGATCCCGAGATGCCGAACGCGACGCTGTGGAATCCGGATCACGCGAGCTTCGAGGAGGCCTGCGCGTTTGCCGACGTCGCCTCCGGCACGATCGCGATCATTGGCGGCCCCGTCGTGTTCGACCTGTTCATGGACCGCTACGACACGTTCTGGCTCTCGGAGGCCCCGCATGTCCGGCTGCCCGGCGGCGAGGGCTGCTTTGTCGGCGTGCCGGAGCGGACGCCGCATGAGGTGCTGGCGGCACACGGGATGAAAGCGGGCCCGCCGTATTTGCTCGACGCCGCGCATGAGGTCACCGTTACGCCGTGGCGGCCGGCGAGGGCTCCGGCTAAAACCTGAAAATCAACCCCATGCAAAGTACAGGTATCAAGTTACCCGCACACAACTCATGCGCTTACCACGCATAACGAACGGCATTACTGGGTAGTGGATCGCGTCAAACTGCCTTTCTGGAGTCCAGCGCGCACGTCCTGGAGGACGCTGCTCCAATCGCCGGGCTGAATTTGCCGGAATTGCCGCAGCGTCGGATACCAGGGGCTGTCGTCGCGGTTCAGTAACCACCGCCAGCACCGATCGAAGCGATTGAGCAGCCAGACAGGGCGTCCAAGCGCTCCTGCAAGATGCACAACCGCGGTATCGACACCGATGACCAGATCCAGCGCCTCGATCAGCGCGGCGGTTTCACCGAAGTCGTGGAGATCTTCGGTCCAATCGTGCAAGGACAGACCAGGCGGCGGCGACTGGCTGGCCGCCGGACCCTTCTGCAATGAGACGAAACTCACCCCCGGCAGATCCGCCAGCTCTGAAAATCGTTCGAGCGGAATGGATCGGCGCCGGTCGCCGCTCATCGTCTGATTGCCCGCCCAGACGAGGCCGACCCGCAGGCCATCGAGCTGCCGGACCCGCTGGCGCCAGGCCGCAACGCGTTGCGGATCGGCGCGGAGATAGGGTGCCTGCTGCGGGATGGTTTCCAGGGTGGTGCCAAGAACCCGCGGTAGACTCAACAGCGGGCAATGCAGATCGAATGGCGGCAGCGGATCACCATGGGCGACGATGCTCTCGATTCCGGGCAGTCCTGCCAGGAGCGGCATCAACGGCCGCTGAACCTCGACAACGACCCGCCGCCCCGCCGCAATTGCCGGCACGAAGCGACAGAACTGGAGCGTGTCGCCCAGGCCCTGCTCCGCATGCAGCAGCAGGACCCGATCACCGATATCTCCTCCATCCCAGAGCGGCTGGCTGAAGCCACGGAGATGCCGCTTTTTCTTGTCCTGCTTCCACCGCCACTCATATTCGCGCCATCCTTCGTCGAACTGGCCGGCCAGCAATAGCGTGATCCCAAGGTTGAAATGCGCGTCGGGATAATCCGGCCTTTGCGACACCGCCATTCGCAAACTCTGAATGGCTTCATCAGGATGCCCAAGATCGAACAGCAGGGTGCCGAGATTGTTGAGCGCCTCCGGCCAGGTCGGATTGCGATCGAGAGCCACCCGATAGCAAGACTCCGCTTCGTGGAAACGACCGGACTCGCGAAGGGCGTTGCCCAGGGTCAGTTGCGCCGGAACATAGTCCGGCTTCAGGCGCAGGGCTTCCCTGCAGCATACTTCCGCCTCTTCCGGCTGCCCCCGCATTCGCAGCACGTCACCGAGATTGTTCAAGGCCTCGGGGAAACATGACTTGAGTTTGCAGGCCTCGCGAAGATTGACCTCCGCCTCCTCGAGGCGCCCCAACCTGATGAGCAGACCACCAAGATTGTTATAGGCCTCCGCAAATGTCGGGTTGAGGCGCAGCGCCTCACGATAGCAACGCTCGCATTCCTCGAAAGCGGACAGATCGAATAGCACTGCCCCAAGGTTGCAATGGGCCGCCGCAAAATCAGGCCTATGCCGCAGCACCTGTCGGAACTCACTGATCGCATCATCGAAATGCTTCCGTCTCACCAGCAGATTGGCGAGATTGAAACGGGCATCGACTTGAGCGCGAGCTGCACCGAGGTCGAGGCCGGGAGCATGTCGCAGCACGAGCCGGTAATGGGCCTCCTCGCCCGCGAGGTCCCCGCATTCACCCAGCAGGATACCAAGCTGATTGTGCAGATCCAGATTGTCGGGTTTGTGCAGCAACGCTTCCCGGTAGCTCGCGACAGCCTCGTCCCGTCGTCCAAGAGCGCGCAGAGCGGCAGCCATGCTGCTGTGATAGACGCTGTTGCCAGGCTGGAGCTTGACGGCACGGATGATGAGATCGAGCGCCCTGTCGGGGTGACCAGCCTGGAGCGAAACAAGCCCCAGGAGGTGAACGCTGTCCGCATGATCCGGCTCGGATGCCAGTATCTGCCGATAAATCGCCTCTGCTTGCGGCAAGCGGCCCGCGCGATGGTGCGCGAGAGCGGCCTCGAATGACACAGGACCCGACTGCTCTTCAGCGTACATTACGATGGGCCCTATCATCGACGCGATGACTCACTCCCGATCATTCTGCAGCAACGACCTTGCGCGAGGCTGGGCACAGCGCGAGCGTCCACGCGTCGGCAGTAGCCAACCCGAGATTTCTGCGTCGATGGCTTTGGATCCCAGCTACAAAGGGTGGGCTACGCCTTGGGCTGACCCACCCTACGAGACCTACACGTCCCCGTAGGCCGTCTCGGCAGCGCGCGTGGCGCGGCCATAGCCCATGATCATGAACAGCGCGCCGATGATGGAGAGATTCTTCAGCGCGTCGACCAGCATCTTGGCGTTGTCCGGCGCCGCCTGATTCCAGAAATCGTAGAACAGGACGGTCGAGACCGCGACGTAGACGATCAGCAGCAGCGCGAAGAAGCGTGCGCCGAAGTTCAGCGCGATCATCAGCCCCGCGACGATCTCGATCCCTCCGAGCGCGATCGCCAGCAGCTGCGGCGTGGTCATGGCAGTCGCCGTCTCGATCTGCGTGGCGTAAGGCGCGATCATCTCGGGCACCACGACCTTGGTGGCGATGAAATCGGACGTCGCCTGGATAGCGAACAGCTTGGTGGCGCCCGTGTAGATGAACAGCACGGCGAACAGGATTCGCCCGAAAGTCACGAACGCTGGCATGATCGGCCTCTTGGCTCAGGCTTTTGAAATCGGAATTTTGACGAAAGCACCGAGTGATTATGAAGCGTCGTTCGCCGGTTTACAAACGGGGAAATGGCGAACTACGAGCAATTCAAAGTTTGCCGCGCAGACTCTTTCCCCTCTCCCCTCGTGTGGGAGAGGGTGGCTCGCCGCAAAGCGGCGAGACGGGTGAGGGGTTTCTCTCCGTCGGAAAAACCCTCGCAAGCAGGAATCGAGGATAGAACCCCTCATCCGGCGCTTCGCGCCACCTTCTCCCACAAGGGGAGAAGGGATTGCACCACCCGCTGCGCTACAGCTTGCTTCTACGTAAACAACGTCGGCTGCTGCCGCGCCGCGCGCTCCTGCGCTTCCACCACCGCGACCGCGGTCATGTTGAGAATGCCGCGCGCTGTCACCGAGGGGGTCAGGATATGCGCCGGGTGCGCCGGGCCGATCAGGATCGGACCGACGGGGAGTGCGTCCGCGAGCGACTTGATCATCTGGTAGGCGACGTTGGCGGTGTCCAGCGTCGGCATGATCATGATGTTGGCCTCACCCTCCAGCTTGGAGTGCGGCAGCACCATCTTGCGCGCCGCGGCCGAGAGCGCGGTGTCGCCCTGCATCTCGCCGTCGGCCTCGATCTCCGGATGCTTCTCCTTCAGGAGCTGGGTCGCCCGCCGCATCTTGCGCGACGAGTCCGTGTCGTAGCTGCCGAAATCCGAATGCGAGACGAAGGCGATCTTCGGCTTGAGCGCGAAGCGCTGGACGTGGACTGCCGCGAGCGAGGCGATCTCGGCGAGCTCTTCCGCGGTCGGATTGGGGCGCACCTGGGTGTCGGCGATGAAGAAGGCGCCCTTGCTGGTGATCAGCAGCGCCAGCGCGGCATAGTCGCTGACGCCAGCCTGGAAGCCGACGATCTCGCGGACATGACGCAGATGATGCATGTAGCGGCCCTCGACGCCGCAGAGCATGGCATCCGCCTCCCCGCGCGTCACCGCGAGCGCCGCGATCACCGTGTTGTTGGTGCGCACCACCGTGCGTGCCGCGTCCGGTGTTACGCCGCGGCGGCCTGCGACTTCGACGTAAGACTGGACGTAGGAGCGATAGCGCGGATCGTCCTCGGGATTGACGAGGTCAAAATCCTTGCCCGCCTTGATCAACAAGCCGAAGCGCTTGATACGCGCCTCCACCACGGACGGACGGCCGACCAGAATCGGCCGCCCCAGATTCTCCTCCAGCACCACTTGGGTGGCGCGCAACACGCGCTCGTCCTCGCCTTCGGCATAGATCACGCGCACCGGCTGGGTCTTGGCCTTGGCGAACATTGGCTTCATGACGAGGCCGGAGCGGAAGGCGAAGCGCTCCAGGAGGGCCGTGTACTCGTCGAAATTGGTGATGGGGCGCGTCGCCACACCCGATTCCATCGCCGCCTTGGCGACGGCTGGCGAGATACGCAGGATCAATCGTGGATCAAAGGGACTCGGGATCAGCGAGCCCGGGCCAAAGCCTTGCGTCTCGCCGGTGTCAAAGCCCTGCGCCACCGCATCCGAAGGTGCCTCGCGCGCGAGCTGCGCGATGGCCTCGACCGCGGCGTGCTTCATCTCCTCATTGATCGCGGTGGCGCCAACGTCGAGTGCGCCGCGGAAGATGAAGGGGAAACAAAGGACGTTGTTGACCTGGTTCGGATAGTCGGAGCGCCCGGTGCAGATCATGGCGTCTGGGCGAGCCTTGCGCGCCTCCTCCGGCATGATCTCCGGTGTCGGGTTGGCGAGCGCCATGATCAGGGGCTTGTCGCCCATCGCCTTGGCCATCTCCGGCTTGAGCACGCCCGGTGCCGAGAGCCCGATGAAGATATCGGCGCCGCCGATGACGTCGGCGAGCGTGCGCTTGTCGGTCTTCTGCGCATAGACCGCCTTCCAGCGGTCCATCGTGGTGTTGCGGCCTTCGTGAACGAGACCGTCGATGTCGCAGACCCAGATGTTCTTGCGCTGCGCGCCCATCGACACGAGGAGGTTCAGCGTCGCAATCGCCGCGGCCCCTGCCCCCGACGCCACGATCTTGACGTCCGACAGCTTCTTGCCGTTGAGGCGCAATCCGTTGGTGACGGCAGCGGCGACGATGATCGCGGTGCCGTGCTGGTCGTCATGGAAGACCGGAATCTTCATGCGCTCCTTCAGCTGCGCCTCGATCTCGAAACATTCGGGACCCCGGATGTCCTCCAGATTGATGCCGCCGAAGGTCGGCTCGAGCGCCGCCACGGTCTCGACCACACGCTCGATGGTGTCGGCGGCAATTTCGATGTCGAACACGTCGATACCGGCAAACTTCTTGAACAGGACCGCCTTGCCCTCCATCACGGGTTTTGAGGCAAGCGGGCCGATATTGCCGAGACCGAGCACCGCGGTGCCGTTCGAGACCACGGCGACCAGATTGGCGCGGATCGTCAAGGTCGCTGCTTCGGCCGGGTTCTTCGCGATCTCGGTGCAGGCAGCGGCGACGCCCGGAGAATAGGCAAGCGCGAGGTCGCGCTGGTTGGCGAGCGGCTTGGTCGCCTGGATCTCGAGCTTTCCGGGGCGCGGCAGACGGTGATAGGCCAGCGCTGCCTGGTGGAGATCATCGGAATAAGACGACATGCGGTGTCTCGCCTCGCGTTACCGGCCTCAAACTACGTTGTCCTGACCGGTCTGTCGCGGGTCGCGGTATTCCGGGTCATGGAAACGGGATGAAGCACGGCCGGCGCCCCGGTGGCAACATCCGATTGCGCCCCCATCAACAGGCCCTCAAATATTTGAAAACCATAGCTTTCCCTGGACCACACGGCGTTTCGCGAATATGGCAGGTTGCGCGGCGCACAATGGCAACTGGAGCTGAGGAATGAAACGAATCCTGATCGGCCTGATCGCGGTGGCCGTGCTGGCCGCGGGCGGATGGTTCGGCTTCAATCTCTACGTCCAGCATCGTGCTACGGCCGAGGTCGAGGCGGCCTTCGAGCAGATCCGCTCTGGCGGCGGCAAGGCGAGCCACGGCAAGGTGGCATTCGACCTGACGAGCCGGACATTGACTGTCGAGGACATCGTGGTGGAGCCCGCCGAGCAGCCGCAGGCGCACATCAAGATTGCCAGCATCAAGGGCACGGGCGTCCGCCAGGCCGATGAGGCGCGGTTCTCGGCCGACGGCATCGAGATCTCAGGCTTCGAGGTCGCGCTGGACGAGGTTGGCCCCGGGAAGCTGAAGGTCTCCTACAAGGTCCCGCAGCTGACCATGCGGGATTACGCCGGCCCCACTCACGCTGCAAACGCGCCGGCGTCAGGCTCCCTGATCGATATGTACCGATTTGTGCTCGATCAGTATGCGAGCATTGCGGCATCTTCGGTCACGGCCCCGACCCTCTCCATCGCCTTCGATGCCGGCAAAGGCGCTGGCGGCAGCGGCGAAATGATCTATTCAGGTCTGGCGATCCAGAAGCTCGGCCAGGGCAAGATCGACGCAATGAAGGCGGACCGTGCCGCCTTCACGATCAACGTGCCGCAGCCAGGCAAGGCCGACAAGCTGACCGGCGAGATATCCGACATCATCATCAATGATTTCGACTCGACCGCGATCGCCGCCGCGCTCGATCCGCGGAAGGCCAACGACGACAGCTATCATCGTGTCTACGGACAAATGTCGAGCGGCGCTTATGTGGTGACCTCGACGCTCGGCATGCGGATGCAGGTCGATGGAATCGCCGTCACCGACATCGCGGTGCAGCCGTCAAAATTCCGGCTAGCCGAGATCCTGGCGCTGCTGCCGGCGGACCGCTCGGTTCTGCCGACACCGGCGCAATCGCGCGAGATGATGGAGAAGGTCGCCGCCTTCTATGACGGTCTTCGCGTCGGCAAGATCGAGATCGGCACCATGTCGATGACGACCCCGCAGGGGACGCCCCGGCTCAGAGCCATCAGATACCAGGCGGGCGAGCTCGCGCTCGAAGGCCTCGATGCGCCGACGCCGCAAGGGCAAGTCAAGATGGAGCGCTTCGCGCTTAAATCGCTCAGCCTGGCAAACCTGTTGCGCTGGGCCGCGGGCCTCACCACTCCCGGGCAGGCCCCCTCGCCGGATCAGATGCTGGGCCTGTTTCGGGTGCTCGAAGGCGTGGAGATCAAGGGCGTGGTCTCACCCTACAAGAACACGCGGCAACTCATCACCATCGATACCGCCAGCCTGAATTGGGGCCAATTGGTCGGGTCGATCCCGAGCAAGGCCAGCCTGGTCGTGAAGATGGTTACCCCTACCGACCCGACGAACCCGACGCAGCGGGCGCTCACCATGGCCGGCGTCGACAAGCTCGCGATCGACCTCGATCTCGGCGCCGCCTGGACGGAGTCGTCCGGAGCGTTCGCGCTCGCACCGGCCACGCTCGATCTCGGCAATCTCGCCAAGGCGCAGGCAAGCCTCGCGCTCGCCAACGTGCCGCGCGATGTATTCTCGCTCAGTCCGGCGCAGGTCATGGGACAAGCGAGGCAGATCGAGGCCGGCGCGATCGAGCTCTCCCTGCGCGACAGCGGGGTCGTGGATCTCGTGGTGGCGCAATTCGCGCGCATCCAGAATGTGAGCCGCGACGCCGCGCGCGGCGCCATCGTGGAAATGATCCGGGCGCAGGGCGAGAAGGTCGCGGCCTCCAATCTCGATGCGAAGGCGGCGGTCGATGCCATCGCGAGCTTCGTCGCGACGTCAGGACAAACGGTCACCATCAAGCTGACGCCGCTCGGCAAGGTGCCGGTGCTCCAGCTCATGGATGCGCTCAACAGCGAGCCGATTGTCGCGCTGGCGCAATTCAGGATCGAGGCGTCGACGGGGCTTTAGGCGCTGCGCGGAGGATGGCAGTTGGCGTAGAGAAACTACCTCCTCGTCATAGCGAGCGCAGCGAAGCAATCCAGAGTCCCTCCGCGGAAAGATTCTGGATTGCTTCGCTTCGCTCGCAATGACGGTGTGGATGCGGTGCGGCCTCTCCCCGCATGTGGGGAGAGGCGAAGGGATCAGCTCTTCTGCGGCAGGTTCACCCGCACGTGCAGCTCGCGGAGCTGCTTGGTGCTGGCGTCCGAGGGCGCGCCCATCAGCAAGTCCATGGCCTGCTGATTCATCGGGAACAGCGAGATCTCGCGCAGATTGTTGGTGCCGCACAAGAGCATCACGATGCGGTCGACCCCGGCGGCCATGCCGCCATGCGGCGGCGCGCCGTACTGGAAGGCGCGGTACATGCCGCCGAAGCGCTCGACCACTTCCTGCTCGCCATAGCCGGCGATCTCGAACGCCTTCACCATGGCTTCCGGCACGTGGTTGCGGATGCCGCCCGAGGCGATCTCATAGCCGTTGCAGGTGATGTCGTACTGGAACGCCTTGATGGTCAGCGGGTCCTGGCCCTTCAACGCATCGAGGCCGCCCTGCGGCATCGAGAACGGGTTGTGCGAGAAGTCGACCTTCTTGTCGTCCTCATTGTACTCGTACATCGGGAAGTCGACGATCCAGGCGAGCTCGAACCGCTCCTTGTCGGTGAGGTTCAATTCCTCGCCGACCTTGTTGCGGGCCAGACCTGAGAACTTCCAGAACTTGTCGGGATCGCCGGCGACGAAGAACGCGGCATCGCCTTCCTTGACGCCGATCTGCGTGCGGATCGCGGCGGTGCGCTCGGGCCCGATGTTGTTCGCAAGGGGTCCAGCGCCCTCGCCGCCCTCGCGCCACATGATGTAGCCGAGGCCGGGCTGGCCTTCACCCTGCGCCCACGAGTTCATGCGGTCGCAGAAGGCTCGCGAGCCGCCGCCCGGTGCCGGGATCGCCCAGACCTGGTTCTTGGGGTCTTCGAGCATGCGCGCGAACACCTTGAAGCCGGAGCCGCGGAAATGCTCGGAGACGTCCTGCATCTCGATCGGGTTGCGCAGGTCCGGCTTGTCGCTGCCGTATTTGCGCAGCGCCTCGGCGAACGGAATCCGGCGCCAGCCCTTGGTGACCGGCTTGCCCTTGGCAAACTCCTCGAACACGCCGGTGATCACCGGCTCCATCGCGGAGAAGACGTCCTCTTGAGTCACAAAGCTCATCTCGACGTCGAGCTGATAGAACTCGCCCGGCAGACGATCGGCGCGCGGGTCCTCGTCGCGGAAACAGGGCGCGATCTGGAAGTAGCGGTCGAAGCCAGACATCATCAGCAGCTGCTTGTACTGCTGCGGCGCCTGCGGCAGCGCGTAGAATTTTCCCGGATGGATGCGCGACGGCACCAGGAAGTCGCGCGCGCCTTCCGGCGAGGACGCGGTCAGGATCGGCGTGTTGAACTCGAAGAAGCCCTGCCCCTCCATACGCCGACGCATCGACTTGATAATTTCGACGCGCGTCATGATGTTCTGGTGCAGCTTCTCACGGCGCAGGTCGAGGAAGCGGTACTTCAGGCGGATGTCTTCAGGGTATTCCTGGTCGCCGAACACCGGCAGCGGCAAATCGCCGGCAGGGCCGAGCACCTCAATCTCGCTGACGTAAACCTCGACCTTGCCGGTCGGCAAATCGTCATTGTCAGTGCCTTCGGGGCGACGGCGAGCCTTGCCGTCCATCCGCACCACGAATTCCGAGCGCAGCTTCTCGGCCTGCGAGAACGCCGGCGAGTCCGGGTCGACCACGCACTGGGTCAGGCCGTAATGGTCGCGCAGGTCGATAAACAGCACGCCGCCATGGTCGCGAACGCGATGGACCCAGCCCGAGAGGCGAACCGTCTCGCCGATGTTGCTCTCGCGGAGATCGCTGCATTTATGTGACCGGTAGCGATGCATAGTCGTCCCAAATTCAATGTCGGAGGAAGCGAATCGGACGGCCTGGAACGGCCGGTCCGAAGTTGCGGCAGGGTTTACCTCGGGAGGACCGAGGCGGCAACCAAGGGAACGGGCTGTTTTGGGCCTGGAACGCCCATTTTTGGCCAATCGGGGCCTGAGCCTTTGCCATCAGGCATTCCACGCCTATCTTGAGGCCATGACGGTCCATTTCCCCTTCCAGAACTCCTATTCGGCGCTGCCGGACAGCTTCTTTGCCCGCGTCGCCCCGACCCCTGTGGCCGCGCCCCGGCTGATCAAGCTGAACCGGCCCTTGGCGGTCCAGCTCGGGCTCGATCCCGACCTGCTGGAGACCCCTGAAGGCGCCGAAATCCTGGCGGGCAAAACGGTTCCCGCGGGCGCCGATCCCATCGCCATGGCCTATGCCGGCCACCAGTTCGGGAATTTCGTGCCCCAGCTCGGCGACGGCCGCGCCATCCTGCTCGGCGAGGTCATCGACAGGAACGGTGTCCGCCGCGACATCCAGCTCAAGGGCTCAGGTCCCACCCCGTTCTCCCGCCGCGGCGACGGCCGCGCGGCGCTGGGCCCGGTGCTGCGCGAATACATCGTCAGCGAAGCCATGTTCGCGCTCGGCATTCCAACCACGCGTTCGCTTGCCGCCGTCGTCACCGGCGAGCCCGTCATCCGCGAGACCGTGCTGCCGGGCGCCGTGCTGACGCGCGTCGCGTCGAGCCACATCCGCGTCGGCACCTTCCAGTTCTTTGCGGTCCGCCGCGACACCGACGCCATCCGGCGGCTCGCCGACCATGTCATCGCCCGCCACTATCCGGAGCTGCTCAGTGCCGAGCGGCCCTATCACGCGCTGCTCGCCGGCGTCGTGGCGCGCCAGGCCGAGCTCGTCGCGCGCTGGCTGCTGGTCGGCTTCATCCATGGCGTGATGAACACCGACAACTCTTCGATCTCCGGCGAGACCATCGATTACGGCCCCTGCGCCTTCATGGACGCCTACAATCCCGCGCAGGTGTTCTCGTCGATCGACGAGACGGGCCGCTACGCCTATGCCAACCAGCCGCGCATCGCGCTGTGGAATCTGACGCGGCTTGCGGAATGCCTGCTGCCGCTGTTCGGCGAAGAGCAGGAAAAGGCGGTCGAGCAAGCGCAGGACATTTTGGGCGTATTTCCCGAGACGTTCAGCAAGGCCTATCAGGCAGGCCTGCGCAGCAAGGTCGGCCTGTTCAGCGAGCGCGATGGTGACGAGGCACTGATTCAGGACCTCCTGGATGCCATGGCGAAGAACCAGGCCGACTTCACCCTCACCTTCCGCAAGCTGGGCGATGCCGCAGGCGATCCGGCTGCCGACGGCGCGCGCGCAGAGTTCATGGACCCCGCAGCCTTCGATGAGTGGGCCCAGCGCTGGCGCGAGCGTCTCGCGGGCGAGCAGCAAACCGCGGCCGAGCGGCAAACCGCCATGAACGCTGTCAACCCCGCCTTCATCCCGCGCAACCACCGCGTCGAAGCCGTGATCCAGGCCGCCGTCAACAACGACGACTACGCTCCGTTCGAGGAGTTGGTGAAGGTCTTGGCGAAGCCCTTCGAGGACCAGCCCGACTACGCCGCGTATGCCGATCCACCGCTGCCGGACCAGCGGGTGTTGCAGACGTTCTGCGGGACGTGAGGCGTTCGCGGCTGTCTTGCTGGTGCGCGGTCCACTACCGCACCGCGAGACGACCCGGTTGACCATGGCTGCCGTTCTGCCCAACAATTTGGCGCGTCGGCGACCGCTGTCATCAAACTGATACACTCGCACTCTAACCGGCTGGCGGGCCGTCTTGCCGGAGGCGACCGTCCTCCGAGAGACCTGACAAGCGCGCCATGCCCTTCAAATTCATCCATATCACCGACACGCATCTGGCGAACCCCGGACTGAAGCTCTATGGCCTCGATCCACGCGCCCGGCTCGATGCCGCCATCGCCGACATCAACAAACACCAGTCCGATGCCGCCTTCGCGGTCGTGACCGGCGACCTCACCCATTGGGGCGAGCCTGAATCCTACGCCAATTTCGCCGAGGCGCTGGCCGCGCTGAAAATGCCCTACATCGCCATGGTCGGAAATCACGACCGCCGCGTCGCCTGCCTCGACGCCCTGAAGGCGGCGCCGCGCGATCCCAACGGCTTTGTGCAGGGTACGCGCACCACCGAGCACGGCCTGTTCGTCTTCCTCGACACGCTGGACGAGACCAGCCATGCCGGCGAGATGTGCGCCAAGCGGCTCGGCTGGCTCGCGAGCACGCTCGCCGCGGCGCCCGCTGACATGCCGCTCGTGGTCTTCATGCATCATCCACCCTTCCCGGTCGGCGTGCACGCGATGGACGAGATCGCGCTGAAGCAGAGCGCGGAATTTGCCGAGGTGATCGCGCCCTATCGGTCGCGCATCCGCCACCTCTTCTTCGGCCACGTGCACCGCCCGATCTTCGGCAGCTACGGCAAGATTCCGTTCTCCACGCTGCGCGGCACCAACCACCAGGTCTGGTTCGAGCTCGACGCCGCCGCGCCGCATCTGGCGAGCCACGAACCGCCGGCCTATGGCGTGGTGCTGATCGACCGGGAGAACCTGGTCGTGCACAGCCACGACTTCCTCGACACCAGTCTGCGCTTCCCCTTCGCCGCACCGGCGGGAATGGACGATCGCGACTATGCGCTCAACTTCCCGGCACGGTGACATGAGCCTGGCTGAACCCGCGGCTCTCCCGGTCGCGGCCTCGGCGGCGCCGCGCCTGCATATCGCGCAGCGCTTTTCCGATCGCTTCAAAACCTCGCTGCCGGCCTATCTGCTGCTGCTGCCCTCGCTCGTCTTCCTCGTGCTGTTCACCTACGGCGCGATGGGACGCGTGTTCATCGACGCGCTGTACCAGCGCGCCACGCCCAAGGCGCCGGTCCGCTTTGTCGGTCTCGACAACATCGCAGCGGTGTTGGCCGATCCCGCCTTCACCGGCGCGGTCGTCAACAATCTCGTCTACGCCGTCGGCACGGCGATCCCGAGCATCGGGCTTGCACTGGTGTTCGCGCTGGCGCTGGCGCGCACCAACGCCGTGACCAGCGCATTGCGCGCAGCGCTGTTCCTGCCAGTGCTGATCCCGATGGTCGCGGCCTCTGCGCTGTTCCTGTTCATCTTCCTGCCGAACGTCGGGCTGCTCGATTACTACATCGGCCGGTTCCTTCCGGTGCTGCCGAACTGGCTCGGTGATTCCGACATCGCGCTTTACGCGATCATGGTCATCACGATCTGGAAGAACGCGGGCTATTACATGCTGTTCTTCCTCGCCGGCCTCCAGGCCGTGCCCGAGGACGTCATGGAAGCCGCCCATCTCGACGGTGCCGGGCCGTACCAGCGCCTGCGCCACATCATCCTGCCGGAGCTTAAGCCCACCTTCCTGTTTGTCACCGTGATCGCAATCCTCAATGCGGTGACGCAGGTCGACCACGTCTTCGTCATGACCAAGGGCGGCCCGTCGAACGCCACCAATCTCGTGCTGTTCTACATCTACCAGCAGGCGGTCGAGCACTACGACATCGGCAAGGCTTCGGCGGCAACGCTGCTGACCCTCGCAGCGCTGATGGGCCTGACCGCGATCTCCTTCCGCACCATGGCAAACCGGGAGGGCGGCCGATGAATCTGATCGACCGGCTGTTCAAGGACGCCCCGCTTGCCACTCGCCGCGAGATCACGCCCAAACTTGGATTCATGCTGACGGTGCTGCTCGCGCTGGTCTGGCTGATCCCGTTCCTGTGGATGGGCGTGGCGACATTGCGGCCCGCCTCAGACGGCATCAACCTGATGGCCGAGTTGATACCGAGTATGAAGCCGACACTCGACAATATCAGGGATGCCTGGGAGATCGGCGACTTCCCGCGCTATTTCCTCAACACCACGATCATCTGCACCGGCATCCTGCTGGTGCAGTTCGTGACGATTACGCTGGCGGGCTTCGCGTTTGCGCGGCTCGACTTCGCCGGCAAGTCGCTGATCTTCTACCTCTTCCTGATGCAGCTCATGCTGGTGCCGGTGCTGCTGATCGTGCCGAACCTTCGCATCGTCGCGCAATTCGGTCTCTACGACACGCTGGCCGGCGTGATGATGCCGTTCTTCGCCTCGGCCTTCGGCACTTTCCTGATGCGGCAGGCGTTCGAGGCCATTCCGACCGAACTGGAAGACGCAGCGCTGATAGACGGCGCCAGCCTGGTCCAGCGCATCCGCCACATCTATGTGCCGTTGTCGCTGCCGAGCTTCTCGGCGTTTGCGATCATCTCCGTGACCAGCCACTGGAACGACTTCCTGTGGCCGCTGATGGTGATCAATTCGCCGGACAAGCGCCCGCTCACGGTCGGGCTGTCGGTGTTCACTGCCACGGCCGAGGGCACGCAGGCCTGGGGGACCATCGCAGCCGGCACCCTCATGGTGATCGCGCCGCTGCTCATCACCTTCCTCGTTTTCCAGAAGCGCTTCATCAGCTCTTTCGTCACCTCAGGCATCAAATAGGAGATTTGTCGATGCTGTTTTCCCGCAGGCTCATGCTCGGCCTCGCCATCGCAGGCACCATGGCAGGCTCCCTCACCTTCCCGGCGCTGGCCGAAGGTCCAACGGAGATCGACCTCTTCTTCCCCGTTCCCGTCGACGGCAAGCTCGCCCGCGACATGGGCACCTTGATCAAGGAGTTCAACGAGACCCATCCGGCGATCAAGGCGACCGCGGTCTACACCGGCTCCTATGACGACACGCTGATCAAGACGCGTGCTTCGATCAAGGCCGGCAAGCCGCCGGCCGCCGTGATCATGTCGGCCAACTTCCTGCTCGACATGCAGATCGAGAACGAGCTCACCAATCTCGACAGCCTGATCGCTGCCGACGGCACCACCAAGGACCAGTTTTTGGGCCAGTTCTTCCCGGCACTCCAGGGCAACGCGGTGATCGACCGCTCGGTCTACGGCGTGCCGTTCCACAATTCGACGCCGCTGCTCTACATCAACGCCGACCAGGCCAAGGAAGCCGGCCTTGATCCGAACAAGCCGCCGCAGACCTGGGCCGAGCTCACTGACTGGGCCAAGAAGCTCACCAAGCGTGACGGCGACAAGGTCACCCGCTGGGGCATTGCGATCCCCTGCGCCTACGATTATTGCGGCTGGATGATGGAAACGCTCACCATGACCAATGGCGGGCGCTACTACAATGAGGAGTTCGGCGGCGAGGTCTATTACGACACGCCTTCGATGCTCGGCGCGCTGACCTGGTGGAACGACCTCGTCAACAAGCACAAGGTGCACGCGCCCGGCGCGACGCCCGGTCCGGCGGTCAGCACCTCCTTCATCTCCGGCAATGCCGCGATGATGATGCTCTCGACGGGCTCGCTGACCTATGTGCGCGACAACGCCAAGTTCGCCTACAAGGTTGCCTTCATCCCGCGCAACGTCCGCAACGCCGTGCCGATCGGCGGCGCCTCGCTGATCATGCCGGCAGGCCAGGAAGCCGACAAGCAGAAGGCCGCCTGGACGCTGATCAAGTGGATGACCTCGCCCGAGAAGAGCGGCTGGTGGAGCCGCGCCACCGGCTATTTCGCGCCGAACATGGCCGCCTACAAGACGCCCGACATGGTCGACTTCCTCAACAAGAACCCGGACGCCAAGACCGCCGTCGAGCAGCTCGACGTCGCCAAGCCCTGGTTTGCGACCTACAAGACCGTCCCCGTGCGCAAGACGCTGGAGGACGAGGTGATGCTGGTCCTCAACGGCAAGAAGCAGCCGAAGGAGGCGCTCGTCGCCGCACAGAAGGCCGCCGACGAGTTGCTCAAGCCATACAACGCCGAGACCTCGTTGAAGCTGCCCTGAGGCGGCTGACATAGGCAAACAGGCTTCGGCGCTCCGTCACGCGGGGCGCCGAAGTCATTTTTGGGAGTGCCCTGACTAGCGGCGCCCCTGGTCGAGCCTGAACACCATCTGCGTCGGGCGCACGAACCGCAGCGCGACCAGGAGCACTGACATCACCATGCACATGTAGATGACGGCCATGGCATCGATGGAATAGACCGGGCGAACACCGCCCGCGAAGACGTTGTAGTAGAGCGCCACGACGAGTGTCTGCGAGCCGCCGCCCGCGAGCAGGAACGCCAGTTCGAAGTTCGAGATCGTATTCACGAGGACCAGCAGACCCGCCGTCAGAATGCCTGGCAGCATCAACGGCAGCAGGATGCGGCGAAAGATCTGCATTCGGCTCGCACCAAGCATCTGCGCCGACCATTCCATATTCAAGCTGATCTGCTCGAAGAACGGCAGCAGAATGAATACGGCAAGCGGCACCATCGGAACGAGCACGGCGAGAATGACGCCGATCACCGTTCCGCCAACGCCAAATCTGTAGAGCGTCGTGGCGAGTGGAATGCCGTAGGTCATCTGCGGGATGAGCAGCGGCAGGAAGTACAGCAGCAGCAGGATCGGCTTGGCCTTGAAATTCCGTCGCGCCAGAATGTAGGCCGCCGGGAAACCGATCGCGAGCGCCACGACCACAACCGCAAGCGCGATGAACAGAGTGATGAACAGAATGTGTGCGAGCTCGAATTCCTTCCAGGCGTAGGTAAACCAGTCCGTCGTGAATGCGGGTGGCAGGGGCTTGCCGAACCAGCGCTTGGCGAACGAGCTCACCACGACATGCGATACGATTCCGAACAGGTTGATGATGAACCCGAGCAGGAACAGATAGATCGCCAGCTTCCATATGCGTCCGCGCATCAGCTTTCCTTCAGCGTTTACCGACGCCCATGGTGGTTGCGATGGTCATGCGGCGGCGCACCAGCACGATGACCACGAGCGCCGCGAGCTGGCACAGGCCCATAATCACCGCAATCGCGGACGCGTACGACATGTCATATTGTTCGAAGGCCTGTTGATAGGCGGCGATCGAAATCGTCCGCGTCGAGCCGGCCGGCTGCCCCACCATCACCGCGGATGGAAACACCGCGAAGCTCATCACGAAGACGAGCGCAAAGGCGATGATCATGCCCGGCGCGATCAATGGAAACATGACGCGCCGGAAGATCGTCCACGGCCCCGCCCCCAGCATGCGGGCGGAGCTCTCGAGGCTTGGGTCGATGCCGGAGATGTAGCCGAGCAACATGAGAAAGCAGAATGGGAAGTTCTGCATGAACAGCGAGAAGATGACGCCGATGAAATTATGCGTCAGCTCGAGCGGGTTCTGGATCAGTCCGGCCCCAATGAGCATCTGATTGAGCCAGCCGTTCGTGCCGTAGAAGCCGAGAATCCCCTCCGACAGGAAGACGACGCCGAGCGAGATCGGGAGGACGAGAATGGTCGTGATCGTTCGCTCGAACCAGATGCCACGCCGCATTCCGTAAGCAAGGAAAAGCGCAACCGTCACAACGGCGATCGTCGTCGGCAAAGCGAGCAGGAACGTGGTCTTGATCGTGTTGTACTGATAGGCATCGCTGAAGAATGCTGCATAGTTGGACAGGATTCCCGCCTCACGCTTGGTCGGCTGCAAGCTGATGTAGACCCCATAGATGAACGGGTAGACGAACATCGCGAGCACGTAGAGCAGCGAGGGTACCAGACAGAGGACCGCGACGAGGTCCACTTCGCTGCGACGGTCGGAACGAGTGAGAGCCACGATCCGTTTCCTCATTCCCGACGCAGAAGCACGAGCTTGTCCGCCGGCAATGTCAGATCCAGCGTGTCGCCCGGTGACAGCTTTTCGAGCGAGCGGACCCAGAGCCGCGCGCCGCCGTCGAGCGATATCTCCGCTTCCTGCTCGCGCCCGAGATACTCGACCAGCTCGACCTTGCCGCGCAACGCATTTGCACCATCGGCTGGCCTGCCCAGACGGACATCTTCCGGGCGAATGGCCAGCACGGCGTCCTCGCCCGGGTGATAGCCCTCCCTGGCCTTTGCCTGTAACGCCAGTCCCCTGAAAGTCCCCTCGATGACTCCGCCCGCCTCGGGGCCGAGCGTCACATCGAAGAAGTTTCGGAATCCCATGAAATCGGCAACGAAGACATTCTTCGGCCGGTCGTGGATGTCCTGCGGCGTGCCGACCTGCATCAACACACCTTCGCGCAACACGACGATCCGGTCGGAGAGCGACAGGGCTTCGGCCTGATCGTGGGTGACGTAAATCGAGGTCAATCCGAGCCGTGCGTGCAGCTGCTTGATCTCGGCGCGCATCTCGACGCGCAGCTTGGCGTCGAGATTGGACAGCGGCTCGTCGAACAGCATCAACCGGGGGTGAAGCACGAGCGCACGGGCGATCGCCACGCGCTGCTGCTGCCCGCCTGAGAGCTGGCCGGGATAGCGATCTTCATAGCCGGCAAGACGCACCAGACCGAGCATCTCCTGCACACGTTGCCTGATCTCCGCGGCCGGACGATTTTGCAGCTCGAGGCCGAACGCAACGTTGCCGAACACAGTCAGATGCGGAAACAGCGCGTAGTTCTGGAACACCATGCCGAAGCCGCGCTTTTCGGGCGGTATATCGTCAATTCGTCGTCCGTTAAGATGCATCTCGCCGTCGCTCGCCAGCACAAGACCTGCGATGATGCCGAGCGCCGTGGACTTCCCACAGCCGCTCGGCCCGAGGAAGGTGACGAATTCACGGCCCCTGACCTCCAGCGGGAGGTGATCCAGCACGACCTTGCCGCCATAGCGTTTGGTGATCGAGACCTGCAACTTGTCGATGGAATCAGCCATTCCCCGCCTCAACGATACGCGCGCGAGGGCAGGACCGCGTGCCCCCGCTTCCTGACCCCGGCGATTGTTATTGCTTCTTGGCCTGATCGGCGCCGATCTCACGGTCCCACCGGTCCATCGCGTAGCTCAGCTCTTTCACGCCCAGCGGAGGCGATACTTTCCATTTCGTGCCGATCTGGTCGTATTCAGGACGCCAGAACTCCTTCACCTCGTCCTGGATTTCCTTTGGCGCCGATGCGAGGGTCGCGGCCTTCACCACGGGACCGATGAATGCCTTCCAGGTGAGCACCTGCTGTTCCGGCTTCCACATGAACTTCATCAGGTCGACGATGACATCCACCTGATCCTGCGGAACGCCCTTCGGAATGCACCAATAGTGGCCGTCCACCACGAACGTCGTGTTCTCCAGTATGGCGATCCTCGACTCCGGTGGGACTATGCTCTGCGCGCGAGGCTTCATGTCCCATTCCATGATCCCGGCGATCATCCAGCGCTGCCCCTGAGCGAACTCCTTCAGTGTGATCGCAGTACCCGTTGGATAGTATTCGGTGGACTTGCCGAGTTCCTTGAGAAAATCCCAGCTCTTGTCCCAGCCCTTTTCAGGATCGAGCGGCTTGGAATCCCCGAGAATGAAGGCAAAGCCCTGCAGTATCGCGCGGCCCGGCCCGCTATTTGCGGGACGCGCATACATGAACTTTCCCGGGTTCGCCTTCACCCAAGCGAGGAATTCCTGTGCGGTCTTCGGCGGATTCGGCACCTTCGCGGGATTGTAGATCAGCACCGGACCGCCGGCGTTGCCGACTGAAGGGAGAAGGAAGCCCTTCCCTTCATCATAAAGCGCCTTGCCCGCGTCGGTGAGACTATCGCGCGGAAAACTCGTCTGATACTCGGGGATTGCGATGAGCTGGCCATTTTGCGCAAGCAGCGCACCGCCGTCCTGCCCGGTCAGCACCAGATTGATGTCGAGGCGTCCGGCATCCTGTTGTGCCTTGATCTTGGCCGGGAGCTCCGGCGCAGGCGCGCGCTGGATCCTGATCTCGCCGACCTTGTCCGGATTTGCCTTCTTATAGTTCTCGATGATGGTTTGCGTGGAGGCGAGATCGCCGCCGGCGTCGATGATCGACAGACTGACCGGAGCGGCAACTGCTCCGCCGCCGACGGTCGCCCCTATCAAAGCGGCCATCAAGGTCACCGGACCCATCTTCATCGTCGCCTCCCAGCGCTTTATTTTTGTCGTTAGTTGTTATTTATTTGTAATGAGAGGATCGACGAAAGCAAGTCTGCTTGTCAAGCCATCTGTTGCGCGGACATTTCAACGCAGTGGAATGCACTTGAACTCGGCGGCTCACATGTCAAGAATTTGTCTGATGGCTGGATGTCCAGATTGGCGGAGCGGGATTTGAAAAAGGGCGCTGCGAAGGTCGCTGAACTGCCGCGCTCCTCCGCGACCGGACGGTTGAGCGACCGGGTCTACGACCATGTGCTCGGCCACATCGCGATAGGTATCCTTCCCGTCGATTGCCGGCTGCCGCCCGAGAACGGCCTTGCCGAACTCCTCGACGTCTCGCGCCCCGTCGTTCGCGAAGCCCTGATGCGATTGCGCGATGATGGACTGATCGCATCGCGCCAGGGTGCGGGCTGGTTCGTCACGCGGCGCCCAGCCGCGAATGCCTTCGATTTTGCGCCCGTCAGCAGCATCCCCGACATCCAGCGATGCTTTGTGTTCCGGATGGCGGTCGAGGGCGATGCCGCAGCCCTCGCCGCACGCAACCGGGACAGGCAAAGCCTGCGTCGCATCCAGCTGGTCCTCACGAAGCTCGATGCAATGGTCGCACAGGGGCGCGAGGGCGGCCTCGGCGTCGAGGAGGATCTCCTCTTCCACCGCACGATTGCAGAGGCGAGCGGCAACCGCTTCTTCGTCGAGACGCTGACGTCGTTGAAGGAACAGATCACCATCGGCGTCAATCTGAACCGCAATCTCTCCCTTATTCAGCCACGAGGTCGGATCCTTAGAGGCCAACAGGAACATCGCCGCGTGTTCGAAGCCATCGAGGCTCAAGACGAAGAAGGCGCCCGTCGCGCCATGCGGACGCATGTCGACAACGCGCGAAAACGAATCTTCGAGGGAGGCTGATTGCTGCGACGAGCCATCGCATCGGCTGAGATGGTCACAAGGATCTCAGATCGTGACGACGATTTTGCCGACCTGCGTGTTCGACTCCAGGAAGCGGTGCGCCGCGACGATGTCTTCGAACGGAAATGTCCGGGCGATGATTGGCTTCAAGGCGCCGTCCGAGAGCCCGTCGAGGATGAACGCCTTTGCCCGCGCAAGCCGCGCGGGATCACGGACAATCTCGTGCACGAGATAGCCGCGCAGCGTGAGGCTCTTGCCGAGCACGTTTCCGAGCGGAAACGGCGTCGGCTCCGGGCTCAGCCCGCCATATTCGATGAGAATGCCGCCCGGCGACATCGCCGCGGTCAGCGGCTCGAACGCAGGTCCGCCGACGGCGTCGAACACCACGCGGACGCCGTTCGAACCTGCGATATCCGCAAGCCGGGATCGGAGATCTTCTTCGTCTGACACGATGATTTCGGCGGCTCCCGCCTCGCGCAAGGCTGACTTCTTGGCCAAAGTGCGCGTCACCGCGATCGGAATCGCACCGATCCGGTTCGCAATCTGAATGGCCGCAAGCCCAACGCTGCTGGAGGCCGCCGTGATGACGACGACCTCGCCTCGCGCGAGTCCGGCGATATCGACCAGCGCACCGTAGGCCGTCAGATACTGCATCCACACCGCCGCCGCGGTCTCGAAACCCAGCTCTGGCGGATGCTTCACGACGAGTTCGGCCGGAAACGTCGCCAGCTCGGCATAGGCGGGCCATCGCACCATCGATACAGGCGGCACGATGCTGACGGCCTCGCCCGGCGCAAAGGTGCTCACGCCTTCACCGACCGCTTCGACGATGCCCGCAGCCTCCAGCCCAAGGCCGGAGGGGAATGTCGCGGTTTCGATATAGGTGCCCCGCCGCAACAGGGCTTCCGCGCGGTTGAGCCCGAGCGCCCTGACCCGGATCTGCACCTCGTTCCTCGCGGGCGGGACAATGTCGACGGTCGCGATGCGAAGCACTTCGGGACCACCGTATTGATGAAAGCGGACGACGCGCGCCATGGCCTAACTCCAAAACAATTGAATTGAATGGAGCTATGCCAGGGGCTGACCTTCGGATAAATCGCGTGAACAGCAGAACAGTCGAAACCAGGAGTTTGTAATTATGGACCGCCTGACCAGCATGGCCGTGTTCGTCAAGGCCGTCGATGTTGGCTCGTTCGCGGCCGCCGCCGATGTGCTCGAGATGTCCGGGCCGATGGTCGGCAAGCACGTCCGCTTCCTCGAAGAACGTCTCGGCGTTCGCCTTCTCAACCGGACTACGCGGCGCCAGAGCCTCACGGAGGCTGGCCAAGCCTATTACGAACGTTGCCGCGCGGTGATCAGCGAAGCCGAGGCTGCCGATGCCGTCGCCTCCGACCAGCTCTCCGAACCGCGCGGCCGGTTGCGCGTGACCATGCCTGCCCTGCTGGGACGGCATTGCATCGCCCCTCTGCTGATGAAGCTCGCGCGCAAATATCCCCTCCTGGAGCTCGATCTCTCCTTCGGCGACCCGATCGCGAACATTGTCGAGGCCGGCTACGATCTCGCGATCCGGACCGGCGATCTCGGGGACCAGTCCGGCCTGATGGCGCGGCGGATTGCCCGCCAGCGCATGGTGGTGTGCGGCTCGCGCTCCTATCTGCGCGCCAACGGCAAGCCGAAATCGCTCGACGATCTCGCCAAGCACCAGGCGGTCATCTATCGCCGCTCCGGGCGCGTCCGGCCGTGGCTATTCCCACGCGACGGCGAGCCCCCGAGCGAAATCATGCCGACGGGCAGGCTCAGGTTCGACGATCTCGATGCGATCGCGGATGCGGCAACACAAGGCATGGGCCTCGGCTGGCTGCCCTCCTGGCTGGTCCGCGAACGCCTGCATAACGGCGCGCTCATCGCGCTGTTCGAAGGCCAGCCCGAATTCCTCTACGACTGCCACGCGCTGTGGCCGCGTTCGCCCCAGATGCCGCCCAAGGTTCGGGCCGCCGTGGACACGCTGGCGGCCGCCTTGCCGAAGCTGATGACGTGAGGGGCGCCCCGTTAACCCGCCGTCCACCATCCGGCCCGGCCCGCCGCCGGTAACCACGAGAATTAACAGACCCTCAATTCACCCCAGACAAGTCTAGCGATGTCTTTGGGGGGATTCTGCCGTGGATTTGTTGGTTATCGAGTTCCTGGGGCTGGCGTTGGTCGCCATGTGCGTGGTCGTGGTGGCATCGCCCTGCGCGCGAAAACCCTCGCAGCGGATCCGTCACGAATAGGAATTTCGTCGGAAAACAGCGATTCCGGCCCAAATGCAATGCTCGAATTCGCTACGAGCCCCTTGACATCACAGCGCTTTCGGCAGAACGGCTGATACCAAGTGTCATGGGCCGTTCATGGATTTGATTACCACCACCGCTGACCTCGCGGCTGCCTGCAGCCGGCTGGCCAAGCACCCCGTCATTACCGTCGATACCGAGTTCCTGCGCGAGACCACCTATTACCCGCTGTTGTGCGTGGTGCAGATGGCCAGCGCCGAGGAAGCGATCGTCATCGACACCCTGGCCGAGGGCATCGACCTCAAGCCGTTCTTCGAGCTGATGGCCAGTGAGGCCGTGCTGAAGGTGTTCCACGCCGCTCGCCAGGACATCGAAATCATCTGGCACCAGGCCAACATCATCCCGCATCCGGTGTTCGACACCCAGGTCGCGGCCATGGTGCTCGGCTATGGCGACAGCATCGCCTACGACCAGCTGGTCGAGAAGGTCACCGGCCACCGCCCGGACAAGACCCATCGCTTCACCGACTGGTCGCGCCGGCCGCTGACCAAAGAGCAGATGCACTACGCCGTGTCCGACGTCACGCATCTGCGCGACGTGTTCGCAGCACTCGATGCCGACCTCAAGAAGCGCCGCCGCAGCGAATGGGTCTCCATCGAGATGGAAGTCCTGACCTCGCCCAAGACCTACGACTTCCACCCCGAGCGCGCCTGGGAGCGCTTGAAGACGCGGGTGCGCAAGCCGAAGGACCTTGCGGTGCTGATGGAGGTCGCGGCCTGGCGCGAGCAGGAAGCCCAGAGCCGCGACGTCCCGCGCGGCCGCGTGCTGCGCGACGAAGCCATCAGCGACATCGCCACCCACGCGCCGAACACGATCGAAAAACTGGCGCATCTGCGCTCGGTCCCGAAGGGCTTTGAGAAGTCCAAATGGGGCGCGGATATCGTCGCCGCCGTCGAGCGCGGGCTGGCGCGGGATCACGCCACGCTGCCGAAGCTGGAGAAGCCGCGCAACAATTCCAACGGCGCGGCCACCGTCGAGCTGTTGAAGGTGCTGCTGCGGATGACCGCGGAGCGCCATGCTGTCGCTAGCAAGGTGATCGCCACCGTCGACGATCTCGAAGAGATCGCCGCCGACGACGAGGCCGACGTGCCGGCGCTGCGCGGCTGGCGCCGCGAGCTGTTCGGCGACGCCGCGCTGAAGCTCAAGCGCGGCGAGCTGGCGCTGGCGATCGAAAAGGGCCGCGTGATCGGGGTCGAGCGGGTCGAGGCGGTTAAACCGTCATCCTGAGGGGTGACGGCGATAGCCTTGGGCACGCAATTCTCAATCTCGTCATTGCGAGCGAAGCGAAGCAATCCAGACCGTCTCCGCGGACATCGTCTGGATTGCTTCGTCGCCAGCGCAAAATTGCTTCGCAATTTTGTCGCGGGCTCCTCGCAATGACGAGGACAGAGGCTACGCCGGCGTCAGCTTCGCCACTTCCGCCTTCATGTCATCCAGCACGCCTGTGATCGCGGCGATCAGTTCGTCGATCTGGCCCTTGGTGACGATCAGCGGCGGGCAGATGGCGATGGCATCCAACATGTTGCGTGAGATCACGCCGCGCTCCTGGAGCATGCGGCTGGCCATGCCGCCGACGGCACCCGGAGTTGCCGCTGCCGTCTTGCGTCCCTTGTCGAGCACGAGCTCGAGCGCCGCAATCATGCCAACGCCGCGGACCTCGCCGACCAGCGGATGACTGGTGAGCTCGCGCAGCTTGTCCTGCATATAGCCCCCGAGTTCGGCGGCATGCGCGACCAGGCCGCGCTCCTCGATAATCTTGAGATTCTCCAGCGCGATCGCCGAGCCGACGGGATGGCCGCCGGCGGTAAAGCCGTGGCCGAGCACGCCGATCTTGTTGCTCTCGTCCGCGATCGGCTCGAACATGCGGTCGTTCAGGATGATCGCCGACAGCGGAAAATAGCTCGACGTGATCTGCTTGGAGACGACGATCGCGTCGGGCTTGATGCCGTATGTCTCGCAGCCGAACATCTTGCCGGTACGGCCGAAGCCGCAGATCACTTCGTCGGCGACCAGCAGGATGTCGTATTTGTTCAAGACCTTCTGGATCTTGTCCCAATAGGTCGCCGGCGGCACGATGACGCCGCCCGCCCCCATCACCGGCTCGCCGAAGAAGGCCGCGATCGTGTCCGGGCCCTCCTTCTGGATCAGCGCGTCGAGCTCCTCGGCCCGGCGCGTCGCGAAGGCTTCCTCGCTCTCGCCGGGCGCGCCGTCCTTGTAGAAATGCGGCGAGCCCGTGTGCAGGATGTTCGGCAGCGGCAGGTCGAACGAGCGGTGATTGTTGGGCAGGCCGGTGAGGCTTGCGGACGCAATGGTGACGCCGTGATAGGCGCGCATCCGGCTGATCACCTTCTTGCGCTGCGGCTGGCCGAGCGCGTTGGAGCGGTAGGCGATCAACTTGAGGACGGTGTCGTTGGCCTCCGAACCGGAATTGGTGAAGAACACCTTGCTCATCGGCACCGGCGCGAGCGCAACGAGCTTCTCGGCCAGATCGATCGAGGGCCCGTGCGATTTGGCGGAGAACGTGTGATAGAACGGCAGCGCCAGCATTTGCTTATGCGCCGCTTCGACCAGCCGCTTTTCGTTGAAGCCGAGCCCGACGCTCCACAAGCCTGCCATCGCCTCGAAATAACGCTTGCCCGACGCATCGAACACGTAAGGCCCCTCGCCGCGCTCGATCACCAGGGGACCAGCCTGCTGATGGGTGCGCGCATTGGTGTAGGGATGGAGCTGGTAGGCCACATCCCGGGCCTCTTGCGAATTGGGCAGCATCGACATTTGCGGGATTCCCTTAACGGTGCGTCATTGGCCGTCACGACGCAGACTTGTCCAAACGACGAGCTTGTCCAAAGAAAACGTCGACATCTTGGCTATTGCGGCAGGCCGCAACTTGCAACGTCATTTCGCTGGCAACATGCGCACACGAGCGTTGCAGGAAAGCAGCGCTGGCGTCACGGCGGCCGGTGTCCTCGGCTAGCGGCGACGTGCCAGCACGAAGGCTGCTGCTGCCGCTATCAGTGCCGGGACTGCGGCCGCGCCAAACAGCGGCTGCGGCCCCATGTCGCGCGCCAACATCAGGCCCCCGATCAGGGGCCCCAGGATCGAGCCGATGCGGCCGATGCCCAGCGCCCATCCCACGCCGGTCGATCTGATCGCCGTCGGGTAAAACGTTGCCGCCAACGCGTTCGAGGCGATCTGTCCTCCCACAATGCAGAATCCCGATGCAAAGATCGCGATCGTGACCAGAACGATCGAATGGCTGGCCATACCAATGGTTGCAACCGCAACCGCGGCCACGAGATAGGTAAGCGACAGCGCACGAAACGAGAAGCGGTCGATAAAATGGCCGAGCGTGAACGTGCCGACCACTCCGCCGACCTGGAGCATCGCACCGATCGCGGCTGCGTTCGAAACCGAGACTCCGAGATCATTCAGCACGGTTGGAAGCCAATTCGACAGCAGATAGAGGTCGAGCAGGCTCATGAAAAACACGACCCAGAGCAGAAGCGTCACCGATCCGCGCCCTTCCGCAAACAGATGCGCAACAGACAGCCCCGTCAATTTGGGCTCGTGCACGACGAATTTCGCGTTGCCGGCGAAGAATATGCCGGGCGCAATCTTTTTCAGGAGGTCCGCCACCTCGCGGTCGCGACCGCCGATCATCGCCAGGAACCGGATCGATTCCGGCAAGGCCTTGAAGAGGAAAGGCAGAAGCAGCAACGGCAGGAGACCCCCGACCAGAAACACCGAGCGCCAGCCGAACGCGGGAATGAGAGCAGCAGCCAGCAGGCCGCCCAGGGCGGCACCGATCGAAAAACCTGCGAACATCATCATCACGAGGGTGGCACGACGGCGATGCGGGCTGAATTCGGAGGTGAGCGCAACAGCATTGGGCATTGCACCGCCGAGACCCAGACCGGTTAGAACGCGCAACGCGATCAGCCATGTCGTGTCCGTTGCAAACACGGTGAGCAGCGTCCCGATGCCGAACACCAAGGTACTCGCGAGGATGATGCTGCGGCGGCCGATCCTGTCGGCCATCGGACCGAAGATCAGCGCACCGACCATGAGGCCGAGAAGTCCCGCGCTGAACACCGGACCAAGGCTCCCGCGTGGCAGCTTCCATTCCTGCGCGACTGCGGGCGCAACATAGCCAATGGCCTGGGTGTCGAAGCCGTCGATAAACAGCACCGCACCGCAGATAAGCAGGACCCGGATCTGGAAGTCACCGACCGGCTGGCGATCGACATAGGCGGGAACATCGACCGTACCCGACACAACCTCATCCGTTGCTGTGACAGCCATGCCCGCCCCTTCTCCCGCAGCCTATGCACTATTTTTCTTCTTAAAATCTCTTATAGTGAGATTATATTGAAGGCAAGTCGCAGGGTCTGTCGCCATTTGCGGCCGGCCCGAATGCGGTAACACGGCGAACACGCAAAGCTGGATCGAATCCCACTTGGTCAAAGCAAACAGTCAGGATCGGGTCCTTGCCATGCTCGATCTCTTCACCGAGGCACGGCCGCAATGGTCGCCCGACGAGCTCATGAAAGAGCTCGGCTACACCAGGCCGACGCTTTATCGTTATCTGAAGAGCTTGAAGGACAGCGGGTTCGTCATGCCGACGCGCGGCGGCCGGCTCGCGCTTGGCCCTCGCGTGGTCGAGATGGATTATCTCAGCCGGCGTTCCGATCCACTGATCGCGGCCGCCACGCCGTATCTGGAACGTCTTTCAGCCACACATCCCTGCACGGCCCTGGTTGTACGCTGGTATGGCGAAAAGATGCTGTGTGTGGCTTCGATCGCATCCGCAGAGAATCCTGTGAGCAGCTATCCGCGCGGCAGACCGATGGCCATGGGTCGCGGCGCGATTGCGCGCTCGATCATGGCCTTTCTGCCCAAGCAGCACGTGATGCCGCTCGTGACACGCTATGCCGCCGACCTGCGCAGTGTGGGCGCCGGCAGCACGACTGACGAAATTCTGGCCGCGTTGAAGCGCGTGCGCCGGGCCGGCGTCGCCATAGCCTTCGGCGAAGTGACGCCAGGCGCGGTCGGGATCGCTGCCCCGATCCTCGATGCGAGCTACCCGATCGCAAGCCTCTGCATCACGATCGCCGGACAACATACCAAAGGCGAGTTGATCGATCGCATCAGTGCTGAGGTCCGCGAAGCCGCCCAGCAGATCTCTACGAGGGCCGCCGATGACCTTTGGTAATCTCATATTATGAGATTTTACTTGACGTGGTGCTGGGGCCGTCTCATGAGGACCAACGATCGCGCCGCGTGCGAGGATAATCGTGGGGAAACGATGTGAGGCAGCCTTCAGCGGATAACGACGTGCCCGTCGCGATCGTCGGCGGCGGACCGGTTGGGATGGGTCTCGCGATCGGGCTTGGACTGCGCGGGATCAAGACCATCGTGGTCGAGCGCCACGAACAGCCGCAGCCAATCCCCAAGGGACAGAACCTGACCCAGCGGACGATGGAGCATTTCCATTTCTGGGGCGCCGAAGCGGCGTTGCGCGCGGCTCGTACGATTCCTCCCGACTACGGCATCGGCGGAATGACCAGCTACGGCACGTTGCTCAGCGGTTACAATTACAACTGGCTACAGCGTGAGCTCGTCCGGCCGTTCTATTTCACCGACAACGAGCGCCTGCCGCAATACGCGACCGAAGCCGTATTGCGGCAACGGGCGGCACAGCTTTCCTCCATTGACTTGCGATATGGCTGGACCTGCCGGGACGTCCGCCCCGAAGCCGACGGCGTCGGCCTCGACATCGAACATGGCGATGGGACGAAACAGAGTCTGCGCGCCGATTACGTCATCGGCTGCGACGGCAGCCGATCGATCGTGCGCGACCGAGCAGGCATACCCCAGACCCGTTCCGATCACGATCGGCTGATGGTGCTGCTCGTGTTTCGCTCGATCGAATTGCATCGACTGCTCGAGGCATTTCCCGGCAAATCCTTCTACAGCGTGTTGCATCCGGACCTCGAAGGCTACTGGAAGTTCTTCGGCCGGGTCGATCTCGGCAGCACCTGGTTCTTCCACGCCCCCGTCCCCGCGGATACCACGGCTGACAATTTCGATTTCAGACGCTTGCTGCACGAGGCCGCCGGCGCAGAATTCGACATCGAATTTGAGCACATCGGATTCTGGGATCTTCGCTTCACGCTCGCCGACAGCTATCGCGCAGGCCGCGTCTTCATCGCCGGAGATGCCGGTCATAGCCATCCGCCCTATGGCGGCTACGGAATCAATACCGGTTTCGAGGACGCTGTGAATCTGGCGTGGAAACTTGCGGCGACCCTGCAAGGCTGGGCGCCCGCCGGTCTGCTCGACAGTTACGATGCGGAGCGGCGTCCGGTGTTTGCGTCCACCGCGCGCGACTTCATCGAGACGCCGATCTTCCGCGACCGTGATTTTCTGCGTCGGCATGACCCGGCGCGAGATCGGGCGGATTTCGAGGCCGCCTGGCACGAACGCCATTCCGGCGCACGCGCCGAAGTCAACGCCTTCGAGCCGAACTACGAGGGATCACCGATCGTCTTTGGCCCGGCCGGGGCCGTCTGCAGCGCGATAGGCTCGCATACCTATCCGGCGCGCGCAGGTCATCACCTCACACCGCAACCTCTCTCGTCAGGCAAGAACGTGTTCGAGGAATTGGGCGACGGCTTCACCCTGATTGACCTGGCGGACGGCACGGCGGCTCCAGCTTTCGAGCGAGCTGCGGAACGACTGAGTATTCCGTTGAAGGTGATCAGGGATACCCGCTCTGGCGGCCGGGAGAGATATGCGGCTCGGCGGATCCTGGTCCGCCCCGATCAATTCGTCGCCTACGCGGGCGACGACGACGACACCGACGTGTCTCAGATCCTGCAGCGCGCGGTCGGTGGCTCGTAACGAGACCAAGCCGCCACTGGGTCAGGCCGCGCCATCGTCATCCTCACCGCCGGTAGCGTCAGCGGCCTCCCTCACCTCGACCAGCGCCATCGAGAGCAGATAAATGGTCGTGGGCAAGCCGATGCGGCGCGCCGTCTCGACAGCACGCGACAGGTCGCTCGCCAGCTCCCTGAGCTTGTCCTCCCGAGACAATGTCCCACCCCATCCATCCGCCGATCGCGTCCTTCTCAGACCGCGACAGCGCCGCTGGTTCTGATCAGCTCGGCGCTGGACTGGATTGTAGCAAAGTTGGCGATGACATTCACCACCGACTGCTTGTAGGCGGCCGCGTCGCCAGTGCCCGGCTGCCGGCAGGCCACAGCATCGCTGACCACCTGGTAGCGGTGGCTGCGGTGAAATCCCTCGACGACGGTCGCCAGAATGGTCTCGTCGAGGGAAAAGCCCGTCAGCACGCAACGCAGATTGCGGACGCTGGACATGTAGTCCGCGAACCGCGACGAGCTGTAGACCGACGGCAACGGATGCTCGAACGTCATCTCATCCGGCCGCGGCCTGGCCTCTGCGATCCAATCCGTCAGCCTGGATGACGGATTGAACCACGCCGCCTGCGCGATGCGCTTCAAATGCATCACCGGCCAGCGGTTGTTGCGCCACAGCGCCAGAAGCGCGAGGCAGCGCGCGGTGGCGGCGTCGCCGTCGAGGATGACGTGGCGACGCCCCTGGGTCAGATACTCGACCTGGAGATCCGCGCAGACCAGGACCAGCGGATCGTCGTGGGCGGAAACCGGCATTGTCTTGCGGAGAGCTGCACCAATTTCAGTGGTCGGCGAGCGCGAGGTCCCGCAGCGGCGAGGTCACCGCCCGGCCTGCCGAGGCATCGAGCACTCCCGGACGGTCCCAGTCGCCCTCGGGGCGGATGATCACGTAGGGATCGCTGTCCAGTGTGATGGCGTCCGGCCCCGGCTCGATCTCCAGCAACATCTCCGTGTAGGAGAAGTCGGAGAAGGTGACCTTGCGGTTGTGGCCAAGCGGCTTGGCGCCGAAATGGGCCCAGAAATCGACCAGCCGGTCCTGGGCCTGGCCGTAGATCTTCCGAAACCCCTTGCGCTTCACATAGTCGACGCTGGCTTGCACCAGCTTGAACGAGATGCGCGAGCGCCGATATTGGTGACGCACCGCGAGCCTCTCGACCTTGGCGAAATCGCCGAAGAAACGCACGCGCAGGCAGCCCGCGGGTTCGTTGCCGATGTAGCCGATGAAATGGGCAGCCACCATGTCGTTGCCGTCGAACTCCTCATCAAACGGACAATCCTGTTCCGCAAGATACACCGCGGAGCGAATGGCGGTGATCAGCATGAGATCATTGGGATCACGCGCGAGGCGAACGGTGATGGCGCGAGAGTCGGGCTTGGCGAGGGGAATCCTAGTGCCGTGCATCTGCAAAACTCCTTGCTTGGACAATCGCGCCTGGCATGCGCATCGGCTGCCGGCGCCAGGGCCGCTCGTAACACCAGAGGTCGGGCTGGAAGCTTGAAATGGGCTCGAATCCGGTCGCCCGCATGATCTCGCGGCCGGCCACGGTTGACGGTTGCGCATAGCAATCGGCGCCGCGAAATCTTATCTGCCGCAGATGAGCCGCAGCCCTGCCGAGACCAGCGATACCGCGGCCCGTCGCCGCGATCGCCCAGATGTAGATGGCAGCAACGTCGTCGGTCGCGGAAGCAAGATAGCGCGTTTCGGGCGCGGTCAGACAGATATCGTCGAGCAGCAGAGCATCATGGCCGCGATCGTTGAGAAACAGGAAGGCCATGCCGCCCAACAGATGGCCTTTCCGGGTGAAGGTCAGGATGCTCGCGGGATCGAAGGCGAAATACTTCGCAAGTTCCATCGCCCCAATCTGCACACCCGGCACCAGCCGATGCGCCATCTCCGAAAGCGCGGCGATTTCGGAAAATTGCGCGCAACAGACATCAACGTCGGGGCTCAGCGGCAAGGCATCGAAATCGTGCCTTGCGGCAAACGAGCCCCTTTCCATACTCATGTCGTCCCTCTATCGTTCGGGGGTTTTGTACGCCGCTATGGCCAGAAGCTTAGCGGCTGGAGATCAGGAGTATGCAGCAAGTATTGCACCGGGGCGCTGCAATGATGCAGCACCATGAAGAAGCGCTAAATGCATCCTGGGACGATTTGAAGCTGTTTTTAGCGTGCGCAAAATATAAAAGTTTCCGCAACGCTGCCGAAGAACTCGGCCTCACTTCAACGACGTTGATGCGTCGCGTCGACCGGCTCGAAGAGAGTATCGGCTGCAAGTTGTTTCTGCGTGATCAGAGCGGGCTCACGCTCAGCGACGAAGGCACCGCGATGATTGCCGACGTCGCGCATATGGAACGTCACGCCTTCAACGTCTTCCGGCGTGCCTCACGCACGTCGAGCGATACGTCGGGCACCGTACGTGTCGCAGTGACGGAAGGCCCGGGAAATTTCTGGATCCTGCCGCGACTGATCGACTTCCAGAAGACCTATCGCAAGATCACCGTCGATCTGCGCTGCGCAATGGAGCAGGCCGACGTCGCGCGGCTGGAGTCGGACATTGCAATCCAGCTGGAGCCGCCGACCAATCCCGATCTCATTGTCGCCAAGCTCGGCCGGCTGCACATCTATCCCTTCGTCTCCAGGGACTATGAGAACCTCTACGGCGTGCCCGCGACGCTCGCAGAGCTCAAGAACCACCGCATCATCAAGCAGAGCGCGCCGCAGGTCGACGACAGCGCCTATGCCCGCGTGCTCGGATTGAAGTCGCTGGAAGGTATCGTCGGGATCAAGACCAACTCCTCGGTCGGCGTTCTCTACGCGGTCGAGCGCGGTGCCGGCATCGGCTTCCTGCCGACGGTGTCGATTGCGCTCGGTGCGCCACTCATCGCCGTCGATCTCGGCGTCAGCCACCACGCCGATCTCTGGCTCACCTATCACAAGGAATTCCGCACCTCCGAACGCCACAAGATCGTGGTCGATTGGCTGAAGAAGATCTTCGATCCCAAGACTTACCCGTGCTTCCGCGACGAATTCATCCATCCGAACGCGCTGGTGCCGATGATGACGGCCGCGCGCGATGGCTTTGGGCTCACGGGTTATGTCGCGACGACGCCGACATAGGCGCGAATGAACGGCGCCTTACCATCTGTATTCAAAGCCGACGGTGCCCTGGTGCGACGTGAGTTCGTTGCGGAACTTGCCGTCGTAATTGACGTAGAGCCGCGCTGTGTTGGTCAGGCTGAACGAGGCGGAGGCACCGGCATCCATGCCGTAACGGCTTTCACCGATGCCGGGGACGACGATGTTCTGGGTCCCGAGGCTGACCTGGACCGAGCCCAGATTCTGATAAAAATTGTCGACGAACTTGCCATAGGCCGACAGGTCCAGGATCTTCTGGTCGAAGATGAAGTAGCGCCCGATCTCGGCGCCGAGCATGACGCGCGCACGTGAGATCGCGGTCGAGCCGACGTTGAGCGGATCAAGCCCCCCGGCTTCCTGGAACGCGGCGCCGGTGGCGCGCACATATTCGAGCGCACCCTTGGGCACGACCCGCATCTGATCCTTGGTCCAGTAATAGTTGATCTCGGTCAGCGCGCCGTCGACCGCAGCGCGATAACCCGCGGTCGCCAGGCCAAAGCCGGTGTCCCGGCTCGAATGAACTTTTCCGAAGCCGTGCACCACCGCGAAGGCCCAGGTCCACGGCCCCTTGTCGACGGAGCCGTTGAAGCCGACCTGAGTGAGGTCGAGCGTTGCCGACTGGAGCGCGAGCGGCACGTCGACATCGGTGTGGCTCTGATCGACGGAGAAACCGAGATTGACGCCCGGCGCAATGCGCGCGCCGAAGCCGGCGACGCCGCCAAACGTCTTGCGCTTATCGCCGACGAAATCGCCCTGCGCATCGGTCCGGACCGAGACGCCGTAGCCCTCGAACCAGGTGCGGTAGCGCGGATCCTCCGTGCTCGCCGCCGCACCGCCGCCGCCAGGATTGTTGCGGAACGCCCGGTTGAAACCGTCAGAGGCCTGGTTGCCGAGCCGCTCCAGGAATCCCGAACCGAGATTGAGCGTGCTGTTGCCGACGGACTGGTCGTAATTGGTCGATGTCGGGACCGGGGTCGGTGACGCCGTCGGCGTCGGGGTCGGCGTGGGCGTCGGACTTTGCGCGAAGCCGGGCGTCGCCGCCGACATCACCACGACGAACGCAAAGGCCATGGCGATTGCCGTCACAATCCGGCGGACGCGGTCCAGCCCGATCGTCTGCCGTGTCCCGGAGGGCTGCGATGGGCAGCTCATAACGACAAATCCTGAAGCGAATGACTGCGCGCAAAAATGC
The DNA here is from genome assembly GCF_049993385.1 of Bradyrhizobium sp. McL0616. Classification (NCBI taxonomy): domain Bacteria; kingdom Pseudomonadati; phylum Pseudomonadota; class Alphaproteobacteria; order Hyphomicrobiales; family Nitrobacteraceae; genus Bradyrhizobium; species Bradyrhizobium sp. McL0616. The sequence continues at coordinate 5,137,380 of NZ_CP188255.1, forward strand.
AACACGAACGGCGCGCACATGCGGCGATTTGTGCCGAACTGCCACGGAGGGTCAACCGGTTGGCGCGCTATTGCCGAGGCGATTGCCCCTGATTGTGGTTCCCCGGCCACAGGTCGCAAATTGCAGAAGGGCGTACCCGGACCGGTCTTGAAATTCGCGCGCGGCTTGCTAACGCGCGATTTTCGTGTTGCAATATCGGACACAATCGGAATTGGCGCTCGGCTGTGCGTTTCGCGACATTGAGACTCAAGACACGAACAGACTACCGGAAGCCCGTTTGTGGCGTGGCACGCGAAAAGCGGCCGCGTCTTTTTTGTATCTAGCGGAGGAGACTACGATGCCACAAAAGGGCACCGTCAAATGGTTCAACCCGACCAAGGGCTATGGGTTCATCAAGCCGAACGGCAGCGACAAGGACGTGTTCGTCCACATCTCCGCCGTCGAGCGTGCCGGACTCTCCACCCTCAACGAAAACCAGGTGGTTGAATACGACCTCGTGGAGAACCGCGGCAAAGCATCCGCGGAAAACCTCAAGGTCTCCTGATTTCTCTCGAGCCTGACAAGCGAGAGATCATGACGTTGCCCCCGGCTCTGCCGGGGGATTTTATTTGTGATGAAGAGTGCAGGCACGCGCTTCAGCGCGCCACGGGCGCAATCAGAAAATTCTCTGACGCCGCGCTGCCCGCCGTCTTGCACACATCGCCCTCGATCCGGACCTTGCCGGTCGCAAGCAGCCGCAGCGCTTCGGGATAGATGCGATGCTCGACTTCGAGGATGCGCTCCGACAGCGTGGCCGCCGTGTCGTGATCGCCGACGGGGACCGCGCCCTGCATCACAATCGGGCCGGCGTCGGTCTCGGGGATCACGAAGTGCACTGTCGCGCCAGACAGCTTGACGCCGGCGCGCAGAGCCTGGCCGTGCGGATCGAGGCCGGGGAAAGACGGCAGCAGCGAGGGGTGGATGTTGAGCATCCGCCCGTACCAGGCCTTGGTGAACTCGGCCGTAAACAGGCGCATGAAGCCGCCGAGGCAAATCAGCTCGATGCCGTGCTGGTCGAGGCTGGCTTGCAGCACCGCCTCGAAGCCGGCGCGGTCCTTGCCGAACGGCTTGCTCTCAATCACCTGCGTAGTCACGCCGCTTGCCCTGGCCCGCTCCAGGCCGAGCGCATCGGCCTTGTTCGCGATCACGAGCGAAATCTCCGCCGGGAAATCCGGCACGGCCGCAGCCTTGATCAGCGCGGTCATGTTGGAGCCGCGGCCGGAAATCAGGATGGCGACGCGGCGCTTCATCACAGCGCCAGATCGAGGTGGCCGTTATAAACGACGCGATGCTCGCCCTCGGCCGGGATCACAGTGCCGAGCTGCGCTACGGTTTCGCCGGCGTCGGCGAAGACCTTGATCACCTCATCGACCTTGTCCGGCTCGACGATCGCGATCATGCCGATACCACAGTTGAAGGTGCGCAGCATTTCGAGTTCGGCGATGCCGGCCTGGACTGCCAGCCATTTGAACACCGGCAGCACCGGCAGGCGTGCGAGATCGATGCCGACACCGAGATGGTTCGGCAGCACCCGCGGAATGTTGTCGGTGAAACCGCCGCCGGTGATGTGGGCAAGCCCCTTCACCGCGCCGGTCTCGCGGATCGCGCGCAGGCAGGATTTGACGTAGAGCTTGGTCGGCGTCAGCAGCGCGCCGCCGAGCGTCATGATCGGCGCAAACGGCGCCTGCGCCTCGAAGCCGAGGCCGGACTGCTCGACGATTTTGCGCACCAGCGAGAAGCCGTTGGAATGCACGCCCGACGACGCCAGCCCAATCACGGCGTCGCCCGCGGCGATGTCCTTGCGCGGCAGCAGCGTGCCGCGTTCGGCGGCACCGACAGCAAAGCCGCCAAGGTCGTAATCGCCGTCCTTGTAGAGGCCGGGCATCTCGGCGGTCTCGCCGCCGATCAGGGCGCAGCCGGATTCGCGGCAGCCTTCGGCGATGCCGGCGACGATCGAGGCGGTCGCCTCCGGATCGAGCTTGCCGCAAGCAAAATAGTCCAGGAAGAACAGCGGCTCGGCGCCCTGGACCACGAGGTCGTTGACACTCATGGCGACGAGGTCGATGCCAATCCCGCCGTGCTGGCCGGTCTCGATCGCGATCTTGACCTTGGTGCCGACGCCGTCGGTGGCGGCAACCAGGATGGGATCCTTGAAGCCGGCCGCCTTGAGGTCGAACAGGCCGCCAAAGCCGCCGATCTCGGCATCGGCGCCGGGGCGTGCGGTGGCGCGCACCATCGGCTTGATCAGGTCGACCAGGCGGTTGCCCGCATCGATATCGACGCCTGAATCGGCGTAAGTGAGGCCGTTTTTGCGGTCGGTCATGCCCGATTTCCAGTGGGTTTGCGGCTGGTTACGTCGAATTCCGGGGACGCGCAATGGCTCGCATGGCGCCCCGCCCTATACTATGTAGATATCAACCGGTTCAGCCTCCAAACGGGCCGGATTCGAGGTCAGGCCGGGTGCCGGGAAGCGCTGCGTGAGTATTCCGAATATCATTACTTTGGGCCGCATCATGCTGGTCCCGATCATCGTCTGGGCCATCGTGTCGAGCCAAATGGAGGTGGCATTCGCCGTCTTCCTGATCGCTGGCATCAGCGATGCCGTAGACGGCTTCCTGGCCAAGCGATTCAACATGACGAGCGAGCTCGGCGCCCTGCTCGACCCGCTCGCCGACAAGGCACTGCTGGTCTCGATCTATCTGGCGCTCGGCATCTGGGGCGATATCCCGCGCTGGATCGTGATCCTGGTGGTCTCCCGCGACATCATGATCGTTACTGCGGTGATCGTGTCGTGGCTGTTCGACAAGCCGGTCGAGATGAAGCCGTCAAAGGTCTCGAAGCTCAACACTGCGGCCCAGGTGGCGTATGCAGCGCTGGTGTTGGCAGCGCTGGCCTTCGGCTTCAAGCCGGCGCCCTATGATATCATCCTGATGGGCCTCGTCACGGTGTTCACGCTGTCCTCGGTGTCGCTCTATCTTGTCGAGTGGCTGCGGCACATGAGCACGATCGAGGTCAAATGAGCCGGGTTGCGGCCCCGCAAAAGGCCAAGTCCCGCTCGATTAAGTCGAATCCCTTCAAACGAAGCCGGTGCGCCGGCACGGAGCAAAGCAAGCGTGGCAGGCCGCGTTCCCCCCCGACAATTGGCATTTTCGCTTCCGCATGCGGAGAGCCTCAGCCGGGACAATTTCCTCGAGGGCCCCGCCAACGCCGCCGGCCTCGCTTTGATCGACAGCTGGCCGGAATGGCCGAACCGGATCATGTGGCTCGCCGGGCCCGAAGGAAGCGGCAAAAGCCACCTCGCCGCGATCTGGGCCGAAGATTCCGGGGCGCGCTCCACCACCGCCAATGCGCTGACCGCCACCGCCGTCCCCGGAGCGCTCGCGACCGGCGCCCTGGTGGTTGAGGATCTCAAGGCGAAAGACTTTGACGAGCGCGCGCTCTTCCACCTCATGAACCTCGCACGCGAGGACGGCGCCTACGTGCTCTTCACCGGACGCGAGGTGCCGGCGGCGCTGGACGTCGAGTTGCGGGACCTGCGGTCGCGGCTGCGCGCAGTTCCATCAGTCTCGCTGCTGCCGCCGGACGACCAGCTCTTCCGCGGCCTGATCATCAAATTCTGCGCCGACCGCCAGCTCACCGTGGACGAGAGCGTGGTGAGCTATCTCGCGACCCGGCTGGAACGGTCCTCGGCCGCCGCCCGGCGGGCCGTGGAACTGCTCGACAGCGAGGCCCTGCGGCTCGGTCGTCCCGTCACCCGGGCGCTCGCCGCCGAGCTGCTCCGGGACGCCTGAGCGCCGGACAACCATTAGGCCACGCTTGACGCGGCCGGGCGGCGGAACATCAATGTCATCGAAACGTCATCGCACTAACACATGCTCTCGCCGGTTTTGCGCGTAAGTCGCAAAGTGAGGCGATCAAGGATGGACCGGCTTCTGATGGACTCCGCGCAAGCTGTTGATACTAAAGACAAAGTACCTGAAGCCGAGGGCCTTCCGGCGATCGCTTCGAGCCCCGAACGATTTATCAATCGAGAGCTCTCCTGGCTGCACTTCAACCGGCGCGTCCTGGAGGAATCGGTCAATCCCAGCCACCCGGTGCTGGAGCGGGTGCGATTCCTGTCGATTTCGGCGAATAACCTCGACGAGTTCTTCATGGTCCGCGTTGCCGGCATCAAGGCCCAGATACGCGAGGGCATTGCCGAGCGCAGCCCCGACGGCCTGACGCCATCCGAGCAGCTCGCCCTGATCAACCGCACCGTCTCCCACCTTGCCTCCGACCAGCAGGCGATCTGGGCCGACCTGCGCGGCACCCTCGCCGATGTCGGCATCGTGCTGGTCGACGGCAAGGACGTCACCAAGGCGCAGCGGGCGTGGATCGAGGATTACTTCCTCGCCAACGTCTTTCCGCTGTTGACGCCGCTCGCGATCGATCCGGCCCATCCCTTCCCGTTCATTCCGAGCCTCGGCTTCACCATCGCGCTCCAGCTCACGCGCGCCGTCGACGGCAAGCAGATGAACGCGCTGATCCGCATGCCCGGCAAGATCGACCGCTTCATCCGCCTGCCGGCCGACGGCAAGGTGGTGCGCCTGATTTCGCTGGAGCAGGCGACCGCCCTGTTCATCAACCGGCTGTTCCCCGGCTACAGTCTCCACGGCCAGGGCGCTTTTCGCGTTATCCGCGACTCCGAACTCGAAATCGAGGAAGAGGCCGAGGATCTCGTCCGCCTGTTCGAGACCGCGCTGAAGCGGCGCCGCCGCGGCTCGGTGATCCGGCTCGAGATCGACGCCAAAATGCCGGAGCAGCTGCGCAACTTCGTGCAGCATGCGCTCTCGACCGCCGACGACGAGGTGTTTCTGGTCGACGGCGTGCTCGCCATGAACGAGCTCTCGCAGCTGACCCGGCTCGACCGGCCCGATCTCGAATTCACACCTTACGTACCGCGCCATCCCGAGCGCGTGCGCGAGCATGGCGGCGACATCTTTGCCGCGATCCGGCAGAAGGACCTGGTGGTCCATCACCCCTACGAATCCTTCGACGTGGTGGTGCAGTTCCTCCAGCAGGCCACGCGCGATCCCGACGTCGTTGCGATCAAGCAGACGCTCTATCGCACCTCCAATAACTCGCCGATCGTGCGTGCGCTTGCGGAGGCCGCTGAAGCCGGCAAATCCGTCACCGCGCTGATCGAGCTGAAGGCACGCTTCGACGAAGAGGCCAACATCCGCTGGGCGCGCGACCTCGAACGCGCCGGCGTGCAGGTCGTCTACGGCTTTCTCGAGCTGAAGACCCACGCAAAGCTCTCGATGGTGGTGCGCCGCGAGGGCGGCAGCCTCACCACCTATGTCCACACCGGCACCGGCAACTATCACCCGGTCACCGCGCGCATTTACACCGACCTCTCCTACTTCACCTCGGAACCGACCATCGGTCGCGATGCGGCGCGCGTCTTCAACTTCATCACCGGCTATGCGGCGCCGAGCGATCTGGAAAAGATGGCGGTGTCGCCGCTGACCTTGCGCAAGCGCATCATCGAGCACATCCAGGGCGAGACCGAGCACGCACGTCACGGCAAGCCGGGCGCGGTCTGGATGAAGATGAATGCGCTGGTCGATCCTGATATCATCGACGCGCTCTACGAGGCCTCGCAGGCCGGCGTCCAGGTCGAGCTCGTGGTACGCGGCATCTGTTGCCTCAGGCCCGGCATCCCCGGCCTGTCGGAGAACATCCGCGTCAAGTCGATCATCGGACGCTTCCTGGAACACGGCCGAATCTACTGCTTCGGCATGGGCCAGGGCCTGCCCAGCGCGAAAGCGGCTGTGTATATCTCGTCGGCCGATATGATGCCGCGCAACCTCGACCGCCGCGTCGAGGTGCTGTGTCCGCTGCAAAATCCCACGGTGCATCAGCAGGTTCTCGAACAGATCATGGTCGCGAACCTGAAGGACAATGAGCAGAGCTGGCAATTGTTGCCGGACGGGTCCTCAACGCGTATGAAGACCGCGAAAGGCGAGGAGCCTTTCAACGTCCACAACTACTTCATGACAAATCCGAGTCTGTCTGGCCGTGGAAAGTCGCTCAAGGAATCCTCGCCGCGTCGTCTCACGCGCCGAAACGAACGCCATCAGTCCTGACCGGAGATTTTTGCCGTGAAACGGCCGCGCAAGCGTGGCGCTAGCGTCGCGGTCATCGACATCGGCTCCAACTCCGTTCGTCTCGTCGTCTACGAGGGACTTACGCGGAGCCTGATTCCGATCTTCAACGAGAAGACGCTGTGCGGCCTCGGACGCGAGGTGCAGAGCACGGGCCTGCTCGCGCCCGATGCCGTCGACAAGGCACTGACCTCGCTCAAGCGCTTTCGCGCGTTGTGCCGGGTGATGCAGGTCGGCCGCGTGTTCGCGATCGCGACCGCTGCGTGCCGCGACGCCTCCAACGGTCCCGACTTCATTGCGAAGGCCGAGCGCATCTGCGCCGTGAAGATCGAGATCCTGTCGGGCCCGCGCGAGGCGCGGCTGTCGGCGCTCGGTGTCATCTCCGGCATCCATCATCCCGACGGCATCGTCGGCGATCTCGGCGGCGGCTCGCTCGAACTGATCGACGTGCGCAGGAACAGCGCGCGCAGCGGTGTGACGCTGCCGCTCGGCGGCTTGGCGCTCCAGGACCTCGCCCACAAATCGCTCAAGCGCGCCGACCGCATCGTCCGCGAGGCGCTCGACGAGGTCCCGCAGCTCAAGGCGGGCAGCGGCCGCAGCTTTTATGCGGTCGGCGGCACCTGGCGCGCGCTCGCGCGCATCCACATCATCCAGAGCGGCTATCCGCTCCAGGTGATGCACGGCTACTCGATCTCCGCGGCCGAAGCGCTCGACTTCTCGCGTCGTCTGCGTCGTCTTGCGGCTGTCGACATGCTCGCCGACATCGAGATCGTCGCGGATGCGAGGCGCCCTCTCCTCACTTATGCAGCGCTGGTGCTCGAGCACATCATCCGCGTGGCGAAGCCCAAGACGATCGTGTTCTCGACCTTCGGCGTGCGCGAGGGCCTGCTGCACGAGAAGCTGTCGGAGACCGAGCGCAACAAGGACGGGCTGATTTGCGCGGCAGAGGAACTCAATCAGCTGCTGTCGCGCTCGGCCCGCCACGCCCGCGAGCTGATCGCATGGACCGACCGCCTCGCCCGCGTGGTGAAGCTGCGCGAGTCCGCGGAGGACCGCCGCTTACGCCACGCCGCCTGCCTGCTCTCCGACATCGGCTGGCGCGTGCATCCCGACCATCGCGGCGAGCAGACGCTGAGCCTCGTCGTCAACGGCAATTTCGGCGCGATCACCCACATCGAGCGTGCCTTCGTCGGACTGTCGGTGTTTTATCGCTATGCGGGCCTGAGCGAGGAAAACCAACCGCCGCTCACGATGCAGGAGTTGTTGACGCCGGCGCAGCTCGAACGCGCCCGCCTGCTGGGCGCGGCGTTCCGGGTCGCGCATCTGATCTCGGCGGCACGCCCGGGCGTGCTGCCCGCCACGCATTTCCGCAGCCAGGGTCGTAAGTTGATGCTGGTGTTCGAGCACCGCCTCGGCGATCTCGTCGCCGACCGCGTCGGCAGCCGCTTCAAGCAGCTCGCCCGCTTGATCGGCCGCGCCGGCTCGATCGTGCGGCGCTAGATCTTATTTCGCCGAAACTTTCGCGTGCTGCTCGGAGGCCTCAAGCGCGGCGTGGCTCAGCCTGCGCCGGCGCCAGATCCAGCCGACCACCAGCACCACGACGACGCCAAGCGCTGCGCAGAGATATTCACCGCCTCCGCCGCCATGGGCGAATTGCGGCGGGATGTGCAGGCTGGCGAGCATCTTGTCCAGCGACGCGCCGAACGGCCCCTCGAACAGCGTGTGCAGCTTCGGCGCGATGCCGGGATCCGTCGCGATCACATCGCCCGCGATCCAGCCGAGCAGAGCGGCACCGGCCCACACCAGCACCGGCAATTTCGATAGCAGCGCCATGATCAGCGCCGCACCGGCGACGATCAGGGGCACGCTGATGGCAAGGCCGAGGACCAACAATGGCACGCTGCCATTGGCGGCGGCCGCGACCGCGATGACGTTGTCGAGGCTCATCACGATGTCGGCGACAACGACGATCTGCACCGCCTGCCAGAGATGCGAGGCCGACTCGACGCCGTCCTCGTCCTCGTTTTCCGGAACGAGCAGCTTTGCCGCAATCACAATCAGCGCGAGGCCGCCGACCAGCTTGAGGTACGGCAACTCCATCAGGCTCGCGACGATGCCAGTGAAGATGATCCGCAGCAGCACCGCGGCGCCGGCGCCGAGCACCATGCCCCACAACCTATGCCGCGGCTTGAGGCCGCGGCAGGCCAGCGCAATCACCAGCGCGTTGTCGCCGGAGAGCAGGATGTTGATCCAGATGATCTTGCCGACCGCAATCCAGAACGTCGGTTCGGCCATCTCGTTGCGGAACTGGGTGAAGAATGCCCCGATCGTGGCGGGATCGAAGATCTGCCAGAGCCAGTTCACAATGCGTCCTTTCGCCCCGAAAACTTAATCTGTCGGCTGATGGATCAGCCGACGATCTCGTTGCCCGAGAAGAACTGCGCGATCTCGATCGCGGCGGTCTCCGTCGCGTCCGAGCCATGCGCGGAGTTCTCGCCGATCGACTTGGCGTAGAGCTTGCGGATGGTGCCGTCGGCCGCCTTTGACGGATCGGTCGCACCCATGGCGTCGCGGTACTTGGCGACCGCGCCCTCGCCTTCCAGCACCTGGACGACGACCGGGCCCGAGGTCATGAATTCGACGAGCTCGCCGAAGAACGGCCGTGCCTTGTGGACGGCATAGAAGGTCTCGGCCTGTTCCTTGGTCATGCGGATGCGCTTCTGCGCGACGATGCGCAGGCCCGCCTTCTCGATCACGGCGTTAACGGCGCCGGTCAGGTTACGCGCGGTCGCGTCGGGCTTGATGATCGAGAAAGTGCGTTCGATGGCCATGATCTTGTCCTTGAAGGAGAAAGCGGTGGTTCGGGTTGCGGGGCTTATATCGGCGCCTTCGCAATACGGCAAGCGACCGCCGGGACAGCCCACGGGCGCTTCGCCGCAGTGCCAGGGGCCCGAATTCCAAGATGGATTACAACGATTTCACCCAGATGAACCCAATCTGAAGGTCCCGTGAGGGTTTGGTTCAGCCTCGCGGCGCTAACGTCAGGTCCATCGAAACCAGAGCCTCCTCCCGAGGCAGATCGTTTCGGCGGCCTTTCCATCGACGCGATAGCCCCGCGCCGGCAGTTTTGAGGAGATCACCATGTTGAGGAAACTTTCGCTTGCCGCGGTTGCCGCGGTCGCGCTCGGTGCCGCGCTGGCGCCGACCTCCGCCTCCGCTCACTGGCATGGCGGCTGGGGCTGGCACGGCGGCGGTGGCGGCTGGCACGGTGGCTACGGCTGGGGCGGACCGCGCTTCTATGCCCCCGTCTCCTACGGTTATGGCGGCTGTTACGTGCGGCGGCTGGTCCCGACCCCCTGGGGACCCCGCTGGCGGCTGATCAACCGCTGCTACTGAGCGCGCAAGCACCTTCCTGAAGCACCTTCCCAAACAAAGTACCTTCCAGAGGTGCCGGTCCCCCACGGTACCTTCCAAGCGAGGCCCCGGCGTTCCCCCCGCCGGGGCCTCGTATTTGGGCAGATGCGGCGAATTCATACAATTTTTACGAGAATGCCAGGCATGCCCGATGTTTGGCGAAACCATTGTGGGGGCCAGTGACTTGGTACCGTGTCATCACCTTGCAAACACGGAACCTCACAATGACTGGCCTTTTCGCCAATGACAGCGAGCAGATGGACCGGCGCACCAGCCGCTCAATTTGCGAGGCCGTGGGCGAGCGGCTTCAGCAGAGTATTCGTCCCGACCCCCGGCTCCCGACGCATCTCGAACAGCTCCTCGACGAGCTGAAGAAGCGCGACCGCGAGGGCGGCCCGCACAACTGATCGGCGCAAAAACGGGTTGCGTTCGCGGCCCCTTGCGGTGACAAGGCCGCATGCTTTCCATCAACGACCTCTCCATCCGCCTCGCCGGACGCCTTCTGATCGACCAAAGCGCCGTGCAGATCACGCCGGGCTCGCGCGTCGGCATGGTCGGACGCAACGGCACCGGCAAGTCGACGCTGTTCAAGGTGATCCGCGGTGAGCTTGCGGCCGAGCACGGCACGGTGACCCTGCCGCCGCGCTGGCGTGTCGGCAGCCTCGCGCAGGAAGCCCCGAATGGCCCGGAAAGCCTGATCTTCGTCGTGCTCAAGGCCGACCTCGAACGCGACGCCCTGCTCTCCGAGGCCGAAAGCGCTACCGATCCGCACCGGATCGCGGAGATCCAGACCCGGCTCGTCGACATCGACGCGCATTCGGCCCCGAGCCGCGCAGCCGCGATCCTCTCTGGCCTCGGCTTCTCCGCTGCCGACCAACAGCGCCCCTGCGCCGAATTCTCCGGCGGCTGGCGCATGCGCGTCGCGCTGGCCGCGACGCTGTTCGCGGCGCCCGACCTGTTGCTGCTCGATGAGCCCACCAACTATCTCGACCTCGAAGGCACGCTGTGGCTGGAGGATCACCTCGCCCATTATCCGCGCACGGTGATCGTGATCAGCCACGACCGCGACCTGCTCGAAAGCTCCGTCGATCAAATCCTGCATCTGGAGCGCGGCAAGCTCACGCTCTACAAGGGCACCTACTCCTCCTTCGAGGAGCAGCGCGCCGCGCGCGAATTGCTCGATGCCAAAGCGGTCAAGCGCCAGGAGGCCGAGCGCGCGCGGCTGCAAGCCTTCGTCGACCGTTTCAAGGCCAAGGCGTCCAAGGCGCGCCAGGCGCAGTCTCGCGTGAAAATGCTGGAGCGGCTGAAGCCGATCACGGCGCTGGTCACCAACGATGTGCGCGAGATCAGCTTTCCGGCGCCGGAGAAGCTGCTGTCGCCGCCGATCATCGCCGTCGACAATGCCTCGGTCGGCTACGATCCGGCAGCGCCGGTGCTGGGCCGCGTCACCTTGCGCATCGACAATGACGACCGCATCGCGCTGCTCGGCGCCAACGGCAACGGCAAGTCGACGCTGGTCAAGCTGCTCGCTGGCCGGCTTGCGCCCTTCTCGGGCAAGGTGACGCGCGCCGACAAATTGTCGATCGCCTATTTCGCCCAGCATCAGCTCGACGAACTGAACGAGGACGCCTCCGCCTATGATCACGTCCGCAAGCTGATGGGCGATGCTCCCGAGGCCAAGGTGCGCGGTCGCGCCGGCGCCATCGGTTTTTCCGGCAAGGCGGCCGACACCAGGGTTGGAAAATTGTCGGGCGGCGAGAAGGCTCGCCTTCTACTGGGCCTCGCGACCTTCTTCGGCCCCAACATGATCATCCTGGACGAACCGACCAACCATCTGGACATCGACAGCCGCGCTGCGTTGGCCGAGGCGATCAACGAGTTTCCCGGCGCGATCATCATGGTCTCGCACGACCGCTATCTGATCGAGGCCTGCGCGGACCAGCTCTGGATCGTCGCCGATCGCACTGTGACCAATTACGACGGCGACCTCGACGAATACCGCCGCCTGGTGCTGTCCTCGCGCAACGGCGAACCCGCCCCGCGCGAGCGCAGTGCCACGAGCGAGAAGCCGCAACGCGCGCGATCGGACAATCGCGGCCCGCTGAAGAAGCGCATCGCGGAAGCCGAATTCGAGATCGCCCGCGTCGGCGAGATCATCGCCAAGATCGACGCCGCACTTTCCCTGCCCGACATTTTTACGCGCGATCCGAAGCAAGCCGCGCAATTGTCGAAAGCACGCGCCAATGCAGCGGACGCGCTCGCGCGCGCGGAGGAGCAGCGGCTCGAGGCGAGTGCGCAGTTTGACGAGGCGGCGGGTTAGGTCCGGCTACTCGATCACGCGATCGGCACGAGCCAGCAGTACGGGCGGCACATCGACGCCGAGCGCCTTGGCCGTCTTCAGGTTGATGACCAGCTCATAACGGCTGGGCGCCTGGATCGGCAGATCGTGCGGCGAGGCCCCTTTCAGAATGCGATCGATATAGGCGACCGGTGCGCTGACCAGTTCGTCCCAGGCGAATGTGTATGACATCAGCGCCCCGCCATCGACGGCGCCCAGCACCGAATTCAGGGCTGGCACGCGAAACCGCGCGCATTGGGCGACAATGTGGTCGCGATGCCCATTGGTGAAGGGTTCGGGAATGACGAGCAGGCTGCTGTTGCGCGTGCGGCCGAGCACCTCGAGCTGAGCTTCGGTCTCGCCGTCATTGTGCGTCCGCATCTCGACCAGTTCGATTCCGGACGCGGCATCCCTGGCCGCGGCGACGAGGCCCGGCGCATAGGGCGCGGTATCCGGATTGAAGAGGATGGCGACGCGGGCAAGATTCGGATCAAGCTCTCGCAACAGCTGCATCCATTTGCCGCCGATCTCAAAATCCCAGGTGACAAAGCCGGTGACGTTGCCGCCGGGATGGCCGAGACTATCGGCAAGCTTGAATCCAACCGGATCGATCACTTGGGTGAACACGATGGGAATCGTCGTGGTCTGCTGGCGAAGCGCGAGCGTTGCAGGCAGGCCCTGGGCATAGATCACCTCGGGCTGCAGCGCGATGAGCTCTGCGGCAGACGCCTTGGTGTTGGCCAAATCGGATAGCGCCCCGCCGAAGCGGTAGTCGATGCGGACATTGCCGTCTTCGACCCAGCCGGCCTTGCGCATGGCCTCGCGGAACGGCTTGAGAAAGGCGCGGGCGACCGGCACGTCGATATTCGCCGCCAGGCCAACGAGCACGCCGACATGGCCCGGCTGTTTGGATTGTTGCCCGCGCGCGCCCGGTGGCGCGGCCACAGCGGCTGTCAATCCTGCAATGAATTCGCGCCGCCTCATGCCCCGCTCCCAACCGCTGAAATGCCGCAAGTGTAGCCGCCCAGGCGCGGCGTTTGATAGATGAGGGCCGTTCTTAATCGGAAAATGTCTGGGAGAATTAGCGAAAGCAAAGGCCGCGATGGCCCGCATTCAGCGAGACCATTGTAAAAATCGACGCCGCGCCTCCCGAGCAAGATTGCCCGTGTGGCTTTCGCGCATTTGGTATTAAGCTCACTTTCGGAATTTGCGGCGCACGTCCAGCTCTGCAGCCTACGTGCCGACCGGCCTTTTCAGCCAAGGGAAATTCAAACAGGGAATGTTTTGAGGGAGGTCCCAGGTGTCGTCACCGGAACCGATTAAATTCACCGACGGCGCGGCTTACGAGCGCTTCATGGCACCCTGGAGCCGATCGGCCGGCGCTCTTTTCCTCGATTGGTTGGCGCCTGGCTCCGGACTGGCCTGGGCGGATGTCGGTTGCGGCAACGGCGCGTTCACCGAGCTCATTCTTGCGCGGTCCGCGCCTTCGTCTATTTGCGCGATCGATCCCTCCGACGCACAGATCGCGACTGCGCGCCAAAAGCTATCGGCAAAGCAGGTCGAGCTTTCGATTGGCGATGCAATGGCCCTCCCTTACGACCCCGACCGCTTCGACGTCGCGGTGATGGCACTCGTGCTGTTCTTCGTGCCCGACCCGCACAAAGGTGCATCGGAAATGGTCCGCGTCACCAAGCCCGGCGGCGTGGTCGCATCCTACACCTGGGACGTCATGCGAGGCGGCACGCCAACGCAACATTTGTGGGAGGAACTGGACGCTATGGGCAAGCCGGCGGCGCGTCCGCCGAGCGCGGATGTCTCGCGTTTCGCTGCGCTGAAGGCACTTTGGGCGGCGTTAGGCATTCGCGATGTCGAAACCCGCGAACTGGTTGTCGAACGGACATTTGTGAATTTCGACGACTACTGGCTATCCATGGTCGTCAGCAGCCCGAGCGGAATTGTAGGAAAGCTGTCGAACGCGGAGAACACAGAGCTGAAACGCCGGCTGCAAGACAGACTGCCGGCAAGCGCGACGGGAGAGATTACGGTTCACGGTTGGGCCACAGCGATCAAGGGGCGCAAAGCCGCTTGATCGCGCGGCGCCTTACGTCGCCGCCTTCTTCTTCGCCTTCGGCTTCACTGCCTTCGGCGCGACCGGCGCCTCCGGCGTGCCCTCGATCGAGGACAGGCGGCCGGACGTGAAGGTGTAGATGCCGGCACGCGGACCGGTGGTCCAGGTGACGACCGCAACGCGGCGGCCAGCGGCATCGCCGGAGAGATTGACGTTCGAGGGCGCGCCGATGCCGCGCACCACGTCGCATTCGGTGTGGCCGAGCGCGACCGTGCCGCCCATGGGAGCCTGTGGCGTCGTCGAGGCATTGGCGTCAGCAGGCCCCGGAGGCGGTGCCATGCCGGGACAGCCGCCATCGGCGCTGACGAGATCCTCAGCCCCGACCGGCTTGTCGGGGGTCAGCGGCGGCGACTCGATCGAGATGTTCTTGATGAACAGGCGGCTCGGCTTGTTGAACCATTCGGCGTCCTTCGACAGCAGATCGGTCCCGCCCGAGCAGCCCGCGATCAGCGGCGCGACAGCGGCCAACGCAACTATGAGCGACTTTGGAAGCTTTTGGTGTCGCACGATAAACTAAATTCCCCGCCTGAAGGACCAGTCCTAAGCGATTGTCCCAACATCACTTTGCGGCACGAAGGTGGCCGAAACCAGTGTGCCGTCGAAAGTACAAATTATCATTAATTGGAAACGACCGCTAATTCCGCCGCTGCCACCGGCCCCGTTCGTCGGCCTGCCAGTAAGTGACCTCAAATCCTTTCGTCTTGCAATCCGTCCAAGAACTGCGGGCAGCCGCCAGCGCGTCCGGATCATCGCCGTTGAACAGCAGCACCATGCGCTCGTAGGCTTGGCAATCCTGAGGCAGCACAGCGTTGTCGATCAGGAAGCGGACATTGGCGCCGTTCGGATTGTCCTCCTCGATCGCCAGCACGATCGGCTGATCGGCGGCATCGGTCACGCGCCACGTCGCGTGCGGCAGGAAGGAATCGTCGCGATAGGTCCACAGATGCGCATCCAGCGCATCGGCCCGCTCGGGCGAAGTCGACTGCACCACGACGCGCCAGCCGCGCTCCAGCGATTTCTCGAGAAGTGGCGGCAAGACGTTCTCAACCGTCATGTTTTGCAAATGGTAGAACAGTACTTCAGTCATCTTGCGTCATTTGCGCTCGTAATGATCTGCAACCAATCGGTCGAGCAGCCGGACGCCATAGCCGGAAGCCCAGCTCTGGTTGATTTCGGTCTTCGGCGCTCCCATCGCGGTGCCGGCGATGTCGAGATGCGCCCACGGCGTACCGTCGACGAAGCGCTGGAGGAACTGCGCCGCGGTGATCGAGCCGCCATGGCGGCCGCCGGTGTTCTTCATGTCGGCGAACTGGGAGTCGATCAGCTTGTCGTATTCGGGGCCGAGCGGCAGGCGCCAGACCTTTTCGCCGCTTTCGATACCGGCCGCCAGCAACCGGTCGGCAAGCTCGTCATTGTTGGAGAACATGCCGGCATGCTCGGTGCCGAGCGCGACCACGATCGCACCGGTCAGCGTCGCCAGATCCACCATGAATTTCGGCTTGGTTTTCTTGGCCACGTACCAGAGCACGTCGGCCAGCACGAGGCGGCCTTCCGCATCGGTGTTGATGATCTCGATGGTCTGGCCCGACATCGAGGTGACGATGTCACCCGGCCGCTGCGCGTTGCCGTCGGGCATGTTCTCGACGAGGCCGATGGCGCCGACCACGTTGGCCTTGGCTTTGCGTGCCGCGAGCGCGTGCATCAGCCCGACGACGCAGGCAGCGCCCCCCATGTCGCCTTTCATGTCCTCCATGCTGCCTGCCGGCTTGATCGAAATGCCGCCGGTGTCGAAGCACACGCCTTTGCCGACGAAGGCGACCGGTGCCTCGCCTTTCTTGCCGCCGTCCCAGCGCATGATGACGGTGCGGCTCGGCCGCGACGAGCCCTGGCCGACGCCGAGCAGCGCGCCCATGCCAAGCTTCTCCATCGCCTTGACGTCGAGCACCTCGATCTTGACGCCTAGCTTGCGCAACTGACTTGCACGCCGCGCGAACTCTTCGGGGTAGAGCACGTTCGGCGGCTCGTTGACGAGGTCGCGTGCGATGACGACGCCGTCGACGATCGCGCCGGCCGAGGCAAAAGCCTTTTTCGCCGAGACGGCGTCGCCAACCGCGAGCGAGATGTCGGCGCGCAAGGCGCCCTCCTCGCCGTCCTTCTTCTTGGTCTTGTAACGGTCGAACTTGTAGGCGCGCAGCCGCAGGCCCGAGGCGATTCCAACCGCCTGCTCGCTGGTCATGGCGCCGCCAGGCAGTTCCGCCATGATGGTCATGGCAGCGGAACCTGCCTTGAGCTTGCTCGCCGCCACGCCGCCGAATTTGAGGAAGTCGTTCGCATTCAGCGCCGATCCCTTCCCGGCCCCGATCACGATCAGGCGCTCAGCCTTCACCCCCTCGGGGGCCAGGATGTCCAGCGCCGCGCCACTTTTACCTTTGAATGAGGCGGCGGCAGCTGCCCGCTTCACGAGCTCGGTCGCACCACCGAGCGCCTTGGTCGTCACCGGTCCCAGCTTCAGACCGTCGTCACAGAACACGACCAGAATGCCACGGGCGGCGGAAGCCAACGGGACAAAGCCGACCTTGATGGCATCGGACATGGGTAACTCCTCTAAAAGACGGGCCTTTTTGCCGATCGGCGGTCCCGGTCAAGGGCCAGAGCTGAACGGCGATTCACTAGACTTTCCGCACTATGGGCCACCGGCCCGGCAAATGCCAAGCACCGCCCGTGGCCGCCAGGCCACAACGAGTGAAATATTAACCATATATTGACCGTGCCACGGGGCAGCCATTTTGTTGACGGATCAAAGGGATGGTAGTGAGAAAGTAAGCCGGCGGACGAGATGGCTGCGCGACCCTGGGGATCCCTTTGCGGGATGGGCGGACAGCCGGAAATCGCGGGGACTGCATTGGGGCTTAGTGGGGATTCGTGCGGTAGCGCATGGGGTCGATCGATAGGTATATCTTCCGCACGACGCTGGCGTCGTTTGCGCTCGTCCTGGTCAGCCTCACCGGTGTGATTTGGATTACGCAGGCGTTGCGCGGCATCGACCTGATGACGAGCCAGGGTCAGACCATCCTTACCTTCCTCGGCATCACCAGCCTCGTCATCCCGGCGCTGGTCCTGATCATCTCGCCGATCGCGCTGATGATTGCGATCTCGCACACGCTGAACAAGCTCGCCACCGATTCCGAGATCATCGTGATGAATGCCGCCGGCTTCTCGCCGTTCCGGCTGTTCTATCCGTTCTTCTACGCCACCTGCGTCGTTGCGCTCTTGGTCGCCTTCATCTCGGCCTACCTCGCGCCCGACGGCATGCGGCGGATCAAGCAGTGGGACGCCGAGATCACCGCCGACGTGCTCACCAACATCCTCCAGCCCGGCCGCTTCGCCCAGCTCGACAAGAACCTCACGATCCGGATCCGCGAACGCCAGCCCGGCGGCATCCTTGCCGGCATCTTCATCGATGACCGCCGCGATCCGAATGAGCGCGTCTCGATCGTCGCCGAGCACGGCGAAGTCGTGAAGAACGACAACGGATCGTTCCTGATTCTCAAGGATGGCAATCTCCAGCGCTTCGAGGCGGGCAAGCGCGATCCTGCACTGGTGGCGTTCGGCCGCTACGGCTTCGACATGTCGAAGTTCTCCAACCAGGGCCACGACGTCACCCTCGGCATCCGTGAACGCTATCTCTGGGAGCTGTTCTCGCCATCCGACGACGACCCGGTCTTCAAGGCGGTCCCCGGCCAGTTCTGGTCCGAGCTGCATGATCGCCTGATGGCGCCGCTCTATCCGTTTGCGTTTGCGGCGCTGACCTTCGCCTTCCTCGGCGCGCCGCGCACCACGCGCCAGAGCCGCAACTTCTCGATCGGCGGCTCGGTGATTGCGGTGTTCGGCCTGCGCATGGCCGGATTCGCCTGCTCGGTGATGGCGGTGAAATCGCCGATCGCGGCGGCCGTGCAATATACGATGCTGGCGGTCGCGATCGGCGCCGGCATGTGGATGATTGTCGGCGGCGTCGTGGTCGAGCCGCCTGCCGGCCTGATGGAGGCCATCAACAGATCGAACGCGCGCATCGCGCGGCTGTTCGGACGGCCGGCCACCGCATGAGCATGCTCACCAACACACTCGGGCGCTATTTCGCCGGCCGCTTCGTGGTCGCGGCGCTCGGCGTGTTCGCGAGCATTTTCCTGCTGCTGGTGCTGGTCGACTACATCGAGATGGTGCGCAAGACCTCAGGGCTCGCGTCCGCCTCCGCGATCATGGTGGCCGAGACCTCGCTGTTCCGGGTGCCGCAGCTGCTCGAGAAGCTGACGCCGTTCTGCATGCTGATCGGCGCCATGACCTGTTATCTCGCGCTGTCCCGACGGCTCGAGCTCGTGGTCGCGCGCGCCGCCGGCATCTCGGCCTGGCAGTTCATCTCGCCGGCGCTCGGCAGCGCGCTGCTGATCGGGGTGATCGCCACCATCGCCTACAATCCGATGTCGGCGAACTTGCGCGAGCTCTCCAAGCGCATGGAAGCGGAGCTGTTCGGCTCGGCGCCCGGCGGCGGCATCCAGGACGCCTCGGGCTTCTGGCTCAACCAGGTGACCAGCGACGGCCAGACCATCATCAACGCGGCGCGCAGCGAGCAGCAGGGCGTCCGACTCACGGGCCTCACGCTGTTTCGGTTTGACACAGAGCAGCACTTCAAGGAGCGGGTCGAGGCGCGTGAGGCGGCGCTCGAGTCCGGCCATTGGCTGTTCAAGGGCGTGCGCCGCTTCACGCTGGACTCGCCGCCGGTCGACCAGGCCAGCCTGGAGATTCCAACGACACTGACCGAGGCACAGGTCCGCAACAGCTTTTCCACACCCGAAACTGTGTCCTTTTGGCAACTACCGAGCTACATCCGGTCCTCCGAGAGCTCGGGCTTCGCGACAGCCGGATATCGACTCCAGTATCACAAGCTACTGGCACAGCCGTTTTTGCTCGCAGCTATGGTGATGCTTGCGGCCTCCGTGTCGTTGCGCTTCTTCCGGATGGGCGGCGTACAGAAGATGGTTTTGAGTGGCGTGGGCGCAGGCTTTCTGCTCTACGTTTTGTCGAAAGTGACTGAAGACTTGAGCAAGGCTGAGTTGATGCATCCGATCGCTGCGGCGTGGTTGCCCGTGGTGGTGGGCGGCCTCACCGGCTTTTTGGCCTTGCTGTATCAGGAGGACGGATAGTGACGGCCGTCCGCCGAGGACCCGTGTCTGATTTGGCGTTGCGCACCCTCGTGCGCGCGAACGGGTTTGGTTTGTCTGTACGCAAGATCCGGAAAATCCTGCTTGCGCTTGCCGCTGTCGCATCGCTCGCCGGCATGATTGATGTTGCCGCGGTGAGGCCGGCCGCCGCCCAGAGCTTCACCTACAATCCGCGGCCGCCACGTCCGACGCCGCCGAAGGTCGCCAATGACGGGCAGATGCTCGTGCAGGCGACCGAGGTCGACTACGACTACAACAATTCGCGCGTCTCCGCGGTCGGCAACGTGCAGCTGTTCTACAACGGCACCAGCGTCGAGGCCGACAGGGTCATCTACGACCAGAAGACCAAGCGGCTCCATGCCGAAGGCAACATCCGGATGACGGATGCCGACGGCAAGATCACCTATGCCGAGATCCTGGATCTCTCCGACGACTACCGCGACGGTTTCGTCGATTCGCTGCGCGTGGACACCGCCGACCAGACCCGCATGGCCGCGACCCGCGCCGACCGCTCCTCCGGCAACTACACGGTGTTCGAGAACGGCGTCTACACGGCCTGCGCGCCGTGTAAGGACGATCCGAAGAAGCCGCCGCTCTGGCAGGTCAAGGGTGCTCGCATCATCCACGACCAGCAGGAGAAGATGCTGTATTTCGAGACGGCGCAGCTCGAGTTCTTCGGCGTGCCGATCGCCTACATGCCGTATTTCTCGACGCCCGACCCGACCGTGAAGCGCAAGACCGGCTTCCTGATGCCGGGCTTCAGCTCCTACACGGCGTTTGGCTACGGCCTTGAAGTCCCGTTCTACTGGGCGATCGCGCCCGATATGGACGCCACCTTCAGCCCGCGCATCACCTCCAAGCAGGGCGTGCTGTTCCAGGCCGAGTTCCGCCAGCGCCTGATGGACGGCGCCTACCAGGTCCGTGCCTACGGCATCGACCAGCTCAACCCCGGCAATTTCGCCGGCCTGCCGGGCGACCGCCAGTTCCGCGGTGGCCTTGAGACCAAGGGCCAGTTCGCGCTGAACGACAAATGGGTCTGGGGCTGGGACGGCGTCCTGCTCTCCGACTTTTATTTCATGTCGGATTATCGCTTGTCGGCATACCGCGATCCGCTCGGATCGTTCCTGAACCTGCCGACGGACGCGATCTCGCAGCTCTATCTGACCGGCGTTGGCAATCGCAGCTTCTTCGACGCGCGTACAATGTACTGGCTGAGCTTCTCGGGCAACCAGCAGCAGGTACCGGTTGTCTATCCCGTGGTCGACTATTCGAACGTGCTCAATTATCCGATCTTCGGCGGCGAGGTCTCCTATAAGACGAATTTCGTCAACCTGACCCGCAACGACGCCGTGTTCGATCCGATCACGACGGCTGCCAATACCAACGGCCTGTGCACGACGACCTCGGCCGATCCGCTCGCGCGCACGCCGTCGCAGTGCCTGCTGCGCGGATTCCCCGGCACCTACACCCGCCTGACGGCGGAGGCGCAGTGGCGCAAGTCGTACACCGATCCGTTCGGCGAGATCTGGACGCCGTTCGCGATCCTGCGCGCCGACGCGATCAACTCCGACGTCTCCAACCAGCCGGGCGTGTCGAACTACCTGCCCGTCGGCGACACCCAGGCGTTCCGCCTGATGCCGACCGTCGGCCTCGAATACCGCTATCCCTTCATCAACGTTCAGCCCTGGGGTTCGACCACCATCGAGCCGATCGCGCAGATCATCATCCGGCCGAACGAGACCTATGCCGGCAAGCTTCCGAACGAGGATGCGCAGAGCCTGGTGTTCGACACCTCGAACCTGTTCAGCGTCGACAAGTTCTCCGGTTACGACCGCGTCGAGGGCGGCGGCCGCGCCAATGTCGGCATGCAGGCCACCACGCAGTTCGACAAGGGCGGCGCCGTCAAGGTGCTGTTCGGCCAGTCCTACCAGCTGTTCGGCCTGAACTCCTTCGCGGTTCAGGATTCCATCAATACCGGCGTCGATTCCGGCCTCGAGAAGCCGCGCTCCGACTACGTGGCGAGCGTCGCCTATTCGCCGAACAGCACGTATACGTTCAGCGTCCGCTCCCGCATGGACGAGCAGACCTGGAACATCCAGCGCTTCGAGGCGGAAGGCCGCGCCAACTTCAATCGCTGGTCGGTCAGCATGTTGTATGGCAATTACGCGCCGCAGCCGCAGCTCGGCTACCTGACCCGCCGCGAGGGCATCCTGACCTCAGGCTCGATCAAGGTTGCGACCAACTGGGTGGTGACGGGCTCGGCGCGCTGGGACCTCGAGGCCAACAAGATCAACCAATATGTGCTCGGCGCCGGCTATGTCGACGATTGCTTCGTGCTGGCGGCGAACTATGTAACTTCGTATAGCTATTCAGCGGGCACAACGCCGCCCGTGTTGACCCACGCGTTCATGTTCCAGATCGGACTGCGCACGCTGGCGACCTCGACGGGGTCCAGCAGTTCCGGCATCCAGTAAACCATCTGAAGTGCCAACCGCGTGTTCCCGATCGCAGGTTCATCGCGGCTGACATACGAGCGACAATCATGACGACCCCATTGCCTGTCTTTCGCTTCCTCCTTCTCGTCTTCGGCGCGGTGCTGATGCTGGCCGGCGCGCCGGCGCGGGCGCAGAACATCGTCGTCATGGTCAACGGCGACCCCATCACCGATTACGACATCGAGCAGCGCTCCAAGCTCGACCAGCTGACGACGCAGAAGACCCCGGCCCGTCAGGAGGTCATCAACGAGCTGATCGACGACAGGGTGAAGATCAAGGAAGGCAAGAAGTACGGCGTCGACCCCGGCGTCTCCGACATCAACCAGTCCTACGAGGGCATGGCGCAGCGCATGCGCATCACGCCGGATCAGCTCACCAAGTCGCTCGAGGTCAAGGGCGTCCGCCCCGAGACCCTGAAGGGCCGCATGAAGGCCGAGATGGTTTGGACCAGCCTCGTGCGCGGCCGCTACAAGGAGAAGCTGATGGTCGGCGAAAAGGACGTCGCCGACAAGGTGCGGGAAGGTGGCAACGAGAAGCTCCAGATCGAGGGCACCGAATACAAGATGCAGCCGATCGTGCTGATCGTGCCGCGCGGATCGCCCCAGGCATTCACGGAGACGCGGCTGAAGGAAGCCGAGAGCTACCGCTCGCGCGTCGGAAGCTGCGAGGAAGCCAATTCGCTGTTCCGCTCGACGCCGAACGCGACCATCCGCGATAGCGTCACCAAGACCACCGCGGACCTGCCCGAGACGCTGCGCAAGGTGCTCGACGACACCGCGATCGGGCATCTGACCGCGCCCGAGGTAACCAAGCAGGGCATCGAGATGGTCGTGCTGTGCTCGCGCAAGCCGACCACGATCGACACGCCGAAGAAGCGCGAGATCCGCGAGCAGATGTACCAGCAGAAATACGAGAAGACCCAGAAGACCTATCTCGAAGAGATCCGCAAGGCGGCGATGATCGAATATCGCAAGCCCTGATGGCCCCCGCTCTCGCAAAGCCCCTCGCCCTGACCCTGGGAGAGCCCGCCGGCATCGGCCCCGACATCACCATCGCAGCCTGGCTCAGGCGCCGCGAATTGAACCTGCCCGCCTTCTATCTGCTCGGCGACGAAGCGCTGGTCGCGCGGCGCGCCCGCGCGCTCGGCGCGGACGTCAAGATTGCCTCGGTGAGCGCGAGCGAGGCCGAGGCCGCCTTCACCGACGCACTGCCCGTGGTTGCAACCGGCGAAGTTGCGACGGCCGAGCCCGGCAAGCCCGATGGATCGAGCGCGCCGGCAGCGCTCGCCTCGATCCGCCAGGCGGTCGCTGACGTCTGCGAAGGCCGCGCCGGCGCCGTCGTCACCAATCCGATCGCCAAGAGCGTGCTCTACCGCGCAGGCTTCCGCCATCCCGGCCACACCGAATTCCTCGCCGAGCTCGCGAGCGTCGACGGCCGCGTGCCGCAGCCGGTGATGATGCTGTGGTCGCCGCGGCTCGCCGTAGTGCCGGTGACGATCCACGTTTCCTTGCGCGAAGCGTTGAGCCAGCTCACGAGCGAGCTGATCGTCTCGACCGTGCGTATCGTTGCGAGTGAACTGAAATCCTGCTTCGGCATCGCGCACCCGCGGATCGCGATCTCCGGCCTCAATCCGCATGCCGGCGAAGACGGCTCGCTCGGCCATGAGGAGCAGACGGTGATCGCGCCGGCGCTCAAGACGCTGCGCAACGACGGCATCGACGCGAAAGGGCCGCTCCCCGCCGACACCATGTTCCACGAAGCTGCGCGCAACAGCTATGACTGCGCGGTCTGCATGTATCACGACCAGGCGCTGATCCCGATCAAGACGGTCGCCTTCGACGACGCCGTCAATGTCACGCTCGGCCTGCCCTTCGTCCGCACCTCGCCCGATCACGGCACCGCGTTCGACATCGTCGGCACCGGGAAGGCCAATCCGGCCAGCCTGATCGCGGCGCTCAAGCTTGCCAGCCGCATGGCGGCTGCAAAAAGCTGATGAGCGCGATCGACGACCTCCCGCCGCTTCGCGAGGTCATTCGCCAGCACGCTCTGTCGGCCCGCAAATCGCTCGGCCAGAACTTTCTCCTCGACCTCAATCTCACCGCCCGCATCGCGCGCGCGGCAGCACCGCTCGAAGACTGCACCATCGTCGAGATTGGCCCGGGGCCGGGCGGCCTGACGCGCGCGCTGCTCGCGCTCGGCGCCAAACGCGTCATCGCGATCGAGCATGACGAGCGCGCGATCCCGGCGTTGCAGGACATTTCAGCGCGCTATCCCGGCCGGCTCGAAATCGTGCATGGCGATGCCATGACCTTCGACCCGCGCCCGCTGCTCGCAGGCGACAAGGCAAAGATCGTCGCCAATTTGCCCTACAACATCGCGACGCATCTCCTGATCGGCTGGCTCACCACCGAGCCCTGGCCGCCCTGGTACGAGACGATGGTCCTGATGTTCCAGCGCGAGGTCGGCGAGCGCATCGTCGCGCGCGAGGACGAGGAAGCCTATGGCCGTCTCGGCGTGCTCGCCAACTGGCGCTGCGAGACGAAAATCCTGTTCGACATTTCACCGTCCGCCTTCGTGCCGCCGCCGAAGGTCACCTCCTCCGTCGTGCGATTCATACCGCGCGAAAAGCCTCTTGCCTGCGATCGCAAGCTGCTCGAACAGGTCGCGGCCGCAGCTTTCGGCCAGCGTCGCAAAATGCTGCGCCAGAGCCTGAAATCGCTTGGCGTCGATCCCGCGCGGCTCGCAGCTGCCGCCGGCGTCGATGCGACGCGGCGCGCCGAGACCATTCCGGTTGCAGGCTTTGTTGCCATGGCGCGTGAATTGGCGGATATACGAAACGAAAGATGAAGCATGATCCGGAAAAGTGTAAAGCGGTTTTCCGAAAGAGATCATGCTCAAACAATGAGCTAAAGCGCATCGCGCTTTAGCGGAAAATTTCGGAGGAAGGAATATGGCGTTGATGCGTCGGCAATCCCTGGTCAAGTTCGATGCGCCCTTGTGCGAGACCATCGTCGATACGCCGAAGCCGCAAAGCCGCGAGGTGCTGGTGCGCATCGAACGCTGCGGCCTCTGCCACTCCGATCTGCACATCCAGGACGGCTATGCCGATCTTGGCGGCGGCAAGAAGCTCGACACCACGCGCGGCATGACGCTGCCCTTCACGCTCGGCCACGAGATCGCAGGCGTCGTCGACGAAGTCGGCGCCGACGCGCCGGCCGGCCTCGTAGGTAGCAAGAAGGCGGTGTTTCCGTGGATCGGCTGCGGCCAATGCCGCGACTGCGCCAATGGCGACGAGAATCTCTGCGTCAAGCAGCGCTTCCTCGGCGTCTCCATCGACGGCGGCTTCGCCACCCACGTGCTGGTGCCTGACGCGAAATATCTGCTCGACTACGATCCCTTGCCCGTCAACCAGGCCGCGACCCTGATGTGCTCCGGTGTCACCGCCTACGGCGCGCTCAAGCGTTTGGTCGACCGTCCGCGCCAGCGCAACCTGCTGCTGATTGGCCTCGGCGGCGTCGGCATGATGGGCCTGTCGTTTGCGCAGGCCATGTTCAAGCAGCCGGTCACGGTCGCCGATCTCTCGCCGGCCGCGCGCGAGAGCGCGCTGACGAACGGCGCAGCCAGCGCCTACGATCCGTCCGAGCCCGATGTCATCAAGCGTATCCTGAAGGAGACCGAGGGCGGCTTTGACGAGATCGTCGATTTCGCCGGCAACGAGAAGTCGATGGCGTTTGCGGTCGCGGTCGCCGCGCGCGGCGGCAAGATCGTGGTCTCCGGCCTGATGGGCGGCCAGTTCACGCTGCCGATGGTGCAATGGGTCTACAAGCGCATGACCATCGAAGGCTTCATGGTCGGCACGCTCGCGGAGGCGCAGGAGCTGATGGCGCTGGCCCGCGCCGGCAAGATCAAGCCGACGCCGATGCGCGAAGAGCCGATGGGCGACGTCCAGAAATGGATCGAAGAACTTCGCGCCGGCAAGGTGGTCGGCCGCATCGTGCTGAAGAACTGAGACGCATTCGGCGGCGAGACGCTGGTCTCGCCGTCATGCTGTCCTCCGCGCATTAACTCCGTTCGATCAGCTCGTCGCTGAAGTAAGGCGCGACTTCGGCGCGCGGAACGGCCGTGGCTGCACCGCGTTGGCAGCACATGTCCATTCGCTGCACGGTCGAAAGCGCATTCTTCATTGCCTGGAGCTTCCTCGAGACGAGCGGCGAGCTCGGCCCGCCGGATGCGTCCGCAAACATCATTCTCGATGCGATCGAAGCGCAGCTCAAAACCGGCGAACGCCGGCCGCTGATGCTCGCCAACAGGGCTATCGACGCTTACCGAAAGCGCGTGGCGTTGAACCGCCTGTCGGCCGCGCGCGAAGCGCGCCTCGGATAGCGGCCGCAAGTGATGCCCCCGAGAGATGCTCTGGGACCCGCCGCCCTCGCGGCGTATCGTGGGTATGGCCGGCGGTCCGTCGGGCAGAGCGCACGGGACGGTCGCGGCGCTAATCCAATCGGCACGCGCCTTATGTTCACTCCTGAACAGAGCGTCCAAGGCTATCTTTGGGGTCTATTTTCAGAGTCTGTTTCAAAGCCCGTTTCGAATTCCCGTAGTTCTCCGGACATGAACAGAGTTCGAGGCGTAACCCGCGTGCAACGCGGCGGGACCGCCGGCGGTTCGGCGGCAATATTTCGATTTCCCGGAAGCTGTTGTGTACACTTTGGAACGGTCGGTTCCTCCGTGGAAACGTAGGGTTCACCGGTGCCGATTCCCGGCCTGGTAAGAGATAAAAAGCGTGACCGGCCGGCCCCAGAACGAGCTTCTTCGGAGGCTCAGTACCCATGATTTCGAGCTGCTCGCCCCTCATTTGCAAACGGTCGAGCTCGCCGCCACCCACATCCTGCATCATGCCGGCGACAGCATCGCGGTCGTTCACTTTCCCTGCGGCCCCGCTTTCGTGTCGTTCGCCGTGCCGGTCGAGGATGACCGCGAGGTCGAAAGCTTTCTGGTCGGCCGCGAGGGTGCGGTCGGAATTGCCTCGGGGCGCGGCCCGTCGCTGGCCTATTCACGCATCGTCGTGAAGGTGGGCGGCACGGTTCTGCGCTTGCCGCTGCGCATACTCGAACAGGCGCAGCAGCGATCGGCGAGCCTCCAGGATTTGTTCGCGCGCTACGCCGCCTGCCAGGTCGCGCAACTGCTCCAGACCGCTTCCTGCAACGCCGCGCATTCGATCGAGCAGCGCGCAGCCAAGTGGATCAGCGCCGTGCAGCAGCATGTCCGCGGCGACGAGATCCCCCTGACCCACGAACAGCTCGCCGGCATGCTCGGCGTCTCCCGCAGCTATGCCAGCCGCGTCATCCAGATGTTCAAGGCGAGACGGATCCTTGCGACGCGACGCGGCGCCATCTTGATCCTCGACACGCCAGCGCTTGAAGCCAGCGCTTGCGGCTGCAACGGCGCGGTGAAGAAACATTTTGGTGAAGTGCTGGGCGGCCTCTGACGGCGGAGGACCGATCGAGCGCGCTCACGCCTCAGCCTGCCGAATTCCGACAATGACTGTGCAATGCACCCTCGTTCCCAATTCACCCGGAACGAAAGTGCAACTTGCATTGGCATGCGAACGGCCGTTCAATGCCTGCTCGAACCGGCGACACATTGCGTCATCCTTGGTTTTTGAATGCAGACCTTTCTTGTCATTCTAGGCGTCTGGCTCCTGATCAACGTGCTCTTTGTCGTGGTCATGTTCCCGCCGCGCAGGACGCGGAAGCCGGATCATCCGCGATCGTCGCGTGGGCTGGTGCCCGTGCCGATCGGCCGCAATGCCTACGCCTTCGATGACGACGAGAAGATCTCGCTGCGCCACACCATCATCGCCGTTGCGATGGGAGCGCTGTTTTCCCTGACGCCGCCTTTGCTCGAAGCCATCGACGACATCAAGCGGCTGATCGGGAAGTACCGCAAGCCGGGGCCGCACAGCGACGGATTGCCTCCCGACGAACGCAACGAGTCGAAGCACTAGCGTTTCGGGCCGCCTCAGCACTCAACCTTTCGTCCCTGCTTTTGGAACACCCCGCGCTTCCGCGGCGTTTGTCTTCCATGAGGCGCCCACGAAGGGACATGAACTTGGTCAATCTTGGCAGCTGGCCCGATCCCATATCCGAGCGCTGGATCGCACCACGACAGATGCGCTCGGAACGAACACCCCCACAGCCGGGCGCGAACCACGTCCTCGAACTTCAGAGAGCCATCGAAATCAAGCGCATCTGGCGCGCGCTGGTGGACTGTTGCGCGCGTAGTTGAGGCTGTTTCTCATGCGCGGCGATGCAGGAACCAGCTGTCGGCCGCGTTGTTGTAACTTGCATGAGCGATCCCGCACTTCCCGCAAGACCAGCTCTGGCCGTGAAAGCGATACGATATTTGTCGATCGTCGTCGGCTGCGCCTGCCTGCTCCTGGCCGCCGTCTGCTTTTACATCGCGGGCCAGGTCTTCATTGAAACCGGCCTGTTCGCCCAATCCAACACGATCGTCGGTGCCATCAGCGCCGCGCTGGGGTGTCTGGCCCTGACACTCGCCCGCGTCTGGAAGTAGGCTTTCGTAATTCCTTCCGAGCACTTGCCCCGTCACCCCAGCAACTGGGGCAGGTCCAAGTCAAGCAGCGCCTAACTCAAGCTCTTGCCATGCTGGTCGAGCGCAAGCGATCTATGGCGGACGGGGCAATTTTGGACCCGCTATCGAGCTTGTCCCTGCTGAGATCACCGACCTCGACAAAGCCGACGTGATCGTCACCGGCTACGTCCGCCAACGGCTTCAATCAATGGCCTTCGGCTCGGATTCACGGAGTTTGGAGCGGGAGCGGCTACCATCGTGATCGTCGCCGGCACATTGTGCGATCATCACGTCTGGATCGATACCGCCGAGAAGCTTGGACGAGTCGGCTTTCGCGTTATCGTATTCCTCGTGCCCCGCACGTCCCGTCGGGCAAAACACTCCGTCAATCCCTCCGCGCAAAAATATTTCACTTTTCCGAATTTCGGATTTATGGCATCGACACTTCATTTCGGCCCGTCAAAGGGGCGTTTCGCGATCGTCACGAGATGCAGGCCGGGTTGCGGTGGACGTGGCAGCGTCGGCGCGAAGTGTGATGGCAGGGCGGGACACCGTGAGCTTGTCACACGCGCGGCACGACACGGCGCGGTTGCAGCGGTCTCGTCGGGCATCAGGGGTGAGCACGCGCCAGCCCAGGATGATCAGGCGAGGCCGTCCGCGGACGGAGAAGTCGTGTGGTCCTGACGCCCGGGGCCTGTGCGTCAAGTCTTGCGGTGATGTGGGTGGCCCAACCGGGTGCGCACATCAGCCATCCGCCAAGGCGACGGGGGCAATAGTGCATCGCTCCCCGAGGAGAGCACGAAGGACACCGTTAAAACCATCGCGCAGGGAAGGCCGGGCGACCGGCATCACCTGTGGTCCAACCCTTGTGCATTTCCATAGCGCACGGACCTGCGGGTGCCAGCCGGCGCCCGGCCTTCCCTGCGTCCTTTGATCTCCAGGGGGCGCGAACGAAGCGGCAAAGCTCGGGCCATTGGGTCGCGAGAGCGCGAACCCGTGGTCCCTCGCCTTTTCGCTGCGCACCGCGCTACCTGCGCAGAATGTCGCGCGCTTTTCGCAAGGACGCCCGGCTGGCAGATTGCAGCCATTGCTTTGGGGGTTTTTGATGCACGCGAGGATTTTCAATCGCGTCCTGAAGGCGTCAGCGGCAGCGTCAGCCCGAACGGATCGGTGCACACGGCAGGCTCAGGCAACGGCGTGACCTTCACGGGTGCCGGCCGCCTCTCCAGCCGTAGCGGTTCCGGCACCTTTCGCCGCTCGGACGGCTGTTCGGGAACCTGGACCTCGACCAAGCAATCGCGCGGGCAAAAAGGCCTGATGTCGCGGCGGAACCAACGCGCCGGAGGCCCGATTCAGGCCACATCCTCTCCGGATTTGCGGCTCATTGCCACCCAAGTCTTTGATCAGAAAGGGCAGGTAACCAGTAGCGTCATGCGTCACCGGGAGACCAGGATGGGCAACCGCACCGCGAGATTCATATCTACACTTGTCGCCAGCATCGTCGCTGGCGTGCCGCTCGCCGCCGTGTCGCAGAACGCTCCAACGGCGCCAGCTGCCGCCGCAAGCACGGCAAACGCTGCGAGCGACTGCCTCGCATCGCCAAAGAGCACGGCGCCGGAAGGACAGCACTGGTACTATCGACTCGAGCGCGCGACCAAGCGGCAATGCTGGTACCTGCGCGCCGAAGGCGGCAAGACCGCGACAACGACGCAAAGCGCAAGCAGCGCGCAGCTGGATTCACCCGCGCCGCAATCGGTGCAGAATGCGCACGCCGAATACATCGCGCCGCAGGGCATCGCGCAAAACGCGCCGCCCGCCGCAGCGCCGCAGCCTGCAACCACCAGCCCCGACAATCATGCGCAGCAGCCTGCAATTGCCGCACGCTGGCCCGATGCCACGACGGTTGCCGCCGCGCCCGCACCGCAGCCGGCGACTGCTCCGGCAACATCAGACACGCGGCCGAACGCCAAGCCTGTAACATCCGCTGCCCCCGTCACGCTCGCTGCGGCCGACGTTCCCGCCGACAAGCCGACCGGCTCGCTGCAGATGCTCCTGCTCGTCATCGGCGGCGCGCTGGCGCTCGCAGGCATGCTCGCCAGCATCATCTACCGCTTCGCCGGCGGACGCGGACGCGCCCAAACGGGCGATCGCCGCGTGAACTGGGACCATCGGGAGCCGCAGGATCACGACGACAACCGCGCGCCCTGGCTCAATGACGCGCCTGCCCCGGCGCCGCGCGCCAAACGTCCGCATCCGGTGGACTTCGACGCTGCGCGTCCTCAGGCCCGGCAACTCGCCGCATTCAGCAACGAGATCGGCAGGATCGCAGCGCGGGCCCGCCCTGCCCACGTCGCGGCAGCAGAACCTGACGAGACCGAGATCGAGATAGTCGACGCGGAGTTCGAGATCGAGGCCTCGGCGCCTCAGTTGGCTGCCAACGACAGCCATGACGAAGCGCCGGCCGATCGCGACGAAGCCGCACGCGATGAAGATGCCGTCGACATCGACATCATCACGGCGATGCTGGAACGGCTGGCGAAGGACGGGCCGCGGCTGCCGCAGCCTAGCCTTGAAGCTGACCTTGAAGACCTCGCACGAAACCAACGAGGCCAGTCCGCCGCTCGCGCTTGAGGCGTTCGGCCTTCAGGATCGACTGCACCTCGGCGAAGGCTTCGTCGACGTCGTGGTTGATGACGATGTAGTCGTACTCGGCCCAGTGGCTCATCTCGTGGCTGGCGCGGCTCATGCGGTTGCGGATGACCTCGTCGGAATCCTGCGCGCGCGAGTGCAGCCGCTTCTCGAGATCGGCGGCCGACGGCGGCAAAATGAATACACTGACGACGTCCGCGCGCGCCTTCTCGCGCAGCTGCTGCGTGCCCTGCCAGTCGATGTCGAACAGCACGTCCTGCCCCGCCGACAGCGCGGCCTCGACGGGCCCGCGCGGCGTGCCGTAGCGGTTGTCGAACACGGTCGCCCATTCCAGCAGCTCGTCGCCCTTCACCATGGCCTCGAACCTGGGCTTGTCGACGAACAGGTAATCCTTGCCATCGACTTCGCCGGGGCGCTTCGCGCGCGTCGTCGCGGAGACCGACATTTTCAGCCCGGGCATGCGCTCGATCAGCAAACGCGATAGCGTCGTTTTGCCTGCGCCGGATGGCGAGGACAGCACGAACATCAGCCCGCGCCGCTCGACACCGTCAGTTCCGTGACCGCCCGTCGTCATCGATCACTCCAGATTCTGGACCTGCTCGCGGAATTGCTCGACCACGTTTTTCATGGCGAGGCCTGTATTGGTCAGCTCGACGTCGTTCGACTTCGAGCAGCAGGTGTTGACCTCGCGGTGAAACTCCTGCGCCAGGAAGTCGAGCTTGCGCCCGACCGGGCCGCCCTTGCCGATCAGCTCGCGCGCCTGGGCGACATGCGAAGCGATGCGGTCGAGCTCCTCGCGGATATCGGCCCGGGTGGCGATCAGGATTGCCTCCTGCATCAGGCGGTCGGAATCGAAACGGTCGGAGGTATCCAGCAATGTCGCGATCTGCTCGGCGAGCCTGGCCTTGATCGCCTCCGGCTTGCGGCCGGGCGCTCCTTCCGCCTTTTTCGCGAGCTGCTCGACCTCGTCCACGCGCTGGGTGAGGATCTGCCCCAGCGACGTCCCCTCGCGCTTGCGCATCTCGACGAGTTCGGCGAGCGCCTTATCGAAGGCTTCGGCCACAGCAGTGCGCGCGGCCTTGTCCTCCTCCTCGTCGCCCTCGGGCTCGGCAACCTCGATGACGCCCTTGATGGCCAAGAGGCCGTCGACGCTCGGCGCCACCGCGTCGACCTTGCCGGCGATCACGGCGGCGGCCTTCAGAACGGCGTTGAGCACGTCCTCATTGACGCGGACGGAGGCTGCGGCATTGGCGCGCTTGACGGTGAGATTGGCGTAGACCGTGCCGCGCGACAGAAGCTCGCCAGCGCGCTTCTTGGCATGGGCCTCGAGCTCGTCGAACCCCTGCGGCAGCCGCACCCGCAGGTCAAAGCCCTTGGCGTTGACCGACTTCAATTCCCATTCGAACGTGTACGGCCCGCTTGCGCCGTGGCTTCGGGCAAAGCCGGTCATGGACGACAGCGCCATCGGGTCAGTTTCTCCGGAGGGTAAGATTCGCGAGGCCATCAAGGCCCGCGAAACTTAAGACTATTTTACGGGAAAGTGTAATCCGCAAAGTCCCGTAGGCAGGCCTGCGCTAGCGCTGGATCACCGGCGGCACTGGCTGCGCCGCGCCCTGCCGGGCCGGCGCGGGATTGGCCGGGCGAGCAGCCGGCGGCTTTTTCTGCTGGGTCGGCTTGGGCGTGGTCGCGGTCGGCGCCGGATCAGCGGCAGCGGGCGCGGCGGCGGCGGCGGGCGCCTGCGCGTCGTCGGCCGGCTCGACCGTGTCGTTCTGGATCTGCTTCTCCATCGCGCGCAGCTTGGCGACGTTTTTCTGGTGCGCGTCGTAGGTCTCGGTGAAGGCGTGCCCGCCGCTGCCGTCGGCTACGAAAAAGAGGTCGCGGGTGCGGGCCGGATTGGCGGCGGCCTCGAGCGAGGCGCGGCCGGGGTTGGCGATCGGGCCCGGCGGCAGGCCCTCGATCACATAGGTATTATAGGGCGAGGGCTGCGTGATCTCGCTGCGCTTGATCGGTCGGCCGAGC
Organism: Bradyrhizobium sp. McL0616; assembly: GCF_049993385.1. NCBI lineage: Bacteria > Pseudomonadati > Pseudomonadota > Alphaproteobacteria > Hyphomicrobiales > Nitrobacteraceae > Bradyrhizobium > Bradyrhizobium sp. McL0616. The sequence goes on from NZ_CP188255.1 coordinate 5,170,418, forward strand.
GTGCCCTTGCCGCCGACGAGGCCGTAGATGATCGTGGGATCGGACTGCAGCTTGATCTTCTGCTTCAGGCGATTGACGAACACGGCGGCGACACGGCTGCGCTCGTCCGGCTTGCCGGTCTCCTTCTCGACGATCGAGGCGAGCGTCACCAGCTGCTCCGGAGTCTTGACCGGAATGTCCTGATTGCGGCGCTCCCAGATCTCGGCCAGCACGCGCTTGTGCGCCTGCTGCATGCGCTGGATCACCTGATCGCGCGGGGTCCCGCGCGGGAACTTGTAGGTCTCCGGCAGCAGCGTGCCTTCGCGCGGCAGCTCGCGCACGCTGCCGGTGAAGATGTCGTTGTCGGTCAGCCGCGCCACGATCTGCTCGGAGGTCAGCCCTTCCGGGACAGTGACGGCATGCTGCACCACCTTGCCCTCGACGATGGTGGCGATGACGTCGCGCAAGGACGCATTCTTCTGGAACGAATATTCGCCGGGCTTCAGGTCCGAGCTCGCCTTCAGCGCGGCAACGCTTGCAATGAACACCCACGGATTGACGTCGGTCACGCCTTCCCTGTTCAGCGTCTCGGCGATGTCGCGCTTGCCCGCGCGCTGCGGGATGTTGACGATCTTGTCGTCCTTGAGCGGCCCCGGCGCCTCAAGCACCTGCCGTCCGTAATAATAGACGCCGCCCGCACCGATCATGGCGATCAGCAGAATTGTAATGATGGCGTTGCCGACGATCACGAAGGGGTTGCGCGCGCGGTCCGATCGCTTCGGCGGCGGCGGGACCTGCTCGGGCTCGAGCGCTGCCCGCGGACTCCGGGGCGAAATGGGCGGCCTTTCACTCATCGAAACAACCTGAATCCTGCCGGTTCAATCGCAGCCCGACAATCGCCTGTCGAGCCAATGCACGCGCCCACGGGGTATGACTATCGCTGAATACGGCAAAACGGTGGATTCGCTTCAAACGCAAACTAGTGAGCCAGGCGGCGGAAGATTACCGACGCGTTGGTACCGCCAAAACCGAAAGAATTCGACAACGCGACGTTGACCTCGCGCGCCTTCGCCTTGTGCGGCACGAGATCGATGGCAGTCTCGACCGACGGATTGTCCAGGTTGATGGTCGGCGGCACCACATTATCGCGAATCGCGAGAATGGCGAAGATCGCCTCGATCGCGCCGGCCGCACCCAGGAGATGACCGGTAGAGGACTTGGTCGAGGACATCGCGACCTTCGAGGCGGCATTGCCAAGGAGTCGCTCGACAGCACCGAGCTCGATCTCGTCGCCGAGCGGAGTCGAGGTGCCGTGCGCGTTGATGTAGTCGAGATCCGACGCAGAGAGACCGGCGCGCTTCAGCGCCGCCGCCATGCTGCGGAAGCCGCCATCACCGTCGGGCGACGGCGAGGTGATGTGATAGGCGTCGCCGGAGAGGCCGTAGCCGATCACTTCGGCATAGATCTTGGCGCCGCGGCGCTGGGCGTGCTTGAGTTCTTCCAGGACGAGAACGCCGGCGCCCTCGCCCATCACGAAGCCGTCGCGATCCTTGTCGTAGGGCCGCGAGGCCTTCTCGGGCGTCTCGTTGAAACCGGTCGACAGCGCACGCGCAGCGTTGAAGCCGGCAATGCCGATGCGGCCGATCGGCGATTCCGCGCCGCCGGCAACCATGACGTCGGCGTCGCCCAGCGCAATCAAGCGGGCGGCATCACCGACCGCGTGTGCGCCGGTCGAACAGGCCGTAACCACCGAATGGTTCGGCCCCTTCAGCCCATGCTTGATCGAGACATAGCCGGAGGCGAGATTGATCAGGCGGCCTGGAATGAAGAAAGGCGACACCCGGCGCGGCCCGCGTTCCTTCAGCAGGACCGCGGTCTCGGCGATGCCGTTGAGGCCGCCGATGCCGGAACCGATCATGGTGCCGGTGGCACACTTGTCCTCCTCGGACTGCGGATGCCAGTTGGCATCGTCGAGTGCCTGGCCCGCAGCCGCCATGCCGAAGATGATGAAGTCGTCAACCTTGCGCTGGTCCTTCGGCTCCATCCAGATATCGGGATTGAAGGTGTCGTTCGACCCGTCGCCGCGCACGACGGTGCAGGCGATCTTGGTCTGAAGATCCGAGACATCGAAGCTTTCGATCCTGCGCGCACCGCTTTCGCCGTTGAGGATGCGCTTCCAGGTCGGCTCGACGCCACAGCTGAGCGGCGACACCATGCCGAGACCCGTGACGACAACCCGCCTCATATCCGAAAACTCCGCATCGAAAGATTCACGGCCAATAACAAGAAACCGGCTGACCGCCGGTAGGCGGCCCGTCCGGTTTCGATGTTGTCCCCGCGAAAATGAAGAGCCTTAGCTCTTCGCGTTCTTCTCGAGAAACTTGGTGGCGTCGCCGACGGTGAGAATCGTCTCCGCGGCGTCGTCCGGAATCTCGCAACCGAATTCTTCTTCGAACGCCATCACCAGCTCGACGGTGTCCAGACTGTCGGCGCCGAGGTCGTCGATGAAGCTCGCTGCGTCGACAACCTTCTCGGGTTCAACACCAAGGTGTTCGACCACGATCTTCTTAACCCGCTCGCCAATCTCACTCATTGCATAACCTCGTGTTGTTCCCTGTAGACCCGACCCCCCGGGACGATACGAGCCGTCGTGGTCGTTGACTGCCTTCGCTTACGAACTTTGATTTGGCCCCATCCTAACCGATGCAGGCCCGGCGAACGACGGCCAAGGCTCCGCATCGCCAATATACAGGGTTTCAAAAACCTGCAATGGCGTTCTTTGCCCATCCGTTGAACGTCCGGTTATCATACATAAATTGCCTTGACTACAAGCCTCGATTCGCTCCGGAAACGGCCGTTTACCGCATCCCGCACCGCCCTCGCGGGTGTGGCCCTGGGGAACGAGCGTCAGATCATGGCCATGCCGCCGTTGACGTGGATCGTTTGCCCCGTGACATAGGCTGCTTCGTTCGAGCTGAGGTAGACAGCGGCTGCCGCAATGTCCTCAGGCGTCCCCAGGCGGGCAGCCGGAACCTTGGTCAGAATCGTCTCGCGCTGCTTGTCGTTGAGCGCATCGGTCATTGGCGTCTTGATGAAGCCGGGCGCGATGCAGTTGGCAGTGACGCCGCGCTTGGCGTATTCGGCGCCCAGCGTCTTGATCATGCCGATCAGGCCGGCCTTCGAGGCGGTGTAATTGCCCTGCCCGGGATTGCCGGTGACGCCGACTACCGAGGTGATGGCAATGATGCGGCCGAAGCGCTTGCGCATCATCAGCTTGGTCACGGCGCGCGCCAGGCGAAAGGTCGACGTCAGGTTGACGTTGATGACCTCGTCCCAATCCTCGTCACGAAGCTGAACGAAAAGATTGTCGCGCGTGATGCCGGCATTGGCGACGAGGATATCGACCTGCCCCATCGCCGCTTCCGCGGCAGGCACCAGCGCCTCGACCTCATCGGCCTTGGAGAGATTGCACGGCAGCACAAGGGCGCGCTCGCCGAGCTTGCCGGCAAGCTCGTCCAGCACTTCCTTCCGCGTTCCCGAAATCGCAACCGTGGCCCCCTGCGCATGCAGGGCCTGCGCGATCGCACCGCCGATGCCGCCGGTCGCGCCGGTGACGAGCGCCTTCTTGCCAGTCAGATCGAACATCGAAAAACTCCTCTAGGCCTGCTTCGCAGCGACCAGTGCATCCTTGGCAGCGGCAATGTCGTTCGGCCCGCCCACCGCAACCCCGACGGCGCCGTCGGCGATGCGCTTGACCAGCCCCGTCAGCACCTTGCCCGCGCCGATCTCGAAGAAACGGGTGACGCCCTGCCCTGCCATATAGGCGACCGACTCGCGCCAGCGCACCGTGCCGGTGACCTGTTCGACCAGGCGGCGGCGGATTTCGTCGGGATCGGTGATGGCGCTTGCCAGCACGTTCGAGACCAGCGGCACCGCCGGCGCCTTGATCGTAACCTTGGACAGCGCCTCCGCCATGGCGTCCGCAGCCGGCTGCATCAGCTTGCAATGGAACGGTGCGGACACCGGCAGCAGCATGGCGCGCTTGGCGCCCTTGCTTTTGGCGATCTCGACGGCGCGATCGACCGCCGCCTTGTCGCCGGAGACCACCACCTGCCCGCCGCCATTGTCATTGGCGGCCTGGCAGACCTGGCCTTGCGCCGCCTCATTGGCGACCGCCATCGCGGCCTCGAAGTCGAGGCCGAGCAGCGCGGCCATGGCACCCGCGCCGACCGGCACTGCTTTTTGCATTGCGAGACCGCGGGTGCGGAGCAACCGCGCGGTATCGGAGATCGTCAGGCTGCCGGCTGCGGCAAGCGCTGAATATTCACCGAGCGAGTGGCCGGCAACGAAAGCCGCATCCCGCGCCACGGAAAAACCAGCCTCAGCCTCCAGCACGCGCAGGGTGGCCACAGACACCGCCATCAGCGCCGGCTGGGCGTTCTGGGTGAGCTGAAGGGTTTCGGCCGGGCCATCCCAGATGGTGGCCGTCAGCGTCTCCCCAAGCGCGGAATCGACCTCGTCGAACACGGCCCGCGCCACTGGGAAGGCGTCAGCCAGGGCCTTGCCCATGCCGACCGCCTGGGATCCCTGCCCCGGAAATGTGAATGCTGCCGTCATCGGCGCTCCCTGGATCGCTCGAGCAGTTGTCTTCGAGAACCGGCAGCCGACTACGTCCGGCCCGAGGCTTGGTCCCGATCATGCTCCGAAGGGGGCCGTAGACAACGTCCGGGGTCGCGCTGTCAAGCCGCGTTGGGCTTTCGGCCGGCAGCCAGTCGGAGGGCCGGCTCCTAGAAACCGCCGGCCTTCTGATCCGCACCGACCTCGGCACCGGCTTGCGCGCGGCGGGCGCTGCTTGCCAATTGCCCCGGCCGGTCGTCGCGGTTTGACCTTGCGGTCGCGAGCCGCAGCACTGCGGCGTAGTTCGGCTGCACTTCCATCCCGCCGGCATGACGACTTTCGCTGAGCAGGCGGTGGACCTTCGGCAGATTGTAGCAGGGCACGTAGAACAGCAGATGATGTTCGAGGTGATAGTTCACGTAATACGGCGCGATGAACAGGCGTTCGAGAAAATTGGCATGTGTCGTGCGGGTGTTGCGCAAGGGATCGCTGCTGTCGGGGACGACGGCGTGCTCGGCGATGTTGCGGATGCGGGTGATGACCATCATCCAGGTCACCAGCGGCACCAGCCATAGCAGCGGATAGGCCCACCACACGCCGGCCGCCGCGAGCGCAGCAAACATCACGGCATTGACGGCGCATTGCGGGCCCAGTTTTTCCCAAAAATGCGCCAGACGCTGCCGCCACGGCCAATCCTTCGGACCGAGTGCGTTGAGAAGTTGCGCCTTGCGCTGCTGGTAGCCGGTCTGCCCGGTGATGTCGCGGATGAACTTGCGGCGGTAGCTTAATTTGGTGATCGGAAACGGCGCCGACAGCACAAGATCAGGATCATCCTCCTGCTGGGTGCGCGCATGATGCTGAAGATGATAACGCCGATAGCTGCGCGTCTCCGCAAAGATGGGATAGGCACAAAACCACTGGCTCAGCGTCAGATTGGTCTTCTCATCGGCGGACAGGCAGCCATGCGCGCCGTCATGCATGAGGATCGCAAGCCCGAGTTGGCGCGAGCCGATGATGGCGACTGCGAAAATGTAGGTCAACGGATTGGGCCACCACGCGACGAGCGCAATCGCACCAATGATCAGCGCCCAGGCGTGCGCGATCAGCGCCACGCCCTTCCAGGTCACGCGCTGGCGGACATCGACGAGTTGGTCCTCGGTCAGAAAATCGCGGGCACGCATGCGAAGCGCGGTCATGGCCTAACTCTCCTGATCCGAACTGGTCGAAGCATCGCGGTCGTCGACGAGGCGCAAGCGCGCGGCGTCGCCCGTGGATTTCGCCTGCTCGCCGAGCACGCGCAGCATCTCGGCGCAGAGCTCATCCGGCGAGCGGCCCATGGCATAGCCTTCGAGGATGACGCCGATCGCCACCGCCCAGAACCGCCGCGAGCTCTCATCGGGTGCGCGCAAGGAGCGCCAGCCGTGGCGTGCGACCTGGCTCGCATAGGCGCGCGCGCCCTCACCGTGCAGGCGCTCGATGGTCCGCTCGACCAGCGGTGCGAGATCCGGGCGCCGCCGCGTCAAGGTCAGCGCTTCGGCGAAGAACGCGACCGAATCACTGGCAGTCACCGTCTCGGCCAGCGCGTGGGTGTACTCCCGCGGCGAACACGCCTTCAGGGCGGCCTGTTCGGTCGCGCGCGCCAGATACAGCAGATCACGGCAGGCGCTTTCGACGAACAGCGCCTCCTTGGTGCGAAAGTAATAGGTAATCTGGCTCGGAAAGGCGTCCGCGGCGCCCGCGATGTCGGTAATCGAAGTACCCGACAGCCCTCGCTCCCGAAACAGCGGGCTCGCCGCATCCAGCAGCAACGACCGCATCTTGCGGCCGGCCGAGCGTGTCGCGCGGGCGGCATGCTTGGGGTCGCCTGCCGACGCCTCAAGCGGCTTCTTGACCGACTTTTCCGACATTGGGCCTCTCTCTTAATTTATTTGTATGCTATACAAACAAATAAATCAAGGTGCCCCAGCCCCCTGACGCGCTTATCCCGGAGCCATCCGGGCCGCTCCCCCGGTGCTGCAACCTTGCAAAGCCGGCCAAAATCCGTATAAGCGCGCCATCCGCAGACCCCGGCCGGGAGCTGAACGGACGGTCTCAGCAAATCATTCGTGATTTTGGTGTGGCAGGGCCAGTCGGCCCGTCGTCCCGTGTTTCCGCCTTCTGAGCTTAATCCCAGAGTCCTTTCCGAAGGCCTCTTAAGGGCTTGACGCCGGGCGATGCGCCAACATGAGGAAAGGACTTCCATGGCTCTCTATGAGCATGTTTTTCTCGCGCGCCAAGACGCGAGCACGCAGCAGGTCGAAGAACTGACTGCGCAGATGACCGGCATCGTCGAGGGTCTCGGCGGCAAGGTCACCAAGACCGAGAATTGGGGCGTACGCTCCCTCACCTACCGCATGAACAAGAACCGCAAGGCTCACTTCGTGCTGCTCAACATCGACGCGCCGTCCGCGGCGATCGCCGAGATCGAGCGCCAGGAGCGCATCAGCGAAGACGTGATCCGCTATCTCAGCGTCCGCGTCGAGGAGCTCGAGGAAGGCCCGTCGGCGATGATGCGCAAGGCCGATCGCGATCGCGAGCGTGACGATCGTGGCGGCGGCTTCCGCGGCGAGCGCGAAGGCGGCTTCCGTGGCGACCGCGAGGGCGGTTTCCGCGGTGGTGATCGCGACGGCGGCGGTTTCCGCGGCGATCGCGGCCCGCGCCGCCCGCGCGACGAAGCTGAAACCACCACGACGACGGATGCGGAGTAAGATCAATGGCTGAAGCTGGTGCACGCCGTCCGTTTTTCCGTCGCCGCAAGAGCTGCCCGTTCACGGGCGCGAATGCTCCGAAGATCGACTACAAGGATTCCAAGCTGCTGATGCGTTACGTCTCCGAGCGTGGCAAGATCGTGCCGAGCCGCATCACGGCAGTGTCCGCGAAGAAGCAGCGTGAGCTCGCCCGCGCCATCAAGCGCGCGCGGTTCCTGGGCCTGCTGCCCTACGTCATTCGCTAAGACGGATTCGGCCGGCGACGACATCGCCGCCGGCCGCACTCTTTGATTTCATAAGGCTTCCGGGTCGTCCGGTCGCCGATGGTTGGGGCGAGATGCCTCTAACCGCTCGAAGGGAGCGGGACAGCTGATGATGACCTTTGGACTGATAGCCCTGATCGCCGGCGCTGCGTCGGCCCTGATGTTCGCCTCGATTGTGTCGGGCGCGCTGATCTCGCTCGTCCTGGTTTGTCTGGCCCCGCTACCGCTCATGCTGGCCGGGATCGCCTGGGGTCCCCTTTGCGGCGCGATTGGCGGTTTCGTCGCAATGCTCGTCATCGGCAGCGTCCTCAGCGTACCCCTTGCTGTGGGTTACGGCCTGGCGATCGCGCTGCCGGCGTGGTGGCTTGGACATCTGGCGATGCTCGGACGGCCATCGGCTGGCGGCACTGCGGTCGCCCACGAAGGCGCCCCTGCGGCTCCGCTCCAAGTCGAATGGTATCCGCTTGGGCGTATCCTGCTCTGGATTGCCGCGCTGGCCACGCTTGTAACCGCAGGATCGCTGTTGTCGCTGGGCACCGACGCCACGACGATTGGCGAGGCGATGCGCCGCGGCTTTGCCAGGGTTCTCTCCCTTATGGGCGAGGCGGCCGTCACAGAGAGCGATCCGCGCGTCAGCGTGATGGTCGCCGTAACGCCGGTTCTGGTCGCGGCGGCGCAGATGGCGACACTGAGCCTGAACCTCTGGCTCGCGGCCAAGGCTGCGGCTGTTTCCGGGAAGCTGCATCGGCCCTGGCCAGACCTCAGCAGCACCAGTTTGCCGCCAATGACCCTTGTCGCACTCTGTGTCGCTCTCGCCTTTAGTTTCTCGAGCGGAATCGGCGGCATTCTGGCCGTCGTCGTCACGACCGTTCTGATGATGGCTTATGCGCTGATCGGCCTTGCCGTGTTGCACATCATCACACGCGACCTCAACAATCGCGCATTCTGGCTCGCCGCTGCATACGCCATCATCTTCATGTTCAGCGTGAGCCTCGTCCTGCTCACCGCCCTCGGCCTCGCAGATGCCGTATTCGGCTTCCGCGAACGCTTTCTGCGCAACCGGCAGCCGCCACCGCTGCCGACCTCTTAAGTCCAACCCGAAAACTGAAAACTCAGAGCACTTCAAAGGAGAACGAATATGGAAGTCATTTTGCTGGAACGCGTGAGCAAGCTCGGTCAGATGGGCGAAGTCGTGAAGGTTCGCGACGGCTATGCCCGTAATTTCCTGCTCAAGCGCGGCAAGGCGCTGCGCGCCACCGAAGGCAACCGCGCCAAGTACGACGGCATGAAGGCCGATCTTGAGGCTCGCAACCTCCAGAGCAAGGGCGAAGCCTCCAAGATCGCCGAGAAGATCCAGGGCAAGAACATCATCGTGATCCGTCAGGCTTCTGAGGCCGGCCAGCTGTTCGGCTCGGTCACGGTGCGCGACGTCGTCACGGCGTTCGAAGCCGATGGCGTTTCGCTCGACCGTCCGCAGGTGCAGCTCGACGCGCCGATCAAGACGATCGGCAAGCACACCATCACCGTCGCCGTTCATCCCGAGGTCGAGGTCGAGGTTTCCGTCACGGTTGCGCGCAGCCAGGACGAGGCCGAGCGCATCAATCGCGGCGAGGATATCTCGACCCGCAACGAGGACCGCGATGCGGCCGCCGAAGCGATTGCCGCCGCCGGCGAGTTCTTCGATCCGGAAGCCCAGCAGGACGACGCCGAGCCGGCACCGGCTGCGGAAGAGACCGAGAAATAAGCCTCGCGTTCACGCAAGGCTACGAAGCCCGGCCGCCTCAAGCGGCCGGGCTTTTCGTTTTTGCAGCGACGTCCTCGCTCAGCATCGCGATCGACGCCAGCGCCGTTGCCGTATGTTTCTCGACGCCGTCGCTCACGCAGAACACATCGGCGGCAACCACGGAGACCTGGCGGCCTGGCTTGATCACGCGTGCCCGGCAGATCAGCTTTTCGCCGACCGCCGGCGACAGCAGGTTGAGCTTGTATTCCGCTGTCAGCGCCGCCTGGCCGCGCGAGGTGGCGGCCGCAATGGTGGTGGCGTTGTCGACCAGGAAGGCGGTGACACCGCCATGAAAGAAGCCGTGCTGCTGAAGCAGTTCCGGCCGGCGCTCGACTGCAATAGTGCAGGTGCCGCGCGACAGCTCGGAGAGCTCGGCACCGACGAGGTTCATGAAGCCCTGCCGGCCGACATTGGTGTGGATGCGCTCGGCTACGGCTGCGAACTCGGGATCAGCCTCGGTGTTCATGACGCCACTCCTTCCTTGTTGATGCGCCCCGGCGGCAGCAGCGCACGGATGGCGCAGGCGACTAGCGTGTCGGCTTCAGCGCGCGGATCGGCGCGGTCGCGCCCGGAGAGAAAGGCACGGCAAAACATCTGCGCGGGGCCGATCAGCTGGCTGACGAACATCACCGGCGCCATCAGCAAAAGCTCGCCGCGCGCGACCAGCGGCGCGCGCCAGCGCTCGATGCCCTCGGCAAGCCGTGCATTCTGCGCGCGCTGGGCGTCGCGGACGTCCTCACTCCATTCGCTGCGCGAGATCTCGAAGAGATAGCGCGCCTCACGGCGGCTCAACACGACCCAGTCAAGATGGGCGTGGATCAGGCGATCGATGCCCCGCTCCGCATCGGGCACGGGATCGAGCGCGGCGAGCACCGCAGCGTGATAGTGCCGCAGCACCTCCAGGAAAAGCGCGCCGGCGAGCTCCTTCTTGGAGCCGAAGACATGAAAGAAACTGCCGTTGGAGGCGCGCGCCTTGGCGCGGATCGCGGCCACCGTCGCGCCCTCGAAGCCAACGCGGTCGAACACCACGAGCCCCGCCGCCAACAGATCGTCGCGCACACCGGATGACATCAATCACTCCCTAGAGCACTACTCTAGAGTGACCCTCTACTGAAGATCAAGACGATGTAAAAGGCCGCGACAGGCGCGACCTCCGTGGATCGATCGGAAAATTGGCTTATCGCGAGATGGGCGGGGCCGGCGGACCGGATTGCTCGGCCGGCGCCGGGGCGGCAGCGGTCGCGGGCGGCGCCGGCTCCTGCGGCTTCGCCGCCGGCTCGGAGGAGCTGTCGCTGGCGGCAGGCTCGGCCGGTTTGGAAGCCGCGGCTTCAGCCGGTTTGGGCGCAGCCGGTTCGGGCGGCTTCGCGGCGGCCGCCGGCGGGGCTGGCGTCACGGCCGGCACCGGATCGGGACGGAGCGCCGGAGCTTCACTGCCGCTCGGCTCAACCTTGGCACTCTCCGGCTTGGCCTCGGCCGGCTTCTCCGCCTTGCCACTGTCGGGCTTGGACTCGTCGCGACCGGAATCGACCTTGGCGCTCTCGCTCTTCGGCTCGGCCTTGGAGTCGACCTTGGGTTCACCCTTCGGTGCAGCGGCGTCATCGGTCTCGGGCTTGCCGCGTTTGCTCAGCCGCTTGGCCTTGCGACCCTCGGGCGGTTGTTCGCTCGTTGCCTGGCCCTCGGGCTTGGAGCCTTCCTTGGCGCCCTCATCGCTCGGCCGCGCCGCGCGCTTCTGACGTCCCTCGGGCGTCGGGCTAGTTGCGCCCTCGCCTTCCGGCTTGGTGGCTTCCTGCGAGCGCTGGCGGCGGCCCTGATGGTCAGGCGCCTGCGCCGGATTGGCGTTGGCATCCTTCTCCTTGGCGCCGTCCTTCTTGTCCTTGCCGCCGTCCTTGGACTGATAGCGGGCGTCGGTGGCGCCATTGGAGACGAGGTAGGAGGCCAGGACGCCGGCCATGTCGGAGCTGGTCGTGTAGTGCTGACGCAGGAAAGCGGGCAGCGAACCCGGCGCTACCGTTTTCAACAGACCCCTCGGGCTCTTGTGGCACGCATTGCACGTCTGCGCGAAGATTTGGGATGGGGCCTTGCCGGCCTCGAGGTTCGTCGCCTGCGCGAGGACGGTATCGGTGGCGCCGAAGCCGATCAGAAACAGCACCGTCGCGAGGCTGAGCGCTCGGCTCGACATTCCCATCATCTCCATTGAAATCCGAGAGGTGCAGCCGGCACCGGGCGCGGCGGCGGTCACCTTTTAGCCGATTGCGCTGCGAATGGAAGCAGGCTCCGCACGCAAGGATGTGATTAAGCGCTTATGGAATATCGGCTTTGAACACAGCGCAGTAGCATCGCGCCTCGTTCGAACACCGGAGGCCTTACGCGACGACGTACGGCTCGCAAGATAGAGCTACATCGTCGCAAAGCCACAGCGCCACAGACGCCCGGTTGCGCGCTAGCTGGCGTGTCAAGACACACGCTGGACGGTGAATAAAGTCCTAGTGACGAAGGGTGGAGTGCGGGAAAGACGCCGGAAGGGCCAACTGTGCCTGCAACTGCGCAAGGGCCTCGGGTGCAACCGGCTGGCGCCGCACTTCGGGCCGCGCAGCATGCTCCATGGCGGCGATCAGCCCGGACAGCCACAACCGGCTGCCTGCCTCGCTCCGCGACATCTGGGGCTGCCGTTCTGGCCGCATCGCTTGCCTCGTCTCCCTGTCCGGGTTCCGTGAGATAACCCCCGTCCCGTCTGCCTGTTCCTGTCATACCCCCGAAAGAATCCGGGGAGATGTGATCTGCTTCACATAAGTCCGGTCGGTCCTGGCTTAGATCGTCGGTATGAGCAAAGAGACCCAAACCTCATTCGACGTGCAGGACGACCTCCGCACCGATTACGCCCTGATCGCCACCGGCGTCGGAGCGGCCCTGGTCGCGCTGGTCTACCTCCTGCTGGTCTGAACCCGCGCCGAAAGCGGCCAGCGCGCTAGTTCGCGCGCTCTTGGATACGTCTGCACCTCAATCCATTAGGTTCATGATTTCCGGATATTTCCGTGGCGCGGTCGCCGCCGCCTCGGCCCCCGAGCGAGTTCCGCAAAAATCCGTCAAGCACGGTGCGTGCTGCGGCTGCTAATCATCCACCGCTTTAATGATCGGTTGATAGCGACGAGCTTTTGCTTCCGCTTCGGACTGGGTCGGCGCTTTATCCCGGCCCCGCATTCGCCCAAGAAAATTGCTAAGCACGTCCAACCATGGCCCTGACTGATTCGAACGTTCTCAAACTCGCGCCCGACGCCGGAACTCCAGCCTATCGGAGCGCGCCGCATAATATCGAGGCGGAACAGAGCCTTCTGGGCGCAATTCTGGTCAATAACGACGCCTTCTACCGCGTCTCCGACTTCCTCGAGCCGAAGCACTATTTCGAGCCGCTGCACCAGACTATCTTCGAGACCGCCAGCAGCCTGATCCGGATGGGCAAGATCGCCACACCCGTCACGCTGAAGACGTTTCTGCCCGCTGACACCGATATCGGCGGCATGACCATCGGGCAGTATCTGGCGCGTCTCGCCGCCGAAGCGACGACCATCATCAACGCCCAGGACTACGGCCGGACTGTCTACGACCTGTCGCTGCGTCGCGATCTGATCGGCATCGGCGAGGACATGGTCAATGTCGCCTATGACGCGCCGGTCGATTTCGCGCCGCGGGCGCAGATCGAGGACGCCGAGCGTAAGCTCTACGACCTCGCCGAGTCCGGACGTTACGACGGCGGCTTCCAGAAATTCTCACAGGCTCTGACGGTCGCGGTCGATCTCGCGGCGAAAGCATTCCAGCGCGACGGAAAGCTGTCGGGCATCTCGACGGGACTGCGCGATCTCGACGCCAAGATGGGCGGTTTGCAGCACTCCGACCTCGTCATCGTCGCGGGGCGTCCCGGCATGGGCAAGACCTCGCTCGCAACCAATATCGCTTACAATGTCGCTCGCGCCTATGAAGGTGAACTTCAGGCCGACGGCACCATGAAAACAGCTCATGGCGGCGTCGTTGGTTTCTTCTCCTGCGAAATGTCGGCCGACCAGCTTGCAACTCGTATTTTGGCCGAGCGAAGCGGCATCTCTTCCTCCAGCATCCGCCGCGGCGGTATTACGGAGACCGAATTCGATAAAATCCGCGAGGTTTCCGTCGAATTGCAGTCGCTGCCCTTTTTTGTCGATGAGACCGGCGGCCTCTCGATCGCTCAGCTGATGGCGCGGGCGCGCCGGCTGAAGCGACAGAAGGGCCTCGACCTTATCGTGATTGACTACATTCAACTGCTATCGGGATCGGGCAAGCGCGCCAGCGACAGCCGTGTGCAGGAAATCACGGAGATCACGACCAGCCTGAAAGCACTGGCGAAGGAGCTCAGCGTGCCCGTCATCGCGCTCTCGCAGCTCTCGCGTCAGGTCGAATCCCGCGAGGACAAGCGGCCGCAGCTCTCGGACCTGCGCGAATCCGGCTCGATCGAGCAAGACGCCGACGTCGTGCTATTCGTCTACCGCGAGGAATACTACCTCGGAAACAAAGAGCCGCGCCCCGGCACGCCCGAGCACGAAAAATGGCGCCTGGACATGGATCTTGCGCATGGGAAGGCCGAAGTCATCATCGGCAAGCAGCGCCATGGCCCGACCGGCACCGTCGATCTGGCCTTCGAAGCGTCGGTCACACGATTCGGCGACCTTGCGCCGGACAGCCAGGTGCCGGACCGCGGCGGCGGCGACTACTAGTTCCTTATCACGCTCCTTGGGTTGAACCGCGCGGGTCTCTTGCGTAAAACGGCGCCATGACAATGGCGTCCGATCCGAAAATGATCCCGCAATCCGGCCTTCTCTCGGAGGAGGCCAATCAGGCTGCCGCGCTCGCAGCCTATGGCGGCGTGCTCACCGTCGATCTCGACGCCATCATCGCCAACTGGCGCAAGCTCGAGAAGACGGCGGCGCCGGCCGAATGCGCGGCGGTGATCAAGGCCGACGCCTATGGCTGCGGCACGGCGCAGGTCGCCCATGCGCTGAACAAAGCCGGCTGCAAGACCTTCTTCGTCGCCACCATCGAGGAAGCCCGCACCGCGCGCGCGGCGGTGCCGGAGGCCACGATCTACCTGCTCGGCGGCTATTTCCAGAACACCGGCGAGCACTACGCCAAGATCAACTGCCGTCCTGTGATCGGCGATCTCAACGAGCTCGCCGAATGGGACGTGTTCTGCCGCCGCACCGGCTGGTCCGGCGGCGCGGCGATCCACATCGACACCGGCATGAACCGGCTCGGGCTGACGCTTGCGGAAGCGCAGGCCATCATCCCCCGCATCAATGCCGGCGATCACGGCATTACGCTGGTGATGAGCCATCTGGTCGCAGCCGAGCAGCTCAACAGCCCGGCGAATGCAAAACAGCTCGCCGCCTTCCGCGGCATCGCCAGCGAATTCTCCGGCGTGCCGGCGGCGCTTGCCAATTCCTCCGGCATCTACCTCGGCGCGCCGTTCCAGTTCGATCTGGTGCGGCCAGGCGCTGCACTCTACGGCGTCAATCCGACGCCGGAGGCCGACAATCCGATGCAACCGGTCGTGGACCTGAAGGCGCGCATCGTGCAGGTCCGCAATGTCGAGCGCGGCGAAGGCGTCGGCTATGGCGGCACCTGGACCGCACGGCGCCCGACCAAGCTTGCAATCGTCGCGGTCGGCTATGCCGACGGCTATTTCCGCGCCGCCAGCTCCAATGACGGCACCCGCGGCGCCGAGGTCATCGTCGCCGGCAAGCGCTGCCCGGTCGCGGGCCGCGTCTCCATGGACCTGATCGCCATCGACATTACCGATCTGCCGCCCAATGCCGCGCGGCGCGGCCATTTGGTGACGCTGCTCGGCGACGGCATCACCGTCGACGAGCTCGCGCATCATTTCGGCACCATCGGTTACGAGGTGCTGACCAGCCTCGGGCCCCGCTACGCCCGCGTCTACAAGGGCGGCAATGAGGTGGAGCCGCTGGTCAAGCCGGAGCACGCGCCGACGGCCGAGCAGCCGCCCTCGCCGCCGCCGATCGAGCAGCCCGCGAGCCCGCCGCCGCTGCCGAGTTAGGGACGCGCCCGTTCTTCGGACGCGGCGCAGCGCTCCTTCAGCGATGCGCTGCAGAGCCGGGGCCCATCTCTCAACAGTAAACCGTTCCGCCTTCTGGGTCCCGGCTCAGCGCAGCAGCGTTTCACGCTGCGGCGCGTCCGGGACACGAGAGCGGCGCTTTACTTCTTCCGGCTGTCGAGCGCCGTCTTGCAGGATGCGCTGAGCTGATCGCGCTTGGCGTTGAGGCAGGCGATGATCTTGCCGCCACCGGGCGCGATGCCGGCGCAGAATTTGTCATAGTCCGCCTTGCACGCGCCGCGTGGATCGGACGATTGTGCCGACGCGACACCGGAGGACGCGACCACGAAGGCGACGATGGCGAGGCTCAGACTGGACTTCAACATGGATTTGGATCTCCGGTGGCAGCGCAAACGACCGCGGCCGCAATCTCTACATGAAGATTGCGGCACTCAACGTCAACCCAATCTATCCTACGACCGTGCGGCGAAGCCTGATGTCGCTAGGGGCGATGACGCTTCGTCGATCTCATCGCGCTCGATTATCCGCGCACCTTGTTATCGATAACCCACGCATCCATGCTCTCTTTGCAGGCGTTGCCGATATGGCTCCTATACCTGTTCAGGCAAGCAACAATGCGGCCGCCCCCCGGCACGACACTGGGGCAATATTTGAAATACTCCACCCGACAGGCGATTTCCATTTTCTCGGCAGCAAGAGCCACTTCGGAAAATGCGGTTGCGGCCACGACTACGGCAAGGCAAAGCTTGGTCATCGTCAAACCTCCATCGTGTTGATCGGCAATTTCTGGTTGTAAGCATACATCATGGAACGCCGATGACAACGGGAGCGAGTCATTTCTGAAGATTTCCAGTCGTTGGGCCCATGAGGATCGCGACGTTCAACATCAACAATGTCAATCGGCGCCTGCCCAACCTGTTGCGCTGGCTGAACGCGGCGAAGCCTGATGTCGTCGCGCTCCAGGAACTGAAGGCAGCCGACGGCGAATTCCCGGCGGCGGCCATCGAAAAGGCCGGCTACGGCGCAGTCTGGCGTGGACAAAAGACCTGGAACGGTGTCGCCATACTCGCCCGTAACGCCGAGCCTGTGCTCACCCGAGACCGGCTACCGGGAAGACCTGACGATCACGAAGCGCGCTACATCGAAGCTGCCGTACGCGGCGTCATCGTCACCAGCATCTACCTGCCGAACGGCAATCCGCAGCCCGGACCGAAGTTCGATTACAAGCTCGACTGGTTCGCGCGGCTGAAGCGCCACGCCAAGACCTTCATCAAGCAGGATCTGCCCGTCGTGCTCGCCGGCGACTACAACGTCGCGCCTGATGAGATCGACATTTATCCGACGCGCTCATGGGACAAGGATGCGTTAATCCAGCCGAAGAGCCGCACGGCGTTTTCCTCGCTCGTCGCGCAAGGCTGGTGCGACGCGATCCGCGAGCTGCACCCGCAGGAGCGCATCTACAGCTTCTGGGACTACAAGCGGAACCGCTGGCCGCGCGATGCGGGGCTCAGGCTCGATCATCTCCTGCTGAGCCCTGCCCTCGTCTCACGTCTGGCCAAAGCCGGCGTCGACAAGAAGGTCCGCGGCGAGGACGGCGCCAGCGATCACGCGCCGGCCTGGGTGGTGCTGAAATAACGTTGATGCCGTAGCGTTGTGAGTTAGCCGAAGTCGTAACCCGCCATTTGGTTGACATGCGTTGGCGGATTACGCTCCGCTAATCTCGCCCTGCGCATTGTGCGCGACGCCCGATCAGCGCCCGTAATATTCCTGCACCGTGTCCCAGGCGGCCTTTTGCAGCAACTGCACCGTCTCAGGATCGATTCCCATGGTGTAGGAATTGCCGACTGGCGAGCGGCCAGTGAGCGCCGCTAGCGTCACGGACGCAGCGAGATACGATCCTGCGGGACTCGGGTGCCGCTTGTCCGGCGCATAGAGATTGAGCTCCGGCTGGAGCTTGCGGACACGCGCGAACGCGAGGCCTGCTGGAATGACAAGTGCATCATTGGCGTTGCCGGCGCGCGTGTAGGCCTCGGCCAATCCTTCCGTCATTTCCGGCTTGTCGGCATAGGCCCAGGACATGAACAGCACCGGCCTCATGTCATGAGCGCGGACGATATCACTGTCCCTCTTGGCAAAGGTCGTAAACGCGTCCTTCAACTGCGGATGAATCGGACACTGGCTGCAATCCATCATCACGACCGCGTCGAACTGCTTGCCGGGCTTGTTGAAGACGACATTGTTCTGGTCGTCGAAAGAATAAGCGCCGATGCCGCCTGGCCGCAGCAGATTGTCCATGTCGTGCCAGTCGAGACCGGAGCCACCGATCGTGGCCATGGTGTTGCGATACGCCGCCTTGTTGTCGGCATCCGCGGCCCGCTCCATGAAGGACAGATGCCCGGGCATGCCGTTGTTGTAGTAGAAGAAGCTGTTGCCGACGAACAGCGCCGCCTTGGGGAAGTCAGGTCCGAGCGTCGTGACTTTTGGCTTGGTCTGCGCCTGTGCATTGAAGCTGGCTGCAGCGGCCAGACACATTGCGAGCATTGCTCGCGCCAAGAGACGCATCATCGGCTTCCTCCCCTTTTTCTCACTGAGGGTGGAAACAGATCAGCTTTCCCCGACTGCCTCAAGAGGATGGACGGGCAGCAGTCATGCGTGAGACTGCATGCTCACCACAAATTCTTGCCGTCGATCACATTCACCGGCACCGTCTCCAGATCGAAATCGTCGAACAGGCGCGCGTTCACGCCGACCTTGGGATTGTCGAAATCGGGCTTGCCGGTCGACCAATCCGGCGACTCCGAATAGGTGCCACAGCCGCAACTTGCGCAGAAATGATGTTTGACGGTCCCGCTGCCCCAGCGATAGGTCGCCACATTCTCCGGCGGCGACAGCAGGCGAAATTGCGCTGGCTTGTAATTGGCCCACAACGCCCCGCGCTTGGCGCAGAGCGAGCAGGTGCAGCGTGTCAAGTTCGATGGCGCCTCTGTCACCTCGAACACCGTTTCACCGCAATGGCAGCTTGCCTCGATCGGCATGTCCCGCACCCTCCGTTTGTCAGGAGGTGGTCATAGCCCACCCCTGCTGCCAACATGCTGTCAGCAGCGAACCGTCCGGTCGGAGGGTCTAGTCTGCTGACAGCCGCTTGGCGTTCGCGGCGACGTGGTCGCGGTAGCGCTGGACAACCGTGGCCGGCGTTGCGCCCGCAAGCAGGCTCGCAAACGCATCGAACGCAGCGGCGATCTTTTCGCTCATCATCAGCACGGCTTCCTGCTCGGCCGCCTCGTCGCCACGGCTGAGCTTCTCGCAGCGCAGCCGCACCACTTCGCTGGCTTCGACCGCGAGCATCGCACCGGCGTACCAGGGAAAGCCGTTGTCGGATCCGCCGAGCACCGCATGGCGGTCGAAGGCGGAGAAGGAATGGTGATCGGACATCGCGGACCTCAAATTCTTTGAGCGAGCACTCCGATCAATACGCTTCAAATTCTAAGGATCAGGCGCACGACCCCGTCGGATTGCCGGCGCCTGCGATACGACTGATTAACTAAAGGCCCTTGACGGCCCATTCTGGTCATCCTACTGGTCTTACCAAGATCAGACCAAAAAGAGACAGGGATGGAACTCAAGCGGGCCGCGGAAGGCGAAAAGGGTTTCGAGAAGGTGTTCGCCTTCTTGCGGGAGCGCCTGCTTGCGGGCTCGCTGAAGCCCGGCGACCGCCTGATTTCCGAACGCGAGCTTGCGAGCCTCCTCGGCGTCAGCCGCCCGATCGTCCGCGAGGCGCTGCGCGCCCTCACCGTGCTCGGCATCGTCGAGATCCGCGACCGTATCGGCACCGTGGTGACCCGGCCTGACGTCTCGGTGCTCAACGACTTCTTCACCTTCGCCCTCGCCCAGCAGGCGGACATGGTCGACGACGTCATGCAGGCGCGCGTCGCGATCGAATGTCAGGCGATCCGGCTCGCCTGCGAGCGCGCCAACATTGCCGATTTCGAGCGCCTGCAGCGCACGCTTGCGAAGATCGAGGAGACGATCGACGAGGCGGACGCCGGCGGCATGGCCGACTTCGAATTCCATCGTTCCATCGTCATGTCCTCGCACTCGGAAACGCTGACCGTGCTGCACAATTCGATGGCCGGTCTGCTGACGCACTCGCATCGCAGCCGCCGCGAGCTGGTGCAGGCCTTTCCGTCGATGAAGACTTATCTGATCGACGACCACCGCCGCATCTTCGAGGCCGTCATCGCGCGCGATCCGGAGCGGGCGGACGCGACACTGCGCAAGCATTTTGCCATCGGCGACGAATACCGGCGTCGCGCCGTCGTCGGCGACGTGGACAAGACCAGCGCCTCGCGCTGATCGCGAACCGACCAACCAAGAAACGGACGAAAACATGGGACGGGATGACAAGGGCAGCGTCGGCTTCATCGGCATCGGCACGATGGGCCTTGAGATGGTGCGCAACCTCCTGAAGGCCGGGCACGCGGTGCACGCCTTCGATCTTAACGAAGCCGCTGTGGCTGGTATCGCCAAGGAAGGTGCGGTTCGCGCCAAATCTCCTGCCGATGCCGCGCAAGGCGTCGATATCGTCATCACCATGCTGCCCGACACGCCCCATGTCGAAGCGACCGTTTACGGCGAGCACGGCCTGCTGAAGTCTCCCCCGCCCGGCAAGCTGATCGTCGACATGAGCACGATCTCGCCGGTCGCAGTCCGCCGCATCCATGCCGACCTGCAAAAACTCGGCGTCAATTTCATCGACGCGCCGGTCTCGGGCGGGCCGCTGGGCGCGAAGAACGCCGCGCTCTCGATCATGGCCGGCGGCGAGGCTGACGCGTTTGCCAGGGCCGAACCGTTCTTCCGCGCCATGGGCACCACCATCACGCATGCCGGTGGCAGCGGTGCCGGTCAGACCGTCAAACTCTGCAACCAGCTCATCTGCGGTATCAACATCCAGGCGATCTGCGAAGCGCTCGCGCTTGGACGCGCCTCGGGCGTCGATCTCGATCTGCTGCGCCGTGTGCTGCTCGGCGGCTCCGCCGCATCCTGGATGCTCGACAAGCTCGGCCCGGCCATGATCGAGGGCGACGTGGCGGCCGGCTTCCGCATCGACCTGATGCTGAAGGACCTGCGCCTGGTGCAGGAGCATGCGCAGTCCCTGAACGTGCCGCTGCCCGGGACTGCGCTGGTCACCAGCCAATATGTCGACGCACGCGCGCATGGCGAGGGCGCCAGTGGCAACCAGGCGCTGTTCCGCGTTTACGACCGCATGGCCAACCAAGTCACAGGATGACCCGACGGCGATGAGCCTCCAACTCGACTTTCCCGCAGTGCTGGAGCGTTGGCCGAGCTTTCTCGGCGGCGCTGCGCTGACGCTGGAGTTGGCATTCTTCGCGACGGTGTTCGGCGCCGTCCTCGGCACGCTCGCAGCGGTCGGACGCGGCACGCACAACGCGCTGATCGCCGGGGCCTGCAAAGTCTATGTCGAGGCTATCCGCAACACGCCGCTGCTCGTGCAGATCTTCCTGGTCTATTTCGGGCTCGCGAGCCTGGGGTTGAAACTCTCGGCCTTCACCGTGGCAGTCGCCGCGCTGACGATCAATGTCGGCGCCTATACCGCCGAGATCATGCGCGCTGGCTTCGAGGCGATCCCGCGCGGGCAGATCGAGGCTGCCGAAGGGCTCGCGCTGACGCGCCTGCAGATCTACTGGCACATCATCCTGCTGCCGGCGATCGAGAAGGTCTACCCAGCGCTCACCAGCCAGTTCGTGCTGTTGATGCTGGCCTCCTCGGTCTGCTCGCAGATTTCGGCCGAGGAGCTCACCGCGGTCGCCAACTACATCCAGTCCGACACCTACCGCGCCTTCGAGACCTACATCATCGTCGCTGTCCTTTACATCATCCTGTCGCTCGTCATGCGCGCCGGCTTCTGGGGCCTCGGCCTCATGCTGTTTCCGCGCCGGCGCCGGCTTGGCACGCCGTTGTGAGATGATCATGGGCGGACATCTCAACATCAATCATCTCATGTTCCTCGGCCAGGGCGCTTTGTGGACGGTCGGATTGTCCGTGATCGCGCTGATCGGCGGCGGCATCGTGGGCTTTGCGATCGCGCTCGCGCGGATATCGCCGCTCAAATCGGTACGGATCGCCAGCGGCATTTATGTTCAGCTCATCCAGGGCACACCGCTGCTCGTCATCCTGTTCCTCGGCTATTTTGGCTTGGCCGCGATCGGCCTCAAGGTCTCATCGCTCACAGCCGCCGGCGCTTCGCTCACACTCTATGTCGCTGCTTATCTCGGCGAGATCTGGCGCGGCTGCATCCAGTCCGTACCGAAGCCGCAATGGGAAGCTGCCGAAGGCCTGGCGCTGAGCCGGACCCAGCGGATGATGAAGGTGATCCTGCCGCAGGCCATCCGCATCGCGACGCCTCCGACCGTCGGCTTCATGGTGCAGATCGTCAAGAACACCTCGCTCGCCTCCGTCGTCGGCTTCGTCGAGCTGATGCGTTCGGGCCAGATCGTCAACAACTCGCTGTTCGAGCCGTTCGTGATCTACGCGATCATCGCCGTCGTCTATTTCGCCATGTGCTATCCCCTGTCGCTGTTCAGCCAGAAGCTGGAACGGCGGATGGGGCGTGGCAGGTCCAACCTCGCGGCAGCCTGACATGCAAACGACCCCCTCCTCCGAGCCCATCGTGTCGCTCCGCGACGTGCAGAAGAGCTTTGGCCCGCTGAGAGTCCTCGATGGCGTCAGCTTCGCCGTCGAGCGCGGCGAGGTGCTGGCGCTGATCGGCCGCTCCGGCTCCGGCAAGAGTACGGCGCTGCGCTGCATCGACCGCTTCGAGAAGGTCGATGGCGGCGAGATCGTGGTCTGCGGGCATCGTGTCGACCGGCCCGACGTCGATCTGCGCGCGCTACGCCAGGACGTCGGCATCGTGTTCCAGAGCTACAATCTGTTTCCCCACCTGACGATCGAGCAGAACATCACGCTGGCCCCCTGCGCGGTGAAGGGCATGACGGCGTCGCAAGCCAGGGAGCTGGCGGGCAAGGTGCTGGCGCAGGTTGGGCTGGAGGAGAAGCTGCACGCCTATCCCGAGCAGCTCTCGGGCGGCCAGCAGCAGCGTGCCGCGATCGCGCGCTCGCTCGCGATGCAGCCGAAGGTCATGCTGTTCGACGAGGTCACCTCGGCGCTCGACCCCGAACTCACCGCTGAAGTGCTGAAGGTGATCGAGCAACTGGCCGCCGACGGCATGACCATGGTGATGGTTACACATGAGATGGGCTTTGCCAAAGGCATCGCCGACCGGATCGTCTTCATGCATCGCGGCAAGGTTCACGAGACCGGGCCTGCCTCGATCCTGACGTCGCCCACGACGCCTGAGCTCACGCAATTCGTGGGCACGGGAAACTTAAAATCATAACAGGAGAGGAGAACCAAGGATGACAAACAGGACATTGCTGGGAGCTGCCGCCGCGCTATGCGGCCTCGTCATGATGGCGGCCACACCGGCTTCGGCCGATCTGCTCGACGACATCATGCAGGCCAAGAAGATCCGTATTTCGACGGACGTCGCCATTCCGCCATCGGGCATGATGGATTCCAGCATGAAGCCGACCGGCTCCGACGTCGAAGTGGCCCAGCTGCTTGCCAAGGATTGGGGACTCGAGCTCGAATTCATCCAGACCACGGGCGCGACCCGCATCCCCAACGTCCTGACCGGCAAGGCCGACATCATCGTCTCGACGCTCTCGGTCACGGCCGAGCGCGCCAAGGTGATCGACTTCACCAAGCGCTACGCGACGCTGCAATCGGACATCGGCTGCCTGAAGTCGCTGAACATCAAGGACTGGTCAGACTTGAAGGACAGGTCCATCGGCGTCTCGCGCGGCACCACGCAAGATACCACCCTGTCCAACATGAAGGACAAGGACCTCAAGATCGCCCGCTATGACGACGACGCCACTGAAGTGACGGCCGCCGTCTCCGGCCAGGTCGATTGCGTCGGTACCTCGGCGACGATCATCAACCAGATCGGCGTCAAGAACCCAGGCCGCATCTTCGAGTCCAAGATCCCGCTTGCCACCTTCGACCTCGCCATCGGCCTGAAGAAGGGCGAGCAGCGCCTGATGGACAAGCTCAACGCCTGGATCGCTGAGAACGTCAAGAACGGCAAGCTCAACGCCATCTACAAGAAGTTCCACGGGGTGGACCTGCCGCCCGACATGCGCAGCTGAGATCACCAAAAACCGTGACAGCCGCTTGCGGCTGTCACGGCCAATGCAAATTCAAGAAGGACATCACATGCGTCTCGTCATCGGATCCGACCACGCCGGCTGGCCGCTCAAGCAGACCGTCATCGACCATATCCGCAAGCTTGGCCACGACATCATTGACGTCGGCTCCCATGACGACAAGCCGGTGGACTTCCCCGATATCGCGCGCGCCGTGGCGCAGAAGGTGACCTCGGGCGAGGCCGCACGCGGCATCATGGTCTGCGGCACCGGCGTCGGCGCCTCGATCGCCGCCAACAAGATGAAGGGCATCCGCGCCGCGGTCTGCCATGACGTACATTCGGCGCATCAGAGTGTCGAGCATGACGACGTCAACGTCATGTGCATCGGCGCGCAGATCGTCGGCGCGTGGCTCGCCGCGGATCTCGTCTCGTCCTATCTCGCTGCCGAATTCTCCACCGACGAGGATTTCCGTCGCCGCGTGGAAAAGCTTCGCGTCATGGACGAGCAAGGCTGACAGCCGGCCCGGCATGCGCTGAGCGATCGGTTCCCTCGCTTAACACGGATCGCCCGCATCGCCGGCTGCGGCTAAACTCTCCCGATTCGTGGAGAGCAACTTGGCCTTTCTCTTCGTCCTCGCCGTCGGCCTCGTCGCCGGCACCATCTCAGGCATCGTCGGCACGGGATCGTCGATCATGCTGATGCCGGTGCTGGTCTATGCCTATGGGCCGAAGGAGGCTGTGCCGATCATGGCCGTGGCCTCGGTCATGGCGAATTTTTCGCGGATTCTGGCCTGGTGGCGCGAGGTCGACTGGCGGGCCTGCGCGGCCTATTCGGTCACGGGTGTTCCGGCCGCCGTTCTCGGCGCGCGGACGCTGCTGGCGCTGCCATCGCACGCGGTCGATCTTGCCATCGGCATTTTTCTGATCGCGATGGTGCCGGTGCGGCACTGGCTGGCGCGGCACGAGTTGAAGGCCAATCTCTGGCATCTGGCGATCGGCGGCGCCGTCGTCGGCTATCTCACCGGAATCGTGGTCTCGACGGGTCCGCTCAGCGTGCCGCTGTTCCTGTTTTACGGCCTGAGCAGGGGCGCGTTTCTTGCGACCGAAGCCGCCTCCTCGCTTGGCCTCTACTTCGCAAAGTCCGTGACGTTCGAACGCTTCGGCGCGCTGACGCAGGATGTCTTCATCAAGGGCCTGGTCGCGGGCTCGTCACTGATGGCCGGCGCCTTCATCGCAAAACGCTTCGTGCTGCGCCTGAAGCCTGAGATGTTCCGCGTGGTGATGGATGCGATCATGATCGCGGCCGGGCTCTCGATGCTCTGGAACGCGACGCAGCCGTAGTCACACCGCTCAGGCGGCGAATTCCGGCGCGATCGACGGGCTGGTCGCGAGCACGCGATCCTCGTTGCCGCCAGCTTCCGCAAGCCCTCGCAGCACGGCATCGAGCGGCTGCGGCCTGTGGTACAGGAAGCCCTGACCGAGCCTCACACCCATCTCACGCATGGCCTGCCCCTGCTCGGCGCGTTCGATGCCTTCCGCAACCAAAGTGAGCCCGAGCGTGCCCGCGAGCGAGGCGATGACGCCAACGATCGCCTTGTCCTCGGCACTTTCCGGGATCTCGCGGATGAACGCCTTGTCGATCTTGACTTTGTCGAGCGGAAAGCGGCGCAGATGGGCGAGCGAGCTGTAGCCGGTACCGAAATCGTCGAGCGCAATCGTGGCGCCCAGGCGCCGCAGCCGGCGCAGTGTCTCGGATGCGCTGGCGATGTTGTTGATCAGCGATCCTTCGGTGATCTCGAGCTCGAGCGACGAGGCCGCGACGCCGAAGCACTCACAGGTCTCACGCAGGTCGGCGGCAAGCGAATGGTCAGCGAGCTCGGACGGCGGCAAGTTGATTGCGATCCGGATCTGCGGCCTGCCCGCGGCGGCCAGCCGTTGCAGCGCGCGGCAGGCATCGGTCAGCACATAGCGCGTCAGCCGCGCATTGTTGCCGCTGCGCTCGATCAGCGGCAGGAACTCGCCGGGACCGATCACGCCATGCTCGGGATGGCGCCAGCGAATGAGCGCCTCGAGGCCGACGACGTCGTGGGTCTCGAGATCGACCTGGCTCTGATACCAGACCTCGAATTGCCGCTCGGCGAAGCCCGTCGGTATCGCGAGCTCGAGATCCCTGCGGCGGCGATAGTCGTGCTGGAGTGCCTCATCCAGCACCGCGACGGTGCCCGGTGCCTTGCTCTTGGCGTGATAGAGCGCGATGTCGGCAAGCGCAGGCAAATGCGACAGCTCGGGATCACCGGCGCGGCGCACGGCAAGTCCGATGCTGGCGCGCGGCACGACCTGCTTGTCATGCAGGACGATCGGCTCGGAAATGGCCTCCAGCAATTGCCGCGCGAAGGCCTGCGCGGCCTCCTCATTGCTGACCTCCGGGCGAATGACCACGAACTCGTCGCCGCCGAGCCGCGCGACCCAATCTTCCAGTTCGACCGTGCCACGAAGCTGCTCGGAAATATGAACCAGGAACTTGTCGCCGGCATCGTGACCAAAGGTATCGTTGATGCCCTTGAAATCGTCGAGATCGATGAAGCAGAAGGCGATCAGGGCGTCCGGCGAGCCGGCATCACCGCTCAAGGTCACCAGGCGCTCGGACAGCGAGCGGCGGTTGGGCAGTCCCGTGAGCGGATCGTGCGAAGCCATGTGGCCGAGCCGGTCGAGCGCGCCTGTCGTCGTGTGCTGCATCGCGTTGAAGGCGTGCGCGAGCTGGCCGAATTCGTTCGTCGATTTGATCTCGGCCGGATAGGCGCGGCCGTCCCGCTCACTGCGCTGGATTGCCGACATCATCGCGGTCAGCGGCTTGCCGATGAAGATGTTGGCCGATATCCGCATCGCGATCACAGTCGCAAGCGTTCCGAGCAGACCGACGACGAGCAGCAGCGCCAGCCGGCTGCCAGTGTCGGCGTAGAGCGTCGCGTAGGAATAGGCGATCGCGATGCGGCCGGCCTGAACCGCAAGGTTGCCATTGCTGTAGTTGATCGGACGCGAGACCTCCGTGACGGCCTGCACCCCGGGGCGCGCCACCACCCGGGCAATCACAACGCCGGTGTCATCATAGACGGCCGCAGCCGCGATGGTCTCGTCGTGCATGATCTCGTTGAGCACACCCGTGACCTGCTCATAGCGCATCTTCCAGAGCGGCTCGGCAATCAGTTCGGCGCGGCTCTCGGCGACGCGCGCAATGCGGGCATCGAGCTGCCTGATCTGCGACCAGAAGCTCGAGACCTCGACGCCGGCCGAGGCGAGCAGTTGCACCAGCAGGAGCACGGGCACCGTGGCCCAGATCATCGCGCGGACCACGGAGCGCGATGCCGCGGGCTTTGCCGGATCTTTCATCCTGTCACTATCCCGCATCATTCACCGGCGGCGCCTGTAGGCGACAGGGACGAGATCAGCGCGTCCACGGAGAAGTCGTACTGACCGCAACGGCCCGGCTTTGCCCTGAACCGCGTGAAGTCGATCCGGTCAAAGGCCCGGGTCCTGATCAGCGCACCGACCGACGCGAGATTGTCGCGCGTGATCGCCGACGTCTTGACCTCGACATGCGGCGAAGCAGCCGCGAAGTCGCAACCGTCGGCATAATCGCGCAACAGAACGATCGACCAGCCGCCGAGCAGGAAGTGACCGCCATCGGTCAAAAGCAGGCGCCCCGCCTTGATCTCGCGCAGCGCGTCCTCCGACCAGTTGAGGCCGACCACCTGGATATTCTGGCCGGGCGAAAGGCCCGCGGCCGCGACGGCCTTGAGTGCGCCGAGCGCCATTGGATCGTTGCCGGCCCAAATCCCGGCGGGACGGATGCCCTTGCGCTGCGCCCAGCTCAGATAATTGGCAGCGACCTGCTCGGCCTCCGACTGTGTCCAGTTGGCGAACAGCATCCGGTCCAGCACCACGTCGGGAGCTGCTGCCACCGCGAGCTGAAGCCCGGCATTGCGCGCGATCGAGGCCGGCGTGATTTCGTCGCCGCCGATTCCGAGCAAGTGGATCTTGCCGTCGGGGCTCTGCCATTTTTCGTCGCGCGCCGCGCCGATCAGCGCATTCGCCATCCGCGCGCCCGCGGTCGTCAGATCGGTGGTGATGTCTCCGAGCCAGGTCTTGAGCGTCCGGCGCGGCGGTCCGAGACGCACCGAATCCTCGCCGATCAGCGTGTTCGACAATAGGAGCGTCCTGACGCCCGCGGCGTTGGCCGCGTCCAGGATCGGAACGGCGGCAGACTCCTCGTTCGACAGAATGAGGAAGTCGGGCTTGTCGGAACGTGCGACCACGCTGAGGCCGAGCTCCTGCATGGTGCGGTAATTGCGCTCGCTGGTCAGCACCTCGACATTGACATTGAGCTTGCGCCCAGCGGCCTGCATGGTCTGCGCGACCATGTCCCAGTAGACCTCACCGGTCTTGCCCGGGTTCACGAAGACGATGTTGAGGGGTTTTGCGTCGGCCGCAACGGCCCGACCGATCGGCGCGAGAACGCCGCAGGCCATGCCCACAACGAGCAATATCCGCAGAAATGCCGTCATTCTTTTCGCCATCCCGTCTTGGTTCCGAAACTGGACCGGCGTCCGCTAATATTTGGCAAAGCCCGGTCCGACGCGGCGGCGTAGAGCTAACAAAGGGTGTATCGGCCGCGACGAATTGCGATATTTGGTGCGCTGGTGATCGCGGTCACGGCCTACCGTTTCGTGCTATCAGCGCATCAGAGATCCTCGACTCACCTGTCCCCATGGCCAAGAACGCACTGTCCTTCGTCTGCCAGAACTGCGGCGCGGCCTATAACCGCTGGCAGGGCAAGTGCGAATCCTGCGGCGAGTGGAATACGCTTGCCGAGGAGGACGCGACCGGCAGTGTGCCGGTCTCGATCCGCTCCAAGCGCAAGGGCCGGACGTTTGCGCTGGAGAGCCTGTCGGGAAAAACCCAGGACGCGCCGCGGCTGTCCTCGGGCATGACCGAGCTCGACCGCGTCACCGGGGGCGGCTTCGTGCGCGGCTCGGTGCTGCTGGTCGGCGGCGATCCCGGCATCGGCAAGTCGACGCTATTGACGCAGGCAACGAGCCTGATGGCGCGCGCGGGCCATCGCATCGTCTATATCTCCGGCGAAGAGGCCATCGCCCAGGTGCGCTTGCGCGCCGAGCGACTCGGGCTGTCGGATGCGCCTGTGCAGCTCGCCGCCGAGACCTCGGTCGAGGACATCGTCTCGACGCTGTCGGAGGGCGCCGTCCCCCGGCTCATCGTAATCGACTCGATCCAGACCATGTGGACCGACACGGTGGAATCCGCTCCCGGCACGGTGACGCAGGTGCGTGCCTCGGCGCAGGCGCTGATTCGGTTTGCCAAGAAGACCGGTGCGGCCATCATCCTGGTTGGTCACGTCACCAAGGACGGTCAGATCGCCGGCCCCCGTGTGGTCGAGCACATGGTCGATGCCGTGATGTCCTTCGAGGGCGAAGGCTCGCAGCAATTCCGCATCCTGCGCGCCGTCAAAAACCGCTTCGGCCCGACCGACGAGATTGGCGTGTTCGAAATGACCGGACTCGGCCTGCGCGAGGTCACCAACCCGTCAGAACTGTTCCTGTCAGAGCGCGATCTGGGCACGCCTGGTACCGCCGTCTTTGCGGGAATCGAGGGAACCCGGCCCCTCCTGGTCGAATTGCAGGCACTGGTGGCGCCGACCTCGCTCGGCACCCCGCGCCGGGCCGTGGTCGGCTGGGACCCGAGTCGCCTCTCCATGGTGCTGGCGGTGCTGGAGGCCCATTGCGGGGTCAAGCTCTCTGGTCACGACGTCTATCTGAACGTCGCAGGTGGCCTGCGTATCCACGAGCCGGCGGCGGACCTCGCCGCCGCTGCGGCACTCGTGTCATCTCTGGTTAATGCGCAGTTGCCCACCGATGCGGTCTATTTCGGCGAGATTTCGCTCTCCGGCGTGGTCCGCCCGGTGGCGCAGACCCCGGCCCGGCTGAAGGAAGCGGCAAAACTCGGCTTTCACCGCGCCGTGCTGCCCGAATCGGCCCGGGGCGATGCCGGCGGCGACGCCGGGCTGTCGCTCAACGCGGTCAACAGCCTGACGACGCTGGTCGCCGAGATCGCCGCTCGTGGCTCCCGCCGCGGCGAACAGAGCGCCCCGGCAGAGAAAAATGCCACACCGGCAAGATTCCGCCGTGGAGAGGGTTAGGTGGAGGTGACGTTTGCCGCCCCCGCCGCTATACAGCCGTCACAAAAGCAGCATGGGATTGCGTGGTTGCGGCCTTGCCGGGAGCGCCGTCTGCCCCTCAGTTAGGGCGGCGGCCAAACACCGATTCGCTGAGCACCCCCGAGAGTACGAGCGGACCAGACCAGCCGATGCCAGTAACACTCCTCGACCTGATCCTGCTCGGTGTGATGCTGATTTCGGGCCTGCTTGCCATGGTCCGCGGCTTCATGCGCGAAATCCTGTCGATCGCAGCCTGGGGCACGGCGGCGATCGTGACGCTGTACTCCTTCTCCAAGCTGCTGCCGACCGCCAAGACCTATTTCAACAACGACACGGTCGCGAGCGTGGTCGTGGTCGCCGGCGTCTTCGTCGGTACCCTGGTCGTGGTCTCCATCATTACGGTCCGAATCTCCGACATGATCCTGGATTCGCGGATCGGCGCGCTGGACCGCACCCTCGGCTTCCTGTTTGGGCTGGCTCGCGGCCTTTTGATCGTCGTGGTCGCCTTCCTGTTCTTCACCTGGCTGGTGCCGGACAAACAGCGCCCGGACTGGGTCACGGGGGCCAAATCCCGCGTGGTGCTCCAGGGAACCGGAGATTGGCTGATGGCGCTCTTGCCGGATGACCCCGAAAACACCATCTTGAAGAGATTCAAGAAAAACAAACCAGATGATGATCAAGCTGATACGGAGCAGCAGCCTTCGGGCACTGGCGACGGATACAGTAAACCGGCTCGTGACAGCCTTAAGAAGCTGATCGAGAAGCCTGCGGCGCGTTGATTGAGCCAAGGTTGATTGAGCCAACAGAGAGGCGCGGACGAGATGCGACACCCTGACCAGGACGCCCAACTTGATCTCGATCACGGCCCGGCCGCGCTAGAGCTTCAGGAGGACCTGGAGGGAGATACGCTGCGTGAGGAATGCGGCGTCTTCGGCATCTACGGACACCCGGAAGCGGCCGCCCTCACGGCGCTCGGCCTCCACGCCCTTCAGCATCGCGGCCAGGAGGCCGCCGGCATCGTCTCCTATGACGGCAGCCGCTTTCACAGCGAACGCCGCCTCGGCCTCGTCGGCGACACCTTCTCCCGCCGCGAAGTGATCGACCGCCTGCCCGGCAACATGGCGGTCGGCCACGTCCGCTATTCCACCACCGGCGCGACCATCCTGCGCAACGTGCAGCCGCTGTTCGCCGAGCTGAACGCCGGCGGCCTCGCGGTCGCTCACAACGGCAACCTCACCAACGGCCTGACGCTGCGCCGCGAACTCGTGCGGAACGGCGCGATGATGCAGTCGACGACCGACACCGAGGTGATCCTGCACCTGGTGGCACGCTCCAGGCGCGCCCGCTTCATCGAGCGCTATATCGACGCGCTGCGCGAGATCGAAGGCGCCTATGCGCTGGTCTCGCTGACCAACAAGAAGCTGGTCGGCGCGCGCGATCCGCGCGGCATCCGCCCGCTGGTGCTCGGCGATCTCGACGGCTGCCCGATCCTGACGTCGGAGACCTGCGCGCTCGACATCATCGGCGCACGCTTCGTGCGCGACATCGAGCCCGGCGAAGTCATCGTGTTCGACGAGAACGGCCAGGACGTCCACAAACCGTTCCCCCCGATCGCGCCGCGGCCCTGCATCTTCGAGTACATCTATTTCTCCCGTCCGGATTCCATCGTCCATGGCCGCTCGGTCTACGAGGTGCGCAAGGCTTTTGGCGCACAGCTCGCCAAGGAGAGCCATGTGCCGGTCGACGTCGTGGTGCCGGTGCCGGATTCCGGCGTGCCCGCCGCGGTCGGCTACAGCCAGCATTCCGGCGTGCCGTTCGAGCTCGGCATCATCCGCAACCATTATGTCGGCCGCACCTTCATCCAGCCGACGCAGGCGATCCGCGAGTCCGGCGTACGCATGAAGCATTCGGCCAACCGCGCCGCGATCGAAGGCAAGCGCATCATCCTGATCGACGATTCGCTGGTGCGCGGCACCACCTCGAAAAAGATCGTGCGCATGATGCGCGATGCCGGTGCGAAGGAAGTGCACTTCCGTCTCGCTTCGCCGCCGATCCTTTATCCCGACTATTACGGCATCGATCTGCCCGACCGTGGCGGCCTCCTGGCGGCGACGCATTCGCTCGAAGAGATGCGCGAGATCATCGGCGCGGATTCGCTCGCCTTCCTGTCGATCGACGGCATGTACCGCGCCATGGGCGAACCCGGCCGCGACCCCGCGAATCCGAGATTCTCGGATCACTGCTTCACCGGCGCCTATCCGACCCACCTCACCGACCAGACCCAGACCGAGCCGCAGCCGCGGCAGCTATCGTTGCTGGCGGAGGCGAGCTGAGCCCGTCGTCCCGGCCTGGTGCGCAATTGCGCACGGGGGGCCGGGGCCCATAACCACAGGCCGCTTTGGTGCGAAGAAGGTGTGACAACCATCTTCCCAAGCCATAAAAGTCACAGCGTATGGATCCTGGCTTTCGCCAGGACGACGCTGGATAAAGCTGTTCGATGACAAAACCCCTCGCCAACCGCATCGCTCTCGTTACCGGCGCCTCGCGTGGCATCGGCTTCGCCACGGCACTCGCGTTGGCAAAAGCGGGGGCGCATATCGTTGCCACCGCGCGCACGCAGGGAGGGCTCGAGGAGCTCGACGACGAGATCCAGAAAGAGGGCGGGAGCGCCACGCTGGTGCCGCTCAACCTCACCGATTCCGACGGGATCGCGCGGCTCGGCGCTGGCCTGCATGAACGCTACGGCAAGCTCGACATCCTCGTCGGCAATGCCGGTGTGCTCGGCCCCTCCTCGCCGGTCGGCCATATCGAGCTGAAGACCTTCAACGACGTGATGGCCGTCAACGTCTCGGCGAACTTCCAGCTGATCCGCTGCATGGAGCCGCTGCTGAAGCAGTCCGACGCCGGCCGGGCCGTGTTCATCACCTCGGGCGCCGCCAACAAGGCCACCGCCTATGTCAGCCCCTACGCCGCCTCCAAGGCCGCGCTGGAGACGCTGGCACGCGCCTGGGCGCAGGAAACCGCGAACACGAAGTTGCGGGTCAACCTGTTCAATCCGGGCCCGATCCGCACCCGCATGCGC
The DNA here is from genome assembly GCF_049993385.1 of Bradyrhizobium sp. McL0616. Taxonomy (NCBI): domain Bacteria; kingdom Pseudomonadati; phylum Pseudomonadota; class Alphaproteobacteria; order Hyphomicrobiales; family Nitrobacteraceae; genus Bradyrhizobium; species Bradyrhizobium sp. McL0616. The sequence continues at coordinate 5,203,445 of NZ_CP188255.1, forward strand.
GCCACCCTGATGCCGGGCGAGGATCCGGCGACGCTGGAAACGCCCGAGCAGGTCGCCGAATTCATCGTCCCGATGTGCGCGCCCGACTGGACCGAGACCGGCAAGTTCTACGACTACAAGACGCGCAGCCTGATGAGCTTCCGCTCGCCGGCCTGATTGACTCAAGCGCCTCCCCGCGATTGACTGCCCGTGCTCAAGCGGCAGCAAGCCGCAAGCCAAAAAAGGGAGGTTGCCATGGCGCTATGGCATGATCGCGCAGGCTTCAACCGTGCGGCCGCACGTATCTCGCACGCTTTCTCCATCCTCATTGCAGCCATCGCATTCGCGCTTCCGGGCGTGGCCACAGCGGGCGATGTTCCGACCTTTGCGGTCGACGCCTCCTGGCCGAAACAGCTCCCGAACAACTGGATCATCGGCCAGATCGGCGGGATCACTGTGGACTGGCAGGGCCACATCTGGGTGATCCACCGTCCGCGCTCGCTGATCGATGGCGAGAAGGCAGCGAGCCTCACCCCGCCGCGGGCCAAATGCTGCATGCCGGCGCCGCCGGTGCTGGAATTCGACGTCGACGGCAATCTGTTGCGATCCTGGGGCGGGCCCGGCGACGGCTATGAATGGGTCGGCCGCGAGCATGGCATCGAGGTCGACGAGCGCGGCTTCGTCTGGGTTGGCGGCAACGCCGACAATGACAGCGCGATCCTGAAATTCACGCTCGACGGAAAATATCTCGGCCAGATCGGCAAGATTGCGCCGCGCACCAACAGCAACGACACGACACAGCTCGGCCGGCCCGCCGAGATCGCGATCGACAAGGACGCGAACGAACTCTACATCGCCGACGGCTATGGCAACCGCCGCGTCATCGTGTTCGACGCCACCACGCTCGCCTACAAGCGGCATTGGGGCGGTCACGGCAAGACCCCGAACGACGACAAGCAGCCACCTTTCGATCCGAGCGCCGCCGCGCAGGAGCAGTTCGGCAATCCCGTCCACTGCATCAAGATCGCCAATGACGGACTGGTCTATGTCTGCGATCGCAGCCAGAACCGCATCGAGGTGTTCAGGAAGGACGGCACCTTCGTCAAGGAATGGATCTATGAAAAGGACAGCCGCGGTGACGGCGCGGTGTTCGATCTCGCGCTCTGGCCCGATGCAAAGCAGACCTACCTGCTGAACGCCGACGGCACCAACAACGAGATCCGCGTCATCAAGCGCGAGGACGGCAGCGTGGTCGGCAGCTTCGGCCATAACGGCCGCAATGCCGGGCAGTTCGCCCTGCTCCACGCCATGGCGGTTGACGCCAAGGGCAACGTCTATACCGGCGAGGTCGAGGGCAAGCGCATCCAGAAATTCAAGCTGACCTCGGACGCACTCAAATAAGCAAGAAATGACGGAGGTTCTCATGACACCGACGCTCGCTCGCGTGCGCCTCAGACTGTGCGGATTGATCTCCGCTTGCATGATGTCCGCCACTCTCATCGGCCTGCCTGTGCCGGCGCAGGCGGGCGACGTCCCGACCTTCGCCGTGGACCCGTCCTGGCCAAAGCCGCTGCCGAACAACTGGATCCTCGGCCAGGTCAGCGGCATCACCGTCGACTGGCAAGGGCACATCTGGGTGATCCACCGTCCGCGCTCGCTCACCGACGACGAGAAAGGCGCGAGCCTCAGCCCGCCGCGCTCGAAGTGCTGCGTCTCGGCGCCGCCTGTCCTCGAATTCGATACCGACGGCAATCTGCTGCGCTCCTGGGGCGGTCCGGGCGAAGGCTATGAATGGGTCGGCCGCGAGCACGGCATCGAAGTGGACGAGCGCGGCTTCGTCTGGGTCGGCGGCAATGCCGACAACGACAACGCCATCCTGAAATTCACACTCGACGGAAAGTTCGTGGCGCAGATCGGCAAAATCGCGCCGAGTCTCGGCAGCAATGACACGACCCAGCTCGGCAAGCCCGCCGAGACCGCTATCGACAAGGAGGCGAACGAGATCTATGTCGCCGACGGCTATGGCAACCATCGTGTCATCGTATTCGACGCGAGCACGCTGGCCTACAAGCGGCACTGGGGCGCTTACGGCAACAAGCCGACCGATGACAAGCAGACGGCCTACGATCCCAAAGCCCCGGTGGCCCAGCAATTCGGCAATCCCGTTCACTGCGTGAAGATTGCCAATGATGGGCTGGTCTATGTCTGTGATCGCATCAACGACCGCATCCAGGTTTTCAAAAAGGACGGCACCTTCGTGAAGGAGTTCTTCTTCGAGAGGAACACACTTGGCAACGGCGCGGTGTGGGACATCGCGATCTGGCCTGACCCGAAGCAGACCTGGCTGCTCAGCGCCGACGGAGAGAACAACGAGATCCGGATCGTCAAGCGCGACGACGGCAGCGTGGTCGGCAGTTTTGGCCGCAACGGCCGCAATGCCGGGCAATTCCACTGGGTGCACGCGATGGCGGTGGATGCCAAGGGTAACGTCTATACCGCCGAGGTCGACACCGGAAAGCGCATCCAGAAGTTCAAGCTGACCTCGGACGCGCTTAAGTAGCAGGCGCTCCTCATTGCCCAAAAGTTAACCGCAGGATGACGCTACGACGCAGCGTCATCCGGCTTTAGGCGCATTGCCGCCGGCCGCGGGACAGGCTACGGAATCCGCCGGACCAAGGCTCCATCCAAGAGAGCCGTCCGCATAATTGACAATGGAGGAAACCTTTTATGACGACGACGTTTGCGCGCCGCTCTGCGGCCTTTCTCGCCTGTGCCGCCTTCGGTTTTGCCACATCCGCCTACGCCCAAGATAAAACCGCCACGATCGGCGTGCTCAACGACATGTCAAGCCTGTACGCCGACATCGGCGGCCCCAACGCTGTGATGGCGGTCAAGATGGCGGTCGAGGATTCCGGCCTGCTGGCGAAGGGTTGGAAGATCGAGGTTCTCAGCGGCGATCACCAGAACAAGCCGGACGTCGGCGTCAACATCGCACGGCAGTGGATCGACACCCAGAAGGTCGATGCGATCGCCGACACGCCGAACTCCGGCGTGGCGCTGGCCGTCAGCAACCTCGTCAAGGAAAAGAACGCGATCCTGCTCAACAATGGCGGCGCCAGCGCCGACCTCACCGGCAAGGCCTGCAACGCCAACACCATCTCCTACAGCTACGACACTTACATGCTCGCCACCGGCACCGGCAAGGCGCTGACCAAGGCGGGCGGCGACACCTGGTTCTTCCTGACCGCCGACTACGCCTTCGGTGCTGCGCTCGAACGTGACACCAGCGCGGTCGTCACCGCGACCGGCGGCAAGGTGCTGGGTGGTGTCAAGCATCCGCTCAATACGTCGGATTTCTCGTCCTTCCTGCTCCAGGCGCAGAACTCGAAGGCGAAGATCGTCGGGCTCGCGAATGCCGGCGGCGACACCACCAACTCGATCAAGCAGGCGGCCGAGTTCGGCATCGTCGAACGCGGCCAGAAGCTCGCCGCACTTCTGCTGTTCATCAACGACGTGCACTCGCTTGGTCTCAAGACCGCACACGGCCTGACCTTCACCGAATCCTTCTACTGGGACCTGAACGATGGCACCCGCGCCTGGTCCAAGCGTTTCCAGGAAAAGGCCACCAACAAGGCGATGCCGTCGATGACCCAGGCCGGCAATTATGCCGCCGTGCTGCATTATCTGAAGGCGCTCGAAGCACTCGGCGGCAATCCGCATGACGGCGCCAAGGTCGTCGCCAAGATGAAGGAAATCCCAACCGACGATCCGCTGTTCGGCAAAGGCCCGCTGCGCGAGGATGGCCGCCGCATCATTCCGGCCTATCTGTTCGAGGTGAAGAAGCCGGAAGAGTCGAAGGGACCATGGGACTATTACAAGCTGGTCGCGACCATTCCGGCGGAAGATGCAGCCAAGCCGCTCAAGGACAGCGAGTGCCCGCTGGTGAAGAAGTAAAAGGTGTAGGGTGGGTTAGCCTCGCGGCTGCGCGAAGCGCAGTCCGCTGGGCGTAACCCACCTTTTCTCGCGCGCGGCGAAAGTGGCGGATTACGCTTCGCTAATCCTGTCAAGCGGCATTTTTCCTAGCATTATCAGGTACCTATGGCAACTACGCTAAGCGCCAAGCTAACGCCCGGCTAACATCGTATTTCCTGGCTATATTTGGCCCATGCCGAAACGCCCGAGGAACGCAGATACAGAAGCGCGTGCCCGAGACGCTGTGCGTCGGATGGTGCGCAAAGCCCCTGAGCTGTTCTCAAAGGAATTCAGCCGGAAATATTATCGCGCGCGCATGGAGGTCGCGGAGGTCGATACGTTGGTCGCCCTCGCTCGCGAGGGTGACAAGGATGCGCTGGAAATTCTCCGCAAGCATGCGCGTGGTGCCAGCCGCGCCGGCATGACGGTTACGCAATCCCTTCATGAGTTTGTCTGGGAACACTTCATCGATGGGCCGCCCAAAGCAAAGAGCGGATCGAGCCCAAAGGATACGGGGCTGAAACACCAAGCCATCGCGGTGGCGGTGAAGGTCGTGATCACCGATTTCGGCCTTCCCCAGTATCGCAACCCTGAGCATCGCGGCGCGGCATCTGGCCCGATTTCGGCTTGTCTGCTGGTCGCGCAGGAATTGGGCCTTGACGAGAGCTGGGTCGAAAAAATCTGGGCGGACCGCAAGGCCAGCGTTCTAAGTAGTTGATTTCCTTGTCCGGTCTAATTCGCCGGTCGAACTAGAGCGGACGACAACACGTAGCGACCCGTCGCACCATTGCGCTCGACCTCGATCAGGGAGCGCCATGACCATGTCGGATCGTCAGCTCGTGCGGCTTCGCGACCGCTACCCCACCACCAGCAGAATGACGCACTACCGCATGCGCAAGCAGCCCGGGTTCCCGGCCGGGGTCGTCGTTCTCGGCACCGAATATTTCTACGAAGACGAGCTTGAGGCGTACGAGGCATCCCGCCGCCGGCCCAAGCAGGACACCACCGAGACGGAAAACACCATCGCAAAATAACAACGGCCGCCCCTTCGCACGAGGCGGCCGCCAGTATTTCGCAGGACGTAAGGCACCCGGCAAAATATTGACAACCGCGTCCCCGTGCAAGGCCGGCCGCTCCACCGGAGCCGGCTCATGCGCAACATCTGCAACCCCACGGAGCTCGATCGCCGCGCAGCCCGCGTTCATGCCGTGCTTGCGGCGATGCGGACCGGCCAGTCTCTGCAACTGCAATTCAACGGCCGCGCTCTCTGGACCTTGAGCGGTGGCCGCGCCGTATCCCCCGAAATCGCTTCCCTCGTCATTGCCAGCGCGCACGTCAGGCCGGCCGGCGGCGCGCTGTTCCCCGACGCGCCGGCCCAGCAATGGGAGATTGCGGAATGACCGAGAAGAAACAGACCAAACTTGAACTGCATGCCGTGGAGGATTCCGAGCAGGTCCAGGGCAACCCCGTTACCGAGCAAATGCTCGACGACGACGAAGCCGAATTCGCCAAGTTGCGGCGGGATCTTCCCGGCGTCAAAGGTGCCAGCGCTGCCGGCATCGTGGCGATCGGCGTCGGCAAGATCCCCGGCAAGAACGAGTTCTTCAGGACGCACCCCGAATTCAGGCCAACGGTCCCCTTGGTGGACGTCGAAGTGGGGATGGAGAAGCAATTCTTCGCGGTCGATACTGACATGACGGTGGCGCTCGCCGGCATCGGCATCAACGTCACCGATCATACGCTGTATCTGACGGTGACACCGCGTGGCGGGGTCAAGATTATTCCGGTCAACGCAGCGACTGACAACGAGTACGCGCGCACCAAGGAGATCGGTTTACTCGACGGCGTCGAGAGATGGGTGAGGCTCTACACCGATCAGGAGAACAAGACCTACAAGGTCTTCGAGGCGCCTGACGGCCGCTTCGCCGAGCCAATCTGGCCGGCGCTGAGCCATGCCAAGACCTTCCGCCTGGCGTTCCGCGACAAGAACCGCCTGGTCGACAGTGTCGAGCACCCGCTGTTCAAGAAGTGGGCCGCCCGTGATCGCGACTGAGCTTCCGTTCAAGGAGATCTGGCTCGCCGACTTCGAGTACGTCTCGAAGTCTGGCGAACCTCCGGACGTGCTCTGCCTGTGCGCGAAGGAACTTCGCACCGGGCAGACGTTCCGGCTCTGGCGAGATGAGCAATCCAACGCATTGGGGCCGCTGCCGCCTTACTCGGTCGGCTCTGACACGCTCTTCATCTGTTTCGTCGCCAACGCCGAGTGCCTTTGCCACCTGACACTCGGCTGGCCGCTGCCGCGCAACATTCTTGATCTCTATCCGATCTTCCGCGCCTACCTCAACGGCCTCACCCCGCCTGCCGAAGGCAAGGGGTTGGTCGGCGCGTTGAGCCATTTTGGCTTGAGCACGATCGGCGGCCGGCGCAAGGACGCCATGCGGAATCGAATCTTGCAGGGCCATCCGTTTAGCCACGACGAGCAGATCCAGGTGCTCGACTACTGCATGTCCGACGTCGCGGCGCTGGAGCAATTGATGATGAAGCTGTTGTCCGGTGTTGAGCTCGACGTCGCGCTTCACTGGGGCGAATTCGCCGCGGTGTCGGCGGCGATGGAACATCGCGGCGTTCCGATTGACATGGAGATATTTTCGCAGTTGCAGGACAAGGCGGTCTGGGCCTTCGCCCGCGATGCGCTGGTGCCGAAGATCGACGCCCAGTACGGTGTCTACGTGAAAGGCCAGGACGACGACTGGCATTTCAACGTTGCCGGGTTCGAGGACTATCTCGAGCGTGCCGGCATCGACTGGCCGCGCGACGAGGTTTCCGGCAAGCTCAACCTGCGGCGTAGGACCTTCGACGGCATGGCCAAAGCATGGCCAGAGCTCGAGGCGCTGCGGCAATTGCGCTACGCCCGCGACAAGATGCGAAAGATCAAGCTTGCCGTGGGGGCCGACGGTCGGAATCGGACCGTGCTATGGCCGTTCGCATCAAAGACCTCCCGTACCCAGCCGAAAGCCGCGCAATGGATCTTCTCTCCGGCGGTGTGGCTGCGGTCGCTGATCAAGCCTGAGCGAGGACGCGCGATCGCCTATATCGACTGGAGCTCGATGGAGTTTCAGATTGCCGCGGCGCTGTCGAAGTGCGAGCCGATGCTGGAGCTTTATGCGTCCGGCAGCCCATACCTGGAATTTGCCAAGCGCTTCGACGAGGCCCCCCTCGAGGCCACCAAGAAGACGCATGCCCATGTGCACGAGCGCTATAAGATTGGCTGCCTTGGCGCGCAATACGGCATGCAGACCGAGACCCTAGCAATGCGGTTGGGGCTGTCGACCTTCGTTGCCCACGAAATGCTCAGCCAGCATCGTGGCCTGTTCAATGCTTATTGGCAATGGGTTGACGACTGGACCGCACGCGCGCTCGACACGGGCGTCATGCGTACAGCTTCCGGCTGGACCTGTCGCACCGGCATCACCGAGTTCAATGCGCGCTCGATCGGCAACTGGCCGGTGCAGTCGACCGGCGCCGACATTCTGCGGCTGGCCTGCGTCTGGGCGCACCGACGCGGCATTCGGCTATGCGGACCGATCCACGACGCCGCGCTGATCGAGGCGCCGATCGAGCACATCGAGGCCGACGTCGCATTGATGCAGGAGATCATGCGTCGGGCCTCGCGTGTGATGCTTGGCGGCGGGCACGAGCTCAGAACCGATGCCACCATCGTGCGCTATCCCGGCCGCTACACCGACAAGCGCGGCGAGAAGATCTGGCAGGACGTGCTCGGCCTGCTTGCACAATACCGGCAACAGCGGGAGCGAGCCGATGCCTAGCAGAGCCAGGAAGCGGGATACGTTTGTCCAGGTGCCGCTGTGGTGGGCCGAGCAGGCTGCGGCAGCCACCCGGACGCCGCAGGCCATGGTGTGGATCTGGCTATTGCACCTGTCCTGGAGGGAACACAACGCCACCTTCAAGCTGCCCAATGAGAGGCTGGCTACCCGCGGCGTAAGCCATGACGCCAAGCGGCGGGCCCTGCACAAGCTTGAAGCTGCCGGGTTGATCCAGGTGACCAGAGAACGCGGAAAGTCGCCGATGGTGACGCTGCTGCATCTGTGAGAAACCTACGCGAGTTTGCATATGTTACCTACGCGGCAGTGCGTACCTACCTACGCGGCAGTGCGTACCCGGTCCCCTTCTTTATCTTCTCTCTCTTACTACTTCTCATATCCATTATAGGAAAGGAACCGATCAATGAGGTCTTGGAGTTGATACGGCATAGACCCGAGACGGATGAGGATGAGGACGACGAGACGTTCTTGAGACGGTTCTCAATCTGTGAAGAAGATCGACTTGCCAGGACAGGCGAGATGCGCACAGGGCGCAATGGTCCCCGCTGGTTTCGGAGCGAGAACGTCATTCCGATCGAGTGGGCCCGTAAACGAAGCCCCAGGGGGGGCCTCTGAAACATCCCACCCCAACAGACCGGAACGGCCCCGCAGTCGCGCGCACACTTCCTTATCCATTCAAATGGGCTAGAATAGCCTCGTACCGACCGAGGTCGCCATGAACCCCATGACAACCGCGCGCGAATGGCGGAAGATTGCGGCGCACCTGCCACGCCACAACGGACCCGGCAAGCCGCGGCAGGACGACCGGCGTTTCGTCTCTGCGTTTTTCTTTGCCGCCGCCTGCAACTGCTCCTTGGAATCCCTGCCAGCGGTCTTCGGTAACCCGCGATCGCTTCGAACCCGACGCCAGCGCTGGGAGCGCGACGGCACGCTGGCCAGACTGCTGCAAGCGGGTGCGCCGGTGATCGCGCGTATGAAGCACGACTATTGGGGTGCGATCCACGATGCCAGTGACGTGAGCAGCCCAGCGTGGAAACCATCAAGCGCGTTTTTCGGCGAGGACCTGATCCCGCGACTGCCCGGCGTCTCGCCGCGGGGGCAGTATCTCACCCGTCAGAAGCAGCGCGACGATGGCGAGAACGACCCTCTCGCGATTCTGGCCAGACTTCACGGCTGGAAATAGCAGCCTCTCGCGACGATCGCGCTGTTGCCCGGCGGGCCGTCTGTGGACGGCCTCGTTCGCCGCTAGCGCGGCCAGGGCGTCAATAGGGGAGTTCGGCGGGTGCGACATTTGTCGCGGACGATTCTTCGACGGGGTAGATCGAGTTCGGCTTTTCCCGTTTGATGCGATATGTCGCAGCATTGAGGCGAACCGTTATTTCAGCACGCTCGACCGCTGACCCAGACGTATCAAAATTTCAGCCGTGCCCCAATTTCGAAAGCTTGATTTTTGAAATCTAAAAGTTGCAGTGGCGAAAGGACGATCCGAATCATTCACAAGGTAGAGTTTTTGAAAGATGTGGTCCGTCAGCGTCAGTTCAAAGGCCTGTCAAAGGTATGGTTGTGAAGCGCGAGCGCGTGCAGGTGATGAAACGCTTCGTCCAGAGCGCGTCTATAGAAATGTCGGGGAAGCCAGCAGAACGCAGAACGCCGGGTTCAGAGCGCTGTGGCGACCGCCGGCAGCCGCCCCCTGGCGCCCCCCGAACGTCAAAGTCGAGGCGGTCGCATCTCAGCGCGAGAAACTTTTTCGGCCACGAACAAGACTGCACGCTCATGTCGAGCGGAGGCCGTCGAAATGACCGGGACCATGACGCGCAAATCCGAAGAACACTGCAATAATCTTGACTTTTTTGCATAGCCCGACACCTCTTTTGCGATCATGCTGCGTCGTTGATTGGCTACGAGATTGGCTTGACCGTGAGGCTAAAATGAAGCGATCAATCGCGTTGTGGGCGTCGCTAATAGTCGGGTTCTTAGCTGGAAGCACTGAAACGGGAAATGCCGTAGTTTACTGCCAATACGCTGGCTATCCTGCTAATTGCGTCGTACGGCCCGGAGTCGTAGTGTCGCCAAGCCCTGAGCCCCGCAGAATCCCACCTTTAATTGATGCTCGCACGAGCGGCCTTATTAGGCAGGACTTATTCGATCGGAATAACCCGAACAACCTGCGATCGGATTCGCCCAGTCCACCTGCTCAACCGGGCCAATTCTGAAAGTAGTGCAGCGGCTCAGTCGTAGCCGTACGAGTAGTAGCCGCAGACCCCGAAGTTTGCGCCATTCTCCCTACCCTTTCCTCCGAGTTTGGCAATTTTCGGACATGCCGACATCGCGCGAGGATGTTCACTATTGAGGGCAAAGCGGAAGTGCCTCAGGCTGACGGCGACTTCCGAGTTTGGACGCACAAGAAACATCCGCGAGAATGTCGCGATGGTGGTTCAGCCCCTATCAGACGATCGTTTGAGCCGATGGATAACGCCTTCTGAGCCGAGGGGTGGACGTGAAGCGATGAGAGTTCATCACCCTGTCTTGGCGACGCGTCGGTTTGGCCGATCGCAGCACACGCGCAGCAAGCAAAACAAATGCGCTGCGAAGCGGTGTACGCGACCTCGGATACGTCGAGGGGCAAAACCCTATTTTCCTGTATCGGTCGGCTGATGGTGACACCGAGAAGTGTTCGGAACTGGCGGAGGAATTGGTCGGTCTTAATGTTGACTTGAGCGTAACAAGGGGGACGCCGGCGGGAATAGATCCCCCGCCGAATGCACCTTTTTATAGACGGGAATTTGGGGCGGTGCCGATTATTGCCCGACGGCGTTGCTGGCGCCGCGCCAGATTTGATCTTTCAAGGCAATCAGTGGCGGGACAGGCAACGTCGCGGGTGGTTCGGTTCGCCTGGAGCCATCAACGACAAGACGCGCGACGTCGATCTCTCCATCGGTATAATAGCGATCGCCTTCGCCATTTCGGCCAAATAACGTCGGACCGATCCCGGAAATTTGGAAAAACGCCTGGACCATTCCCGCCTCGCGCAAATCGCGCATCAGCAGATCGCGCTCTGCATCGATGTTGGGTGCGATATGATGGGTGATCTGCCCTGTGTCGTGGCTTAAGCCCACACCGCGGTCGAACGTAATCGAACCGAGCCAGACAGGACGGCCGTCCGTTCCTTTTTCGAGAACCAGCCACAGACGGACGTGATGCCGCCGGTCGGCACTCGTGCCATCCGGCTTTTCGAACGCGAGCTGTTCTTTTTTGCCGTCATAGTAGAGAGGGCTGACTGGAGCATCGTGGTATGGTCGGTCAAGCAACACGCTACCGACGATCTCGATACTTGAGCGCAAGGTGATTGGGTCAGCCGGAATCCAGTTCGCCGCATGCATGGCACGGAGAACGTCTTCATTGTTGCCCACAAGCCCAACATTAAGTGCATCTCCCGGAATGCCAGCGCCGGTGCGTGTCACCATAGGTAACGAAGCCAGGCCGGGCTCATGCTCGCGATGAGCCCACAAGGCGGGGAGCACGACATATCCCACCACGAGATAGACGATTGGCACGGCCGCAACAATCAATAGCCAGAATCGTTTTCTCGCGAATTGCTTCATTTAAGGGCGAGCCCGGAGGTCTTCAAAATCTTCACCTTTCGCATGTGATGCCGTGCCGAAATTCGCCGCCAAACATGATTTCATTTCCTGGCAACCGTTGTCTGGCTAAGCAGGGTTCTGCGGTGACCCATCAGATAGTGGAGTCTGTGCGAAGCAAGGGTCAAGGCCGCTAAGTCGGTGTTGTCGACATCGTCGCCACCGTCACGTCTGGCGAACTCGGCCTTGAGAAGGTCATCGATCTTCTTTTCGGTTTCTTCAAGTTCGCGCTCGCTTTTGGCGTTCCTTATCTCGTTTCCGAGATCGTAAAGCGGTTGCAGCATGCTGGCAGGCGCTGCCCCTGAACCGGCGAAGCGCCATGCAGCAATGATGATCGAAATCAATGTTCCAAGCAGCAACGATCCGTAATAGAGTTTGTCATCGTACTTATCGAGGAAGCTCTGCTGGTTTCCGTTGTAATAGGTGGCAGCGCCCGGATGAATAGGGATCAGTGCGTCTGCATCGGTGCTTGGTGCGCCTGCTTGTGCCAGGATCGGATAATCCGACAGCAAATCTCGTCGAACGCCAATCAGAGATTGCGTCAAATCCGTCACAATGTCCGCGTCCACAGATTTCTGTGCAACCAGAAAGTATGAAACGCGAAGCGATGTCAGATCGTCCGACGGAACAGGGGGCGCCCCCAGCAGAGTGCCCTTTGGGATGTCGTAGCTTTCATAGTACTGTGCGACATTGGCAACCGCGCCAGCGGACTCGATCTCGATCAACTTTGGGACGCTCCCCTTTGCGGCCTGCCGAAAGAGCTGCCTGATTTTCGTCAGATATTTCTCGGTTAGCGGCGCAACGACAAGAAGGGCTTGAGCCTGTCCCGACAGCAATGTGGCGGCGCCATCCGCGATCGCAACGTCCAAGAACCGGACGTCGGCTCGGTCAAATTGATAGACTTGCTTCAGGGCTGCAACAATCGGCCGATTAACGTCTCCTCCGATGACTCCGATCGTCGTCTTGCGCAGATCACCAAGACTATCGGCATTGCTGCCGTGAGCGGCCAATATGAGCACCACGCCATGGGTCAAGAGAAGCACGCTTCTCGCATCTGACAAGTCACCGGTATCACCCCGAACGACGGCAAGCTGCGCCTTGCCTGTGGTCAGCATTTCAGAAGCCTTTAAGGACGTGCCGGAATCGACAACTTTCAACCGCACATGCGATCCCGATGACGCCAGATGCGCTGAGAACCCGAGACGAGTGAAAGAGCCTCGCCGTCGAGCGATCCGACAGCCACGACCAAAGAAACCGGCTTGGTGGCGTATCGGTAGGCAAACAACCCACCACCCAAAACGATCGCAGTTGCGAATCCGACGAGCGTTACCCTGAGCCAACGAGGCCATAGATTGGTCGCGAGATTCGCCATGATGGCCACGCTTAAATCAGAATGATGATCTGTATCTATACGGACCGAAGCGATTGCTGCCTATGCAAAAATCGGACAGCGAGCCAATGCCAAATCGAAGGCGTCGACTTTCTAGGCCCGAGCTGCAGGAAATTCGGTCCTCAAGGTCAGCTATGCATGGTCCAACGGTCCGATTTTGCATAGTGCGCGCAGCTTAGCGCATGTAAATCATCGGGCTGGCCCGGAAAAGGTGTCTTGGCGACATTTCGAGCAGGCTTGCGCACGCGCAAAACTGACTGGATTCAATGTATCCCGATACGCCATCAGTCAGTCAGCTATCGCATGTCATTTCACAAGCGGTGGCGCCCGCATTTCTGCTGGGAGCACTGGCAGCTTTTATCTCAGTGTTAATTTCGCGCCTGAACAGGATTATCGACCGAACGATCGTCCTGAACGGGATACCGGACGATGACAGCGCCAAGTCCCGACTCAAAGCGGATATTCCACGTCTGCTGCGGCGGGCTGCCATGATGAACAGGGCGATCTTCTGGGCTGTGATTAGCAGCATAATGATTGCTGCTTTGGTCATCGTGGCGTTCGTGAGCGCACTTCTGCAGATTCAACATGAGCGCGGGGTCGCCCTTCTTTTCATGGTCGCCCTTGGGGCCCTTACCACAGCGCTTGTTGACTTTGCCCGAGAAGTGAGAATTGCACTGAGCGAGTTCGATCACCACGCCTGAGAATGTCCGAACCAAGTGCAAGCAGGCGTCAGGCACATCCGCAAGCCCGCGACCTTGGGATCAGGCCGTCACAATTCAAGTATAGGAACATCGTCGGTTTTTGCATAGCCACGCGCATCCGTCGCGGTAGTTTCGAATTTGCGGTTGCTGCGCCGCACAAGCAGAGGACAGAACTGCAGAATGCGTACGATGCGTGCAAGGGGTAACTTCCGATCCAGGTTTGTAGTATTGTCCACGTATGTACAGGGACTGGAGCCCGCATGATTATCATTAGATCGCAGACATCGGCACGGCTCACAATTTGCGCGATGCTCGTGTTGGCACCGACGCATGCCCGGGCCGGCCCTTGCAGCAAAGATATAGTTCGATTCGAAGCAGCAATTCAGCAATCAGCCGGAAATCCGAATGCAGGACTGACAGCGCCTCAAACGGTCGGCGCGCAACTTGACCGCCAGCCAACTCCCGACTCTTTGAGACTGGCCCAAGAACAATTGCAATCGCGGTTTTCGGCAACAATCGCTCGCGCCAAGCGGCTTGATGCAAAGGGAAATCGCGCAGGCTGCACTCGCGCGCTCAGCGCAGCAAAGCGAATGTACATTCTGTGACTGAAGCCCTGTTCCCGAGCCGCTGACCGATGGAGTGCCTAGCAACGCTGGCTCGCCTTAGGTCGATGTTAGGGAGCAGAGCAATCATGACGAAGAGTCATGGTCTACCCCCTGCTTGAAAATGGACTGCTTTTCTTTTCGGCCGGGTTCGCTTTTAACTCGCATTGCCGGCTTAAAAGCTTGCTCTCGCGGTTATACGCACCGCGAGAGGTTCGGTGGGATGGACATGACGGTCCGCGACGCCGCCGATCGGTTCGCCCGGCAGGCGCGACAGATAATAATATTCGATCTGATTGGTTTTCGCGTTGAAGAGATTCAGCACGTCAAAATGCACGCGCAGTCCATTATCGAACCGGTATCCGAGGCGGGCATTGATGATCAGAGATGACAACGAACGCACGCTGTCGTCCTCGATCAGTGGACGCGGACCGAAGTAGCGCCCCTTCAGCGCGCCAAACCAGCCGCTCTCCTCACCGAAGGTAACGACGCCGCTGGCGATCCAGGACGGCGCGCCAGGAATACGATCGCCCGCGGAATCGAAATCGGTGAAGCGCGCGCGGGTATAGGCGACGTCGAGATCGAACGTCAGCCACGATGCCGGCTTGTACTTGTTGGTCCACTCCACGCCGACGCGGCGGCTGGGCCGGCTCGCTTCGGTGGTGCCGGCATCGCCGACGAACAGCAGTTCTGAATCGAAATCGAGCACGAACACCGCGACAGCGCTGGTGAGGCCCTCGATCGCCTTGGTGCGGATCCCAACCTCTCCGCCTCGGGAGCGCACCAGCAGCGGCACGCGATCTGCCGGCGTCACCTTGTCGTTAGGATCCACAGTGATGGTTGCGCCACGGATGTCGTTGCTGTGCAGGCCATAGCCGGCATTGCCGTATAGCTCGGTCTTAACCCACGGGCCGAGCACGATGCCGGCCTTCGGACTTGCGATCGACGCCTGCGCGTTGCCCGAATTTTCCGGCAAGTCGCTCAGCACTCGTCCGGCAAAGACATCCTCGCGAATGCCTACCGTGGTGTGCAGCCAGTCGGTCCAGCGCGCGGTCTGGTCCATCCAGACGCCAACATTGCCCTCTTGCACCCGGTCCTTGCGCACGGTCGAAAGCCACCCGCGCTGCTGCGTCTTGAACAGGCCGACTTGAACGTCGTCATAACGGCTTTGCACGCCGACACGGGTTTGCGTCTCGAGGCCGCCGAGGCGCCAATCGAAGGCGCAACGCGCGTCAAAACCACCGACGGTGCGGCGATCGAGCTGGTTGAACTGGTCGCCATTGACGGGGTTGTCGAGGAAGTAGGTGAAATTGTTGTAGAGCTGCAGGTCGGAGCGGATGACATAGGCGCTGAGCTTGCTCTGGCCGTATTCGCTCGAATGCGCAAAATTGCTCGACAGGCTGAAGCGGCTGGAGACGCCGCCGTCGGTCGGATCGAGCGTGCCGAAGCGGCCGATGATGCCTTGATCAATGGCACGCTGCGCGACCTGATCGGTTGAATTCCAGGCATTGGAATAGGCCATTGCACTCAGCGTCAGCCCGTCGGTGGCGGTGCCTTGGCTATAGCGCAGCACGCCGTTGATCTTGCGCACATCATCAGTCACGTCCCACGGGCCGCTATACTTAACGCCTTCGATGGCCGTGAGCAGCGTGCCTGCACCGACCGCCGTTGACCCCGCGGTCAGCGCGCGACCGTAACCAAAGCTGCCGAAGGTCATCTCTGCGATGTTCTTAGGCAGCTTGTTGACATAATCGATCGAAAGTGCGCCGGCGGAGCCGAAATCGCCTACATCGGCGTAATACGGGCCCTTGCGGACATCGATCGACTGGATCAGCTCCGGAATCATGAAACTAATATCGGCATAGCCCTGTCCGTGTCCATGCGTCGGCATATTCACCGGCATACCGTCGACTTTGATCGAAAGATCCGTGCCGTGGTCGAGGTTGAAGCCACGCAAGAAATACTGGTTGGCTTTGCCTTCGCCGGAGTGCTGGGTGACGATCAGGCCAGGCACGATTTCCAGCGCCTCGCCTGTCCGCGCGAATGGTACCGCATTCACCTCGGCGCCTGTGAAGCGTATGGTGCTGGCCGCGGTAGTCTGAAGGACATCGGCGCCAACGGATGATGCCGTGGGCGTGATGCCGTCGGCGCCGGCGGCCGGCTGGTTCGACTGGGAGGCGGCGGTGCTGCGTCCGCGGCCTTGCGATGGTTTGAGCCGAGCGATCCGCTTGGGTTGCGCTGCCTCCGGAGCCGTGACGTAGACCGGCGGAAGTTCATGTTGGTGCAGCACGGCGCTTTCATGTGCCGCTGCCGGGAGCACGCACACAGCAGACGAAGCAGCAGCGGAAAGGATTCGGAACCAAGCGCGAGTTACCACCGTCTGCCCCGCAATATCTGGGAGGTGCTGGTCGCAAAGCGATGCCTGGTGGTTCACCTTTTTCCCAAGTACCACTCCCCCAAATCCCTCAGGCAGAAAAGCTGGCCAGTCGCTCAATGAGCCAGTACGCCGCCATGATCCCGATCGCATAGGTCGTAGCGGGCCTTGCATAGCGTTGGACAAAAATCGGAAACTTGATCCTCATGCTCAATCGCAAGAAGCCCAGAACAGCCGCAATGAACATTAGCTGTCCGGCTTCCACGCCGACATTGAAGGCAAACAGAGCAAGCGGAATATCCCCTTGCGGCAAACCAATTTCTGAGAGTGCGCTGGCGAAGCCAAATCCATGCAGCAGGCCGAACGAGAATGCGACCAGCCACGGCCATTGCGCGGTCAGGCTCGTCTGCCCGCGGTCCGATCGAATGATCTCCCAGGCCAAAAGCAGAATGCTCAGCGCTATCGTTGCTTCAACCGGAGGTCCGGCCACGTGCACGAGCCCCAGTGTCGCAAGGCTCAGGGTGATAGAATGAGCAATAGTAAAGGCGGTGACCGTGATCAGGAGGACGCGGCCACGGCGCACGATCAGGATCAATGCCAGCACGAACAACAGATGGTCGTAGCCGAACAGGATATGCTCGATGCCGTGTGTCAGATAAGCGGTGGCAACCTCCAGCGCGCTGCGCGACGTTGCGATCTCGATCCACGGCTTTGACGGACGCACAAGAGTGGTGGAGAAACTGCCATCGAGCAACTGCACGCGCACCAATACGTCCGTGATCGTCGCCTGCAGCCCGACCATTTCGATGCGTGCGCCGGTGAGGCCGCTATCCAGTTCGATCAGTCTGCGTTCCACCAATGAATCCGAAAGTTCGCGCAGCGTCGGCTCGGTGACGTTACGGGCGCCGTTGGGCAGGCGCAGCACTACCGGCAGACGCATTCCGGACAGCAGTGGCGTACGCCAGACGAACTCGTACCGCTTCGGAGCAATTTCCGTTACCTGCATGTAGGCCGGGCGCGACTCGTGGGCCGAAGCACTTTGCAAGAGTGCGCAGATCGCGAAGACGATCCCAAGAAATACAGAGCGCGCCATCAACAATTTCATCGACCGTCATCCACGGCTTATAGCGACTCAGTTCTCGGATTTTTCCGGCAACACGACCTGATAGCGCGCCCGCATCGTCTCCCAGGCCTTGCGCTTGGCTTCCGCCCGCTGGTCTGCAACCCACATTTCTTTTACGTCCGTCTCGACCTCCTCGAAGCCTGGGACGCGGCTTGGTTCGAACGCGCTGACGAAGACGAGATGCCAACCATATCCGGACGCGATTGGTCCCTGCCAGGACCCGGGTTTGATTTCCACGAGCTTGCGCGCGAAGTTCGGACCGAAAGATGTGGCAACCTGATCGAACGATCGATCCGCATACGTGTCCTGGAACATGAAGGGATCCGCAAGCGCTGTGGCTTCGAGCGCTTCGCCGGGCTTGCCACCAAGCGCTTCCAGCGCGTTCTTTGCGGCCTCCTGCGCCTTCTCACCTCGCAGGTCGAGCGAAAAATAGAGATGCCGAAACGATATCCGGGGAGGGAGCGCAAACCTCTGGGAATTGCCATCGAACCAGGTTCTCAGTTCCTGGTGTGAGGGCTCCGAAAGAGCAGAAACGTCCTCGGCGAGAAACTCCATTTTCTGCGCGAGACGCCGCTTCACAATCGTGTCGTCCTTGTCCAGGCCAAGCGCGAGGGCCTCGCGGTAGAGGATTTCCTCCCGCACCTTGCTATCAATCAGGCTCTGCATCTGAGTGGGCGTCGGCGTGGGACGGCCTTGTGCCAGCCAAGCCACGCTCATCTGGTACAGATCGTCTTCCGTCAGCACGATCCGCCTGGATTGGTCGGAGCCTTCCGTCGCAGGATGCAGTCCGTGATACGCGACAAACAGCATCAACCCGACCAGCAAAAAGTGAACGAGTGGCTCGCGTAGCGCCCGTTTCCACCATGACGATGAGGATGACTTCTGGGATGCAGGCGCGATCTCGGAAGCCTGCTCGGCGTGAGGCTGTGACGAATCCATCGGGATGTCCTAACGCGGCTTTCTTTCAAGCGAGCGTAGCGCTGCCTTGGCGGCCGCCTGCGGACTTTGCGCGAGATAGTTGACAATCATGAAATGCGAGGCGGGATCCTTAACGGTATTCGACCTGAGGAGATCCACATAGTCGCTCGTGGCATCCCAATATTTCCAGTCAGCCAGTTCCAGCGCGACAAATCCGGCCATCGGCTTTCGTTCTCGCATGAAGACGCGATAGGCTTCAATAACCCGCGCTCGGGGAATCGCGGCATTCGCGCCGCCCTGAACGCTCAGAGCCAGCAAGGCGGCCTCGATTTCCGGCAACGTCCGCTTGCCATCGGCAAAATACATTGTCTCGATGGCGCCGACCCGCGATGGCCCGCGTATTTCAAGATCGGCCGCAAGCATCGCGGCAAGCTCGGTCACGCTGTGCGATGTCCATGCCGCATCGATGCGCCGCTCCAGAACCGCCGCGTCGCTGGAATCACCGGCAATTCCGAGCAATAAAAGGTAGGAAGAATGCCGCGTTTCGAGTTTGGAATCGTCGACCCAGCCGGCGATCTTCGCCGCTGACAGCTTCGGCCGGAGCGCGCGTAGTACGCCGTACGGTGCCCGCGAAATCTCCCCATACGCAATGTCCGCAACTATTGGCTCGGAATTCTCTAGGTACGGCGCAACCAGGGTCAGGCGCTCGCCCCACTCTGCGTCAGTTAGTTCGGACAAACTTAGCGTAGAGCGCGGCCACGCCGATCTCGCGCGAGCCGGCTTGCCATGATACGTAGCCGCCACCTGGCGCAACCAGCCTGCATGGGCGAGGTCAATTGGCCCGGCGCTCACCCATTGCTGACCGAGCTGGTTTCGGATCAGCAGAAGGGGGCCGCCCTCGCGTGACTGGGCTACGCTCGATGCGGGCTCGGCCGCGAAGGCGTCAATTGCCAGCCGGCCTTTCGTGTTGGAGACGGCTTCGGCGATGATGGCGCCGACGGTCAAGTCCCCCTTCACACCGGCCACCACGCGAAATTTTTCCTCCGGTAGCGGGTCAGCAAGCACGACCTGGTCGGCAGCGTCGATCTGCTGCCCGACGGTGACGACCAGGCCGTTGAAACAAATCGCGCATGCCGACGCGCCGGCGACAGAAGCCAGCATCAAGGTAGCCGCCGCGAGGGCCAGTCGCAGTGCACCGAAACTACTCATCGGCGGCTGATTGATTGCCTTGCAACTCATGCGACAATCTCAGAACGGTGGCCGTTCAGATCCCAGCGTTTCGAGGGTCACCGGGGTCGGAACGATTTCGTAATTGGCGTAGCCGAACTCGTTGCTCCGCGCACCGAAGTACTTGTCGCCAAGCTTGTATACCGCGACCTCGTATGGGGCGTTACCAAGTGACGTCGTGATCTTGCCGTCCTTGATCGAATAGTATGCCGACGAGCCCAGCGCTCCACCGTGGAACACATCTCCAACCTGTGCCGGCTGCGGGAGCGAACCATCGACGCTCGTAATCAACCGCTGGCCGTTCTCGCTCCAGATCACCTGGAAGATGGCACCGGTGACATTGTTGCGTAGCCATGTCGATTTGCCGATGAGAAGCTCCTTGAGCTGGGCTTCATCGAGGGCCGTCGCGCCCTGCTGCTGCAAACCGGCAATGGTGGTGCCGGGCTTGGCAGCCTTGCGCGCTTCGTCCGTAGGCGTGTACCAGATCGGAGAACTCCAGGCCCGTTCCTGAATCGTGGTCGCAACGGTATCCGGCGGACTGATTCCGAGGTTCTTGGCCTGGATGGTGGTCCACCGTGGCGTCGGGATTTCGAGGACACGGGCGTAATAGAACGCATTCAGGGCGGGGTCGAACTCGGGATCGGACCACACTGCCTTGAGTTCTGTCGCGCCAATCGTGTTCTTGTATGTGGCTTCCTTGACGTCGACAGTGGATCCGATCGCCGGCACTTTGCCGGTCAGGGGATCGGGCTCGCGCTTGCCGGCCCAAACCACATCGAAGATTTTCTCAAAACTCTGGCCGCCATTGCTCCAGCCCTTGACGATCTGAATGCGATCAAGATTGCCGGACGTGGGATCCTTGACTGCCCATACCGCAAACGACGGCGCTGTCTTGCCTGCCGTCAACGGCGCCAGATCCCCGCCCATCGGAACGCCCTGCTTGTAGGCGGTTCTGACCCAGAGGCGATCCTTCAGCCAATCCGGAACAACATGCCATAGCTCACGGCGCTGCTCGTCCTTGACGTCCTTTGCATAGTCCCAGCTACCGAAAAAGCGCACCGAGATGCGCGGACCGCTGGTGGCGAATGTTTCCTTGCGCGCCATCGCGTCAAACAGCGAAGCCCGGGTGTTTTCCTCGGCCCATAGGCCGGTCAAGCCCGCCGGATTCTCGTTGCGTACGTCCAGGCCCGCGAACAGGCGACCGGACATGCGTTCCTTTTCGCCGCCGTCTGCTTTACCGTGCCCGCCAAAAAAATTCTCCTGCCGGTAGGGAACGCCCGTATTGTGCGAGTCCGATCCGCCGACGACGCCGGTCTTGTAGGGGTTGTAGCCGCGTGCGTCCTGCATCGCGACTCCGGTCTTGAGCGCATCGCGGACATAGCTGCCGGGAATCATCGGGAAGCGGCCCTTGGGGTCACCGAGCAAATAGGTCAGGATCTCGAAATTGGCAAACTCGTCGTTCGGCGAAAGCGTCGGATGCGTTTCCGATGCGCCCTTGATCTGCTTGATTTCGGTGAGCCGCTCGTTCCGCATGCGCGATTCAGCCCAGGCCCTGTCGATCGGCCGGCCTTTGAAGTCGACCTCCATCGGAAACATGATCCCGTCGGATAGATTTGCATTGTGCGAGATGGCGAGCAACTCGCTGCCTGCCTTGCGCTGGGTATCCATCCAGGCCCACAAATCCTCCGGGGCAACCGAGTCGATCGAACTGAAGGGAACTTCCGGTACCTTCGCGCAGTCCTTGAAGAAGACGTTGCGATGCATGTTGCTATTGTTGGGAGTGGACGTCCACTCGTACGAGCAGAACGCGGTGAACTTGCCGGGCTTGTTGTACCGGTCGGCTATCGCATTGTTCTCTTTCCAGATGTTGCCGGCCACCACGGGATCGATCAATTCCTTGATCGGCTTCCTGTCGACGATGGTGCCGCCGAGCCACAAATAGATGCGCTGAACATCGGCGGCGGTACGCACCTTCAACTTCTCCGCGATCGGAAGCTTGCTGATCGACGAGCCGGGTGTATTCGCCAGCTTCACCGTTCCGGCATATTCGGAATGATCCGTCACGCCCATCCAGTCGAGCGGCGTGGTGATCTTGATGTTGTAACCCAGTGGATGCTTGATGGTCTGGCCCATGGCGTATTTGTAGGCATCCTCCGGACCGGTCTTGGTATTCCCGAAAATATAGGCATCGAAGGACCAGCCCGTATGCACATGGGTCTCGCCGAAATACGCGGTACGGTCCGGATTACCCTGCGCCGACGCCTGCGATACGAAGGCGGTGAATGCGGCGAAGCCAATCAACACGATCCGGCTGCTGCAGCTCAGAAATACCGAGGCCTTCATTCGTTCTCCTTCCAGGAATCGATAATGCAGTGAAATAGCTTTAGCGCACGAGGCGACGATCCGCGCAGAGTGACGCTGCATCGATCGGCGGTGAAGTTTCAGGTGAATTTGATTGGTCACTATTCGTTCGCGCTCTTCGGTTGCGGTCGATTTGACCGCGGTTACTTCGTCACCATTCGTCGTGTTGGCGTCACGGTGCTTACGGGCGCCATCGGCGAAATCGAGAAAGTCAGCCACGTATTCCAGCCGGCCGGACGATTTTCGGCGGCAAATTCGCCGTAACCCTTTAAGTTGAGATAGCCTTGCATGTCTCCCACCGGAAACAGAAAGCCGACCTGCGGACCGACACCGAGCACGCGGGATCTGAAGCTACCAAGCACTGGGTGCTGACCGAAATCGTCGGTGACCTGCTGATAAGCATAGCCGACCAAACCAACGAAAATCTGTTTGGATAGAAATTGGGAAGCGCCCCAATCGAGGTGAAAGTCGATGCCGCTTTGGTACTGCGTATCCTGATTTTTAAAATTGTAAGTGAAACCAGCAACCGCCGAAAACTCATGGCCGGTTTGCGGATTGAAGTAGGTGTACCCGCCGCCGGCGTCGATGGCTGCGTGACCGATGCCGAGATTGGCGAGGCGGCTCGGACTATACGCCCCGACGGGAATATCGCCCGTCACGTAGGTCATGTAATCGTGTACCCCGGCGTTCCACTTGAGGCTCGCCAGTGGGTAGAGGTCGCCTACCGAGGTGATTGAATCGCCAAAGCTGCCCGTTCGCGTTGTCACTAGCGGTCCAACTGCCGTCGTCAGTGTTCCGTCTAGGTTGGCGCTCGACCGCCCGAACAGGCCGGTTACGCCGATGGCAAGCTGTCCGCCTAGCACCGGCGTTGCGAACGTGTAGGTGGGATTGAGCAGTACGAGATCCGCCTTTGCATTCAGATGCAAGTTCAGATCGACATTCACTGCGGCGGGGATTCTGCCAACGTGGATTTCTCTGGCGGCTGCCGCGTTGCCAAAGGCGCTTACACTCGTGTGGTAGTAGACCTCCGCCATCGACCAGCCGGGGACCTGGGGCGTCGCTGCAAGGCTGCCGAATTGGCCGGGAAGCCAGAATGAAACGCCTCCTTCGTCGGCGTGGGCGACTTGCGGGCAAAGAGCAAAGGCCACCGCTACAATGCTGATGCCTGACTGGATGAGCCCGAGACCTGATGGTTGTTTTCGTTTGATGCGCATCATCTGCTTGTGCTCCGCACAATCCGAGATCAGGAGTGAATCAACGATGCATTCCCGGTGTATCGCCTCAATTGGTGCCAAGGCCCACTCGGCACCGCTGTTGCCGCAAAGCTACTTTAAACTCCCACAGAGGGGCTGTCGTGGACAGCATCGTTGACTGGAGGGGATCTGTCAGGTGCTCCGCGATGGAGTGTTTGTGAAGGACTTTCGCCGAAGTGCTTGCGGTATTCGACTGAAAATCGTCCCAGCTCCAAGAATCCGAAAGATGTCGCGACCTCCGTTACGGTCATGAATCTGCAGTCTGCGGATGAGAGAGCCCGTCTTGCCTGCGACAGTCGCGACAATCGAAGATGCCGGCAGGGCGGAATACCGTGGGTTTTGTGAAATGCCTTGCGAAGCGTCCGCTCGCTTACCTCAAGGGTGCGACACAACGCCGCAATATGCAGCGGCTCGTCCAGATTCGCGAGAGCCAATCTCTCGGCCTGATTAACCAGATCGCTGCACGGGTTGCTATCGCGAGCAATGGGCGTTTCGGCCATGGCTGCGAGCCACCGAAGACTGGGCGTCGGAAGTGCCTTGTCGCAAGAGCTCGGTAAATGCAATTCTTCGGGCATAAACAACACGAAGGATGCTTTTGCGATATTGTCCCTCGGGGCAACGGAAAGATTTTCGGCAGCGCCGTATTCCGCGAGGCGGAGCAGGACGAAAGGCCTTCAGGGGGTTAGCGCCGCGAAGGGGAGTGGCACTAGGAGCCCAGTTCGTTCCGCAATTGACACTGCCTCAGCAAACGTTTGGACCTGTAGCTTGTGCATTACCATTTGCCGGTGAGCCTTAACCGTCCGCTCGGAGGAGCCAAGCTGAAACGCAATCTGCTTGTTCAGCTTGCCGCGGACCATCAGGCCAAAAACTTCGGTTTCCCGTGGGGTTAGGGTCGAGATCAGAGATCTGAGCAAATTGAGCTGATCCTGAGCCTGTTGCGTAGCAGAATATCGAGCAAGCGCGCGCTCGACTGCTTCCAATAAAGTTTGCTTTGAAACCGGTTTGGGAAGGAAATCATCGGCGCCTGCCTTGATAGCGCGAACGCTAGTGGGAATATCTCCATGACCGGTCATGAAGATAATCGGCCAAGAGCGAGACAGCTTCGTCAGCTGGTCTTGGAGCTGCAGGCCGCCCAAAGTCGGCATCTGGACATCCAGCAATATACAGCCAGGATCTGCCGTCTCACTAGCGCGCAGAAAGTCAACTGCCGATTCGTAATCCGCAACCTTATAGCCGGACAACTCGAGCAGGTGCACAACCGCTGTCCGAAATGATTCATCATCGTCTACGACATGAACTACAGAGGCGTTGGCCATCCCGTATACGCGCCTTATCTGAAGAAGGCGGGCCGAATGAAGTGCGACATCCGGCCGCGTCAAATCCTGCCAAGATCAAAAAAAACAGACTGGAGCATAACGAGGATGCATGAAAGGTCAACGCGTGGTTGTGGACCGATCGGTCGCCAACCGACGGTATCCAATATGCCAGGCGCCTTTTGAAGACCGCGAACCTTTCGCCGACTACAAGTAAGCTGTGTAAGAACTGACCCACACAAGAATCGATGCCAGCAGCCCAATGACGCCCGCGTTGGCCGCAAACGCCGTTGCATTGCCCGACATTCCGAGTCGCAGGGATTGACGGCTCACGTCATCTGGAATGGAAATCACCGCGGGGAAGGTGGTTGCGCCACCGAGCGAATTCGTGCGTGCCAGTGTCCCCGAGACTGCAATCTGGCCCTGTCCGATGCCCCTAGGGATCGCCGTGATCTTGGCGTGGTAGATGCGGCCTGGGACGTTGTCGAAAACAATATTGATCGGTGTGCCTTCCTGGATGGTTTGAAAACCATTCTGCGAAAACATCCCGACGATGGTGATCTCGTCCTCGACTACGAATGACATTGCGGAGTGAAACTGCAACGCGCGATCACCGACGGTCAATGCCACGACCGTTACGTAACCATCGCCAGGCGCCCGAACCGTGGCCTGCGATAACTCCCATTCGGCGCTCGCGAGTTGCGCTTGTATCTGCGCCACGGTGGTGTTGACGCCGCCGACCTCGGATTTCATCGCCAGCTCTGCGCTCTGCTGCGTCGCCTTCGCTGCGTTGAGTTGCGCCGTCACTGTCTCGAATTGAACTTGGTTGTCCTGCTCCTTGAACTCGGTGTTTGCGCCTTCGGCTGAAAGCTTCTGAATATCGGCAAGGCGCTTAGCGTTATACTTCACCTGCGCATCCAGGCACGTGACGTTGGCTGTCGCTTGTTCGTAGTTCGATTTCAATATCTGCGTCTGTTGGCGCGCTGCCACCAACGACGCCTGGAGCTGCGTCACCTTGTACTGAAAGGGGGCGGGATCGATTTGAAACAGAACGTCGCCCCTCTTTACCGGCAAGTTCGATTTGACCGGAATAGCAATAATTTGGCCGGTCACATTCGGAGTGACTTCCACGACTTTGCCGGCCACGGTGATCCGGCCCGAGGGTGTGAGGAAGTTAAACAGCGCGGAAAACGTAGCAAGTATGAGTAGCCCCGCTATTGTCGAAACCGTGCCGGATAGCCAGCCCCAGCGGACGAGCTTGAATTTGGAAAACACAAGCCAGAGACCGACGATGTAGAGGCACAAGACAATGACCATGGCTCGCTCCTCATATCCCTAGCAGGCTGTTGAAAAAGGTGCTCGCCGCCGACCGGCGACCGTGATTCATTGGCTCCGACGAGATTCGGAGATGGGGCGTGCGCGGCGGGGACGATCGAACGGGCGAGCTGTTCAGCTACGTTGACCTGGAAGCGCGGGTGCGGCGCGATCACCCGCTGCGAGCGATCCGGACGATCGTGAACGAGGCGCTCGGGGCGCTGGAGCGGGAGTTTGCCGCGCTCTATTCACCGATTGGGCGGCCGTCGATCCCACCGGAGAAGCTGCTGCGGGCGCTGCTGTTGCAGGCGTTTTATTCGATCCGCTCGGAACGGCTTTTGATGGAGCGGCTGGAATACGATCTGCTGTTCCGCTGGTTCGTCGGAATTGGCGTCGACGACGCCGTCTGGGACCATTCGGTGTTCTCCAAGAACCGCGACCGGCTGCTGGAAGGCGACATCTCGGCCAAGTTCCTCGCGGCGTTGCTGGCGCAGCCCAAGGTGAAGAAGCTTCTGTCGAGCGATCACTTCTCGGTCGATGGCACGCTGATTGAGGCCTGGGCCTCGATGAAGAGCGTGAAGCCGAAGGAGGCTCCGGCGCGACGCCGACGCAAGGCGGCGGACGCAATGCCGAAGCGGACTTCCATGGCCAGAAACGCTCGAACGACACCCATGCTTCGGCCACCGATCCCGATGCCAGACTCTACCGCAAGGGTAAAGGCAAGGAGACGAAGCTGTGCTTCATCGGGCATGGGCTGATGGAGAACCGCCACAGCCTGCTGGTCGATGCCTGCCTGACGCAGGTCGACGGGCACGCCGAACGGGTGGCCGCGCTGCACATGATTGAGCCTCGTGCCGACCGACCGACAGCGATCACACTTGGCGCCGACAAAGCCTACGATGCAGAAGACTTCGTCAACGAGCTGCGCTCGATGAACGTGACGCCGCATGTCGCGCAGAACACCAGCGGCCGCAGCTCTGCGATCGACGGGCGAACGACCCGGCACGGCGGCTATGCCGTCAGCCAGCGCATCCGCAAGCGCATCGAGGAGGCATTCGGCTGGATCAAGACGGTCGCCGGGCAAGAGAAGACCAGCTTCCGTGGCCGTGATCGCGTCGGATGGGCTTTTACCTTCACTGCCGCCGCCTACAATCTGGTGCGGCTTCCGAAGCTGATAGCGGAGGCCGGCTGATGGCCAAGGTGCCGGGCTTCGCCAAAGCCTTTGCCGGCCGCTGGCGCATCGTCGAAATGGACAACTGGGAGAGCGACTTCCTCGATCTCGTCGAAGAGGCGCATCTCACCTTCGAGGGTAAGTCCGACGGTGAAATTGCCTTCGGTGCGCTGAAGGGCTTTCTCGACGTCCGCTACACCACGCGAGACGGTTCGGCGTGCGCGGAGTTCTCATGGGAAGGGCACGACGAGAACGACCACGCCTGCGGCCGCGGATGGGCTATGGTCGGCACTGCGGGCAGGCTCGTCGGGCACTTCTACATACACAATGGCGACGATTCAGCCTTCGTTGGCGAACGCGGCTGACTTCTTCAACAGCCTGCTAGATTGCTCAAAGTTAAGACGCCTCCACCGGACCGCGCTATGCAAAATCGACGCAAAGATATTTCCGGGCGTTCGCGGATTTTGTTTTGCAGACCCTGCCCGATTCTGCATAGCGGACAGCACCGAACCTTTCGTAATTCGAAAGACGAGCGGTCCCAGCGGCCGGCCTCAGTGAATCCAAGGTGCCTCGTAACAGGAGCAGACGATGAATGTAAAACTCGCTCGAATTGCTGCAGCGCTCGCCGTGACGATTGCCGTTTTCGACGCGGGAGCGGCGCTCGCGCAGACATCGCCGTCCCCTGCTTCGCCCGCGCCGATCAAGACGATCGGCGCCCAAAGTGCCACGAGACCGGAGCTCATACAGTCGCTGATCGTGATGAATTCGCGCGGCGCGACCCTTCAGGGCGACAAACTGACGCTGGTAGGTGTGGCGCCCAGCTCTATCGTTTTTGCCGATCGACCCGTTCGGCTCGCAGGCCACGAGCCCACCGCGATGCTCCTTGAGGATTGGGGCAAGGGAAATGACAATTTCACGAAAGATCCTCCCAACGCGACCATTTCAGTGTTCAGCAAGGACGGCTCTTCGGTCAAGGACGCCGTCGTGGTGCTGAAGACTCCCCAAATCGAGGGTGACAACCTGACGTTCACCGTGCAGGTCCTGGAAGGCGATATCACCGGCGCCGATGGTCCGGCTTCGCTGTTCGTTGATATTTTCGGAGTCTGGAGGCGCGCCGCGTTTCGCGGCGCTGTCTATGCTGGAGCAGCCACGGCCGCTGTCGGAGCTGCCGCCTACGCCGCTGCACCTTATCACTATCCCTACGCGCCGCGCCCGGTCTGCGGCTACTACCCTTATCCCCCCTGCTATTGAGGAAGTTACGGAAGGGAAGCAGGTGCTTTCCTTCCGGCTTGAGCGAACGAGTGTTAACGGACCGCCCTTAGCCGGGCACTCGCTAACGGCGAGTGCCCGGCCTTCAAATTGCGCCGACGAGCGCTCGAATGGCAGGGAGAGCTAAAATGCGAGCATCAATCATAATTGCGGGATTGCTGGCTGGAACGCTCCAGAGCGCACGCGCTCAGGTCGATCTCAGCACATATGCCTATGCCAACGGTTTTCTGGACGTACAAAAGCTAAGCTGTGCCCAGTTGGCAGGGACATGGCAGGGCGACGCCGACGGGCTTACGACTTGGTATAGCGGCTGGTACAACGAGCTCGCCACCAAGCATTATATGGACATCCGAAAGAGCAAGGAGGCGGAGCATGAGGGTGATCCTCTATTGCAAGGCTCATCCTGAGCAGTTGATTATCGAGGCTGTAGCCGTCGTATTTAAGGACATGAGGGCAAGACTCGGAATCGAGATGAAGCCCTGAGATGACCCGATCGACAGCAATTCGCAAGGTTGTCATTGTCGCGCTCGCTGCGTCAGACGCCCGCAATCAATCCGGCATGCAGGAAATTCCAACTGGTCATTCTCTGATGCAGCCTTATTCCCGAAGGGGGTAGCAGTTAGAGGCCATCTACAGAAACGGGAAACGGGCGTACGTCAGAGGACGGGCAGTCTCATGCGTACCATAGCAGTGGTCGAGAACGATCCGAGCATGCTGCAGAGCCTCAGCCAACTCTTGGCGGCACATGGCTTTCAAGTTGCCACGTTTGCATCGGCGGAGGCGTTTCTTGCGGGCCATGGACCAAGCCGGGCAAGCTGTCTGTTGCTCGACATTGATCTGGACGGACTGTCGGGCATCGATTTACAACGACGCTTGATCTCATCGGGCGTAAACCTGCCCGTGATATTCATGACCGCGAATGACGATGAAATCATCCGGCGCAACGCGCTTAACGTCGGCTGCGTCGCCTATCTCACAAAGCCGTTTTCAGCGAAATTACTGATAGACGCGATCAACGGCGTTGCTGATCTAATTGAGCCGTAGCTACTTTGCCGGCACCAACGCAAGACTGAAACAAAAGATTGCGCCGCCTTCCCGACGATTTCCAGCCCAGATACGACCCCCATAGCTTTCTACGATGGTTCGCGCGAGTGAAAGTCCTAATCCCGTCCCGTGCGGCTTGGTGGTCACAAACGGTTCGAAAATCTCTGCCAACTTGTCGTCAGGAATGCCGGTACCGCTATCGGAAATAGATACCGTGGCCTCGGGTCCAGACTTCTGGGTGCGCACCACGATTTGTCGTTCAATGGCCCCTGGCGGTATGGAATCCATTCCGTTGAGTACCAGATTCAAGACAATCTGCTGGACGTGGATTTCGTCAGAGCGAACCGTCAACGGTTGCTGATCAAGATCAACCCGTAGCGCAACGCCTCGTTTGATCGCTTCGGGTTCGAGAATTTTGATTGCTGTGTGAACTGCATCATTGAGGTCCAGTTCGCGACTACTCCAGACTTGGGATCCCTTCAGCAAAACACTGAGGCGCTTGATAATTTCAGCCGCTCGCTGGTCATCCTTTCGTATCGCCGATAGAACTTTTTGAACTCGGCTCACATCAATAACGTCTGACGTCATTAAGAGGTCCGCGATTTCCGTATTGATGAGAATTGCTCCCAACGGCTGGTTGAGCTCGTGTGAAACTGACGCTGACAGCGCACCCGCAGCTGCAGCTCGGTTCATGTGCACGGCTTGCAGAAGGCTGGTGCGCGAGTCAATCTGGGCGGCAATGCGCCGCCTCCGCTCCAATAGCAGTATAAATATCGCCGTAGCTTGCCCCAACAATGCGATGGAAACGAGGATCACCTGCCAGCGGTATTGCTCCCACATACCCGGCTTACGAAACCGCAACTCGCTATCGGGAGGAAGCTCTGCCTCACTTACATTCCACCGCTGTAGCTCTCGCCAGTCAAACATCGGCTTTTTGAAGTCTCCCACCGTGATCGGAATATCCGATGCGCTTTCCCCATTGAGAAGACGCAGCACTAGCCGTCCCGCCTCCCTTCCGATCGGTGGAGATTGAACGACCATGCCGCCCACCGCGCCATATCCAATGAAGTTTTCGGTGCCGGTTACGATTGGTCGGTTGGCCACGCTGGCGACCTGGGCGATCGCCTCGCGCGGCAGATAATCTATCCCCGCTCCATCGACAGTAAGCGTCGTATAGGCGATTGCGGTTTGCGGAGGCAACGTTGCCACACGTTGTTTTATTTGGTCCATCGGAAGGCCCGTCAGATCAATAAACTCCAGATCGCGCTGCAATTCCGGTATCTCCGCGAGAAACCCGCGGAAAAATGTATTCCGGTCAAACGGATCGCCAACGAGAGCAACGCGCTTGAGATCGGGCACGACCGAACGTGCGGTGGCCACGATGTCTTTCAGCGTCAGTCGCATGATGTGTCCGGTCACATCAGGAACTGACTTGGCACGATCTGCGGCTGCGTCATCGACTGCTGCTAAGACGATGGGTACGTTGGGCCACAGGTCTGCTCGCAGAGCCAGAACGAAGTCTAGCGCCCGCGCGCCGTTGACAACGATGACACCAATGGAAACGTCTCGATACTTTTCCACAAAGAAGGCGCGGAGCGCGTTCTCATAAAGCGGTCCGGCGACGCGGGCGAGATCCAAATTGTCCGCATAAACGATGATAGGGACGCCCGGTTCCGTGTTCAAAACGGCCCGAAAGGCATTCGAAAGGTCGAAATTCCAGTACCGGCTCTGATTTTCCTGGTCGATCAGAAGAACCGAGCGCGGCAAAGGTTGAGCTGCATAGGCCGTCGATGCCATCAGCGCGGCTGAGAGCGCGACAATTAAGTGCAACAAGAATGTGCGTGGCGGCGGCTTCAGGGCATTTCCTTTTGGTCGCCACTTGCTGGCAATTCACCTCATCGTAGGATGCCAGCATGGATCCGCGCGAGCAATGGGCACAAGCCAAAGCGAAATGCTCGTAAAGGCTCGCTTGAATATCGCTTGCCGCTTGATCGTGGACTCACGCGAACCACAGGCGGATATTGACAAATTCAGCTTAAGCCGCAATCGCGCATTTGATGAAAATTGAGCCGCCGCGACCAACGACGCCCGCAACTTCGTCACCTTGTACTGAAAGGCCGTGGGAGCGTCGAGGCCATGCTGGGTAGCCAGCCCCCAGCGGACGAGCTTGAACTTGAAACAAAACAAGCCAGAAACCGACGATGTAGGAGCACAAGGTAGCGACCATAATCTGCCTCTCGACGCACCGATAACTACGCCGCCGCATGTTTGGTTTTGCGCGCTCTGCCCGATTCTGCATAGCGCACATCACAGAAGCTCTCGTAGTCTCGAAATATGAGCGGCTCCAGCGGCCGGCTCCAGTGGATCAAGGTGCCTCAGGAGCAGACGATGAATCCAATTCGGCATGCCCGGGGTGGAGCTCACGATCCTTACTTCGGCGGCGTTTGGCCGCAGCAACTGCATGATCGGCTGCGGACGCGGCGCGAAGAATAAGGTGACGGAGAACTATCTCTATCTTGCTGGAAGATGGAGCCGCCGTGCACGAGCTGCACGAAGTGTACGAACTGAAGCCGCTGGACGAGGGCGTCCACGAGGTGCGTTTGCGCGGCCCCGGCTCGGTGCAGCGTCTGGTGCATGCCCGGCGCGATCGGAAAACGCAGATGGTTGAGGTACAGCAGGTTGCCCAAGACTATCGACAACACCGGGGGCGTGGCAGCCGAGCCAGCGCGAGAGAGGCAATTGAAAGTCGCTCTCCTTGAACTGCTCAAGCCCTACCGGGCTGGCTTCTTATCGTATTTGTCGCAATGCTCCTCGAGATCTCGATGAGCCTTGCAGCACTATGGTCGCTTAAGCTCGTCCTCGACGACGCGCTCGGTCGGCGCCTTCTACCAGACTGGCTTGCCAGGGCACATGACTACGGAAGCTGAACAAGCTGGTCGAGGGGTAGGCGGCCTGCGCATCATGCACGATGTCGGCGCAATGGGCACACGCTCAAGCACTGAAGCTGCACGGCAAGATGCCTTCTTGCCGACGAGAAACACGCGATTGTGGGGTCAATTGATCTCACGCCAGGTAGCTTCGACATGCCCCGTGAGCTGGCGACCGAAATCGACTTCCAGCATGTCAAAAATCGCATCGCCGATGTATCCCCGGCACGACTAGAAGCATTCGGACAAACTCGATTTGTCCGACGAGGGTAACCTCGCCGATTTCGAAAAGCATGGAGCCAAAGGCTCGCGACCAGCCGACGGGATTTGGTCCATCAGGAGGCAGAGCTCCATCGTCCTTTCAAAGCGAACTCGTTCCAACTCCTACAGATTGATATATCGGGACCAAAAATGCCGATTTCGTATCCCATCGTCAACCTCGGGTCGCTGGTGCGCCGTGCGCAATGAATGGCTCAAGACAGGTGGGACTCTAGTTTGTCTGAAACGAGCGGCAAGGAATGGGAGTTTGAGTAATGGTTATAGCGACTGGTGCAACATGGGGAGTCGATTGGCTCTGGGGTGTGTCGTTGATCGTGATCTGCGTGGTCATCCACGTCATCGGCCTTATGCTGATCTACAGGGAAGCAGTGAAGGCCATGAGCCTCGCGGTGGTCCGCCGCCACTTTGTCCCGATGTTTATCGTGGTGATGGGCATTGTTGCGTTGCTCGCTGCCGCGCTTCACGGACTTGAAAGCGCGCTATGGGGGGGAGCCTATCGCCTGCTTGATGCGCTGCCGGATGATCGGTCGGCTATGTTGTACTCACTTAGTGCAATGACAAGCTATGGTCACGCAGATCTTTTTCTCAAAGGACCCTGGCAGCTCATGGGAGCATTGCAGGCGCTGAATGGTACGTTGCTTTTTGGGCTTACCACCGCATTTTTGTTTGCAATGATCCGAGAGATTTGGGAGATCGAAGGTTGCCGAATTCAGACGCAGCAGAAGCCCAGCATGTGAACAGCTAGTCTAGCGGCGCTCGAAGATCCCGCGCCGACTTGTGTGAATTCCATCCTCGGCCTCCCGCCTTGATAGATAGCAGCGCGCGGCCCATCACGTCATGCCAGTTAGGCCCGATGTTCACGGCGCCGGGTGCGCGGCAGGCGATGCAGCGCAGGTTGGTGCCGCCGCGCGACCATGGCTGATCCCGAGTCGAGGCCATTGCGCTGGGAGCTGCGAGCGACCGAGCTGAGGTCGATCGTCAGAAGGCCATCAAAACGATTGCCAAAAAGACCGCCAAGTTGCTGATGCAGCAATGCTGAAAGGCGGAAGTCTCTCCTTCCACAGGAGGTCTATGTAGCAATGGGGCACAACACGAGCTGATCACTTCTGCTGTTGGCCCTTACGGGTCATCCCGCGGGTCGTTCGAAATGTCCGCTGTTCGCGGAAGTGGACCTCTAGATCAAAGTCGCCTCGGTTGTCGGGTTGGCTACAGAGCAAAGGTAATTTGTTCTGGAACGTCGGGAGCGTTGGTGACAAAGCCAGAAATAGCTACGCCCGCGCCGACGGATTTTCGGATCCGGTTGCCCGAACCGAGCGATGGTCGACGCCTCGCGAAATCCAAAAATAGTAAGTGCCGGCCTTGCCGAAATTCGCTCGCATGAATTCAAGTGACTGGTTGAGCATATCGAGACCGGTGTGGAGGCCATGTGAGTTCATCTTCGCGCTCGTCGCCGGCCCGATCCCGTGAAATTTGCCGACGGGCAGCGCTTCGACGAAGGACACCGCCCATCTCGGACGTGATGACGTACTGGCCGTTCGGTTTGCGGTGGTCCAAGGCGGGCTTCGCCAGAAACCTGTTGTAGGATGTGCCCAGTTTCTTGAAGTCGACCAGCTTGCCCTTGGCCTCGAGCTTCGCGGCACGCTTTTTGGTCGCCTCCATGTCTGCTGCGACGACGGCATGCCCCAGCGCGCGGTCGCGAACTCGCGGCCCTCAGCGCCGGTCTGCACGATCGGAGCCTTGTAGTCGGGAAACACGCCGGGCATCGGCGCGAGGTTGCCGACATACCGGTTGACCACGCGAAACAATGCGCTGATCGCCTCCTGGTTGGTCGTGATCGAATAGAGGTTGCACATAGGCGCGCGCTACTAATTTCGGTCGTCGCGCATTTTGTCGTCGATGTAGGCACTCGCATCATCCCAACCAAGGTTTTTGCTGGGATCGGCCATACTGCCCTTTTTATCAAAGATCATACCAACTTTCTTACCCTTCTCGATTTTTGCGAATGCCAGCATCTCTTTGGTTTGCCCGTCGTAAAAGGTTCGATTGACGTAGTCGTCGTTTGCGTCCTTTGGACTGATCTTTCGAACGGATAATTCGACGTAGCATCGATTTGATTTCAGATCGTAATGTGAAACCTGATCTTTTGTGAGGGCTGCTCCTATAGCATTTTCATCAGAGAGCTCCTCGCCCAACTTGACGCACAACGAGCGGAGGTGAAACACCTCGGTGGCAGATGGGAGCTGCTGAATGCGTTCGGCTGCGCGCGACCCCGAGACGCACGGCAAACTGACAAGTATCAAAAAGACCGAGACAGCCTTTCGTTCGTTCATTCCTATTCCCTTCTATCCGCCGTTTGCTCTTATCACCGGTCCCCGGCCACCACGTTGATGGCGGATCGCTCGCCGAAATCTTCGTCGGTCGCAGCACGACCAGGTGGCTGCTCTTGTACGGATAGCCCCGCGCAAGGTTTGATGATTGCGGCTTGGTTGCCGGTTATGCTGTAGGGGCTGCGGATGCGCTTTGCAGGCTAACCTCTACAGAATTCCTTCAGCTTGCGCATGTAGTAGCCATGGATTTGAACGGCGTGCTTTATTTCGTTGCTAACGCTTGCCGTCTTCTTCTTTTTGCGCCATCTCCCTGACCCGTTAGCAAGAGGAATTGGCGAACCTTTGCGCACGATCAACAGATCGCGCCTGTCGTTTAGATACACGTCGAACATGGTGAGGGCCCCCGACCCATGCTCACGATATCCCCGCGAGCCAGGAGATGCCAGTACTAAGGGCGTTTTGCAATGCGCCGGTCCGCCCTGCCACCAATGGCGGATCGCTCGCCGAAATCCTCGTCGGTCGCAGCGGGACGGGCAAGCAAGCCGCTACAGCTTGCGGTGGATAGCTTGGCGGCCCCAACGGAGGCGCTTGATGTCCGTTTGTCCCTCGATACCAGCACAAGAGTAGACATGCCCGGAGATCCGAGAAGGGCCAGAAGGAGACCTTGTTGCTCCTCACTACCCGGAAGCAAGCAACGAGGATTCCTGTCGCCTCATTGCTCGCGAACACCAGCCTTTCTCAGTGCATCGACCATGTCGTCGTACTCAAGGCGAAACTGCGGATTGCTCGAACGTGCGTAACCTATTTGATGGAACCATTGGACTGAGAAATCCGGTCGGATTGCATTCAATTCGGCTAACATTTGCCGGGCCATATCCAATTGGCCCGTGGCCCCGTAAGCCACAATCAGATCCGCATACGGGAACCAGTTTAATTTGTTCAGATTGATCGAGCGCCTGCATTCCTCAACGGCTTCGTTATATTGGTGCACATGCACGTGAGCGTGACAGAGGAAGAAGTGCCAAGTGCCAGCGGCCGGATCTTTGGGGCTTAGGCGCAACGCGATCTGAACTGGGGAGAACGTTTCGCGCGCGCGTCCCGCCGTGATAAGTGCGATTCCCTTTGATGCGTACCCGAGCGGCGAATTAGGGTCGATTTCCAAAGCAGCGTCGTATTCAGACAGCGCTCCCTCGGGATTTCCGTAAATAAAAATGTTTCCCTTAGCTATGTGCGCGTTTGAGCTCGCCGGGCGTTTTACAAGAACTTGATCAACTAAATCGGTCGCGATATTTTTGTCCTCGACCACGGACGCAGACCATCCGTTGAGTACGCTTACGGCTATGCACCACGCTTTCCCGAGCATTGCGTCAATGTTGTCGGGATCGAGGCGCAGCGCAGCTTCGAACAGGGCTTTTGCGTCCCCGTTTGTTAACTTCGACTGGGGCTCATAGACCTTCGCCCAGCCGCGCAAGTTGAAATCTACAGCATCTGGATTCGTTGACTGGTCCGTTTGACTTCGCCGGCTTTCGGCCTCGACGAGTTGGACGTTGAGAGAGCGGGCGAGTCGCGCCGTGACCTGCTCCTGCAAGGCCGCAAGATTCGTCCGATCACCGTCAAAACGGTCCGACCAGACGTCGCGGCCAGTTGACAAGTCGGCAAGTGACACATTCAAACGGACCTGATCTCCCGCCCGTTGTACCGCGCCCTGTACGGCCCAGCGAATACCGAGGTCCTTGCCGAGCGTCTTAAGATCAACCTGCTTCTTCTTATAGGTAAAGGCCGTCCCGCGCCCGATCACAAACGCGCCGGGCATTTGCGCAAGATCGGTCGTCAGATCAGTCGTAATACCGTCAGCGAAATAGTCCTGCTCGGGATCGTTGTTGAGGTTCGCAAATGGCAGAACAACAAGAGACAAGCGGGGAGTGACGTCGGGCCGCGCCCTCGCTTCTCTCTGTATCTTTTGCCTTTCTGGAAAAACGTCAGTGCTGACCGTCTTCCAGACATTCCAATAACCAACGAGGCCGCCGGCGACGGCACCGACGGCCGCAAACGAGGCGAGCGCAGTGCCGACAGGAGTCAAACGCCCTCGGATCCGATCGAGCAATCCGACGGATGCCGGCTTGTCCGGTTCCTGCTCTGGGACGTTCGAGTCGGTCACTGCTGCCTCCCCCTACGCCACCTCGGGTCTCTGCTTCAGATGCACTCAACCAAAGCGTAATCGCATTTGCGCACGGGTCCAAGCGGTTGAATGTCGCATAAGGGTCAAGGTCCGAAGAACTCGCGTTGAGCACAATGGGTCTGCTACGCGCCCGGAAGCGGACCTCACATCCGGTTTCGTGCCATTCCAAATCGTCGCTGCGCCAGCGGCGGTTAGCCGGACTGATCAGCCATAGTCGTGCAGGACCGATTTTGTACCGATCCGCAAAGCAATCTGGGAAACGGCTGGGGCAAATATGCTGATAGGGTGCCGTCGCGCGTACCCGGCACTTCGCCTGGCGAGGGCGGGACCCCATCGGCTTGCCCCTGACGAGCAGCTTGGCGGTCTCTATCTTCGTCCCCGTTTTACTTCCTCCGCCACGGCCTTGTGCTGGTCGGCAAGTCGCGACGACACAGGGCGGCAGGTTGATCTAAATCAATCACGTCCCCGGTGGTTCTTTCATCTCTCCCAAGCACCGCAACGGAGAACCGCCATGAGTGATCTAATCGTGATCGCATTCCCGACCGAAGCGAAAGCGGAAGAGGTTCGCCAAAAGCTCTTCGCAATGCAGAAGGAGTACTTAATTGAACTGGGCGATGCGGTAATCGCCGTCAAAGACGCCAAGGGAAGCGTCAAGCTCAATCAATTGATCAATACCACCGCTGCCGGTGCGGTTAGCGGAGCCTTTTGGGGATCGCTGATAGGACTGATCTTCTTGATGCCGCTGGTCGGCGCGGCGCTCGGTGCCGCCTCTGGCACGCTCGGTGGATATTTGACGGATGTCGGCATCAACGACAAATTTATGAAGGATACCGCTGCCGCAATCCAGCCCGACACCGCAGCGCTCTTCGTCTTGGTTCGCAAGGTCACCGCCGACAAAGTACTTGAAGGGCTCAAGGGCGAAGGCGGCACTGTCCTGAAAACGTCTCTCGACCATACCAAGGAAGCGGCGCTGCAAGCTGCACTTGCTGGCGTCCAAGCTGCTGTTCCATCTGCGCCCGCTTAGCGCGGTTTGTCTGGCGCCAACCACAGCGCAGACCGCTCGCTTTGGTTTGAACTGATGCCACTTGGCGCCAACGCCGCACAGGGCCGCGTCGTAGAGCGTCGTTTGCCCCATTGCGCATCGAGGACGCGCTCAGCTCATCGAGCGCACCGGCGCGCGTCCCTGCGACGCTGGGCGAGATCAGCGCTCAGCGCGCGCGAGAGCTCGCAGGGAGCGTCGTACAGCCGCCAGACGTGTGGGCTACGGGACAGCGCGCGCGATCGACGGGGCCGTGTCCAAAGTAGCCCCAACCGTGGCCCAACACGCGATTACCGCAGGCGTCGATCACTCCAAAATCGCGTTAAGTGCTTTAACTCGGTAATTCGAGATATTCCGTAAAATCACTCAACTTCTGCAACAATATCGGCCCTTAGCTGACCTCCAAGTCGCGGTCTCAAACGTGCGGTTTCGAGGTCGAAGCGGAAGTCCGAATGGCGGGGAGCGGTGTCGCGCATGAACGTCGATACGGGGTGGTGAGGTCGTAGATGACAACTCTTGTCTGCTTGCAAGAGCAAAATGATCATCTAACATTGCAAGAATGTTCCAGCAGTCATTGCTCGACAAACATGAACGACAATCACTCAAGCGGCGCTGTCCGCTGCACATGCTGCGACGAGGCGCGGAAGTTCGTCGCGAGTGAGCCAGTCGCGAAACGATACAAAATCAGAACGCATCAATGCCCGAGCTGCCACAGCGTTATGCGGCTAGTTGAGCGCACCGAACCGAGCATGCTGCCGCGGGGCTAGTTTCCAACGCCGTAGCGATCCTTCCCATACGACCTTCGGCCGCTTAGGCACGCGACGCCATCAATTTACTCGATAGAAACTATAGAGAATGATCCAAAAACTTTAGCGAAACAACTCTGCTAATACCGCGTCAGTATGTCAGAGGGATGCAACTCATGACAGATCAGCAGATGAGAGAGCAAGAAGTCCGGATCGCCCGCTATCGCGATCTGGAGCGCGAAGTTACTGATCCGCTTGCCGCACACCTGCTTCATGGCATTGTCGAGGAATTAGAAACGGAGCTACAAAAGGAGCGTGAGATTGAACGCAAGTTGATCCCGATATCGTAGGTTCAACTGACGAGTTGTCTTGGTAGCACCATCACGATGTTGATCTCACGATCTAATATTTTTGACGCGACAATCGAAATGTGCAGCGCGAATTCTTCCTCGATCTTCGCGGCGGTGCCGTCGTCCTTGGCGTAGACAAAGAGGATGTCGCCATCTACCTCATCGAAGCGCACTCCAGCAAACAAACGGTCGAACGTCCGCGCGCCCACTATGAGCGCCATGCGGGCTTGGATTGCTTGGTCGTGAATGTCGGTTAGATGATCCATGGCCTTCAAATAGGAATGATGCGCATAAGAGAAAGCTCGCGGCCCAGCTCTCTTCACCTTTCGTTTAGGGGGCCTTTCATGTTCAGCCAGCGGTCGCCAACCTATCTTCCTTGTCCGCCCCGCGCATCACGATCCTGAGCGCGTCATCAGGCAGCGGTCGCTGCAACGCCTTGGCTTCGTCCCATGGCGCGCGCATCCAAACATCTCGTTCTTCGTCGGCGGTTAGGATCACGGGCATGGCCCTTTCGGGTGGATCGGCTCCCATGGCATCGAGGGAGCAATGGTGCATCAGTAAATCGCGGGGCGTGGCGCTAAGGTGAATTTTGATTGCTCGGTTCGGCCTCTAATGAATTGACTGCCTGGCGCATCGGCTCAGGTGAGATACGGACGACGCCACCAAAACCCTGCTCCAGTTCGAGGAACATGGCAACAGCGCCCGCCACAGCCAGCGCGCACAACGTCAAGGTGACCGCAGATGTCAAGTTGGGCGGCGCAAAAAGACCGAAACTGGCGAACAGCATCGCCAACCAAAAGACGAGGAGAGCGACGAACGCTTTTGGCGTTCCCTGCCCAATCTGCTGGGCGAGCAGCCATCGTGTGTCTCCGATCTTCGCCGCAAGGGTCGT
The DNA here is from genome assembly GCF_049993385.1 of Bradyrhizobium sp. McL0616. NCBI lineage: Bacteria > Pseudomonadati > Pseudomonadota > Alphaproteobacteria > Hyphomicrobiales > Nitrobacteraceae > Bradyrhizobium > Bradyrhizobium sp. McL0616. Next base: position 5,243,675 of record NZ_CP188255.1, read on the forward strand.
TGCCTGAGCCAACCACCATTGGTCTCGGGGATTTGCAGGTTTCAAGGCGAGGAGATTGTCCTCGACCCGCTGGAGCAGTTCGTAGGTTGCCGGATTGCTGAGCCGCACATCGGCGGGATTGTCAGGGAACAGATCGTCCGCCTTGTGCTCGGCATACTGCAAAAGCGTATTCCGCGCCGGTTCCGCATCAGCCCCGTATCGGCGCATTATGTGGTCCAGCCGTAGGATTTCCGCCGACAGCGCCGTCACTTGTCCGCCAAGCCGTGTAAATGACGTGTTGGCGTTGGAGATAAGGAGCCCAAGCACCAGTGCCGAAACGGTGGCAACCACCGCCGTCGAAACGGATACAAGGTTTTTTGTCTCGTCTGTGAGGTGATGCTTTGGCAAGCGGTCTCTCGCCTGCGCGCCAGCGAAGGCCCCGGCGATGAGAGCGACCAAGACGATCAGCCCAATGATCAGGGTACTATTCATGATCGGGCTCCGCATCCGGTTTAGGAATGAATGACGAGGACGCCAGGCCCAAGGGGCCGCCCGTAGTAACTTATCCGCGCGAAATTGGTTCGGCGTGGCGATCTATAGTCGCCCATGCTGACCGCGCGCCCCGGCCATGCGTTTGCGCAACGGCCTCGGCCATATTGGTCGTCATGGTCGAGATCGTAGTTATCCTACACGGGGCGTTGTCAGCCGGGATCGGCCATCAGCCCGTCCATCTCGTAGTCTAGCGCGTCCGCTCGCGATAGACTCCCGCAGGCCCTTCAATGCAAAGCGCGCATGCTGCGCGGCCTCTTGGTTGCCTGTTTTCTCAATTTCTTCGATAGCCCATACCAAATACTGAATTGCAGTCTGAGCTTGCGAACTGGCCGCTTTGTCATCAATGCTCGCCAAGCCCGTCACCATCCTGCTTCTTCGTCCAATAAACTCGGAACCGAGTTGTTCCTGGAAGTGTGCAACTGATGCGATATTCCGACGTGCTATTGGAGGCCACGATGAAGGCCACAGCTCGCGGCGTCATCATCAGCAAGATCGCGCACCTCACGAACCAGCATTTGCGGCGCTCATCGCTAAGGCGGTGCCATACGGTGGCGCGCCAGTGTCACGCAGGACGCGCTTGATCAGCGCGTCGCCAGTGCTCGTTCACGTAGATGAACGGCGAGGTTTGATCTAGGTCAAGCGTGGGAAGCTCCTGAGCGTAACGCTTCGCAGACCGAACCGCGGTTCGCCGCATACACAGGTGTCCGCGGCTTTTCTCTCTCAAAGAAGGAGGACGCTAATGTTGCGTCGAATTCTCATCGCTTCAGCAGCCGCGGCCATGCTGCTGGTCACCTTCCATTCCGACGACGCGTTCGCCCGCGCCGGTCGCGGCGGCGGTGCGCGCGCCGGAGGCTACCACGGCGGCGGCGCGCGAGCGGGCGGTTACCGGGGCGGCGCGGTCGCGGCTCGGGGGGGATACCGCGGCGGCGCGGTCGCGGCTCGAGGATACCGGGGCGGCGCTGTCGCTGTGCGCGGCGGAGCATATCGGGGCGGCTACCGCTATCCCTACCGCGGCTATGGAGCGGCTGCGGTCGGTGCGGCTGCGGTTGGCGCAGCTGCGGCGGGGGCCTATTACCGCGGTGGCTGCGGCTACGACGCCTATGGCAACTGGGTTTGCCCTCCGTACTGAGCGGCGCGACGCTGTTTTGAAACATGCGGCTCGAAGCCATGTCATCGGCATGCTTTCTGTAACACTGGAGAGGAAGAAATGATCAGACCCGCTGTCGTTGCGCTCGTGCTATGCGTTGTGTCCTCAGCACAGAGTATGCCGTACGCCCCACTTCAGCTGCAGAACAATTCGGTCATTCCAGTTCGCCAAGGATGTGGGCTGGGGCGTCAACTGGTCGATGGCATCTGCGTATCGAACGCCAAGGTGCGTGCCGCAGTCCGCAAGTGCAGCGCTCGAAAAATGCGCATGGTGAACGGTCTCTGTGAACCACGCGCTAGGCCTGTTGCGGCCCCCGCCGCGGCGCGACCTGCTGCGGCCCCTAGTGCGGCGCCACTTACGATCCAGCAACCTGTGGCTACTCCCGCACCGCAGCGTTGACCGGCCACGCAAGCGACAACGAACCCTGGACGGGCTGATTGCCAAAAGTATCCCGCAGAGCATTCGCGCTCTGCGGGCCGCGCCGGGGCTTCTCGAAATTGATTGCTTACAGAATGACCTCGCCCGGTCTTTTACAAACTTGCGCCGAGCGGGTCGGAGTAGCAGCGTAAAATTGTGTTTCTTCGAATGAAATAAAAAGAGATGTCCCACCGGGAACACGGAGCCGCTGCTGCAACTGCAGCCACGGATTTTCTCGCACCAGATATCCTCAAGAAGTGCCGTCGCGCGGTCCCTATCATGTTCAATTGGAAGTCCAGCGCCCGTTTCCAATCGACTACCTAGAAACGAGAGAACTGCTGGCGCGATCTCTGCGAACTGTTCCAGCGTCAATAAAAAGCCCCGGACGATGCCGGGGCTCAAGTTTGCTGGAGATTAGGGAAATCAGTAACGCGCTGCGATCGGGGCGCCGTAGCCGCCGAGGCGATAGTTCACCCGCACGGTGACCATATCCACGTCCTGACTGATCCGGTCATTGAGTACGGCCGCAAGGCGCGGGTCGACCACGGAGAAGGAGTTATTCGCATGTCCCATGAATAGATGATCATACTCAACACCGACCGACCAGTTCGGAGTGAAGCCATACTCAAAGCCGGCACCCACGGCAGCGCCCCAGCGTGTGTTGCTTGACGAGACAAGACCGATGCCGGTGGCGTTGTCGAAGATATCAAAGCGATTTCTGGTGACGGCCGCGCCGCCCTTGACATAGAGCAGTGTCGAATTCCAGGCCCAACCGAGCTGACCGGTGAAGAGACCGATGGCGTCGGTTTTCGCTGTGGTCGAGAGCGTCGGATCGAACAGGCTCACGCGTGTGTTTTTGAGGTCGGCCCAATCGCCCTGTGCTTCCAATCCGAACACAAACTGATTGGTTTGCCAGCGATACCCAATCTGCCCGCCAGCAACGCCTCCGGAACGGTCACCGCAACCGCTCGCGACCGTTCCGACAGCAGTGATGAAATCCACGCAACCGTGGCTTTGCGCCCATCCGCCGTTGGCGCCGATGTAGAAGCCGGTCCAGTCGTAGATTGGAGCCAGCATCGGCGGCGGCGCTTTGGTGTAGGGACGTGCCGCAAGATCAGCAGCCGACGCGGGCGCGACTGAGCCCAAGACCACTAGACCAACCGTAGCTAACAGAAATTTCTTCATCGCATTTCTCCATCCCCGTCGCTTCTGGTGATCTATCTGAAACGATAAATGCTCTCGCGACCCGTTGATAAATTTGCCGTAGACATTCCGCTTGAATGATAGGCGGGTTCGTGCAGGAATTCTGTGCCTCAAATGCAACTAGCGACTGAAGAATGGCGAGCTGCATCGATTGATGCTTGTTCCGAGCCCGGAACCTTCAAAGCCTACCAATTCAAACTTCCGCAAGCTGCTCCCGCGCGGTGCCGTGCCGCGTATCTCTTGTCGGCACAAAAAAGCCGCCACCGGGGACTTGGGGGTGCCGAAACGGTGACGGCCTCTTGCTTCACTCACGCACGTAACGCTGTATCCCCATAGGGGACGGGACCGATGGTGCTAGCGGTCGGTTAATGATCGGTTAGCAGCGCGCGGGGAACCGTCGTGGTGATCCTATCGCTGTTTCGTCGCGCTGATGGAAAGGCGGGTTGTTTTTCGCGATACCCACAGGCGCGCATCGGCGTCCTACCTTGATCACCGGATCAGCCGATAAGCCTTAGCGCGTTCTGTCGCGGCGCTGGCCGCGCGTTTGCGCCGTGCCGTTAGACAACGCATCGCGTTGATTTTGCTACGAAGTGGCACAACCACACGGTTCTTGCCGTACGCGTTGGCTCGGCTTCGCCAAGAAAGATTCACCGGACGCAGCGCCGTTCGTTCGACACGGCTTGCTGGAGTGCAACGAAAAAGGGGCGGCTCGCGTCCGCCCCTTCCAATCTCGTTCACCAGAGCGTCAGATCAGGCCGCGAGCCGTGCGACCTCTGGCTTGTCCTCTAGTGTCTCCCGCAATGATCGCTCGATCACCATCGCCATCTCGCGGCGAAGGTCGAACTTGTCCCAGCGCGCATAGACCGCTGTCACGCCCGCGCGGGTGTGGGCGAGGATCGCGCCGATCTGTTCGAGCGAATAGCCCGCCCGGTCCAAGATCGTTGCAGCGGTCCGCCGAAGGTCGTGCGGCGTCCATCGCTGCATTCCAAGCCCTTCAACGATGCGCTGGGCCGCCTCGTGCAACTGGTTGCGACCGCCAAGCTGACTGAACACCCGCGCATCCGGGTCGCTCTGGAGGTGCGGCCGCAGCTGTTCAAGCACCAGCCCGGTGAGCGGCGTGATGAACGGGCTCCCGGCCTTCATGCGCTCGGCCGACAGCGACCAGTGCGGACCCTGCTCGCTCGGCCCGGTCAGGTCACGGAGTTCGCTGCCAACCATGCCTGCCACCATCCCCGGACGTGCCGCCGTCACGAGGATCAGCCGCAGCGCGGTCGCGGCGTCACGCGACACCTTGAACCGTTCCGGCTCATCCAGAGCCTGCCAGAGTTGCCTGATCTCAGCACCGCTCAGGAAGCGGGCGCGCGGCGGCCTGACGCCGCCCGGTGCCGCAAGGTCCGAGAACGGGTTGACCGCCGTGAACTTCCTGCCGGGCTGTCGCGCCCATTTGAATATGGTGTGGAGGATGTGCTTGGTCTGGTTCGCGGCTGCCTTCTTGCGGCGCTCGACGGCGATGTCGTGCAGCATGGCGGCGGCATCGTCGTCGGTGATCGAGGACAGCGCCCGGTCGTCCCAGCCGTAGACCCGCCCGATCCGCCCCAGCGTCTTGAGCGTCTTCTTCCCAGAGCGGAGCGAGATCAGCTTGGCGTCGTTGTAGAGCGCGACGACCTCGGCATAGGTCTTAGTTTTTTTTTCTGCCTCGGCGCGCTCGGCCTTAGGCGTCAGAGGCGTGCCGCCAGCCGCGCCGGTCTTGCGGGCGTCGTTGGCCAGCTCGCGCGCTCTGGCCAGCGGCACGTCCGGGTAGCGGCCGAAGGTGAGCCAAGCGACCTTGCCCGTCCCCTTGTTGCGGTAGGCAAAGGCGAACGTCTTGACGCCCTTTGGCGTGACCCGGAGGCACAGGCCGGGACAGGCGGCGTCGCCGATGGCGTACCGGGCGGCGCGCGGCTGGTAGGACCGGATGCCGGTGTCGGTGAGCTTCACTTTCATGATGTCGTCTCTCAGGGCTGCTGTTAGCTTGCGCTAACAAAAACGGCGATACACTATGGTACGCTGAGTGACGACAAGACAAGGTCGAGATACGTCGAAAAGCCTATAACTGAAGGGGTTTACGTGCCCCAAACCGTATCAGGCCGTCACACCGCGTATCTCAAATTTATTTAGCTTCGCTAATCCGCCCTATGGCACCTGCGACTTGGCGATAGCCAGCGTCCGCACCGCGATGGCCACGCACAGCACCATCAACAACGCCGCAAGCAAAAACGGCGCGCCGGGCAAATGCAGCAGCGCGCTGCCGCCGATGAAATAGGAAAACGTCAGCGTGAACAGGAACGGGCCAACGAGCTGCGACACGCTCTGCACGCTTGAAGTCGCGCCCTGCAACTGGCCCTGCTGATTGGGCGCCACCAGCCGCGTCATCAGCGACTGGAGGGCGGCGCCCGAGATTCCCCATAGCGACATCACGGGAATGCCGATCCAGAACAGCGGTCCCGTCGGCGCGCTGCCGAAGATCGCGAAGCCGATGGCGCCGCAGCACAATCCGAGCAGCAGCGCGCCACGCTCGCCGAGCATGCGCACGATCGGACCGATGGCGAGCCCCTGCACCACCATGGCGCAGACGCCGACCATCGCGAGCGTCAATCCGACGGTCTTGGAATCCCAGCCATAGCGATAGGTCGCATAGAGTACGAAGGTCGACGGCAGCACCACATGCGCGACCTGCGCGATGAAATTGACGACCGACAGTGCGGCCAGCCCCGCGTTGGAGCGCAACAGATGCAGCGCTCCAACCGGATTGGCGCTGACCCAGCGGAAGGCTGCGCGTTTTTCCGGCGCCAGTGATTCCGGCAGGATCAAGAGGCCGTAGAGCGCATTGGCGAAGCTTAAGCCAGCCGACGCCCAGAACGGCAGTCGCGGATCGATGTCGCCGAGCAGGCCGCCCAGCGCCGGGCCCAGGATGAAGCCTGCGCCGAAGGCCGCGCCGATCTTCCCGAAGACCGCCGCGCGCCGGTCCGGCGGGGTGATGTCCGCGATATAGGCAAAGGCCGTCGAGATGCTGGCCGAGGTAATGCCGGAGATCACCCGGCCAACGAACAGCCACGTCAGCGATGGCGCGAGCGCCATCAGCACATAGTCGGCGGCAAGCCCAAAATTCGACAGCAGCACCACCGGCCGCCGCCCGAAGCGATCCGACAGCGCGCCCAAGAGCGGCGAGAACACGAATTGCATCAGTGCCCAGGCGGTGCCGAACAGGCCGAAGATGCGGGCTGCATGCGCGGTGTCGTTGCCGACGAAGCTCTCGATCAGCTTGGGCAGGATCGGCATGATCACGCCGAGCGCGAGCATGTCGAGCAGGATGGTGACGAAGATGAAGACGACCGCGCCGCGCCGGGCGGGCGCAGCGCTTTGCGCTAACGCCTCGCCGGCCTCTCCGCTCACGACGGCCGCTTGCGCTTGTGCGCGAAGGGGTTGGCCTTCTCGCGCAAGGTGATGCGCACCGGCGTGCCCGGCAGCTCAAAGGCCTCGCGCATCGAATTGACGAGGTAGCGCATATAGGACTGCGGCACGGCGTCCGCGCGCGAGCAGAACAGCACGAAGCTCGGCGGGCGCGCTTTGGTCTGCGTGATGTAGTTCAGCTTCAACCGGCGGCCGGACACGGCGGGCGGCGGATTGGCCTGCACCGCCTCTTCGAACCAGCGGTTCAAGGCCGAGGTCGAGACGCGCCTGTTCCAGAGCGCATAGGCGTCCTGGATCGCCTGCATCAGACGATCGATGCCCTCGCCCATCAAGCCCGAGACGGCGACGATCGGCACGCCCTTGACCTGCGGGAGCAAGTGATCGGCATCGCGGCGCAGGCCGGAGATCGCGCCCCCGCCTTTGCTCTCCATCAGGTCCCATTTGTTGACGGCGAGCACCACCGCGCGGCCCTCGCGCTCGATCAGATCGGCGATGCGCAGGTCCTGCTCCTCGAAGCGATTCTGCGCATCCATCATCATCACAACGACTTCGGCAAAGCGCACCGCGCGCAACGCGTCCGCAACCGAGAGCTTTTCCAGCTTCTCCTCGATGCGCGAGCGCCGGCGGAGACCTGCGGTATCGAACACGCGAAATTCGCGGCCCTTCCAATTGATCTCGACCGCGATGGAATCGCGCGTGGTGCCGGCCTCGGGGCTGGTCAGCAGGCGCTCTTCGCCGAGCAGGTGATTGATGAATGTCGACTTGCCGGCATTGGGCCGGCCGACGATAGCGACCCGGATCGGACGCGTCGCGGCCTCTTCCTCGGTGAGCGGCTCGTCGTCCTCGGGCTCATCCTCGTCGACAGGCACCGGCATCAGCTGGCTGAGCGCGTCGTAAAGCTCGCCCATGCCCTCGCCATGTTCGGCCGAGATCTGGATGGGATCGCCGAGGCCGAGCGCAAAAGCCTCCATCGCACCGGCATCGCCATGCTTGCCTTCGCTTTTGTTCGCGACCAGCAGCACCGGCTTGTTGGCCTTGCGGGCGAAATCGGCGAAGGCGCGATCGGTGGGCGTGAGGCCGATGCGGGCATCGATCACGAAGAACAGCGCGTCGGCCTGCGCGATCGCCGTCTCGGTCTGCTCCTGCATGCGCGCAGTCAGCGAGCCCTTGGCGCCTTCGTCGAGGCCGGCGGTGTCGATGATGGTGAATTCGAGATCGCCGAGCCTGGCCTCGCCCTCGCGGCGATCGCGGGTGACGCCGGGCACGTCATCGACGAGCGCGAGCTTCTGCCCAACCAGGCGGTTGAACAGCGTCGACTTGCCGACATTGGGCCGGCCGATAATGGCAATCGTAAAGGACATTGGTCATTCGTGCGCCGCGGAGGTGGCGCCTGTCAATTCAGTGAAAAATATCAGCGGGAGAAACTGCCGCTGGGCATCGGTGCCGGGAACGCCCCCTGCGACTGCTGTTGCTGGGTGGTCTGCGCCGATTGCGCCGGTTGCTGTGCGGGTTGTTGGTCCGGCGGCGGCGCAGTGGTGCGCTTGCGGACGATCTTCTGCTTGGGCGGCGGCGCGGCCGGTGCTGGCGCCGCCTCTGGCTGGGCCTCGCCGTCGACCTCGCCGGCTGGTGCTTCAGCCGGCGCGGCCGCGGTCGCGGCGGGCTGCCTGGTCTTCTTCGCCTTGGCGGATTTCGATGGTTTGGCCTCGGGCGGCGGCTCTACGGGCAGCGCCGCAACGGCAGGCGCGTTCGGATCCGGCTGTTGCTGCGCGCCCCTGTACATGTCTTTCGGCACGCCCTGCTCGAGGCCCGGCACGCCCTCGGGGAATACCGGCTTACGGTCACCGGGCAGCTTCTTCTTGGTGTCGAGCCAGTCGAGCATGTCGCTCGGATCGAAGCTGGAGCAGCCGCCCAGGACGCCCGTGAAGGCGATCAGGACGGCGGCTGCGATCAAGCGGGTCGTGCGGCGCATATTACTATCTCGTCTCAGCTTTCGGAACCGTCAGCTTTTGGCGACGGGCGGCAGCAGGGCCTGGAGCGCCTCGGCGCGCGAGCGCAGGCCCGGCGGCGTCTCGCCATCTTCGGCAATCGCGTCGAGCCATTTGCGGGCCGCGGTCGCGTCGTTGTTGCGCCAAGCCGACAGTGCCAGCATCTCGCGGGCGCTGTGGCGGAAGGTCGATTTGGGCGTGGCAGAAGTCTCCAGCCGCTGCTGGATGTCCGCATAGCTCGCGCTGTCGAGCAGCAGGCCGGCCGCGCGGATCTTTGCAAGATCCTGCCACTCACCACCGACGCCGCGGTCGGCCGCGATGTCGTCGTACAACTTGGCCGCGGCCTTGGGATCGCGGGCCGACGCTTCGGCCGCAGCACGGAGGCGCGCGAGTGTGCGGTAGCCTGACGGGGCTTTCGCGGCGAGATCGCTAAAAGCTGCCTCGGCCTCGGCGTGCTTGTCTTGCTCCGACAGCTCGACGGCCTTCTCGAAGGCGGCGCCGGCCTCGGCGGCCTTCTTGGCCTCCAGGAACTGGTAACCGCGCCAGCCGCCGACGGCGGCCACGATCAGCACCATCAGGGCGATGAAGTAGATCGAATATTTGTCCCACAGCTTCTTGAGCTGTTCGCGACGTACTTCCTCGTCGACTTCGTCAAATAATTCAGACACTTAAGCTAATCCCATGCCCGGCCGCGAGCGCGCGCCAGATTGTGCGCGTCAAAAACCCGTCCCCACGTGCGGCGGCGATAACCTATCGATATGGCGGTGGCAAGGCAAAGCAAGCCCGATCAAGGCGTTAACGCGCGGTCCGGGATAGCCCGGGGGACGAGGGTCGGCCCGTTCAGGTCCCTACCAGAGCTCCCGCAATTGCCGCTTGAGCACCTTGCCATTGGCGTTGCGCGGCAGCGGGTCGGCCGTGATCGTCATGGTCTCGGGCACCTTGTAGTCGGACAACCGCTCGGCGCACCACGCGCGCAAGTCGTCGCTGCCGGCCTGCATGCGCGTCACCACCACGGCGTGGACGCGCTCACCGAGCACCGGGCATGGCCTTGCGATGATCGCGCTCTCGACGACCGCGGGATGCCCGGCCAGCACCGACTCGACCTCGGCCGAATAGATCTTCAGGCCGCCGCGGTTGATCATGTCCTTCTGTCGATCAAACACGCGAACGAACCCTTGCGCGTCGACCGAGCCGAGATCGCCGGAATGCCAAAAGCCGCCGGTGAAGCTCTCGGCGGTGGCTTTCGGGTTGTTCCAATAGCCCTTGATGACGGACGCGCTCTGGATCCAGAGCTCGCCGATGTCGCCGGGCGGCAGCTCCTGCCCGTCTGTACCCATCGCGATGATCCGTGCGCCGGGACACGCAAGACCGACACTGTCGATATGGCTCGCGGTCAGCTCGCCCGGCATGATCGTGGACGGCGACGTCGTCTCGGTCGAGCCGTAGCAGTTCGCGAGCTTCAAGCCCGGAATCTTCGCCTCCAGCTTCTCGATGGTCGCAACCGGCATCGGCGCGCCACCGAAGCCGCCGATGCGCCAGCTCGACAGATCGTAGCTGTCGAAATCGGGCTGAAGCAGACAGAGATTGTACATCGCCGGCACCATCACCGTGTAGGTGACGCGTTCGCGCGCGGCGAGCTTGAGATATTCGGTGGCCTTGAACTCCGGCATGATGATCAGCGCGCCACCGCAGCCGATCATGGTCGTGATGTTGGCGACGACGCCAGTGACGTGGCCGAGCGGCACCGCCGCGATCGAACGGTCAGCCGCCGTCAATTGCAGGCAGGACACGAACACCATCGAGGAGTGGACGATGTTGCAATGGGCGAGCATCGCGCCCTTCGGCTTGCCGGTCGTGCCCGAGGTGTAGAGGATCATCGCGGTGTCCTCCTCGCTGACCGCGACCGGCGCCGGGACCGGTGCGTTGTCGGCGAGTACGGCGAAACGCGACAGCTGCAGGTCGCTATCGACAGCGATGCGATGGATCACGTCGGGAACATCCCGCGCGTCGGGCAACCGCGCGGCAAGCGCCGCCTCGTGGATCAATATCCTGGCGCCGCAGTCAGCGAGCACATAGGCGATCTCCGGCTTCTGCTGGCGCGTGCTGAGCAGGACGGTGACCAGCCCCTCATGCGCGGCGGCGAACAGCAGCAGCGGAAATTCGATGCGGTTGCCAAGCAGGATCGCGACACGGTCGCCGCGTTGCAGGCCGAGCTTGCGAAAGCCCGCCGCGATCCGCACCGCCTGGTCCACAGCCTGCCGCCAGCTCAGCCGGACATCGCCGCAGATCAGTGCTTCGCCATCGGCATTGCGCGCGCAGGCCTCCGCAACCATCGCCCAGATGCTCGCCGGCCGATCGCAGAACGCCGGCACCACCCGATCGCCGAAGCGCGCCTCGAACCGCATCGGCGGAATCTGAGATTGCGTCCAGTCCATCGGAGGGCCCTCGGCTTGTTGCTTTTGTCACCTTCCGCGCATGGGCACGCGGCGCTGTCTTGCGCTGATCGGCTGACGTTACTTTTGGTGCATGATCTTATCGGAAAACCGCTGCACACTTTTCCGGATCATGCACTAGCCTCCCATCACGGGAACGCCGATCACGACCGGATGGAACGCAAACGCCAGCGCCAGATAGGCGACGATTCCGACGGCGACCGCGATCAGATCGTTGGTGACGCCCCCCACCGGAATCGGCGGGGCGCCGACATCGGTGCGATGTTTGAGTGAAATGCGGTCATACACCGCCCAGCCCAGGAACGAGCCGAACAGGATGATGGAGCCGAGATCGCCGTTGGCCAGCAGATGCGCGGCCGCCCACAGCTTGATGCCAGCGAGCATCGGATGCTTCAGCGTCGCATAGATACGGCCACGCAAATATGACGCGACGACCAGGATGACGGCGGGCAGCATCAGCGCGATCGTGATGTGCTTCATGGCCTTCGGCGGATACCAGACGTCGATCCAGCCGGTCGCGCGATAATGCGCAAAGCCCCAGATGATCAGCGCGAGCCCCGCGAGCGAGACCAGCGCATAGAGGATCTTGTAGGTCCCCTCGCCCAGCCTCGCGATCGCCTGCGCGCGTGCGTCTCGTTTCGTTGTGAAAATATGGGCGGCGAAAAACAGCACCAGCCCCAGGATCATGACCAGCAGACCCACGACATCCTCCCCTCAACAAGCGCCCTACCCATGGCGTATCATTGATTGGCGACTGGTCGCAACCGATGCGCTACTTGCCAAGCTCCCGATTATCAACGTAGCGGATCGCTATCGGCCGTCCGGCCAGCGCACCGCCGAGGCCGCTGGTGAATTTGAGCGGCAGGCAGGCGTTCAACGACGAATTGATCGCGTTCAGATAGGTCGTGCGGGTATCGGCCGGAACGCCCGCGGTCGCATAAGTCAGGCGCGGAGGGCCGATCAGGCCGCCAGCCTTGTTGAAGCTGAAGCGCACCGACATCTGCATGCCAGTACGCCCATTGTCTGATGGCGGCGACCAGCAGGTGCGCAGTTCGGCAAAGAGATCGCCGATCGTGTCCAGATCGTGATCGGGTTTCTGGTATTTGGCGCGGTCGGCCTCGGATGGCATGCTCTGGATCGTGAGCTGGAGGTTCTCCCCGTAGGGATAGTCGATCTCGGGAATGCAAGGGCCGTGATCGAGCACGCTGCAATAAGACGGCGTGCAGGGCCGGCCGTCGAGCACGCTGCACGGCTCATGCGAAAACGGGATCGGATTGATCTGCCGGCGCCGCGCGTCAGCAGCAACCGCTGATATTGCCAACAGGACCAGGACTAGGATGCCGCGCCACATCAGCAGAAAGTGGCACTGCTAGAGATTCAGTCAACCCCGCAAGCGTTCACATGCTCGCGCTCAAGCGGCTGGGGTGCACCCTACCCCTTCTTCTTCACGTCCTTGACGTTGGTGAACTCGATGCCCTCGGCGCGTTCCCTGGTGTAGCCGAGATAGAACTCGTTCCTGGCGAGGTAGACGGGATCGCCGTCGACGTCGTCGGCGATGCTCGAGGTGTTGGCAGAGAGAAATGTATCGAGCTTCTTGCGGTCGTCCGAGGAGACCCAGCGCGCGAGCTGGAACTCGCTCACCTCGAACTCGACCGGCAGCGAATACTCAGCCTCCAGCCGTGCCTTCAGCACGTCGAGCTGGAGCGCGCCGACCACGCCGACCAGAGCCGGCGCACCATCGCGCGGGCGGAATACCTGCACGACGCCCTCTTCCGACATCTGCTGAAGCGCTTCCTTCAGCTTCTTCGCCTTCATTGCGTCGGTGAGACGCACGCGGCGGACGATTTCCGGCGCGAAGCTCGGCACGCCGACGAAGTTGAAATCCTCACCTTCGGTCAAGGTATCGCCGATGCGCAGCGTGCCGTGATTGGGAATGCCGACGACGTCGCCGGCAAAGGCTTCGTCCGCCACCGAACGGTCCTGCGCGAAGAAGAATTGCGGGCTCGACAGCGGCATGCTCTTGCCCGTGCGCACCAGCTTGGCCTTCATGCCGCGGCTGAGCTTGCCGGAGCACAGCCGCGCGAACGCGATGCGGTCGCGGTGGTTCGGGTCCATGTTCGCCTGGATCTTGAACACGAAGGCGCTCATGCGCGGATCGGTGGCTTCGACCCTGCGTTGGTCGCTCTCCTGCGCGCGCGGCTCGGGCGCGAACTTGCCGAGGCCCTCCAGGAGGTCGCCGACGCCGAAATTGCGCAGCGCGCTACCGAAATAGACCGGCGTCAGATGGCCCTCGCGAAAGGCCTCGAGCTCGAACGGCTTGGAGGCCGCGGTGACGAGCTCGAGCTCGTCCTTCACTGCCGAGACGTCGAGATTGGCGTAGAGCTTGCCGAGCTCGGCGATCTCGATCTGCTGCGCCGCGCCGGTCTTGGCGCCCCCGCCTTCGAGCAGGCGCACGCCGCCATTGGCGACGTCATAGGTGCCGCGGAAGTCGCGACCGCGGCCGACCGGCCATGTCATAGGCGTGGTGTCGAGCGCCAGCGTCTTCTCGATCTCGTCGAGCAGCTCGAAAACGTCGCGGCTCTCGCGGTCCATCTTGTTGATGAAGGTGATGATCGGGATGTCGCGCAGGCGGCAGACCTCGAACAGCTTACGCGTTCGCGCCTCGATGCCCTTGGCGGCGTCGATCACCATCACGGCGGAGTCGACCGCGGTAAGCGTGCGATAGGTGTCTTCCGAAAAGTCCTCGTGGCCCGGCGTGTCCAGCAGGTTGAATACCAGGCCTTCGAATTCGAAGGTCATCACCGAGGTCACGACCGAAATGCCGCGCTCGCGCTCGATCTTCATCCAGTCCGAGCGCGTGTTGCGCCGCTCGCCCTTGGCCTTGACCTGGCCGGCGAGATTGATGGCGCCGCCGAACAACAGCAGCTTTTCGGTCAGCGTGGTCTTGCCGGCATCTGGATGCGAGATGATCGCAAAGGTGCGCCGCCGTGACACTTCAGCGGCAAGCTGGGAACGGGCCGGCGATTCGGCGGAAATGGCGATGTCGGACATGGGGGGAGCGTTTGGCAGGGAAAATGGGCCTTATCAAGCCTCATTTGGTGATTGCGGAGCCCCTCGGCCAGCCCCATATCGGCTCCGGGAAGGACGACCTTCCCCCTCATCAGCACATCAGCCGCGGGGACGACCCTGCCTTTGCACGGAGGGTCGTCATGGCCTGGAGCATCCTGTTCGTCGCCGGCCTGCTGGAGATCGCCTGGGCGATTGGGCTGAAATACACCGAGGGCTTTTCGAAGCTCGTTCCGTCCGTTTTGACGCTCGCAGCCATGGCTGGCAGCGTGATCCTGCTCGGCGTTGCCTTGAAGACGCTTCCCATTGGAACCGCTTATGCGGTCTGGACCGGCATCGGCGCGGTCGGCACGGCGGTGCTCGGCATCATCCTGTTCGGCGAGCCCGCCACCGCGTTCCGCCTGGCCAGCATCGGCCTGATCGTCGCCGGCATTGCCGGGCTGAAACTCGTTACTTGAGGAAAATCTTGACCGCCCACCAGGTCAGCGCCGCGACGATGGCCGAGGCCGGCATCGTGATCACCCAGGCATAGACGATCGAGCTGGCGACATTCCAGCGTACCGCCGAAAGGCGGCGGGCGGCGCCGACACCGACAATGGCGCCGGTGATGGTATGGGTGGTCGAGACCGGAACCCCGAGGAAGGTCGCCATGAACAGGGTCGCCGCACCACCGGTTTCTGCGCAAAAGCCCTGCATCGGCGTCAGTTTTGTAATCCGCAGTCCCATGGTGCGCACGATGCGCCAGCCGCCCATCAGCGTCCCCATCGCCATCGCCGCCTGGCACGACAACACGACCCAGAACGGCACATAGAATTCGCCGCCGAGTTGGCCCTGCGAAAAGAGCAGCACGGCAATGATGCCCATGGTCTTTTGCGCGTCGTTGCCGCCATGACCGAGCGAATAGAGCGAGGCTGAGGCGAATTGCAGGATGCGGAAGGCGCGATCGACCGCAAAGGGCGTCGAGCGCACCGAGGCCCAGGAGACGACCGCAACCAGAACCATCGCAAGCAGGAAGCCGACAAGCGGAGACAGCACGATTGCGATCACCGTTTTGGACAATCCGCTCCAGACCGCCGCCGAGAGCCCGGCCTTGGCAACGCCCGCACCGAACAGGCCGCCGATCAACGCGTGGGACGAGGACGATGGGATGCCGAGCGCCCAGGTGACGATATTCCAGACGATGGCGCCGACGAGCGCCGCGAAGATCACCTGCGCGTCGACAATCGCGGGATCGATGATGCCGGTGCCAATGGTCTGGGCGACGTGCAGGCCGAATACCAAGAAGGCGACGAAATTGAAGAAAGCGGCCCAGAACACTGCGAATTGCGGTCGCAGCACGCGGGTCGAGACGATGGTCGCGATCGAATTGGCAGCATCGTGCAGGCCGTTCAGGAAGTCGAACAGCAGCGCGACGGCAATCAGTCCGACCAGGATGGGAAGACCCAACGCAGCATCCACAACGCGGCCCTGCCTTAAAGTTTGCGCATGATCTCCGCGCAAACGCGATCCGCGTTTGTCGCGAAGGAAAACCGCTGCACACTTTTCCGGATCATGCGCTAGACCTGCTCAATGACGATGCTGTTGATCTCGTTCGCCACGTCATCGAAGCGATCGGCGACCTTTTCGAGGTGGTCGTAGATCTCCGCCCCCACGATGAAGTTCATCGAGCTGCCGTCGCGATGCTTGAGGAACAGCTCCTTCAGGCCGATGTCATGGAGGTCGTCGACGCGGCCCTCCAGCTTGGTCAGCTCTTCCGTGATCGCGGTCAGCATGGCCACGTTCTTGCCGATCTCCTGCATCAGCGGCAGCGCACGGCCGACCAGATTGGCGCATTCGATCAGGAGAGCGCCGATCTCCCGCATCGGCGGCTCGAAGGCGCGGACCTCGAACAGCATCACGGCCTTGGCGGTCTGCTGCATCTGGTCGATGGCGTCGTCCATCGAGGTGATCAGGTTCTTGATGTCGAGGCGGTCGAACGGCGTGATGAAGGTGCGGCGCACCGCCGTCAGCACCTCACGGGTGATGTTGTCAGCGTCGTTCTCGAACTGGTTGACGCGCTGGCAATAGACCGGCGTCTCCTCACCCCCGTTCAGCATGCCCTGGAGCGCGATGGAGCCCTGGATCACGGTTTGGGCGTGGCGATCGAACAGCTCAAAGAACCGTTCTTCCTTGGGCAGGAAAGCACGAAACCATCGCATCATGGGATAGGCTACCGGTTGGAAATGGCCCGGCCCGAACGGGCCGTCACGAAACTGTCATAGACCATTTTCGAGCCGCGCGGGTGTTACCTCACGCCAGCGGAGCCGGATCATCCACCGCTTTCATAGGCCGCCTAAATTTCCAACAAATCAATGACTTAGAGCGATCTCCGGAAGTAATGCGCGATTTCCCCGACCACGCCACGGCGGAAGGTCAGCACGCAGATCACGAAGATCGAACCCTGGATCACCGTCACCCACTGGCCGAAACCCGCCAGATATTGCTGCATGGCGATGATCGCGAAGGCACCGACCACGGGCCCGAAGATGGTGCCGAGGCCGCCGACCAGCGTCATTAGCACGACTTCGCCCGACATCGACCAGTGCACGTCCGTGAGCGAGGCATTCTGCGCCACGAACACTTTCAGCGATCCGGCAAAGCCAGCCAGCGTACCCGAGAGCACGAAAGCCAGGAACTTGTACTGGTCGGTCCGGTAACCCAGCGAGATCGCGCGCGGCTCATTCTCGCGGATCGCCTTCAAGACCTCCCCAAACGGCGAGTTGATGATGCGATAGATCAACAAGAAGCCGGCGAGGAAGCCGACCAGCACGACGTAATAGAGCACGGTCGGCTTGGACAGATCGAACACGCCGAACATATGCCCCTGCGGAATGCCCTGAATGCCATCCTCGCCGTGGGTAAATGGGGTCTGCAAATAGAGGAAGTAGAGCAGCTGCGACAGCGCCAGCGTGATCATCGAGAAATAGATGCCCTGGCGGCGGATCGAAATGTAGCCGGTGATGAGCGACAGCGCGAACGCCGCGGCAATACCGACGAGGATACCGAGTTCCGGCGGCAGCGCCCACACCTTCAGCGCATGCGCGCTGCAATAACCGGCCGTGCCCATGAACATCGCATGGCCGAACGACAATAGGCCGCCATAGCCGATCAGAAGATTGAAGGCGCAGGCGAGCAGCGCGAAGCACAGCGCCTGCATCACGAAGAACGGATAGATGCCGCTGAATGGCACTGAGGCCAGCAGCAGCGCCATCACCACGAACATGATCATCTCGTCGCGGATCGCGCGCGGGGCTACCGGCAGCGTGTCGTCCGTCAAGGCTGTCATATCAGGCTGCCCTTCCCGTCAATCCCGTTGGCTTCACCAAGAGCACCAGCACCATCAGCACGAACACGACGGTGTTGGAGGCCTCGGGATAGAAATACTTCGTCAGGCCCTCGATCACGCCGAGCGCAAAACCCGTGATGATCGATCCCATGATCGATCCCATGCCGCCGATCACCACCACCGCGAACACGACGATGATGAGGTCGGCGCCCATCAAGGGCCGCACCTGGTTGATCGGCGCCGAGAGCACGCCCGCGAGTGCCGCGAGGCCGACGCCGAGGCCGTAAGTCAGCGTGATCATGCGCGGCACGTTGATGCCGAAGGCGCGCACCAGCGTCGGATTTTCAGTCGCGGCGCGCAAGTAAGCGCCGAGCCGCGTCTTCTCGATCAGGAACCAGGTCGCCATACAGACGACCAGCGAGAAGATCACGACCCAGGCGCGATAGATCGGCAGGAACATGAAGCCGAGATTAATGCCGCCCTTGAGCTGATCCGGAATGGCGTAAGGCAGACCGGACGAGCCGAAATAGTTCTGGAAGACGCCCTGCACGATCAAAGCAATGCCGAAGGTCAGCAACAGTCCGTAAAGGTGATCGAGCCCGGTCAGCCATTGCAGCATGGTCCGTTCCAGGATCATGCCGAAGATGCCGACCAGGATCGGCGCGATCAGCAGCGCCCACCAGTAATTGAGGCCGATGAGATTCAGCAGAAAATAGGCGCAGAACGCGCCCATCATGTAGAGCGCGCCATGGGCGAAATTGATGATGTTGAGCATGCCGAAGATCACGGCGAGCCCGAGACTGAGCAGCGCGTAGAACGAGCCGTTGATCAGTCCCACCAGTAGCTGTGCATAGAGAGCCTGCATCGATCCCGCACCCAGTCCCTTCGGCGTTCCCAAAGTAGCGCCCGCCGGCTCACAGCCGGCGGGCTGTTGGTCTTACTTCTTCAAAAGCGCACACTTGCTTTCGGACAGCGGCGTGAAGGCCTGGTCGCCCGGCACCGTGCCGACCAGCTTGTAGAAGTCCCACGGTCCCTTGGACTCGGAGGGCTTCTTCACCTCAAACAGATAGGCGTTGTGGATGGTGCGGCCGTTGGGCTGGATCTCGCCCTTGCCGAACAGATCGTCCTCGGTCGGCAACGACTTCATCTTCTCGACGACCTTGACGCCGTCATGGGGATTGCCGCCGAGTGCGTCCAGCGTCTTGAGATAGTGCCGCACGCCCGCATAGACGCCCGCCTGCACCATGGTCGGCATCGCGCCGTTCTTCATCTTCTCCGAGAACCTCTTGGAGAAGGCCCGGGTCTGGTCGTTCATGTCCCAGTAGAAGGTCTCGGTGAAGTTGAGGCCCTGCGCGGTCTCCAGGCCGATCGCCTTGACGTCGGTGAGGAACAGCAGCAGCGCAGCGAGCTTCTGGCCGCCCTTGACGATGCCGAATTCGGCCGCTTGCTTGATCGAGTTGGTGGTGTCGCCGCCGGCATTGGCAAGGCCGATGATCTTGGCCTTGGAGGCCTGGGCCTGGAGCAGGAAGGACGAGAAGTCCGGCGTGTTGAGCGGATGCTTGACGCCGCCGACCACCTTGCCGCCATTGGCGGTGATGACCGCGGTGGTGTCGCGCTCGAGCGCCGCGCCGAAGGCGTAGTCCGCTGTCAGGAAGAACCAGGTGTCGCCACCGGCCTTCACCAGCGCCTGGCCCGTGGTGTGGGCCAGCATGTAGGTGTCGTAGGTCCAGTGCACGGTATTTGGCGAGCACTGCGCGTTGGTGAGGTCCGAGGTCGCCGCACCCGAATTGATGTAGACGCCGTTCTTTTCCTTGACGACGTTGTTGACGGCAAGCGCGACGCCGGAATTCGGTACGTCGAGGATGATGTCGACCTTGTCGACGTCGAACCACTGGCGAGCGACGGCAGTGCCGATGTCCGGCTTGTTCTGGTGATCGCCCGAGATGATGTCGATCTTCCAGCCCTTCCCCGCGAGGCCGGAATCTTCAAGCGCCATTTGCGCCGCAAGCACCGAGCCGGGACCGCCGAGATCGGCATAGAGACCGGACTGATCGGTCAGGACGCCCATCTTGACCGTCTTGTCCTGCGCAAACGCTGCGCCAGCGGTGGTCACGGCCAACGCCGTGCCGAGCAGTAACGACGCAATCGACTTTGTCTTCATGCTACTTCCCTTATGAATTTTCTCTTAGCCGTTCGACTCTGGGCCGGACTAGACGCCGAGATAGGTGTGGAGCTTGTCCATGTTGGCGGCAAGCTCCGAATTGGAAAATCCGTCAATGATCTTGCCGTGTTCGACGACGTAATAGCGGTCGGCGACGGTGGATGCGAAGCGGAAGTTCTGCTCGACCAGAAGGATCGTGAAGCCTTCCTTCTTGAGCCGCGCAATGGTGTGGCCGATCTGCTGAATGATGACCGGCGCCAACCCTTCGGTCGGCTCGTCCAGCATCAGGAAGCTCGCGCCCGTGCGCAGGATCCGTGCGATCGCGAGCATCTGCTGCTCGCCGCCGGAGAGTTTGGTGCCCTGGCTGTTGAGGCGCTCTTTCAGGTTCGGAAACAGGTCGAAGATCTGTTCGAGCGGCAGTCCGCCTGCGCGCACCACCGGCGGCAGCAACAGGTTCTCCCGCACGTCGAGACTGGAGAAAATTCCGCGCTCCTCCGGGCAGAACGCTATGCCCATGCGCGCGATCTTGTCGGAGGTCGCGCGGATGATGTCGTGGTTGTTGAACTGTATCGAGCCGGTGCGCTTGCCGATGATGCCCATGATCGACTTCAGCGTCGTCGTCTTGCCGGCGCCGTTGCGCCCGAGCAGGGTGACGACCTCGCCCGCATTCACGTCGAAATTGATCCCGTGCAGGATGTGGGACTCGCCGTACCAGGCTTCCAGGTTGCGCACCTGGAGGATGTTGCCGCCGGTTGCAGCCTTTGCCGGAGCGTCGGCAATTGCAGTCTCAGGCATGACCGGCTCCCAGATAGGCTTCCTTGACACGTTCGTCCTTGGTGAGCTCGCTGTAATGGCCTTGCGCGAGCACCTGCCCGCGCGTCAGCACGGTGATGATGTCGGAGAGATTGGCCACGACGCTTAGATTATGCTCCACCATCAGGATGGTGTATTTCGCCGAGATGCGCTTGATCAGCGCCGCGATCTTGTCGATGTCCTCGTGGCCCATGCCGGCCATCGGCTCGTCCAGCAGCATCATCTCCGGATCGAGCGCCAGCGTGGTTGCAATCTCGAGCGCGCGCTTGCGCCCATACGGCATCTCGACCGCCGGCGTATTGGCGAATTCGCTGAGGCCGACGTCGTTGAGCAGTTCACGCGCGCGGTCGTTGAATTGATTCAGCACCGACTTCGAGCGCCAGAAATCAAACGAACTTCCGTGCTGGCGCTGGAGGGCGACACGGACATTTTCCAGCGCGGTGAGATGCGGAAATACCGCCGAGATCTGGAATGAACGGACCAGCCCTAAGCGCGCCACATCGGCGGGCGCCATCGCAGTGATGTCCTGTCCCTTGTACAGGATTTTTCCGGCAGACGGTTTGAGGAACTTGGTCAGAAGATTGAAACACGTCGTCTTGCCGGCGCCGTTCGGGCCGATCAACGCGTGAATGCTCCCACGGCGAACCTTGAGCGCAACGTCGCGGACGGCAAAGAAGCCCGCGAACTCCTTGGTCAAGCCTTCCGTTTCGAGAATGAACTCATCGGCCAAATAGATTTCCCCCCGCCCGCGCGAACCGCGCGTGGCTGTCCTTGTTACTTCGGCTTTCCCGAGGCCTTGGAGCCTTCCCGGAACACCGCCTCCGGGCGCGGAATATGCCGGAGGTGACGGGGGTTAGGCAAGACGGAAAGCTGAGCAGGTCAGGCCTCCGGCCGGGAGACTTATGCTCCCTTAGTCGGAGGTTTTGATGTCGCGCCTGCCGGACCTTCCGGTCCGCAAGACAGCGGTCATCAAGCCGTCGTTAACGGTCTTTGGTCCCGCGCGCCAGCCTTCATAGAAAATTTTCCCGCAATGAGCATCATGCACGGGTTTGTATTGCCAGGAATTTTGTTTTGGATTTTTCAAGCGCCGCTCCCCCCGTCGTCAAGTCGATCAAGCAGCGTGATCTCCTCAACACGTGGCTGCGACTTTACGCTCGCCAGCAGATTGCGCCGGCGATCTGGGAGTATCAGCCCGCGCGGCTCGACGAGGAGCTGTCCGATCTGATCTACTACACGGTCGACAATTCAACGTCGACGCCGCGTTTGACCATTCAGAGTGAGGGCACGCGCATCTCGCGCGCCTACGGGCATACCGGCAAGGGGATTCTGCTGGACGACTATGTCGGGCCGCGGCTCGCGCCCTTCGTGATGCCTGTCTACCATGAATGCGTGGCGCGCGGGCTGCCAGTCTACAGCGTTGCCGATGTCGACGATATCTACGGACGCGTCGTCGCCTATGAACGGCTGCTGCTGCCTTTCCTGACCGACGACAAGGTCAGCCACATCATCGCCTCGCTCAAGACCTTCTGCGAGGACGGCGGCTTCGAGATCAAGAATCTGATGCGCGGAAATGACGCGCCGCCGCGCCCAAGGCTGCGCGCCGTGATCGATCGCGACCTCTTTCACCGCGCGCCCGGCCGCATCGCGGCCGCCGACGTGGTCGAATTCGCCGATCAGCCCGATCCCGATGTCACCACCGAGATCATCGAGCTGAACTAGAGTTCGCTTCCGATGAAATCGGAACGAGCTCCAGAATCTTGTTTTGACGCGTTTTCTTTGCGCGAACCGGAATCCACTACGCTCGAAAACGCTCTAGCCCTTGCGCGCTTTGGCGCCGACTTCCTTGTCGTAGATATCCGGCTTGAAGCCGACCAGCAGCTTGCCGCCGATTTCGAGCACCGGCCGCTTGATCATCGATGGTTGCGCTAGCATCAGCGCCAGCGCCTTTTTCTCGGTCAGGCCTTCCTTGTCGGCATCGGGCAGCTTCTTGAAGGTCGTGCCGGCGCGATTGAGCAGCGTTTCCCAGCCGAGCTTGTCGCTCCACTGCTTCAGCTTGCTATTCTCGACGCCGGCGGCCTTGTAATCGTGGAACTCGTACGCGACGCCATGGGTGTCGAGCCAGGCGCGCGCCTTCTTCATGGTGTCGCAGTTCTTGATGCCGTAGATGATGTTGGGCAAGACGTTCCTCGCGCATGCGTCGTGTGAGGCTGTGGTCGTGGCGTTGTACGAAACTCCGGTTCACGCGACAATATTGCGAACGAAACTGTGAATTCCCTGGACGGACACATCATGCACGTCACCCACGATTCCGCCGCGGCCTTCTCGCCGACCATCGACTTCAACACCTTCCTCGCAGTCGATATCCGCGTCGGCACCATCGTCGACGCCAAACCGTTTCCGGAGGCGCGCAAGCCGGCCTGGCGGCTGTGGATCGACTTCGGACCGGCCATCGGCGTGCGCAAGAGCTCGGCGCAGATCACCGAAAACCACCCGCTGGAGACGCTCGTGGGACAACAGGTCGCGGCCGTCGTCAATTTCCCGCCGCGCCAGATCGGGCCGGTCGTCTCGGAGGTGCTGACGCTCGGCTTTCCCGATGCCGACGGCAAGGTCGTGCTGATGCAGCCGAACAAGCCCGTGCCGAACGGTGGGCGGCTGTTCTAACCGCGCTCAAGGGCCCAGGCCGTCGCGTCCGTTGGCGGCCTGGCAGTCGTTCGATTCTTCATCTCTCCTGCGCTCAGGCCGGCCGGACTTGACCAAATCCCTTTAGCCATTTAAAATGACTGACTGATCGTTTTTTATAATTTCGATGCTGCATTACGCTTCCTCAGGCGGACCACGAAAACGATCAGTTTGTCAGTTATTTATGGACGAGGCGGATGCCCAAGATCAGTGACAAGCAACGTGAAGGCCGGCGCCAGCAGATCCTCGAAGCCGCCCTCGCCTGCTTCTCCGACAACGGATTTCACCAGACCGGCATGGCCGACATCGTCAAACGGTCGGGACTGAGCCACGGCGCGGTCTATCTCTACTTCCAGAGCAAGGACGATCTGATCGAGGCGCTGGCCGACGACCGGCATCGCCGCGAGGCCGTACTCAACTCGGTCGCGCAGGGATCGGGCGATCCGATCGAAGGACTTCACGCGCTGGTCCGCGTCTACGCACAATGGCTCACCGATCCCGCGGGCGAAGCGCGCCGTCGCGTTGGCATCCATGGCTGGGCCGAGGCGCTGCGCAACCGCCGCGTTCGCACTAACGTCGTCGAAGGCATCGACATGCCCCGCGTGCTGATCGTAGCGCTGGTCGAGCGCGCCCAGCACGACGGCCTGATCAAGCGCGATCTTGGAGCGGATGCAATCGCGCGCGTGCTGGTCGCGATCTTCCAGGGTTTTGTGCTGCAAAAATGCTGGGGCGAGGATTTTGACGTTGAGGCCTGCATGGCGGCTATCTCGGGCATGATCGAAGGATTTCGCACCACGAAGCCTGACGTCAGACGACGAAGCAGGGCGTAAGCGATGTCCTTGATCCACGAACTGCTCGCTGGCGCCGGCGTCGGTGTCGTCGGAGGGCTCGCATCGGGCTTCACGGGCACGAGCCCGGGTGGCGGTCTCGTCATCTTCTCCGTGCTGCTGCTCGGCGCGGAGCAGCACATCGCTCAGGGCACCTCGCTGATCGCGCAAGTGCCGCCGACAGGCCTCGCCGGCGTTCGTCGCTACTGGCAGAACGGCAATCGCAGCCCGCTGCGCTGGATCGTCTGGATCGGCATTGGATTTCTGGTCGGTGGCGCGGGCGGCGGCTATGCCGCAGCCGCCGTATCCGATGCGGTCCTGCAATGGACCTACGTCGTCTACCTCGTTGCGCTGATCGCGGCGCTGGTGCTGCGCCGGGACCACGAGCATGGGAGCAAGGAGGCCGGCGATCAAAACGACTTGCCCTGGCTCCCGCTGTTTCTCATCGGAACGCTCGCCGGCTTTTCCTCCGGCTTCATGGGCATCGGCGGCGGGCTCGCGATCACTGTCGGCCTCGCCGCGGGCCTACGCGTGCCGCAGCATCAGGCACAACTGGTCAGCCTCATCTTCTCGGTGATCCCGACCAATATTCCGGCAGCCTGGATCTACTGGAGCAAGGGGCTCATGGTCGGCTGGCCGGCCATCATCGGCATCCTTGCCGGCCTCTGGATCGGCACCGATCTCGGCGCACGCATGGCCAACCGTGTCAGCAAATCGGTGCTGCGCCAGACCATGATCGCCCTCGTCTCGCTGATGGCTCTGTATATGACCTACAAGGCGCTGAGCTGATCTTACGGCCGCTTCGGAATATTCAGCCCCCGCTGCACGGCAGCACGTGCCAGCCCGCGTTCGAGCCAGGCCGCGACCGACTTGAACTCACTGAATGCGACGAGATCGCCGGCGCCGTAGAAGCCGATGAGGTTGCGCACCCAGCCGATCATGGAAATGTCGGCGATGGTGTAATCGTCATCCATGAACCATTGCCGGTCAGACAGATGCGTCTCCATCACGCCGAGCAGGCGCTTGGACTCGCCCACGTAGCGCTCGAGCGGGCGCTTGTCCTCAAACTCCTTGCCGGCGAATTTGTGGAAGAAGCCGACCTGGCCGAACATCGGCCCGATACCGCCCATCTGGAAGTGCACCCACTGGATGGTCTGGTAGCGGCGCGCGGCGTCCTGCGGCAACAGCTTGCCGGTCTTCTCTGCGAGGTATTGCAGGATCGCCCCGGACTCGAACAACGGCAGCGGCTTGCCGCCGGGACCGTCGGGATCGAGGATCGCCGGGATCTTGCCGTTCGGATTGAGCGAGAGGAATTCCGGCGTCTTCTGGTCGTCCTTGCCGAAGTCGACGAGATGGACTTCGTAGGGAAGCCCGATCTCCTCCAGCATGATCGAGACCTTGACGCCGTTCGGCGTCGGCAGCGAATAGAGCTGGAGCTGCTCGGGATGCTTGGCCGGCCAACGCTTGGTGATGGCAAAAGAGGAGAGATCGGACATTGGACCTTCGATCTGCTGTTGGAGCGCATCTAGTCTAGGTGATGCGCGGTATGACGCAAGGTTCAATACAAGGCTCAATAGTTGATCTCCATCCGCAGTCCGCGCGGATCGATCTCCTCGCCGCTGACGCGCTGCGTGCTGTCGCGCGCCGCGACCGCGCAGGCACATGCATCGATGAGATCGTCGCGTCCGATGCCGGTGCTGTGGCGCTGTGTCAGCCATTTCGAGAGCTTGGTGAAGCCGCGCTGCGCCAGCGGTGCGATGCGCTGCTCGCGACCTTCCGCCGATGTCTTCTTGGCGAGCAGGACTTGCCCTGCAAGATTCCAGAAGATCAATTCCGGATGCGCTTCGCCGATCGTCGCCTGCCGCGCCGGCGTCATGATCTCGTCGACGTCCATCTTGTCCCTGATGTTCCAGAGTTGCGCCGAGACACCCCTGCCCTTGCCTTCGTGCTCCCAATAGTGCCGGTTGGCCGCGGCCATATCGGGAAATGTCCAGAGATCGCGGCGGGCCCCGAGAAACACGGCGGGGCCCACCATTTCACGCGCACGCAGGTCGCATGTTCGATAGCCGGTCGGCTTCAACCCGATCGGCATGTCGATCATCGCGCGCGCATGCGGCATCGCGAGCAGACGCGTGAGGCCGGGCGAATAGTCGAAGCCGTGATCGCCGCGATCATCGATCCACGCGGCGACCCAGCCGAAACGAAATCCATCGAGACCGAGATAGTTTGGCACGTCCTGATCCCCGACGGGCGCGCCTCAGCCTCCAACCGCCTGATAGGCCAGCCGCTTGAACTCGAAGAAGAAGGGATTCCAGAAGCCCATGTAGCGCTGGGTCATCAGCACGCCGGAGGTGTTAGCCTGCGGGCAGATCCACCAATGGGTGCCGGCGAGGCCGCCCCACTGGAATTCGCCGGTCGAATTCGGCGGATCAAAGGGCATCGGCGCGAAGGTGACGGCGCCGCCGAGACCAAAGCCCTTGCCGGGGATCGGCCCGAGGTTGGCGAAGCGGATGACCTGGCCTGCCGGCAGCTGGTTCGTCATCATCCGCTGCAGCGTGTCCGGCTTCAGGAGCGCGTCCGAACCGGGCAGTAGCGCGCGCACCAGCGCGAGCATGTCCGGCAAAGTCGAAACCAGTCCGCCACCACCCGACAGCCGCGGGAACGGTCGCCGATAGGCCTGCGGATAAGGCAGATTGTCGGCGCGCGTGAGGCCGCCCTTCATCGGGTCGAGCACGTCGGCGCCGGTATAGAGCGCGACCAGCCTGCCCTGCTGCGCCTCTGGCACGTAAAAGCCGGTATCGGTCATGCCGAGCGGATCGAAGATACGCGCCTTGAGGACGGCATCGAGTGATTGGCCGCAGACGACCTCGACGACACGGCCGAGCACGTCGGTGGCAACCGAATATTCCCAGCTCGTGCCGGGGTGATAGGACAGTGGCAGGTCGGCGAGCTTGTCGATCATGTCGGTCAGCGGCGTCAGCGGATTGAGCACGCGCGCCTCGTTGTAACCCTTGAACAGCACCGAGCCGGGATCGAAGATGCCGTAGCTGAGGCCCGACGTATGGGTCAGAAGCTGCCGGATCGTGATTGGGGCCTTCGCCGGCTCGACATCGGCGAGACTCGCCGCGCCCTGCTTCAGCACCTTGCGATTGCCGAGCTGCGGCAGGAATTTTTCGACCGAATCATCGAGCCCGACGCGACCTTCCTCCATCAGCAGCATGATCGCGCAGGTGACGAAGATCTTGGTGTTGGAAAACGCCCGAAAAATGTGGTCGGGCCGGAGCGCAGTGTTGGCCTCGCGATCGGCCAAGCCGACGCATTGCTGATCGACGACGTCACGCCCACGCAGCACCGCCCAGGAGACGCCGGGGATGATCTCCTGATCGACATAACGCTGCATTGCCGTCCGCGCGGCGGAAAAATCTGGCGTCCTGGCATCCATGAATTGGTCCTCCCCGAATTGGTTGAGATGGATATAACGACGAATCGGCCGTGGGGAAGTCCGTTTGCGCGCGGCCTCGATCGCGCGGACAAAACCCACATTATTGTTTCGCAGCGTGTTCGTCCCGGCCCGAGCAACACAACGAAAACCGCAGCAATCCTCCTGGCAAGACCTCATTAAGCGCGCGACCTTTAGCCTCACACCCATGTTCAGCGTATCAAGCGATGAGTCCGCACGCTCGTCCGCGCTCGGCGACATCGATTCGTCGCTCGAGCTCGCTGCTCGTCGACTACAAGACCTGAGCTCTACGGCCCGGTGCGCGCCACCGGGCCGTCAACCCTGCTTCATGAACGCCGTGACATGCAGGCGACGACGGATGCGCATGCCCTGTCGTTGATAGAGTGCGATGGCCGACGCGTTGCTCGAGAACACATGCAGGAACGGAATTTCGCCGCGCGCCTCGATCTGGCGCGCGATGGCCGCGAGCAGCGCCTGCGCGTAGCCGCGCCCGCGATGTTCGGGATGGACGCAGACGGCCGTCATCTCGGTGAAATTGCCCGGCTTCATCCGCTCGCCCGCCATCGCGACCAGCTCGCCGCCGGATCGGATGCCGAGAAACGTACCGAGCTCGTGCGTCCTTACAGCAAACGGACCGGGCTTCGTGAGCGTGGTCAGCGCGATCATGGCGGGAACGTCAGCGGCCTCTAATGTGACGATCTCGGCATCGCGAAGCGGGCTGTCCGCGGGCGAGCCGATCATCTGTTCACCACTCTCGGCCAGCACGACCTTGAAGCCGGCGGGCACGTCGACGGGCTCCGGCGTGAACAGCGCGGCAACTTGCGAGCCTGACAGGAGATCGCCAAGCGCGGCAAAGCTCGCCACCGACATGTCGACCATGTCGGCAAACGGCGTCATGTCCACGGGATAGCGCAACGCCCGCGGGCCGCCCTCCGCCAGATGCTTCTGGCAGGTCGTCAGCGCACTCCAGATCGGACGATCCAGCAGCGCAACATCGCTGTCGGACATCGGCCTAGTCCTTGTCGAAGCTGACGATCACGGCTGCATTGGCGATGAGGATGGGGTCGTTGCCCTGTTCCGGCGCCGAGGGAATCTCCAGCCCACCCTTGACCGCGTTGACGGTCACGGTGCCGTAAGGAAGCTCCTTCGCAACCGCCTCCTTGTCCACGCTTTCCGGATTGGGCACGGCGATCGTGACATCGACGAACATGTCGTTCGCGGTCTTGCCGATCATCCGGAAGAAGCCGAGGCTCGAATGCCTGATCGCATCCGACACCGCCCGCTTCGCCGCCTTGGTGGCGTCCTTGCCGTGAACGTCGACGCCCATGCCCATTTCGGTGATACAGCGAACGCGAGTCATTTTTCAGTCCTGTTGTTGGTTGGATCGCTGAGAGTGTCGGCGATCAGTGATCGTGACACAAGTGCGGCTCTCATGTTGGCAGGAGGCCTCCGTCGCGAAATCCGTCATGCGAGCGCAGCGAAGCAATCCAGAGTCTCTCCGCGATGACAGTCTGGATTGCTTCGCCGCGCTCGCAATGACGATGTGGGGACAGCTGTGGTCCATCAGACTATCCGTGTTGCTTCTCCCGCGCCCGCAGCTCATCGACCAGCACCCGCACATTCTCCGAATAGTCGATCGGGATGACAACCAGGTGCACGCCCCCCTCCTTGAACGCCGCTTCGAGTGTCGGCGCAAAGCTGTCGATGCTCTCGATCCGATGGCCCTTGGCGCCATAGGCCTTCGCATAGAGGACAAAATCCGGATTACCAAAGGTCATGCCGAAATCGGCGAAATTATCGACCGCCTGTTTCCAGCGGATCATGCCGTAGGCGTTGTCTTCGAGCACCAGCACGACGAGATTGAGCTTGAGGCGGACAGCGGTCTCCATTTCCTGGCTGTTCATCATGAAGCCGCCGTCGCCGGCGACCGCGAGCACGCGGCGATCCGGATAGAGCATCGCCGCCATCATCGCCGATGGCAGGCCTGCACCCATCGTCGCCAGAGCATTGTCGAGCAGCAGCGTGTTGGCGACGCGGGTGCGGTAGTTGCGCGCGAACCAGATCTTGTACATGCCGTTATCGAGCGCGACGATGCCGTTTTCCGGGATCACCTGCCGGATGTCGTGCACGATCCGCTGCGGCGTCGGCGGCCAGCGCGCCTCGGTGGCGCGGTCGGCAATGTGGGACAGGATCTTTTCCCGGAGCGGCAGCAGAGCCGCCGCTTGCGGCAGCTTGCCTTCGATGCGATCGGCGAGCAGCTCCAGGCTTGGACCGACATCGCCGACGACTTCGGCATCCGGGAAGTAGACCTGTTCAACGCTGGCCGAGGTGTAGCTGACGTGAATGACCTTCGGCCCCGACGGCCCCATGATGAAGGGCGGCTTCTCGATCGGATCGTGGCCGATCGCTACGATCAGGTCGGCGGAATCGATGGCGTCGTGGACATAGTCGCGCTCGGACAGTGCGGCGGTGCCCATGTAGAGATTGGTGCCGCCGGGAACGGTGCCCTTGCCCATTTGCGTCGTGAAGAACGGAATGCCGGTCCGTCGCACGAAGCTCGCGATGCCGTGCGTCGACCGCGGCCGGCTGGTCGCAGCGCCCATCATCACCAGCGGATGTTTCGCAGCCAGGATCATCTCGGCGGCGCGGTCGAGCGCGCCGCGATGGGCGACGGGAATCTCGATCGGATGGATCGGGATCACCGGTGTGAAAGGCACCTCATCACCCGCGATGTCCTCGGGCAGCTCCAGATGCACCGGTCCCGGCCGTTCCTCCATCGCCACGCGAAAGGCGTCGCGCACCACGGTCGGAATGGAGGAAGCGCTGATGATCTGTCGCGACAACTTTGTCAGCGGCTTCATGGTCGCGACCACGTCGACGATCTGGAAACGCGCCTGGCGGCTGCTCATTATCGGCTTCTGGCCGGTAATCAAGATCATCGGCATCGCGCCGAGATGCGCATAGGCTGCACCGGTCGACAAATTGAGCGCGCCGGGGCCGAGCGTCGACAGGCAGACGCCCGGTCGGCCGGTCAGCCGGCCATGGGTCGCGGCCATGAAGGCGGCGGCCTGCTCGTGGCGGGTCAGGATCAATTCGATTTTGGAGGTTCGCAGCGATTCGACGAGGTCGAGGTTCTCCTCGCCGGGGACGCCGAAGATGCGGTCGACGCCTTCGTTCTCCAGCGCCGCGACGAACAGATCCGATCCCTTTGCCTTGCGTTCCTGCTCGCTCATGTCTCCTCCCGGTCGCAGCTTCGGCTTCCGCGCTCGCGGGAACCTGCGCGTATGGTAACCGCGTGGCGCGAAGGTACAACTCACAATGCGGCGGGCTTATCAGCGCGCACGAATTTCTCCGCATGGTCGTCCCGGCCGAGGCCGGGACCCATCATCACAGGGAGTAATTTGGCGAAGGCTCGTCGTCCGGTACAGACCGTTCACTTCACTTTCTGCGACAACTCCGTGCCGCCCTTGAGGGGCAACGTCATCGATACAAAACCGTTTTTGGGATCGCGGATGAAGGCGAGATAGTCCGGCTCGGCGTTGTCGTTCATGACATAGCCGCCGACGAGGAGTTGCGGCGCAACGTTCCATCCTTGGCTGGAAAGTGCATACTGCTATAAAGGCGCTCATACGTCCGCTATTGCAACCACATGACTCCCAAGGCTTTCGAAACACGCTGCCTTCGCCTCCCCGCCGCCACCAAGGTGGTGCAATGGGAGGGCACCTCCGTGTTCAAGGTCGGCGGCAAGATGTTCGCGCTCGGCGGCGGCTTTACCGCAAGCTACATGTTCAAGACCGCGGACATGGCCTATGCGATGCTGATCGAGCACGGCGTGGCGCGGCCGGCACCCTATCTGGCGCGAGCCAAATGGGTGCAGCTCGTCAGCAACAACGCACTTCCCGACGCGGAGCTCACCGCCTATCTCGCGCAGGCCCACGCTCTGATCGTCGCCAAGCTCACGCGCAAATCGCGTAAGGCGCTCGGGCTGGATTAGAGCTTCGCATGACCAAAGATGCGGCCGATCCAATCGAGGAACACGCGCAGGCGCAGCGTGAGCTGGCGGTTCTGCGGATAAAGGGCCGACAATGGTGTCGGTGACGGTGGACAGTCCGGCAACACCTCGACCAACGCGCCGCTGGCCAGGTCCTCTTCAAAGCGATAGCGCGGCGCCTGCATCAGGCCGAAGCCGAGCCGCGCCAGATCAGCCATTGTGTCGGAATTGTTCACCCTGATCCGGCTCGGCAGCACGATCTCGCGCAAGGCGCCACCGACGGAGAATTCCAGCGGCAGCACGTCGCCGGTCCGCGACGAGATGAAGCCGACCATCTGATGTCCGTCGAGCGCATCCGGCGTTTTGGGCATGCCGTATCTGGCAAGGTAGGCCGGGCTCGCCACCGTAACCTCCGCGACCATGGCGAGGCGGCGCTGGATCATGCCGCTGTCGTCGGGCTGGCCGGCGCGGATGACGCAGTCGACTCCCTCGCGCACGAGATCGACGAGGCGATCGCCCTGCCCGATCTGCAACTCCAGCAATGGATGGCGTGCCAAAAATTCCGGCAATTTTGGCAGGATGAAGGTGCGCGTCAAAAGCGGATGCGCGTCGACGCGCAACAGGCCGCGCGGCTGAGCGTCGCGCATCGCGCTTTCCGCCTCCTCCACCTCCGACAGGATCGCGACGCAGCGGCGATAATATTCCTCGCCGTCGAGCGTGGCCGTGACATGCCGCGTGGTGCGCTCGAGCAGGCGCACGCCAAGGTGCGCCTCGAGGCCGCGCAGGACTTCGCTGGCCGTGGAGCGCGGCATCCCGAGATCGGCTGCGGCAGCCGTGAAGCTGCGCCTTTCGACGAGGCGGACGAACAGGCGCATGGTCTCGAAGCGGTCCATGGCAGATTGTTCAACATAGCCGACAGGTGATGGCAAGAGCGGGCCCCGGTCAGCAATGCATCCGCCAAGACCGCCCGCCCGCGCCGCAAAAATCGGGCTGATTGACCGCAGGTACATCTCTGACTAAAGTCAGACATATGCTCGACCCCGTTTCCCGCGTCCGCCGCTTCAATCGTGCCGTCACGTCCGCAGTCGGCGCGCTCGATACCTCGTTCCTCGGACGCGGCCGGCCGCTGGGCGCGGCGCGCGTACTCAACGCGATCGGGCATGGGCGTTCGGATGTCGCTGACATCCGCGACTATCTCGGCCTTGATTCCGGGCTGATGAGCCGCCTGTTGCGCAGTCTCGAGGACGAAGGTCTGATCGAGACCACGTCGCATGAGGACGATGCACGCCGCCGTGTCGCCCGGCTTTCGCGCACGGGCCGGCGTGAATTTGCCGCCTATGAGGCGATGTCGAACACGCAAGCGGAGGGCTTGCTCGCCCCGCATGCGCAACGCGAGGCGCTGCTGGCGGCGATGGACCTGATCGCTTCCGCGCTGACGCGTGAACGCATCGCGCTGGACGAGATGGATCCGCAGGGCGAAGAAGCGCGCTATTGCCTCGGCGAGTACTATGCCGAGCTCGGCCGCCGCTTCAAGCAGGGCTTTGACGTTTCGCTCTCGCGCGATCCCGACGCCAAGGACATGCGCCGGCCGCGCGGAACGTTCATCGTGGCGATGTCGGATACGCTGCCGATCGGCTGTGTCGGGCTGAAGGGAACGGATCGCGGCTACGCTGAAATCAAGCGGCTGTGGGTCGCCCCATCCGCGCGCGGGCTCGGTCTCGGCCGGCGCCTGATGGACGCGGCCGAGGATGCCGCACGCGATCTCGGCATCGGGCTGTTGCGGCTCGACACCAACAGCGCGCTGCCGGAAGCCGGCCAACTCTACCGCACCACCGGCTGGAGCGAGATTCCACGCTTCAATGACGATCCTTATCCGGATTTGTTTTTCGAAAAACGCATCCAGTCATAGACCACGTCACGCCGTCGCCGGCACCGCCTCGCCTTGCGGCTTTGCGAAGGGGCGGAAATTCATCGCCATCAGGAACGCGCCGAGACCCATCGCCCAGGAGCCGATATAGAGCCAGGCGTAACTCGAGAACGCGTCATAGATGAGCCCGCCGGCGAGCGGGCCGGTCGCCATGCCGAGGCTACCGGCCATCGCGGTGCCGCCGATCATTGTGCCCATCATCCGCAGCGGAAAGTTTTCGCGGATGAGCACGGCATAGAGCGGCATGGTGCCGGCATAGATGAAACCGAAGACGGCGGCGACCGTATAGAATGTCGCGAGCTGATGCGCGAAGACGTAGGCCAGCGCGCCGAAGGCCTGCAGCAGCAGCCCTGAGACCAGCACGCGCTTGGCGCCAAAACGATCGCCCATGAGGCCGAAGGCGATGCGGCCGCCGAGGCCGGCAAGGCCCTCGACACTGTAGATCGTCACCGCCGCGATCAGCGGAATGCCACAGCTCACGGCATAGCTGACGGTGTGGATGATCGGGCCGGAATGGGTGGCGCAGCAGAAGAAATTGGTGGCGATCAGGATCAGGAATTGCGGCGAGCGCAGCGCCTCACCCCTCGACATCTCCGCCTGCGGTGCGCCTCCCCCCATTGGCGTGGCCGGCGGATGCGCGAGCGCCGGCGGGCGTCGCACCAAGAGCGACACCGGGATCATGATGGCGCCGACCACCAGCGCGACGATCTGCATCGCCGTGCGCCAGTCATGGTTGGAGACGAGCCAGGCCGCAAGCGGTGCCATCGTCATCGGCGCCACGCCCATGCCGGCCGACACCAGCGACACCGCG
The DNA here is from genome assembly GCF_049993385.1 of Bradyrhizobium sp. McL0616. Taxonomy (NCBI): domain Bacteria; kingdom Pseudomonadati; phylum Pseudomonadota; class Alphaproteobacteria; order Hyphomicrobiales; family Nitrobacteraceae; genus Bradyrhizobium; species Bradyrhizobium sp. McL0616. The sequence goes on from NZ_CP188255.1 coordinate 5,277,921, forward strand.
AGGCTGCGATGGGTGTCGAACCAGCCGGTCACGGTCGCCATCATCGGCGCGAAGATCGCGGCGCAGGAGGCGCCGACCAGGAGGCCGAAGACGAACTGGAACGCAATGAGCGACGTCGCATGGCTCGCCGCGAACAGGCTGAGCGACAGCACCGTCGAGCCCGTCAACACCACCGGCAGTGGCCCGATCCTGTCCGTCAGCGTCCCCCAGGCCATGCTGGAAAAGGCCATCGCCAGAAAGCCGATCGTCATCGCGCTGGAGATGCCGGTCACCGACCAGCCGGTGTCCTTTGCGATCGGCTGCAGGAACACCGGCAGCGAAAACATGCCGCCGATCGCGACACAACCGAGCAGGCCGCCGGCGGCGACGATCACCCAGCGATAAGAGGTAGCGGTCATTTTCAGTCTCCCGTCAGGTCTGGCTGGGTGGAAGACGAATGGGAACGGCGAAAGCAGACAGGATAGCGCGATTATTTATGCCCTGCGAATTTTGTGCTGCCATACCAAAAATGTCGAAAACAACCCCATGCACAGTAGCCGGCCCCCGCGGGATCAATGACTTACGATGCCTGTCAGTTGCGATGCCAGAACTTGCAACGCCAAGCCGGGATTTGACTCGTCGGGCAAAACACCGGCATCATGTCATCATCCCGTCAGCTTAGTTGCATCACGCTCGGACGCCCGCCTACCTGACCTTGCGGCCCACAACGCCGGTTGCGCAGCCGCAAAAAATATCTCGAGAATCAGACATCAAGACCCTGGTCGCGCAGAAGGCCAGCGATCCCAGCGGCATGTCGGCTGGCGATGCCCCCTGCTATCCGGTGTGCGGCTGCCTTGCGCTCCGCCTAATTCCCCAATCCCTGCTTCTCGATCCAGTCGTTGACCAGTTTGGCGATGTCGTCGGAGTTGCGGTCCATCATCATCATGTGGGTGTTGCCCTTGATCCCCATCTTGGGCAGTTCGAACGTATCGACCTTGCCGCCTGCAGCCGCGATCGCCTGCCCCCATTTGGTCGGATTGACCACGAGCTTCGACCATACCGGGACCTTGTCGAGGAAATCGCCCCATACGATCAGATGCGGCACGCCCTTCAGCTTGGCAGCATCCGCCTTGGCGGGATCCGGCGCACCTGATGGTTCGACGGTGATCAGCGCCTTCACCTTGTCGGGTGCATTGAGCGCGGCAGTGAAGCCGAAATTGCCGCCCTGGCTGTGGACCAGGATGATGCACGGGCACACTTTCTGCACCAGCGCGTCGTAGGCCTTTTGCGTGGCGGCGTCATTGGTCGCCCAGCGCGGGATGCCCTGCTTGGCGAACTGGTCGAATGCCTCGATCGGGAATTGCTCGCCGTCGAATGCCTCGCGCTTGCCGCCGACCTCGTAGCTCGGCCCGATCCGGAACAGCTCCCAGGCCTCCTTCTTGGGCCGGAAGAACGGCTCGCTCTTGAAGATCTCGGGATAGCGCGCCCAGGAGGCGCGGCCCCGCTCGACCGCATCCGAGACGTAGACGTCATAGCCCGCGTTGAGAAAGAACTGCTGCCAGCCCGGCTTGCCGTCGGGCTTGGTCTCCCAGGTGACGCCGGAGAGGCCGCCGCCATGCCAGAGCAGCAGCGGCCATTTCGACTTCGGCTGAGCCTGCTTGACGAACTGGACATACATCTGCTCGACCTCGAACTCGCCGTTCGGATCGACCTTGATCGGCGGGGCGCCGGGCGAGAACACGATCTCCTTGGACGGCAATCCGTTCAGCGTCTCGGTATGGCCGCCGACATGGAAGCTGCCGACCTCCTTGACGAGATAGTCGGCTGCAGCCGGCGTTGCGGCTGCGATGGCTGTTGCCAGTGCGATCAGGACCGTGCGCATGAAGTTCTCCTCCCGACATCGACGCTTGTTGTTGGCAGCATTGTTAGGCCCCGCACGGATGCGAGGCAATTGCGGAAGCGCTTGCCAACAGAAATGTCGAAAACCTTAGGGGGCCTCAAGGGGGTGACGGAAATACACGATGCGCTATTCGTTCTCGTCCTTGCGAGCGCAGTGAAGCAATCCAGACTGCGCCGCGGAAAGACGCTGGATTGCTTCGTCGCTTCGCTCCTCGCAATGACGACATTCACCATTCACTCTTGAGGTGATAGTAACGCTACATGGCCATTCGTCCCATCGTCCGCTATCCAGACCGCCGGCTTGCGATGCCGGCCCGCCCCGTCACCGCTTTCGACGACGGCTTGCGCGAGCTTGCAACCGACCTGCTGGAGACGATGCGCGCCGCGCCCGGGATCGGCATCACGGCGCCTCATATCGGTGTGCCCCTGCGTGTCGTCGTGCTCGAGCTCGACGCCAAAGCGGGTCCGCAAACTTACGTCAATCCGCAAGTTGAATGGGCGTCGCCAGAGATGATCCTGCACCGCGAGGGCAGCGTCTCGATGCCGGGCATAAACGATGAAGTGCAGCGTCACGCGCGAGTGCGCATCAGCTACCAGGATCTCGACGGCAACATGCACACCGAAGAGTCCGACGCCCTGCGCGCCGTGTGCCATCAGCACGAGATCGACCAGCTCGACGGCCTGTTCTGGCTGCAGCGGCTGTCGCGGCTGAAACGGGAGCGGCTGGTGAAGAAGTTCGAGAAGATGGCGTGGGATTGAGCGTCGTCAAGGCCCGCGCCGCATTCGCGAACCGCACTTACAAGCTCCGAAGGAAATCGATCATGGCGGCCCTGACCTCGCCCGCGCGTTCCTGCTGGGTCCAGTGACCGCAGTCGCGCAACACAACGGGAGGCCGGAGTTTTGGAACGAATGCGGCCTGCTTCGCGATGTCCTCTCGAAACGCGGCAGCGACGAAATCGCGGTCGCCAACGAGGTAGAGCGCGGGCACGGTGACTTTCGCTCCGTTGAAGGCGGCCATCAACTCCCAGCCGCGATCGACATTGCGCCACCACGCGAGCGGACCGTGGAATCCACTCCGCGCATAGGCCTCGACATAGACGTCGATGTCGGCCTCCGTGATCCAGAGCGGCAAGGACGGCGGATCGGCCAACGCATTCCCTTTCCGCGGCACCATGCCGGCTGCAAATCCGCCGGCCGCCGAAGCCGGCTTGTCACCCGATAGCAGGTAAAGCTGGGAGCGAAAGGTGCGGCGCAGATCGCGCCCGAGCCCGGCTTCGGCTTCAGGCGTCTGAAGGAACAGCTGGTAGAACACGGCATTCTCGTTCCTGGGCATCAGCGTGGTCGGCGGCACTGCACTGTCGCCGAAACCCCGCGGACGGAACGGCGGACTCATGGCGATCACGGCGCTGAAGCGGTCGGGGCGGAGCAAGGCCGCCTGCCATGCGATCGCAGCTCCAATGTCGTGGCCGGCGATCACCGCTTGCCTGGCGCCGAGGGCATCGAGGAGACCCACGACGTCGCCGATGTCGTGGAGGATCGTGTACTTCTCGACCTCCTCCGGACGGTCGCTCCGCCCGTAGCCGCGCAGGTCGGGGGCTACGGCATGATATCCGGCCTTCGCCAGCGCGCCGAGTTGATGCCGCCAGGAATACCAACACTCCGGAAAGCCGTGGCAGAGGATGACGAGCGGGCCTTCGCCCTGCTCGGCGATGTGGAGGCGGATGCCGTTGGCCTCGATCATGCGATGCCTCACCTCGGGCATCGCCGGATCGACCCAGGATGCTGGCTCAGCGTTGACTGCGGCAGGTTCGGCCGCGACCGCGCTTGACGGCTGTCCGAATGCGGCGCCGACGGTGATCGCACCCGCCGCCCAGAGCATGTCGCGCCGGGATAGTGTCTCTCTCGACATCACCTGCGACATCACCTGGCTCCCTGCATGGCGGCGGGATTGGCCATCAGCAGCCCGAGCGGCTGAAGCGGACCGACGGGGATGTAGTCGTGATCCATCAGATGCTCCTTGCCGAGCGGCAGCCCATCCATGATCGCCTGCGCCTCTGCAACATCCTTCGTATCCAGCAGGAGGACGACTCCGCGGCCGTCACCGCGCGAGTACCATTCGCGGATCTTGCCACCGAGATAGAGCTGAACGGTCGCGCGGATTTCTCCCGGCATCACCGCCATCACCTGCTCGCGGCTGACGCCCGCCTTCACGGTGAGCATGACGAGGACACCAGTCACGGCGGGCGACGGAGCTTGAGCCTGGGCGGCGGGATTGGTCATAAACGAAACTCCTGTGAGAGCGAGCGTGAGTGCGACGACGACGCTGCGCAGAGCGCCCGTCGGTCTCGTGTTGGCGATCATGGCGTGCGTCCTCTCGAAATGTTGGTTGCGGCTGCTTTGGCGGCCGGGCATGGCCGGGCTCATCGCAGGACTCGGAATATTCAGACTGCGCCCATGGGCGCGCGCATTGAGCCTCGTGTACGCTGGACCGCTCATCCTTTCGGCCGTCTTTTCCTACCTTACCGTCCCCATCATAGCGACGATTGGTACTTACGACATTGGTTCGATCAGTGCTGACGGGCTGATACGACTGATCATATTTGGCGCAATACACGTCGCATTGCCTGTGCCCTATTCTGTTCTTTTGTGCGTTGTTTTCTGCAAGCCCGCATGGAAGGCCGCCTTTGCGAGAGGCTGAACGGGATGGCGCTCTATGGACGTTTGGCCTCCTATCAGCGGTTGGTTCAGAGGGCCTCGCGCTCAGGACGCCGAGCCGGCCTTGCATGAGATTTCGTCGAAGCCTAGGAGGTTCGCGTCTCGCGCCCCCATGCTTCCGTCCGACTACGGCGACGCAGCTGGCGCAACGACAGGACATGCAGCAGGATCGAGCCTGGCACCACGAAAGCAGGCGTCAGAACATTGGGATATCCGTCGAGGCCGACGTTCAGGCCGTTGAGAACGATCAACTGGAACGGGCCGGGCGAGATGATCATGCCCAAGGCGATCGCGACGGCGACGTCGGCGATGCCGAAGATATTCCAGACGATTGCCGCCTTCCGCCCCTCGGCCGTGCCGGTCGCCACGGCGACCGCCGCCGTCACGGCGAACAGGCCGGTCAGCACATCGCCAATTCCTGCGGGCAACGCCCATAGGCCGGGCAGCAGCCCAAGCAGCCAGTACACGAGCCATTGACTGCCGAGGACCCGGTAAAGCTGAAGAGCGACGAGCCAACTCGTCGGCATGGCATCGAGCAGCTGTCCCATCCGCTTCGACAAAAGTAACAATGGAATGCAGATGATCAGGGGCAGGAAGATCGCCAATGGCAGCAGCGGCAAGCTGAAGGCGCTCGCGCGGAGGACACCATTGATGGCCGCGGTCCAGACGACAGCAGCCCAAAGCGTGAATGGGACCATGACCGCAAGCCAAGTCGTGCGCCGCTGGCCCTGTGTCAGGTCGGTACGCTCAAGGCCGAGCCACAAGCCGAGCGCCATCAGTGCGTGGACCATCAGCCGTACCGCCAGGGCCGGAAGGCCGCTCTCCAGAAGCACCGGAAGCGAGTAGATCACCCATGTCCATAATACTGTGAAAGGGACCGTCCAAAGCAGGCTACGCCAGGCAGGATGCGACGGGACAACGGCAGAGGAAACAACATCGGTGGTCATCGGCGGTCCTCGATGTGAGTCTCGCCCTGTTGGCGCCGCTCGGGATCGGCCGCGAGCAGGCCGAGCGGCAAAAGCGGACCGAGTGCGATGTACTCGTGGTCCACAATATTTTGCTTGGCCAGCGGCAGGCCCTCCATGATCGCATGCGCCTCGGCTACATCCCGGGAATCCAGCAAGAAAACGGCTCCGCTCCCATCGCCACGCGAATACCATTCACGAATTTTCCCATTGAGATTGAGCTGTACGGTCTGCCGGATTTCGGCCGGCATGACGGTCATGACTTGCTCGCGAGTGATGCCCGCCTTCACGGTGAGGATAACCATCGCCCCTGTGGTTGTGGGTGAGACCGATTGAGCTTGGGCGGTCGCTGGATCAGCAATGGAAGCGGCACCTATCAGAGTTATAAGGGCCAAGACGACGTTACGGAGCGTTTTGACCGGTCTCGTTTCTCGGATCACAGCGGTCACCTTTGTTCTTTGAGATAGACCTTGATGTCGCGAATGTTGGTGCGATTTGCAGATGAGATGTACGAGTGCTTCCAGCGGGCGACTATTTGCGATAATGTCGACGGGCTATGAAGCAGAACTTCACAGTCAGACAGGGCGCGCTCGACGGCGTAGAGGCGTTCCTCAGCGTTGCCCGGCACCGCAGTTTTCGCAAAGCGGCCGCGGAGCTGGGGGTAACGCCGTCGGCGATCAGCCAGGCGGTCCGGACCCTTGAGGCCCGGGTCGGCGCGGCACTGTTCATCCGCACCACGCGCAGCGTCGGTCTGAGCGAAGCCGGCGAACGATTTCACGCGCGCGCAAAGCCCGCTTTCGAGGAGCTTGTCGCCGCAAGTGATGTCGCGCGTGACCTCGGGCAGCGGCCGGCTGGACTGTTGCGCCTCACCGTGCCGCGGGCGGTCGTGCCGATCCTGCTGGAGCCGTTGATCGCATCGTTCTGCCAAGCCTATCCCGAGGTCGAGGTGGAAATCGCTGCAAGTCCCGAACTGGTCGATATCGCTGCCGAAGGATTCGACGCTGGCATCCGGCTCGGGCAGTTCATCGAGGCCGATATGATCGCGGTGCGTCTGACGCCGTCGCTCCCGCTGGTTGTGGTCGGCAGCCCCGACTATCTGCACCGTCAAGGCAGGCCCGAGCGTATCGACGATCTGCGCCGACATGCCTGCTTACGCATGCGCCGCTCGGACGGGTCGATCGCGCCCTGGTCGTTCGTCAACGGCAACAAGCCGATCGAGGCGATCGTCTCGGGACCGCTGATCGCCTGCGATTTTCCAACTATTCTTGGCGCCGCCGTGGAAGACATGGGCCTTGCCCAGGTACCCGGGCCGATCGTCGCCGGACCGGTGAAAGCCGGCAAACTCGTGCAAGTTCTGCAACCGTTCACACCGATGGCGCCGGGCGTGTTTCTCTATTATCCGAGCCGCCACCAAATGATGCCGAAACTGCGAGCCTTCATCGATCACGTGAAGAGCCGCTCCATCGCTGCCAGACAAAAAAAGAAGTCGCGTTAGTGACAAGCGAACAGGCGGATAGCCTGAAAGCTGACGCTCATTCGCATGGACGGTCATCGCTGGGTGGCCGTGGAGAGCGGCCTGTCCGGATCTTGCGATTGGAAGGGACAGGCCGCCGTCATCACGCGATCATTTCAGCGGCAGAAAAACGTCCGCGACCGTCTCATGCTCCGGCACCTCCGGGAAGAAGCTCAGCCGCTGGCAATAGATCGGGAAGTCGCGGGCTTCCTCGCCGCTGGCCGGAAGCCAGTCGCGATAGAGATAGAGCGCGGCGGGCTCGAGATTGTCGGTGTTGCCGACGACGCGCAGCACAGCGCAGCGTCCGCCGGGGATCTCGCCGGCTTTGATCTCTTCGCCATTCGCCTCGATCGGCTGGTCGGTCCCGGCACACAGGTCCACGCTATAATCGGCAGGCGACGCAGGACGCCGCTCGGAACGCCAGACATTGAAGGTCGGACTTGTCCTGGGGTGCAGGTGAGCCGCCTTGCGCCACGCGATGAAGCGCCGGATGGTGGCGCCAAGCGTCGCCGGGTCGCCCCGGTGCTCCATGATCGCGACCCGCGTAGGGGGCACGTCGCGTATCGTCACGTCGTGAGTGGTGAGAATCTTCTGCATGAGCTTGCTCCTCGCGTTGTCGAGAGGCCCGAAGGCCGCAAGCCACGGCTCCCAATCGGGAGATTTCCGGAACGACGACGGCGATTGCCCGAACCGCTGTCGAAAGGCGCGGGCGAAGGCGTCCGGTGCATCGTAACCGGCATCCATCGCGATCTCCGTGACGCTTTGGGCGTCATTGTAGGCCAGCAGGTGCGAAGCGCGCTTCATACGGGCAAGCTGGACATAGCGATGCACGGACAGCCCGAAGGTCGCCGTGAACTGCCGCTGGAAATGAAATTTTGAGAAGGCCGCAACACCGCTCACCGTGTCCAGGTCCAGATCGCTGTCGAGATGCCGGTCGATATGGTCCAGCACCCGCCGCATCCGGTCCTGATAGTTTTGCAGCGCCGCCTTCATCGTCCCTCCTCCGTGGCGGCTTTAGTTAGTCGCTGATGGCCATAAGGTGCTCGACCGATCTTGCGGTTTGGCGAGATTTCGCGGAATCGCCTACGAAATCACCCGCCAGCCATCAGTTGCTTCGCCAGCGCCATGTACGCCGGCAGCGTCACGGGATCGTTGGCGGCATTTCCCGCAACCGGATGCGAGGCGTAACGCGCGATCACCATCCCGGCCTTGGGATCGATGTAGATGCCCTGGCCATGAACGCCGCGCGCCATGTAGGCGCCGTGGGCGTTGTGCGTGACCCACCATTGATTGCGATAGGAGGCCCCCAGCAAGGTGGTGTAGCCGGCCGGCTTGAACTTTTCGGGGTCACCGCCGCGCGCGATGTCCTCGACCACGGATGACGGCACGATCTGACGGCCGTTGAAGCGGCCGTGATTGCGCATGGTCTCGCCAAAACGGACGAGATCGCGCAGCGTCGTTGAAAGACCGCCACCGCCGCTTTCAGTGCCGATGCGGTCGACATGATAATGCGCGTCCTCTTCCGCGCCGATCTGCGTCCAGATGCGCTCGGAGAGCAGGTCGGACAGCGTGCTGCCGCTGGCGCGCCGGCAGATCCAGGCAAGCACGTCGGTGTTGACGGTCTTGTAGGAAAACGCCTTGCCGTGCTCGCCCTGCTTCTTCTGCGCGACGAGGAAATCGAAGATGGTGGTCGGGCCGTCATAATCCGGCGGAATCGGCGCCATGCCGTTGGCGCGCCGCAAACCCCAGACGTGAGAGTTCTTGTCGGTGTATACTTCGGTGTATTCGAGCCCCGTCGTCATGTCCATGACCTCGTGCACGCGCGCATCACCGAACGCGCTGGCCTTCAGCTCCGGCACATAGTCCGTGACCGGCGCCTGCGGATCGATCTTGCCCTCGCTGACCAGAATGCCGGCCAGCACGCCGGTGAACGATTTCGTCACCGACATCGCGATATGCGGCTTGTGCGGCTTCAGCGCGCCAAAGTAGCGCTCGTAAATCAGCTTGCCTCGATGCAGCACCGCGATGCCGTCGGTGTAAGTCTCCTCCAGCATCTTCGCGAACGTCATGGGGCGTCCGTCCATGGTGGTGGAGGCCGACGCGCCGATGTCATGGTCTTCTCGCGGCAGAGGCGACGCAGGCCCTGCCCCGCGCCAGACGTTCACGGTCGGCACCAGTTGGCGGACATTGCTCCAGGCCCAGCGCAGCTCGGGGAAGCTGCGGAACGAGCCGTTCTGGAAGGTGATGGTGCGGTCGGGCGCGGGAGGGAAGCCGCGCATCCAGCCGAGGGTTTCGGGATCGGTTTCGGTGGGGGTTGCGGACTGTTGGCTGGGGGCGGTTGCGGCAGACATGAATGCGGGCTCCGGCGAGAACGATGCCCAGTCGTATCATGGGACGGCGTGGTCGACATCGCGCGTTTGTGTTGGGGGTGCTGCGCAACGGAGGCGCCCGCAGCGCCCACTGTTCTGGTGTCCGAGCTTGTGGGGAAATGCGAGCAGGCGATATGATCAGGACCCGTCGGCACCGTCGTGGGAGATTGAGGAATGGATTTTTCCGGGCGCTGCGCGTGCGGGGCGGTCTGTTACACCATTGCCGCCGTCCCGATCCGCGGTTTTCAATGCCAGTGCAGCGACTGCCAACGCGATACCGGGAGCGGCCACAGCTCCGTCTTCGTGTTCGCGCGCAACGCGGTCTCGGTGACCGGCGAGGTGCGCGAGATCGCACGCACCGCCGACAGCGGCGCAGTCAAACGCAAGGGGTTTTGTCCAAACTGCGGCTCGCCGATCTACAACCAGCCAGACGAAAAGCCGGAATACATCGGCATCTATGTCGGCACGCTGGACGATGCCAGCACATTCAAGCCGTCCGTCGTGCTGTTCTGCTCGCGCGGGTACGATTGGGACCGTCTCGATCCCGACATCCGCAAACTGCCGGAATGGCATCCGAGGTCGGAATAGATGAAATGAGTGCGTGGTGACGGATAACGGCTTGGTCGAGATCAATCGGCGACTTGCGCTTCCGAAACGTCCGATTGCCCATGGACTACATCAAGGCGTTGAGCTGCCCGGTAGCGTCCGGGCGACAGCCCGTGATGCCGCTGAAACAGCTTTGAAAATGCCGCCGCTGTCTCGTAACCCACCCGGCTCGCGATCCGTGCGATCGGCTCGTCGCTGGTTTCGAGCAGGAACGCCGCTTCCGCCATCCGGCGTTCGATCACATAGCGTTGCATGGACTGGCCGACGAGCTTCGTAAAGCGCGCCGAAAATGCCGAGCGGCCGAGCCCGACGCGACCGCCAAGGTCGCTCAGGCTCCAGGGCTGCTCCGGGTTTTCGTGGATCAGCTTGAGCGCCGGTCCGATATGCGGATCAGATATGGCCCCGAGCCAGCCGCCTTGTCCGGGACTGAGGGACGCGATCCAGCTTCGAAGCGCCTCGACGAAGAGCACTTCCGTCAATCGTGAAAGCGCGACGCGTTGGCCGGGACGCTCGAGCGCAGACTCGCTGACCATGCGGCGCAGGATGGCTTCGAGCCAGCCACCGTCCGCCGTCGGCTTCAGCAGGAGCACGGGCGGCAGCAGCTCCAGCACGCCGCCAAACATCGGCCGGGACACGGTGAAATTGCCGCAGATCATCGTCGAGAGCGGCTTTGCGCGGCTGCCGTGACGAATGACGCCAAATCGCGACGACGCTCGATCGATATCCATGATCCGCAAAGGCTCGGCCCGGCGATCCGAATAAAACATATGGGGCTCGCCGCGTGTGATGACGACGAAATCGCCCTCGGTCATCTGGATTTCTTGTCCCTGCCCGACTGCGAGCGTCGCCGAGCCGCGGCTGAGATAGTGAAACAGCGCGTAGGGGCGCGCCGGCAGCTCCAGATGCCAGGGATGGCCGAGCTCGAAGTGGAAGAGCAGCGCCCCTCCGAGACGAATGCGATCGAGCACTTGGGCGAGGATGTCCATGCCGCCGAGGTTAGCCCGGTGGACGATCGGACACAACATGCGGACGATTGATCCCTACGGTCCGGGATGCCTGCATACCACCTCATCCCGCGGCGGGCCGACGTCACGTGCGGCGACCATTCGTCAACGGCGGATGGAAGAACCGCGACCTCACTGGAAACGCCTGTCCATTCCCCCTGACCTCATTTCGTCCAACATACCAACAGGAACCTTCAATGCTAAATATCCTCCTCTCAGCCGCCACCGTACTCCTGGCCGGAACGACATTGGCCGGCTCCGCGTCTTCCGCCGAACTGCCCAAGGGCGCAGCCCACAACATCGTGCTCGTGCACGGCGCTTTCGTGGACCAGACGAGCTGGCAGCCCGTTGCCGATATTCTCTCGAAGAAGGGCTACAACGTCACGCTGGTGGAAAATCCGCTCACTTCGCTCGCCGCTGACGTCGATGCGACCCAACAGGCGCTCGCGAAGCAGGACGGCAGAACCGTTCTGGTCGGCCACTCCTGGGGCGGCGTCGTGATCACGCAAGCCGGCAATGATCCCAAGGTTTCGGCGCTGGTCTATGTCTCCGCCTTCGCGCCGGAGGTCGGTCAATCCCTGGCGGCGCTGGCCAAAGCCGGCCCGCAGACCGAAGGCGTCAAGGCGATCCATCCCGACGCGAAGGGCAATTTGTACATCGATCCCAAGCTGTTTCCGTCAGCCGTCGCGGCTGACCTCCCTCCTGAGATCGCCGAGCATCTGGCCAACTCGCAGCTTCCGCTGAGCCTCGCTGCGTTTGAGGCGCCTGTCAGCATTGCGGCCTGGCAGGACAAGCCGACCTTCTACGTCCTCACCACGAAGGACAAAGTCATCGCGCCCGAGGCCCCGAAATTCTTCGCGACGAGGATGAAGGCTCAGGTGACGGAAGTCGCCGGCAGCCATGCCTCGCTCGTGGTTCATGCGAAGGAAGTTGCTGAAGTCATCGAAAAGGCAGCGCTCGCGAAGTGACGCTACCGCTCCCGGCGCTATCGCGCCGGGAGCACACAACGCTCGCCCATTTCATGCCAAGCATCCGGAGGATGACATGACTCAACTCGACATCGCGAAGCAGGACGCCCTCACACTCGAAACAGCGCCCACCCGTTACATCGAAGGCCACGGAATTCGCTTCGCCTATCGCCGTCTCGGCCCTGCGACAGGAATCCCGCTGATTCTTCTGCAGCATTTCTCGGGAAACATCGACGGATGGGATCCCGCCGTCGTCAACGCTCTGGCCGCTGATCGCCCCGTGATCGCCTTTGACAACGCAGGGGTCGGCCGGTCGACGGGTCAAACGCCCGACAACGTCGCGGCGATGGCACAAGACGCCGTGGATTTCATCGACTTGCTCGGCCTCTTCAAGGTGGACCTGCTTGGCTTTTCCCTCGGCGGCTGCGTCGCTCAGCAGATCGCCGCCGAGCACGGACAGCTGGTCCGCAAGCTCATACTCGTCGGCACCGCGCCGAAAGGCGGAGAGGAACACCTGTTAGCAGTCCTGCACGAAGCGTTTTCGCAAACCGATGCGCCGGACCCCCGTCTACCGCTGTTCTTCACGAAGTCACCCGCCAGCCAGTCGTCCGGCTTGGCCTTCCTAAAGCGGGCGAAGGTGCGCGAGGACGATCGGGACACCGATAACGGCAGCGCGGTCACCGATCCGCAGGCCAAGGCGCTGATCACCTGGTGCGCCACACCTGATCCCGGGCACGCCATTTTGCACGCCATCCGCCAGCCCACTCTTGTGGTCAGCGGCAGCCACGACACCATGCTGCCTGCGAACAACGCTTACGCAATGTTCAAGGAACTGAGCAACGCTCAGCTGGTCCTCTATCCCGATTCAGGGCACGGCGCGCTGTTTCAGCACCACGACATCTTCGTCAGCCACGTCCGGACTTTCCTGGACGCACAGCCCGCGGCCGCATGACACAAGGCGCGTTCCGACGGGATCAGGCGCACTTTATCCATGAGAGTTGTTACAGAGGACAAAATGACAATCGCTAAAATCGAAGTGGAGCGCTTCAGCCTCACGAGCTTAAAACCATTCGATGCCGTTGTGGCCGCGCTCAAGTCGGCGGTCGGGCAGCCCAACATGGCCGAATTTTTCAGGGAAACGAGGGCGACACATTCCTTCCCGGATTTGGAGCGCGTTGTACGACGCGGCCTCGGCCGAACGGACCTCATGCTCTTCGCGGAATTTGACCTGGGCGACATTCTGCGTCGCGAAGCCGGATCCAGGACGCCTAAAATCATACGGCTTGTGATCGGCAATCCACTCATCATGAAAGAAATGGTCAAGCACGTGCCCGATGCTGGATCTTACGCTCCAGTCACGGTGCTCATTGATGAGCGTTCCGATGGCGTGCATGTTTCTTACGACAAAATGGAGAGTTTTCTGCTGCCTTATGGCAATTCGGACGCACTTGCCGTCGCCCGAAAGCTTGATGCGAAAATCACAACCTTGCTAAGCGAATGTGCAAGCTGAACGCCCTCGACGTCTTCGGCCGATAGAGGCGCGTACCTCATCGAAAAGGCCGCACTCGCGAAGTGACGAACCTGCTCCCGGCGCTTTGGCATCGGGAGCAGCCTACGTTTGCGCAGACGGCGATTGGAAGATCGCTGGTCCGCGCACCCGCATCATCAGTCGCGCGATATGGACAGCCCCGCGAGAAGCGGAGCGTACGCGGCGAGCCTGCGGGATACGAACTCGGTGAAGAGCCGCACGCGCTTCGTCTTGCGTGTCTCCCCCTGTGTGAGAAGCCAGAGCGTTCCGTACATGTGCAGGTCGGTACCCGGCACCCTCACCAGCAGGGGATCGGCATCGCCAACGAAGCACGGCAGTGTCGTCATCCCGAGCCCTTGCCGTACAGCAGCGATCTGCGCCTCGGCGTCCGTGGTCCTGAATGGAACGCCCGTGATGCGAACCTCACCCTCGCTGGCCCAATCCGGAATTCCATGAATGCTGATGACGATCCACCGGATGGGATCAGGCGCGCCCGCACGCCACGCGGCTAGTCGATCGCGGGACATGTAGACGCCTCCGAACAGCTCCGGTCCCTTCAGGCCGTGAAGATTGAGCGGCAGGGTTTTGCGGTCGTAGACGACGCGGATCGCGACGTCGGCCTCCCGGTTGGTCAGATTTGCCAGTTCACCGAACGACAGGATTTCCATCTCGATGTCCGGATGCAGACGCGCGAAATCGGTGAAGTCCGGCATGAGCAGGTGTGTCGCCAGCGGCGGCGCCAGCGTCACCCGCAGAAGCCCGCGTACGCTCTGGTCGCGCCCGAACACGCGCGTCTCCAGCAGGTGCGACGACGCTTCCATCTGGTCCGCGAACTCGAGGACCTCCTCGCCCGCAGCCGTCAGGCGGTAGCCCGAAGGCAGCTTTTCGAACATCTGGACCCCGAGGCGTTCCTCAAGCTGGGCGATGCGTCGCAGCACGGTCGCGTGGTTCACACCGAGACGCTCGGCGGCAGCCCGCACCGAGCCTCCGCGCGCGACGGCAAGAAAGTGGCGAATGTCATCCCAGTCGATCATGGTGCAATCCCGCACCGCGCGGTGCGCCTTCCAAAGCCCGCATCTAACACATCGAACAGCAGTGCGGGCGGTGATCGTAGCCCATGCCGACAAGCACGGCCCAATTCCGAACGGCGGACACCGATCGTCGCGGCTGGCGCCAGTCGCCCAGCCGGATCGATTTCGCACCACCGATGTGCGCGCTTCTGCACTCAACGCCTGACGCCGGCAGACCCATGTCGAGGGTCTCGGGGGCAGATGCAGTCCCGACACCACGAAAGGAAAAGTCATGGGTAAGCTGGACGGCAAGGTTGCAGTCATCACGGGTGGATCGAGCGGCATGGCGCTGGCGAGCGCCAGGCGGTTCGTTGAAGAGGGCGCTTATGTCTTCAGCACGGGCCGGAGGCAGGAGACGCTCGACGAGGCCGTCAGGCTGATTGGCCGGAACGTGACCGGCGTGCGCGGCGACGCCGCCAATCTCGACGACCTCGACCGCCTGTTCGACACGGTCAAGCGGGAGAGAGGCAGGATCGACGTCCTGTACGCGAGCGCCGGCATGGGCGAAGCCGTCCCGCTGGGCGAGATTACCGAGCAGCATTTCGATGCGACCTTCGACCTGAATACGCGCGGCACGCTGTTTACGGTTCAGAAGGCGCTGCCGCTGTTTGGCGATGGCGGATCGATCTTCATGACCGGGTCAGTTGCTTCGGTGAAAGGTTTTCCCGGTTACGGCGTGTATGCCGCGAGCAAGGCGGCGCTGCGCTCATTCGCACGCACGTGGCTCAACGAACTGAAGGGCAGGAATATCCGGGTGAACGTGCTGAGCCCGGGGCCGATCGCCACACCGATGCAGGACCAGGTTCTCACCGAGGAGGCGAAGCGGATGTTCGAATCCCTGATCCCGCGGGGAACGATGGGGCGTCCTGAGGAAATTGCGGCGGTCGCGCTGTTTCTTGCTTCGGACGATTCCAGCTTCGTGAACGGGGTGGAGTTGTCTGTCGACGGCGGCTTCTCGGCCATCTGAAAATCGGAGAAACATGATGAGCTATGCCATTGTAGGATTCGGTCCGGTAGGCCAGGCCCTCACCCGTGCCTTCGCCCGTAAAAACATCGAGGTGACCGTCGCGAGCCGCCGGCCGCCCGAGGCGTTGGCGCCGCAGGCTCGGGCGATTGGACCCACGGTCGTCGCCAGGTCGCTGCGGGATGCAGTCGAGGCCGACACGATCATCCTGGCGGTCCCGTTCGGGGAGCATCGCGAGGTTGCGAAGGCCCTGCCGAGCTGGGACGGCAAGACAATCATCGACGCGACGAACGCGTATGGAGTTCTCCCTGAAGATCTGGACGGCCTCCCGTCCTCCGCCTTCGTCGCGAAGGCGTTCACCGGCGCCAAGCTCGTGAAAGCTTTCAATCACCTGATTGCGGCCAAACTGGCTGCCGATCCGGTCCTCGAGGGCGGTCACCGGGTCGTCTTTCTGTCGAGCGATGACGAGGACGCGACCGCTCCCGTGGCGGCCTTGGCCAAGCAACTCGGTTTCGCACCCGTCAAGCTGGGAAAGCTCAACGAGGGTGGCGCGCTGGTGCACGCACGCGGCCGCATCTGGGGCCAGCTCATCTTCCAGGATTTGTTCAGGAAGGAGCAGTAATCGGTCTACGACCGTGTGACCGACGCCGAGAACCGGTCGCGCGCGCAAACTTCTTCGAGCAGCGCGCGACCGAATATTTGAAGGCCATAAAGTTGCGAAGGTCGGGGGGTGCGCTGCGGGTCAATTACAGCTCTTGAGCTTTCGGTGCAGCCGGATCACTTTTTGGTCGTGCCCTCAGATGGCTGCTCTGCCGACCCCCCGATTTTCTTCGAGACCACGTAGACGTCGACGCCGCTCATCGAGCATTCCTCGCTTGATGCTCGATTTTTCGTGATGACCTCGATCGTCTTGCCATCCCTGGTGTGAAACGTGATGTGGTAAACCTGCTGGTAGAGGTCTTTGCCGATCTTTTCGGATGCGAGACGAACGGCCTTGGTCTGCGCCTCGATCACTGATGGGATATCAATCAGGCCGGCGTTCTTGAGGTGCGTGAGTGACATGTTAGTGGGCCAACTCGCGCAGTCCGGAGACTTCGCCAGAGCCACCGCAGCCGGCATAGCAAATATTGCGGCCATCACCACTTTCAACGCGGCGCGCATCAACGCACCACCTTGATGGTGTGGTCACCGCTTTCCCAGATCTGCTTGCGCCTATTGATGGGCAGGACGGCAACGTACATGCCGTCGCGGTCGCCGCGCTTGTAAAGCTTCTCGCCAGGCTTGAGCTTCTGAAGTCCCGTATCGGTCAACAAGGTTTTCTCCGTTCGGTTCGCCGCCAGATACCATCATGGTACATGATGGTACAGACCGACCGAAACGGAGCCCCTAAAAACGTGCCCTCGGCGACCAGCATGCCGGCGAGCACGCCGGTGAACGACTTCGTCACCAACATCCCGATATGCGGCTTGTGCGACTTCAGCGCGCCGAAATAGCGCTCATAGATCAGCCTGCCACGGTGCAGCACGGCGATGCCGTCGGTGTAGGTCTCCTCCAGCATCTTTGCGAAGGTCATGGGACGGCCGACCGTGGTGGTCGAAGCGGAATTACGGTGACAGTGCATTCAACTCGCAAGCATCCTTTGGCGAGCGATAGTTAAATGCACTGTCACCGTAATCCCAATCGTCCCAGGCGGCTTGCTGGTCACGTCGTACACCACCCGGTTCATGCCCTTCACCTCGTTGATGATGCGCGTGGCGGTCTCGCCGAGAACTTTATGTCAAACTGGTAGAAGTCCGCGGTCATACCGTCGGTTGAGGTGACGGCGCGCAGGCCCACCACAAAGTCATAGGTGCGACCGTCGCCCATGACGCCGACGGTCTTCACCGGGAGCAGCACTCGAAGGCCTGGTGTTACGGTGACATTGCACTAAACTTGAGGTTAGTTTTGTGCACCGTCACTGTAATTCTTGCAACACGCTCAAAAAGTGCACTCAGCTTATCACCAGCCTAAACGACTAAACAGCGACCTCTCGGACGGCAAGATTAACCGGTCCTCCCAATCGACGCTCTTCGTTCTTGGCTTCTTTGAACCATCCGGCGCAACAATCAGAAGCTCACCCTCGTCTCGGAGAAGCACCAACTGGCGCGCAAGAATTTCCGAGGTGACCGGCGTGTCATTGCAGTTGCCCGCGAAGAGCTGCTCCACAAGAAGCTCTCCTCCATCACGGTTCGCCGCATGGATCATGCGAGGAAGCTGTTCAAGAACCGCAGCCTCTGAGCGTTTCATGGCGCTGTCATCGAACATGAACGTCAACAACTCTTGGCGCAGGTCTTTCGACGGATCGAAACCCAAAGCATGAAAGCCGGCGCCACCGTGATGCTGAAAATGATTATTTAGCTTCCAATGAAGCTTCCCCATTTCGTCACGAGCTTGGCGATGATTGGACAAATGCAACAACCAGTATGATCGGTGAGATTCCACAGAATGAATAAAGAATGGGGTGTAAAATCGCGAGCCAGTTCGACCTTGGATGTGGCGATAAAGTCCATTTTGAATCAGGTAGCGCCATCCTTCGCCGCCTCGGAGATTCAACAAATCTCGGACGTCCTCGCGATCAAGTTCGATATTTAAGAGGGCTTGCGTCTCAGCCGTTTTTACAGAAAGAAAATCGATCAACGCATCGACTGCAAATGTAAGAAGAATTTCAGGATTCTTCAAAGCGCCCAGAATTAGGCGTATCGTCTCTAATCGTACGTCACTCCAACCATATTGATCCAAGAAGAATAGTGAACGATGCGCCGTCCCCTTCCGCTGAATGTGAGCAATCACGTCAGGGCATGCGCTTTCAAAACTCGACTCGCGGATAAAAATATCGTGGCCCAGGCGCGGACCGTAACCGCGCTTTTCGAGAACGTCTCGAAGGAAAGCAACGTGGTGTGGATTCTCGTCGATGAAAAAGAAATCTGCTTTGACAGTAAAGCCCTTTGTACGCGCGGCACTCAGCAATCGTTCCGCGACCTCAATTGCGGTCAACAAGCGAAGGGGCGAGCCCTCGACCTCTTCTGTCCCTCGTCGATATACACCTCCTCCACAAAAACCATCGACGATCGTAAGATTGAGCACCGTCTGACTTGGCGTGCGCGTCAAGCGCTCAATGTAGATCCCAACATACTGATCAAAAATATCATGCTTGGCGAAGCTGTGGGGCCCGAGGATGGGAAGCGGTTGACCAACCTTCCACTCGTACTGCCCGCTCATCGCCTCTGATGCTCCGTCGTTGGCAATTCACTATCAAGGGCGCAAGTTCGTCGAAGAACTCAAGCACCCGCAATTTTTGATTGTCTTTAGAAGAATAATACAACTAGACGCCACATAGCAAATTGCGGGCAGTTTGCAATGTATGATCCCGCTTCTCGCGGCGAACTACATCTTCGGTGAAGCCGTCGGCATATCGTCCCAGACTCGGTCACGATAAACTCGCCCGTTAGCCTTTTTTGATCGACGCTTATTGTCCTTCCCCCACGTTCCCCACTGCTTGAAGAAAAACGCGGTGTGGTGCGTCGCACACTGATCGAAAATCTCGTCTATCCACTCTTCGCGGATGGGACGAGCGGACCTACCGCTCTCACCTCCAACGATTGCCCACTGAATGCCTTTGAGGTCTACGGACCCGACCGACCCGATGAGCGGTTCGAAAGAGACAAAACGAATGGCCGCAGGCACCAACCGCAAGGCGCGGATGCGCCCCGCCACCTCAGCACTCTCAACGCTAGTCCCCAACCAGACATTTGGTAGAACCTCTCCGATCTTTGAGCGCACAATCTCATTCATTCGTTCCGGGCGCTTCGTCAAAATCTGATAGTGATGATGCGGAGTTGCGCGCATCACCGCCCACACCCTTAGAATAAAAGCGTCGGTCACTCGTTGATGAAAAAGATCAGACATCGAGTTGACGAATATCTTCCGCGGCTTCTTCCAACGCAAAGGAATGTCGAGCGCAGCCCCATCCTCGCGAACAGTGCCGTTCCAGATTGTTCGTTTGCCACTTCGTCGCGTTAGGCCCTTGTATTTCGGGACATTCATCGCCTGAAGGCGCCGAGCCATTTCCATGGCGTAGCAATTTGTGCAGCCCGCACTAATGATCGAGCAACCTGCAACGGGATTCCAGGTCGCATCGGTCCACTCAATTTGAGTCTCGGCCATAGCCGTATCCGTACTACATTATCGACAAAGCGATTCCTTGGTGAAAATCGATAACAGCTCAACCGTTAATGGCGCGTTGGAGCGCGCAGAACAAAATAAGAACATTACATTGCGACGTCAAGTCTCAAATGAAATGCGGGCGCAGCCTCCGATGAGGAAACGCTTCTATGCAGGCATGAGCTCAAGCTCTGCGAGCGCCGCTGGCAACGAATGCTGTAGTCGTTGCCGCGAGTAAGGGTCGGAGCGCACCGCGATTGTAGCCGGGGCTGTTGAACCTACTCCCACTCAATCGTCCCAGGCGGCTTGCTCGTCACGTCATACACCACCCGGTTCACGCCCTTCACCTCGTTGATGATGCGCGTCGCCGTCTCCCCTAAAAACTTCATCTCGAACTGGTAGAAGTCCGCGGTCATGCCGTCGGTGGAGGTGACGGCGCGCAGGCCGACCACAAAGTCATACGTGCGGCCGTCGCCCATGACGCCGACGGTCTTCACCGGGAGCAGCACGGCGAAGGCCTGCCAGATGTCGTCGTAGAGACCGTGCTTGCGGATCTGGTCGATGTAGACGGCGTCGGCCTGGCGCAGGATGTCGAGTTTTTCGCGGGTGATGTCGCCGGGGCAGCGGATGGCAAGGCCCGGGCCCGGGAACGGGTGGCGGCCGACGAAGATTTCGGGCAGGCCGAGCTCGCGCCCTAACTTGCGCACCTCGTCCTTGAACAGCTCGCGCAAGGGCTCGACGAGCTTCATGTTCATGCGCGCGGGCAGACCACCGACATTGTGGTGCGACTTGATCGTCACCGAGGGGCCGCCTGTGAAGGAGACGCTCTCGATCACGTCGGGATAGAGCGTGCCTTGCGCGAGGAAGTCGGCGCCGCCGATCTTCTTGGCTTCGGCCTCGAACACCTCGATGAAGAGGCGGCCGATGGTTTTGCGCTTGGTCTCGGGATCGGTGACGCCTTCGAGCTCGCCCAAAAATTGTTTTGACGCATCCACGTGCACGAGCGGGATGTTGTAGTGGTGGCGGAACAGGTCGACCACGGTCTTGGCTTCGTCGAGGCGGAGCATGCCGTGGTCGACGAACACGCAGGTGAGCTGGTCGCCGATGGCTTCGTGAATCAAGACGGCCGCGACCGCTGAATCGACGCCGCCGGAGAGGCCGCAGAGCACCTTGCCCTTGCCGACCTGGGCGCGGATCTTTGCGATTTCTTCTTCGCGGAAGGCGCGCATGGTCCAGTCGCCGGAGAGGCCTGAGATCTTGCGCACGAAATTGCGGATCAGTTTGGCGCCGTCCGGCGTGTGCACCACTTCGGGGTGGAACATCAGTCCGTAATATTTGCGCGTCTCGTCCTGGATGATCGCGAACGGCGCGTTCGGCGAGGTGCCGGCGACCGAGAAGCCCGGCGGCATCCTGGTGATGCGGTCGCCATGGCTCATCCAGACCTGGTTTTTGCCGCCGGGCGACCAGACGTCCTCGAACAGCTTGCTCTCAGCCTTGACCTCGACATCGGCGCGGCCGAATTCGCGGTGATGGCCGCCCTCGACGGTGCCGCCGAGCTGCTCCGCCATGACCATCTGGCCGTAGCAGATGCCCATCACGGGGACGCCGGAGGCGAAGATCAGCTGCGGGGCGCGGGGGGAGCCTGCTTCATGCACCGACTCCGGCCCGCCGGAGAGGATCACCGCTTTCGGCTTCATCTCCTTGAAGGCGTCTTCGGCCTTGTTGAACGGGACGATCTCGCAATAGACGCCGTCCTCGCGCACGCGACGCGCAATCAGCTGCGTCACCTGGCTGCCGAAGTCGACGATGAGAATCTTGTCGTGCGCCGAGGCCACGGAGGGCGTCGACTGCTGGGCGTTCTGTGCTGCTGTCATGGCAAGCAGATACGCGACCGGGGCTTTTCCCGCAACCGCGCGAGGCGCGCGCCCACATTCTTCTTTGGGCATGGACAAATGGATTTAGGTAAGTATTATTGACCTAATATGCCCCACCGACAAACAGGGGCCGATCAGGGAGGATCATCATGTCACAGCACCATCTGCCATCAACGCTTGCCGCGCTCGGCCGCACCTGGGTCGAGGCCTGGAATGCGCGCGACCTCGAGCGTGTGCTCACGCTCTATGACGAGGCTGCCGTGATGACCTCGGACCGCATCCCCGCGATGGGGTTTGATCCGAGCGGCACGGTGCGCGGCAAGGATGCTCTTCGCGCGTATTGGAGCAAGGCTCTCGGGTTGATCCCGAACCTGCAGTTTTCACTGATCGATGTGTTCGTCAGCCCGGACAGCGTGGTGGTGTTTTACCAGAACGAGCGGGGCAAGAGGATTTGCGAATATCTGCGCGTGAATGATGCGGGGTTGATCGTGCAGGGATCGGCGAATCATTTGCCGCATTAAGTGCGCTCCCCGTCATTGCGAGGAGCTCTTGCGACGAAGCAATCCAGACTGCCGCCGCGGACAGATCTGGATTGCTTCGCTACGCTCGCAATGACGGAGTATGTTGCCGATTGCGTACGCTGGCAGCGCCGGTTGACCCGCAGCGCCAGTTGAATCCAAGGACCACCACCAATGAAACTCCCCGCCTCTCCCTTCACCGTCACCGACTGGAGCAAGGTCGAAGCCACGACGCATCCCGGCGAGACCGGCGAGGCCAAATGGCGGACGCTGAACATCGGCGAGTTGCGGGTGCGGATGGTCGAGTATTCGCCGGGCTATCTCGCCGACCATTGGTGCGACCGCGGCCACGTGCTCTACGTGCTCCAGGGCGAGCTCGACAGCGAGCTGCGCGACGGCCGCACATTCAAGCTGACGGCCGGGATGAGCTACCAGGTCTCGGATTTCGGCGATGCCGCGCATCGCTCATCCACGGCTGTGGGCGCGACGCTTTTTATTGTCGATTGACGGAATTTCGGTACGTTTTGAGGCACGTTTTGCAGCGCAAAATAGCAAAGCCTGCCGGGCTCGCTGCCAGCGCGTGCCGCCTTGAACTGGCCCCAATAAATCGATATATTCGGGAGCATCGATCCTTGGCCGAACGACTGGGCCGCTCCGTCTCATTTCCAATGGGCGAGCACGTTTCAGGTATTTCTCCAAAATCGACCAACCGGGATGATGGGCGCAGCAATGTGCATTTGTCCCCCTGAGTGCATCGTCAATTGAAAGGAAATGACTATGGCAATGGGCACCGTGAAGTGGTTCAACAACCAAAAGGGCTTTGGCTTCATCCAGCCGGATGACGGCCAGAAGGACGTCTTCGTTCACATCAGCGCCGTTGAACGCGCTGGTCTGAGCACCCTCAATGAGGGCCAGAAGGTTTCGTTCGACATCGTTGCGGACCGCCGCAGCGGCAAGTCCTCGGCCGACAACCTCCGCGCCGGCTAGTTGAACGCGCAATTCGCGATCTGACCACGGACGTACCGGCAGATCGTAGGATTACAGAAGCCCCGCCCCGAGATCTCGGTGGCGGGGTTTTCGTTTGTGAGCAGCTTCGTCATTCCGGGGCTCGCGAAGCGAGAGCCCGGAATCCATCGAACCGCAGAGTACGCCGCGCGATGGATTCCGGGCTCGCCCTTCGGGCGCCCCGGAATGACAGGGAGAGTTCAGCCAGTCTTCTTCAGCACCGAGACGAAGAAGCCATCCGTGCCGGTGCGGCGCGGGGTCATCAGCCAGCCTTCGTCCGACTGAAGGGCGGCCTGCGCAAAATCCTCGGCCTTGTCCCAGAGCACGCTCGCGGTCTGCTCGGGCGGCACCACCGCGAACTCGGGATGGCGCGCGATGAACGCCCTCACCTGCTCACCGTTCTCCACAGGCAGCACCGAGCAGGTGATGTAGGCGATACGGCCGCCGGTCTGCACCAGCGGCGCGGCGCGCTCCAGCACCTCGGTCTGATCCTTGAGGCGGATTTCCAGCGCGCCGGGGCGCATGCGCCATTTGGCGTCGGGGTTGCGGCGCCAGGTGCCGGTTCCCGTGCAGGGCGCGTCGATGACGACGAGATCGGCGGAGGCGCGGATGTCGGCCAGCGGATCGGCATCACCCTTGGGCGTGCGGACATCGGCATTGTGGACGCCGGCGCGCGACAACCGTTCGTGAATCGGCGCAAGCTGGCGCTTGTCGCTGTCGGTCGCGATCAGCCGGCCCTTGCCCTGCATCATGGCCGCGAGCGCCAGCGTCTTGCCGCCGGCCCCCGCGCAGAGGTCGATCACCTGCTCGCCGGGTTTGGCCGCGGTGAACAGGGCCGCCAGCTGCGATCCTTCATCCTGAACCTCAACGCCGCCCTTGATGAAATCCTCTTCGGCCTGGATGCCGGGATTGCGGGCATCGGCCGAAAGCGCGATGCGCAGGCCGTTTGCCGACCAAGGCGTCGGCTCCGCATGAAGATGAGCAAGCGCCTTCAGCACCTTGTCGCGGTTGGATTTTAGCGTGTTGACGCGCAGGTCCAGCGGGGCCCGGCTGGCCATCGCGACCGCTTCCGCCACGCGGTCCTCGCCGAACACTTTGGCCAGATGGGAATCGAGCCATTCCGGATAATCGCCCGCGATCGCCGCCGGCGCATCCTTCAGGGAACGCGAGGCGAGCGCCGCCTGCTCGGCCTCGGTCAGCGGCTCGGGTGCAAACCGGCTGCCGTCGAACAAAGCGGCCATGGTCGCGGTGTCCATGTTGCGCTCGAGCCGGAGCATGCCGATCAGCCGCGCGCGTGCGGTATCGGCGTCCATCAAATAGGCGCTGGACGCGTAACGGCGCAGCACGTCCCAGACGAGGCCAGCAATCGCGGCGCGGTCGCCGGAGCCGGCATAGCGGTGCGCGGTGCCCCACTCCTTCAGCGCTTTGGCCGCAGGCACGCGGTCTTTCTCGATGGTGTCGATCAGTTCGATGGCAGCGGACAGCCGGGCAGCAGGAGTCATTTGAATCTTTCAGATCAGGATTCTTCGTTTTTGCGCATGATCTTGTCGGAAAACCGGTATCCACTTTTCCGGATCATGCGCGCGCAAGCGCTCAGATCAGCAACAGAATTTTCAGTGCGAAGTAGATCCACATCGCCAGCAGCACCAGCACGCCGGCGAGCCAGACCGAGGAGCGCCGGCCGAGATTGTTCTCGGTGACGAAGATGCCGGCATGGGCAAACCGCGTCACCACGAACACCCAGGACATCAGCACGATGAAGAGGTCGGCATGGCGGAGCGGCAGCGCCAGCGCGATCAGGGCGTAGAACAGCAGCGGCAGCTCGAACTGGTTGCGGTAGCAATTGGCGATTTGTGTGGCGCCCTTCGGCCAGTTCGGCTCGCCGAGCGCGATGTCGCGGCTCTTGGTCTCGCCCGAGACGAGCGCCTGCCGGCGCCCGAACACCATGCCGATCAGGAGCGCGAAGGTGAGCCCGACCTGCACGAAGACAGGCAACAAAACCATTTGAACTGACATCGGAACTTTCCCGTAAGGCGGCGTGCCGCGGACCGTCAATAGCCGCGACTTCTCGCGCTGACAATCAACGAGTTGAACCGACGTTCCCGATACCGCGACCAACCGGCGATAGTTAAAGCGATTTTGGCCCCTTGGAGCCCGGCGCGACACCGCCAAGAGATCAACGTGAACACCCGGCATCTGGATGTCGGCGCTATCAGACGTCGCGGCGGCCATGTTCGCCTTTGCCGCCTACGACATGCGCCACGCCGCGCTTGCCCATCTCGGCCTCAACGTGACCACGATCCTCTACCGCGTGCTTTAAACTTTGTTCGATCGCAGATTGCGCGCGCCCGTCATGGTTCCGACGCTTCGCCGGGCTAACCTTTGCCCATGTCCGAATTTCGCCTGACGCAGATTTCCGACACCCATCTCGGCCGGCGCTTTCCCGGTCTGATTGCGAACTTCCATCACGTCAGCGAGCATATCGACGCTGACAGGCCCGATCTCGTCATCAACACCGGCGACGTCTCGTTCGACGGGCCCACCAGCCGCGACGATGTCGAATTCGCCAAAGGCCTGCACGAAGCCCTGCCCGTGACGTGCCGCTATTTGCCGGGCAATCACGACATCGGCGACAATCCGACCGCCATCGGGCCGGCGCCGAAGCCGCCGGTCGCCGAAGCGCACCGCCAGCAATTCCGCGACATCATCGGCGAAGACCATTGGTCGTTCGAGGCCGCCGGCTCGCGCTTCATCGGCCTCAACACGCTGGTGATGAATTCAGGACTCGCTTTCGAGGCCGAGCAGTTCGACTGGCTGGCCTCGGAGATCTCGCGCGTGAATGGCGGCCCGGTCGCGCTGTTCCTGCACAAGCCGATGTTCCTGAATTTGCCCGACGATGCTGAGACGGCGGAGACCTCGATCCGCTACGTGCCGCAGCCGGCCCGCGCGCGGCTGATCGAGATGTTTGCAAAGGTCGATCTGCGCCTGATCGCCAGCGGTCACGTGCACCAGCGCCGCGACTTCACGTTCCGCCATACGCGCCATGTCTGGGCGCCGTCGGCCGGCTTCAAGATCAACGACGCCAGACAGGACAAGATCGCGATCAAGGAGACGGGCCTGGTTGAGTACCGCTTCGGGCCTGACAGCTTTGAAGTCCGCCACGTCCGCGCCGCCGGCCAGGTCGATGTGGATATCGAAGAACTGCTGGCCCAGATGGGCGGCGCGCATTAGCGCCGCGGCTTACGCGACGCTCTTGAGATCCTGCTGGATCGCGGCCAGCAAGGATTGCAACGCCGCGCTGTCGACCGGCTTGGCCTCAGGCTTCACGGCCTGAACATTGGCAGGCTGGACAGCTTTGACCGGACGTTTCGGAAATGGCGGCAGCGGCGCTGGCGTCGCGGACTGCACGGAGCCGCCCTCGTCTTCGCTGTGCACGAACTTGCCATGGATGACGTCGTCGCGCCGGCCCATGACGAACAGGGTCGCCCAATAACCGGCGGCCAAAAGGATTACGCAGAAAATACCGATCTCTAACATCGCAACACCTGAAATATGCGCGATGATTCAATGCCTTCGCCGATCCGTCAATGAACCGACGGTCAAACCTGCGGCTTTTGCGGGCTGGTGTGGCCGATCGGTGACTCTTTTTTAACCATCCAGCCCCCTGAAGGGGGCTGGATGTGCGAAATCAGGCCTTGCAACTAAGCCTTGTCTGGCCCGACCCGGACCAGCTGCTTGCCGAAATTGGCGCCCTTCAGGAGCCCCATGAAGGCGCCGGGGGCGCTCTCCAGGCCCTCGGTGACGAACTCCTTGTACTTGACCTTGCCGTCGCGGACCCAGCCCGACATGTCGCGCAGGAAGTCGCCGTGGCGGGCGGCGAAATCGGAGACGATGAAGCCGCGGAAGGTCAGCCGCTTGGTCAAGGTCGCGCGCATCATCGATGCTGCCCATTTCGGCGGCTTGGCCTCGGTGTCGTTGTAATGGGCGATCAGGCCGCAGACCGGCACGCGGGCGAACGCATTGAGCAGCGGGAACACCGCCTCGAACACCGCACCGCCGACATTCTCGAAATAAACGTCGATACCCCCAGGGCAGGCGTCCTTCAGCTTCGCGGCAAGATCGGGATCGCGGTGATCGAGGCAGGCATCGAAGCCGAGCTCCTTCACGACGTAGTCGCACTTGTCCTTGCCGCCAGCGATGCCGACCGCGCGTGCGCCCTTGATCTTCGCGATCTGGCCGACAGCCGAGCCGACCGCGCCGGAGGCGCCGGCGACGACGACGGTTTCGCCGGCTTGCGGCTTGCCGATGTCGAGCAGGCCCGTATAGGCGGTCATGCCGGGCATGCCGAGCACGCCGATCGCCGTCGAGATCGGCGCGAGTTTCGGATCGACCTTCGCGAGCCCCTTGCCGTCCGAGATCGCATGGGTCTGCCAGCCTGCGCGCGAGAGCACGATGTCGCCCTTGGCGAAGTTCGGATTGTTGGAGGCCGCGACCTCGCACACCGTGCCGGCTTCCATCACCCCGCCGATCGGCACCGGCGTCGCGTAGGACGGACCGTCGCTCATGCGCCCGCGCATATAGGGATCGAGCGAGAGCCAGATCGTGCGCAGCAGGACTTCACCTGGCGCAGGCGTCGGGACAGCGAATTCCTCAACGCGGAAATCAGACGGCTTGGGTTCGCCGACGGGACGCGCGGCGAGAACGATGCGTTTGGCCTGGGACATGATGGCTTCCTCCACTTTTCTGTCATTGCGAGCGAAGCGAAGCAATCCAGTTGCGTCAACAGAAAAGGACTGGATTGCTTCGCTACGCTCGCAATGACTATGCGGAGAAAGTTGGCGCATCACCCTCCATCGTCAAGTCCGGCCATGACGAAAGAGAGAGCTGAGCGAACGAGAGACCGAGGACTAACCCCCGCCCGGATAGTTCGGGGCCTCACGCGTGATGGTCACGTCGTGGACGTGGCTTTCGCGCAAGCCCGCGCCGGTGATGCGGACGAACTGCGCCTTCTCGTGCAGATCCTTCATGTCGCGCGCACCGACATAGCCCATCGCGGCACGCAGGCCGCCGGCGAGCTGGTGCATGACGTTGCCGACCGGGCCCTTGTACGGCACCTGGCCCTCGATGCCCTCAGGCACGAGCTTGAGCGTGTCCTTGATGTCCTGCTGGAAGTAGCGGTCGGCCGAGCCGCGCGCCATCGCGCCGACCGAGCCCATGCCGCGATAGGCCTTGTAGGAGCGGCCCTGCCACAGGAAGACTTCGCCGGGCGTCTCGTCGGTGCCGGCGAGCAGCGAGCCGACCATGGCGATGTCGGCGCCGGCGGCGAGCGCCTTGGCGAGGTCGCCGGAGAACTTGATGCCGCCGTCGGCGATGACGGGGATGTCGGCCTTCTTCGCCGCTTCCACCGCATCCATGATCGCGGTGAGCTGCGGCACGCCGACACCGGCGACGATGCGCGTGGTGCAGATCGAGCCCGGGCCGATGCCGACCTTGATGCAGTCTGCGCCCGCATCGATCAGCGCCTGCGTGCCCTCGGTGGTCGCGACGTTGCCGGCGACGACCTGCACCGAGTTGGAGAGGCGCTTGATACGGTTCACCGCGTGCAGCACGTGGCGGGAATGGCCGTGCGCGGTGTCGACGACGACGAGATCGACGCCCGCATCGATCAGCCGCTCGGTGCGCTCGAAGCCGGTGTCGCCGACGGTGGTGGCGGCGGCGACGCGCAGGCGGCCCTGCGCGTCCTTGCAGGCGAGCGGATGGGCGACCGCCTTCTCCATGTCCTTGACGGTGATCAGACCGACGCAGCGATACTGCTCGTCGACGACCAGCAGCTTTTCGATGCGATGATGGTGCAACAATCGCCGCGCTTCGTCCTGGCTGACGTTCTCGCCCACCGTGACGAGGCCTTCATGCGTCATCAGCTCGGAGACTTTTTGGCGGCGGTCGGTGGCGAAACGCACGTCGCGGTTGGTGAGGATACCAACCAGCTTGCCCGGCGTGGCCTTGCCGGCGCCGGTGACGACGGGAATGCCGGAGATGCCGTGATCACTCATCAGCTTGAGCGCATCGTCGAGCGTCGCCTCGGGGCTGATGGTGAGCGGGTTCACCACCATGCCCGACTCGAACCTCTTGACCTGCCGCACCTGGGCGGCCTGTCCTTCGGGATCGAAATTGCGGTGGATGACGCCGAGGCCACCAGCCTGCGCCATGGCGATCGCCATGCGGGCTTCGGTGACGGTGTCCATGGCCGAGGCCATGATCGGGATGTTGAGCGGGATGGCGCGGGTGACGTGGGTGCGGATGTCGACTTCGGAGGGCATCACGTCTGAGAGGCCCGGCTTCAACAGCACGTCGTCGAACGTATAGGCTTCGCGGATGCCCTGAAGTTGCACCGTGGCCATTTGCCAACTCCTTCCTGCGGCCCTGCCGCAAATAGCTATGGATGAGCGCCGCCCTCGGCCTGCCTTGCGGCGGTGCCGGAGAATCGGAGCCCATCGGTGGGGTTGACGCGGGTCGATAGCACGGCCGGATGACGAATCAAAGCAATTCGGATCGCTGGCCAGCCATGCACAGGCCTTTTAAGTAAATTCCGCGTGGATAGCCGGCCCAACGCAGATGGCCGGGCGGCCCGTGCTCGCGGATCGCATCCACGACCTCGCGGGTAGCGCGGGTCCATCGGGGTCACACCGTTGTTACGCAGGATTTAGGTGCTATGCGTTGATCCGCAATGGTCCAGCCCGAGTCGTGGTGATAAGCCGCAAGTCCACCCTCTTCTGATTTTCATTACCAATCGGTCATGGTCGACAAGCAACGCATCATTCCGCTGATCGTGGCCACCGCTCTCTTCATGGAGAACATGGACTCGACGGTGATCGCCACCTCGCTGCCGGCGATCGCGGCCGACATTGGCACCAGCCCGCTGACGCTGAAGCTCGCGATTACCTCCTATTTGCTGTCGCTCGCGGTGTTCATTCCGGCGAGCGGCTGGACCGCGGATCGGTTCGGCGCGCGCATGGTGTTCGCGATTGCAGTGGGCGTGTTCATGGTCGGCTCGGTCGGCTGCGCGCTCTCGACCTCCGTGACAGATTTCGTGTTCGCGCGCATCCTCCAGGGCATGGGTGGTGCGATGATGACGCCGGTCGGGCGCCTCGTGCTGCTGCGCTCGGTCGACAAGAGCGCGCTGGTCAACGCCATGGCCTGGGTCACGGTCCCTGCCCTGATAGGACCGGTGATCGGACCGCCGCTCGGCGGCTTCATCACCACTTACGCGTCGTGGCACTGGATCTTCCTGATCAACATCCCGATCGGGCTGCTCGGCATCTTCATGGCGCTGAAGTTCATCGATCCGATCAAGAGCGACGAACAGGAGCCGTTCGATCTCTACGGCATGGTGCTGGCAGGCATCGGGCTTGCCGGCATTGCGTTCGGCCTGTCGGTTGCCGGGCTCAACCTGCTGCCCTGGAGCACGGTTGCAGCCCTGGTCGTCGGCGGAGCAATCTCGATGACGCTCTATGTCATCCATGCCCGGCGGACGGGATCGCCGGTGCTGGATTTTTCGCTCCTGAATCTGCCGACGCTGCGCGCCGCCATTTTGGGCGGGTTCCTGTTCAGGCTCGGCATCGGCGCCCTGCCCTTCCTGCTCCCGCTGCTGATGCAGATCGGCTTCGGCCTGTCGCCATTCAAGTCCGGCCTCGTCACGTTTGGCTCCTCGCTCGGCGCCATGGGCATGAAGGCGCTCGCCGCGCGCGTCATCCGCGCTTTCGGCTTCCGCAATCTGATGACGGTGAACGCGATCGTCAGCGCGGTCTTCCTCGCCGCCTGCGCGCTGTTCACGGTGACGACGCCGCTGCTGATCATCATGATCATCCTGGTGGTTGGCGGCTTCTTCCGCTCGCTCGAGTTCACCGCGATCAACACGGTCGCCTATGCCGACGTCGAGCCCCCGCAGATGAGCCGCGCCACCACGCTCGTCAGCGTCAATCAGCAGCTCGCGGTCTCGGCCGGCGTCGCCGTCGGCGCGGCTACCGTCGAGACCACAATGTGGTTCAAACATGTCAGCGAGCTCGACGCCACGGTGTTCGCGCCGGCCTTCGTCGTGATCGCGCTGACCTCGGCGGTTTCGAGCTATTTCTTCTGGCAGATGCCTGATGATGCCGGCCACGAGATCTCCGGCCGCAAGGCGGTGGACATTTCCAGCCGCAAGGGGGCCGCGAAGAGCGCGGCGAGCGCCGCCGTCAAGACGGCGACCGAAGATACCCAAGACGTGCGGGATCAGCGGCTGGGGTAGTCTCTCTTCTCGTCATTGCGAGCGAAGCGAAGCAATCCAGACTGCATCCGCGGTGACAGTCTGGATTGCTTCGTCGCTTCGCTCCTCGCAATGACGGAGTGCGCGGTTACGCCTTCGCTTCGCCGCGAAATCCCGTCGCGAGCACGTAGCGCTCCGAGGAATCCTGCCGGCTTGCCGCCGGCTTGACGTGACGCACGGCGGCAAAATCGCGCTTGAGCTGGGCGAGCAGCTCGGCGTCGGCGCCGCTCTGGAACGCTTTTGCGAGAAACGTTCCGCCGGGCTTCAGCACGTCGCAGGCAAACGCCGCCGCGGTCTCGATCAGGCCGACGATGCGGAGCTGGTCGGTCTTGCGGTGACCGGTGGTGTTAGCGGCCATGTCGGACATCACGACGTCGGCGCCACCGCCGAGCATGGCGGTGAGCTTTTCCGGAGCGTCGTTGTCCATGAAATCGAGCTGCGCAAAGTCGACGCCGGCAATCTCAGGCATATCCAACAGATCGATCGCGACGACCTTGCCCTTGCCGTCGATCGAGCCGACGCGCTTGGCTGCGATCTGGCTCCAGCCGCCCGGCGCGGCACCGAGATCGACTACGGACATGCCGGCTTTCAGCAGGCGATATTTGTCGTCGATCTCGAGCAGCTTGAACGCCGCGCGCGAGCGATAGCCCAAGGCCTTCGCCTTGACGACATAGGGATCGTTGAGCTGCCGCTCCAGCCAGAGCTTCGACGACAATTTGCGCTTGCCGCCGGTCTTGACCTGGACGTGCAAGCGGCCGGTGGTGTCCTTGGCCATCTCACCAGCTCCCGAGCGCGCCGTCTTCGCGCATCATCTCGACCAGCATGCCTTCGCGCAGGCCCCGGTCAGCGACGCGCAGGCGCGGCAGCGGAAAGGCGCGGCGGATCGCATCGAGGATGGCGCAGCCGGCCAGCACGAGGTCGGCTCGCTCGATGCTGATGCAGCTGTTGTTCGCGCGCTCCTCATAGCTCATGCCGAGCAACTTGCTGATGGTCGCTGTGATGTCGCAATCGTTCATCCAGATGCTGTCGATGCGGCGGCGATCGTAGCGCGCGA
This sequence comes from Bradyrhizobium sp. McL0616, assembly GCF_049993385.1. NCBI lineage: Bacteria > Pseudomonadati > Pseudomonadota > Alphaproteobacteria > Hyphomicrobiales > Nitrobacteraceae > Bradyrhizobium > Bradyrhizobium sp. McL0616. The sequence goes on from NZ_CP188255.1 coordinate 5,310,457, forward strand.
GATTGAGGTGGATGCCGGCCAGCGTCGTCACGGTGCCGGAGGTGCCGAGCAGATGCATGTCGGCGAGATCGCCGCCATGCGCTTCGGCGAACGGCGCGACGTGGTTCGCGACCTCCTGCTCCATGGCGGCATAGATCTCCGGCGTCACGTCGCGGCCGCCGAACTGCTCGGCCAGCGTGACAACGCCAAGCGGGATCGACATCCAGGCCTTGATCTGCGGCTCAGGATTCTGCGCCGCCGGATCGCGCTCGATCCGCACCAGCTCGGTCGAGCCGCCGCCGATGTCGAACAGGATGGCGCCCCGTCCCCTCGGGTCGACCAGCGGCGAGCAGCCGAGCACCGCGAGCCCGGCTTCGGTCTCGCGGTTGATGACTTCGAGCTCGATGCCGGTCTCGGCCGCGACGCGGCTGCGAAAACCTTCCGCATTCGAGGCCGCGCGGCAGGCTTCGGTGGCGATCAGCCGCAGCCGCTTGGCCTTGCGAAGATTGATCTTGTCGCGGCAGATGCTGAGCGCCACGATGGCACGCTCGATCGCGGCCTCGCTGATGCAGCCGGTCGCCGAGACGCCCTCGCCGAGCCGGATGATGCGCGAGAAAGAATCGACCACGCGAAAGCCATCGTTGGTCGGACAGGCGATCAGGAGCCTGCAATTGTTGGTGCCGAGGTCGAGCGCCGCATAGACGCCGGTTCCCGGCGCTTGCGCGGCGACGGCCGGTCCGGGGGCGAACGCCACCGCCGCCATCGACCCCTCGAGCTCACCGTGCGGCGCAAGGCCGTCGCGGAGCCGCGTGTGGTCATTCATACAAACTGTCTTTCCGCGGCCGGTTGGGCCGATCTGGAATTGCTTTTTCGCCTGAAACCTTAGCAGCGCGTCAGCCCTGCGCAACAACGCATCACATGGGACCATGCCCATTCGTGCGTTGTCGTGAACGGGGCGGTGGGTTATTTGAAGAGGACCCGGTCCCCCCAGCGCCCACAAAACGCGCAATCGCCGGCTTTTCAGGTCATTTCCATGCAAGAACACACCAAATCGTCCACGCTCGAAAACGCTATTGCACTGCAAAAATACGGCGTCGGACAGCCCGTCCGCCGCAAGGAGGACGACACGCTGGTGCGCGGCAAGGGCCGCTATACCGACGATTTCAACCTGCCCGGCCAGGCCTATGCCGTGGTCGTCCGCTCGACCCATGCCCATGGGATCATCCGCGGCCTCAAGACAGACGCTGCCAAGGCCCTGCCGGGCGTGCTGGGCGTGTGGACCGGCACGGACCTCGACGCCGCCGGCTATGGCCCTTTCACCTGCGGCCTGCCGCTGAAGAGCCGTGACGGCTCGCCCCTGCTCCAGACCAACCGCCAGCCACTTCCAACCCACAAGGTCAGCTTCGTCGGCGATCCCGTGGCCTTCGTGGTCGCCGAGACGCTGGCTCAGGCGCGCGATGCGGCCGAAGCGGTCGAAGTCGACATCGAGCCGCTGCCGGCGGTGACCGATCCCGAAGAAGCCGCCCAGCCCGGCGCGCCGCAGCTCTACGACCATATCCCCAACAACGTCGCGCTCGACTACCACTATGGCGACATGGAGAAGGTCAACGCGGCCTTTGCCAGCGCCGCACATGTCACCAAGGTCGACATCGAGAACACCCGTGTTGCCGTCGTCTCGATGGAGCCGCGCGTGGGTCTCGCCTCCTACGACAAGACCACCGAGCGCTACACCATCCAGATGCCGACGCAGGGCGTCGCGGGCAATCGCGCCAACCTCGCCAAGAACATGAAGGTGCCGAACGACAAGGTGCGCATCCTCACCCCCAATGTTGGCGGCTCCTTCGGCATGAAGAACGTCAACTATCCCGAGTACATGTGCATCCTGTATGCGGCCAAGGTGCTGGGCCGCCCGGTGAAGTGGCTGGACGAGCGCTCGACCAGCTTCCTCTCCGACAGCCACGGCCGTGCGCAGCGGATTCATGCCGAACTCGCGCTGGATGCCGAGGGGCATTTTCTTGCAGCAAAGCTATCCGGCTACGGCAATCTCGGCGCCTACATCACCGGTGTTGCGCCGGGACCGCTCTCGCTCAATACCGGCAAGAACTTCTCCAGCGTCTACCGCACGCCGCTGATGGGCGTCGACATCAAGACGGTACTGACCAACACCACGCCGATGGGCGCCTATCGCGGCGCCGGACGGCCCGAGGCGAACTATTACATGGAGCGGCTGATCGACCGCGCCGCCGACGAGATGGGCATCAACCGGCTGACCATGCGCAAGCGCAATTTCATCAAGCCGAACCAGATGCCGTTCCCGGCTTCCTCGGGTGTCACCTATGACAGCGGCGACTTCCAGGCCGTCTTCAACAAGGCCCTCGACATCTCCGACCACGAGAACTTTGCCAAGCGCAAGAAGGAGAGCAGGAAGACCGGCAAGCTGCGCGGCATCGCGGTAGGCTCCTATCTCGAGGTCACGGCGCCGCCGAGCCCCGAGCTCGGCAAGATCGTGTTCGACCCCGATGGCAGCGTGCAGCTCGTCACCGGCACGCTCGACTACGGCCAGGGCCACGCGACGCCGTTCGCCCAGGTGCTGTGCGCGCAGTTAGGGGTGCCCTTCGAGAGCGTCAAGCTCGTGCAGGGCGACAGCGATATCGTCCACACTGGCAACGGCACAGGCGGCTCGCGCTCGATCACGGCGACCGGACAAGCCATCGTGGAATCCTCAAGGCTCGTGATCGAAAAGGGCAAGCGCGCCGCCGCGCATATGCTGGAGGCCTCCGAGGCCGACATCGAATTCGCCGACGGCAGTTTTACCATCGCCGGCACCGACCGCAGCATCGACATCATGGAGCTCGCCAAACGCCTGCATGACGGCAAGATGCCGGATGGCGTGCCTGATAGCCTCGACGTCGACCACACCAGCGAGCCGGTCCCCTCCGCCTTCCCGAACGGCTGCCATGTCGCCGAGGTCGAGGTCGATCCCGAGACCGGCGTGGTGCAGATCGTGCGCTACAGCGCCGTGAACGATTTCGGCACGGTGATCAATCCGCTGCTGGTTGAGGGCCAGCTCCATGGCGGCGTCGTCCAGGGCATCGGACAAGCGCTGATGGAGCATGTTCGCTACGACGAGGGCGGCCAGCCGATCACGGGCTCGCTGATGGACTACGCGCTGCCGCGCGCCGAGGATGTGCCATTCATGGCGGTCGGCGATCACCCGGTGCCCGCAAAGAGCAATCCGCTGGGCACCAAGGGCTGCGGCGAAGCCGGCTGCGCCGGTAGCCTATCGACGGTCGTCAACGCAGTGGTCGACGCGCTTTCCGATTACGGCATCAAGCACATCGACATGCCGCTGACCCCGGAGCGGGTGTGGCGCGCGATCCAGGACGCGAAGGGGACGGCGGCGTAAGTGACTCAGAAGGACGCTCGCAGCCTCCACACGCACAACTGTCATCGCCCGCCTTGTGCGCAATTGCGCACTGGGGCGGGCGATCCAGTACTCCGAGACAGTGCGAGGATACTGAGAAGCCGCGACGTACTGGATGCCCCGCCTTCGCGGGGCATGACACCGTGTTTGTAGCAACGGGCTTGCCCCTTCCCTACGCTGCCGCCTGCTCGCGCGGCTGATAGATCGCGATGTGCTGGCAATGGGCGAGCGGTGTCTTGCCGTTGGCGACCACCAGCGCGTCGAGCTCGACGAAGCGGTGGCCCTTCTTCTCGTAGTTCGCGGTGACTTTTGCGCGCGCGGCGATCTCGTCAGTGGCCTGCGCCGGCGACAGCAATTGCATGCGGCTACCGACATGAATCCACGGACCCAAAATCGTGTTGTCCACCAGCACGCGGTTCATGACGCGCTGGATCAGGCCTGGATGGCCGAGCCCCTCGCGCGCGAAGATCGGATCAGTTTCCCGGATGTCGGCGAGATAGCCGGTCGCGTCTTGCCCGGCCCAGCGGCGCGGCATCGTGCCGAACCATTTGCCAATTTCAAAAGTCGCCGGGCTGACCGGCTTGCGCTCGGCCACGGCAGGGACCTCGACATAGTCGCTCAATGAAACCGCAGGCGACGCCTCCAGCAGCGACGCCGTCCCGGTCGCGCAGAGCTCGCTGCGGCTGAACACCTCGATCGTCAGCAGGCCATTGTGCTCGGTCGCATCGACATCGGCGGTCTCACCGTCATAGACCGGCTTGACGAAGCGCGCCTCGATCAGCCCGCGCGACAGGAAATCGCGGCCCCAGCGCGCGACCGGCACATGCATCATATAGGCGAAGACATCGACACCCGGGACCAGCCCACCGGAAAAGCCGAAGCGACGCGCCACCGTGTCGTCATGCATCTTGTTTTCGGACTGTTTGGCGGTGTTGTAAGCCGCGACGCGGTAGGTTTCGATCCGGTTCGGCATGGCTGCGCTTTCCCTAAGTTCTTGCCCTGTATTCTTGTTGTTTCGGGGCCGATCGTAGGCCTCGCGGAACTGGGGTCAATCCCCTCGCATTTGGCGCCCGAATGGGTTACCACGCCGCGAATGACTGACACTCCCACCCGCATCTATGTCGACGCCGACGCCTGTCCCGTGAAGGACGAGATCTACCGCGTCGCGGGCCGGCACGGCCTGCCTGTGAGCGTGGTGGCCGGCAATTTCATCCGCGTGCCACAGGATCCCCTGATCGAGCGGATTGCGGCCGGCGCCGGCATGGACGCGGCTGACGACTGGATCGCGGAGCGCGCCAAGCCTGGCGACGTCGTCGTGACCTCCGACATTCCGCTGGCGAGCCGCTGCGTGAAGGCAGGCGCCGACGTGATCGCACCGAACGGCAAGCCGTTCACCGAAGAATCAATCGGCATGACGCTCGCGGTCCGCAACTTGATGACGGATTTGCGCTCGGCCGGCGAAGTCACCGGCGGCCCCCGCTCGTTCGCACCGCGCGACCGCTCGACGTTCCTGTCGACGCTCGACCAGACCATCCGCCATATCCAGCGCCGCAGCGCCGATCAGGCCGCAACAAGACAGGACTGAGACACCGCATGGCGCCCCCGCTGATTCAATTGCGCGATATCAATCTGACCTTTGGCGGCACGCCGCTCCTGGCTGGCGTCGAACTGTCGGTTTCGAGCAGCGAGCGCGTCTGCCTGATCGGCCGCAACGGTTCCGGCAAATCGACGCTGCTCAAGATCGCCGCCGGCCTGGTCGAACCTGATGGCGGCAGCCGTTTCGTGCAGCCCGGCGCCACCATCCGCTACCTGCCGCAGGAGCCCGATTTTTCCGGCTTCTCCACCACGCTGGCCTACGTCGAGGCCGGCCTCAATGCCGGCGACGATCACTATCAGGCGCGCTATTTGGTCGAGCAGCTCGGTCTCAGCGGCGAAGAAGATCCGGCGCATGTCTCCGGAGGCGAAGCGCGCCGCACCGCGCTGGCGCGCGTGCTCGCGCCCTCGCCCGATATCCTGCTGCTGGACGAGCCGACCAACCATCTGGATCTTCCGACCATCGAATGGCTGGAGGCCGAACTGGAGAGCCGCCGCTGCGCGCTGGTGATCATCAGCCACGATCGGCGCTTCCTGTCCAACCTGTCGCGCAGCACCGCCTGGCTCGACCGCGGCCAGATCCGGCAGATCGACCGCGGCTTCAGTGCCTTTGAGGCCTGGCGCGACGAGGTGCTCGCGGAAGAAGAGCGCGACCAGCACAAGCTCGACCGCAAGATCGTCAACGAGGAGCACTGGTTGCGCTACGGCGTCTCGGGCCGCCGCAAGCGCAACGTCAAGCGGCTCGGCAATTTGCACGCGCTGCGCGACCAGCGGCGCGACTATCGCGGCGCGACGGGCAATGCCAACCTCGCGGCCGCCGAAGCCGACAAGTCCGGCAAGCTCGTCATCGAGGCGAAGAATATCAGCCGGTCCTATGGTGAGCGAAAGATCGTCGACGACTTCTCGATCCGCGTCCAGCGCGGCGACCGCATCGGCATCGTCGGCCCGAACGGCGCCGGTAAGACCACGCTGATCGAGATGCTGACCGGCGGCAGCGCACCGGACAGCGGCAGCATCCGCCTCGGCGCCAACATCGAGATGGCGACGCTCGACCAGCATCGCGAAAGTCTCGATCCCAAGTCGACACTGGCCGAGGCGCTGACCGGCGGCCGCGGCGACCATGTCATGGTCGGCGGCAAGCCGAAGCATGTCGTCAGCTACATGAAGGACTTTTTGTTCGCCCAGGAACAGATGCGCACGCCGCTCGAGGTGCTTTCCGGGGGCGAGCGTGGCCGGCTGATGCTGGCACGCGCGCTCGCAAAGCCGTCCAACCTCCTGGTGCTGGACGAGCCGACCAACGACCTCGACCTCGAGACCCTCGACGTCCTCGAGGAAATGCTCGGCGACTACGAGGGCACCGTGATTCTGATCAGCCATGATCGCGACTTTCTCGACCGCGTGGTGACGTCGGTGATCGTGCCCGAGGGCAACGGACGCTGGCTCGAATATGCCGGCGGTTACACCGACATGCTGGCCCAGCGCGGCGCCGACGTGAAGCGCGCGACGGCAAAGGTCGCCGAAGAGAAGAAAGAGCAGCGGTCAGTGGCGCCTTCTGGAGCGACGAAACGACGGTTGACCTTCAACGAGCAGCATGCGCTGGAGACGTTGCCCAAGACCATCGCCAAGCTGCAGTCCGAGATCGCCAAGCAACAGCGCTTCCTTGACGACCCCGATCTCTTCCGCAGGGATCGCAAGCGCTTCGACCAGGCCTCTGACGCTCTGACGAAAGCGCAAAAGGAACTGGCCGAGGCCGAGGACAAATGGCTGGAGCTCGAAGTGCGGCGCGAAGAAATCGAACAGGCCTAGCGCGCATTCCGCAAAAGTGGACACCGGTTTTGCGATCAGAATACGCGCCAACCAAGAGACTTCCATGACCACTCCCCTTGCCGCCAAGATCGCCCGTGAATATGGCACGCCCTGCGCTGTCATCGACATGGACAAGGTCGAGCGCAACATCGCGCGGATCCAGAAGGCCTGCGATGACGCCGGTGTCGCCAACCGCCCGCACATCAAGACGCACAAGAATCCGACCATCGCGAAGATGCAGGTCGCGGCCGGCGCCAAGGGCATCACCTGCCAGAAGCTCGGCGAAGCCGAGATCATGGCCAATGCCGGCATCGACGACATCCTGATCAGCTACAATCTCCTGGGCGAGGAGAAGATGGCACGCCTCGGCGCGCTCCAGGCGAAGGCCAACATGACGGTCGCCGCCGACAATTCGACCGTCGTCGCCGGCCTGCCCAAGGCCGCTGCTGCTTCCGGCCGCCCGCTCTCGGTCGTGGTCGAATGCGACACGGGGCGCAAGCGCGCCGGCGTCGAGACGCCGGCCGAGGCGATTGCGCTGGCACGCGAGATCGCGGCGTCCAAGCGACTGCACTTTGCCGGCTTCATGCTCTACCCGACCGAGACCGGCTGGACCGAGGCGCAAAAATTCTACGACGAGGCGCTGGCCGGCGTGCGCGCGCACGGGCTCGAGGCCACCATCGTCTCGACCGGCGGCACGCCGAACCTGAAGAATATCGGCAAGCTCAAGGGCGGCACCGAGCATCGCTTCGGCACCTATATCTATAACGACCGCATGCAGGTCGCGGCGGGCTCTGCCACCTGGGACGACTGCGCGCTGCACATCTATTCGACGGTGGTGAGCCGCGCCGCGCCAGAGCGCGGTATCCTTGACGCGGGCTCGAAGACGCTGACCACCGACACCGGCGGCCTCGACGGCCACGGCCTGATCCTGGAGCATCCCGAAGCCAAGATCGCGCGCTTCGCCGAGGAGCACGGCTTTCTCGATCTCTCCCGCAGCAACACGCGCCCCAATGTCGGCGACATCGTCCGCATCGTGCCCAATCATGTCTGCGTCGTCGTCAACATGATGGACGAGGTGGTGATGGTCCGCGGCGAGGAGATCATCGGCACGCTGCCGGTGGCCGCGCGGGGCAAGCTGCGCTAACCACCGACCAGCGCCTGGAGCTCGCAGGTAAGCCCATCGCGAAAAAGCTTGATCGGCCGCTCCAGACGGCCGGCAGGCGCGCGATGCACGATCCATGCGCGCACGGCGGGTTTGAAGTCGCGCGCAACAACCGGCTTGAGCTTGTCGCGAAACGCGCTGCGCTTCAGGGCAATCGGGGTCACCAGCCCGACGCCGAGGCCGCGCGACACCAGCGACAACCGAAGCTCGCTGTCCAGCGCCTCGACAGCGATGTTAAACGGCAGATGCTCAGCATCGAATTTTCGCTTCAGCGTGTCGCGGAATCCGCAGCCGTCCTGGTTGATCACCCAGGATAGCTGCGACAGCCGTTCGAAATCGACGATGCGCGGGATCTTCAAGTCGCGCGCGACGACGAACACGACGGGCTGGGCGCCGAGATCGTCGGCGGCGAGATCCGCAGGCGGCACCGCGCCGTCAGGCAGACAGATCGCGGCCGCATCGAGCTCGTTGCGGCTGACACGTTCGAGCTGGTTCGGCGACCAGCCGGAGACGACACGCACGGCCAGCGCGGGAAATTCGGCGCGCACCGCATCGAGCGGTCCGGTCAGCCCCGCCTCCGAGAGAAACGGCGTCAGGCCGAGCCTGAACTCGCCGCGCACCACGCCGTCATTGGCGACGCCCGACTTGAGATCGTCGAGCATCCTGAGCAGACGCCGGCCCTGCTCATAGGCCTCGTGGCCCGCCGCCGTCGGCTTTAGCGGTTTTGACAGCCGGTCCAGAAGCTGCGCGCCCAGCATCTCTTCGAGATTCTGGATGCGCCGGGTCACGCCGGGCTGCGTGAGATTGAGGCGCGCTGAGGCCGCCACGATCGATCCAGTCTCGACCACGGCGACGAAGGCGACAAGGTCATGGGTGTTCATAACAAACTCGCATATTCTTTATAGGCTTATTTGAATTGTAGCATATTAAACCAGCCGCTTAAAGGGAATCCGCACTGAGCCTTGCGAGGTCCCATGACGATTTCCGACACCACCAAGCTTGCGTCCCGAAACCAGCTCGCCGAGCGGCCCTTGATCTGGCTTGGCGCCATCACCACCGGCGTCGTCGTCACCAATCTGTTCGCGCCGCAGATCCTGCTCGGGCTGATCGGGCGCTCATTGTCGATGCCCGAATGGCAGGCCGGCCTGATCAGCACGCTGACGATGCTCGGCTACGCGCTCGGCCTCGTGTTGCTCGTGCCCCTGGTCGATCTCGTCGAGAACCGGCGCGTCATTCTGTGTACGCTCGGCTGTGCCATCGTTGCTGCCCTTGCCACGGCGTTCGCGCCGACGCCCTCGCTGCTGCTGCTTGCCACCTTCGTCCTCGGCGCTTCCTGCGCGGCGATCCAGATGATGGTCCCGCTGGTTGCATCCATGGTGGCGCCGGATCGCCGCGGACAGGCCATCGGTGAAGTGATGAGCGGATTGATGATCGGCATCCTGCTGTCACGGCCTGCGACGAGCCTGATCGCCGACCTCTGGAGCTGGCGCGCCTATTATGTCGTCTCGGCCGTCCTGATGGCGCTGCTTGCTGGCGCGCTGGCACGCTTTCTTCCAACGCTTCAGCCGACGGCCCGCGCGAGCTACGTCGAATTGCTGCGGTCCTTTCCGAGGCTGCTGCGCGAAGAGCCGGTGCTACGCGTGCGCGCCTGGACCGCATCGCTGGTCATGGCCTCCTTCACCGCGTTCTGGTCGGCGGTCGCGCTGCGGCTGCCGGAAGCGCCGTTCGGCCTCGATGCCAGGGGAATTGCCGCCTTCGCGCTGATCGGCGTCGCCGGTGCGGCCGCGACGCCGATGGCCGGCCGCTGGGGCGACAAGGGCTGGGCACGGCCGCTGTTTCTTGCGGCGCATCTGCTCGTCATCGGCTCGCTCGCGCTCTGTGCCTGGGCCGGCGCACTGGAGTCGCGCATCGCCGCGCTGTTCGTGCTGAGCCTCGGCACGATCCTGCTCGACGTCGGCATCACTACCGACCAGACCTTGGGCCGCCGCGCCATCAACCTTTTGCGCCCCGAGGCACGCGGCCGCATGAACGGCCTGTTCGTCGCGCTGTTCTTCATCGGCGGCGGCGTCGGCGCCGCGTCAGCATCGCTGGCCTGGAGCTTTGGCGGCTGGACGTTGGTCTGCGCGGTGGCGGCGGGCTTCGGTGTGCTCGGGCTGATCACGGATCTCGTGACGAGGACGGGGACGTCGTGAGCGACATGGTGGGCACGGCGCATCGCGCCTTTGCCCACCCTACGATTTAGCAAGCCACGCCAGCACGCCCCTGCCCGCGGCCGCACCTGTCGCGAATGACGCCTGGAGCAGATAGCCGCCGGTTGGCGCCTCCCAGTCCAGCATCTCGCCGGCGGCGAAAATGCCCGGCACACGGCGCAGCATGAAGTCTTCATCGAGCTCGTCGAAGGCGACCCCGCCTGCGGTCGAGATCGCGCGATCGATCGGGGCGACGCCGGTGAGCTGAACCGGAATTGCGTTGATCAGGTGTGCCAAATCGGCCGGCGAGAACGACGCCAGCGGGCGGCCGGATGCGATGGCGGCCTCCTGCATCAGGCCGATGCCGACCGGCGACACTTGCGCGGCCTTGCGCAGGAAATTCGCGAGCGATTGCTTGCCGCGCGTGCCCGACAGCCGCGTGGTCAGAGCGTCGGCGCTGAGGTCGGGCCGCAGCGCGATCGTAAGTCGCGCCTGTCCGATGCCCAGCACCGCCTCGCGCAGTTCCGCCGACAACGCGTAGATCGCACCACCTTCGATGCCGCTGCGGGTGACCATCGCTTCGCCGCGCACCGTGTGTGCACCGATCGTCAGCGCCACGCCCTTGAGCGGCTGGCCCTCGAAACGATCACGAAATACATCGGACCATGCGACCGTGAAACCGGAATTAGCCGGCCGCAGCTTCGAGACGGCAATGCCCTTTGCCGCAAAGATATCGGCCCAGCCGCCGTCCGAGCCGAGCCGCGGCCAGCTTGCGCCGCCGAGCGCAAGCACGGTTGCCTTGGCTTCGATTGCCCGTTGCCCCTCGGTGGTGCGAAACAGTAACCGCCCCTGCTCGTCCAATCCGGTCCAGCGATGGCGAAAGGCAAAGCGCACCCCGGCGGCATCGAGCCGGCGCAGCCAGGCGCGCAGTAAGGGCGAGGCCTTGAACGCTTTTGGGAAGACGCGCCCGCTGGTGCCGACGAAGGTCGGTTCGCCGAGCGCATCGCTCCAGGCACGCAGTGCGTCGGGTGAAAACGCCTCGATCGCCGCCTTCAGCTTCGGCGCCGCCTCGCGATAGCGTGCCATGAACTGCGAAAATGGCTCGCTGTGGGTGAGATTGAGGCCGCCACGGCCGGCCATCAGGAATTTGCGGCCCGCAGACGGCATCGCGTCGTAGATGGTGACGCGGGCGCCGCCCTGCGCCAATACCTCGGCCGCCATCAGCCCGGCGGGACCTGCGCCGATGACGGCGACGTCCGTCAGAGCTTTATTCCTGCGCGTGCCGCAGCCTGCGCGACGTATTTCTGCGTCTGCTCGAACGCGCCCTGCAACGCCCTCGCGTTCGACATGTCGCTGATCTCGGCGAAATGCGCGGCGACCGCATCCGGCGTCCATTCGGACTCCGGCAGGTTGATGCCCTCGCTCTCGACGATCTTGATCACGGCGAAGGAGCCGGCACCGGCGCCCATGATGGTGCGGGTCGGCGCATCCTCGCTCAGCATGTATTCGACCGCGGGCGTGATCGCGTTCGGCTTCATCAGCTGCAGCGCCTGCGGCGGCAGCAGCTCTTCCGTCATGCGGGTCGCCGCCGTCGGCGAAATGATGTTGACGCGGATGTTGGTCTTGCGGCCTTCCTCGGCCAGCACGTTCATGAGCCCGACCATGCCGGACTTGGCCGCACCGTAATTGGCCTGGCCGAAATTGCCGTAGAGGCCGGAGGACGAGGTTGTCAGCACGATGCGGCCGTAATTGCGGTCGCGCATGCCGGCCCAGGCCGCCTTGCAGCAGTAGAAAGTGCCGATGAGGTGCACGTCGAGCACCTTCTGGAAATCGGCGGCCTCCATCTTGCCGAACGACTTGTCGCGCAGGATGCCGGCATTGGCGCACATCAGGTCGACGCTGCCCCACTCCTTGGTGGCGCGCTCGACCATCGCGGTGACCTGCTCGAAATTCGAGACGTCGGCGCCGTCCGCGATCGCGGTGCCCCCGGCCTTGCGGATCTCCTCGACCACGGCTTCCGCCGGCGACAGCGAGCCGCCGCTGCCGTCGCGCGCGCCGCCGAAATCGTTGACGACGACCTTGGCGCCGCGGCTGGCCAGTCCCAGCGCATGCGCGCGTCCGAGACCATTGCCCGCGCCGGTGACGATGGCGACGCGTCCGTCAAACCTGATTGCCATTGTGCTTCCTTTCTTCCTTCTCCCCTTGCGGGAGAAGGTGGCGCGCAAGCGCCGGATGAGGGGTCTCTCTCGGCAGATGAGCGCGTGGAGAGATACCCCTCACCCGGCTTTATCTCGCTCCGCTCGATTTCGCCACCCTCTCCCACAAGGGGAGAGGGTGCACCGAGCGCGATTTGGTAAGCTTTTGAGCAGCGATGGATGGCCGGGTCAAGCCCGGCCCAGCCTAGGCGAAATAGATCAACCCCAGCCACTCCGCGACCAGCGCGGGCTTGTCCTCGCCTTCGATCTCTACCGTGACATTGGTGCGGGACTGAAGTTCATTAGCCTTGCGCAATTTGGCTTCCGCTAGCACAAAGCGGCCGCGGACGCGCTTGCCCGAACGCACCGGCGAGATGAAGCGCAGCTTGTCGAAGCCGTAATTCACGCCCATCGTGGTGCCCGCGATCACCGGCATCACCTCATAGGACATGATCGACAACAGCGACATCGTCAGGAACCCGTGCGCGATCGTGGTGCCGAACGCCGTTTCCTTCTTCGCTCGCTCCGGATCGACATGAATGAACTGGTGATCCTCGATCACGTCGGCATAGGTATCGATGCGCGGCTGATCGACCAGGTGCCACGACGACACGCCGATCTCCTTGCCGACCATGGCCTGATAGGCGTCCAGCGTGATCGGCGGCTTCTTCCAGACTTCGTTCACTTAGGTCTCACTCCGTGTTTTCGGCAGCTCCGGAAAATCCTCTTCCCGGAATTCGCGACCGCGCAGGGGATCGTTGCGGTCGTCGTCGCGCTCCAAGCGGCGTAGCTGAACGCGGCGGATTTTTCCAGAAATCGTCTTCGGCAGCTCGGCGACGATCTCGAGGCGGCGGATGCGCTTGAATGGCGCAAGGCGCGTGTGGAGGTGCTTGAAGATGGAGAGCGCGGTCTCGGGTGAGCGCTCCGCGCCCGAGGTCAGCAGCACAAAGGCCTTGGGGATCGCGAGCCGGATCGGATCCGGGCTCGGCACCACGGCGGCCTCCGCCACCAGTTCATGCTCGAGCAGAACACTTTCCAGCTCGAACGGGCTGATGCGATAGTCTGACGATTTGAAGACATCGTCGGAGCGGCCGACGAAGGTGAGATAGCCATCCTCGTCCTCGAAAACGACGTCACCGCTGCGATAGAGCTCGCCTTCGGCACCGGACAACTGGCCGTCGTCGCCCTGATAGCCCTGCATCAGGCCTGCGGGACGGTCAGTGCCCAGCACCAGCGCCACCTCGCCTTCCTTTGCAGGGTTGCCGTCGGAATCGCTGACCTGCACGCGATAGCCCGGCAGTGGCCGGCCCATCGAGCCAATCTTGATCTTTTGCCCGGGCGAGTTGCCGGCAAGCGCCGTGGTCTCGGTCTGGCCGTAGCCGTCGCGGATGGTGAGGCCCCAGGCCGCCTGCACCTGATCGATCACCTCCGGATTGAGCGGCTCGCCGGCGCCGCAGACCTCGCGCAAGGCCACCTTGAAGGCAGCGAGGTTCTCCTGAATGAACAGCCGCCACACCGTCGGCGGCGCGCACAGCGTGGTGACGCCGCAGCGGCCGATGGTGGCAAGCAGCCCCTTGGCGTCAAAGCGCGGCTGGTTGACCACAAACACGGTCGCGCCGGCATTCCAAGGCGCAAAGAAGCAGCTCCAGGCGTGCTTGGCCCAGCCGGGCGATGAGATGTTGAGATGGATGTCGCCGGGCTTCAGGCCGATCCAGTACATGGTCGAGAGATGGCCGACGGGGTAGCTGCGCTGGCTATGCAGCACGAGCTTTGGTTTTGCGGTGGTGCCCGAGGTGAAATAGAGCAGCATCGGGTCGTCGGCGTTGGTCGCACCGTCCGGCGCAAAACTCTCCGGAGCTTTCGCCGCATCATCATACGACATCCAGCCATCGGACGCCGCACCGACCACGATGCGGACGACGTTCTCGGCACCAAGGCGCGCGAATTTCGCGACTTGGTCCTGTGCGGCCACCACCGCTTTCGCCTTACCGCGATCGAGCCGGTCGCGGAGTTCATCGGCAGTGAGCAGCGTGGTGGCGGGAATGACGACGACGCCGAGCTTCATCGCTGCCAGCATCGTCTCCCATAGCGGAACGACATTGCCGAGCAGCAACAGCAGATGATCGCCACGCTTCAAGCCTTGCGCGCGGAGGAAGTTTGCGACCTGGTTCGAGCGCCTCGACAGCGCCGCGAAGGAGAGCTTGGTCTGCCGGTCCTGCGCAGCATCGACGATCCAGAGCGCGGGAAGGTCCCTGCTCTCCGCGTGCTTTGCCAACTCGGCGTCGAACCAGTCGAGCGCCCAGTTGAAGGGAACCGGATCGGGCCAGCGGAAACCTTTGACCGCGGTCTCGTAATCCGTGCGCTGATCAAGCAGAAACGCGCGCGCTTCCTGAAATGTCGTCATCAAGTTTTCCCGGCCAGCCCCCTAACGTGCTTGATAATTCCGGAAAAATCCACCCCGCCCTGGCCTGCCTTATCGAAGGCCTGATAGATCTCCTGCGCATGCTGGCCGAGCGGCGTTGCCGCGCCCGCGGCCTTCGCGGCGTCCTGTGCCAGCGTCAGGTCCTTCACCATCAGCGCCGACGCAAACCCGGGCTTGTAGTCGTTATTGGCAGGCGAGGTCGGCACCGGACCCGGCACTGGGCAATAGGTCGTCAATGACCAGCACTGGCCCGACGAGGTCGAGGCGACGTCGAACAACGCCTGATGCGAGAGCCCAAGCTTTTCGCCCAGCGCAAACGCCTCGCTCACCGCGATCATGGAAATGCCGAGGATCATGTTGTTGCAGATTTTTGCCGCCTGCCCCGCGCCGTCGCCGCCGCAATGGACGATTTTCTTGCCCATGTTTTCCAGCACGGGCTTCGCCGCCGCGAACGCCTTATCGTCGCCGCCGCACATGAAGGTGAGCGTTCCGCCCTTGGCGCCGCCGGTGCCGCCGGAGACGGGCGCGTCGACCGAGAGCACACCGTGCTTGGCGGCGAGCGCATGCGCTTGACGCGCGCTCTCGACGTCGATGGTGGAGCTATCGATGATCAGCGCGCCCTTGGTCATGGCGGGAACGACCTCGTTCCAGACTCCGAGCACATGCTTGCCGGCCGGCAGCATGGTGACGACGACATCGGCGCCCTTCACCGCGCCTGACGCGCTGTCGGCGATGCCGGCGCCGTCGGCCTTGGCTTGCGCGCGCGGGGCTTCAGTGAGGTCGAACGCCACCACCTTGTGGCCGGCCTTGACCAGATTGGCCGCCATCGGGCCGCCCATATTGCCGAGACCGATGAATGCGATCGTGGCCATCTTCGTTTCCTCCGCTATCAGCTGTTGTTAGTTGAACTTCAATTCGTCGGCGCCGATCTCGGCGAGATAATGCGCGAGCAGGTCCGGCGTCACGTCTTCGATCCGTCGCGGCAACCAGATCGGATTGCGGTCCTTGTCGATCACGGCGGCGCGCACGCCTTCGCGGAAATCGTCGCTGCGGAAGACCTCCAGCGCAGCGCGATATTCGCGCACCAGGCATTCTTCCAGGCTCGATGCCTTACGCGCCAGCCGCAGCAGCTTCAACGTCACCACCATGCCGCGCGGCGACTTCTCATTGAGAGTCTTGAGCGTCGCCAGCGCAAACTCGGAGCCGTCGCGCTTGAGCGCGGCGACGATGTCCTCCATGCGATCGAAGCCGAATAGCGCGTCGATCATCGGCTGCTTCCCCGCGACCGGACCCGCGGCATCGCCGGTCGCGAAGCTGTTGATGAGCTTGCTGACCTCCGTCGCGGTCACACCAGAGCGAACCTTCGTCAGCGCCTCGCGCAGCTCGGACCATTTCGCGGCCGGCACCACCGCGTCCGCAAATCTTGCGTGGATCGCGTCCGGCCCGTTCATGGTCTGGCCGGTCAGCCCGAAATAAGTGCCGATCTCGCCCGGCGAGTGCGACAGCAGCCAGGTGCCGCCGACGTCGGGGAAGAAGCCGAGGCCGACTTCGGGCATTGCCAGCCTGGTGCGATCGGTGACGACGCGATGGCTGGCATGGCCGGACAGGCCCACGCCACCGCCCATCACCAGACCATCCATGAATGCAATATATGGCTTCGGATACTTCGCGATCCGCGCATTCATGACGTATTCCTGGCGCCAGAACCGCGCGCCGAGATCGCCGCCGTCGCGCGAGCTCTCCCAGAGCCCGCGGATGTCGCCGCCGGCGCAGAGACCTCGCTCGCCGGCGCCTTCCAGCACGATCACGGCGACCTCCGGATCGGCCTCGAACTTATCGAGCGCCGCGTCGATGCCGATGGACATCTCCAGCGTCATGGCGTTGATCGCCTTGGGCCGGTTGAGCCGGATCACGCCCGCCGCGCCCTCGCGGCGAACGACGAGATCGCCCTCTTCCGTCATCGCGCGCCCTCGATCAATTTGCGCGCCACGATCAGCCGCATGATTTCATTAGTGCCCTCGAGGATCTGGTGCACGCGCAAATCGCGCACGATCTTCTCGATGCCGTATTCGCTGAGATAACCATAGCCGCCGTGGAGTTGGAGCGCCTGGTTGGCGACCTCGAAGCCGGCATCGGTGCCGAAGCGCTTTGCCATCGCGCACAGCATGGTGGCGTCCGGATCCTTCCGGTCGAGCGCGGCAGCGGCGCGCCACAGGAACGTGCGCGCGGCCTCGAGCTCGATCGCCATGTCGGCAAGACGGAATTGCAGCGCCTGGAACTCGTCGAGTCGCTTTCCAAACGCCTTGCGCTCTTTCATGTAGGCGCGCGCCTTGTCGAGCGCGGCCTGCGCGCCGCCGAGCGAGCAGGCCGTGATGTTGAGGCGACCGCCGTCAAGGCCGGCCATTGCGATCTTGAAGCCGATCCCCTCATCGCCCAGCCGGCTGGCGACGGGCACACGCGCGTTCTCGAAAATGACCGCGCGGGTCGGCTGCGCATTCCAGCCCATCTTGCGCTCGTTGGCGCCGAAGGAAACACCGGGCGTCTTGCCGTCGATGACCAGCGTCGAGATGCCGCCGGGACCGTCGCCGCCAGTGCGCACCATCGCCACCAGCAGATCAGTACCGCCGGCGCCCGAGATGAACTGCTTCTGGCCATTCAGTACATAGTGATCGCCGTCACGCACCGCGCGGGTGCGCAGTGCGGCCGCGTCAGAGCCGGCGCCCGGCTCGGTCAGGCAATAGCTCGCGACCAGCTCCATGGTGCAGAGCTTCGGCAGCCATGTGTGGCGCTGGGTATCGCTGCCATAGGCGTCGATCATCCAGGACGCCATGTTGTGGATGGAGATGAAGGCCGAGGTGGTCGGGCAGCCCGTCGCCAGCGCCTCGAAAATCAGCGCCGCGTCGAACCGCGTCATGGCGGAGCCGCCGACATCCTCGCGGATGTAGATGCCGCCCATGCCGAGGGTTGCCGCCTCGCGCATCACATCGACGGGGAAATGCTTTTCCTCGTCCCAGCGCAGCGCATGCGGCGCGATCTTCTCGGCCGCAAACGCCAACGCCATATCGCGAACCGCGACCTGATCCTCGTTCAGAGCGAACTGCATCATCGCCTCGCTCTTGAGAGGATCACTTCATCAGCGGGATCGAGAACTCCGCACCTTCCTTGACGCCGGACGGCCAGCGCGAGGTCACCGTCTTGGTCTTGGTGTAGAAGCGGACCGAGTCCGGGCCGTGCTGGTTGAGGTCGCCGAAACCGGACTTCTTCCAGCCACCGAAGGTGTAATAGGCGATCGGCACCGGAATCGGCACGTTGATGCCGACCATGCCGACATTCACCTTGGCCGCGAAGTCGCGCGCGGCGTCGCCGTCGCGGGTGAAGATCGCAACGCCATTGCCGTAATCATGCTCGGACGGCAGCGCCAGCGCTTCCTTGTAATCGTGCGCGCGCACGACCGAGAGCACGGGGCCAAAGATCTCTTCCTTGTAGATCCGCATGTCCTTGGTGACGTTGTCGAACAACGAACCGCCGAGATAAAAACCCTTCTCGTAGCCCTGCATCTTGAAGCCGCGGCCGTCGACGGCGAGCGTCGCGCCTTCCTTGATGCCGATGTCGATGTAGCCCTTGACCTTCTCGACCGCCTCGCGCGTCACCAGCGGACCGTAGTCGGCGGAGGGATCGATCGAGGTGCCGATCTTGAGGCTCTCGACGCGCGGGATCAGCTTTTCCATCAGGCGATCGGCGGTGGTCTTGCCGACAGGGACCGCGACGGAGACGGCCATGCAGCGCTCGCCGGCCGAGCCGTAGCCCGCTCCGATCAGCGCGTCGACCGCCTGGTCCATGTCGGCGTCCGGCATGATGATGGCGTGGTTCTTGGCGCCGCCAAAACACTGGCAGCGCTTGCCGGTCTGGGCCGCGCGCTCATAGATGTACTGCGCGATCGGCGTGGAGCCGACGAAGCCGATGGCCTTGATATCGGGATCGTCGAGGATGGCGTCGACCGCTTCCTTGTCGCCGTTGACGACGTTGAGGATGCCGGCCGGCAGGCCCGCCTCGATCATCAGTTCGGCGAGCATCATCGGCACGCCGGGATCGCGCTCCGAGGGCTTCAGGATGAAGGCGTTGCCGCAGGCGATCGCCGGCGCGAACTTCCACATCGGGATCATCGCCGGGAAATTAAACGGCGTGATGCCGGCAACGACGCCGAGCGCCTGGCGCATCGAGTAGATGTCGATGCCGGGGCCGGCGCCTTCGGTGTATTCGCCCTTCATCAAATGCGGGATGCCGCAGGCGAATTCCGCGACTTCAAGGCCGCGCTGGATGTCGCCCTTGGCGTCGGGCACGGTCTTGCCGTGCTCGCGCGCGAGCAGCTCGGCGAGCTTGTCGTAATCGCGCTGCACCAGTTCGACGAACCTCATCATGACGCGGGCGCGGCGCTGCGGGTTGGTCGCGGCCCATTCCGGCTGCGCGGCGCGGGCGTTTTCCACGGCGCTGCGGACTTCGGCCTTGGACGCCAGCGCTACCTTGGCCTGGACGTCACCGGTCATCGGCTCGAAAACGTCGGCGGTGCGGCCCGAGGTGCCCTTGACCTCCTTGCCACCGATGAAATGTCCGACTGAACGCATGGAATGATCTCCTTGAGGCCTGATCCGCTTTGACAAACCCTATCGACCTGCATTTTATAGGATTCAAGTCTGATAAATTGCACCATAGATGTGCGAAAATGCTGGATCAAGGTCACATCGACTGGGACGACTTCCGCTTCGTGCTGGCCATCGTGCGGGGCGGCTCGGTTTCGGCTGCGGCAAAGCAGCTCGGCGTGGACCACGCCACGGTGATCCGCCGCGTCGATCGGCTGGAAAAGCACCTCTCGGCCAAGCTGTTTGACCGGCGCAAGACCGGCTATCTCCTGACCGAGGCTGGCCAGCGCGTCGCCGACAGCGCGGAAGCGATGGAATCGACCATCGTCGCCAACCAGGAACAGGTCGGCGGCTCGGTGGCACGGCTGACCGGCACGGTGCGGATCGGTGCGCCCGACGGATTTGGCACCGCCTTCCTCGCCCCTCGCCTCGCACCGTTCGCTGACCGTTACCCCGACCTCGACCTGCAACTTGTCGCCACCGCGCGGCTGTTCAGTCTCTCCAAGCGCGAGGCTGACATCGCCATCAGCCTGACCATGCCGAAGGAAGGCCGCATCGTCAGACGCAAGCTGCTCGACTACCGCCTCGGGCTTTATGCCGCGCCTGGCTATCTCGACCGCTTTCCGAAGATCACCTCACGCGAGGTGCTGCCGCAGCACCGCTTCGTCGGCTACATCGAGGAATTGCTGTTCACGCCGGAACTCGACTATCTGCCGCAGGTGTCGCCGCGAATCTCCGCACGTCTCCGCAGCGCCAATCTGATCGCGCAGCTCAACGCCACGCTGGCCGGCTTCGGCATCGCGGTGCTGCCGCACTTCATGGCGAGCGACTATCCGCAGCTTGTGGCGGTGCTGCCGGACGAGGTCTCGATCACCCGGACGTTCTGGATGCTGATGCACGCCGACAGCAAGGATCTGGCACGGATCAGGGCGGTCGCGGATTACATCAGCGAGATCGTGGAGCGTGAGCGGGCGCTGTTTGCCGGGCGGCCTTCGTAGGGGGCAAAGCGAAGCTTGCCCACCACTTCTCTCGCAATCGCGGAGAGATGGTGGGCACGGCGCAAGCGCGCCTTTGCCTACACTACGGCATCCCGCTAGTTCTGCTTCGCCTTCTTCGCCGCCGTCACCTTCGGCTCGCGCCGCGACCCATCCAGCGCACTGTCCTTGCCAGCCTTGAGCACTTCATCCGACAACTCGCTCGAGCCGGCAATCCGCGCCAGCAGCATGGTGCCGGCCATCGTCGCCAGCGTCGCGATCGCCTGCTTTCGTGCAGTCTTGCGCGACATCTCGGGAATAAAGCCCACCATCATCTCGATCATCTCGTCGAGCTTGCCGGCAAAGGCTTTTCGCGTCTTCGGGCTCTCGCGCGAGATCTCGGAGCCGAGCGCCGGAATCGAGCAGCCATGGCCGGGATTGTCGCGATGCAGCGCGGAGAGATAGGTCTCGACGATCTGGCTGAGCCGCTTTTCCGGTGCGACTTGATCGGACTGCTTGCGCCAGTGTTCCATCGAGCGGTCCATGGCGTAGGCAAAGGCCTCGATCACCAGCGCCTCGCGGGAATCGAAATGCGCATAGAAGCCGCCATGGGTGAGGCCCGCCTCCTTCATGAGGTCGGCGACGCCGATGCCATGGGCGCCCTTTTCGCGCAGCCGAACTGACGCCTTCTTCACGATGCGATCGTGGGTTTCCTGCTTGTGTTCCCGGGAATAGCGCATGCGGCTCTCATTGGATGTCAGAGGTCATCTAATAACACGTATATCGGCCGAACGTCGCATTAATTCCCGGTAAAATTGCCGCCGATCATCGAAAAGGTTGCAGTTGCATGAACCGCGAGCGCGCCCTTGCCGTCCCGAACGAAGCCCTCGGTGTAGCTGGTCTGGCGCCCGAGCTTGATCACCTTGCCCTCGGCCGAGATCAGTCCGGAACGGACCGAGAGCGGGCGCAGGAAGGTCATCTTGAGATCGAGGGTGACCGAGCCCTGCCCGGCCTCCAACCGCGTCGAAATCGCGCAGCCCATGGCGGTGTCGATCAGCGCGGCGGCGGTCGCCCCGTGCAGAAGGCCGATAGTATTTTCGAGGTCTTCGCGCGGCTCCAGTTCCATCACGATCCGGCCCGGCTCGACCACGGCCATGATGAAACCGATCAGCTTCGCGAAGGGCGGCGGCGGCAGCCGACCGTCGCGAATCCCCAGCATGGCGTCCATGCCCGATAGCCCCATCGCCGCTTTCGCAACCGGCGCAGGAACCTGCCAGTCCACCACGCGCTCGCGCCGCTGTGCTGGCGAAAACAGGTCAAGTTGATCAGGCTCGGTCATGGAGGCCTCTTTTGAATGATTAACGTCATACTATGCTGCGAACTTGGCGCTGGCAACTCCGTCTCCCCGGCCCGCTTGACAAGCGGAAGATTTCGGCCCGGAAGTGATCTCGACCGGCGCGCCTCGCGCATGTCCACGAAACCTTCGAGATTCCTGATGGAAATGCTCAACAACCACTGCGGCGTGACGCGCGACGCGCGCGGCGTCGTCCATGTCGCGATTTGCAACGCCGGCTCGCTGAATATTCTAGGCTCGCCCGTCACCGACGCAGTCCGCGAAGGTGTGCAGCAGCTCTCCTCCGATCGCAGCATCCGCGTGCTGGTGCTGCGCGGCCAGAGCGAGAAGAGCATGATCGGCGGCGCCGATATCAAGGAGATGGCCAAGCTCGACCAGACATCCGCCGAAGCCTTCATCAGCCGCCTGCGCGATCTGTGCGAGGCCGTGCGCCAGTTCCCCGCGCCCGTGATCGCACGCATGCCCGGCTGGTGCCTCGGCGGTGGGCTCGAAGTCGCGGCTGCCTGCGACTTTCGGATCGCGGCGCATGATGCGCATTTCGGTATGCCGGAGGTGCGCGTCGGCATTCCTTCGGTGATCCACGCGGCACTGCTGCCGCGCCTGATCGGCTGGGCCCGCGCGCGCTGGCTGGTGATGACGGCGGAGAACGTCGACGCACCGACGGCGCTGGCCTGGGGTCTGGTCGACAAGGTCGCGCCGGAGGGCGGATTGGATGCCGCGGTCGAGCACCTCGTGACAGCGCTGCTCGAATGCGGCCCCGAGGCGCTACGCTCGCAGAAAGCGCTGCTGCGACAGTGGGAGGAACTGCCGCTGACGGAGTCGGTGAACCTCAGTGTGAAGGTGTTCGGCGAGTCGTTCCTGACGGACGAGCCGACGCGGCTGATGCAGGCGTTTGTGAATCGGAAGCGGTAGAGCTCTCCGCCTCCTCCGATCGCACGAGCAAATCTCATCCGAACCACGACAATTTCTCATGCTGGCCGCGGTTGCATTTTTTGCGCCGCATCATATGATGATCATAATCTTACCCGTCATCGCAGAGAGTTTTGTCATGGCCGAAGCCGCCGATCCCGTTGTCATCGTTTCCGCTGCTCGCACCCCGCTCGGCCGCTTCATGGGCGAGCTCTCGCCGCTGGCCGCGCACAAGCTGGGCTCGCATGTGATCGGGGCTGCGCTGGAGCGCGCAAAACTCGCGCCGGAGAAGGTCGACGAGGTCTTCATGGGCTGCGTCCTGCCAGCCGGTCAGGGTCAGGCGCCAGCGCGCCAAGCGGCGCGTGCCGCCGGACTTCCCGATGCCACTGGGGCTACCACGGTCAACAAGGTCTGCGGCTCCGGCATGAAGGCGACCATGCTGGCGCACGACATCATTCGCGCCGGCTCGGCGGACATCGTCGTCTCCGGCGGCATGGAGAGCATGACCAACGCGCCCTATCTCTTGGCGAAGGCGCGGGGCGGCTATCGCGCCGGCCATGACCGCATCATCGACCACATGATGATGGATGGTCTGGAGGACGCCTACGAGACCGGCCGCTCCATGGGCGATTTCGGTGAGGCAACGGCGGAAGCCTATCAGTTCACCCGCAAGGATCAGGATGCCTACGCGATGGAGACGCTCAGCCGCGCGCGCAAGGCGGTCGAGGGCGGCGCTTTCAAAGCCGAGATCGCCCCGATCACGCTGACCGAGAAGGCCGGCCCGCGCGTCGTCGCCAATGACGAGCATCCGCTAAAAGTCGATCCCGCCAAGATCCCGGGACTGAAGCCGGCATTCCGCGCCAATGGTACGATCACGCCTGCGGCGTCCTCCGCCAATGCAGACGGCGCCGCCGCGCTCGTGCTGACGAAGCGGTCGCTCGCCGATCGGGGCGGCCTGCCGGCGCTCGCCGTGATCAAGGGCCACGCCACCCACAGCCAGGAGCCGCAATGGTTCACCACGGCACCGATTCCGGCGATCCGCAAGCTGCTCGACAAGGTCGGCTGGAGCGCCGGTGACGTCGACCTGTTCGAGATCAACGAGGCCTTTGCCGTGGTGGCGATGGCGGCACAGCGCGATCTCGGCATTCCCCGCGAGAAGCTGAATATCAACGGCGGCGCCTGCGCGCTCGGCCATCCCATCGGCGCCACCGGCGCGCGGCTGATCGTGACGCTGCTGCATGCGCTCGAAGCGAACAATCTCAAGCGCGGCGTCGCGGCGCTCTGCATCGGCGGCGGCGAGGCCACGGCGATCGCCGTGGAGCGTCTCGCAAACTGACGCTGAAAGTCAGAAAATGAGGGAAGTCTGGCATTTTAGCCTTCCCGCTTCCGTGCCAAAGTATAACAATGACGCGGGCCTTCCAAAACCCGCCAACCATGATTGAGGGGCAATGATTTCGAACTGGCTCGCGGCAGCGCTCGGCCGCCGCAATATCCACTACGGCTGGGTGATGGTCGGCGTGACCTTCTTCGCCGCGCTGATCAGCGCCGGCACGGTCGGCGCGCCCGGCGTGTTCATCGTTCCCCTCCAGAAAGAATTCGGCTGGAGCACGGCGCAGATTTCGTCTGCGCTGTCGATCCGATTCATCCTGTTCGGGCTGATGGCGCCATTCGCAGCCGCCCTGCTCAACCGCTACGGCCTGCGCAACGTCACGCTGACCGCGCAGCTCATCGTCGTCTCGGCGCTGGTGCTCTCGCTCGGCATGACCGAGATCTGGCAGCTCGTGGCGCTCTGGGGCGTCGTAATCGGCATCGGCACCGGCATGACCGCGCTGGTGCTGGGCGCCACCATCTCCACGCGCTGGTTTGCCGCACGGCGCGGCCTCGTCGTCGGCATTTTGACCGCGAGTGTCGCCACGGGGCAACTCGTGTTCCTGCCGCTGCTCGCAAGCCTGACCGAACGTTTCGGCTGGCGCCTCTCGCTCGGTTTCGTCTGCATCATGCTCGGCGTCTCCGCATTCGCGGTCCTGCTCGTGATGCGCGACCGGCCGAGTGATCTCGGCCTGCGCCCGTTCGGCGATGAAGGCGCCGAGCCCCTGCCCGCACCGCCGGTGAACCACGGCTCGATCACTGCAGTCGCGCTCGGCACGCTGCGCGACGCCTCGAAGTCGCGCGCGTTCTGGATCCTGTTTGCGACCTTCTTCGTCTGCGGCGCCTCGACCAACGGCCTCGTCCAGGTGCATTTGATCCCGATGTGCCTCGACTTCGGCATCCCGCAGGTGCAGGCCGCGAGCCTGCTTGCGGCGATGGGCATCTTCGACTTCTTCGGCACCATCATGTCGGGCTGGCTGTCCGACCGCTACGACAATCGCTATCTGCTGTTCTGGTACTACGGCCTGCGCGGGCTGTCGCTGATCTTCCTGCCCTTTAGCGATTTCTCGTTCTATGGGCTGTCGATCTTCGCGATGTTCTACGGGCTCGACTGGATCGCCACCGTACCGCCGACGGTGCGACTCACCGCGCAAAAGTTCGGGCCCGAGCGCGCCAATCTGGTGTTCGGCTGGATCTTTGCCGGCCATCAGCTTGGCGCCGGCACCGCGGCGTTCGGCGCCGGCCTGTCGCGGACGCTGCTGCAGAGCTATCTGCCCGCCTTCTTCGTTGCGGGTGCGCTCTGCGTGTTCGCGTCGCTGATCGTGCTGGGGCTGTCGCGGCAGCCGAAGCCGCAAGCCAAGCCGGCGATGGCGTAGACGGCGCGTGTGACTGGGCCGGCGCGAGCCGGCTCAGTACCTGATCGTGGTGGTCACCCCGAACACTGCGGCATCGCCGATCCGCGAAATGCCGGTCGGATCGTTCGGGTTCGGAATGCCGCCCGAGGGCCTGAACACGTATTGGAAGTACGGCGCAATGAGCCAGCCGGGCTTGATGTGCGCCTCGTAGATCACCTCGATCAGGGCCTCGCTGCTGCGCACCGGGCTCTGGATCCCGCCGAAAAACTGGGTGTCGACATCCAGGCTTCGTGCGGCGCCCGAAATCCGCATATAGGCCAACCCAACCCCGAACCGGTCGAGCGGACGGCCAGGGGTAAACCCGACAAAACCGACGCCGCCGTCGAGATAGAGGTCGATCAGGTTGCGATCCGGCGGACTGTAGGCGATGCGGCCGAACGCCGTGACGCCGGGGATCGACGCCGACACGGTCTTCTCGGTCGCCGTTCCCGGCGGCCGCCAGAGGGCCTGCTCCACGACCGCGTAGATTCCATAATTGCCGCGAAGCTTCGCCGGGATGCCTGATCCAGTCGGGTCCGCGAGCGAGACACCTTCCACGGTGAAGCGCTGACTGTCGAAGTCACCGAAATGATACCAGCCGCCGGGCGTGAAGTTGCCGGCGAGCGAGCTTCCACCAATATCGAGATGATAGTCGAAGTGGACCTGCCCGATGACCCAGGGCGGATCATTGATGCGAAACGCCAGACCGTGGTTGTCGCGCGTCTGCGGATCGCCGTCACCGGGCCGCGCCGGGTTGCCGTTGAACACTGCACCGAAGACGGTGACATCGTCCGAAACCGCGGCCTTGATGCGAAGGCCGGGCACCGCGATCGGCGGTGCCGGGCCGCCGGCCGGAAGGTTGCTCGCCTTGATGGCGGGCCAGCCGAAGGTGCCGTTGATGAAGAGGTCGTCAGTCTGGCTGTCGAAGAACTCGACATCGGCGGCCTGCTGGCCGGCCCTGATGCTCAGCCTATCGTTGAAGAGACTCTGCTCGAAATAGGCGTTGTAGAGCCGCTGGTCCGGAAGAGCCTCGATCTCGCTGATGGTAGCGAGGTTGTAGATGTAGTTGCGCGTCAGCCCGCGCCCGTAGATCACGTAGCCGTTGGCGTAGAAGCGGCCGCCGGTCCAGCCGACGAGCTTGTCGAGATCGGCGTCGACCGACAGATCGAGGCGGCCGAAATGGATGGCGCCGCGCGAGACCCCGCCCGACACGTTGCCGATGTTGTCGGCGATGTAGGTCGCGCCGAAATTCAGGCCTTTGTTGACGAGCCCGTCATGCCAGTCGTTGAACCATTTTGGAAACAGCCAATCAGCCGCGCTCTCGTCCTTTGCGCCTGCGAACGCGCTCGTGCTTGCGAAAAGCATCGTCGCGGCGACGAGGGAGCATCGCAACACAAATGTCTGGACAATCGCACTCACGGCTGACACCAGCTGGCATGCGCTACTTTTTGAAGATGCCGGTGCGCCGCATGAACAGATAGGCAAGGCCAATCGAACTCACCATCAGCGCCGCCGCCCAGAGAAATCCCTCGTCGACGTCGGTGAGCGGCAGGCCCTTGGTGTTCATGCCGAAGATGCCGGTGATCAGCGTCGGCGGCAGCAGCAGCGTCGTCACGATCGAGAGCGTGTGGAGATGCTTGTTGCTCTCTTCCTCGTTCTTGAAGCGCAGCTCCTCCTCGAGCAGGCGGCTCCGTTCGCGGAGCTCGACGATGTCGTGATCGAGCCCGTCCAGCCGCTGCGCCAGCTTGCCGGCCTGGATGCGCAGCCCCGGCGCCAGATGATCGGTATTCTTCTGGTCGAGGCGATGAAACAGCACGCGCAATCCGGTCAGCTGACGATGCAGCCGGACGCAGGTGCGGCGCAGCCGGCCGAGCGTGCGACGCATCTGCGGCCTGACTTCGTCGGCGAGGATGCGCTCCTCGATGCCGTCGATCTCCTGGCCAAGCTTATCGGCTATCCGGTCGAGCGTGTCGGCGACCTCGTCGACGATCTTTTCCAGGAGATGGGCGACATTGTCGACGCGGTAGCCGCCTACAAGCACCCTTCGCGTCGCATCCGCCGAGCACAGTGCCTGATGGCGCCCGCTGACCAAGAGATGCTCGGTCATGGCGAAGCGCAGGAACGCGGTCTCTTCCGTGGCGCTGTCGATGTCACGCACGAGATCAGAGAACACGCCGTAGACGCAGTGATCGATGACGTGAAGCTGCTGAAAGGTGTCGTTGGACAGCAGCAGCTCGCGTGCGAGCGGCGGCAGGCTGGAGTCCGCAATCCACGGCCGTGCGCGGGCATCGGTGAGGTTGAAATGCAACCAGAGCCGGCCGTCATGGCTGAATTCGATCGGCTGGTCGATCGGCAGCGCCTCGGCGCTGCCGTCACTGTGGAGCCGGAAGGCCCAGACGAGGCCAGGGATGGCCGGCGCAACATCCGATATCGCACTGACAAGCTTTGCCGGCTCAGCCATGCTGACCCCCACGTATGCAGCCCATGTCCGGGGGGCCGTTGGTGGCCTCCTCCGGATCTCTCGCGGGTACTCAATTACGCCGATGTTACAGTTTGATGATGGGCCGCCCTACTCTGCGGCCAAGCCCGTCGCGGCAGCCGCCTGGGCCTCCTTGACGTAGTCGTGCACCACGCGGCCGAACGGCAGCGTCAAATCGGCGATGTAGTGATGCGCGCCGATGCAGCGGCGCACCGGGAAATCCGCAACTGGCGCGTTGACATGCGGCACCAGATGCAGCCTGCCGGGCCCGATCCAGGAGCCCTTCGGCACGATGTCGATGAGGTTGATCGCGACGAGCTGGCAGATTTCGAGATGGCCGTCGACGCCGGGGATCATCTTCAGATTGATCTGCGTCTTCGACAGCGTGGCGCGGGTGAGGTCGCCGTTGCCGGCCATGCTCTCGTGCTTGTAGCCCATCGTACCCATGGCGACGAGCTGGCCGGCATATTCCAGCGTGCCCGTCAGCGTGTCCTTGACGATCTCGAGCTTTGGATGGGCGTATTTCTTGGGGAAGCCCCAGATCTCGCGGCCCGCCGCGATCGGCGGATCGTCGTCGAGATACATCTGCGAGACGAAATTGACTTCCTCGCCATGCAGGCGTGCGGGAATGACGAGGCCGGACTCGGTGTAGCTGCCGAAGCCGGAGGAATCCGGCATCCTGATCCATTCATAGTGCACGATCGGCTGGTCGATCGGCTCCAGTGGCTCAGGCAGGCCGGCGCGGATCAGGTCCGGGTCGGTCTCGTAGGTGATGACGAGGAATTCACGGTTGACGAAGCGGTACGGCCCGGCCGGATAGCTTGGCCCCGCGGCCGGCATGGACGGAAATCTCAGCAAATCTTCCCTGCGCATCGCTGGTCTCCTGTGTGATGTCTGTGACGCTCGCCCGGCGGCCATCGAGCTTATGCGAATTGCTAGCCGTCGTGATTGACCGCGATGTGAAGGATTTCCGTCAGCCGGACGACCCGGCGCCATTCCCGCTTCGGTTGACGTGCATGCAAACGATGCATCGGCCAACTTTGTCATCACGCCGTCACCGCGGGACGCAATCGTTTGGCTTGTTATTGGAGCACGATCTTCTCGGAAAACCGCGTCGCACTTTTCCGGATCATGCTCGCCAGGAGATATCGGCCATGGACGCCCGAACGTCGCAACCGACACAGCAGCTTCCCGCACGGGGCTGGCGGCCAGACCGCTGCGATCGCGTCGCGCTGGTGCTGCAAGGCGGCGGTGCGCTCGGCGCCTACCAGGCCGGCGTCTACCAGGCGCTGCACGAGGCCGGCATCGAGCCCGACTGGGTCTGCGGCGTCTCGATTGGTGCCATCAACTCCGCCATCATCGCCGGCAACCGGCCTGAGAAACGGCTCGAAGCGCTCCGCATCTTCTGGGAGCGCATCACCAACCGCAAGATCTGGCACTACACGCCGGATGGCGACGTCTTCCGCCAATGGCGCAACCTCACCAGCGCCTGGATGACGTCCGCGATGGGCCAGCCGGGCTTCTTCAGCCCGCACCAGGTCAATCCCTGGTTCAGCCCCGTCGGCGCCAGGACCGCAACGAGCTATTACGATACCGCGCCGCTCAAGGAGAGCCTGCTGGAGCTCGTCGATTTCGACCTCATCAACGAGAAGAAAATGCGCTTCGCGGTCGGTGCGGTGAACGTGCTGTCCGGCAACTTCATCTATTTCGACAACGCCCATGACGAGATCGAGCCGGAGCATATCATGGCCTCCGGCGCGCTGCCGCCGGCGCTGCCGATGGTGCGGATCGGCACCGATCATTTCTGGGACGGCGGCATCGTCTCCAACACGCCGCTCCAGCATCTGCTCGACCACGGGGATGATCTCAACTCGCTGGTGTTCCAGGTCGACTTGTTCAGCGCCCGTGGCGTGCTGCCGCGCTCGATCCAGGACGTGATGGCCCGCCACAAGGACATCATGTATTCCTCACGTACGCGCCACAACACCGACGTCTATCGCCAAACGCACAATCTCAAGGTCTTGCTCTACAAGGCGCTGGCGAAGCTTCCCGACGAACAATTGTCCGACGAGGACCGCAACCTCAAGGCAAGTCTGCGCAACATGCCGGAGATCGCGATCCTGCATCTGATCTACCAGCAGAAGGCCTATGAGGGCGACGCCAAGGATCACGAATTCTCGGGCACCTCGATGCGCGAGCACTGGGCCAGCGGCTACGAAGACACCAAGCGCACGCTGAAGCGGCGCGACTGGATTAAGATGCCCGAGGAAGGCATGGGGCTCGTGGTGCACGACGTGCATCGGGAGACGGAGAGCGCGTGAGCGGAGCCCTCAAACAAAAAACCCGAAAACAACCCCATGCACAGTAGCCGAGGCTCGGCGGATCAATGACTCGCGCGTCGGCAAGTCGGTTTGACTCGTCGGGCAAAACACCGGCAAGATGTGACGATTGCCAAATCGCACGACTGACCTGCTCCGCACCGCTGCGCGACATGGCTAGCCCCCCTGCCCCATGCCATAGACTTCGCGGTGAGAGCGTTGGGAGGCCAAGTTGATCCGCGCGGTGCAGACGGCCGGAGAGTCAGGTGCCCCCTCCCTCCGGCCCGGTGCCGACGACTGCCTGCGGAACGTCGGTTCTGCGCCGCCTGAGGCATCGGCGGTTTACGTCAATTTACCTCACGTCTCGCGGCGCGGAGCTGGACTATGAGCGTGCGACGATGCTCCAGCGCCACGCAAAGACGTGACACTCCATGGAGACGATGATGATCACAGTCGTACAGGCCTTCGACCGCAAAGAGATCACCGAGCTCGCAAGTGACGACGCCGCCGCGCTCGAGACGAAGTTCGAGACCGCACGAAAGCTGCTCGCGGACCGAAAGGCCTGGCTGAAGCCGCATCAGCGGATCTCCATTCTCAACAAGCTCGCCGATCTGGTTGCCGAGAAGCGGCAGGATTTCGGCATCCTGATCGCACGAGAGGGCGGAAAGCCGCTCACGGATGCATTGATCGAGACGGATCGGGCGATCGACGGCATCCGCTCGGCGGCGGACTTCCTGCGAACCCGCGGTGGGGTCGAGATCCCCATGGGCCTCACGCCCGCAAGCGACGGCCGGCGGGCATGGACCATCAAGGAGCCCATCGGCATCGTCGCGGCGATCTCGGCCTTCAATCATCCTCTCAACCTGATCGTTCACCAGATCGCGCCGGCGATCGCGACCGGCTGCCCGGTGATCGTGAAACCGGCAGGCACAACGCCTCTGTGCTGTGTGGAATTGGTAAAGCTTGTTCACAAGGCAGGCATGCCCGAAGGCTGGGTCCAGACGTTCCTCCCGGAGGAGCACAGCCTTCCGGAAAAATTTGCGACTGACCCGCGCGTCGCCTTCCTGAGCTTCATCGGCTCGGCGCGTGTCGGCTGGCACTTGCGATCGGTTATCACCCCCGGTGCGCGCTGCGCTCTCGAGCACGGCGGCGTCGCTCCCCTCATCATCGACCGCAGCGCCGATCTTCAGAAAATCATCGAGCCAATCGTCAAGGGGGGATACTATCACGCCGGGCAAGTGTGCGTATCGGTCCAGCGCATCTACGTGCATTCCGCGCTTCAGAAGGAATTCGTCGACAGGATTGCGGCAAGGGTCGAGGCCTTGAAGGTGGGAGATCCGACACTCCCCGAGACGGAGGTCGGACCGCTCATTACGCCGCAGGAGGTCGCGCGTGTCGAAGCCTGGATCGCCGAGGCGACCGCGGCCGGGACGCGCCAGATTGGCGGTGGGAGGTTGAGCGAGACCACCCTTCGCCCGTCGATCCTGATTTCTCCGCCGCGCGATGCGAAGGTTTCGACCCTCGAGGTGTTCGGACCGGTGACCTGCGTCTACCCCTTCGAGCACATCGACGATGCGATCGCCGAAGCCAACTCGCTTCCCGTCTCATTCCAGTCCGCCATCTTTACGCGCGATCTCGCGGTTGCACTGGATGCAGCGGAACGCCTCGACGCGGCGGCGGTGATGATCAACGATCACACCGCCTTCCGGACCGACTGGATGCCTTTCGCGGGCCGCCGCGTATCAGGACACGGCGTCGGCGGCATTCCCTATACGATGCATGAGATGACGGCGGAGAAGATGATCGTGTTCAAGTAGACGCCGGGATCGGCTCGACGACCACTCTTCTGGAAGCTAGCAGGACTTCTGTTGCAGATGTTGGATGCAGGTACAGGTCGTCGCCGTCGGATACTTCACGTCGTAATATGGAAAGTTTGAATTGGCCGGGCCATTCGTCGAGCAGCGCGGAAACAAATAATAGCTGTCGGTCAGATTTACCGTGCCGCTGATCGTGTAGCCCAGGTTCGGCGTGTAGGCATAGGACACCTCGCTCAAAATGAGCGAGATATTGGCGTTGTTGGAATTCGTCGGGTTGGGCGCGGTAAACGACGACAGCGTCATGTTCTGCCCGACCGGCCTTGCTCCCGTCGAACTGGTTGACTGGCTCCATTGCACCGTCGCCTTGCCCGTGCTGTCGGTCGAGACTTCGGAGACCGTGATCGTCATCAAGGAGGCACCGCTGCCATCCTTGACGGCATAGGGGGCCATGATGGCGCTCGACGCCGAAAGGATACTGGTCATCCGGGCCGACGTGAGCTGGGTGTTCTGCGAAATCATGTCGGCGACACTGTGGGCTGTTGCGGTGACCTTGACGTTCATCGCCAGCCCGTTCCCGAGCTCGACGCCGCCGATGTAGAGCACCAGCATGAACGGCACCACGACGGCGAACTCCGTGGCGGCAACGCCGCGATCGTCGGTCCACAGGTGCCGCGCGCGAAACGACAGGCCGGCGAGCATAGCTAACTCCTCTTAGGATGACGGTTCATTCTGGAAAGCGGCCGACGCCATGATCTGCCGGTTGCCGTTCGATATATTCGAGAGATTGAAACCGAGCGGCCCGAGGACGACGGGCCATATGTAGGTCACGCGGAGGACAACGATATCGCCGGCAGTCCCGGGATTGAACTGCCAGACATTGTTGACCGCCCCCGTGCTGTCGAACGTCAGGGGGGGCATGCTCGTGTCCGCCGTCGTCCAGGTGTTGGCAACCTGCACGTCGACCATGATACCCGTGCAATTGAAGAAGATCACGATCTGATCGCAGACCTTCTGCTTGAATGCGGCCTGCGTCATCTGCGCAGACTGGACTTGCCCCGTCATGACGAGGCGCGCGGATTGATGCACCACGGATTCGAGCAGCTCCTGGGCAAAGAAGACGAGGAACGTCTGAATGAGCGCGATGATGAGAGCGAGGAACGGCGCGGCAACCAGCGCGAACTCGACCGCCGTGGCGCCCTTGTTGTCCCCCGCGAAAGCGGCGCAGCGATTGCGGCGTCTCTTCCTTGATGCTGCTCCCGATCCGGTCATGCGGCTGTCCTACTGCATAAGGCTGGCTGTGCTTGACGCAACCTTGATGAAGAGGTTCGTCAGCGCTGCGGAAATGTCGCCGCCGTTCTGGACGTCCGCAAACAGGCCGGGCGATGCGCAGGATTGCAGCCGTTGTGCGATCGTGCCGGTGGAGGACGACGGATTGTTGAATTGTGAGATGCGGCTCTGGTACCAGCTATCCGACAATTGGAGATATTCGGTGTAGAGGATCGCGATGCGAATGCCGCGGTTCTTGATTGTCGTGCAGGCCGTCGTGTCGAGCGGTTGCTGACAGCGCACGGTCGAGCCGTTGGCCGTCGGGAGCGGATAGGTGGCATTGGTGTCACAGCTGCCTCCCGTCTTCGGGATCAGCTTGTCGTCGACGCCGTCGGTGATGAGGAAGACCACCTCTTGGGGTGTATCGCCCTGCTGATTGGTGCCGGTGCCCGGTGCCGGCATCACGCTGTTGACGCCCGACAGCCCGCCCGAAATATCCGTGCCGTAATCGGTGGTGTAGACGCAGGCGCCCTTGCTGTCGACAATGGGGCAGTTCTGGTGGTCGACTGTCAGGAGCTGAATGTTGGGGATCTTCGTGCCGGCGGTGGTCGGGGTGGTCAGCGTCTGGATCGTATTGAGGCCGTAGTCGAAGGTGTAGATCGCCGCGTTGTAGGTGGTGTTGTTGAGCGCCGACATGCACTGCATGACGCCGCCCGAAACGCCCGACTGCGGGCATGTCCAAGGGCCGACGAGCAACTGCTTGACGGCATTGGTCACGAGATCGATGCGCAGCGTGATGTTGTTTGCGATCGCGACGGTCAGATTGTCCTTGTTTGAGGAGCTTGCAGCCTTGTTGTTGGGATTCTTCTCATGGCAGGCGAATGAACAGTTCGCTGCGTACGCGGGCTGATTTTTTGTGGCGGCAATCATGTTGGTGATGTCGGTCTGCGTTGCAGCAAGCGCCATCGACGGAGAATCGTCCAGCAGCAGATAGAAGTTCATGTTGGGCGCACTGGAAGCCCGCGCCGTCGACGTACCGTTGATCTGCCAGGTCTGCTGGCCGAGAACGCCCGGAAAATTATTGATGGACTGCGCGGAATACGAAACCGTGATGGTCCGCTGGAGACCGGAATCGACGACAGCGACCGTCGGTGTCGGAACCGATTGGAGGCCCGCAATATTCGCCTTCGCTGCAAAGACGGCTGTCGCGGTTGCCTTGACGACATTGTCGTCGGTCTGCGTCAGCATCGCCGGCCGCACGGCCGCGACTGCCGCTGCGTCCGCGGCCGCGTCCAACTGCCCCTTCTTGCGCAGGGCCAGCGTGTAGTCGAGCGCCATGCCCAGCAGAAAGATGGTCGGAACCATCATGAGCGCGAAGATGATCGCGACGTTCGCCTTCCGATTTTCCGCAAAACGAAGCACTGCGCGGCGGAGCATGACCGTTATCCTGTTTGCCGTCGGCGCGGCCAAAACCGTTCCCTGGAATTTTCCACCGGAGCAGGATCGTCAGATTCCCACCGCCGGCCACTGGCTCGTCACGGGCGGAAATATGGATATGAGCTTCTTAAGCATCACTTACGGGCACTCCATAAACACGGACTGCCACGGAATGAGATGTGTCATATTGAGAACGCATCGTTAACGCCGCTTAAACGGATTGGTTGATTTTGAAGGGACGGGGGTATCCGGGGAGCGCTATCGCACATGAAGGCATGCGTCGCGGAAAGCTCGCCCGTAGCCCATCCTTCGAGACGCGGGCCCTCAGGATGGGGTCGCGTCTTGCGGCAATGTCAAACCTTCATGGTGAGGCGCCCGCCAAAGCGGGCGTCTCGAACCATTTGATGGCTCGCCGCCGCCGCAGGCATGTTCAGGCGGCGGCGAACGCGTCACGCATCGACACTGACGTCGGCTTTCTCTTCAGGTCGCCGTACCGCGCGGGTTGACGACCGTATAACCCCGCAATGAACGCGCGTGAATTCTTGTGGCGTGTCCGCCCGAATTGGCGTCATACGCCATCCAGGTGTCTCCGCCGACGTGCTGCTCCAGGACGAAGACGTGGCCACGTCGCGCCGCAACCATTCCCGGCGCCGGCGATGTCCGCGGAAAGCGCAGCCAGTTGGCCGCGAGATTCAATTCCGGCACGATACGCCCAAACACGCGCAGGGCCGCGCCGCAGCCGCAGAAGGACGATGGGCAACCGGCCGGCCTGCCGCCGACAATGCGAGCGCCAGAGACATCCACCGCGGCGGCGGTGCCGCCGGCGTCGGTCACTGTCAGTCGCATTGAACGGTACGCTTGTAGTGAGGTCCTGGAAACTCGCTCGCGGCGCGTTTGCGAATACGAGAAATCGCAGGGCATGGTCACATTGCATTCGGAAGCTTGTTGAAGGTGATACGGTCGTGCTTCCGAGGCGATAGAGCTGACGGCAAAGAATAAACACGCAGAAAGAACTTGCTTGAACATTGCAGGACTCCGAAATTGAAGGCCTGCCCCGGGCAAGGAGAAACCAATATCAGTTTGGC
Organism: Bradyrhizobium sp. McL0616; assembly: GCF_049993385.1. Taxonomy (NCBI): domain Bacteria; kingdom Pseudomonadati; phylum Pseudomonadota; class Alphaproteobacteria; order Hyphomicrobiales; family Nitrobacteraceae; genus Bradyrhizobium; species Bradyrhizobium sp. McL0616. The sequence continues at coordinate 5,346,265 of NZ_CP188255.1, forward strand.
CAAAATGGGCCTAAAGAGCGGCCGAAACTGGCTGCATTTGTGCGCCGCTCTCTTCAGTTTTCATAAGCTTCACGTTGCGATCGAAATGATTAGCTCGCAGAGTACGAACGCCTGCCTTTGGGGCTTCCAACGCTTTGCGACATGCAGCCAGGTTCGCTTTGCGCCAGACGCAGAAGGTCGCGACCGTGTCCGAGAACGGTGCCCTGGATCAAACTAACGCCCCCGTTCATTCGCCGTTGTTATTCGATGCGCACGCGCTATCGTGCGCAAGCGGCACAGCCGCAGCATTCATCCAATAATTCCAGTTATGGGAGAATCGCATGAAATTCATAACCACCTGGAATGTACCCCAAGGCACCTTCAATGCAGCCGTCGCCCGGTTTCTGGAAACCGGCGGCGCACCACCCGACGGCGTCAAGATGTTGGGGCGCTGGCATGGCATGAACGGACAGGGATTTGCGATCTCTGAATCGAGTGACCCCAAAGCCATGTATCGTTGGCTCGCGCAATGGGCCGACCTGCTCCCGTTGACCGTCACGCCTTGCCTCGAAGACGGAGACGCGGGCGAGGTGATGGCGTCGCTACCCAAGCGTTAATCGTCAATACTCACATCACTGCCGCCGCTGAAGCCGGCGGCAGTGGCATGCCCATCAGTGGAGGTGCTCGCGTCGCAGCGCGATTGCGCCAAACCTTACGGCCTGATCGTCATATTCTCCGGCGGCCCCGGCTTGCGCAAAGGCTCGGCCAGCCGTGCAAACTCGCACAGCAACGACCGCGTCTTGCTGGGATCGATAATCTCCTCGACCCAGAATTTTTCGGCCGAGCGGAACGGCGAGCGGAGCTTGTTCAGCCGGTCCTCGATCTCCTTCAGCTTCGCCGCCTTGTCCTCGGCCGCATCGATGTCGGCGCGGTAGGCGGCTTCGATGCCGCCTTCGAGCGGCAGCGAGCCCCAATAGGCCGACGGCCAGGCGTAGCGGATCGAGAAGCGGTCGGCCGGCTGATGCACGACGCCGGCGACGCCAAAGGCGTTGCGCAGGATCACCGTGCACCACGGCACCGTGGTCTGGTTGACCGCGGTCATGGCGCGGACGCCGTGGCGGATGGTCGCCGCCTTCTCGGCGTCGAGGCCGATCATGAAGCCGGGACAGTCCATGAGATAGACGATCGGTAGATGAAAGGTTTCGGCGAAGTCGACCCAGCGCACCACCTTCTGGCAGGCATCTGCCGTCCAGGAACCGCCATAGTGAAAGCTGTCGCTGGCGAGCACCATCACCGCCCGGCCCTCGAGCCGCGCCAGGCCAACGATGATCGGCTTGCCGAAATTGCTGGCGACCTCGAAGAACGAGCCCTTGTCGACGACGGACTCGATAATGGGGCGCATCTTGTAGACTTGCTTGCGGTTGCGCGGCACCGCGTTCATCAGCGCCTCTTCGGTGCGCTCCGGATTGTCGGCGCAGGGCAAGGTCGGCGGCAGCTCATAGACCGATGACGGCAGATAGGACAGGAAGCGCCGCACGCACGCGAATGCCTCCTCCTCGGTGTCGACGGCGTGATCGACCGCGCCGGCGCGGGTCTGGACGTCTGCACCGCCGAGTTCTTCCTTCGAGAGGTTCTGCCCCAGCGCCTTCACCACCGGCGGGCCCGCGACGAACATCGCGGATTTTTTGGTCATGATCGAATAGTGGCTGGCGGCAAGACGCGCGGCGCCAAGGCCTGCGACCGAGCCAAGGCCGAGCGCAACCACGGGCACGCGTGACAAATTCTCGGTCGTGAAGCGATACCAGCGGGTGCCGCCGATGCCGCCCGGCAAGTTCGCCGCGCCCTTGGTCTCGATGGTCTTGACCGAGCCGCCGCCGCCGGAGCCTTCGATGATGCGGACGATGGGCAGACGAAAGTCATGCGCCATCTCCTCGGCCATCAACGGTTTTGCCGAGATCGACGCGTCCGCCGAGCCGCCGCGCACCGTGAAATCATCACCGACGACGACGACTGTGCGGCCGTCAACGCGCGCGCGGCCGAACACGCAGTTCGCCGGCGTCACGTTTTTGAGTTCACCCGATGGATCGTACTCGCCGATGCCGGAGACGGCACCGATTTCGTGAAAGCTGTCCTTGTCAGTCAGCTTGTCGATGCGCTCCCGAACAGTCAGCCGGCCATGGTCATGCTGTCGCTTGACCTTGTCAACGCCGCCCATCTCCCGCGCGAAGGCTTCGCGCCGGGCGAGCTCGTCGAGTTCCGGCTTCCAGTTCATTCACTCCCTCCGAATTGATCGGCTTGTTATTGTTATGCACGGCCATTGCGACTGGTTTGCGCGAGATGCGGTTGTTGAAGACATCGCCTTCCGCGCCCTCGAGCAGGCTGGCCAGCGAGCGGCCGAGCCCGACCATCAGCGGAGCGACTTCCGCATGCAGACGCTGCTCGTCATACATCGCCGAGAGAAGCCCGATCGTGATGACCACGAAGGTCTGGTATTGCGGCGACCAGATCGGCACCGCGAGACCGTTGATGTGCGGGCTCCACAGGCCGCAGGCCACGACATAGCCGTGCTCGCGCAGCGACTGCCGGTTGGCTTCGATCCGAGGTTTCAAGATCTTGGCGGCCTCGGGGGCTTCCTTCTCGATCTCGGCGATGAAGGCATCGCCGACTTCCGGCGAAAGCGCTGCGGTGTAGGCCGCGCCCGCAGCAGTCGACGCCATCGAGATGCGGCTGCCGGTGCCCTCGTGCAGGCCGAGCGCAGAGGCGGAGCGTGCGAACTGGAGATAGACGAGATGGAATCGATCGGGCACGACAAAGCCAACAGTACCGGGCAATTGCTCGGCGACTTCCTGAAGCCGCTGCCGGATCATGCTGCGCAGCTGCGCGCCCTTCATCATCGAAGCGCTCATCGCCACCGCACTCGGACCGATCCGATACTTTTGATCGCGCGGCAGATAGACGAGCTGTCCCATCCGCGTCAGCGTATGCGTGAGCCGCGACACCGTCGAGCGCGGCAGGCCGCAGCGATTTGAAATCTCGAGATTGCCGAGCCGGGCCTCATGGCCCTCGAAGCATCGCAACACGTCGAACGCGCGCGACACCACCTGGATGACATCACCCTCACCGGCGTCGCCAGCGAGTGCACCTTGCTTACTCAACCGCTCCGAACGTCGTCCCATGTTCCCTACCAGTTGTTCCGCTGTGCGGAATTAAATTCCACTTGCAGACGACGCTACCTCAGGCATTTTGCGACGACAACAAAAAGGCGATGCATGCCAGAAATTAAGATCGTCACGGAGGTCGCGGGCCGCATCTGCGCAACTCCCGTGCAAGTTGGAGGAACCGTGGCCGATGGCGAGGACGTTGTGATCGTCGAAGCCATGAAGATGGAGATACCGGTGCCCTCGCCTGCGGCTGGCACGATCAAATCGCTTCTCGTCAAGCTCGACGATGTCGTCGCGGAAGGCCAGGCGATTGCGATCGTTGCGAGTTGAGTTCGCGACGTTGCGGCAAATGCCAGCGACAATCTGAAACACATGACATTGCGGTGGTACGCAACGTCTTGCGTTGGGGCGTCACGACGGACGGGTTGATACGTCGGCGGGTTGCGTAGGCCCGGATTGCGTTGCACAAGGAAGGCTATGATAGCGCAACCGCCGACCGCCTGGACCCGCTCGAAGCCGCCACTGCTGCGGTTTCTCGAGACCTGCCTCAACGAATTCTCGGCCGAGACCTCTGGCGCGGTGGCCGATTACATCCCCGAACTCGGCAAGGCCGACCCTGCCTATTTCGGCATCAGCCTCGCGACGCTGGACGGCCATGTCTACGAAGTCGGCGACAGCCGCGTGCCCTTCACCATCCAATCAATGTCAAAGCCGTTCGTGTTCGCGCTGGCGCTGGACCTGCTCGGCGCAGGCCGGGTCGAAAGCGCGATCGGCGTCGAGCCCTCGGGCGATCCCTTCAACTCGATCCGGCTCAATGCGGAGAACCATCCCTTCAACCCGATGGTCAATGCCGGCGCGATCGCCTGTACCGGGCTGATCCACGAGAGCAAGGGCGATGAGGCCTTCGAGCAGATCCGCCTTGCGCTCAGCCGCTTTGCCGGTCGCGACCTCGCCGTCGATGAGGCCGTCTACACCTCGGAAAGCCAGACCGGCGACCGCAATCGCGCCATCGGCTACCTCCTGAAGACCAATGCGGTGATCTCGGACAACGTCGCTGGCGTGCTCGACGTCTATTTCCGGCAATGCGCGGTGCTGGTCACGGCGCGCGACATCGCGGTGATGGCGGCAACGCTCGCCAATCGCGGCGTCAATCCGGTCACGAGCGAACAGGTCCTGACGCCCTACGCGATCTCGCGCACGCTGTCGGTGATGACGTCGTCGGGCATGTACGATTATGCCGGCGAATGGATCTACCGGATCGGCATTCCCGCCAAGAGCGGCGTCGGCGGCGGCATTCTGGCGGCACTCCCTGCCCGGCTCGGACTCGGAAGCTATTCCCCGAAGCTTGACAAGCACGGCAACAGCGTGCGCGGCATCAAGGTCTGCGAAGCACTGTCCTCGCATTACGATCTGCACATGCTCAACCGCAGCGACGACGCCCGCAACGCCATCATCGCCGACTACGACATCAGCAAGAGTCCGTCGCGCCGCGTCCGCCGGCGGCAGGAGCGCGAGATTTTGGCGGCGCACGAGCAGGACGTGCGGGTCATCGAGCTGGTCGGCACGCTGTCGCTCTCGGCGGTCGACTACGTCTCGCGCCGGCTCGCCGGGCGGCCGCGGCCGCAATTCGTGATCTTCGATCTGCATCGTGTCACCTCCACCACGCGCGCCGGCGCGCGGCTCGTGGCCGAAGCCTTCGAAGAACTCGCCGCACTGAATGTCACCGTGGTGTTGTCCGGCGTCAGGCGCGCTTCGAAGGAATGGAACACGCTGCGGGAATGGACAGCAGAGCTGAAGAACGTCCGCGATTTCTATCTGCTCGACACAGCGATCGAATGGGCCGAAGACCAGATCGTCTACCGCTACGGCGGCTCGATCGATTTTCACGAAACCACCGAGCTTGCCGAGCAACCGCTGCTCGAAGGCATGAGCGCGGAAGAGCTGACGGAGCTTGGCGCGATCTGCACCATCAGGACCTATCAGTCCGGCGCCAAGATACTCACCACGGGTGAGCCCGCCGATGCCGTGTTCTTCCTGCGCAGCGGCGCGGTGCATGTCACGCTGCCCGACGGCGTGCGGCTCGCGACGCTGACCGCCGGCATGGCCTTCGGCGAAATGGCCCTGATCGAGACCACCCGTTCCGCCGACGTGTTCGCCGACATGGCCGCGACCGCGTTCGAAGTTCCCCTGAAGAATTTCGAGCGCTTTCGCGAGCAGCACCCGCGGGCCTCCGAGCGCATCATGCGCAATCTGGCGCAGCTTCTGGCCGACCGCCTGATCGTCGCCAACGCCAAGGTCGATATTCTGACGTCGACGTGAGCAGCGCCCGTACGGCTCAGCGGCTCGCGGCCTCGCTCAGCCGCCGATTGATTTTGGCCGCGCTTGCCTTCAGCAATTCGGATGGCTTCTGGCCGGTCGCCGCACACAGACAGGCCCAGTAGTAGATGACATCGCCGAGCTCATCGACGAGACCTGCCTGATCGAGCCAGTCATCGCGCAGCAGCTTCTTGATGTGCTCGGCGACTTCGCCGGATTCACCGGCGAGGCCGAGACCGAGATAGGACAGCCGCTCGTTGGACGGATGCTCATCGACTTTGGCAACGCCAGCGGCCCAGACCGCATATTCATCGATCGTCATGAGTATCCCTCGCTGCTGCCGTCGGATCAGCCCACCACTTCCGTGACCGGCTGGAGATCGATCTCGAACGTTTCCAGGAATTTCGAAGTCATGATGTAGAAGCCGACCGAGAGCTGCAATTCGACCAGCGCGGCCGGCGTCAGCCTTGCTGCGATCGTCTTGAAGGTCGCGTCCGTCGGCTTGTTCAACTTCACGATCTCATCGGTGAAGGCGAGCGCAGCCCGCTGGGTCTCGTCGAAACAGGTCGCGGCCTGCCAATTCGTGAGCGCCTCGTTCTGCGCATCGGTGACGCCGATATTCTTGCCGATGCGCTTGTGCGCGACGATCTCGTACGGCGCCTCGCACAGGATGCCGGTGCGCGTGATTGCGAGCTCACGCACGATCGGATCGAGCTCGCCCTTGTGGCGGATGGCGCCGCCGAGACGGCAGTACTGTTCAAAATAGCTCGGCGAATGCGACATCATCCGGAAAATGTTGGCATTACGGTTCTTGTCGAGGATTTCGCGGGTGCGGTCGGATGCCTTGGACGGGTCGCTGTAGTCGATGCGGGCCATGATCTCTGATTTTCCTTGGACTTTTGATGCTTATTGTCATTGCCGGGCTAAGTTCCCAAAAACTCTATTCGCGCACGACCGCAGGAGCAACATCATCGAGTCAAAATGCCGCCGCATTGCTGATCGACCTTGGCACAGTCGATATTCGCTGCGTGGGGACACATTGCAGCGGATACTCGAAGTGGGGTGTTCCGAGTAAAAAAACAGGACCGTCGGTTGTGCAGCGCGCGCAATGATGAGTCACGCCCAAGTCTAGGGAGAGACTGCATGAAGGAAGCCACCAAGGGGGCGGCCTCGGGAGCGCTCGCGCATATGCTGGCGGTAACGGCGATGCTCGTCATCGCCAGCATATTATTCTACGGGCGTTAGTAAGAGTTGCGTTAGCAAGCGTTTTCGTCATTCCGGGGTGGCTCTCGCACAGGCCAGGCCCAGAATTCCCGTTCCAGGCTCGGTCCTTTGGACCGCCCCCGAATGACGAAGCCCACTATTTCTTTCTCGTGAAAAACGGCACCAGCTTTCCCGCGAACGGTTTGAAGCTCGCATCGACTTCATCGCCGATGGCAAGATCGTTCTCGCCATGGGCCATCATCCGAAAACCCTCGGCGCAATCGACCAGCAGGATGTTGTAGGGCACGTGCGCGCGCGTCTCGGGCGTGGCGGCGCGGCAGACCAGCGAGGTCGCATAGACCCTGCCCTTGCCGCTGGCGCGGCTCTCGCGCGAATCGCTCGCACCGCAGGTCGAGCAGAAGGCACGATGGAAATATTGCACATGACCGCATGCGGCGCAGGTCTGGTAGGTGATGGCCTCTTCGCCCTTGGTCCAGTCGGCCAGACGCTCACTCATCACACCCTCTCCAGGAACATGCTGACGTGGGACGACAGCACGCCGCCATCGCCGTGCAGCAGCGCGATCGAGGCGTCGCGGACCTGGCGATTCGTCGCCCGCCCCGTCATCTGCAAATGCGCCTCGACCAGATGCGCCATCGCGCCGCCGACGCCGCAATGGCCGTAGCTGAGCAGGCCACCATGGGTATTCAGCGGCATCGCGCCGTCACGGCTGAAATGTCCGGCACGCACGCGGGCGGCGGCCTCACCGCGGCCGGCAAGGCCGAGATCTTCCAGCAACATCGCGAGCGTGATGGTGAAGCTGTCGTAGATTGCCGCGTAGCGTACATCTGAAATCGCAAGGCGCGTGGCTTCCTTGGCGCGGGCAATCGATATCTCGGCACCGAGCTCGCTCAAGCCGGGCGCGGCGGTGACATGCTGATGGGTGTGGGCCTGGGCGCAGCCGCGGATGCGCACGCCCACCTCCCCGGTTCGCTCGCGGCTGATGACGAAGGCCGCGCCGCCGTCGGAGACCGGGCAGCAGTCGAGCAGTTTGAGCGGCATCGCCACCGGCTTCGAGGCCATGACGTCGGCGACCGTGATCGGCTCATGGAATTGCGCGCCGGGATGGGTGCAGGCATACGCACGCATCAGCACGGCGAATTCGGCGAGGTCTTCTTCGGTGACGCCATATTCGTGCATATAGCGGGTGGCGACCAGGCCGTAATAGGCCGGGATGGTCGGGCCCAGCGGCACCTCGTAATCGGGATGGCCGACTTGCGCCAACGCCTGGATCGAGGCGTCGCGGCTCTGTCCGGTGAGACGGTTCTCGCCGGCGACCACGAGCACGTTGCGCACGACACCGGCGTCCACGAGATGATGCGCGAGCATCGTCATCGCGAGCCCGGTCGCGCCGCCGACCTGCACGGCATGGGCGTAAGAGGGGCGGATGCCAAAGTGCTCGGCGAACACGGTGGCCAGCATGATGTGCGGCGAGACGGTGGAGTAGCCGCAGAGGACGCCGTCGATCCCGGCGCGTTTCAGCCCGGCATCATCTAGCGCGGCTTGCGCGGCCCTGCTCATGAGGTCGAGCGAGGACGAGCCTTCGTGCTTGCCGTATGGTGTGAGGCCGACGCCGGTGATGAAGCTCATTGTGCTCCCCTATTCCGGCGCCGAACGGGTGACGCCATCGCGGACCATGGCAGCGATCTCGTCAGCGGAGTAGCCGATCTCGCGCAAGATCTCCGCGCCATGCTGGTTGAGCCGCGGCGCCAGCCGGACCGGCTCTGCTTCGGTGTCTGACCAACTCGCCGTCACCTTCATGCTGCGGATCGGACCTTCGGTCGGATGGTTCACGACCGGGAAGAAGCCGGTTGCTTCGAGATGCTCGTCGTGCAGGATGGTCTGGAGGTCGTGCATCGGCATCACCGGCACGTCCGCCCCGGTCAGCAGATCAATCCACTCCTCCGTGGTGCGCGTCTCGAAAATGCGCGCGAGCTCGGCATAGACGACATCGATGTTGGCCGCGCGGCCGGCGAAGGTGGCGAATTTGGCATCGGCGCGCAGATCGCCGCGGCCGGTCGCCTCGAAGAAATTATTCCACTGCTTGTCGTTGTAGACGATGACGCTGAGATAGCCGTCCGACGTCTTGTAAGGGCGGCGGTCGCGCGAGAGGTGGCGGGCATAGCCGCCCTTGTCGAGCGGCGGCTCGTAGGTGAGACCGCCCATGTGGTCGCCCATGACGAAGCCCGCCATGGTCTCGAACATCGGGATGTCGACGCGCTGGCCGCGGCCGGTGCGGTCGCGATGCACGAGGCTGGCGCAGATCGCGCCGACGGCAGTGAGGCCGACGATGCGGTCGACCAGCGCGTTCGGCACATAGCGCGGCACACCGTCGCCGGTCTGCGCCATCAACGCCGGCAGCGCGGTCGCGCCCTGGATCAGATCGTCATAGGCGGGCTTGGCGGCATAGGGCCCATCCTGGCCGAAGCCGAACACGCCGGCATAGACCAGGCGCGGATTGATTTTGGAGACGATGTCATAGCCAAGCTGAAGCCGCGCCATCGCCTGCGGGCGGACATTGTAGACGAGAACGTCGGCGTCCTTCAGCAACCGCAGCACCGCCTCGCGTCCCGAAGGCTTCTTCAGATCGAGGCAGATCGAGCGCTTGCTGCGGTTGGTGTTGAGGAACACCGGGCCCATGCCGGCGTGACGCATCGGGCCGATCAGGCGGGTGACGTCGCCGTCGAGCGATTCCACCTTGATCACGTCAGCGCCGTAGTCGCCGAGCATCTGGGTGGCATAGGGCCCCATCAGCACGGTCGTCATGTCGATGACCTTGATGCCCTTCAGCGGCCCCATCGTTCACTCCCGATTGCGCGGGCTCGAGGTACGGCCTGCGATTTCGGTTCAGCTAACGGCAGCGGCACCTCGTGCGCAAGGGCGGCCAACGTATGGCGGCATGCGCAGGCAACGCCGCTTATTTCTTCTGGCGGGCATCGCGAATCTTGAGGAGGCGGTCGAGCTCCTCATTCTGCTGGTTGATGCGGTCGGCAATCCGCGACTCGTTCTGCTCGCCTGAGGCGGCAGCGGCCTGCTCGATGAGCTGGCGGATATTGTCCTCGAGGATCGCGATTCGGTCGTTGAGTTCGTCGAGAGAGAGTAAGTCGTCGTTGCTCATGATGCAGGTCCCGCAAATCAGTCAGGGGCCGTAGGGTGGGCAAAACGAAGCGTGCCCACCATGATCTAGCGCAAGAAAGAAGGTGGGCACGAAGCTTTCGCGCCTTTGCCCACCCTACAAGAGCTTACTTCAACGGCTCCAGCACGGAGACGTAGTTGGCGACCGCCGCACCGCCCATATTGAAGATGCCACCAAGCTTGGCGTTCTTGATCTGCATGCCCTCGGGCGCTTGCCCCGCAAGCTGCATCGCGGTCATCACATGCATGGAAACACCAGTGGCGCCGATCGGATGGCCCTTGGCCTTCAGACCGCCCGACGGATTGACCGGCAGCTTGCCGTCCTTCAGCGTCCAGCCTTCCTTGATGGCGCGGGCGCCCTGCCCCTTCGGCGTCAGGCCCATCGCTTCATATTCGATCAGCTCGGCGACGGTGAAGCAGTCATGGGTCTCGACGAAGGAGAGATCGGTGAGCGCAACGCCCGCCTGCTCAAGCGCGCGCTGCCAGGCGACCGTGCAGCCCTCGAACTGGAGGATGTCGCGCTTGGACATCGGCAAGAAGTCCTGGGCATGCGCGGTGGCGCGGAAGCCGATCGACTTGCTCATGCCCTTGGCGGTCTCGGCATCGGCCAAAATCAGCGCGGCGGCACCGTCCGAGACGAGCGAGCAGTCGGTCCGCTTCAGCGGACCGGCGACATAAGGGTTCTTCTCGCTCTCGGCGCGGCAGAACTCGAAGCCAAAATCCTTGCGCATCTGGGCGAAGGGATTGGCGACACCGTTCTTATGGTTCTTCGCCGCGATCAGCGCCAGCGCATCGGACTGGTCGCCGTATTTTTGGAAGTATGAGCTGGCGATCTTGCCGAACACGCCGGCGAAGCCGCCGACGGTGTCGCCGTCCTCGGGCAGATAGGACGCCTTCAGCAGGTTCTTGCCGATCTCGGCGCTCGGTGTGCGCGTCATCTGCTCGACGCCGACGACCAGCACGATTTTGGCGGCACCTGCGGCGATCGCACGCACGCCCTGATGCACGGCGGCAGAGCCGGTGGCGCAGGCGTTCTCGACGCGGGTGGTCGGCTTGAAGCGCAGTTTCGGGTCGGCCTGGAGCACCAGCGAGGCGGTAAAATCCTGCGGCGAGAAGCCGGCGTTGAAATGGCCGAGCACGATTTCGTCGACGTCGCTCGCCGAAATGCCGGCATCGGCAATCGCCTCGTTGGCGACGCGGGTGACGAGGCTTTCGACGGTTTCGGTGTCGAACTTGCCGAACGGGGTATGCGCCCATCCGACGATGCTGGCGGTCATGGTCATTCTCCCTAGGGGTCTCTTACTGACCTAAGTCTTAGCCCAAGGATGGCAAGACTTCACGCGGCTTTCAGGGCCTTCAGCGTGCGCTGGCAGATGGCAGTTATGCCGGCCCAGTTGCCGGCCCTGATCTCCGCCGTCGGGCACAGCCAGGAACCGCCAACCGCGACCACGTTGGGCTCGGCGAGCCAGGTCGCCGCATTGGCCTCACCAACCCCGCCGGTGGGGCAAAACCGCACGTTCGGGAACGGGCCGCCGAGCGCGCGCAGGCCCTTGATGCCGCCGGCCTGCTCGGCCGGGAAGAATTTTGCGACATCGAGGCCGTGCGCCAGCGCCATCATCAGCTCGGAGGCGGTGGCAATGCCTGGTGCAAACGGCAAGGAGCTGTCGGCGGCGGCCTTGAGGAGATCGGGGGTCAGGCCCGGGCTGATCCCGAACGCAACGCCAAGCTTCTCGACACGGGTAAAGTCGGCCGGATTGAGAATCGTGCCGATGCCGACGACCGCGTCGGGGACTTCGGCCATCATCGCCCTCGCGGCCTCGATCGCAACCGGGGTGCGCATGGTCACCTCCAGCGTGCGGACGCCGCCGGCAACCAGCGCACGCGCCAGCGGCACGGCATCCTGGATACGCTCGATGGTGAGGACGGGAATAACGGTCGCAGCCTTGAACAGCGCGACGAGGTGGTTCTGTTGGGCAGTCGTGGTCATAAGATGGCGCTTCTTTACTTGGTCGCTTGACGAGTCGACGCCGGCCGGTGTCGCTTCTTCGGCGGCATGGCATAGCCTGGAATGATGGCGCCGGGATAGCAGATCACGAGGCTCGCGAGCCGATGCCCGGCCTGGGCCGCCTCGACGGGATCGGAACCGGCGAGCCGGGCGGCGATATAGGCCGCGGCAAAGCTGTCGCCGGCTGCCGTAGTGTCAACGACGGGCTTTGTCATGGGTTCGGCGCGGACCTCGCGCGTTCCGCCAGGGAAGCGCAGCACGCTCACGGGTTCGGCGAGCCGAAACACCAACTCGGGCGTGGGGATGCGCGCCATCAGTTGCTCGTGGCTTTCGCCGGGAAAGAGCGCGAGCAGGTCCTCGGTCGAGGTCAGCACGATGTCGGCGGCCGCAAACGCCGCGGCAAAGACCTCGCGCGCGACGTCGCGATCGGGCCAGCCGCGTGCGCGAAAGTTGGTGTCGAACACGAAGCGGGTGCCGAGCAGGCGCGAGCGCTTGATCGCCGCGAACAGGCGCTCGCGCCCGGCGGCATCGTAGATCGAGAGCGTGATGGCAGAGAGATAAACGATGTCGTAGCTCATCAGCGAGTTGAGCAGTTCGTCCGTCTCCGGCAAGCTCATCAGCTGGCGCGCTGCCGCGCTGTCGCGCCAGTGGAAGAACTGGCGCTCGCCGTTGGCGTCTAGCTGGATCATGTAGAGGCCGGGCAGCTTGCCCGGCATGCGCACGACCCGACGGGTCCCGACGCCCTCCGCGGTCCAGGCCGCGATCATCTCATCGCTCAAGGCATCATCGCCGAGCGCGGTGAGATAGTCGACCTTGACCTCGAGCCGCGCCAGATAGACGGCGGTGTTGAGGGTGTCACCGCCGAAGCCACGCGAATACAGTCCCCCGCCCTGCCCGGCGGACTGTCCGCCTTGAGCCTGCCGGAGCTCGACCATGCATTCACCGATGCAAGCAACGCTCGCCATCACCAGATCCACGCTGTTCATCGATGACGTCAGGCGACGAAATTGCCACCGAGCTCGTCGTCGATGTGAATGCGGATGATATCGTCAAACGTCTTCTCGGCGGTGGTGAAGCCGAGCTCGAGTGACCGCTTCGCATTGAAATTGCGCGGCCAGCCGCCGACGATACCGATGATAAAGGGATCGGGCTCCCGCTTGATGCGGGCGGCGACCTTGTCGCCGGCAACCCGCTTTAGCGCCGCGATCTGCTCTCCGACCGTTGCGGACAGGCCCGGCATGGTGAGGTTGCGGCGTGGGCCCACCGTCGCGAGGTCCATGGTGCCGGCGTGGAGCAGGAAGCTGACGGCGGAGCGCGGCGTGGCGTGCCAGTGACGGACGTCCTCGGACACCGGCAGCACCACATCCTTGCCGGCCAGCGGCTCGCGCAGGATGTTGGAGAAGAAGCCCGATGCCGCTTTGTTGGGCAGGCCGGGCCGGATGCAGATGGTCGGCAGGCGGATGCCGATGCCGTCAAGGAAGCCGCGGCGCGAATAGTCGGCGAGCAGCAATTCGCCCATCGCCTTTTGGGTGCCGTAGCTGAGCAGCGGTGTATGGAAAAACTCGTCGCCGATCGCCTCCGGGAATGGCGCGCCGAATACCGCGATCGAGGACGTGAACACCACGCGCGGCTTGTAGCCGCCGCCGGCAAGCCTGACGGCATCGAGCAACATCCGCGTGCCGTCGAGATTGATGCGGTAACCTTTGTCGAAATCGAGCTCGGCTTCGCCGGAGACGATCGCGGCGAGGTGGAAGATCACGTCGGGGCGGCCGGCGACCAGTTTTTCGGCCGCGCCTGGCACGGCGAAATCGCCGGAGACGGTCTCGACGGCAAAACCGGCCTTTTCCGGCTTCTTCGGCTCGACCACGTCATGCATGGTCAGCTTGGTGATCTCGCTCTTGCCGAGCCGGCCGTCGCGCAGCAGCCTTTCACACAATTTGCGGCCGACCATGCCGGCGGCGCCCAGAACCAGAATGTGCAAGAGCCTACTCCTTCTTATTGGCCGGAACGCGCCGCTCCTGGTGCGCTCTCAAGGCAGGCCCGCAAATTACTCCTTCACGGCGCCGGTCATCGCCGACACATAATACTCTACGAAGAAGGAATAAAGGATAACTACGGGGACCGAGCCAGTCAGGGCTGCGGCCATCAGCGCGCCCCAATGGTAGACGTCGCCGTTGACGAGCTCGGTGATCGCGCCGACCGGGATCGTCTTGTTCTCGGACGAGGAAATGAAGGTCAGCGCGTAGATGAACTCGTTCCACGACAACGTGAAGGCGAAGATGCCGGCCGAGATCACCCCCGGAAGCGACAGCGGCAGCGTGATCTTGGTGAGGATTTGAAGCCGCGTCGCCCCGTCGATCAGCGCGCACTCTTCCAACTCATAGGGAATGGTGCGGAAGTAGCCCATCAGGAGCCAGGTGCAGAACGGGATCAGGAAAGTCGGATAGGTCAGGATCAGCGCCAGATTGCCGTCGAACAGGCCGAGCTGGAACACGGTCGCGGCGAGCGGAATGAACAGGATCGACGGCGGCACCAGGTAACCAAGGAAGATCGCCAGACCAACGTAGCGCGACCCCTTGTAGCGCAGTCGCTCGATCGCATAGGCCGCGCACACACTGGCGAACAGTGAAATGCAGGTCGAGGACACCGAGACGATCACGGTGTTCCACATCCATTGCGGATATTCGGTTTCGAGGAACAGCTTCTGGATGTGCTCGAGCGTCGGATGCACGATCCAGAACGGATTGTACTTCTCGTAGTCGTACATTTCCGCGTCGGGCTTGAAGGTCGCAACCGCCATCCAGTAGAACGGGAATAGCAGGAAGACCATGATCAGGCCGAGCGGAAGGTACACGCGGAGAAACTTCCGCGGAAAACTTTCCAGGTAGTCCATTCCGACGCTTTGGTCGTCAGCGGTGCTCATGATCAGTCCCTTCCGCCCTGCTGCCAGCGGGAGCGCTGAAGCCCGAAGAAGCTCAACAGGATCGCTGCGACCAGGAACGGGATCATCGCGTTCGAGATCGCCGCGCCTTCGCCGAGATTGCCACCGGTGATCGCGCGCTGGAACGACAGCGTCGCCATCAGATGCGTGGCGTTGATCGGCCCGCCGCGCGTGATGGTGTAGATGAGCTGGAAGTCGGTGAAGGTCATCAGCACCGAGAACGTCATGACCACTGCAATGATCGGCGACAGCATCGGCAGCGTGATGTGGCGGAAGCGCTGCAGATTGGTGGCGCCGTCGAGATTGGCGGCCTCGTAGAGCGAGGGCGAGATGGTCTGCAAGCCCGCAAGCAGCGTGATCGCGACGAAGGGTACGCCGCGCCAGATATTGGCGACCACCACCGACAAGCGCGCGTTCCAGGGATCGCCGAGGAAGTCGATGTAATGCGAGATCAGGCCGGCCTTGATCAGCACCCAGGAAATGATCGAGAACTGGCTGTCATAGATCCACCAGAACGCGATGGCCGAGAGTACCGTCGGCACCACGAATGGCAGCAGCACGATCGCCCTGATCATCGACTTGAAGGGCAGCCGCTCGTTGAGCAGCAGCGCCAGGTAAAGTCCGATGGCAAATTTCACGATGCTGGCGGCCACCGTGTAGAAGATGGTGTTGAACACCGAGAGCCAAAACACCGAGTCCTTTGCCAGCGAGACGAAGTTCCCGAAGCCGATGTAGCGCCCGACCCCGCCGATCTTGGTATCGGTCATGCCGAGCCAGAGACCCAGCGCCAGCGGATAGGCGAGAAACAGAATGAGAATGGCGATCGCCGGCACCATGAACATCGCGCCGAGAAAATTTCGGCTTTCGAAAGCTCTCGACCACAGGCTGCTGTGCCTTACGGGCACGGCAACGGGCTCGGCCATAACTGCCATGTCGGACTCCCCCTCAACGAATAGTCACGGCGTCCGGCGAACCGGACGCCGTGCAGATTGGAGCTGATCAGACCTGGTAGTAGCGCTTGGCGCGCTCGGCGGCGCGCGCCGCAGCTTCCTTCGGCGTGGCCGAACCGGTCGCTGCTTCAGCGAACATATCAACCACGACGAAGTCGCCCATGACGGCGGCCGAAGCGTAGCCGAGATCGCCGGCATAGCCGTTGTCGCGGCAACGCTTCAGGCAGTCGCGATACGGCGTGATCTTGGGATCGGAGGTCCAGACCGGATTGTCGTTGTAGGCCGGCAGCGGCGGCGAGACGTAGCCGTTGGAGGCGACCTCCCAGGCGTCGTAGTTCTCCTTGTCCATCATGAACTTGATGAATTCCTTCACCGCCTTCGGATACTTCGAGTGCTTATAGCCGTAGTAGACCAGGATGTTCTGCTGCTCAGTGGACACGCCGACAGGACCGATCGGCATCGGCGCGTGGTTCATGTCCTTGGCGATTTCCTGCTGCTTCGGATCGGGGGAGTTCTTGCCGACCGTCCAGATCGAGATGCCGTTCAGGGTCAGACTGAGTTCGCCGTTGAGGAACGCCTTGTTGTTGTTCGAGTCGTTCCACGACAGCACACCCGGGATAAACGTCGCATAGAGCTGCTTGACGTATTCGAGCGCCGCAATGGTCTCCGGCGAGTCGATCACGACCTCGTTCTTGTCGTTGACGACCTTGCCGCCGAACGCCCACAGCGCCCATTGGCACCAGCCGTTGGCATCGCCGGTGGCATGGCCGAGCGCGAAGCCGGCCGGCGTGTTGTTCTTCTTCAACGCCTGGCAGAGCTTGAGGAAACCGTCGGTGTCCTTCGGGAATTCGTCGAATCCGGCGGCCTTCACGTGGCTGATGCGGTAGTTCAAACAGCCGCCGGTCGCGCCCTGCGGAATGGCGATCCAGCTATTGCCCTTCTTGCCGTAGCGCTCCGCAACGGGATACCAGCCGCCATACTGGGCGCCGAGATAGTCGGCGACGTCAGTCATGTCGATCAGCTTTTCCGGGAATTTGTGCGGATCGTCGAGCGTGCCGATGATGAGGTCGGGACCGGCGCCGACATTGGCGGCGACGGCGGCCTTCGGCCGGATGTCATCCCAGCTCTCGGCCTCGAGCTTTACCTTGACGCCGGTCTTCTCGGAGAACTTCTTGGCCTGCTCGGCGAACTTGTCGTATTCGGCCTGGATGAACTGCTTCCAGCGCAGCACGCGAATGGAGGCATTCGGCTCCGGCACATTGGTCCACTCGGCCGCGCGAACCGGAACGATTCCTGGGCCGGCAAGCAAAGCTGCGCCGCCCAGGCTGGCTTTAAGCACACTACGCCTGTTGAAATCGCTCATCGTTCTCTCCCTGATTTTTTATATTTGTATTGGTTGGTTTTTACGTCGCTACATGCGTTTACCGGTCGCCTCATCGAACAGATGAACCAGTGACGGGTCAGGCTTCAGCTTGACCTTGTCGCCCGGCTTGAACTGGTGACGCTCGCGGAAGACCGCGACGACCTGCTCGCCACCCACCTTCGCAAATACCTGCGTCTCCGAACCGGTCGGCTCGACCACGACGATCTCGGCGTCGGCACCATCATCGGCGATGGTGAAATGCTCGGGACGGACGCCATAGACCACGGGCTTGCCGTCGGACGCGGCCGGCGCGTTCTTGAGCGGCAGCTTGACGCCGTTCGGACCCTCGAAGGTCGCAACGCCATTGACGCGCACGTGACCTTTCAGGAAGTTCATTGCGGGCGAACCGATGAAGCCGGCGACGAACTGGTTTTCCGGTTTGTCATAGAGCTCAAGCGGCGTGCCCATTTGCTCGACGATGCCGTCATGCATGACGACGATCTTGTCGGCCATGGTCATGGCCTCGATCTGGTCGTGGGTGACGTAGACCGTTGTGGTCTTGAGCCGCTGGTGCAGCTCCTTGATCTCGGTGCGCATGGCGACGCGCAGCTTGGCATCAAGGTTCGACAGGGGCTCGTCGAACAGGAACACCTGGGGATCGCGCACGATGGCCCGGCCCATGGCGACGCGCTGGCGCTGGCCGCCGGAGAGCTGGCGCGGGTAGCGCTCGAGGAGCGGCGACAGCGCGAGAATTTCGGCGGCGCGCTTGACGCGCTTGTTGATCTCGTCGGTGCTCTCGCCGCGCAGCTTCATCGAGAAGCCCATGTTCTCGCCGACGGTCATGTGCGGATAGAGCGCGTAGTTCTGGAACACCATCGCAATGTCCCGCTCCTTGGGCTGGACATTGTTGACTACGCGGTCGCCGATCGAGATCGTGCCGGAGGTGATGTTTTCGAGGCCTGCGAGCATGCGCAGGAGCGTCGACTTGCCGCAGCCGGAGGGGCCAACCAGGACGACGAACTGGCCATCCTCGATCGGAATCGAGACGCCGTGCAGGACTTCAAAATTGCCGAACGATTTCCGCACGTCGCGGATTTGCACAGACGACATCTAGCTCCCTCCTCCGACTCGACGACGCAACTGTCGCGCCGCCACCGTCTTGTTTTTTCTGAACTTCGCCGAAACGAAGCCGCTCTTAGCAGGCGACATTGTCGGCAGTTTGTGCGGTTTTGGCAATTTGTCTTTGGTTAGTCGTTGCTGGTAGCGCTGTCAACGTTCCTTTGTTTGCAGGAGTGACTGTGTTAAGAGCAGCATATGGGTCGAAAGCGCACCAAGTCAGGCAAAATCCGGCTGGCAGAAGTCGCCGAACTCGCCGGCGTGAGCCCGATCACCGCCTCCCGCTTCTTCCGCAATCCCGAGGCACTGTCGGTCGCCAAGCGGACACGGGTCGACAGCGCGGCCAGAGAGCTCGGCTATGTGCCGAACCTGGCGGCACGCGCGCTGGCCTCGCAGCGCACCGAGGTGATCGGTGTCTTGATTCCGTCACTGACCAACAATGTGTTCTCAGACGTGCTGCGCGGCATCTATCATGCGTCCGAGAACAGCCGTTACTCGATCCAACTGTCCAACACACGCTATAGTATTCTCCAGGAGGAGAAGCTGCTCCGCCTGTTTCTTGCGCAGAAGCCGGCCGGGCTGATCGTGACCGGGATCGACCAGACCGCGGAATCGCGCACGATGCTGGAAGCGGCCGACTGTCCGATCGTGCAGATCATGGAGCTCGGACCCAACCCCGTCGACATGATGATCGGCTTTTCGCACTATGATGCAGCCCGCGCCGCGCTTGCCCATCTGTTCGGGCAAGGCCACCGCAAGATTGGATTCGTCGGCGCGCGCATGGACCCGCGCGTGCAGCGGCGGCTCGACGGCTACCAGGCCGCCATGAAAGATGCAGGCCTGTTCGACCAGCGCCTGATCGTCTCAACGGCGACGCCGACCTCGGTTACGCTCGGCGGCGCGCTGTTCACGGATCTGCTGGCCAAGTCGCCCGATCTCGACGCGGTATTCTGCGCCAATGACGACCTTGCGCTCGGCGTGCTGTTTGAGTGCCGCCGCCGCGAGATCGCGATCCCCGAGCAGATCGCGCTCATCGGGTTCAACGACCTCGAATTCATGGCCTCAGCCGTCCCCACCCTCACCAGCGTGCGCACCAACCGCTACGAAATGGGCCGGACCGCTGCCACCATGCTGATCGATGCGATCGAGGGCCGGCGTCCGGAGCAGCCGGTGCTCGACCTCGGCTTCAAAGTGATGGAGCGGCAGAGTTCGTCGCTGCGGCGTTCGGACAGCAGGCCAGCCCTTTCCGGCACGGGCGTCGCGAACAAAATGGTAGCGTTACCAAGTAGCCATGACTAATATCGAACTTGTGAGGAAACGACCCGCCAACGGGCAGGCAGACCATTGCTCACGCCGTTGGGCATCGCGCAAGCCGACACCCAAAAATGGATGCCAAGACGAACGCCAGGGACTGACGCCAGTGCGTTTGCATTGCAGGAGAAACCAATGACAAAAAAGCCAACCAATGGGCATGCGCCCGCCGGTAACGGTACCCGCCGCCACCTTCGCTCGCAGGAATGGTTCAACAACCCGCATAATCCGGGCATGACCGCGCTCTATCTGGAGCGCTATTTGAACTATGGCCTCACCCGCTCCGAGCTTCAGTCCGGCAAGCCGATCATCGGCATTGCGCAAACCGGCAACGACCTCTCCCCCTGCAACCGCCACCATATCGAGCTCGCTCATCGGGTTCGCGAAGGCATCCGCGAGGCCGGCGGCATTGCCATGGAATTCCCGACCCACCCGATCCAGGAGACCGGCAAGCGCCCGACCGCGGCGCTCGATCGCAACCTCGCCTATCTCGGCCTGGTCGAGATCCTCTACGGCTATCCGCTCGACGGCGTGGTGCTGACCACCGGCTGCGACAAGACCACGCCGGCCTGCATGATGGCGGCCGCGACCGTCAACCTGCCCGCGATTGTGCTGTCGGGCGGCCCGATGCTCAACGGCTGGCACAATGGCGAGCGCACCGGCTCCGGCACCATCGTCTGGAAGTCGCGCGAGCGGCTCGCTGCCGGCGAGATCGACTATGAAGAGTTCATGGAGATCGTGGCCTCGTCCGCGCCGTCGGTCGGCCATTGCAACACCATGGGCACCGCCTCGACCATGAACGGTCTTGCCGAAGCGCTCGGCTTCTCGCTGCCGGGCTGCGCGGCCATCCCGGCGCCCTATCGCGAGCGCGGCCAGATCGCCTACGAGACCGGCAAGCGCGCCGTCGAGATGGTCTGGGAAGACCTCAAGCCCTCGGACATCCTGACTCGCAAGGCGTTCGAGAATTGCATCGTGATCAATTCGGCGATCGGCGGCTCGACCAACGCGCCGATCCACATCAATGCGCTGGCGCGCCATATCGGCGTGGAGCTGACGATCGAGGACTGGCAGAAATTCGGCCACGACGTGCCGCTGCTCGTCAACATGCAGCCGGCCGGCTTCTATCTCGGCGAGGAGTTTCACCGCGCCGGCGGCGTGCCGGCGGTGGTGCGCGAATTAATGAAGCACAAGCGCATCCATGAGGATGCGGTCACCGTCAACGGCCGCGGCATCGGCGAGAACTGCGCCGACGCGCCGAAGCCGGACAACGACGTGATCTGGGATTACGGCAAGCCGCTGGTGAAGGATGCCGGCTTCCTGGTGCTGAGGGGCAATCTGTTCGATTCGGCGATCATGAAGACCAGCGTGATCTCGAAAGAGTTTCGCGACCGCTATCTCAGCAACCCGAAGGACCTCAACGCCTTCGAAGGCCGCGCCATCGTGTTCGAGGGACCGGAGGATTATCACGCGCGGATCGACGATGCCTCGCTCGAGATCGACGAGCACTGCGTGCTGTTCGTCCGCGGCACCGGCCCGATCGGCTATCCCGGCGGCGCCGAGGTCGTGAACATGCAGCCGCCGGCGGCGCTGATCAAACGCGGCATCCACTCCCTGCCCTGCATCGGTGACGGCCGCCAGTCCGGCACATCGGGCTCGCCCTCGATCCTCAATGCTTCGCCGGAAGCTGCCGCCAATGGGGGCCTCGCGATCCTCAAGACCGGCGACCAGGTCCGCATCGACCTCAACAAGGGCAGCGCCAACATCCTGATCTCGGACGAGGAAGTGAAGAAGCGCCACGCCGAGCTGAAGGCCAGTGGCGGCTTCAAGCATCCGCCGAACCAGACGCCATGGCAGGAGCTCTACCGCAACACCGTCGGCCAGCAATCGACCGGCGCCTGCATGGAGCTCGCCACGCGCTACCAGAACGTCGCCGGCACCTTTGGTGTCGCGCGGGATAATCATTAGCTACTCGTCATTGCGAGGAGCGAAGCGACGAAACAATCCAGACTTTCTCCGCGGTGAGATTCTGGATTGCTTCGCTTCGCTCGCAATGACGACACTTCAGTCAAATTCAAGGTGAGGAACAAGAAAATGGCAGACCGCCTCAAGGGAAAACGCGCAATCATCACCGCCGCAGCAGCCGGCATCGGACGCGCATGCGCCATCGCATTTGCGCGTGAGGGCGCGACTGTCATCGCGACCGACATCAACGAAAGCGGCATCGCGGGCCTGACCAAGGAAGGCATTGCCGAGACGTCGAAGCTCGACGTTCGCAACACCGCCGATGTCAACGCCTTTGCCAAGCGCATCGGCAAGGTCGATATCCTGCTCAACGCGGCCGGCTTCGTGCATCACGGCACCATCCTGGAATGCTCGGAAGAGGATTTTGACTTCTCGTTCGACCTCAATGTCAAGTCGATGCACCGGACCATCAGGGCGTTCCTGCCGGAGATGCTCGCGGGTGGCGGCGGCAGCATCGTCAACATCTCGTCCTGTGCGGCGCTGCGGCCACCGGCCAACCGCTACGTCTACAGCTCGTCGAAAGCCGCGGTGTCGCTGCTCACGCGCGCGGTCGCGCTCGACTTCATCACCAAAGGCATCCGCTGCAACAGCATCTGCCCCGGCACCGTCGAGACGCCCTCGATGCTCGACCGCGCCGCCGCGCAGGGGCCGCAAGGGAAGGAGATGTTCGTCTCCCGCCAGAAGATGGGCCGGCTCGGCACTGCCGACGAGATCGCGTCGATGGCGGTCTATCTCGGCAGTGACGAAAGCGCGTTCACCACCGGCGTGGACCTCGTCGTCGACGGCGGCTACATGCTCTGACGTCCACGGGATCAGACCTCATGAACAAGATCGATCTCGACGGCCGCATCGCCATCGTCACCGGCGGCGCGCAGGGTTTTGGCCGCGCCATCACCCAGCGCTTTGTCGCTTCCGGCGCCAAGGTCGCGATCTGGGATTTTGACGCCGCGCTGGCCGAAAAGACCGCGAAGGAAATCGGCGGCGAGACCAAAGTCTTCAAAGTCGACATCACCGACACCGCAGGCGTCGAGCAGGCGCGCGATGCGACGCTCGCCGCCTTCGGCAAGATCGACATCCTCGTCAACAACGCCGGCATCGCCGGCGTCAACAAGCCGGTCTGGGAGACCGACCTCGAGGAATGGCGCAAGGTGCTGCGCATCAACCTCGACGGCCCCTTTATCGTCTGCAAGGCGGTCGTGCCCGCGATGCTCAAGCAGAAATACGGGCGCATCGTGAACATCGCCTCGATTGCCGGCAAGGAAGGCAATCCGAACGCCTCGCATTACTCGGCATCCAAGGCCGGCTTGATCGCGCTGACGAAATCGCTCGGCAAGGAGCTCGCCGGGCATGACATCCTCGTGAATGCGGTGACGCCGGCAGCGGCAAAAACCGCGATCTTCGACCAGATGACGCAGCAGCATATCGATTTCATGCTGTCGAAAATCCCCAAGGGCCGCTTTGTGCTGGTGGAAGAGCTCGCCGCGATGGTGAGCTGGCTTGCATCCGAAGATTGTGCCTTCTCCACCGGAGCGGTGTTTGATATTTCCGGGGGACGGGCGACCTACTGAAGCACTGGCCGCCCCTGGAAGGGGCGGACCATGCGATTTGGGCGTCGGGATTTCGTGAAGCTCGCAGCGGGCGCAGGTGCGCTGCCGCTGCTGTCATCGACGACACTCGCGCAACTCGCGCCCCACCCCCCGAGCATTCGCCCGCCCTCGCCGGCCGAGCGCGGCGCCATGACACGGCTCGCGCACAGCTTCATGGACAAGTACGGCGTGCCGGCACTGTCCGTAGCGATCGGCTATGCCGGCACTGTTGTCCATCAGGACACCTTCGGTCTCGCCGATATCGAGCGGAACGAGGCCGTGACGCCGCGGCATCTGTTCCGGATCGCCAGCGTCAGCAAGATGATCACCTCGGTCACGATCTTCCGCCTGATCGAGGAGAACCGCCTCAAGCTGACGGATCGCGTGTTCGGCCCGGGCGCGCTGCTCGGCACCGATTACGGCGCACCTCCCTATTCTGCCGGCATCGACCAGATCACCCTCGAGCATCTCATGACGCACACCGGCGGCGGCTGGAGCAACGACAACCGCGATCCCATGTTCACGCATCCGCACATGGATCACGCGCAACTGATCACCTGGACCCTGGCCAACCGGCCGCTGGACCGGCCGCCGGGCCAGCACTACGCCTACTCAAATTTCGGCTATTGCGTGCTCGGCCGCGTGATCGAAAAACTCACCGGCCGGCCCTATGCCGAGCATGTCCGCACCGAGGTGCTGGCACGCTGCGGCGTCACCGACATGACGATCGCCGGCAACACCCGCGACCAGCGCCAAGCCGGCGAAGTCGTCTATTACGGCCAGGGCGACGGCCCCTACGGCATGAATGTCCGGCGGATGGATTCCCATGGCGGCTGGATCGCGACGCCGGCGGATCTCGTGCAGTTCCTGATGCATATCGACGGCTACACCAAGCCGGCGAACATCCTGCGACCGCGCACGATTCAGGTCATGACCACCGCGCCCAGCTACAGCCCGGACTACGCCAAGGGTTTTTGCGTCAACAAATTCGGCAATTGGTGGCACAATGGCAGCCTGCCGGGCACCAGCACCATCGCGGTCAGAACCCATGGCGGCTTCTGCTGGGCCGCCTTCACCAACACCAGACGCAGGAATTCCGACATGGACGGCGAACTCGACAATCTCAACTGGAACATGGCACGGCAGGTTAGTGAATGGCAGGTGGCCTGAGCCATGATCCGGGAAGGTGGATGCCTTTGCGGCGCGGTGCGATTCAAGGCGGAAGGCGAGCCGCTCAACGTCCGCATCTGCCATTGCCGCATGTGCCAGAAGGCGATGGGCTCGCCCTATTTTGCTCGCGCGCAATTCGACCAGCGCGCGCTGACCGTCGAGGGCGACACCGAGCGCTATGCCTCGTCCGAGAACATCGACCGCGTCTTCTGCAAGCGCTGCGGCACGCGCCTGTTCTCCTGGCGGCGCAATGGCACGCTGGCGGGCGTCTCGCTCACGACCTTCGACGATCGCAACGCCTTTGCACCGACCGAGCACATCTGGGTCTCGGAGAAGCTCGCCTGGCTGAAGCTCGACGACGGCCTGAGGCAATATCAGGGGACGATTCCGGTATAGATCGGTCCTGTCTAAATTTGCACGACGGCGCGCCGGGGCGCTTCCCTTGCAGCGTGGTATTTCGGAACCGGCCACCCTATGTTGACCGGACGCGTCGCTGCACCACCCGTTTTGGCTGGTTCGGCTGCAAGGCCGCAGGCAGAACCGGGACGGACGAGCCGTGAATATTTCCCTCTATGACCTCTCCGTGTGGGTGCTGCCGCTGGTGCTCGCCATCACCTTCCACGAGGCCGCGCACGGCTTCGTGGCGCATCGGCTCGGCGATAACACCGCCTGGCAGCTCGGCCGCGTCAGCTTCAACCCGCTCCGGCACATCGACCCGTTCGGCACCGTGATCCTGCCGGCGATGCTGCTGTTTGCGCATTCGCCGTTCCTGTTCGGCTATGCCAAGCCGGTGCCGGTGAATTTTCGCAATCTCAACAATCCCAGGCTCGACATGGTCTGGGTGGCGCTCGCCGGTCCCGCGACGAACATCCTAATGGCACTGGTGGCCGCCCTCGCCTTCCATGCCCTGCCTTTGGTGCCCGCGAACTCCGCACAATGGATCGCCGACAATCTGAAGAATGCGCTCGTGATCAACGTCGTACTGGCCGTCTTCAACATGATGCCGATCCCGCCGCTGGACGGCGGGCGGGTCGCGGTCGGGCTGTTGCCCCGGCCGCTTGCCCTTCCCCTGGCGCGGCTCGAGCCGTACGGCATGATGATCCTGATCGCACTGCTGATCCTGCTGCCTTTGGTGGGTTCCCAGTTCGGTCTAAATCTTGATGTTATTTCAGCAATACTGCGAACGTTGACCGGTTATGTGATTCAAGCTGTTCTCTTGCTGACCGGCAATGCGTAGTGAAAGCAGGACCCTTGAAGAAAAAGCCGAAGGGCTAGAGGCCAACTTGGTCAAAGCTGCTGATATGCTGATCGCGCGACGCGCCGACACCCGTGCCCGCGCCGATTTCGCCACCTGGAAGATGATGGCCAAGCTGAATGGGTTATCGTCGCTGCCTGCGGACGCACAGGGCTTTCTGGCCGGCTACAAGACGCTCCTCGATCAGACGAGCGAGGCAGAGGCGACCGAGGCCACCATCGCCGAACTCTACAAATCCTACTATCTGGAGATGGGCGGCGCCGGGAGCCCGCCTGACGTCCGCACGCGGGCGGCTGAGCCGGCAGCGGACAATGTTACCGCCTTCAGGCGCCCTGCGCCCAAGCCGAAGAAGACCGGTACATTCGGAGCGGCGACGTTTGGTGGAACCCAGAAGCGCCCCCTCCCGGTGGCGCTGATCTTCGCCTGCCTGGTCGTGGTCTACGTCTCGATCCAGTACTATTGGCGCTGAGGCGCTGGCCCCGGCTGCGGTCTCAGCCCTTCCCCGCCTTGCCATTCTTCCGGAAGATCACCGGCAATACGAAGGTCAGCCCTTCGTCGGCGACCAGCGGCGGCGGTGTCGGCACGGGATCGGAGCGCTGAACCATTCCGATCGCCTCGCTGTCGAAGGCCGCATCGCCCGAGCCCTTTTCGATCGCGACCGAGACCACATGACCGAGCCGGTCGAGCGTCAGCCGAACTGAGAGTTCGGCCGCCTTCAGCAGGCCCTTCGGGTAGCGCTTGTGCCGGTCGAGATGGGCGACCAGATCCTTTTCCCAGCCCTGGCGAATGCGAACCGAGCGATCGCTCTTCTTCTCGGCGTCCGAGGTCGGCATGGCCGTCGCTTCTGCAGCCGGCGAAGCCACCGAGGCGGCCGTCGGGACAACCGATTCCTTGGTCTCCTCCTCGACCGGCTTCTTGGTCTCGTTCATCGTGACGGCCCGGTCGGCGTCCTCGGCCTCCATCGGGATGTCCTTGGGAAGGCTGCTTTCCTTGAGTTCGGCCTTCTGCTCGGTCAATTCGGGCGATGCGACAGACTCGTTCGAGTCCGGTCCCGGCGGCAGCTCGCTCGGCTCGCCATTGGGCGACATCGACTCAAGCCCGACCTCGATGCCTTGCGGATCGGCGATGACGTCGGGTTCGTCGCCCCGCAAATTGGCAAGCGCCAGCGCCGCGCCGCCGAGATGGAGCGCAACCGCGACGACAGCGGCGAGGATCCACGGCAATCGGGATGATTTGAGGTCGAGATCGGACATCGGCGTCAGGCCTTCGTCACGGCTTCGGTGGTGTCGCCGGTGCAGCCTGCGGCGGAGGTGGCGCGCCCGGGACACCCTCCAGCGTCACCAGCTTGACCTTGGAATAGCCTCCCTTGTTGAGAAATTCCAGGACCTCCATCAGCTCGCCATAGGGCACCGCGCGATCGGCGCGCAGGAAGATGTATTTGTCCCTGGCCATGTCCGGCGTGGCATCGAGCGCACTGACCAGATCGACACGCTTGACGAAGGTCTCCCCGATCGCCAGCGAAAGATCCGGCTTGATGCTGACGTAGGTCGGCTTGTCCGGCTTCTTCTGCGGCGTCGACGTCGACGTCGGCAGGTCGATCGGCAGGTCGACCGTCGACAGCGGCGCGGCGACCATGAAAATGATCAGCAGCACCAGCATGACGTCGATGAACGGCGTGACGTTGATGTCATGCGTCTCGGAGAAATCGTCCTCGTCGAGATCGTTGTCTGCGAGCGAAACACCCATCGTCTACTCCGCCGCGCGCGAATGCACGCTGCCGTGGCTACGATCGAGATCGCGCGACAACAGCCGCGCTGATGCGCCCGAGGCGCGGCTGACAAGCTCGAGATAGCTTTTCGTCGTGCGCGCGAACTGATTGTAGATAATGACGGCGGGGATCGCGGCGACGAGGCCGATCGCGGTGGCGAGCAGCGCTTCGGCAATGCCGGGGGCGACCACGGCGAGGTTCGTCGTCTGCGACTTCGAGATGCCGATGAAGCTGTTCATGATGCCCCAGACCGTCCCGAACAGGCCGACGAAGGGCGACGTGGCGCCGATGGTCGCGAGCACGCCCATGCCGATGCGGATGCGCCGCGCCTCCGCACGCATGATCTCGGCGAAGCTCGAGGCCGCGCGCTCCTTGATGCCGGTATCGCTGGAGATGCCGGCCGACATCCGCGCCTCGCGCAGCGCAGCCGCCAGGAAGGACGGCAGGACGCCCTCCTTGGCGCCGAGCGCCATCTGCGCTTCTGCAAGTGACCGCGCCTCTGCAATCTTCTTCAGCGCCGAGCGCAGCTTGCCGGAGGCAACCGACAGCTCGATCGATTTCGCAAGGAAGATCGTCCAGGTGGCGAGCGAGGCGAAGGCGAGCCCGATCATCACCGCCTTCACGATGATGTCCGCCGACATGAACATCACCCAGGGCGACAATTCCTTCATCATCGGCGCGGCCGATTTCGGCGCACGGATGTCGGCAGACGCCGCGTCCGGCGTTGCGGCGGCCTGAGCCGCCACAGGCGCATCGGTCGATGACGCGCCGGGTGCGGACGCCGCGGGGACAGGTGCAGCCGCCGACGGCACTGCCGGCGCGATCGCGCTTGGCTGCGGAGCCGCGGCCGGCCGAACCGCCGTCGGCTGAGTTTGTGTCTGGGCGGAAACAGGAACAGCGAGCCAGGTGACCGTCAGCAGCACGGCCGCGGCGAGGCTTGCTTGGAGAGAGGTGATCTTCATACTTCGGCCCAGTAGCGAATGAGGTTGTGATAGATACCCGTCAATTTGACCGTTTCAGGATCGTCACGCCCGAGCCGTCCCACCAGCGCCTGAATGGCGGTGTCGAGGTCGAAGATCATGCTGCGGGCTTGATCGTCCCGTATCATGCTCTGGAGCCAGAAGAAAGACGCAACCCGGGCGCCCCGGGTCACCGGCGTGACGAGATGCAGGCTGGTCGAGGGATAGAGCACGCAGTCGCCTGCTGGCAACTTGACTTCGTGCGAGCCGTAGGTGTCCTCGATCACAAGTTCGCCACCGTCATACTCCTCGGGCTCGCTGAGGAACAGCGTGACCGACAGGTCCGTTCGGATGCGAAGGCCGGTCAGCCGGTCGCCCCGGATCGCATTGTCGACATGCAGGCCGAAATGGTGGCCGCTATCCGCCGCATAGCGGTTGAACAGCGGCGGAAAGATCTGGAGCGGGATCGCCGCCGCCAGAAACCGCGGATTCGTCGTCAACGCCGAGATGATGCGGTGGCCGAGTTTTCGCGCGACTTCGCTATCGGGCGGCAGTTGCTCGTTGCGCTTGACCATGGCCGACTGCGCGCCCGCGGTGGAACGGCCGTCTTCCCATTCACTGGCGTCCATGATGCGGCGGAACTCCGCCACATCATCCTTGCTCAGGACGCCGTCTATGCATGTCAGCATGGCACCTCGTTATCTCCCATCAGTAGCGCGCCGAAAGAACCAGATAGGCGGCGCGTCCGGGGGCCTCCAGGACGAATGGCGTCGCACTCTGGTACAGCGCGTCGTAGTAGCGCTTGTCGAAGATGTTGTTGAGGAACAGCTTCACGGTCCAATGCTTGTCGACCTTCGCCTCTGCAAAGGCGTCGAAGCGCCAATAGCCGGGGATCGACGTGCCCTGGTTGGCCGCGAGCAGCGTGCCGCCGTAGATCTGCGAGCGGTACACCGCCTGCCCGCCGAGCTCCCAGACGTCGGTGAGCTGGTACTTCGTGAGCATGCTGAACGACTGATGCGCGATGTTGGCGAGCGGACGCCCGACATTGGTTGGATAGAGCAACGGCTGCGGCGACGGTGCCAGCGACTTGGTCACCTCCGACTGCATCAGCACGAGGCCACCGAACACGCTCCATTTGTCTGTGATCTTGCCACCGACGCCGAGGTCGATGCCGCGGATGCGGTAGGCGGCACCGGCCGTGATGCACGAAACGCTCGTCACTCCGGCTGGCGGCGAATAGGAACAGCCGGCCGGTATATTGGCTGCCGGTGTCGCAGCCGTGATGTTTTGCGCTTCGCGCGCATTTTCCTTTTCGGTCTGGAACAGCGCCGCCGTCAGCAGCAGATGGCGATCGAAGAGCTCCCACTTCGTGCCCAGCTCGATGGCCGTATTCTTCTCCGGTCCAAAGATCTGATTGTTGCCGCCGCTGAGAACCGGCGCAATGTTGCCATAGGCCGTGCTGGTGCCGTCAAGCTCGGCCCCCACCGGATTCGATGACGTCGCATAGGCCACATAGACACTGCCGTTCGGCAATGGCTTCAGCGTCAGGCCGAGGTTGAAGTTCGGCAGCCCGAACTCGGCGCTCTGCGAGCCAAACACCTGCGTTGTGCCAACCGTGCCATAGCCGCTGGTCTTGACGGTGTAGTCATCGTAGCGGATGCCTCCATTGAGGATGATCAGATCTCGGTAGTTCGCGCTATCCAGCGCGTAGACACTCTTGGTGTCGATTGAGAAATTGGTCGGCGCTCCCAGCATCCGCGGTGCATCGAACGTGTTGAGGAAGGTGTATTGCGGCGAGAAGACGCTGACACCCGCGGTGGACCCACCAGGGGTGAAAGCCGGACCGGTCGTCAATTCCGAATTCAGCCCGGCGTACTTATCGAGGAAAGACGTCTCGCGCGAGATCTCGACGCCGCCCAGCGCCGTGTGCCTGAAGCCACCGGTGTCGAACTTGTAGGTCGCCTCGCTCTGGTTGGCGATGACGTCGGTTACCTGGTAGCGGCTCTGCGGATTGGCGGTGAGGGTCGCTGCCGTCAGCGGGATTGGCGCTGTCGGCGATTCCGGCAGCGTTCCAACATAGTCGTTGACCGACCGCGACACCCGGATCTTGTCGCTGAGCATGAGATCCGGCGTCACGTAGATCTCGGAGTTGACGGTTCCGAAATCCTGCTTGACCTTGAAGAAGTCGCGATTGACGAAGCCGTAGAAATTGTTGCGGTTGGAACCGAAGTCCGGATACGGGCCGCCCGCGGTCGAGCTGAACACGTTACCCGGCGCGGGGGACCCCGGCCGGTAGTACGGCACGCCGAAATCCGGGATGCCGTGCAGGTAGGTGTGCACATAGTCCGTGGTGATCTTGACCGCATCGACCGGCTTCCAGGTCGTGGCGATGAACGCGCCGCTACGATCATCGGTCGTGAAGTCGCGGCCGGCCACGCCCGCGTCCTGGAACAGACCGCCGGCGCGCACCGCAAAGGTCGGATTGATCACCTGGTTGACGTCGAGCGTCACACGCTTGGTCTTGTCGGTGCCAAACGAGGTGTCCATGTTGTAGAAGCTCTTCTCCGTCGTAGCCTGCTTGGTCACGATGTTGATCGCACCACCGGCGATGCCGCGACCTGCGAAGGAAGAGCCTGGGCCGCGCAGGATTTCGACCTGCTCGGTGAAGAAGTTCTCACGAACGCTGACGCCGGGATCGCGTACACCATCGATGAAGATGTCGTTGCGGGCATCGAAGCCGCGGATGAAGAAGCGGTCGCCGAAGGCGTTGCCGCCCTCGCCCGTGCCCAGCGTCACGCCGGCCGTGCTCAGGATCGCCTGCTTCAGCGTCGTGGCGTTCTTGTCCTCCAGGACGTCCTTCGTGAGCACCGTAATCGATTTAGGTGTGTTGAGGATCGGCTCGGGAAATTTACTCCCCGCCTGCACGCGGGTGGCCATGTAGGGCGCTTCCGGATTTGCGTACGGGTCGCGATCCGCTGCAGGGCCGGCCGCGTTGACGACCGGAGCCTGCGCGGCCTGCTGGCGCTGCGCCGCACGCCGCAGCGCATTGCGCGCGCGAACCTGCTCAGCCGTCGGCTTCGAGGCGGCCGGACGCGGACGCTCGACCGGCGCATCGACCGTCACCGGAGGCAGGTTCGACTGCTGCGCCTGGGCTCCGCTCGAAACTGACGCCGCTGCGATCAAGCCCGCAACCGCCGAAACCCTCTTGCCAGAACCGACCGCGAATTTTTCATCGAACACTGCGACCGAACGCAGCGACTTCGGTGCAACCACCTGCCCCATTACAACACGCCCCATTTTCTTGTCCGCTCATTTCACTTCATTGCGATGAGCGATGGGCTGTTGGTATCGGCCACAAAATAGCGGGTCAATGCGAGCAGCCCGCGAGAGCCCTTGAATAGGTCCAGATCAAAACGATTCTAAACTGAACTTTGAAACCGTTCTAAGTTGGACTTGGAGTCGTTCTAAAACCAAGGCGACATTCTCACCGGGATCGCTCCGTCCTGCAGCCGTCAGTCGCTGCTCGGTGGCTTCATCAGCGAGAACAATTCATCGACGGTGTGCTGCGCAACCGCACGCACGCGATCCGAGTTTTCCATGCCGGCGATGTTGACGCCTTTGACGACGGCTTTGATCTCGTCACGGAAGTCGGTGAGAAATCGCAAGGGGTCGCGCTGCTCGTTGGCAACGCGCGCGATCAGCCCTGTTATCAGAATCTGACACGCAATCAGTTTGCCGTTCAGCTCGTCCATACCGCACTCCATTTGTGGCGGCTGATATGAACGACGCTGATTTTCCTGACAACCGAAACGCCGCATCGCCGGTTTAGAACCGTTCTCGCCAAGGCCAATCCAGCCGTCCCTCTCGAGCCCGCTCGCTCGCTCCGCCCCCTGCAACGCCCACGCGGCCAGCGAGCGCTGCCTATCTTTTGCACGCTGCTCGTTCAAAATGGGAAAATGCAGCACTGCACACCACTGCGCCACCCGGTTGCCTACGGGGTGCAAAGCTTTCCAATTGTTTAGGATTCTCAACCGATAGTGCTGTTTACAGTGGAACTTGGCGTGTATTATACAAGCCCTTCTGGAACCCTTTGATTGCCCCGCCATTCGTTGTTTTGGGCATACAAGCCGATACGATTAAAAATGAAAAAGTCACGGCCGATCCTGTGGATTCTGATCATCGCAGCCGTGGCCGTTGGCGGCTATTACGGCTGGCAACGCTTCTCGGGCCCCGAGGCCCAAAAAACGGCACAGAAGGGGCCGCCGCGCGCCCCAGCGGTGCCCGTCAGCGTCGCCCCGGTGCAGAAGGCTGATTTCCCGGTCTATCTGACCGGCCTCGGCACCGTACAGGGCTTCAACACCGTACAAGTCCGGACCCGGGTGGACGGCCAGATCGACAAGATCGCCTTCACCGAAGGCCAAATGGTCAACCAGGGCGACCTCCTGGTCGAGATCGATCCGCGCCCGTTCCAGGCCGCGCTTGATCAGGCCAAGGCCAAGAAGGCGCAGGACGAGGCCAATCTCGCCAACGCCAATCTCGATCTTCAGCGCTACACCAAGCTCGGTGAATTCGCGACGCGGCAGCAGACCGATACGCAACGCTCCACCGTCGCCCAGCTCACCGCCCAGATCGCCGCCGACGAAGCCGCGATCGCCAACGCCCAGACCCAGCTCGACTACACCCAGGTCAAGTCACCGATCACCGGCGTCGCCGGCCTGCGCCAGGTCGATATCGGCAATATCGTCAATGCCTCGACCCAGACCGGCGTCGTCACCATCGCCCAGGTCGAGCCGATCACCGTGATCTTCACGGCGCCGGAGGACCAGCTGCCTTATATCAGCGAGGGGCAGAAGGGCGGCGAGCTCAAGGTGATCGCGTTCACCACCGACGGCAAGAAGACGCTGGCCGAGGGCAAGCTCGCCGTCATCAACAACCAGGTCGATACGACCAGCGGGACTATTCGGCTCAAGGCGGTGTTCGCCAACAAGGAACACGCGCTGTGGCCGGGACAATCGGTATCGACACGCCTTCTGGTGCGGACCCTGAAGGATGCGACCGTCGTACCCGATGAAGCGGTCCTGCATTCGACGAACGGCCTCTACGCTTATACCGTCAGCCAGGATAACAAGGCCGAGGTTCGCACGATCAAGGTCAACTACTCCATCGACGGAAAGTCGGTTGTTGAGGAAGGGCTCAGCCCGGGCCAGCAAGTGATCACCGGCGGTCAATACAAGGTGCAGCCCGGAAGCCTCGTCTCCACGGCGGTGGCGAGTTCAGATCCGGCTCAGAACAAGGTTCGACAGGAATGACCGAGGGCGGGATTTCGGCACCTTTCATCCGTTATCCCATCGGCACCTCGCTGCTGATGGCCGGCATTCTCTTTGTCGGTCTCGTCGCCTACCCCCTGCTGCCGGTCGCGCCGCTGCCGCAGGTGGACTTCCCGACCATCCAGATCACGGCCAATCTGCCAGGCGGCAGCCCGGAAACGATGGCCTCCTCGGTCGCGCAGCCGCTGGAGCGCCAGTTCGCCCAGATTCCCGGCATCGCGCAGATGACCTCGACGAGCTATCTGGGTACCGCCTCGATCACCATCCAGTTCGACCTCAACCGCAGCATCGATGGTGCCGCGAACGACGTGCAGGGCGCCATCAACGCCGCCAGCGGCCAGTTGCCGAAGAACCTGCCCTCGCCGCCGACCTATCGCAAGGTGAACCCGGCGGACTCGCCGATCCTGCTGCTGTCGGCGACATCAGACACGCTGCCGCTGACCACCGTCAGCGATTCGATTGACGCCCAGCTTGCCCAGCAGATCAGCCAGATATCCGGCGTGGCGCAGGTGTTCATCGGCGGCCAGCAGAAACCCTCGGTCCGCGTCCAGATCGATCCGGCGAAGCTCGTGGCCAAGGGCCTGTCGCTGGAGGACGTGCGCACCGCGATCGGAATCACTACGGTCGACAGCCCCAAGGGCAATATCGACGGCGACAAGCGCGCTTACACGATCTACGCCAACGACCAGTTGCTGCAGTCCAAGGACTGGAACGACGTCATCATCGCCTATCGCAACGGCGGCCCCTTGCGGATCAAGGACCTCGGCCAGGCGGTCACCGGTCCTGAAGACGCCAAGCAGGCGGCCTGGGCCAATGGCAAGCGCGGCGTGTTCCTGGTGGTGTTCAAGCAGCCGGGCGCCAACGTCATCGAGACCGTCGACCGGATCAAGGCGACCCTGCCCCGCCTCGTCGCGGCGATCCCGCCCGCGGTCAAGATCGAGGTCATCAGCGACCGCACCACCACCATCCGTGCCGCGGTCGAGGACGTGCAGTTCACGCTGCTCCTGACGATTGCCCTCGTGGTTATGGTCATCTTCGTCTTCCTGCGCAGCTTCTGGGCCACCGTGATTCCCACCATCACGGTTCCGCTGGCGCTTTTGGGCGCCTGCGCGCTGATGTGGGTGTTCGGCTATTCGCTCGACAATCTGTCGCTGATGGCGCTGACCATCGCGGTCGGATTCGTCGTCGACGACGCCATCGTGATGCTCGAGAACATCACGCGCTACATCGAGGAAGGCGAAAAGCCGATGGCCGCCGCCTTCAAAGGCTCCAAGGAAATCGGCTTCACCATCGTCTCGATCAGCATCTCGCTGGTCGCGGTGCTGATCCCGCTGCTCCTGATGGGCGGCATCATCGGACGCCTGTTCCGCGAATTCGCCGTCGTGCTGGCGATGACGATCTTCGTCTCGATGTTCGTGTCGCTGACGCTGACGCCGATGATGGCCTCGCGCTTCCTGCGCG
The DNA here is from genome assembly GCF_049993385.1 of Bradyrhizobium sp. McL0616. NCBI lineage: Bacteria > Pseudomonadati > Pseudomonadota > Alphaproteobacteria > Hyphomicrobiales > Nitrobacteraceae > Bradyrhizobium > Bradyrhizobium sp. McL0616. The sequence goes on from NZ_CP188255.1 coordinate 5,381,353, forward strand.
CTCATGGCGAGGTGACCCACGGCAAGTTCTACCAGTGGAGCGAGAGCGGCTTCGATGCGATGCTGCGCGGCTACGAATGGGGGCTCGACCATGCCCTGGCCTGGCGGCGCACCACGCTCGTGATCTTCTTCGCCACGCTGGCTCTGTCGGTCTACCTCTTCATCCTGATCCCGAAGGGCTTCTTCCCGCAGCAGGACGTCGGCCTGATCACCGCGACCTCGGAAGCCTCCCAGGACATCTCCTTTGCCGAGATGCAGCGCCGTCAGGTCGAGCTCGGCAAGATCGTGATGGAAGATCCCGATATCGCCTCGTCGGCGATGAACATCGGCGGCAGCGGCCGCGCCGGCAATAACGGCAACATGTTCATCACCCTGAAGCCACGCAACGAGCGCGAGGCGTCCGCGCAGCAGATCATTGCGCGGCTGCGTCCCAAGCTCGAAAAGGTCGCCGGAGCCCGCCTCTATATGCAGGCAGCCCAGGACGTCCGCCTCGGCGGCCGTCCGACGCGTACGCAGTTCGAGTTCACCCTGCAGGACGCCGATCTCGGCGAGCTCAATTCGTGGGCGCCGAAGATTCTCGCAAAGATGCAGACCCTGCCCGAGTTGCGAGACGTCGCGACCGACCAGCAGACCCAGGGCACCACGGTCCAGCTCAAGATCAACCGCGACACCGCCTCGCGCTACGGCATCCAGCCGCAGCTGATCGACGACACGCTCTACGACGCGTTCGGCCAGCGCCAGGTCACGCAGTATTTCACCCAGCTCAACAGCTATCACGTGATCCTGGAAATCCTGCCGGAGATGCAGGGCAACCTCGATTCGCTGAACAAGCTCTATCTGAGATCGCCGCTGACCGGCGAACAGGTGCCGCTATCGACCTTCGCGACCTGGTCCACCGACCCGGTCCGATCGCTCTCGATCAGCCATCAGGGCCAATTCCCGGCGATCACGATCAGCTTCAATCTCGCCCAAGGCGTGGCGCTCGGACAGGCCACGGAGTCCGTGCAGAAGGCGATGGCCGATCTCGGCGCGCCCCCCACGCTCAATTCGAGCTTCCAGGGCACCGCGCAAGCGTTCCAGCAATCGCTCGGCACCGTGCCTCTGCTGATCCTTGCGGCGCTCGTCGTGGTCTATCTGATCCTCGGCATCCTCTACGAGAGCTACATCCATCCGATCACGATTCTGTCGACCCTGCCCTCGGCCGGCGTCGGCGCGCTTCTGATCCTGATGGCGGCCGGGTTCGAGTTCAGCCTCATTGCTTTGATCGGAGTCATTCTGCTGATCGGCATCGTGAAGAAGAACGGCATCATGATGGTCGACTTCGCCATCGCTGCCGAGCGCGACGGGCGCACACCTGAGGAATCGATCCGCCAGGCCGCGCTGCTCCGCTTCCGCCCGATCATGATGACGACGATGGCGGCGCTGCTCGGCGGCGTGCCGCTGATGCTCGGCCACGGCACCGGCGCCGAGATCCGCCAGCCGCTCGGCTACGCCATGGTCGGCGGCCTGATCGTCAGCCAGGCGCTGACGCTGTTCACCACCCCGGTGGTCTATCTCTATCTCGACAAGTTCTCGAACCTGTTCAAGAGCCATTCGGCCGAGGATGAAGAGCACGAGGCAGCCGAGCACAGCACCGTGAAGGAAGCCGCCGAGTAAGCTTGCACCGTCGCTTCCGCGACGCTACAGCGAGGCCCTCGGTTCACGCCAACGCGGTTACGCCATGCCCATGCAATCCAGACTTGTCGTCCTCGCCGCCGCTATCCTGTTGTCGACGGGCGCTGCCTACGCCCAGCAAGGTGCCAAGAAGAACGCGGCCCCGTCGGTCCCGGCGGCACAGCCCGCGCCTGCGCCGACCCAGGCCCAAGCCCAAGCCCAGACCGATGGCGCAGCGGCGCAGCAGCCCGGCTGGATCGCGCGCTGCACCAGCGTCAGCCGCGATGCGCCGCTCGAATGCGCGATCGAACAGAACGCGGTGCTGACCAAGACCGGCCAGACCATCGTGCTGATCAATATCCGCATCGCGCCCGACACCCGCACGCCGGTGGCGCTGCTACAGCTACCGCTCGGCCTCAACCTTCCCGTCGGCGCCAAGCTTCAGGTCGACGAAGGCAAGGCGGTCGATCTTCAGATCCAGACCTGCGAGAATCGCGGCTGCTACGCCTCGACGCCGATCGCGCCGGACCTGCTTGCGAGCCTGAAGTCGGGCAAGCAGTTGAAGGTCTCCTTCCAGAACATGGCCAAGGAGACGATCGCGATCCCGATGCCGCTTAACGATTTTGCGGCGGCCTACGACAAGATCAAGTAAGAGGCGCTCAGCCTTACTGCCGCGCCATCTGGGCGTTGCCGACGGCGTCGCCGTCGAGCTTCTGGTCGTTGTGCATGGTGACGGTGACGCGCAGCAGCCGGCCCTCGAACGCGAACGGCGCCGCATAGTGCGACACCGGGCTGCCGCGGTCGCGGCCAATGTCGAGGCCGGACCACGAGATCAGCGTATGGAAACCGAGCTGGGTCTGGAGCGATCCCGCCTTCTCGCCGTCGATCAGCAGCGTGTAGTCGGTGACGCCGGTGCGCGAGCCCTTGGCCGGCGGATCCTTGCGCACCAGCCGCTCGACATGAACGCCCAGCCGCCGCGCGCCTGACGGCACCTTGCGGTCGGAGCGGACGATCTGATGGCTGCCGCCGATGTTGAGGTCGTGCACGAGGTGGCCATCCTTGATGTAGAGGCTATAGCCCGACGTCGCATCGCCATGCGCGATCAGCACGCCGTCCGCGCCCGCCTCCTCGATCTGGACATGCGCCTCGATGGTGTAGCTGCGGCTGCGCACGTCCGGCGCCACGTCGGTCGGCACGTGGCCCATGCCGGCGTGGAAGACGAAATGGTGGCGCGCGCCGTGGAAGCGCGCAGCGTTTTCGGCAAAGCGCGGCCCGAAGCGGTCGTCGAGCGGCAGCACGTTATGCTTCTCGGCCTCTCCCCACCATGTCGCGATCATCCGGCCCAGGCGCTCCGGCTCCTTCGCCGCGAGATCATCGGTCTCGGAAAAGTCCTGGTCGAGATGGAACAGCTCCCATTTGTCGTTCTCGAACGGCGTGCCCGGCGGATGATAGGCGACCGCCTTCCAGCCGCCATGCCAGAGGCCGCGATGGCCGAACATCTCGAAATATTGAGGTGACGTCTTCGACGGTGCAGAGGCATCCGTGATCGAGCGCGCGAAGCTCTCACCCTCCAGCGGCATCTGCCGGCAGCCCGCGATCGTCACGGGAGCGTCGATGCCGATCAGCTCCAGCAGCGTCGGCGTGAGATCGCTGGCATGCACGAACTGGTGGCGCAGCTCGCCCTTGGTCGCAATACGCTTCGGCCAGTTGACGACGAAGGGATCGCGGATGCCACCGCCATGGGTGTTCTGCTTGTAGCGGCGCAGCGGCGTATTGGACGCCATCGCCCAGCCATGGGGGAAGTTGCTGTGGGTATCGGGCCCGCCGATGTCGTCGATGCGACGCAGCTTCTCCGCGATCGGTTCCGGCTTGAAGTTGAACGGCCCCATCGCGTTGACGAAGCCGAGCGGCCCACCTTCCTGGCTCGCGCCATTGTCGGACAACACGATGATCATCGTGTTGTCGCGAATGCCGGCCGTCTCGAGGAACGTAACGAGCCGCGCCAGATGCCGATCGGAATGGTCGAGCATGCCGGCAAAGGCCGCTTGCAGGCGCGTGAAGACGCGGCGCTCGTCGGGCGAATGGTCCTCCCAAGCTTTGACGCCATCATTGCGCGCCGGCATCCGCGTATCCGGAGGCACCAGCCCCATCGCCTTCTGGCGCGCGAGACGCTGCTCGCGCTCGACGTCCCAGCCGTGCGCAAAGGACGCGTCGTAGTTTCGGATGATCTCGGCCGGCGCCTGGTGCGGTGCGTGGCAGGCGCCCAACGCGACCCAGGTGAGCCAGGGGATGTCGGGACGATCGGCATAGTGATCGCCGATGAAGCGGATGGACTGATCGATCAGATCCTCGGTCAGATGATAGCCGTCGGCATACGTTCCCGGCGGATCAATATGCGTGTTGTCGGAGACGAGCTCGGGCGCGTATTGGTCGGTCTCGGCATCGAGGAAGCCGTAGAAGCGATCGAAGCCGCGCCCCAGGGGCCAGCCGTCGAACGGGCCGGTAGCGCCGCTCTCAGTGAGCGGCGTGACGTGCCATTTGCCGATCATGTAGTTGCGGTAGCCGTGCACGCGCAGCATCTCGGCGAGCGTTCCCGCCTCGCGCGCGATCTTGCCGCGATAGCCGGGATAGCCCGAATCGAAATTGGCGAGACAGCCGACGCCGACCGAATGATGGTTGCGCCCGGTGAGCAGCGCAGCGCGCGTCGTCGAGCACATCGCCGTGGTGTGGAAGCCGGAGTAGCGCAAGCCCTCAGCGGCAAGCCGATCTATGGTCGGAGTATTGATCGCCGAGCCGTAGCAGCCAAAATCGGAGAAGCCGACGTCGTCGAACAGCACGACCAGGATGTTCGGCGCCCCCTCTGGCGGCTTTGGCGCCTCCGGCCACCAGGGTTTTGACTCCGCAACCGTCTTGCCGACGGTGCCGCGAAACGGCGTGCCGCTGCCTGCGCTCATCCGATCCTCCTTGGCTGGCGCGCCCACGGCCCGGTTGACCCGCAGCCCGGCAGCGCCTAAATTATAATCCGAATTATGATTATGATTTTGGGCGGATGCAAGCACGGATGCGGCCATCACTGGACAAGCCCGGGCTGCGCGACTTCGACCTGCCGGGCGTCGCCCCGTCACGCCAGAAGCGCAGCCAGGAGACGACGCTGGCTCTCTTGCGTGCGGGCGCCGACATGCTGCGGAGGCGCAGCCTTGCCGAACTTTCGATCGAGGCGCTCTGCGCCGAGGTCGGTGCTACCGTGGGCGCCTTCTACAGCCGTTTCGAGAGCAAAGAGGCCTATTTCAACGCGCTGATGGCACTGGCCGCGCGCGACGGCGAGCAGCGGCTGGTGGAAATCAGGCGGCCGTCACCACAGACGGGCCTCGACAAGCGCTGCCATATCGTCATCAGCGGCATCATTGCCTGGATGCGCAACCACGAGGGTGTGCTGCGCGCCGCGCTTCAGCATGACGACACCCGCCCGGACAAATGGACGACGTTCAAGGCTCTCGCCCAAGCCACCACGAAGCGCGCCACCCCTCTCCTGCTCCCGGCCATGGGCAAGGGCCGCAAAGCGGCAAAAACCCGCGCCATCGCCTTCGGCTTTCAGGTCGTGCTGGGCACGCTCGTGAATGCGATCCTCAACGATCCCGGCCCGCTGTCGCTTCGCTCGAAGGAGATGGAGACACGGCTCGCCGGTTGCCTGTTGCTGCTGCTTCAGGCGGAGTTCGACTACCCCACGCCCAAATAGGCCTTCTGCACCTGCGGATCCTCGGCCAGCGCGGCGGCCGTGCCTGACAGCACGCTCTTGCCGACCTGGAGCACGGTGGCGAAGTCAGAGACTTCGAGCGCGAGCTCGATCGATTGCTCGGCAAGCAGGATGGTCAGGCCCTCGCGATGCAGGCGGCCGAATGTCTCGTACATGGACTCGACCACGGCGGGTGCAAGGCCAAGCGACGGCTCGTCGAGCATCAGCAGCTTCGGGTCGCTCATCAGCGCGCGGCCGACCGCGAGCATTTGCCGCTCCCCGCCGGACATGGTGCCGGCGCGCTGGTTGCGGCGCTCCTTCAGCCGTGGAAAGAATTCGTAGACGCGCTCGAGCAGCGTGGCCTTGCGCGATTTGTCATGCAGCGGGGTTGCGCCGAGCATCAAATTGTTCTCGACACTCTGTTGCACGAACAGCCGCCAGCCTTCCGGCGACAACGCCAGCCCCTTGCGCACGATCGCAAAAGCCTTTTGGCCAGAGATGTCCTCGCCGCGAAAGCTGATCGTGCCGGAATGCACGGGAATGAGACCGGCGATCGCATTCAGCGTCGTGGTCTTGCCGCCACCATTGGAGCCGAGCAGCGCGACGACGCTACCCTCCGGCACCTCCAGCGAGACATCGGAGACACCGATGAGGTCGCCGTAGCGCACCTCGAGGTGCTCGATCCGGAGGAGCGCCCCGCTCATAGGTTCGGCCCGCCCATGAGCTCGACCGGCGTATGCCCCGCGGCAGCCTTGGCTGCGCGCGTGCCGAGATAGGCCGCGATCACGGCCGGGTTAGAGGTGACCTCGCGCGGCGACCCGCGCGCGATTTCCTTGCCCTGGTGAAACACCATCACGCGGCTGGCGAGCGACATGATGACTTCCATGATGTGCTCGACGATGACGAGCGTGATGCCGGAACGGTGGATGTCCCGCACGAGATCGATCGCTAGCTTCACCTCATGCGCGTTGAGGCCGGCCATGGCCTCGTCGAGCAGCAGCACTTTTGGCTCGGTCGCGAGTGCGCGGGCGATCTCCAGCCGCTTGCGGCCGGGCGTGCCGAGCGAGCGCGCCGGCGCATCGGCAAGCCTGTTCATGCCGACGCGCTCCAGCACGGCGCGCGCCTTGGTCTCGGCCTCGTTGCGACGCGAGGTGCGCAGGAAGGCCCCGATCATGACGTTCTCGAGCACCGTCATGCCCTCAAAGGTCTGCGGCACCTGGAAGGTGCGGGCGAGGCCGAGGCCGGCACGCAGCTCCGGCGTGAAGTCGGTGATGTCGCGACCCTCGAAAAGGACGCAGCCGGAGCTGGCTTTGAGGTCGCCGGTGAGGCAATTGAAGAAGGTGGATTTTCCCGCACCGTTCGGGCCGATCAGGCCGAGAATGTCGCCCTGCTCCAGCGTCACGGACGCATCGTCCACCGCCTTGAAGCTGCCGAACGCCTTGATGATCCCGCGTGCCTCAAGGAGCATGGCTTGCTCCCGTGTCAGATTTGGAGCGCCTTGTGAACAGGCTAAGCAGACCGCCCGGCTGGAAGCGCGCGATCACGACAATGATCGCGCCGTAAAGCACGAAGGTCAGCCCGGCGCCCTTGCCGCCGAGCCAGCTGTTGGAAATCTCCTCCAGCGGCACCAGGATCGCAGCGCCGACGAGAGGCCCGAACAGCAACCCTGCTCCACCCAGGGCCGCCATGATCAGGATTTTGACCGAGATCAGGATGCCGAAACCGGACTCGGGATCGACGAAGCCGAACATCATCGCATAGAGCGCGCCGGCAACGCTGGTCAGTGCCGCGCTCAGCATATAGGCGTAAAGCTTGGTGCGGCTGGCGGGCGCGCCGAGCGAGCGTGCGGCGCGCTCGGAATCCTTGATCGCGCGCAGGTAGAATCCCATCCGGCTGTTGGTCATCCACCACGTGATCAGCAGCGTGATCGCGAGGATGACGAGGAAGAGATAATAGTACGGCAGCGACGACAGGAACGAGAGATCGAAGATGTTGCGCGGCACGGTCGGGCCGGAAAGTCCGACCGCCGCGCCGAGCCAGTCGGTGTTGGTGACGACCAGCCGCATCGTCTCGGCGACTGCGATCGTCGCCATGCTGAAGTAATGGCCCGATAGCCGCAGCGTCGGCACGCCGATGATCGCGGCAAGCGCGACCGCGACCACGATGCCGCCGGGAATGCCGAACAGCGGCGATAAGCCAAACTTGGCATAGGACCCCATCGCAGCATAGGCACCGCAACCGAAGAACACGACATGGCCGACCGAGACCTGGCCGGCATAGCCGCCGACGATATTCCAGGCGGAGGCCGCAATCGCATAGAGCAGCACCAGCGCGCCGAGGCGCTGCTGGAACGGCGAGGACAGCAGCAGCGGATAGGCGATCGCAATCGCTGCTGCGACCGAAAGCCAGATCAGGCGCCGCATCACATCTTCCCCATCAGGACTTGCCCATCAGGCCTTGCGGCCTGAACCAGAGGAAGAGCAGGAACAGCACATAGACGACGATGTCCTTGTAGACCGCGCCGATCAGATAGCCGGACAGCGACTCGATGACGCCGATCAGGAGGCCCGCAACCAGCGCGCCCGGCACGCTGCCAAAACCGCCGAGCGACACGGTGACGAAGGCAACGATGCCGAGGGTCTCCCCGACCGTCGGCACGATATAGAAGAAGTTCGCAATCAGCGCACCAGCAAGACCGGTGGCGCCGGCCGCGATTCCCCAGGCGATCGCCTGCATGGTGTCGGGCCGGATGCCCATCAGCTGCGCCGCAGTCGCATCCTCCGCCACCGCCAGCATCTTGGAGCCGAGCGAGGTGCGCGTCAGCAACAGATGCAGGCCGAGCGTCACCAGGATCGCGACGACACCCGCGAGCAACCGAGAGGCCTCGATGCGCAAGCCGGCCACGGCAAAGGTGCCGCCGACAATGTTTTGCGGCATCGACAGGAAGTTGGCGCCGAACCACCAGAACACGGAATAGCGCAGCAGCAGCGCAAGGCCGAAGGTGCCGAGGATCTGCGCCAGCATCGGCCCCTTCATGATGTCGCGGATCAGGGCAAAATAGACGACGACGCCGACGGTCGCGAGCACCAGCGTGGCCAGCGGCGCGCCGAGGATCGGCCCTCCCCCCATCAGGGTGTGCACGACATAGGCGACGTACATGCCGAGCATGACGAAATCGCCATGCGCGAAATTGACGATGTTCATCATGCCCCACACCAGCGTGAGGCCCGACGAAAACAGGGCGTAGACGGCGCCAAGCAGAAGCCCGCCTACGATCACCTGCACGAGTACAAAGGACATGAGCTGCGTTGCTCTGATCAAATCATCTTGGGGTTGGCGGGGCGCACGGCCCCGCCTTCAAAAACTTCACCAGCCCTTGTAGGGCAACACCGGTGCCTTCTCGGCGCTCGCCTTCGGCCACACCGCTGTGTAGTTCTCACCGTCCTGGAGCTGGATGATCAGGCCGGAGGCAAGGGTGTTCTGGCCCTTGTCGTCGAACTTCACGCCCTTGTAGCCCATCATCAATTGCTCGGGCTTCAGGTCCGTCGCCTTCAGCGCGGCCTGGATCTTGGCCGGATCGGTCGAGCCGGCGCGGTCGATCGCATCAGCGAGCACGAAGAAGCCCTGCATCTGGCGGCCGACGGTGTCGTCCATCTCCTCGCCGCTCTTCTTCTTGTACATGTCGGCGATGATGGCCGACGGAGAGCCGGGCGGACCCACCGCCCAGGACGAGCGGTTGAAGACGCCTTGCGAGATCTTGCCGACCGCCTTGATGAAGGACGGATCGGAATAGCCGGCATCATCAGCGAGCAGGATCGCCGGCTTGTAGTCGAGCGATTGCATGGTCTTGGCGAACAGGATCGCGTCCGACGTGTAGCTGATCATGATGATCACGTCGGGCTTCTTGTCCTTGAGCTGGAGCACCTGGCCCTGCAAATCGGTCGCGTTGACGGGATAGGCGACGTCGAGCGCGACCGGCTGCCCCTTCTCCTTGAACGCGGTGCTGATGGTGTTGGCGACCGACGTGCCGTATTCGGTGTTGTCGTGGACCAGCGCGATTGCATCGGTCTTGGCGCCGGAGGCCTTCATGTCGGCAAGGAAGTCGACATAGGCCTTGGCGAAATCTGTCGCGATCGGCGTGGTACGGAAGAACCATTTGAAGCCGCGCTCGGTGAGATTGGCGGCGACCGACTCCGAATTGAGATAGGGAATGCCGTATTTCTCGGCGATCGCGCTCGAGGTCAGCGTGATGCCGGACTGATAGGCGCCGAACACGGCCACGACCTTGTCTTCCGTGATCAGGCGCAACGCCTGGTTCTGGCCGGTCGCGGGGTTGCCCTGGTTGTCGGCGAACACAGCCTCGATCTTGGCGCCGCCGAGGCCGGCAAGGCCTGCGTTCTTCGCCAGCGGCAGATTGCCGAGCTCGGGGTGGGCGTTGTTGATGATGTCCATGGCGACTTCGATCGCCGCCTTGGCGTGCGCGCCGATCGAGGCGGTGCCGCCGGACATCGGCATGATCACACCGATCTTGACCACCTTGTCCTCGGCGCGCGCGCCGGCGGCGAGCGCAAGGGACATCGCGGCCGCGCAAAGCAGCCCGGTGACGTGCTTCAATGTCATGAAATCAGACCTCCCAAAGGGTTTCCCCAACCAAGATTTTTTGGAAGCTGTGAGCCTAAGCGCCCGCTTCCGTTTGATTATCCCTGGCGATGAGAGGATGGCATGCCAGCGCAGCACCGGCAAGGTGAAACGGATTGCGACGATGCTGCATAAGGGAGCAGCGATTCCGCACGCTCTATCTGGCGTCGTTCGCTGCGAGGGAGACAACCGCTCTAATGCGTCGGGTGGGTTAGCGTAGCGTAACCCACCTCTTCTTGTGAGGCCGGCACGAACGAAGCGTGCGCTCAGCCGACTATCTCGCTCGCCTGCAACAGCGTCGTGAACCCACCATAGATCATGCGCTTGCCGTCGAACGGCATGTCGGCGCCCTTGAGCCGCGCATCCGCCATCACCTTCTTGTTGACGGCGTCGCGGGTCTCGCGGTCGCGGTAGACGATCCAGGAGAACACCACGACCTCATCCTCCGTCGCCATCACCGCGCGCGGAAAGGATGTCAGCGCGCCGTAGGGCACGTCGTCACCGATGCATTCGACATAATCGAGCGCACCATGCTCCATCCACACTGCGCAGGCCGTTTTCGCCAGCGCCTTGTAGGCCTCGACCTTGTCCTTGCGCACGGCCAGCACGAAACCATCGACATAGGGCATCACGGATCTCCTTGGGTTGTGTTGTCCAAGGACGAAGCGGCGCGTTCCGATCCGACCCGCTACGGCGATTTTTCGGATGAGGCAAACCGCCGCGCGGCGAGCCGCGGGAGCGGCGATCCCGCCGCCAACACGCCCGATGTGGACCGCAAAACACCGGTGCACCGCAGTGCTTGCCAGCCCACAGCCGAGCGGGTAGAAACCCTCCACGCCTGAGCCGTGATTTGCGCGACAAGCGCTGCCGGTCGCAGTCGGACAGATCAGTAAGACATTGAATTTGTTCGACTATTCCGTTGGGGAATGGTGTAACGGTAGCACAACAGACTCTGACTCTGTTTGTCTAGGTTCGAATCCTAGTTCCCCAGCCAATTCCGTATTTTCTTAGCAATATCAGTCACTTAGACCTCTTTCGGGCAGTCAAAAACGGTGCCACTCGTAACCGCTTTTCGATACCGGGAGGCGTAACCGCGACTCTATTCCGCCACAATTTCGGTGCGTAATATAGTTGCGTTGCGGGGCTAGCTCTCGCAACAAATGCACACACAGAGAAATGTCCCTCGCTCGCTTAACCGGCGGGCCAAGCTCTCTGTTGTGCCTCTTGTCCTTTTCGTCCCGCCTCAAATTGCTCCTCGGTATCGAGACCAAAGCCGCGCCCAGCCTCGCTGACGCGAGCGGCTTCTATTTCGATCTGTTCGGCGCGGCCCCGACCCTGGCCGGCGTGACGGTCACGCCCTACACGGCCATGACGTGCGCGCCGGTCGCGTGCGCAGTCCGTTCGATCTCTGAGGCGGCCGGCTCGCTCCCCCTCCACATTTACAAAAAGCTTCCGGACGGCGGCAAAGAGAAGGCCACCGACCATCCGCTCTACAACCTTCTGCACGACGCGCCGAATGGCTTCACGCCGGCAGCGCTATTCCGCACCCAACTCATGTCTGACGCGTTGCTTCAGCCCTGGGGCGGCTTCGCCCAGATCGTCCGCGTTGACGGCGGTAAGCCCGCTGAATTGATCCGGCTCGATCCCCGGCTATCCTCGATCGTCGTCGACTACTCCAATTTCGAACCGGCATACGCGATCAAAGCGGACGGCAAGAATCCGGCTCGCGAGATCCCGGCCGCTGACATCCTCCACATTCCGACCCCGGCCTACAATTCATCGCGCGGCCTCGTCGGCGAAGGCCGCGACGTGATCGCGCTCGCGCTTGTGCTTGAACGTCATGCATCGCGCCTATTTGGCAATGCCGCGCGCCCGTCAGGTGTGCTCAGCCTCAAGGGCACCGTAACGGCGGACACACTCACTACCGCAAAGGCCGCTTGGCAGGCATCGCAAGGCGGCGACAAGGCGGGCGGCACTGCCGTCCTGCCCACCGATGCAGCTTGGCAGCCGCTCACCTTCAACAGCGTCGATAGCCAGTTCCTCGAAATGCGAACGTATGCGGTGGCGGAGATCGCCCGACTATTCCGCGTTCCGCTCCACATGCTGATGCAGGTCGATCGGGCACAGCCTCGCTCGATTGAATCGATCGGCCAAGAATTTCTCTCGCAAGCTCTGTTGCCCAGACTGAAGTCGTTCGAGCAAGAGCTTGAATTGAAGCTTCTGACGCCGAAAGAGCGCACCCAGTATTGCATCGAATTCAACGTGGATGGTTTCTCCCGCGCCGATCTGCTCGCGCGTGCCCAGGCGCTTAGCTTTGCTGTCTCTGCACGCATCCTGAATCCAAATGAAGCGCGCCAGATCGGCTTCGGCCTGCCAGCCTATGAGGGCGGCGACGTTTTCGAGAACTTCAATACGTCATCCGCCCATGCCGGCGGTGCACTGAATGCCGGCAGCACCAAGCAGACCGCCTTTGGGGGCGGCTCATGACCGCTTACGCGACCTTCTTTGGTGACCAGGACCATACGTTCAAGCTCACGCTGGAATTGATCCGAGAGCTTGAGAGCAAGCGCGGCGCCTTCGGTGCGATCTGTAATCGCATGTTCTCGCGCAACTTTGCGCAGGAAGACATCGCAGAGACAATCCGGCTCGCACTCATCGGCGGCGGCACCGCGCCAAGGCGGGCCCATGAACTCATCGCAGCCTACGTCAATGACCGCCCGCTGATCGAAACATACGAACTCGCCGCCAAGATCCTTGAGCGGACGCTGTTCGGCACCCCCAACGAGAAGGAAACGACAAGTGAGCTTCGCCACCGGCACGCCCATCAGTGACGCCAACCCGCTGCCCACCAGGGCCGCAGGCAATTTGCTGGACAACACCGGGCAGACCGTCTGCCCAGACAATTACACCCAGACGCTCACCTACAACACGGCCGGCGCAATCGCGACGGTCTCGTTCACGGACGGCACCAACACCTGGACGCAGAGCTACAGCTACGATGCAAACGGCCGGGTCACCAGTATCAGCAACTGGGTCCGCTCATAATGGACCGCCTGGAAGTCAAGGCAACGCTCAGCGTGGACGCCGAAGGGACCATCGTCGGCACCGCCTGGCCGTTCAATGCTGGCCCCGACACTACCGGCGACATCATCACTAAGGGCGCGTTCAACGTCGCCGCAGATCTGCCGATGCTTTTCTCGCACGACCCCTCCGACCTGGTCGGTAGCTGGTCGTCGGTCTCCGAAACCAATGATGGCTTGATCGTCAAAGGTTTGATCCACAACGACCAGCCCCGAGCACGTTCCATCCTTTCCATGGTGAAGTCGGGCCTGGTTTCCGGTTTGTCGATCGGCTTCCGCACGCGTGAGGCGAAGCAGCAAGGCCGCAATCGCGTGATCAGCGCCCTCGACCTGGTCGAAGTGTCGCTCGTTCGCAATCCGGCGCATCCCAGGGCTCGCGTTACCTCCGCAAAAAATTACGACGCGGCGCAAGCCGTGGCCGCAATCATTCGACGCTTCACGGCGGCGTCATCCTCCAAGTGAAACCGAACCCTCTGAAAGGCAAGTTCTCTACCATGAAGCATGTTTCTCCCCTCGAACTGAAAGACACCGGCGCCGGTAACGACGATCCGGCCGCGATCGTGACCAAGGCCCTTGAAGGCTTCCAGGGCACGTTCGAAGATCGGATCAAGGCAATCGAGACTAAGTCGGCCGAACGGCTCGACCGCCTTGAAGCCAAGATGAACCGTCGGGGCCACGGCGCCATCGCCGCCGACGTCGAGAAGAAGTCCTTCGAGACCTTCCTTCGCTCCGGTCCCGACGCCTTGAGCGACGTCGAGAAGAAGTCGCTGACCGCTGCCGGCAATACCGTGCTGACCCCGCCCGAATTCGGTCAGGAAGTCTTGAAGCTCCTGCGCCAGTTCTCGCCAATTCGCCAGTATGCGAAGGTGGTCACGGTTGGTTCGGCACAGGTCCAGTATCCGCGGCGCACCGGCAGCACTGCCGCGACCTGGGTCGCCGACACCGACGACCGCACCGAGAGTGAGACTTCCTACGCCGGGGTGACGATCACCCCTTACGAGGCAGCCACGTTCACTCCGGTCTCCAACCAACTCCTGGAAGACAACGCCTACAATCTGGAAGGCGAACTGGCTTCCGATACGGCGGAGTCGTTCGCCATCGCCGAAGGCACTGCCTTCGTGAAAGGCAACGGCACTTCGGCTCCCGCCGGCCTCATGACCGCCAGCGGCATCGCCCAGGTCATCACCGGCGCCGCTGCCAACTTCCCGACCTCAACTCCGGCTGACGTGCTGATCGGCATGTTCCACGCGATCCCGACGCTCTGGGCGCAGCGCGGCGTGTGGCTGATGAATCGCAACACGATCTCCGCGATCCGTCAATTCAAGGACGGCATGGGCCGCTACCTCCTGATCGACGACCTTAACAACGGCGCAGCGCCGACGTTGCTCGGCCGTCCGATCGTCGAGGCCATCGATATGGATGATATCGGCGCGAACAAGTTTCCGATCTTGTTCGGTGACCTGAGCGGCTACCGGATCGTCGATCGCATCTCGTTCCAGGTGCTGCGCGACCCCTACACGTTGGCGACCAAGGGCCAGACGGTCTTCCACAGCCGGAAGCGGGTGGGCGGCTCGATCACGAACCCCGACCGGTTCGTGAAGCTCAAAGTCTCGGCGAGCTAAGGGCACCACTATGCGGCTCGCAGCGTGCGGTTTCAGCCTCCAACTGGGAAGCAGGGTCCATACCCTGCGTCCGACGTTGCGAGCCGCATTCCACCTCCATCAGCGGTATGGCTTCCCGGCGCTATCCCGAGAGATAGCAGAGGGCAGCTTTACCGCGATCATGGACCTGATCACGGCGACCAGCGCGGACGTGCCGGTCGCATCCCTCCACACCATCCTGGACGCACGCGAACAGCTGCTCGATTTTGTTCTGATCTTGAGCGGCGTCGATACGTCCGACGACAAAGCGCAGTCCGGCACGCCCATGCGATTTGAGGAGTTCTTCACCCGCCTGTTCAAGATCGGCACCGGTTACCTGGGTTGGTCTCCAGATGATACCTGGAACGCCACGCCCGCCGAAATTCTCGCTGCCCGTGAAGGCCGCATGGAATTGCTTATCCAGCTCTTCGGCGGCAAGCGTGACGAAGATACCGATAGCGATCTCAGTGGCGACCGCGACAAGCTCAACGCCATCGGCAACCTCAACGTCCATTCGCTGGGTGCTGTCTGATGCCCTTCAAACCCCGTCGTGTTTGTAGCTGCGGTAAGCGCGTCTGGGCTGGCGAGCTATGCGCCTGCCAGATCCAACGCAAGGCTGAGAACGATCGGCGCCGACCGAATGCAAACGATCGCGGCTATGACAACGCCTGGTCAAAGGCCCGCCGCACGTTCCTGGACAAGCACCCGGACTGCGCCATGTGCGGCAAGCCCGCCGTTGTGGTCGACCACAAGACACCCCATCGCGGCGACAAGACCAAGTTCTGGGACAAGGGCAACTGGCAGCCCCTTTGTGTCCATCACCACAACGCTACCAAGCAGAGCTTGGAGCGCAATGCCGACAGGACGCCACGATGACCGACAAGTCCAAATCCAAGCGCTCGACCAAGACGCTCACTGCGTCATTGCCCGCACTGATCGACTACCAGCGCGACATGCATGCCGCACACCGGCAGATGACGCGCTCAGTGCGCCTGTTCGTGCGCCAGATGGAAGGGCAGATGGCAGAGCTTCGCCGTGGCCTCGACCAGCACTTGGCTGCACAGCGCGACGAAGCTCACCGCTATGCCGCTGCATCACACACCCGGGGGGTGGGTGGAAACATCTCAAAGAACGCGAGCGACCGGTGTTCCCGACCAGCACAAGATAGCTTGTAATTGAGGATTTTCTGACCATGCCCGCCATGACTCTCGACCAGGCTAAAGCCCACCTGAACGTCACCCTGGACGCCGACGACGCTCTGCTTACCGACAAGCTGGCGGCCGCAAAGGCCTGGGTTTCGGCCTACACGGCCGCAGATCCGGACGCGGACACCGCACCCGCGCCAATCCGGGAAGCCGTGCTGCAATTGACCGCGCACCTCTACCAGAACCGAGAAGCGAGCTTGGTTGGCGTGACTGCCATGGCGCTGCCGTTCGGTTTCCTCGATTTGTTGGCCCCTTACCGCGCGTTTGCCTTCTAAAATGACCCTTTCCGACCCGTCTCTCGCCCTCCAGAAGGCCAGCCGACTGCGGCTCATCGCGAGCCCGGAACTGATGGCCCTGGTCCAGGCCGACCATGTGATGGACGCCAACGGGCGGCCGGAGATCATGCCGGCCGTCTACATTGGCGAGGGAAGCACCACGTTCCGACGCTGGGACGCAACGACTTACGCGACCCTTCACGTTTGGTTTGCCGAGCCCGGCTTGGCCCAATGCAAAGAGGCCGTCTCGGCCATCGTCGCGGCGCTGCGGATCGACGCCCAGGCCAATGGCGTCCTGCCGATCGATGGCTTCACCGTTTATGACATGCAGGCCACCCAAACCCGCTACCTCCGCGACCCGCACGGCTCTTTCAGCCATGGCGTGGTCACCGTGGCAGCGATCGTGAAGGCGACCTGACATGCGCGCGGGCAACCTCGACCGCCTCATTGAGATCCAGCGCCGTGGCACCGGCCTGGACCTCTACGGCACCCCCGTAGAGACATGGACTACCTACGCCACCATGCGGGCGCAACTGCTCAAGAATACCACCGACGACCGGGAGGGCGAGCGCGGCCACACCACCGACGCGACGCTGACCTTCCGGATGTATTACTTCGCCAGCCTCAGCCTCAATGACCGGCTGCTCTACGAGGGGCAGCAATTCGAGATCACCGGTATCAGCGAGATCGGCCGTCGCGTCGCAGTGGACCTAACTTGTCAGCGGCTTGCGCAATGAAGTCAAAAAATTCGATGTTCCAGATCGACCAGCATAGCCGCAGTTCGCTCCGCGTTCCGGTCTACTTCATCTTGCAGCAACGATCCAACGTCCATCACTTTTCGCACAAGCACATTCCACTGAGGCACATTCGCTTGAAAGGCAGCGCGCCTTTGAGGGTGGGCTGGTGGGTGAAGCCGGTTTACGTTGACAATGTTAGTCGCGGCGTCCAGGGCGGCGTCCAGGAAATCTCGCTTCGTCCGCTGGGCTACCGCCGATCCCCAGACGATCCCAGCATCGCTTCTAAGGTCGTCCACCGCTTCTTCGAAACGATCAATGCTTATCCCGAGTTCACCTGTTTCGGGAATCAGAGGATTCGCGAAAAGGTTTCCTTGGTGGGTGCCTATGAGCAGCACACCGCTGAGGATTCGGAGGATCAGTATGCGCTCGCCATTGAGGTCAGCTGCACGTTTGCTCAATACCCCAAGGCTAGCGATGTCATTTTGATGGCCTTGCTGAAGGAGCTGGTCGTAGACCGGGCGCGCAGCAAACATCGCGCCGTATATTGCCGCCGCCGCCCCAATAAGAGTCATTATTCCAGCACCGAAGTTACCTGCGAAACCGATCCAGTCTGCTGGCTTCCCTTCCTCAATGGCCGATTTGAGCGGCGGAGCCCAAAAAGGAATCAGAAAGAGGGTCGCCGACATCCCCGCGAAGAAGGCAATCACCGCTATCGAAAGCTTAGCTTGAAGCTCCCTCAACACTCTACGTCCCCCAAACCCAGCGCTTTCACTCGGAGATTGTCACAATGAGGGGGAGAAAACCAGAGCTCGTGGGAGGCAGCGGCACGCTCGATGCCACGACTAAACCGCCGTCCTGGTTGGGTAAGGCGGCGAAGGCCGAATGGCGCCGCGTCATGCCGGAGCTTGCCAAGCGTAGGATCTTGACCACCGCCGACCTTGGCAGCTTGGAAAGCTACTGCATCGCCATTGGCCGCATCCGCGAGCTCGAGACGCTATTGCGCGCCGGCATCGACCCCAAGCTCTTCCGGATGCAGGACAAGGCCATGGTGACGGCGCGCCAGCTCGCGGCCGAACTTGGCTTGACGCCCGTTTCCCGATCGCGACCGGCAGTCCGCGAAAACGACAATGAAGGCGACGATGACAACCCGCTCGCCCTCTAAGGATACCTATCCGCATTGGATCTTTGATGACTCGCCCATTCCCGACCCATTCGGGTATGGCGAGCGTGCGGTCGAATTCCTTCGGCGCCTCAAGCATCCCAAATCGACGTTGCCCCGGAAGCAGTTCCAGCTTGATCTGTGGCAGGAACGTATCGTGCGCGCCGTCTATGGGCCGCGCGACGACAACGGCAACCGGATTGTCAGCAGCGTTGTGATCCTGGTCCCGCGCGGCAACCGCAAGACCAGCCTGTCCGCCGCAATGGCGCTGCTTCATACGATTGGCCCAGAGCGGGTATCCGGTGGCGAAGTGATCTTTGCCGCCAGTGATCGCGGCCAAGCCGGTATCGCCTTCAAGGAAGCGCGCGGTATCGTCCAGGCGGACGCCAAGCATCTGGTCCCGGTAACGAAGGTCTATGACGCCTTCAACAGCGCAAAGAAGATCGCCTATCCCCGAGACGGGACCGAGTTGGAAGTTATTTCGTCCGACGCACCGAGCAAGGAAGGCCGCACGCCCTCATTTGTGCTCGCCGACGAAATCCACGTCTGGCGCGGCACCGATCTTTGGAAGGTGCTCACCAACGGCCTGGACAAGATCGACAACAGCTTGCTCGTGATCGCGACGACCGCCGGGCGCGGGCAGGACAGCATCGCCCATGAGGTGATCGAGCGCGCCCGCAAGATCGCGCGCGGCGAGATCACCGACCCGACGTGCCTACCGGTTCTGTTCGAATCCGCTCCTGATTGTGATTATGCCGACGAAGAGCTTTGGAAGCGCGTCAACCCCGGCAGCGCGCACGGGTATCCGTCGATCGCAGG
Source organism: Bradyrhizobium sp. McL0616 (assembly GCF_049993385.1). Lineage (NCBI taxonomy): Bacteria > Pseudomonadati > Pseudomonadota > Alphaproteobacteria > Hyphomicrobiales > Nitrobacteraceae > Bradyrhizobium > Bradyrhizobium sp. McL0616. The sequence continues at coordinate 5,400,291 of NZ_CP188255.1, forward strand.
TTTCCGACGGCATGTGGCGCGCGCGAAAGATAGCCCGACCGAGCGCGCCAGCTTGCTCCAATACAAACTCAACGTCTGGCTCGACCATTCGACCAGCCCGTTCGTTGATATGGCGACTTACGACCAGGGCGCGGAATCGATCAACTACGAGGCCTTGCGCGGTGCGCCGTGTTGGATTGGCGTCGATATGTCCAAAACCACCGACCTTTCGGCCGTGGTCGCGTGCTTCCGGGACGGCGACACCTATACCGTCTTGCCGAAATTTTTTGTCCCCGACTCCGATATCCGCAAGCGCGGCGACCTGGACGGTGTGAATTACGTCTCATGGGCCAAGGATGGCTTCATCACGGCCACGCCTGGCAACGTAATCGATAACGCTGCCGTCGCGGATTACATCCGCTCGCTCGCGGAACGCTTCCAGGTCCAGGAGATCGGCTTTGACGTCGCATTTGCCCAAGGCGTCATGGCGCCGTTGGTGGACGAAGGTTTCCCCGTGGTCAGCATACGTCAAGGTTGGGTGACGCAAAGTCCGGCCCTCAATGTCCTGGAGCGCGCGATCATCAGCCGCAACTTCCGCCACGGCGGCCATCCCGTCTTGCGCTGGAACTTCGCCAACGTCGCGATCCACAAAGACGCCAACGACAACCGGATCATTCACAAGAGCAAGAGCACCGACCGGATCGACGGGGCAGCGGCGACGTGGATGGCCGTATCGCGCGCCGCAGCCGGCGAGAATTCCTGCTCGCTCTACGATCTTCCCAACGCTGTTGAACTCCTATCGTGGTGACCCATGGCCGATAACGACGACCTCGATCAGTATTTGCAGGCGCTGCCAGACAAGCTGAAGGACCAGCTCTCGGAGGTGATCCAAGAGCAAGCGCAACGATTGTCAGACGCTCAAAAGGACGCTTTGCGCTCGCTTCAGCAGTCTCATGAGACCGGCGAGCTGGAAAATAGCTGCACGGTCGTGCGTGGAGCGCATGAGTTGGAATGGATCGTCCAGGCTGGCGGCGAGCTAACCACGAAAGAAGTGCGGGAAGGATCAAATGTGGCGTATGATTACAGCCTGAGCTTCGAATTCGGGACCAGTCGCCAGCCGGCGCGACCATTTTTTTATCCGACCTACAACACCATGCGCGACGAAATGCAGGGGGTGATCGACGAGGCTGTAAACGAGGAGCTTTCCAATGGCTGACGACAAATGCGCACGCACAATCACATGGAACGGCGGAACGCACACGTTCAATCTCAACCATCCCTGGGTCAGACGCGTCTTGTCTTGGCGGGGCATTCCCGGACCAGGCGGTAGTTCGATCTCGGCCATTTGGGGCCGCTTCGAGGCACATAACTATTCGGCTAGCGACGTAGAGCGCGTGATGGAGTTCGGTCTACTTGGAGGCGGCGCGACCGAGCGCGAGGTGAAGCGACTGCTCGACGCCCATGTGCGCGGCAAGCCGCTCGCGCCTAATGTCCTGATCGCCAGCGAAGTTTTGGCAGCCTTTTTCGTCGGAGATGCCAATGTCAGCACCTAGTCTCAGGATTCCCATCAGCGTGGATCTGGAGAAATTCCGCGACCAGATGAAGCAGACCAGCTCACTGGCTGGCACCGCTACGCGCCAGATCGCGAAGCAATTCCTCGACATGAACAAGGACCTCGCCAAGGACGCCATCTTTGCGACCATGGCGCGCGGTGCCTTGGACCTCGCCGGTAAGTAGCGCTCGCGGTCGGCAGCTATAAGCTCATGAGCGCTGCAATCAGCGGCGCACGCGAGCAGATGCAGCAGATGGTTGAGATCGCGGACAAGGCGAGCAATCTCGGTGTGTCTCCCGCGTTTCTCCAGGCCTTCACCAGCGAGGCGCGGAAGCTCAAGGTGGAAGCCGGCGAGCTCGAATCTGCGCTCGACCATGCCTTCAACGCGACCAAGGATAAGTCGCCGATCGACGTTGGCGAGTGGAGCGTCGGCGAGGAAAAGATCACTGCCTTAGAGAAGGCGTTGCGCGTTTTGAATGCGACGGCGGCGAAGGACGCGGGCCAACAGCTTCAAGGCCTGGTCCTGTTCCGGGACGCCAAGACCCAGGAGGATAAGATCAAGGCCGTGCTCGCGGCTATGATCCAGCTCGACCAGATCGGCCAGCATGCCGCGAGCCTGGACCTGGGCGAGAAGATGTTCGGCGCCCAAATCGTCGATCGCATGCGGCAGGGCAAGACCAGCGCGGAAAGCATGTTGCAGACGATCCGAGAGGCCAGCGCTAACGCCGACGGTATCTTCAGCAACGCCCTGGTAGAGCGCGCGAAGGAAGTGGACGACCAGCTTAAGCTCGCCCACCAGCGCCTCTCTACCGCGCTGAAGCCGTCCTGGGATGACCTCGCCAGCGTCATGATGGACATCAAGGGTGCCTGGGCCGACGTGATCGGCTACATCGCAAGGGCCGTAGAGCTATCGAACAAGCTTCCGCGTATCCCCGGCATGGCGGCCAGCTCAACCGACCTGGACGCCAAGCGAGACGCGCTCGCCCAGGTGCAGGCACGGTTGAACGGGACCGGCGGCGGATTACTCGGCAGCGTCAACCTACCACCGCTTTCCATCCCGGGGTTGGGACAAGTCTATGCCGGCACCACCGCCGACCTAGAAGGCCATCGCGACCGGCTGCAAAAGGAGATCGCGGCACATACGACGGGTCAGGATGGGTATGGCCCCACAGCGCAAAGCCAGACGCGCGGCACCGGCCCGGCTCCGACCAAAATCAGCACCGGCAGCGACCACGACCGGTTCGATAGCGGCGCCGACGCGATCGACAAGCGCACCGCCGCCTTGAAAGCGGAGGTGGCCACCATCGATCTTTCCACCGAAGCGCGCGAGAAGAACAAGATCGCGGCCCAGCTCCAAGTCGTCGCGATGCAGGCCAACCAGGCCGCCGGTAAGGGCGAGGGAGTCGTTACGGCTGAGCAGCGGAAACGGATCGAGGAAGTCACTGACGCTTACGGCGAGGCCACCCAGGCCATTGAGAAGGCCACCGTAGCGCAGTCGATCCGGCGCGGCCGACAGACGGTTTTGCTGGATCCCCAGGACGTGCAGATCGCCGAGCAGCTCAAGGGCCTTTATCCGGACGTCGGGACCGCCCTGAGCTCGGTTGAGGCGTCAGCGATGCGGACCAATGAGGCCATGCGGTCGATCGGGAACACCATGTCGAGCAGCCTGACCTCAGGTCTCGCGGACATCCTTAACGGCACGAAGAGCGTCTCGGCAGGCTTTGCCGACATGTCCAAGGCGATCGTCCGCGCGCTCGAAGAGGCGATGATCAAGGCGCTGATCGTCGCACCGATCATGCGCGGCCTCTCCGGTATGTTCGGCTTCAGCGACGGCGGCTTGGTCGGATCACTGCCCAAGCCGGGCGATGGCGCCTTCATTGGGCCGGTTGCCAAGGCGGACGGCGGCCTGATCAGCGGGCCCGGCACCGGCACGTCGGATTCGATCCCCGCCATGCTTAGCGATGGTGAATACGTAATCCGCGCGAGCGCTGCGGCCAAGCATCTGCCGCTCTTGCACGCGATCAACACCGACCGGATACCGAGGTTCGCCGACGGCGGGCTGGTCGGCGCCGGTTCGCCCGCCGCGCCTATGGTCAATGCCGGCCATGTCATTGCGCCGCAGATTGCCGTCACCGTGCAGGGCTCGCCTGGGCAATCGTCGCAGGACCAGCAGCGTATGGGCGAGAGCATCGCGGAGGCGGCCCAGCACCATATTCGGGACCTCATCGGCCGCGAACTTCGCCAGCAGATGCGCCCGGGCGGCATGCTCCGATAGAGGCTTGCTACAAATCTACTAATAGCGATGCAACGGGAGATTGCGTCAAAGTTGCCTCTCAACTGGCGGCGTGACATACTGACCTGTGAACCCACTTTGAAATGCGAAAGCCACCCGGCGGCGAACCCGGATGGCTTTCTGGAGGACCCGAACGTGCCGTTGCTTAAGAGAACGTCCGAAGATCATCATCAGTCTAGCCAGACCGACTCTATCTCTCAAGATAACCGGCCTCGAAAGCGGTCGAAAAAGGTCCCTCGGAGAGTCCGGCAGTCAGGCTTCAAGGACACCAAAACGATCGAGAAAATGCGGTCTTTCCGCGTTCCCGCGCATTTGCTGGACGAGGAGACTTCAGTTGCCCCTAGCTCTGTAACAGCCTCCAACGACAACATACCCGTGTGGGCTCTTACCGGTGACGTGGTCAAAGCCGTGGCCGCGACAGCGGCCCTCCAGATCGCAGAGAAGCCCGCCTATCCATTCGTCTTCAATCTGACTCACGAAGCCGAGGCGAAGGCGCTGAGCCATCCCAGGGGCTTCGTGGACTCATTGAAGAGGTCCTTTGACAAGCAACTGGCCCGGGCAGGCGTCCGTCTCCCGTATTGGTTCGCGATCGACATCACCCCGGAGGGCCGGCTTCATATCCAAGGCGCCTACAGCGCTATCATCGAGAGTCAGGCCCTCAAAGAGATCATGCGCAGTGCTTGGGGCAAGTGGAAGATCAATCCCCAGCGCCAAGTCAAGTTGGCCTGGAGGTTCTGCGACGACGGCTGGGCGACCTACAGCATGCGAAAACACCGCCGGGTGTCCAAAATCATCGGCCAGACCTTCACCATGACCCGGCCGCTGCAACAGGACGCGCAATGGACCTACGAAGAGGTCCGGCGGATTATGCGATGGCAGGAACTTCCTAATTGATCTTGGTGCAGGTGCCACCTGAAACGGCCGGGGTGTTCTTATTGCTCTCTACGCCATCCACGTAACCGCACATGTAGTTGCGGAGAAATCGATTGTTCGACAAGTTGATGATGTAGTCGGACAACACTGCATTGCAGACAATATAGTTGTTCGGTCGCACCTCAACCACCTCGCTCCAATCCCGGGCCCGGCACTCGGCATCGGTGTTCGATCCTCCCTCAACGATCGCGACATTGAATGTTTGGACGGCCTCGTCTCGGTTCATGAGGTCCTTTCCCACCTGGGTTCTTAGATACTTCAGCTTGAGCACGAACTTCTCGTCAGTTCGGAAAGTCCCGGACCGCCACCGCTTCGAATTCTCGTCGTAAAAGAGCCCTCCGGCCATTTCCACGACGCAGTAATAGGTTGCGTTTTTTGCTTCTACGGCTTGAGCATTTCCGGTCGGAAAGCCCAAAAGCAGGCATGCGGTGGTGATGATCGCGGAAGATCGGCTTATCGCCATGTGTATTCCTAATTCGCTAACCGCTGCACGAGAGCGGTCCCGTTGGCATTCACAGCACAGAGGTAGAACCAGATTTGAGACTGCCCGGCCGAGCTCCATTCGATCTCAACCCGGATCGGCGGATTGGGACTAGGCCAGTTCGCGGGCGCTGGCTGCGGGATAGTCCTACTCTTGCCGATCTTCATGCCAGCGATCTTCGGCAACGTATCGGCCGCTTTGATGGTGCACGCGGACTCGTTCGGACCCCGCGCGGCGAGCGCTGGTGCGACGGCGATTAAAGTCAGTGTCATCAAAATGAAACGCATTTCGGTCAGTCCCCCAGCCGTCGAAAATATGAGGGATGAGCTGACGCGTTACAACCGCTACTTGAGGTGCACGCCCGATCCTTCGGAGTTCGCTGGTCATAAGTCAGTTCTGACTTACAATCTTAAAGAGAATATTTTGTTGACGCCACTTCGCGAATAGGAGTCTAGTGGCGCCACACCGCTAATGGTGGGGCTCAAGGGAATACCATGCTGATCACTGACGACCGCTACTTCCAACTTGTGCACACGCTGACCGAGGCGCACGCCGGCACCGACAACTTCGTCGTGATGGGCCGCGTCTGGGTGGAAAACCAGATCCAAGTCGCGCTGTGCAAGGCCGACATTTACCCAGCGAGTAGTGAGGAATGAAGGGAAGTGCCCAAAAACTTGGCGTCGAGACCCGAGCAGAGGCCCGAGTTTGCGCTCGGGCCTTTGCTATCTTTGCTAGGCAGTTCTTCGAAATCCACTAGCGATCCAAGCAACCGCCAGTCCGGCGATCAGCAACGCCAGCGGCGGAGCCAGCGCAACCATTAGCGCTCTGTGCAGTCGATCCGCGCGCTTTTGGTTTTCGTCGTCCATCGCCTTCAGCAGCTCATCTATGTTCGCGTTGAGGCTCTCGATCTGCCTTCTCGCCTCTGCCTGGTCGCTCCGTTGCAACTCCGCGGCGTCTCGTCGCACAGCATCGCCGATCCGTTGGCGAAGGTCTTCCTTGGACCGCGAGCTGTCCAGCACATCCTTGGTGCCGCCCTTGTATTCGACCTGAAGCTCCACGTGCGATCGCCACAGACCCTTGAACTCTTCGGTCCCGAGCCCCGCGACGATTATTGCAATCCAGACGAGGCTCATGACGATCCAGAGCCGGAAGAAGCCACGATACATCGACACCGGCTATTCCTGCTGTCGACCCAGCCTTACGCCCTTCAGCATCGCGACGACGTTCGTCTTGGACACGTGCAGGTGCTGCGCGATGACCTGTTGGGTCGTTCCGCCGCGTGCCATTTCAATCGCAACAAGGCGTTGCATCAGTTCGATGACGACGTCGAGCTTCTGCTGCGTCGCAGCATTCTCGCCATTCCCTCGCGGCTTCATTGTTTTCCCTTCGGCTTCTTCAACAGCTTTGCAATTCTACTGACCCGATGGATTCCGACCCCGGCGATCTGCCGGCTCTCGTGCTGGCCCACGCCCGCCAGCAGCAACTGAACGATCATCATGTCGCGCAGTAGGTCCTCAACATTATCCGAGTTCGACTTGGCCATTGCTCCAATCCCTGTGAGACTACCTACGATATATTGGAGAAACGCGGGCGTCCTGCTAAATGGTGCTACTTTAGGGCGATTATCCCAAGGGCTTTGCGATGGCTGATTCGGACAGGCGCTTGGAAACATCAAGTCGCTGCTCATTCTGTTGTTGATGAAGCTGGGTGCTACGTCAGAAGAGATTGCAATGGCGCTAACAGTTGACGCGAGCGTGATTCGCCGGACGATTTCGGGGCGCAAGGTCAGGAAGATTGTCGACTAGCATGGTCATTTCCGTAAATGATGTTCGTTCGAACCCTAACGAGCAGATCGCGCACGCGGTCGCGGTCTTAAAGGGGTCGGAGCGGCTGCGCGACGTCTTCGATGCCATCTGCACAGGCGGCAAGAAGCCCAAGACCGTCTCCCAGTTGATGACGAAGACGGGGAAGTCTCGAGTTGTCATCCTGCAGCTGGGCGGTCGGCTTGCTGATCAGCAGCTCGTTCACAAGACGAAGGTGGGCAACGAGACCGCCTACGCCAAAGATCGATACCTCGCGTCGAAGCGAGCGGCCATCCACCGGCTCATCAAGGATCCAAGGAAGCTCGCCAAGCTGCCGACAAAATACTCGCCGCGCGGCAACGGCGGCGTGGTGAGGGTCGTCGTTCCCGGTGCTAAGATTCAAATCAAGGAGCTGCACGTCGAGGATTTCGACCAGTTCGCCAAGATCAAGAAGATGAAGCCCACCTCCGCGCCCAAGATATCCGAGCGGGCGTTCAAGGATGGAGTGCTCAAGCTCATAGGCTCCACCGGCAAATTCCAAGACTGGGGCGGCGAGCCGAACGACCTGTATACAACGAAGCTGCGTCACAAGGGTCAGCGTCGCGCGATGGCGTTCGCGTTCAAGGGACCCGGCACCAAGGGAGAGCTTACGCCCAAGAAGCTCGGCAAGAACGGAGACCAGATCCAGCGATTGTTTTTGGCTCCGGCCGAGATATTCGTAGTGCAATATCACGATGCGATTGGCCAGTCAGTCGTGGAGCAGGTGCAGGCGTTTGCTAGCCTCAACTCGGTGCGCGAAGGGAAGCGTATCAACTACTGCATCATCGACGGAGACGACACCAATCGCCTAATCATGGCGTATCCCAAGCAGTTCGGTCTGAAGTAAAGCCCATGGTCTAAAAGTCAGCAAAAATCACAGCCTCGATCATCGTCACGCGATCTCGCAATGGCCCTTCCGGCAGCACGCCATAGCGTCCGGTCGTGCTCGCCTTCGTGTGTCCCAGCAGCGGACCAAATGTCTCATCGAGGTATCCGGCAGCGCGGAAGGCATCGGTCACGTTGTGCCTGAACGAATGGAAGTTGACGCGCCGGTCCACCTTCACACCAACAGCCCTGAAGTAGCCGTTGAAGAATTTCGAGGCCTCGCCGAAGTAGCCGCGCTTGTCGCGCTGCGCTTCGGGAAACAGCCGCTGATCGCCGCGCGCGCCCACGCTCGCATGGTAGTCGAGCAAGCCCAATTCGATCAGCTTCGAATGCACTGGCACCACGCGCATTGATCCGCCTGTCTTAGTGCTCTTGCCGACGCCATCTTCATCTTCGTCCCCGACCTCGGTGATATGGAAAATCCAAACACCGTGAAGCTGGCGCACATCAGCCGTCAGCAACTGGCAGAGTTCACCGAGGCGCGCACCCGAATAGATCGCGATCAGCGGAATCCAGTAACGCCAATCCCGGACGGCATCGTTGCCCGGCTTGCTCTCAGATCCATCGCCCAGGCAATTCCCGAACAGCGGCGAGTTGAAGATCGTCTGTAGCTGTTGCTCGGTGAAGGGGAAGCGGTTCTTTTTCCGCTTGTCGATCGACAGATACATTCCGCTCATCACGTCGTCGTCGATATATTCGTTCTGGAGCAGCCACCGCGCGAAGCTCCCCAGCGCGGCAAGATACTTGTTCACGCTCTTCTGGCTGATCGCGGGCTTTTTGACCGTCTCGTTCGCCTCGATCACCTTCCGGAACGACATACCTTGAAACGCTTTGCTGTCCGCCGCCTTCACCGGCCAGCGCGCCAGCTCTTGCTTCCAGTTACGGACTGCTTTGCGAGTGATCACCGAGACGTGCGAGGACTCGCCGACGAACTCGGCGAACAGCTTCACGATCTTGCGGTTCTGATCCCAGGTGTCCGGCCGCGCGTCGCCAATGCGCTCGGCTTTGAACTTGTCATAGAGCTCCATCAGGGTTTCGCCCGGCGCGGCAATCCGTTTGCCTTGGGTGAGATCGGCCGGCACGACGATCGGATCAGCCGGAACACCGGTCCAATTGCCTGCGTCGCGCTCGGCGGCACGTTCCAGGACCTCGACCTGGGCGCGCTGCAACCGTTGGCACAGATCGCGATAGGCCGGCGAGCCCTTGGCGATCAGCAGCCGCTCGCTCTGGATGACGTCGTCGGCCTTCCACTCGATCAGGGCCGTCTCACCGCTGGCGAGATGCTTCTTGAGCATGTTGAGTTGAATGGCCCGGTGTTCGCGGTCCACCTTGGCCGCGTCCTTCACGGCGATCACTTCAATGGTCGCGTTGAGCTGGACTAGCGGGTCATCGGTCCAGGCAACGCGCCCGGCCTCGATATCGACCGCAAGCTTATTCGCCGCCTCCTGGACGGTCGCATTGGTCGGTAGTGCGGCACGCGTCCGGCCGTCTCGGTCTAGTCCAGTCTCATAGTGCGACCACACAGCCGCCTGGAGATCGGCCGGGGAGGGCTCGCGGCGTTGCTCAAGGTCGGCAAACTGCGCGCGGTAGGAAGCGATCACCGGCGCCGCTCGGTCGCGTGCTTGCCGGGGGTCGGTCGTCTTGAGGGACTGCCAAATCTCTTTGCGCCTGAGCACCGGCTGAAGCTTCAGCGGCACGCCCACGCGGACATAGTAGGACGTGCGCCCAGGACGTTTTTGGATGTTTGTAGCGATCGACATTCGAGTCCTCGTAACCGAGACTCGTAACCACTACTCGTAACCGTTTTGCATTAAAAGCTGTTTTATTTCATGCGTTTATTGAAATCGTTGAATTTTTGCTGGGGGTCCTCAGGGTCCTAGTTCCCCAGCCAGCCGCGCCGTAGTCCGGCTCGCCCGCACCGCGACCACATGCTCTCACGTCGCCGAACGGATTCAATCAAGCCTCCAGCGCCATTTTGACAAAGTCCTTCAACTGAAAAAGAGCGCCGGTAGGCGGCTTCCAGTCTGGATTTTCGTTGAGGTAAGAGCCGCTGTCGGCGAACAGCAGGCCAAGGAACACCTCGGCGACGATGCGACCGCCGACTGGACCGAGTTGTGGCGTGTTGACCGCAATATTTGCCTCAGTGACCGGCAGCGTGGGCGCTGGCGTTTGCAGATTCTGCATGGCCTCCGCCAGTATGTAGCTCCACAAGGGACAATTCCCGGCGAAAATCCCGGCCACTTTGACGATGCTGTCCGGCTTTCCCCCATCAACGGCCTGCCCGATCAAGATGTGATCGTCATGGAGCACGGGCGCACCCATGCGGACCGCAACGGCCTGCCCCGTTGGCAGATTGAATTCGCGGCTGCGCTTCAGATTTCGCAGCGCCAACGATGACGGATTGGAAGCAACAGCCGGCGGAAGACTGCCGAGCGGATCGACGAGCGCGGTGTCGATGCGATAAGCCAACTGTAGTCGCTTGAAATTGGCCACCTTATGCGCGTCGTCCAGGGTCTTCGATCCGTAGCTTCGCGTGTCGATGTCGATGAACCGGCCCCAGTCGATACCCCAATCGGTGATCAGCTTGCGAAAGCCCGTGAACCCTTCCGGGAAGCCCGGCTTCACTTCTGCCGGCAGAGGAAATATCGGCAGCAGAGTCGCGTCGTTCAATCGATAGCCAGGCCTAACCATCGAATGTCCAAGACGGTAGGCCGCGATGGAGAACTCGACCGGCAAGAAGGGAGAGGCAAGCTTGGTGAAGAAGGCCAATTTCTTGCGATCGTAGTGCGTACCCGTCTTGAGGGCCGACAGGACATCCTTGTTGATGATCCGCGGGAGAAAATCATTCACCACCATGTACTGGTAGTGGTGCCGCACGAGCTTCTGAACTTCCTGGAACTCCTGATGCGGGTGTCTTGCGACAAGGTGATTGTGAAATCGCAAGAACAAGCCTTGAAGCTGAGAAACAATACTGTTCTCGTCGTTTCGGGGGTCGCCGATCAGAGCCCTGCCCGCACCATTGCGCTGGAGGTCCCGTGCACCGGCAGAACCGAGCGTCAACGGATCGCCGAGCAAGAAGGACTTCTGGTCCGTGTCGTACATATACGGCTGATCGCCGGGGCCCCGCCCATAGACATTGTCGAGATCAAACGCCGGCGTCCGGAAGTCGATCGTTGCATTGGGATCCTTCTGCTTTTGAAAACTCCCATCCGGATCGAACGTCAGGTCGTGGTCGATGAACTGGCCGAGATAGGTATAGAGCGCGGGAATGCCGCTCTCCTCATCGTCGGCGCCGTCCTTCGGCGGATCGAATGAGGACACCATTGCCTTGGCAAGTTTGCCGAGATTGTGGTCCTCTTCCGTGCTCGTACTTCCGTACGTAGCTCCCTTCAATTCCGGAAACAGACGGCCGAACCTTCCCTGGAAGTTTGGATCGGCTCCCGCCGCCGCGAGTCCACGAATGAGCGAGCTGTGCTTTGCCACCATGACGGCGTTCCTATCGATAAAGTGTTTGCGGAAAAATTGAATGCAAGAATTCCCGATGCGCGAAGACGGCGCGAAAATGCGCACATACGTCCTCGACATTCGGTCGTCATCAGTAAAAGCAATCAACGCCCTTAGATTGTATCAAATCCAAGCGGCAATCAAGGTGGCGACGCGCCTTTTTTAGGTCGCGGCTTGTCATTTTATCGAGCAGATTCTGGCGAAGCTGCGGGCCATCATGCGTGCTGCACGCAGACAGTTTTCGTCCCTACTCCATGTTGATATTCGCGGCCTCGATCACCTTCTTTCAGCGCTCCGTCTCGGAGGCGATGCAGGCCGCGAACGGCTCGGAATCCACCGCGACTGCGGTCGCACCGAGTTCGGCAATCTTCTGCACCGTATCCGGTTGCTGCATACAGGCGCGGATCTCGGCCGAGAGCTTTTCAACGATCGGCTTCGAGCCCTTGTAGGGCACGTGCACCATCTTGGTGCCGGTCATCTGCTGAAACAGCCTGGTCCGGCTGGTAGCTGAGCCTCGGGCCATAGAGCGACGGGTTGATCGCGAGTGCCGACGTACTGGCAACGCCAATCGTGATGCCGTCCGGCGCAGATTTCGCGAGCCGCGTTACGCCGAGGATCGAGCCGGCGCCGCCGACATTCTCGACCACGAATGGCTCGCCGAGCTTCATCTGCAAATGGTTGGAGACCATGCGCGCGAAGATATCCGCAGTGCCGCCGGCGGCGAAGGGAACGATTACCGTCACCTGCTTGGACGGATAGCCACCCTGCGCCTGCACCGCCGACGCCGATTGGCCGCGGGCGGCAGGGAGCTAGAACGCGACCTCGTACATCCCGAGGATAGCATCCCGGCTCAAATCGCGCGGGTTGTTGTCGAGCAAGCGACGAATGGCATGTGCCTCATCAGCCATCACGCCTAGATCGCCTTTGGGCACGCCGAGCGCGGACAACCGCATCTCAATGCCGAGGTTTTTGCAGTACTCGTGGGTGGCGTCGAACGCGCGTTTGGGATCGCCCTGCCCCGGCAGCCCAAGCGCGCCCAGCACCGCGACCGTCTTCGCCTCCACCGCCGGCATGTTGAAGGCCAGCGTGTACGGGAAGATCACGGCGCAGGCCAGCCCGTGCGCCACGTGGTGGCGCGTGCCGAGCGGATAGGCCACGGCGTGGCCGGCGGTCGTATTGACGGGGCCGAGGCAATAGCCGCCATAGAGCGACGCCAGCGACAATCCTGCGCGCGCCTCACGATCGCCGCCGTCGGCCACTGCGCGCTTGAGATAGCGCCCGACCAGCCGCGCGCCCTCGAGCGCATAGAGGTCGATCGTCGGATGCGCCTTGCGGCTGGTATAGGCCTCGACGCAATGCGCCAGCGCATCGACACCGGTCGCCGCGGTCACCTCCTTCGGCACGGTCATAGTGAGATCAGGATCGACGATGGCGATGTCGGCCAGCATGAAGCGGCTCTGCACCGCCTGCTTGTTCTGGCTGACGGGATCGGTGACCAGCGCGCGGGTGCCGGCTTCGCTGCCGGTGCCCGAGGTGGTCGGAATCTGCATCAGCGCCACGCTACGGCCGGCGACCTTCTCAGGCCCGACGATATCGGCAAAGGCCACGTCGCTGGTGCAGAGCACCGCGACCAGCTTGGCGAGATCCATCGCACTGCCGCCGCCGAAGCCGATGACGAGATCGGGCGCAACCTCGCGCGCCATCGCGACCGCCTTCTCGAGATTGGGCAGGTCCGGCTCGGGCTTGACGTCACCGAACACCTTGACCGCGCCGGGCAGCCCCAGTGCGTCGACGCGGCGCGCGTTGAACGGGTCGGAAATCACCAGCAGCCGCCTGGCGCCAATCCGCTCCGCGAAGCGCGCCGCAGCCGTGATCGTACCGCAGCCGAACTCGAGGACGGTGGGACGGAGGATTTCGATGGGCGTGAAGGCGTTGGTCATAGCTGGCTTCGATCTCAAGACCTGGATGCGGCGGCGCCAGCGGACAGCCGCTCGGCATAGTCGATGGCCTCGATCAGGCTGTGCTCGTTGGCGATGCCCTTGCCGGCGATATCGAAGGCAGTGCCGTGATCGACGGAGGTACGGATGATCGGCAGGCCCAGCGTGATGTTGACGCCGGAGAGCTCCTGCCAGCGGCCAGTCACGGGATCGACCTGGAAGCCGAGCAGCTTGACGGGGATATGCCCCTGGTCGTGATACATCGCCACCGCCGCATCATACTGGCCGGCGCGCAGCTTGACGAAGATGGTGTCGCCCGGCACGGGACCGACGACGTCGAGACCGTCGGCAACCGCTTTCGCAATCGTCGGCGCCGAGATGTCGATATCCTGCCGGCCGAACAGGCCGCCCTCGCCGGCATGCGGATTGAGCGCAGCAATTGCGATCTTCGGCTTGGCGATGCCGAGCCGCAGCAGCGCATCATTGGTGAGATCGATCACCATGCGCAGCCGCTCCGGCGTCAGGCGCTTCGGCACGTCTTCCAGAGCGACGTGGGTCGAGACGTGGCTGACGCGCATGTTGCCGTGCGCGAGCAGCATCACCGAACCGCGCACGCCGGTGAGATGCGCCAGCATCTCGGTATGACCGGGAAAGTGATAGCCCGCCTTGTTGAGCGCTTCCTTGTTGAGCGGCGCCGTGACGATCGCAGAAGTTCGTCCCGCCTGCGTCAGACGCACGCCCTGCTCGATCGCCTTATAGGCAAAGCGGCCACCATCGGCGCTGAGCACGCCGGGCTTGATCGGCGTGCCCTCAGCGTCGGCCTGGAGGAAGCAGAGGTTCGGCCAGTCGCGATCGTCGGCCGTCACTTGCGGGATCGCAATGTCGCTGCCGAGCGCGGCCCTGGCGCCGTCCAGCGCAGTGCCGCTGCCGATGATCAGCAGGCGCAGATCGCCGGTCGCGATCCTGTCCTTCAATCCGACACAGGCCTTGACGATGATCTCCGGCCCGATCCCGGCGGGATCACCCATGGTGATGGCAAGATGACGAGAAGTCATGTCGGGCTCTCCAAGTTGAGCAAGTGATTGTCACGGAGCAATTCGCGCCACAGATGAGTTGTGCCAAACGCCCCGGACTTCGAGACGATGTCAACGCCGGCCCAACGGCCGCCTTGCAGTGCCGAGCGCGGCAGTCCTGGCACGATACGTCCTGTCACCTGAAGCGCATGCGCGCCAAGAGCAACGCATACGGCCTTCAGGGTTTCGCCACCGGCGACGATCAGCGTGCCGGGCGGATCGAGTGCTGCGATCAGCGCCGTCAATTCGCGCGTGATACGCCGCGCAGCCTCGGCGCGCGACAGGCCATCGGCGAGAGCGAATTTGACCAGCGCGACGCCGTCGTCAGCCAGCATGCGCTGAACGCGCGACGCGCCCTCGCCTTCGGCCAGCGCAATGGTCGCCTCGCCGCACGCCGCAAGCTGCGACGCGGTGGCGGGCCGGTCGGAACCGAACAGTCCCAGCACCGGACGCTTCATTTGCCGCGGTGCATCGGCGCGGTGGCCGCGGGCGAGCGCACCGGCCAGCCCGCCGCTGCCGCACCACAGCACGGGCCCGGGCATGCGCCGCGCAATCTCGACGACGCGATCGAGATCGAGGTCACTCTCGGCGTCGAACACGTGAACACCGCCTTGTGACAGCGTGTCGACCCGGCCCTGCCGCGCCTCGATGCCGTCCTGTCTCAATTGATGCAGCAGATTGTCGCCGACCCGATGCCAGTCGCCTTGCACGGTGCGTGCGAATTGCTGACCGTCAACGGTGCGGCGCCCCTGATAATCGAAGGCGGGCGCGACCACGCACGACGCCCAGTCGCCGCCAGCGAGACAGGCACCGAGTTCGGCGGCCCACGCACCACGGAGCAGGCTATCGACCTTCTTGTAGGCGATCGTGCCGCCGCGGAGCAGCGGCGCCAGTCGTCCGACGATCTCGACACTCTCGGCTTTCGAGCGCTCGCGGGTGCCGCTGTCGATCGCGAGACTCCGGGAGCCCGACGCCTCAGGTACACCCGACCAAGTGACGTCGAACGGTCCGCACAAGCCGACGAACTCCGCCGCGGTGTCGAGCGCACCGGTGAGATCGTCGGCAAGCAGGCGGATGCTCGTCATTGTCATGGCGCCCCCGCACCAAAACTCTTGCCGGGATTCATCAAGCCGCCGGGCTTCACCACCGCGACGGCGCGGCCGTGATAGCGCCCGCGCCAATCCACCACATAGGGATCCTGGTCAGGCCCGGACGCGATGAGGTGCCTATCGCCGACGAGTGCGGCGAGCCCGGCCAACGCATCCTGGAAAGAATAGGACATCGGATCGCCTCGCCGTCCGCTACAGCCTAGACAGTGGCTGCGAATGCAGCGGCACTCGCGAGCAGTTCTTTCACCTGAGCTGACGGCAAGGACTCCAGCGGCGGTCGCAGGCGCTGCCATCCGGCATGGCCGGTGCGTTCGGCAACCAGCGCCTTCAGCGACGCCATCTGCGGGAAGCGGGAGACCAGCTCGCGCGCCTTCACGATACGAGCCTGTGCAGAAGCGAGGTTTGCGTCGTCGTCGCTATCGCGGAAATGCTTGAAGACATAGGCGAGATCGCGCGCGATAAGGTTCGAGGTCGCGGTGATGCAGCCCGCGCCGCCCTTGCGCAGCAGCGGCAGCAGCAGCGGGTCGGCGCCGGTCAGTACCGAAAAGCCCGGGAACCGCTCGACCATCGCGGTCATGTTGGCGAAGTCGCCTGAGGAATCCTTGATGCCGACGATGGTCGACGGATAGGCCGTGCGCAACCGCTCGATCAGCGCGTGCGAAATCGGCTGCATCGACATTTGCGGGATGTGATAGAGCACGATCTTGAGGCGCTTATCGCCGATGCGCTGGATGATCTCGCTATAGGCGGCATAGACGCCGTCATCGCTGACGTTCTTGTAGTAGAAGGGCGGCAGCATCACCACAGTATCGACGCCGACCGACAACGCATGGCGCGTCAACACGATGGTGTCGGTGAACGCGGCGACGCCGGTGCCCGGCAACAGCTGGTTCGGCTTGATGCCGCCAGCGATCACGGCCTCGAGCAGCGCGGTGCGCTCGGAGACCGAGAAGGAGTTCGCCTCCCCCGTCGTGCCGAGCATCGCAATGGCATCGCAGCCTTCGTCTAGCAGGTAGCGGCAATGCGCGATGAAACGCACATGATCGGGAGCGAGTTTGGCGTCGAGTGGCGTCAACGCGGCGGAGAACACGCCATGGGGGTGCAGCGATGATGTCGACAAACTTCCTCCGATCATCAGATCGATGTTGTTCGGAATGCGAACATTTGTTATAATCTGACCCGTTGGTAAGATCAGGCTGCCGCCACGTCAAGGGCTGTGGCTGTCATGGCAGGGCATACAGGCATGGCCAAGGTCGAAAAGAAGGCGGCGAAACGCAGACCGGAAGCTACGCCGAAAAATCCCAAGAATTATGTCGCCTCCGTCGGCAAAGCCTTCGCCGTGCTCAAGAGTTTCACCAGTGAGGCCTTTGAGCTGACCTTAAGTGAAGTGGCCGCGCTGGCGGATCTCGATCGCGGCACGGCGTTCCGGCTGATCCAGACTTTGATCGAACTCGGCTATCTCCAGGCCGTTCCGCAGAGCCGCCGGTTCCGTCTCGGTGTCGCCTGCCTCGACCTCGGCTACACCGTGCTGTCGCACGGATCGTTGCGGACCATCGTCGAGCCCCTGCTGCGCGAGCTGGTGCCGGCGGTGGGCGATGCGGCTTCGCTCGGTATCCTCGACGGAGGCGACGTGATCTATCTCGCGCGCGTCGGTGCAGGCCTCGATCGTCACAAGATGGATCGTCGGCCGGGCTCGCGCATTCCCGCCTACAGCGCCGCCCTCGGCCATGCCATGCTGGCGCATCTCGCCCGCGACGAGCAGATCCGGCGGCTGGACGCGCGGCCCCGCGTCAAATTATCGGAACGAACGCTGACCGATCTGGACGCCCTGCTCGACCGGCTCGATCTCGTGAAGCGGAAAGGCCATGCCGTCTCCGACGGCGAGAACGCCTATGGCCTGCGCACGCTGGCAACGCCGATCCTCGATGCCCAGGGGTTTGTGATCGCAGGATTGAGCGTCACCGTGGACGCCATGCGCATGGACATGCCCACCTTTCGCGAAGAGGCGCTGCCGCGGCTGATGCAGGTGACGAGCCAAGTGCAGGAGCTCACGATCAAGTCGGGCTTATCGGGCTGAGGCTATGCCTACATCTGCACAACGACCTTGCCGAAGTGCGAGCCGGTCCGCAGATAGGCATACGCTTCGGCTGCCTCGTCGAAGCCGTACACCCGATCGACGATCGGGTGGATCGCGTTGTCGGTCAGGAAACGATTCATGGCGGTGAAATGTTCGGCCGATCCTACGGTGACACCGATGATGTCGGCGTTCTCCCACTGCAGACGCGCAAGGTCCGGTTTCGGGCCGAACCCTGTCAAAACACCGATCTGGACGATCTTGCCGCCCGAAGCGACCGATCGCAGCGATCGGTCATAGGTGCCGGGGCCGCCGAGTTCGAGGACGTGGCTGGCACCTTCGCCATCCGTCGCCTTCATCAGGGCGACATCCCAGTCAGGCGTGTCGCGGTAGTTGATGAGGATCGAGCCGCCCAGCACTCTGGCACGGGCGAGTTTCTCATCCGAGGAGGATATCACGATCGCGCGCGCCCCAAGCGCCGCCGCGAACTGAAGGCCGAACAGCGCGACGCCACCTGTTCCCTGGACCAGCAGCGTGTCGCCCTTGCCCATCCCGCCGCGCGTGATGAGGCCGTGCCAGGCGGTGACGCCGGCACAGGGCAAGGTCGCGGCTTCGACCGAGGACAGGTGCGCCGGCACGGCGACGAGCGCCGTTGCCGGCAGCACGACATACTCTGCCAGCATTCCGTCCGTCTTGTCGCCGCCGAGGGATGACCCAACGTAGCTGGCCTTGAATGGCCCGGAGATCCAATCGCGAAAGAACGATGCGGCCACGCGGTCGCCGACCTGCCATTGCGAGACGTCTGAGCCGATCGCGTCAACGACGCCCGCGCCGTCGGAGAGCGGCACGCGGCCGTCGAGCCCGCCTTGGCCGACGCGGTCGAGGATCAGCAAGTCGCGGTAGTTCAGACTTGCCGCTTCGACCCGGATGCGGACCTCGCCACTGGCGGGTTCCGGTTTGCGAACTTCGGCGCGCACAAGGCCGCCAGAACCGGCATGGCCATTCAAATGGTAGGCTTTCATTGTTGCTCCTCCGCAAGGTGTTCACATGGACGAGCAGAGTCTGTAAGGTCTGACAGCGCTGTCAGTGTCAAGAGGGTTTTTCGGTGAGAATTGGTGAGCTCTCCCGCAAGACGGGTGTCAGTGTCCGAATGCTGCGCTACTACGAAGCCGAAGGACTGCTCGCGCCGCAACGGACTGAGTCCGATTATCGCGACTATGGCCCGGCGGAAGAAGAAACCGTCCGGCGGATCAAGATGCTCGGCGCGGCCGGGATGACGCTTGAAACGATCCAGCAATTGCTGCCGTGCGTGAAGAACGACGATCCGGAATTCACGCCCTGCAACGCTCTGCGAAAACTACTCGCGCAGCAGGTCAGCCTCATCGATGAGCGTATCGAGACGCTGAGCCAGAGCCGGACGATTCTGGCTGGCTTCCTGTCGAGCGTGAACTGATCGCCGGATAAGCGCGACTAGACGACGAGGTGATCGAAGTCGGCGGCGATCCGCGTGTTCGGAAAGATCCTTGCCGCCTCGGCCAGGATTTCGTCATCCTGATAGCGCCCCGACAGATGGGTCAGCACCAGTTGCTCGACGTTGTTCGCGGCCGCAAAGGAAGCCGCCTCCGCCGCAGTGAGATGGCCGTAGTCGCGCGCGGTCGACGCGTCGCGATCGAGGAACGTCGCTTCGATCACCAGCAGGTCGGCGCCCGCGACATATCCGGAGAGCCCTTCGGTCTTTTCGGTGTCGCCGATCACGACGAGCTTCTTGCCGCCGCTTGGTGGTCCCAAGACATCCTCCGGATCAATCGTCGTCCCGCCTTCGATCACGACCGGTCGTCCTTCAGCCAGCTCTCCGCGCAGGGGGCCGTCCGGGACATCGAGCGCCGCGAGGCGATCGGGCCGAAGGTGGCGTCGTGCGGGACTTTGGAAGGTAAAGCCAAAACTGTCGGTGTCGCGATGATGGACCGGAAAGCAGCCGATGGTGAATTCACCGGCGTCGATGACCTGCCCTTCCGTCAAGGCTGCGAACTCTACCGGGATCGGCGCCCTGCCCGCGCCCCACAGGCCCACAAGCATGCGGACGACGATGTCGAGCGTCCCCGGCCCGCCATGAATGGTCATCACGTCTGAGGTCTGCCGCAAGCCCAGCGTTGAAAACAGACCGGGGATGCCGAGCACATGATCGAAATGACCATGCGTCAGCAGGATCCGGTCGAGCCGCCGAAAGCCGGCGCCGCTCCGCAGCAGCTGACGTTGTGTCCCCTCGCCGCAATCAATCAGGATGCGCTTGCCCGCGGCTTCCACGAGAAGGCCCGGATGGTTGCGGTCTGCGGAAGGAACGCTGGCCGAGGTCCCGAGAAATGTCAGGGCGAACATGTTTGTCAGTGTCCAGAGACCGCTCCTCTCCCCGACAGCACTTCAACAGCCTGCACGGTGGACGGCCTCACCGCTCCCAATGCCACGCGAGCAGCAGCGCGTACAGGCCCATCGATGCGGCGTAGAGCGCGTGCTTAGCAGGCACGCTCTACAAAAAGCGTGAAAACAACCCCATGCAAAGTACAAATCATTGAAGAATTTCGTCCGCCATGGCTCACGGCCTAGCTGCACGGACGTTTGACTCGTCGGGCAAAACAGGCGCAGGATTGCATAATCGTCGCCTGTGAATTTGCCGCCGTGTCGACGTCATTAAACGTTCGGAAGGCATCGCCGTTTCAGGTCGGGTTACCCTCACAAACTCAGCGCAAGAATTCCTTCATCGCATCGAGAAATTGTCGCGGCGATTGAAGCTGCGGCACGTGCGCGCAATCTGGAATGACCTTGAGTTCGGCACGCGGCAGCCCCGCCGCCAATTCATGCGACATCGGCGGCGGCGTCGCTTCATCGTGCTCGCCGACGAGGACGAGAACCGGGACCTTCACCAAGCCAAGTTCAGCGCGGAGATCAAGTCCAGCCAATGCATCGCATGCGGCGCCAAACACGGTTGGGTCGGTCCGCAGAAACGCTTCGCGTCGCCCCTGCATCAGCTCAGGGTGCTGCGCTTGAAAGTCGGGCGCGAACAGACGTCGCATCGCGACATCAGTGATCGCCTCCAGTCCCTTCTCACGTGATGCTTTTGCCATGTTACGAAACGCTTCCCGGCCGGGCTCTGAGAAAGCGGCGCCGCAATCGGCGAGAATGAGCTTACCGGCAATGTCCGGATGGCGAATCGCCATCAGCAACGCGACGAACCCGCCATAGCCATTGCCGAGCACGATCGCCGACGCGCCGCCGGCGGCATCGCGCACCGCCTCTGCCATCCTGTCCGCGACCGCCTCGAGGCCGCCTTCCACCGCGCGTGAAAGGCCGAACCCAGGCAGCTCCGGCACGATGGTGCGAAACGATGTCTCGAGCTGAGGCACGATCGCATCGAAACTCGCGCGATCCGACAACAGCGAGTGGAAGAGGAACAGCGGCGGCCCCTCGCCCGATTGCGCGGCGTTGACGGTCCCGTTGGCAAAAAGCCTGTCCATGTCCGGTCTTTCCTTCACTTCGTCGATCGCTCGCGTGATGTCGAGGCCCGCTTGGAGGCCCCCGATTGATAAATCAACTGTCAGGGAATTCAAGCATTTGGCTCTTGACGTGAAATATCACAATGGAGATATTAACGCCAAGGAGATCGATGAAATCATGCTTTTGCGCGAAAATATCTATGATCGTCTCAGGTCTGATATTTTAGCCTGTCGCTTCGCGCCTGGCGATGAAATGCGTGAGCAGGACCTCGCCGAGCGCTATGATGTGAGCCGGCAACCGGTCCGGGATGCGCTGCTGCGGCTGCAGCGCGAGCATCTGGTGACGGTGCAGCCGCGCCAGGGTTATCGGGTCACGCCGATCTCGCTGTCAGACGCCCGCGACCTCCTGCGCTTCCGTCTTGCGCTGGAGCCGGCCTGCGTGGCGGAAGCGATCGAAAGCGCGCCCGACAGCGTTCTGAAATCGCTCGACGAATTCCGCCGCTTCTCCGGCAACCACGAAGACTTCATCGCCTACAATCGTGGCTTCCACACCGCGCTGGCGCATGCCTCCGGCAATCACCGCATGGCCACCGCGCTGTGCGACCTGATCGGCCAGGCCGACCGGCTGGTCCGCGTCAGCATTTCGAACCTGAGGGGACACGACCCGGCAAAGCTCGTTGCCGAGCACGTCGCCCTGATCAACGCCATGCAGAGCCGCGAGACGCGAACCGCCGCGCGCATCATCAAGGCCCATATCGGCGCCACCGAAAAACGCGTTCTGCCGGCGCTCAAGCGTAACGCCGTCATCGTCGAAGAGAGGTCGTCATGAATATTCCCTCAAAACCCGCGTCAATCGACGTCGAAATCCACGGCAACTTCGTCGACGGGCGTGAAGTCGAAGCCGGCGACGGCACGATGCTCGATGTCCGCAATCCCGCGACCGGCGACGTGATCGCCCGCATCCCCAACTCGACCGCGGAAGACATCGACCGCGCGATGAAGAGCGCGCGCGCCGCCTTCGAAGCCAAGGCATGGGGCGGCATGGACACGCGTGCGCGGGCCAGGCTGGTCAACAAGCTCGCCGATGCATTCGAGGCCAATCTCGACAGCCTGTACCGGCTGGAGACCCTCAACAACGGCCGCCCGGTCAACGAGACCCGCGCCCAGCTCTCCCGCCTGCCCGACTTTTTCCGCTACTTCGCCGGCGTCGCACTGGCACGCCGCGACTCCGTGATCCCGGTCGAAGGCGCCTATCTGAACTACACGCTCCGCACGCCGATCGGCATCGTCGCCAACTGCACGCCGTTCAATCATCCGTTGATGATCCTGTGCAAATCACTCGCCGTGGTGCTGGCAACCGGATGCGTCACCGTGGTCAAGCCGTCCGAATACACGCCGCTGACGACCCTGAAGCTTGCGCAGATTTTCACGGAGGCTGGCCTTCCGCCCGGCGTCTTCAACATCGTGCTGGGACTTGGCCCGAGCGCCGGCAAGATGCTGGCGGAGCATGGCGACATCGACAAGCTGGTCCTGACCGGCGGCACCGAGGCGGGCCGCATCGCCGGCAGCGCGGCCGCGAAGGTGTTTGCGCATCAGACCATGGAGCTCGGCGGCAAGACGCCGGTGATGGTGTTCGACGATTTCGACGTCGACCGCGCCGTCAACTACGCCGCGTTCGGTGCGTTCATCGGCGCCGGTCAAACATGCGTCTGCGCCTCGCGCCATATCGTCCAGGCATCGATCTACGACGAGTTCGTCGAGAAGCTGCAGGCCAAGACCCGCACGATCCGCGTCGGCGATCCCTTCGATCCAACCACCCAGATGGGTCCTGTGATCTCCGCCAGGCAGCGCGACCGCGTTCTCACCTACGTCGGCTACGGTCATGCGGACGGCGCGCGTCTCGTCGCCGGCGGTCTTGCCGCGAAGGTGCCGGGTCACGACAATGGCTATTTCGTCCAGCCGACTGTCTTCGCCGACGTCAAAGCCGACATGCGCATCTTCCAGGAGGAGGTGTTCGGTCCCTTTACCTCGGTGACGCCGTTCAAGGATGAGGCCGATGCGCTGCGGCTCGCCAACGACTCGCCGTTCGGCCTCGCCGCCGCGATCCGCACCCGCGACGTCGCTCGCGCGCATCGCGTCGCAGCGTCGGTCAAGGCCGGCATCGTCTGGATCAACGATCATCACCGTCTCGACCCGGCCTCGCCCTGGGGCGGCGTCGACGATTCCGGCATCGGCCGCGAATGCGGCACCGAGAGCTTCAACGACCATTTCAACACCAAGAGCGTGATGGTCGCGACGCACGAGCAGCCGTTCGACTGGTACCGCGACACGGCCAGCCAGAAGCGGCTGAACTAGCAGACACTGAACCAGCAGACATCGCAAGCGGCAGGCCGTCCATAGAAGACGGGCCGCATCAAGCAGGACAACAGTCAGGGGAGAGCGTCAATGTCGACATCGGTGAACGCAGGCGGCCGTCTGGATCGGCTGCCGATCGGGCCATTCCATCGCCGCATCATGCTGCTGATCGGCATCGGAATGTTTTTCGATGGTTTCGACATCTATATCGCCGGCACCGTGCTCAGCGTCACGCTGAAGACCGGCTTTTCGACCCTCGCCCAGAACGCAGCTTTCATCTCCGTTACCTTCGTCGGCATGATGCTGGGATCGTTCGGCACCGGCTTCCTGGGCGATCGTTACGGACGCCGCCTTACCTATCAATTCAATTTGCTCCTTTTCGGCATCGGCTCCCTTGCTGCGGCGTTCGCGCCTGATATGGCCTTCCTCATCGCGTGCCGCTTCGTGATGGGCGTCGGGTTAGGAGCCGAGAACGTCGTCGGTTATTCGACGATGACGGAATTCGTGCCTGCGCGCACGCGCGGCAAATGGCTTGGCTTTACGGCCGTGTGTGTCGTGACGGGCCTGCCCGTGGCGCTGTTGATCGCATCCGTGCTGGTGCCGCAATTCGGCTGGCGCTCCATGTTCGTGCTCGGTGGCATCGGCGCGCTCGTGGTCTGGTACATGCGCAAGTCGCTGCCGGAATCGCCGCGCTGGCTGGAGGCCGTGGGGCGAACCGCTGAAGCGGAAACCCTCATGCAAGCCATCGAAAAGGAAGCGGCCCAGGGTCAGCCCTTGCCTGCTCCCGCGGCGACGGCACCGGTGCCGGTATCCCCCGATCTCAGCACGTTGTTCACCGCCCCACTGCTGTCGCGGATGATCGTCGGTGCCGTCTGCCTGATCACGATCAACACCCTGCTCTATGGCTTCGTGACCTGGCTGCCCGTGTTCTTCGTCAAGCAGGGCCTCTCGATCGCGACATCGTTTGGATATTCGCTGCTGATGGCACTCGGCGCGCCGATCGGCTCGGCCATCGGCGCGTTGACCGCCGACCGCTGGGGCCGGAAGCCGACCATCATCGGCGCGTCCCTGATCACGGTGGCGCTCGGAATCCTCTATCCCATGATCTCCGATCCGATCCTGCTGCCGGCCGTGGGCTTCGCCTTGACCGTGCCCATCTACGTGTTGGTCGCCCTCCTGTTCGCCATCTACATTCCCGAGCTGTTTCCGACCGAAGTGCGCCTGCGCGCGTCCGGCATCGTCAATACGCTGGGGCGCGGCGCCACCATCGTCACACCGTTCCTTGTCGTGTCGCTGTTCGAGACGCGCGGCGTTGCAGGTGTCATGGCGCTGATGATCGGACTATTGGTGGTGCAGATCATCACGGTCTGGGCCCTCGGCATCGAGCCGCGACACCGCAGCCTCGAGGAACTCAAGGCTGAGGAAACGGCAGCGCCGGTGCTCAAGGAAGCGTCCTGACGCTCTCCACAGCGTCATGGCCGGGCTTGTCCCGGCCATCCACGCCTTGACCACGAAGCACTGAGAACGTGGATGCCCGGGACAAGCTCGGGCATGACGGCCTCTTGTAGATTTTCAAGAACGCCCGCCTCCGGACCCTACCGGCGGACAGATCTGGTTCCCGTTGCGCCGCCTCCTCATCTCGCTCCCAACATTGCATGTTCGCTGCCCGGATCGATTTGCCAAGACGATGCAATGCAACGGAGTTCGTGATGACCTCAAATGCCGCTGACTTGGATTACGGCTCGATCAGCGCGCTTCTGACCGCTTTGCACGCGCGTAACGTTTCTGCGTCGGAGCTGCTCGCTCATACGATCGCGCGCATCGAGGCGCTGGACGGGCGGATCAACGCGATCATCGTTCGTGACTTCGATCGCGCGAGAGAGGCCGCGCACGCCGCCGATGCCGCACTTGGTCGCGGCGAGCGGCTGCCGTTGCTAGGCATCCCCGTGACATTGAAAGAACCATTCAACGTCGCCGGCCTGCCGACGACATGGGGCTTTCCGCATCTCAGGGATTTCCAGCCGGCGGAAGACGCGCTCGTCGTCTCGCGGCTGAAGGGGGCGGGCGCCATCATCATCGGCAAGACCAATATCCCGATCGGCTTGCGGGACTTCCAGAGCTACAACGATATCCACGGGACGACGAACAACCCGTGGGATCTCGGCCGGTCGCCCGGCGGCTCCTCGGGCGGATCAGGTGCGGCGCTGGCCGCGGGTTTCGGTCCGCTCTCGATCGGCTCGGATATCGGCGGTTCGATCCGGGTGCCCGCGCATTTCTGCGGTGTGTTCGGGCACAAGCCGAGCCTCGGCCTGGTCCCCCTGCGCGGATATAGCTTGCCGCCAGCGCCGCCCGTCCCGGGCCAGGGCGATCTCGCTGTCGTCGGGCCGATGACGCGCACGGCCTCGGACCTCGCATTGGCGCTCGACGTCATCGCCGGCCCCGACGAAGCGCGTGACGGGATCGGCTATCGCCTTGCGCTGCCCGCCCCGCGACATGACGATTTCAGGAACTTCAGGATCCTCGTGATCGATACTCATCCGTTGATGCCGACGGGTGACGCCGTGCGCTCCGCCATCGGACGGTTGGCGGAACGGCTCGAAGGCTCCGGTGCGCGGGTCGCACGCTCAAGCGCGGCGCTGCCCGATCTCGCCGAATCCGCCCGGCTCTACATGAAGCTGTTGAATGCAGCCCGAAGTCCGCGCCTGACACCAGCAGCCCTCGCCGAGGCGCAAGGGTTTGCCGCCACATTGGCGCCCGACGACCGCAGCCTGCAGGCCGAGCGCGCGCGCGGCTGGGCCATGATCCATCGTGAGTGGCTCGGGACCGATGCCGCGCGCCTGCGGCTGCAACAGCAATGGCAGGAGCTGTTCCGCGACTACGATTCGGTGATTTATCCCGCTGCCGCCGTTCCGGCCTTCCCGCACGACCATTCCGAGCCTTTCGATGCGCGGCAACTCGATATCGACGGCAAGGCATACAACTACGCCGATGCGTGCTTCATCTGGGCTGACCCGGCATCGACCTGCGGACTGCCTGCGACCGCCGTTCCGATCGATCGATCGCCGTCGGGTCTGCCGATCGGCGTGCAGATCATCGGGCCTTATCTCGAGGACCGCACGACGATCGCGCTTGCCGGGTTGATCGAACGCGAATTCGGCGGCTTCGTTCCGCCACCGTCGCTGCCTGCAATACAATCCGCCAGATGACGGAGACCGATGACGCCAGGGGCGATCAGGCTCGGTCGGCCGACTGCGCATCCACCGCCTGCACGGCGACGCTCGCCACCTGTCGCAGTGCCTCGCGGTCCGAGCCTGAGGATGCCATCACGCCCATGCCGACCGAGACGGCCGAGACATAGCGCGCGAGCGCGGCGGGGTCCGACGTCGGCTTGAGATCGCCTTCCGCCTTGGCGCGGATGAAGCGGTCGCGGAGCTGGTCTTCGGTCTGGGTGCGGCGCGCGGCAAGCTCGAAGGGGACGTTTTCGGAGCCCGTGCCGCAGGCGATGCCGCCTTGCACGAGCAGGCAGCCGGGCGGGTTGGCGGGATCGGTCTGCTTTTCGGCAATGCCCATAAGCATCCGCTCGGCGACATCGCGCGCGGTGGGTGCTGCGACGACCTCGTCCATCCAGCCGCCGCGCAATTTGGTGTAGCGGTCGAGCGCGGCCTTCAGCAGGCCTTCCTTGTTGCCGAAACAGGCATAGAGGCTCGGCGGATTGATGCCCATGGCCTCGGTCAGCTGGGCGATCGTTGCGCCCTCATAACCGTGGCGCCAAAACACTTCCATCGCCTGGTCCAACGCCGTCTCGGCGTCGAATTCCCGGGGGCGTCCCATGCCCATGTGCCTGTCTCCTCAAGAATCGGCGTCGTCCCTCGATCTAACGCCTGACCCTATCTGTTTGTTCTAGCTTTCTTTTCTCTTCCGCCTTCCAATTCTTGCGGTAGGCAGCTACAATTTTCTTAGCGAACGGTACATAAGTATCTTGCGCTGCGATATCCAGCTCCACATCTGTAGTGAACACTACATTTCTGGAGCGCGCAAATGCCCCCGTCCCAAAATACCTCTCGCCCCGGTCGCCTCCGTCGTCTTCTCGGCGGCGTTGCCATCGTGGGCGCCCTCGCCGTGGCCGGTTCGATCGCGACCGGCCATTACTTTCATGCAGCCCAGGCGACCGCAACGGCAGCTGCGGCTGAGCAAGCCGTATCCGTCACCGTCGCGATGATCGAGCCGCGGCAGACCGTGCTGTGGGACGATTTCTCCGGACGGCTTGAGGCCATCCAACGCGTCGAGCTTCGTCCGCGCGTTGCCGGTGCGATCCTGTCGACCAACTTCACCGAAGGCGCGCTGGTGAAGGCCGGCGACCTTCTGTTCAAGATCGATCCTGCGCCTTACGCGGCAGAGGTCGACAAAGCCAACGCCCAGTTAGAGGCCGCCAAGGCACGCGTGGTGTTCACCCAGAGCGAGCTCGAGCGCGGCGCGCAGCTCGTCGGCAACGCCGTCGTCACCCGGCGCGATTACGACCAGCGCGACAACGCCAATCGCGAGGCCATTGCCAATGTGAAGGCAGCCGAAGCGACGCTCCAGACCGCAAGATTGAATCTCGACTACACCGAGGTGCGCGCGCCGGTCGACGGCCGCGTCGGCAAGATCGAAATCACCGTCGGCAATCTCGTGGCCGCCGGCACCGCCTCCCCGGTGCTGACATCGCTGGTCTCGGTCAATCCGATCTATGCATCGTTCGATGCGGATGAAGAGGTCGTTCTGCGCGCGCTGAACTCGATTTCCGAGGTCTCCGGCAAGCGTGGCAATCTCGACCAGATCCCGGTCGCGATGGCGACGTCCGGAGGCCTATCGGCAAAGGGGCATATCCAGCTCATCGACAACCAGGTCAACGGCAAGAGCGGCACCATCCGTGTTCGCGCGGTGTTCGAGAACGAGGACGGGCGTCTCATCCCCGGCCAGTTCGCCCGCGTGCGCATGGGCCAGCCGAAGCAACAGACGCTGGTGATGATCGACGAGCGCGCGATCGGCACCGACCAGGACAAGAAGTTCGTGATGGGGGTCGGTGACGACAGCCGCGCGGTCTACCGGCCGATCACGCTCGGCGGCTCGGTCGATGGCCTTCGCATCGTGACGGCGGGGCTGAAGCCCGGCGACCGCATCATCGTCAACGGCCTGCAGCGCGTGCGTCCGGGCGCCCTCCTCAAGACGGAGGTCGCCGCGATGGGCGCGCGCGGGCCGCAGCAGGCATCCAACCACAGCAACCAGGACGTGGTGCAACGCTAGTTACGTTGTTCCGGGCCGCACATGACGCGGCCCGGAATGACGAAATCATAGAACGACCAAGACATCGCATCTCGATTCCGGGTTTGTGGGCACAGCCCGCGTTCCGGAGTAACGGGAGAGCTGTCTCTGGCGCAGGGGCAAAGCCATGAATCTCTCAAAGTTCTTTATCGATCGTCCGATTTTTGCCGGCGTGCTGTCGGTCCTGATCTTCCTCGCGGGCCTGATCTCGCTGTTCGCGATGCCGATCTCGGAATATCCCGATGTTGTGCCGCCGTCGGTGCTGGTGCGCGCGACCTATCCGGGCGCCAATCCCAAGGTGATTGCGGAAACGGTGGCGACGCCCATCGAGGAGCAGATCAACGGCGTCGAAGGCATGCTCTACATGTCGAGCCAGGCGACCACCGACGGCGCGATGACGCTGACGGTGACGTTCCGCCTCGGCACCGACCCCGACAAGGCGACGCAGCTGGTGCAGAACCGCGTGCAGCAGGCCGAGCCGCGCCTGCCCGCCGTGGTGCGCCAGCTCGGCATCATCACCAAGAAGTCGTCGCCCGACCTCACCATGGTCGTGCATCTGCTGTCGCCGAACAACCGTTACGACATGACGTATTTGCGCAACTATGCGGTGCTCAACGTCAAGGACCGGCTGGCGCGGATCGACGGCGTCGGCGACGTCCAGCTTTACGGCGCCGGCGACTATTCGATGCGGGTCTGGGTCGATCCGCAAAAGGCGGCCGAGCACGGGCTGACCGCAAACGACATCGTCAAGTCGATCCAGGCGCAGAACGTCGAAGCGGCCGCCGGCGTCGTCGGCTCCTCCCCGAACGTCAGGGGCATCGACCTGCAAATGTCCGTCAATGCTGAAGGGCGGCTTGCGAACGAGGAGCAGTTCGGCGACATCGTGGTCAAGACCGGCACGCGTGGCGAAGTGGTGCGGCTGCGCGAGGTCGCGCGCATCGAGCTTGGCGCCTCCGAATACGGCCTGCGCTCGCTGCTCGACAACAAGCAGGCGGTGGCGATCCCGATTTTCCAGGCGCCGGGCTCCAACGCGCTGGAGATCTCCGACCACGTCCGCGCCACCATGGCCGAGATCAAGAAGAACATGCCGGAAGGCGTGTCCTACCAGATCGTCTACGACCCCACCCAGTTCGTGCGCTCCTCGATCGAGGCGGTGATCCATACGCTGCTGGAGGCGATCGCGCTGGTGGTGCTGGTCGTGATCCTGTTCCTCCAGACCTGGCGCGCCTCGATCATTCCTTTGCTGGCCGTGCCGGTCTCGATCGTCGGCACCTTCGCCGTGATGCACCTGTTCGGCTTCTCCATCAACGCGCTCAGCCTGTTCGGCCTGGTGCTCGCGATCGGCATCGTCGTCGACGACGCCATCGTCGTGGTCGAGAATGTCGAACGCAACATCGGGGGCGGGCTGTCGCCGCGCGACGCCACCTACCAGGCGATGCGCGAGGTGTCGGGACCGATCATCGCGATCGCGATGGTGCTGATCGCGGTGTTCGTGCCGCTCGCCTTCATCTCCGGCCTCACCGGGCAGTTCTACAAGCAGTTCGCGCTGACGATCGCGATTTCGACCGTGATCTCCGCCGTCAACTCGCTGACGCTGTCGCCGGCGCTGTCGGCGCTGCTGCTCAAGGGTCACAACGAGCCGAAGGACCGGCTGACGCTCATCATGGAAAAGAGCCTCGGCTGGTTCTTCCGCGGCTTCAACAAGGCGTTCACGCGCTCCTCGGAGAATTACAGCGGCACCGTCACCAAGGTGATCTCCGGCAAGGCTGCGGTGATGGGCCTCTATGTGGTCCTGGTCGGCGTGACCGTCTTGCTTTTCCAGCAGGTGCCGAGCGGCTTCGTTCCGGGCCAGGACAAGCAATATCTGGTCGGCTTCTCGCGGCTGCCCGATGGTGCGGCGCTTGATCGCACCGAAGAGGTGATCCGCAAGATGAGCGACATCGCGCTGACCCAGCCCGGTGTCGAGAGTTCCGTCGCGTTTCCGGGCCTGTCGATCGCCGGCTTCACCAACTCGTCCAACGCCGGCATCGTGTTCTCGACGCTGAAACCGTTTGACGAGCGCAAGGGTCCCGCGCTGAGCGGAAACGCCATCGCCGCCGATCTCAACAAGAAATATTCCGGAATCCAGGAAGCCTTCATCGCGATGTTCCCGCCGCCGCCGGTCAACGGCCTCGGCACCATCGGCGGTTTCAAGCTCCAGATCGAGGACCGTGCCGGTCTCGGCTATGAGGCGCTGAACGAGGCGACCAAGGCGTTCATGACCGCGATGCAGAAAGCCCCGGAGATCGCCGGCGTGTTCTCGAGCTTCCAGGTCAACGTGCCCCAGCTCTTTGCCGACATCGACCGCACCAAGGCGCTTCAGTTAGGGGTGCCTGTCACGGAGGTGTTCAACACGCTCCAGATTTACCTCGGCTCCTACTATGTCAACGACTTCAACAAGTTTGGCCGCACCTATTCCGTCTACGTCCAGGCCGACGCGCCGTTCCGCGCGCGTGCTGACGACATCAGGCAGTTGAAGGTGCGCTCGTCCTCCGGCGACATGGTGCCGCTGTCGGCGCTGCTCACGATCCGCCAGAGCGCGGGTCCGGAGCGGGCGATCCGCTACAACGGCTTCCTGTCCTCCGACATCAACGCGGCGGCTGCGCCCGGCTTCTCGTCCGGCCAGGCGCAGGAAGTGGCGACAAGGATCGCGGCGGAGACGCTGCCGCCCGGCTTTGCCTTCGAATGGACCGACCTGACCTACCAGGAGTTCATCGCCGGCAATTCCGGCCTCTGGGTGTTCCCGCTGGCGATCCTGCTGGTGTTCCTGGTGCTGGCCGCGCTCTACGAGAGCCTGACCCTGCCGCTCTCGATCATCATGATCGTGCCGATGGGCTTGCTCGCGGCGATGTTCGGCGTCTGGATCTCGAAGGGCGACAACAACGTCTTCACCCAGATCGGCTTGATCGTGCTGGTCGGCCTCTCGGCCAAGAACGCGATCCTGATCGTCGAATTCGCGCGCGAGCTCGAATTCGCAGGACGCACGCCGATCCGGGCTGCGATCGAGGCGAGCCGGCTGCGGCTGCGCCCGATCCTGATGACGTCGATGGCGTTCATCATGGGCGTGCTGCCGCTGGTGCTCTCGACCGGCGCCGGCTCCGAGATGCGGCGCGCCATGGGCGTTGCGGTGTTCTCCGGCATGATCGGCGTCACCGTGTTCGGCCTGTTCCTGACGCCGGTGTTCTATGTGCTGCTGCGGACCGTCACCGGCATGAAGCCGCTGGTGCATCACGGCAGCGGCAGCAGCGTGGCACCCGTCGAGGGACTTGGCCATGAGGTCGGGCACTAGATCAGGGAAATCCCCGAGAGCAACAGCAGAATGAGCACGGTCTTGCGAAAGACCGTCTCGTTCACCCGGTGAAAGGCGATGACGCCGAGTGCGGATCCCGCAAACAGCGCCGGCAGGCTGACGGCGAGGTCGACAAAGACCTTCGACGACAGATCCTGGTGTCCGACCAGCAGCACGATCGCAAACAGCTGCATCACCGCAATGAACGGCTGCACCAGGCCGCGCTGCTCGCTCTTGGGCATGCCGCGCATGTCGCACCAGATGGTCGGGATCGCGCCGGGCATCGCGGTCAGGCCGCCAACCAGCCCTCCGCCGAATCCGATCAGCGCAACCCAATGGCGGCCGGCGGTCTCACCGGCCGTCACCAGTGTCGGCCGCAGCAGCATATAGGCGGCGTACAGCGCGACCACGGCGCCAAAGCCGCGCCTGAGCAGATGCGTATCGGTCGACTGCAACAGCGAGACCGCGATGGGAACGCCGATCAATCCGCCGACGATCAGCAGCAGGCTGCCCTCCCAGCGGATGCTGCGCCGGAGCGCCCAGAGATTGGTCGCCTGCACGCCGATGCTGCACGCCATCATCAGCGGTACAGCCTCCATCGGCTGAAATACCCGCAGCAGGATCGCGCCCGCCACGGCGGAGAATGCGAAACCGGAAAGCCCCGAGACGAAGGCTCCGGCGAACACGGCAACGCTGAGCAGCAGCAGGGTCATGATGTCAGGCACGATCCGTCCTCCGCTCAATCAAAGGGAATCTGCGATACGGGCGTGGCGGCGCTTTCCGTGCACGCGACAGGCTCGCGCGGAAACGATATTTGCATCGCATGCGCGTGCGACCGTTCCAGCATTGCGAGGCCAACCAGTTGAAGCGTGACGAGCGCGGCGGTGAGCGCCACGGCGACGATATTGACGTTACGCGCGTTCGAACGTTGGGGAGCCGGCTGCGCGTTCGCGCTCATCAGATCGGTGGGCATGTCGTGAAATATCCTCTTCGTTGCAGACAGAAATGATTTCGTTCAAAGGCAATGTGTCATGCGGCGCTTCCAGCAGATGACGGTAGCGGTGCAATACGCGCCGCGCCTCGATGGCGCGCTGCTGGTGCAACGCTGCGAACATGCGACGGGCGACGTCGTGGAACTTGTCAGCAAGGGCCCGTGACGTTGTTCGCATGACGATCTCCTCTCAACCTGAACGCGAGCTTGACGGGATTTACTTCCACTCGCTGTGAGTTGCTTCACACAAGGATCGAACGCCACGAACAAGAAATCGTGTGCCGTGTCCTAGAGGAGAACGCGGCAAATCGCGTCACCCAAACGAATGACCCGCGATAACTTTCTGATGATGAAATTGCAGGCGCTACTCTGCCGCGCTTCGCGCCACTGCTGATGCGTCAGTGAACGAGCGGATTGGAAAATCCTGCCGCTAGCTTGACGAGGTCGGCCTGACGAGACACGCCTGTCTTGGCGAACACACGATGAAGATGTGTCTTCACGGTGCTCTCGGCGATTCCGAGCGCATCGGCCGTCTCCGGCACGCCGCCAACCTCGACGATCGACTGCAGAACTCTCAGCTCTGCCGGAGTGAGGTCGAACGTACGGTCGATCAGGCCGGCGCACGACTGACCGTCGACCTCGGCTTTCCAGACAAACAACGCACCGACCGCGCCACAAACCTTTTCCGCTCCATTACGCAACAGCGACGGCAGCGCGATGACGTGCGCGATGTAGAAAGTTCCGTCATGCGACATCAGGGGAATTTTTCGACCGGCGGCTGCCGCAACGGCAACATCGCCCGCGTCACGGAAGATCTCCCGCAAGGCCAGATTTGCCTCGGAGGATCGCG
Organism: Bradyrhizobium sp. McL0616; assembly: GCF_049993385.1. NCBI lineage: Bacteria > Pseudomonadati > Pseudomonadota > Alphaproteobacteria > Hyphomicrobiales > Nitrobacteraceae > Bradyrhizobium > Bradyrhizobium sp. McL0616. Next base: position 5,434,265 of record NZ_CP188255.1, read on the forward strand.
CGACGAGCCGGCCGCAGACAGACCGCAGGACGTCATCGGCCGCCAGGATCGCCTCTCCGGCCGAATTGCTGTGGACGATATGGCAGGCCCCATCGAGCAGGATCACGCCGGCGTTCAGCCTGTCCACGACGTCGGCGAGCGCGATCGCCCGCTGCTGCTTTCGCTCGATCGCCCGATTGATCATCAGAGCGCGGCTCGCATGCGGAGCGATGAGCTGCATCCTTGCACGCTGGTCCGCGCCGAGCATGTCCTTGCCGGGGATGACCGTCATCAGCATCGGACAGGGAGACTTCGATGGCTCCAGCACCACGTTCGCCACATCGACGCAACCTTGCGGGCGCAGCCATTCCTGATAGAAGCGCCCGCGGCGATACTCGTCGAAATTCACGAGATCGGGGATGTTGCGGACCTCGCCATAGCGGGGAAGCCTGGCGAGCGGATCGTACTGGGCGTAGGTTTCCGCATAGAGCTGAATGTAGTGCGGATCGACCCCGCAATAATAATGCGTCGCACCGGACTTGCTGACCGAATCTTTCGACATCAGGCCGCAGGCCCGGCTTCCGAAAAACGCATTGAGCATGACAATGACATCGCTCCACAACTCTGGGTGGAGGCCGGCATCATAGATGCTCTCGATCAACTCGGACGGGTTTGGCGGTCGGGGCATTGGAAGAGCCAATAGTCAAACACAGGGGTCGGTAGATGTTCTTCGCACCCGGCGGCTCTTAAGGAGTCTGTCACGGGGGCAATAGGTTCAAATCCCGACGCCGGTTTACCGATCAGTGGATCAGTGGATTGGAGAATCCCGCCGCGAGCTTGACGAGATCGGCCTGCCGGGACACGCCCGTCTTGGCGAACACGCGGTGCAGATGCGTCTTGACCGTCGTTTCGGCAATGCCGAGCGCGGCCGCCGTCTCCGGCACGCCGCCGACCTCAACGATCGAGAGGAACACACGCAGCTCGGCCGGCGTCAGGTCGAAGGTCCGCGCGATCAGCTCGCCGTAGGACTGGCCGCCGAGCGAGACCTTGCGCAGGAGCAACGCACCGACGGCATCGACGACCCGCTCGCTGCCGTTCCGCAGCACGGACGACAATGGCAGGATGTGCGCGACGTAGCGCTCCCCCTTGGGCGAAAGCAGCGGAATCGCATGCCCACGCTCGGCAAGCAGGGCAATGTCGCTGCGGGTCGCAAAAGTTTCGCGCAGCGTCTGGTTGGCCTCGGCGCTGCTGGTCAGGAGCTGGTCGGCAACGACGCGCACCACGTCGTCGGCCTCGAGCAAGGCATGACCGGCGGCGTTGGAGTGCACCACCCGGCAAGAGGCATCGAGCAGGAAGATGCCGGACGCCAAATGATCCAGGACGTCGGCCAGCGCAGTGGCGAGCGACAACTTCGAATCGATGGCACGGTTGATCAGCAGTGCACGGCTGGCATGCGGCACGATCAGCGAGAGACGATGCCTCATCGCGGGATCCACCATGCGCCGGCCCGAGAGCACCGTCATCATCACGGGACAGCTCGCATTCGATTTCTCGAGCACGACGTTGGCGGCATCGCTGCAGCCCTGCGGCCGCATCCATTCCTGGTAAAAGCGCCCTCTGCGATATTCGTCGAATTTGACGAGATCCGGAATGCTGACGATCTGGCCGTGTGGCGGCAAAATGGTCAGCGGGTCGAACTTGGAATGGGTCTCGGAATAAAGCTGGATGTAGTGCGGATCGGCCCCGCAATAATAATGCGTGACCCCGAATTTGCTGATCGAATCCTTGGAAAACAGTCCGCAGGCCTGGCCTCCGACGAAGTCCCGGATGCCGGCGACGACGTCGTTCCACCGCGAGGGATCGAGCCCGGCATCGTAGATAGACTCGACCAGGTCAGGCAGCTTCCGGGATCCGTGCATTGCTCTAAATAGCTTCTGTGATCAATGCCGGGAAGCATATCACATCCAAAGCCAGCGGCATCCTCCGATCGGATGAGGCGCCGGCCGGGCGGATGGGCCCGGCCGGCGGCGCCGCGTTCTAGCCGCCGGGGCTAATGCCGGCTCAGAACGCGACGCGGAGGCCCCCTCTCGCGGTGCCACGTTGATGGTGCTCCCGGTGTCGGTCGTCGATCCATAGCCGATCGTGCCGTTGGCATTGCGAGTTGCGACACCGCTGGCGCGCTCAAGCCTGGTCCCAACCCGCCTTCTCGGCGCTCCCAGCCCAGACCGCGGCGCGATAGATCTCGCGCCCGCCGGCGTCCCGCACGCGGATCCAGGCATCGCGATCGCGCAGATCATCGCGCCAGACGAAGAGATGCCGCGCCATCTCGTCGGCCACCACGAATGTCGCCTTGGCATGTTCGAACACCATGCCGCCCGGGTCGATTTTCACGATATTGCCGACCAAGAGGTCGAAGAAGAAACGGCGCATTCAACACTCCAACAAACGGCGCCGCACGCAACGCTCATGACTTCACGATCAAGGATCATGTCGAAAATTCCCTTGTCTGGATCAAAATCGACGGTTCACTTCAATTCGCGGAGCACGATTATTCTGCCGTGCCGCTCCTGACGTCGCTCGGCGTGGCGCCATAGGCCCGCCGGAAGCAGCGGTTGAAATAAGAGAGATCGCCAAAGCCGACGTCGTAGGCGATCGAGGAGACCGGACGCTCGACGAATTCCGGCTCCCGCAGCATGCGATGAGCACGCTTGAGGCGCTGCTCGATCAGGAAAGAAGAGAACGTCCTGCCGTCGGCCTCGAACAGACGCTGGAGATAGCGCGGCGTGACGCCAAGCTCCTGAGCGACGCTGGCGACCGACAGTTCCTGTCGCCCGCAATTGTTGACGATCAGGAATTTGGCCTTGCGCAGGCGAGCTGCTTTCGCGCCACGCCGGCCGGCGCTCTCCCTGATATCGTCGGTTGGGCCGAGCACGAGAGCCAGCAGGTCATGCAGGTGCCCGGCACCCAGCTGCCGCAGCGCGGGCGTCGCCAGCCTGATCTCGCGGACAAGTGACGTTGCGTAGTCGACGAGGACCCTGGTCTCGGTCTGACGGTCCCGGATGATGCGCATGACCGCATCGTCGACATCCATGATCATCGGCCCCAGAACCCGCCGCGGCACGAGCAGGGAGAAACAGTCGCCAGCCAGAAGTCGCTCGAACACAGCCGCATCTTCGGCGCTGGTCAGCACGGCCTCTCCAGGACCGAGTTGCAGTTCGCGACCTCTCGCAGATATCCCGACCGCTCCGGATCGATTCACGACCAAGGCAAGACTGTCGTCACCGTCGACGATCAGTTCCTTGGTTCGAATGATCCGAGCTCCAAGCAGCCTTCCGGTCAGCAGTTGCGCTTCCGGCAGAGCATAAGAGGTGAAGGTCGCCTCGAACGGCTGTCCTTCCTTGGCTTCGACCTCGGCTTTCACGACCCCGCGGCGATAGAATTCGCGCAGCAGCGTGACACGCTCGCTCTCGGGAACGTCGTTTGTCGATACGTTGAGAATGGAACACTCATCCTTGCCACTCACTGCAAACCCTCCAACCGACGAGCAGTCTGGCCCACGCGCTGTTGTCTCCTCGCACTCGTATCCGGTGCCGTCGCGCATTCTCTTGGTGGCGCGCATTGCCTCTCACATTTCAGGAAGCGCTACATACGAAAGTATCAAATGATACGCGTCATACGTTCGGAGGACGCACGTGCCTTGCTCATCACAATGGATTGAGATCGCGCAACATCGCGTCGCGCGATGTGAATTGGATCACACGATGTCGTCTGTGCGGGGCCGCTGTGCGAACGGCACGGCAAAGCCGGCGGCGATCTTGACGAGATCCGCCTGCCGGCCGGCGCCGGTCTTCTCGAACAGACGTCCGAGATGTGTCTTCACCGTCGTCTCGGCGATTCCGAGCTTTGCCGCGATGTCGGGAACCCCGCCGAGCTCGACGATGGCCATCAATACGCGCAGTTCCGAGGGCGTCAGCCTGAAGGCTGCGGCGATCGCTTCCGGTGCGAGCAAGGGCACCATCGAGGCCTTCTGAATGAACAACACCGTGGCAGCGCCGTCGCGTTGCAGGCTGCGATCGCGCGTCAGCGGAGAGGCGTGGAGCAGAAAATGCTGGCCGTTGACTGACGTCATGAGCCTGATCTTGCGGCGCCCGGTCGAATGGGTTCCGCCATCTGCCAGGACATCGAACAGGCCGCGGAATATTTTGTCTGCCTGAGTGTTACGGGCCACGATGCGATCGCCGACCATCGCGAGCAGATCACCGTCGACAAACAGCTGCCGACAGGCTTCGTTGGCATGAACGACCCTTCCCTCCGCGTCGAACAGGCAGATCGCCGTGCTCAAGCCGTCAAGGACCTCGACCAGGTCCGCCACGGTGTGCGAGCGAGCCCTGATCTGCCGACCCATGACGCGCGAGCGTTGGATGTGCGGCGCGAGCAACCGCATGCGCTCGCGCATCGAATCATCGACGGTTCCACGCGACCGGCCGCGCAGCACTTGCAAAACCGTTGTACGCGTGTTTGAGCGTTCGAGCGTGACGGTCGCGAGGTCGACCGCACCCTGCGGCTCCATCCACTCGCGATAGAAGCTCGTGGCCAAGAAGTCCGAATAGGGCATGATATCAGTCACGCCGATGGCCTGTTCACTGGCAATATCGAGGTGGCGGTCGAGCAGAGCGTCGAGCTCCACATATCGATCGCGATAGAGCTGGCGGAAGCGGGACTCCGTTCCAAAGTGCTGGTGGATCTCGATCGAGAGCCTGGCTGTGTCCCGCGAGAGAATGGTGACAGCCGACCCGCCGACGAAACCCGCAACCTGTTCCAGTGCGGCACTTCGCTGCGTCGGATCAATCGCTGCATCGTAGATGTCGCCGACGAGCGACGAGAACCTGTTCGCCCCGAGGATCGTCATCGTCGGGCCGACACGATCTGGATGGCGCCCCGGTGGCGCATGCGCTGCATCGCGATGCGGGGACTAACGAAGGAGACGGACTGATCGACTGTCGTCCTCGACGAAGAGAAAACGTCAGAGAAAAATGCTGGAATCTCGAACATCGCCCTTGGGTAACGTCAACCGCAGGGTACGGCTTGGACGTTTACGCCAAAGACTAGGATAAATGCGAACAGCGCGCGGGCTATGTGCTCTGGGTCACGCGCCCACGCGCTGCTTGTTCAATCGCGCGCGGTGCGCGCGAAGCAGCACTTTATTTCCGGTTCTCCTCGCAGAACTTCAGCGCGGCCAGTGCCTCGCCGGCGCGCGGAATCTGCATCTCGATGCTGTCGTCGTCATCGCCCTCGAAATCGAGCGTGAGACGCTTGGCTTTCGACAGGCGGTCCATGATCGATTGATCGAACTCGAAGATGCCGCGCACGGTGGTCTTGTCCATGACCTCCCACTTCGCCTTCGACATGATGTTGGCATCGTCGGTGCCGACGTCGGCCTTCAGGATCTCGCCGACCTTGTCCCACTCCCAGCCGTCATAGATCATCACGATCACGATGGCCTTGTCGGAATAGGTGATAACGATGACGTAGTCGCGGTTCTCGTCGTCCTTGTCCTTGTAGCCGCGGCTCGCGTTGCAATGGGTGTCCTGGCCGCGCTTCTCGATGGTCCAGTCACCGACCTTGGATTGTTGCGCGAGCGCCGGCCCGGCGCCCAGGGCACCTGCGAGCAGCGCAGCCGCAAGAAGAAATCGTTTCATGTCGGCCTCCAGCGTTTTCCCCGGGGCAAGCTGACCACCTCTCCCCGCGGTCCGCAAGGGCCTCAGCCCGCTCGATCCGGCCGATGCTGAAAGGCGCGAAGCGCCTAGAGCCTCGTTCCGATGGAATCGGAACAAGGCTCTAGATCCCTGCTTTGACGCGTTTTCTTTACGCGAACCGGTATGCACTTCGCTCGAAAACGCTCTAGCCGCGCCGCGGCACGATCGCGATCGGGGTGAAGGTGTAAACCTCCTCGCCGTTCTGGTTGAACATCGTCCATTTCACCAGTGCGATGCCCTGCGGCTTCGACTTCGACGGCGTCAGGCTCATGACCTCGCCGACCAGATGCAGGCGGTCATTCGGCCGCACCGGAATCGTCCAGCGCAGCCCGTCGACGCCCGCGCCGATCAGCGGATGCGGGCCGAAGGGACGGGTCTGGATCGCGAGGTTCATGGCGATGGCGGCGGTGTGCCATCCCGACGCAGCCAGGCCCTTGAACAGGGTTTGTTGGGCGGCCTCGTGATCCATATGCATCGGCTGCGGATCGAACTCGGCGGCGAAGCGCTTGATGTCCGCCTCGCTGACCTCGATCTCGGGGGATTTGAAGCGCATTCCGACGGTAAGATCGTCGAACCACTCGACCTGTGCCATGATTTTGCCTCGAAAAATGATGCGCCGCCCGCGCAATGCGCATGGCCAAAGGGATGGATCGATAGCGGGATGTAGAGGCTCGACAGCACGCTAACCAGCCCCCGGGTTCCCCGCGAAACCCGTTTCCCAAATCGACGAAACACGCCTGAAACAGATGGCTGGCTATCTAACTGTCAAAATCAAAATCATACAGGGACGGCCACCATGCAATTCCTTCTCGACATGATCTGCGATTACTCGTGCTGCCAGCATCTCGTCGCTCAGCAGCTTGGGGAGGATGTGCTATGATCGAGATGATCTCGGCCCTGCTCGTCCTTTGCGCCATCGGCGTCTTTGCAGCACACGCGCTGGACGCCTACCGCACGATGCACTACTGACCGGCCGTTCCCAGCGGCCCTCATCGCTAGAACGGCCGCCGGTAAAAATGCTCCGAATGCGATGCCGGCGGAAAGCGGTTGGCGAGCGCAAGCGCGCCCTTCTCGTCGGTCTCGAGCGCGATCTTTTGCGCCAGCATCACGTCGCCCGGCACCAGAAAGCCTGACGGGACGAAGCACCATCCCATCGTCGCCATCCCGGCCTCGTCGATCTCGTGGACGTTGGCAGCCGTGCCGTAGTGAATGCGGTATCGCCTGCCGGTGTCGCAACCGACGACGTCGAAATGCCGGTGCTGCTCGAATTGTGCGCGCTGCTCGGCGGACAGCCATTCAGACAACAGCCGGCGGCCGCGCGCCTCTGGCGTGTTCTCGCCGAAGAAGCGCCGGTAGAGTTCGCGGAGCGCGTGCAGGCGCGCTCGCGCCGGCGCGCGAAGCCTGAATGCCGCGATCATGAGCAGTTCAGATCAACCGCCGACCAGGCGGGGATAGAACAGCGTTTCGTGCGCGGTCGGGTCGAACGATCTGATTCGGGTGACTTCGCCGGGCCCGGTTCGGAGCGCGGCCGTAAAGCCTATTCCGGTCAGCTCCCGAAAGCGCTGCTCTGCTCGCGCAAGCGCTTCGGCATTGCCAGGATCAAACTCGTGGCGAGTATCGCCGGTGTGATCCATCACGATCTGGGTAGCCATGTTGAGTCTCCTCATGCCCAGCCCTGAACTTCTACTTAGCAAACCTCGTGCCGTCAGTTCCTGATAGCAACAACTTTCTCGCGTGCAGTCCAGTCACGCCTTGCGGAGCACCTCAGCGCGCCGCAGCCGCCCCGCCGCCCTGGTCGATCTGCCGGCCCATCAGCGCGATGGCCTTCTGGTAGACGCCGGCGGCATTCCAGGCCTCGATGGCGGCGAAGTTCGGCTCGCCCGGCTGGTAACCGGCTCCCGCGCGCCAGCCATGGGCTTTCAGGAAATTCGCGGTCGAGCTCAGTGCGTTGGCGGCGACCTCGAGATTGCCGGTGCCGTAGGCCAGGATGTTCTTGGGCATGAACTGGGTCTGGCCGACCTCGCCATGCATGGAGCCCCGGGTCGTCCCCGACAGCGTGCCGCGGTCGATCAGCTTCAGCGCCGCATAGAGCTGGTCGGTGAAGAATTCGGGACGGCGGCAGTCATAGGCGAGCGTCGCGATCGACGAGAGCATGTTCTGGTTGCCGCGCTGGCTGCCGAAACCGGTTTCCATGCCCCAGATTGCGATCAAAGGCCCCGGCGGCACGCCATAGCGCTGCTCGATCGAGGCGAAAAGCGCGGCCTGCGACTGCTTCAGCGACCGGCCGCGCGCGACGATGGTGGTGGCGCCGCGTTTGGCCAAAAACTGGTCGAGCGACAGCGAAAAACTGTGCTGGCTGCGGTCGGCCCCAATGGTGGCACTGGCGTAATTGGTCTGCATCAGCGCCGAGATCGCAGTCTGGCCGATGCCCTTGCCCTGTGCCTCCGCGCTGAACTCACGCTTCCAGGCCTCGAAGCCGCCGGGCCCGTTGCCGCATTGCGCGGCATGGGCGGCGGGGATCAGGGAAAGCAGCAGCGTGGCCGCGCCGATCATCGCCGTCGCAACGGCCCTGCCCTTGGTCATTCCGCGTTCCTCTCCTGAGCGATGCGCGACCGGCTCGCGCGGGCGCATGATCCTACGCCAGCCACGATCGCTCAAGCCCCGATAGGCGCACTCGATGCAGCTAACGCCCTTGACACCGCCCGATCACCGACCGTCCGCGCCCAGCAAAAAGTCCACCATGATGCTCTGGTGCTGCTGGTACATGTCGGTGCCGGTCGCGGTGACACAGCCGAGCTTGCGGGCTTCTGCGATAAAGGGCGAGATTTCGGGCCTGGTGATCACGCAGCCGCAATAGGCCGACGGCGCGAGGCGCGTGACATCGACCGGCAGCTCGTCGCCATCCCGCATCCCGGCGGGCGTCGCATTGGCGACGAAATCGAAGCCCGAGGGATCGGCGGTCCCGACCCGCGCGCGCCCCTTGCCGAGCCCGTTGAGCTGGCGGATGAGCGTATCCCGGCGCGGGGCCGCGCTGTCGTGAATGGCGATCTCGGCAACACCCGCCTCGACCAATGCAAGGGCGATGGCCGAGCCCGCGCCGCCTGCACCGACGAGAAGAGCCCGCATCCCCCGGGGATCAATCCCCTTCGCTCGCGCCGCGCCAACGAAGCCGAGACCATCCACCATGTCGCCGTGCCACGCGCCGTCGGCACGACGGCGCATCAGGTTTGCGGTGCTGAGAAAATGCGAGCGCTCTGTTGCGCTGGCACAGGCCTGATAGCAGGCAAACTTGTGCGGGATGGTCACGACGATGCCGTCGAGATTTTTCAGCCGGGTTGCGACCGAGAGGAAATCGGGCAGATCGGCGACGGAAACCTGGACGGGCACGAGCATGCCGTCATGGCCGCGCGCTGCGAACTCAGTCGACACGCCCGCGGGCGAACGCACCTGCGCGATGGGATCCCCGACGATGACGTAAAGCCGCGTTGCGCCCGACGGAGCCGGGATCATGACCCGTTTGTCTCTGCGGCCCGATACGTCAATTCCAATCCGTCCAGGCTGCCCTCCTTGCGCCATTTGGCGAGCAACCGCAGGAACGCCACCGGACCGCGCCAATACTGGCTGTTCCGTGCCGCGATGGGATCGAACACGCCCTCATTGTTGTAATAGCCGGGCGTGCATTCGGCGAGATAGGTCTGACGGCCGAGCGCCGCTTTCACGACCTCGTCGACCCAGGCGCTTTCGGCGGCCGGCGTTGGCTCCAAAGTCCTTGCACCACGCTTGCGCACCTGATCGATGACATAGGCGATGTGCTGCGACTGCTCGTCGATGATGTGCGGAAAATTGGCGCTCTGGCCGGCCTGCACCGTGACGATCAGGAAGCAGTTCGGGAAGCCGCGGCTGTAGAAGCCGTGCATCGTCTTGACGCCGTCGCGCCATCGCTCGGACAGGCTTATGCCGTCACGGCCGTAGACCTCAAAGCCCATGCGCCGCGCGTAGTCGGTGCCGACCTCGAAGCCGCTGGCGTAAATCAGGCAGTCGAGCTCGTACGCCTTGCCGTCGACCACGACGGCGCTCTCCGTGATACGTTCGACGCCCTGCCCTTTGGTGTCGACGAGATGCACGTTGGGACGATTAAAAGTGTCCAAATATTCGTCGTGAAAACACGGCCGCTTGCAGAACGCCTTATACCAGGGTTTGAGCGCCGCCGCGGCGACGTCGTCCTTTACAACAGCGTCGACCCGGGCCCGGATCTCTTCCATCTTGCGATAGTCGGCCTGCTCGATCACCTTCAGCGCCTCTTCCATCGAGGTCACCGGCTGCGGCTGACGCCGCGGCGCAAGCAGTATCTCGCCGAGCAGGCCGGTCCAGCCGTCCTGCACCAGGTCTCGTTCGAACGGCTCGCCCGATATCACTGCGGTGAAATTGTCCATCCGCTCGCGTTGCCAGCCCGGCTTGAGACTCTCCGCCCAGGATTGATCCGTTGGCCGGTCGTCACGCACGCCGATCGCCGACGGCGTGCGCTGGAAGACGTAGAGCTCCTTCGCCGAGCGGCCGAGATGCGGCACGCATTGCACGGCGGTGGCGCCGGTGCCGATGACGCCGACCCGCTTGTCCGCAAGGCCGGCGAGACTACCCTCGGCGGTGCCGCCGGTGTAGGCGTAGTCCCAGCGGCTGGTGTGGAAGCTGTGGCCCTTGAAACCTTCAATGCCCGGGATGCCCGGAAGCTTCGGCCGGCTCAGCGGACCGCCTGCAAGGATCACAAAGCGCGCGCGGATGCGATCGCCGCGATCGGTCTCGACCAGCCAGCGTCCCTCGCTCTCCTGCCACGCCATTCGCGAGATGATCGTCTGAAACAACGCGCGCTCATAGAGACCGAAGTGACGGCCGATGCGGCGAGAGTGCTCGTAGATTTCAGGAGCCCGCGCATATTTGCGCACGGGCATGTAGCCGGTCTCCTCCAGCAGCGGCAGATAGATATAGCTCTCGGTATCGCAGGCAGCACCTGGGTAGCGATTCCAGTACCAGGTGCCGCCGAAATCCGCGGCCTTTTCCACGATGCGGAAATCATCGATGCCGGCCTCGCGCAGACGCGCGCCACACAACAGGCCGCCGAAGCCGCCACCCACGATGAGTACTTCTGTCTCTTCCGTGATGGCGTCGCGCGCAAAACCGGGATCGGCCCAGGGATCGTCGAGATAGCGACCGAAATCGCCGGTCACCTCGACATATTGCGCCTTGCCTTCGGCGCGTAGCCGAAGGTCGCGCTCGTCGCGATAGCGCGCACGCAAGGCTGCAATGTCGAGCGTAGGCGCGCCGGCTGCACCGGTCTTGTGTCTTTCCGCTGACATCGATCTCCTCCACGGCGGACGCTGCTTCGCCGGCAGCTCGCGGCAGTTAGCCCTGAAAAAGTGTCGTGCGCAATCGCGTCTGCTGCTTTTTGCGTGAACGCCGCGCGGCGTTCCGCTAACCTTCCGCGCAAATCACAAGCGTGCGCCACGCAACGACGTGGCGATCCGGAGGAGACCATGCAGGGATTGATGATGGACATGCCGCTTCTGATCAGCGGCCTGATCCAGTATGCCGCCGACTATCACGGTGAAGCGGAGATCGTCGCGCGCGAGATCGAGGGCGACATCCATCGCTACACCTATGCGCAGGCGCATCCGCGCATCAAGCGCATGGCGCTGGCCTTGCAGCGGCTCGGCATGAAGCCCGGCGATCGCGTCGGCACGCTCGCCTGGAACACGCACCGTCATTTCGAGATGTTCTATGCGGCGCCCGGCATGGGCTATGTGCTGCATACGGTCAATCCGCGGCTGTTTCCCGAGCAGCTCACCTACATCATCAACCACGCCGAAGACCGCATCCTGTTCGTCGACCGCGCCACACTGCAGATTGTCGAGGCGATCGCGCCTCAGTTGAAGACGATCGAGGCTTACGTGATCATGTCATCGCGCGAGCGGATGCCGGAGACCAAGCTTGCGAACGCGTATTGCTACGAGGAGCTGCTGGAAAAAGAAAACGATGAAGGCTTCGCCTGGCCGCTGTTCGACGAGAAATCCGCCTCCACCATTTGCTACACGTCGGGCACGACGGGCAATCCGAAGGGCGTGATCTATTCGCACCGCGCCGCGATCCTCCAGACCATGACCTGCAGCAGCTTCGACTTCCTGCCGGGGCATATGGAAGGCGTGCGCGAGGTGATGATGCCAATGGCACCGCTGTTCCACGGCAATGGCTGGAACATGCCGTTCACCGCGCCCTATACCGGCTCAAAGCTGGTGCTGCCCGGCCGCAATTACGAACCCGACAAGCTCTATGAATTGCTCGAAGGCGAGAAGGTGACGCTGTCGGCGGGCGTGCCGAGCTTCTGGCTGATCCTGCTCGACTGGCTCGGCCGCACCGGGAACAGGTTTTCGACGCTGCGCGCAACATTGTCGTCGGGCTCGGCGCCGCCACGCGCGATGGTCGAAAAGCTCAAGCGCGACTACAACGTCGACTACATCCAGGCCTGGGGCATGACGGAGGCTTTGGGGTGCTCGATGCCAGGCCTGCGGCCGGGCTCGGAGCATCTCAGCGACACCGAAAAATTCGACCGGCGCCAGGTATCCGGCCGCGCCTGCTTCGGCACGAGTTTGCGCATCGTCGACGACGGCGGCAGCGAGCTGCCGCGCGACGGCAAGAGCGTCGGACATCTGCGCGCTCGCGGTCCGTGGGTCGCCTCCGGCTACATGAAGCTGGAGGAAGGCCTCGACCGCGACGGCTGGCTGATTACGGGCGACATGGCCGTGATCGACGCCCAGGGCCACGTCACCCTCACCGACCGCTCCAAGGATGTGATCAAGTCCGGCGGCGAATGGATCTCCTCGATCCAGCTCGAGGACATCGCGCTGTCCCATCCCGACGTGCTGCAAGCCGCCGTGGTCGCGATCTCACACGAAAAATGGCAGGAGCGCCCGCTCCTCCTCGTCGTCCGCAAGAAGGGTGCGACCGTCGACGGCAAGACCCTGCTCGATCACATGCGCCCGAAGATCGCGAGCTGGTGGATGCCTGACGCGGTCGAGTTCCTGGACGAGTTTCCCATGACCGGCACCGGCAAGGTGCTTAAATCGGCGCTGCGCGAGAAGTTCAGGGAGTATCGGGTCGCATAAGCCGCCGCGGGATCGCGCGAGGACCTCGTCCGTGCGCGATCATCTTCATCTTTTGGTAGATTCGGAGGCGATATATCGGGACGTCGCTAACCCCTTATCGAGGACACCATGGCGTTTTCCGGATTGGGCCTGCATCTCGGCAATCTCTCGCGCCTGTCGAATGCGCAAACGCGCTCGATCAGCCCCGAGAACTTTACCGGCGACAAGGGCAAGGGCGGCATGTCCGTCGACGGCCCGGCCGCGCGCCAGGCCCGTGATCTCGGACAGGGATGGAAGGTCTCGCCCTATGTCGTCATCGAGCCCGGCACAACCTTCACCCTCGCCGACATCGAGGGCCAGGGCGCGATCCAGCAGATCTGGATGACGCTCGCGCGCGGGCGGCTGCGCCATTCGATCCTGCGCGTCTACTGGGACGACCAAACGCTGCCGAGCGTCGAATGCCCGGCCGGCGATTTCTTCGCCTGCGGATGGGAAGAGTTCGCGCAGGTGTCCTCGCTCGCGGTCTGCGTCAATCCCGGCCGCGCCTTCAACTGCTACTGGGAAATGCCGTTCCGCAAGCGTGCGCGGTTCACACTGGAGAACCGCAGCGAGGAGCAGCTCACCGTCTACTACCAGATCAACTACACCCTGACCGACGTGCCCGAGGACTGCGCCTATTTCCATGCGCAATTCCGCCGCACCAACCCGCTGCCCTACAAGGACGTCTACACCATCCTCGAAGGCGTCAGCGGGCGCGGCCAGTATGTGGGCACCTACATGGCCTGGGGCGTCAACAACAATGGCTGGTGGGGCGAAGGCGAGATCAAGTTCTTCATCGACGGCGACGGTGAGTTCCCGACCATCTGCGGCACCGGCACCGAGGACTATTTTTGCGGCGCCTACAATTTCGATCCTTATGTCGCGCATTCCGGGCAGGGTCCGGCACAGCAGTCGCGCTACCAGGAATTCACCACGCCCTATGCCGGCCTGCCGCAGGTGATCCGCCCCGACGGTGTCTACAAGTCGCAGCAGCGCTTCGGCATGTACCGCTGGCACATCCCCGATCCCGTGCGCTTCCAGAGCGATCTGCGCGTGACAATCCAGGCGCTGGGCTGGCTGCCCGGCGTCAGGGAAGCAAAATACATTCCGCTGCAGGACGATATCGCTTCGGTCGCATTCTGGTATCAGACATTGCCGACGGCGCCGTTCCCGAAACTGCCCGGCCCGGACTATCTCGAAATCGCATAGACCCGGCCGCGATCAAGGAGACCGAGATGCTCTACCCGATGTCGCCAAAAGTCGTCGAGCTCAAGCGCAAGCTCGAAAGTTTCATGGATCGGCACATCTATCCGAACGAGGAGCGGTTCTATCGCGAGGCCGAAGAGCTCGGGCCATGGAAGGTCTATCCCGTCGTCGAGGAGCTGAAGCCGCTCGCCCGCGCCGAGGGCCTCTGGAACCTGTTCCTGCCGGAGTCCAGTCACGGCGCAGGTCTCACCAATCTCGAATATGCGCCGCTCTGCGAGGTCATGGGCCGCTCGCATCTTGCACCAGAGGTATTCAACTGTTCGGCGCCCGACACCGGCAACATGGAGGTGCTGGAGCGCTACGGCACGGACAAGGACAAGGAGCGCTGGCTGAAGCCGCTGCTCGCGGGCGAGATCCGTTCCTGCTTCGCCATGACCGAGCCGGCGGTCGCCTCGTCGGATGCAACCAACATCGAAAGCTCGATCGTGCGCGACGGCGACCATTACGTCATCAACGGGCGCAAATGGTACACGACGAATGCGACCGATCCGCGCTGCAAGATCTGCATCTTCATGGGCAAGACCGATCCGGACAATGCGGACCGCCACAAGCAGCAATCCATGATCCTGGTGCCGATGGACACGCCGGGTGTCGAGGTGAAGCGTTCCCTGCCCGTGTTCGGCTTCTACGGCGTGCCGGATCGCGCCTCGGAAGTCCTCTTCACCAATGTACGTGTGCCGAAGGAGAACATGCTGCTCGGCGAAGGCCGTGGTTTCGAGATCGCGCAGGGGCGTCTCGGCCCCGGCCGCATCCATCACTGCATGCGGCTGATCGGGCTGTCCGAACGCACGCTGGAAAAGATGTGCCGCCGCGTGCGCAGCCGCGTCGCCTTCGGCAAGCCCGTCTCCGAGCAGACGGTGACGCAGGAGCGCATTGCAGAGGCCCGCATCATGATCGAGCAGGCCCGGCTGCTGACGCTGAACGCGGCTTACGCAATGGACACGGTCGGCAACAAGGTGGCGAAGGCTGAGATCGCGATGATCAAGGTCGCCGTGCCCAACATGGCCTGCCAGATCATCGACTGGGCGATCCAGGCCCACGGTGGTGGCGGCACGTCGAACGATTTTGGCTTGACGCAGGCCTATGCGACGGCGCGTTTGTTGCGCCTCGCCGACGGACCGGACGAGGTGCACCGGAACCAGATCGCGCGCCTGGAGCTGAAGAAGTACTCCAACGCCTAGGTCGCTTGCCTAATTCAAAACCTCCACTGTCGCCGAGCGGCCGGCGACCAGCGCCATGCCGTCAGGAACAGGATCCAGCGCAATGCGCACGGGCACACGCTGTGCCAGCCGCACCCAGCTGAAGGTCGGATTGACGTTGGCCAGCATGCTGGCGCCTTCGGCGCGGTCGCGGTCCTCGATGCCGGCGGCGATGCTCTCGACACGGCCCGTGAGCGTGAGCTTCTCGCCCATCAAGCGGATCTGCACCTTGTCGCCGATACGGATGCGCGCCAGTTTAGTCTCCTCGAAATAACCCTCGACGTGCAGCGTGTCGCTATCCACCAGCGCCATCACGCCCTTGCCGGCCGTGACATACGCGCCGGGGCGCAGATCCATGTTGGTGATCACGCCATTCACGGAAGCGTGGACCTCGCTGCGGTCGAGGTTGAGCTGGGCCACCGCGCGGTCGGCCACGGCCGCATCAAAGGCCGCCTTGGCCTGGAGCTGGGTCGCCAGCACCTGCTCCTGCTTCTGCTGCGAGACAGCATCCGTCGTCAGCGCGCTGTACCGCTTCAAATCGGCATTGGCCTGATCAAGCGTGGCCTGATGGCCAGCCACTGACGCGTCGGCCTGCCGCAACGCCAGTGCAAAACGCTCGCGATCGATCCGGAACAGCACGTCGCCGCGATGGACCTTCTGGTTGTCCTTGACCAGCACCTCCGTAACGAAGCCGGACACGTCGGGCGCAACCTGGACCACGTCGGCGCGCACGCGGCCGTCGCGCGTCCAGGGCTGCTCCATATAATAGACCCACAGCTCTCGACCGACGCCAAGCGCGGCGACGACGACAAGGGCGGTCAGCGCGAGGCGGCCAAGCCAGGCGAAATTTCCTTTCATGCGAGATACTCCGAGAGATAGACGACGACGCCCAGGATGCAGATGAAAATCGCGAAATCGAACAACGCGCGATGCCAGACCAGCCGGTAGAGGTCGAAACGCTGCATCAGCCGGCGAAGCAAGGCGCTCAGCGCATAGGCGACGATGATCCAGAGCAGGAGCGCCGGCACGAGCACGCCGTAGATGTCGATCTGATATCTCATGCTGCAACACTCTCGCCTGCGCGCGGCCGGTAGGCAGGCGCGTCCGGAAACAGGCCGCGGCGGATACCGACGAGGCCGATCAAGGCGTCCTCGCGCGCGCTGTCATTGGGGTCCTTGACGGCCTGGGCCAGCGCGAGGTCGACATGCCGCAACAACTCCGCCGGCATCCCGCCACCGGCGTAGCTCCGGCAAGCGATGGCCAGTTGATCCAGCATGTCGTCGATGAGGGAAATGGTCGATGCTGCGAGCCCATAGCGGGCACGGCGGAGGTCAATGATATTGATCCCGATCCGGAGCTGGACGAGGCTGTCGGCGTCGCGGCGATCGCTCTCCGAGAGGAACGCGATGCGCTGCACGAGCAGCCCAAGTCGATGCAGCATGAGGCCGGCGAACTCCGCGCGATCGCGCTTGCCGCGCCGTTCGGCGGCCACCGCAATCGTGATCCAGCTCGACAGCACCAGCCGATTGGCAATCCACTCGGCGCCGACCCCACGCGCGATCCGTGTCACGATCTCTGCGATCACGACGCCGACGAAGAAGGCGACTGCTGAATTGGCGTAGGATGCAAAATCCGCGATGTAGGTCGATTGCAGCGCAAGCAGCGTCGCGGTGTTGGCCGCGAGCGCCATGCCGGTCCCCGCCGTTGCCGGCCGTGCGATCAGGAAACCATAAAGCAGGAAGGTCGGTGCCAGCGCGACGACCAGAACCTCGATATGGGAGATCGCTGGCACCAGCGCGAACAAATAGATCGCGACGACGACGATGGCGACCAGAGACCACAGACCGAAGCTGCGGATGAAGCGCGCGGGCTCGTCCTGGGCAGCGAAGAACGAACAGGCGACCGCCGCCATCATCGGCGCCGACGCGCCGTCCGGCCAGCCGGTTCCGATCCAGAACGCGCAGCAGATCAGGATGGCGATCGCCGCACCGGCCGCCGACCACAGCGCAAGGCCGCTGTCCCGGTGACGCACGGGCGCGGCGCCGGCCTCGGAATGAAACGCGAGATCACCAACGGAAATATTGCGACCTTCGGCGATCGCCTCGGTCAGCACGCGGCAATCACGGGAGAGATCGACGAGTTCGCGCAGCCGCGACAACATGCTGGTGGTGATGATCCGCTCCCAGGAGGCGCTGTCATCAAGGACCGCTTGCTGCTCCGTAATCGTGGCGCGGATGCGGTCGGCCGGCTGCCGGGCACTGACGTCGCTCACGATCCATTGCGCGAGATCCTCGAGGAGCCGCTTCAGTTCGGGATGCCGCCGCAAGGCCTCCTCGCCGAGCGCGGCCAGCCGGTCCTCGAGCGAGGCAATCACCGGCAGCAGCATCAGCATGCGCAGCCGGATTTCGCCAAGACCACTCACGGCGTTGCGATCGCTCAGCCGGTCATAGGCGAGATGGGTGGAGAGCGTGTCGATCTCGACGATGTCGGTCGCAAGCTTGAGGCGCTTGGTGCGGCGGGTCTCGTTGGTGCCCTCGCGCAGCAACACGACCTGGCTGAGACGCCGCGCATCCGACAGCCAGCTGTCGACGCGGCCGGCGACCGCAGGCGCGACGCTGCGGGGAAACACGATGGTCGAGACCAGGCTGGCGCAGATGATGCCAAGCGAGATCTCCTCGACGCGCGCAACTGCGGTGTCGAAGATCACCCCGGGCTCGGACACCGAGGGAAAGCCGATCAGCGCAACCGTGTATCCCGCCAGCATGAAGACATAGCTACGCGGCGTGCCGTCGAGCAGCGACAGATAGAGGCAGAGCCCGACCCAGAGCGCGATGGCGAGGCACAGGAGTTCGGGCGCATTGATCAGGTTCGGCACCAGCGCCACCGTCATCGTCGCGCCGACCAGCGTCCCCATCACGCGGAAGAACGCTTTCGAGCTGGTGGCGCCTGCGAGCGGCTGCGATGTGATGTAGACGGTGGCCATCGCCCAATAGGGCCGCGGCAGGTCCATGGCGAGCGCAATGACGAGCGCCAGCATTGACGCCGCAAACGTCTTCAACGCGAAAATCAGGTCCGCGTGACGGACCAGAAACGGCTCTTCCGCACGCATGACTATTTCGCCTCTGGAGACGTCTTGGCAAATGTCTTGGCTTCATGCAGGCGACTGGCCCGCTGCTCGATGCGCTGGAGCGTCTCGAAGGTTATCGCAAGTTCCTCTGGCGCGATATCCTTCAGCAGGCTTGCCCGCACCCGCCGCAGCACGCGGTTGGTCTCCTCGACCTTGGACTCGCCCGCCTTCGTCAAATGTAGCGTTTTGGCACGGCGGTCGGTCGGATCCTCGCGGCGCTCCACCAGCCCTTCGGCTTGAAGAAGATCGATCAGCCGCACAAGCGACGGCCCTTCGATGCCGAGCTCGTCGGCGAGCACGCCCTGGCGGACATTCTCGCCCTGGCGCGACAGCACCAGCAGCGGGATCGCGGTCGCATAGGACAGGCCGTGATCGGATAGCGCCTGATCCGACTCGCGGCGCCAGACACGGGCCAGGCGCGCGATGAGCCGGCCGATCTCGGCGTGGATATGAGCTTGCGACGGAGCCATGCAAATTAGATAGGACACAAACTAATAGGCTGCAACTATATATCTCGCATAGCTCGATTGATCACGAAAAAGCGAACGAGGACAGCACGGTATGGGCCCGGGTTCCGCGACAGAGGCACGGGAGGGGACCGCGGGCGAAGGCGCGCTGGCGCTTGTCCCGACCTTCGTCGTCGTCGCCGTGGATGCGACCGGGATGGGGATCATCCTGCCGCTGCTGCCGTTCTATTCGCAGCGGCTCGGCGCCACACCTTTCCTGATCGGTGCGCTGATCTCGGTTTACGCCGTCTGCCAGCTCATCGCTGGCCCGGTGGTCGGCATCCTCTCGGACCGCTATGGCCGGCGGAAGGTCCTGGTCGTAAGCCAGATCGGAACCTTGATCGGATTTGTCCTGCTCGCGCTCGCGGGCAGCCTGCCGCTGGTGTTTCTGGCGCGCATCATCGACGGCCTGACATCCGGCAACATCTCGGTCGCTCATGCTTATGCCGCCGAGCACAGCGCGCCGGCGACGCGCAAGCAGGCGCTCGGCATGACCAGCGGCGCGATTGGAACCGGACTGCTGCTCGGCCCCGCGCTCTCGGGCTTCCTCGTGCATTACGGCCAGACCGCCCCGGTGTGGGCCGCGGCCGCCCTCTCCCTGATCAGCATTTTGGCGACGATCGCACTCCTGCCGCCAGATCATCCGGCGTCTGAGCCGCTCTACCAGCATCGGGTGCCCGAGCCGACGCTGACGCGCAGCCTGCTCGGGATGCGCTACGCCTGGCGGTTGCTGGGGCTGCTGATCGTGTTCTTCTTCGTCAACTCGATGTTCCTGTCGCAGATCGGCCTGTTCCTGGCGGCACGGTTCTCGTGGGACGGCCATCCTTTCGGCGCGCGCGAGCTCGGCTGGATGTTCGCCTATGCCGGATTCATCAACATGGTGGTCCAGGGCCTGTTGATCACGCGCGCAAACCTGATCGCCTCCGACCGCAGCATTGTGATCATGGCGTTCGGCTGCATGGGGCTTGGATTTGCCGGCCTTGCGGCCGGCAGCAACATCAAGCTGCTCGCGGTTGACCTGACGCTGATCATCGTCGGCACTATGTTTGCCCGCAGCACGCTGACGGCGGAATTGTCGCGCTCGACCGCGATCAACCGCCAGGGCATGATCATGGGCCTCAACCAGTCGCTGATGTCAGGCGCGAATATCTGCGCTCCGCTCGTCAGCGGCGCGCTGATTGGGCATCGGCTGTTCGTGGTCTGGGCTCTGGCGATGGCGGCGATCGCGGCCATCGGCGCAGCGCTCGCCGGCCCATTGCTCGATACGCCGCGAGCGCGCTAGCGCCCTCGCCTCAGTTCACCACGTAGACATCCGGATCGAAGCTCGAGCTCGGCTTCTTGAAGGCGTTGCGCAACGCCGCCGACATCGGGACGTTATAGTTGAGGCCATTCGGCGGCGTCGGGGACTCCAGCCACGTCCTGTAGAGCACCTCGATCTCCGGGCTTGCGTAGAGCTCTGCGGTCGCGCGATCAGCCAGCGCTTTGAACGGGGCATCTTCCCGCCGCAACATGATCCCGAAGGGTTCGGCCTTCGAGAACGTCTCCTCGCTGATCATGAACAGCGCCGGCTCTTTTGAGCGCGCGATCGCGACCGCGAGCTGCACGTCGTCGAGTGCATAGGCCTGCGCGCGGTCGGTCTCGAGCAGCAGGAACGCCTCGGCCTGATCCACGGCCGGCATTATTTTGATGCCGAGATTGCGCTCGGTATTGACCTTGGCGAGCTGGTTCAGGTTGACCGATCCTGCAACCGCGGTGACCGCCTTGCCCTTGAGATCGTCGATGGTGTTGATCTTCGCCGCCTTCTTGGCCGCAAATCGGGTCGCGCTGAGAAAATGCGTGTTGGTGAACGCGACCTGCTTCTGGCGGTCGGCGTTGTTGGTGGTCGCCGAGCAATGCAGGTCGAGCGTGCCGTTGACCATCAGGGGAATGCGGTTCGACGAGGTCACGGCGAGATAGTCGACGGCGATATCGGGCATGCCGAGCTGCTTCTTCACGGCGTCGACGATCTTGAGGCAGATATCCATGGCAAAGCCGACCGGCTTCTGGTTTCCGTCCAGATAGCTGAAGGGAACCGACGCCTCCTGATAGCCGAGCGTGATCTTCTTGGTCTCCTTGACCTTCTGGAGCGTGCCCGACAAGTCTTCGGCTGACGCCGCGCCCGCAAGACATGTGACGGCCAAGAGAGCTGCCATGACAATGGTGGGAAGACGCATTGGGGGCTCCTCAAGGGGGCTTTGCGCCTCCGTGCCGGGCGCAGCCGAACGGTTGATAGCGCAGGCACCGGCTTGCCGCCAGACCAGCCTGCGTCTATCAGCTATCGCGGCTTTCGATATGACGGCCCCTACGCGTCGATGCCTCGCTGCACCAGGATGCGCTCGGCGCTGTCGTTCCAGACATCCATCTTGACGATCTGCCCGCCGCGGACGACGAAGCGGTCGACATAGCGGTTGCCATCGAACGGCGTGCCGTCCATCCACTCTCCATAGAGCGTGCCGACGCTGTAGACGACGGTCTCATCCGCGCCGGGGCAGACGTCGAAGCGGTCCATCTTCTTCTTGACCCAGCGATAGCGCTTGGCGTTGAAGCCGGTCGGCCCGCGTGGGTGGTCGAACTCGCGGCCGCCGGTGAAGGTGATCACCGTACCCGGCTTCATGTAGGCTGCGGCGGCATCGGGATCGGGAATCATCGAGGCCGTGAGATAGGCTTCGACGATCCCGGCGTCCGACGAGGGCGCTTTTTCGCTTTTCACGGCTACGGACATGGCGGCATCTCCCGGAAGACTTCGCGAAATACTACCGTTCAGGCCGGGGAAAGCACGCATATATTTTGCTCACATCCCCCGCTACATTGCCGCCGACCTGAAGCCTCGCCCATTGCTCTCATTCCCCCCCGAAGATTCATTGCATGACCGCCCAGACCGCCTTCGACCTGATCTTCCGCAACGCCCTGTTGCGATCATCCGCCACACCTGTCGATATCGGCGTGAAAGGCGGCCGGATTGCCGCGATCGAGCCCAGGCTCGCCTGCGAGGCAGTCGAGGTCGATGTCGGCGGCAACCTAGCCCTGCCCGGCTTCGTCGACACCCACATCCATCTCGACAAGGCCTGCCTGCTCGACCGCTGCGGGCATAATCACGGCAGTCTCGGCGATGCCATCCGCGCCGTCTCGGCGATGAAACGCGACTTCAGCATCGAGGACGTCTATGCGCGCGGCGCCAAGGTGCTCGAGCGCGCCATCGTGCACGGCACGACCCACATGCGCACCCATGTCGAGATCGATCCGCGCATCGGCCTGCGCAGCTTCGAGGCGGTCAAGACGCTCAAGCGCGATTATGCCTGGGCGCTGGACCTCTCGCTCTGCGTCTTCCCGCAGGAAGGCCTGACCAACGATCCCGGAGCTGAGGAGCTGCTGGTACAGGCGCTGCGCGACGGCGGTGAGGCGATCGGCGGCTGCCCCTATACCGACACCGACCCGAACGCGCATCTCGAGCGTATCTTCGATCTCGCACAGGAATTCGGCGTCGATGTCGATCTCCATCTCGACTTCGATCTCGATCCCTCCTGGTGGCATCTCGACGAAGTCTGCCGGCAGACCGAGCGGCGCAACTATCAGGGGCGCGTCGCGATCGGACACGCCACCAAACTTTCCGCGTTGCCGCCGGAGCGGCTGAAGACAGCCACCGCGCAACTGGCAAAAGCCGGCGTCGCCGTCACCGTGCTGCCGGCGACCGACCTCTATCTGATGGGACGCGAGGCCACCCACAACGCGCCGCGCGGGCTGACGCTCGCCCACAAGCTTGCGGGCGACGGCATCGTGTGCTCGGTTGCGACCAACAACGTGCTCAATCCCTTCACGCCGTTCGGCGATGCGTCGCTGCTGCGGATGGCAAACTTCTACGCCAATGTCGCTCACGCCGCCGTCAGCGACTTCGACACCTGCCTCGATCTCGTCACCGAATTGCCGGCGCGGCTGATGAACCTTGGGGATTACGGCATCGAAGTCGGCAAGCCCGCCGACCTCGTCGTGCTCGACATCAAGGACAGCCGCTTCGCCATCGCCGAGCTGCCGGATATTGTGATGGGCTTCAAGGGCGGCCGGCAGACATTTGAGCGGCAGCGGCCGACGCTGTTCAAGCCGCAGAATTAAACCAACGGAAGTACCGGATGGCCTTCGACAAGATCTTCTTCAACGCCCGCTTCGACGGCGGGTCACGACATCACATCGCGGTTAGGGACGGCCGTATCGCCGCGATCACGCCTGCTGACGAGCCTGCGACCGGCACCGAGACGATCGACCTTGGCAATGCTCTCGTCGTTCCCGGATTCGTCGAAGGCCACATCCATCTCGACACCAGCTTCTACGGCGATGCCTGGCGCCCGCATAAACCCTGCACTGACGGATTCGACGTGCATGAGCGCGTGGCCTTCCAGGCCCAGAACATCGCCGAGGCCGCACCGATGGATGTGCGCGCGCGCAACCAGCTCGATCTCTGCATCGCACACGGCACCACGCAGATGCGCAGCCACGTCATGGTCGACGGCTCGGTTGGCCTGACATCGCTCGAAACGATCTTGCGCGTGCGCGAGGAATACAAGGGCCTGATCGACATCCAGCTCGTCGCCTTTCCCCAGAGCGGCATTTTGGCGAGCCAGGGCACACCGCAATTGCTCGACGACGCCATCGGGCTTGGCGCGAACCTCGTCGGCGGACTCGATCCCGCCAGCTTCGACCGCGATGTGGAGAAACACCTCGACGTGGTGTTCGGCGTCGCCAGCAAGCATGGCGTCGACGTCGACATTCACCTGCACGACACGGGCACACTGGGCGCGTTCGAGATCGAGCAGATCGCGGCGCGCACACGCGCCCTCGGCATGGAAGGCCATGTCGCGATCAGCCACGCCTACGGGCTCGGCGACATCCCGGCCGAGCAGATCAAGAAGATCGCCGACATACTCGCCCGTTCCGGCGTCGCGATCATGACGAACGCACCGGGCGCACGGCCCTTTCCGCCGATCCTTGCGCTACGCAACGCCGGCGTGACCGTGTTCAGTGGCAATGACAACATCCGCGATTCCTGGTGGCCCTATGGCGACGGCGACATGCTGCGCCGGGCGACGACGCTTGGCTATCGTTCGGGCTTCAACATCGATGAAGAGCTGCGCGTGGCGTTCGATGTCGTCACGGAGGCCGGTGCCAAGGCGCTGCGACTCGAGGGTTATGGCCTGCGCGTCGGCGCCAGGGCGGATTTCGTCACGCTGAACGCCGAGCATGTTCCCGAGGCCGTCGTCGCGGTGCCACAGGGGCGCTCCGTCTACAAGGAAGGCAAGCTCGTGGCATCCAACGGTAAGATTGTCGGGAAACGCGGCTGACGATCGGGCCTTTTCCGTCCGATGATACCGCTCACCTTGCCAGTTCCCCGAGTCCGGTAGAATCCCGGTCCGTAGCCCTGCGCATTGCACGGCGGACGACGCGCGTCATACTGCGAGGCGCGCCCTGACCATCTGCGTTCAATGGGGAAGTATTGATATGTTCAGCGCATTCAGCAGTATTGATTATCATTCCATTCGGGCCAGAACACCTGCCGAAACGGCCGTCAAGCGACTGACTGGCATCGGCGAGGTCCTGTCCGGCCTCGACATATCGGCGATCCACACGCAGGACGACATGGCCCACGCACTGTGGACGCTCGATACCGCCGACAAGTGCATTCGCATGATCCTCGCCGAGTTTCGCACCGAGCGCACCACGGACGTCGCCCGCAAAGCCAGGAGCCTGATCGACTTGATCGAGCTCGCACGCGACGAGATTTCGGGCTATCGCGACGGCAGCAGGATTCTGAGCTGAACGCGCACGCGCGACATTAGCGCTTGATCTTCGCCAGAATGCGATCCGCCTCGGTGCGCCAATCGGCGCTGCGGGCAAACTCTTTCGTTCCCTTGGGTCCGAACAGGCCTTCATCGGCGAGATCGGCCACCCAGGCCTGTCGTTCGGCGGTGCCCTGCGCCGACCACGGCGTCAGCCCCGCCTCGCGCACGGTCTCGGCGACCTCGCGGACCTCCTCGGCACGGCGGCGGCCGTGCTCGATTACGCGCTGGAAGAAATAGGCGCCCTGCTTCTCCCAATTGATCGCGGGGAATGTCTCCGTCAGCGACGCCAGCACGGCATCCTCGACACCATAGGCACGCGCCGTGGTGAAACTCTCGATGACCATGGCCTCGAGGCCCTTGATCATGATGCTGCGGCACATTTTTACGGCCGAAGACACGCCGAGCTTTTCGCTGGCAACCTTTGCGGCAAAGCCGATCGCGTTCAGCAGCGGCTCGAGCTCCCTCGCGCCGGGACCACCGAGCAGGAGCGGCACCTTGATGCGATAGGGCGGCACCGAGGTCATCACCGCGCCCTCGACGTAGCGGCCATCGGCGCCGTCGATCAGCGCGGCGGCGCGCTGCTTGGCCCCCGGGGAAGCCGAATTGAAATCGAGGAACCAGGTGCCCTGGTTGATCGCACCAGCGCAGGCTTTTGCCACCGGCACGGCCTGGCTGGCAGTAACTGCGGAGATGATGAAATCGGATTTCGCGGTCAGCTCAGCATGAGAAGCCGCCAGCTCGACACCGAATTTCGCCGCGTGTTCTTTCAGCGAAGCGCCCTGCTCGCCTCCGAGCTTGATGTCGTAAGCGGCGACCTTGATGTCCTGCTGGCGCAAATCCTCGGCCAGAATCCTGCCGACCTCGCCGAAGCCGACCAGCCCGATCTGCCATCGTTTCGGATCCGCCATCAGTTCAATCCTCGTGTCGTTTCGTCGAAGAGCTCCTCGACGGCATAGCGGCGCGGGATCAGCGCCTGCTGGAATGCGTAGTCGACGATCAGCTCCAACGGCTTTCTGTTCGCCTCAACTCCGAACGGAACCATATCGGGCGTTGCCGCGGGCCCCAACTGGTCCTTATTCCGCTTGAGGAGATCATAGACGCCGGCGACCACATCGGGACGCGATCTCGCGAGCGTCTCGGTCACGACCACGTAATGATTGACGGGCACGACGCCGCGGCGCGCGTACCATCTGGCGGCTTCGGCGGCCGGATCGGGAAACAGCGGTTTTAGCTTGGGATCGTTCGAGGTTTCGCCGAGGACAGCATCAAGCTCGCCGTCGATGAGCATCTGGAGGATTTTCTTCTCCTTTGGCGCGCGTTCGGTGGTGTCGACATATTCGGCGACATGCGGGTCCTCGAACGTCACCCAGCGTATCTTGTCGAGATTGACGCCG
Organism: Bradyrhizobium sp. McL0616; assembly: GCF_049993385.1. Classification (NCBI taxonomy): domain Bacteria; kingdom Pseudomonadati; phylum Pseudomonadota; class Alphaproteobacteria; order Hyphomicrobiales; family Nitrobacteraceae; genus Bradyrhizobium; species Bradyrhizobium sp. McL0616. The sequence continues at coordinate 5,460,531 of NZ_CP188255.1, forward strand.
TAGTCGTTGGCGAGAATGCCCCTGATCCAGGCGCCTGTCGTGGTCGTGAACGAGCGGATGCCGACGCGCTTGCCCTCGAGATCGGAAGGTCCGAGCGTTCCATGCGCTGGATTATACTGCGCGTAGGAATGCTGGAAGCGGCCGAGCATGGCCGCCGGCAGCAGCACCAGCGGCTTGCCATGCGCTTTCGCCATCAGATAGGTGACGATCGCCATCTCGCAGACGTCGAACGCCTGCTCGCGCACCATCGGCTTGAACGCCGTGTTGGTCGGCGTGTACTCGACGAAGTCGAGATCGAAAAGGTCGGAGCGGAGCTCGCCGCTCTTCACCGCCATGACATGGGGGTGACTGCCGAGCACGGCCTTCAGCTTGAGACGATCCATCTGCCCGCTCCGCTTCTCCTATCCCGCTCAGACGTCCTCGGGATTGTCGACATAGACGAGCCCGGCTTTCGCCAGCGCCTCGCGCATGCTGTACATGTCGAGGCCAAGCTCGCCCGAGCCGAGCCGCGTGCGCTTGCCGCCCTCATCGGCGTTGCGCTTCTTCGCCTTCTCCGCGACCTCGGCGGCGTAGCGCTTCGGCACCACCACCACGCCATCGTCATCGGCCACGACGATATCACCGGGATCGACGTTGACGCCGGCGCAGACCACGGGCACGTTGACCGAGCCCAGCGTCGCCTTCACAGTGCCCTTGGCCGAGACCGCGCGCGACCACACCGGAAACTTCATCTCGTGCAGCGCTCTGACGTCGCGGCAACCGGCATCGATGATCAGCCCCTGCACGCCGCGCGCCTGGAGCGAAGTCGCGAGCAGCTCGCCGAACATCCCGTCGGTATTGTCGGTGGTGCAGCCGACGACGAGAATGTCGCCCTTCCTGCACTGCTCGACCGCGACGTGGATCATCCAATTGTCGCCGGGCTGCGCCAGCACGGTGACGGCGGGACCCGCAATCGCCGCGCCCGGCCAGACGGGACGCAAATACGGCTTCATCAAACCCAGGCGGCCGTAGGCCTCGTGCACGGTCGAGACACCGTATTCCGCCATGCCGGCGGGATCGGCACGCTTGATGTTGCGAACGACGACCGGCTTCATGCCAGCACCTCCGCGACCGTCGGGAACAGGCGTTGATAGGCCTCGCCATAGGTCATGGGAACGCCGGTGTTGCGGCTGCCCTGGATGCCGCGGTTGAGCGCCACGCGCTCGTAATAGCCCCAGAGATGTTTTTGTGCAGCGAGGATCTGGAATGCCTCGTACTTCTCCTTCCAGACGTCGTCGATCTTGAGAAGCAGGTCCGGCTTGTAGTTGCACTGCTCGGGCTGGTGCGGCTCGAACAGGAACACCGGCGGCGCCGAATATTGGTACTGCGCGCCGGGCTTGTGGCCCATCGCCTGCGCCACCACGCGGGTCTCCTGCGCGAAATGCGCCGCATTCGGATGGTCGAAATTATAGGGATCTTCCAGCGCGTGCGTCAGCACGAAGCTCGGATTGAGCTCGCGGTAGATGTCGACCATGCGGTCGAAATGCGCCTCGGTCAGCTTCAGCGGATAGTCGCCGCAGTCGAAGAACTCGATCTCGGCGCCGAGCAGCTTTGCCGCCCGCTCCGCCTCGTCCTTGCGACCGGCCTTGACCGATTCCAGCGTCGCGCCCTTTTCCTTCCAGGCGAACTGGCTTTCGCCCCGCTCGCCGAAGGACATGCAGACGATCTTCATGCGATAGCCCTTCTTCGCATGCAGCGCGATGGCGCCACCGGCGCGCCAGACGAAATCACCCGGATGGGCCGTAACCACGAGACCTGTTTTCATGGGACAAACTCCCCTCTTTCGTTCGTAAGCATCATAGGCTGCCTGCGCTATGCAGGAAGCCAATTCCTTAGGCCGCAGCAGTCGCGGGTTCCTCACCGTCGAGCACGCGCTTCAGGCGCTCGTGGTCGAGCGCGCCTTCCCATTTGGCTATCGCAATCGTCGCAACCGCGTTCCCGATCAAATTGGTCGGCGTCAGCCCCTGCGACATCAGACGATGGATGCCGAGCACCAGCGCGACGCTCGTCACCGGAATGCTACCGGTGGCCGACAGCGTCGCCGCCAGCACGACGAAGGCCGCACCCGCGATCCCGGCCGCGCCCTTGGAGGTCACGAGCAGGATCAGCAGCAGCTCGATCTGCTCGGCGAGCCCCAACGGCGTGTTGGTCGCCTGCGCCAGGAACACCGAGGCCGCGGCCAGGTAAAGACAGGTGCCGTCGAGATTGAAGGAATAGCCGGTCGGGATCACGAGCCCGACGACGCTGCGCTCGCAGCCGGCCTTCTCGAGCTTGGTCAGCATCCGCGGCAGCACCGTCTCCGACGATGTCGTGGCGATGCAGATGAGCAGCTCTTCCCAGATGTAGCGGATCAGCTTGAGCAGCGAGAAACCGCAGAGCCGCGCAACCGGGCCGAGCGCCACGACGATGAAGATCACGCAGGTGAGATAGAAGCCGCCGACGAGCTTGCCAAGCGAGGCCAGCGAGCCGACGCCGAACTTGCCGACCGTGAACGCAATGGCGCCGAACGCACCGATCGGCGCCGCCCACATCACGAAGCCGACCACGGCGAACACCATCTTTGCGGCGATGTCGATCAGATTGACCAGCGGCGCCGCGCGCTCGCCGAGCTGCACCAGCGCAAAGCCGCACAGCACGGAGATGAACAGGACCTGGAGGATGTTGCCCTCGGCAAAAGCGCCGATGAAGGTCGCAGGCACGATGTTCAGCAGGAACGGCACGAAGCCGATGACGGCGGTCTGCTTGACATATGGCTCGACCGCGCTGGCATTGATGGTCGCGGGATCGATGTTCATGCCCGCGCCGGGCTTGAGCAGATTGACCGCGACCAGACCGATGATCAGCGCGATTGTCGTCATGATCTCGAAATAGATGATCGCCTTGACCGCGACGCGCCCCACCCGCGCCATGTCGGCCATATGCGCGATACCGTGGACGACGGTGCAGAAGATGATCGGCGCGATCAGCATCCGGATCGCCTTGATGAAGGCATCGCCGAGCGGCTGCATCTTGGCTCCCGCCTCGGGATTGACGATCCCAAGCGCGATGCCGGCCGCCATGGCGATCAGCACCTGGATCCAGAGCTCCTTCCACCAGGCCCGGCCGCGCGGCTTGTCGATCGTCATCGCCGTCATTCGTCGAATCCAAACAGGCGCGCGGGATTATCGACGAGGATCTTCTGCTGAAACTCGGGCTCCGGTGCAAACAGCGGGATCAAATCGACGAGGTCGCCGTCATTCGGCATCGCCTTGACGTTGGGGTGCGGCCAGTCCGTGCCCCAGATGACGCGGTTGGGCGCGGTCTCGACGATTTTTCGCGCAAACGGCACCGCATCCGTAAACGGCGGGCCGGCGGAGGCGACGCGCTCCGAGCCGCAGATCTTGACCCAGCACTTCTCGTCGCGCTGCATCAGCTCGATCAGGATCTTGAACGGGAGTTGGTCGAGCCCTTCGGACGCCTTCACCCGTCCCATGTGGTCGATCGTGTAGCTCAGCGGCAGTTTTGCCAGCATGTCGGCATATTCGGGCAGATCGATCGCGTCGAAATGCAAATCGATATGCCAGCCGAGCGGCGCCACCATCGCGATGACCCGGTTGAACACGCTCTTGTCAGGAACGCCGCCGAGATGGCGGACAAAATTGAAGCGGCAGCCGCGGAATCCACCCTCGTGCAGCACGCGGAGCCCGCGTTCGGTGATGGTGTCGTCGATATTGGCCACCGCGCGATAAGCGCCATTGCTCTGCGCAATGGCATCGAGCGCCACCGTGTTGTCGATGCCGTGCACGCTGGCATTGACGATGACGGCACGTTCCACGCCGAGCTTGGCGTGCAGCACCTTGAAATCCGCGAGCGGCGCGTCGGGCGGCGTGTAGGAGCGATCCGGCGCATAGGGGTATTTCGCGCCGGGGCCGAAGATGTGGCAATGCGCGTCGCAGGACAGTTTTGGCAGCTTGAATTTCGGCGTGCGCGTGTTCGGATCGGGCGGCGGAATCGTCGGCGTGTACATCATGGCCATCAGGTGAACTTGAACAAGCGTGCCGGGTTGTCGACCAGCAGCTTCTGCCGGATCGCCACATCGGGCGCATAGAGGGGGATGAGATCGACGAGATCGCCGTCATTCGGCATGAACTTGACGTTCGGGTGCGGCCAGTCAGTGCCCCAGATGACGCGATCCGGCGCGTTGTCGATCAGCGCCTTTGCGAACGGCACTGCATCGTGGAACGGTTTGCCGGCCGCGGACGCGCGCTCAAGGCCGGTGATCTTGACCCAGCACTTCCCGTCTTTCTTCTGGAGGTCGAGCAGCGCGGTGAAGCCGGGATCGTCGAGCCCCTTCGCGGCCTGAACCGTCCCCATGTGATCGATCACATAGGACGTCGGCAGCGCGGTGAGGATCGGCGCGAATTCGGCGATCGTGCCCGGCTCGAAATAGACGTCGACGTGCCAGCCGAGCTCGGCGATGCGGTGCACGATGCGCTGGAACTTGGCCATGTCGCCGACGCCGCCGAGGCGCTTGAGGAAGGCGAAGCGGCAGCCGCAGATGCCACCCTTGTCGAGCGCCGCGAGCTCCTTGTCCGACATCTCGTCGTTGACGTTGGCAATGCCCTTATAGGCGCCTTCGCTCTGCGCAATGGCATCGGTGACGACGCGATTGTCGGTGCCGTGCACGGTGGCGTTCACGATGACGCAGCGCTCGACGCCGATCTTCTCGTGCACGCGGCGGAATGCTTCCAGCGGCGCATCAGCCGTGTTGTAGGGCCGCTTTTCCGAGAAGGGATAGCGCGCGGCGGGCCCGAAGATATGGGTGTGGGTGTCGCAGGATTTTGGCGGCAGCTTGAACGACGGCGTCTTTGGATCTGGATCCGGCGGCTCGATTGTCGGCATCGCCTTCGGCTCAGCTCCTTGCGCGCGCGCTTCGCCCGCGAGCGCTGCGCCGGCCAATCCGCCCAAAAGATGCAGGTACTCCCGCCTGTTCATTTCCTCAACACCCACTTACGTCGTCCGCTTGCAAGCGGAAGCGCGAGATCGCGCCTCCACTCGGGCAGTTTCTTTCAAGTCTTGCTTGCAACAGGCCGCCGTCGTGCCGGCGCAGCCTGGTCGAGCGCCGGCGCCTGGAAGGCGGCGACGGTGGCCTGCACCAATTGCTCGATGGCCGCGGCACCATCGCTGCCATCGGCCTCGCCGCGCGACAGCCGCGAGACGCGGTCCGGCGTCACCAGCGAGTAATAGAGCGCGCCGAGTAGGAAGTGGCTGCGCCAGACGATCTCGGTGCGCGGAATATGCGGCAGGCTGTCGTGGATCGAGTCGATGAAGGCGTGGCTGGTGTCGTCAAACGTCTGCGCGATAATTTTCCGCGCGACCTCGTTGCCCTCGGCCGACATCACGGCGCGCAGCCGCGTGAAGCGCGCCCCGCCGCCGGCGAGATCGCTGCCCGAGGTGAAGGCCGGCACGACATAGGCCCGCACGATCGCCTCCAGCCGGTCCTGGAGATCGCGCACGCGCTTCGCGGCGGTGAGCAGCTCGGAGCGGCGCAGATTCATCGGACCGCAATGGCGCCGGTAGATCTCCAGCAGCAGGCCGTCCTTGGTCTTGAAATGATAGGTCACGCTGCCGGGATTGGCACCGGCGGCCTGCGCGATGTCGCGCACCGAAACGGCGTTGAAGCCATTGGTGGCGAACAGCTCCTCGGCCGCAGCGAGAATCGCTTCGCGCATGTTCGGCTTGCGGGCCGTTTCCTTGCTGGTGGGCTTGCTTACCATGTGATTTGTACTATCGTACAAAAGATCAGGTCTCGTCAACAAAAACCACGGGCAACGTCCGGAGCGGCTCTGAAGACCGCAGCAAGGGCGTGAATGTCCCCGAGGAGTGCTAGGAAAATGCTGGGTTTGAACAACACGATCGGCCGGCTCGCGATCGGTGCCGGTCTGCTGCTGGCGGCGAGCGCGACGCAAGCCGCCGACAATTATCCGAGCAAGCCGGTCCACATCCTCGTGCCCTATGCGGCCGGCGGCGCGGTCGATGTGCTGGCGCGCACGCTCAGTCAGGCGCTGGCCAAGACCTGGGGCCAGCAGCCCGTGGTCGACAACCGTCCCGGTGCCGGCGGCATCGTCGCCTCGCAGGCGTTGGCGCAGGCCGCCCCCGATGGCTACACGCTGATCCTGGTCGCGAGCGGCCATCCGCTCAACCAGTTCATCTATCCGAGCGTGCCCTACGATACGTTCAAGGATTTTACGGCGATCTCCGAAGTGGCCTCGTCGCCGCTTGCGATCGTGGTGGCGAAGGACAGCCCTTATAAAACTCTCTCCGATCTTCTGGCTGCCGCCAAAAAGGAACCGGACAAGCTCTCCTACGGCATGGCCGGCAACGGCACCTCGGCGCATCTTGCCGGCGAGTTGCTAAAACACATGTCCGGCACGAAAATCGTCGCGATCCCCTACAAGGGCGGCGCGCCGGCGCTGACTGCAGTGATATCAGGCGATATCCCGCTCAGCATCAACCCGCTTGCGGAGGCGATCAGTCAGATCGAAGGTGGCCCGGTGCGCGCGCTTGCAGTCACTTCGGCCGAGCGCTCCAAGGCGCTGCCCGATGTGCCGACTGTCGCCGAGGCCGGCGTGCCCGGCTATGACGTCTCGGTCTGGTGGGGCGTTCTCGGCCCGGCAAAAATGCCACCGGAGATCGTGGCGAAACTCGAGACCGATTTGAAGGCTGCCTTGCAGGACCCGAACGTGCTGTCGACGCTCGGCAAGATCGGCGCAGCGCCGGTCGGCTCCTCCGCCAAGGATTTTGACGCCTATATGCATGCCGAGGCGACCAAATGGGAGCCGGTGCTGAAGGCCGCCGACATCCGCGCGCAGTGAGGGGCCGTCACATGATGTCTCTCTTTCAACCAAGGCGCCTTGCGCGCACCGCCCTGCTCGCGGTCGCGATCATCGGCTCGCTCGGTGCGTCCGCGCGCGCCGATGGCGAAGCGAAACTGCTGGCGCCAAGCGGCACCTTGCGCGTCGGCATCTATCCGGGCAGCCCGACCTCGATGGTGACTGACCCAAGCGGCAAGCTGCACGGCCTCGCTTACGATCTCGGCGGCGAGCTGGCAAAACTGCTCGGCATCGGCGTCGACTATGTCAGGTTTCAGCGCGTCGCCGACATCGTCACCGCCATCCACGACGGCCAGATCGATTTCACCGTGACCAACGCCACGCCGGCCCGCGCCAACGACGTCAGCTTCAGCCAGCCCGTACTGGCGATCGAGCTCGGCTATCTCGTCCCGGCGAATTCGCCGATCGACAAGGTCGAGGATATCGACAGACCGGGCGTGAAGATCGGCGTCACCAAGGGCTCGACCTCGGAGCGCACCCTGCCCGCTAAATTCAAGAATGCGACCATCGTCCCCGCCGAAAGCGTCAAGGTCGCCATCGCGATGTTGGGCCGCGGCGAGATCGATCTCTATGCCACCAACAAACCGACGCTGTTCGAGATGTCCGACCAGATGCCGGGCGCGAAAATCCTCGACGGCAATTGGGGGGCGGAGCATATGGCGATCGCGATCCCGAAGGGACGCGAGAGCGCACTTCCCCTGCTCAACGGCTTCGTGGCGGAAGAGCAGTCATCCGGCGCGCTGGACACGATCCAGCAGCAGGCGGGCTTGCGCGGCGCGACCAAGGCGACGCGCGATTAACCGGCTCGTGCGACCGGTTACATGCTCTCGCGGCAACGCCTCACATCGTGCGTGCGGGGCCATTTTCTGCTACGAAGCGAGGTATGACTCGACGAACTGGTAGCGCCGATCTTCCCCTGCACAGCGGCCGGGTTCCACCCTGGCTCGCGACCCGCATGGCCACGCTCGGCGCGATCGTGACGCAGGCGATCGTGCATCACTACGGGCGCGATGCGTTCCTCCAGCGACTGTCGCATCCGTTCTGGTTCCAGTCGTTCGGCGCTGTGATGGGGATGGACTGGCACTCTTCCGGCATCACCACCTCGGTGATCGGCGCGCTGAAGCGTGGGCTCGGACCGTTGCAAGATGAGCTCGGCATCTATGTCTGCGGCGGCCGCGGCCAGCACTCGCGCAAGACACCGGACGAACTGATGCAACTCGGTGACCGCGTCGGCTTCGACGGCGCAACGCTCACGCGCGCCAGCCGCCTGGTGGCGAAGGTCGACAGCGCCGCCGTTCAGGACGGCTTCGACCTCTATCTGCACGGCTTCTTCGTCACCGCCGACGCCAAATGGACGGTGGTGCAGCAGGGCATGAATGGCGACAAGCGGCAGGCCCGCCGCTATCACTGGCATTCCGAATCATTGAAGAGTTTTGTCGATACGCCGCACAGCGCGATCGACGGCCCGCGGCAAGGTGAGATCGTCAATCTCACGGACCATCGCGCCGATGTCTCGCGCAATGCGCAGCTCGAGCTGTTAAGCGATCTCGGCCCCGATCGTATTCTCACCGAATTCGAGCGGCTCACCGGGACTGCCGCTTCGCCCGCACAGGCGATGCTGCCGCATCTGATCATGCCCGCGCATCACGATGTGCGGCCGAAGGACGTGTTCGCGCGACGCCTACACGGCACGCTGCTAGCTGCCGCCGAGCGCGGCCCGGTCGACTTCCCGGAACTGCTGCTGACGCCCGGCGTCGGCGCGCGCACCGTGCGCTCGCTCGCGATGGTCGCCGAAGTCGTGCACGGCGCGCCTTTTCGTTTCACGGATCCCGCGCGCTTCTCGCTCGCCCATGGCGGCAAGGACCGGCATCCCTACCCCGTCCCGATCAAGGTCTATGACGAGACCATCCGCGTGTTGAAGGGCGCGATCCAGAACGCAAAGCTCGGGCGCGAGGAAGAGATGCAGGCCATCAAGCGCCTCGACGATCAGGCGCGGCGCCTCGAGCGCACGGCGCGCGGGCCTTCAGTCGAGTCCTACATCGCCGGCGAACGCGCGGCCTCGCCCGAACTCGACGGCCGCTCGGTGTTCGGCTGGGAACGCGACATCGTGGGATCGCGGAAATCGACCGGCTGACGGTCCGAAGCGACGACCGGCAGCTTCGCGATGGCGCGCAGGCCCGGCCGCTTGCGCCATTGAATTTGCGCGGGATCGACGGCGAGGCCGAGTTTCGGCCATCGCGCAAACAGCGCCTCCAATGCGCAAGCCGCCTCGATCCGCGCAAGCTGGTGGCCAAGACAGAAATGGATTCCGGTCCCGAAGGACATGTGACGGTTCGGCTTGCGTGCGAGGTCGAGCCGCTCAGGCTGGTCGTGCACCGCCGGATCCATGTTCGCCGCAGCGAGCATGACCATAACCCGGTCGCCCTTCTTGAGCCGCACACCCGCGAGCTCGACATCCCGCCGCACATAGCGCGGCTTGGAGAACTGCACCGGCGAGACGAAGCGCAAAAACTCCTCGACGGCGAGCCCGACGCGGCTCCAGTCCTCTTCCAGCCAATCGCGAAGGCTGGGACTCCTAAGAAGCTCGTAGACCGAACCGCTGATCAGATGCGTGGTGGTCTCGGAGCCCGCTGCGAGCAGCAGAAACACCATCGATACCATTTCGTCCGGCGTGATCTGGCCGCCCTCGCGTTCGACCTGGACCAGCTCGGCGATCAGGCCCTCGCCGCCCTGCACGCGTGCAAGCTGCAACTGCTCTCCGAGATAGTCTCGCATCTTGCGGAATGCGAACATCAACCGGAAGAAGCTGATCACGTTCGTCAGCGAGGACATCGCATTAGCCCACGCGATGAAGCGAGGACGATCGGCCAGAGGCAGTCCCAGGAGCTCGGAGATCACCGACAGCGGCAGGATGCGCGCGTAACCCTGGACGAGATCGGCGGGGCTGCCATCGGCAAACAGTTCGTCGGCAAGGCCGTCGGCGATGGCGCGAATACGCGGCTCCATCGCGACGATCGCACGGCGAAGAAAGGCCTCGTCCACGATGCTGCGCAGTCTTGTGTGGTCCGGCTCGTCCATGGTCAGCATGTTGTTGGCGATGGTCGCGACGAGCTTTGGCATCCACCAGCGCAAGCCGGCGACCTCGCCGTCCTCCTTGCGCATCGTGAATGTCGCACCGTCCTTCAGCACCTGTGCGGCGGCGTCGTGCGTGGTGGTGACCCAGACGTCGCCGACCAGGGGAAAACGTGTCGCGACCACGGGGCCTTGCGCGCGCAGCGTCGCGATCGCCTTGGGCGGATCGCGGAAGAAGGACTCGCTGGTGAAATCGAGGCGCTGCGCCATGGGATCACCGGGTGGTTGGGGATGCCTCAACCAGATGGTATGCGCGGGCCAGCGCGCAAGGACCTGAACCTATCCGCGTCCGGGCGAGCGCGGCCCGGCCTTGCGTTGACTGGTATAGGCGTCCCAATGGCTCCAGCTGCCATTGCTGAGGCTTCGCAAATCTGTGCCGAGCGGGCGCCGGGTGCGCTTGTCATAATCGGCGATCGCGCGCTCTGACTGGACGATCTTGCGCTTGAGTTCCGCAATCGCCTTCTGGGTCTGGCCGTTCCGCTTCGACGTCGCGATCTCGCCCACCGTGAAGCGCGCGGTCTCCAGCGCCTTCAACTCGGCGCGGTTCTTCTTCAACTGGACCCGGTGCCAGGCGATGTTGCTGTCGCTGTCCGCAACCATGTGGGAACTCCGCTGATTCGCTCCCACAGTGTATCGCGCGTCGAATCGGCGCCGCAACGCCCGTGCGGCGGCGGAAATACGGTCTTCTTGCGCGGAATTCCGGAGTTAGCGCTCGGCGAAGGCCTTTTCGACCACGAACTGGGCCGGCTCGCCGTGATTGCCTTCGACGAACCCGCGTTCCCCCAGCAGCGAGCGGGTGTCCGCGACCAGCGCCGGACTGCCGCAGATCATGACGCGGTCATGGGCCGCCTCAAGCCCAGGCAGGCCGATATCGGCGAACAGCTTGCCGGAGGCGATGAGGTCGGTGATGCGGCCGCGGTTGTGGAAGGGGTCGCGGGTGACGGTCGGATAGTAGATGAGCTGAGCGCGGATGTAGTCGCCGAGCAGCTCGTCGTTCGGCAGATGCTCGGTGATCATCTCGCCATAGGCGAGTTCCTTGACGTGGCGGCAGCCATGCAGCAGCACCACCTTCTCGAAGCGCTCGTAGGTTTCGGGATCCTTGATCACGCTCAGGAACGGCGCGAGGCCCGTGCCGGTGCCGATGAGGTAGAGGTTGCGGCCCTCTTCCAGATTGTCGATCACCAGCGTGCCGGTGGCCTTGCGGCTGACGATGATCTCGTCGCCTTCCTTCAGATGCTGGAGCCGCGAGGTCAGCGGGCCGTCCGGCACCTTGATCGAGAAGAACTCCAGCGTCTCCTCGTAATTGGCGCTGGCGACGCTGTAGGCCCGCAGCAACGGCTTCTCGCCGACCTTGAGCCCGATCATGGTGAATTCGCCGTTACGGAAACGGAAGGTCGGGCTGCGGGTGGTCTTGAAAGAGAACAGCGTGTCGGTCCAGTGGTGGACGCTCAAAACGCTTTCCTGATTGAAATTGCTCATCTCACCCTTCCGTGTCGCGTCGTGGCGGTTTTCGAGGCGGTCAGCTATGCGTCGTTAGTATACGATCATTCGTATACTAACGAATAATCCGGCTTGATCCCGCGGTCAAGGCTGCCCAAGATCGAAAGCGTTGCAGTTAAGGACAAGGACCCATTCCATGGCGCATGACGCACCCCAGGCCACCGGACCCTCGAAGCTCGTGATCCGCAATATCGGCCTGATCCTGTCGGGCGCGCTGGAAAAGCCGATCCTGGATGGCGACACCATCGTCGCCGAGAACGGCAAGATCATCGCAATTGGCCGCTCTAGGGATCTCGACATCGAAGGCGCGACCACCATCGTCGATGCCAACGGCACCACCGTCACGCCGGGCCTGATCGACAGCCACGTCCACCCCGTCGCGGGCGACTGGACACCCCGGCAGAACCAGATCGGCTGGATCGACAGCAATTTGCATGGCGGTGTCACCACCATGATCTCCGCCGGCGAGGTCCATATGCCCGGCCGTCCGCGCGACGTCGTTGGTCTCAAGGCAATGGCGATCTTCGCGCAGCGCGCATTCTGGAATTTGCGGCCCGGCGGCGTGAAGGTTCATGCCGGCGCCCCCGTGATCGAATGCGAGATGGTCGAGGAGGATTTCAAGGAACTGGCCGCCGCCGGCGTCAAGCTGCTCGGCGAAGTCGGCCTCGGCGGCGTCAAGGACGGGCCCACCGCGCGTAAGATGGTCGGCTGGGCGCGCAAATACGGCATCCAGAGCACGATTCACACCGGCGGCCCCTCGATCCCCGGCTCCGGCCTGATCGACAAGGACGTGGTGCTGGAGGCCGACACCGACGTGGTCGGCCACATCAATGGCGGCCACACGGCCCTTCCCGACGACCAGATCCGTTGCATCTGCGAGGGCTGCAAGCGTGGCCTCGAGCTGGTTCACAACGGCAATGAGCGCTCGGCCCTGTTCACGCTGCGCATCGCGCGCGAGATGGGCGATCTGCACAGGGTGATCCTCGGCACCGACGCGCCGGCCGGCTCCGGCGTGCAGCCGCTCGGCATCCTGCGCATGGTCTCGATGCTGTCCGCGCTCGGCGATCTGCCGGCCGAGCTCGCCTTTTGTCTCGCCACCGGCAACACCGCGCGGATGCGCGAGCTCGATTGCGGCCTGATCGAAGTCGGCCGTTCCGCTGATTTCGTCATCATGGACAAGGCGCAGCACTCAGCCGGCAAGAACATCCTGGAGAGCGTCCAGCTCGGCGACCTCCCCGGCATCGGCATGACCATCATCGACGGCATCGTGCGGACGCAACGCAGCCGCAATACACCGCCGGCGGGGAGAGTGCCGGAGGTGGTGGCGAAGTAGGCGCCACATCCACAGTCGTCATTCCGGGCTCGCGACTTCGTCGCGCCCCGGAATGACATTCACCGCAGCTTGTTCAACAGCGCCATCAGCGTCTCGCGTTCCCTGGCGTCGAGCGGCGCGAGCGTCTCGCGGGTGATTGCCAGCGCATTCGACGCCAGCTTTTCCGCAAGCTGCTGACCGGCACGCGTGAGGCTCACCAGCAAGCGCCGTCCGTCCTCGGGATCCTGGCTTGTCTCCGTCAGGCCGCGCACCGAGAGCCTGTCGATCACGCCCTTGATGGTCGCGACGTCCATCGACGTCAGGCGCCCGAGCTGGTTCTGCGAGCACGGCCCGGTCTCGGCGAGCTTTGACAGCGCCGCCCACTGTGTGGGCGTGAGATTGGTGCCGATGTCGCGGGAGAAGATCGAGCTGTGGCGCTGCCAGACCTGGCGCAGGATGAAGCCGATCTGCTCGTCGAGCACGTAAGACGGTTTTGCCGGTTTGACGCTCTTCTTCGCCGCGACGCTTCTCGCCATCCGCTCCCCGCCCCTCACAACGACAGATGCGCGTCACGGATATCCGGACGCGCATCGAGCTCGGCCATGGTGCCGCCGAAGCAGATACGGCCGCGCTCGATGATATAGGCACGATCGGAGATCAACCGCGCAAAGTGCAAATTCTGCTCGGAGACGACGATGCTGACGCCCTCCTTCTTCATGGTCAGGATGGCATCGACCATCTGCTCCACGATCTTCGGCGACAGGCCCTCCGAGGGCTCGTCCAGCAAGACCAGCGACGGATTTCCCATCAGCGTGCGCGCGATCGTCAGCATCTGCTGCTCGCCGCCGCTCATACGTCCGCCCGGGCGGTTTTTCATCTCGCCGAGATTTGGAAACAGCGCGAACAGCTTGTCGCGCGTCCAATGCGGCGCATTCGGACGCTTCGGCTGACGGCCGACTTCGAGATTCTCTTCCACCGTCAGATCGGTGAAGATGCGGCGCTCCTCGGGTACGTAACCCAGCCCGTCGCGCACGATCTCATGGGTCGGACGCGCCGAGACATCCTTGCCTTCGAACATGATGCGCCCCGAGCGCTGCGCCACGAGGCCGACGATCGAGCGGAACGTCGTCGACTTGCCGGCGCCGTTGCGGCCCAGCAGCGCCACCACCTCGCCCTCGCCGACCTCGAAGCCGATGTCGAACAGGATATGGGCCGGGCCATAATGGCTGTTGAGCTCCTGCACCGTGAGCTTCATGTCGACGCCCCCTGGCGGTGCTCGGCATCGTAAAGCAGGCCCTCGCCGAGATAGACCGCCTGCACCTGCGGATTACCGCGCACCTCGGCAGGCGAGCCCTCCGCGATCAGCGTGCCGCGGTTGAGCACGATGATGCGGTCGGCATGCTCGAACACCACGTCCATGTCGTGCTCGGTGAAGAGCACGCCGATCGACTTCTCCCGCGCGATCTGCGCGGTGAGCCGCATCAGCTCGACGCGCTCGCGCGGCGCCATGCCGGCCGTCGGCTCGTCCATCAACAGCAGCTTTGGCTGGTTGGCGAGCGCGACCGCGAGCTCGAGCCGCTTGAGATCGCCATAGGCGAGCTCACCACACGGGCGATCCGCATAGCCGCCCATGCCGACGAGTTCGAGCAGCCGGCCGGCCTCGCCGCGATCGACATTCGGTGCCGAGCCCCAGAGATTGAACAATTGCCTGCCGTGCGAGATCAGCGCGACCTGCACGTTCTCGCGCACGGTCATGGTCGCGAACGTCGCCGTGATCTGGAACGTGCGTCCCACGCCCAGGCGCCAGACTTCGCGCGGCTTCTTGCCGGTGGTCTCCTCGCCGAGCAGACGGACGTGCCCGGAGTCCGGCCTGTTCTGGCCATTGAGCATGTCGAAGCAGGTGCTCTTGCCCGCACCGTTCGGACCGATCAGCGCCAGGATTTCGCCGGCGCGCAGCGAGAACGACACGCCGCGCACCGCATGAATGCCGCCATAGGATTTGGTCAGGCCTTCGACCGCGAGAAGTGGGGGTGCGACGCTCATTCGGCGGACCCGATCGGCTCGGCAATCAAGGGGGATCCCGGCGGTGATGTCTTCCTTCGCCGCTGCGCCAGCATCTCAAGCATGCCGACGATGCCCTTGGGGAAGACGACGACGATCAGCACGATGAAGCCGCCGAGCACGAGCTTCGACAGATCGGTCTGGCTGACCAGCCAGATGTTGAGCGCCTTATAGACGATGGCGCCGATCACCCCGCCCGACACCGTCTCGACGCCGCCGAGCAGCACCATGACTAGCGCATCGACCGAAAGCGAGATGCCGAGATTGTCGGGGAAGACGCTGCCCTTGAGGTAAGCGAACAGCGCGCCGCCGATGGCGGCGGTGGTGCCTGCGATGACGAAGGCGGTCCATTGCATCCGTTTGGCGTTGATGCCGACGGCCTCACTGCGCAGCAGCGAGTCGCGCGTGGCGCGCAGCGCGTAGCCGAACGGCGAGAACACCATGACCCGCAGCGCGATCGTCACGAGAGTCGCGACGCCGAGCGCCAACCAATAGAAATGCGACGGGCTCGCCGCCCATTTTTCCGGCCAGATGCTCAAAATGCCGTTGTCGCCACCGGTCACGCTCACCCACTGGAACGCGATCGACCAGACGATCTGCGCAAAGGCGAGCGTCAGCATGGCGAAGTAGACGCCGGACAGTTGCACGGCGAAGAAGCCGAACACGGCAGCGCCCATGCAGCCGAGCAGCGGCCCCAGCAGCAGGCAGACAATCATCGGCAATCCCGCCATCTTGGCGAGGAACGCGACGCCGTAGGCGCCGAGGCCGAAATAGGCCGCATGGCCAAAGGACGCGAGCCCGCCCACCGACATTAGGAAATGCAGGCTGACGGCGAAGATCACGAAGATCGCGATCTCGGAGCCGACGGTCAGCGCATAATTGCCGGCGAACAGAGGCAGGGTTGCCGCGATGACGAGTGCTGCAAGCGCAGCCAGCCGCTCGTTCGACGTCAGCGGGCGCCAGGGATTGACGGTGAGACCGGGCGTCTTGCGCGCGGGTGCCTCGGGCTTGCCGAACAGGCCCCAGGGCCGCACGATCAGCACGGCCGCCATCACCAGGAAAACAAGAATAATGGAGATCTTCGGGAAGATCAGGATGCCGAAGGCGTTGAGCTCGGACACCAGCACCGCCGCGACGAAGGCGCCGATGATGCTGCCAAGGCCTCCAATCACGACCACGACGAAGACCTCGACGATGATGCGCAGATCCATGGCGTGATGCACGGCATCGCGCGGGATCTGGAGCGCGCCGCCGAGGGCTGCGAGAAACACGCCGACCGCAAACACGGAGGTGAACAGCCATTTCTGATTGACGCCGAGCGCCGCGACCATGTCGCGGTCCTGCGTCGCGGCGCGCACCAGCACGCCCCAGCGCGTGCGCTGGAACAGCAGCCAGAGAATGCCGAGCACGACCGGGCTGAGCACGATCAGGAACAAATCGTAGCTCGGGATGTTCTGGCCGAAGAAATCGATCGCGCCCTTGAAGCCCGGCGCGCGGCGGCCGACGAGATCGTCGGGCCCCCAGATCAGGACGACGAGATCCTCCACCATCAGAGTCAGGCCGAAAGTTGCGAGCAGCTGGAACAGTTCGGGCGCGTGATAGATGCGCCGCAGCAGCACCATCTCGACCAGCACGCCGATCAGTGCCACGGCCAGCGCTGCGATGACGATCGCGCCCCAGAAGCCGAACGCACCCGCCAGGCGTTCAGTCAGCGTGAAGGCGATATAGGCACCGATCATGTAGAAGGCGCCGTGCGCGAAATTCACGATCCGCGTCACGCCGAAGATAATCGACAGGCCCGACGCCACCAGGAACAGCGACGCTGCGCTGGCGAGACCGGTCAGAAACTGTACGACGTAAAAGGCCATCGGCGGTCCGGGTTGGTGTTGGGTCACCTCTCCCCGCTTGCGGGGAGAGGGAGAGAAAGAGCATCAATCCTTCGGACGCAGCTTCTCGACTTCGGCGTCGCTCGGCAGATAGTCCGAGCCCTTCTTGTAGGTGGAGTCCACCATCACGCCCTTGCCGTCCTTCAACGCGGTCTTGCCGACGTAAGCGCCGAGGGTCGACTGGTGGTCGATCTTGCGGAAGGTGATCTCGCCGAGCGGCGAGCCGACCGACAGCCCTTCGGCCGCGGCGATCAGCTTCTCCGGATCGGTCGAACCGGCCTTGGCGAGGATCGCAGCCGCCGACTTGATGGTCTGATAGCCGACGATGGAGCCGAGGCGCGGATAGTCGTTGTACTTGGCCTGATAGGCCTTCAGGAACGCGTCATGCTCCGGGGTCTTGATCGAGTACCAGGGATAACCGGTGACGATCCAGCCGTCGGGCGTCTCCTCCTTGAGCGGATCGAGATATTCCGGCTCGCCGGTCAGGAAGGACACGACTTCGCGTCCCTTGAACAGGCCGCGGGTATTGCCTTCACGCACGAGCTTCACGAGGTCGGCGCCGAAGGTGACGTTGAGGATCGCTTCGGGATTGGCCGCGGCAACCGCCTGCACCACCGGGCCCGCATCGATCTTGCCTTGCGGCGGCCACTGCTCGTCGACCCACTGGATGTCCGGACGCTTCTCCGACATCAGCTTCTTGAATACCGCGACCGCCGACTGGCCATATTCATAGTTCGGCGCGATCGTTGCCCAACGCTTGGCCGGCAGCTTGGCGGCGGCTTCCACCAGCATCGCCGCCTGCATGTAGTTGGAGGGACGCAGGCGGAAGGTGTACTTGTTGCCCTTCGACCAGGTGACGGCATCCGTCAGCGGCTCGGCCGCGAGGAAAAACACCTTCTTCTGGTTGGCGAAGTCGCTGACGGCAAGGCCAATGTTCGACAGGAACGTGCCCGTGAGCATCGCGACGCCCTCGCTGGAGACCAGTTCATTGGCGGCGGTCTGCGCGTCAGCCGGCTTGCCGCCGTCGTCCTTGGAGATGACGACGAGCTTCTTGCCGTTGATGCCGCCGGCCGCGTTGATCTCTTCGACCGCGAGTTGCCATCCCTTGCGATAAGGCTCGGTGAAGGCCGGCAGCAGCGAGTAGCTGTTGATCTCGCCGATCTTGATCTCCTGCGCCACGGCCGAATGAGCCATGCCGCCCGCCAGAAGCGCGAAGGCCGCGCCGACGAAATAGTTTCTTGCTCGCATCCCAACCTCCAGTTTTGAACTCTTTACGTCTTGTGAATGATCGTATCGGAGAGCTGATGCCCACCTCTCCGGATCATGCGCTATCTCAGACCGTCTTCGCCCTTGACCTCGGCAACCGTCAGCCCGCCGACGCGCGGCAGCGGACGGCCGCTGTCGGTAACGGCGACCGCGACCATGATCTCGTTCGCCCGCGGCGCGTCGTTGATTTGCACTTCCATGCCGTCGAAATGGCTGCGCACGAAAGCCGCATCCTTGTGGCCCAAGGGAATATCCAGCGTCGTGCCGGGACCGCTGCGCTTCTTCGAGGAGGGAATCAACGCCGCGCCCTTGCTCAGCACCTTGCGCACCGGCGCGCCCATCTTCGGGTGAAGGATTGCGGCGGCATGTTCCAGCTCGCCGTTCTCGCCGACGGCCGCGGCCTTGCCATAGCTCTGCGCCTTGGAACCATCGATTCCGAGCGCCGCCACTGCGCGCTTCGACAAGAGATCGCCGAGTTCCTCGCCGATCGCGATCAGCGGCGAAAGGTCCTCGACATATTTTCCGGCAAAGGGATTCTCGATCACGGCGATCGCCGCGGCACGCCGGGTCGGCGGCGACACATGGCGCCCCATCTCCATCTGCGTCTCTTCGACGACGGTGACGATCTTGCGGATGATCGCGCTCATGTTTCGCTTCCCTGCTCAGGCATGAACCGCATTCTCCAGCGAAAGCGGGAGCGGGAGCGGTCGTTGCCGTTCAATATCTTTTGTTCCGATGACAAGCATATCACCACAAAGCTGCAACACGGCATCCTCGATCAATCCGCGATCGAATAATTGCCGTGCACATTCCGCGCCAGATTCGAGCGCGGCCGCAATCTCAGCCCGCGACAATTCACCGACGCCGCGGGTGACGAGACGCGCGCCGAGATCGCTGTCAGGCAGAAGCTCGTTCGCAGGCTTCCGGATGATGGCGGGATGCCCCGGCAGATCGACGGCGTTGGCGATGATCGTGGCTGCCGCATCGGCCTGCGATGCCGTTGCCGCCAGCACCGTCACGGCATCGGCAATGCCGAGCGAAAAGCTGCGGCCGTGGCGCCCGCTGGTCGCAATGCCCCGCACGGGATCGTTCGCATCGATCTTCATCGCCCGCATCACGCCGTCGCGATCGGGCCGGTCCATCAGGCCAACCGAGAAATGCTCGCGCTTGCCAAGATGCAGCGCGATGTCGCCGCCATTGTTGACATATGCCTGGTCGAGCGATGCAACGCCCAGCATCGCGCCAAGAATCTCCTCCGCCACACTGCCGGCAACCGCGGCCATCGGCGTGATGAAGCAATCGGCGGCATAAGGCGCAACGGCGGCATGCATGCGACGTGCGACAACGCCGTCCAGCCAACACAACCCGGGTTCCGCAGCCTTGCGCAATTCGGCCAGCTCAGTGCAGAGCTCATCAAGCAGGCCGTTGAAACGGCGCGCTGCGGCCTCATAGGCCGCGCGCACCTCGTGCTCGCGTCCCCTCGCCTCAACGATCAGATCAATCGGTCCATCCTGCAAATGCAGCCGCCGGCCATCAGACAGCAATGCGATTTGCGGGAGCCTGGTCATGCCCGGCGCCCTGGAATCGGGTTCTGCCAGGGCAACTGCCGGACATCGTCGCCGCTCCTCACCTCGGACAGCGGCTTGACATAATCCATGTGCCCGCCGAGCGCGGCATAGTCGGTCAGCTTCATCGTGAATTCGATCGGCGCGACCAGCGCCGGCGTCGGCACGTAACCGAACGCGCCTGAAGGCATCTGCGTCACGTCGACCATGTAGGTGATACCGCCGCCCGGCCAGACATAGACCGCCGCGCCGCCGCTGGTGACACGCGTCAGTGCGTCCTTCACCGAGCGCGTCAGCCGCACCGGATTGTCGGTGACGCCCGCGCGCAACGAACCGCCGGCACCGGCCATGAACAGCACCGTGCACAGTGCCGGTTCGCAGTTTTCCTGAATGCGCTCGACCGAAAATTTCAGGTCGGTCGGCATTTCAGTTTCGACCGGCTTCAGGGCTTCGTCGAGCACATAATAGGACGAATGCTCGCCGGTTGTGGAGACCATCAGCATCGAGAGGCCAGCCTTGGCTTCCTTCGCGTCGAACGGTCCGAGGATCGACAGCGGGTCGGAAATGTTGGTCCCGCCCCATCCCGTGCCGGGATCGGCGACCTGGAAATAGCGGCCGGGCGTCGAGCGCCGGCCCTTCATCTTGATGCCGGTGTCGGCGATATCGAGCAGCTTGCCGGCCTGGTGTTCGCTGAGCACCCCGGTGATGTGGTCATCGACCACGACCACCTCATCGACCTTGCCGTGCCATTGCTTGGCGAACATGCCGATCGTCGCCGAGCCGCAGCCGACGCGCATCCGCTCTTCCTTGGCGCCGTTGACTATCGGCGGCTGGCCGGCCTGCACCACCACGCTCGCGCCGCCGTCGACGGTGAGTTCGACCGCCTTGCAATTGGCGAGGTCCATCAGCGTGTCGCAGGTGACACGGCCCTCCTTCTTGGAGCCGCCGGTGAGATGATGCACGCCGCCCAGCGACAGCATCTGCGAGCCGTATTCGCTGGTCGTGACGTGGCCGACCGCTTCGCCCTGCGCGCGCACGGTCGCGGTTTCCGGCCCGAGATAGCGATCGGTGTCGATCTTCACCTTGATGCCGCAATAGGAGAAGATGCCCTCGGTGACGACGGTCACCATGTCGACGCCATCGACCTCGGAGGAGACGATGAACGGCGCGGGCTTGTAGTCGGGATAGGTGGTGCCCGCACCGATCGCGGTCACGAAGGTCGAGGGCTCGTGGACGATCTTGCCGTCCCAATCTTCGGTGCGACTGAACGGCACCAGCTTGCCGCCATGCGACACCGTGCGCTCGAGGATGATGTGCGGATCGACGCGAACGAGCTTGCCGTCATCATTGGCATAGCGATCGCAGGCGCCCGCCGCGCCTGGCTTGATGTAGCACATCACCGGACACGCATCGCAGCGGATCTTGTCGGTGGCGGCGCTCGTCGTTTCTGTCACCATGTGCAAGCCAGCAGATCACAGGGGCTTATCATTCGTACACGAACGATGTTGCGCGCGGTCCCGATAGCTGTCAAGCGGCGCCGCGCGCGAAAAGACGTGCCTGCCGAATAAAACCTCATTTGCCTCCCGGCTCTGTCCACAAAGCGGGCAGCCGCGCTGCACTGCGGCATGGCGGCTTGCACGTTTGTGTACAAACGGTATCGTCGCGACGTACAATTTTTGTGACCGCATGGTCGTGGGGGCTTTGGAAACGAGGATGACGCAGACACCGATCCGCCTCACCGTGAACGGCGGCATCCACGACGTCACGGCGGCACCGCAGACGCCGCTGCTCTATGTGCTGCGCAATGATCTCGCGCTGAACGGCCCGAAATATGGTTGCGGTCTCGGCGAATGCGGCACCTGCACTGTCCTGATCGACGGCACCGCCGCGCGCTCCTGCGTCATTCCGATTAGCGGCTGCGCCGGACGCGACATCGTGACGCTTGAAGGGCTCGGCACGCGCGACATGCCGGACGTGGTGCAGCAGGCTTTCATCGACGAGCAGGCCGCGCAATGCGGCTATTGCCTCAACGGCATGATCATGACCACCAAGGCGCTGCTCGCGATCAACCCGCGTCCCACCGAGCAGGAGGCCATGGCTGCGCTGCGCTACAATCTCTGCCGCTGCGGTACGCATGTCGAAATCCTGCGCGCCGTGATGCGCGCGTCCGGCCAACTCGCCGAGGCCGGCGATTGATGGCCTCCCCTTCCTCGAAAAGAGCCGAGCGGCAATCCGGTTCGCTCGTCGTCGTCCGCACGGTGGACGAGATCACATCAGAGACCTTTGTCCGCATCACCGCGGATGGATCGGTCTCGGCCTATAACGGCCATGTCGATCTCGGCACCGGCATCCGCACCGCACTCGGGCAGATCGTCGCCGAGGAGCTCGACGTGTCGTTCGCACGCGTCGTCTTGGTGCTCGGCGACACCGCCATCGTGCCGAACCAGGGCGCGACGATCGCCAGCGAAACCATCCAGATCACCGCAGTCCCGTTGCGCAAGGCCGCTGCGCAGGCGCGGCACTTCCTGATTGCCCGCGCGGCCGAACGACTGGAGCTTCCCGCCGCCGATCTCAGCGTCGAGGACGGCCTCGTCCGCGGGCACAATCGCAGCGTCAGCTATGGCGAGTTGATCGGCGGCGAGACCATCCGCCTGGAGCTTGCCGACGACGTGCAGGTCAAGGCCGTCGGCGATTACGCCATCGTCGGCCAGTCGATGCCGCGCGTCGATCTGCCGGCCAAGGCCACGGGCGAGCTGACCTTTGTCCACGACATCCGCGTGCCCGGCATGCTGCACGGCCGCATGGTGCGCCCGCCCTATGCCGGCGTCGATGCCGGACCGTTCGTCGGCACCAGCCTGATCGCGGTCGACGAATCCTCGGTGCGCGATATTCCCGACCTCGCCGCCGTCGTGCGCATCGGGGACTTTGTTGGCGTCGTTGCGGAGCGCGAGGAGAATGCGATACGCGCGGCGGAGCAGCTCAAGGTGAGCTGGAAGCCGACGCCGCAGCTCACCGATCTCGCCGATGTCGAGAATGCGCTGCGCACCAATCCGTCGACACCACGCACGCTGATCGATAAGGGCGACGTCAGCGCGGCCATCGCCGGTGCGGCCAAGCCGATCCAGCGCACTTACGTCTGGCCGTATCAGATGCATGCCTCGATCGGTCCGTCTTGCGCGGTCGCCGATTGCAGCGACGGCAATATCCGGGTCTGGTCGGGCACGCAAAATCCGCACTTACTGCGCGGCGATCTGGCACTCCTGATCGAGCGTCCCGAGAGCGAGATCGAGGTGATCCGGCTCGAGGCCGCCGGCTGCTACGGCCGCAACTGCGCCGACGACGTCGCCGCGGATGCACTGCTGCTCTCGCGTGCGGTCGGCCGTCCCGTGCGGGTACAGCTGACGCGCGAGCAGGAGCACGCCTGGGAGCCCAAGGGCACCGCGCAACTCATCGACGTCAATGGCGGGCTCAACGCCGACGGCGGGGTCGCCGGCTACGATCTCGCCACGCGCTATCCCTCGAATGCGGCGCCAACGCTGGCCCTGTTGCTGACGGGACGGATTTCACCGGAGCCGGACGTTCTCCAGATGGGCGACCGCACCGCGATTCCGCCTTACGACTATGACCACATGCGCGTCGTTGCCCACGACATGGCGCCGATCGTGCGCGCGTCGTGGCTTCGCGGCGTCTCGGCGCTGCCGAACACCTTTGCGCATGAATCCTATATCGACGAGCTCGCGACCGAGGCCAGTGTCGATCCGATCGAATACCGCCTGCGCTATCTGAAAGACCAGCGCGCGGTCGATCTCGTCAATGCGGTGGCCGAGCGTGCGGGCTGGACGCCGCGGCCGGTTCGCGACGAGAAGGACGGCGAAATCGTGCATGGGCGCGGCTTTGCCTATGCGCTCTACGTCCACAGCAAGTTTCCTGGCTATGGCGCGGCGTGGTCGGCCTGGGTTGCCGACGTTGCCGTGAACAAGACCACCGGCGATGTGAGTGTGACGCGAGTCGTCGCCGGGCAAGATTCCGGATTGATGATCAATCCGGACGGCGTGCGCCACCAGATCCACGGCAACGTCATCCAGTCCACCAGCCGCGCCCTGATGGAAGAGGTCTCGTTCGAGCGCGGCGCGGTGGCGGCACGCGAATGGGGTGCCTATCCGATCATCCCCTTCCCCGACGTGCCCAAGATCGACGTGCTGTTGCTGCCGCGACCGGACCAGCCGCCGCTCGGCGTCGGCGAGTCCGCATCGGTGCCGAGTGCGGCGGCAATTGCGAACGCGATCTTCGATGCCACCGGCGTGCGCTTTCGCGAGCCGCCGTTCACGCCGGAGCGTATCCTCAGGGGATTGCACGGCGAAGCGACGGCCACGCCGCAGGCACTGCCCGCGCCCGCAGCCTCGCCGCCGTCTCGCAGCTGGCAAGATCCTTTCGCCAAACGCGCCGGCATTTTTGCAACGATCGCGGCCGTCTGCACTGCTGCGATTGGCGTCGGCGCAGCGCTTCTGCCCGGGCGCGCCATCGCGCCGATCGCGCGGCCCGATGCATCGGTCTATTCAGCGGCAACCATCGCGCGCGGCCAGCAACTGGCGGCGCTCGGCAATTGTGCGGGGTGCCACACCACGCTTCGAGGCGCGGTGAACGCCGGCGGGCGCGCGCTGGAGACGCCATTCGGCACGATCTACGCGACCAACATCACGCCTGATGTCGAAACCGGCATCGGCGCCTGGTCCTATCCCGCCTTCGAGCGCGCGATGCGCGACGGACTGCATCGCGACGGACGCCAGCTCTATCCCGCCTTCCCCTACACGCATTTCGCCAAGACCAGCGAGGCCGACCTGCAGGCGCTCTACGCCTATCTGATGGCGCAGCCCGCGGTGCGCGCGACGCCGCCAGCGAACACGCTTGCTTTCCCGTTCAATCTCCGTCCGCTGCTTGCAGGATGGAATGCGCTGTTTCATCAGACGCGCGAATTCAAACCCGATCCTGCGAAATCCGAGCCGTGGAATCGCGGTGCTTATCTGGTCGAGAGCCTCGGCCATTGCAGCGCCTGCCATTCGCCGCGCAATGCGCTCGGCGCCGAGCAGCGCGAAGCCTATCTCGCCGGCGGCTTTGCCGAGGGCTGGGAGGCGCCACCGCTAACTTCGCTCTCGCATGCGCCGATTCCGTGGAGCGAAGACGAGCTTTTCGCCTATTTGCGCACCGGCCATTCGCGCCACCACGGTGTCGCCGCTGGTCCGATGGCGCCGATCATCAGGGATCTCAGCGCCGTTCCCGATCACGACATCCGCGCGATGGCGGTCTATCTCAATGCGTTCAACGACGCCGCGACCGATGGCCGGACGCATGATGCGCTTGCCGCCAAGCTCGAAAGCGCAACGCAGGTCACCATCGCCGCCTCGGCAGGCGCGCGGCTCTATCAAGGCGCCTGCGCCGTCTGCCACGAGGTCGGCGGCCTGCCGCTGTTCGGCAGCCGGCCGTCGCTCGCACTCAACAGCAATCTGCACAGCGCGACACCGGACAATCTTGTGCAAATCATCCTGCACGGCGTCACCGAGCCCGCCTCGAGTGACCTCGGCTACATGCCCGCCTTCAAGAACAGCATGAGCGACGCGCAGGTCGAAGAGCTCGTGACGTTCCTGCGCGGGCAGTTCGCGCCCGACAAGCCGGCGTGGACCGGTGTTCGCGAGACGATCGCGCGCGTGCGACCATCCGCGCACTAAATCAAGCGTGCTTCTTCGCTTCCACCGGCGGCGTGCCGTGGGTGTGGAACGACTCGATCGTCTTCAAGCCCCAGGCCTGGCCCTTCTTGCGCTCCTCCTCCGTCCACACGATCGGCTTCCAGTCCGGTGCGAGAATGAGGCGTGCGCCGGCATTGGCGACTTCGACGCGGTTGCCGCCGGGCTCGTAGACATAGAGAAAGAACGTCTGCTGAATTGCGTGCTTGTGCGGGCCGGTCTCGATATGGACGCCGTTCTCCAGGAAGATATCGGCGGCGCGAAGAATCTCCTCGCGGCTGTCGAGCGCGTAGGTGACGTGGTGGAAGCGGCCGCGCGTGCCCGAGTGGTCGAGCGAATAGGCGAAGTCGTAGCTCTTGTTCGACATCGTCAGCCACATCGCCGCTTCACGCCCGTCGTTGAGCACGATCTGCTCCGTGAGCCGGCAGCCGAGATAGTTCTCAAAGAACTCCCGGTTGGCCTTGATGTCGACGGCGAGACAGTTGAGATGGTCGAGGCGGCGGACATTGACGCCGCGCGCAGGAAAACGCTGCGCCTGGTTCTTCAGCGCCGGCTTGAGCTCCGGCGGCGCCTGATACCATTCGGTCTCGTAATAGAGCTCGACGATGTGGCCGTCGGGATCGCGGCAGCGGAAGGTCGGCCCCTGCCCCATGTCGCCATCGATCCAGCCGATCTCGAAGCCGGAGCCCTTCAGCGCGGCAACGCGGCGCTCCAGCGCCTGCTGGCTGCGCGCACGGAGCGCCATGTGTTCCATGCCAGAGGTTTTGGACGCCGTGAGCTTCAGCGAATAGCGCTCGTAATCGTCCCAGCCGCGCAAATAGACCGAGTCGCCCTTCTGCCCGCTGACGGTCATGCCCATGACGTCGACGAAGAATTTCAGGCTCTCGTCCGGCTTGGGCGTCAGCAGCTCCATGTGGCCGAGATGAGCGAGATCGAGGATCGGTTCGGGCTGCATGGTGTCCTCCAAAACTTGGCTAGCAAGGCGTGGGCTTTCGATCCGCTGCACCGGATCGCGCAATCAGGCGCGAGACGCAATGATCATGGGCGCGTCCGGGCGGCGCCGACGGCCGCGGATTCATTTGTACTAATGTACAAATGATTATGTCCCGTCAACAAA
This sequence comes from Bradyrhizobium sp. McL0616, assembly GCF_049993385.1. NCBI lineage: Bacteria > Pseudomonadati > Pseudomonadota > Alphaproteobacteria > Hyphomicrobiales > Nitrobacteraceae > Bradyrhizobium > Bradyrhizobium sp. McL0616. The sequence continues at coordinate 5,487,019 of NZ_CP188255.1, forward strand.
GCAAAGCTTCGCTCCGGCGCCAGCCGGTCCCCGCAGGCGTCGGCGGCCGGTCCTCCGAACGGCCGAACCGACTGGGCGAATGGTAAAATCTTCCTTAAGTGCTTTCAGGTCCATCGGCCCAGAAAACCAGCATATTCCGGCAGATTCCGTCCCCAAGTATGCATTACGTACAAACCACCCCGCCGAATTTCGGTACATTTAACAAAGCTCCCGCCCCTGCCGCTTAACAGTTTGTGCAGCCCCAGCTCGCATAGTCAGGGTTAAACTCCTCGGTCTTGCCAGGTTCATCCATCGTGACATCCTTTGGACGCGTGATTTCGGTACGCGGATCGCTCGCCCGGGTCGGGCTTCTGGCGGAAAGCCAGATGCCGGTCTCGGAGGTTCGGGCCACCGTCGGCCGGTTCGTCAGCATCCGCTGCGCCAGTTCCGTCATCGTCGCCATGATAACCGAGGTCTCTTGCGAGAACCTCTCGACCACCGACAATTTGATCGCGATCGCGTCGGTCGACCTGCTCGGCGAAATCCACAATGCCGCCGACAAGGCCAAGTTTCAGCGCGGCGTCACCAACTATCCGACCATCGGCGACGCGGTCGACCTGATCACCAGCCAGGAGCTGCGCACCATCTACGCGCCGACCGGGTCGGACCAGATCAATGTCGGCTTCCTCCAGCAGGACCGATCCGTCGTCGCCTATGTCGATATCGAGGAAATGCTCTCCAAGCACTTCGCGGTGTTGGGATCGACCGGCGTCGGCAAATCGACCGGCGTGTCGCTGCTGCTCAACGAGATCCTGAAAGCGCGGCCTAACCTGCGCATCTTCCTGCTCGACGTCCACAACGAATATGGCCGCTGCTTCGGCGACCGCGCGCTGGTGCTCAACCCGCGAAACCTGAAGCTGCCGTTCTGGCTGTTCAACTTCGAGGAAATCGTCGACGTGCTGTTCGGCGGCCGCGCCGGCGTGCCGGAGGAGCTCGATGTCCTCGCCGAGGTGATCCCGATCGCCAAGGGCATCTACACCCAGTATCAGAACACCGATCGCCTCGGCCTGAAGCGCGTCGATCCCAAGCAGATCGGCTTCACCGTCGACACGCCGGTGCCGTACCGCCTGGTCGATTTGATCTCGCTGGTCGACGAGCGCATGGGCAAGCTCGAAAACCGCTCCTCGCGCATCATCTATCACAAGCTGATCTCGCGCATCGAAGCGGTCCGCAACGACCCGCGCTACGCCTTCATGTTCGACAATGCCAATGTCGGCGGCGACACCATGGCCGAGGTGATCAGCCATTTGTTCCGCCTGCCCGCCAACGGCAAGCCGATGACGGTGATGCAGCTCGCCGGCTTCCCGGCCGAGGTCATCGACTCCGTCGTCTCGGTGCTGTGCCGCATGGCCTTCGACTTCGGCCTGTGGAGCGACGGCGTCTCGCCGATGCTGTTCGTCTGCGAGGAAGCCCACCGTTACGCCTCCGCGGACCGCAATGTCGGCTTTGGGCCGACCCGCAAGGCGGTCTCGCGCATCGCCAAGGAAGGCCGCAAATACGGCGTCTATCTCGGCCTCATCACCCAGCGCCCGGCGGAGCTCGACGCCACCATCATCTCCCAGTGCAACACGCTGTTCACGATGCGTCTTGCCAACGAGCGCGACCAGGCGCTGCTCCGCGCCGCGGTGTCGGACGCGGCCGCGAACCTCCTGTCCTTCGTGCCCTCGCTCGGCACCCGCGAGGTGCTGGCGTTCGGCGAAGGCGTCGCACTTCCGACGCGCCTGCGCTTCAAGGAGGTGCCGCCGCATCAATTGCCGCGCGGCGAAGCCACTATCAGCAGCGTTCCTTCCGTGACATCGGGTCACGACATGCATTTCGTCGGCGCCGTTCTCGAGCGCTGGCGCGGCGCCACCTCGCAGCGCGACGTGCCGAACGATCCGGTGTTTTCGCAACCACCCACCAAGACGCTCGCCCCCGTCGAAGCGCCGATGCTGCAACCGTCGATGGGGCTCGATCCGGACCGCTTCTCGCTCTTGAAGAAGCCGCTGCGGTAGGGCCACGGTCGCGCCTCAGCCTCGTCATTGCGAGCGCAGCGAAGCAATCCAGAATCCCTCCAAGGAAAGACTCTGGATTGTTGCCGCGGGCAAAGTTGAGCACGGCCCCCGCATCGACTATGGTTGCCGGCCCCAAGCCGGAATCCACGCCCATGACAAAGCCCGCACAACGCTTTCCCGCCCCAGCCCTCGATACGCTGCCCGACGACATCCGCACGCGTCTTCTCGCCGTGCAGGAAAAGAGCGGTTTCGTGCCGAACGTGTTTTTGACGCTGGCCTATCGTCCCGACGAGTTTCGCGCCTTCTTCGCCTATCACGACGCGCTGATGGAGAAGGACGGCGGCCTCACCAAGGCCGAGCGCGAGATGATCGTGGTGGCGACCTCGGCAGCCAATCAGTGCCAGTATTGCGTGATCGCCCATGGCGCGATCCTGCGCATCCGCGCCAAGAACCCGCTGATCGCCGACCAGATCGCGGTGAACTACCGCAAGGCCGACATCACGCCGCGGCAGAGGGCGATGCTCGATTTCGCGATGAAGGTCTCCGCGGATGCGCAACGGATTTCCGAGGACGATTTTGCGACGCTCGCGCCGCATGGCCTCAGCGACGACGACATCTGGGACGTCGCCGCGATCTCGGCCTTCTTCGCCCTGTCGAACCGGCTAGCGAATTTCACCGGCATGCGGCCCAACGACGAGTTCTACCTGATGGGACGCCTGCCGAAGAAATGACTGCGAAAAAATGACGGAGCTCGACTGGCCTGAAATCCTGCTACGCCTCGGCGTCGCGACACTCGCCGGCAGCGCGATCGGACTTAACCGCGATCTGCACGGTAAGCCGATCGGGCTGAAGACGCTCGGCATTGTCGGCCTCTCCACTGCGACCGTGGTTCTGCTCGCGCTGCAACTCGCCGAACCCACCAGGGTCGCCGATGCCACGAGCCGGGTGATCCAGGGTATCCTCACCGGCATCGGCTTCCTCGGCGCCGGCGTCATCGTCCATGAGAGCGAGCGATTTCGCGTCCGCGGCCTGACCAGCGCCGCCTGCACCTTCCTCGCCGCCTGTCTCGGCATCGTCTGCGGCGCCGGACAGTGGAAGATCGTCGCAGTCGCGCTGGCGCTCGCCTTCGTGCTGCTCACTGTCGGCCGGCGTATCGAGCACCGGGTGCATCGCGCGCTCGGCGGCAAAGAGGACACGCACGAGGCGGAGCCCCGGGAGCGTTAGAGCCGGCGCCACCGCAACTCCCTTTGCCCCGCAAACAGCTGCATGTGGCAACGTTGCGCGAAGGCGGGAACAGCGCCTTTGCCTTCAGCAGCGCGCTACGCCGCTACGGCTTCTGCTGCTGCTTCGCCATCAACTCGAGCGCCGGCGCAAAGCGTTCGGCAAACGTGATTGTCCTGGCGTCCCTGGCGGCGGCCAGCGAAGCCGAGATGAACGAATGAAACCCAACTGAGACGACCGCAAGCACGGCGGCTGCGAAAGCAAGACGACGCATTTTACCCTCCTTTGGAGGCTCGCTACTTGCTTAAGATGGGATCGCTTTGTTTCAGGACGCCTTCGTGCGACCCGGAAAATGATTTCCCTCAAGAGACTGTGATCTGCTCCGGTTCGCGAGAGCGCGTGCCGAAGCACGGTTTGGGCGGCTCTTGTGCTCACGGACTAGTCCAAAGCGACGCAAGCTGAACGCGAACGTCAGGCGCGAATAGCGCGACTAACAATAGTCACCGTCGTTTTACGCCAGGCGCGCCGTGTTGGGAATTTTGCGCGCGCGATCACGATCGAGAATCGCATGATGAACAGCTCATGCAGGAATGCAGCCTCTACGAGGAGCCCTCAAATGACCGTCGCCATCCAGAGGCTCAATGGGTTGTGGCACCTCATCGTCGGCTCATGTCGAATCCGGACACCCTTCATCGAGACCCAGGATCGCGAGCTGGTCGTGACTTACGCCCGGCGCGTCTACCCCGGCGCCAAGATCTTTCAGCGCGACTGATGTGAGGGTCGCGCTTAGTCGTCATCAGCCGGTCCGCACCAGCCCGGCAGATAGATCGCATCCTTGCTCTTGGCCGCCGCCAGCGCCTTCTCCAGCGACTTGTCGAAATTGGCGTCGACCGCCTTCCGCGACAATTTTCGGCGCAGAAAGTCGGCCCACAGGAATTCGGAGAACGGCGTGGTGTCCTTGGCGAAGCCGCCCATGCGGCGAAGCTCGCCGGCGAGGCTGCGGAAGGGATCGTCCTTGAGATCGACGACCGATTTTGGCAGATCGCGGAACGGGCGGCGCTCGCCCTTGGCGTCGTAGGGATAGACCCAGCGCTTGTTGTCCATCACGCCCCAGAACGCTTCGCGCTCGACCATCCGGAGATCGCCGACGATGGTCACCAGCACCTGCTTGATGCCTTCGTCGTGCAGCGCGCGGCCGAGATGATGATGGTCGATCACGTAATAGCGTCCGTCCGGCCCGTGCACGACGGGGATCATGTGGGTGCCGAGCAGGTCGGACTGCTTCTTCTTGTCGTGCTCGCGCCAGCGCTTGCGCTTCTCCTTGACCTCGCGCATGCCGACCGTCATCTGCGTCGGCCGGAGCGACAGGATCGGCACCGGATGCACTCTCGGCTCGCGCGCGTTGGTGGTCATGGTCGAAAGCCCTCATCTGGTTGCAACTGGTGGTCCAAGGTTCCCGGAGTATGCCACGAGCGTTGCGGCGGCAAAATGCGTTCGCGCAAAAGCACCCAGTCTGTTGTTGCAGCGCAACCCGGGCGTCCCTGACACCGGGATGACAACCAGTTCCGCCGGTCGTTCGCAGCGCGCGACGAAAGACCATGCCAACGCGCAATGCACGTGCGCGTTGAGAAGATTTTCTGCAACGCTTGTGCCCCGTATGCTATCTAAAATTTGCTGCTTCGGAGTGATCCCCGCCCCATGAAATCCCAGCGGCCCATAACCTCGGACGAGGAGCACCGGGTGCTCCAGTTCAGGCCGCGCACCACGCCCTCCCCGGTGGTCCCCCGAGGTGGCGGTGTCGTACAGCCGTTGCACGCGGCACCCGAGCCGCTCGACCTGTCGCGCTACGAGCAGCCCCGCGAGGAAGCCGACGACTTCCGCCATCGCATGCTCGCCAACATTGCCGCGCTGGCTTTCACCATCGCGCTGACCGCGATCGGGATCTGGCTTGCGGTCAGCATCGCCGACCTGCGCCGGACCCAGGATTGCGTGCTGATGGGCCGGCGGGACTGCGTCAAGATCACGACACCGCATATCTAGGCTGCGCTCCCGGCCAAGGGCTCTCCCCGGCTCCCCGGCCGGCATCCCCAACCCTGTCCCTGGGCCCTGTCCGGCTCCATTGAACTCAGGGCGGCGCTCCGATATACGGGCTTCCGACCCATCCAGAGGGGGCTTTGAGGGCGTCATTCCGGGCGCGATGCCCGCCCACCGTTCCACTCTGGAACATCTGACAGATATCCGCAATATATCAAAGGCTTAGTGATGTCCTCCACATTCGATCAGGTCGCTACGATCATCGCTGAAACCTGCGACATCCCGCGCGACACGATCACGCCGGATAGCCATGCCATCGATGACCTCGGCATCGACAGCCTCGATTTCCTGGACATCGCGTTCGCGATCGACAAGCAATTCGGGATCAAGCTGCCGCTGGAAAAGTGGACCCAGGAGGTCAACGATGGCAAGGCGACCACCGAGCAGTATTTCGTGCTGAAGAACCTGTGCGCGCGCATCGACGAACTGGTTGCCGCCAAGGGCGCAAGCGCCTAATCGGGCGATCATGCAACTCGAATACTTCCACATGATTGATCGCATCGTCGACCTCAACGTCGACGAGAAGAAGATCGTCGTCGAGGCCCTGGTCCCGAAGGAGAGCACCATCTTCGAGGGGCACTTTCCGGGCTATCCCTTGATGCCCGGCGTGCTCCTGATCGAATCGATGGCGCAGGCCTCGGGTTTCCTCCTGCTTGGCCTCCTGAAGTTCGAACGCATGCCGATTCTTGCTGCCGTCAAGGAAGCCAAGGTGCGCGGCTCGGTCTTCCCCGGCGATCTCATGAGCCTCGAGGCGACGCTCGCCCATGAGGGCTCGGGTTACGCCATGACCGAGGCCAAGATCAGAGTCGGCGGCAAGCTGCGCGCAAACTCGGCGCTCACCTTCACGCTGATTCCTTTCCCCAATCCGGATATGCGCGGATACATGGACGCGGTCGCCAAGCGCGTCGGCTTTCCGCAACAGGCCGTATCGCCATGACTGACACTGCTTCGAAGCCTGGCCAGACGGAAGTCTGGATCACCGGCATTGGTCTCGCCACCTCGCTCGGCGAGGGGTTGGATGCCAATTGGACCGCGCTCCAGGAGAAGCGCATCAATGTCGACGAGAAGGGTTTTGCGCCCTTCATCGTGCATCCGCTGCTGCCGGTCTCCTTCGACAGCCAGATCCCGAAGAAGGGCGACCAGCGCCAGATGGAAGCCTGGCAGCGCATCGGCGTCTATGCGGCAGGCCTGGCACTGGATTCCGCAGGCATCAAGGGCAACAAGGACATCCTGTCGAAGATCGACATGGTGGTCGCCGCCGGCGGCGGCGAGCGCGATCTCAATGTCGACACCGGCGTGCTCACCGCCGAGGCCAAGGGCGCCAATGCGCCCGGCTTCCTCAACGAGCGGCTGATGAGCGACCTGCGGCCGACACTGTTTCTGGCCCAGCTCTCCAATCTCCTCGCCGGCAACATCGCCATCGTGCACGGTCTCGGCGGCACCTCGCGCACCTTCATGGGCGAAGAGGTTGCGGGCGCCGACGCAGCCCGCATCGCGCTGGCGCGCATCGCCTCGGGCGAGAGCGACATTGCGCTCGTTGGCGGCTCGCATAACGGCGAGCGCAAGGACCTCATGGTCCTCTACGAATTCGGCGACTTCAATCTGAAGGACAAGTTCGCCCCGGTGTGGGCGCGCAAGGACCACGCCGGCTTCGCGCTCGGCTCGGCCGGCGCGTTCCTGGTGCTGGAGTCCAAAGCACACGCCGAAGCGCGCGGCGCCAAGCCGTTCGCAAAACTGTCGAGCGTGGTGGCCGATCTCGCCCGGCGCAAGCAACGCGGCGACATGGAAGCGACGCTGGAGAAGCTATGGGCGAAGCTGCCCAAGCGCGAGGGCAAGGGCGCGATCATCTCGGGCGCGACCGGCGCGGAGCCGGCCACGACCGAAGAACGCGGCTTCCTGAATGGCCATTCCGACTACCCGGTGCGGTCGACCGGCACGATGTTCGGCCACACCATGGAGACGCAATTCCCGCTCGGGATTGCGCTCGCCGCGCTCTCGATCTCGCGCGGCGCGCTGTTCCCGCCGAACGATTCCACCGGGACCGAGATTGAAATGCAGGGTGCACCTACCCAGATCGTGGTGGTGGGAGCCGGACACTGGCGCGGCGAAGGCATGGCGCTGGTCGAGGCGGTTTAGCTCGTTCGTTTGGGGGACACATGACTGCACCACGCGATAAACTCGGACGTCCCGTCGTCGTCGTCACCGGCATGGGCATCATGACCTCGCTCGGCAACGGCAAGGCCGATAATTGGTCGAAGCTCGTCGCCGGCGAATCCGGCATCCGCACCATCACGCGCTTTCCGGTCGACGGCCTGAGAACGACGATGGCTGGCACGGTCGATTTCGTCAGCGTCGATCCGTTCTCCTCCACCGGCCTCTCCGAGCGGATGGCCGAGCAGGTCACGCAGGAAGCGCTCGACCAGGCCGGCATCGGCGCCAAGGGCGATTTCCCGGGCCCGCTGTTCCTCGCTGTCGCGCCGGTCGAGGTCGAATGGCCGCAGCGCCGCGAGCTCGGCCGCGCCGTCGGCAAGCCTGACTTCACCTATGACGATCTGCTGCGCATCTCCGGCGGCGGCAAGTACAGCGCCTATCATCACCGCTTCATGTTCGGCTCGGTCGCCGCCTATCTCGCCGAGACGTTTGGCACCAAGGGGTCGCCGATTTCGCTGTCGACGGCCTGCGCTTCGGGCGCGACCTCGATCCAGCTCGGCGTCGAGGCGATCCGCCGCGGCGAGACCGATGCCGCGCTGTGCGTGGCGACCGACGGCACCGTGAACCCGGAGGCGCTGGTGCGCTTCTCGCTGCTCTCGGCGCTGTCGACCCAGAACGATCCGCCGCAGGCGGCCTCCCGCCCCTTCTCCAAGAACCGCGACGGTTTCGTCATGGCCGAAGGCGCCGGCGCGCTCGTACTGGAAAGCTATGAGGCGGCGACCGCGCGCGGCGCAAAAATCCTCGGCGTCATCGCCGGCTGCGGCGAGCTCACCGATTCCTTCCACCGCACCCGCTCCTCGCCCGACGGCAAGCCGATCATCGGCTGCATGAACAAAACGCTGGCCGATGCCGGCATGACGCCGGACCAGATCGACCACATCAACGCACACGGCACCGCGACGCCCGAGAACGACAAGATGGAGTACAACACGACATCGGCCGTGTTCGGCGATCTCGCGCAGAAGATTCCGGTCACCTCGAACAAGTCGATGGTCGGCCACACCATCTCGGCGGCAGGCGCGGTCGAGGCGATCTTCTCGCTGCTCACGCTCGAGCATCAGCGCATCCCGCCGACGATCAACTACGACAATCCGGATCCCACGATCCTGTTCGACGTCGTCGGCAACAAGGCGCGCGATGCCCGCGTCACCGCGGTGATGTCGAACTCGTTCGGCTTCGGCGGCCAGAACGCCTCGCTGATCCTGACCCGCGAACCGGCCTGATCGGGCGCATGGCGCTGCTTCCTGCGAGCACCAAGGCCCGCGCGCGGGAGGCCGCCAAGTCGATCGGCGGCGGCCTGATTGGCGCGGCCACCGTCGGCATGCTGCGCACCACGCGTTATTTCGATCCGGTCAAAACTTCGGACTTCTTCGCGCGCGTCACCAAGCTGATCGGCCCGCGCCTGCGCGAACACCGAATCGGCCGCGCCAATCTCACCGCAGCATTTCCGGAAAAGTCGCCCGAAGAGATCGAGCAGATCCTGATGGGTGTCTGGGACAATCTCGGCCGCGTGGGCGGCGAATTCGCCCATATGGACCACGTCTGGGACTATGACCGCGCGCATCCGGAGAACAGCCGGATCGAACTGTCACCGCGCACGATCGAGCTGTTCGACAACATTCGCGACGACGGCAAGCCGGCACTGATTTTTGCCTCACATCTCGCCAATTGGGAGTTGCCGGCGCTTGCAGCAGTGTCGCATGGGCTGGATACCGCAATCCTCTATCGCCGGCCGAACATCGCCTCCGCCGACCGCATCATCCAGGAGATGCGCCAGGTCAACATGGGCACGCTGATCCCGGCGGGGCGCGACGCGCCGCTGCGGCTCGCGCAAGCACTGAAGGACGGCAAGCACGTCGCCATGCTGATCGACCAGTATCTGACCGGTGGCGTCGAGGTCACCTTCTTCGGCCGCAAGACCCGCGCCAATCCGATGCTGGCCCGCCTGCTGCGCCAGGTCGAATGCCCGATCCACGGCGTCCGCATCATCCGCCTGCCCGGTAACCGTTTTCGCGCCGAGGTGACCGAGGAGGTCAAGCCGGTGCGCGATGCCGACGGCAAGATCGACATCCAGGGCACGACGCAGGCGGTCACTAACGTCGTGGAAGGCTGGGTGCGCGAGTATCCGGAGCAGTGGCTCTGGTTGCACCGGCGGTGGCGGTAGTTACGCCGTCATTGCGCGGAGCGTGCAGCCCTCAGCGCCCCGTCTTCACCTTGGTCCACAGCCTATTGATCACCCGCTGCGTCGCCGGATCGCGCGCCGTAATGACGAACAGCTTCGAGAGCATAACGTCGTCCGGATAGATGTTCTTGTCGTTCAAAATCTTCGGATCGACCAGCTTCTGGCTGGCGAGGTTGCCGTTGGCATAGGACAGGAAGCCCGAGTTCTTGGCGGCAACGTCGGGGCGATAGAGATAGTTGATCAGCTCGTAGGCTTCCCTGACGTTCTTGGCATCGGCGGGCATCGCGAGATTGTCGAAGAACATCTGTGCGCCCTCCTTCGGGATCGTGTAGCCGATCTCGATGCCACCCTTGGCCTCCGCCGCACGAGCACGCGCCTGCATGATGTCGCCGGACCAGCCGACCACGAAGCAGATCTCGCCGGTCGCAAGCGCGCTCAAATACTCGGACGAGTGAAATTTTCGCACCGAGGGGCGGACCTTGGCGACGACATCGGCCGCCTTTTCCAGATCAGCCTGCTTGGTCGAGTTCGGATCGAGCCCGAGATAGTTCAGCGCCGCCGGAAAGATGTCGTCGGCGGAGTCGAGCATATGGACACCGCAGTCTTTGAACTTGGCCAGATTCTCCGGCTTGAAGACGATGTCCCAGCTGTCGATCTTCGCGTCCGGTCCCAGGATCTGCTTCAGCTTGGCGACGTTGTAACCGATGCCGGTCGTGCCCCACATGTAGTTTGCGGCGTAGACATTGCCGGGGTCGTAGATGCCGAGGCGATCGGTCACCACGCTCCACGCATTGGCGAGGTTCGGCAGCTTCGCCTTGTCGAGCTTCTGGAAGATGTTGGCCTTGATCTGGCGCTGCAGGAAATAGGCGGTTGGCACCACGACGTCGTAGCCGGACTTGCCGGCCATCAGGCGCGTCTCCAGCGTCTCGTTGGCATCGAAGGTGTCGTAGACCACCTTGATGCCGGTCTCCTTGGTAAAGGCCTCGAGGACATCCGGGGCCATGTAGTTGGACCAGTTGTAGAAGTTGACGACGCGCTCCTCGGCCGCCGCTCCTTGCGAGAGCAACGTCAGCGCGATGGCGATCGCCACACCAGGGCGAAATCCAGAGCCGCTGACGTTCATCATGTCTTCTACCTCTTGCGTCCGCGCACCGCGTCCGACAGCCGCTCCAGCGCGGTGTCGAGCGTCTGGTCCTTCTTGGCGAAGCAGAAGCGGACCACCGAGGTCACCGGGTCCTGCTCGTAGAACGCCGAGACCGGGATCGCCGCCACCTTGTAGTCCTTCACGATCCGCCAGCAGAACTCGGCGTCGCTTTCGTTCAGCCCGAGCGGCGACAGGTCGACGGTGAGGAAGTAGGTGCCCTGCGACTTCAGCACGGGGAAGCCGAGGCTTTCGAGTCCCCTGGTCAGGCGGTCCCTGCTCCGCGTCAGATCCTTGCGCATCGACAGGAAATACTCGTCCGGCTTGCCGAGGCCATAGGCCACGGCGGCCTGGAGGTTCGGCGCAGTCGTGAACGTCAGGAACTGATGCACCTTGGCGGCGACGCGCAGCAGCGGCGGCGCGGCGCAGACGAAGCCGATCTTCCAGCCCGTCAGCGAGAAGATCTTGCCGGCCGAGCCGACCTTGATGGTGCGCTCGCGCATGCCGGGGATGGTGATCAGCGGGATGTGCTTGTGCTCGTCGAAGGTGACGTGCTCCCAGACCTCGTCGGTGATCGCGATGACATCGAACTCCTGACAGTAGCGCGCAAGCAGCTCGAGGTCCTCGCGCGGATAGACCACCGCGGAGGGATTCAGGGGATTGTTGAAGAGCACCGCCTTGGTCTTTGAATTGAAGACGCTTTTCAGCATGTCCTCATTCAGCCGCCAGTGGGGCGGCTCGAGCCGCACGAGGCGCGGAATGCCGCCGGCCTGACGGATGATCGGCAGATAGGAATCATAGACCGGCTGGAAGCAGACCACCTCGTCGCCCGGCTGCACCACCGCGAGGATCGCCGAGGTCAAGGCCTCGGTGCCGCCGGAGGTGACCATCACCTCGCTCATCGGATCGAGCTTGAGGCCGTGCCAGTGGCCGTAGTGAGTCGCGATGGCCTGGCGCAGCTCCGGGATGCCCATCATCGACGGGTACTGGTTGTAGCCGTTCAGCGAGGCATCGGCCGCAGCGCGGCGGATGTCCTCAGGACCCGGGTCGTCGGGAAAGCCCTGGCCGAGATTGATGGCGTTGTTGTCGCGCGCGGCCTGCGACATCGCCTCGAAGATGGTGACGGGAAGGTCGGCGAAGACCTTGTTGAGGAAAGAGCTTTTGGACATCCTGTTAGACATTGGGCCCGATCAGCCACCGACCTTGCTGGGAAGTCCCGCCGCCTTCCAGCCGAGCATGCCGCCTGCCAGATGCTTGTCGTAAGGCAAGCCCGCCGCCTGCGCCGCGAGCGAGGCCGTCACCGAACGCTTGCCCGAGCGGCAGGCGAACACGACCTCTTTGCCGGCGGGATCCGGGATCGCCTTCGGGTCGAAGGTCGAGAGCGGCACGACCACACCGTAAGGATAGGCCTCGGCCTCGACCTCGTTCGGCTCGCGGACATCGACAAGAAGATAGCGCCCTTCCGAGACACCCTTGGAGACCTCGTCCGGGGTCAGATCCTGTACCTGGTTCGCCACATCATCCTCCAACGTCGCAGCCCTCGGCCGGGGCGATCCCAGCCGGCGGGCAACCTCGCCTCTCGGCCGACGAAAATCAAGCGCTACAAAGGCTTGAGGTACGCGGCGCAAGTTAAAGCTAAATCGCAGGGACTTGAAGTGCGACCTTCAGATGAAGGATCAGATCGTCACCTGCGTGCCGACCTCGACCACGCGGCCAGAGGGGATCTGGAAATAGTCGGTGGCATCGTTCGCGGAACGGCTGAGCGAGATAAACAGCCGATCCTGCCAGCGCGGCATGCCGGAATGGGCGGCGGGCTTCAGCGCCCTGCGCGACAGGAAGAACGAGGTCGACATGATGTCGAATTGCCAGCCGAGCTTGCGGGCGATCGCCAGCGCCTTCGGCACATTAGGCGATTCCATGAAGCCGAACTTCAGCGTCACCTTGGAGAAGGTCGGGCTGATCTGATCCAGCTTCACGCGCTCGGCCGGATCGATGCGCGGGGTCTGCGCGGTCTCGATGGTGAGAATGACATTCTTCTCGTGAAGCACTTTGTAGTGTTTCAGACTATGCATCAGCGCAGTCGGCGCGCTTAAGGGATCGCTGGTCAGGAACACTGCGGTGCCGGGCACCCGCTGCGGCGGCCGCTTCTCCAACATCGCGACGAGATCGGCGAGCGGGAATTCGAGCTTGCGCGACTTCTCGAACAGCAGCCGGCTGCCGCGCCGCCATGTGTACATCAGAAGGATCATGAAAGAGCCGAGCGCGAGCGGCACCCAGCCACCCTCGAACACCTTGAGCAGGTTGGCGGCCAGGAAGGTCAGGTCGAGAAACAGGAACGGCGCGATCAGGGCGGCGGCGGCGAGCGGCGACCATTTCCAGGCCTTCCAGATCACGATGAAGCCCATCATGCCGGTGACCACCATGGTCCCGGTGACGGAGATACCATAGGCCGAGGCCAGCGCGCTGGAGGAGCGGAACAGCAGCACCATCATGATCACGGCGACCAGCAGCAGCTGGTTGATGCGCGGGATGAAGATCTGGCCGGAATGGGCTTCAGAGGTATGGCGAATTTCAAAGCGCGGCAGCAGCCCGAGCTGGATCGCCTGCCGTGTCAGCGAATAGGCGCCGGTGATGACGGCCTGGCTGGCAATGACGGTGGCGGCGGTGGCAAGGACGACCATGCCGCCGCGTACCCAGCCTTGCGGAAACAGCTGGAAGAACGGGCTCTCGATCGCGGCGGGATCGCCGAGGACCAGAGCGCCCTGCCCGAGATAGTTCAGCGCCAGCGACGGCAGCACGATGAACAGCCAGGCGGTCTGGATCGGCCGCTTGCCGAAATGGCCGAGGTCGGCATAGAGCGCCTCGGCGCCAGTGACCGCGAGGAACACGGCGCCCAGCGTCACGAAGCCGATGATGCCGTGATGGAGCATGAAGGACACGGCGTAGAACGGGTTCAGCGCGAACAGCACCTGCGGCTGCGCGATGATCGGATGGATCGCCGCCACCGCGATCACAGCGAACCAGACCACCATGACCGGTCCGAAGAACGCCGCGACGCGGGCGGTGCCGCGCGATTGCACGGCGAACAGGAAGACCAGGATCAGCACGGTCAAGGGAACGATGTAGGGCTCGAACCGCAGCGTGATGTCCTTCATGCCTTCGAGGGCCGACAGCACCGAGACCGCCGGCGTAATCACCGCATCGCCGTAGAACAGGGCGCCAGAGATGATGCCGAGCAGGACGATGGTCGACCCGCCGGTGCCGACCGCGCGCTGGGCCAGCGCCATCAAGGCGAGCGTGCCGCCCTCGCCATTGTTGTCGGCGCGCAAGAGGATCACGACGTATTTGAGCGTCACCACGACGATCAGGGCCCACAGGATCAGGGACACCACACCGAGGACGGCGGCCGGCGTCGGCGCGCCTTCCGCGCCGGATGCCGCCATCACCGCCTCGCGGAACGCGTAGAGCGGGCTGGTGCCGATATCGCCATAGACGACGCCGATGCTGCCAAGCGTCAGCGCGCCGAAACCGGCGGTGGTGTGGGCGTCGCCATGCCCATTGGCCGCCACCGTTTCCGGGACGGGAACTGCTACGTCACTTGTCATGGGAGAGCCTAGTGGCCTCTAAAAATGCTTCACTGCACAACGGCGGAGGAGCGCGCGGCTTATAGTCCTGCGCTGGTGGCATAGCCTAGCCCGATTCTGGGCCCTCGGCATGCAGATTTGCATGGGTCCGCCAATCGCGTTCAAATAGTGACTTGAGTCCCCACTTCAACCACCCGTCCCGTCGGAATCTGGAAATAGTCGGTGGCATCGTTGGCGGACCGGCTGAGCGCGATGAACAGATGGTCCTGCCAGAGCGGCATGCCCGACTGCGCCGAGGCCTTCAGCGACCGCCGCGACACGAAGAACGACGTCGACATGATGTCGAACTGCCAGCCCTGCTTGCGGGCGATCGCCAGCGCCTTGGGGACGTTCGGCTGCTCCATGAAGCCGAAGCGCAGGCGGACCTTTGAGAACTTGTCGCTGATCTTCTCGATGCGGAAGCGCTCCGACAGGTCGACCCGCGGCGTGTGTGCGGTCTCGATGGTCAGGACCACGTTGTGCTCATGCAGCACCTTGTTGTGCTTGAGATTGTGCAACAGCGCGGTCGGCACGAAAGCGGGATCGCTGGTCAGGAACACCGCCGTGCCCTTCACGATGTGCGGCGGCCGCTTCTCCAGACTGCGGATCAGATCGTCCAGCGGCACCTCGATGCGGCGCGTCTTCTGAATCAGGATGGCCGAGCCGCGCCGCCACGTCCAGATCGTCGCCGCCATGGCCGCGCCGAACAGCAGCGGCACCCAGGCGCCTTCGAGCAGCTTGAGCAGGTTCGCGCTGAAGAAGGTCATGTCGACCATGACGAAGGGCATGATCACGGCCGCCGCCGTCGCGGCGCGCCAGTTCCACAATTTCCAGATCACGACAAAGCCCATGATGCCGTCGGCGACCATGGTGGTGGAGACCGCGATGCCGTAGGCCGAAGCCAGATTGCTGGGCGAGTGAAACAACAGCACCAGCAGCATCACGCCAATCAGGAGCAGTCGGTTCACGCGCGGCAGATAGATCTGGCCGGCGTGGGTTTCGGAGGTGTAGCGCACCTCAAAGCGCGGCAGCAGGCCAAGCTGCACCGCCTGATGGACCAGCGAATAGGCACCGGTGATCACCGCCTGGCTCGCGATCACGGTCGCTGCCGTCGCAAGCCCGACCAGCGGCAGCACCATATGCTCGGGCACCATGCGATAGAAGGAGTGCTCGATCGCGCTGGGATCGGACAGCACCAGCGCGCCTTGCCCGAAATAGTTGATCAGGAGCGAAGGCAACACGAAGAACATCCAGGCCGACTGGATCGGCTTACGTCCGAAATGACCGAGATCGGCATAGAGCGCCTCGCCGCCGGTCACGGCGAGGAATACGGCGCCGAGCGTTACCAGGCCAATCGTGCCGTGCGACAGCAGGAATCGCAGTGCGTAATAGGGATTGATCGCGGCCAGCACCGACGGATCATCGGCTATATGAACGACACCCAGCACCGCCAGGACTGTGAACCAGACCACCATCACCGGCCCGAAGGCGGAGGCCACAAGCGCCGTTCCCTTGCTCTGGACCGCGAACAGCAGCGCCAGGATGAAGACCGTGAGCGGCACGACATAGTGCTCGAACGCAGGCGTCGCGAGCTTGAGGCCGTCGACTGCCGACAGCACCGAGATCGCCGGCGTGATCATGGAATCGCCGATGAACATGGAGGCGCCGACCACGCCGAGCGCCAGCAGGAACCAGCTTCGTCGCCCGAGCGCGCGCTGGCCGAGCGCCATCAGCGAGAGCGTGCCGCCCTCCCCGTTATTGTCGGCACGCAGCAGCAGCAGGACGTATTTGGCGGTGACGACGATCAGGAGCGCCCACAGGATCAGCGAGAGCACGCCGAGCACCATGAGCCGCGTGACCAGCTCGCCATGCGCCGCGCCCCTGACCGCTTCGTGGAATGCGTACAGCGGCGAGGTACCGATGTCGCCGAAAACGACGCCGATGCTCCCCAGCGTCAGGGACCAAAAACCGGAGGTGACCGGCCCTTCCCGGGTCTCGGTCGATGTGATGCTCGCCGTCATGAGGGTGGGAAACGCTTCGTCCCTGGAATTGATCCGGCGCCTTTTGACGCTTCCGGTGCGCCTGTCAATCGGCCCCTCACCATAGCAGGTGCTACGGCAGATGCTGTGACAGCGCGGCCACGTTCGTCGCCTTCGCGACGATAGGCCTCAGGTAAAATGGTAACGCAAGGGACTTATGGCTTCAAGTTCGGCGGCAGCGGCGGATCTTCACGCATCAGGGTGATGGTCACGCGGCGGTTGGCGGCGAGCGAAGGATCGTCCGGGAACAGCGGCTGGGTGTCGGCCTTGCCGGAGACGGCGAAGACGTGCGCCGACGGCAGACCCTCGCGCTCGAGGATCTGGCGCACGGCGTTGGCGCGGTCGGCCGACAGGTCGAAGGCGCCGTAGTCGCTGCGGGTCGGCACGAAGCCCGCCGCGGTGTGGCCGGCGATGGAGACGCGCAAGGGGGTCGCCTTGAGCGGGATCGCAAGCTTCTCAATCAGCCGTCGGGTGCGGTCGTAGGGCACCTTGGAGCCGTCGGCAAACATCGAGCGACCGTCCTGGTCAACGATCTCGAGGTTGAGACCCTGTTTGGTCTCCTCGAACATGATGTGCTTGGACATCTCGGTTAGCTCTGGCATGTCCTGTAGCGCTTGCCGCAACGAGGCGGCGGCGAGCGCAAAATTGCGGTCGACCTTGATCTTGGCGCCGGACGTCTTGTCGCGATCCTCCTGGTCCGGCGTCGGCGTGTTGGGGGACTCCTCGGGCTGGATGTGATCGACGTTCTTCAGCCGAGCGCGGGTCGGCAGGCCGTCGGATTCGATGATGCCGGCGTAGCGCGCTTCGCTCTGGACACCGAAGGCCTCGCGCATGGAGCCTGCGACGATCTTCAGCTTGTTGGCGTCCTGGGTGGAGAACGCGACCAGCATCACGAAAAACGCCAGCAGCAAGGCCATCAGATCGGCAAACGTCACGAACCAGCCATGGCCGCCGTGTGCTTCTTCTTTTTTCTTCTTTGCCATCGGTTAGATCCCGGCGTCCGGCGTTACGCCGGAACCGGCTCGCCTTCGGCGTGGCGGTGCTTCTCGGGCAGATAGGCCAGGAGCATTTCGCGCACCAAAGTCGGGCTCTTGGAGTCGCGGATCATCAGGATGCCGTCGATGATCAGCGTGCGGTTGGTTTCCTCGTCGAGCAGCTTGCCATGCAGCTTGTCGGCGATCGGCAGGCAGAGCAGGTTCGCGACCAGCGCACCGTAGAGAGTTGCCAGCAGGGCGGTCGCCATGAACGGGCCGAGCTTAGAGGGATCCGACATGTTCGAAAACATCTGCACCATGCCGATCAGGGTTCCGATCATGCCGAACGCAGGCGCGCAGTCACCGACGGCGCGGTAGATCTTGCTGCCTTCGTTCAGATGCATCAGGAAATTGTCGCGGTCGCGTTCCAGATTGTCCCGAATGAAATCGAGGTCGTAGCCGTCGGCGACGTAGCGGATGCCCTTGGCGAGGAACGGCTCGTCGGTCTCGACCTTTTCCAGGCCGACCGGGCCCTGCTTGCGGGCGATCTCGGCGATGCGGGCCAGTTCGTCGACCAGGTCGTGCGCCGACAGCCGGCTCATCGTGAAGGCGAATTTCATTCCGAGCGGCAGGCCATGCATCAGCACTGAGAGCGGAAAGCGGATCATGGTCGCTGCGGCCGAGCCGCCGAAGATGATGATCGCCGCATGCTCGCTGATGAACATGTGCAGATCGCCGCCCAGAAACACCATCGTCGCGATGACGATCATGCCCACCACGAGGCCAGCGCCCGTCATGATATCCATGGGAGACTCCAACGCGAACGCACAACGGCCGTCCTGGCCGATGGCGCGGCCCAACCCCGAACCGCATCGGAAACCCTAGTGAGCCGCGATTAAAGACGCGTAAAGGTTAAGTTGAGCCTGTGCGGCGCGCCGCCGCTGGCGCGCAGCATCGACGCCCGACTTGCCGTCCGGCGACAGGATTCTCAACACTTCGCTAACCATAATCGTGCTGGCTAGGACGAAAGGCCGGTCAGCTCCAGGCTGAGCAAGCGCAGGCGTTTGCGCGCGTCGGCATCATAGGTCTGCGGATTGGCGCGCGCCTCGTTCATGCCGTTGAAGAACAGGCCGCTTCGGCGCGCGACGTCGTCGCCTTCGACCAGATGCAGGATCGCAGCACCACCCTGCTCGACGGTCGACATCGGCGTGATGCCGCCGGCACGCACCATCGTCGTATTCATATAAGTCGCCGGATGCAGCGAGTTCACGGTGATGCCGGCGTCCTTCAGTTCTGCGGCAAGATCGACCGTGAACATGATCTGCGCGAGCTTGCTCTGGGCATAGGCACGCGAGCCGCTGTAGCCCTTCGTGATCATGACGTCGTCGAAATCGATCGGATGCTGCCCGAGGGAAGCGACATTGACGATGCGCGACGGCGCTGCGACCTTCAGCAACGGCAGCAGCAGATAAGCGAGCAGGAAGCCCGAGAGGTAGTTCACGGCAAAACGCAGCTCGTGACCGTCGCGGCTCTCCTGCCGTTGCGGCCCGTCGTTCTGCGAGCCGATGCCGGCATTGCTGACGAAGACGTCGAGGTGGCGATGATCTCGGATTACCGCCGTTGCGAGTTCGCGCGTGCCTGCCATCGACGACAGATCGGCTTGGTAAAAGGTCGGCGCGGCGTAGCCGGCCTTCACGATGTCGTCGATCAGCGTTTTGGCGCGCGCGGCGTCGCGACCGTGTATCAAAACATGCGCGCCTTCCGCGGCAAGGCGGCTTGCGACATAGCGCCCGACACCGTCGGTCGAGCCCGTAATCAGCACCGTCTTGCCGCGCATATCCATGGCTGCTCTCCGTTCAATGGATCTCCGCCGAGCGCCTCAGCGCGGCCTTCAGCTTCTCCAGCGAGAAGTCGGGGCTGCGGGCGATCTCGAGGATTGGCGTCTCGCGGCGGCCGCAGAGCTCGGCGGCCTCGGGCAGCTTTGCGGCGATGTCGAGCGGAATGATGATGGCGCCGTGCTGGTCGGCGTGGATCAGATCGTCCGATCTCACGGTCATGCCGGCGACGCGCACTTCGCCGCCAAAGCTCTCGGCATGCACCCACGCATGTGACGGCCCGATCGAGCCTGCGAGCGCCTGGAAGCCCCGGGCCCATTGCGGGATGTCACGGATCGAGCCGTCGGTGATGACGCCGAGGCAGCCGAGCGCCTTGTGCACGTTGCTCTGCACCTCTCCCCAGAACGCGCCGTAGCCGACGTCAGGACCGTCGATGTCCTGGATCACCGAAATACGCGGGCCATGGCCGGTGCCGACATATTCGTAATATTCGATGCGGCGCTTGGACTGCTCTTCGGCCGGAAGCGATGATTTCAGCACCGAGCGGATCGCGACGGTGCGGGCATAGCCGACGATCGGTGGCAGATCGGGGAACGGGCAGACAAGCTGCTTGGTGGTGTAGCCGATCAGCCGGCGCTCGGGCGCCACGATCTCCATGGCGTTGCAGATCGTCGGGGTGTCATAGCGGCCCAGCGCCTCGAGGACGGAAGCGGGCAGCAGCCCGGTCGCGGTATCAGTCACGGCGTTCTCTCCCAGATTGGCGGCCGCTGTTTGCGCGATGCCGCCGGCACAGGGCGATATAGCCGAGATCGGGCCTCAACCCAACTCAGGAAGCCCTCATGGCAGATATCCGCAGACCACCGCTCAGTGCAGCCGCCGATCGTCGTGCGGCGGCGGCTCCGAGAGGTTCGCCAGTGTCGGCGCCGAAGGCGGCGACGAGACCTCGCCCCCCGCAGGTGCAGTGGCTTCCATGGCGCGCGCCTGATCGCGATAGGATTTGTAGCCGAGCGGCAGGCAGAGCAGATACAGCACGGTACCGATCGAGAGCACGTGCCAGGGATAGGCGATTACCAGCGCGATGAAGAAGATCACCGCGACGAACGCCGGCAACACCAACTCCGGAGGCACCCGCATGCGCTTGGTCTTGCCGGAGAACACCGGCAGCCGGGATACCATCAGGAAAGCGATCAGCAGCGTATAGGCAGCCGTCACTGCCGCAGGCCAGCGCCCGAGATCGAGGAACGCGGCATAGATCGGCAGCAATACGGTGATCGCGCCGGCGGGCGCCGGTACGCCGGTGAAGAAATTGGCGGCGAAAGCCGGTTTGTTCGGATCGTCCATGGTCGCGTTGAAGCGCGCGAGCCTTAAGCCCCCGGAGATCGCAAACACCATCGCAGCGATCCAACCAGCATTGCCGAGCTCGTGCAGCTGCCAGAAATACAGCATCAGGCCGGGCGCGACGCCGAAATTGACGAAGTCAGCGAGGCTGTCGAGTTCGGCGCCGAACTTGGACTGGCCCTTGATCAGGCGCGCGACGCGGCCGTCGATGCCGTCGAGCGCGGCGGCGAACACGATGGCGTAGACGGCGAGCGACATTCGCCCCTCGATCGACAGCCGGATCGAGGTCAGGCCGGCGCAGATCGCCAGCAGCGTGATGACGTTGGGCACCAGCATCCGCACCGGGATCGGGCGGAACCGCCGGCGGCGAATGTCGGGATCTTTGAAGTCATAGGGCGTCATTGGCTCGTCCTCACCTTAAGGCGAGATATAGCAAGCCGCTTTCCCCTCCGCCATCGCGGTAGGAGGCCCCTGACATCAGCCCAATGGTTAATTGGCGCGGTAAGCGCGGGCCGGGTCGTCTCCGGTCAGGTCGGCCAGGATGGTCTCGCCGGCGATCGCGGTCTGGCCTTCCGAGACCAGCGCCTTGGTGCCGACCGGCAGATAGACGTCGAGCCGCGAGCCGAAGCGGATCAGGCCAAACCGCTCGCCGGCGCCGAGCGCCTGCCCTTCCTTGACGAAGCAGACGATGCGCTTGGCCACGAGGCCTGCGATCTGGATCACGCCGATGCGCCCCTGCGGCGTCGAGATGACCAGCGAATTGCGCTCATTGTCCTCGCTCGCCTTGTCGAGCTCGGCATTGATGAAGAGGCCGGGCCGGTAGGCGATGCGGTCGACCCTGCCCGCCACCGGGCTGCGGTTCACGTGGCAGTTGAACACGCTCATGAACACCGAGACGCGCGGCAGCGGCCGGTCGCCGAGGCCGAGCTCGGCCGGTGGCAGCGCCATGGTGATCATCGAGACCCGGCCGTCGGCCGGCGACACCACAAGCCCGTCGCGCACCGGCGTCACGCGCACGGGGTCGCGGAAGAACAGCGCGCACCACACTGTGAGAATGGTGCCGATCCACCCGAGCGGCGACCACAGCCAGAACAGGACGAGGCTTGCCAGCGCGAAACCACCGATGAAGGGATAGCCCTCCTTGTGGATCGGCGGGATCTGACGCTGGATCGAATCGAGAATGGACATCGCTATCTGCCGCAAAAGGGGTGATGGCGCGGGTCGTCTCGCGCGGTGGGGTTGTTTAGGCCAGAGTTGGCACCGGAGACAAGCTCACTCCGCGGCCGCCTGCGCCGTCAGGACGTCCTCGACCGGCGGCGGCTCCCGGTTGGGCGCTTCGTTGCCATCGGCCATCTGGGCCAGTTTTTCGCGTGCGGCCTCGGCCTCGCGCTGCCTGTTCCACATGCTGGCATAGAGCCCGCCCTGCACGAGGAGCTGAGCATGCGTGCCGCGCTCGGCGATGCGGCCCTGGTCCAGCACGATGATCTCGTCGGCGCCGACGATGGTCGAGAGCCGGTGCGCGATCACGAGCGAGGTGCGGTTCTTGGCCACGCGGTCGAGCGCGCCCTGGATTTCGTGCTCGGTGTGGGTGTCGAGCGCCGAGGTCGCCTCGTCCAGCACCAGGATCGGCGGCGCCTTCAACACGGTGCGCGCAATCGCGACGCGCTGCTTCTCGCCGCCCGAGAGTTTCAGTCCGCGCTCGCCGACCTGGGTCTCATAACCCTTCGGCGCCATGCGGATGAAATTGTCGATCTGCGCAAGCTGCGCAGCCTCCTCGACCTCGGCATCATCGGCGTCCCAGCGTCCATAGCGGATGTTGTAGCGGATGGTGTCGTTGAACAGCACCGTGTCCTGCGGCACCATGCCGATGGAGGCACGCAGCGAGGCCTGCGTCACCTCGCGGATGTCCTGGCCGTCGATCAGGATCTTGCCGCCGGAGATGTCGTAGAGGCGGAATAGGAGTCGCGAGATGGTCGATTTGCCGGCGCCGGACGGGCCGACGATCGCGACCGTCTTGCCGGCCGGCACTTCGAAGCTGATGCCCTTCAGGATCGGCCGGGCCGGCTCATAGGCAAAGCGCACGTCCTCGAAACGCACATTGCCCGCCGAGACGACCAACGGCTTCGCATCGGGTACGTCCTTGATCTCGGCCTCGCGGCCGATGACGTTGAACATCTTCTCGATGTCGATGATCGCCTGCTTGATCTCGCGATAGACCATGCCCATGAAGTTCAGGGGTTGATAAAGCTGGATCATCATGGCGTTAACCAACACGAAATCGCCGACCGTGTTGTGTCCGTTGCGCACGCCGATCGCACACATCAGCATGGTCGCGGTCAGGCCGAGCGTGAAGATCACGGCTTGTCCGGTGTTGAGCACGGCAAGCGAGGTGTAGGTGTGGACGCTCGCCTCCTCGTAGCGCGCGACCGATCGGTCATAGCGCTGCGCCTCGCGCGCCTCGGCGCTGAAATATTTGACCGTCTCGTAGTTGAGCAGCGAATCGATCGCCTTGGTGTTCGCCTCGGTGTCGGAATCGTTCATCTTGCGGCGGATGCCGATCCGCCACTCGGTCGCGATGTAGGTGTAGTACATGTAGACCGCGACGGTGATCAGGGTTGCGGCCACGTAGCGCCAGTCGAACTGCCAGAGCAGCACGGCCATCAGCAGCGAGACCTCGACGATGGTCGGGATCAGCTGGAGGATCACCATGCGCACGATGACCTCGATACCCTCGCGGCCGCGCTCGAGCACGCGCGTCAGGCCGCCGGTCTTGCGCTCGAGATGAAAGCGCAGCGAGAGCTCGTGCATGTGGATGAAGGTGATGGTGGCGAGCTTGCGCACCGCATGCATGGCGACGCGCGCAAAGATACCGTCGCGCCATTGCGTCAGCACCGCCATCACGATGCGCATCACGCCGTAGCTCGCCGTCAAGAGCAGCGGCGATGCGATCACCCAGAGATGCCAATTATCGGCCTGCACCGGCGCAGTGTTGGCCCCGGTCAGCGCGTCCGTCGCCCATTTGAAGCTGAACGGAACCGTCAGCGTGATCAGCTTGGCGGCGAGCAGCAGCACCATCGACCAGACCACGCGCATCTTCAGGTCGGAGCGGTCGCCAGGCCAGATATAAGGCCACAGATGCGCCAGCGTGCCCATCAGGGTGGCCCGCTCCAGCGGTCCGCCGGCAGGCTCGGGCACGTCGGGGACGTCTGGCGAATGAGGTGGGCTCATCAAGGAACCTGGAGGCCCGCCGAATGCGAGCGCGTTGCGATTAACTGTTTTCGCTCGTCATATAGAAGCTTCCGGCGGCCAACGCACCCCGCCAGATGGCGAATCTTCGATTGTTTGCCGCCATTTACCGGTAGATTTGCGGGTGGTCCGAATCACCGATTGGGCTTGACGCCCCTTCGCTGCAATGCATCATGGCACCAATGAGCACGATCAAAACCGTCTGTGTCTATTGCGGCTCCGGTCCCGGAACCAATCCCCACTTCACCGAAGGCGCCAAGGCGTTCGGCAAGGCGCTCGCCGAGAACAACATCCGCCTGGTCTATGGCGGCGGCTCGCTTGGCCTGATGGGCTCGGTCGCGACCTCCGTGCTCGATCACGGCGGCACCGTCACCGGCATCATTCCCGAATTCCTCCGTAAGCGCGAGAATGCGCTGACCCGCGTGCAGGAAATGATCGTCACCCCCGACATGCACGAGCGCAAGCGGCTGATGTTCGAGCGCTCCGACGCCTTCGTGGCGCTGCCGGGCGGCGTCGGCACGCTGGAGGAGCTGGTCGAGCAACTGACCTGGAAGCAGCTCGGCCGTCACGCCAAGCCGGTGCTGCTCGCCAATATCGACAATTTCTGGGAGCCGCTGTTCTCGCTGCTGTCGCATATGCGCCAGACCGAGTTCATCCGCGCCGGCCTTTCGGTCGATATCCTCAAGGCCGATCGCGTCGAAGATATTTTGCCGAAGCTGAAGTCAGCGGCGGCGCAGATCGCCGAGGCGGAAACGCAGCTCGCCCCGGAAGTCGCGCGCAAGCTCTAAAGATCAGCCCGTCGGAAACGTCACCGCCTCGATGCGGTTGCCATCGGGGTCGACGATGAAGGCCGCGTAATAGCGCACGCGATCATGCGGGCGGATGCCCGGGGCGCCGTCGGATGCACCGCCGGCCGCAAGTGCGGCCGCGTGAAACGCATCAACCTCGCTCGTCGCTTTCGCCCGCAGGCAGATGTGCACGCCGCTCTCCGGCGGCACACGCGGCATGGCCTCGCGCAGATTGATCCAGAATTCGGGATAGGTCTTGCCGAAGCCGATTGTGCGAGTCCGGGTCACCACGCGTGTGAGGCCGAGGGCGGCGAGTATTGCCTCGTAGAATTTTGCAGAGCGTTCGAGATCGCTGACGCCGACAGAGATGTGGTCGATCATTGGTCGCGCTCCCCTCTCTCCTCGCAATGACGCTGTTTTTGGCCCCGCGGTCCCCTACGCCGGCGCGCCCGACTTCACGAGCTTGTAGATCACCGAATCCATCAGCGCCTGGAACGAGGCGTCGATGATGTTCGGGGACACGCCGACCGTGGTCCACCTGTCGCCGTTCTCGTCCTCGCTCTCGATCAGCACGCGCGTGACCGCGCCGGTGCCGCCGTTGAGGATGCGGACGCGGTAGTCGATCAGCTTCAGGCCCTCGATATACTTCTGATACTTGCCGAGGTCCTTGCGGAGCGCAACGTCGAGCGCGTTGACCGGGCCGTTGCCTTCGGCCGCCGAGATCAGGTGCTCGCCGGCGACGTCGACCTTGACCACGGCCAGCGCCACGGTGACACGCTCGCCGTGCGAATTGTAGCGCTGCTCGACATTGACGTCGAACTGCTCGACCTCGAAATATTGTGGCACCTTGCCGAGCGTGCGGCGCGCCAGCAGATCGAACGAGGCGTTGGCGGATTCATAGGCGTATCCAGCCGCCTCGCGCTCCTTCAATTCCTCGACCAGCCGCGTCAGCTTCGGATCGCTCTTCTCGTAAGCGATGCCGGCACGGTCGAGCTCGGCGATGACGTTGGAGCGGCCGGCCTGGTCCGACACCAGCACCTTGCGGTGATTGCCGACCAATTCCGGCAGCACGTGCTCATAGGTCTGCGGGTCCTTCATCACGGCGGAAGCATGAATGCCGGTCTTGGTGACGAAGGCGCTCTCGCCGACATAGGCCGCATGTCGGTTCGGCACGCGATTAAGCATGTCGTCGAGCGTGCGCGAGACCTTGACCAGGGTCGCGAGCTTCTCCGGCGTGACGCTGATCTCGAAGGCGTCGGCAAACTCCTGCTTCAGCTTCAAGGTCGGGATCAGCGAGCAGAGATTGGCATTGCCGCAGCGCTCGCCGAGTCCGTTCAGCGTGCCCTGGATCTGGCGCGCGCCGGCGCGCACCGCGGCCAGCGAATTTGCTACCGCCTGCTCGGTGTCGTTATGGGCGTGGATGCCAATGTGATCGCCGGGGATGTGTTTTGTCACCTCGGCGACGATCGCCTCGACCTCGTTCGGCATGGTGCCGCCATTGGTGTCGCACAACACGACCCAGCGCGCGCCGGCCTCATAGGCGGCCTTGGCGCAGGCGAGCGCGAAGCTGGAATCCTCCTTGTAGCCGTCGAAGAAATGCTCGCAATCGAGCATCACCTCACGGCCGGCGGCCTTCGCGGCCGCAACGCTGTCGCGGATCGAGGCCAGGTTTTCCTCTTTCGTCGTCTCCAGCGCGACGCGCACCTGATAGGCGGAGGATTTTGCCACGAAGCAGATCGCGTCGGCCTTCGCTTCGAGGAGACCTGCGACGCCGGGATCATTGGACACCGAGCGCCCGGCCCGCCGCGTCATGCCGAAGGCGGTGAAGCGCGCATGGGTGAGCTTCGGCTTGGTGCCGAAAAATTCGGTGTCAGTCGGATTGGCGCCGGGATAGCCGCCCTCGACATAGTCGATGCCGAGCTCATCCAGCATCGCGGCGATGATCTGCTTGTCGGCCAGCGTGAAATCGACGCCATTGGTCTGCGCGCCGTCGCGCAGCGTGGTGTCGAAGAGGTAAAGGCGCTCCTTGCTCATTGCAGTGCTCCCGACGCGGGATTGGCTCCGAGCGTCTTCTGCATGGTGGTGTTGGCGAGCCACTCGTCGTTGACGGTGATGCTGTTGCGCTGCATGGCGACATAGCCGCGCTTGGCGAAAAACCCTTGCGCGTTATCGCTAGCGTCGACAGTCAGCTTGTCCGCACTACGGCCGCCGGCGAGCTTTTCCAGCGCGTCGACGAGCATCGTCGCCAGGCCCTGTCCGGCTACCGCTGGATGCACGTAGAGCATGCGGATGTGATCCTTTCCGCGCAGCGACGCAAAGCCCACGGGCGAGCCGTCCAGCGTCGCGATCAGAGTCAAATCTGTCGCCAGCCGCTTGCCGAACTCTTCGTCCTCGGCCGCCGCCATCCAGGCTTGCTGCTGCGCCTCATTGTAATCGTCGCCGGTCAGCTCCTCGATCGCCGCGGTGAAGATCGCGGCAAGCATCGGAACGTCGGCCGGCAGGAAGGGCCGCAAGCCGGGTTTTGGAAGCGCTTGTGCCATCACGCGAGCTCCCATGTCGTCACCGGCTTGCCGTCGGAACCCTTGCCGTCCTTGATCACGACGCCCTTGGCCGCGAGCTCGTCACGGATGCGATCGGATTCCTTGAAGTCTTTTCGCGCGCGCGCAGCCGCACGCTCCGCGATCAGGCGGTCGATCTCGCTCGCATCGATGCCGCTCGCCTGCTGCTTGCGGCCTTGCCATTGCGCGGCGCTCTCGGACAGGAAGCCGAGCAGTCGCAGCGACGCGGCAAGACCAGCGGCGTCGGAATTGTTGCGCAGGCCATGCAGCGCCGCGATCGCCAGCGACGTGTTGAGGTCGTCGAACAGCGGCTCGACCACGGACGCGGCCGCTTGGCCGGGCGCGACGTCCGCCGCAAAGCGATACCAGTCGTCGAGCGTTTTCGCGCTCTCTTCCAGCGACTTCATGGTCCAGTCGATCGGCGAGCGATAGTGCGTCTTCAGCATATTGAGGCGCAGCACCTCGCCCGGCCAGTCCGCGAGCAATTCGTGGATGGTCACGAAGTTGCCGAGCGACTTCGACATCTTCTCGCTCTCGACCTGGAGGAAGCCGTTGTGCATCCAGTAGTTCGCCATGCGCTCCCGGTGAAAGGCGCAGCAGGTCTGCGCCACCTCGTTCTCGTGATGCGGGAACACGAGATCGATGCCGCCACCATGGATGTCGAAATATTCACCGAGATGCTTCCAGGCCATGGCCGAGCACTCGACGTGCCAGCCAGGACGCCCCTCTGCGCCGATGCCGGCCGGCGACGGCCATGAAGGTTCGCCCGGCTTGGACGGCTTCCACAGCACGAAATCGGTCGCGTCGCGCTTGTAGGGCGCGACATCGACGCGGGCACCGGCGATCATCTCGTCGAGTGAACGCTTCGACAGCGTGCCATAGCGCGGCAGCGTGGAATTGGCCGCATTCATCGCCTGCGGCGAGAACAACACGTGGTCCTCGGCGACATAGGCAAAGCCGCCGGCGACCAGCCTTTCGATGATCTCGCGCATCTCGCCGATATGCTCGGTCGCACGCGGCTCGACGCTCGGCCGGAGCGCGCCAAGCGCATCGACGTCGGCATGAAACTGCTTCCCCGTCTGCTCGGTGACCTTGCGGATCGCCTCGTTCAGCGGCAGGCCGGGAAAGTCCCGCGCGGCTCGGTCGTTGATCTTGTCGTCGACGTCGGTGATGTTGCGGACATATTTGACGTGCGCCTCGCCATAGAGATGGCGCAGCAGCCGAAACAGCACGTCGAACACGATCACCGGCCGCGCGTTGCCGATATGGGCGAAGTCATAGACGGTCGGTCCGCAGACATACATGCGGACATTGTTCGCATCGAGCGGCACGAAGGCGCGCTTGTCCCGGCTCAGCGTATCGTAAAGGCGCAATTCCATATGGATACCCATCGGCTGTTGGCCGGGCGTCCAGTGCTCTCAATGGTTTTGAGAAAAGACGGCTCCAGCCAGCGAATCGCTAGCTCGTAATCTCGCGGCAAATGCCACAAATGGCGAGGAGACCGTACATCCGGCACATATGGGCTATGAGGCGCCCCCGCGTCAAGGGAGCCGCGAAAATGCCGTTTTGTCTCCGCAAAGCGCAGCCGCCCTGCCTTGATGGTTCATCATCCTTAACCTTTTGAGTCTATTCGGAAGCTGGCGGTTCCCTAAAGCCCCCCCGGTGCTCCCCATGCGATCCCTGTTCGCGCTCGTCTCCTGTGCCCTCATCGTCGCGGCAGCCAGCGCGTCGGCCGAGACCCGCGTCTTCATCATCGCCAACCAGGCGGACGGCTACGGTGTCGACCAGTGCCTGGCCAAGGGCGAAAAATGCGGCGCGCAGGTTGCGCGCAGCTACTGTCAGTCACGGGACTTTGCGCAGGCCTCGGCCTACCGCCGGGTCGATCCCGACGAAATTACCGGCTCTGTCCCCAAATCCGGCGCAAACTGCTCCCATGGCCATTGCGACGAATATGTCGCAATCACCTGCCAGCGCTGAATTCGCTCGGAACTGGCGGGCCTTAGGACCCATCTTCGGCCCCTGAAACGACGTGACGATGCCGCAGGAAGCGGCTATTGGAGGGCGCGCTTCGGCCCCCAACTCACCCTGGGCCGTGACCTCGCTAGAATGGCGGATATGCCTGAATTTTTGTTTCTGTCCCGTCCCCGATCCCTCTTAGCCTGCGCCGTGCTTCTAGGCACGGTCGTCCTCGCCAGCGATGCCCTCGCACAGGCCGGCCCGCCCGGACCGCCGCCGGCTCCGCCCGCGCAAGGCGGGCTCGGGCCGAACCCGATGTGCGCCCGACTGGAAGGACAACTCGCCGCGCTCAGCGGTGGGGCGAGCGGCGACCCCGCGCGTGACGAGCAGATCCGCCGCTACCAGGATTCCCAGACCCGCCAGCAGGCAGAGCTCGACCGCGTCACCATGCAGGCCAAGCGCATGGGCTGCGATTCCTCCGGCTTTTTCTCGCTGTTCAACGGCCAGTCGGCGCAGTGCGGTCCGGTCAACACCCAGATCCAACAGATGCGCGCCAATCTGGACCAGATCATCGGTAACCTCGAACGCCTGCGCGGCGGCGGTCCCGGCGGCGGTAGCCCGGAACGCGACAGCCAGCGCCGCTCGGTGCTGATTGCGCTGGCACAGAACAATTGCGGCCCGCAATACGCCAACGCCGCGCAGTCGCAGGGCGGCAACTTCCTGAGCAATCTGTTCGGCGGCAACAGCGCCAACAATCCGCCGGGCGCGCCGCCCGCCGATCTCGGCGGCCCGCAATCCGGCACTTTCCGCACCGTGTGCGTGCGCACCTGCGACGGCGCGTATTTCCCGATCTCGTTTGCGACCGTGCCGGCACGCTTCCCCGATGACGAGAAGACCTGCAAGGCGCTGTGCCCGGCGGCGGAAGCCGTGCTCTACGCCCATCGCAATCCCGGCGAGGACATGAGCTCCGCGGTCTCGATCAGCGGCCAGCCCTACACGGCGCTGCCGACCGCCTTCAAATTCCGCAGCGAGTTCAACCCGTCCTGCTCGTGCAAGGCCGCGGGCCAGAGCTGGGCCGACGCGCTGAAATCGGCCGACGACAAGGCCGCGGTCGAGCAGCAGGGTGACATCATCGTCACCGAGGAAAGCGCCAAGAAGATGCAGCAGCGGCAGCTCACCAAGGGCGCGCCTGCGACCACTGCCAAGAAGGGCGCTGCTCCTGCTCCGACGACGGCCACCGCGCCAGCCGCCACGCCGCCTGCGGACACGGATACAACGACGTCGACCGAGAACAAGCCGATCCGTTCGGTCGGGCCGAGCTTCCTGCCGCAGCAGCAGAAGTAGCTTAACCCTCGAACGCGTCGATCGAGGCGCGGCTGCCGCGCGAGACCAGCGTCTCGTCCGGGGCGGCTAGCTGCTCGCCCCGATCGCGAAAGCGGTTGGTGATGGGATAGCGGCGATCGCGGCCAAAATTCCTGGCCGTCACCTTCACGCCCGGCGCGGCCTGGCGGCGCTTGTATTCAGCGACGTTGAGAAGATGGTCGATGCGGGTCACCGTCTCGCGGTCGAACCCGGCAGCGATGATCCGGTCGAGCGGCTCCTCGCGCTCGACCAGCCGTTCCAAAATGGCGTCGAGTACCTCATAGGGCGGCAGCGAGTCCTGATCGGTCTGGTTCTCGCGCAGCTCCGCCGTCGGCGGACGCGTGATGATGTCGGGCGGGATCACCTCGCCCGCAGGTCCAAGCGCGCCATCTGGCTTCCACGCATTGCGCAGCGCCGCCAAGCGGAACACCTGCGTCTTGTAGATATCCTTGATCGGATTGAAGCCGCCATTCATGTCGCCATAGAGCGTGGCGTAGCCGATCGACATTTCCGACTTGTTGCCGGTGGTCACCACCATCAGCCCGGTCTTGTTGGAGATCGCCATCAACAGCGTGCCGCGAGTGCGGGCCTGGAGATTCTCCTCGGTGACATCCGCCGGCAGATTCTTGAAGATGCCATCGAGGATGGTCTCGAACCCGTTCACGGCCTCCGCGATCGGCAGCACCTCATAGCGGATGCCGAGATGGCCCGCGAGTTCGCCGGCGTCCGCAATCGAGCTTGGCGCGGTGTAGCGAAAAGGCAGCATCACGCCGTGTACCTGATCGGCGCCGAGCGCGTCGACCGCGATCGCCGCGCACAGGGCGGAATCGATGCCGCCGGAGATGCCGAGCAGTACGCCGGGGAAACCGTTCTTGGTGACGTAGTCGCGCAGGCCGAGCACGCAGGCCGCGTAGTCGGCATGGTCGCCCTCGGGCTGCTGCGCGATCGGGCCCGTGCAGCGCCAGTCGTCACCAGTCCTGACAAAGCGCAGCGTGGTGATGTTTTCCTCGAACGCCGGCAATTGTGCCGCGAGCGAGAGATCGCCGTTGAGCGCAAACGATGCGCCATCGAACACCAGCTCGTCCTGGCCGCAGACCTGGTTGAGATAGACCAGCGGCAGCCCGCTCTCGGTGACGCGCGCCACTGCGACTGACAGGCGCACATCGCTCTTGTCGCGGGCATAGGGCGAGCCGTTTGGCACCAGAATGATCTCGGCGCCGGTCTCGGCCAGCGTCTCGACGACGTTCTCGTAGTCCTCGGACTCCTCCAGCCAGATGTCCTCGCAGATCGGCACGCCGATGCGCACGCCGCGCACGGTCACCGGGCCTGACGCGGGCCCGCGCGAAAACAGTCGCTTCTCGTCGAACACGCCGTAGTTCGGCAGATTGCATTTGAAACGCAACGCGGCGATGCGGCCGCCGTCGAGCAGCGCGCAGGCATTGTAGAGCTTGCCGTCCTCGACCCAGGGCGTGCCGACCAGCATTGCCGGGCCGCCATCGGCGGTCTCGCGCGCGAGGCTTTCGATCGCGGCGCGGCAGGCAGCCTGGAACGAAGGCTTCTGCACGAGGTCTTCCGGCGGGTAGCCGGCGATGAACAATTCCGGAAACAGCACGAGATCGGCGCCGTCGGCGGCGGCTTGCATGCGCGCGGCCCGCGCCTTCGCGGCATTGCCCTCGATGTCACCCATCGTCGGATTGAGCTGGGCGAGCGTGACCGCAAATGCGTCGAGACGTTCGGTCATGGCCGCCTTATCCTGTGGCTAGACGAAACCCAACCGCTCGACGATGGCAAGAATCCAGAATGCCCCGGCCATCAGCAGTGCGACGCCGACGGCGGCCGAGCCCATGTCCTTGACCCGCCCGATCTGCTTGTCGTGATCCATGGTCAGGCGATCGGCAAGCTTCTCGATCGCGGTGTTGAGCAGCTCGACCACCAGCACGAACGCGACCGCGCAAACCAGCTCGACCGCGCGCGTTGCGGTCGAGCCGACGAACCAGGCGAGCGGCAGCGACAGCAGGAGCGCAAAAATCTCCTCGCGGACGGCTTGCTCCGAACGGAACGCAAAGGCCAGGCCGTTGCGGGAGTTGATCGTGGCCTTCCAGATCCGCAGCAAGGTCTTAGAGCCCCGCTACGGCCGGCATCGGCCTGACCTTGCCGGCGCGCTCCTGCTTCAGCAGCTCCGCCACCAGGAAGGCCATGTCGATGGATTGCTCGGCATTGAGGCGGGGATCGCAGACCGTGTGGTAGCGATCGTTGAGGTCCTCATCCGTGATCGCGCGGGCGCCGCCGATACACTCGGTAACGTCCTGACCGGTCATCTCCAGATGCACGCCGCCGGCGTGGGTGCCTTCCGCGGCGTGAATGGTGAAGAACGACTTCACCTCCGACAGCACGCGATCGAACGGCCGCGTCTTGTAGCCCGAGGTCGAGGTGATGGTGTTGCCATGCATCGGATCGCACGACCAGACCACCACTTTGCCCTCGCGCTTCACCGCGCGGATCAGGTTCGGCAAATGGTCGGCGACCTTGTCGGAGCCGAAGCGATTGATCAGCGTCAGTCGGCCCGGCTCGTTGTCGGGGTTGAGCACGTCGATCAGCTTCAACAGCTCGTCGGGCTTGAGCGACGGGCCGCACTTCAGGCCGATCGGGTTCTTGATGCCGCGGAAATATTCGACATGGCCGTGATCGAGCTGGCGGGTGCGATCGCCGATCCAGATCATGTGGCCCGACGTCGCGTACCAGTCGCCGGTCGTGGAATCGACGCGGGTCATGGCCTGCTCGTAGCCGAGCAGCAGCGCCTCATGGCTGGTGTAGAAATCGGTGGCGCGCAGCTCGGGGTGGCTTTCGAGATCGAGGCCGCAGGCGCGCATGAAATTCAGCGCGTCCGAGATACGATCGGCCAGCTCCTTGTAGCGGCGGGACTGCGGCGAGTCCTTGAGGAAGCCGAGCATCCACTGATGCACGCTGCCGAGATTGGCGAAACCACCGGTGGCGAACGCACGCAACAGGTTCAGCGTCGCAGCCGACTGGCGATAAGCCATCAGCTGGCGCTGCGGATCGGGCACGCGCGCTTCCTTGGTGAAGGCGATGTCGTTGACGATGTCGCCGCGATAGCTCGGCAGCTCGACGCCGTCGATCTTCTCGGTCGGCGATGACCGCGGTTTTGCAAACTGGCCAGCGATGCGGCCGACCTTCACCACCGGCAACGCGCCGGCATAGGTCAGCACCACCGCCATCTGGAGCAGGACGCGGAAGAAGTCGCGGATGTTGTTGGCGCCGTGCTCGGCAAAGCTCTCGGCACAATCGCCGCCCTGGAGCAGGAAAGCCTCGCCGGCGGCCACACGCGCCAGCGCCTTCTTCAAATTGCGTGCCTCGCCCGCGAACACCAGCGGCGGAAAGGTCGCAAGCTGCGCCTCGACGTCGGCCAAAGCCTTGGCGTCGGGATAATCGGGCACCTGGAGCACCGGCTTGCTGCGCCAGGACTCGGGCGTCCACCGCTCGGACATCGCAATCTCTCCGTGAAGCAAAAAGTGCAACCTGATCTGTGGGTTGCGAGGGCCGCGTTATACACAGGCTCGCCCCCGACCGCCAGTTGTAAATCCATTTCGCACTGCAAACCCTTGCGGGGAAAGCTGAATTCGCATTTGCTGGGGAACCAGCAGAGACCGGGCAAGGACAACGGCCGTTTATGGACGCCGCAAGCGACGACGTTTTCATCGACGAGATCAGCTTCCCGGCCACCGACGGGTATGCGCTGACCGGCACCCTGTTCCTGCCGCGCGGCACCAAACGCGTCTACGCCTTCATGAATTTTGTCGGCGTGCCGCTGGTCCACACGCTCGGCTACGCGCCGGGCTGGGCCGGCATCGGCGAAGATTTGCCCAAGGGCGTTCCTGCAATGGGCCGAATAGGTCTCGAGCCCGCGTTATCTCTTCGATTCAAAGCTGCCGGCGCTGGAGAATTTCGCCAAGTTCAAGGGCGAGCTGCGCGCGCTGTGCTTCTCCGACGATCCCTGGGCGACACGGCCCGCGGTCGAGCTGCTGACCAGCGGCTTCACCGCGATCAAGCCGGAGGTGCTGACGGTGAAACCGTCCGACGTCGACGCCAAGGCGATCGGCCATTTCGGCTTCTTCCGCCCCGAACACCGCGACACGCTGTGGCGCGGAGTTGCGGCGTGGATTCAGGGGGAGTGATCGTCACGCAGTCGCAGCCGGCAATCTGACGATAATCCTCAATCCAGTTCGACCCGCTTCGGTGATGTTTACAGCGTCGATCGTCCCACCAAGTCGGTCGACAATCCGCTTGACGATCGAGAGGCCGAGACCGACGCCATCGCCTTCCGGACGTTGACCACGGAAGAACGGCTCAAAAATCCGACTGATCTCGTCGGGGGAAACGCCGGGACCAGTGTCGTCGATCTGAAGCACGGCCATCGCGCCGACCTGGTGAATCGCCACGTCGATCCTGCCACCCTCCGGCGTGAACCGGAGCGCATTGTCGATGAGATTACGGATCATCGCGGCGAGCATGACAGGCTCACCGCGCACCGGAGCAGGCTCGGCTCGTTCGAAGCCAAGATCGACACCGCGGCTGATCGCCTCCCGCAAGAGATCGGCGATAACCCCTCTCGCTGCGCGATCGAGCTCGACGACCTCCCATTGCGCGCGATCGGGCGGCGCAGCGTCGTGCCGCGCCAATGCGAGCAACTGCTCCAAAAGGTGCTTGCTGCGACGCATGCCCTGCCGAAGCAGTGCAAGGCGCTCGCGCGCTGCCGGCGGCAATTCGACTTGATCGAGATTTTCGGCTTGTAAGCTCATCGCCGTAATCGGTGTGCGCAGTTCGTGCGCGGCGTCCGCGATGAACCTCCGCTGCTGCCCTATCATCTCGTGCATGCGCTGCAACAAGCCGTTGATCGAAGATACGAACGAATTCAGTTCGCTCGGGAGGTCGCGGAGCGGGAGGGCCGTCATGTCGTCAGCGCGCCGGAGGTCGAGCTCCCGCGCCAGCTGCACCATCGGTCGAAGCGACCGGGCGATGACAAAAGCGATCACCAGCATCAGGCAAGGGATCAGCGCGGCGATCGGAAGCACGGTGCGGAGCGCCATGTCACTTGCGATCTCATCCCTAACCCCAGTGCTCTGCGCCACCGCAAACCGGCTTCCGTCGGACCGCGTCCTCAGCACCACCCGGACCGGATTTCCCTTTCGCGTCGCATCGCGCATCCCATCCTGAAGCCGCCACAACTGGCGCTCCTCGGGTGTGCCTTGCGGCGTCCTGCCCAGCTCCATCAGCCAAACTTCGGAGTCCTCATCTACCCCGTGAAGGTCCTGAGCTCCCGTGAAACCACCGCTCTGAACGAGACCAGCGATCTGGATCAGCACCGAGTCTTGCGTCTCGATGGCTTCGTCGAATGCCCACCGGTGCGCAAAGACGCCTCCCACAAGGCCTGTCAGCAGGACAATCGTCGTCAAGCTGATGAACAGCCGGCCGCGCAGCGACTTGATCATGGCGCGCGATCCACCATCCATCCCATCCCGCGCACGTTACGGATCGCCTCCGTACCGAGCTTCTTTCGAATGGTGTGGATCAGGAATTCGACCGCGTTGCTTTCGACCTCCTCGTTCCAACCGTAAAGCTGCCGCTCGAGCTCGCTCCGCGACAGGATGGTGCCGGGCCGCGTCAGCAAAGCCTGGAGCAGCGCGAACTCGCGCGCGGTCAGGAGGGCCGTTTGGCCACACAGCGAGGCCTCGCGGGTCGCAGGATCGAGACTGAGCTTGCCGTTGCCAAGCACGGCGGGCGCACCGCTGCCTTCGCGGCGAAGCACCGCCCGCATGCGCGCCAGCAGTTCGCGGATCTCGAATGGCTTGACCAGATAGTCGTCTGCGCCGAGATCGAGGCCTTCGATCCGGTGATCGACGCTGTCCCGCGCGGTGACGATAATGACGGGGCACTTGTAGCCATTCGCGCGCAATTGCCGCAGGACATCGCGACCGTCCGTGTTCGGCAGACCAAGATCGAGCAGCAGCACCTCGTAAGACTCGCTCGCGGCGGCCAGCAGCGCAGTCTCGCCATCCCTGACCCAGTCGACGGCATAGGCGGCATCCTTCAGCGCCTGCTCCACGGCGGCACCAACCATCCTGTCGTCCTCGATCAGCAGAACCCGCAAAACTCGATCCTCGAAACCGCCGGGCCATAGGCCGTCAAAATCATGACCATCCCGACTTAGCGCAGAGTTAGGGAGCGCCAGCAGGCCCAAATTGCGGCGAAGGACGCCTGCGCCGAAAAATCTCGTCTCTAAGCCGGGCCTAAGTCGCCAACGCGACAGTCCGACATCGCTTCGGCTTTGGGAGATTTCGGCGTGTCGCAATATTC
Organism: Bradyrhizobium sp. McL0616; assembly: GCF_049993385.1. Taxonomy (NCBI): domain Bacteria; kingdom Pseudomonadati; phylum Pseudomonadota; class Alphaproteobacteria; order Hyphomicrobiales; family Nitrobacteraceae; genus Bradyrhizobium; species Bradyrhizobium sp. McL0616. Next base: position 5,523,992 of record NZ_CP188255.1, read on the forward strand.
AGGCTCTGGCGCAAGACGGATGCTGAACAAGGTTCCGGAGATCACCGCGATCTTCTGGGGCATCAAGATTCTCTCGACCACGGTCGGCGAGACCGGCGCCGACTATCTCGCGGTGCATGTCGGCCTCGGCGCCAGCCTGACCGCAATCTGCATGAGCGGCCTGCTGGTCGCCGCGTTGCTGCTGCAACTGAGCCGCCGCGTCTATGTGCCCTGGATCTACTGGCTCACCGTCGTCCTCGTCAGCATCGTCGGCACGCAGCTTACGGATCTGCTCACCGACAAGCTTGAGATCAGCCTCTATGTCAGCACCGCTTCATTCGCCTGTGCGCTCGCGGCGACCTTCGCGATCTGGTACGGCGTCGAGCGGACGCTATCGATCCACAGCATCATCACGACACGGCGCGAGTTGTTCTACTGGACCGCGATCCTATTCACCTTCGCGCTCGGCACGGCCGCCGGCGATCTTGCCACCGAAGCGCTCGGTCTCGGTTTCCAGCTCGGCGTCGTCGCCTTCGGCATGCTGATCGCGGCGGTGACAATGACCTATTACATCGGCGCCAATCCCGTCCTCACATTCTGGCTTGCCTACATCCTCACCCGTCCGCTCGGCGCTTCGCTCGGCGATCTGCTGTCGCAGTCGCGTGACTATGGCGGCCTGGGCCTCGGCACAATCCAGACCAGCATCGCCTTCCTGACCGTGATCGTCGGCCTCGTCGCCTGGGTGACGTTCGAGGGCGATGGCGCGCGCCGCGCCGATCCCGTGCAGTAGCTCGATCCCAACAGTCTTCACCGCTCCCTGCATGGACGCAGGAGCACAACAGGAGAAACCACATGATGAAACTCATTCCCGCTATCGCCGTCTGCCTGCTGACGACCTTCACGGGCGAACCGAACATGCATGCGAGCCAGCACTTCACCTTCGTGCCGCTGGCGGAAGCCGCGACCGCCAAGCTCGGCGATCTCATGCCATTCCGGAGCATCGTGGTCGACGTCGCCGCGCTGCTCGACAAGGGCGACCTTGCAGGAGCCAAGACCCGGATCAAGGACCTCGAGACCAAATGGGACGAGGCCGAAGCCGGATTGAAGCCGCGAGCTGCCGCCGACTGGCACACCGTCGACAAGGCGATCGACCGCGCGCTGGAATCGCTGCGCGCAGGCACGCCGGATGCCGCTAAGTGCAAGCAGGCCGTCGCCGCCCTGCTCTCGGTCATGGACAGCGTCGCCAAAGCCTGACGCTTCCAACGCACCGTCATCCCGTCAGCCGCGGACCTCCGCGGCTGATGCAGCAACGAGGATTGCATGGAAGATCATACCAAGATCGGCATCATCAGCGAGAGCAAGGTCCCGGAAGTCACGCTCGGCTTCTGGATCATCAAGATCGCCGCCACAACCCTGGGCGAGACCGGCGGCGACACCGTCACCATGACGCTGAACTGGGGCTATCTCGCGGGCACATATCTGTTCCTGGCAGCGATGATCGTCCTCGTCGCCGCGCAAATTCGCGTGCAAAAATTCCATCCGGCGCTGTACTGGGCAACCATCGTGGCCTCGACCACTTTCGGCACGACGATGGCCGACTTCGCCGATCGTTCACTTGGCATTGGATACACCGGCGGATCGACGCTGCTGCTCACCTGCCTCGTGCTTGTGCTCGGTCTCTGGTATCGCGCCGAAGGCACCATCTCGGTCAATAGTGTCAGCACACCGCGGGTCGAGGCCTTCTATTGGGGCGCAATCGCCTTTTCCCAGACGCTCGGCACCGCGCTCGGCGACTGGATCGCCGACACCGGCGACATGGGCTATCGCGGCGGCGCGCTGATCTTCGCGGCCGGGCTCGCCGTCATTGCCGTCCTCTATTTCTGGACCAGTGTCTCGCGCGTTACGCTGTTCTGGGCGGCCTTCATCCTGACCCGTCCGCTCGGCGCAACCGTCGGCGACTTCCTCGACAAGCCGGTCGATCATGGCGGACTCGCTTTGAGCCGGCCGCTGGCCTCGGCGGTGATCGCGGCATTCATGGTGGCCTGCCTGCTGCTGATCCCGCAGCGCGCGGGACAGCATCCCGGCGATCCCTCGCTCAGCCGAACGTGAAGGCGTAAGCTTGAACGCCGGGATCGAGGAATCGGATCTCGAAGGTGTGGTCGGCGACGGTGTCCGGCGTGCGGACGAGCTGATAGAGGCGCTGCGTCGTCACCACGCCGTTGCCGTCGGCATCCGTGTCCATGCCATGAGCCGCACCGGGCGGCTCGCCCTCGATGGTGATGCGGAAGCGGATGTTGGCGCCTTCAATGGCGGAACCGAGCACGAGGTGCAGGTCGCGGGCGTGAAAGCGATAGACGATGCTGCCGGCGGGCGCGTTGAGCTGCGCGCGCTCGGGGCCGACCGTCCAGTTGCCGATTAGCGACCAATCGTTGAGCTGTGGTTCACCGGCAGCATAGACGTGGCTCTCGTCCTTCACCACGCCACCGGGCGAGACGAAATTCTCACTCCGTTCATAGCCGAGATAAGTCTCGGACGATTTGACATCGGTACCGTCCGAGGCCGCCGCCTCTGCGCCCGATGCCTTGACGGCGACGACGTCGGACGGGACGTTCGTGTTGCCGGCCTCGCCAAGCAGCGTCTGGATGACGCGCTCGGACTCCGCATACTCGCCCTCGCCGAAATGATGGTGGCGAACCTTGCCGCTGGCATCGATGAAGTAATGCGCGGGCCAGTACTGGTTCTCGAAGGAGCGCCAGATCTTGTAATCGTTGTCGATGGCGACGGGATAACCGATCTTGAGCGTCGCAACGGCGTTCTTGATGTTGTCGACGTTACGCTCGAACGCGAATTCCGGCGCATGAACGCCGATCACGACGAGACCGCGGTCGCGATATTTCTCCGCCCAGGCGCGGACATACGGTACCGAGCGCAGGCAGTTGATGCAGGAATAGGTCCAGAAGTCGACCAGGACGACCTTCCCTTTCAACTGCTCCAGCGTCAGCGGCGGCGAGTTCAGCCATTGCTGCGCACCGGCGAGCGAGGGATCGAGATCTTCGATCATCAGATCCGATGCGCCCTCGCCGGCCGGCTTGGCCTGTATTGACGGACCGGTCATCGCGGTCTTGGCATTCGGGTGCAGCCTGTCGAGCAGTGCCTGCTCCAGCGACGTCGTGCTGCCGACCGAGAGATTGGTAAGGAATCCAGTGTCGAGGCCAAGGGAGATCGCGACGACGGCTGCGAGAACGGCGACGCCCACGCCGCGCCTGATCCATTCGCCGGCACCAATCGAGCGCTTCATCGCGGCAAAGACACGGCCGCCGACCAGGAGCGCCAGCGCCAGCGATGTTGCTGCGCCAGCGGCATAAACCAGAAGCAGCAGCGCTGTCCCGGTGTTCGCACCCTGAAGCGCGGCGCCGGTCAGGATCAGGCCGAGCACCGGACCGGCGCAAGGCGCCCAGAGAAAGCCGGTGGCAATTCCGAGCACGAGCGGCGCGACAAGGCTGTCCTCGCCCGGCTGGTCCGCTGATTGCGAGATGCGCGCGCCGACCGCAACGAGCGGCCGCATCAGGCGGTCGGCGAGTTCGGGAAACACCAGTGTCAGGCCGAATATGGCAAGCAGGATCAGCGCGGCACCACGCCCGTATTGATTGGCAGAGACGACCCAGCCGCCCGCAATCGACGCAAGCGTCGCAACGACGGCGAAAGCCAGCGACATGCCGATCAGCATTGGCAGCCCGTTCCGCAGGAAAGGCCGGTCGGCGCGCGCCAGTACGAAGGGGGTGACCGGCAGGATGCACGGGCTCACGATGGTCAGGACGCCACCGAGATAGGCAAGCAAATAGAGAATCATGAGCCCGCTCTTGTCAGGAGAAGCCGGATACGCGATGCGGCACGTAAGGTGCCTCCAATGTCTTGATCTCGTCATCGCCGAGCTTGAGGGACAGTGCAGCAACGGCATCGGTCAGATGCTCGACCTTGGACGCACCGACGATCGGCGACGTCACGCCCTTCTTCTGGAGCAACCAGGCCATGGCGACCTGCGCCCGCGGCACGCCCCGCGCGGCTGCGATCTTGCCTACCGCTTCGGTCACCTGACGGTCGGAGTCCGGAAAATCGTTGTAGAGCGTCTTGCCGAACTCATCGGTCTCGAGCCGCGCGCTGCTCTCGGCCCACGCCCGCGTCAGCCGTCCGCGCGCCAGCGGGCTCCACGGCATTACCGCAATGCCCTGGTCGAGGCAGAATGGCAGCATCTCCCGCTCCTCCTCCCGATTGATGAGGTTGATGTGGTCCTGCATGCTGACGAACTCGGTCCAGCCGTTGATGCGCGAGGTGTAGATCGCCTTTGCAAACTGCCACGCATACATGTTGGAGGCGCCGATATAGCGCGCCTTGCCGGCCTTCACGACGTCATGCAGCGCTTCCATCGTCTCCTCGATCCGCACCGTCGGGTCGCCGCGATGGATCTGGTAGAGATCGACGAAATCGGTGCCGAGCCGCTTCAGGCTGTTGTCGATCTCGGCAAAGATCGCCTTGCGCGACAGCCCGGCCCCGTTCGCGCCTGGCCGCATCCGGCCGTTGACCTTGGTCGCGAGCACGATGTCGTCGCGCTTGACGAACTCCTTCAGCGCGCGACCGACGATCTCCTCCGAAGTGCCGTCGGAATAGACATTGGCGGTATCGAAGAAATTGATGCCAAGATCGAGCGCCTTGCGGATCAGCGGCCGGCTCTTTTCCTCCTCAAGCGTCCAGGGATGCGAGCCGCGATCGGGCACGCCATAGGTCATGCAGCCGATGCAGAGGCGGGAGACACCGAGGCCAGTCTTGCCGAATTTGACGTAGTCCATCTTCTTGCTCTTTCTTTGGGAGATGTTGACGCGGCTGTTCGGCCTGCTCTTATCACCGCTCGGAGGGAGCGATCTTCACAAGACCGTTTTCGGCGAGGATGTCCTGGCCCTTGTCCGAGAGCAGGAACAGCGCCAGCCGCGCGGCGGCCGGATTGTCGGTCAGCAGGGCAAGCCCGTAGGTCGCGACGACATCGATCTCCGACGGCAGGCGTGTGACCTTCAAGCCCGGGACCTCCCGCAAGGTCTGCTGCTGGCCGCTGCAATAGACCAGCAGAAGATCGGCCTTGTCGGCAAGGAAGATGCTGGCGGCCGGCGAGTGGCCTTCGAGCGGCTTGATGGCCGCCGGGCCACCGATCAGCTGCAAGGCCTTCTGGCTCAGCACCGCATCAGCGCCGGCCCGAACTTTCTCCGCGCGCTTGAACACGGCGAAAGCATAGTCGCCGCCGGGATCAACGACCGGCGTTGACGTAGCCAGCCTGATCTTGGGGGCCAGCATCGTCTCAAGTGCATTGGCCTCGGTCAGCCCCACCGCCTCGCGGCTGAACAGGCAGAGATTGTTGCGCGCGAAGGAGATCATCAGCGCCTGAGGCCGCTCGGCCGCCAGCCTGCGCGGATGCCCTGTGTCGGCCGACAAGAAAAGATCGGCGGCCTCTCCCTTCTCGATCCGCTCGCGCAGGCCGCCTGACGGACCGAAGACGGGGTCAGCAACCTGCGAAGCGTCGAGGCCGGCTGCCTTGATCGCCTGCTTGAGCGGAACAACCAGACTGCCGGCGGCAAAGACCTTTGCCGGTTCGGCGCGAACAGCCGTGACGCTGATCGCGAGAAGAAGCGCAGTAATGACGGCGTGTGAGGCTCGCATGGGCTGACCCTGTTCCTTTGACTGACCGGCGCGCGACAGTTCTAGAGCAGCCGCTCATAAAATCCACCGTAGGAGCTATTCGGCTCGACGAGATGGATTTCCAGAATCCAGTGCCGCTCCCGGCCGAGCTCGTCGGGGTCGCGCATCCGCTTGTCATTCCCGGGCATGATACGATTGAGGTTCTTGTCGCCGGGGATGTGCGCATGCGCGAACTCGCTGACGAGATGGCCGGCGATGACGCCGCCAAAACGCCATCCGGCTTCCTCCGAGGCCTTCTCTGCGAACGCGTACAAATCCTCGCCCGTTATTTCGGGTGATGCGTGATAGTGGGCCTGCACCCGATCGAAAACGACCGGAAGCGCCTCGACCAGCGAGCCGCCGGGATGATCTCCGAGGACATAAGTCCGCCCCAAATCCGCTTCCCAATCCTCGAACACCGGGCCGAGGTCGACATAAACGATGTCGTCGGCCGCGATGTCCCGGATCGGCGGATTGTCCGCCGCCAATGTCAACGTGTTGGCGCCGGCTCTCACGATGCGCTTGTGCCAGTGCTTTTCGACACCGAATTGCTCCAGGGCAATCTGATAAATCTCCTGCTCGATCTCGCGTTCAGTCCGGCCGGGCCGGACCAGGTTGCGCTTCTCGATCTCGTCAAACAGCGTCTCCGCTCGTTTCTCGGCCTCGACCAGCGCCATGCGCCGCTCTGAGGATCTTGCCTGCTCTAGCGTCAAATCTAGGAACTCCCCGCTCACCAACACAGCCGTGTTGGTCACTCTCTTCTATCTACGCCGCGTGACGGGCATTCCAGCTGGCGGCCGCGTCTCGATCAATTTTGCGGTGCACCCGTTGCAAATCAAGGCGCATTCGTCCGAGACCAGACCGAGCTTGATGTTGAGGCCGATGCCGAGATCCTGATCGCCAAGGCCCTCGATGATCCCGTTGCAACTCAGGCACCTGTGCTGAAAATCCTCCCAACAACCGTCGGCGGCGTCCTGCGCCGGTGCAATGTGACGAGACATCGTGGGCTCCTCTTAGATTCCGGCCATCGGCCTTCGTATCGCTATATTTACTGATATATATCGCAAGCGGCAAGGCGGACCGGGGAGGAGCAAAAGGATCCGCCAGCCACAGCGACAAAACGGCCGACAAAGCTCGCCTCTGAAGAATAGTCCCTTCTTATTCGTCAGGAATCGCAATCATGAAAAAATACGACAATGCCTCGCGCTCGCGCAGGCAGGGAGAAACGCTCACGACCGGTCGCACGCTCGGTGCGGCCGCTACTATCCTGGCCTCCTGCGTACTGACCACAGGCCTTGCCCAAGCACAGCCCCCTACTCTGGTCAGCGTACCCGACAAGAGCTTTCCCGAGAGCGTGACGGCAACCAGTGACGGCGCGCTCTATGTCGGAAGCTTCAATCGGGGCGGCGTGACGCGGATTACACCGACCGGCAAGGTGGACGCCTTCATCTCGCCCGGCGCCAATGGCAGCCGCTCCACGCTCGGGGTGCTGGCCGACGAGAAGAGCGGCACGCTCTACGCCTGCTCGAACGACCTGTCAGGCATGGGCGTTCCGAGCCCCGGCAGCGACAAAGGCGCCTTTCTCAAGACGTTCGACCTTCGGACCGGTGCGCCCAAGGCCAGCTTCGCGCTGAAGGACGAGAAGTCATTCTGCAACGACATCGCGGTTGGCGGAGACGGAACGGCTTACGTCAGCGATTCCTTCGCACCCTATGTCTATAGCCTCAAACCCGGCGAAACTGCGCTCGAGGTCTGGGCGACGGACCCGGTGCTAGCACCGGCCAAGGATGGCGTCGGCCTCGACGGCATCGCCGTCGGGGCCGACGGCGACCTCTATGTGACGACCTTCATTCCGGCAAAACTGTTCCGGATTGCCGCCAAGGACGGCAAGTCCGGTGCGATCACCGAGCTGAAGACGTCAAGCGCGCTGGACCATGCCGATGCACTGCGCGCATTCGGCAATGGCTTTCTGCTGATCGAGGGTGCCGGCCGGCTCGACAAGGTGACGGTCAGCGGCGACTCGGCGCAAATCGAGGTGATCAAGGACGGCCTCGCTGAGCCGGTCTCGGTGGCGCAGGTCGGCGACACCGGATGGGTTGCGGAGGGCAAGTTGTCCTACGTCATCGGCGAGAACAAAAGCAAAGATCCGGGCCCGTTCACGCTGAAGCCCATCGCACTGCCGAAGTAACGTGTTACCGAACGCGCAGCGCAGCAACCGCGCTGCGCGTTCATACCGCGCGACTGCACGCCATATTTGATCGCATATAGCGTTGACGAACCATTCGGCCCGGCGCAGACTTCGCGCGGTTTCGCCGGGATGATCCAAAATCTCCCCTCGTTGCCGGAGCGGCGAACGCTCCGGACCGGTTCACTTTGCGCCGTGGTGCTCCGCCGCAATCGGAGTGCCCGTTCGACGACGCGCGAGACCGCATGATTCAAGGCGCAGAGAACGCCGATCAATCCACGGAGGAAATACCATGTTCCAGCAGGCGCTCGACCAGGTTTCGAAAACACTCCTCATCCGCGAACGCTACGACAATTTCATCGGCGGCAAATGGGTCGCTCCGGTGGAGGGCAAGTATTTTGACAATCCGAGCCCGATCACCGGCAAGAAGCTTTGCTCGGTGCCCCGCTCCACCGCCGCCGACATCGAGCTCGCGCTCGATGCCGCCCACAAGGCCAAGGATGCCTGGGGCAAGACGTCGGTGCAGGAGCGCTCGCGTATCCTGAACAAGATCGCCGACAAGCTCGAATCCAATCTCGACCTGCTGGCGCTGATCGAGACCTTCGACAACGGCAAGCCGATCCGCGAAACGACGCATGCCGACATGCCGCTGGTGGTGGACCACTGGCGCTATTTCGCCAGTGTCGTGCGCGCCCAGGAAGGCGGCATCTCCGAGATCGACCACGACACCGTAGCTTATCACTATCACGAGCCGCTCGGCGTCGTCGGCCAGATCATTCCCTGGAACTTCCCGATTCTGATGGCGACCTGGAAGCTCGCGCCGGCGCTCGCTGCCGGCAATTGCGTGGTGCTCAAGCCCGCCGAGCAGACGCCGCTCGGCATCCTCGCAGTGATGGAGCTGATCGCCGACATCCTGCCACCCGGCGTCATCAACGTTGTCAACGGTTTCGGCATCGAGGCCGGCAAGCCGCTGGCGCAGAACAAGCGGATCGCCAAGATCGCCTTCACCGGCGAGACCACGACCGGCCGCATGATCATGCAATATGCGTCTGACAATCTGATCCCGGTGACGCTGGAACTCGGCGGCAAGTCGCCGAACATCTTCTTCGCCGACGTCGCCGAACACGACGACGACTTCCTCGACAAGGCGCTCGAAGGCTTTGCGATGTTTGCGCTGAACCAGGGCGAGGTCTGCACCTGCCCGAGCCGCGTGCTGGTGCAAGAGTCCATCTACGACAAGTTCATGGAGAAGGCGGTCGCGCGGACCAAGAAGATCAAGCAGGGCCACCCGCTCGATGCCTCCACCATGATCGGCGCACAGGCCTCCAACGACCAGCTCGAGAAAATCCTGTCCTACCTCGACATCGGCAAGCAGGAAGGCGCGAAAGTGCTGACCGGCGGCAAGCGCGCGAAGATGGAAGGCGAGCTCGCCGAGGGCTATTACGTCGAGCCGACGATCTTCGAGGGCCACAACAAGATGCGGGTGTTCCAGGAAGAGATCTTTGGGCCCGTCGTCTCGGTCGCAAAATTCAAGAACGAGGAAGACGCACTCGCGATCGCCAACGACACGCTCTACGGCTTAGGGGCCGGCGTCTGGACCCGCAACGGCAACCGCGCCTACCGGTTCGGCCGCGCCATCCAGGCCGGCCGGGTCTGGACCAACTGCTACCACGCCTACCCCGCGCATGCGGCGTTCGGCGGCTACAAGGCATCCGGCATCGGTCGTGAGAACCACAAGATGATGCTGGACCACTACCAGCAGACCAAGAACGTCCTGGTCAGCTACTCGACCAAGGCGCTCGGCTTCTTCTGATCGTTCGCCGCCTGGCGCAGGCGCGGTCCATCCGCGCCTGCGCCGCTTTTTGGGAGACGCGAATTCATGGTCAATCGGGTCGAGATCACGCCGAAAGCAGTGGAGATCCTCGCGCGCCTCAAGGTCCAGCACGGCGCGCTGATGTTCCACCAATCCGGCGGCTGCTGCGATGGCTCGGCGCCGATGTGCTATCCGGTCGGCGATTTCCGGGTCGGGCCGCAGGACGTGCTGCTCGGCAAGATCGCCGATTGCGCGTTCTACATCGGCGCCGCCCAGTTCGAATATTGGCAGCACACCCAGCTCATCATCGACGTCGTGCCCGGCCGCGGCTCGGGCTTTTCCGCCGAAGCGCCGGAGGGCGTGAGATTTCTGACGCGCAGCCGCGTCTTCACGGACGAAGAAGTGGCCGCGCTCGAAGCCGCAGGGCCGCCGGCGCGCGCCGCATGAATCAGCGAATGATCGTCGTCAGAGACGAATAACGCTTGTTCGGCTTGGATTCAGCGGCCGAAAACTGCGCAAAGGCCTCGCTGACGCGCACAGCCGGCGGCGTATCGCCTGCGAAGCGGAATTCCTTCGGCCGCGGCGCGTAGAAGCTGGCGCTGTAATAGGCGTCGTCGAACCGCGCCTCGCCGACGCCGAACACTACGTCGCACGCGAACAGGAGCGCGTAGACTCCCGCGAACGCAGCGACGATCTCCTTGAGAACTGACATGCTGATGCCCCACCCTTTTGCAGGCAGGATGCACCTCGGTTCCAAAACCCAGGTTTAAGGTGCTGCGGTTCTTGTCGGCAGGGTTTGCCTCTGCTGACCGGATTGCAGACAATTTTACCGAAAAAGAGAGCCCGCCTGACCGGGCGGATCAGGCGGACTCCAGGATTGGCCGCTCGGGAGGTATCAGACGGCCAAATTCATCCACACCGCTTTGGGCTCCGTGAAATTGTCGATCGCGGCGGTACCGTGCTCGCGGCCGAGGCCGGAGTCGCGCTCGCCGCCCCAGGGCAGGCGCACGTCGGTGTAGCCATAGGTGTTCATCCAGACGGTGCCCGCGCGCGCCCGCTTGGCAAAGCGCTGGAGCTTGCCGATGTCGCGGCTCCAGACGCCGGCAGCGAGGCTGTAGGCCGTGCCGTTAGCGATTCGTAAAGCATCAGCCTCGTCCTTGAACTTGATGACGCTGACGACGGGGCCAAAGATCTCTTCCTGCGAGATCCGCATCTCGTGCGCGACGCCCGCGAACACCGCAGGGCTGATGAAGTAGCCGCGCTCACCGAACTTCTCGCCGCCGGTGACGAGGGTGGCGCCTTCCTTCTGGCCGATATCGACGTAGTCGAGGATCGACTTCATCTGCTTCTCGGAGATCACGGGGCCGAGCACCGTCTTGCGGTCGAGCGGATCGCCGATTCTGAGCGATTTGGCACGCGCCGCCAGCCGCTCGACGACTTCGTCATAGGCCTTCTCCTGCACCAGCACGCGCGAGCCCGCCGAGCAGACCTGGCCCGCGTTGAAGAAGATGCCGGAGGCGGCAGCCTTGGACGCGGCTTCGAGATCGGCATCGTCGAAAATCACGTTGGCCGACTTGCCGCCGAGCTCGAGCGACACGCGCTTGAAGTTGCTGGCCGCACCCTTCATGATTCCGCGACCCACGCCGGGCGAACCGGTGAAGGTGACCTTGTCGACATCGGGATGATTGACAAGCGCGTCACCGACGACGCGGCCGGGGCCGGTGACGACGTTGAACACTCCCGCCGGCAGGCCCGCTTCGAGCGCGAGCTCGGCGATGCGCAGCGCCGACAGCGAGGTCAGCTCGGCCGGCTTCATCACGATGGTACAGCCGCAGGCCAGCGCCGGCGCGAGCTTCCACATGCCGATCATCAGCGGGAAATTCCAGGGCACGATCGCCGCGACCACGCCGACCGGCTCGCGCACGGTGTAGGTCAGGGCATCGTCGCGCACCGGCACGACGTCGCCGCTGATCTTGTCGGCCCAGCCGGCGTAGTAGATCAGCGTATCGACGGCAGCCGGGAAATCCTGGCGCGACGTCGCCGAGATCGGCTTGCCGGCATCGATCGACTCGATCTCGATGATCTCGTCGGCGTGAGCTTTAAGGAGCTCCGCCCAGCGCATCAGGATCTGGCCGCGTTCGGAGGCACGCATCGTGCGCCAGGGGCCTTCGAACGCCCGGCGGGCGGCGGCGACAGCGTGATCGATATCGGCCTCGTTGCCTTCGGCGACGGTGGCGATCACCTGGCCGGTGGCGGGGTTGAGAGATTTGAAGGTGCGGCCCGAGCTCGCCGGCACGCGGCGGCCGTCAATGAGCAGGCCCTGGGGGCGGGCCATGAACTCGGCGGCGGGGGAGCGCGCAAAGTCATATGCAACTGACATCATATTTCCTCCGTTTCTGGTATACCAGAGTAGGAGCATTTCTCCCGTAGTAAATATGATATGGTGTGCCTATGGGCGCCCAATATATGAAATCGAATTCATAAAGCAGATCCCTATGCTCCAGATCGAGATCGAAGCAGTTTGGCGGTTCCGCCGGGAGGGCAGCCCGCGCACGGCGGTGGTCATGCTCGGCGTGCTCAACGAAATCCGGAAGACCGGAAAGATCTCCAGCGCGGCTATCGACGCGCACCTGTCCTACCGGCACGTCTGGAACCTGATCGAGCAATGGTCGGACTTCTTCGGCACGCCGCTGGTCGAGACCCGGCGCGGCAAGGGCACCAAGCTCACCGCGTTCGGCGAGCGGCTGGTGTGGGCGGGCGAGCGCATGCAGGCGCGGCTCGGCCCGCAACTCGAGAACCTCGCGCAGGAGCTTGCGAGCGAGATCAAGCCGTTCCTCGAGCAGCGCCCGTCCGTGATCCGCGTCCACGCCAGCCACGGCTTTGCGGTCGCAAAACTGCGCGAATTCCTCGATCGCGAGCCCGGTATCGGCGTCGATTTGCGCTATGTCAGCAACCAGAATTCGCTGGTCTCGCTCGCGCAAGGCGCCTGCGATCTCTCCGGCCTGCATCTGCCGCACGGCGCGCTGCGGGCGCAAGGCATCAACACAGCGCGCGAATGGCTCGATCCGCGCGAGGATCGCGTCATCAGTTTCGTCACGCGCGAGATGGGATTGATGGTCGCGCGCGGCAATCCGCTCGGCATCAAGACGATCGAAGACCTCACCGCGGCCAAAGCGCGCTTCGTCAACCGCGATCATGATTCCGGCACGCGCCTGTTGTTCGACCAGTTGCTTGCCGCGCACGGCATCGACGAAAGCCGCATCAACGGTGCGCAGCAGATCGAGTTCACCCATGCCGCGGTGGCGGCCTATGTCGCGAGCGGCATGGCGGATGCAAGTTTCGGCGTCGAGGCCGCGGCCCGGCAATTCGGCCTCGATTTCATCCGTATCCTCACGGAAGATTATTTCTTCGTCTGCAAGCGCGCGTTCCTGGATACCGAGCCGATGCAGCGCATCCTCGAAATCATGCGCAGCGCCGATTTCCGCGCCGCTGTCGCAAGCCTGCCCGGCTACGTGCCGTCGGATACCGGTGATGTGACCGGCGTGAAGGCATTCCTTGAGATGCACGCCGTGCGCTGACGCGCCATGCCGCATGCTGGGCATGCGCAGGACACATCATCCGCCGGCCGTACCGTCTGGACGCCGCTCGGCTTCCGTTATATCAATTCGAATATAGCGGATGCTTCCCGAGAGCCGCCGCGCAACAGGGTCTGGCTGAATGTTTCAACGCCGTCGATCTGCGGTCGCGCTCCGTCACGTGGCATTCGAGGGTCTTGGCCTGCTCGCGCCGATCATGGAACACGAAGGCTGGAACGTCTCGTTCTGCGAGGCGCCGGTCGACGATCTCAGCCATTCCTCGATCCGGGACGCCGACCTGCTGATCGTGCTCGGCGGCCCGATCGGTGTCTACGAGACCGACAGCTATCCCTTCATCACGCGAGAAATCGATCTGCTGGAGCGCCGCCTCGCCCAGGGCTTGCCGACGCTCGGAATTTGCCTCGGCGCGCAGCTGATGGCGAAGGCGCTCGGCGCGCGCGTCTATGCCGGCGAGGTCAAGGAGATCGGCTGGGGATCGGTCACACTATCGGATGCGGGCCACGCCTCCAGCCTGAAGCCACTGGCAGAAGGCTCGCCCGTTTTGCACTGGCACGGCGACACCTTCGATCTCCCTGCCACCGCTGCAGGGCTCGCCTCGAACGAGAATTACGAGAACCAGGCCTTTGCGTTCGGAAACAACGCACTGGCACTCCAGTTTCATCTGGAGGCCGATCCGCGGCAACTCGAGGAGTGGTATGTCGGCCACGCCGTCGAGCTCGCAGCCGCCAAGATTTCGGTGCAGGAGCTGCGCGCGAAGACGGCGGAGGTTTCAAAGATCGTCGCACGCCAGGCCGATCGCGTGTTCACGCGATGGCTTGCCCAGCTCGGACAAGACCAATCGACGAGCAAAGCCGCACAAGCAAGGTAAAGAACAATGGCGGAATATCCTCTCATCGAACTCTACATCGACGGACAGTGGAAGCGCGCCAGCGGACAGCCCATCATCAACCCCGCCGATGAGAGCGTGCTCGGCACGGTCCCCACCGCCAGCAGGGCTGATCTCGATGATGCGCTCGCCGCCGCCGAGAAGGGATTTGCGATCTGGCGCAGCACTGCGCCCGCCAAGCGCGCGCAGATCATCCTGAAGGCGGCCTCCCTCATCCGCGAACGCGTCGACGTGATGGCTGTCGCGATGACGCTTGAGCAGGGCAAGCCGATCGAACAGGCCAGGCTCGAAATTCTGCGCGGATGCGACATCATCGAGTGGGACGCGACCGAAGGCCTGCGACTCTACGGCCGGGTGATCCCGAGCGAGCCGGGCATGCGCCACACCGTGCTGCGGCAACCGATCGGCCCCGTCGCTGCGTTCTCGCCCTGGAATTTCCCGATGAGCTCGCCTGCCCGCAAAGTCGCGGGCGCCCTCTCGGCCGGCTGCTCGATCATCCTGAAGGCGTCGGAGGAAACGCCGGCTGGCGCATTCCAGCTCGTGCGCGCTTTCCATGATGCGGGGCTCCCCGCAGGCGTGCTCAATCTCGTGTTCGGCAATCCCGCCGAGATCTCGGACTATCTCATTCCGCAATCGCGCATCCGGCTCGTCACTTTTACCGGCTCCATTCCCGTGGGCAAGCATCTCGCCGAGATGGCTGGCCGCCACATGAAGCCCGCGATCATGGAGCTCGGCGGCCACGCGCCGGTGATCGTCTGCGATGACGTCGATCCCGTCGCGACCGCAGCCGCCTCTGCTGTCGGCAAGTCGCGCAATGCCGGCCAGGTCTGCGTCTCGCCGACGCGCTTCTTCGTGCAGGAGAATATCTACGAGCAGTTCTCACAATCCTTGGCCGAACGCGCCAGCCAGTTGAAGGTCGGCAACGGGCTTGATCCTTCGACGCAGCTCGGGCCTCTCGCCAATGCACGGCGGATCGAAGCGATGGAGACGCTGGTCACCGACGCCAAGGCCAAGGGCGCACGCGTACTCGCCGGCGGACAGCGCATCGGCAATCGCGGCTATTTCTTTCCGCTGACCGTGCTCGCCGACCTGCCCGACGACGCCCTCGCCATGAACGAGGAGCCGTTCGGACCGCTCGCGCTGGTCAATCCGGTGAAGACGCTGGATGAAGCGATCGAGAAAGCCAACGCCCTTCCTTTCGGGCTTGCGGCCTATGCCTTCACGCGCTCGGCCAGCAATGCCGAACGTCTCGCCGAAAGCGTTGAGGTCGGCAATCTCTCGATCAACCACTTCGTCGCGTCGGTGGCTGAGACACCATTTGGCGGCGTCAAGGACAGCGGCTATGGTCGCGAGGGCGGCACCGAGGGCCTGCAGTGCTATACTGTGGTCAAGAACGTCTCGCACAAGACGCTGTAGGATTGTCATGCAGGACAATGCGCCACGCCATCAGGACGGCAGTGCCGGCGACGCCAATTACGGCTCCATCGGCCAGGGCTATGCGAATTTTCGCCGGCCGGACCCGCGCATCGCCGAGCTGATCGACGCCGCGCTCGGCGAAGCCCTCACCGTCCTCAATGTTGGCGCGGGGGCCGGCTCCTACGAGCCGGTCGGCCGCACCGTCACCCCGGTCGAGCCGTCGCAATCGATGCGGGCGCAGCGGCCGGCGCACCTTCCTGCCGCGATCGACGCGGTTGCGGAAAAGCTTCCCTTCGCAGACGGCGCCTTCGGCGCGGCGATGTCGACCTTCTCGGTGCATCAGTGGAAGAACCTGGCCGCTGGCCTGCGCGAGATGCGCCGGGTGACGCGCGGTCCGATCGCGATCATGACCTGCGATCCCGACGAGCTCGATCGCTTCTGGCTCCACGCCTATTGCCCGGAGGTGATAGCGGTCGAGGCGGTGCGCTACCCTGCGATCAGGGATATCGCGGAAGGACTCGGCGGCACGACAGACGTTCTGCCCGTCCCGATTCCGCTCGACTGCACCGATGGCTTTAACGAGGCCTATTACGGCCGGCCGGAGATGCTGCTCGATCCAGCCGCGCGGCTCGCCTGCTCGGCCTGGAGTTTTGTTGCCGACGACGTCGTGCGGCGCTTCGAGCACCGGCTCCGCGACGATCTCGGATCCGGCCGATGGAATGCGCAGCACGGCCAATATCGGCAACGACCGACCTTCGCCGGCTCGCTCAAGCTGATCGTCAACCATATCTGATCCCGCGAATGGCAACGGCGGGACGCATGCTGGATATCCGGCGCTCTCACCTTGTCCGCGACGGGTAAGAATGGCAATCTCTGGCGTAACTGGCCCAAGAGACTGGCTAAGAGACCCCATCATGTCGCGCGCGAGCGCCAAATCGCTGCCTCAACTGAGCGTTCGGATCGACCTCGACAGCGAGGATCGAATCGGACCCGGCAAGATCGAGCTTTTGGAGCAGATTCGGGAGCACGGCTCGATCTCGGCGGCCGGCCGCGCCATGGACATGTCCTACAAGCGCGCCTGGGATCTCGTCGACGAGATCAACCGCATCTGCGGGCAGGTCGCGGTCGAGCCGCAGGCCGGCGGCAAGAATGGCGGCGGCGCGATGCTCTCCCCCTTCGGCGAGGCACTGGTCGCGCGCTACCGCAAGATCGAGCGCGACGCCGCACGCGCGGTGCGCAAGGAACTCGAAGCGCTCCAGACCGACATCGGCC
This sequence comes from Bradyrhizobium sp. McL0616, assembly GCF_049993385.1. Classification (NCBI taxonomy): domain Bacteria; kingdom Pseudomonadati; phylum Pseudomonadota; class Alphaproteobacteria; order Hyphomicrobiales; family Nitrobacteraceae; genus Bradyrhizobium; species Bradyrhizobium sp. McL0616. The sequence continues at coordinate 5,540,860 of NZ_CP188255.1, forward strand.
GTTCGCGCAAATCCTGATCGCCGTCAGTTCGGTCGCACCGACACCTCCGGCATCGGCTGGGTCAGAGCTTCGCCCAAGAGACTCTGCTCGGCCTTCGGGATCGAGAACCGGACCTTGAAGCCGTCCTCGGTCTCGAGCGTGATGATGCGCTGGGTCGTGTCCGTCGATTGTTCCAGCACCCAGGATGCCAGCGGATAGGCGTAGCGCAGGCTCTGGTCGCCGTAGCGAGCCTTCAGCGCCGCCTCGAGCAGCCCGGGAAGCGTCATGATCAGGGCGCCGACCTGGTTCAGCGAGACGCTGACGGCGGCGGAGTTGCCTGCCACGTCCTCGAAGCCCAGCGAGATCGCACCGCCGTCGGCTGCCACCTCGCAATTCGTCAGCGACCTCACCTTGATTTCCATCGCAAATCCCGGAACGCACTTCGCTATATCCGTCACGATATATCGATATGTCCATCAGCGTCCAGCCCGCTTTTCTGGAATTGATCGAGCCGGCTGCCATGGCCGGTTCGAATGGATCGTGATATATACTTCGATATAACGAGGCCCGAACGGCCCGTTCTTCAAGGGAGCGCAAAGCCAATGAGTGACTACAATCTTCTCATCGACGGCAAGATGGTGCCCGGCGACCAGACCATGCCGGTTCTCAATCCCGCGACCGAAGAGGTGCTGGCGCAGTGCCCGCGCGCCTCGAAGGCGCAGCTCGATGCGGCGGTGGCCGCGGCGAAGGCCGCCTTCCCCGGCTGGGCCGCGACCCCGATGGAGGAACGCCGCAAGCTCGTGAACAAGATGGCCGATGTGATCGAGGCCAATTCGGGCGAACTCGCCCACATCCTCACCAGCGAGCAAGGCAAGCCGCTTGGCGATGCCACCGGCGAAGTCTTGGGCATGGCCGCGTTCTTCCGCTATCTCAGCTCGCTTGAGCTGCCGATGAAGGTGATCGAGGATTCTGGCGATCGCAAGGTGGAAGCCTACCGCCGTCCGCTCGGCGTCGTCGGCGCCATCATTCCCTGGAACTATCCGCTGCTGATCCTCAGCTTTAAGCTGCCGTCGGCGCTGCTTGCCGGCAACACGCTGGTGGTGAAGCCGGCGCCGACCACGCCGCTCGCGACCTTGCGCTTCGCCGAGCTGATCAAGGACGTCCTGCCGAAGGGCGTGCTCAACTTCATCACCGACGCCAACGATCTCGGCGGCGAGATGACCAAGCACCCGGACATCCGCAAAATCTCGTTCACCGGCTCCTCCGCGACGGGACAGAAGGTGATGGCGAGTGCGGCGCAGACGCTCAAGCGTATCACGCTCGAGCTCGGCGGCAACGACGCCGGCATCGTGCTCGACGACGTCGACCCGAAGAAGGTCGCGCCCGGCATCTTCGAGGGCGCATTCCAGAACTCCGGCCAGGTCTGCCTCGCCATCAAGCGGCTCTATGTTCACGAGTCCGTTTATGACGAGCTCTGCAACGAGCTGGTTGCGATCGCCAAGAGCACGGTGGTCGACGACGGCGCCAAGCAGGGCACCAAGCTCGGACCGCTGCAGAACAAGATGCAGCGCTCGAGCTCGGCGGCAACGACGCCGGCATCGTGCTCGACGACGTCGACCCGAAGAAGGTCGCGCCCGGCATCTTCGAGGGCGCATTCCAGAACTCCGGCCAGGTCTGCCTCGCCATCAAGCGGCTCTATGTTCACGAGTCCGTTTATGACGAGCTCTGCAACGAGCTGGTTGCGATCGCCAAGAGCACGGTGGTCGACGACGGCGCCAAGCAGGGCACCAAGCTCGGACCGCTGCAGAACAAGATGCAATACGAGAAGGTCAAGACCTTCCTCGAGGACGCCCGCAAGAACGGCAAAGTGGTCGCCGGCGGCTCCGCAATGGACCGGCCCGGCTACTTCATCGAGCCGACCATCGTGCGCGACATCAAGGAAGGATCGAAGCTGGTCGACGAGGAGCAGTTCGGCCCCGTGCTGCCGCTGATCAAATACTCCGACAAGGATGACGCGATCCGCCGCGCCAATGCCACGACCTACGGTCTCGGCGCGTCGGTGTGGTCGTCCGACATCAAGCGCGCCCACGAGATCGCAACGCAGCTCGAGTCCGGTACGGTCTGGATCAACAAGCATCTCGACATGGCCCCGCACATTCCATTCGGCGGCGCCAAACAGTCGGGCATCGGCACCGAATTCGCCGAGGAAGGCCTCGCCGAATTCACCCAGCTCCAGATCATCAACGGGCCGCCCGCGGCCTGATCCGACATCCGGGGTCGTGGCAGAAACGCCGCGGCCCCGATCTCTTTGCAAAAAATTCGGAGGCGGACCATGTTCGATGCGCAATGCGACCTCGCCGCCCTCGTCTACGAGCCGCATCAGGATCCCGACGCCGTCCTGCGCAGCTTCGCCGCCGATCTGAATGCGCGCGACTTTCGTGTGGTGGGCATGGTGCAGGCCGGCCAATGCGCCGACTCCAGCCTCTCGGCAGTGCTGCTTCACAGCGGCGAGAAACTATTGCTGGCGCAGGATTTCGATCCGGCCGCGCAGGGTTGTCGGCTTGATCTCGCAAGGCTGCAAAATGCCGGCGCGCGGATCGCGGACGCGCTTGTCCACGGCGCCGACCTCGTCATCATCAACCGCTTTGGCAAGCGCGAGCGCGACGGCAAGGGCTTGTCCTATCTGATCGAGCGAGCGCTCGACGCCGACATTCCCGTCGTGATCGCGGTCGGCAGGGACCACTTCGCCGACTGGATCAAGTTCGCCGGCGGCATGAGCGTCAAGCTTCGCTGCGACCGCGACGCGCTGGACATCTGGTGGCACGGCATCTCGGCCGGCCACGCGCAGCCGGACCTGCAATCACATGCGACGGTGTGTGAGATTCTCAAATAGCGCGTCCGGTCAAAAGACCGGCTCATCCTTCAGCGCCGAGATCACCTGCTCGCCCTGCACGGTCAGACGATACGTCACCAGCGGCCGGCTCGACGGCGGCTTGCGGTCCAATTCGACGATGTAGCCGCGCACCATCAGCGCTTCAAAGCTGCCGTAGTAACCGAACATGCTGATCTGGTTCTGCTTGAGCACCTTAAACTCGCGCAGCAGGCGGATCTCGTTGCCCGAGAGCAGCGACCTGCGGACGCGCTGAACGAAATTCGCACGTTGCTCGAACCAGGCTTGATCAGGCAATTCGCGCGAAGGCGACACGGCGTCACGCTCGCAAGGACGCATCTCGGCTGCGGCATCGACGATGGCTGCCGGCAGGGACGGCATGCTGCTGCCGACCGCTGCCTTCGCGACGTCGAGCAATGCGATCGGCCAGCGCCGCTTGTTGTCGACCATGACAGGTGGCGGCACGACGTTGTCGCGCACCAGCTGCTCGAAGCGGCCGGCGGTCACGCCGACATAGGCGGCCGCGCGGCGGCGGTCGACCAGACGACCGTCTCGCCCGTGCTCCAGCTCGCAAGCGATCGTCTCGTCCACCCCAAAAATCCCCTGCCGCATCGTTGCGGGCGCGCCACGGCTCGGGCCCGGCAGGCCCGTCCGCACATGACACTAGGGTGAAACCAACGTTCTCAAAAGGCAGAGAATTTCGTACATGTTGATGCCGTTTCGGCAACGGCTATAGTCCGTGCCGGGGGTCCCATGCGATTTCACTCACCGGCTATCCAGTACTTCCACGCCGTTCGCCGCACCGGCTCGATCCGCGCCGCGGCACGGGTCCTGAACGTCGCCTCGTCTGCGGTCAGCCGGCAAATTCTTAAGCTCGAACAAGAGGTTGGATTGCCTTTATTCGAGCGGAATGCGCGCGGCCTGACGCTCACGACCGTCGGCGAGATGCTGGCGCGGCACGTCATGAACGTGCTCCAGGACCTCGACCGCTTTCGCTCGGACGTCGCGTCCCTGTCCGGCGCCTGGCACGGCACCGTCAGCATCGCCTGCATCGAATCCCTCACGGAGTCGGTGTTGCCGGACCTGATCGCCTCGCACCGCGGCCGCGCCCGGCGCGTCAGCTTCACCACCGAGGTGATGGGCTCGTCCGATGTGCTGGAAGCCCTGAGCCGCGGCGAGGCCGACATCGGCATCGCCATCGCGCTCCGGCATCCACCGGACCTGCGGCAGGTCGCGCTGAAGCGGTTTCGCCTTGGCGCACTCGTCGCGCGCGAGCATCCGCTAGCGCGCCGCAAGACGGTCACGCTGGAGCAATGCCTCGCCTTCCCCGTCATCAACGCGCTGCCGGAGCTGTCGATCTATCATTTGCTCCAACCGCTGATCGCGCAGCTTTCGGCGACGCCGGAGCCTGCGATCCAGGCCAACTCGATCGATCTGATGCGCGAGCTCGCTGCGCGCGGCGTCGGCGTCGCCTTCCAGACCCAGCTCGGCATCAGCAGGCTGTCGCGCGACAGCCAGCTCGTGTTCCTGCCGCTCGACAATGCTGGCAGCCCGGTGTGGTCGGATCTCGGCATCTATGTCCGGGCCGAACGCACTCTGCCCGCATTCACGGAGTCGTTTCTTCAAGAGCTGGTGCGTGAGCTCGGCGAGCGCGAGCGACGGGAGAACGCAGCCTATCCGCAAATCGCGTGATAAAGCCTGGCAGTAGTTTCCCGGAATAGGGCCGATGGTCGGCCATCTGATACCTTCCAGGGATTCAGCCCGCTCACCCCTGAGGATCCCGAAATGCCGCTAGGCCGGCTAAAACCTTCGCGAGTCCTCGGCATCGAGCGCTTCTCGGACTTCGGCGAATTTCGCGCCAACGAGGTGCTTGGTCTCGGCACAAGCACGCCGCTCCTTCCGCGCGATTTCTCACTGTCCCGCGCCATCCTGCCGCTCCAGGATGGGCTGTTCGTGCTCCAGCGCGCCTTTGCCCGCCGGCTCGAGGTCGACGTCGGCACCGACGGCGGCGTCGGCCTCACGATCCCGTTCTCGTTTCACTCCATCACCAACGGCCGCGAGATCGACAGTTCGACGGTGAACGTCGTCCGCGGCAAGGTCCCGATCAAATCGGTCGAGCAACGCGCCAACACCTATGTGATGATGCGGTTCAACTCGGACATGCGCCATCGCGGCTGGGCGGATTACGACAGCGGTCTCGGGTTCTTCCGCTCGCATGAGGCAGCGATGGCGCGCCTGCGTGCCACGATCCTGAACATGTTTTGCCTGGCTTCGGAATCAAACAATCCCAGACAGTTCGAAGCACTCAACCCGCCGATCCAGGAGACGCTGCTCGCCTGCCTCGACGACACCCTGGTGCCGGCCGACGGGCTCGCCGCGCGACGCGGGTCGTTCGACAAGCACAGCAAGCTGATCGCGCGGCTTGATGACGTTGTGGTCACGCTCGGCAGCCGGCCGCTCTACAGCGACGACCTCGCCGCTACGCTCGGCGTCTCCGTGCGCACGCTCCAGACCGCGACGCATGCCGTGCATGGCGTGAGCCTGCACCACCATCTGCGTCTCAAGCGGCTGTGGGCCACCCGCATCCAGCTCATGACCGGAGGCGCCGTCTTGAGTGTCAAGGCCGCAGCACTTGGCAACGGCTTCTGGCACCTCGGTGACTTCTCACGCGGCTACAGACTGGCGTTCGGCGAGACGCCATCCCAGACACTGGCGCGAGGCCGGCGTCTCTGAATGCAGCGTTTCGCTTCCGAGAGGCGGAAGCGCGCGTTCAGCCGTGACTGGCCTCCTTGTTACGGTGTCCGCTCTCGCTGAGGCGGTCAACCCAGGCGATGCCGATCGCTGAGATGATGAAGGTCAGGTGGATCAGCACCTGCCACATCACGCCGGTCTCGGTGAAATTGCTGCGCGTGGTGCCGAGATTGCCTGCCTCGATGAAGGTTCGGAGCAGCGAGATCGACGAGATGCCGATGATCGCCATCGCCAGCTTGATCTTGAGCACGCTGGCATTCACGTGGCTCAGCCATTCCGGCTCGTCGGGATGGCCGCTGAGGTTCAATCGGGACACAAACGTCTCGTAACCCCCGACGATCACCATCACCAGCAGGTTCGAGATCATCACGACGTCGATCAGGCCGAGCACGATCAGCATGATCTGCTGCTCACTGGCGTCGAAGGAGTGCGCGACCAGGTGCCAGAGCTCCTTGAGGAACAGCAGCACATAGACGGCCTGAGCTATGATGAGGCCAAGATAGAGCGGCACTTGCAGCCAGCGCGAGCCGAAGATCAGCCGCGCAAACAGGCCGATCTGCGGCTGCGGTGATGGCGCGGCCGAAAGTGCTTTGGATTCAGAAATCATTGGTCACTCCGGATTGCAAAGAAGATGCGCCTTACAGGCTAGCGATCACCGGCGCGAGCTCGAGCGAGCCGCGATAGATCATCTGGAAGGCGACGTAGACGATGATGGCGAGACCAACATAGGCGATCCAGCGCTGTTTCTGGAGAACGCGGCCGAGCAAATCCGCAGCGACGCCCATCAGCGTGACCGACAGCACGAGACCGAAGGCCAGGATGTAGGGATGCTCGCGCGCGGCGCCCGCCACCGCGAGCACGTTGTCGAGCGACATCGAGACGTCGGCGGCAACGATCTGTGCCGCGGCCTGGCCAAAGGTCTTTCGCGGCGCCGATGTGGCCGCACCGCCGCTACGGCTGAACGCAAGCTCACTCGACTGGGCGGCTTGCTCGCGCAGCTCGCGCCACATCTTCCAGCAGACCCAGAGCAGCAGCACGCCACCGGCGAGCAAGAGGCCGATCATTTGGAGGAGCTGGGTCGCGACGCCGGCAAAGACAATGCGCAGCGCAGTGGCGGCAACGATGCCGACGACGATGGCGCGCCGGCGCTGGTCGGCCGGAAGGCCCGCCGCGGCAAGGCCGATGACGACGGCATTGTCGCCGGCGAGCACGAGGTCGATCAGGGCGACCTGGAGCAGCGCGGTCAGCGCCTCGGCCGTGATGAATTCAGTCATGATTGATCATTTTTGGGGGCGGACGGATCCAGCCAGTGCGGCTTGCGGCGCTCGACCCAGTCGAAGACTTTCGAACGGGACGCACGCAGCGCAGGCACGTCCTCGGCGAGCAGCGCAAGTCCGAGCGGCAGCATCCAAATGCCGAGCGCCGGCAGGAAGGACAGCACGCCGCCTACGACGAGCAGCGCGCCCGAGGGAATCCGGACCCAGCGGCTGGACGGCTTGAGCAGATAGGAGACGGTGTCGCCCACGCGCGGCGGCAGGCGATGGACGAGCTTGTCGAGGCGCGGGTCGCCGCCGGCCGGCTGGCCGGTGGCGCCCTCCGCACCGGTCGCCCTCTCGTCCGAAGCTGCGCGCATGCTCACTCCTTCGAGGCCGTGCTGACCGCACGCGGCCCGACCTGTTTCGCGCGGGGCAGCACCAGCGTCAGGAGGCGCAGCAACTTGATCGCCTGCACCTCGTTCGGATGCACGTCCTCGTCGACAGCCGCGACGCGCTCCGACAGCTCCATCAGATGCGACGAGAGCGCCATATTCGAGACCGGCCGCAACGTGTCGATCACTACATTGGCAAAGTCAGGCTCCTCGAGCCGTTCTGCCACCCCGTCAAACATCGCGAACAGCCGATCATCCGAGATGTGCGGCGCCAGTTCGCGCTCCCTGATGAAGCGGATCACCTCGTCGCGCTCGAGCGGCGATACGCGCCGGTCGGCGACCGCAACGAGCGCGCCGGCGATGACCAGCGCCACCGCGGCCTGCTCGTTGAGGCTGGACGGTTCGGTAATCTCGATTTCGATCGGCGTGGAAGTGTTGGCGTCAGACATCGTTGCACCCTTAATCTTGCGAAATGGCCGCGCGGGGCTGCGATGGGGACGATTGGGTCGGAGGAAACAGAGAAGGCCCGACAATCGGCCGATCCATCGCATTCGCGCGGGACAGGTCATCCGACATCGCGAGGTTTGACCGACATTGTCGGCATCCTCGCCAGAGGGGCCCGGATTCTTGTTCTCCTCACACATAAAGCCGGGTCTGCCGGAATCAAGGCAGCACCAGTGCGACCAGCCGCCGCATCGGTTCCGTGTTGCGGTGGGCGGGAGCCGCTTTCGCGTACGCCTCTCGTGTCCCGGACGCGCTGCAACGCCCTTAACGTTGCTGCGCAGAGCCGGGACCCAGGACGCCGTGCTCAAGCCCCGTCATAGCGCCCGCGCAAGCTTCGGGAACGAAAACATCGCTTCCGAATTCGCTGTGCCGTGGAGGAAACGTATGACTGACATCACCTGGTGCGCCGGCTGCGGCCACAGCCTGGTCCCGATCCTGTCCGGGAACGGCCGCACAGCATCGAGCTGCCTCTGGTGCGAGAGCGTCGACGCGCGGACGATGGAGATGGCGAAGTGGGCGGACAGCCCGGCGGGCAAGCCGGATCTGGCGGCGCGCCAGTCCTTTGAATGAGCTGATCTCCGCGTCAAACCCTCGCCGCGATGCGGTGGCGGGAAACAGAATTGTAGTTCAGGGAAAGCGTAGCCACCGGCTTTCGTGTCGGCCGGCGCCGCGGGATGAAGAAGCTCTTCACGAGGATCGGCTCATCATCGCCGAGCGCGGTTCGCTCCTTCACGAGCAGGCTCATGACCGAGCGCATCTTGAGGATTTCCTGCGCCACGAAGCTACAGTCCTCATCCCGATTGATCTGTTCATGCATGATCGCCTCAGCCTCCAGCATGCTGACGCGGAGCGCCCTGATGGTTCTGCGGATTTCGTTGATACGGTTGTCCATGGCGGCCTCCAGCTCGGTTGCAGGATAAGAACAAATCATGAACAATGTGTCAATCGGTTCTTCCGGTTCGACGCAGCGCAATTGCACGCTCCTGCCAAGGCTTGCCGACAAATTAGACAGCGCGCGTCTCACGCCCGAATGCGTGATGTTCGGCAGAAGGGTCAGGCAATGCAGAGCGTCGGCGATCTAACCTCAGGTGCAACCACTGGATTTTTCCCCGACCGGGCCCACCACATCGAAGCGAAGACCCATTTGCTGCTCCGCAACCGAACTGGCCCAATATTCGCAAGCGAGGTCCCGAGCGAGCAATGGCTCAGACCGGAGAATGTCATGAACGTGCATGCTGCGGGCGATCTCAAAATCACCGGCCTCACCCACCCGAATGGCGCGCCGCTGCGTCTCAACAGTCAGGATTTCGTCGCGATCGATCGCGACCGGAATGCGAAATACGAAGCGACGTACCGTCCGCAAGCGCTCTACAACCGCGCCAACGAAGGCTTTCACGCCAACAACGAAACCTTCCTGCTGCACGAAGTCGCGACCAATCTGCCGATCTACCGTCCCGACACAGGCCCCACCGATTTCCATCTGCATCTTCCGCCGGGCGGCTTTCAGCTCGTGCTGGTCACCTCGGGCGCATTCACCTTCGACTATGATGGGCGCTTCTACAATGTCGGCCCCGGCGCGGTGATGCTGCAAAGCGCGATCGTGCACCGCCAGCTCTTTTACACATGGTCGGGCCTGTCCACCGACGAGAATTTGAAGACGCCGCAAACGGTGGTGCCGGATCCGATCTCCATGGGCTATTCGGGCAAATTCCTCGAAGCCTTCATCACCGATCCGACGACCTTTCCGAACCCGACGATTGTCGGTCCGGATCAGATCAAAGAGGATGAGACGCCGCGTGTGGCGTGGAGCCACCCGCTGCATGATCGCCCGGCCGATGCAGGCTTCTGGCTACAGGATCCCCTGGCACTCGATGCGTTGTTCAAGCCGCTGGTCGACAGCCCGGTGAAATCGGCCTTGCCAGTCTACGTCCGCGATATCGGGATCGAGATTCCAAGCGGCCATCTCGTCACCGGCCACATCATCGCGACCGATCCGCGTGGCCACTCGCTTCTGCCGAAGAGCACGTCGATCGCCGCGGACGCCAGCTGCTTTACCAAGGGCGAGGTCGTCATCTACCGCGTCATTCGCGGCACGGCCGAATTCAAGAAGAACGCGGGTGAGACCTTTGAGCTGTCCGCCGGCGATGTGGTGACGGCGGGCAAGGATTCGATCAGCCTCGTCGGCGTCGGCGAGAATACGCAGGTGCTCCGGCTCGGCCTTCTGAAGGGCATGGATAATCTTCGCAGCTGGACGCCGACGCAGCGCGACGAGATCGACGGCATGGCCGGTCAAATCATCACGCAGAAGGACATTCGTCCACTGCGGACCGAAGGCAAGCCGGTCGGATATCTATACGCGTAGGCGCACAAAAAACGGCCCGCCGAAGCGGACCGTTGAAATCTCATGGAGCGCAATGATCAGCCGTAGAGCTGCCGCTCCTTGCGAACCTCTTCGGCGCCGTAAGGCTTGCTGGCGGGATCGAACGATTTCCATCCGGCCTTTTGCCAAGCAGCACTGCGGTCACGCAAATTGACAGACGACTCGTTCAGGATCGAATCGAGCCGGGATCGTTCCGCATCCGCCACCCGGGCCGACACGAGCGTTCCTCCGCGACGGACGCCCTCGGCGTAGGAGTCCGCATCCTCCCGCGAAACGCCGGCCTCCGTGAGCGCTCCGACAACGCCGCCGGTAGCGGCGCCCGCAGCGGCACCGACTGCAGTCGCGGCCAGCCAGCCGGCTGCGACGACCGGTCCGAGGCCGGGGATTGCGAGCAACCCGAGACCGGCAAGAAGTCCGGCGGTGCCACCTACGCCCGCACCGATGCCGGCACCCTTCCCGGCGCCCTCGGCGCGATCGTCGACGCCATCGCGGTCACGATCAACCTTCTTGTCGGTGCTGAACCAGCTGTCCGAATTGTTGGCGACGATGCTGATGTCCGAATGCGGCACGCCGGCCGCTTCAAGCCGCTGAACCGCCTGCTGCGCGCTGGTGTAGTTGTCGTAAAGACGAGAAATTGTAGCGGTCATTTTGAATCTTTCTTACTTGGTGGAATTGACGTTGCCTTGAAAGTCGACGCTGACCGCAGAGGCCGATCCACCCTTGCTGGCCTGGCCGCGCCAAACGCCTTTGTCGTCCTTCTTCAGTTCGGTGACGTTGGCGTAGCCAGCATCCTCGATCTTCGATTTGGCCTGGCCTTCGGTGAAACTGTTACGGCCGGCGACAGGCGCGTCGGAGTTGTTTTGACCGGCAGTGTTGACCGCGCTGTTGTTCGGTCCGGACTGCGCCGGTTGATTCTGCGCCGAGGCCGGGGTTGCCGCCAACGCAGTGGCAGCCGCGAACAAGGAAATGCAAACGAAGAGTGACGGGCGTTTCATGATTGTCTCCAGAGTGTAAGGAGTGAACCAAGCCCGCGTCTGCGCTTTCGTTCCTAAATCTCAACCGTGACGTCGCTTCAGCTTAAGGTCTGAAAAATATCATCCACGTGACGGCCATGACGAGAACTACAAGCCCGACGCTCACACCCAGCAGCATCAACACGCTACGACCGAGCTCGGCCTGGCGCGCTTCGAGCGCAGTCTCAACGATGGGTCCGATCTTGTCTTTGCTGATCAGATTTGATCTCGCATTCCGAGGGATCAGCTCGACCGATTGCTCGCATTAGCGAAGCCGACGTTGCTGCGCGAAAGCCACACGCGGATTGATGCCGCATCCGGCATTGCGACCAGATGCTGATGCCATGCATTGCGCTCGTGTTTGATAATTGCACTCGCCCGGATAACCCGTCTGCCGTCCCTGAAGACACCAGCGATATTCCTGGGCATCCGCAGGAACCGCGCCCACGAAAATGCTCGTCCCGGCAGCAACGGCCATCAAGATGAGAAGCTTGCGCATATCCGTCTCTTCAAGCCAAATGATCCATGGGTCACAATCGGACCTCGGGAGATTCGTTCCTATCCGCTGGGCAAGCGAGCCCAAGTGATATCATCGATTTTGATATCATTGATTTCAGCGGACGGCGCGAGCAGGTCTTCCCCGCCGCTCCGCCGCGGGTCGCTCGCGTTGCCTATGCCGGAAACTTGCGTCCGGGAGAGGTCAGACACGCGTTGATATCGGCAGCCATCTTGTTGCGGTGCGCTTTGTTCAAAAGCGCCTCGCGCTCAGCACCGGGTTCAAGGCGTGATGCCTGTTCACGCAGCCTCTCTGTATCGGCTACGAGACGCTCGGCAAGTGAACCAGTCTGGCGTTTTCCGTCACGCTTCTCGGTCATGACCAAACTCCCCGAGAATCGGCTGCAGCGACGACATCAACCAGCGCGCTTTGCGGCTGAGGTCGCGAGACCTGCGGCGTCACACCGTCGAGCCAGTCCTGTGTCTCTGCCAGAGCGAGCCAGCTATCGCCCATGCGCCGGAAATGCCTGCGCGCTGCGTCGTTAGAAGCGGTCTCTTCCAGGGTTACGCAGTGTTCGGCGTTCTCCCGAAAATGCTCGGACCGGCTCAATTGGATATCCGCGCTGCTCGCGGGATCGGCGGAGGTCTGCCAGGAGTTCCGGCACACCAGGCATCGCCACTGATTGATGAACTTGCCGGTGGGCAAGTAGGTCGAGTGCACCGGAGCTGCCACGATTCGCCCGCAGGCGGTACAGCCACCCGCCCCTTGCGACGGGGACCGTTGGCTCGCTTCCTGAACCGCTTTCGCGCTCCAGCGGCGTTCAAACTTGCCGCAAAGATGTAGGGGATAGGAGATAACGTTCAATGCGCGCCTCCGGTCTGTGGCGGGAGCGCGGCAACGTCTCTCGGTCACTAGCGCCTGTCATGTCGTGCTAGCGATGTCCTGAATATAGTGTCTCGAACGACATTCGCCAGAGCGAGGTCCTGATAAACCGCTCCTCGGCACCCGAGCGCAGGCAATGACCTGACCCGCTGTGCCGCATCCATTGGGGTTAGGAACATTTCTCCGCCCCTCTTGTTGCGTCTGCACGACACGACCGGTGAACGCGCATGCCGTCCCCAAAATGGGGATTTGACCATGCGTGCGTTCTGTTGGCGCGGCAAAGGCGATGTCCGGGTCGGCACAAGGTCATGATGAAGCCCGGACGTTAATCCGGCGACACCTTCCGTCAGGTAACGGCTGACTCCGTCAGCGAAAGTATCACATGCGCATACTGAAAAAACGTTCGCCCTCGCTGGCGGCCACGACCCTTCGTGCTCTTGCAGAATATCCGTTCGCCTCCGCCGTCGTCGCAACAGCCGGCTTGATGACCGCGGCCGCGATCGTCAATCGGCGCCTTGCCGACAAGGCGCAACGCGATAATCCACCACAGGGACGTTTCATCGACATCGACGGTGTCCGCTTGCACTATGTCGAGCGGGGAACGGGCCGGCCTCTGGTCTTGCTTCATGGCAATGGCAGCATGATCCAGGATTTCGAGTCGAGTGGTCTCATCGATCTCGCCGCCAAGGACTATCGTGTGATCGTGTTCGATCGTCCGGGCTTCGGTCACAGCCTGAGGCCGCGCAATGTTGTGTGGACGCCCGCGGCCCAAGCCGATCTCTTCAGGCATGCGCTGGCGTACCTCGGCGTCGAAAAGGCAATCGTGCTCGGGCATTCCTGGGGAGCGTCGGTTGCGGTCGCGCTGGCAAGCAGGCACCCCGCAATGGTCGAGGCCCTGGTGCTGGCGTCGGGTTATTATTTCCCGACGGCCCGCACCGATGCGATGATGGCGATGGCCGGCCCGGCGATACCTGGATTTGGTGATATCCTCAGTCACACGATTTCACCGATTCTCAGCCGCCTGATGTGGCCGGCGATGCTGCGGCAGCTGTTCGGACCTAAATCCGTTCCTCAAAAATTCGATGGCTTCCCCAAATCACTGGCCGTGCGTCCATCGCAGCTTCGTGCCGGTGCCGCCGAGGCCGCGCTGATGGTCCCCGCGGCAATGCTGTCTGCGAAGACCTACGGCGAACTGGCCATGCCGGTCACGATCCTGGCCGGCGAGGACGATCGCCTCATCGATATCGACGAACAGTCCGGCCGGCTGCATGACGAGATCAAACACAGCAAAATGCGACGCGTCCCGAAGGCGGGACATATGATCCAGCAGTCGGATACCGCCGACCTGATGGCCGCGGTCGATCAAGCTGCGGCGGAAACACTGCATTGATTTGAAAAAAGCGTGGAGCGGTCGGAAAGGATTGATATGACCCCGAAGATCAAAGAGCGAACCTGCCCGGCGTGCAACGGAACGGGCTTTCCCAGGTCCATGCAGCCGGCTCACCCGGGCCGCAAGATCTATCCAGTCAAATGCGAATCCTGCCAAGGCAAGGGAAAGATTGCGGAGATCAAGTGACGTAACCTCAGTGCTTTGATCTCTCGATCTCGAAGGTGAACTTGACTTGCGATGCCGGCGGCATCCCGAGCTTCACTTCCCCATCCGATGAGTGACGCCCTACTCCGCCGCCTGGCGCACGTGGCGCGCCGTCGGCGTGCGCATCGTCACCAGTTCTTCCGCCGCGGTCGGATGCAGCGCGAAGGTCGCGTCGAAGTCGGCCTTGGTCGCCCTCATCTTCACGGCAATCGCGACGGCTTGGGTGATCTCGGCGGCGGCCTCGCCGACGATGTGGCAGCCGAGCACGCGGTCTGAGGCGCCGTCGACGACGAGCTTCATCAGCACGCGGGTGTCGCGGCCCGACATCGTCGCCTTGATCGGGCGGAAACTCGTCTTGTAGATGTCGACATGGCCAAACTGCGCGCGCGCTTCGGTCTCGGTCAGACCGACAGTGCCGACCTCCGGCTGCGAGAACACCGCGGTCGGGATAGTGGAATGATCCACCTTCACCTCGCGCTTGCCGAACACGGTGTCGGCGAAGGCGTGCCCCTCGCGGATCGCGACCGGCGTCAGATTGTGGCGGTGGGTGACGTCTCCGATCGCGTAGATGCTGTCGACCGAGCTCTTCGAGAAACCGTCGACCGCGATGCCGCCATTGTGCGGATTGATGGCGACGCCGGCCTTCTCCAGGCCGAGATTGGCCACCGCAGGATGACGGCCGATCGCGAACATCACCTGGTCGGAGGCGATGCTCGAGCCGTTCGACAGATGCGTGGTGAACTCGTCGCCGTGACGATCGACCTTGGCCACGGTGCAGCCGGTGAGGATGGTGATGCCCTGCTTCTCCATCTCGCTGCGGACATGGGCGCGGACGTCCTCGTCAAAACCGCGCAAAATGTTGTCGCCGCGATAGATCACGGTGACGTCGGAGCCGAAGCCGGCAAAGATGCCGGCGAATTCCAGCGCGATGTAGCCGCCGCCCTGGATCACGATCCGCTTCGGCTGCGTCTTCAGGTGAAACGCCTCGTTGGAAGAGATCACGTGCTCGATGCCGGGGATCATGGCGCCGTGATTGGGCGCGCCGCCGGTGGCGATCAGGATGTACTTGGCCGTAACTTTCTTGTCGTTCTCGAGCAGGCGGACGGTGTGCTTGTCTTCGATCACCGCACGGCTCTTGACGATCTGCGCGCCGGACTTCTCGACGTTCGTGGTGTAGGCCGCCTCGAGGCGCGCGATCTCCTTGTCCTTGTTGGCGATCAGCGTTGGCCAGTCGAAGCTCACGGGCGGAACGGTCCAGCCGAAGCCTGCGGCGTCCTCGAGCTCGTGACGAAAGTGCGAGCCGATCACGAACAGCTTCTTCGGCACGCAGCCGCGGATCACGCAAGTGCCGCCCATGCGGTACTCTTCCGCAATCAAGACGCGGGCACCATATCCGGCCGCGATGCGGGCGGCGCGCACGCCGCCCGAACCCCCACCTATGACAAAGAGATCGACGTCGAATTCAGCCATTGTCCACTCCGACCTCTTTCAGGGATTCCAGGTATCCCCTGTCAGATAGGCATTGTCAGATTTCCTTGCCACGCTTGCGCATCTCGGCGCGGAAGTTGCCCATCACGGTCTCGGAGAAGTTCTGGGCCCAGGAGTTCATGAAGGCCATGCTCAGGCCGATGGCGCGCGGCTCGGCGCTGATCAGCTTCTGTCCGAGCGGCGACTTGTAGAAGGTGACGAGATCTTTCAGCTCCTGCTCGGTGAATTCGCTGGCATAGATCTGCGCCATGCCTTCGCCGATCTCGTTCTGACGGCCGGCGAGCTGCTGGGCGACGATCGGCGCGACCTCGGCGAGATCCTTCTGGTAGTTCAGGTTCTGCTGGGTCAGCGCGATCTTGGTCTTCTCGACCAGGCCGGGCACAGCACCGGCATACATCGCACCGGCGTTCTTGATCGTCAGGATCTCCTTGGCAGCTGCGATGGCCGCCGGCGAGGCTTTCGGCGGAGTCGACTGCGCCATGGCCGGGGCGGCCGAGAGGGCCAGTCCCAAAGCGAGGGTCGCGGCCGGCAAGAATTTCAACAAGCTCTTCATTCCTAGTCTCCTTTCGGCTTTCGCCGTTCAACCACGCGGATTCCCTCGCCGCTCGCCAAAACAGCCGAGCTGGCCAAGCCGATAAACAACCCATGTTCGACCACGCCGGGGATCGCACTCAACGCCGTAGCGAGGCGAGCCGGATCCTCAATTCGTCCGAGCTGGGCATCGACGATCCAGTGGCCGCCATCGGTGACGAAAACGTGGCCATCTTTGCCCTTGCGGACCGCCATTTGCCCGGAAACGCCGCATTCCGCAAATGCCTTCTCGATCGCCCGCCGCGTCGCGCCAAGCCCGAACGGGATGACCTCGACCGGCAGCGGAAAGCGGCCGAGCGCCGGAACCCATTTGGTGTCGTCGGCAATCACGATCATGCGATCCGAGGCGGCCGCCACGATCTTCTCGCGCAGCAGCGCGCCTCCGCCGCCCTTGATCAGATTGAGCGCGGGATCGATCTCGTCGGCGCCGTCAATGGTAATGTCGAGGTGGTCGATCTCATCGAGCGTGGTCAGCGGCACGCCGCAGCGCATCGCATCGGCGCGGGTCGTCTCCGAGGTCGGCACGCCGATCACCTTGAGGCCGCCGCGCACGCGCTCGCCGAGCAACTCGACGAAGTGCTTTGCCGTTGACCCGGTGCCGAGCCCGAGCTGCATGCCGTCACGCACCTCTTCCAGGGCGCGCGCCGCAGCCTGCCGCTTCAACTTGTCCATGTCCAAATTGCGCCGCCTCTGTGTTTAAGGGGTTGCCGCCGTATTGGTCGCTTGCGGCGGCCTGTGTAGCCTCGTTTTCCCCTCGAGAACAGGGGCTGGGAACAGGTCTATAAGGTGATCTTATGGGCTCGCCCCTTGCGCGGGCAGGGCCGGACCGATAGCGCTTTTCGCATGACCTCTCCCTACACCCTCGTCTTCGATCTCGACGGCACGCTTGTGGATACGGCGCCCGACCTGATCACCGCGCTGAATTACGTGCTCGACCGCGAAGGGCTGCCGCCGGTGCCGATGGCCGCGGCTCGCAACATGATCGGCGCGGGCGCCCGCAAGCTGATCGAGCGGGGGCTGGAGGCCGAGGGACGCGCGGTCAGCATCGCCGACATGGACCGGCTGACATCGGATTTCATCGCCTATTATGCCGACCATATCGCCGTCGAATCCCGGCCCTTCGACGGTCTCGAGGCGGCGCTCGACCTGTTTGCGGCACAGGGCCATCGCCTCGCCGTCTGCACGAACAAGCTGGAATGGCTGTCCAAGCGGCTCCTCGACCAGCTGAACTTGACCCCCCGTTTCGCGGCGATCTGCGGCGCGGACACCTTTGGCGTCCAAAAGCCCGATCCGACGATTTTTCGGCAGACAGTGGCGCGGGCCGGTGGGGAAGTTAAGGCCAGCATCATGGTCGGGGACGCCGGGACCGATGTCGGGGTGGCCCGACGCGCCGGGGTGCCCGTGATTGGGGTCAGTTTTGGTTACACGGACGTGCCGATCGCCGAGCTGAAGCCGGACCGGCTGATCCATCACATGCGCGACCTGCCGGCCGCAGCGCATAGCCTGATGACGGCCTAGCCTTCTGCAAGCCACTGAAATCACGTTACAATTCGCGCTAACCCTGCGTTAACCATCTATTAACTATGCGCAGCCCGCCGGTTGCCTGCGGAAAACGACGCTCCTAAGGTCGCCCTGGGGAATGCGGCGGTTCGTCGCAGTAGAAGTGGATGGTCATGCGTCGTGTCATCGCGTTAGCGGGAGCGAGCCTCCTTGGGGCAACAAGTCTTGGTGGCTGCTCCTCAGTCTCCTGGAACATGTTCAAATCGGCCCCGCCGCCCCTCCAGGTCCGGCTTGAATCCAATCCGCCGGGCGCCGACGCAAACACTTCGCTTGGGCCAGGCTGCAAGACCCCCTGCTCGGTCTCGGTTCCCGCACCCGACGTCCCCTTCACGGTTAGCTTCGCCCTCAATAAGTACCAGCCGGTGAGCGTGCCGGTGAACGTGATCAGGAATCCCGGCGATTTCACCACGCCCGCCTCGGTGACCACCGACCCGAATCCGGTGTTCGCGGAGCTCCAGCCGGCGGTGCCGCCCAAGCTGGTCAAGAAGAAGCCGCACCGGCCGAAGAAGCCAAAGCCCGCCGCAGCCGCGCCTGACGCGGCGCCGGCCGATGCGGCGGCGCCCGCTGCGGGCTCGGCGTTCCCCGATCCGAACGCGGGCAAGCACTGACCTTAAGTACATCGCACGATTGTCCTTGTCGCTTCTGATGCTTAGATTGCTTCCAGAGCACCGCTGAAGCAAAGGTGCGCCCGTCGCCGTAAGTGACAAGGCATTTCGAATGAACGGATCTTCCGCGAGCCCTCTCGACATAGCGAGCCCCCTCGCCACAGCGAGCCCCCTCGCCGCGCTGTCGAGTGCCATGACCGATCCGTTCGGGCGGACCATCTCGTATCTGCGCGTCTCCGTCACCGACCGCTGCGACCTGCGCTGCTTCTACTGCATGTCGGAAGACATGACGTTCCTGCCCAAGGCCGACCTGTTGACGCTGGAGGAGCTCGACCGGCTCTGCACGGCCTTCATCGCCAAGGGCGTGAAGAAGCTGCGGCTCACCGGCGGCGAGCCGCTGGTCCGCCGCAACGTGATGTCACTGGTGCACTCGCTGTCGCGCCATCTTTCGAGCGGCGCCCTGCACGAGCTGACGTTGACCACCAACGGCACGCAACTCGCAAAGCATGCCCGGGAGCTCGCCAATTGCGGCGTCCGCCGCATCAACGTCTCGCTCGACACGCTCGACCCGCGGAAATTTCGCGAGATCACGCGCTGGGGCGAGATCGACAAGGTGCTGGAGGGCATCGAGGCGGCGCGTGCCGCAGGGCTAGCCGTGAAGATCAACGCGGTGGCGCTGAAGAACCTCAACGAGGACGAGCTCCCCGATCTGATGCGCTGGGCCCATGGCAAGGGCATGGGTCTGACGCTGATCGAGGTGATGCCGATGGGCGAGATCGGCTCGGGCCGCATCGACCAATATCTGCCGCTGTCGCTGGTGCGCGCCCGCCTCGCCCAGCAATTCACGCTGACGGATCTCGCCGAGAGCACCGGTGGGCCGGCGCGCTATGTCAGCGTCGCCGAGACCGGCGGCAAGCTCGGCCTCATCACGCCGATGACCCATAATTTCTGCGAATCCTGCAACCGTGTGCGCATCACCTGCACAGGCACGCTGCACACCTGCCTCGGCCACGAGGATGCCTCCGATTTGCGGAAACCTCTGCGTGCATCGAAGGATGACACGCTGCTTGCGGCCGCGATCGACCGCGCCATCGGGCTCAAGCCCAAGGGCCACGACTTCATCATCGACCGCCGCCACGACCGTCCCAGCGTCTCCAGGCATATGAGCGTCACCGGCGGCTGACGATTCGCCCCCGCTCCTAACCTAAGCTTTTGACCCGCCGTCAATTTGTCCATTTTCCGATTGACGGCGCGCTGGCCCGCTGATTTGGTGCCCCCGCCTTTGCTTGCCCGGCAACATAAGCCGGCCCGCCCCTTTGGCGGTCGCGGTCAAGACGGCAAGGCGCGTGGGGAGGACTGACGCCGTAATCGCTCCGGACAACGATCCGTGCGGTCGCGTGCATTTTGCACGCCGGCCGAGCGATGCGTGCTGATGCCTCCCGTAAAGTTTGGGCCGCGACGGAGAGAAAGTAAGATGCGTCCATTGCTGGCGTTGAGCAACGCCATCGACCTCCTCAACGAGAAGATCGGGTACGTCTGTAATCTCCTGGTGCTTCTCGCGTGCCTGGTCAGCGCGGCCAACGCCATGATCCGCTACGCCTTCAGCTACTCGTCGAACGGCTGGCTGGAGCTGCAATGGTACATGTTCGCGATCCTGGTGATGTTCGGCGCGTCTTACACTTTCAAGCGCAACGAGCACGTCCGCGTCGAGATCATGTATTTGATGCTGTCCGAGCGCGGGCAGCTCTGGCTCGACATGATCGGCACGCTGTTCTTCCTGATCCCCTCCTGTCTCCTGCTTGCCTATCTGTCGTGGCCGTTTTTCATGCAGGCCTTTAATGTCGGCGAAATGTCGGGCAATGCCGGCGGCCTGATCCGCTGGCCCATCAAGTTCGTGATCCCCGCCGGCTTCGTGTTGCTGGCATTGCAGGGAGTTTCCGAAGTCATCAAGCGTATCGCGGCTCTCCAGGGCTACGTGACGATCGACGCCAAGTACGAGAGGCCGACTCAATGATCACGCTGGAGATGATGCCGCCGTTGATGTTCGGCGGCCTGGTTCTCGTGATGCTGCTTGGCTTCCCGGTTGCGTTCACGCTTGCCGCAGTCGGCCTTTCCTTCGGCTTCCTCGCCATCCATCTCGGTTTCTTCGATCTCAACTTCCTCCAGGCGATTCCGGGCCGCGTGTTCGGCAGCGTGCTTTCCAACGAGTTGCTGCTCGCAATCCCGTTCTTCACCTTCATGGGCGCGATATTGGAGAGATGCGGGCTCGCTGAGGACATGCTGGATTCGATGGGCCAGCTGTTCGGCCCGATCCGCGGCGGCCTCGGCTATTCCGTGATCATTGTCGGCTTCATCCTCGGCGCCATCACCGGTACGGTGGCGGCGCAGGTCATCGCGATGGCGCTGATCTCGATGCCGGTGATGATCCGCTACGGCTACAACATGCGCTACATCACCGGCGTGCTAGCTGCCTCCGGCACCATCACGCAGCTGGTGCCGCCCTCGCTGGTGCTGATCGTGCTCGCCGACCAGCTCGGCAAGTCGGTCGGCGACATGTATCTCGGCGCCTGGGGCCCCTCGGTGTTCCAGATCATGCTGTTCGCCGGCTACACCTTCATTCTCGGCCTGATCAAGCCGGAGCACGTGCCGCCGGTGCCGCTGGAAGCGCGCACGCTGACCGGTTGGGCTCTGTGGAAGAAGTGCCTGATGGGCATCATCCCTTCCGCCGTGCTGATCTTCGTCGTGCTCGGCACCATGATGATGGGCCTTGCGACGCCCACGGAAGCCGGCGCGATGGGCGCGGTCGGCGCCATCGTGCTCGCCGCGATCCATCACAAGAACTTCTCCTCGACCGACCGCAAGGTGCTGATCATCGGCGTGATCGCCGCCGGCATCGGCACCATCATCGCGATGCTGTTCACGGAGAATCTGATCTTCAAGCTCGCGTTCGCGGTGACGTATCTGGCGGTGGCCTGGATTTGTATCCGGGCCGCACGCATCCCCGAGCTGCGCGACCTCATCAAGCAGGGCTACGAGTCTACCATGCGCCTCACCTGCATGGTCACCTTCATCCTGATCGGCTCGACCTGCTTCTCGGTGGTGTTTCTCGGCGTCTCCGGCGGCGTCTGGCTCGAGCACCTCCTGACCTCGCTGCCCGGCGGCGTCTGGGGCTTCCTGATCTTCATCAACCTCTTCATCTTCTTCCTGGCGTTCTTCCTCGACTTCTTCGAGATCGCCTTCATCATCCTGCCGATGATCGCACCGATCGCGCAGAAGATTCTCGGGCCCGTGGTCGGTGACGGACCGGCGCTGATCTGGTTCGGCGTCATGCTCTGCGTCAACATGCAGACCTCGTTCCTGCATCCGCCGTTCGGCTTCGCGCTGTTCTATCTGCGTGGCGTCGCGCCGAAGGAAGTGAAGAGCTCCGACATCTATTGGGGCGCGATGCCCTGGATCGGCCTCCAGATGATCATGGTGCTGATCGTGATCGCCTTCCCGATCACGGTGACGGGCCTGCTCGACAAGCCGGTCACTGTCGATCTCGACAAAGTCAGGATCGAGGTGCCGCAGATCGACCTGCCGCCGCTGGATCTCGGCCCGCCGCAAAAGTAACTTTCTTCCCTTCTTCCCTTGTGGGAGAAGGTAACGCGAAGCGCCGGATGAGGGGTCTCTCTCAGCGCGTTCAGCTGAGAGTAGGACTCGCGGACACAACCCCTCACCCGGCTCGCCGCTTTGCGGCGAGCCACCCTCTCCCACAGGGGGAGAGGGGGCAGCGTCAGTGCCATCTTCCAACTCATGGACCGCCGCCTATGCCCCGATCGCGCACTGCTCCATCCCTCGTCGCTCCGTTGCTCGCGTCGCTCTGGCTGGCATGTGCCGCCACAATGGCGCACGCTGAACCGATGGCCGATGTTCATACGCTGGCGCAAAAGGAGCAGCAGCCGCTGCTCGACACGCTGCGCGATCTCGTCAGCATCGAATCCGGCAGCAAGGACGTCGAGGGCCTGAACCAGATCGCCGAGCGCGTTGCCGGCCAGCTCAAGCAGCTCGGCGGCACGGTGGAGATCCTGCAACCCACCGACATCTATCGCCTCGACGACACGCCCGACAAGATCGGCCCGGCCGTGCACGCCGTGTTCAAGGGCACCGGCAGCAAGAAGATCATGCTGATCGCCCACATGGACACGGTGTACCTGAAGGGCATGCTGAAGGACCAGCCGTTCCGCATCGACGGCGACAAGGCCTACGGCCTCGGCATTGCCGACGACAAGCAGGGCGTCGCTCTCATTCTCCATACTGTGGCGTTGCTGCAGAAGCTGAACTTCAAAGATTACGGCACGCTCACGGTGCTCACCAATGGCGACGAGGAGATCTCCTCGCCCGGCTGGCGCAGCACTATCACCAAATTCGCCTCGGATCAGGATGTGGTGTTCTCGTTCGAGGGCGGCGGCACCGACGGCACGCTGCGGCTCGCCACCAGTGGCATCGGCTCGGCCTATCTCACGGTGACGGGCAAGTCGTCGCATGCCGGTGCACGGCCCGAGGGCGGCATCAACGCGCTGTACGAGCTTTCGCACCAGGTCTTGCAGATGAAAGACCTGTCCAAGCCCGAGCAGGGCCTGAAGCTGAACTGGACCGTCTCCAAGGCCGGCAGCAACCGCAACGTGATCCCTGCCGACGCCACCGCCCAGGCCGATGCGCGTGCGCTCAAGGTTTCGGATTTCGACGAGCTGGAGAAGGCGCTCCAGGACAAGATCAAAAATCGTCTGCTGCCCGACTCCAAGGTCGAGCTGAAATTCGAAGTGCGGCGTCCGCCGCTCGAGGCCAACGACGCCTCGCGCCGCGTGGCGGCCTACGGCAAGACAATCTATCAGGAGCTCGGAATGCCCCTCAAGGTCGACGAGAAGGCGACCGGCGGCGGCACCGACGCCGCGTTTGCCGCGCTCAAGACCCGGGGCGCCGTGGTGGAAGGAATGGGCCTGTCAGGCTTCGGCGCGCACTCCAACGATGCCGAATATGTGCAGCTCAACAGCATCGTGCCGCGTCTTTACCTGGCCACACGCATGATCATGGATTTGTCCGCCGGCAAACTGAAATAGCGGCCGCTCGCTGTTTCAAACAGCTCCCTCCGCCAACCGAAACCGCAACGTAAATTCCGCACCGCCGCCGGCAAGATTCGCCACTGCAACCGTTGCGGCGTGATCGTCGGCAACGCCCCGCTCGATCGAGAGCCCGAGGCCAGCGCCATCGCTGCGCTGGCGGTCGCGGCGCCAGAAGCGCTGGAAGATCAGCTCGCGTTCGCCCTCCGCAATGCCGGGGCCGCAATCGCGAACGCGCACCGAGCCGTCGCCGCCCACCTCAATGTCGACCGACGTATCCTTCGCGGTGAACTTGATGGCGTTTTCGGCGAGGTTGAAGATCGCCCGCTGGAGCATCTCGGAATTGCCGTGAATCATGACGGGCGCGTCGCTCCCCTTGAGCGCGATGTCCTTGTGTTGGGCAATCGCGAACGGTGCGATCGCGCCGACCACCTCCGCGCAAACGGCGCGCAGATCCGCGGTCTCGCCGGGATCGAGCACGAGGGTGTCGAGCTCGGCGATCTCCAGCAGCTGCGCGACGATGCGACTCATGCCTTCGATATCGGCATGCAGCGCCTGCCGCGCGGTGCCGTCGCCAAGCGTCTCTATCCGCGTGCGCAGGATCGCGAGCGGCGTGCGCAATTGATGCGCGGCATCCGCAGTAAACTGGCGCTGCACGCGAAAACCGTCCTCGAGGCGATCGAGCGCCTGGTTGACGGCGGTGACGAGCGGCATGATCTCGCGCGGGATCTGCTCCGTCGGCAAGCGGATATCGGTACGCGCCGGGCCGATATTGCTCGCCTCTTCCGAAGCCTTCCACAACGGCGCAATCGCGCGGCGAAAGATGATGATGTCGATGGCGAGCAGGATCAAGAGGATCGGGATGGTGATCCACCCCACCCGCCGGAAGAAGTTCGAGATGATGTCGTCGATGATGACGTCGCGATGCGCCAGATCCTCGGCGACCTGGATGCGCACCGTCTGGCCCTCGATAATCCGGGTGACGCCGGCGCCGGAAATCGTATCCAACAACCGCGGTGGTGCCGGCGGGGCGGTACCCGACCTGCGGTGCGAGGAGAACAGCAAATGTCCTTCGGCATCGCGAATGTCGTACTGGTATCGGCCATAGGCTTCCGAATAGAGGCCCCTGAGACTGTCGGGCAGATTGAACGCCAGCGTGCCGTCCGGCTGCGGGATAATGCGCTCGGCGAGCACTTCAGCCTGGGCCCGCATGGCCTCGCGATGCAGCTGGTCGACCTCCGAATTCAGCAGCCAGAAGAGCACCAGCGGCAGGAAGATCGCGACCACCGCGACCGCGACGATGTGCATGAACACGATGCGTGAGATCAGCGATTTGAACGACGGCGACCTGCCATAGGAGCCGGCGGCGGTCACGCTATTTCTCCTCGGACATCAGATAGCCGACGCCGCGGATGGTGTGGATCACGACCTTGGCGCCGTGTTCCGCAAGCTGCTTGCGCAGCCGCGAGACGTAGACCTCGACCGCATTGGAGGCGACCTCGCCCTCCAGCCCGAAGATGTGGTCCTCGACGTTCTTCTTCGGCACCACCCGCCCCTGCCGGCGCAGCAGTATCTCCAGCACCGAGGTCTCGCGCGAAGAGATGATCCGCGGCTGGTCGTCGACGAAGATCTGGCGGCTTTCGGTGTCGTAGATGAGGTTGGCCAGGCGCAGCGAGCGGCCCAGCAATTGGCCCGGACGGCGCAGGATCGCCTCCAGCCGCGCCACCAGCTCTTCCATCGCGAACGGCTTGGCGAGATAGTCATCGGCGCCGCTGCGCAGGCCGTTGACGCGGTCCTGCACGCCGCCGCGCGCGGTCAGCACCATCACAGGCAGCGGCTCCATCTGCCGGCGCAGCTCGCGCAGCACCGACAGGCCGTCGCCGTCGGGTAGGCCGAGGTCCAGGATCATCGCAGCATAGCTGACATTGTGCACCGCCTCGCGGGCCTCGTCGGCGCTGCTGACGATATCGCTCTCATAGCCGGCCGCCGCCAACCCGCTGGCGACGAGCCGCGACAGTTCGGCATTGTCCTCGACGATCAGAAGTCGCATGGCATTCCCGCCGGATATCACACGGCTCGCACCGTATCTTTGCTCTCTTCCACCATCCACGCGGTTTCGGCCAGTAAAAAGGCGAGCGCCGCTCGCCTTTTCGCTCTCCGTCAGCTTGGTGTAAGCCTTGCCAATTGGCGGGACTGCTGTCGCGACCCGCGGCCTGATCACGCAAGTTCGTCGCCGGGCCGGTAGGCACCGATTTAGATCCGCGCTTTCAATGAAATCTGTCCCGCGGCCGCTCAGCCGGCCCCTGTGGACCTTTGGGGGCTGTCGTCGCCCTTATTTCATCGCCCGTGACGCGACAATCGCCGTCCCTGTCGAATCGCACGATGAATGCGCTGGGCTTGTCGACGAACTCCTTGCGCGCGATCTTGCCATCCTGATTCTCGTCGAAATATCCGAAATCGGCATCGGCCAACGCCGCATCGGCTTTTTGCACCGTCGCAAATTCGGTCTTGTCGAGTTTCCCGTCTCGATTGCGGTCCGCCAAGGTGAATATCCGGTCGGCAAATCCCTTCCATTCGTCGCAGGTGAAAATGCCGTCGCGATTGGCGTCCCATGTCGGCGGACCGCTTTTGAGCAGGCCGTCCTGCGCTGGCGGTGGGGCGGATTGGGCGAGAGCGAAAGGCCCGGCTGTCGCAAACCAACCGACGGTCAAGCAGATCATGAGGACGGGCTTTGCGCGCGACAAATTTCCGTTCCTGTTGCTTCGTTTGAAGGGCATCGCCGATCAATCGCCCGGTCCGGCATAGAAAATCCATATCGGTTTGCAGTCAAATCCATAGCAATAACGTATCCGTCACGATCCCAGGCAAATGCTCCGGTCTTATACCGCGCCTATGCGATCGTTGACCGCCTCCCCTCGAATTCCTACCCGCCCCGGAAAGATATTGGGTCCGAAGCTCGCGACGTGCGCAGAGACGGCCGAGACGATTGGTACAGATTTTGCCTGAAAATTCGGGAGCGATCTCATGAGGCATCTACCAGCGATGATCCGGCTTCTGGCGATAGGCCTTGGCGCTGCGGTGTTACTTGGCGCCCTCGCGGTTCCGGCGCTTGCAGAAGATCCCGACATTTCGAGCCGCCGCACCGAACAACGGCTGACGTTCAGCGACGCCGAAATCCGGGATGGTTTCTTCAAGATCGCGCTGGATGCCGAGCTGCAATTCGGTACCCGAGCCCATCGCATCCGCAAATTCGACGAACCGGTCCGGATCTTTGTCGATGGCAAGGTCTCGCCTGAGCGCGCCGCGGCACTCGACGCTATCGTCGGAGATATCCGCGCCCACATCGATCATCTCGATATTGCGGTCACCGATCATCGCAAGGCAGCCAATTTTGTCGTGACACTCGTGGCCGCACATCAATTGCTGCCGACCATTCGCGCCCGGTTCGGCATCGAGCGGGCCAGGCAGATTGAGCATTCCCTCAATCCGCAATGCCTGTCGGGCATCGCCAAGGACGGCGCCTACCGGATCAGGCGCGCTGAAGTCATCCTGCCGGTCGATGCCAGCGAGTTCGCCTTCTACGATTGCGCGTATGAGGAAATGCTGCAGGCCTTGGGCGCGATCAACGACGATCCTTCAGTCCCATGGACAATGTTCAACGACGATGTCGTGATGGGTTTCTTCGACGTCTACGACCAGTATTTGCTCAACATCCTCTACGATCCGCGAATCCGTCCGGGCATGACCAGAAAGGAGGTCGAAAACCTCCTTTCGGCGATCCTGCCGACGGCACGCGAGCTGGTCGGCCGTAACAATCCGCGCGATCAGGCCAGCACGTCCGCGCAGACGCACACGAATTGACGGCTAGCGATCGCCTTACGCCATCATGGGATCACGCGCAGGCGAGATCACCGCTTCGGCGAGGTCGTCTTCGCCGATGACGAAGAATATTCTGTGATCGCGAAATCGGTCTTGTGCGGACGGCGCGCCTGATGCGCAACGACGACCTGCTGATTCCCGCTATATTTCGAAGGCGCACTCATGGACGCGCCCGCATCCGCGGGCTGGACCATCAACAACGACGCTGCACCGATCGCGAGTACTGCTCCCGTGAGAGCAAGGATCTTTGACATCGGCACCCTCCATCTGAAGTGAGACAACTTCAACGGAAGAGGACTGGGCATCTCCGCGACGACTCTATCCGTCGTCTTGTTGTCCCTTGGTTCCAATGCTGATCCCAATTCGCAGGACGCGCAAGATCATTCGGCAGATGCCGTCATAATGAGCAATGCGTTCGATCGCCCGAATTGCAGGCGCGCGCCGCTCCACCTGGCCTTGCGCGCAGAGACCTTCGGCTCGCAGCCGTCCTAGTTCTTCTTTTTTGGCGGCTTTGCCGGAGCCCTGGCGCGGGCGCCGCTCCAAGGATCGTACTTCTCGTCAGGAACGGGAATCCTGTCCAGTGCTGCTTTATACGCCTTCTCATCGATCTTCGGGCGGTCTTCGACCGGGGGCGGACCCGAGTTGCCCTTGCCTCGGCCCAAGCCCTGGGCGCTGGCAGCGCAAGCGAAGGCTGGCACTGCCGCGACGGCAACGGCGAGCGCCCGGAGTGCGCGTCGTCTGCGGATCATGCATGGTCCTCCTCTCGCGAACGCTTATTGTCCGGATGGCGTCCGAACGCCGTGCCAGGCGTCGCGCACCTGGTGATAGTGCACCTCCGGCAGGTAGTCCGGCGTGCTCAGGTTGAGCGTGTGCACGTCCAGCCGGCCGACAGCGCTGAGCAGCGTGTACGATGCGATCACGCGGTCGTGCTGCGCCTGGATCTGGCGCGAGCGCGCGCTGGTCAAATCCTGCTGGGCGTTGAGCACGTCGATCGTGGTGCGCTGGCCGCCAGCCGCCTCGCGGCGCACGCCCTGCAACGCGACATCCGCCGCCCTCGCCTCCGACTCGGCCGCGGTCAGCGCCACCTTGGTGCCTTCGTTGGAAACCCAGGCGGTGACGACGGCCGTTCGCGACTGGTTTCGAACCTGCTCCAGCACCAGACGGCTCTGCGAGGCGAGCTCTTTGGCCTGCCGCGTTTGCGAGGCCGCAGTGCCGCCGTCATAGATCGGCACGTTGATCTGGCCGAGCACCGAAGCCTGATCGGTGCCAAATGTGCTGAGCGTCGAATCGGACTGCTTGGAGCGGCTGGCGCTTGCCTGCACCGCGACCGTGGGCAGCAGGCTGCCTTCGGCCACCTTGATCGTGGTCTGCGCCACATCGACGTCGTAACCCGCGCCGAGCACGGCCGGGTGCTCGTGATTGGCCGTCTCGATCGATACCGGCATCGTCACCGGCGACAATCGGTCGACCGGCGCGGCCGCTGCCAACTGGCCGGGCGGCCCGCCGATCACCTGGGCGTAGGTTGCCTTGCTGATGGCAAGCGTCACCTCGGCGGCGTTGAGATCGGCAAGACCACGGCTGAGCCGCGCCTCGGCCTGGGCTGTATCCGTCGGCGTCACATCGCCGGCATCGAGACGCTTGCGTGTCGTCGCCTGAATTTCGCGCAGCACGGCGACGTTGGTGCGCTGAGCCTCGACCAATGCCTGATTGGCCAGCACGTTCATGTAGGCCGTGACCGCGTCGAGCAGCACGCCCTGCCCGGTGTTGCGAAGCGCTTCACGTCCCGAGAGAACCTGAAGCTCGGCGACCCGCACGCTGTTGGCGGTCTTGAAGCCGTTGAACAGGACCTGGCTCACGGTGACGCCGATCGTCCACGGACGCAGCGTCGCGCCCTGGATGGTATTGTCAGGCAGCGTGTTCCTGACCGCCTGCAAGCCCGCGCTGAGGCTTGCGACCACCTGGGGCCGATAGCCGGCGAGCGCCTGCGGCAGGTTCTCGTCCGTGCCGCGCTGGCGTGCCCGATCGGCGTTGAGCTGCGGGCTCGACTGATAGGCCCTGACCATCGCCTCGGATAGGGTTTCTGCGCGCAACGGTCCGCAAGCCAGGAACATCGCTCCCATCACGGCGGCCCTCACTGTCAGCCCGGACTCCATCACGCGCCTCGTAACGCTCCCACGCACGACCCACCTCATTCCGCCGGCGCCAACTGGGCCTGCGCCGCAAGTCCCGGCCGCGTCCGCCGTGAGAACATCGAGATCAGCGCCGGCAACGTCACCAGAATGACAATCGGTGCCAGCATCATGCCGGCGACCACGACAATCGCGAGCG
The DNA here is from genome assembly GCF_049993385.1 of Bradyrhizobium sp. McL0616. NCBI lineage: Bacteria > Pseudomonadati > Pseudomonadota > Alphaproteobacteria > Hyphomicrobiales > Nitrobacteraceae > Bradyrhizobium > Bradyrhizobium sp. McL0616. Next base: position 5,570,547 of record NZ_CP188255.1, read on the forward strand.
GCTTCTGCACCTGCGAGCCGATGCCGCTCGAGAGCGCCGCGGGCAACAGCCCAATGCCCGCGACGACGCAGGTCATCAGCACCGGACGAAGCTGGAGCTCGCCGGTGCGCAGGATCGCGGCGCCACGTTCCATGCCGTCGTCGATCAGCGCGTTGTATTGGGACAGGATGATGATGCCGTCCATCACGGAGATGCCGAACAGCGCGATGAAGCCGATCGCCGCCGAAACGCTGAAGGGAATGCCGGTCAACAGCAGGCCCAGTATGCCGCCGAGCACGGCCATCGGGATCACGCTCATGGTGAGGATGGTGTCGACCACCGAGCCGAAGTTGAACCAGATCAGCATCGCGATCAGCGCGAGGCTGATCGGTACCACGATCGACAGCCGCTTGATCGCATCCTGGAGATTGCCGAACTCGCCGACCCATTCGAGATGAGAGCCCGGCGGCAATTGCACATTGGCCGCAACTTTCTCCTGCGCCTCCTGGATGGCGCTGCCGAGATCGCGCTCGCGCACCGAGAACTTGATCGGCAGATAGCGTTCCTGCTGCTCACGATAGATATAAGCGGCGCCGGAAAGGACCTTGACCGTCGCGACCTCGCTCAGCGGCACCTGCGTGACGCCGTTCGGCCCCTGCGCGCCGATCCGCAGATTCTGGATCGCTTCCGCGCTGCGCCGGTACTGCGACGCGAGCCGCACGATGATCGGGAAATGGCGGTCGCTTCCCGGCTCGTAGAGATCACCGGCGCTGTCGCCGCCGATCGCCGTCTTGATTGTCGTGTTGATGTCGCCCGGCGACAGCCCGTAGCGCGCGGCGCGGGCGCGGTCAACGTCGATCTGGATGGTTGGTTGGCCAAGCGAAGTAAAGACCGCAAGGTCGGTAATGCCCTGCACGGTCGCAAGCTGCGCCTTGATCTTGTTCGCGGTATCGGTCAGGGCCTGCAGATCGCTGCCATAGAGCTTGATCGAGTTCTCGCCTTTGACGCCGGACACGGCCTCCGAGACGTTGTCCTGGAGATATTGCGAGAAGTTGAACTCGACGCCGGGAAACTTCTCCTGGAGCTGCGCCAGCAGAGTTGCAGTCAGTGCGTCCTTGTCCTCATGCTCCGGCCACTCCTTGGCGGGCTTGAGCGGTGCAAAGAACTCCGCATTGAAGAACCCGGCCGCATCGGTGCCGTCGTCGGGCCGGCCGTGCTGCGAGACCACCGATTCGACCTCCGGCCGTTCGGCGATCAGCTTGCGCATCTGGCTGACGTAGGAGTTGCCCTCCTGGAGCGAGATGGTCGGCGGCAGGGTTGCGCGGATCCAGAGGTTGCCCTCCTCCAGCTTGGGCAGGAATTCCAGGCCGAGCAGCCGCACGGCGACGATCGTGATCAGGATCAGCACGGCGCCGCCAGCCAGCACGACCCGTCCATGCGCGAGTGAGCGGCGCAGCACCGGCATGTAGAGCCGGTGCATCCATCGCATCAGGAACGTCTCGGTCTCCTCGACATGCGCCGGCAGGATGATCGCGCTGAGCGCCGGCGTCACCGTGAAGGTCGCAAGCAGGCCTCCCGCAAGCGCGTAGGCATAGGTGCGCGCCATCGGGCCGAAGATGTTGCCCTCGACGCCCGACAGCGTGAACAGCGGCAAGAAGGCGGCGATGATGATGGCGGCGGCAAAGAAGATCGAGCGCGAGACGTCGGAGGCAGCGGTCAGGATGGCATGATGCTTGATGCCCTGGATGGTGTGGGCGGAGATCGACGCCTGTTCGCCGGCCGTCAGCCGTTCGGTGTGTGACAGGCGGCGGAAGATCGCCTCCACCATGATCACGGTGGCATCGACAATCAGCCCGAAATCGATCGCACCGACCGACAGCAGATTGGCGGATTCACCGCGCAGCACGAGGATCGTCACGGCAAAGAACAGCGCGAACGGAATGGTGGCGCCCACGATCATGGCGCTGCGCAGATCTCCGAGGAAGATCCACTGCAACAACACGATCAGGCCGATGCCGACCACCATGTTCTCCAGCACGGTATGGGTCGTGGTCTGGATCAGGTCCTTGCGATCGTAGATGCGCTCGATTCGCACGCCCGGCGGCAGGATCGTCGCGTTGTTGATGGAAGAGACGAGCTCCTCGACGCGGGAAATGGTCGGCGAGCTCTGCTCACCCCGGCGCATCAATACGATACCCTGGACGATATCGTCGTCCTGATCCTGGCCAGCGATGCCGAGCCGCGGCTGCTCGCCCACGGTGACGGCGGCGACATCCCGCACCAGCACCGGTGTCCCGCCGTTCGACGCGATCATGGTGTTTTCGAGCGCATGAATCGAGCGGATCAATCCAACGCCGCGCACCACGGCGGACTGAGGCCCGATATCGACCGTATTGCCGCCGACATTGACGTTGGCATTGCTGATGGTCTGGAGCAGTTGCGGCAACGTCAGGCCGTTCGCAACCAGCTTGTTGAAATCGACCTGAACCTCGTAGGTCTTGGTCCGCCCTCCCCAACCCGTGACGTCGATGACGCCGGGCACGGTGCGGAAACGCCGTTGCAGGACCCAGTCCTGCAGGGTCTTGAGATCGAGCACCGAATAGTTGGGCGGCCCAACCAGCCTGTAGCGGTAGATTTCGCCGATCGGGCTGAGCGGCGAGATCTGCGGCTGTGCATTGTTCGGCAGCGGCGGCAGTTGCGACAGCCGGTTCAAGACCTGCTGGAGCGCCTGCTCGTAGGTGTAGTCGAACGAGAACTGGAGCTTGACGTCAGACAGGCCATACAGCGAGATGGTCCGGATCACCTTCATGTTCTTGATGCCGGCGACCTGGGTCTCCAGCGGAATCGTGATGTAGCGCTCGATCTCTTCGGCCGACAGACCTGGACTTTGCGTCACGATGTCGACCATCGGCGGCGTCGGATCGGGATAGGCTTCAATGTTGAGCTGCTGGAACGCGATCAGGCCGCCGACCAGCATGGCGGCGAACAGCCCGACCATCAGGAAGCGGCGAGCGACTGCGAAGGCGACGAGACGTTCCATGTGATCCGGCTATCCTGAGCGTTAGCTGCCGGACGCGGCGCGGTCGATGAACAGGCTTCCGCGGGTGACGATCTTTTCGCCGACCTTCAGATTGGTGCGCGCCTCGACGAGGTCGCCGTTGGTCAATCCAACCTGGATTTCGCGAAGCTCGACGGAATTATCGTCGCGCGCCACCCAGACGCGCACGCGTTCACCTTCGTAGATCAGCGCCTGCTTGGGCACGCCGACCGAAGGACGGTTCGCGCCGGCATAGACTGTGACGTTTGCAAACATCTCCGGCTTGAGCGCGCCGTCCTTGTTGTCGATGGTGGCGCGGACCATCAGACGCCGCGTCGACGGGTCGATGGCGGCCGCGACATAGTCGACGCGCGCCTTGAAGTCGCGGCCGGGAAGCGCCAGCACCGTGAAGGCGACATCCTGCCCGACGGCGATATCCGCCGCTTCGCTCTCGCGCACGAAGGCCGTGAGCCAGACCGTCGACAGGTCGCCGATCACGAAGACCGGATCGCTGGCGCTGCTGCTGATGAACTGGCCGGGGCCGATCTTGCGCTGCACGACCGTGCCGGCGATCGGCGAAGAGATCGGCGTCTCGGCGCTGATCTGCCGCGTCTCCTGGAATTTCGTGATCTGCTCCTCGGAACGACCGAGGATGCGCAGCCGGTTATGCGCCGCCTCGAGCGCGGTCTCCGCCGAGCGCATGTCGTTCTGCGTGGTGATGAGATCGGCCTGCGCCTGCTGCCAGTCCTTGAGCGGCACCGCCTTGCCGGCATAGAGATCGTTGGCGCGCTTCTCGACGATCTGTGCGAGGTTGAGCTTGGAGCGCGCGGTATTGAGCGTGCCCAGCGCCGTCACGAAATCGTTCAGGCCCTGCACCGTGTCGGTGGCCTCGACCACGAACAGCGGCTGCCCGCGCTCGACCGTGTCGCTCGGCTTGACCATCAATTTGACCACGCGGCCGGCATAGGGCGAGAAGATCGGGGTCGACGAGTCCTCGTTGACGGCGATCTTGCCTTCCGTCACGTGCTCCGCGCGAAACACCCGCTCAGTGACAGGCTCGATCGACAAGGTGGCAAGCTCCGAGGCCGTCGGGACATAGCGTGGCAGCTTCGCCTTGGCCTGGCTCGACGTCTCCGTGGCTTTTCCATGCGAGGTAAGCATTCGCGGGCCACCAATGGCACCCACGGCGATCACGATCGACACAGCCGCCATGATGGCAGGCCGTCGACGACTAAAGATCAAGCCAGACTTCATGACACAACCATGCGCATTGGCTCGTGCACTCCCGCGCCTCTCGAGAGGACTTGGCCTCGCCCACATGGGCTCAATTTTCGGCCGGACCGCGCCACATCGGTGACTTCGGTCCGCCGTAGTAACGCATCGGTCCAAGGACGGCCGGCTTCTGCTCGGCCAATCTGGCCGCCGCCGGCGCATGGTGATGCGCGTGCCAATGCCGGACCGCATGCTTGGCCTGCGCCGAGCCGGTCGCGCCGGCCATCACGAGCACGCTGACAAAGAGTGCGATCGCAATTCGTATCGTTATTGCGACCATGATCCTTGCCTCAGAGATCCCGTTCATGGGCTTTGCCACATCGGCGATTTCGGACCGCCGTAGCAGCGCATCTGATGCGCGCCCGTGACATCCGCCGCGCTCGTTCCGAGATCGCTCACGCAAGACGCGAGGCTTACGCCAAGCGCTGCGAGAGCGATCATCGTGGCAATTGCCCGACATAGACCGGTCATTGCTGTCCCCCTACCCCCAAGGGCGTCAGTACTTGGCAACCACCGTGTTGCCGCCGAACTTGAAGTCCAATCCGACCAGCACAGTGGAATAGGTGTTGGCCACCGTGTACGGCAGCACGCCATTGGTCGGTGCATCGCGGTGGAAGGTGCCGAGGTCAATGTAGCGATACTCGAACTTCGCGATCACATTGTCGGTGACCGCGTACGCAATGCCGCCGCCGGCGGTCAGGCCGCTGCGCGTGGCCTTGAAGCTGTCCACGCCAACGCCGGGATTGGTGTTGGTGTGCGTCAGCTCGCCGTAGGCCCAACCACCCGTGAAGAACAGCAGCAGGCGGTCGACCGCGATGCCAGCGCGACCCCGCACCGTGGCACCCCAGCCCAGCTTGGTTGCGTCGTTCCAGCCGAGCGCGAAACTGTCGTCGCCCTTGACGTTCGCCCCGAAGCCGTCCGCCTCGATGCCGACCACGATGTTGCCGCTCTGCCAGTTGGCGCCGAGCTCGCCGCCACCAAAGGCGCCCTTCGACTCGTAGTTCGCCGTGAAGTTGGCGAAGCCGACCGGGCCGGTCCCGTTGTTCACATTGTGGTTGCCCCAGGCATAGCCACCGAACGCGCCGACATAGAAGCCGGACCAGTCGTAGGCCGGCGTGACGGCCGCCGGCGCCTTGCCGTAGATCGGAAGATCGGCCCCGAGCGCCGGCGACATCAATGCCGCCAAGGCGACCGTCGTGAGAAGAACTTTTTTCATTGCTTACCCCTGTAGAATGTCCTGCACGAGGCGCGCGACGGCATGGCCGACACGCGCCTGCTCGCGTCAGAAGTGGACGATGATGTCAGCCGAACCGATGATCGCGGTCGTCTTGTTCGGCGCTATGCCGAGGTTAGCGTTGCCGTTGAAGGCCGGCGCGTCGAGCGCCTTGTACAGCGACACCTCCGGCCGGATCTCGATCTGCGGCGAGAACCAGTGCTGCCAGCCGATACCGGTTTCGACATAGCGGGTCTTCACGCCCGTGCGCTGGCCCTGCTGGTCGTCGAACCATTCGAGACGATACGAGATATTGTCGAGGTTCGTCGGCTTGTAGCTGATGTAGGTCAGGAAGGTCTGGACCGATGCGGTACACGACAACGCGGTCGTGCTGCCGCAATGCGCGCCGAACGGTGCGTTCCACGGCATGACGTCGAGCGAGAACGGCGTGCCACTGTTCACGAGCGCAAGGCCCGCGGCACTGTCGAGATTGAGCACGTTTTTCTGGTGCTCGTTGTAGGTCTCGAACGAGATGTGCCACTGATCGTTGAACTTGTGGTAGTAGGTCAACCCGTACCATTGCAGGTTGTTGTAGCCCCACGTTCCGTTGTTGATGCCGTTGGCGACCACGTAGATGCTGTCGTTGCCGCTGTCGGTCGTGTAGCGAACGCCGGCGCTGAAGGTTGGCTGCGCGCCGGGATCCTTGAGCATCGTTGTATCCGGAAAGAGCGGGTTTGGATTCGCGTTGGCGATACGGGCTCCGACGTGCCAGGGCATGGCCTCGGTGCCGACGGCGAGCGCGGCCTGGACCGTCCAGTTCTTGGTCGCAGCCAGCGTGGCCGCAACGCCCGTGTTCGTATAGTTGTCGAACGTATACGTCATCGAGTGCGTATACATGTAGTTGTTCGGTGCGAGCTGCGCCTCGATGTCTGGGATCGAGATGTAACGGCCGAAGCGAATCAGCAGGCCTTCGGCAAGATAGGGAATGAAGACCTCGCCATAGGCCATCGGCATGTCATAGCCGTTGTTCTTGTTCTGCTGGAGCAGCTGGTTGCTCCACAGGCCGTAGGCGGTGGTGTAGCGATAGTTCTCGCCGTAGATCGGCGCGATGCGGAAGCCCCAGTCGATATGGTCCTTCTGAACGGTGTCCGGCAGGCGTTCGATGTAGAGCACGGCCTGATCGAGCTGAACCGTGTTCGGATTGTAGTCATACGCCGCTGGCGAGTTGCCGCCGCGGACCGTATTGTTGCTGAGGTTGCCGCCCGCGTTGAGCCAGCCGTAGACCTGGATGTGCGCGTCGTTCATCCACTGCCCGGGCGCCGTGTTGCCGAGCGCATTCATCAACGGACTGTCGACCGAGTTCGGCCGCGTCACGCCCATAGCGGTGGTACCACCATAGGGCCATTCGGTGAACGGATAGGGCGGAATGGTCTGCGGGGTGCCCGGCCAGCCGGCCCGACGCGACGGCGGCGCCTTGGGATCGGCCGGCGCGGAATCCTTGCCCCACTCCAGCCGATAGTAGTTTATGAACCGCGTCATGAAGTCGGTGCCGAGATAGGAGTCCATGCACGCGTAGTTTTTGTAGGGATCGCAGAACGTCTTCCCCACCGGCGGGAGCGTGTCAGCTGCGACGGCAGCACCGCCCGCTCCCATCGCGACCAGCGATACACCCGCCAAAAGATACTTTCTCATCATATTGCCCCAAGCTGTTGGACCGACGCCTTCCAGGCGCTCTTTCGGTTTGGTTAAGCTTCAGGTGCAATCCTTCGTGATGCGGCGAATAAAAAGCGATACGGTTTGCCCCGCGCATTCGTTAAAATAAAATAGCGTGATGACGCGATCGCGCCGCGTTTGCATTCACAAGCATCAGTTGCCCAGCCTGCTTGCTCAAATCCTCAGCGGAAAAACGGGTTTTTAGCGATCAAACGATGTCGCAGCGCAAACCTTCCTGCGAGCTGTGTCATTTCCGTCATAGTCGGCAACGAGCCCTGCCCGACTTGCGCGCAACACCTCCTCGGCCGAACCGCATGGCTATTATCTTGCTACGTATGCGCGCCGGATTGTCGATCGAAGATATATGTCGGGACTCGCTAAGCTCCTCGCATAGCAAATCTGCTTTCGCGAGGTTCGACCATGGAATCCGTAATTGATGCAGCGCGCGTTGGCGACAAGGCGTCCAGCGACGGAGTCCAGTGCGATCTTGCCTTCCTGCCGGAGCATCTGACGCGGCAATGCCGCAGCCTGATCGAATCGTATCACGAGGTTCATGGCTTCGCCTCGCTGCCGAACATGCTTTGGCAGTTTCGCATGGGCCCGCTGATCGAACGGCATGCCGAGCTTCGTCAGCTGCTGCGTCGCGCCTCGACGACCCGCAGCGCTAAGAAGGCCAATGAAGGCTTCGTGCGGATCGCGACCACGATTCTCTCGCTCGAGATTCTCGCAAGCAGCTTTGCCGGGTGGAACGCGATCTATCCGGTTGCCGGCGAGACTGCCCGCGACCTGCTGCAACGGAGCGCTCACGGGCCGCATATGCCGCTGATGGACTTCTATCTCTATCCGCCGAAGCAGATCAGCGCCGCCGCGGTCGCAGCCCTTGCACCGCCCCACAGCCGCTCGACCGACGAAGCCGGGCTCTATCGCGCCTCAAAGCCGGAACTCCAGGGTGAGAAGCGCGCGCTGCAATACGCAAGCCTGCTACGAGGCTGAGCACCTTTTTGTAGTTCAAGACAGCTTCTGAGAGGAACGAGATCAGGGCACACCTGCCTCGAAGCGTACTGCTTGGCTTCCGTAGAAGTACGGACCCTTTTGACTATTACTTTTTTATTTCTGCCTGCCGCCAACAGCATAGATTTTCTACGCCGATCTGGAACATCGTTCGTCTGCCGGGTGGTTGACGACATCGAAGACTTTGCATCACGACATTGAACGGGCTCTGGCGCGCGCCGTAGATCGGCGGAAGCCGATAACGATCGAATTTCCGAACATTGTCCGATCTGGTCTTGTCTGACGAGAGATCCCGTCGCGGGTCATTCGGTGTCGTCGTCGACAGGGGCAAGTACGCACTGATTCTTCATCTGCCTCTGGGCCGCATGTTTTCAATGACGAGCGCGCGGCCGGCCAAGCTCACATCACGATCGCCGGGGGCCGCCCTGGACGAGATCGCGCCTTGGCGCGTTCTATGGCAGACGACGGTCCCTTTGTTGCTGTCGATCTCGAGTATCGGGCTCGTCACCGCCCCGCTGTTCGCGTTCAGCCAGACGGTGGCAACGAGCCTGGTGCCGATCGCCTATCTCATTCCAGTGATTTTCGCCGCCACGCGATGGGGAGTCTGGCCGGCGATGGCCGCCTCGATCACGGGCATGGTGGCCGCGGACTTCTTCTTCTTCACTCCGCTCTACAGCTTTCGTGTCGACGATCCGCAGGAGGCGGTCGATCTGCTGCTGTTCCTGATCGTATCCCTGGTTAGCAGCAACCTCGCCTCGCGGTTGCGGAAGGAGACCGAGACGCTGCGTCAGCGCGAAGGCGAGATGCACGCGCTCTATGATTTCTCACGCAGCCTCGCCTCCTGCTTCACCGTCGCCGACCTGATCGCCGCGATTCGGCAGCACTTCGAACGTGCGTTCGGGCAGGCCGCGACCTTACTCGTGACCACCACCGACGGGCATTTCGACCCACCGGAGCCGCAACTCGCGCCGCCTGCCGTGAAGGCAAGTGCGGCTGCGATGAATTCCGGCGAGGGGCCGCCGTCGCGGACAATCATCGACGAACGTCGCCGCGAACTCTGGCTCCTGAGGGCGATCGCGTCGGGAACATCCATTCACGGCGTGATCGCGGTCAATATCGGTCTCGGCTCGGAGCTGGCGATCGAGCGGCGAACCCGCCGGATCGAGGCCATCCTCGATGAGACCGCGCTGACCCTGCAACGCCTCGACATCGGCAAGGCCATGGAGAGCGCGCGGCTGCGTCTGCAAGCACAGATGCTGCGGGATGCGTTCCACGGCACGTTGTCGCACGAGCTCTGTTCGCCGCTCGCGGCGATCCAGGGCTCCGCGAGCGTGCTCGAGACCATTCCGGTGATCCGGGCCGATGCGAGGATACACGCGCTGGTCGACGCGATCTCCGAGGAGACGGCTCATCTCGACGGCTACATCAACAATCTGCTCAGCGCGACCCGCGTCACCGCCGCCGGACTGAACCCGCGGCTCGAATGGGCGGACCCGAGGGACATCGTGAACGGAGCGATCAAGCGACGTGCGCGACGCCTTTCGGCGCATCGGATAGAGACCCATTTCGCAGACGATCTTCCCCTGCTCCACGTCGATTCGGGACTGGTGGAGGAGGCCTGCGGGCAGATCCTCGAGAACGCCGCAAAATACTCGCCGTCCGGCTCGACGATCACAGCGGATGTGCGTTACGAACCCGGCCGCGTGATCGTCGTCGTGTCCGATCAGGGCGTCGGCATCACGTCCGACGAACAACAGCAGCTCGGGCATCGATCCTTTCGAAGCACGCGGCATCAGGGCTCGATCCCGGGCGCCGGCCTCGGCTTCTGGATCGCGTCGACCTTCATCCAGGCCAACGACGGCACCATCGCTGTTCATAGCCGTGGCCAGGGACAGGGGACCACGGTGTCGATCTCCTCGCCGGCGCCTGAGACATCCACCCCCGAATTGACGGCGTCTGGAAATGAGTAAGCCTGCAAATGTCGTTCTGCTGATCGACGACGAGCCGAAGATCAGGCGCTTCCTCCGCGCCGGTTTCGAGCTCAACGGCTTCGCCGTGCTCGAGGCCGAGAACGCCACAGAGGCCTTGAAGATCGCGACCTTCAGCTCGCCGGACCTCATCATTCTCGATCTGGCGCTGCCCGACCTTCATGGCGCGGAGGTGCTGGAGCGCATCCGTGCCTGGTCGAACATCCCGATCATCGTCCTCTCGGTCGTGGCCGGTGAGGACGAAAAGGTGCGCTTGCTCCAGGCCGGCGCCGACGACTACGTCGTCAAGCCGTTCGGCATGGCCGAGCTGCTGGCGCGAAGTGAGGCAGCGCTACGCCGCTATTTCAAGTCAGCAACGGAAAATCCGGTCGTGGTCGCAGGCCCGCTGTCGGTCGACCTCGTGACCCGATCGGTGTCGCTGAACAACAGCCTGGTGCGCCTGACGCGCAAGGAATACCGGTTGCTGCACGTTCTCGCCATGCATGTCGGCCTCGTCGTCACCCACGATCAGCTGCTGAAGGAGATCTGGAGCGGCAACCAGCGCGACAACATCCAGTATCTCCGGATTCTGGTGCGCAAGCTCCGCCAGAAGATCGAGGCCGACCCCAACCTGCCCCGGCTTCTGGTTACCGAATCCGGCGTCGGCTATCGCCTTCAGAACCGGCTGGACGCGGAGCCGGTCGCGGCCCGGGTGAGCTGATGCTGCGCCCCTCGCCGCGGCGGTCCTTTTATGTCGTGGTGTCCTGGTCGGGCGATGCCGGTCAGGAATGGTCCTGGGAAATCCGTCCCAAGCACAGGCCGATGGGCATCAGGCTCCGTGAAACCGGGTTTCGCTCGCATCGGGCCGCACACGAGGCCGGACGCCTGGCGCTCGAGGATTTCCTCAACGGGCTCGTCATCGAGCGCGCCTCGCGATCAGCTTTCTGATCACGATCGTTCACATCTTAACGTAACAGCCCTCAATTGCTGATTTGCCCGCGCATGGCGCGCAGAACACCAATCGTTCAAAAATAATATATTTTTTACCGCGAACCGCGTAGTTTGCCCAACAAAGGGGCGCGCGCGGTGAACTTCCTCATTCAGAAATTTAGCGTATTTGGTTTCGACGGCCAGTACTGGATGCTTGCGGGTGCAGCATTTGTCGCTATTTTCATCATCTACGTCTGGCGGACGCGCGACGGCAATTGAACGCAGCGCACGCGGGAAATATCGACGAAAACCGCTGCAATGCAATCTTTTCTGGATGCAACATGTCGCGCAGCTCTTGCCGACTTTCCATTTCCCTAATCCGCGTCATCAGCCCGGAAGCTATTTTTTCTCAATGATTTTCGACGCATTGCGATGTCGCGAGCGCGCAACGCGCCGTAAAAAAGCGGATTCTGCACTCGCTCACGGTCCTTTCGGCATCGCGGAATCCGCGCCCTTTCCTTAACATCACCTCCGAAGATGAACTGGCCACATGGCCATGCGGGGGCTTGAATGTACGGACGATTGAAATCTCTTGTCGTTGCGAGCGCGCTGATCGGGCTCGGCGCGACCAGCGTTGCGACCGCAGCCGATCTGCCGGTGAAGGCGAGGCCGATGGCAGCTGCTCCGCTCTACAACTGGACCGGCTGCTATCTCGGCGCCAATGTCGGCGGCGGCTGGACACGACTGGATACCGCGCGCGTCTCCGACAGCTTCGGCGCCGCGGCGCCCGCGGATTACGGCCGCGAGAAGGACAGCGGCGTGATCGGCGGCGGCCAGGTCGGCTGCGACTTCCAGACCGGCAATCTCGTGTTCGGCGTCGGCGGCAGCTTCGATTTCGGCAACGTCAAGGGCAGCCATGCCCTGACCGACTTTCCCGCCTTCTCCGAAGCGAATAGTTTGAAGGAGATCTACACCGCGACCGGCCGCATCGGCTATCTCTGGACGCCGCAATTCCTCGGCTACCTCAAGGGTGGCGCAGCCTTCCTTCGGGAACGCAACCAGGTCTTCGCGCCCGGCGGCGCGATGGTCGAGTCCGCGAGCTTCATGCAGGCTGGCATGACAATCGGCATCGGCGCCGAATGGATGTTCGCGCCGAACTGGTCGGTCTTCGCCGAGTATAACTACATGTGGTTCCTGGACGACAGCGCGCGTGCCTTCACGCTGCCCGGAGGCGGCGCACGCGAAGTCCTCAGCGTCCAACAGCGGGCCTCCACCGCGCTGGTCGGCGTGAACTACAAATTCCATTGGGACGGCCCCGTCGTCGCCAAATACTGAAGTTTCCACGCACTGAAGTTTCTACGTACTGACGTCTTTCTGCAAACCTCCAACAAACTTAAGCCCCGGTTCGTCCGGGGCTTTTTTTGAACAAGTTTCGGTCCGAACAAGCCTTCCAATTGTCCGATCTGTGTACGCCAACCGGGGATGGAGAAGTCTCATGGGTCTGCGCCTTTGGCTCCTCATCGTAGCGACGGCTGCCCTTGCGCATGCGATTCTTCACGCAGTGGATAACCAGATCGACGCCGGCGTAGATCGTCTATCGGATCACCGAGGCGCGACCAGCGCCGTGCCCGATCTGAAATCGGTCACGGCGCGAAGCGCGTACATGCGCAATGAACGGTGATCGACGCCTCGATTTGAAGCCAGCTCCAGGCCCCATGCCATCCCTATGAGATAGGCTCGCGCACCGCCTCGAAATCATATGCGCGGCAAGAGATATTGAGCCGCCAGTCGGGACGAATAGTCACGCCAACCTACTAACGGTTCATAAGGAGTATCTACGTGCTCCACACGCTTCCCTCCGCCACCGACCGCGATCAGGTGGTCGAGACCATGATTTCACTCACCCATTTGTCGAAGCTCGACCGTGCGATCGTCGCCGGCTGCGACTGCACCGAACTGTATTTGGCGCTGCGCCGCCGCGGCTTCACCCGCATCGGACTGCCCTCGCGCTTCCGTCTGCGCACGCCAACCTTTTCCGCCGGCCTCATCACCGTGCAGGACATATTCAGCGAGTTCGAGACGGCGCTGACCCGGGTCGCGCCGTCTCTGAGTGCGACCGCGGCGATTGCGGTGCTGATCCAATCGAACGAGACCGGATTCGCGCTCAAGATCCGCAGGAAGCTCGAACAGCTCGGCTTCCGGATCGAGGCTGGCGTCAGGTGCCATCGGGGCCTCGTGCTGTCTGCGTGCCGGCAGAGTTATGCCCAGACGAAATGGGCGGCCTGAGCAGCCCCGACGACCAAGGCAAGCGCCGCTGAACGACAGGCCGGCGGGCGGCACCTCGATGCAGCAGCGGCTCCGTCGCATGATGCGGCGAGCCAGATTCAATGACGTGCCAGAAAAATTGCGAGTGACTGCGGCGCGGGCAATGGCGCTGTGCAGTCGAACGGCTTTTGTTCAATTCGGCGCCGGCACGCATCTGACGCTATGGTTTTTGTATTCTATCTCTCGTTCCTCTTATGAAAACTGGATAAGCGGGCCATTACGACAGTCCTTCGGCCACTTTGCTGATCACGCACTGTAAGGTGGCCGTAAGCTGCACTTGCTAACAAGACTGCGTCTGACGCCGCCGCAATCGCTTCGCGCAGCCTGCGCAGCGGGTTTGCAGATCGAAGGCGCAGACATCAGAAGCAAGCAGGACGGGGCTCGTAGGGTGATGGCATTTCGCTTCAAGCATGCCGGCATTGCCGCGAGCATTGCCGCGCTCGCCGTTGTCGTCGGTGGCGCGTGGCTGCTGTCGCGTACCACCGAGGTACAATCGGCCAAGGCCGCGCAGCCCGCTGCCAACAGTGATGTCGATATCGCGCAGCAGGCCATCATCGTGACGGACAAGCAGGCCGGCGCCTTCAAGATCCTGGCGGCCGAGGCGCGCACCTTCAGCGTGATCAAGAAGGCGGTCGGCTCCATCGACTTCAATCAGAACATGCTGGTGCAGGTGTTCACGCCAAATCCCGGCAAGATCGTCGACACGTTCTTCAACGTCGGGGAGACCGTCGCGAAAGGACAGACGCTGTTCACCATCGACAGCCCCGATCTGCTCCAGGCCGAATCCACGCTGCTTGCGGCCTCCGGCGTGCTGGAGCTGCAAACCCGCACGCTGACGCGCGTCAGGCAGCTTTTGAAGACCGGCGGCGGCGCGCAGAAGGACGTCGACCAGGCGATTTCCGACCAGCAGACCGCGGAAGGCAATTACAAGGCTGCGCGCGACTCCGTGCGCATCTTCGGCAAGACCGACGAGGAGATCGACCGCATCGTCGCCGATCGCAAGGTCGATTCGATCCTGATCGTGCCGAGCCCGATCTCGGGCCAGATCGTCACGCGCAACGCGGCGCCCGGCCTCTACGTCCAGCCGGGCAATGCGCCCGCACCCTACACGCTCGCCGACCTTTCGACGATGTGGATGGTCGCCAATGTCATTGAAACCGATGCCCCGGCCTACCGCATCGGCCAGCCCGTCGCCGTCAGCGTCCCCGCCTATCCCGAAGACGTGTTCCGCGGCCATGTCACCACGCTGGGGCTGAACATCGATCCGACCACGCACCGGCAGCTGGTCCGTTCCGTGATCGACGATCCCGCGCAAAAGCTACGCGCCGGCATGCTGGCCGGCTTTTCCATCGAGACCGGGGCGCCGAAGCAGTCGGTTGCCGTGCCCGCGGGTGCCGTGGTGCGCGAGGGCGACGGCACCATGACGGTGTGGGTCACGGCCGATCGCCATCGCTTCGCGCGGCGCAGCGTCACGGTCGGGATCGCGCAGGACGGCTGGTACCAGATCGTCGACGGGCTCAAGCCGGGCGAGCTCGTGGCATCGAGCGGCGCCATCTTCCTCTCGAACAAATTCGCCACCGCGGTCACGGGCTGACCGTGGCATCGGTCAATCGCGTCGCCCGGCACTGAGTGCGAGATTGTGGTCAAGAGCATCCTCACCTTCGGCCTGACCCGCAGCGCGATCATCGTGCTCGGCCTCGTTGTGTTCTGCGCCGCGGGGCTCGCTGCCTTCAACAAGCTCAACATCGAGGCCTATCCGAACCCGGCGCCGGTGATCCTGGAGATCACCGCGCAGGCGCCGGGGCTCTCGGCGGAGGAGATGGAGAAGTACTACACGATCCCGATGGAGGTCGGGCTCTACCCGACGCCCGGTGTCGTCAGCATCCGCTCGACGTCGTTCTATGGCCTGTCCTTCGTCCGCGTCACCTTCCGCTACGGTGTCGACTATTACTTCGCGCTGACGCAGGCCGCCAACAGCATCCAGCAGAACATCACGCTTCCCGGCAATTTGGTGCCGACCATCCAGCAGTCGAGCCTGGTCGGCGAGATCTATCGCTACCAGCTGGTCGGCCCGCCGAATTTCGGGCTCACCAATCTCCGTACCCTCCAGGACTACGTCGTCACCCGCCGCCTGATGACCATTCCCGGCGGCGTGCAGATCAATTCCTGGGGCGGCACCACCAAGCAGTTCAACGTCGACGCCGACCTGCAAAAGCTCGAATCCTACAACATCACCGTGCCGCAGCTTGTCAGCGCGCTCGGCAACGCCAACGTCAATGTCGGCGGCCGCGAGATCGCGATCGGCCAGCAATCCGTCAACATCCGCGGCATCGGCCTGATCGATTCCGGCGGCGCTGACGATGTCACCAAGGGCTACAAGGTCGCCGATATCGAGAACATCGTGCTGACCCAGTCGAGCGGCCTGCCGATCCAGATCAAGGACGTCGCAAAAGTCTCGGTCGGTTATGTGCCGCGGCTCGGCATCGCCGGCAAGGACAAGCAGGACGACATCGCCGCCGCCATCGTCGTGATGGGCCGCACCCAGCATACCAACGAGATCATCCCCAAGGTCGAGGAAGAGGTCGACAAGATCAACAGCGATGGCACCCTGCCCCCTGGTGTGAAGGTCGT
The DNA here is from genome assembly GCF_049993385.1 of Bradyrhizobium sp. McL0616. Taxonomy (NCBI): domain Bacteria; kingdom Pseudomonadati; phylum Pseudomonadota; class Alphaproteobacteria; order Hyphomicrobiales; family Nitrobacteraceae; genus Bradyrhizobium; species Bradyrhizobium sp. McL0616. Next base: position 5,586,625 of record NZ_CP188255.1, read on the forward strand.
GCCCTATTACGATCGCTCCTCTCTGGTCGGCGTCACCACTTACACCGTGCTGCACAACCTCGTGTTCGGCTGCCTGCTGGTGTTCGTGATCCAGTGGGTGTTCCTGGGCGATCTGCGCAGCGCGCTGATCGTCTCCGCCAACATTCCGTTCGCGCTGTTCTTCGCTATCATCATCCTGGTGCTTCAGGGCGAGGACGCCAATTTGCTGTCGCTCGGCGCGGTCGATTTCGGCATCATCGTCGATAGCGCCGTGATCATGATGGAGAACATCTTTCGCAATTTCCAGTCGAGCCCGGCAAGCCGTGCCCGGGTCCTGCAGAACCTCAGCGAAGGTTATTGGGGCTCTGATCCGACCGCGCCCACCCAGGGACAGCCGACTGCGGCGCGCTGGACCGATCGGCTCAGGATGATCTTCGTCAGCGCGCTCCAGGTCGACAAGGCGGTGTTGTTCACCGCCGCGATCACCGTGACCGCCTTCGTGCCGCTGTTCACGATGCAGGGCGTAGAGGGCCAGATCTTTGGGCCGATGGCCCGCACCTACGGCTATGCGCTCGCAGGCGCGCTTCTAGCGACCTTTACTGTAACCCCCGTGCTCGCCGCACTGCTGCTGCCGGAGCACATCGAGGAGACCGAGACGGCGATCGTGCGCGCGCTGCGCCGGGCCTATACGCCGGTGCTGCGCTGGGCGCTGGGCAGCGTGAAGCTTGCGGTGATCGTGGGCGCCATCTTCCTGGCCATCTCGACGCTGGCGGCGAGCCGGCTCGGCAGCGAGTTCCTGCCGGCGCTCGAGGAAGGCAATTTCTGGATTCGCGCCGCGATGCCGCCAACCATCTCGCTCGACGCCGGCACCGAGGCGACCCGCAAGATGCGCGACATCCTGCTGCGCCATCCCGAGATCATCACCGTGGTCTCGCAGCATGGCCGGCCCGACAATGGCAGCGACGCCTCACCGTTCTCCAATGTCGAGCTGTTCGCGCCGATCAAGCCGTTCGACGAATGGCCGAAGGGCCTGACCAAGGAAAAGCTCACCGAGGAGTTGCAGAAGGAGTTCGACGAGGAACTGCCCGGCATCACCTTCAACTTCTCGCAATACATCCAGGACAACATCGAAGAGGCGCTGTCCGGCGTGAAGGGCGCCAACTCGGTCAAGGTCATCGGCCCCAACCTCGACGTGTTGGAGCAGACCGCGACCAAGATCATGGACGTGATGCGGGACGTGCGCGGCGTTGCCGATCTCGGCGTGTTCCATCTGGTCGGCCAGCCCAACCTCAACATCAGGATCAACCGCGAGAAGGCGGCGCGCTATGGCCTCAACACCGGCGACATCACCGCCGTGATCCAGGCCGCGCTCGGCGGCACCAGCGCCACCAACGTGCTGGAAGGCGACCGGTCCTTTGCGGTGGCGGTCCGGCTCGATCCGAAATTCCGTGAGAGCATCGATGCGGTGCGCGACCTCAAGGTCGCCTATTCGACGCCGTCGGGCACCAACGCCTATATTCCCCTGAGCGAGCTCGCCGATATCTCGCTCGACACCGGCGCGCTGTTCATCTACCGCGAGCGCAGCCAGCGCTACATCCCGATCAAGTTCAGCGTTCGCGGCCGCGACCTCGGCGGCACGGTGGCGGAAGCGCAGCAGCGCGTCGCAGACGCCGTGCAGCTTCCGCCCGGCTACCGCATCATCTGGTCCGGCGAGTTCGACAATCTCGAGGCAGCCAAGGCGCGGCTGCTGGTCGTGGTGCCGGTGACGCTGCTGCTGATCTTCGTGCTGCTCTACAGCCTGTTCAACTCGGTGCGCGACAGCCTGCTGGCGCTTGCCGGCATTCCCTTCGCCGTCGGCGGCGGCCTGATCGCGCTCTACCTCGCCGGCCTCGATTTCAGCATATCGGCCGCGATCGGCTTCATCTCGCTGTTCGGCGTCGCGGTGATGGACGGCATCCTCAACATCACCTATTTCCGCGAGCTGCGCGCCTCGGGCATGAGCATTGCGGAGGCCGTGTTCAGCGGCGCCGAGCAGCGCATGCGGCCGATGCTGATGACGGCGCTCTCGGCTGGCGTCGGCCTGTTCCCGGCGGCGCTGTCGCATGGCATCGGCAGCCAGGTGCAGCGGCCGCTCGCCACCGTCGTGGTCGGCGGCATGTTCATCGGCCCGCTATTGCTGCTCGTGGTCGCCCCGGCGCTGCGCAAGATTTTCCTGTCGCGGGAGAGAACCGAGACGCACGAGGACAGCGCGGCTGCATCGCCGCCCGAAGTGGCCCATTAGGATGCGTTGCGTGATGATCAGCCGAGGGGCCCGCAAATCACTTCTCGCCAGCGCCACGAGCCTTTGGCTTGCAGGCTGCGCGGTCGGCCCGAATTTCGAAACCCCGCCGGCGCCGAGCGTCTCCCGCTTTACGCCGGAGCCACTCGCCTCGCCCCGCACTGACGCCGACGGACCGCGCGTGCCGCGGCAGCAGTTCGTCAACGGAGCCGACATTCCGGCGCGCTGGTGGGCGGCGTTCCGCTCGAAACCGCTGAACGAGCTGATCCGCCTCTCGGTCGAGCAAAATCCGACGCTGCAATCGGCGGAGGCTGCGATCCGGGTCGCGAATTTCAATGCGCTGGCGCAGCGTGGCCTGTTCTTTCCGCAAGTGGGCGTGAACTACACGCCGTCCGACCAGCAGTTCTCCAACATGGCGACGTTCAATCCGGTGGATGCGCCGCAGAGCCGCTATACGTTGCACACGGTGCAGCTCAACATCAGCTTCGTGCCTGATATCTGGGGCCAGAACATCCGCGCGGTCGAGAGCCTCGATGCCCAGACCGAGCAGGCGCAGTACCAGCTCGAGGCCGCCTACGTCACGCTCACCGCCAACGTCGTTACCGCGGCGATCCAGGAAGCCTCGCTGCGCGGGCAAATCGCGGCGACCGAACGCATCGTGAAGATCGAGCGCGACATCCTCGGCATTCTCAAGACCCAGTTCGAGGCGGGCCAGGCTGCCCAGGTCGACGTGCTGACGCAAGAGACCGCGCTCGCCCAATCCGAGCAGACATTGCCACCGTTGCAGAAGCAGCTCGCAATTCAGCGCAACCTCCTCACCGCGCTCGCCGGACAGTTCTCCGCCGACGAGGTGTTGCAGAAATTCGACCTCCAGCATCTCACTCTGCCCACGAATCTGCCGGTCAGCCTGCCGAGTACGCTGGTGGCCCAGCGCCCCGACGTGCGGGCGGCCGAAGCCAATTTGCATTCGGCGAGCGCCCAGGTCGGCGTCGCGATCGCGGCGCGGCTGCCCAACCTCACGCTCACAGGCAATCCCGGCACCAGCGCCTTCAAGCCGGCACAGCTGTTCACGCAGGGCACGCTATTCTACACGGTCGCCGCCAGCGCGACGCAGCCGCTGTTCGACGGCTTCACGCTCTACAACAAGCAGAAGGCCACTGAGGCATCACTCGAGGAGGCCGAGGCGCTCTATCGCCAGACCGTGATCACCGCGATGCAGAACGTGGCCGACGCGCTGCGCTCCCTGCAAGCCGATGCGCGTGCAGAGCAGGCCGCGATCAGGGCTGAAACTGCCGCGAAGGCGAGCCTCGACATCGTGCAGCAGCAGCTCGTGCTCGGCCAGATCACCCAGGTCACCGTGCTGAACGCGCAGCAGGCCTATTTCAATGCGGCGATCACCCGTGTGCAGGCGGAAGCAACCCGCCTCTCCGACACCGCCGCTTTGTTCATGGCGCTCGGCGGCAGCTGGCCGGCTGAGTGCAAGACCAGCGACTGGCGGACCTGCGTGATGGAGACCCGCGAGGCGTCGAAGTCCTGAACGCCTGTCTCGAGGAAAGGCCCGTCAATTCGCTCCGAAACAGGCGCCACATAGCTGATTGGGGCGTGTACTCATAGAGCCGTGGATGTCGGCTATCGGGTGCGCAAGCCAAAATCCCGTGATTGAATCAATATCGCCGTTTCTGACCTATAAACGGACCTGCCACTCGGAACGGCGACCGAGGCAGGTTCTCTCGGCCGCCGCGTGGAGGGAATGCCCCTCGTCGACGTCCTGCCACTGTCCTGCTATGAATACGATTGCGTTCTATTGCCACGATAGCAGCTTCAGACCCGAACAGTGGAAGGCGCAAACGGACATGCACCTTGATAAAGCAGTGAGCGGCACGCTGATAAGCGCCGTGATGCTGGGGGCTATCGGTTTCGGCATGATCGCGAGCGCCGACGCCCAAGTCGGCCCAGCGGGCCCTCCGGCCGTCGGCGTGATGGAAGCGGTCAAGCGGCCTATCATCCAATCCAGCGAGTTCCTCGGCCGTATCGAGGCTACCAACCGCGTCAACGTGATCGCGCGCGTTACCGCCTTTCTGGAGCAACGCAATTTTGTGGAGGGCGCCGAGGTCAAAATCGGTGATCTGCTCTACAAGCTCGAGCGCGGTCCCTTTGAGGCCGACCTCAAGTCGAAGCAGGCGCAGGTCGCGCAGCTCCAGGCGACCCTGGTCAATGCCAAGCTGACAACCGAGCGGGCGAGGACTTTGCTGGGCGGGCCGGCCGGCCAGCAATCCACCTATGATGCTGCAGTCGCCAACCAGCAGAGTCTGGAAGCGCAAGTGCAGGCGGCGCAGGCGCAGGTCGACCTATCGCAGATCAATCTCGACTACACCGAGATTCGCTCGCCGATCGACGGCATGATTGGACGCACCTCCGTCACTGAAGGCAACGTTGTCAGCCCGAGCTCGGGCGTGCTGACGACCATCGTCAGTCAGGACCCGATGTATGTCACTTTTCCGGTGTCGCTCCGCGAGGCGCTGGATCTGCGTGAACGCTACGCCCCACGTGGCGGCTTCAGCGCAGTTGTCATTCGCCTTCGGCTAACGGACGGCCGTCTGTATGATCAGGTCGGCAAGCTCAATTTTGTCAACAACACGATCGCGCAGAGCACCGACACGATCACGCTGCGAGGCACGATTCCCAATCCGCCCTTGCCGCATCTGTCGGGCGGCCGGCTGACCGTGCGCGAGCTTACCGACGGCGAATTCGTCACCGTGCTGCTCGAAGGCGTCCAGCCGGTCGACGTCGTGGCGATACCGCGCTCAGCCGTGCTCTCGGATCAGCAAGGTGAATATGTCTTTGTCCTCGGCGCTGACAACAAGGCCGAACAGCAGCGAATTCAGCTTGGGCAATCGACGTCGACGATTGCATCTGTGACAAGTGGGCTCTCGCCAGGCATAAAGGTGATCGTCGAGGGCCTACAACGAGTGCAACCCGGCCGGCCCGTGGCGCCCGGTCCCGCGAGCCCATTGCTGCAGTCGAGCATGAATGCCAGCGTGGATGGTGGCAGCAGCCAGAAGAGCGGCGGGATCGGGCCGAAGCCGACGGGCGCAACCCCATGATTTCATCGGTCTTCGTGGATCGTCCACGCCTGGCGATTGTGATCGCTTTCGTCATCACGATCGCGGGCGCGTTGGCACTTTTGCAAATTCCGGTGGCGCAATTCCCCGACATCGTGCCGCCGCAAGTCACAGTCAGCGCCAACTTTCCGGGCGCGTCCGCCGAGGTCGTGGAATCGAGCGTCGCCCAACCGCTTGAGGCGCAGGTCGTCGGCGTCGACAAGATGCTCTACATGAAGTCGACCAGCGGCAATGACGGCAGCTATACGCTGACTGTCTCGTTCGCGCTCGGCACCAATCCCGACATCAATACTGTAAATGTCAATAACCGCGTGCAGAGCGCTCTCGCGCAACTGCCGACCGAAGTACAGGCGCAGGGCCTGACGGTACAGAAGCGATCCTCGGCGGTGCTCCAGTTTATCGTGCTCTATAGCAAGAACGGCGAGCAGGATCCGCTGTTCATCACCAACTACGCCATTATCAACGTCCTTGATGCGATTTCTCGCACGCCCGGCGTCGGCCAAGCGACGCTGTTCGCCAAGCTGAACTACTCCATGCGGATCTGGTTCGATACGCAGCGCCTTACCAGCCTCAATCTGGCGCCGTCCGACGTGATCGCGGCGATCCGCGCACAGAGCGTGCAGGCGCCGGTCGGCCGCATCGGCGCCCGTCCGATCAGCGACGATCAGCAATTCCAGTTCAACGTGCAGACGCAAGGTCGGCTGACCACCTCGACGCAGTTCGGCGAAATCTTGCTGCGCGCCAATCCGGACGGCTCGGTATTGCGGATCAAGGACGTCGCCCGCGTCGAGATCGGCGCGCAAAATATGGACAGCGAGGCTCGGATCGACGGGCAGGCCGGTGTCCCCATGGGCATCTATCTCGCCCCCGGCGCAAATGCGGTGACCACGGCGAGAGCCGTGCAGGCCACGCTCGACAGATTGTCGGAGCGGTTTCCGCCCGGATTGACCCACCTCGTGCAATACGATTCGACAACCTTTGTCACGGATACCATCAAGGAAGTGCTGAAGACGCTGGGCGAAGCCTTCCTGCTCGTCGTGGTCGTGGTCTACATATTCCTCGGCAATCTGCGCGCGACGGTGATTCCGGCAGTCGCGGTTCCCGTCAGCCTGATCGGCGCCTTCGCGGTCCTCTTGGCGCTCGGCTACTCTGCCAACACTGTCTCCCTGCTCGCGATGGTGCTCGCTATCGGCATCGTGGTTGATGATGCGATCGTCGTTGTCGAGAATGTCGAACGCGTGATGGAGGAGGAGCCGGATCTTTCGCCCGCCGAGGCGACCAAAAAAGCGATGGCGCAGATCACCGCGCCGATCATAGCGATCTCGCTGGTGCTGCTGTCGGTGTTCGTGCCGATCGCGTTCATCCCGGGAATTTCGGGAACGTTGTTTCGCCAGTTCGCGGTCACGATCAGCGCGGCGATGGTGATCTCGGCGTTGAATGCGCTGACGCTGTCGCCCGCGCTCTGTGCGGTGTTCCTGCGTCACAGCGGGCCGCGGCGCGGCATCATGGCGCGAGTTGTCGGGGGAATCGATTGGGTTCGCGACCGCTATGCCGGCATCGTGCGCCGCCTGCTGCGCATGGCGCTGTTGTCGCTTGTCGCGGTGCTTGTGTTCGCAGGCGGCATTTTTGGCGTGGCGCGCATGACGCCGACCGGGTTCCTGCCCGAAGAGGATCAGGGCGCGTTCTTCATCGCGGTGCAATTACCCGACGCAGCATCGGTCGCGCGCACCAGCGAGGTGACCAAGCAGGTCGAGACCCTGCTCAAGCAAATTCCGGCGATCGAACACGTGCTCTCGATCATCGGCTTTTCGTTGCTCGATGGCGGCAACCAGCCGAATTCGGCGTTCATCGTCGCACGAATGAAGCCATTCGCGGATCGCAAGGCGGCTACGGATTCGGTGCAAGCCACTATCAGGCGGACGTTCAGCGAGGGCGCGCAAATCCGCCAAGCCAACGTTCTGCCATTCAACCTTCCACCGATTATCGGCCTATCGACCTCCGGCGGCTTCGAATATCAGCTCGAGGCGCTCGAGGGACAGGATCCTGCGGCGGTCGGCAGCGTGGTGAGTGGCCTGATCAGCGTGGCGAACCGCGATCCGCGGTTGGCGCGTGTGTTCTCGACCTTCACCGCGACCAATCCTTCGATCTATCTCGACATCGACCGCGCCAAGGCCCAGGCCCTCGGCCTCAATATGAGTGACGTGTTCACGGCTTTGCAGGCGACCCTCGGAGGGTTCTATGTCAACAACTTCAACCTGTTTGGCCGCACCTGGCAGGTCAATGTGCAAGGCGAAGCCGCCAATCGCGGTGATATTTCGGACATCTGGCAAATCTACGTGCGCAACAGCACTGGCGAAATGGTGCCAATTCGCTCCATCGCGAACATCAGGATCGTGACCGGGCCGCAGGTGATCACGCGTTACAACAACTACCGTTCGGTCACCATCAACGGCGGACCTGCGGCAGGCGTTTCCTCGGGCACGGCGATCGCTGCGATGGAGGAAATCTCCAAATCCACGTTGCCGGCAGGCTATTCATTCGAATGGACCGGCACCGCCTATCAGGAGCAGGCGGCCTCGGGTCAAACCGGCATCATCCTCGGACTGGCAGTGCTGTTCGCGTATCTCTTCCTGGTAGCGCTCTATGAGAGTTGGACCATTCCTGTCCCCGTATTGCTGGCCGTCGTGGTGGGTGTTCTTGGTTCCTACGTCGCGATCAAGATCTCCGGGCTCAATCTCGACCTCTACGGCCAGATCGGACTCGTCGTGCTGATCGCACTCGCTGCGAAGAACGGGATCCTGATCGTGGAATTCGCAAAGGAGCAGCGTGAAGCCGGTCGATCGGTGGAAGATGCGGCGGTGCTGGGTTCACAAATGCGGTTCCGAGCCGTGATGATGACCTCGATCGCATTCATTCTCGGCCTGGTGCCACTGGTTGTCGCCACGGGAGCAGCCGAAATTAGCCGCCGCGCAGTCGGCACAGCGGTGTTCGGCGGGATGCTTGCGGCAAGCTCGATCGGCATTTTCCTGGTGCCGTTGCTGTACGTGACCGTTCAGCGATGGCGGGAGGCGGCGAAGCAACGCTTTGGCAAATCCGGCCAGACATCGCGGCCCCCGACGGTCTGACAGATATTGATATTCGTTTCTTTCCTCGCGCGCACGAAATGTGAGTGCGCTTTGGTTCGAAGCGCCACCTGTCGGGCCGGCATCATGGGGTGCCCGTGGCCGACTGGGCAATGATGGTGACGACACGCGAAAAGCCCCGGAGCTTTCGCCCCGGGGCCCGCATGTGATCGGCGGCGCGCTCAGCTCTGCGAATGACGCGCCATGAAGATATCGTAGCCGACTTCGCCGACCTGGAACCAGGCGTAGCTGTCGTTGGAGAATTTGGTGAGAGACTCGTACACCTTCTTGAAGTTGGGGTTGGTCGCCGAGACCTCGTCATGCAGCTCCTTGGCCGCCTTGTAGCAGGCGTCCATGATCGGCGGCGAGAAGGCGTGCAGCTTGGTGCCGTTGGCGAGCAGCTTCTTCAGCGCCAGCGGATTGGCCTGGTCGTAGCGCGCCATCATGTAGTTGTTGGCGTAGTGGCCGGCCTGTGCCAGCACGCTCTGGTAATATTTCGGCAGCGCGTTCCATTTGTCGAGGTTGACGAAGGCGAGCAGCATCGGGCCGCCCTCCCACCAGCCGGGATAGTAGTAATGCGGCGCGATCTTGTAGAAGCCGAGCTTCTCGTCGTCATAGGGACCGACCCATTCGGCCGCATCGATCGTGCCCTTCTCCAGCGCCGGGTAGATGTCGCCGCCGGCAAGCTGCTGCGGCACCGTGCCGAGCTTCTGGAGCACGCGGCCGGCAAAACCACCGATGCGGAATTTCATGCCCCTGAGATCGTCGGGCGTGTTGACCTCCTTCCTGAACCAGCCGCCCATCTGGCAGCCGGTGTTGCCGGCGAGCAGCGAGATGACATTATAGCTCTTGTAGAACTCGTTGAGGACTTCCCTGCCACCGCCCAGCATGTACCAGGCCTGGTTGACGCGCATGTTCGGACCGAACGGCACCGACGAGCCGAAGGTGAAGGTCGGGTCCTTGCCGAAATAATAATAGGACGCGGTGTGGCCGATCTCGCAGGTGGCGTTCTGCACGGCATCGAGCACCTGGAGGCCCGGCACGATCTCGCCGGCGGCAAAGATCTGGATCTGGAATTTGTTGTCGGTCGCCTCCGCAACCATCTTGCACATCATCTCGGCACCGCCAAACAGCGTGTCGAGTGATTTCGGCCAGCTCGTCGGCATGCGCCATTTGATTTCCGGCATCGACTGCGCGATCGCGGGCGCCGCGAGCGTGGCGGCACCGGCCGCAGCAAGTCCAGTGACCTTGATGAAGTCTCGTCTTTTCATGATTTCCTGCCCTGATGGATTGTGATGATGGGCCTTCTTGCCGAGGCTTGGGGCCAGCATGGCGCAAGGCCCGGGCGAATGCCATCGTGATCGCACTGCGGCAAAGGAAACAGCCTGGTCTGCTCTGGGGCCGGGCCCTCCTGTCTTGCGGCTTTTTCGAAGGATCAGCCGCGAGCGCGCGAGCGGATCATGAAGCCGTCGGGGCCGGGAATACACGGTCGCGATCTATCTCCTTGGCTTGGTCTCGGTGCGATGCCTCAGTGCGGCATGGTCGGCAAGGACGCCCGTATTCTCTGAGAGAAATCGGGGGCTCCATCGGCTGCCCGCGCCGCCTCATTGATCAGGGAGCGTCGCCGAAGTTCGTCAAACGGCAAGGTGGTGTCGATACGGCCTGAATCATAGAGATAGCCATCGATCAGACCGTTGAGCAGATGGCGCAGCTCGAACCCGCCGCCCCGGCCGACGGCGTTCGCGTAACGCACGATGTTGATCGTGCAGCTGTTGGTCAGCAAATGATAGAATTCGGGATGATCGGCGAGTTCGTTGATCCGCGCAAGGTAGACCATGAGGAGCCGACGCGCATCCTCAGGCGAAGTATTGAGGCGATACAGATACACCGGCTCGCCTCGGTGATTGGCGCGAACGCCCACGACGTCGCGCTCGTCGCCCACCAGGTAGATGAGTTCGAACTGCTTGAAGAGAGAGGCGACCGGCGCGAAGCCCTCGCCGACCTCGGGTCGGGTCTCGATGGAAATACACAGCGGCGGCGCGTTGTCGAAGATGAAGCTCACGAAAGTATGTCCGACCGGCCCCTCGGTAAAGTAGGACACGTAGAAATCCAGCGCGACCAGGTGCGACAGCGAGATGTCACGCTCCTGGTAGCCCACAGTGAAGTCATTGCGTGAGCGGTATTGGAAGCTGCGGACACCGGTCAGGTGCACGTGCTCGCCATCGATCGTGGCGCGCGGCATGACGGCGACTTCCGCTCGCCAGTTGCGATCGTGCGAGGGACGAATGGCGACATACCAGGCCACGACACCGAAAAACATCACGACCGCCAGCGCGGGCATGCGGCGTTGCCGCGAGAACCAGAGCGCCCAGATTGCGAATGCCGCGAAGGCGACCGCCAGCCCCAAGCGTGCACCGGCCGACGGCAAATTCGAATAGTAGATGACCAGGGTACCCCAGAGGAGAGGCAGCACCAGGCACAAAAAGCGGGCCACAGCGATCAGCCAGCCGAAAGGTTTGCTGAGGACTCTGCGGAACGAATTCATTGCTTCTCCGGCTGTTTGCACCAGCGGATGCAGGGTGTAGGAGCGTGTGCCATGTCACGACGGACGGAATGGCGAGAAGGATATTCCGATCAGGCTTCTCTTGTTAAGGGCAGTCGGGTAGATTTGGGGTCATTTATGCCCGTCAGACACAACTGTAGTCTTGACATCGATCGCCGGCGGATCCGCGGAAGATTTCGCGCGGTCCGTTCGTTTCGAACGGACTAGGTTAGAAGGCCAATTATTAAATGACCATCGGAAACATCGTCCGAACCCGTCCCGTCCCGGTCCTGTACGGACTGATGATTGCCTCTCTCGTGGCATTGCTGCCGCTTCCGCCACTTTTGCAGAATCAGGCCTACCATCAGTTCGCCGACCAGCGCGAATTGTTCGGTATCCCGAACTTCTGGAATGTTGTTTCAAATCTGCCATTCATCGCGGTAGGAGCAGTCGGTTTGTTGCGATTTCATCGCGATGCGACGACCACGGTGCTTTTTACCGGAATATTTCTGACCGGCTTTGGCTCGTCCTACTATCATCTGGATCCGAACGACAGCACCCTGTTTTGGGATCGGCTGCCCATGACCATCTGCTTCGCCGCTATCCTTTCCGCTGTCGTCGAGGAGCGCGTCGATGCGAAAGCGGGCGCGATGCTGTTGCGACCGCTGCTGGCCATCGGCATTTTCAGCCTTTTGCTATGGCGTTGGACAGACGATTTGCGGCTTTATGCCTGGGCGCAGTTCTTTCCCTTTCTCACCTTGGTCCTGATCCTCTCGCTGTTTTCGCCGAAATATACCGGCACACGCTATTGGGTGATCGCCGCAGCCCTGTATGCGCTCGCCAAATTGCTCGAATACCTTGACGAGAAAATCTTCTCGTTCGGCGAAATTGTGAGCGGACATACGCTTAAGCACCTCGCCGCAGCCGCCGCCAGCTTCGCAATCCTTAGACTTTTACAGACCCGCCGACCGATCACGCCATAATTTGTCGGCTCAGAGTCGGGTCATTCGCGTCGATCTGACGCCTCACGGAACACCTCCGGTCTGCGCCGATGAACGGACATTCTCAGCGTCGATCGGCACTTCGGTTTCGGGCCAACATCAGACAAATCGCTACTGCTTCCAACGCGTGATCGTGACGGTGTCGCCGATCTCGAACGACGTCAGGTCTTCGCCCACTTCGAGCGGCCCGTCGTAGCTCTCACGCGTCTGCTTGACCAGATCGTCCAGCGTCGCTTCCGGCACCTTCTCGTTGCTCAGAAAAACGAGATGGGTGTAAACGGCGAGTTTCGGCTTAGCCTGCATGAACACGCGCCCGCAGTCTTTAGGACTGGTGTGGTGCGCGATGATGGCCTGAGCAAACTGACTAGTCATCAATTCCGGCCGCGCCAACGCCACCTCGTGCACGAGCAAGTCGACGCCGGTGCCGTACTTGATCACGTTCGTGTTGTAGCGCGTGTCGCCGGATATCACAGCCGAATGCCCCTTGTAATCAATACGGTATCCGAAGGCTGGCTTGATCACGTCGCCATGATCGACCTCGAAAGCCGTCACTTTCACACCATCCTTCTCATAGACGACGCCGTCCTTGTCGAACTCATCGACAGCGATGGCGATGCCCTGCGGCGGGAGCTTTTCATCGACGGTGCGGATGGCGATATCGCCACTGTAAGCCGTTTCGAGGTTGGTCATCAGGTTTTTGGCACCGGTCGGGCCTACAACGTGGAAGGGCGCCGCGCGGCGGCCGTACCCTGATCCGAGCCATCCGGTAAGCCAGACATCCGGAATGCCAGAGACGTGGTCCGAGTGGAAGTGCGTGAGGAACAATACGTCGATCTTACCGATCGGCACCTTGATCTGTCCCATATGGATCGGCACGCCGCGCCCGGCGTAGTACCTGCCCGCCGACCTCGACGAGAGTGCTTGGTCCAAAGCGCGTGGGACGCGGCGAAGGCGAGGCGGTGCCCAGTAATGTCACCTTGAAGTCGCTTTCAGCCCTTGCATCGGTTGAAACGGCTGACCCAGATACCAAACAAAAAAGCAAAAACAATGACCATCCCGATTTCATTCTTCCCCCCTAAACGCCGCCTCTCGAGAAAGCCTTGCAAAATCTCCTAGCATTTCGCGCGCCATCAGTGCGTGAAAAATGGAAACAGCGGGCTCAGCGAGGGTCGGGCCCCATGTCCGCATTGGGTCTTGGTTGCGTGCCGTTTTCACGCAGCCAGGGTCAACAGGCGCCGTCCTGACCGCCGCTAGTGACGTCCGGTCTGCCGCAACAACCGGACGATTTCAGAGCCGGTCCGGGCTTCGCGTTCGGGCCAACAGGAGACTTACCCTCGCTGGTTTACCATTGAGAGCCGACATCATGGCCTCAAAACTGCGCCCTACGGTTTAGGTTGGCTCACTATGACAGTGTCGCCGATTTCGAAGGACATTAGGTCCACACCAACCTGCAACGGACCGTCATAGGTTTCGCGCGTTCCCGCCACGATGTCATCAACGGTTGCCGGTGGTATCGCACTGCCGCGGAGAAAGGTCAGATGCGAATAGACGGCTAGTTTCGGCTTAGCTAACGAAAACACCTGTCCAGCTTCTCGGGGATTGGTGTGGTGGGCCATGACGCGCCGGTTGTAGTCACTACTTGACAGCAGTTCAGGTCGCGCAATGCAGACCTCGTGAATGAGCAGGTCGACGCCGGTGCTATATTTTATGACGTTTTTATTATAGCGGGTGTCGCCCGAAATCACTACTGCGCGACCTTTGTACTCGATACGGTAGCCCACGGCAGGCTTGATGGCTTCGCCGTGATCGACTGTGAAAGCAATCACTTTGACCCCATCCTTGTCATAGACGATGCCGTCCTTCTCGAACTCCTCCACGACCGTTGCGATGCCCTCGGGCGGCAGCTTTTCGTCCTCCAACCGGATTTTGATGTCGAGAGCGTAAGCACGTTCTAGGTTATCCATCATCGACTTGGCGCCGACCGGGCCAATCAGCCGGAATGGCTCCTTCCGGCTCATCCCCAGCCAGCCCGTGAGCCATAGATCGGGGATGCCCAATGTGTGGTCCGAATGATAATGGGTAAGGAAGAGCGCATCGATCTTGGTCATGATCATGCCCGTGCCCTTCGTCGCGCTGATCTGCCGCAAACGGATAGTAGCGCCCCGCCCAGCATCAAAAAGCAGTTTCTGATTTCCCGCTTCTACGAGCGTGCTTGGGCCGAACCGGTCCAGAAGGGGGACCGGAGTGCCGGTGCCGAGTAACGTGACCTTGAAATCACTGTCAGCTTTGGTCTGCGTACTGACCGTCGCGCCAAGCAGGAGGGCCAACAATCCGACGAATGAGGCTAACGCCTTGGACATGATCGCAACCTTCCGTTGGTGATTAAAGCAAGAGCCTCATCTTTAATTGTGGGGCAGTCAATGTCCGTGAGGGGAAGCGGCGGTAGACGCAAGCTAGGCTTGGCGTCGCGTCTGCCACTGACAGCGGACATGGCAGAGCGTTAAGCGACCTTCGGCTAAGGGCACAACAGCGGACATCCGAAAACGTGACAGCCTGCGCCTCAAGGAGGATCACCTTGCTCGGGTGCCGCACGCGCCATGAGGACGCTGCCAATGGCGTGAACGACGCCGAAACCCAGACGAATGAGGATCATCTGATGTGTCTCGCCCAGTCGTCTCACGTTCTTGTTCTTTCGCTTGTTCCGCATCTAACGAGCTATGGCATGGCGCAGGTAACTGCATCGAAATTTGACGCCGTGCTTGCTGGCATGGCCACTGCGGCGGCGTTCGCCCGGTTCGGTTACGGGAGCGGCGGGTTCGAAAGGCTGCGCCTGAGCAAGACCGGCTCCCAGAAGAATCGGGCGGCTTCGGACGTCGCCTCGTGCCGGCAAATTCCGATGTCTTTGAGGTATTCAGCTTTGTGCCTGAGGTCGGCAAGAAGCTCCGCTCTGAAGCGGGCGCGTTGGTACCAGGTAACGAACAGCGCGAGGGGCGCCAAACCGCGCAGATGAAAATCCCTTGTGGGGAGAATGGTGTCGGAGATGCCCATTTGGGACTTCGCCTGGGGCGCATTCACCGCCTCAGAAAATGCCGCGTGCGTCATCGCTGACTTCCTCCATCGGGCGGCAAAAGACGAAAGAGATCGCGTGATGACCTCTTGACCTTGTCGTGGGCAGCTTCACCCCAATCGAGAACTTGATCGTCTTGTTTGGTCAATGCGATCTCTTGGTTGATGGCCGTTGTGAAGCCGGAGTGCAAAGGGATCAGTCAGGGAGCGCTGACGCCCGGCATCGGACCGGTCGGGCGGATCGACACCTTGGCCGGTGGCCGCTGCGCGAAAGCTGCGAAGGAAATCAGAAATGTGCATGCTAGGACGATGAAAGAGACGGGACGCCGTCGCCTCTCCGGCTGGTCGCCGCCAGGCTTCTCAAGCCGGCGCGCGCCCGTTGTTGTGCGCATCGGTGTTCTCCCGATGACGTTACGGGAGAGGATCTGTCTTCCCAGTACCCTTGCTGAATATTGCGCCACGCGAGGCTTCTGAGAACTACCTAGAAAGGTGGTTCGCTGTGCTTTATGTATGCCCGCGCCGGCCGGCGAGCGCACCCGCCCGTCGCTCTCTGCGCTCTGGCTTGGCCAGCTGGATAACGAACTGAAGCCGCAGTCCGGCGATGACACCTTTGAGTTTTAGGATGGCATCCATCGCTGTATACCCAGCCTCCCGAACGTCAGCTAAGGGTTCAGAAGCCGCCAACGCGCACCATGTCGCGATTGGTCCGCTCAGGGACAAGCAACGGAAGTCGGCGGCCCTGTTCGGCGACTTCGCTCGCCAATTGCCGAAGCGGACTTGCCGTCTGGAAGTCATGTAGAGATGATTGGGATCGCAGCGCCACTCTCAACGCTGCTCTCGCGCAAGGCGAATACCTTCGACCCGAATCGCATAGTCCTCGGGCCGCAACCAGGGCGGCCTATGCTGCCAACGTTGAAGCTGCTCCACCGATTGCGGGGGAACACGTTCGAGTGCTTCGCGCGCCTCGTCGGAACGCCCGAGATAAGCGAGTGACGCGGCGATGTATTGGTAAGTGCCGGCGTAACCCGGACGCAGGCGAACAACTTGACGTAATGTCTGCAGCGCAGCGACGTAGTCCTGTGAAAAAAACTGCAAAATCCCACACCGGGCTAGCCAAAGCCAAATCAGGGGATCGTGTGGGCTGGCACGCATTGCCTGCTGCAGCCTTTCGAGCGCTTCCTCTCGATAGCCGCCAAACCCGAGCACACAACCATGCATGCTAATGACAAAGGCACTGTTTGGATTGAGAGCAACTGCGTCGCGCGTTTCCGCGATCGCCGCCTCCCATTCGCCACCCCACATCATCATGTGCGCCAGCACAGCATGCGCCATCGCATCCTTGTCGTCGAGAAATACCGCGATTTGCGCTTCTTCACGCGCGGCTTCCTGAACCTCCAGGAAGGGGCGAGTCGAGAAGTGCCAGATCTCCCACTGCAGGGCCAGCGCATATCCATAGTGGCCGGGAGCAAAATTCGGATCGAGCGCGATAGCCTGGCTGAAGAAGCCCAGGGCGGCTTTGTTCTCTTCCGGTCGGTACTTGTGGAAATGCCAAAGGCCGCGCTGATAGGCTTCCCACGCGTCAAGCCGTTCCGGCGGTTTGCGCCGCACGCGCTCTTGCTCGGCGGCAGCCAATGCCGGCTCGATAACCGCGGCGACGCTCGCGGCGATTTCATCCTGCAGGTTGAAAATGTCGCTAAGTTCGCGGTCGTAGCGCTCGGCCCACAGATGCGCGCCTGTAAGCGCATCGATCAACTGTCCCGTGATCCGTATTCGGTTGCCAGCTTTGCGCACCGAGCCCTCGAGCACGTAGCGAACGCCTAGCTCGCGCCCAGCCTGCTTCACATCTACGGCATGCCCTTTGTAGATGAAGCTCGAATTGCGGGCGATCACAAAAAGCCACCGGATACGCGAGAGCGCGGTGGTGATTTCGTCCACCATGCCATCTGCAAAATATTCCTGCTCGGGATCGCCGCTCAAGTTCTCGAACGGCAGCACGGCGATGGAGGGCCTGTCGGGAACAGCGAGAGCGCTCTCGGCTGCCGCTTGGCCGGGATTTAAGCCCGTAACTTCTCGCGTTTCCCTTACCTGTCCGACGAAGCGGAATCCCTTGCGCGGCAATGTCTTGATCAGGCGCTGCTCCTCCCCGGAATCCCCGATTGCGCTTCGAGCCGCATTCAAACGGGTCGTAAGCGCGGCGTCCGATACGGCACGACGCTTCCAAATGGCATCGATGAGTTCGTCTTTGCTGACGACGTATCCTCTGTTGCGGATTAGGTAATCAAGGAGGTCGAATGTCTGCGGCGCGATGGAGACGACGGACGCCCCGCGATGCAACTCGCGCAGGTCGGTGTCGAATACGTAACTTTCAAAGAAATACCGCAAGGTACGAAACCCTTGGGTGACGGCGCCCGCTCACCGGGTGCGCTTTGGTCCGCTCGAAATCGCAAGAATAGGCTGCCGATGCGGTCAGCTGCCGTCAAGCTCGCGGATCGCAGATATTTCAATCCGAGAAGATACGAATGCCGGCTATCGATTGCCACCAGGGCCCAACTCGATGAGCGGCAGCATTGTTGACTAATCGAAGGTCCTGCCCATAGGCGAGACGTCTGCTGCAAGTCAAAATGCGAAGACCTCAACGTGAGCAAATCTGGTCCGCTGTACCCCGCTAAGCGGACCTCAGCGAGACGCTGCCGCCACTTCGCCGACGGGCCAGAAGGCGACATTCCCTGCTGGCCTCATAAGACCCCGCTATGACAGAGAGGCCACCATTCTGAGGGCGGCCTCTGCTGCGTGCGTGAATTGGTCAGTTCTTGTAGCCCATACTGCTACAGACCGCGTATTGATAGTTGGGGTTTGCACCTTGCGCCCATAACCCTTGTTTGCATTCCACGTACGTCCTGGCCTTGGCTGGCGCAAACGCCCTTATATCCGGGTCAAGCACTTTGGCATGCGCACCCGAGTGAAATATCTCTGTCGATGGAGTGTTCGGCCTCGTAGTTTTCTTCACGGCGTTGGCGGGTGCATTCGACAAGATGGCGACAGCTAAGCCCACAAGGAACAGCGAGGAAAATCTCATAGTAATGTCCTCCGCAACTCCACCTCGAAGTGGGCGACTATTCAAGAGAGCTACAAGCAGTGGTAGCGTCGATCAAACATAACAACCTTATTCCCGAAGGGCAATGGACGGGATTGAAGTGCGGCAGACAAGTCAGCTTCGGGTCAAAAGCGGCGGTCGGCCCAACGCGCCATAAACGTCGCGTCTCTCCCCGATAGCGGACGTGACGGCGGCTCTTGCGGTGTTCGGCTTAGGGGCCACGAACGGACATTCGGCACGCTTCCCAGTCGCTCGAAAACGCGGTCATATGGCGTCCGGGGACACTTGGCGTTTTGGGGCGAGGGTGTCCGCTTGCACGGGGAGAATACGCGTGAAGGAACTCGCTGGAAGGACTGTGTTCGTGACCGGTGCAGCGTCAGGCATTGGACTGGGGATCGCAACCGCCTTCGCCCAAGCGGGGGCGAAAGTCATGCTTTGCGACATTGAAGAAGCGGCTCTGTCCGCAGCGCTCAAGCAGCTGAGGCTCACCAACGTCGATGTCGACGGCGTGAAAGCGGACGTTTCACTGAAAGCCGAACTCGTGGCGGCCGCTGAAGCCACGACTGCCCGCTATGGCAAGGTGCATATCCTCGTCAACAACGCGGGCGTCGGCGGCGGTGGGCCTTATGGCGCCTGGACCGAGGCGTCGTGGAACTGGACCATGGGCGTCAACCTGATGGCGACCATTTGGGGGATCGAGATTTTCGGGCCGTTGATCGAGCAGCATGACGAGGGTGGACACATCGTCTCCACAGCCTCGATCGCTGGCCTTATTTCAGGGGAGAGCAATGCATACAACGTCACCAAGTATGGCGTTGTCGCGCTGTCCGAGGGCCTGCGGCGTGAACTCGCGCCCCGAGGGATTGGCGTATCGGTGTTGTGTCCAGGGGTCATCCGCACTCAAATCATGAACTCAAGACGCAATCTGCCCAAGCGCTTCGAGGGAGCGCTCCCTGTCTTGCCGACTTCGGGCCCACGTGCCGAGCGGATCAATATGCTCCGGGAACGCATCACTCAGGGCATAGAACCCAACTATGTCGGTGAACTCGTCCGCGAAGGCGTCGAAAAGGACTTGCCTTATATCTTCACCGATCTCGAATTTGAGCCGATGATCGAAGCGCGCTTCGCCGCAATCAAGCAAGGCTTTGACCACATCCGCGGGCGCACCCCGAAACGTTGAGCGCAGCCCTTCCACCCAGCCTTAGCTGCTAAAACGAATATTCGGATAGGGCTGAAACCGGCTTCAAAACCGTTGCGCAGTGGACCGCCAATCTCTCAGTTGGGTCACAAGCGGCCGTCGAGGCGATGCTGGATTGCCGTCGGGTTTGCCTCTTAAAGACGACATGACACGGGTTCAAGCGACCTTCGGCTAAGGGCCGAGAGCGGAAGTCCGAGCTATTCGATCACTTCGTCTGCGCGGGTGAGAATGGAAGGCGGGATATCGATACCGAGTTGTTTCGCCGTCTTGAGATTGATCACCAGCTCAAACTTGGTGGGCTGCACAACCGGAAGTTCGGAAGGCTTCTCGCCTTTAAGGATGCGACCGACATAGACACCTGCTTGACGCCATGTGTCTGACAGGTTGGGTCCGTAACAGAAAAGCCCACCAGCAGCGACGTCCTCGCGCCCAACACCGATCGAAGGTATCCCTTGGAGGAGCCCTTTTTTGACATGCAGAAATCGGCCGCTGAAGCCGAATAGGGGATCGGTACTGGTGAGAAACGCCCCCACCTTCAACCGGCTCATCGTCGCGATAGCCTCGTCGAACTCGCTCTCGCTTACGGCGGTTACAATACTGAGGTTCAAACCCAATACATTAGCTGCCGCGTTGGCTTCGTTGATCTGCACCTCAGCGAGCGTCCCTTTCGGGTTCACGAGTAGTGCGACATCTGAAACGTGAGGTAGGATTTCCCGTAGCAGACCCATCTTCTTTGACGTGAGCGCTGTCCCAATGAAGGTCGCGCCAGTGACATTTCCCCCGGGCCGATTGAGGCTCGCAACAAGGCCATCGCTGACCGGATCGCCACCATAGGCAAAGACAATCGGAATAGTTGACGTGGCCATTTTAGCCGCGCGCGCCGGAACCGGTGATCCGGTCGCAAAAATGACGGAGACCCGGCCCTTCACAAGCTCCGCCGCAAGCGCCGGTAAGCGGTCGAATTGGTTCTCCGCTGAACGGCGCACTACGGTCAGGTTACGACCTTCGACGTAGCCGCCCTCCTCAAGACCCGCGCGAAAGGGCTTCATTGCCCAATCGGCCATTTCACTTGAACTGAGCAGTCCCAAGGTCGGCTGTTGCTGTGATTGCGCCACGGCTGGCCATGCCGCCGACATGCTGATCAGTGCGATAAATTCGCGCCGCTTCATTTTCCACCCGTCCCGATGTTCTCGAAACAGTAGGCAATTTTCGACACAGGTCCAAGCGGTTGAATGTCGGCATTGGGTCAAAACCGGCGGTCGGCCCAACGACCCATAACGTCGGGTCTCCCCCGGATAGCGGACGTGACGGCGGCTCTTGCGGTGTTCGGCTTAGGGCCAACAAGCGACATCGCCTTACCTCACCCGATCATTTAGAATGTTGCAAATGCTGGACGATCGGCGGCCACCCAAGGAATTGGCAGCTTGCGGTATCTGTTCGAGGAATACACATTAGACATCGGCTTGCGCGAGCTGCAGCGCGGGGTCGACGTTGTCTCCGTCACGCCACAGGTTTTTGACCTACTCGATTACCTGATCCGCAACAGGGAGCGCGTCGTTACCAAGGACGAGCTTATCAACGCCGTTTGGAATGGACGCGTGGTTTCCGATGCTGCGCTGACGACCCGCCTGAATGCCGCTCGGAGCGCAATCGGCGACACGGGCGAGAAGCAGCGTCTAATAAAAACATTGCCGCGTAAAGGCTTCCGCTTCGTTGGCACAGTGCGGGAATCGCAAAGGCCGGTATTTGCGTCAGTCGGCTCGGCGCAAAGCGGCAAAACGGCGCAATCGTCACCTTCGCCACCTCGTCTCTCCATAGTTGTACTGCCCTTTGCCAACCTCAGCAGCGATCCCGAGCAAGACTATTTCGTCGATGGTGTAACCGAGAACTTAACAACGGACTTGTCGCGCATCGGCGGTTTGTTCGTAATCGCCCGAAACAGTGCGTTCTCGTACAAGGGCAAAGCAATCGACGTACGGCAAGTCGGCCGCGAGTTGAACGTCCGCTACGTGCTTGAAGGTTCGATGCAGTGCAGCGGCAAGCGGCTTCGAGTGAACGTGCAGCTCATCGATGCCGAAAGCCGCAAACATCTTTGGGCCGAGCGCTTCGAAAAGCCTGTCGCCGATCTTTTCGATATGCAGGACGAAATCGTATCGAGGATCGCCCACTCGTTAGGCGCCCAACTCGTTGTAGCCGAGGCACAACAATCGGAGCGTTCGCCGCATCCCGATGCGATAGACCTGTGCTTTCAGGGAACTGCTTGCTTCTACAAGGGGCCGACGACCCGTGAGCACTTTACCCAAGCGCGCGGCTTTTTTGAACGTGCCTTGGCGATCGATCCCCGAGGTATCGGAGCGATCGGAGCGATGATTGGCATGGCAAACATCGATCTGACAATGGCAGCCGACCTGTTAACGGACGAACGAGCCGCGCTTCTTTCGGCAGCCGAAGCGAACGCGATCAAAGCACTTTCACTAGCCCCCGACGTTGCAGGGGCACACATGATCCTGGCTCTCATCTACATTGTAACAAACCGCGCTGCGCAAGGGATTGCCGAATGCGAGCAAGCATTAACGCTCAATCGCAATCTTGCCTATGCTCATGGCGCTATTGGTTTAGCCAAACTCTATATGGGTCGCCCCACCGAGACTGAAGGCCATGTGCTCGAGGCTTTCCGTTTGTCCCCTCGCGATATCGGTGCCTACCGGTTGATGCGTTTTGTGGGCGTGGCCAAGTTACAGCTTGGCGCGGATGGCGAAGCCGTCGATTGGCTACGACGAAGCATTGAGGCCAACCGCACTCATCCTCTCGCCCATTTTTCGCTCGCCGCCGCCTTGGGCTTGCTCGGCGCGCTGGATGAGGCGCAAACCGCTGCGAAAGCGGGATTTGCGCTCAACCCAGGCTTTACCATCCGCCGCTTGCGCGCCGCCAAAATAAGCGACAATCCGATTTATCTCGCTGGACAGGAGCGCCTCTGTGAGGGCATGCGCATAGCCGGGGTGCCGGAAGGGTGATGTCGGACATGGGTCAATCGCGTCGTTTTTACAGTCGACCAGCTACTTCCGGTCTAACCTCAACTTCGGACATGTCGCCGCACTGCGCCAACTGACGCGATGGGCCATACGCAGACATTTGCTCGTTCAATGACTTTGTCGGCGCACGGGAATATCGTCGGTGGCGCGTTGAGCCGAGTGCCAGGGCAGTCCTTGAGGCGGATGGCACTCCAAGGATGAGACCCGACCAGCGACGACTTATACCGGACGGCAACCTGCGGCACGTGAACGACGGCACCGTCGCGGACCAAAACGACTTGCTCCGCGACGGTGGCGGATCATGTGGCCTTAGTCGTCGTCATCTTCGGATTCGATACGACGTTCAATCGTATCTCGTATTCCACGCATGGCCACGACCGTTACGAAAGCCATCCTCTTCTTCTGATCCTGGCTTAGCGTCTTGTAGAGTGGCTCCCACGCATCGGCTTCCTTCTTGAGGTCGGCCGCACGTTGACTCAGTGCCTCCGCCCGACGTTGCATGAGTTCGACCGCATTCTGTCCGCGAAGAACTTCCGTTGGGCTGCTATCGCGTAGTTCCGCGACCCGTTCCAGCCGGGCTTGTCGGTTCTTCGCTCGGGCGCGGATGGCCTCCTCTAGGGCCGGCCAGTATTTTTCCTGCTCCGGCGTCAGCTGCAAGGCAGCCTTGATCATGCCGACACGCGCATCCGTCAAGGCGTTCAGGTCGGCGCCAGTAATAGGATGCCGCATTCCTACAGTGGAAGACGTCTCCGCTGCGTAGGCAAGAGTTGATGCTGTTATGAGAACTGCAGTCGCTGCAGCTATTTTCTTGATCATCATCGCAAACTCCTTGGGTCTCGTGTCGTTCGCCCCCAAGGAGAAGGGCATAGGGGTCCATAAGTAGGTTGATTTAGGTCAAGTAGACGCTCACGCGGCGGTGAGTTCCGTCGGGTGTCGCGCAGGTCAAAGGAAGCCCGCGCCTAGAGGCTTAGGGTAACCGTCAATGCCCGCTTCGGGTCACAAGCTGTCCTTATTGCCGGCCGTCGCTATTGTCTGCTGAGGGTCAGAAGGCGACCTTCCGGTTTCACATTCCGATCTGTCGCGCCATGATTGCATTAAAGTGTCGTCGTCGGGCTTCTCGTTTGCGCCAATATCGAATCGATCCGCGAATTCATGTCCTGGCTGACGAGCACCGACTTGTTTCCGCGGAAGCTCTATTTTCTGTCCAAGCTGCCAGCGGACATCGATATCGCAGAGAGCGCTGCGGTCGTGATTATGGCGCTGGCCCTGTCTTTCCTTGCGACGCTCTACCCGTCATGGCGCGCCGCGCGGCTTGATCCTGTAGAAGCTCTGCGGCAGCGAGGCTAGTCGTGGCTTATGGGCCGTAGCGCATCTCTGAAAGCGACTGGGCAACGTCGGATGCTGACTAACCTGACTTGGTACGGTGCCTCTCAAACGCGGCACTGAGTTCAGCCAGTTCGTCGTGTGTTGCTCCCAGCTCCGCGTCTGCCCCGATTTGCCGGCAAGTCCATGTAAGATCGGTTGATTGAACTGGCCCGCCGTGAAGTCATACCTCCGGCCTCCGATCCGATTGTAGAAATGGTCGCCGGCCGGCACAGGCGTCTTCAGCAAGTCGCCGCCAAAGAGGTCATGAATAAAGCAGCGACGTGACGTTGCATTGCCCAGCTGCGGGATTGTTCGCCGTCCATTGGCTGGCCGTCGACAACGACCATGCCTTGCGCAGCGCGTTTTGAACGTCATCGGGATCGAAGTTCATCGTCCCTTCCAAATATCGGCGCCGAGATGCGAGTTTCGGATTAAGCGATTATCGCTTCTTGCCACTGTTTTGCCCGACGAGTCAAACGCTCATAGGTCGGATCGCCGACGTCGCCGCGAATGCGGCCGGCAGGGCTGAGCCCAACTCCATCCACGCGTCGTTGCGAGCGCAGCGAAGCAATCCAGAATCTTTCCGCGAGGGACTCTGGATTGCTTCGCTGCGCTCGCAATGACGACGTAGAAGCAGACGTGCGCCGAATGACGATGTCATTCCGGATGCTCGCCGTCAGGCTGATCGTCGCGCTAGCGCCGGCTGCGCGATGATTGCCGCTTCCCGCCGATTTGCCCCGACCTGTCAAACTGTTGGCCGCATCCACAGGGCTACGCGCCCTCATCCCACCTCTACTGTGCATGGGGTTGTTTTTCACATTTTTGTTGGACCCCGATGCCCCGCCAAAGAAAAGCCCGGCCTCGCGAAGGAGGCCGGGCTCGGTCGTCTTGCGACTTGCTCGAAGATCAGCCGCGGGTGCGCGAGCGGATCATGAAGCTGTCGTAGGTGTATTCGGCGACCTGCCACCACAGATATTCGTCGGAGCGGTAGGCCTGCATGGCGTCGATCGACTTCTTGAAGTCGGCGTTCTTGGCCGAAATCTCGCCCCACAGTTCGTTGGTCGACTTGAGGCAGGCCTCCAGCACTTCGTTGGTGAAGGGACGGAGCTGGGTGCCGCCGGCAACCAGACGCTTCAGCGCGCCGGGGTTCTGCATGTCGTAACGCGCGGCCATCCAGGTGTTGGCGTTGGCCATCGCATTGGTGAGGATCGCCTGGTAGTTCTTGGGCAGCGAATTCCACTTGTCCAGATTGGTGAAGGAATGCACCATCGGACCGCCTTCCCAGAAGCCCGGATAGTAGTAGTACTTCGCGACCTTGGCGAAGCCGAGCTTCTCGTCATCGTACGGGCCGACCCACTCGGCGGCGTCGATGGTGCCCTTTTCCAGCGCCGGATAGATGTCGCCGCCGGCGAGCTGCTGCGGCACCACGCCGACCTTCTGGAGCACCTGGCCGGCGATGCCGCCGATGCGCATCTTGAGGCCGGACAGATCCGCAACGGTCTTGATCTCCTTGCGGAACCAGCCGCCCATCTGAGTGCCGGTGTTGCCGCAGGGGAAGCCGATCACGTTCGATTTCTTGAAGAACTCGTTGCCGAGCTGCTCGCCGCCGCCCTGGTACCACCAGGAGTTCTGCTGGCGCGCGTTGAGGCCGAACGGCACCGACGCGTAGATCGCCCAGGTCGGATCCTTGCCGACGTAGTAGTAGGACACGGTGTGGCACATCTCGACGGTGCCGTTCGAGGTCGCATCGAGCGCCTGCAGGCCGGGGACGATTTCGCCGGCCGCGAACACCTGGATCTGGAACTTGTTGTCGGTCATCTCGGCGACGTACTTCGCCACCTGCTCGCCGGCGCCATAGATGGTGTCGAGCGACTTCGGGAAGCTCGACGTCATGCGCCATTTGATCTCGGGCGAGGACTGCGCAATCGCCGGCGAGGCCACCGCGGCGGTCGCCGCCGCGCCTGCTGCCGACACTTTCAGAAAATCACGACGCTTCATCTTCTGCTCTCTCCTTGTTGGGGCGTTTCCCCTAACTTCCTCATTTGCCGCCGCTCATTCCGGCGACGCGTTTTGGTCGCGTCGAACCGTTGGGGCTTGACTGCCGTGGGCCTTTAACACGGAAGCCCCGCGCGCGGAACGCGACAATGGCATGACAGGGCTCGACGAAAGTCGCATGTTCCCGGAAGACCGGCTCAGGATGCGGCGACGACGCCTTTGAGCTGGTCCCGGACCTGTCCCGCAATGGCGCGATAGATCGCCGCATGGGGGCCGTCCGGCTCGCTGTCGACCACCGGGCTACCGGCATCCGATGAGGCGCGAATCGCCATGTGCAGCGGGATCTCGCCCAGGAACGGGACGCCGAGCTTCTCGGCCTCGTGGCGCGCCCCGCCATGGCCGAAGATGTCGGATTTCGTGCCGCAATGCGGGCACTGGAAATAGCTCATATTCTCGACGATGCCGAGCACGGGCACGTTGACCTTCCTGAACATCGCAAGGCCGCGCCGCGCGTCGATCAGGGACAGGTCCTGCGGGGTCGAGATGATGACGGCGCCCTTCAGCGGCACGTTCTGCGCCAGCGTGAGCTGGGCATCGCCGGTGCCTGGCGGCATGTCGACGACGAGCACGTCGAGCTTGCCCCATGCGACGTCGCGCAGCATCTGCGTCACCGCCGACATCACCATCGGACCGCGCCAGATCATCGCGGTCTCTTCCTCGACGAGGAAGCCGATCGACATGATGGCGAGGCCGAAGCGCTTGAGCGGGATCATCTTGCGCTCGCCGTCCAGCTCCGGCTTCTCGTGCAGGCCCGTCAGGCGCGGCACCGAGGGGCCGTAGATGTCGGCATCGAGCAGTCCGACCTTGAGGCCGAGGTCGCGCAGGCCGAGTGCCAGATTGAGCGCGGTGGTCGACTTGCCGACGCCGCCCTTGCCCGAGGCCACGGCGATCACAGCAGCGACGCCCGGAATCTCGGACTGCCGCGCCATCGGCGATTGGCCGCCCTGCGGCGGCTTGTGGGCATGGACCGGCTGCACGCCAGGCGTGCCGCGGCTCGGTGTTGGCGGGGGCGGCGGCGCGGCGCCGGCCTTGCGTTCGGCGGTCAGCGCCACCATCACGGTGGTGACGCCGGGAATGGCGCGCACGGCGGCTTCGGCCTCAGCGCGGACGGATTCCCAGGCCCGCGCCTCGGCGGCATCGACATTGATCGAGAAGAACACGTTGCCGTCAGCAGCGCTGATCGCGCTCAGCACATTGGCATTGGTGAGCGCGACCCCGCGCGGCGACTTGATCCGGCCGAGGCTGTCGAGAACCTGTTGCTGCGTCACGCTCAAAGCGCATCTCCTGGAGTAGAGCATGATCCGGAAAAGTGTGGGCGGTTTTCCGATAAGATCATGCTCAAGGCTTGAGGATGCCCCATTAGAGCGGAAACGGCCAAAAGGCTACTGCCTGCCGATATCGTCAGCCATCTCGGTGGGTGCGGCCCCCTGCTCCGCGGCCGCCTCGTAATTGAGCTCGATCATGACGCCATTGGGGTCATGGACGAAGATCTGCCAGAGGTCACCGCCGGGCACCTGGCGGGAGTCGAATTTCATGCCCTTGGAGGCGAGCCGCCGCTTCATGCCCTCGAACCCACAGCTGACGAAGGCGACGTGATGGACGACGCCGGAATCCGGCTTTTGCGGCTCCGAGGTCGGGGAAATATCGACGAGGTGCACCACCGGCTTGCCCTCGCTGTACATCCAGGCCCCCGGGAAGGCGAAATTCGGCCGGGCGCCTTTTTCCAGGCCCAGCACGTCCTCGTAGAAGCGGACAGTCTCGGCCAGATTCCGGGTCCGGATGTTGAAATGATCGAGGACGCCAACGCTTACGCCGCCCATGCTTTTCGCTCCCTTTTTTTGAAGTCCTTTGGCCCGCTATCCTAGCACAGGCTGGGGCCGAACGAAGCCGTTGCCCTCTGCCCTCAAGGGTTTATGGTGCGCCCCTAATCCGCCCTCATAGCGGAACCGGGCGGCCCTCGCCCGGCAAGAACCGTAACACCCAAACTACGGACAAGGTACCACACATGGCTAAAGTCGCTTTCCTCGGTCTCGGCGTGATGGGCTTCCCCATGGCCGGACACCTCGTGAAAAAAGGGGGCCATGAGGTCACCGTCTACAACCGCACCGCGGCCAAGGCGAAGGAGTGGGCAGACAAGTTCGGCGGCAAGACCGCGGCGACCCCGAGGGCTGCAGCCGAGGGCCAGGATTTCGTGATGTGCTGCGTCGGCAACGACAACGATCTGCGCGCGGTCACGATCGGTGCCGACGGCGCCTTCGCCGGCATGAAGAAGGGTGCGACCTTCGTCGACCATACCACGGCGTCTGCCGAAGTCGCCCGCGAGCTCGATGCGGCCGCGACCAAGGCCGGTTTCAAGTTCATCGACGCCCCGGTCTCCGGCGGCCAGGCCGGCGCCGAGAACGGCGTCCTGACGGTGATGTGCGGCGGCGCACAGGATGCCTATGCCGGCGCCGAGCCGATCATCACAGGCGCCTATGCGCGGATGTGCAAATTGCTCGGGCCCGCCGGCTCCGGCCAACTGACCAAAATGGTCAACCAGATCTGCATCGCAGGCCTCGTGCAGGGTCTCTCTGAGGGCATCCATTTCGCCAAAAAGAGCGGCCTCGACGTCGCCGCAGTGATCGAGACCATCTCCAAGGGTGCCGCGCAGTCCTGGCAGATGGAGAACCGCTACAAGACCATGAACGACGACAAGTACGATTTCGGCTTCGCGGTCGAATGGATGCGCAAGGACCTCTCGATCTCGCTGGCCGAAGCCCGTCGCAACGGCGCCAATCTGCCGGTGACCGCGCTGGTCGACCAGTTCTACGCCGAGGTCGAGAAGATGGGCGGCAAGCGCTGGGATACGTCGAGCCTGCTCGCGCGCCTCAATCGCTGACTCCTGACGAACTGCCCCCGCCTTGCTGATCGCGCTCGCCGCCATATTCGTTCTGGCCTATGCGGCGATCGCGCTGGAGCATCCGATCGGGGTCAATAAGAGCGCGTCCGCGCTGCTTAGCGCGGGCTTGCTCTGGACCATCTACGCAACTGCGACGGGCGACCACGCGCTGGTCGGCCGTCAGCTCGACGCCTCCGTCGTCTCTACCGCCCAGATCGTGTTCTTCCTGATCGGCGCAATGACCATCGTCGAGGTGATCGACGCCCATGACGGTTTTGAGGTCATCACCTCCCGCATCAGCACGACGAGCCAGGTCAAGCTGATGTGGCTGGTCGGGTTCGTGGCGTTCTTCCTCAGCGCGATCCTGGACAATCTGACGACCACCATCGTCATGATCTCGCTGGTGCAGCGGCTGATCGCCCGGCGCGACGACCGCCTGCTGTTCGCCTCCCTCATCGTCATCGCCGCAAATGCCGGCGGCGCGTGGACCGTGATGGGCGATGTCACCACGACCATGCTGTGGATCGGGGGACAGATCACGCCATTGAACATCATGCGCGCGGTGTTCCTGCCCTCTCTCGTCAATCTGCTGGTGCCACTCGCCTTCATCAGCCTTGCGCTGAAAGGCAAGACCATCGCAGCCCCGCCGCGAGACAACGGATTGCTGGCCGTCGACCGGTTCGAACGCAATCTGATGTTCTATCTCGGGCTCGGCGTGCTGATCGCGGTGCCCGCCTTCAAGACGGTCACGCATCTGCCGCCGTTCATGGGCGTGCTGCTCGGGCTCGGCATCGTCTGGCTGGTCGGCGAGATCGTCCACCACGACAAGGACGAGCATGTCCGCCGTCCGCTCTCGCTGGCGCACGCGTTGACGCGGATCGACATGGGTTCGATCGTGTTCTTTGTCGGCATTCTGCTCGCGGTCGCCTGCCTCGAACATGCCGGCCTGCTCGCCATGCTGGCCAAATGGCTGGATTCCACGCTCGGCCGCCAGGACATCATCGTGGTCGTGCTCGGGCTCTTCAGCGCCATCATCGACAACGTGCCGCTGGTCGCCGCGACCATGGGCATGTACGACCTCGCGCATTATCCACCCGACAGCTTCCTCTGGCAGTTCGTCGCCTATTGCGTCGGCACTGGCGGGTCGATCCTGATCATCGGCTCGGCCGCAGGCGTCGCCGCCATGGGCCTCGAGCGGATCGAGTTCCTCTGGTACGCCCGCCGCATCGCGGTTCCAGCGCTCGCCGGCTATCTGGCTGGCGCGGTGGTCTATGTCGCGCAGCACGCGGCACTGCACTGAGCGGCACGCACGCGTACAAAATTAACGCCGGGTTAACGTAATTCTTTAGCTCCTTAAGTCACCTCTTAAGGATTTCTTGCCAGAGATAGACAATGCAGAGGCCCGCGTCCGACGCGGGCAGGAATCGTTGTTGCTTGATGAGTAACCCCGCTGAAAAGCCTGAAGTCGTGCAGCTTCCGGCCGAGCCGGTCAGCGCTCCGTCGGCGAGCAGCCGACGGGCTGCGGCGCAGCGGGTGCGCGAGGCGCGTGATAAGTTAACGTCGACCAGCGGAACCCGGCCGGCTTTCGACGCCGAGCTGCTGCGCCAATATGCCCAGACCCGGCTGTCGGCCTCTTATGTCGTGATGCTGCTGGTGGTCGCGACCGGCCTGCTGTTCGGACTGTGGATGCAGCCGATCCCGGCCGCGGCCTGGACCGCCGGCATGCTCTGCATCCACGGCGCAATGGTCCGCAGCTGCCAGCGCTTCCTGACCGAGCCCGCCTCGCCCACCGCGACGCGGGCCTGGCGGACACGCTTCGTCGTGCTCGACCTGCTCTATGGCCTGTGCTGGATGGCGATCCTGATCCATCCCGTGCTCGACATGGTCACGGAAACGCTGATGATGTTCTTGATGCTGCTGGTGATCGCAGTGTCGAGCATGCTCGCCGCCAATCTGCCGATCGCAGCGCTTGCAGCCACCGCGCCAGTTGCAGTCGCCATGGCGTTGAGCTTTGCAATGAGCGGATCTCTCGACAATTACATCCTGGCCGCGCTTGCGCTGGCGGCCGAAGGCTATTTCGTGCTGCTGGCGCATCGACTGCACTCTTCTACCTTCGCCACGCTCGAAGCGCGCGCGGAGAAGGACGCACTGATCGGCGAGCTCGAACAGGCCAAGGCGATCTCGGACGAGGCCCGCCACCGCGCCGAATCCGCCAACGTCGCCAAATCGCGCTTCCTCGCGCAGATGAGCCACGAGCTGCGCACGCCGCTGAACGCGATCCTCGGCTTCTCCGAGGTGATGAAGAGCGAGATTTTTGGTGCGCATGCCGTGCCGGTTTACAAGGAATATTCCGGCGACATCCACAATTCCGGCGTCCACCTGCTCAACCTCATCAACGAGATTCTCGATCTGTCGCGGATCGAGGCGGGCCGCTACGAATTGAACGAGGAAGCGGTGTCGCTGGTCGGCATCGTCGCCGACTGCCATCATTTGATGAAGCTGCGCGCCTCGAGCCGCGGCATCACCATCCACGAAGTGTTCGAGCAGGCCATGCCGCGGCTCTGGGCCGACGAGCGCGCGATCCGCCAGGTCGTACTCAATCTGCTCTCCAACTCGATCAAGTTCACCCCGCAGGGCGGCGAGATCTGGCTCAAGGCCGGCTGGACCGCCTCGGGCGGACAATATCTCTCGGTGAGAGATTCCGGCTCCGGCATCCCCGAGGACGAGATCCCGGTCGTGCTCGCCTCGTTCGGCCAGGGCTCCAACTCGATCAAATCGGCCGAACAGGGCGCGGGCCTCGGCCTGCCCATCGCAAAGAACCTGATCGACCTGCATGGCGGCACGTTCACGCTGAAATCGAAGCTGCGCATCGGCACCGAGGTGATCGTCACCTTCCCGCCGGAGCGCGTGATGAGCGCGCTGGCGCCGCTGTCAGAGGATGCGCCGCCGCTCCAGCCGGACAGTTTGACCGTGCCCGACGAGAAGCGGCGGCCGCGCCACAAGCCGATCATGAGCGCAGGCACGGGTTATTAAACACATGCTTGCAGACATGCCCGACAATCCCTCACTATGCCAGAATGAGCAAAGAAACACCGTGCGTCGCCGTCTGTATGATCGATCCCAAGACCAAGCTGTGTTTCGGCTGCGGCCGCACCTTGCCGGAGATCGCGCGCTGGCACGCCATGGAGAGCGCGGAACGGCTCGCGCTGATGGCGCTGCTGCCGACACGCATGACGGACGCCGGCTTGCAGCCGATTGCCGGATCGGCGCGGCGCGCCTGACCGGCCTGCGCGCCTTCGGAGGCGCGCGATGATCCGCTTCCTGCTCGTTCTGATCATGCTCGCCGCCACCGCCGGTGCCGTTGTCGCCTATGGCGATCCCGATCAGATCGCGCGCGCCAGCCACACAGTCTCGCATATGTTCCGCGGACAGACCGCATCCCCTATCCCCGCCGTACAGATTCAACGCGGCCAGGGCGGCGAATTCGCGCTGCGTGCCAAGATCAACGGCATCGCCGCGCCGATGGTGATCGACACCGGCGCCACCTCGGTGGTGCTGACCTGGGAGACCGCAAAGGCGATCGGGCTGCCGCTCGAGATGCTCGAATATGACGTCGACCTCGAGACCGCCGGCGGCCACACCAAGGCGGCGCGGCTGACGATCGATCGTCTTGCCGTCGGACACCTCGTCGAGAAGTCGGTGCCGGCCCTCGTCGTGCAGCGCGGCCAGATGAAGACCAATCTGCTTGGCATGAGCTTCCTCGATCGCCTGGAGAGCTGGGGCGTACGCTCGGACAAGCTGATGCTCACGGGCTACCCGGAGCTGCAAACGAGCCACCGCCGCTCGCGCACCGCGGTCGATTGAGCCGCAGAGCGCGACGGCGCTCTTCACCCGCGCGCACGCCACCTCAGTCGGATATCCAGCCCTAGCACCGCGACGCCGCGAACGGATGCCAAGTGTGGCATTTCCGCTATTTATAAACCGCCTAGTCGGTTTATAAATTAGTTTTTCCCGGATCGGGGTTGGACACGCGCTGCTCCCTGACGGAGGCGGCCAAGTGGGAGATCGAGAATCATGACTGCGAGAGCCGCCTTACACCGCGCGATGTGCGCCCTGCCCTTTGCGACGGCGCTCGCCGCCGGCGGCGCCAGCGCTGCGGATTTGTCGCCACGCTATGCGGCGCCCGCGTATTCGGCGCCGCAGCCGGTCTATTCCTGGACCGGCCTCTACGCCGGCCTCAACGCGGGCTACGCCACGAGCTCAGATGACGCCTTCAACAACCTCGCAGGCTTGAGCGGCGGCAAGATCAAGGGCGCCGTCGGCGGCGCGCAGATCGGCTACAATTACCAGCTCTCGCCGATGTTCGTGGTCGGCATCGAGAACGATTTCGAGGGCGGCGACCTGAAGAACCACGACGCCATTAATAGCGCCGCGGTGAGCCTTCCCTGGTACATGAGCGGCCGCGCCCGGGCCGGCATCGCGACGATGGATTCACGCCTGCTGTTCTTCGACACCGCGGGACTTGCCACCGGCGAATTGAAGGACGTCGGCCTCAACAAGATCAAGATGGGCTGGACCGCAGGCGGCGGCGGCGAATGGGCGTTCCTGCCAAAATGGTCGGTCAAGGCCGAGTATCTCTATACTGAGTTCAAGCACGATAATCTGCCGGACTGGAATGCCGCGAAATTCCACAGCTTCCGCGTCGGCGTGAACTATCATTTCGACCTGTTTCGCTGAGACACCAATCGAGAAAGAGCCGGATCCTGCTGTCCGGCTCTTTCTTCACAGGCGTGCAGCTAAGCGGCCACCTCGATCGCCGCACTGCGACCGACATGCGCGATCGCGTCGCGCAGCACCTCAAGACCAGCCCCCTGCTTGGTACCTTGCTCGGCCAAATGCCGGCGAAAGGCACGCGCGCCGGGCACGGCGTGAAACGCACCGACGAAATGCCGCGTGATAGCGTGCAGCCGCGTGCCGCGCGCGAGCTGCTGCTCGATATAGGGCATCATCGCCTCGAGCGCGTCCTGCATGGTCGCATGCGGCGCCGTTTCGCCGAAGATATCCGCATCGACCGAGAGCAGCCGCCACGGTTCCTGATAGGCGGCGCGGCCGAGCATCACGCCGTCGACACGCGCGAGATGCAATTTCGCCTCATCAATGCTCGGGATGCCGCCGTTGATGATGATGGGCACGTCCGGCATCGCCTGCTTGAGCCGATAGACGCGATCATAGTCGAGCGGCGGGATGTCGCGGTTCTCTTTCGGCGACAATCCGTTGAGCCAGGCCTTTCGGGCATGCACGATCAGCGCATCGGCCCCTGCCGCGACGACCGCGTGCGCCAGCGAATCGAGCGCAACTTCCGGATCCTGGTCGTCGATGCCGATACGGCATTTCACCGTGACGGGCACGGTGACCGCGGCCTTCATCGCATCGACGCATCTCGCCACGAGCTCCGGCTCCGCCATCAGGCAAGCGCCGAAGCGGCCGTCCTTTACGCGATCGGACGGGCAGCCGACGTTGAGATTGATCTCGTCATAGCCAAAGTCCTCGCCGATCGTTGCCGCCAGCGCGAGATCGCGCGGATCCGAACCGCCGAGCTGAAGCGCCACCGGATGCTCGACCGGATCGAACCCGAGCAGCCGCTCCCGACCGCCATGAATGATGGCGCCGGTCGTCAGCATCTCCGTGTAGAGCAGCGCCCGTCTCGTCAAGTGACGGTGGAACACCCGGCAGTGCCGGTCGGTCCAGTCCATCATGGGGGCCACGGAAAAGCGATAATCTTGATACTTCAATATGTTGCTCTATGTTTTCAATAGACTAGATCAGGAACGTGTGCGCTCTGTGTGCACTCCAAACTAGCCAAGATTGTACTCGCTTGTACCGCATTTGATCTCGCGGTGCACACGTAGCGCACACGAAACCGGGGCTGGCGCGTCCAGGTCAGGAGGAAACGCGACATGTTGAACCGCCTGCTGGACGGCTTCGAAGGCAAGCTGACATCGACCAATTGGGCAACGATTGAGAAGTGCTCTCCCGATACAGCCTTGCGCGACATTCAGGACCTCGTCGACCAGGGCATCCTCACCAAGGACGAAGGCGGCGGGAGAAGCACGAGCTACTCCCTCGCCTCCTCTGAAGGCCGAGCTCCCGGGTGATGAGGTCGGCTGGCCGCCCGCGCAAGCCATGGGAGATGTAGTTGCGAGCGATGACGAGGCCATCTCCCCGGTCGTCCTTGCCGCGCGGCACCACATGGGTATGCGGATGCCCCGTGTTAAAATGATCGGCTGCGACCCGGTCGAGCTTCTTACGAAGATCCTGTTCCATCTGAAGCATGAGATCGCGCATGACCGGCTCCAAGTCGGCGAGCTCCGCACTGTCCTCCGGCGCGACGATAAAGCGAAACTGATGACGGTCGCCGGCGCTGCGCTCGGTGAACGCCTTGGCGTCAGCACGATCGGTGCCAGCATCGTGCAGTTCACCCGGTGTGCCCTCGCGCGTAACACCATCGCACTGAACGTAACGCAAGTGCGCGCGAACGGCGCCGGTCTCGCCTGATTTGGTGCGGACGATGCGCGCCTTCACCACAACGCGCCTCTGCCCTGTTGGGCGGCCGCGTCCAGCAAGCGTCGTTCCCTGGGCATGGCCGCGGCCAATCCTGCCGAGCTTTACATCGAACTCGTCGTCGATCTCGTCCATGGCGTCGCGTCCAATTCAAGAACGCCGCCGATATGTGGGGCCGGTGGCCGCGCGCCAAGACGCAGACGCAATCAAGCAGAAAAGCCATCGCCGTAGGACCGCTCTGGTACCATCCATCACAGAGGGCGCCAAATCTGGGATGTGCAGACAACCGCTTAGCCGCCATCGAGCGGGATCTTCACACTGCTTACGGCAGGGCGTGGGGCTGACTTGATCAGCTCAGGACTCGGGACGCCGCAAATGCTGGTTACCGCTTCTGAGCGAGAGCAACAGGCATTTCGGGCCAGGCGACGATCGCGCTGTTTAGATCCAAGCGCTTATATCCAACTCACCGACTTAGCTGCAAATAGTCAAATTCTCGCAAGCTATTGCTTTGCCTTAGCGGGGAAAATGAATGATTGATCGTCGATATCTTGGTCCGGAAGCTGATGGACTCCCGCCATGACGTGCAGTTCTGCTAAGGACGGCATCGCCGCGGCCGAGAGCTCGATTGAACGAGGCTTCCCACTAAAGACAAGGGCCGCAACTACAATCAGCGCCAAAACAAGGAAAGAACTTACCACGAACCGACGCATGTAATACCCTCCCACCTCAGATATGCGGAGAATAAACGGCTTAGTTAAAAAGACCGCTAAACGCGTGCGCTCGACTCAGCGAAGGCGGTTGAGGCGGTCTCTTGTACGAAACGATTGAGGACGCCTGCGGCACCTAGTGCGATGATAGCGGCGAGCAAACAAGCAAATACGAAAACGCGCATGCTGTCGGTCCTTACATTCAAATTTTAGCATGGTTCCGAGCGGAATATGTGCGTCTCCCGTACAAAAGACCGTGTTTAGATCGGGAGTGCGAAAGCCTGGGTCTCGATCTCGATAAACGTTCGTCCGAGCGCGCCAACGGCCGCATAGAAGTCAGCCGAGTTCGCTTGCTCAAGGTCCGCGAAAAAGCGACTTATCCAACGCGAAACATGCTGTTCAAAGAACGTATGCTCAGCGCCTGCTGGCGCAGGAACGGTTCCAGCGGCGAAGCCTGCCATGATCTCACAGAGAAATCCCGCGTGATCTTCGGGCTCCGTACGGTCCGGAGCCTTTTGGAGGCCGAGACCCCCTAGAGTTTCCCGCAAGCGCGCGAGAGGACGGCCATACAGGGTCTCGGACAAATAGTGCGACGCGTAAGGCAGCAGAGCCCCCTTGCCCAATCCTGCGAAGAGGGCGAAGAACTCACGCGATGCGGCCTGCTCATTTGTTCGGCGCGCCGCATCCGCTAGCGCAATGTGCGCCATGCCCATCGGGCTGGCATCGCCGCGCAATGCGGAGATGCGGCTCAGCAGATGCGCGTCCGGGCTGCGCGTCAGCAAGGTTGCCAACAGCGCGTATTCCTGCGCCCGAGCGAGGTCGAATTCTTCGACAATACGCACTGAAGCGGTCCTCGAGGCTCGATCCATCATTCTTTGATCGCGCAAAACCTAAAATCTTGTTGGCTGCTAGCGTGGCAATGCGCTGCCATGACGTCGTGTTCGCGGAGAGGGTAACACTGGTGCCGCAAGACCGTCAGGCTGCTCGCCTGCATCCCGGTCCTCGGTCGTCGGTGTCGCGGCATCATCTGGTAACGATCGAACTGCCAGGGTCGTTGGTTCGAGGGCTGGCTGTTCGGAATCGACCGGGCCTTGCCGAACTGGATCGATTGGCGGCGGCACGTCAGCAAGCACGTCCTGGACCTGCTCCAGCCCATTCGAAATCTGCGCGACCAGATCGGCAATCTTGTCCGTTGGATCGAGCGGACCGAATCCCGGAATAGCGTTGGGGTCATTAAAATCCCACTGGTTCTCCGCGATCCCGATGAAGTCGCGAATCGCAGGATCGGTTGCCCAGGCGCGTCGCAATGCCGCGCGGGTCAATTCGGCTGGAACGCCCGTCTGCAGGAATGCCGCAATGTCGGTGTGAGCGGCGATAGTTTCGATCGACGGCAGGCTGGCGAGATCGAAAGGCCGGTCGGTTTCGCCGTTCGCTACGGACGGTTCAGCAGCTTGCTCACCGTCGGTCGGAGCAAGTTCAGCGTTTAGGCTTCTTGAAGCTTGCTTGAGCCGCGCCCAGCGAACGAAGACGTTACTCTCTGACACAAATCTCTCTCATGGCTTTGCTAACGGTTGCGTTGCCGTTTGATGAATGGCCGTTCGACATGGTGCTCGGCAATGAAACGGCCGATGATCTCAGAGATGCCGATCGGCATCGGTACTGCCTCAATCAGATTGCTGCCCGCGTCGGTGAACGCCTCGCCTTCTGCCGGATCGGCTGTGACGGCGAGAAGTTCATAAGGCGGTTCGGAGCCGGTCGGTCGCAAATTGACCCACAATGTAGGCGAGCCTGACGTGAGATTTTCGCGATAGTTCATGGTTTCGGTGCGATGCAGCTCGATCACAGCGTCGCCTGCATAGAACAGCATGGCCTCGCCTTCGCCACCAATCGGAGTCCACGGCTTCGCAGACGGCTCACCCGCAAAGACCGACACGGGCCGCCACAGAAAATCGGCCCACGCACTCTTCGCCTTGCGTCGTTCAATTGCAACACCAACAGCAATGCGTGCAAGACTTGTCGATATCAATTTCCCGTCTCCAATCGAAGTGTGGTCTCCGATACAGGGTCGCCTTTTGCGACATGCGGAGTATATACTCTAAGGATGATCCGGCCAGTGGGTGGCCGATCTATCTTGGGAGCCGAGGGATATCGTGAGCGTCGTACCTCAAACCGGCAGGCGCTTCCTGATTTGCTCATGTGAAGGGTCGATGTCGCTCGATGCCGATGCGATCGACCGCGGTTGCCACGGCGAAGTGACGGCAGCGACGCAACTCTGCGGTGCCGAACTCGACCGATTCAAGGCCATTGCCGCCGAGGATGCTCCGCTCACGGTAGCCTGCACACAGCAGGCGGCACTCTTTTCAGAGGTTGTCGCCGAAAATAATCGTGCGAATTCGATACAGTTTGCCAATATCCGCGAGACCGCCGGATGGTCTAGCGATGCCGATCGCGCGGGGCCGAAGATGGCAGCACTGCTGGCCGCCGCAACCGAAGTCGCCGTACCCGCGCCAATGGTTCAGCTGGAAAGCAGCGGAATCATCCTGATCTATGGCCGTGACGAGGCTGCGATTCAGGCTGGCGATTTGCTGAAGGAGCACCTCGACGTCACCGTGCTGATTGCGCCACCAGCCGCGATAGCGCCGCCACGTCGCGCCGACTATCCGATAGCCAAAGGTCGAATAAGCAGTGTCAAAGGACACTTGGGCGCGTTCGACGTAGTGGTCGACGAGTTCGCCGAAGCAGCGCCGTCCTCGCGGCACATGCTGACGTTTGGCCCATCGCGCAACAACGCCCGTTCGACCTGCGACATCGTCCTCGACTTGACCGGCCGCCCCGCGCTGCTTCCTGCCGACTTGCGCGACGGTTATTTGCGTGCTGATCCCGATAGCCCCGCGGCAATCCTCCAGGCCGTGCTGAAAGCGCGCGACCTCGTCGGGACTTTCGAGAAGCCACGTTACATCACCTTCGACGCCGGGCTTTGCGCACACTCGCGCTCGAAGCAGACCGGCTGCACCCGCTGTCTCGATGTTTGTCCCGCCGGCGCCATCACGCCTGCGGGCAACCATGTGGCGATCGATGCCGACATCTGCGCCGGCTGCGGCCAATGTGCGACGGCCTGTCCTACGGGCGCGGCGTCCTATGCTCTGCCGCCGGAAGACGCGCTGGTCAGAAAGCTGCGTGCCATGCTGCTCGCCTATCGCCAGGCGGGCGGCGAGCGGGCCGTCATCCTCGTGCACGACGAGGTCCATGGTTCGCCGCTCATTGATGCGCTGGCGCGGTTCGGCGACGGCTTGCCCGCTAACGTGCTGCCGTTTGCTGTCAACGAGGTCACGCAGGTCGGCTTGGAGAGCATCGCCGCAGCTTTTGCCTATGGCGTGTCGGCAGTGCACTTTTTGCTCCGGGCCAAACCGCGCCATGACGTCTCCGGGTTGACGCGAACGATAGCGTTGGCCGATCCGATTCTTGCCGGCCTTGGCTTCGGCCCGGACCGGCTTTCAGTGATCGAGACCGACGATCCGGACCATCTGATCGAGGCGCTCCGCACGGCGCCGGCCCACGCACCAGTTCCCCGCCCCGCAAGCTTCCGCCCGGTGGGTGGCAAGCGCGATGTGCTTCGTTTTGCGCTAGCCGAACTGCACCGCGCGGCACCTGCACCCGTCGATGTCGTTCCGTTGCCGGACGGGGCACCGTTCGGCGCCGTCGAGGTGGATGCTGCGGGCTGCACACTTTGCCTGTCCTGCGTGTCGGTCTGTCCGACGAGTGCCCTGCGCGACGACCCCGAGCGCCCGGCATTGCGTTTTGTCGAAGACTCCTGCGTTCAGTGCGGCCTGTGCCGGACGACGTGTCCGGAGAAGGTCATCACGCTGGTCCCGCAAATTGACTTCCGTGCGAGCCGAGCGCCAACGCGGGTTCTCAAGGAGGAGGAGCCGTTTTGCTGCATCCGCTGCAGCAAGCCGTTCGGTGTCAAGAGCAGCATCGAGCGCGTGGTGGCGAAGCTCGAAGGCCAGCACTGGATGTATTCGGGCTCGGCGCAAAGGCTCGACGCAATCAAGATGTGCGGCGATTGTCGGGTAAGCTTCGTCGCCGAGCAGGGTTTTGAATCTTATGGCGCACCGGGGCCAACCGTCCGCACCACGGACGATTATTTGCGAGATCGGGAGATGAAGCGAGACCCGGATGGCCGCTCCAACTGAATTGCCCGGTTCAATCTAACCCGAGCGCCACCGCTATTCTGCCGGCGTAGCCGAAGGTTGCCGGCCTTCCGCTTCAAGCTTTTCGGCAAGCCAGCGGTCGTGATGCTCTCTCGCCCAATTGAGGTCGACTTCGCCCGTTCCCATGGCTTCGAATGCGCCTTCCATGCCGAGCGTGCCGATATAGATGTGTCCCAGGATCAGCGCGATGAACAGGATTGCGATCACGGCGTGAGCGACCTGGGCGATCTGCATGTCCGCAATGTTGGTGCCGTAAAAGGGAAACAGCAGCACGAATCCTGACGCGGATACCAGGAGGCCTGCTGCGACCGACAGCCAATAGACCATTTTCTCACCGAGATTGAAGCGTCCTGCGGGCGCATGCTTCGATTTGATGAAGCCGCCACCCTGCTTGACCCAATCAATATCGATCCTCTTGAAGAGATTGTCCCTGAAGAACAGCACCGTGATCAGAACAAGGCCCGCCACGAAGGCGAAGCTCGTGAAATTGTGCACGTACTTCGCGACTTGGGATATGTCGGAGAAGGCATCCGGGCCGACGAGCGGTCGCAGCAGGATCTTGCCGAAGGTGACGTTCAGGCCAGTCAATCCGAGGAGCACGAAAGAGACTGCCGTCAGCCAATGCGCGAACCGCTCGAAGGCCTTGAAGCGGACGATCGTTTCGCCGGAGCGCCCCGCCTCGATGCGAAGCCGGCCCATGATCAGATAGGCGAGCGCGAGCACTGCAAGCATGCCGACGATCACCAGCGCGGCACCCGAATGCAGCAGGACCTCGTGGAAATAATCCCAGGTCCGTCCCGCCGGCTGCATCAACACGCTGGCTTTGACATCGGGAATGTCGATCCGGCCCTCAATGCGCGGCGCTTGCTCCAGAAGCGTCCTCTGATTGGTCACGCTGGCGGTCGGATTGGGGGCCCCATCGGGACCGAGCTTCTGGGCGAGCACTGAGGCTGTCGTGAGACCGAACAGCATCAACAAAAGCGCTGCGAAGCGAATGCGTGCAAAAGCCGTCATGACGGATTCCCAATCTTCGTGCCTGATCGTCGCGCTTCCATCGGCCGTAAGCACAGGTCCCCTTACGACTTGACGTCCTCGTGGTAGGCGGTTGTCCAGCCCCAGGCTCCGGAGCCGTAGCCGCGCTTCTCGACGCGTTCCTCGTAGAGTTGCGCGATGATGTCACCATCGCCTGCAAGCAGGGATTTGGTGGAGCACATCTCGGCACACATCGGCAATTTGCCTTCGCCAAAACGGTTCGATCCGTACTTCGCATATTCTTCGGCGCTCCCCGGCGCCTCCGGTCCGCCGCCGCCCGCGCAATAGGTGCACTTGTCCATCTTGCCTCGCGAGCCAAAATTCCCGACCTGGGGATATTGCGGCGCTCCGAACGGGCAAGCATAGAAGCAATAGCCACAGCCGATGCACAAATCCTTGTCGTGCAGGACGATGCCGTCTTCGGTCGGGTAGATGCACTTGACCGGACACACCGACGCGCAAGGCGCATCGGTACAATGCATGCAGGCCATCGACACCGACCGCTCGCCGGGCTTGCCGTCATTGATGGTGACGACGCGACGTCGATTGATACCCCAAGGCACCTCGTTCTCGTTCTTGCAGGCGGTCACACAGGCATTGCAATCGATGCAACGGTCCGCATCGCACAGGAATTTCATGCGTGCCATCGGTCTATCCTCTCATGCGGCTCTGATCTGACAAAGCGTGGCTTTCGGCTCCTGCATGCCGGTGGCAGGATCATAACCATAGGTCGTCAGCGTATTGACGCTCTCACCGAGCACGATGGGATCGGATCCTGCCGGATATTTCGCCCGGAGATCGGCTCCCTCGTACCAGCCGGCGAAATGGAAGGGCATCCAAGCAACGCCCTTGCCGACGCGCTCAGTCACAAGCGCCTTCATCCGGGCTCGCGAACTGTTCTCAGCACCGGTCACCCAAACCCAACCGCCGTCGATAATGCCGCGCTCTGTTGCGTCCGCCGGATTAATCTCGACGTACATGTGCTGCTTTAGTTCAGCGAGCCATTTATTGGACCGCGTTTCCTCGCCACCACCTTCGTATTCAACCAGACGGCCCGAACTCAGAATCAGCGGGAATTGCTTCGCGATCGCGCGGTCGACAGCGGCCTTCTGCACGGAGAAGCCGATATTGGGCACACGAAATTGCTTCGCGTCCGGCAAGGTCGGATAGTCGGCAACGAGGTCGGGACGCGGCGTGTAGATCGGCTCGCGATGCACCGGAACCGGGTCGGGCAGATTCCACGCGATCATGCGGGCCTTGGCGTTTCCGTAAGGCGAACACCCATGTTCGATCGC
The DNA here is from genome assembly GCF_049993385.1 of Bradyrhizobium sp. McL0616. NCBI lineage: Bacteria > Pseudomonadati > Pseudomonadota > Alphaproteobacteria > Hyphomicrobiales > Nitrobacteraceae > Bradyrhizobium > Bradyrhizobium sp. McL0616. Next base: position 5,629,163 of record NZ_CP188255.1, read on the forward strand.
GACCCGCTGGATGCCGCCGGACAGATCGGTCGACCATGACACCTTGTCGGGATCGGCCGGATTGACGCGCGCGATCACTTCGCTTTCTTGAGCGGTGAGATCCTTGTCCCAGCCGAGTTTCTTTAGCACGCCAAGGGTGAACTCGGGATATCCGTCCTTGATTTCCGAACCGACGGAGTACGAGCCCTCGGCAAGAAGATTATCGTGATCTTCCCGCTCCACTTCCTGCCCGTTCTCCATCACCTTGCGCTTCACGACGCGTTCGACCCCGAACCGCGCGCGAAAGGTGCCACCGCCCTCTTTCACCGGAAGATTGGTGTTGTAGAGGATCGGCGTGCCGGGATGCTTGAACTCGGGCGTGCCCCAGCACGGCCATGGCAGGCCGTAATATTCCCCGCCAACCTCGGGATCGTCCTTCGGCGCCCGCAGCGTCACCAGGTCGAACTTGTGCTGGTTCCTCATGTGGGCCTTGAGCCGCTCCGGCGACTGTCCGCAATAGCCCGTCGACCATCCGCCGCGGTTGATCTCGCGGAGGATGTCCTCCGCCGAAACTGCGCCTTTCTCGACCCTGATGTTCTTGAACATCAGGTCGGAAAATCCAAACTTGCGGGCGAACATGTACATCATGTCGTAGTCGTTCTTCGCCTCGAAGACCGGATCGACGATTTTTTCACCCCACTGCAGTGAGCGATTGGAGTTGGTGCGCGAACCCTCCATTTCGAAGCTCGTGCACGCCGGCAGCAGGTAGGTGCCGTTCTTGCGCTCCGACAGCACCGACCACGCGGTCGGATAGGGATCGCAGACCACCAGCAGCTCAAGCTTCTCGATGCCCTTCACCGCCTCCGGCATCCGGGTGATGGTGTTGACGCCGTGTCCCATGATGAACATGGCCTGCACCGGATTGGGCTGGCTGATCTGGTTCTTTGGCAACAAGGTCGCGTCAAACCAGCGCGTGCTCGGAATGCCCGGCGTTTCCATCAGCTTCTTGTCGGGGAACCGCGACTTCATCCAGTCGTAGTCGACCTCCCATACCCGGCACCAGTGCCGCCAGGCCTCCTCGGCGAGACCGTAATATAATGGCAGCGAGGTGACATCGAGACCGAGGTCGGTCGCGCCCTGCACGTTGGTGTGACCGCGGAAGATGTTGGCGCCTGCGCCGGGCTGCCCCATGTTGCCGGTGGCGAGCAGCAACAGGCAACTGGCGCGGACATTGGCAGTGCCGGTGGTGAATTGAGTCTGCCCCATCGCCCAGATCAAGGTGGCCGGCTTCTGCGTCGCGAACAGTTGGGCGATATGTTTGACCTGCGCTTCGGGCAAGCCGGTCACACGCTCGACCTCCTTGGGAGGCCACTTCGCAATTTCCTTTCGGACCTCATCCAGGCCATAGACACGCTGGCTGAGGAATTCCTTGTCTTCCCAGCCATTCTCGAAGATGTGCCACAGCATGCCGTAGATCGTGGCGATGTGCGTGCCGGGGCGAACGCGAACGTACTCGGTCGCGTGCGCGGCGGTCCGCGTCATCCGGGGATCGACCACGATCATGTTGGCGCGGTTGAGCTCCTTGCCTTCAAGAATGTGCTGCAGAGAAACCGGATGAGCCTCGGCGGGATTGCCGCCCATCAACAAAATGGTCTTGGAGTTGCGGATGTCGTTGTAGCTGTTGGTCATCGCGCCGTAGCCCCAGGTATTGGCTACGCCGGTGACTGTCGTCGAGTGACAGATACGCGCTTGATGGTCGGAATTGTTGGTGCCCCAGAACGCCGCGAGCTTGCGATTGAGATATGCGGCTTCGTTGGTGAACTTGGCAGAGCCGAGCCAATACACCGAGTCGGGGCCGGCCTTCTGACGAATGTCCAGCAGCTTGTCGCCGATCTCGTCGATCGCCTTCTCCCAGGAGATGCGCGTCCACTGTCCGTTAACGAGTTTGACGGGATAGCGCAGACGCCGCTCGTTCAGCACGTCGTCGCGAACTGCGGCACCCTTGCAGCAATGCGAACCACGATTGATCGGACTGTCGTAGTCGGGCTCCTGTCCGATCCATACGCCGTTGGCGACCTTGGCGATCACCGAGCAGCCGACCGAGCAGTGCGTGCAGATATTCTTCCGGGTCGTGACCGGTGCCCCAACAGGCGGTGGTGGACCAGCCTCGGCCTTCCGCACGCCGTGCAGCGCGATTTCACCCACCGCGACCAATGCGCCTGCCGTTAATCCTGAGCGCTTCAGGAAAGTTCGCCGGTCTAAGCCCGACGACTGTCGGCCGGCTTCCGCATCGGTAGGCTTGGCACGCTCGGGACGACGATCGGACTTCCTGATCAGCACCGAAGTCTCCTATCGAGCAGTGGGATAGCCGTTGACGCGATAGAAATTCCGAATTTCCTGTGAGTCTGCTTGATAGCGAGCCCTGCGTTTCTGATTCAAATCGACCGGTTTCGCAGAAACCTGGGAGGGCGACAACTCGCCAACACTGAACGCGCCGACGCCAACAATCGTCAGCTTAAGCAAGTCACGTCGAAGAAGTTTTCGTGGAGGATCATTCTTCAACGAAACGCACTCCCATTTCGGGTTAGCTCCTCCGTACGTTATCCGAGTTCAGCATCGGACATCAATCGCAATCCTGTATTGCTTCAGCCGCAGGGCTGCTAGTTCACCTAGCTTTCTGGCCGCATCGGCGTGAATGGCGCCGAACCGCCTCCCCGTGATGCTGTTGCCGTCGTGAGGCTCCGAAAGTTGTCGTGCGAATTGGAAATGTGAAGATCACATTGAAAGATCGCTCTATCGGGGGGCCTCGGAGTGGCATCTGGCCCGCAGTCCATGTCCGCTTTGGGTCCGATTGTTGAAGAAGTCGGCCTGCGGATCGAAGGCCAGCAGACAAGCACGATAGCGCTATGTGGCTGTTAACGGCGTGATAGCGGGGATCGGCTTGACTAATTTTCTGAGGTTCTGAGCGGGCGGCAAGCAAGAAGTCATCATGTGCGCCGCATGCACCGCGTAGCCGCGGTCGATGCAGCTTGAGGATGAGTTTGAAGTGGGCAAAGCAGCTGGTTGTCACGTGTCTGCCACCCCGACAGGCGTAGATGTCGAGTCCGAGATAGCAGAAGTCGTCTCAGACGAAGGTCGCATCGGCAAATTAGGATTTGTCGAACTCAGACACGTGCGGGCTCGGTGTCATGCTGTTGGACCAACCAGTCGATCATCTCAGCAGAACTATAGCCCTGTGTCCGCGGCGAGACATCCAATGCCTTCCGGTCCAGGGCGGACGGCAAAACACTAGTCCTGCCTATCTGCTTCAGATAGCGAAGCAGATGTTATCGATCAGCGCGCGTTTTGATCCTGGATGCGTTCCCTCGGAGAAGCCTGTCGCGCGACGTGGGGAGAAAGCCGACGCAGTACTTTTGTTGCTTCTTGCCATAGCACTTGTTCAACGAGTTCTCGAACTCGGCGCCCAATTCTGCCTCGAAGCCGAGCCTCTCCCCTTGTCGACGAAGAACGACGTCCTGACTCCGAATTTACATCAGGAACGCGCGACCGGTTAGCTGGCGCAAAGCGTCTTCGTACTGTTCAAGATACGCCTGGGCGACTGACGCCGCGCTGAAGCGCGATTGAAAGCGGGCCATGGCGTTCACGGCTGCCCGAGCGTAGAAGGCGCGATCCGAAAGAAACACCTCGATTGCGCGAACCAATGCCGCCTCATTGCACGGCTCAACAAGAATTCCGGTCTCGCCATCTGCAATGATCTCAGGGATCCCGGCCAGCCTGGTTGCGATCGCAGGCAGCCCAAGCGCCATGCCTTCCATCAAGCATAGGGGAAACATCTCGCCCTCCATGTAGCTTGGAAGGGCGATCACATGCCCTCGCCGCATGATGGCTGGAACGTCGCTATGATCCACCCGCCCCATGCACTCGACCACTTCCCGCAGACCGAGCCGCTCGATCAAAGCTTCGACCTCGGGCCGGTTCGGACCGTCTCCGATCAAAACGGCGCGCAAACCGGGATACCGGGGCATGAGCGCCGCAATCGCCGACAGGAGTTCCAGATGCCCCTTACCCGCGAACATCCGCGCGGACATAACAATAGTTAACGTCCCGGCGTCCGGCGTCGATGCTTGGCCCCAAAACAACTCCTGGTCTACACAGAACGGGATTACTATCGCACGCGATTTAGGAATTCCGTTCGCCACGAATTCGGCAAGGGCGGCCGCATACGGCATCACCACGCGATTGGAAAGCCACTTCTCAAGCCAGAAGGTCAAGTCGGAGACTCGACTGCGATATCGCGCGAACCAAGTAAACGTCGCGTGATGAGTTACGATCAGCGCCTTACCGGGAGACAAAGCGCGCGCAAGAAATCCATCGATGCCCGATATCCCCACAGCATGGATATGAATAACATCGGCTTCACGCAATAATCGGCGCAGCGACCACACGCGCTGAACGCGAAGCCAGAGCTTTGCCAACCGCCTAGCGGCGCGTTTCGTCCGGACGGTCCGTTGCGTCGCCTCAGACGTTGCGTCGAGGATCGGCGGATCAGCAAGATCGTAAGTCGCGATCCCTCCGCGTTGCGCAATGGCACGGACTTCTTCTCGGCTCACCAGATCGATTGCTATCGATGGCTCGTGGCCAGCCCGCTTTTGCGCCGCGCAGAGCTGGAGGATGAAAGTCTCCACCCCCGTCATCCCGAAATTCGTTCCCATATAGTGAAGAATTCGCAGGGGACTCGGACGTGCCGTCTGTCTATCCGTCCCTATCAGCTCCAGATTCAAATGGAACTCCGGGTGCTCGGCAACGCCGCTCGCTGGGGAAACGCAAATCCAAGCGAAAACTAGTTTTCGATGGAGTCCGCACCCTAACCGATTTATTTATCGCACCTCCGCGACAACATGCCGCGGAAATCCAACGCCGCTAGATTCCCTCGCCAGGAGGTCCAATTGAAGCGGAGATGGTACATCAGTACGAACGGGGGCATACCCGCGCTCAAAAAAGCGCACAGTTTGTTGCGATCAGCGTCGACAACAGCAGCGGTTAACCCTGGCCCGGTAATCAACAAGCCCAAAATTCGAGCCGCATCAGAAGACAAGCAGCATATGCGGCTCACCCAGGGATTCACTTCCACCAAAGTACAACGCGGTCGACAATTGACAATGGATATGCGACGATCTGTAGTATTTAATGTCGTTTTAATTCAGATAGCCCTCTCCTACGAACTACCCATCGCTGAGACGACGACCGTAGACGGTGTGTCGACTATTGCAGCCTAGCAGTAAGTTTGAACAGAAATCAGAATTAGAAACCTGCAGTGCAGAAACTATTGTTCCACGAGCCCTGGTGGTTGGCCGCAGCGTCGAATGGTGATTACCAAGAGACAACGAGCAAGATGGACGGCGAAGTGGTCGGCCGCCTTCCTTACATCGTGCAGCGCCGCGGCCCGTTCAATGTCATTCGGATGCCGTCGTTCACGCATATATTAGGCCCCATCGTGGATGCGGGAACCGGCAAGTTGGAAACTCGACTACGACGTCGCTCCGCTATCGTCCGCTCGCTGATTGATCAATTGCCACCCAATTCCTTTTGTCATCAACATATTGACGCCTCCGTCGACAACGGATTGGCGAGTGTCGATGGCCTAGCTTTTCAAGAACGCCGCTTCACGGTCGCGGCTCAATATACGTTTGAGGTGGACTGCCGCAAGGATTTGAGCGCCATCTGGGCGGAAATGTCCCAAAAGACGCGCCAGCCGATCCGTCGTGCCGAGGAGAAATATTCGGTCAAGAGTGTGGAAATCCCAAGCAGCTTTATCAGTTTCTATGAAGCGAACACAAAAGCTGCCGGCCAAGGTAATCGGGTAGATTTCAGGAACTTCACGTCACTTTTTGCCGAATGCCGCGCTCGCGGATGCGCGATGATCCTCGGCGCCTTCGATCACGATGGTACGCCGGTCGCAATGGCCTATCTCGTCTGGGGTCATGGAACTATGTACTACCTCCTATCGACCCGCTCAGCCAGCGCAGATTACGGCGCGATCAGCCTTCTGCTCTGGTCCGCAATGAAGGAAGCGCATGGACTCGGCACCATGCTCGACCTCGATGGCGTTTACTCGAGTGGAACGGCGCGTTTTCTCAGTAGCTTTGGCGGGCAAATCAAGACTCGTCTTGTTGTTCGCCGCAGCGAAGGGCTCTACAGCGCGATACAAAGCCTCAAGAGAATATATTCACGTGACGAGAGCTATTATTTCACCTAAAGGCCCGCGCCTCAATGAGGCAGCAATCAGCCGGCGATTTGCAACCATGGCAACAAAGCGTCCCTTTCCTTCTGCTGAAGCAAAGAGATTTTCTCACATCGTTCAACTCCGCAATGGGGGAGCGGGCCCATCACTCATCTGCTTTCCAGGATCGGGCGGCAACGTTCATATTTTTCGTGAAATGGCCGCGGCGTTGCCGGAAGACCATTCTGTCTACGGCATCGATTTGGGTTGGCTGTGTGATCAGACGACGGATTTCACGATAGAAGAGCTTGCTACATTCTATGGAGATGTCGTCGAATCTCTTGAGAGGTGCGGCTGCTACCTGCTTTGCGGTTATTCCTTCGGCGGCCTTCTGGCGTACGAGTTGGCGACCAGATTGGTGGCGGCAGGTCATGATGTGCGGGCGGTCCTGCTACTGGATGCCCCTAATCCTGCGCTGCTCACGAATCTCTCTGCGTCCGAGACGACGCAATATCGCAAACGCTACCTGGTCGATCGGCTGAAGCGATACGGTGACCACTTGCTCAGCGGAGACCTCAAGGCATTTGCAGGACGCAGCCTCGCGTTCGTCATCTCTCGCGCGTCCAAACCGTTGCTGCCGTTGATCAAGATGGCTGTACGGCTGACAGGAACAGCGTTGCCGACCATTGTGAGGTCGAATGATCCAGGATTCTTGAGGGCCTGGAATGCATACAAACCCAAGCCATATCCGAAAAGCGTGGTCTGCTTTCGGGTGGAAGAGAGGGGCGCAGAACACCAGGACGATCCTTCAATGGGTTGGTCGAACTGCGCACTGGGAGGCGTGGAAGTTCACATCGTCCCTGGAGGACATGTCGGTATGATGGCAATGCCGTCTGTAAGAGCCATCGCCGACGTCGTGGCGACGTATCTACGCGACAGTGGTACCCGGCCGCCAACGACCGACTGCCGCGAGCTCCCGACGCCCTCATCGATCCCGGAGGCAACCGTCAACGACGTGCCATCGCGCGGCTCAATTGAATTCGAGACAATCCAGCCCGCAAGGAAGTTAACCTGAGGGCGACTAGAAAAACAGAAGTATCGTTCGCGCAAAAAACGCCAACGCATAAAACTCTATTGGTCCGTAACGCCTCCGATAACTAGCTTGCATTTGCCGACGTCCGGACAGCTCGCTCTTTCTTTGCTCTGCCGTCGGATCTGGTGAATGCATCAGCGAAGGTGCCCCGACACGATAACGAATCGCCGGACGTTCCAAGAAGCGGACGCCGAAGGCACGCATCGCACGAACATGGAAATCCGCATCCTCCATCAGACGTATAGATGGATCGAACCCCCCTATCGCCTCAACGCATTCCCGCCTGATGACCGATGAGCTGCAGACGAGAAGCGCATTGTCAAACAACATGCGTCCAACGAATGCCAAACGGGAACCAAATCGCTGACTGAGGGCGGCCTTGCGGGCGGCTTCGTTGAAATACCGCTGCTCATGCTCCAGCTGCTCCGAGGGGCGCTGCGCAAAAGGCTCGATCCTTCCAAAAACGAGGCCGATCGAGGGATCAGTCGCAAATGCGGCCCTTGCCGCGGCGTAGTGTCCCTCGACGACGATGTCATCGTCGTCGAGAAAATGAATGAATTTGCCTCGTGCCGACGGCCATCCGATGTTGCGGACGATACTCGGAACTCCTCCGCTAGGTGTCGGATTCTTCACATAGATTAAACGAGGATCTTTGAAGCCTCGAACAACGGCTTCTGCCGATCCCTCCGGGCTATCATCAATTACGAATACCTCGACGGAGACCTCGCGCTGCCCAAGAGCACTCGCGATAGCTTCGAGCAGTTCGTTCGGCCGACGAAAGGTCGGAATAATCACCGAAAAATCCGGACTCATTCTACAACTTTGCAATAGGTCAAATCATCGCAATTCCTGATACATATTGCCGCAGCTCCCGCCGCTTGGCCAGCGGGATACCATAAAAATAGACATTAAATATTGGCATGGGGGTTATTGGCGCGTGGGAGCTAAGTCGCACCGCTGAATAATTTCGTGTCGCCCGGCTTCGCAGGCGCCGCCCGCGTCGCGGGTGCATTCAAGATTATACCGGCCAGATAGCGGCGTTTCCGCAACACCACGGAAGCGGCAAAAGAGCGGCATCCCGCCGGTGATCGTCGACGGGACTTTAGCGGCCGCTCGTTCAGCTCATCCGGAACGAGCGCCGAAAACGACCGACCTATGTTCGGATAGGAGCGCCTAATAACCTATGCAAACAGGAAGTCATGCGCGGTGAGCGCAACCTGGCTATGCACCACAACATCGTTTCCCGAGGAGAAAGTAATCACACTTTGGTGGGTCGATGGGTCGAATGTCGAGATGTTGAGCTGGCCGAAGTCGTGAATACCTAGCGCGGAGACATCAATATGGTCGATACCCCAATTTGACCCGGGCTGACCTCGGACACCTTGGCCGAAATCCTCGATCGTGTCGTGACCACTGCTGATTTTGAAGACAAAGGTGTCGTTTCCACCTCTGGCATTTCCAGTCATCGTCTGAGCATCACCCCACATGTCGTCATTGCCTGAGCCGCTGATCAGCGTGTCATTTCCTCCACGCGCGTCATCCGACATGACTTTGGCATCCCCGACAAGAAGGCTTCGGTAACTACCGGCAGGTGCAGCTGGCCCATCGCTGCCAACAAGCTTGTCGTTACCACCATGAGCATTGCCAGACATCGACAACGCATCGCCGTAAGCGAGATTATTGCTTAGTACACCACCAAGGAAAGTATCGTCCCCACCGTCTGCGTTGCCGCCCATATCTTTGCCGGCATCGCCATAGAAGGTGCATACGGACTGCGACCCGCCGACAAAAGTATCGTCGCCTCCAGACGCATGCTCGATCATGTTGCCGGCTGCATCACCATAAAACGTGTCCTGCGCCACAAACCCTGTGTCTCTAAACGTATCATTGCCGCCGTGGGCATGGCCGGACATGTCGCCGCCGGCATCGCCGTAAAAGATGTTGAGTGCATTTGTAGCACTCGTGTTGAACGAATCATTGCCGCCCACCGCCTGATCGCTCATTTGTCCGCCGGCGTCACCCCAGAAAAAATTGCCGGCGCGACCGCTCGCTGTCAGGACGTCATCGCCACCCACAGCATGGCCAGACATGTCGCCACCAGCATCCCCATACACAACATTGTGGAGGGCCTTGCTGGAGTCCGTAACAATATCGTTGCCCCCCTGGGCATGGCCGCTCATATTTTTTCCGGCATCGCCGTAGAACGTCAAGTTCAGTGCCGCTGCGACGCCTTGGAACGTATCATTGCCGCCTGACGCATATCCAGACATGTCGCCGCCAGCATCGCCGTAGATCGTAGCGGAGAAACCGGAGCTCGACGCCGGCGTTACGACGAAATGATCATCACCGCCGCGAGAATGCGCCAAGATGTCGTTGCCGGCATCACCGTAGAATGTATCCTTGTCCAACGTGGCCGTCGTGAGAAATGTGTCGCTACCGCCGGTGGAATGCCCCTGAAGATTCACACCAGCGTCGCCGTAGAATATATTTATTGAATTTGGGCCTGCCGTAAAAGTGTCGTTGCCCCCAACGGCGAAATTAAAGAAGCTTTGTGACGCGTCACCGACGAAAAAGTTGGTTGCATCTGAGGTCCCGAAAATATCGTCGTCCGTACCCACTTGATGGTGATGCAAGCTACCGTCCGTAACCGCGCGGGTGAAAATACGCGTCATTCGCTCCCTCACTATTACATTACTGGAACCGGCTTGGCTCCAAACGACCAAGTCATTAGATTTAATTTAATTGCAACGATTGATACTAATTAAACTGTTTGGATGGTCGTCGGGAAGGCCATTTGTGCGTTAAAGCTAACTGCGAGCCGAGATTTAATCTTGGAACCCACCACCGATAGGCTCTCGGTCGGGAACTGAATTCACGGCATGGAGCAGGAAGACCGAAAATCGCGAACGATGGCGCGGCTGCCGTCGACAGGGCGGCCGCTGTACGCGCATCTGATTTGCGAATTGGAGCAATCGGATCCCGCGTTGTTCCATAAATCAAGTGGCGCTAAAATCGTGCTGCGGGAAATTTCGGACCACCCCCGACTATGCTTCACGCCTCTTGGGGATCATCGCTTTGATGTCGCCAAGCTGCCACTTGTACCGGAAATGGCACTTGGCCATTCGCCCTCTTGGCGCGCGCGGCGGGCTCGCTGTCTTAACCTGAATGATAAAGCTTACTATCGGCCTCCGTTTGCCCAGGAACAGCAGGAGAGTAGATTTATTCGTCCAGTGACGGCGATCGCCACTCGACTGGGCGCAACACCCAGGAATATGACGGGAAAGGTCAGATGAGCCTGAAACGCCTTCGGGCGACTTCGGATAATCAAGATCAAACGCCTGGGGTACGCACGCCTCGGGTAGCCGTCAAAACTGTTTGGGCGGTGCTGAGTGCGGTTGCGACGTTTGGTTGGGTCGTCGCGCTCTTCTGGGCTGCAGCTTGGATAGCGCAGCGCGTTTTTACATAGACGGCGTCGGATACCCGCTAATGCGGAACACGCTCATCAATTTTGTGAAATCGTAACTGCCCTCGTACCGGAACGTCGGCGTCGGCCTGACGTCGCGCTCCGACGCCTGCTGCAATAGCTGTCATAGCTTCGCTTGGCCACGCCCGTCGCAGGGCGTGAGCAGCCCGACGAAAATTTGGGGGACCGCGTCTGTATCCCGGAGCCTGCCTGGGGAGAGGAAGATGCAATCTCACCAGCAAACCGCGTTGATCGCCAGCAACGTGGATCTCGTTCCCCAGTAGCGTGATATGGCCCTTCCTTTTTCAACCTGCAATTTGCTGGTGAGCCGGATGATGGAATTGTCGATCAACAGCATCGACTGCTGCGATTTCGTCGCCATCTCGAATACTCGGCCAAGTTTCCACCATCGCTCACCCATTGCACCAATGAAAGAGTTTCACGGGCCGAAGCGTTCTGGCAGCGCGCGCCAGGGCCGGCCGGGCGGCCATGCGGGCTATGCCGCGCGACTTGTCCGACAGCAGCGGCTTCATCAGCTGCCACTGCAACTCGCTCTGTTCGTAACGCGCCCAAAGCTCCTTTTGGAGCCTTTGACTCTGGCGTCGCTCCAATCATTAAGATTCGGGAGGCTGAAGTTGTCGAAGCTTTAGACCCGGGAGGAACCGACTGGACATCCATGAGAATGTCTGACTGACACCGCAAGGTCGAGAGCTCTCGGCAGATACAGCGCGGGCAGAAGCCTCGGCACGAGCCGTCGGCGCCTGCCCTCGACCGCGCGAAAGTCGGTTGATCGGCGCCGCCAAGAGGATGTTGGAAGGCTGAGGAACCGCTCCTTGCGAACACATCGTCTGTGCGGTCTGGCGCGTCAGGCCGCGGTCGACCGGGTCGAGGCTCTGCGCCGTCTGCGCATGAGCAACAAAATTGCCGGCGAAGTTGGCGTGCCGGCGCCGGCTGTGAGGCGCATGCTACACCCGTTTGATCTCAGCAAGCTCAAGGCACTGACATCCGCCGAGAAGGTGCACCACCACCACAAGCGCGAGCGGCCCGGCGGGCACATCCATGTCTTGGCGCGGGCATACGCCGCCCACTGGTTGAAGGCTAGAACCCGTCAGCGACGACATACGATCGCGCTGCGCCAATGCTGCCGATGCCATACGGGCTGGCGGGAACACCCCCCTTGATAGCCGTAATAGCCATAGGGCGCGTAGAGCGGCTTTGGACCAGCTTCGACTTGCACTGTGGAAGGCTCAACCCAAAAGAACGGTCCCAGCTCCGTGGCCCCCGCGGGCTGAGAGGATCCGAACTCAAAAGCGATCAAAACAGCCACGAGAACGATATCTCTCGCGAAGGTCGCCCCGGAACACAAAATCCTACCTAATACACTGATAAGGTTCAGTTTTTCGAATTGAGGCAGTATCAGAATTCGGCTCACCTGCAACCCCCCATAGCGCTTCGCGCGCGCAGCGCGCCACGAATTCAGCAAACCCGCGATAACGTCCGATTTGCCCGACGCAAGGCCTGCGAATCCTCAGCATCGGGAGCACGGATACAGAAGCGAGTTCAATGATGACCACCGGCAGCGATCCCACTCTAGCACACCATCGCAGATTCCCACCTTGTCGGGAACCTTTAAGGCTCTGTTAACTTAGATAGCCTCGTATCGCGCCTGGGATCGCCGCAAATAAGCTCCGAATCGGAGAAATAAGTCTCAGAAGTGGGGATTTGGGCAACATGCTTTGGGTTTGGCTGCTTATAAGCAGCACGGTTTTAACCGCAGTTGTTCTCGCAGGCCGGGCACATAGCCGGTATCTCGATCGCGTTCAGGTGAGGTCCCAATTCATGATCTTGCCCGTTGCGGCCGGCGAGTCTGCAACCGTCGCAGGTTCAACCGCAGACGAAGTTCCCGTTGCTATCTTTATCGGCGAACGGATTCTGGTGTGCAGCGTGCCAACAGGCCAAGCGCACGAGATCTTCGGGGTGCGCAACGATCTACACAATGTTCCCGACTCAACGAAAGCGCCTGACGTGTCGTATCCCTTCAGGAAACCGAAAGTACGCGACGCCTTCGGCTTCAACACTTCCCAGAGAGCCTCCTAGTCTGCGGCGCTGTTGATCATGACCTGACCGTAGCTGGGCAGAGGCTCGCGATCAGGACCGGTTTGGCGGTTTCGGAGGCCGACCAATCCAATACCAGGGAACTTGAAGCTCAATTGACGTAAGTCGATTCCCGCAACGAGTGTGAGTAGGTTGACTTCGACCCCCTCAACCCGGCCGAACTTGACGCCCAAAACGCCATTCACGTTCAGTTCTACGCCCGTGCGGCTATCCGTCCACCCCAGAAATACGCCCTGCCTGAAATCCTTTCCGACGGCGGTCGGAGGCAACGTAGCTCCGAGTTCAGGGACCGCACGAATGATTGTTGTCACGAACGTATTGCTGTTTGGTCCCGGCCATGTCCGGTAGTGGCCCGCTGTGACTGGGTAGTTTTTGATAGCTTCTTCGATTTTCGGAATCATTGCTGCAGCGACGGCCCCTTCAGCGCTTGCGATTATTCGAGGCGCCCTTCCGAACCATCGCCCGTCTGGTGCAAATCTGTTTAGCGACGGCTGGTTGTCGAGCCACTTACCGTTTAAGGCGCCACTCGAGTCACGGCTGGCGAAGCCAAGAACTTCGTAGCGCATCCAAGCCGAGGCCTCCTGACGCTTGTACACGATCCAACTATGGCTAAGAAACCTTCCGGGGGAACCGGATAGAGGGACCGACATGACAACAACGCGGGCGGCACGCTCTGCCTCGGCCGCTGGGAGCAGGCCCGCGCTGGCCATATCGACGACCTGCATATCTGCTTGAGCGGGCTTCGGGAGGTGATCAGAGATCGCCAAAATCGCCTGCAGGGACACAGGCAGGACATAGAAGATAACAACGAGCGTAGAAATAATTTTCAGAAGGCGCACTAAAATTACCCGCATCTCGGCTCGCCTACCTTATCAAAGAAAGGCAAAAGGCTGACCAAGCCGAGTTAACTCGCAATTGTTAGCCCCTCTTTCAAGCTCCTTTACAACCGTGACCGGCCGTCTGTGCCAGAAAGTAACACAGGAGCTTGGCTTCTCAGGCATCGGCCGGATTTGTTGCCAGGATGAAACAGCCCAATGAATTCGGGGCGTCAATAAGGATCTTGCCGTTAAGGTAAAAAAAATGGAACATTTCACGAGAGCAACACATCCGAGCAATATTGTGTTTATATCGTGAAGTGAATACGCATAATTTTGATCAAGATCCGAACGGTTTTTGTAATTTATCGACTTGGATATCTCGACGTTTGACCCTGCTCGGCGAAGGCAAGCCAATATCAGGAAATTAGTATGGACAGATCATTTCGTTCAGACATTCGCAACGGCAGCCCCGTAACTTCATGGGAAGACCTTTCTGCCAAATACGACGAGCTGCTGAGGTTGCGGCAACGGGTGAAAATTGCTGAATGCGGGCGGGCAGTTGGCCAAGCCAGATTTATGAGCCCTACTTGCGATCAGTTTCACGCATCGAAAGCCAGCTAGAGGATCTGGCCGCTGCGTCATGGCAAGACCAGCGGTGAACTCGTAACCTTAGAGATCCGTCTCGTCTACGTCCTGGCGAGCGCAGCACTGCATTTGAATCATCCGCACTCATGCCTGCGCAGAATGGCCTTTGCGACGTCTCTCGTTTGTGCTGCGCTTGCCGGCCTTGGAGGGCGCGATTGCAAATTCATCGATTGCGCGTCCGCTTTTCATGGCCGCGACCAGCCAGCGCGGCTGCTTTCCCCTTCCAGACCAGGTTTCGGTCACGTTCTTTGGATTGCGGTATTTTGGAAGTACTTTGGGATATTTGCGCCGTTTCCGCGGAGTGCCATCGATAGGTGGAGGGCTTGAAGTGGCCATATTGCGCAGATCATCCTCGCCACGAAGTTGAGCCAACCGCTTCTCGAGTGCCTGCTTTTCGGTGGTCAACCTGACGGACAGGAGGCGGCTTATTTCTTCGTGCAGCTGCCACATTTCATCGACGGACATTTCCTCGAGATTCAACTTATGCGCGAAAGAACTAGCCATAATTGCTCCAATTGTAGTGATTCGCACCTAAGATCGGAGCGACGGATCCGGTCGTGTTTAGATGCCGGAACAAGTTTCCTCAAGGTGGTTTTTCCTACGCGATAAAATGCCCGCGATACAATCAAAGCGTGCAGATCATCACGTGTTGAAGATAAGTCTAAAATGTGCGGAAAGCATGACAATTGTCGCAGCGCATTAGACTTACCGAACTTCGTGAATGTCGGCCTGGACGCGGTGAAGCATCGCATATCGGCCGCCTGTTCGCAGTAGCTCTTCGTGGGTACCGTCTTCCACCAAACGTCCGCGCTCGATAGTGAATATTCGATCGCTGCGCCGAACGGTCGATAGACGATGCGCGATAATGAATACCGTTCGTCCTTGAGCTATTCTGCGCATGTTGTCTTGAATGACGCGCTCGCTCTCGTAGTCCAGAGCGCTCGTAGCTTCGTCAAAGATCAGAATTCGAGGATTTGTTACGAGCGCTCGAGCTATTGCGATGCGCTGCCGCTGGCCACCCGACAGGCTGGCTCCGCGCTCGCCGACGACCGTGTCATAGCCTTCCGGCAGCTCCAATATGAAATCATGAGCCCCGGCGAGCGTCGCCGCTTCTACGATTTGTTCGATAGGCATACCTGGATCCGATAACGCAATATTTGCGCGAATGGATTGGTTGAAGAGCACGTTTTCTTGCAGGACCGCACCGACCTGACGCCGCAGCCAGGAAGTGTCAATCATTGACAAATCAACTCCGTCAATGAGCACGCGGCCACTCTCGGGGATAAACAGACGCTGAACGAGTTTCGCAACTGTACTCTTGCCCGACCCAGAGGGGCCAACAATACCGATGACCTGCCCCGCAGAGACCTTGAAGCTGACGCCGTGTAAGACTTCTGGTCCATCGATGCGATACCGAAAGACGACGCTATCGAAAACCACGTCTCCCCGGATCGAAGGCAACGCTGTGCGCGCTGGGTTGAATCTCGGCTCCGGAGTCGTATTGAGGATATCTCCCAGACGGTCGACGGACAGTTTGGCTTGATGGAAATCCTGCCAAATTTGAACCAAGCGCAAGACCGGTTGGCTCACTCGTCCAGCAAGCATATTGAAAGCCACCAATTCGCCGACGGTCAATTCGCCTGAGATGACAAGGCGGGCGCCGAAATACAAAATCCCTGCCATGACCACTTTATTTACGAACTGAACGCTGTTGCTGGCAGTGTTGCCCAAACGCAGGACTCTGAAGCTTGCAGCTACGTAAGCGGCGAGCTGCTCTTCCCAACGCCTTTGCATCTGGGGCTCGACGGCCATGGCTTTGAGAGTATCAACACCATTGACGCATTCGACCAAGAAGGCCTGATTTTCAGCTCCGCGTTTGAACTTGTCGTCAAGCAGTCGTCGAAATCGCGGCGTGGTTCCAACAGAAATTGCGACGTAAACAGGTAGTCCCGCTATCACGATGCCCGTCAACAAGGGCGAGTAAACAAACATGACGCCAAGAAAAACCAGCGTGAAAAGCAGGTCGATAACCAAGGTTAGCGCAGAGCTCGTGAGAAACGTTCGGATGCTTTCGAGCTCACGCACCCTTGCCACGGAATCACCAACTCGGCGGGCTTGAAAGTAAGCGGTAGGCAGCGCAAGCAGGTGCTGGAACAGTCTTGCTCCAAGTTCGACGTCGATGCGATTGGTTGCGTGGGAGAAGAGATAAGTTCGCAGAGTACTAAGGATGGTTTCGAACAGGCCTATTCCAATCAGGCCGATTGCAAGAACGTCAAGTGTACTGAGACTGCGATGCGCAAGGACCTTGTCAATGACCGCCTGAAAAAGCATTGGCGATGCGAGACCTAGCAGTTGCAGGAAGAGAGATGCGACGAGCACTTCGCCCAGCTGGTAACGATATTTGTGGATCGCACCCAAGAACCATGTCAGATCGAAACGACGTGTCAGCGCCGTCAGATCCGCCCGCCTCGTCATCAAAACGATGCGTCCATCCCAAATCGCTTCGAAGTCGGCCTTCGTCAGCAATTCCGGGCGCGGGGTTTTGGCGGATTGGGCAACGATCTTGTCGTCGCCAACCTTACCAAGCAAAAGAAAACTACCGTCTTTGAGCGCTGCGATGGCTGGTAAGGGGGTGCGCAGCAACCGTGCCCAATTTCCCTTCAACTCACGAGCCTTGAGGCCGAATTCCCTAGCACAGCGGACCATATCAGCAGTGCCGATCGCTCCTGTACCGCAATGGTGCCGAATCTGTTCGGGGCTGGCGCTGACCCCGTGAAACCGCAAGAGCATGGCCAGTGTCACGAAGCCCGGGTCAGTCGGCAGAGGAATTTCCGAACCATCCGTCATTAAATTGTCCCGATCCTTACCATTTTACCGTCTGGGGCGCCGCAACGAGCCCCCAAGTATAGCGTTGCGATACCGTTTGATTTATTAACTGAATGGGGCAAGGGCTTGGCGCTTTATATTCGACAAATTTATCCCCGACCAAAGGGAAGATTTACGGTCTGCGGCCAAAAGTAGGGCGTTATTGACGCGTTGTACGTCGCCTTCTGAGGTTGAACGCCATTTTGAGCATGGAATCGATGGAGCCAGCGAGAAAAATAATACCCTTTCTGGCGCCGAGCAGGTCGCTGGCCGCCGAAGAACTAGAATTCCTGCCTGCTGCGCTGGAGATCGTCGAGACGCCCCCCTCGCCCCTTGGCCGGGCCGTTGTGACGACAATCGTAGCGATGCTCTTGCTTGGCTTGGGCTGGTCGGTCTTTGGCCATGTGGATATAGTGTCAACAGCGACCGGAAAGGTCATACCGACCGGTCGGAGCAAGGTTATCCAACCCTTTGAGACAGGAGTCGTACGCGCGATTAGGGTAGTCGATGGCCAGGTGGTCACGGCTGGCGCGCCGCTGATCGAACTCGATCGCACCATCAACGAGGGCGAGATCAACCACCTGAACGGCGACTTGCAATCTGCCCAGCTGGACATTGCACGTTTAAGAGCTGCACTCGCAGACACGGATGATCCGCTGGGCGCGTTTCGTCCCCCGGAAGGCGCCAGCAAGACGCTTACTGCAATGCAACGTCAGTTCTTGGTAGCTCTGGTATCCGAACACCGAGCAAAGATCGCTTCGCTGGACGGTCAGCGGGCGCAGAAGGAGGCCGAACTTGCGACGATTTCGGCGTCCGTGCGCAAGCTCGACGCCGTCATTCCGACGATCGAGGAACGCGTCAACATTCGAAAGTCCCTCAGCGAATACGGCTCTAGACTTCAGTACTTCGAGGTGTTGCAGCAGTTGACGGATAGCCAGCAAGAAAGGCTAGTTCAGAAGAGTCGTGGCAAAGAGATTGAGGCCGCTATCGCCTCTTTGATAGAAACTCGCAGCCAGACCCGGGCCGAGCATCGTAGAACCTTATGGGCCGACTTGACCGAAGCCGAGCGCAAGGCTGGCGGCCTGGAGGCCGACCTCTCCAAGGCGGAGCAACGCGCCAAATTTCAACTGCTGACCGCCCCCGTATCGGGCACAGTTCAGCAATCGGCGGTCAACACGATCGGCGGTGTGGTGACGCCGGCCCAAACCCTGATGATCATCGTCCCGAGCGACAGCCAGATCGAGATTGAAGCTACGATCAACAATCGCGACATCGGCTTCATTCACGCCGGTGACCCGGTAGAGATCAAGGTCGATACGTTCGACTTCACGAGGTATGGGCTATTGAGGGGAAAGGTACGGACGATCTCCTCTGACTCGGTAGCGCGGGACTCGAGCGACAGACCCAATGAACGGCCCCAGGCTGGCTCTGCCGCTGGAACAAGCGAGCCCAAAGGCCAGGAGCTCAACTACGTAGCGAGGATTTCAGTCGAAGATCCTCAGATCAAAGTTGAAGACAAGCTTGTGAATCTGTCCCCCGGCATGGCTGTAACTGCCGAAATCAAAACCGGGTCGCGCCGGATTATCGGTTACCTGTTGTCACCGCTGATGAAGTACCGGCAGGAGAGCCTGCGCGAGCGATAGCCGGCTTTGAAATCGGAGCAGGGTTCGCGGGACGCGGGTTTAAAGCCACTGCTCTGGCGGCGGCGTGGGGCGGCTGCCCTGACCCCGTCGAGGCGGCGCGGGGTACAGTTTGTCGCATAGTCTGCGGCCCCAATGACGCCGGCACAGAGAACTTTGCCCGGTTGAGCACCAAGGACCGCGCGAGCTTACCCGGTCGCGAAAGCGGCAGTGGGATGGTCGCTTCTGGCGATAGCATGACCCACCTTCGGCCCCTATACGCGAGCCCCATGGGAACTGGAAAAACGGAGGCCGCCTCCGTCAAGGCTCCGGTCCATAATGGCTCGATGACCGATGGCGTGATCCGATCCGATGGTACCTGCTGCTGGTTTGCCCACGCCGGCAATGCCGCTGGCTCCGGAAGAGAATCGACTCCCGCGATCGGAGTCGCCGCGCGGAGCGGATCCAAACTAGCCCAAAAGGGCAGCTTGGTCGAAACAGAAGAGCCGAGCGCCCGTGGTATCGCGGGCGCGACATCCTTGGTGTACGGCTCGCTGGTTAACTCTGCTTTCCCTGCAATGGTCGCGGGTTGAGCCAGATTCGGAACACCGCCGATCGCCGAAGCCGACGGCAGTTTCCCCTTTACCGCGCGATCGTCGATCGATGGCCTCATTTGAGCGGTATCGAAATCAAGGTAGTCATCACGTTTTCCTACGGAGGATGGCTCTACGGGGTGGGACAGCACCGATGCAGGTCTCTCCTCCGGCGGAGGATTCGCGGTGGAAGGAGCGGCCGCAGACCGGACAGGAAACTCCGGGGGGTCTCCGATGATGTCGCGCAGCCCTGGTCGCGGCTCGGGCAAGAATGCGGAATCGCCAAGGGAAAGCGTGGGCTGTCCAACATAGTACAGCTCATCCGGTAGCGGCGGAGGAATGTCGTATTCGATACTCTTGAATTTGGCAGGTAACTCAGTCGACGCCGCCAGCTTCTCAAGATGACGACGGGCCTCTGGTCCATGGGCACCGTTCGGATATCGCTCCAGATAGGTCCAGTAGGCATCTGGCGTTTCTACTTGGCAAGTCCGCCGCCAGGTAATCGCCTCGCGCCGCGCTGCGAGCATCGCCAGAACCCGCTTGCCAAGTAGATCATGGCCATGGTCCGCAAGGAAATCAGCGTAAGCATCGAAAGTGTCGCGTATCAAGGCTGCGAGGTAAGCTTCTTGCGGGCCAAGATCAGCCATTCGCTGCGAACGCAACCATGCCACACGCTCGAGCGAATGGGCCCGCTGCACTGGATCAAACGGACGTTCGACCAGCACAAGCTGACTCTCGATGCTCGAGCTGTGCCACGGCACCTGCTCCCCCTTTGTCAATTCATGGACCCGCAAACGAGCGCGAATGAAAATTTCAGGCAACGCAAGGCCCGCCTCATTGATCATTTCAGCGAGTGCCCTTGCGTAGGGGCCATAGCCGTTTGTGGCGTCAGGCGAGAACATGCCGGGCGCCGCGTTAAATGCAACCAAGGAGTTGGCCTCGGGCTCGAGCCAGGCGAGCCCGGCGGCAGGCGGCGCACCGTCAAGAACAAACGGACTCTGCCGGGCTGCGTCGAGAATCATGATCGCCGCTTTCGGTCGAAGCGCGGCAAGCTTGTGCGAGAGATCGGAAAGCCGCAACCCATAGCGAGGCACATCTGAGGCTACGGCAATTCTTGCGTCGACTGGCAGGAGATAATTCTCGCCTTCGAGCTGCAAGCCATACCCAGCAAAGTATACGAGGGCGATGGAATCCGGTCCCGCCTTTCCGACGATCTCCAAAAATTCGCTGAACTGCTGACGTAGTGCGTCTTGGTTTAAATCGCGAGCGTGAATGACCTCAAATCCCGCGGCCTGTAGCGTTCCAGAGATCAGTTCAGCGTCGTTTGCCGGCGTGGCAAGCCGATGGGCCTCGTAAGATGCGTTACCAACGATAAGAGCCAAGCGCGTCTGAGACGCTGCCGCACCTGTGGGGGGCGAACCAACGAGAATAAGAAAACTCAATAAAAACAATACCTTCAGGTATGAGCGCATATTCTTTTGCTCAAATTTCGAACAGGCCTAAGCATTGCTTTAAATGCAGCCGACCGCAAGCACACCGTCAGATCGCGGAGAAAACCAGCAGGCTGATCCGAACGTCGGACATCACTCTGATGACGTACAGCACTTTACGACAAAGCGCTTTGATAATGCTGCTGCGTAGTTGCCGACGTCGCGAGCTGGAAGGCCGGATTGACACCACCAATCTCAGAAATCCCAGTCGTCCCCGACAAGCCGGCATCGAATGGCGAAGATGGGAATGCCGATGCGTTGTGTTGCGACCACAAAGCGAGTTTGGCGTCGATCGAATCCCAAGACGACGCTGTATCCGAACTACTCGCCAGGACTTCGCTACCCTGATTCGTGGAAAGTGGCGGATCGACAAGCATTGTGCCGCCGTTGCCATCGCTTGATAGGATGAAGTTACCCAGGGAATAGTTGCCACTAAGAGCGACGTGCGCGGTATTGGTCCCGTCGCTCACGTTGAGATTCCCAGGTGAGTTGTTCCCGGAATAGCTGACGGTCGCGCTGGCACCGGCAGTGACGTCGCGCAGATCGATGAAATTGGTCGTGGTAAGCTGACCGCTCAGAGTGCCACTAAATTTCGTCGATTGGTCGATCACAAGCGTACCGGTTGCTCCCGCGAAGCTAATGGTGCCGGAATAGGCTCCAACAAGCTCCACGCTTGCGCCGCCGCCGACGATCAACGAGTTCGCGTTGATGATTGTCCCGCTGCCGGATAGGACGATCACTCCATCGCCATTGAGATCTTGGTGGAAGGAGCTTTCCAGCGCCTCCAGCGATGCGTTCGTTCCCGGCACGCTGTCGAGCAGAGTGGAAAGATATCGACCGCTGCTATCGGTGCTCCACACTGCATAAGTGTTCGCCGAGCCGTACCTCCAGGCAACGTCGTAGCCGGTTGCAGTTTGTTCGGCTCCAATCGCAACCCATCCCGGAATGCTTGTCGTCGAAAGATTCGTGCCCGGCAGGGACAGAATGGGGCCTACGCCGGTGCTTATGCTCTGCAGATAGTAGTAGTCTCCGCTCACCACCAATTTGGTCGAGCCACTCGCCTCAATCGTGGTGCTTGCAACGGCGGGAACACCGATCGTACCATCACCATTGAGATCTTGGTGGAACGTGGTTTCCAGCGCCTCCAGCGATGCGTTCGTTCCCGGCACGCTGTCGAGCAGAGTGGAAAGATATCGACCGCTGCTATCGGTACTCCACACTGCATAATTGTTCGCCGAGCCGTACCTCCAGGCAACGTCGTAGCCGGTTGCAGTTTGTTCGGCTCCGATCACTACCCATCCCGGAATGCTTGTCGTCGAAAGATTCGTGCCTGACAGGGACAGAATGGGGCCTACGCCGGTGCTTATGTTCTGCAGATAGTAGTAGTTTCCGCTCACCACCAATTTGGTCGAGCCACTGGCCTCAATCGTGGTGCCCGTAACGGCGGGAACACTGATCGTACCATCACCATTGAGATCTTGCTGGAAAGTGGTTTCCAAAGCCTCCAGCGATGCGTTCGTCCCCGACACGCTGTCGAGCAGAGTGGAAAGATATCGACCGCTGCTATTGGTGCTCCACACTGCATAAGTGTTCGCCGAGCCGTACCTCCAGGCAACGTCGTAGCCGGTTGCAGTTTGTTCGGCTCCAATCGCAACCCATCCCGGAATGCTTGTCGTCAAGAGATTCGTGCCCGACAGGGACAGAATGGGGCCTACGCCGGTGCTTATGCTCTGCAGATAGTAACTGTTTCCGCTCACCACCAATTTGGTCGAGCCACTGGCCTCAATCGTGGTGCCCGTAATGACGGGAACACCGATCGTACCATCACCATTGAGATCTTGGTGGAATGTGGTTTCCAGCGCCTCCAGCGATGCGTTCGTTCCCGGCACGCTGTCGAGCAGAGTTGAAAGATATCGACCGCTGCTATCAGTGCTCCACACTGCATAAGTGTTCGCCGAGCCGTACCTCCAGGCAACGTCGTAGCCGGTTGCAGTTTGTTCAGCTCCAATCGCAACCCATCCCGGAATGCTTGTCGTCAGAACATTCGCACCGGAGATAGACAGAAAAGTACCGAGGCCAGTGCTGATGTTCTGCAGGTAATAGGTCCCCCCCGCACCAGCAGGTTGGTCGAGCCGTAGGCCTCAATCACGACACTCGTATCGACGTTGAGGTTCGGAAAAGTTGTCAATGCGCCTGATAGATCGGCCGAGTTTCCCGCCGTGTCCCTGATCGTCGCGCCGTTTGCGACCATTTGGGTTATTGCGAGCGCTGAGACAGTGCTATCGCTTGATCCGACAGTATAGCTGAAGGTCAGCGCACCGGTGCCAGAGCCGCCAGTATAGGTCGCAACGCCGCCGTCGTTCAACGTCAGCGTCGGCGTCCCGCCGGCAACCGTTACCGCCTCGCTCAGGTTCAGAGTCAGCGTCACCACGCTGCCCGTTCTGATCGTACCGCTGCCCGACGTGATTCCAGTACCCGAGGTCGACACCGACGACACCGTCGGTGCGGTGGTGTCGATCGAGGGGCTGCCTTGAGCGATGCCTGTCAGCGACAGATTAGCCAAATTGCCCGCGCCGTCAGCGATGCCGGCGCCGTTCAAGTTGAAGGCCGACACCATAAGGTCGGGGGTATTCTGACCCGCCAATACAGTATAGCTGAACGTCAGCGCGTTGGTGCCCGAACCACCAACATAGGTAGCAGTGCCACCATCGTTCAACGACAGTGTCGGAGTGCCGCCAGTGGTGTTGACCACCACCACTTCGCTCATCGTGATGGTGTAGGCGACGATCCTGCCCGCATTGAGTGCACCTGTCGAGGGCGTTTCTGAAATCGTGCTGACCACGGGTGCCGTGGTGTCGATCTGCAGCGTGCCGGACGGGTTCGTCACCGCGCCGGTCAGGTTCGCCGCATTGCCCGCGCCGTCCTTGACTGTCGCCGAGTTGAGGTTGACCGCCGTCACCGCCAAATCGGACGTGTTCTGCCCTGCCGCCACCGTGTAGCTGAAGGTCAGCGCGCCGGTGCCAGAGCCGCCGCTATAGGTCGCAACGCCACCGTCGTTCAGTCGAGGTGGGCGTTGCGTGTCCCGAGATAGAGGGAGGCGAATTCCGCCCAGGAGTTCGAGGGTCCCATGTCGACTACGCGAACGGCCTCGATCCGGGGCTTGGGAGGCTCACAGTCGAACAGCGTCGGAGGCTCTCCATTCTTGACCGCCTGCCAAAACGCCTTCTCCGCGGCAATCAGCACGGTCTGGTAAATCGGATCGGCCTCGATCGAGAGCTCCACCCATTTGCCGCCGCCGTTGATGATCGACAGCACGGATTTGCTGGTGTTGGCGACCAGCATGTTGTGCTGGAGCTGGGCCATGTGTTTCTCAGCCGCTGCTTCTTCCGAGAACGACCAGGGAAGCATGAACTTGGCTTCGAAGACCGCGCCTGTCTCCTTGACAAGGCCGTCCAGGGTAGCCGCCATCCACGGAATCGACCGATGCATGACATGGCTCTGAACACTGACGACATGGTAGCCGGCATTGCGCTCATACCAGCATCGATTGAGATCTTCGGTGACCAGCCCCGGCTGGACAACTAACTCGCCCGAAAGATCAACTTCCGGGGTCTCGCCGCGCTTCTCTTTCCAGAGCCGCAGCAGGGACTTCTCATCCTTGCCCATGATGACCCGGGCGTCTGACCCGCCGATAAAAAATGGCGCCGATCATGCTTAAATGTTTGTTTCTTTTGAATTATTGACATCGTGTAGCCTCCGGCCATGCATTTGAGATAGGAGTGGGGGACTGCTGGGGCGGCATCGTGTAGTATCAACATTTTAAGGCTCTATCCAATCACCCCGGGGCAATGTCGCGCCGCGCGCGCGCTGCTCGATATCACGCAGCCAGCGTTCGCCGAGCTCGCGGGCCTCGGGCTCTCAACAATCGTTGATTTTGAAAAGTCGAGACGCGACGTCTCGCGGGAAGCCGTTTTCTCGCTTCAGCAGGCCCTGCAGGAGGCCGGCATTCAATTCATCGGAAGAAATGGCGGCGGGCCAGGCGTGCGGTTGAGGAAATAGCAGGTGTTACGACCCGCCTCTGCCTTTGCTGTTCAGGCACGAGTTCGTGCAGTCTCTCGACAGAAAGGAACCATCCCGGGCTGAAGAAGGCGATCGTAAGTCCTCTCCCGTGTGTTCTGGCAACGCTTTGACCGGATCAAGCGGCAACGATGACGCGCTCGTATTGCCGGCAGCGTCTGTTGCCGTGTTGCCGTTGCCTGAAGCATGATGGCAGATCAACTGCTCAACCTTCTTCGCAGAACTCTGCCCGCTAGCGCGAGCGCTTTCTGTACATTCTCTTGCAGAGGCAGCCGGATCACACGCCCATGAACGGAGCCGTATCGAAGTGCCTGTACTATCTCAATGTCCAAAAGAGATTCGTCCGCAGTATAAAGAGGTCTGATGCCCTTCCGAACGGCCGCAGCCATGCCGTCCAGCAAAGTCGCGACTGCAATCTGCTCGTCCGAGAAATTGAATTCTGCAAATCGGTTCGACCATCGGACTTCACCGATTTTGGGCAGGCTTGCGGAAATCGAAACTAGACGCCCTGATGAATCGCAATTCCTCACCAACGACGCGGTCTGGCTTTCTCCGGACGCGCTATCGCATACCGTGATGACCTCGTCAGACATGCTTCCCGCCGTTCCGTGAAAGTGCACAGACGAATGGAGCGCCTGACCAAGAACGGCATAGTTGTGCTGAAGCCGAGCCCCGTCGGTGAAAATGACCGAACCAGATTGCCACCTCACACCGTTCTCAAAATGGAATTCCTCATTGCGCACTTTGGTCGGATTTCCCTTTAGATATCGACGAAGCTGCGCGATGCCATGATAGCTATAGGAGTGAAAATCATTGAATGCCGCAAACACATTGCCGAAAACGCCTAACTCAAGGAGCGTTTTTCTGAATTGTTCGAGCGGCAGGAACGGGAATTGCTCGGCCACGCCAATTGTGACCTTTTTCATCGCCGCCTTCGCGATTAGTTTGCGAACGCCAGCTGCAGACCAGGCCAGCGGCGTCTCCACCAGTAATGGAATGCCGTGGTCGAGGAGACCGTCAACAGTCGCCTCCGTGCGACGGTCCGGAACGGCCACGACCAAAAGATCAGGCTCTTTCTGATCGGCGAGCTCTTGAGCGCTTGCAAACGATTTGATCCCAGTTTGGCTCTCGAACCTTCTCGATCCTTCAGCGGACCCCGTCGCAAAGCCAGCAATCTGATATCGGGAAGACATCTGTTCCAGTATGGGGAGATAAATTTCCCGAATGCGCCGCCCTGTTCCTACAAGACCTATTTTGATAACAGTTGAACTTTCGGTCTCCCGACGGGTTTTCTGGTACATGAATGATAGAGAGGGAAATTCAACTTTCTCCGGACGCTCTGACGATACTGCAAAGTAATTAGACTTCAACCAGTCTGCCAATCGAAGGCTCATGGCTACGATCATTAACGTTGGGTTAGCCGCGCCCGAGGTCGGGAACACCGAACTACCCGCAACAAAAAGCCCCTCCACCCCATGCACTTGGCAGTTCTCGTTCACCACGCCTTCCTTCGCACTGACAGCCATACGTGTAGTCCCAGTGGGGTGAGCCTTCTCTGTGCAGCGCGAAACCCATTCGCCTAGATCATCAAGCCAATGCGGGACATCTAGCGCGGGTAGGTCCAGGCGACGGAATTCGTCATGCAAGAGCAGGCTCATTCGCTTGGCAGTTTGCCTTTCCAGATCGCTGATTTTCCAATCTATTTTGGCCAGCGGCATTCCGAGGGCGTCTCTGTTTTCCGTGCTCAGAGTGATGCGGCTTGCAGGGTCCGGCTTTTGCTCCAAGATGAAATGCAGTTCATAGCGCTGAGCTCTCACCCTCTGCGGTCGATGCGCAAAGCTGCGCCTGTAGAGTCCTCGGGAGATTTCCCCGAAGCTCCGCAGGACCTGCTGCGCGTCTCGGCGGGTATTTTCAGACAATCTTCGTGACCGCAATGCGGGCACAAGTCGCTGTATCGCTGACCACGGATCGTCTTCAGCAAGCCCAAATTGGTCGATGTACGCGTGACAGTTTAGCAGCCGCTCTTCTTGTTGAAGTTCTCGGCTCAGCCCAAGACCGTGCAGGAACACATGCCGAGCCCGCTCGTTGTCTAACCAATATGTGCCAAATCTAGAAAGCAGCCTTTGCGCGCTATCTTCACCAAGATCCCAAATTCTGCAATCCGTATGATCCATTAAAAACCGGCCGACCAGATCATTCTGATTGCCAAGACCGTGAGCAGCGGATCGGTTGGACGAAAGGAGGAGCCTCGCGTTCTCTATTCCTCCACAGCATAGAACGAGAGCCCTCGATCGGATTCTCGCCTGCTTGCCGCGCAACGTTCTAACGTCAGCCGATTCAAACCGCCCTCCATCGGGACTTGTGTTGATGTGGGTCAGATTGGCGTGAACCAAAATCTGGATGTTGTCCGATCGGACATTCGTGAGGTCTCGACCAAAATCAACCGAGATTTTCTGGTCACGAGGGCTCCGGCTAAATTGCCAAAACATTGGCTTGAGCGGCCTCTCATTGAGAGGCGGGAGCGGGCGACTTACGCGGAATTCGGACCACAAGCTCTCATCGTAACGATTCGGCCCGAGGCCTAGATTTGTTCCAGCCCGCTCTAGATAGGGTTGTATGTCGACCAGCGAGAAAGGCCATCCCGAATGAGCAATCCAAGGCCGCGGTTCGAAATCTAGCGCGTCAAAGGGAGCGCAACGACCGGTCCAGATACGCGAGCTACCTCCAAGCCCGCGTGAACGAATGGCGCTTTGATCTACCTTTCGTGGCCCGCCGACGCATTCTATCGTGTATAGTGAGTGAGATTCCGGCTCCTCGTCAAAACCGCCGCCCTCCAAGAGCAAAATCTTGGTGCCCAGATTCGCGAATTCGTTTGCTATGGATAATCCCGCCGGGCCGCTGCCGACGATACACAAATCAGTTTCGATTAGAGCATCATCGCATAACAAATCTAAATCAAAGACTTTCATGGTACCACACACAGCAAAGCCAATAGACTAGCCGATCGAATCTGAGCATGCCAGAGCGACCGCAGCCCGTGCTCTGACTGATCCGTCGGTGCGTCCATCCTCGATACAATGAGTCCAACAGTTCCACGACGTTAGCCCCAAGCGCCGCCGTAGTCCTCGAGACGACGCCAAAACCAAAACCCGACGCTCGAAGGGTCAAAATTTGCTAGCCGGTTTTGCCCGTGCGGAGAGCAGCGGCCACCCACCACCGTCGGGGGTAGCCAGGGATTGCGGGAGGAGACGAGCGCGTGATCGTCGTCGTGGCTTTTGAAGCGCGATTGCCGGTCTCGACGTCGTCGCAGTAATAGGTCGACGGCAACTACCAGGCATTTCAGAGGTTACGTCAATATCGATACAGGGATTGGGCCCTCCGAATCAGAGGTCTCTCCATGAACCGCCAGGATAACATTGCGAACGCAAACACAATGATGAAGGAAAGAGCTGACAAAGAAAGCGACAGAACATTGCTCACACTGGTTTCTCCGCCCAAGACCGCGAAGCGAAGTAGCGCACGGACCCCCTCGTGGACAATGTAAATGCCGTAAGCCAATGTTCCGAGTTTCACTAAGATCTGATTTTTGAAGACCGCCCCTTCAACTCCGCCAAGGTTTAAGACTGTAAGCAGCAAAAGCAAAGCATAAAAAATGGCAATCCAGGTCAATCCAATCGTATAAAGGATCGTCTCGTGCTTCATTAAGAAAACGAATCCGCCTCCTAAAATCAGCAGGCACACATAAATATGTAATCGGCGAGCTGCAAACCAATACCAAAGCCGCTCGTTGCGGCAGACCAGCGCGACGAGAATGCCGAAACCAAAATTGTCTGCGCGAGAAGGCAACAACACGTATGGCCCAAAAAATTCATTTCCAAAAGCCCACAGAATAGATCTGACGGCCGGTGCGAGGAGAATCGAACTCAATGCCAGCCAGAAAATCCCACGGTGGGTCAAATTTCGAACTAAGAAGGGGAGAAGGAGATAGAATTGCTCTTCAACCGCAAGGGACCACGTAATTCCCATCCACTTTGGCCCAAACGACTGGTACCAAGCCATCATTGAATTTTGAAGAAACAATGCGTATGACCAAACCGGCAACTCAGCATTGAATATCTCTTGAAGCGCCCCCCCTTCATTGCTCTTGACTAAATACAGACCAGCAAGAAAGGCCGAAAGCCACAAGAAATAGAGCGGGAAGATCCGATAAATTCGGCGCCAATAAAATGTGCGATAGTAGTTTTTTGAATATTTTTCATCAATTAAAATTCCTCCGATTAAAAAACCAGAAAGAACAAAAAAAAGGTCGACGCCGCTCCATGTAATTCTCAGAGGGAAAAGCACATAGGCTTGCCATGAGCCATGGGCAATGTCCTGAACCGAATTAACCAAGTAATGCCAAATGAGAACAAGTAGAATCGCAAGTCCTCTGATCCCGTCAAGCTCAAGGATTCGACCCGTCAGGCGGGGATTTCGCCAAGTATCCATCAACTTCAACATTGGTTGAGTGAAAATTCAGCAGTGGGAAAAGCGTATTCCTGGGGAACAGGCTAGGATGTGATGTGGCGAGAGCCAGTGCGGTGTAGTGTAGATGCTATTTGCGGGTTGAAATGCGGAACGCCGGCCAGAGAATGGGATCGATGTGAAACCTGCAGTTGGCGCGCAAACCCACCTATCAATCCCAGATTCAGCGCGAGCATATATTGGGATTGGTAGGTAATCAGGATCCACTCCACGTAGGAATGGAGGCAGACGATTACTAACCCCACTCCAAGCCCCATCATGATATCGCCCCTCTCATCTGCGCCATAGGCGAACCCCCCCCGAAATGCGACTGCTGAAGATTGGAGAAAGAGTATCACAAGAGCAATTACCCCGAGATAACCTGTTTCAGCAGCGGCTAACCAATAGATGTTGTGAACGTTGCCAATACGGCTCGTGTATGCGTTGGAGACGCCTGCCAAATCGTCGTAGCCCTTAGTGTTGGCGATCAGAACGAAGTGGTTGGCTCCGACTCCCAACGGGTAATCAGAAAGCATCAACCGCGCCGCCTTTACGTAAGCAGCCCGCTCATCGTACACCTCTTCACCGGCAGGATCAGCCGCAGAGCTTTGTTTCGAAAAGCGTTGCTCAAATGACGACGATACGAATGGCAAAACTAACGCGAGTATCGCCAACGCCCCTAGCAGAACCAAGCCTTTCCTAGGCTTCCATTGCCGCAAAGCGGAGAGTACGAAAACCATTGCAAATCCAACACCAGCAAGACCGACGGTAGCACGCGAGGTCGTCAGGACCTCTACGACTACGCCGGACAATACAACCACAAAAGGAAGCCAGCCACCCCGGCCAGCCAACAACAGCGCGAAGAAGGGAAAAACAATGAAATGCGACACCAAACCTAGAGAGTTCTGGTGGATGAAAGTTCCGCTCGCTTGAACCACCCCCTCTCCAAATCGCTGCCAAATCGTGATGCACGCTTCCAAGATCAAGCCAACAGCCATACCGTTCAAGATCGCACGCGCAACGCGCGGCTCCTTGCAGGCTTGCGTGACAACAGCATAAAGCAGAAACATTCGCGCTATTTGCCATACGTAGAAAAACACGGCGATCGGCTGCTCGGCGTCAACCATTGATAGCAAAGTCGCAAAAAGATAGAGCGCCATCGATATCCGAAAAGGAAGGCGATGATGCCGTCCGCGCAAACTGATAAAGAGAGCTATAACGAGCACATCGAGAACAGAAAACTCCATTCCCTTGGCGTAACCAGGCCATTCAGGCCAAGAAATGATACCAATGTACGAATGAAATGCGCTCATTACGAGGGGCAAACATCCCACAACCACCCAAATTCTGGAGGTTTGATTAGGATAGCGGCGCAGCCATGCAGAAAGGGCGATTGCGGACGCCACAAGACAAAATAAAGTAATCCATTTCACGGGCCGTTCTTTCTCCCGTGCAATTTGCCACCGTAAGGTTAAACTGACACAAAATCTATTTGGGATTAAGTGCGGAGTTTACACACTCACCTCTCCGGTGCAATAAGAGATTCCGCTGCGACAGTTAATTACTTCGCATTGCGTCGGCCTCCGGAATACCGTCCGCGAATTGGAGAGCCCTGCGGCCGCTGGAAAGCCGGTCGCGCGCTACCTGTGAAATGCTTCTATGAAGCGCCCCCGGCTTTGAGCTAGGGTTCTGTTTTCTGCAAAATCGTTGCTTGGGATTGGCTCATTCCACTCCGCGTTATCGTAACGGCTTTAGGTTGAGGAGCCGCCCAAGCAACGGCCCCCTCGCTGAAGGGAAGCGGTTGGAAGCTCTTCAGTTCATTCGAGATGGGGCCGCGGACGTACGTTCGCACGTTGGATAGAGACATTCGGGAGTGAATCGGAGGCCCAAAGCATTCGCCCGGCTAAGATTCGAACGGGGATTTTTTCCAACGGCCGGACCATCATCTGAGCTGCACCCGGTTCCGAAGACACCAAGTTAGGTGTTTTATGGAGCCGAAGGTGGGTCATGGAGAGAAGGCAGTTTACACGAGAGTTCAAGCTTGAGGCGGTTAGACTGATTAAGCAGCGGGGCGTGTCGTATGCGCAGGCGTCGGCAGACCTTGGTGTTCACCCTACGCAGTTGCGCAGTTGGGTGAAGCAGCTTGCCTGATGCGGCAGCAAGCCCTTAAAGCGCGCCCGCGACGGCGTCGACTGCCGCCCGATCTGGGTGAGCGGCAGATCGCCGCCATCGCTCCGAACATGCTCGATCGCAGCTTCGAAGCACCCGCTCCCAACCGCAAATGGATCGCTGACTTCACCTATGTGTGGACGGCGGAGGGGTGGCTCTATGTGGCGGCCGTCGTCGATCTGTTCTCCCGCCGTGTGGTTGGCTGGTCGATGAGCGCGGCGATGACGGCCCAGCTCGTCACTGACGCCCTGGTGATGGCGATCTGGCGACGAGGCAAACCGGACGCGCTGCTGCATCATTCCGATCGCGGCCGCCCAATACACCAGCGAGCAGTTCCAGCGATTGATGACCGATCACGGCGTGGTCTGCTCGATGAGCAGGTCCGGCAACGTCTGGGACAACGCGGCGATGGAAAGCTTCTTCTCGTCATTGAAGACCGAGCGCACTGCGCGCAAAATGTATCGAACCAGGACGATGCCAAGGCCGACGTCTTCGATTATATTGAGCGCTTCTACAATCCGAAACGCCGGCACTCGACGATCGGATATTTGAGCCCTACGGAGTTCGAGCGGAAGGCTGGATTAGCCTAAGCCGGTGTCAACAGAACCGGGTGCAGCTCAATCTACGTAGTCCAAAGCCAGAAGCGCCGCTTGCCCATCCCCAGCAACGTGGGATAGCATCATCCCTTCGTTAAGATACTTGTAAACGATTTTACGTGGAGTGATTAAAATGCTCGGTCCGGTTGGACGTTTTGGCAGCAATTATCTGCGCAGCAAAGGCTTCATTATTGAGAGACCGACCGAGATCGAGCGAACGTTCGAACGCAGCTTCTGGAAAGAATTGTTTTCCAGCGACATCGATACCTTCGCAGCCGTTTATGCACAAAATCGCAAGACGCTTGCCAAAGTCCCGAAATGGATTTCGGAAGAGACCATTGCCTGCTCATTGTGGAGCTATGGCGTTCATGATATTTGGCACGATAGTCAGGATGCTTTGAACCGGACGGGGATCGATGATCTTGAGACGGAAATCACAGCGGCTGACGTACTCGGCTTCGTGGCAAGGAAGTTGAGTCCCGGCGTTTCCTATCTTGAGATCGGTGTGTCCGTCGGAAAGAACATTCTTCAGCTCGAACACCAGATATCCAATTCTGCACTTGTCGGGCTCGATATCGAGGAAGTGAACCCTACGCTTGCCGCCCAGTTCCACGAGCCAACCGACGTGATGAAACCAAGCTTGCCCTACTGGGTGGATACTTTCGCGGGCAAGAAGGCGGAGAAGCGCACGACCTTCAAACGAATGACCTCAGAGCGCTCGAACATATTCGAATATCTCAGCGCCGATGAATTTCGTAAGTCCACCTGGCAAACACTCAAGGGAAGGAAGTTCAATCTGGTCTTTTCCGACGGAGTACATACCGGAGAAGCGCTTCGTACCGAGTTCGATTACCTGAAGGAAAACGACCTCATCGCACGCGATCGCTTCGTGATGTTCTGGGACGATCTTAACCATCCAGAGATGCAGGCAGCGTTCGTCCATAATTGCCGCGAGCTTTGCAAAATCTTCGGTAAGGATGATCGGGCAATTTTCCTGTTCAAGCTCCACGGCAGCTATGGAGCGCAGCGGCCCATGGGAATGTTCTCGTCGTTATCATAAGCCCGGCACACGCCGCATTCGGAATAACCGGTGGTTAAAGCCCTCGCACAACAATAGGAGATCGAGATTCAAAGTCTCGACGTGCGACGAGCTTACCGTGTGCCTCGAGTCGGAGGAGTTGAAATGGACAGCAGTAGCCCCGTCGATCCCGTCTACAACGATCTAACCGACCAGCACATTGTCGGTCTTATAGTTATCGTTCTGGCTTCTGCCGGATTGGCGAGAGTGCCTTTTTGGGCTGTCCGAAGCACCTGAGCGAACTGCTCTTGGCTATGTTTAGGAGATGAAACATTCTTGTTGATTTTTGAGTCCCGCCAAATTGGCTATACAATTGTGGATTTTTAATTGACACGCTCCCACGAAAAATTTCCGGTTCTCGACGGACTGCGCGCGATTAGCATTCTGCTGGTGCTTGCATGCCATTTGCTGCCATTGGGCCCGCACAAACTGCGGTTGAACGAGATGGCGGGCGCAATGGGGATGAGCCTGTTCTTCGCTCTCTCCGGCTTTTTGATCACGTCCGGCTTGATCAGGAACCCGAATATTCAAGAATTCCTGATGAAGCGGTTGTCACGAATTTTACCACTGGCATACGCATACACGCTCGTGGTGTTTCTGTTGTTAAGTTTCGATCCGAAGTCATTGCTGTGGACCAATCTGTTCTTAGTGAACTATCTCACGCAATATTTGAACGATTGGAATGCCCATTTCTGGTCACTGTGCGTCGAGATGCACTTCTATCTGGCTGCCGCAATTGTGATGATGATTGCAGGACGCAGGGGCCTCTGGATCGTTTGGCCAGCATGTCTGGGCATCACCCTTCTTCGCGTCAACGCGGGAGCGTATCTTGCAATAGAAACGCATCTGCGTGTCGATGAAATCCTGTCCGGCGCTTGCGTCGCGACCATCTACAACCGTCGCCTCACATTCAACAGTTGCCTTTCATCTCGAGTCTTCCCTGCACTGATGATCGTGGCGGCGTTGCTGTGGACTATCTCCGCTTGGCCCTCGGCCGCCGCCCTCCAGTACTTCCGCCCGTACATGACGGCGCTGCTTTTGCTTGTGAGTCTTCACTACGGCGCCACTAGGCCTGATACACTTCTGGCGTCACGCCCACTGCGTTACATCGCAACGATTTCGTACGCGCTCTACGTTATTCACCCGGCGACGGCACACGGATGGATGAGCGAAGGAAGCATAATGACGAAGTATATGTTGAAACGTCCCATCAGCTTTGCATTAACATTTATCATCGCGCATCTTTCTACCTTCTTTTGGGAGAGCCGATGGCAGTCGGCGGCGAGGCATTGGCTCCGGAGGCGCCCGCAGATCAAATCCGCCGAAGGTATCGTCGCGCCAAGCAATCCGTCGCTCTCTGGTTGAATGGGCCTTTTCAGAAACGAAGATCAGACGTCGTTTGCATCGGCTGAATATCGCACCCCGCCTCGAATGTCGGGGGCGAGCTTTTTGTCACCAGCGCTCCACAGTCGCTCTAGATGGTGACGGTAACGCACTGGATCGACGCTGTCTTTGGAGTGGATCATTACCGCTACCGTTCTGGAATCAAAATCGGTGAAGAATGCGTCGATTGCCGAATCGGTCGCAAGCGGCGTGTGCCATGACGCCCTGACCAGCGGCACCGATGAAGGTGCATGGTTGACAGCGTCATATCCCAGCACTTCGGAAACGAAAATTCCATAAACCATATACTCGGAAAAATTGGTCGTGCGAGCAAGCGCAACCCGCCAATCCATCCCGGTGCTGGTCTCAATTCGCTGCTGCATCATCTTCACGGTCTCGCGATTCCAGCAGATCATGTTGCCAACATGATTCCGAGAGGCGCCGTCATGCTGCGCAAGACCCAGCAAACGACGCGCGACAGTGGTCCATTTGGGATCGCCGGCCATGCCCACATCGAGCAATCCGACCTTCCCATCGACCAGAATATCCTCGCGATCAAAGTGACGGAAGAACGCGGTGTCGGAATCGCAGAACACCAGCGTCTGCTCGGGAATGGCGTCGATGGACGCTATCTTCAGAATCTGCTGGATGATCCATCCACGCACCGGAGGCGCCTTGAGGCTGAACCAGAAACTCCTGCGACCGGGCATGCGCCAAATCCATTTTCCCAAGAGTGCTTCAGACTCGATGAGCCGCCGCCTGCCCGTCTCAAGATGTTTGAAAGCCCATCTGTCCCGCCGATCAACTACCAGATAATGTGGGACATCTGGCGAGGTTCGATCGAGAGACCTCGCCAGGAGTTCGCATCGCGATAAATCCGGCAAATAGGTCGGCGTCACGACAGCAATCGAGTGGTTGGATGCTTCGATAGTTGTCAATTGAGTTATCCTTGGGTGCGAATGCCTAGCAGGCCCGGAGATGCAATTGATCGTGGATTGCGTGGCGGCGAGCTTAACCCTTGTAATCTGGTCGCAACAGCCTCCGCGGCCGACGAAACCCATCCATTAATGCGTTTGGATCAACGTCCAAGCGCTATTGCCTGCTTCATCAAATCGATCCGGCACTGCATAGTGGCATCGCGTTCAAACAAACGCCCTGAAACGCGCGCCTGCCTAACTAGTTCGCGCAACATGTCTCTATCTTTGTCCAAATCGGCAACAACGCGCGCAAGCGCCTGCCAATCTCCAACCTCAGTGAATTCTCCTCCACCGCATTGCGCGACCAGGTCTCTCGGATAAGAGCTTCCATAGCCTATCAGCGGGCATCCTGAAGCCAGCGCTTCAATCAAACACCTGGGCGATTCCGGAGTCTTGTGACAAAACAAGAGGATGTCCGAACGACGTAAGGTGCTTAGAATTTCGTCGCGATCTGATACGTACCCCCCGAAGGTGACATTTGTCAGTCCAAGACTTTCGGCGGTGCTCCGCATATTTGGCAGCTCGAGCCCATCCCCAAGCCACACTGCCTCGAACCGAGCCCCGGCCTGTTTCGCTGCATGCAATGTCTTCAGCCAATCTATCGGCCCCTTCATTTCGATGGCTCTTCCGACGTAGGCTATCCGCAGCGGACGGGCCTCGTTGAGGCTTAGTAGTTTATTTTGTAGCTCCCCTTCGCTAACGTAGTCTGCTTCGGAAACCGGCATGTGGTAGACCTTGTGCGGGTTTCCGCAGTACGGCGCATAGGCGTCGAACACGTCCTGTCCTTGCAGTAGCGCGGCGGCGGAATGTTTCAGGCTGTGGCGATGTTGCCGCTGGAAGATCGTGGTCATGACGTGCTGCTTGATCATCCGCTTCCATCGAAGATCTTTGGCCGATCCAACTCTGGCGACCTCTTCATAGACAACATCAGCGTCGATCACATAAGGCCGGTTCATCTTTATAGCTTCGCGAACTGCCAGGGTTGGCCAGTCGCCGATGACGGTGTGCGGAGAAAACACCAGGTAGTCGGCTTTCTGAATCTCCCGATTGATAACTTTCCTGACGCTCGCGTAGTAAAGCAGAAAATCGCGCCAATTATTCGCGTTCGGCAGCGCCACCACTTTCATTCGATTTTGGAAAGGCAAGTCTTTTATGCGGCACGAGCGCCTCAGTCCTGAATTCCGTACATCGGTCGTGACTGGGCATGCGACGCAGACTTCTTCAAAATTATCCAGGCACAAGCGCGTACCTTCGCAGAAATCGGCCTCAAGTTCCAACTCACCGTCAACAAGCGTCATCACACTCGGCAACACTTGCAACAGACGCTCCGCCATCGATCAACCCATCATTGTTCTAAGGCGTCGCCAACCAATGGCTTCGCATGGAATATTTGCGCAATCAAAATATCTTGTTGCAGCTGGATTTTCTCACCGCTTTCGCTCCATGGGCTAACCTGCTTCGTTTATCCACGCTGGCGAGTTGTCGTTACCACCGCGCATATCCCGCCTGAGCAGGAAATTTAGCTTGCCATAAGCGAAGCCAGATCCGCTAAAACCCACATAGACTGTACCGTAGTCGTTGCTATCCCCTTCGATAGTCTTGATCGTATCGAAGATACCGAGTGGGTATCCGTCGCTCATCTGTGTCCAAGTCGATGCGTTATCGTCAGATCGCCAAATGCCCATGACGTTTTTGACCCAGCCAAAGATGAAAATCGTCGGATAACTTCCCGTTGGCGAGGCCTTGCCAAAGCCGAAGGCATAGACTTCCTTGATGTCGGCAACCGCCTGCCAAGTCTTCCCACCATCCGTCGAACGGAAGAATGGCTGATTAGCCGGATGTGGCTGCGACTGAGCTCCTGCAGTGAAGAACAGGTGTCCCGCCCGTCCTGGCACCGATCGCATCTGCACGTTGTAGGCCGCACCAAACCGGGGCGACGAGGTGTGTGACCATGTAGCCCCTCCGTCCGTTGACGCATAAATGCCCTCGGTCCCGGCTGCGCCGCTGCCATCATTGTACATATAGAATGTGTTTGCTTTTACGCGATCGGCAGCACAATTCTGACGATCGAGGTAGTAGGCAAAACCCCAGCCCGTAGTTCCGCCAGTTGGAATGCCTGGGATGTTGATCTGGTTCCAGGTCTTTCCACCGTTCGTCGTGAAGTAGGGATTCCCATGATTTGATTGGACCCAGAGGAAGTTCGTAGATGAGCTCGCTGCAATGCAGCCGCCATAAATCGCCCCGGAAGAATTGGCCGGCACACGATCAAACGTCGTCCACGTTCGGCCGCCATCACTCGAATACCCCGAAGTGTCGTTGCTTTGAAAATTGCATAAACAGACGATCGTGCTCGGATTCGACGAAGCCCAATCAATCGACCACCCCGTAATAAGCGCGTGGGCATTATTGACGCCATGAGCCGACGGATATGTCGCCAGATTTCCGCCATAGAATACCGGACGGTCCCAGAATGAAAATACGGGAGCTCCGCCAGGAGGGCTGACGACCCAATTCGCCACAAGTTGCTCGATCGCCGCGCTTTGGGATATCCATCTAACAGTGGAATTAGTGATAGATGGATTGCTGTACCAGACTCCAATTCCTTCAGTGAAATAGAGCTTGTTGGTCGCTGATGGGTCGAATCGCATGTCCCCGGCGGACATGTAGGTTTCCTTGGTCCACGCAAGCCATGGAATGTCCGCTGCTACGCGAATCGTGCCCGATGGACGCGCAAATGTTGATCCCCCATCAATAGAAATCGCCAATTGTCCGGCCGGTGTTCCAACAAATACGCGCTTGGCGTTAGTCGGATCAACGGCAACCAAAGCTCCTTGGGTGCCATAACCCAAGCTGACCGCGGACCAAACGCCTTTGGAATATTTGTAAACGCGCGTATTATTAGGATAGGAATACTCCGTGAGCCAAACATCGCCATTTTGATCGACGATCATGTGCATATGCGTTGTCGGCGTACCGGTTGTCAGCGTCCAAGACGATCCACCGTTCGTACTATGGTATACGCCAACCCCGTATGTGCTGACGTAAATACCCTGCGTGACACCGTCGCGGACGCTCGAAGTCGGGTCAAATGCGATTAGGTTGCCTCCACCTTGAGAAGCCCCAACAGGGATAGATCCGGTGCCCAACGTGGTGATTTGCGACCAGGTGTCGCCGCCATTCGTTGTGACGAATAGGCCGCTGTTTGGCGTACCAGCGTAAACAACGTCCGGGTTTGCCGGGTCAACAGCAAGATATCGTCCGAACGTTCTAGTGCCGTCAGATGTCCGGGTGGTAACCCTGGCAAAGTTCGTAGCAATCCACGTCCCCCCGCGGTTGTCGCTACGAAAAATGTGACCATTAAAAATCATGTAGAAGCGCTGTGTATTGCTCGGCGCAATAGCGATTTCGTAAACGCCCGCGCCCTGATCGATGCCTTTGTAGCCATCTGGCATCGAATTCATTGTCACGATCTGCTGCCACAGATTTGTCGACGGATTGTAGTACCAAGCACCGTAGGTATCCGCTCGCACGACCTTGGTTCCGTCACTGGCAATGTCGATGCCGGTAATGAAGCCGCCGGCGCCGATTTTTAAGGCTTGCCACGTAACCCCAGACGTTGTCTCGCTCAATTTGACAAATTGTGTTCGGGATGCCGCCAATGGAGCGGGAAGGCGAACGCGGGACGAAATCTCTGATTTGGCGGAGGATCCACCGCCTACAGAGACAACAACTCGGATCGTTGAATCACCAGCAATCCCATGGACTGCACCCGAAACCAGAACGGCAAACGAATCCTCTCCGTGAAAATCAGAGTTGGAACTGTACGAGAATTCCGTGCCGTTCATCGTCACCTGGCCAAACTGCGGAGGAGAAATTAATTTCGCATTTTCAATAGTGACGTTACTGACGCGGACGTCGCGACTACAGGTTTGCCCACTTCCAAGTGTCATTAACCAGCCAACGGTATCAGTCTTCAATTGATACCGCGGATTACTCACAATGCACGGGGTTGCGCGGCATGGGGCCGCAAACATCGACCCTAGAAGCAATGACACGAAGATGAGGTTAGCGCTGTAAGTAGTTCGCAACAATCGCACTTCCTTTTTTCGTTTTAGCTAAGTCTCGTCGAAATATATTAAAAATTAATATTATTCCCGGGACAGCCTCGTGTTAAGTCAATTTTGGGAGATATTTTCCTCCAGACTGCGAAGTTGAGCCCTTGGCTTCAGGTAATTCGGTCGTTTTCGCTTTCGAATGATGCTAGTGAGCAATCGTGGCGGCGCCCCTTGCGCCTGACTTGACGCGCGCGCTTCGGGTTTTACCCGTCAAGGCAAAGACCTGGGGTGATTTAAATATCTGGGCATCTGATTGGGCTCGCTCCCGGTTTTCGAATAGGGCGGAGCAAGTGCCGACCGACGAGTTTATGGGGCTCATCCCAAGCCCGCGCACATCCCAAATCGCGCAGAATAATTGTGGCCGGAGCGGCGGCCGTTCTCGATTTGACACGACGTTAGGTTAGGGTACTTCTCCATCGTCGACAGCAGCTCGCCTGGAACTCTATTGTCCGTCCATTTTCTGCGATCATATCGATCGCGCCCTTTGCGTATCAGTCTTTGCGAACCCTGTCTCGGTGTCGGAGCCGGTGATGATGTCCTGGAAGAAATCCCGATACATCCCCGCAATTTTCGTCCAAGAAAATGAGGCCGCCCGGTTCAAGCGCTTATCCCGCCCAGCCGAGCCAAGAGAACGCGCACGCTGAATACTCTCAGCAATGGCTGCCGGATCATCCATATTGGCAAGAAACTCATCGTCGCCAACAAACCAGCGCACGCGCGGAATGTCATGCCCAACGATCGGCAAGCCACAGGCCATCGCTTCGAGAAATACAAGCGGGAAAGGCTCGTCCTTCGAGCATTGCAGGAAGACGTCGGCCGCCTGGTAAAGCGACGGCATTCGCTCCGGAGCCACGGATAAAAGCGTGAACCTGCCCGGCAGACGCCGTGCAGCTTCAGCCGCAATCGTTTTACGCAACGGACCGTCTCCGGCGACGACCAAATGTGCATCGGTGATCCGACTTACGGCATCAATTCCAAACTCAATGCGCTTGTTCGGAATGAGCGCACTTACCATCAAAACGATCATTTTATCTTGGGGAAGACCAAACTGCTCCCGCTGAGCCAGACCCGGGCGAAATCGATCACAATCGACGCCATTCGGGATAAGTCTGGAGTTCCAACGTCGGACGTTTCTCTCATGGAAATCTGGATTGATGCAGATTAGGCCATCGCAATCAAAGAAGCGAAATTCAGATTGACGTGCCCCGGATTGGCGCGCGTAAGCGGGCCAATCGCCGTTATGCGTGACAAAGACGTGACGCGGCCGGCGGCCCCCCAAAACTGGGCGTCGAAGCGCCCAGTTGGTGAAGGGATAGCTACAAGTCACCGTTATGTCATACTCGTCGGGCCGATAGCGGTATAAGAGTTGAGGAACGAAGGTCAATTCCTCGTAACAATACTCGTTTCTCAAGCCAGGCAGCGATGGATACGATTCGAAATTTTCACGCCGAACGCTGGCCGCACGTAGAAATCTGTACGGCATTGCCTGCTGGTGGGCATTCCCAGACCCGATCAGCGTGACCTTATCGCCGACCTTGGCAAGCTCCTTTGCGACGGCAATGAAGGCAAATTCAGCCCCGCGGTCATATCGATGAAGCCCTGGTAACGCGATTAGAATTCTCACGGGAAATTAGCTTACCTCACGGTTAGAGTTGCAGAGGAATTGCGCCGCTAAGGGATCCTCGTACAACTCCATTCCTCTGGCCAGAATGAAAGTCACTGAATATCTTAGGCTGCCAGTTTAATTGAAGTCTAGACCACGGTGGATCGTCGGTAAAGGTAACGGGTTCATACATCGAAATTAATACTAACGTACCAGTGTTCACGTCTTCCATAATTCCTGACGCTGGTCGCATGTGCCCTCAGACCATTAGGGCGCAGAACAATCGCACAGAGTTGAAAATTACGGTTGCCGTCTGCCTCAATGGCAGGTGCTTCGGCGACCCTCTTAACCCTTCCGTCGATCGGTTCTGACCCATTCCGATATGGCTTTGCGGGAAAAAAATTGACCGTAGACGGGAAGTTTTTGGATAGCGTAAGAGACCACCGACAAGAACACCCGTGGAGGCAGAATATCGCGGCCGCATCTCAACCAGGAAACGAGCACCCCACCCGTGAACTCAACGAGGACAACCGTGCTGATCATCATTGCAGACGGTGACGTTCCGAGCCATGCCGCCAGACTGCTGGCCAAGAAGATTCCGATTACCAGCATTCCTAGCAGGGACAACGGCGGAACCGCCAAGTCGAGCGCCAATGCCAGAAGATTTACATTTCCACGCATGATTGCTGCACAAATCAAACGCGGCGCCGCAGCGAAGATCATCGCGATATGCCCATGCTCCCATCGAAGGCGCTGACTCTGGATGCCCTCGGCGGATGATGGAAAGTCGCTGGTGATGACGGTAGAGGAGCAAAACAAGGGCGGATTTCCGGCTAGGGCCAAGTCTATGCCTAGTTTCATATCTTCAACTATCGCCCCGCTGGCCAAATTCACGCGACGTATCACGTCCCAAGGAAAAGCCATGCCGGTGCCCATGAGCTGGCACGGCAGGCCAAGTGCCCCGAGCCCTGACGGACGCACGGAGTTCTTCACGCGCCAGGCGAATTCGGCGACCCGCGATTTGATCGGAGAACCCTTCGGGGTCATCATCAAGTAGAGTGCCTGCACCGGTCTGTTGGTCGCTGCACAGACCGCAGCGAGCCGGTCGATCAAGTGGTCGGCGAGCCTGCAATCCGCGTCGATGAAGATGACCGTGTCTGGAGGGGCCGCGCTTAGATGTTTAAGGCCACAATCCAGCGCATATCCCTTTCCCCTTTTTTCCGGATCGTTGCGATCGACAACCTCTGCTCCCGCCGCCACCGCAACGGCCGCAGTATCGTCAGTGCAATTATCTGCGACGACCAAGAGGCGATCGGTCGCGCGCATTTGCGACTTGAGGTCCTCCAGCGTAAGCAGCAAGCTCGTACTCTCATTGTGAGCAGGTACGAGTATGGCAACGCTTCGGCTACAGTTGCTTCGCGGCGGCGGAGCGTGATCGCGCCGAGACAACGTGATGCTGGCAATGACCTCAGCAACAAACACAGAAACCGGAATGGCAAATAATAGGGCCATAGCTACCAATGAAAATGATACCAAAGTCGCCATTTGCTCCATTTTTCTTTAGTTAATCTCCGAATTCCCAGCAACCTTCATTCTAGATTGATTTTGAGGCATAGTGCCGCCACTCCAGCACGCGATCAATCTGCCGGGAACCCAAGAACGCCGGGGACTGCCCCCGAAACAATCATACTGGAGTGGAAGGCCGTCAGCACTGATCGTCCGCCATTCCAACTATCGCTCTATTCTTGCTATCAGCTGCGGGGACTCCTCGCTGGATTGGTTAAAAACGCATGCGC
Source organism: Bradyrhizobium sp. McL0616 (assembly GCF_049993385.1). Lineage (NCBI taxonomy): Bacteria > Pseudomonadati > Pseudomonadota > Alphaproteobacteria > Hyphomicrobiales > Nitrobacteraceae > Bradyrhizobium > Bradyrhizobium sp. McL0616. The sequence goes on from NZ_CP188255.1 coordinate 5,672,360, forward strand.
TTCAAGCCGAGCGCCCACAGGCTGGGTACGCCGCCAGTAGCCTAACTGCTGGGCTAAGCCAGACACCAAGCCCAAACTGAGGGCCCACACGTATTGAACCTGAAAAGTAATAAATATCCATTCGAGATTGGAATGAATGTAAACGGCTAACAGCGCCGCTCCAATCATCGCGTATCGGAATGGCAGCGGACGTCGATCGCTAGGCGTGCTCAGCTAGATGATTAATGCAAGTACATCCAGAGCGGAAACTTAGGCTCCTTTAATGTAGCCTGGCCAGTCCGGCCAAGGAACGATGGCGACATAGGAATGAAAGATGCTCATGACGAAGGGAACCAAATCCCACGATCACTCATAATTTTGGAGTTTCACGAGGATTGCGGCGCAGCCAGCTGGACAGCGGCAAAACAACCGCCAGCACGAAGATTAAGGCCACCCACTTCACGAACTACTCCTTCGACCCGTCCTGGATTTCATGATAAAGAAAATTAATTCGGCACATCAATTGCCAGCGTGCACGCGTCATGGTGGAAGAGACCGATCTAACCATAATATGCGCGCATAGAATCCATCCGCAATGAAAAAACTACGTTGGCGCGACGTCCTCCGTTTTTGCGGCCAGGAACCCAACGGCTGGGAACTGAAAGGAATTCTGACGTGATCTGCGTGAGCTCCCTGGTTACATTTACGCCATCGACCGTCCAAAATAAGCTTAATCCGCGATCGTTCCGAGGCACGGTCGTCGAAGATGAATCAATCGCTTCAAACTCGTCCGTCGCAATATCCCAAGGCTTCGTATCTGCAGTTGGGTTCTCGACCGCGGATTTACCATGACGATGTCGAGCCGATTTCTCTTGAAAGGCACTCTTTGGACAACCGGAGCCTACGGCTTAGGCTTGCTCCTCCGGGTGGGGACAAACGTCATCATGACGAGACTATTGGCCCCTGAACTGTTCGGCCTCATGTCGATCGTTTTCACCTTATGGGCCGGTGTCGAGTTTTTGACCGATGTAGGTATCGGCCAAAACATCGTTCACAATAAAAAAGCAGAAGATCCGGATTTCTATAATACCGCCTGGACCCTTGGCGTGATACGAAACGCCGTTCTATGGTTGATTTGTTTGGCCGCCGCCATGCCCATGGCTAATTTTTATCATGCGCCTATCCTGGCATTCGTTGTCCCCATCACATTAATAGGCATGCTGATAAACGGGTTTGCCTCCGTCGGTCGGCCGCTCCTGCAGAAGAGAATGCAGGTTGCCAGAATCGTTGCGTTTGATTTGACGGTATCATTCATTTCTTCCATAGGACACATACTGCTCGCCTATATCTGGCCAACGATATGGGCGCTTGTACTTGGCAACCTGATCGCGTCAATAACGGGACTGGTGGGAAGCTATTTGCTGCTGCCTGGTATTAGGCAGCGATTCTTCATATCCAAGCAGTATGCTTTGGAAATTCTGCACTTCGGAAAATGGGTGTTCGCCGCTCAGGCCGTGTACTTCCTTTCGACGTATTTCGATCGGCTTTACCTGGCAAAGGTTGTTCCGCTCGAGGTCTTCGGCATTTATGGAATTGCTCGCTCCATTTCCGAACTGTTGGGGTCGCTGGTCTTGCGGTTGGGAAATCTAGTGCTTTTCCCCTACATCGCTTCGCAGTCTATGACGCCCCGCGCCGACCTACGCGCGCACCTCGCCCCAATTCGTACAAAATTCCTGCTGTTGGCGGCAATTGGAGTTTCAATTTTCGTCGCATTCGCGGATTTGGCAATCAAGCTTCTTTATGATGAACGCTACCATGCAGCCACCTGGATGCTTCCGGTTCTTGTCATCGGATCGTGGTTCTCCATCTTGGCCAGCGTCAACGAATCGACGCTACTTGGATTAGGCAAGCCGTCCTACGGCGCGGTCGCCAATACCTCGAAGTTCATTTTCCTCCTGATTGGTCTGGCACTCGGCGTTAAGTTCTATGGGCTTCTTGGCGGGGTCGCGGTGTTCGCCTTGGCTGATTTGATGCGATATTTTCCGATTCTCGCCGGGCAGATGCGGGAACGCTTCTCATTTGGGGTACAAGACATGCTTTTGACGCTGGCTGTGTTCCTGCTAATTCTTCTTTGGGAATTGTTGCGCTGGACTTCGGGATTTGGCACTTCGTTCGACACGCTTCCTGTTAACGTGAGCCTTCTTTTTTGACACCAGTCAGTGGCATAAGCGAATTTGTACCGCTACCTCCCAAATCGACCTCACGGTCGATAATTGCTGCCCAACGACAGGGTTAGGCAGGATGGCGCAACTCGATCCTGTTACCAAGTCCACCCTGTTGGGCTCGAACATTTTCAGGGTCTTCCAATGATTCCGAACGGTATCGGAGTCGTTGCTATCGGTCGCAATGAAGGTGAGCGACTGGTTAGCTGTCTCGCGTCGGTAAAATCCACCACAGATCATATCGTTTATGTGGACTCCGGTTCGACCGACGGCAGCATTCATGCCGCTCAAGCCATCGGCGCTTTTGTCGTAGCGCTGGACTTGACGAAGCCGTTCACCGCAGCGCGAGCACGGAATGAAGGCTTCGCGGCCCTCAAGGCATTGAGCCCTGGTGTTAGCTTCGTTCAATTCGTCGATGGAGATTGCATTGTAGTGAAAGGCTGGCTGGACAAAGCTTTAGCGTTCATTGAGCAACGAAAAGACGTCGCGATCGTGTGCGGTCGGCGGCGCGAACGTTACCCAACGGCAACTGTCTATAATCAGCTCTGTGATTTGGAGTGGGATACCCCCGTTGGTGAGGCCTCGGCCTGCGGCGGCGATGCACTTGTGAGAGTGACTGCCTTCCAGGAGATTGGTGGATTCCGATCGCCGTTGATTGCAGGCGAGGAGCCGGAGCTCTGTGTGAGATTACGAGAAAAGGGATGGAAGATCTGGCGACTCGACGCGGAGATGACGGGCCATGATGCCGCGATGAGACGATTCGGCCAATGGTGGGTTCGCGCCGTCAGGTGCGGACATGCATACGCCGAGGTTTTCCGCCTTCACCGGACCTCACCATTTGGCATTTGGAAACGAGAGACGGCGAGCGCCATCGTCTGGGGTGGTTTGCTTCCAATAGTCCTGTGTCTCGGTGCCTTGATCCATCCGATCTCCCTCCTAGGCGCATTAGTTTATTTTTTTCAAATCTGCCGGATTGCGCTTGCCTGGGGAGCAACCTCTTCCAAGTCGTGGAAATATGCGGTATTCACGGTTCTGGGAAAATTTGCGGAATTTCAGGGCGTCCTGACATTCCACAGCCGTAGATTGCGCCGCAAGTCTGCTACTCTGATCGAGTACAAATGATTGCGTACCAATTCTTGCAACGAACTTGTCATTCGGACGGAACGCAATCTTGCGGGTAGCATACTTCACCAACCAATACCCATCGGTGAGCCATACTTTCATTCGCCGCGAGATCCGAGCGGTTGAAGCATTGGGCATTACGGTGCAGCGCTATGCGCTTCGACCAGGCGAAAAGCTGGTCGATCTAGACGACAAGGGAGAATTCGAACAGACGCGCTATATACTCGGTGCCGGCTTCAGCGAAATTCTTCGCTGTTGCGTTATAATGGTTGCGACCAGACCCTTGGCGGTTGCGCGAGCCATCCTGCTGGCCATCAAAATAGGTTGGCGGTCCGACCGTGGCATCTTGAGAAGTTTGGCCTATGTATCGGAAGCTGCAGTTTTGGCGCGTTGGTGCTGCAGGGAGGCCGTAGAGCATCTCCACGCTCATTTTGGCACAAATTCAGCCGCGATTGCTATGCTCGCATGGCGCCTTTCGGGAATCCCCTACAGTTTTACTGTCCATGGTCCTGATGAATTCGAGCGAGCCACCCTGCTCTCCCTGGGTGTCAAGCTCCAGAATGCCGCCTTTGCGGTATGCGTAAGCTCCTATGGGCGAAGCCAATTGATGCGCTGGTGTCATCCCGATCTTTGGCCAAAGATTGCAATCGTCCATTGCGGCTTGGACAGCGCATTCTTGGATGGTCCTGTGGAATCATCGCCTTCAACTCGCCGTTTAGTTTGCGTCGGAAGGCTCAGCGAGCAGAAGGCGCAGCTCTTGCTTGTAGCAGCCGCCCGTCGGCTGCGTGGCGAGGGGATCGATTGCGAAATCGTGCTCGCGGGTGATGGACCGATGCGCAATGAAATCGAGGACGCTATTCGAGACGCTGGGTTAGAAAGCAAAATTACAATTACGGGGTGGATCTCCGGGGACCAGGTCAAAGCCGAGATTGTAGCAGCGACTGCGCTGGTGCTGCCCAGCTTTGCCGAGAATATGCCTGTCGTGATCATGGAGGCATTTGCGCTTGGTCGCCCGGTCATCTCGACCTATGTGGCCGGCATTCCGGAACTCGTCCGCCCGGGAACGTCCGGCTGGCTCGTACCTGCAGGCGATGAAGTCTTACTGGCAGAGGCGATTCGCGAAGCTCTTGGAGCTCCCATTGAACAGCTCGTAACCATGGGAGCAGCGGGTCGTCATCACGTCTTGGAACAGCACGACGTTCGAAAAGAAGCGGCCAAGCTCAAGAGCCTGTTCGAAACTCGTGCTTCAACCAAAAGCAAACTCATGTAAGAGCGATCCAGCGTAGCGGCGGACACGCCTGAACGCGGTCAGGGATTCAATCTTAGACGAGCCCCGATATTTGTGGCCGCACTAGACTAGATCTTGCTGGTCGTCTGCCAACAAGCGCTGATCGGATGATCAAGGCGATCAGGATTTGGTGCAGGAGATCCCTCAGCCAGGGAGGCATACACCGGCAGTTGTATCCGACGACGGAGACGAGGAAGGTCGCTTCCGTACCGGGCGCATCGATAAAACTAAGTCATGTTGCCCTGCCCATCCACACCTGGAAGCCGAGTTCCGAGACCTCCAATGACGGGCCATCTAGCAATGGCTGCTCCGTTTCTCTCAGGTGCTTATCGAAGAAAGCAAGGGAGTATCGACTGATGATCCTTGCTATGCGTTCTGGTTTGACCGGACCGCGGCGCAAAGGCGAAAAAAACGGGGAGTCGGAAAAGTCCATATGCCTTATTCCATTTATCGTCAGCCAATAGCCGCCGTGCTCGGAAAGCAATCGTTTCATCTGCTCAAATTGTTTCCGAGTGAATTCAATATCGCGCCGCTTACGGAGCGTGACGTTAGAAATGTCGCTTCCCAAAGCATAAGGAAACGACTCATACATGCCCTCAAACATAAAGAAGAAGGGAACGAATGTACCTTGCTTCGCCGACTCGCCAGCAATCATTCCGCCCATGTCGAGGCCAGCCCTAAATCTGCGATCAAGCCAGCATGCCTGGGCTGCGGTTCCTCCGCCCAAGGAAAAGCCGAAAATACCGACACGAGCGATATCCAAGCTTCCTGTCAGCAGACCATTGGGATCATTTCCATTCAGATATTCGAGCGTGTCGAGAACAAAGCTCACGTCTTGGGCTCGGATCTCGACCTGCTGGTCAGCCGTCTTAACGAACGCATCGACCGCCGCCTCTGACGAATAGTCTTCGTCCCCCAAAAATTTCCGACGCGCAATTCGCCCGTCGGGAAAAATCATTATTCTTGAACTGTAGGGATGATCTATTCCGACTACTACATAGCCGTGGCTTGCCAGCTCTTCGGCCATGGTTGTGCACTCCGTTCGTATCCCACTCCAAGAAGGGGTGTACAAGAGCACCGGAAATTGGGCCTTCGACGGGAGGAGTCGCGCCCCAAGCATGGAGTGCGTCTTGACTAGCGCGAGGTGCGCGTCTTTTACGCTCGTGATCCCTCTATCCCGATACGGAGCCGATTTTTGGCTCAAAAGCAATGGGTCTGCGGGGTACCAGATCTGAATGACCAATTCACGACCCACGTCGGAGCCGCCCAAGAGCGGATCGTGTCGACTGTGATCGATGATATGACGAGTTTGCGTGCCGAGCTTGTACGGCCCCGTTGGCGCAGGCAGCTTAAAAACAGGCATCACGGTACAAAGGAATATGGAAGCTAGAGCAAGCGCAAGAGCAATCAAGCCGACGGGGGCTGAGATATTACTCCCCCAGAGCAAGTGCGCGCATTCGTGCAAGGCAAAACCGATAGCCAGGAAGTAGGTTGGAGTCATCTGCCAGCGGCACCCCTCCAGCCAAGCGTGGCATACAATGATTAGCGTGCTTACGTATAAAAGAAGGGCAAAGTATCCCTCCCAATCAGACGACCAATATAGGAGATGTCCCGCATAAAGCACAAAGCCAGCCGTTCCGATCGCCTCAAGGAGCCTCATCGGAACACTCGCTGGAAACGCGGGGCCCGCATTTTCGGGCTCGGACAGAAATATGGCAAAACCTGCTCAACTTGCTTTGGCCAAATAAGGAATCAATTGCCGTACCAAATGATCGACCTGTGGCTTTCTCATAATCGACAAATGGCTTCCGGGAACCTGATGGACTGTCACTCCGTCAAGCGCGATCTCAGCCCAGCCCAACGTAACGTCATCGCCATATTCCGCAGTTCGACCGTCAGCGCGAAATAGCAGTAACCTCCCCGGATAAGCCTTTGGTAGAAATTCTTGCCCGATCGCCGAAAACATCACGAGATTACTGCGCGCAAATCGTGGTACGCTCAGATTGAAGATGCGGCAAATCCTTTGACTGACCTTCCAGGCGGCGGCGTTCCATCTGCTCTTCACGAATAGTCTGGCGTCTGACCGGACTTCATGAAACCGCCATTGGAGCAGATTTCGTCCGTATTTCTTGAGCCGGTCGATCGTATAGACCCGACGAAATTGCGCGGCTTTTTCAGCAGGCAGATTGCGATAGTAGGCCCAATTCCCGGTATCGAACAGCGCGACTAGCCCTACCTGTTCGCCATTTTCCACAAGTTGTCTCGACATCTCGAACGCCACAAGACCGCCGAACGATAGGCCACAAATTTGATAAGGGCCTTTTGCCTGGACGTCCCGAAGCTCACGAACATACTGCGCGGCCACCGTCTCGACAGATTCGGGTACCGGATCATCAACCTCCGCCGCGCGCAGTCCGTAAACGGGAACGTCGATCGGCAAAGCGTCAATCATATCCCGATAGTCAAGCAGATGCCCCCCCGCTCCATGAATGCAAAAGAGCGGAATCCTGTTGCCGCCTTCCCTGACAACGACGATATGCCGGCGATTTTGTTGCGTCGATTGGCGAAGCCTCATCGCCAGCAGCTCGACGGTCGGAGCAACGATCAAGAGTGAGAGGTCGATGGTGACGCCGAATTCCGCCTTAAGTCGCGCGACGAGTTGCGCAGCAAGCAATGAGTGACCACCAAGTTCGAAGAAGTTGTCGTGCACGCCGATCTCGTGCACCTCGAGAATATCCCCCCACAATTGCGCAAGCTTGATTTCATCGTCCGTTCGCGGCCGAACGTATTGGACAGGCGTCTCCCCCGCCGAGTGCGACGGAGCTCTGAAGCCCTTCCAGATACCGGGAAGCTCAATATCCGCTACAGTCCGATCGGCAGCCGAAGCCATTGCACGGAGTATCGTGTCATAGTAGCCGAGCAACGCTTGGATGGACCTCTTGTCGAACAAGTCCGCGTCATACTCGAAATTGACGCGCAGCTCGTTGGGTCGCTCGATTATAGAAAGTTGCAGTTCAAACGGCGTGCCTACACTGAAAGTCGGCATGGGAGCTACTGTCAGCCCCGGCAACGATCGAGCCTGCAGGAACGCCGTCTGATACATGAAATAGAATTGGAAGAAGACCGAGCGTCCATTGACCGAATGTACCCGAAGATGTTCGAGCAACGCCTCGAACGGTAGATCCGCGCGTTCAAAGGCCTCTAGCGATATTCGGGAGACCTGTGCGAGAAAGTCGCTCAGCGTCGGATTTCCGGACAGATCAAATCGGAAAGGTATCGGACCGGAGAAGGGACCAATGAGCGGTTCAGTCTCCACTCGACGATTTGCCACCGGCGAGCCAATCAACATCTCCGGCTGGTTGGAGCAACGGTAGATTAGGATGGCAAAGCAGGCTAGCGAGACAGTGAACATCGTCACGCCTTCGGACCTGCTCAGCTTCTTCAGGCGCTCTGCCAGTTCTCCTGGCAGAACAAGCGACTCGATGGCTCCATTGGAGGTCATTCTCATAGCCGCAGGCCGGTCGGTCGGAAAGTCGACCGCCTTGATCGGCCCCTGGAGTTGCTTCTGCCAGTGGTCGAGCTGGGCATCGGCCGCTGGCGAGCTTAACCAATCCTTTTGCCAAGCCGCGAAGTCAGCGAACTGGATCGGCAGAGGAACCAGCGCCGGGGCGCGGCTCTTCGCAAGCGCCTCGTAGGCTGCCCACAACTCATCCTGGATGATGCGCTGCGACCAACCATCTGCAACGATGTGATGAGTGGTGATCAGAAGAACAAAATCGTCCGGCTGAAGGCAAAACAGGCTCGCTCGAAGCAGAGAGCTTCCTTCGAGGTCAAATGGCTGCCTCGCCTCTGCGAACAACAGCTCCTGGAGCTTTTCATCACGATCCGCTTCAGCAAGATTCGGGAGCGAAGCGACGGACAACGAGAATGGGCTAGTTGGGGCGATAATCTGAACAAGGCGTCCGTCCTGCTCGGCAAAATTGGTCCGCAATATCTCGTGGCGATCGATCAAACTCTGAAAGCTTTTCTCCAGCAAAGCCGGCGACAACGCCCCAGTCACGCGAACCGTCGCCCGCATGTGAAACTTTGGAGACGTCGGGTCGAGTTTTCCAAGAAGCCAGAAGCGCTCCTGAACGACGCTCGCGGGCATCACGTACAGCTCGTCTTCCGACGTTTCGCGGTCCATTACGTCTTCGGGAGAGTCCATTACCAGTGCAGGGACATCCGATAGATTAATCTCTGATAGCCTTTGCTGCGAATTAAGGACGATCTGCTGCAGCAAAGCTTGGAAGTTCTCCAACATTTGTAAGACGAACGGCCGGCTGTAGTAGTCCGTGTTAAATTCGATCGATAGCCGCCATCCGCTTTCGCGTTCGACCATGAAGAAGTTCAACCGATACAACGCGCCTTGGGCGATCGAAGGAACCGGAGTCAGGCGAACGTTTGGTGGCGCTAGAAGCGGGTCTGTCCCCTCCCCAAACGCTCGATAGCAATTGAAGTTGACGTGAACGAACGGCTCAGGGCAGTCAACGTCTTCGGCCCGTAAGGATTTGAGCACGTCCTCGAAGGCGATGTCCTGATTGGCAAAAATTTCAAAAGTGGTATCTCGAACGCGTTCCGCCAGCTCCTCAAAGCGCGGATTTCCGGAAATGTCCGTTCGGAAGACTACATGGTTTATAAAAAGACCAACCAAGGACTCAAGCTCGGTCCGGTTGCGTCCGGCGAGCTCAGAACCGACCGCAATATCGGTCTCACCCGTGTAACGACAAAGCAATGCCTTGCAAGCGGCAAACACGGTCGTAAACATGGTACCGCCCAGCCGATTACCCAGCGCGTTGAGTGAATCGGTCAGCGTACGCGCCAGCTCGAGAGCAACAATGTCGCTTTTCCGCGTGAGCTCGCTCGGTGGCGTCAGATCGGCCGGCACCTCTAATCGACGGTAACCGGTGAGCTTGGACCGCCAATGCGTCAGTTGATCCTCAAGCTCCTTCCGCGAACGCTGCTCACACTGCCAGACAGCATAATCCGGGTATTGGATCGCGAGATCCGGCAATCGCTGGGGAAGTCCGCAGGCCAGCGCGCCATAGAGAGCGCGGAATTCTGCCATGATGACCTTGATCGACCAACCGTCCGCGATCAAAAGATGCATCGTAAGCAGCAGATAGTGTCGCCGCTCGTCGGTCTGGATCAATCTGACACGAATAAGCGGCCCAGTGCCGATGTCAAAGCCCCGCGTCGCCTCATCCCGGCAAAGGCGCTCCAACAGGTCATCGCGCTCTCCGTCCGAAACGCCACAGAGGTCATCCTGAGCTACTTTAAGCTCAATCGAAGGCGCAACGATCTGAGCGGGATTGACACCCATTTGCGAGAACGTTGCACGAAGAATTTCGTGGCGAGCCACGATTTCGTTGAAGGCCCTCTGGACGGCGGCCGCATTCAACGGACCGTCCAAGCGCCACCTGAACGCGCAGTTGTGAGCAGGATCCCCGGGCCTTTGCCGGTCGGCCCGCCATATCCGTTCCTGCGCCGCCGAGAGTGGGAACATCAGACTACAATGATTGGTCCCGATCTCTCGCCGGTCGCCAACCTCCCGACTCACATTGGGAAGTTTGATGATTTTCGCCATCTAGTTCGCCTGCCGGACCACCTGTGGCGCCAATCGAAATTTGTGCCGTGGGACGGGTTTAATCGATTGACCGTTCGATTGCGTCTGACCCTGCAACTGATTGGCCAGGTGGTTGAAGATTGCGGAAATATTGCGAAGCTGCAATACCTGCCGCGGCGTCACGGTAATGCCGGCCTTGTTCGCGCGCGCCGTGATCTGGAAGACATGAAGAGAATCCGCACCCAGCTCGAAAAGATCGTCGTTGATGCCGACACGCTCCAACCGCAGGACCTCCGCCCAGATCTTGGTCATGGTATCTTCGTCCGGACTGCGCGGCTCTAGATAAGCCATGCGCGCCTGCTGCATCGACCAATCCGGAGCCGGGAGCGCAGCTCGATCCACCTTTCCATTTGGCGTCAACGGAAACGCTTGGAGCGTCACATATGCTGCCGGCGCCATGTAGGCCGGTAGGCTCTTCAGAAGATGGTCGCGCAGTGCCGGGGCTTCGAGAGCAGCGTCCTTGGCAGCCGAAACGTAACCGATCAGACGCTTCTCTCCCGCCACATCCTCACGGACGGATACCACCGCCTGGGTGACACCAGGATAGCTGTTCAGCACGCTTTCGATCTCGCCAAGCTCGATGCGGAAGCCCCGCAGCTTGATCTGATTATCGAGTCGGCCGAGAAATTCGAGCGTGCCATCCTGGCGAAGACGAACAAGGTCCCCGGTACGGTACATCTTTGCGCCCGGCTCGAAGGGGTTGTGAACAAACCGATCCGCAGTCAAGTCCGGCCGTCTGTGATATCCGCGCGCAAGACCTTGGCCGGAGATGTAGAGTTCACCCGGCACACCGATTGGAACGAGCTGAAGTCCCTGATCCAACACATAGAACTTCGTATTGGCGATCGGGCGACCGACCGGCACCGGGCCATCACCCGATTTCACATCCAAGGCGGCGGACCAGATCGTTGTTTCGGTCGGCCCGTACATATTCCACACCGACCTGGCACGCTTCACGAGTTCGTCGGCAAGCTCGCGCGGGAAGGCCTCGCCGCCGCACAACACCTTCAGCGCAGGCTCGCCGCCGTTCCAGCCGGCATCCAACAATTGCTGCCACGTTACCGGTGTAGCCTGCACGACGGTCGCACTGATCTCCTTCAGGTATTCGAGCAGTTTCACCCCGAACTGAGCCGTTTCACGGCTGACGATAGCCACGCGGGCCCCAACGCAGAGCGGAAGAAACAGCTCAAGTCCTGAGATATCAAACGACAGCGTAGTGACGGCGGCCAGCACGTCGGTTTCGGCCAAGCCGGGCTGAACCAACATAGACTGCAACAGGTTGACCACCGCGCGATGCGGAATCTCAACGCCCTTAGGCCGACCGGTCGATCCCGACGTGTAGATCACGTAGGCAAGATCCTCTCCACCGGCGAGGCCGTTCGGCCGTGTATCATCCGCACGGGCAATTGCTGCCCAATCGCCGTCGAGATGAACTATCTGCGCGTTGCCGAACTGCCATGCCTTGGCCAAAGCTGTCTGCGCCAGCACAACTGGCGCTCCCGCATCCTCCAGAACATAGCGAACGCGCTCAGGAGGGAATGTCGGATCGATCGGCACATAGGCGCCACCGGCCTTTAGGGTTCCCAACAATCCAATAAGCATTTCGATGCTGCGCTCGACGAACACGCCGACCAGGATGCCGGGCTTCACGCCAAGCTTACGGAGATAGTTGGCCAGCTGGTTCGCGCGGCTGTCGAGCTCGGCATAAGTGAGCTGGGTCGATCCGAAAATCGCCGCGACCGAGTTCGGCGTCCGCGTTGCCTGCGCCTCAAATAACGCATGAACGGTCAGATCGTCCCGCCGTTCGACACGAGTCTCACTCCACCCCTCCAAAATCTGCCGCTTGTCCACGAGCGACAGCAAAGGCAGCATCGAGACCGGGCGCGCGGCATCCACAACCATCCCTTCCAGAAGCACCTTGTAATGATCGAGCCAGCGCGCGATCGTAGCTTCATCGAAAAGACCGGTGTTGTAGTCGCAATCTAGCGTAAGACCGTTCTTCGATTCGACAATGTTCAGGAAGATGTCGAAGTTAACGTAGCTCTTCGGGTTTGGATCGATCTCTGCCCGCAGCCCATCGAAGGCAGCCGAACCACCCAGTCTTTCCAGATTGAACTGGATTTCGGTCAGCGGCAGCCTGCTTGGATCGCGCTGAAGAGCAAGCTTACGCACCAGCCTTCCATAGGTGTAATTCTGGTTATCGTACCCGGCGAGGACCGTCTGCTTCATCTGGGAAAGAAACTGGGCAGCGGTCGGATTTTCGGTCAAACGGCCGCGCAGAGGGATGAAATTGACGCAATGTCCCACCAGAACGGCGTCCTCCACCGCCGACTGTCCCGCCGTCGGCACACCAACGACGATGTCAGATTGGCCGCCCAGACGCGCGAGCAGGACCTGTAGGCCGGTCAGCAACGTGACGAACAGCGTGCACTTGTGGCTTGCGCCGAACTTCTTGAGCCGGTCATGGAACTCTGGGCCAATTCTGGTCCGATACGTTGCTCCGTCAAACTCCCTGACGGACGGCCGCGGGCGATCGGTGGGAAGGTTCAGCACCGATACCGGCTGACTGTATTGTTCAAGCCAATACTGCTCAACCTTGCGTCCTTCGTCGCTATCAACGAACCTGGCCTGCGAATTCGCATAGTCCGCAAACGCCAAGGCCGCCGGCGGATTCCATGCAGCGCCCCGGCTGATTGCACTATAAGCCCGCGACAATTCGTCGACCAAAACATTGATCGACCAACCATCGCAAACGATGTGATGGGCAGTGAAGATGAGGACATGATGATCTGCTGACATTTTGACCAACTGTCCGCGGACCATCGGTCCCTTGCTCACCGCGAACGGTGTGCAAGCATCGTCTTTGACGATCTGAGCAAGCCGCGACTCTCTTTCCGCGGCCTGAGACTCCGTTAGGTCTACGGTCGGCATATCGAGCTTCAGCTGCGCGACGAACATCTGCCGATGATGATCGCTGTCAAAGGTCGCACGCAGCGCTTGATGGCGTGACACGATGCGATCAAGCGCCTGCTTGAGTGAGGATACGTCTAGACTCCCGCGCAAGTGCAGAGAGATGGACTCGTTGAAGCAGCAAGATGCTTCTTCGCCGAGTTGATCGGACAGCCAAATTTCAAGCTGCGGCTCCGTGAGCGGGGCTTCGCCGGCTTGCAGTTCCGCAACGGAGACAAACGGCGCCACGTCCCCCATTTGTGATTGTTCAAAGAAGCCCGCTTGCCGCATCTCGATCGCGCTCTCCCTGAAAGCTTGCGCGATCTTCTCCAGGTCGGCGTCGCTGTGCGAGGTCGTTAGGAAGCACGGGAAGCCTTCTCGAATGTGAATGCCTCTGTCGCGCAGATAGAAATAGAACAGGCTCGCGAACCGCTCTGCTACAGGGAAGCTGAAGTAGAAGAGGCTCCCGAATTTTTCGATGCGGGTCGGAACACCTTCCTGACGGGCAATCTCATTGAGGGTACGGACCAAGTCCTCCGTCCGCTCGTTGAGCCGCGTCTGCAGGACCGGCCCCTGCTCTCTGAGATTTTGGAGCACGGCCTTCATCGCCGCCATCACCAGCGGGTGACGAACGAACGTTCCGGCAAAAAAGGTCACACCGACCTCCGGGAACGAATCATCTCCAAACTGCCACGAGCCTCCGTCAAGTGCGTCCATGAAGCGCGCCTTGCCGGCCAGAACACCGGCGGGCATGCCGCCCGCAAGCACCTTTCCATATGTTGCCAGATCCGCTCGGATGCCAAACAGGGCCTGACAGCCGCCCTGGTGAACTCGGAAGCCGGTAACGACCTCGTCGAAGATGAGCGCCGCGCCGGAGTCTTCGGTAATTTTACGGAGTTCTCTTAGAAACTCGACCGGCTGAAACGAGGGATGCCGGCTTTGAACCGGTTCCACCATGACGGCGGCAAGGTCGCCCGCATTCTTGCGGATCCACTCCAGCGACTGCGGCGTGCCATAGTCCAGCACGACCACGTTCGATACGCTCTCCCGCGGAATGCCAGGCGCAATCGGCACGGATTGCGGCTCCCCAGCCTTGTTGATGAATCCTCTCGCAAGAACTTCGTCGAACATGCCGTGGTAGTCGCCAGAGAACATGACTATTTTGTTGCGCCCTGTCACGGTCCGAGAGGCACGCATGGCAGCGAGCACGGCCTCAGAACCAGTATTGCAGAACGCCATGCGCTCGTTACCGGTCATCTCGCAGAACATCTCTGCGACCTCACCAGCGAGCGGGGTCTGTGGACCGATCTCGAAGCCCTTCTGAAGCTGCTCCTCAATGGCCTTGGTGACAAATTCCGGCCGGTGGCCGAGCATGATCTGCCCGAAGCCATTCACCAGATCGATGTACTCGTTGCCGTCGATATCCCATATCCGTGCCCCCTCGGAGCGGTCAGTGACAATCGAGTAGACCATTTCCTTCCACTGCTGGCGAAAGCCCGAAACGACACGGGGATCGGCTAGTGCCTTACGGTGCGCCTGGGTGAAGGTCTTGGACTTCGCAGTACGCCGGGTAACGCGATCAATCAGGGCGATGAGGTGCTCGCGCTGCTCGCCGGTCAAATCCTGGGAGATGCTCGTCTGTGGCGGCTTGTAGGGACCGAACGACTTGCCCGCGGCCGGCTGGGCCTCGGTAACGGCCCCTTTCGAGATGTCCTTGACGGGCGCAGGATGCGCTTGCACGACTTGCGGCGCGCCTGCGGCCACCGGTGCAATTGGTGTCGCTGCAACGGAGTCCCGCGGCCGAACGGCACTGAGCGTTTCCAGCTGCTTGGCGATCAGCAAATTCATCGCCTGAAGCTGATCACGCATAACCCGCTCTATCGAGCTATCGGACGTGCCCCCCGCCCAGCCGAACGCGCTAGGCTCGAGTGGTTCGGTCGTCGTCGCAATCGGACTTGTTGTCTGGATCAAAGTTTCACGCGCTTGCGGCGCGCTCGCCGCAACAGGCTCGGCAAAAGCGTCGGGTGGCAAATTGCTCGCAACATATTCGGTGAGGTCTCGCAGGCACCCAACCTCATTGAGGAGTTGCCTGAAGGAGACCTTCACACCGAACTTCTCTTGCATCGCCTGCGCTGCCTGGGTCAGAAACAGCGAATCGAAGCCGAGTTCGAGAAATGAGTTCGAATGGTCAGCCATAGACAGATCGGTGCCTGACAGATCAGCGAACATGTCAACCAGAGCTGCTTCGATCCTTGTCGTACGACCTGTGGCCGAAGTCGGAAGTGATGCGACGGCGATATTCACGGGCTCGTTTCCCTGATTGAACTCGACTCCGAGGATTTCGGGTGTCGTTGCTGTTGCGCGCGGAGGCGCAATGATTGCCTGCGTCCGCCCTGGCAGAGTTTCCAGCCAGTAGCGCTTGCGTTCAAATGGATAGGTCGGCAGCGAAACGCGCTGGCGACGATCCGCCTTGTACAGCGACGGCCAATCAGGCTGCGCGCCCGCAAGCCAAAGCGCTCCAAAGGCGGACATCAGCGCCTTGGAATCGCCTTCGCCCGAGAAACCATCGGGCAACGATGAGACGATGAGCCGATTAGAGGAAAGTCCGGCATGCTGGCGCGAGAGTGTCGCCAACACATTGCCCGGCCCAACTTCCAGCAGCACCGCGTCGGGATTCTTGAGGAGCTCTTGGACGGTCTCAGAGAACCGAACCGGCTCACGCGCATGCCTCGCCCAGTATTCCGGATCGCAGGCATCCTCGGCGCAAATCCAGGTGCCGGTCACACCGGATACATAGGGAATTTTGGGCGCATTCAACTTCACTTTCGAGAACCCGCTGGTAAGCGGCTCGATCAGCGGGTCCATCATCGACGAGTGGAATGCGTGTGAGGTAACCAGGCGGCGGCACGCGATACCCGCCTCGTTCAGCTCTTTTTCGAATTCCGTAAGTGGCTCCAATGCTCCGGCGACGACGCACAAGGACGGCGAATTGAGTGCCGCCAGCGATAGTGGCTCTCGCAAGCGTTCGCGGGCTTCGGCTTCCGTCAGACGGATCGACAACATGCCGCCCGCAGGAATTTGCTGCATCATTCGGCCACGCAGGGCGATGAGTGCAAGGGAATCCTCTAGCGAGATCACGCCCGCGAGGCAGGCAGCAACGAACTCCCCGACGCTATGTCCCGCCATGGCCTTTGGACGAATACCCGCCCCCATCCACAGCTGCGCCAGCGCATACTCGATGGTGAAGATGGCCGGTTGCGCATAGACGGTTTCTGTAACAGACCGCCTCGCCTCATCTCCGGCATCCGCCGCCGGATAGAGCAACGTCCGAATGTCGACACCGAGGTGCGGTCGCAGGATCGCCGCACAGCGATCGACCGCCTCGCGGAACACATGCTCCGCCTCGTATATTTCGCGAGCCATGTTCGGATACTGCGATCCCTGCCCCGGAAACAAAAAATAGATATCCGGACCGGTATTCGGTTTCGCACGTGTTTGCGGCCGCGAATCCTTTGAAAGGAGATCGGCGGCTTCCGCGGTAGATCCGGCGACGAACGTCCGACGATAATCGAACTCTTTGCGGCCAACCTGAAGCGTCCACGCGACATCGGCCAGATTGAGGTGCGGATGAGACTGCAGATGAGCGGCAAGATTTCTGACGGCCTGATCAAGCGCCGCAGGCGAGCGCGCTGACAGGGGAAGAAGATGATTGATCCGGGAAGATTCCGCGGAAGAAGTGGCGGGCGCCTGCTCAATGATCACATGCGCGTTAGTTCCGCCCACTCCAAACGAGCTTATGCCAGCACGGCGTGGCCCTTCGGCTCTCCATTCCGACCTCTCCACATTGACCCGGAACGGGCTGCTCGCGAAATCGAACTTCGGATTCGGATTCTTGAAATGAAGCGTTGGCGGGAACACGCCGTCCCGCACGATGTTCGTTGCATTGATCAGGCCGGTTATGCCAGCAGCGACATCCAGATGCCCGACATTGGTCTTGGCCGTTCCTATCGTACAGAATTGCTTGCGATCCGTATGCACCCGGAAGGCCTGCGTTAGTCCTGCTAGCTCAATCGGGTCGCCCAGCGGCGTAGCGGTGCCATGGGCCTCGATATAGCCGATGGTGTCCGGTGCAACGCCGGCGGCCTCATGTGCCATCGCAATCGCGCTCGCCTGTCCTTCCACGCTCGGCGCCGTGTATCCAACCTTGGCCGAGCCGTCATTGTTGACGGCGAAGCCACGAATGACCGCATGAATCTGGTCGCCATCGCGAACTGCATCGTCGAGACGCTTGAGCAAAACAACACCTAGTCCGCCCCCGAAAACGGTTCCTTGCGCATCGGCGTCGAAAGCCCGGCAGTGACCATCGGGCGACACCATGCCGCCCTCCTGATAGAAATAGCCTCGTTTCTGCGGAAGCGTAATCGAGACTCCGCCAGCCAATGCCATATCGGTCTGGTAGGTCAGCAACGACTGACAGGCCTGAGTGACAGCAAGCAAGGATGTCGAACATGCTGACTGCATGGTGAAACTCGGACCACGCAAATTCAGCTTATAGGAAACCCGCGTTGATAGAAAATCGATGCTGTTTCCCATCATCTCGGTGTAGTTCGAGACTTGGTAGCCCGAGCTAAACTTTTCAATGAAGTCGGGCGTCGTGCAAAGCCGCGTCAGGAAATACGACCAGACGCTGGAGCCGGCATATACAGCTACCTGGCCTGGGTATGTATCCGGAACGTAGCCGGCGTCTTCCAAGGTTTGCCAGCAGCACTCGAGAAACAGCCTCTGCTGCGGATCCATCACTTCAGCTTCGCGTGGATAGATGCCGAAGAACTCCGCATCGAACATGTCCACATCGTCAATGATCGAGCGTGCCTTTACATAATGCGGATCGCTTGCGATCTTCTCACGATTTGCGATTTCGAGCTCGTCGACGCGAAATTTCGAAATCGATTCGATGCCTTCCAGCTGATTGCGCCAGAATTCAGCAACGTTGCGAGCGCCGGGGAACCGGCCCGCCATGCCGATTATCGCAACTCCCTCAAGGGCTTCAGACTCAACTTCCCGATCGCTCATAACACACTGCCGGTTCGACGCTCACGTTGCCGGGCGAAAGCCGCCCGCTGTCGTCGCGCGCGCTCCTGCGCGTCGATGACGGATTGGCCCGAGGGCACCTGCCCGCCCAGATGCTCGGCAAGAGATTTGATCGTGGTGAACTCAAACAAGGCCGTAATCGGGATCGTGGTCTGCAACGCCTTCTCGAGGCTGGCATGAACACTCACCAGCAGAAGCGAATCGCCGCCGATATCGAAGAAATTATTGAGGACTCCGAACCGATCGATACCCAAGCTCTGGCGCCAGATATTGAAGATGATCTTCTCCAGATCTGTGGTCGCGCCGTCGGTCGCAGCGACCGCCCAATCCGGAACACCGAGCTCAACCAGTGCGGATCGATCGACCTTTCCGTTGGGCGTCAACGGAAGAGCCTCCAGCCGAATGAAAAGAGCCGGAATCATGAATTCCGGCAGCCTGGCTGCGAGGAACTTCCGCAAATCGCGATCAATCAATGCATGATCGCGAGAAATGTAGTATGCGGCCAGACGTTTGGAGCCGTGCGCGCCGGCAAGCGCTACGACGCAGCTCTGGGCAACCCGGTCATGCTCATTCAGGACAGATTCGATTTCGCCAGGCTCGATACGGTGGCCGTGGATCTTCATCTGCCCGTCCGCCCGTCCGAGAAATTCGACGATCCCGTCGGGCCGCCAGCGCGCAAGGTCGCCCGTCCGGTACATGCGGGCGTCATCCGCTCCCTCGGCGAACGGGTTCGGAACGAACTTCTGACCAGTTGTTTCGGCCGCATTGAGATAGCCACGCGCCAGACCATCACCCGCTGCAAACAGCTCTCCCACCGCGCCTGGCGGCACAGGGCGAAGTTCCTCGTCGAGGATGTACACTTGAGTGTTTGAGATCGGGCGACCGATCGGCACCGGCTCCGGGACTGGTTCTCCGGCGCGCATCGCGTAGCAGCATGTGAACGTCGTATTCTCGGTCGGTCCGTACCCGTTGATCACCCGACAACTCGGAAGCTTCTCGAGCGCCCGCCGGACGAGCGGAGGGGACAATACGTCGCCGCCCGCGAGAAGCTGCCGAAGCGAGCGGAGGCCCTCGAGCTCCTCTTCGATAACGAGATTGAACAGTCCCGCTGTAAGCCACAAGGTCGTGACCCTGTGTTCTTGAACCACACGTATCAGATCTTTCAACGAAGTCGGCGCAGGCGGCATAACCACCAAACGTCCGCCATTGAGCAGCGCTCCCCAAATCTCCAGCGTCGAGGCATCGAACGAGATGGGTGCGAAGTGCAAGAAGGTTTCGTCCGGCCCGAAGTCACAAAAATTCGTATTCCGAACCAGACGGACGATGGACCGATTTTCGACCATCACCCCTTTGGGACGGCCCGTCGAACCCGAGGTGTACATCACGTAAGCCAGGCTGTCGGGGCCGCCCAACCGGCCAGGATTCTCGATGGCAGTGCCTGACAGCCCCGAGCTGTCCAAAACCAGACGCGTTCCGCTAAAATCTGCCAGAACAGTCGAGGCGAACGATGGCCGGGTGACCATGACCGTTGCTCGAGTGTCTTGTAGCAGGAAATTGATACGCTCTTTCGGATAGTCGGGATCGAAAGGAACGTATGCGCCGCCGGCCTTCAACACCGCGACAAGCGCGACGATCAGTTCAACTGAGCGATCTATGCAGCACCCGACCAACGTTTCCGGACCAACGCCCGCCGCGCGCAGCCGATGAGCCAATTGGTTGGCACGAGAATTCAGATCGGCGTATGTGAGTTGCTCGCTTCCGAACTCCAGCGCGATCGAGCTCGGAGATAGTTCGACCATCTCTTCGAACAGCTGGGCAACCGTGTGATCACGTGGATAATCAATGCGAGGCCCGTTCCATACGCGAACCTGCTCTACGAGGGCAGACACAGAATTCCCAGATCGATCCTGAACCTGCGAATCAACTGAATCCAAAGACACAAGTCGGGCCCTTTTTACTGAGCGGGCAGTGTTGGCAATGCGCGAGGCAGCAATCGGAATCTACCCAAAAATCGACCAAGAATGACGCAACATTATAAGCATTTTAGCCTGATGTCAGCCTATTTAATTCGACCGATCAAACACTCGCAACACCTGGTTAATTGGTCGCCCGGCCGACGCCGCGCCTCATCGTCCCCCGACGATAAGCGAGCACCCAATCGCTTTAGTAATTTGACGCTCGACGCAGGTTCAACTGCTTTATGGTTTCTGTCCTGCTGACTTGGTCGGCCCCCGGAGAGCCGCCTTGCGTGCCCCGCCTAGGCGCGCTCAGGATCTTCGGTCAATCGGAAATAAAATCCTCGGTAGGTCCCATCGCAATCAGGGAAAAGCGGAACCCGCGTTCTGCGTTCGTGAACGGGCCAGCTTGCGACGAGCTCATAGCCCAGCCCTCTCATTGCCGAGCAAAACTTGTCGATGCCGTGAAGCTTGCACGGATTTACCCAAAGTTTACCGTCGTGAACGGCAACGATATCGTCCAGGTTCGAAAACGGGCTTCGGTTAATAATGACGTGCTTCGGAAACCGATCGAGGCGAGCGAGCAGGGTACCCAGCGTGGGTTCGAAAAAATGGATGGCGCCGGCCACAATGAATAGATCCACCCCCGAAGCAGAGGAAAACTCATCCGAGAATCTGAGGCGTCCCTCGTCCCTACTCCTCGCGAATTCGACCATCGCGTTGCGCTTGAACGGGAGATCGTGAACGGTCCAAACGAGGTCACTTGATAAATGCAGATGGCGGTCAAGCTGAAAGAAGAGATTGCCGACGCTTCCGCCGAGATCGAAGACCGACCGCAATTCGGATGCGATGGGCGCCAAAAAGAAGAGCACGGGATAGTCGCTTTCCCGCGTCACTTGCGCGAACTCAGAGTGGAGGCTCATCTGTTTCGGATGGTCATGGGATTCCGGGACGTAGCGCACCGCACATGCACTCGCTGCCTCGATGCTTGGAAACGTGCCATGAAAGGCGAGCAACCGCTCCAACACCGGTCTGATTACGCGGCTGCGGCGCGCGCGCATGATTAGCCCGGCGCCCCGTCGCGACCTGCCAAACAGGATGAGGAGACGGGCAAAACCCCGTATTTGCGCGACCCGCATCGACCGGATCGCATTTCGCCAGTGGCCTAATTTCACGAAGTCCCCACCCGAACGGCCGACCTCAGGAGAGGTTCCGGACTGGAAACTCTCTGATCGGCCGAGAAAAAGCACGGGAGTCCACTTCTTAGCGAACGAAATAAACTTCATTATTAAAAACGCGATATCGCGGACGTACCTTACCCGCCAGCCAGCTAGGATGCCATAGCCGCTGCATTCACCATTTCGACATTTCTGACCCTTGAAGCCTCTTGCGACAAGCACCGCAGATGGGCATTATTATCTTTAGTATTTTTCAAGGTTAATCAACTAATTGAATTCTTGCCTGAGCAAGCGAGATCAAAGGATGTCGCGCAATGTCACAGATTTCAGCTCCGCTGATCGAACTCGATTGGAAAAACTTTCAACCGTGGAAAGTGACCGCTGTTCGGCACCGTCTCTCCGATCACCACTTGCTTCAGCCAGATCAATTGATCGAGCTGAGCAAACGCCTGGAGGAACGAGGACGAGTCCGTACACACGCCAGTAGCGCGACCGCAGACACGCCGTTCAATCAGGCGCCGGCGATACATCCAAATAGCTCCTCGGCGGCAGACACTCTCAAGCGCATTCGGGAGGCAAAGGCCTGGCTGTCGCTCCTCAACGTGCAGACCGATGCCACATATCGCCAGCTCGTCGACCAAGTGCTGGACAGCGTCCGGCCGTTGGTCGAGGCCAAAGATCCGAACATGAGCTATCGTGGCGGCTGGATCTTCGTCACGTCTCCCAACACCGTCACGCCGTTCCATATCGACAAGGAACACAATTTCATCCTGCAAATCCAGGGCCGCAAGACCATTTATGTTTGGGAGCCGGATGACGAGGTCGTTGTCAGCCAGAAGGCGCGAGATCTCTTCCATGCGCGCCACGACCGGGATCTGATCATCTGGAAGGAAGAGTTCCGCAAGCGCGCCCATCGCTTCGAGGTTGGCCCTGGGGACGGCGCATATATGCCGTCGACGGCGCCGCATCTCGTGGAAGTCGGGGACGAACCTTCGATCACCATGAGCTTCACTTATTACACAGACAGCACTCGCCGCCAAAGCATGCTGCATTATGCTCGAGGCCATCTCGCTGACCGCGGTATCGCCTTGCCAGGCGTGGGCAACTCGCAACTGCTGGACCAACTGGTTTACATGGGCGCGACCCCCGTGCGGGCTACCTTGCGTGCAGCGCGCCGGTTGGCCGGACAGCCCGTCGCCGCCGAAAGGGCCAGATACGCTCACCACAAGTTTTCATGAGCCATCGACACGGCATCGAGCCGAGTGCACGAGTGCGTCTGTTGATACAGGAATACACAAATGGCCTTGACTGATAGTCCGGACATCGGAAGGCTCGAGCTCCCTCCCAATTCTGTCGAGCGATCGTTCAATCGCGAGCCGTTTGGTTTCGATCATAACCTAAGCCAGCTCGACATGTTTGAGCTCGGGTCACTTGCGAGCCTTGCATATAAACAATACGGCCCTGGTCACGAGAGCGATTTTTTCCTGGCGTCAAGCGCGATCGCGCCCGATGAGAGATTCCGGGCCGTGAAGCCGGTCAATTTGAGTTTGTCCGACGCATTCCGCGGCCTGAATAAGCACTCGATCAGAATCCTGCTGAAACGGCCCGAGAATCACGACCCGCGCTTTCGCAAGCTGCGCGACGGCTTGATCGAGCAGATCCTTGATCGGTCACCGGAGCTCAGAAAAGATCAGGTCTTGCGGCTGGAGTCGGCGATTTTCATAACATCTGCCGCAACGCTTACTCCATTTCATTTCGATCCTTCTGCCGTGTTTTTCTGCCAGATCATGGGCGAAAAGACATATCATCTCTATTCGCCCACCACTCTAACCGAGCCCGAACTGGAGCAGTTTTACTTCCGAGGCATGGTCGACATCGCCCAGGTCGAGCTCACCAAGCGTGATCCGAAGCAAGAGCATGTATTTCGGCTGTCAGCAGGAACCGGGTTGCACCAGCCGCAGAATGCGCCCCACTGGGTGGAAACGCAGGGCGACATCTCGGTCTCGTATTCATTTTTCTTCGAGACACTGACGGCACGTAAGACCAACCGTATTCGCGGTTTCAACCATTACCTGCGAATGGCCGGTGCGCAGCCGCAGCCTCCCGGCCGACATCCCAGCATCGACGCCTTGAAGGCCGAGGCGATGAATGTGTGGATTCCGTGCCGCAAAACACTGTCGTACGTGAAGTCTGCGACGATAGGCAAATAGCGAGATGCCGGCGCTGACGCGGAAAGCGGTTTGCTTATTGCATTGGGGTAACAATGCTTTGATACGAGCATTCAGGCGTAGTTTTGGCTCCATGGCCTTAGCTCTCATCCTGGTCGCTATGGCCGTTGAGGCCGGGTCGGCGATCATCTATTGTTGGTTGCGGACCTATCCGCAGTCCAGCCGCTTCCTATGGCGTCCGGACCTCAAGCAGGTGCGCGCCAATTGGGATGCTGGCTCGTCGATGCTCGATCGGAACATCGGTGGGTTGGTCGCACCGGAACTCGGACCAGATCCGGAGTTCGGAGACGGCCAACCTTGCGGGTCCGCTTATGGGGATTCGTTCACCAGCGGCTATGAGGTTGCGTTTCGCGAAGGCTGGGCCGAACGCCTTTCGCACATGCTAGGATGTCGAATAGTCAACTACGCCGTTGGTGGCTACGGCATCGATCAGGCTTATCGACGATTTGAAAGCATCCGCGACGGTTCGCGATTCGCGCTGCTCGGGCTGGATACCAACGGGATCATGGATGTCGTCAGTCAATACGACGGTTGGTTGGGCTCGGAGCCGGTACCCACTGCGCTGAAAGGGCGCTTCGTCGTCGACCCTCCTGATCAACTGAGCTGGATACCCTTGCCAGAGCTTGATGCGGACAAGTTCGTGGCATTGAATCGAACCCCTTCATCCTTTCTGCCGAGGGCCTACTTTCTACCGGGCACAAGGCACGGCGCAGTCTTCGCACGCTTTCCCTACACACTGACGCTCGCGCGCGTTGCACTTATGCCGAGCGTACGCGCCCTCATCCGAGGACGCGCAGAATGGAGCAGCCTTTATCAAGCGGATGATCCGTCGGGCGCTCTGCGCGTAGCGGTTGCCATCTCCGAGGCTTTCGCAAAACTGGCGCGCGCGCGCGGTCAGCGCCCGCTCATTGTCGTGCTTCCGGTATCCGGAAGTTTCCGTGAGGCTGCAGATTTCGGCCAGTTCGAGTACATCTCTCTCGTCCAAGAGTTAAGGGCAAGGAACATTGAGGTGCTGGATGTTGGTCCCACGATGCTCGCTGCGCGCAATGGCCGATCCGCATGCGACTACTTTACCCAGCACCACACCGGGGTTGCGGCATGGCTTCTCTCACCGCTGCCATGCGGAGGTCACTACAGCGGTCTTGCCCACGCCATTATAGCCCAGCTCGTTTACGACGAACTCAAGCACCAGGATGTTCTGGAGCACTGAATCTTCAATGGGTTCCGTCCGTCGTGCTTCCACGTCCACGATCTTGAGACACTCACGGTCCCGGAACGGTATGCGTAGGCTCTCCGCTGCGAGCCTAAGGTTCGCGATGGCTGCTCGGGGTCAGATTAATCATGATATTTTAGCAAAGCGGCGCATTCAGCATACTTTAGCTCAACGGGCCACCCGCGCTTTACGCGCCCGATTCGAGATTGTATCTTTCCAAATGTCGTTTTTGCTAGTTTTCTAAATTGAATTTATTGCGTTGGTAGAGAAACTCACGGAAGAGCATTGTGATGTTATTCAATACCATGTCGTCGAGAACAGGTTCCGGCAACGACTGTGCGTACGCGCGAATGAACACCCCATCTTCCATTACGAAAAACCACAAGCCGGCCGGGGAGTGCTCACCGTCACCACCATCTTCGAGTTATAGCTCAAATGCCCGATCTGAATGCATTGGCGACGGCGACACCATCGCCAAGTTATGTAGTCGAACGGAAGGTCTTTATCTTCGCCCACTTCGAACATCGGGGAATCGACCTCCCCTCATTTGTTTTTTTCCTGGACCGCCCGGCGCGGGCGATTTGGCTGCGGCACTGCCGAGCGATCAACCCGTCTACGAAATCTGGTGGCCGAATGTGGACGATCAAGTTCACTACCCAACCGTGGAACAGCTCGCCGACCGCTTCCTCCCCGAGATACGAAAATTGCAGCCGCAGGGACCGTATCAGTTCTGTGGCTACTCAACATTTGGTCTCGTCGCATACGAAATGGGCCGTCGGTTGATTGCCGAAGGTCAGGACGTTAGCTTCCTCGCCCTATTCGATATTTGGCACCCACAATTCCTTGATACGTTGACCGGACCGGAGAGGGCTCGCTACAAGGCGTTGCGCGTCATCGATCGTCTTGGAAAGTACCGACGAGCTTTCAAAGCTGGTGGGGTAAGTAAAATGATGTCCCACCTAGCCGAGTTCGCTATCAATAAAGCCAGGTCGGTCGGCTGGCGACTTACCCAGTCCGGATTTCGCCTGGCTGGCCGGCCCATTCCAAAAGGCATGCAAACCGTCGCTTCGATTGCAGCGAACAAAACTTACGTCCCTTCCCCGTATCCAAGAAGGTTTATCTTGATCCGAACGGAAGATTTACTCGACAGAAAGCTCAACGATTGCACGGTCGGGTGGGACGAATGTGCCCCTTCGGGCATCGACCTGTATTTCATCGACGGTGATCACGGCACGATCAAGGACGAGCCGTTTGTTCGCGGCCTAGTAGAGAGAATCTCGCCCCATCTCGCTGCCGCACCGATCTCAAGTACGGACAGGACCCCTTAAATTCGGTAATTTGTCTCGGTTTAATTCCGCTAGAAGCGCATGCGGTGAGAGACAAAAACCGAATCCAAAATACCACTGGCAATCGATTTTAATCTGGAATATATTGACGCAATTGAATATTTATTAAACTAATTTTTAGGATTCACCGGTTGCAATGACGGGCTTGAACTTAGCGCAACTGCCGAGTGGGTTTGACCGGCACAGATTATTGCCGGTCGGAGCAAGTCCGGCCGTGGGAGCTGCAACAGGCGGCGCCAGTTCAGCACTCCCGGCCGATGCCGTTGCGCCATTGCCGTCCAATCTTTCGCGTGAAGTCTACTGCATCTTGGGTTTGCCGATCGATGCCGTCGATCTCCCCGCAGTTGTACGCAGATTAGAGCGCGCGGCGGTTGAGCGCGTGACCTGTCTGGTGTCCACTCCAAATCTCAATTTTCTCGTCCACAGCCTTTCGGATCCGGAGTTTAGACAATCGCTCCTTGATAGTGATCTGTGCCCTCCAGACGGCATGCCGATCATCTGGATTGCGCGGCTTATCGGCCTGCCGCTCCGGGAAAGGGCGTCAGGCGCCGATCTCCTTGACCGCCTCAGGGCTAAGGCGACGGGAGCGCACAGGCTCTCGTTATTCCTGTTTGGAGGCGCGACAGGTGTTGCCGCCGCAGCTGCGAAAGCATTTAACGCCGACTCCAGCGAACCGAGATGCCTTGGGACGATGGATCCGGGCTTCGGCGAGGTCGACGAACTCAGCGCCGACAATATCATCAACGCGGTGAATTCGAGCGGCGCCGATTTCCTGGTTGTGTCCCTCGGCGCAAAGAAGGGGCAATTGTGGCTGCAACGGAATCATCATCGTTTGAAGATACCGATACGCGCCCATCTGGGGGCGGCAATTGGTTTCCAGGCGGGGGTAATCAAGCGGGCTCCCCCGATCGTGCGCGCCTGCGGCTTCGAATGGTTGTGGCGCATCAAAGAGGAGCGGTATCTCTGGAAGCGCTATCGGCACGACGGTCTTGTTCTGCTGCGGCTGTTGTTCACCCGCATTTTGCCTTTAGCGGCATTGAACAGATGGCATCAGCTTAGCCAGAGACTATGGCCTCAGGAATTGTTGATCGCAAAACTTCGGGAGGACGACGGGTCGATCGAGTTCGGCTTGTCTGGATCCGCTTTGCAGATGCATGTCTCCCGCGCATCGAAGCTGTTCGGCGAAGCCTTGGCCACCAATCGCGATATCATCATCGATCTTTCGCGCACGCAGACCATCGATGCGCGGTTCTTCGGCATGCTGATGATGCTGCACAAGGAACTGACCAACCGGAAAGCCAAACTGCTGTTTACTGGGGTAACGCCAGCAATCCGACGTGTCTTTCAGCTGACTGAACTCGGATACCTGCTATCATCGAATGCCGGATCGTGAGTTGATCTCGGCCGCCCCAGGTGGACCCTCCTGGGCCAGTTCCAGCCCAAATGGAACGACGCCAAACTGCTCCTTGTTTCTGATTACCGAATCCACAATTTCGGCTGTGATCAGCTTGGCCTGCGCAGCATAGCCGTAGACCAAAGCTGTATCACACAGAACGTTTATCGTGCGCGGCACTCCCCGGCTGACTTCACCGATAATTTTGCAGGCTTCATCCACAAACAATCGGTCGCTAGACCCCACGGATCGCAAACGAAAATTGATGTACTCGGCAACTTCGTCGGTATTCATAGGCTTGAGGTGAAAGTCGGACGAGATTCGTTGCGCGAACTGAAGTAACTGCGGCGCACGCAGTGTGTCCCTCAATTGCGGTTGTCCGACGAGAATGACCTGCAAGAATTGCCGCTTGTCCGTGTTGACGTTCGAAAGCATTCGAAGCTCTTCGAGTGCATCCATTCCAAGGTTCTGAGCCTCATCGACAATGAGAATTGTTCGACGACCTCCGGCAAACTGGTCCAAAAGAAACTTATGGAACTGCTTGAACAGCGACGGATAGGCCCCTTCGAACGGCAGGTCGAGAGACATCATCAACCACGGCAGGAAGCCGTCTTGAGGGCGCGGAGTGTTTGAGATGACGCAGGCGGTGACGTGATCATCGAGCCGCCGCAAGAGGTACCGCACCAATGTCGTCTTTCCACATCCGACCTCACCGGTGACCACCGTAAAGCCAGCACTGTTCATCACCCCGAACTCGAGCATGGCAAACGCAAATCGGTGGTTCTCACCCCAGTAGATCAAATCCGGGTCAGGCAAGATGGAGAAAGGCTTCTCTCGAAGCCCGTAAAACGACTCATACATCCGCAGGGCCTTCAAGGACGCGGCATGATTGCCGGTTAAAACGAATAGACCAAGGCCGCTCCAAAGTGAAACCTTCTTAGCCTCGTTGATTAATATTCGCGGCAGGCTCGAAGAGAATCGTCGCCTCGCGAATTCATAAACACCGGTTCCATTCACTCCACATGCATGGGGGAATATGTCGCGTTAATCATGGATGATTTTTCGCTTGTTCTTAAATTCGAGAGGATTTATAAATTCGATAGAGCGTGCGGGGCAATGCGTCGCCTCAAAAGCAGGCGACGAATTGATGGGGGCAAACTGATTTTCATCCGAGGTTCACGCCGTGCTTCAGTCTGTTGGCTCGCATCAACCCTTCGCTTCTGACGAGCCTGCCTTTGGCCCTGACCAGGGGTCAAGCTTAAATCTTAGCCGATTTCTTGATGTTTTTAAGCGCAGGTTTTTTTTCTTCCTGCTCCCATTTGGGTTGATCGCTATAGGCGGCATGCTTTTTGCCGCAATCCAGAAGCCTAACTATGCATCCGAAGGCAAGATCTTGCTTGAGGCCCAGCTCCTCGCGCCGGACATTGTCAAGCCTGTCTCCAGCGTGACCGCGCTTGAGCGTGTCCAGCTCCTTCAACAGCGGGTCATCACCCGCGACAAACTTCTGGCCATCGCCAAAAAGTTCGGACTTTTTCCTGACAGCGCCGACGTTCTCGAATCGATGCGCAGCAATCTTCAGTTTAAACCTGTCGTGGCGGATGCACAGGTGCGAATGAGCGCCCTCACCGTCGCGTTTACAGTCGGGTTCGAATACCCAGATCCAAACCTTGCAATGGACGTCGCAAACGAGCTGGTCAGCTTGATCGTGAGCGAGGACGATCGCGCCAGAGGTAATCAGGCGGCGGAGGCCGTCAAGATCCTGACGGACGAAGCAAGGGACCTCGAGAAC
Organism: Bradyrhizobium sp. McL0616; assembly: GCF_049993385.1. Lineage (NCBI taxonomy): Bacteria > Pseudomonadati > Pseudomonadota > Alphaproteobacteria > Hyphomicrobiales > Nitrobacteraceae > Bradyrhizobium > Bradyrhizobium sp. McL0616. The sequence goes on from NZ_CP188255.1 coordinate 5,701,778, forward strand.
AAGCTGGAGGACACGCAAGCACGGATTATCGACGCGGCCCAGCGACCGTCTGACGTCCTGCCAACGATATCGGAACAGCAGAGATCGCAGCTCGCCGCGCTAGGCACCCTCCGAGCCGAGTTGGCTCAGAAGATGTCGGTGTATTCAGATGCACACCCCGCTGTGGTGTCTCTAAAAAAGAGAATAGCGCTCATGGAGAAGACCGTTCAGGAGCCTCCGCCAGCGGCAGCGCAATCCAGACCTTCTCCAGTCGACGATATGGACGCGCTGAAGCGGCAGCGCGAGGCGATCGAAAAGCGGCTTTCGGAAGCCAATTCCAAGCTAGCGACCGCGCGTCTCACCGAAAAGATGAATCGGGATCAACAGTCGGAGCGACTGCAGGTGATCGAGACGCCAACGTTGCCACAGAAGCCTCTCAAGTCGAACAGACTGAAGACGGTCGCAAGTGCCTTCGCTGCGGCCCTGGCACTGGGCATTGGCTCCGCATTGATGGCCGAATTCCTCAACGGGTCCATTCGTGGTCCGGAGGCACTGGCGGGGCTGGTTCCGGCGTCGCTCACCACTTCCATCCCGTATATACAAACATCAGGTGACGTCATTCGCGCGCGCGCGCGGTTCGTTTTCGGCGCCTTCTGCGTACTGATACTTCTGGCGATACTCGCCGGGCTTGCGGCCGCAATCGTTCTCCATTTGCCGATCGACTCACCGAAGGCTTGGCTCCATCTGCGGGCGCTAGCCGGCCACTAGTTCTTTCGGGATTGCGATAGCAGGAGAGATCGAATGGAAGACATTCGCCAGGCGGTTGAGCGCGCCAAAATAGAGTCGGAGTTGCGCAGCGCTCCCAGACTTGAACCCATGAGGAACCGAGCAGCCGACGATCGGCCGGCGGAGCGAAAGAGATCGCTTCGGGAGGTCAAACTCGAATCTGCCTTCCTTCAATCGCGCAGGATCGTTGCTCATGATGGACAGGATCCCCGTTCACTGCCATTTGACATTCTGCGAACCGAAGTCCTGCGCGCGATGGACCTCAAGGGCTGGAAGACGTTGGCGATAACGTCTCCCACACCGGGATGCGGGAAGACCTTTATGGCCATAAATCTGGCTCTCAGCATGGCCCGGGTGCCGGAACGCCAGGTGTCACTGTTGGATTTCGACCTTCGCAGGCCGCAGGTCGGGCGCACTCTGAATCTGAGAGCAACAGAAGGAGTTACTGACGTCCTGGAGGGGCGCTTAGATGCGGACAATGCAACTGTCAACGTGCGCGCAGGGAGCAGCAATCTGGAGGTGATGCCGACCGGATCGAGCTCGAATCCATCTGATCTGGTCGCGTCGAGCGCAACAACAAAGTTCCTGGACGGGCTCGCTCGTCACGGACAGACGCAGATCGTCGTACTCGACTTGCCTCCCCTGCTGACGGGACATGACGTAATCTCGATCCTGCCACACATCGACTGCGTCCTCCTTGTCGCAGCCGTCGGCACCTCGAAGGTTTCGGAGATCGAGCAGTGCAAGAAGTATCTGCAGGCGACGGACATGGTTCGTGTTGTCGTGAACAAGGCTCCCTTGGCCACAACGCACGGCTATTACTACTAAGCAGAGTTCGCGACGATGGGTGAAACGGCGCTCGCCGCCAGGTCGCTTGAATTCTGCTCGCGAAAGACGATGCAACGAGCTTCCAACCCGCTGGCGGTCAGAACTTGTAGAGCGCCCCCATCGAGACGTAGTTGCTCTTAAAGCCCACCAGGGGCGTATTGGATTGAAGATTGGTGTATCGATATTCCCAAGTAAGAGACGTATCACGCCGAATGTCATACCGAAGCGTTCCGTTGAATATCCAGGAATTGTCCAGTCTGCTGCCGTCGACATATTGGATGCGGCTGTACGACACCAAACAATCGGCGAACCACAGTTGGCTGATCTCATAGCTGGATTGCACTGAGGTAGATGCGATCCGGGTCGATGCTGTAGTCGGTATCTGGACCGCGACAACGCCGGGAAGGGAAAGAGCTAGATCAGTCGTGGCTGAACTCGACGCGATGTTGTTCGTTATGTCGACAGTTCCGGTAAGGGTCCACTGGCGAAATGGTTCGTAGCTGATACGACCTCCATAGACGTCCCCGCCCGCTGTGGCGTGCCCACCGATGCTGGAGCTATCGGAGCCCTGATGACCGTAATACGCCGAAAGACGAAAGAGGCCGATCCGGCTCGTTCCAAGTCCGCCGACAGCGCGGTGCGAGGTCGTTGAAGCGGGCGTCGACGTCGGCGTTGCGTCAAGTGCCACGTTGCCGACAACACCTTCTGAATAGATGTAAAGCAGTGGGCCAAGCCAAAACCCCGCGTGTTCGGTAAAGGTTCTGCTGGAGTTGTTCGGCAGACCCTGCCCTTCATATTCAATCCGCGCAGCGGATCCCGACAGGGTTAGGATGCCCCTATTGAAAAGCTTCTCCACCGTGAACGTCCCGGCGTAACGGTTGCTTGGATTCACCAGCAACGGAAGGACACTACCGGGTGCCGGAGCCGATTGCCCGACCACCTGACCTGTCGGGGAAACGATCGTTCCATTTGGCAGACGCGTATCGCCGTTTGGCAGAACAGTGGAAGTCGGAGCAGTCTGGGGTACCTGGATCGCGCTCTGCAGACTTGAGCTCCAAGTCCGACGAACGTAGTTAGCGTCGACCGTGAAGCTCAGATCCCGCATGGCCTCGTATCTTTGCGAAAAGCCAGCCCGTCCATCCAGAGTATTGACCTCGTTGGCGTCCGGATAAACTTGGCGATCGAGATTTCCGTAAAGTGTCGTCGTGTGAATTCCATTGGTCCAGATCGCGACGAGGCCCGGCGTAACGCCGACCCCAGGCGATGCTATGCCATTTCGGGGAGCCTGGAACAGATTATCCGAATACAGCGAATAGACGCGCAACGTGGGATAGAGCAGCCAGTCGTTGACCGTGACGGCGGTTGGATCCCTTGCCGCAAGCCTCTTGACCGTCGGAACATCCAGCGGCGGCTCCTGGGCCAAGCATGACGAAATCAACAGGAAGCAAACGGTCGCAGTCCACGCAAAAGAGGCAGCTACCTTTCGGAGTTGGATGAAACCTAGGTGGCGCATTGAATTCCGGAAGCCATCCCTCGAGCTTCAAAAAGAGCGAGCAACGCGGTCCGGAACTTCAGAAATATCTTTCCGGAATCCGAACGGTGTCCCCCGGAGCAATGACGACCGGTTCCGACAGAGGATATTCTTTCCATATATCGTCGCCGAGGTGCCTAATGAGGACTACTGACTTGCTCGCCCGGTAGGTAAATCCGCCCGCCATTGCGACGGCGGAATGAACGGTGAGACCACTTCGGAACGGGTACTCGCCAGGTGTCGCCGCCTCGCCCAACACGTAGAAAGGCCTGAACTGGACGACCGCCACGTTGACCTTGGGGTCCTGCAGGAAGCCGCCGCTGCGATATTTCGCTGCAATCTCACGACCTAGTTCGACCTGGGACCGTCCCGCAGCTCTTATGGCACCGACTAAAGGCATCGAAACGCTGCCGCCAGGGTTGATATCGTATTCACCCGTGAGCGATTCTTCGCCGTATATGGTGACCTTTATCCGCTCACCAGGACGTAAGCTGGATGCAACCCCAGCTCCCAACGATGGCCTCACCGGTTGGGTCTCAACCTCAACAGGGCCGTAATCAGTGTAGCATCCGGCCAATTGGAGGGCCCCAACAACTACAACCGCCAGTTTCAAATATTTGGACAGCATCGGCCCTGCTCGTAAATTTTCGCAAATATGCCCGAATAGCGTAGGCTCAGGCTGCAACCCTACCCGGTTCGCGGGCCCAAATCTGTGTCCGTTTAGTCACATACGGAAACCTTCAATCCCACCGCCACATTGTCGCAGCAAAGATCTACGTCGAATTCGAGAATTCAGCGCCTTCTAACATTTCACAAGTGAGACGCCACTCCTGTCCAGCCGCGATCAGCGCGGCCTGATGGTCTTGCCCCACATTCAATGCAAGAACCTTCCATCGGCTAGCCTCGGTCGGATCGGGCTTGGTTGCCAGGAGGCCTGGCGTCTCTCCAGGTAGTAAGGAAACTTCGAAATTATCTAGAGGTAATGAAATACCTCGCCCCATGGCCTTAACGTATGCTTCCTTTCGAGTCCAACAAGCAAAAAACGCCTCGTAAAGAACCGGCCCGGTCAGAGCCGCCAACTTCTCCGACTCCGCCGTCGAGAAAAACCGGTTCGCTAGATCGGTGACATCTATGTTCGTCCGGACCATCTCGACATCGACACCAACGGATCGACCCCTCGCAAGGGCTATGAGCACAAGATTTCCCGAATGCGAAACGCTAAACTGCAATTCGGAGCCATAGCTAGCCGCTAGACTGGGTTTACCGAACTCGTCATACTCAAATTGCAATTCCTCGGCACGCAAACCGATCGCCCACCCCAGCAAAACCCGCAGGTATCCGCGACCTATAATGCTACGCTTAGCGTCCGCGATACGACGAAATCGACCCACACGCTCCCGCTCGTCAGCAGAGAGTGATTGGTACATCCCGGCAAGACACGCCGGCGGAAGGTCCAAGGTAGAGTGCCAAACACGCACCTCATCCCTGGGCAATGTGCCTAGACTGGTAAACTTGGTCCGGTGCTCGTTGCTTGGATTCACGTTCAATTTTGGCGCTTTGGATTTCGTTGCGATGTCCTCGGCTTCTGTACGGCGCGCAACAATGGGAGTTCCGCATGATTGTTAGGCAGCAAATTAAATCGAAGAATCGTACTCAAGCAATCAATTCCAGCCAATTTCGCCTTTCGATGCAAACTCTGGGCAGCGTCTTTCTTCTGTCCATCCTATGCCTCGCTTCCAACGGTCAAGCGAACGGTCAAACAACGCGCACCAATCGGTCCGCAGCTGCGACAAGCCCGTCATTGCCGTCCTCCTCCTCCACCAGCCCAAACAGCCCCTGCAACCCCTCCAACCCTACCAGTCCCTGTTTCTCGGCAAAGGCTCCCGGCAATCCTTGCTATTCTGCGGTCGACGCGCCCTGTTCGCAGACCGCGACGCCGGCTTCCACAGTTCCTCAGCCGCAACCGCAACCGCAACCGCAACCGGCGGCTGCATCGTCGACTCAGCATGCCCGCGCAATGACCGCCGACCAGGCCCGTGCGGCCATCGAAGCCGAAGGTTACTTGAAGGTCGAACAGTTGCGAAAGGACGCGGAAGGGACTTGGAGGGGCAAAGCCGAGATGAATGGCGACAGGGTCAGCGTCACCCTTCATACCGATGGAAGTATAACGAAGAACTAGTTTAAGCATCCCTGGCGGACAATCTTACTGGAAACGCCGCGCGCCGGAGCAAAAAACCGATTGCGCCATTTGACCAAGTATGGTTATCATTTACTAATTTTTAATAAATCAAATACCTCGACATTAAATAAGCAGTATCTGGTCATTTTATAAATCGGGCGTTATGTTGACGAAAGCGTCAGACATTAGCGACAGCCGCAATGGGTTTGCGACATCGCCTCCGCTGAATTTCGGCATCTCGATTGATGCCATTCCATATATTTTGTCGACGATCGACTTCGTGACCGTCTTGCTGTCAAGCTTGATCGGCGGGCTCGCATACCAGTTTGCTGCGGGCAATTCAGTCCCCAGCTTGCTCCCATATTATGCCGTCGGATCCCTCGCTGGCATAATTTACGTCCTTCGAATGAGCGGTCGAGGCTTCTACAGATTGCCTAACGGCGGCGCGGGGCGAGTAGAGATTGGCGAAATTCTCGCCTGCTGGTGTACGACCGTGTTGTTGCTCGCATTTGCCGCACTGATCTTCAAAGTTGGCGCGGACTATTCCCGCGGATCATTCCTAAGTTTCTCTTCGTTCGGACTGCTGGCGTTGGTCGTACTAAGGAAGGTCGCCAAGTTGACCGTCGCGAGCGCAATATCTCGCCGAACCATCGGTCAACGCCGCACCGTTATGCTCGGCGTACTGGACGAGATGCAGGGGCTAGAGCACTTGCTGCCCTACTTCGGCACGGCAGAGATCAAGCGCTTTGTGCTAAATGCGCCAAGTCCGTTGTCAGGCATCGACGAGGACATCGGTACTATCTGCTCAATTGCCGATTTCATTAGGAACAGCAGTTGCCGCGAGATTCTGCTGGCCCTCCCCTGGGCAGATACAGAGCGCATCGAATTTGTGCGCAGTCGGGTCAAGACGCTCCCCGTAGCCGTTCGCCTGCTACCGGATAAAAACGTCCAAACACTTTCGGGCGCAATGTCGCTCGATAGAATTCGGGCGCTCACAGTCAACATTCAGAATGCCCCGTTGAATGATCGTGAGCGCTTGCTGAAGCGCATGCTTGACATTCTGTTCGCGACATTAGCGCTCGTATTCTTCGCGCCAATTATGGCCATCACCGCGGCTGCAATCAAGCTCGACAGTCCCGGCCCCATAATCTTCAGACAGCATCGGAAGGGATACAACGGAAACCACTTCGTCATATTCAAATTTAGGACCATGACGGTTCAAGAAAATGGTTCCGTTGTTTCCCAGGCAACTCGCGAAGATCCACGGATCACAGAAATTGGACGAACGCTACGCTCGCTGAGTATCGACGAGCTACCGCAGCTATTTAACGTACTCAGAGGGGAAATGTCGCTGGTAGGCCCCCGCCCTCATGCCTTGGCGCACGACAATCACTTTGAAAAACTCTTGAGGGACTACGCCCTCCGGCACCACGTCAAGCCAGGAATTACCGGCTGGGCTCAATGTAACGGCGCACGGGGGGAGACTCCTGAAATCGAACAGATGTCAGCGCGAGTAAGGCTAGACCTCTGGTACATCGACAACTGGAGCCTCAAGCTCGACTTTTTGATATTGATCAAGACTATTGTCGAAGTGCTGGGCAAGCGAAATGCCTATTAAGACAACCGTGACAGTTGTCGACGTGGTAGTGAACTCGCTATCCGTCCTGGGATCGAAGAACCAAGTTTGTTATCGAGCCAACTACAAACGAGCAAAAGGTAATTTGAAACGCCGGCGAGGCGGAATGGCAGATTCGGCCCAAGAAACGCTCGATGACTACGGTCGCGTACAACGCTTCCATAAGCAATCAGGTCGAACAAGTCGTAGAAGTCAAAGTATCTTTACCCAATGGCTCTGCAGATGAGCATGCAATCGGCGATAAACGTCGCATGGCCCGCTAGTTGGGATTTCGCATCGTAAAACAGTCCTCCCATCTGAGGATAAGTTGACCGGGTGTTTTCTCGCTTTCCGCCAACTGGCAGTAATCGTCAAATCCCATCCTTACGCCATCCATCAGTGCCCGCGCATCACCAGGACATTTCAATCGATGCCACAGTATGTCAGCGTTTGGCCTGTCAAACTCTGAAATGACTGCTACGAGCGCGCTTACTCCGTATTCGCTTCCGATGTCCATACCAGCAATTTGGAAAGCCGCGTCGGTAAATCCATAGATGTAGCCGAGGGCTTTAATGTTTGCCTCGCCAGTTTTGAGGACCAGCCTTACGTCACCCGCTGGCGCGCGCTGCGTGTGAAGAAATTTCACCACAGACAGCACGGTCCCCTGATAACGCTCTTTTGCTGCGGCGCCGGGCTGCGATTCGCCTACGAACCTGAGGGCACGACGCTGCATCACCCATTTCTTGAAGCTCATTGCTCATTGCCTGAGGCTGATCGCGCAGAGCGGGGCTCGAAAGTTCGGACCGGAGTGACACGGCAGAGCGGCGCGCCGGTAAGTTCCATCATCCCCCCAATTAATGAACCTCACTGGCGCATGAAAGCCAAGAAAAAGGTTCACGCAGTAGATAAGAAAAGAATGCTCTCCTCGCCTCCTTGAAGCGCGGCGCGTCTGCTGCGGAGACTGTTCCGCGGCTCCTGTTCGAGCGATACAGGGTCGCTTTCCGGCATCCAAGCGCTGAGTAATCCTTCGAGGCTCCATCCGGGCGCTGTTCGACAGGTAAAACTTCAGCACGTCCGGGGAATTACGAGCGGTTAGTCCCGGTTGCAGTCCTCGTTTGATTGGACGATCCAGAGGCGTGCACACGCGAATACAGATATGCCAGCGAGCAAGCCAAGAATTGATCGATTAACGGCATAAGGCTGATCTACAAGTTTTCCGACCGTGTCGCCAACAGCAGCACTAACGATCAGTCCGGAGACCCAAATTACCAAAGTCCGCATTCTTGAAATCTCATTTTCTGCAGCGCTCTACAGAGTAAAACTCAATCCTGCAAGTACGCTGCGGTTGAGCGCATTGTCCGGACGCGTCAAAAGCTGCTCGGACGGTTCGCACTGCGCGAAGAGTCATCCCCCGATCGTAAAGTGCGCAATCACAACGATTGCGGCCACGGTCGCGGCAAGTCCGATCAGTGAAAGATGAAGCCTTTGCATTGGCTATCCGCCCTCTAAGAGCTGAACAAAGCCGGCGAGCGGAGTATGATCGCTTGCCAGCTTCGTCTTGGGGTGGCCCGGACGGGAGCGATGTGACTGTCCGGGAGGCAATTTACTCCGGCGCCCGGATCACGCAATCAAGCTCGGAAGTTAAGCTTGATGGTGAAGGTTAAGGCTCTTCAGAGTGCCCTTGTAACAACTTTCGATCATCGCTTCTGCCTCGAGCAACACAGTTGGAGAAGATCCGTGTCCCTGAGCGTAGTGTAGCTGCCAGCGGTGCACCCTCACGGGCTGGGGCTGGTCAGGTCATGCGGCGATTGGCGGAAGCCTGACGGTTAGAACATCGCACTATGACCCCATGGCTTCCAGCGTCGTGCAACGGGCGCGCTGCCGGGCCATTTATAGTTCTCCTCGAGCAGGATCGCGCTGATGGGGCGGAGGTCGGCGTGGGAAAGATGCCGGCCACCTCGGTCCGCCGCTTGTCCTTGGTGTTGAGGCGCTCGGGCTTGGTGACCAATGTTGCACCATTGCGTACTTGCCAGCGAGCGCGTCAAACCGTACCAACGGGTCTTTAAATCAACCGCAATTCTCCCTATGGGAATGAGAAATTCGAGCGGAAAAATAATTGCGGGACAGTAGCGGTTTCTATTTAATCCTACCGTCGCCGGCTGGCGCAAGCTATCGGCTTCAACGCTTGTTTGACGATCACGGTTCTACCCAATGATATTCCGTCAGTACCGATTGAGGAGCAGCTGGATGGCGCGACCTTAGGTAGCAGTTTTTGATGGAAAGCATTCCGAATTGTCGCACCAGCAGGGCTAGCGCCGCCACCTGCAACCCGCGCTACGCGAAAGCCTGACTCTAATGTCGCCTTTTCCCACCAACAAGATCGCGCTCTTCATCGACGGGGCCAATCTTTACGCCACGGCGAAAACTCTGGGCTTCGACATCGACTACAAGCGACTGCTGAAGGAGTTTCAGAGCCGCGGGACGCTGTTGCGGGCCTTTTACTACTCAGCGATCATCGAGGATCAGGAATACTCCTCGATCCGTCCGTTGATCGACTGGCTGGACTACAACGGCTACTCCGTCGTCACCAAGGCGACCAAGGAGTTCATCGACGCCTTCGGCCGCCGCAAGGTCAAGGGCAACATGGACATCGAGCTTGCCGTGGACGCCATGGAGCTTGCCGAGCACATCGACCAGATGGTGCTGTTCTCGGGTGACGGCGACTTCCGCTCCCTTGTCGAGGCCGTGCAGCGCCGCGGCGTGCGGGTCACCGTGATCTCCACGATCGCCAGCCAGCCGCCGATGATCGCCGACGAGCTGCGCCGCCAGGCCGACGTCTTCACCGATCTCGTCGAGCTGCAATCCAAGCTCGGCCGCGACCCGTCCGAACGCCTCGCCCCGCGTGAGCGGGACGATCGTGCCGCTCGTCTTCCGAGGTTCTTGCAAGACGATCATCAGGACCGGCTTGGCGAGAGCCAACGGAGCGATGCTTTACGTGGACATCGGAAAGGACCTCCACGTTAAATTTAAATTCGGCTGAGACGTGGAAACATCCAAGTGGGTAAATTCCCGCTGATGCTCGCAACCAGGATCGCAAAACGATTGCCCGCGAAAGCCCAATCCGACGCCTGCTTGCGCAAGCCGCGAAGCGCACACGCCCTCTCCCACCCACGCCCCCCTGTTCGGTGTTGATCCAGAGCCAGACCACGAGTTCGACGAGAAGACTGAACGGGCTTGGTTCTTCGCTTTCTATTCTATCTTTGTGCTGCTCCACGTAATAGGCGAAAGGATGGACGTCAAATAACACAACGCCAGGAGCCGCAGAGCAAGCGTGCCGCCGGGCTACGAAAAACGCGCATGCGGTTTACGATTGTGGAACTCTCAACGAACGCGCATACATTCTTGTCGTGCCGCCGCTGGAGTCGGCATGACGTGCTATTCAGATATCTCCGTCGACATGTCCGTCCTAAAACGAAGACGTATCCACGTGTTACGGCGACCGATCCTGGCGCGGGTACGCCGCGCAGCCGTCCCAGGCTCTGCCTCCCCTCACCGTCTCGACGCATGTTAAGCAAATCATCAGTTCTGTTGCAGCGCCGCGAGATTTAAATTGAATTTGACCGATTTCGCCCTGTAAAATTTTTCAACCCGGGTGGCTGCATCAAACTTAGACATTTTTTATCCGGCATATTTTGACCAAAATGCACAGGCAGCAGCAGCCATCCTTCTGCGGCCTTGGCATTCCAAGGACTGGCAATGTCTGTTTCCGATACCGATCGCGAGATACTTCGGTTGGTCTCCGCGTTCAGGGAGATCAAGAGCTTAAGCACGCGCCGCGCAATTATTTTGCTGATCGAAGAAGTCGCGCAGAAAGATAATCCGCCCAAGAATCCAAGGACGAGTGCTTAGCTAAGCATCGGACTCAGCACGGCTAAGTTGCGTGATCGTGCGTCCTTCGCATTCGGTCGGCGATACCCTTCAGACGCCGCTGGAAGCCGGTTGAATTGCCCGAGCCCGGCGCCAGCAGGCGGCGGCGAATCTGCCTTTCTGGAAGTCGAAAGGGCGGACGAAACGATGGGGGCGCCCCCACAACTAACTGCCCGAATCATTAATCCGAGCGTCAGCGGGTCGAACGGCGGTTTCGGCGTTCACGACGACAGCGGCTTCACGGTCTTCGCGACATGAGACCCGCGTAGTACGCCCCTTCGACTGAAAGGAAGACGGAAATTGACGCGCGAAATCCGTTGAAACCTCTTGTAAGTGCGCTGCACAAGCCGGTTAAATGAGGAACTTTATCGAATCATTGACATTGTGTTGCCATTGTAGAGGCCCACGCAGCAAGCGGATGATCCTGCAGGTGGCTATGGTCAGAACAATACAAATCAACATCGCGCTGTGGGGAATGATCATCTGCGTGGCGATCAAGCTGTCGCAGATTTGGTTCTGAAGCCAGCAGACCGTCTCACCCGAAGATTGCGAGCCAGCCGAGCATCTTCCAGCACGCCCATGCTAGCGCGCTCGTCCATCCAAGCATTGCCACGACGCATGCCGCGGCCCAAATGGCCCGGGCAGGCCAGAGGCGCCTTCTCGGCCTTTGGCCGACGTTTGCTGCACCCGCGTGACCCAACTTACCCTCGCGCGTTAGTCTCCTAGCATTGGTCTCGATGCGACTGGGAAGGTTCATTGATGATCGTCTCAGGGCTTATTTCGCTACAGGCTGTGACGAGGTCGGTGCAGGAGAGCCGGAAGTCGGGCCACTAGGCTAGGGGTTATCTTGCGCTCGCTGAAGGGATGAACCGCATTTCGAGCGGTCTCTGCTTTTGATCCCTGGCAGGATCTCATCGAGATCGGCAAATCGATTCTTTGATTTTGCGAGGGCGAAGTTGGCTTCTTCATAAGCGCTCCTAAAATGAATGGGGTTCCGCGCGGCATTCCTCAACAGACCGCAATTTGACAGATGTGAGAACAATACGCAGCTGGCTTACGGTTTCCAGTTTCCGACCGCGCCGATTAACGCGGCCTGAACAACGGATTTCAGCCGGCGGAAGCTTGCGGCGCGGCCCGCTCATTGCATGACGCAGGAAGCCATCGCGCCCTTGAGCGACGATCCAACCGTCAGCCTTCCACCTATCGCCAGATGATATGTTCGACACCGCATAAAGTAACGATACCCCTCAAGCTTAATTTTGAAGTTCCGTTGCACCGTCCGGTGCCTTTGCGCATGATCATTCTCACTCAATTTGAATGGTGCACTATGAGACTTCCTTTTCGTACGAAACCGAACAGGCTAACGGATTTAGAAATTCGCGACGCGATGGCTCAGTTGCAGGCCCTACGCACCGCAGTGGAGGCGGCCGAGAGAAAGGCCGGCCTTTTGCCACACAACGACAACATCGCGCCGAACAGCGCGAGCGCTGATCCGCTCAAATCGCGCGGTCGGGGCAGCACCTATTGATGAGCTCGAAGGTCCGAAGAGTTTCCGCCAGTGCCGACATCGAACCGGCCTACACCACCATCGCGTCTTGAATTGCCCCGCCGCGCCCCCTCCGGTTCTCGCTATGCTGGCGGCGGGAATCGGGGCGTCATCTAAACATCACGCGGACGAGGCTAACGATCCCTAGAGTTCCGGGATCGGAACCCGGCAAAGAATCGCGTGAGAACTCGCGGCAACTGCAATCATAGGCGGATTGGTGGCCACGACACTGCAGATTGCCGCCGCGCTCCGGGTCGAGCGTTCGACTACAAAGAATAACTTGCGGAGACTCTGCAGTTCTGCAACTTACACTGGATACCCCGCGGCTGCCTTTTCGCAGACCGAAATCGGGAGTGTTACATTCTTACGCCCACTCATTCTCCGGCAGCGTGCCAGGCGGTGGCTCAAGCTCCTCAAGCGCAGCTTCAATGAGGGCAATTTCCTCCAGGACGGTTCGAACCACGCTTGCGGGATTGATGCCCGAGACCGCCTGGAGCTCGTCCAGCATCTTGCGCCGGTGAGCGAGGAGGTCGGCCAAAGCGCGGCGGTTCTTAAGTTTCACATGACCAGCGACAATCATCGCTATTGCTTTGGATTCCTTACCTTCGCTGAACGTCGCTTCCAACGCCTGCCTGGGTGCGGACCCTTGTATGGGCAATGTCTCGCGTTCTGTGGACTGCCCAGTCTCGTCTTCTCCCAAAGTCGGCCTCATCTGAAGATGGAGAAATTCAGTCTTTTCAAAATTACGTTGATCTGACTCGCCTAGCGAGCTGAGTCGCGGGGCAGGACCAATGTCGACCGGCAACGATCCAACGTTGCTGGTCTGTACGCTGGAAATTTCGACAGCCGTGTCAAACGTAATCTGGTGCGGTAGCGGCGGTTCCTCCCTCTCCAGCGAAGACCCGTGTTGCCCGTGGCAATGCTTAAACCGTTTGCCTGAGCCACACGGACAAGGGGCGTTCCGCTTTGTCGGTTCATCTTCTGTTCGGACATCAGCATGTTCAATCGTCGGAGCCTGGTCGATGCCGTTTGCATCGTGCATGATTGTGTCGGACTCGCTTTTCAGCTCAGCCTCAAGAGATTGCCGAATAGCAGCCAATTGAGCGAAAATGTCTTCCACCATTATCGATCCCCGGAATGAGATTGATCAATGCACGGTTAAAATCAATAGAACCAATGCTAGCATTCAAGTGCAACAGCCCGGGGACCGCAAGCATTTAAAGGATGGTCGAACCGCTGCAAGCCGGCCGGCTTAGAACGACCGGGCGACACCGCCAGGGCAGATCTACGATGGGCGAAATACACAAGACCAACTCGCTATCCGCAGCCAAATCGAGATCAAGCGAACCAACTGGGAAGGATAATTCGAGCCAGCCTAAGGTCGGGTTTTTCAGGAAGGTGAACACATTGGCCTTGAGAGGCAACGCTGGCCCCCGTACCGCCATACGATCTGGACCTACTTCCAGAGAGAATAAAGTTTGCGCGGAGTACAGCTCTGGTGAGCAGGCCAGAGGTGACGTTGAATAGGTGTGAAAGCAACTGTTTGGCCAGCCATCGCGCACGCAGATCAGAGTAAGGTCACGCTCCTGCGACCCGCGGGTGGTCTGTCGGGCGGATCGGCCCCAAAACACCCATGTTCATCTTTATTAAATTTCGGTTCAGCTGTTTCAGCCGTCTAGACACTCGGGTATCGTAGATTGATACTATAATTTTTACGGTTTGTTTTGTGAGGGGGTTTCGATGGACTTTAACGGCTTGCGGCCGCGTCTCTTCTCCAAGCAGAATCAAGGGCTGAAGAAACTCTTTCAAGAGGTTCAAGAGCTTCGCCGAATCGTTGCGCTTGCAGAGACTGAATCCCAACAACGACGGCGTACAAAGGTCGCAAGCACAAAGAAACCTAGTTTCATCGTAGAGGCGAGCAGTTGTAACACAGCCGCTCCGGCATAATCGCTTGGAATCGGTCCAATAGGCACTCCTGCGCCCCACATCGTCTCGATTGTCTGGCCGAATGCGCCATTTTTGATATGGCCGCGCTCGTTGTAGTTTGCGCTCAATCTCTAGTATTTATTGCTCCTGCAATGCAACTTTCGTCGGCGGTCGATTTTTGATCGAATCGCGAATTGCTCGCGAGTATTGGTTTGCCCCAACGAATGGAGGCAACATTGGTCAACTAATTGCGCCCCTGTCGACGATAACAGCCCCAAGGTCCGGGCGGCCTACCGCCGACCGCATTGGCCTGTGCATTGGTTCGGTCGTTCGGGTGTATGTAGCGTTGGCCTCCATGCAAGCCGTGGAACATTGCTTCCCTCGTGCAATTCGCCGCTCCTACCCTGCGCCGAGCATATTGAAGGCGTTTACTTGCCCCGCGGACCAACTCCCTGACGAGGGCCATCGGTTAGAAGTCGCCTTGCCTGTAGCGTCCCACCCACGGCGCATCTCAAGCAACGACAGGACAAGCACGTGAAAGAGGCCCTCACTAAGGGCTTTGACGCAGTAATCGTCAATATAACCAGAGCCGCGCGGCGGGAATATGCGCCTCCCCGCGAGATCCGCTGCAGAGACCGATGAAGTACTCAAAGCCGGACCGCGAGTAACCTTTACCCGTTAGGTTAATTTCAATGCTCGATTGTGCGTTCGCGCAGTAATCGCAATAGACAATATACAAATGTATCGGAAGTATTTGCGGAGTGCGTTGTGTCGGGTCACGAGAACGATCGCGAGATGCTTCGACTGATAAATGCGTTCGCGGAGATTAAGAGCCCTGGCACGCGAAGGGCCGTTGTGCTGCTGGTCGAAGAACTTGCTCAGCAAGGTAATACGTCGCTAAAGCCCCCGAAGAAGAGCGGCTGATCGATATGTGGTGGATCGCAATGGCACTTCTTTCCATCCTCGCGGCAGCAGCGGCGCTGGTCTATTACGCCTATTCCGTCCTGCCCGAGGACGATCGATTGTTCCCTTTTGACGAGTAGCCCCTAGCTGAATCGTGGCGGACGTACGAACTCTCAGGTGCGGTCCCTGGTAGTTTCAAGTGACGATATTTTTCCAAACATGTCGTCTGGAGACATAGCCGAAAGTTTGACAAAGGCTACAGCGAATAGGCCTCACGAAGCTGAAAGCTATAAACGCGGCAGCGCTCGCTCTCCTGACCTCGCGTGCTGGCTATGCGTCCGCTGACCGCAACGAACCGACAGCAGAAGCTTCGACCACGCTCGAGGTCGTATTACGGGCCCTATGCCAAAACGTTACTCGAATTGCTCGCCATCAATTTGATCTGCTGAACAATTTTGAGAGCGAGGCTGGCCCGCTCGACGCGAAGCGCGGCTTCTTGCTCAGAGACATCGTGGCCATCGTGTTCAAGCACAGAAATCAGCACTTCTTGATCTTCGACGCGCTGCTTCTGTTTTGCAATTTCCCCCTCCAACTCGAGCAACCCACCTGCGTCGCCGTAACTCATTTTCTGACCTTCAGAATCGAGATTGATGATGGAGGAACGAAGAATAGACGAAGATGCCTACACACAGTTCCGCGAGATAATGGATTAGCCGGTCACGCTCTCAACGCTGCGCCGTCCCGGCTAAGAAATTCTGAACACGTAAGCTCAATATCCTACGGAATAGCCAAAATGCGAGTTGGATTTGGTAGGTGTACGGAGAGAATGGGGCGCTCGTCGCCCGCACCGTGACGGGCGACCGCATTCAATGCTTGTTGCGACTTATCTGGTCAAAAATAATGGTGAGGCTAACGACATCTTCGACATCGGCGGTCGCGCTTGCTTCACCCGCCACTTCCAGGGAGGCGACCTCCGCGTCATGTAAATCATCCGAATGAGGCAGAAGCATCCCCTCGCCGCTTGAAGGACTTGCAGTCGAGTTTCGCGACGCGAAGGGAGCCACCTTCGAATCGACAGCCTCAGTTGGCCGTTCGATCCTCATAGGAACTGTAGTACCTTGTTTGCACCCTTCCCGGGCTGACGTTCCGGCCAGCGCGCTAGCCGTCCGGCCCGACTCGTGCCTGGCCGACTCGACGATCAAGCTCAAGATTGACGGCAGAAGCGCCTTATTATTGAAAACGGCGTATAATGCACGCAGCTGATCCACGTAAATTGCCCCATAGCACGACAGAAGACGTTCAACACTTGCCAGATCTTCGTCTCGGGCGACCAAGGTGTCCCAGTCGAAACTCGCCTTCGAAGCGCCGCTTGCCGCAGCGGTAGCGATCGTCGAACTCTGAGTTGTAGAAAGTGCAACTTGCTCATTTGGAGGCTGCGACACCACACTCGCTCGGACCGCATTGCCCGATACAGGGACTTGTTTGATTGGAATTTGTAAGCAGATCAAGCCAAGCGCCATTGCAAGAAAGCCGAAAGTTGCCCAAGCAATGGAGGCGCAGAGCAACGCCCCGACGACTATCAAAAACAACCCCGATAACCGCATGGCTGAAACCATTCTCTATTATATGTTTAAGTCGCAACTCCAATACGACTTTAAAGCTCGTCGAGCGGTCGTTCGGGACAACTAAGATCGCGCACCTTTGCGGACAATCCTGATTGCTTTCCGACCATGCTCAATATCGAGGCTAAGACGACGCGTCCGCTTCGTCCGCAACGGCGGAACCGAGCTCCTTCATCGATCTTTTGACGCTAAGCTGAGCGGTCACCGAGATGGCGAGGTATCCGGCCGTAGCGCTCGGCGGCCGGAAGGTATCTCTTTGCTCTTGGAATGTAACCTCACCCACGCCACAGGATGGATTCATCACAGACAGTGAAATGCTTCACCGAGACGATTAAGCTTTCAGGCCTGGACTGTCGCGAGCGACTGGGACTCGGCCAGACTGGCCATTATCAGGCCATTCGATCGGCACGCAAAAGAGCCCGCGTCGTTCGATCTCCTGATGCAAATCTTCTGCGCGCTCCTTGGCCGGCTCCCCGAGCAAGGGAATGCCGGAAACCGTGTCGGCAAACGCCTGCTCGCGGATGCTTTCGTACATCTGAATAATAAAGTGGTCAGAGAGGCACTCAAACTGCATGTTACACCGCGCGCTGCAAAACTGAGGGACGGGGCCGCCAGACTTGGGGCCATCGCTGGCGGTCCGTGCCGACAATTGAAATCGTGGTCTTGGGTATTGTGGTGGGGGAAGACCAGCTCTATCGGCGAAATAGTGATACCGCAACGCCCTGAGTGGCTCAATCCGATCCTCGGCTTAACCTCACTTCTCAAGGTTAAGCGCCTCTTGGTTTGGAGGCATCGGAGCCGCAAGGCGCGACAATCTCCGACTGGCCGCGGGCCCACATCGCCGCGGGTTACGATTTATGCTGCTATCGCTCCGCACGATCTACTTAGCCCTCCCGGCTGCAGATCAGGTTTTCAGCAAAGGATGAGACCGCAAATCCGGCCAAGCCTCCGAGCCCCTTTTCAAGAGCGTCGATCAGACGCGGATCGCGATCTGGAGCGAGAAATTGCGCGAGCTCGAGACCTGCGGCAAATCCCGAGATCGAGATGAGGACGAGCGCTGGCCGATTGGGGAATGACGGTCGGCAAAGGAAGCCGAGTACGCCGTAGGCGCAGAAGCGCTCAATTGCTGTGATCAGGTCCGTCTCGCTATCGACCAGTGAGGGACGCGAAGACAGCCCAGACAGCGTCGCAAAGATGATAAAGGCTAGCCACCCGACCGTGGCGATGCGCAGAAGCACTATCGTTGAGCGCATAGAACTTCGCCTCGAAACAAGGTCGATCCAGATATTTCGCGGGCGTGCCAATTTAATTGATTTCCAGATCAAGTCCTGCAGATCTTTATGTCGGCAGTAACTTTGGTCAATTTTCGGATAAGTCCGAAGAGATACTTGATACTTGGCCTGTGATGAACAGCGGCACGGAGAGGCTGATCGGCATTTACCTGCGCCGGTAGCTAAATTGCTATCCAGCGCGCGCCTCTCTGGTCGCAGACGTCGAGTGCGCGACGCATCGCAACCCATTGTTTGATGTCGGAGCCGGCTGATGAGGATTATAGTAATCGTTGTTAGTGCTCCTGTTCTTTTCGTACTGGTCTGGGGCTGCCTCGTCTTCTACTTGAACCTCGCCCTTCCCGAGGAGCAGGATTGATACATCCATGTCAAGGACGTAGGGATTTCCCAGCACGAGCGCTGCCCCGCTTTCCCGAGCGGGGGATTGCTGCGTCACGTTGTGGAGCAACCGAGGATGACGCATCCTGCAGCCCGAAAGAACGCGCGACAATAAAATGTCTTCGCTATTATCATCGAGAGCAACTCAAGGATGTCGGGATGGTATTACGTCGATATTGAGCAAACGCATATTTTGATACTCGTTGATGGAGTCGGGGCGGTGATGATCTTTGATGCACTCGCGCTGGCCGCGGTCTCTTTCCGCACATTTCTGAAGACCGAGACGCAGCGCCGCGTCGGCGTCCTTCATTTGATTGCGCATCTCCCGTCGCTCAAAACGGGTCAGCATTGGTTGCCCCAAATACCGCCAAGCCTGATCGATCCACGCCTTTAAAATGCGAACATCCTCATCCAAAGGGTCGACCATCGCTACCGCTCGCACGATTGAAAAGGCCCTTGCGACCTAGCGCAGCGCCATTATAATTAGAGAGAATTAGACATATTATGCATTATTTGCACCTCGCCGCAGAGATTAAATCGATTATTTCTCTAAATTTTAACTATTGATTTTAAGCTTGTCTGGTTTCTATCTTTGGAAATCGGTGGCCGGCGTAGCAGTATAATCATATTTTATTACTGCGATGCTTCGTAAACTGGCGTCCCAAGGGTGGTAAAGTCAAGAATTGCAATATTTCTCGCTTCTGCCGCCGCGGGCGGCACGATCGCCGCCGTCCGTAATCTCGGCGCGGCTGGAGCGGATGTTCGAGTTCTATCAAGCCGCGCACTTTCTGCTGCTGCTTGGTCGCGCTACACCTCAAGATCGTATTCGATTGCTTCTGAAGCAGACGAACAGCGCTTTCTCCAGCAGCTGCTTCGAATAGGAAAAGCCGAGCCTGGCCACCTCCTGCTGGCAACCTCAGACCGCACAGCTTGGCTGTACGCCGAAAACCAAGCTCAGCTCGCGCCATATTTTCTGCTTTACCAACCGTCCCTCCAGACGATGCGCAGAATACTTGATAAAAAACTTCTCGCCGAGGCTGCGGCGGCCGCCGGGATGTCTATCCTACAAAGCTGGTTTCCCCAGGACATAAACGAACTGACCGAGCTCGCGCCGACGCTTCCATATCCCATACTTATCAAGCCGCGCACTCAGGTGCATCGAATCCGTAATGACAAGGGGGTAGTTGTTTACACAGAAGAGGCGTTGAAGCGGTACTATCAGTCCTTTATCGAGCACAACTCGAGCGGAACGAAACGGCTTCTCGCAGAGAAGAATGTTCTTTTGCAGCGCTTTGTCGGGGACGCCAGTCAAAGTGTGCATTCAATAAGTGGCTTTGTCGATCGCACTGCCGAATTTTTCGTGACGCGACATGCGGTCAAGGTGCTGCAACGATCCGAGCCCGTCGGAGTGGGAGTTTGCTTCGAGTCTCGTCCGGCAAACGTTTCGCTATCCAACGAGGTGCGGCGTCTTTGCCGCGAGCTGAAATACTTCGGTATCTTCGAGGTCGAGGTATTGTGGTTCGAGGGACGCTGGAACATCATCGATTTCAACCCTCGCTTGTTCAGCCAGGTGGGGCTGGACATCTGCCGGGGATCCCCGACCCCGCTCTTTGCCTATCTCGACGCAATCCGTGACACGACCGCGCTCAAAAACGCCATTGATGAAGCGAATGCGGCAGAGAGCGAAGCGGAAATCGCTTTCTACGATCGATTTACGCTGGGGGCTTTGCTTCTGGCGCGGATCCTCACATTGCGCATATCGCAGCGGGATCGATCATACTGGAAAGCGTGGAAGGAGCGAAACGGCCGCGCAGTTGATTTTGCCGTTGACAGTCGCGACGTATGGCCTGGAATCGTTCATCTTATTTCCGAGATATATTTGGGCTTGCGAGCAATGCCACGTTTCCTGCGTTCCACAAAACGCGTTCAAATATTGCCAACCCAAACCGCTGCAAAGACGCACAATTGAGCACAAACAACATAGTCATCATAGGTGCGGGACCATATGGTTTGTCCCTCGCCGCTCATTTGGGAGTACGGAATGTCGACCATCGCATTTTTGGCGAACCAATGCAGTTCTGGTCGAAAATTGCTGATGCCGCCGGCGAGCGGTTCCTGAAGTCATTTTGCTTTGCAACCAATTTGTCGTCACCGGAACCGGGCTTCAATCTTGTCGACTATAACGCGCCTCGCGGTCTGGAGACGTTTGATCCTTGCTCCATGGCGAATTTCGCAAACTATGGAAAATGGTTTCAGCGACACAATGTACCGTGGGTCGAGCGCGTGGACATTGTAAGTGTCGAGAGAAAGGCCGATCGTTTTGCGATCACTTTATCTAGTGGAGAACGAACCAGCGCTACTCACGTGGTTGTCGCAACCGGCCTCTCTCACTACGCAAGCATGCCATCAGTATTGGCCCCGCTGCCTCCGGCTCTCG
The DNA here is from genome assembly GCF_049993385.1 of Bradyrhizobium sp. McL0616. Lineage (NCBI taxonomy): Bacteria > Pseudomonadati > Pseudomonadota > Alphaproteobacteria > Hyphomicrobiales > Nitrobacteraceae > Bradyrhizobium > Bradyrhizobium sp. McL0616. The sequence continues at coordinate 5,722,724 of NZ_CP188255.1, forward strand.
CCAGCCACACGTCCGAAATCAACCGTTTCGATCGTTTCGCCGGACAGCATGTCGCTGTGATAGGGGCTGGCCAGTCCGCACTTGAAGCGGCGGCATTGTTACACGAAGCCGGGGCCTCGCCGGAACTACTGGTTCGTGAAGACGGAATTCGATGGCATACCAAGGTATCTTCCAGCCGCAATTTGTGGGATCGAATACGAAAGCCGATCTCAGACCTTGGCGTAGGGCCGAAAGCCTGGGCCCTAGTCAACCTCCCAGGCGCGCTGCAACGACTTCCTGACGAAAGCCGGCTTTGGCTAACGAGAAACTATCTTCCGCCTGAGGGGGCTTGGTGGCTCCGAGACCGCGTCGAGGATCGCGTTCAAATTAATCTGGCAACGACTGTGATCAAGGCACGCGAGGTTGGCAGTCAGGTGGCCCTCGAGGTGTCGGGTCCATCAGGAACAAACAACCGCGAATTGAAGTTTGATCATGTCATTGCCGGAAGCGGTTACGACATTGATATGCAACGTCTGCATTTCCTTGATCCGGACCTTAGAAGTAAGGTTCAGTGCGTGTACCGGCAGCCACGACTCGACGGCTCTTTCTGCTCCTCAATCCCGGGGCTCTTCTTCGTTGGGCCAGCGTCTTCGATGAGCTTTGGCCCCTTGTTCCGTTTCGTGGCAGGCGCAGACTTTACCGCGCGTACACTAACGTCACGCCTTTTCTCTCGACAGTCAGTCCCAGTACGCTCGAAGGCGTCGGCGACCTCATGACTTGCATCGTGCTCTTGCCGGGCTCTGGTGGAGGCTTCCCAGATATTGCCCAACTGAAGGCTTCGCCGGAAGATGGAATGCGCATCGAAACCATCGATTATCCCGGCTGGAAGCGATACGTGAGTCCGGGATTCCGGCCCGAACGTATCGTATCCGAGTTGGCTGCGGAGATAGAGTCTCGTGTCCCCTCGGGCCCTATTCGAATCGTCGGCATTTCCATGGGCGGGCATTTTGGCTATCTCGTCGCTCTGGATCTTCAGGCGCGGGGCCGAGACATTGAGGGCCTATGTGCCATCGACTCCTTTATGGTCACGACAGCCGCGCCAACCCCGGGCTGGAGGAATCGCGCGCTTGCAGAATTCCGTGGGACGCTCAAGCGCCGGAAATTTGGCGAGCTCCAGATACTGTGTCGTTCAAAATTCTGGCGGGCTGTGTTCCGTGCGGCAGGAGATATTTTACCAGCCGTACTCAGACAGGCACGCAGATTGCGCTGGGCAGTCTACATTTTTGAGATTGATCCGATCCTGAAACGAGAGCTGAATATTCGCATGATGGCCCGGGAGTGCGCTCCTTGGCTCGCCAAAATCGACGAAGACCCCACAGCCCTCTCGATTCGCACCGCGCTGCTTCGAACCCGAGATCATTTGGGCAGCGATGCAATGTGGCAAGCTCGATGTCCAAACCTTGTCGTGTACGAGATCGAGGGATCCCACGACACATTATTCGAAGCCGAAAATGTGGATTCTCTACGCAGGGCCCTCGCCAACGCCTCGCGAGAATGGAGTCACAGTACCTCAAACGCATAATTATGGTTGCCGGCACTGGTTTGCAAACTTCCGATCAAGCGAAGTCGCGCGCTGGGCAGGGCCGCGGGATCGTAGGGAAAATTGTCGGCGACAAGATACTTCCGCCCCTCGCCGCTTGCAGCGATATTTCGCACGACGTCGTCCATCAGCTCCTTTGACGAAAAGGGGTAGTTTGCAAAAACTACTAACGGCGGTTCCGGCATTCGGAAATCCGTTGCGCTTGCACATATCGACTGGCCAACATTGCGGGCAGTGGGATACAGCGATATATTCCTAGCTGCGATGTCGTGTAGTTCCTTCACGAGCTCGATGCCGTATACGGCCTTGAAACCCAAATCCGACGCGTATAGCAACGTGGCGCCTTTGCCCGAACCTACATCGACAAAAGCGAACTCTTTGTATCGTTCGCGATCAAAGCTCAGCATCGAAAGGGAACGCTCAAATCCTTCCTGACTCGTCGGAGCGTACCTAACGCCGTGCACCCAGACGGGATTCTGAACGGAAAACGAGCTGAGTGGAATTATGCCGGCCGTGTCGGTGCCGTGCCTGTCGTCGAATTGCGACTGCATTGTATTTCGCTTCAACAGGCTTTGGCGCTCACCGTACACAATCAGCGGCCACCGTGCCGCATAGACAAGTGTAGGCAGAAGCCCCCGCTTCGCGATGGATTTTTCGATCATTCTGACAATCAGCACGATCAGCCAACCTGCCTCAAAAATGAGCGCCACGCGCTCGGTGACCAGTTTTCCCAAAACTACATTGCTAAAATTGACTTTTGCAAGCAAGCGCTGTCGCTCAAGCGATCCCGTTGTCGCCTGGCATGAACTCGGGGGAAGGACGCGTCCGGTAGAACCCTGCATTTCCAATACACGACAGTCTATCCAGCCGCCTTGGCGAAATTATTGTCTGGAACTAGTCACTAGGGATTTGGTTGATTTGGAGCAGCCGTGAGAATTTCAAATCATGATATGCGTGAGCGCAAGGGTATCTGCATCGGAGGCAAACGTTGTCTCGTCGCTGCAAAAGCAGGTCGCCGCGGTGCCTCACGCAGATATCTCGCTGGCGGCTATGATCGAGCGCGCGATAAATGTTGCCAGGCAAATGAGATATTTCGCGCTCGTGACCCGGCGCGCCCCCTTTCCCGAATTGGTTCCTTCCGCGAAGCGGGCTGGCTTCATTCTGATCCGCGAAGATACACCAAACAAAGAAACACTATTCCAGTGGGCCGAAGACAAGCCCGACTTTACGTTCTCGGTATCGTTCAAGAATCCGGACATTCCTTCGGTAATCGCGGAATCAATGGTGACATCTCCGGCTGGTTCTCACAAGGAGCACGTTTGCATCCACGGTTTCAGTTGAAACCAACCTTTGCCTTGGCGAGAAAGAACTTGGCCCGTACGCTTTGCGATTCCTAAACGTGCTGCTGATGTTGCCCGATTTTGATGATACGCTCGCCTTGATGAAATTAGTTTAGTCCAGCGGCCCTGAGATGCTTCAGACGTGCGGCTCTTGACCTGAATTTTGGTCTCGCCACCTGAACGATAGGCGTACGCAGGCGAACGCTGACATTCCAGCAAACACTCCAAGCGTTCCCCGGTCAAAGCTGTAAGGTTCGTCCAAGATTCCTCCGATAACACCTCCGACAATTGCACTGGCAAGCAACCCAGATACCCAAATTCCGAAAGTCCGCATTTCCATTACCCTGCAGAACGCAGCTGTCCGTCAAGTTTACCTGCTCCATTTTAGCTTACGCAACCAGGCGCGTCGAGAAAGTGCTAGGGCGGCAAACTACGAATAGTTTTAGGCGAAGACTCGCAACAGTTCCTTGGCGCTCAAGATCTGTCCGGAACCCTACTTCCTAAGCTAAAGCGGGGGATCGCATTGCCTGAACAGCTTGCAGCCCTGAATACGACGCTTTTAGTGAGCCTAATGGTGCGCGTAAAGTAGCTAATCGAGGAGAGCGGGCTCGATAGCGTATCTACGCGACGTAGCTTCGCCAAGACACGTTGTCACCATCGATCGCCCCGCCCTCGATGCGGTGAATCGCGCAATTCACACCATGTCCGGGTGGCGCGCTCAACAAATTCAACGCCGTTTTCGAAGCGACCGAACCGTCGCCCCTCATCCGTTGCCGGGATTGATGCAAAGTGTCGTGCTTGCTAAGGTCAGCAGGTGCCTTGCATCTTAACCGCGCGTTGCGATCACGCCTTTGGGTGGCAGCTCATTGTCTTACCCGCGCCCAGAAACTCGACCGGCCTCCAACGCCGCGTCGAAGAGATCGCCGATCGAATGCGAACGAAGTACGATCTCGCAACTCGAAGCGCTGCTAAGCCCCATCGGGGCACCAGATTATTTTTCATTTTCGTCTCGGGTTGGTCTCGCTGATCGCGATCCGCTGATGGTCGTTCTATCAAGCGTTTGGGCCTGCACCCTGCGGCGGCGAGTCCAGCCAGGTCTCAAATTCGCAATCGAGCGCAGCCGGCGGTCGAAACACGAAGGTGGAACTCATGTGAAGCTGATGCTGCTGAGCAAGAATCTGCTAGCGCGCTAGCGCTCCGGTGGCTCAAGCCCTCACCGCGACTTCGCCTGTTGCTTCTCCGCCTGCTCCTCCGCGAACAGCACGACCATGCGCCGCACGTCCCGGTCGGATATTTTTCGGAAGGCTTTGATCAGACGCAGCATCTGCAGATCTTCGACGCTGTTCGACATGGCAAGAACCTCATCGGAAAAACGGGAAGCTGAAACCGGGAAACTATGCAGTGGTTTGCCACTAATAGGAACGTAGAACTTCGGTCAGGGTTAAACTCTGCTGGCGCGCCGCCGAGCCGACGGGGCGATCGGCCCTATCCCGGGAGCTTCCTCCGAGCCTGGGCTGTCTTCCGCGGGTGAACGTGGCGAAGCAAGGCGTTCCCTCAATCTCATTCAGCAAGGCAGGGCGACCCAAGTAGCGTAACGGACGAGCCGTCCTTCCGCATCACGCTCTTCTGGCTCAAGCCAGAGACGCGCCGGGCGATACAGTCGGACACGCGATATGCTCGCCCCTACAGAGCACAGAATTACGCTGGGGAAGGGTACTTCTGAGTCGCGACGGGTCAAAGGATCAACGGCGGCAACCCACCGTTTGCTGGGCGGCGCGCGCCTGAGGAACCTCTCCACTTGCCCTACGTTGCTTTGGTACTCCAGACGACCCTGCCCTTTGGCATCCCAATAGCAGCCTCCGCGTTGCCCGGCGCGGGCTGTTCGGCGCGGCTGTAGCCACACGGGCGTTCTTGGCTATTCGCTTCTTGCTCGGGTTTTACGGGGTGAGGCGTCTGCGTCCGAGGGAAGAGCTGATGGTGCAGCGTACCTAACGAACAATAAATTCCGGCTTTAATTTTCAATTGGAACTCTTCAGTTAATGATGTATTCTTGTTCATTATAGCGGAGTCCGACTCCATGCATGACGAAGAACTGGCTCTTCAAGCCGTCAGCGATGCGCAGCGTATTTTGGAGGAGTATCTGAAACCCCAGCCGCGCAATAACGAACGCGCCATTCTCGACCAACTGGTGGAAGTTCTGGAACGCCCTGACCTCATTGTTGCGGTTGGTCGGATGCATTCCCGGTAGCGACGCGCGCGAGCGTACGCCATTCCTCGGCGAGCGCCAGCCAAGCTTGTTGATCTGCAGGACTACGTGCATTGGCGGCGCGACTTCGGCATTCTACCGCGAGCGCTAGATATTTCGCTGTTTCCTCGCCCATGACGACAGTTCGCATGGCGCCGTGAATGGTTTCCAGGCCGAAAGGTCGCCCGGCGCCGCAATACGCGACACAACACGGGTGCACAACTTGTGCGAGGTGTAACCTATGGGGTTTTGCAAACCCACCCGAGGCGGGAAAGGCGCCACCCGCAATGCGATAGGCCGGCGGCGTTTCTACATCGAAACGAAAAGCTCCAATCCCGGGCCGGGAGAGACCGGGGCCTTCAGGCAGGCCGCCTCGCTGTCTACAACAACCCAGCCGTTACCAAACTCTCGATGCGCCACCAGCGTCGTCAATCGGTCGAATGAACATTTTCACGATCGCGCGGACAAACAACTATCGGGATTTTGTCATTTCCCTCCCGGGGCTGGAAGCCGCCGCCTGCCGATCGTTTTAAGCAGGCGGCGTTTTTGCGTCCTACAAGGAACAGCCCAAGCCTTTGGCCAGAGCTAGGGCCTCGCAAATGGAATCTGATGTTACTTGCCCGCGCCGACCAAAAGCGCAGGATTCAGATTATCCGGATGATGGAGGCACAGCTTGACTGCAGTCCTCATTTTCAAAATTGCAGCGTTTGCATTGGGCATCATTCGACAGCTCTCGTGTATAAGCTATTCTGAGCCCTCTTCGACGAACAGGCCGCCTCAATTGGTGGGCCTCTTTGATTCTCGATCGTCCACACCGCCACGCGCGGTGACTCGCACGCGTTCCGATGGCGCAATGATCCAAAATCCAAAGCTCACACCCACGTCCGCCTCATTTGTAGCAATGACGCCGGCGAACTGTAACAGGCCATCGGACCAAGAGCCGGGCGGAGGAGGTACCGAAGAAAGTCGCCCGCAAGAAGCGGATCAGAACAGGCCTCGCGCCCCGGATTTGAAGCGTGAGTTTCTCTCAAACAGCGCGCCGTCGAATTTTCACCGAACATAAACAGGTCCGCGAACGTTCGCGATCCGCGCGCGCTCTCATTTACCCTACTACTCAAGCTTAATTTCGGAGTTCTGTGGCGCCGGCCGGTTGCCTGAAATACGGTGTCACTAACCGGACAATTGCCCCGTCCGGGTCCACCTTGGCGAAGCCGGCGCGCCATCATATTCGGCGCGTCGGCTTCGTTTCTCTCAACGGAGTTCAATCGTGTGGCCCTATGGCGTCGCGGCGCTGAGCATTGTGCTCTTGATAGTCGGAGCTGTCGCCCTGATACTTCTGAGTTTCGATTTTCCAGATGAACCCAGGCAGTAGTCTTACGAAATCGACAAAGCCGCACCGAACGTCGGTCCGTGATCGCCATGGCCAGGCCGCCGCTAGAGCCATGCTTGAGCGGCGGCTCCGTAACTTGAGGCGATCGGGAGACTACGAACAAGAAATCGATCGAAGACCTTCTTGCCGACATGCGGAAAAACAGTAGCGACCGCCCAGCGGAAGTGTTCCAAGTCGCGAACTTTAAGCACCTGAGCGACACGAGCATTCTGCAACTATACGAAAACATTCGCAGTCAAGTTGACGCGGATAAGGCCCTTGGAGACAAGATCGACTGGTCGGGATTGCGGCCAAGGAGCATGCCGAGCGCTTAAGAGAAGAATTGCTTCGGCACGGGATGAAGTTCCTCCCGATCGTTTGGTGAGGCCCGCAGTTCAACCTGAGGCACAAGAACTCTACCGAGCCGGCGCGAGCTGAAATGGCCGTCTTCGTCTACGTGAACGTCGTCAAACATTCGACACTAGCCGCAGCACGCGTCTGCCCCTCACCGAGTTGGGGCTGTTTTGCCCTTCGAAAATTTCCCGAATGCAGTCAACCTACGCGGCCGCGCCGCGACGACGTTGATCGAGAAACTACGCTTCAACCGTACAGTTGATATAGCACCTCGCCGGTCCCTCTCCCGCAATGCAAAATACCATCTCGGTCCTGATCACCGACCCGCAATACTCAACCTTAACGCATACCCGATTGATGCCCCCTTACCGCTTCAGCCTCCGACGATGCGTGGTGCTGGCCGGTTTCAGCCCCCGGCCCAATCTCAAATTAATAGTGGCCAGATTATCTTGGCCGAAATTCGACCACGGTTACAAACCTTATGCTACAAAAACTCCGATTATGAAGTTTTGGGGGTCCTTATGGACATGTTCAGGGCTGAGAAGATCGGAGAAGCCGAAAGCGATTCAAACCGAGAATGCCGCGTTTGCGGCGCCTCGCTAAAGTTAATTAGAACTGTGCACTTCCCAGATAGACAAGAAGTCATTCGAGCGTTCGAATGTGATTGCGGTGAGCGTATTTGGGATGAGTAAGACCGGCCCCAGGGCGGCCTCTTTCATTTTTCTTCTGCACTTCTGATCTCTCTTTGGGCTCAGCCAGCACCACCATCAAATCCCCACTGCTTAAAAGCATTCCAGCTTCTGGGCGGCATGCCGACCGCAATTTCCAACGTAACCGTACCTTGGGGAACCGGCAACTTCGCGCGCGGGACCACCGGCTGGACCGGCAGAGCCGAGCCACCTGCGAAGCGCATAGGGCGCTGGGGCAAAACCAACTTTCTTTGAGGCGTCCCAATAACTGCACTTAATCTTAAATATTTAATTCGCCTTCGACGGGTGTGCCGCCACTTGTCATAAGGCGTGCCCACATTCAACCAAAACAATTACTAAACGACGATACCGGCAGGGGCAAAAGCATACTAATGCGATCAAATGTTGTACGATTAAATTTTGCACTGGATGGCAAAACATTTGCTATGGCCTATCAGCATTCTCAACCCTTCCCTCATATCGATCTCAAGGATTTCTGGGATGCGGAACTCATTGCTGAGGTCTCCAGGCAAGTTAAAGAATTCTCGTTTTTTGATGGAGAGTAAGGATTTCTACGGGACGCAGAAGAAGCGTTATTGCGGAACTAATCCTCGGCACGCGCGCCTATTGACGCTCGTCTCGGGAGGGTTGAGCCTGCGCAAAGCCGCATAGCGTCTGCCGCAGAGCCAGCCTGCTGTGACGCTTGGCCTTCGCGCGCTCGAAGGGTGGCTCGCTCGACGATCTCGGCCACGAGATCGCAATCCTTTGAGTGCGCTCAATGGCCAGTTGCAAGTCACGATCGCAGTCGGCTGTGTTCGCGTCTCCGCCTCCGTACTGCTGCCGGCGACCATCCAGAAATGCGTTCATGCATTTCCCGGCATCAGTCTTCGTGGTGAAGCAGGATCATTACGAGGACATGCTCGAGCATCTGCGTACCGGGCGACTGGATTACCTCTGCACCACCGCACGGCCGGACATCCCGCGCAAGTTCAAGTCCGAGAAGCTGTTCGCGAGTGAGTTGTGCGTCGTCTGCGAACCGGAGCATCCACTGGCCCGCGAAACCAATCTCGATGGAAAGACGCTGGCATCATATCCCTGGATCGGAGCCCGGCCCGGCACTGGCGCCGCCGCACGGATGGCGACGATGTTCGAGCTTGAGGGCATGGCTCCGCCGCCGGCAGTGGTGACGACGCCGGAATTTTCGCTGGTTCGCTCATTGCTGTTTCAGACGAATTCCTGGCGATCACCACCCGCAGCACCCATGGGATCGACGACGCCATTGCGGGCCTTTGTATCCTGCCAAAGGCCGTGCCGAACTCGAATCGCGATGTCTGGCTGCTGTCACCGCGCGATCTGGAGCCGACCGCGATCCGGACAGAATTCGTGCGGGTTCTGCGCTCAACGGTACATGAGACGCAATTGCAACCAAGCGTCAACGCGGGTTAAAGCGCCTGCCCCCTTCGACTACCGTCGTGTGGTGTTCCGAGAGTTCCGATCGCGTGCTTCCGCGTCTCGCCATATTCGGCGAATTGTGGTCCCGGACCGGGCGGCGTTAGGGAGAGACTGCTTCGGCCGATGGCAGGCTGATGATCCGCGGCTCGCCGACCTCCCGCGGCAATGGCGCACCGAGCACAAGTGAGAGCCGATGCGATGCGTCGATGAGGCGCGATGCCAGCGCCTGAAGATCGGATCGACGGATACGTTCGACCGGGCCACTCACGGTCACGGCACCTGCCAGCGCTCCGTCATGGCCGAAGACGGCGGTAGACAGGGAGGCCGTCACCGCGTCGTAGACACCGGAACTGACGAAGACGTGCACGCCGTCATCCATTCGGTCTTCCCAACGAGCCGTCCTCAGCACCTGTCCCGTCGAGGTCAAATCGAGCGGCGCGAGGTTTGTGAGCCGTGCGACGTCGCGTACGAGTTGCGGCGAATCCACCCGAAATAGGCAGAGCCGGCTGTCGCGTTCACGCACGTGGAACGCGCTGCTCTCCAAGGTCTCCTGACTTAACTGCTGAAGGACCGGCAGCACATGCTGTTCGAGATTGAAATTGGCCCGATAGGTGGTGCCGAGCTGGAAGGTCTTCGCGCCAAGCGCATAGCGACCGTCACTCAGGCGGACGACGTAGCTGGCTTCGTCCAGCGACACGAGCGAGCGCATCACGGTCGGCTTCGCCAAACCCGTGATCTTGGCGATGTCGGCCAGGCTGCGCGACCCGGCTCCTGCGAAGGTGTCCAAAATCGCCAGCGCGCGTTGCACGGCGGCGACCCCTTGTGTCTTGGGCATCGAAATCCCCGCTTATCGATTTTCGGTTGACCTCGGTCTAGCACCGTTACACTATGCGTAACGTCGTTCCATTTTCAATGGGGTTCGGTAGAAATGGTCGGGCGCACGATCTCCGAGAAGATCCTCGCTCGAAAATCCGGGCAGGAGGCCCGCGCGGGGGATCTCGTTGTCTGCGCGGTCGATTGCGCGCTCGGCACCGACGGTTCGGTCCCGATGGCGCTCGATTATTTCAAGGCGATGGGCGGCGAGAACGTCCGCGACCCCGCCCGACTTGTCTTTGCACTCGACCACTATGTTCCGGCAACGAGCCCGCAGACGATCGAACTGCACAGCATCATGGGCGACTTCGCCAAGCGGTTTGGCATCACACTGCATGAGGCCGGCGAAGGCATCGGTCATCAGCTCATCGTCGAGACGGGACGCGCTCTGCCGGGCGGGCTCGTCGTCGGAGCCGACAGCCATGCCGTCACATACGGTGCGCTGAATTGCTTTGCGACCGGGATCGGCTCGTCCGATCTCGCCGCGATCATGCTGTGCGGCCGAATCTGGCTGCGCGTGCCGGAGTCGATCCGCGTTGTCCTGACCGGACAGCTGCCGAGCGGTGTCTATGCGAAGGATGTCGCATTGGCGCTCGCCGGCCTGCTCGGCGCGGACGGCGCCGCGTATCAGGCACTTGAATTCTCGGGGCCGGGTGTCACCACGCTCGCGCTGGAGGACCGCCTCGTCCTCAGCAACCTCGCGGTCGAGATGGGAGCGAAGAGCGGAGTTTTCCCGGCTGACGCGGAAACCGCGGCTTATTTGAAGGGACGCACTGATCAGACTTTCGAACCGACCGCAGCGGATCCGGATGCACGCTACAGCCAGACCGTGGAGATCGCCCTCGACGCACTGACGCCGCAGATCGCATTGCCGCATCTGGTGGATCAGGTCGTGGCCGTCGAGGACGCGGCTGGCACGCCGGTACAGATGGTCTATCTCGGCACCTGCACGGGCGGAAGACTCAACGACTTCCATCAAGCCCGCGCGGTGCTGGAGGCGAGTGGAGGCGTAGCGCCCGGGGTGCAGCTCGTCGTCACGCCGGCATCTCGCGAGATCCGCGACGCCATGAGCGCCGATGGCACGCTCGACGCCCTGATCGGCTTCGGCGCGACCGTGGTCGAGCCCGGCTGTGGCTCCTGCTGCGGGACCTGCGGGGTGATCCCCGCAGATGGCGTTTCGGTGATCTCGACCGCCAACCGCAACTTCAAGGGCCGCATGGGCAACGCCAAGGCGTCGATCTATCTCGCCTCCCCGGCAGCGTGCGCAGCCGCCGCGACGCGCGGTGTCGTGACCGATCCTCGCAAGGTGTTGCGATGACGGCTTTGCGAGGACGCGCGCGACTCGTTGGCGATGACGTCAACACCGACTCGATCATCAGCTCGACCCGCAAGCGCGAGAGCCTCGATCCAGCCGTTCTGAAGCAATTCCTGTTCGAGCATGTCGACCCGGCGTTCGCAGCCTCAGTGCAGCCCGGGGACATCCTGGTGGCGGGCAAGAATTTCGGTTGCGGTTCGGCCATGGAGGTTGCCGTCACGACGGTGCTCGGAGCCGGCATTCCGGCGGTGATGGCGCGAAGCTTCTCGCGCACCTACTACCGCAACGCGATCAACAACGGCCTGTTGCCCCTCGTCTGTGAGACCGGCGGCATTCGGGACGGCGACATCCTGATCTCCGACGACCTAGGCGTGATCCGCAACGAACGCACCGGCGAAACGCTGAGACCGGAGCCCCTGCCACCGATCATGACGGCGATCCTGGGCGCGGGCGGCCTCGTTCCCTACATGCGTCAGAATGGTGACTTCAAGCTATGACGACCACAAACACGCCAGACGCCATCGCTTCGACAGGATATCGTCTTCGGCTTCCCGGCCCGACCGAAGTGCCCGAGCGCGTGCGGCAGGCGATGGCCCGGGTGATGGTCAGCCACCGCGGTCCCGAGTGTCGGACTGCGATTGGCGAAACAGAGGACATGATCCGCCCGATTTTGGGCACGACGAACCGCGTCATGTTTTTTGCCAGTTCCGGGACCGGCCTGATGGAGGCCGCGCTCGTCAACGTGGTCGAACCCGGCAGCAGGATCCTCGTGATCGAGCACGGTCAGTTCGGCGAGCGCTTCACCGCAATCGCCAAGGCCATGAATGTCACCGTCGACACAGTCCCCATCGCGTGGGGCCAGGCGATCGATGTCGCCGCGGTGGCCATCCGGTTGCGCGAGCACGCCTATCGGGCCGTCGTCGTCGTGCACAATGAGAGCTCGACCGGGATCGTGGCCGATCTGGCAGCGCTAGGCGCACTCGTGCGCGACCAGCCAACGCTGCTTATCGTAGACTCGGTGAGTGGTCTCGGCGGCATCGCGATGCGCCAGGACGAATGGGGCGTCGACATCGTCGTCTCGGCCTCGCAAAAGGCCTTGATGTGCCCACCAGGCCTTGCTCTTGCCAGCGTCAGCGCCAAGGCGTGGCGCGTGATCGAGCAGGCCGAGGGACGATCGGTCTTCTATTGGGATTTCCGCCGCGCGCTGAAATCCGCGGAGCAGAACGAGACCGCGTTCACAGCACCGGTGAGCCTCGTCTATGGCCTGCGCGAAGCCTTGATGATGATGCACGAAGAGGGCTTCGCCAACGTTCTCGCGCGCCACACGCGGCTCTCCGGCGCGCTGCGCGCCGGCGGCGCGGCGTTCGGGCTCGCTGATTTTTGCAATGATGGACCGCGCTCAAGCACAGTCGTTGTTTTCAAGGTCCCTGACGGGCTCGAAGGCGGAGCCATCGTGCGGCAGCTCTACCAGGATCACCGCACGGTGATCGCAGGCGCCCGCAACCGTCTTTCCGGCAGAGTCATCCGGTTTGGCACGATGGGTGCTTTGAGCGCCGGGACCATTCTGACCGACCTTCTGCATCTCGAAGACGCACTGGCGAAGCTCGGCTTGCCGATCGAACCTGGTGCAGGGCTTAAGGCGGCCACTCAGCATCTTGCAGCGACGACATGAGCAACGGCTAAACCTACAAGGGCGAACCACGATGAGATGTCCTGCCTCCGTCCTCGTCCGAGCACTGACGCTCGTGGCTTCGCTCCTCGCAGCCGAGTCGGCATGGGCCCAGCAGAACGTCGTGCTCTATTCGGCCAACGACGACACCGTGAACAAGCTTGTCAGCGACGGCTTCGCCAAGGCGACTGGAATCAAGGTCGACGTGGTCTCGACCGGATCAGGCGTCCTTGTGCGCCGGGTTGCCTCCGAGGCCGCCAATCCGCAAGGCGACGTGATCTGGGGTGTCAGTGCGACAATCCTGCGGCTGGCCAGTCCCTACCTTCAGGCCTACCCGGCCAAGGGACGCGAAGCCGTGCCTGCCCAATTCCGCGATCCCAATGATCTCTGGCTGGGCACGAACATCCAGGTCGTTGTGATCGGCCAGAACACGAAGGCGATCGACAATGCCGGCGGGCCCAAATCCTGGGTCGATCTCCTCGATCCGAAATGGAAGGGCAAGCTCGCCTTTACCGACCCGGCCAATTCCGGATTCTCGTATGCGGCCGCCACCACGCTGCTCTCGCTGTGGGGCGAGGCAGACGCGGGCTGGACGAAGATGGGCGAGCTGCTTGGGAATGCGAAGGTCCTCAACCGCTCGACCCAGGTCTTCGACGGGATTGGCAGCGGCGAGTATCCGCTTGGCGTCACCCTCGAATATGCCGGCTTCCTGTGGGCCCATAATGGTGCGCCGGTGGGCGTCGTCTATCCGGCCGAGGGCACATATGCGGGCGTCGAAGGCGCGGCTGTCCTGAAAGGCGGACCGAACCCCGAGCCGGCCAAAAAGCTCGTTGACTATCTGGCCAGCAAGGAGGTCCAGGAGATGTTACTCAAGGCGACCTTCCGGCGCCCTGCCCGTCAGGACATTGAACTCGATGCCCTCGCAGCCGGCATGCCGCCCTTCGCGGTCATTAAGGTGCTGCCCTACGACGATGGCAAATGGGAAGCGGCCCGGCGTGAGACCCTCGCGCGGCTGAAGACCACGATCCAGAATACGCGCTAACCCATGACCACGATCCGGATCGAAAACCTGATCCGCACCTTCGGCACGGTGCGGGCCGTGGACGACATCTCGCTCGTCATCGAGCATGGCGAGCTGTTTACGCTGCTCGGGCCTTCGGGCTGCGGGAAGACGACGCTGCTGCGCATGATCGCCGGCTTTGCCGACGTCGAATCCGGCTCCATTTCCTTTGACGAGCGACGCATCGATAGCCTGCCCGCACATCGGCGCGACATCGGCATGGTGTTTCAGAACTACGCGATCTTCCCGAACCACACCGTCGCCGGAAACGTAGCTTACGGGCTGAAGGCCAGGAACGTCCCGGCCGCCGAGATCAAGTCGCGTGTCGACAAGGCACTCGATCGGGTGCGTCTCGCCGGCTACGGTCCACGCTCACCGCACCAGCTCTCGGGCGGTCAGCTACAACGCGTGGCAATCGCACGCGCGCTCGTGATCGAACCCGCGGTGCTCCTGTTCGACGAGCCCCTGTCCAATCTCGACGCACAGCTGCGCACTGAAATGCGGATTGAGATCCGGCAGCTGCAGCAAGCGCTCGGTCTGACCGCGATCTACGTCACGCATGATCAGGAAGAGGCTCTCGCCATTTCCGACCGCATTGCCGTGTTACGTCACGGCAAGGTCGAGCAAGTCGACACCCCCGAACGCATCTATCGAATGCCGCAGACCGCCTTCGTAGCCGAGTTCCTCGGCTCGACCAATATGGTACCGGGCATTGCGGGAGCTTTCGACGGCCACAACACGCAGGTCGCGGCAGCCGGAACAGAGTTCGCGGTCAGGGGCGAGATCGCCTCTCCCGGCGCACCGGTCCTGCTGTCGCTAAGGCCGGAGGCGTTGCGGCTGGGAGACGGCTCCGACGGCCCACGCATTCAGGCCCGCCTGGCGCTGCGTGAATTTCTGGGCCCAGTGCAGCGTCTTCACGCAACCCTGCCTGACGGCACCCAGATTCGGATCTCCTCGCTCGGCGGGCAAGCATTCGATGTCTTGCCTGGCGCATCGCTCACCCTCGCCTACGACCCGGCCCAGATCATGGCGTTTCCATCGCCATGAAACGCTTCGCCACCATTGTGACGCTGACAGCTCTGGTGCTGCTCGCGATTTTTCTGCTCTACCCGCTGGCGCTCGTCCTCGATGCGAGTATACGGATCGACGGTACGGGTGGCCTGACACTTGGGAACTACGCAGCGATTGTAAAGAGCCGCTACTATCTCGGCAGCATTGGCAACAGCCTGCTCGCAGCCACGCTTGCGACCGTCTTCGCATGCGCCATCGGCATCCCGCTCGCCTTCTGCCTCGCCCGGATCGACGTACCAGGCCGCGCGCTCCTCCTTACGCTTGCGACTCTGCCGCTGGTCCTCCCCTCGTTCGTCAGCGCCTACGCTCTCGTGTTGCTGTTCGGCCATGCCGGCGTCGTCACCACGGCTTTGCGAGGAATCGGCATCCCGATCGGCTCGATCTACGGCCTACCCGGCATCGTCATCGTATTCACTTTGACGCTCTATCCGTACGTGGTCATGCCGGTCCTGGCCGGCTTCCAGGCAGTCGACGCATCGATGGAAGAGGCAGCCCGCAATCTCGGCGGTTCACGGCCCTATGTGATCCGCACCGTGTTGCTGCCGATCGTGATGCCGGCGATCCTGGCCGGGGGACTATTGGTCTTCATCGAGGCACTGGAGAATTTCGGCGTGCCGGCGGTACTGGCCGAAGACCGGCCGTTCCTTGCCGTCGACATCTTCAAGCTGTTCGCTGGGGAGTCTGACGCCAACCCCGCTGCGGCGGGCGCGCTCAGCGTGCTCCTGATCGCCTGCACGGCGCTCACCCTTCTCGTTCAGCGGCACTATCTCGGCAAGCGCCGTTTCTCGACCAGTGCCCGCAGCGCGCCCGCGAAGCTGCCATTGACGCCAGGACTGCGCCTTGCGGCTACGATCCTGAGTTGGGGCATCGTCATCGCCTCGCTGCTGCCTTTCGCAGCCGTATTGATGGTCTCCGTCCTGCGCTTCCGCGGCCCCGTCCTGACCTGGGAACTTGGATTGAGCAATTACGCCACCCTGCTGTCGGGCTCCTACCGGCCGCTGCTCAACACGCTGACACTCGCCAGCATCGCGGCCGCCGCGACCATGCTGATCGGTGCTCCGATCGGCTATGTCGTGGCCCGGCATCGTTCCCGCCTGTCAGGGTTACTCGACTTCGTCGGCATGGTGCCGTTTGCGGTCTCCGGTACGATCCTGGCGATCGGGCTCATCATCGCTTTCAACAGCGGTCCTTTGATTTTGACGGGCGGCTGGCTGATCCTGGTCATCGCCTATGTCGTCCGCAAGCTGCCCTTCGCGATCCGGTCGTCCTCGGCCATCGTGCATCAGCTCGATCCCTCGCTCGAGGAAGCCTCGATCAATCTCGGGGTTTCGCCGACCACGACCTTCGCGACCTTGACGGTGCCGTTGATGGCGAGCGGCCTTGTCGGCGGGCTGGTGCTCGTCTGGATCACCGCGGCATCCGAGTTGAGCGCGACCATCGTGCTCTACGCGAGCGGCTGGGTCACCACGACCGTGGTCATGTACCATGCCATCGAGGGGACGGGCGCGGGGCTTGCGGCTGCTGCAGCCTCGGTGCTCATCCTCGTCACCGCAATCCCGTTGCTTCTGATCAACCGGCGCTTGAACCGGCAGCAAACAACCGTGATATGACCGCAGGACAGGACCGCATGAACGAACCAACCCGGCCGCTACCGAACTTCCGCAGCGACAACGTCGCGCCGGTCAGCCCTGAGATATTGCAGGCGATTACCGAGGCCAATCGCGGCCCGGTTGCCTCTTACGGCGACGACGATTATTCGAAATTGTTGAACCATCGCTTCTCGACGCTGTTCGAGACCGAAGTCACGGTATTCCCGGTCGCGACCGGCACGGCGGCCAATGCCCTGTCACTTGCGGCCTGCGCGCGGCCATACGGAGCCATCTATTGCCACGAGGAAGCGCATGTCCACACCGCGGAAGGCGGCGCGACCGAAGCCTTCACAGGCGGCGCGAAGCTCCTCACGCTGCCCGGCCGGCACTTTCGGATCGAGCCGTCGATCCTGCGTGAGGCGCTCGCCGGGACGGCTTGGGGAGTCCGTAATCGCTCGCAACCCGATGCGGTGTCGATCACTCAGGCCAGCGAATTTGGCACTATCTACTCTCTCGCTGAGATCGCCGAGATCAGCGCAATTGCCCGCGACAGGAATCTGTCGGTGCATATGGATGGCGCCCGGTTCGCCAACGGGCTGGCACGGCTCGGCTGCAGCCCAGCCGACATGACCTGGCGAGCCGGCGTCGACATCCTGTCCTTCGGAGCGACCAAGAACGGCGCGATGTCGGCGGATGCGATTGTGGTCTTCGACCGGGACCTCGTTGAACCCTTGTCCTATCGACTTCGCCGCGCCGGCCAGACCTGGTCGAAGATGCGCTATGCGTCTGCACAGTTGCTCGCTTACATCGAGGATCGCCTTTATCTACGGCTCGCGGCGAAGGCCAATGCCGTGGCCGCTCGTCTTGGAGGGGGCCTCGCTACGCTGCCCGGCGTTCGGCTCGTTGCGCCTGTGGAAGCCAATCTGGTTTTCATCAACCTGCCCGCTTTGGTCGTCAACAGGCTTGCAGCGAGCGGGTTGCAATTCGCACGACGAGGCCAAGAGGTGATCCGGTTCGTGGCCCGCTTTGATAGCACCGAACAGGATGCGGACGATGTCATCGCACTCGTCCATCGCGCGATCAGAGAAAGCTGAAAGCCAGTCAGCGCTAAAGAGAGAAGAGGCAATCAAGCGCATCCGCGTGCGAATAGCTTCCACCGACTTTAGCCTACCCTTCGGCGACATGATGGTCGGCCGCAAGGATATCGACAGCTTGCTTTCGTCCCTCTCCAGGGCCGCCTAAACTCTGTAGAGGTCAGTAGAAATCCGAAGCTCCGCCCTCGGCTCCGCCGATCATCGCGCTTCACCACGTCCCCGCGCACAATTCAAATTGCTTGCGTAGCAACGCTTATTGCACCGCGGAACGATTTGCGACGCACCATTCAAAATGAGACTGCCCGTTAAGCCGTGCATGGCTGCGACGCATGCGTTGCATCCGAGTTCGGTTAGCTTCCATCCCAAGAACTGCTCGCTTGCCAAAACGCCGCACCGCGCGGCGATTCGGGAGGGTGCGGTGAAAAACAACGACGCCCCAGGGAGGAGAGCAATGTTGAAAGGCAGTCTAGGACTGATCGCGTTGAGCAGCCTGTTACTTTCGGGCACCGCCTTCGCACAGGAGAAGATCAAGGTCGGCGTCACCGCGACGCTCGAAGGCACCTACACCGTGCTCGGCGAGGACGGCATCCGCGGCTTCCAGACGGCACTCAACGTGCTCGGCAAGAAGGTCGGCGACAAGGAACTCGAATTCGTCATTGCCTCGACTGACGCGACGCCCGACTCGGCCGTCCGCGCCGTGCGAAAACTGATCGAGCAGGACAAGGTGCAGATCCTGCTGTCACCGCTGTCAGGCGACGAGGGCATTGCTGTCAAGAATTTTGCGAAGACCCATCCGGAGCTGACCTTCATCAACGCGGCCTCCGGCGCCCAGGAAACGACCTATGTCGATCCGGCCCCGAACTTCTTCCGCTACAACATGGACGGCGCGCAGTGGCAGGTGGGCCTCGGCAAATACGCCTATGAGGAGAAGAAGTATCGCAAGATCGCGACCGTCGGCGAGGACTATTCCTTCATCTACACCCAGGTGTTCGGTCTCGTGCTCGAGTTCTGCGGCGCCGGTGGACAGGTCACCAACCGGCAATGGGTGCCGCTCGGCACCAAGGACTTTGCCTCGGTCATCGCCGCCCTGCCCGACGATGTCGACGCGATCTATCTCGGCCTCGGCGGCGCCGACGCCGTCAACTTCCTCAACCAATACCAGCAGGCCGGCGGCAAGGCGCATCTGATGGGCGGCTCGATCATGATCGACCAGACCATCCTGTCGTCCAAGGGCAACGCCAAGAACGCGCTGGTCGGCACGCTGGCCGCGAGCGGCCAGGCCGACACCTGGGAGGATCCGGGTTGGCAGAAGTTCGTGAAGGACTATCAAGACGCCTTCCCGCCCAACAAGCGCTTCCCGAGCCCCTCGCTGCTCGCTACCAACTATTACGGCTCGACCATGGCGCTGATCCTGGCGTTACGCCAGGTCAACGGCGATCTCAGCGACAACCAGTCCAAGTACAAGGCCGCGCTGGCGAAGATCGAGCTCGACGCGCCCAACGGCAAGATCAAGCTCGACGCCAACCGCCAGGCAATCGGCACCAACTTCGTCACCGAGGTCGTCGACGACGGCAAGGGCGCGCTGTTCTCGAAGGTTGTGAAGGTGATCCCGAACGTCAACCAGACGCTGGGCTACGACCCCGCGGTGTTCGCCAAGATCGGTTTGCCCAGTCGTACAGTACCGGAATGTAAGAAGTACTGACGTAGTCGCGTCCGCGGCGTGATGACTTTACCGGGGAGAGATTTGCAATGAGCGCGACACGTGCGCCCTTGCATTCTCTCCCCGGTTGTTGAACGCTATCAAAAAAAGACGAGAGCTTCTGGGAGAGAAGGCATGAGCCGGGCGCTCGCCGTCTTCCACGGCCGCTTCGGCCGGGCGACGGTCTATCAGTTGAACCGCCCTTTCAACATCCACGCACATCGCGAAGGTCATCTGATCTTCCATGTCGGCGGGCGTCCCGCATGCATCGATGTCAACGACGGACGTTACGAGCTCACCGAAGGTTCCGTCGTCGCGATCAATCCATGGGAGCCGCATAATTTCCTGCCGTCAGATCTCGACGGAGGCGCTGTCTTTTTTGTGCTCTATGTCAATGCGGAGTGGTTCGCGCCCGATGCACCGGGCGCTGACCGCCTGCGCTTCGGCCGTACCCAGTTCACGCGGTCGGCCGCACTGGACAAGCATATCAGGCACGCAGCCGCCCTCGTGTGCGGCGCACCCTCGCTGAGTAGCCTCGACGGCGAGCTGAGAAGTCTGATCGACGTCTGCTACGACGAAAGCTGGCAGCAGGCCGAGACCGCGCCCGATCCGCGCGCGAGCGGTTCCGTCACTGATTTTCGCGTGCGCAAGTGCATCAAGATGATGTCGGAGAGTCCCGGTGCCGAGGTTGAGCTCGATACCATCGCGCGCGAATCCGGCCTGTCGCGACCGCACTTCTACCGGCTGTTCCGTACCCAGACCGGCGTCACGCCACATCTCTATCTCAACACGCTGATGATGGAGCAGGCATTGGAAGCGTTGGTGGCGAGCGATGCACCAATCGCCGATATCGGCTTCGATCTCGGCTTCTCATCGCAGAGCGGCTTCACCCGTTTCTTTGCCGCCAATGTCGGCATGGCTCCGACCGATTATCGTCGCGCGGCCAAGGTTTTGCGCGCCTGACGGGCACGCGAAAAGATACTCACGATCAAGTGCGCCCCTGCAAGCCCCATTAGGATGTGCGGAACGCGATCCCGCCAAGAGGAGCGCGGTCGATAGGGAGCGTACGTTCATGGCAGGGCCTGCGGCCGGCAACGGTCTGCGTGCGACCTCGCCCGCAAGGGAGACGAGGTGAAGCTATGACCCGCTTTGTCGAGCGGCATCCCGCATGGGCGCTGATTATCATCATCGCGATCGCGGTGGCGCTGTGGCTGATCTTCGCGGTATGGCCGCCCGGCCTTGAAGAGGCAATCGGGCGCAAGCGCGTCTTTCTCAACGCGCTCTTCAATGGCGTCACGCTTGGCGGGCTCTATTTCCTCGTCGCCAGCGGCTTCACGCTGATCTTTGGCCTGATGCGCAACGTCAATCTCGCGCACGGCTCGCTCTATCTGTTCGGCGGCTATGTCGGCTACGCCATCAGCGCCTCGACCGGCTCCTGGATCCTCTCTTTCATCATTGCCTTCATCCTGACGGCGCTGGTCGGCGTGCTGCTTCAGGTTCTCGTCTTCCGCCGGATGGAGGGCCAGGATCTTCGACAGACCATGGTGACGATCGGGCTCTCGATCGTGTTCGCCGATCTCATGCTGTGGGCGTGCGGCGGCGACTTCTACCAGATCCAGACACCGACTTGGCTGATCGGACCGATCGATCTGCCGCTGATCACCGCGGTGAAATCCTCGGGCGAACCGGTTTACCTGCGCTATCCGCTGGTCCGGCTCGTGATCTTCCTGGCGTCCGTGATCATCGGCATCGCGATGTGGCTCGCGCTCAACCGCACCCGGATCGGCATGATCATCCGTGCCGGCGTGGATGATCGGGACATTCTCGCCGCGACCGGCGTGCGTATCCAGGTTGTCTTCGTGCTGGTCTTCGCGCTCGGCGCTGGGCTTGCCGGCATTGCGGGCGTCGTCGGTGGCACCTTCCAATCGCTCTCCCCGGGCGAAGACATCCGCTTCCTGCTCGCCTCGCTCGTCGTCGTGATCGTTGGCGGCATGGGCTCGATTCCCGGAGCCGCGCTCGGCGCATTGATTATCGGTCTCGCCGAGCAGCTCGGCTCGGTCTACATCCCAACCTACGCCATCGTCGTGACGTTCCTGATCATGGTGTTGGTGCTGGCGCTTCGGCCGCAGGGCCTCCTGGCGAGGCGCTGACATGTCCGTCACCCACGATGCCCGTGTTCAGGTTCACAAGCCCGTCTCAACGGCACAGCGTCCGGCCGCGCGCAGCTGGCCCGACATCAACAATCCTGCGGCCTGGATTGTGGCGATCATCCTCGTGATCATGCCGCTGATCGCCAATGGCTTCTTCCTGATCGAGATCTTTGCAACGACCCTGATCCTCGGCACCATCGCGCTCAGCCTCATGTTTCTCGCCGGTTATGGCGGCATGGTCAGCCTGATGCAGCTCACGATCGCGGGTTTTGCCGCCTACATGGTCGCAGTGTTCGGCGTCAGCGGCAACGCCAATATCAGCCTCGGCTGGCCGTGGTGGCTGGCGGTGCCGATGGCGCTGACGCTCGCGACGATCTTCGGCACGCTCGGCGGCGCGCTCGCGGTGCGGACCGAGGGCATCTACACCATCATGATCACGCTCGCGATCGGCGCCGCGTTCTACTATTTCACCAACCAGAACTGGGCGATCTTCAACGGCCATACCGGAATCAACAATGTCGGGACGCCGCATTTCTGGGGCGTCGACTGGCGCTGGGATATTCCCTTCTACTACATCGTACTCGCGGTCGCCGCGCTTTGCTATTTCGCCGTTGACTACATCTCTCGCGCTCCGTTCGGCCTCGCGCTCCAGGGCGTGCGCGACAATCCACGCCGCATGGCGGCACTCGGCTTCAACGTCAATGCCCACCGCGTCGCGGCCTATGCGGTGGCCTCCTTCATCGCGGGCCTGGCCGGCGTGCTCCAGGTCTGGAACTACCGCCAGATCTCGCCGGGCTCGGTCAGCGTCGGCGCCTGCATCGACGTCCTCATCATCGCCGTCGTCGGCGGCATCACGCGGCCGATCGGTCCGTATATCGGCGCGCTGGTCTTCGTTCTCCTGCGCACCTTCGCGCTCGATTTCCTGGTCAAGATCGGGCTCGACGGCAACCGTTTCCGGCTGCTGATCGGCCTCGGCTTCCTCGCCATCGTGTTCTGGTCGTCGGATGGCGTGATCGGCCTGTGGCAGCGCTGGCGCCAGAGCCATCGTCCCCGGATCGACCGCCCGGGCGGAGGGCGCGGCCATGGATAGCGTCGCACAACGCCTCTCGGCCGTCGGCACCGGTGCGGCACTGGAGCTGCGCGGCGTCACCCGGCTGTTCGGCGCGCTGGCGGCGCTGACCGACGTCACCATCACCGTGCGCCCTGGCGAACGGCGCGCGGTGCTCGGATCCAACGGCGCCGGCAAGACGACGCTGTTCAATTGCATCACCGGCGATTTTCCACCTTCCTCCGGCACCATCCGCTTCTTCGGCGAGGACATCACACACTTCCCGCCTTATGAGCGCATCCGCCGTGGTCTCAGGCGAACGTATCAGATTTCCGCGCTGTTCCCCGGCCTTACCGTGCAGGACAACGTCTACCTCGCCTGCCGCGGGGTCTCGCGCGGACGCTTCTCGTTCCTGCGTCCCGCGCAGAACGACGCCCTGGTGCATGCCGCCGACAGTCTGGTCCAGGCCGTGCATCTGACCGCAGTGAAGGACCGGTGCGTCGCCGAGCTCGCGCATGGCCAGCAGCGCCAACTCGAGATCGCGCTGGCGCTCGCGGGCGCCCCCCGCTTCGTACTGTTCGACGAGCCGGCCGCTGGCCTCTCGCCGACCGAGCGGGCCGAGCTGGTCGAGATCCTGACCTCGCTGCCGGCGCATATCGGCTACATCATCATCGAGCACGACATGGATGTTGCGCTGCGCGTCGTCGAGAGCGTCACGATGATGCACAACGGCCGCATCTTCAAGGAGGGCCTGCCGCAGGAGATCCAGTCCGACCCCGAGGTGCAGGAACTTTATCTCGGAGGCGGTCATGAATGAGGTCGGTCGCTCCGCCGCGGCGCTGGAGGTCCGGGGCCTCGACGTCTATTACGGCCATTCGCACGCGCTGCAAGGCGTCGACCTCTCGCTCGATGCCGGCGTATTCTCCGTCGTCGGCCGCAACGGCATGGGCAAGACCACGCTGTGCAAAGCGATCATGGGCCTCGTTCCGGTGAGTGGCGGCTCGATCCGCGTACGCGGCGCGGACATCACACGGCGGCCGCCAGCCCATATCGCGCGCCTCGGCGTTGGCTATGTGCCGCAGGGACGCCGGCTCTGGCGCTCGCTCAGCGTCGACGAACATTTGCGGCTCGCCGGCGGCATGCGATCCGGCGCCTGGACGATCGAACGCATCTACGACACTTTTCCGCGGCTTGCCGAGCGCAAGGACCATGGCGGCGGCCAGCTCTCAGGCGGCGAGCAGCAAATGCTCGCGATCTCGCGTGCGCTGCTGACCAATCCGAACCTTCTAATCATGGACG
Organism: Bradyrhizobium sp. McL0616; assembly: GCF_049993385.1. Lineage (NCBI taxonomy): Bacteria > Pseudomonadati > Pseudomonadota > Alphaproteobacteria > Hyphomicrobiales > Nitrobacteraceae > Bradyrhizobium > Bradyrhizobium sp. McL0616. The sequence continues at coordinate 5,746,619 of NZ_CP188255.1, forward strand.
AGCCGACTGAGGGGCTCGCGCCCGTCATCGTGGCCCAGGTCGAGGAGATGCTGCTGAAGCTTAGCGAAGACGGCGACCTGTCCGTCCTCGTGATCGAGCAGAACATCGGCGTCGCGACGGCGATTTCGCGCAATGTCGCGATCATGGTCAACGGCCGCATCAACCGCATCATCGACTCTGCGCGGCTTGCCGCCGACCGCGAGCTGCAGCAGCGCCTGCTCGGCGTTGGGCTTCACGCCGAGCTCGAGCCCCAGATCGATGCTCCCGCAGCTGGTGCCGAACCAAAGCCGACGTCTCAGCCCGCCCGATCCAGCGGGCCAATCCGGATCTATGTCTCCAATCCCACCCCGCCGACGCGCTGGTCCGAGCCGGTCCCGATCGGACGTATCGAAGCAGCCGCGCGCACGCTGTCGACGCAGGTCGCCCGCCTCGACGGGACCGCTCGACGCAAGCGCGAGCCGGTCACGGCAAAGTCCTCCGGGCCCCCCGTGGTCCTGGTCGTCGGCACGCTCGATACCAAAGGCACGGAACTCCGCTTCATCCGCGACATCGTCGCCGAAAGCGGATTGCGCACGCGGCTCGTTGACGTTTCCACCAGCGGCAAGCACGCGACCTGCGATGTGTCGGCTCAAGAGATCGCACTGAACTACGGTCGTGGCGGCTCCGCTGTATTCGGCCCCGACCGCGGCGCAGCGGTGACGGCGATGGCGGATGCGTTCGCCAATTGGATCCGGCGCCAGGGCAGTATCGCCGGTGTGATCACGGCCGGCGGCTCTGGTGCGGCATCGCTGGTGGCGCCGGGAATGCGCACCCTCGCCGTCGGCGTGCCCAAACTGATCATCTCCTCGGTCGCCTCGGGTGACGTCGCGCCCTATGTCGGTCCCGCCGACATCACCATGATGTATTCGGTCACCGACGTGCAGGGCCTCAACTCGATCTCACGCGCGGTGCTCTCGAACGGCGCCAATGCCATCATCGGCATGGTCAAGGCGCGGCTCGGTCACCGCGAGGCCAGGGAACGCACCGCAAGCGCAGGTTTGCCGTCAGTCGGGATCACCATGTTCGGCGTCACCACGCCCGCGGTGCAGAAGATCGCAGCCGACCTGCGCGAGGACTTTGAATGCCTCATCTTCCACGCCACCGGCGTCGGCGGCCGCTCGATGGAAAAGCTCGTCGACTCCAGCCAGCTCGCCGGCGTCATCGATCTCACCACGACCGAGATCTGCGACCTGCTGATGGGCGGCGTGTTTCCCGCCACCGACGATCGCTTCGGGGCGATCATCCGCACCCGCCTGCCCTATATCGGCTCGGTCGGCGCGCTCGATATGGTCAATTTCGGTGCACCCGAGACCATCCCCGAACGCTACCGCTCGCGAAAATTCCACGTCCACAATCCGCAGGTGACCTTGATGCGGACGACCGTCGATGAGAACGAGCATATGGGCCACTGGATCGGCGAGCGGCTCAACCAGATGGATGGGCCGGTGCGCTTTTTCCTGCCTGAAGGCGGCGTATCCGCGCTCGATGCCCGCGGCCAGCCGTTCTGGGACCCCGAAGCCGACGCCGCCCTGTTCCGCGCGCTCGAGCGCACGGTGCGGCATACCGGCAACCGGCAACTGATCCGCGTCAAGCAGAACATCAACGATCCCGAGTTCGCCTCGACCATCGTAAGCGCATTCCGAACGCTGTTCGGACGCGCCGGGGCGCGCCGGAGACTAGCGAGGTGACCGATGGCCCGGTTTGAACGCGCTACACTGTTGAAACGGTTTCGCGAGATGGCGAAGCGCGGCGAGCCGATCGTCGGCGGCGGCGCCGGCACCGGACTGTCGGCCAAGTGCGAGGAAGCCGGCGGTGTCGATCTCATCGTGATCTACAATTCCGGCCGCTACCGCATGGCCGGCCGCGGATCGCTCGCAGGCCTCATGCCCTATGGCGACGCCAACGCCATCGTGCTGGAGATGGCCGGAGAGGTGCTGCCAGTGGTCCACAAGACGCCGGTGCTCGCCGGTGTCAACGGCACCGACCCGTTCCGCGACATGGACGTATTCCTAGACCAGTTGAAGGCGCTCGGCTTCGCCGGCGTCCAGAATTTTCCGACCGTCGGCCTGATCGACGGCGTCTTCCGCGCCAATCTGGAAGAGACGGGCATGTCCTATGCGCTGGAGATCGACATGATCGCCAAGGCGCGCGAGAAAGACCTGCTGACGACGCCCTATGTCTTCAGCGAGAAGGAAGCGGCCGCAATGGCGATCGCCGGTGCCGACATCGTCGTCTGCCATCTCGGGCTCACCACCGGCGGCACCATCGGCGCGCAGACCGCACCCAAGCTGAAAGACTGCCCGGCACGCATCGACACCTGGGCTTCGGCCGCGCTCAGCGTCAATCCCGACATTCTGGTGCTCGCCCATGGCGGTCCGATCGCGGATCCCGCGGATGCCGATTTCATCATGAAGAACACCCGCTACTGCCACGGCTTCTATGGCGCCTCCTCGATGGAGCGGCTGCCGGTGGAGCGGGCTTTGACGGAACAGGTACGCAAATTCAAGGCGATCGGCGCGCGCTAACGCCGGAATGGTCGAGGGAGAGAAACATGTCAGGGATCCTGGTCGGCGAGCTCATCCTCTGGCTGATCGTCGCGGTCATCGTGATCGTGGTTGGCGTCTACATCGTCAACTGGCTCTATCACCGCTCCTCCAAGGAGGTGTCGTTCGTCCGGACCGGTTTCCTCGGCGAACGCGTGGTGATCAATGGCGGCGCCTTCGTGCTGCCGTTCATCCACGACTACACGCCGGTCAACATGAACGTGCTGCCGATGGGCATCGTGCGTTCGCGGCAGGACGCCGTGATCACCCGCGACCGCATGCGCGTCGATATCGAGGCCGACTTCTATGTTCGCGTCGAGGCCACGCGCGAGGCCGTATCGATCGCGGCCGCCACGCTCGGCCGCCGCACCATGGAGCCGGAGCAGCTCCACGCGCTGTTGGCCGGCAAGTTCATCTCGGCGATCCGCTCCGTCGCCTCCGAAATGACCATGGAGGAGATGCATGAACGGCGCGGCGACTACGTCGCGCGCGTCAAGACGAATGCGGCGGAAGCCCTCGCCCAGAACGGGCTCGAACTCGAATCCGTCGCCATCACCGATCTCGACCAGACCGACCTCGAATTCTTCAACCCCTCGAACCGCTTTGACGCCGAAGGCTTGACCAAGCTGATGGAGGACATCGAGGCGAGGCGCAAGCTGCGCAACGACATCGAACAGGACTCGATGATCAAGATCCGCACCCGCAATCTGGAGGCCGAGCGGCAGGCGCTCGAAATCGAGCGCGAGAGCGAGACCGCCCGTTTGGACCAGGAACGCGACATCGAGATGCGCCGGGCGCTCCAGCGCACTGAAGTGGCCCGAGAACGTGCGCTGCGCGAGACCGAGGCCGAGCAGGCCCAGATCTCCGCGCGCGAGGCGATCGAGCGCTCGCGGATCGCCAATGAACAGGCGATTGCGGAGGCCCGCATCGCCTCCGAGCGCGAGACCCGCCAGAAGGAAATCGAGCGCACCCGCACCATCGAGGAGAAGGAGCTGCTGGCCCGCGAGGACATCGAGAAAACGAGGATCGCCAACCAGCGCTCCATCGACACGACCCGCATTGCCTCGGAACGCGAGGTCCGACAGCGCGAAATCGAGCGGATGCGCACCGTCGAGGAAGCCGAGATCGCGGCCCGCGAGGCCATCGAGAAGGCCAGAATCCAGCAGGACCGTGTCGTCACCGACGCCCGCATCGCCAACGAGGAAGAGACCCGGCGCCGCGAGATCGAGCGCACCCGCGCCGTCGACGAAGCCGAGATCGCCGCCCGCGAGGCCACCGAAAAAGCTCGCATCGCCCAGACGTTGATCGTCAATGTTGAGCGCATCTCCTCCGACGAGCGCACCCGCGCGCTGGAGATCCATCAGGTGCGTACCATTCAGGAGGCCGAGATCGAGGCCCAACGCGCCGTCGAGGCCGCCCGCATCGCCCGCGAGCGGGCGCTGGCCGCCGAGCGCATCGCCGCCGAGCAGAACACGCGGCAGTTGGAGATCGAGCGCGACCAGACGCTGGAAGTCGCCGGCATCGCCGCGCGCGAGACCACCGAGGCCTCGCGCATCGCCCAGGAGGAGCGCGTCCGCGCGCTGGAGATCGCCCGCAACCGTGCCGTCGAGGAAGCCGACATCGCCTCCCGCGAGGCGATCGAGGCGGCGCGCATCGCCCAGGAGAAGGCTGTCGCGGCCGAGCGCATCCAGGCAGAGCGCGACACGCGCTCGCTCGAAATCGAACGGACCGGCGTGCTTGAGGCTGCCGAGCTGAAGCGGCGCGATGCTATCGAACGCCAGCGCATTACCGTCGATCTCGCCCTCGAAGCCGAGCGGATCAACTCCTCCAAGAAGCGCGAAGTCCTCAATATCGAGCAGAAGAAGGCCATCGAGATCGCCGACGAGGACCGCGTCATCGCGCTCTCCGCCAAGAAATCCGAGCGGATCGACGCGGACCGCCAGGTGAGGCAGGCCGAGATCGTCGCCCGCAAGGAGGTCGAGACCACCGACGTCTCACGCGAGCAGGCACTGGAAACTGCCCGCCTCGAGCGCCGCCGCTCGATCGAGCAGCTCGAGGTCGCCCGCGTCCAGTCGCTCCAGGAGGCCGAGATCGCTTCCCGCGAGGAGGTGGAGCGCGCGCGCATTGCCTCCGACCGGGGCCTGGACGAGGCCCGCGTCGGCCGCGAACGCGAGCTGCGCAAGCTCGAGGTCAACCGCGAGAAGGAGGTCGAGACAGTCCTGATGGAGAAGGCGATTGCGATTCATCTGAAGTCGCTGGAGGAGTCCGCGGCCAAGGCCTCGGCCGAGGAAGCGCGGATGCATGCAACGGAAGCCACCGAGCGTGTGATCACCGCGCGCGAGAGCGAGATCGCCAAGCGCCGAAAAACGGTGGAGATTTTGCTCGCCGAAAAGCAGGCCGAGGAGACCCGGATTGCCGCCGACGCCGAGCGCGTCCGCGCCACCGTCGAGGCCGAGGCCCAGCGAATGCTCAACGAGGCCGAGAACGTGCTTACCGACCAGGCGCGCTACTCGCTGTTCCGCCGAAAGCTGCTCGACCGCATCGAGGGCATCGTGCGCGAGAGCGTCAAGCCGATGGAGAAGATCGAGGGCATCCGTATCCTCCAGGTCGATGGCCTCAACGGCAACGGCCATGGCGGCAATGGCGGCCGCAGCGCCACCGACGAGGTGATCGACTCGGCGCTGCGCTACCGCGTGCAGGCGCCGCTGATCGATTCACTCCTGGCCGACATCGGCGTCGAGGGCGGAAGCCTCGCCAAGATGCCGGGTCTGATCCGCGAGGCCCGCGACATGCAGGGCATCAAGGAGTCCGCGCGCAAGGGCGGCGGTGGCGGTGACAAGCCGGCGGCCTCCCCGCCTGCGGCCGAAGGCGGCAGCGAACCGCCGACCGAACGCGGCCCGCGGAAGAAGAGCTGAGGTCTGACCCATGCCCCGCGTCTACGTCTCCACCGTCGTCAATGCGCGCAACGACCGAGTCTGGGCGCGGGTGCGCGACTTCAACGGCCTGCCGAATTGGCATCCCGCCATCGCCGAAAGCCGGATCGAGGGCGGCGAGCCCGCGGACAAGATCGGCTGTGTCAGGGATTTCCGCCTGCGCAACGGCGACCGCATCCGCGAGAAGCTGCTCGGCCTCTCCGACTACGACATGTTCTGCACCTACTCGATCCTGGAATCCCCGATGGGCGTCGAGAACTACGTCGCGACGCTCCGGCTAACGCCCGTCACCGACGGCGACCAGACCTTTGTGGAATGGACCGCCGAGTTCGACTGCCCGCCGGAACGCGAAACGGAGCTCGTCGGCAATATCGGCGGCGGCGTGTTCCAGGGCGGGTTTGATGCCTTGAAACGCGTGTTCGGAGGCTGACGGCGTGCCACATGTCGTCAAAAGCACGATCCTGGACGTGCCGACCGATGCGGCGTGGTCGGTGCTGCGCGATTTCAACGGGCACGACCGCTGGCACCCGGCGGTTGCGACATCGAGCATCGAACGCGCACACTCCTCGGACAAGATAGGGTGCGTCAGGCGGTTCAAGCTGCAGGACGGCTCCGAACTGCGCGAACAATTGCTGGCGCTGTCCGACCTTGAGCAAAGTTTCAGCTACTGCCTGCTCGATACCCCGATCCCTATGTTCAACTATGTCGCCCATGTGCGCCTGCTGCCGGTCACCGACGGCGACCGCACGTTCTGGCACTGGGAGTCCCGCTTCACGACCAGGCCCGAGGATCGGGACCGCATCACCCACATGGTCGCGGACGATATTTATCAAGCCGGGTTCGACGCAATCCGCCGGCATCTGAAGGAGGCCGCTTAAGCCATGGCCGTCACAGTGAAGACTTTTGCGAGCGCCAGTGAGGCGGCTGGCGCGCTCTCCTCAGACCGCAGCGCACGGTATCTCGGTGGCGGCACGCTGGTGATGCGGGCGCTGAACGAGGGCGACGTTTCGATCTCGACTGTGGTTCGTGCGCAGGACCAGGCGCTGACCCGGGTCGACGCATCCGGCCCGCGCATTACGCTCGGCGCCGGCGTCACCTTCGCCCGCGTGCTCGCCGAACGGGACCTTGCCTTCCTGCACGCCCCGGCACGTTCGATCGGCGGTCCCGCGGTGCGCAACATGGGCACCATCGGCGGCAACCTCTTCGCCCAAAACCCCTATGGCGATTTCACCGTCGCGCTGCTGGCGCTCGACGCCACCGTCGCCGTGCAAGGCGGCTTTGGCTCGCGCGACGTCCCGATCGAGGAATTCTTGCAAGCGCGCGAGCGTCAGGCCGGGACTTTGGTGCTGTCGGTGTCCTGCACCCGACCGGCGAGCGCGGAGGCGTTCCGGTATCGCAAGATCGCACGCATCAAGCCGAAGGGCGGCTCGGTCATCACGCTTGCCGCGCATCTGCCGATCAGCGGCGGCCGGATCGCGGGCGCCCGCATCGCGCTGGGTTCGATGGCGCCGACGCAGATCCGCGCCCGCGCTGCCGAGCGCGCGCTCGAGGGCCGCTCGCTGGATGCCGCGACCATCGCGGCTGCCGCATCCGCAGCGACCGAAGGAACATCGCCATCCGACAACGCGCTCGGCAGCGCCTGGTATCGCCGCGAGATCGTTGGCGTACATCTCCGCCGCCTGCTGTCCGGCCAAGAATAAACAGAGAATAGAGCCCCATGACCAAGGTCCCCCTGCAATTTCGTCACAACGGCCACGAGGTCGCGATTTTCGTCGACGGCGGCACCAATCTGCTGGTCGCGCTGCGCGAGCTGATCGGCGACATGACGCCGAAATTCGGCTGCGGTCAGGGCGGCTGCGGCACCTGCAGCGTCCTGATCGACGGCGAGCTTCACCTCTCCTGCCTAACACTGGCTGAAACCGTCACCGGTCGCTCCGTCGAAACGCTCGACGGCATGAAGCAGGGACCAAATCTGCATCGGCTCCAGCGCGCCTTTGCCGACCATTTTGCCGCCCAATGCGGCTATTGCACGCCGGGCATGCTGATGGCCGCTAAGGCCCTGCTTGATCGCAATCCGTCGCCGTCTCGCGACGAGGTCGTCGAGGGCATTTCCGGCAACATCTGCCGCTGCACCGGCTACGAGCCGATCATCAATGCCATTCTGGCCGTCGCAGGCGGCCGGGCCAGCGCCTGAAGGACGTCACCATGCTGGAACTGCGCAAAGACATCTTCGCCGACGAGCGCGACGATAACTTGAAGGAAATTGGCAAGGGCACCCAGCGCCAGGACATGCTCGGGCATGTCACGGGCACCTCTAGCTATTTCAACGACCACAAGCTGCAGGGCATGCTTCATCTGAAAGTCTTGCGCTCGACGCAGGCCCATGCAAGGATTCGCCGCATCGATACCACGGAGGCTGAACGTTCCGCTGGTGTGCGCCGGATCATTCGCGGCGCCGACGTGCCAGTCAATCTCAATACGCTTCTCAGCCTGATCAATTTCGGCAAGGACGACGAGCCAACGCTGGCGGTCGACAAGGTCCGATACAAGGGCGAACCGATCGTCGCCATCGTCGCCGACAGCGAGCGCGAGGCCTTTGAGGCGGCCGCAAAGGTCAAGGTCGATTACGAACCGCTGCCAGCGGTTTTTGACGTCGAGGACGCGCTCAAGCCCGGCGCGCCCGTGGTCAACGAGACCTACCCGAAGAACACTTTCACCTATCACGAGACCTACGACCACCAGAAGCTCCGCTTTGGCGACGCCGATGCAGCGCTGGCGACAGCCGATCATTTGCTGGAGCAGCGCTACCAGATGTCGCCGATCGAGCACGCGCCGACCGAGACCAACGGCGCGATCGCAGCACCCGACACCAACGGCCGCTATGTCGTCTACACTTCGACGCAGGCGCTGTTCTTCTCGGTCGACACCTGCGCAAAAATTCTGGACGTGCCCTCCAACACCTTCCACTTCATCGGCGGCACCGTCGGCGGCGGCTTTGGCGGCAAGGTCGACACGCTGACTGAGCCGCTCGCCATCCTCGGCGCGATGCTGACCGGGCGCCCCGTGCGCTACGTATTCGGGCGCGAGGAGGAGATGCAATACGGCCCACCGCGCGGCGCCGAGCGCATCTACATCAAGGACGGCGTGATGCGCGACGGCCGTGTCGTCGCGCGAAAGATCCGGTGCTATTTCGACAGCGGCGCCTATACGCGCCTATCCAGCTACGCCGCCGTGAAGTGCGCCGCACATCTGCCCGGGCCCTACACAATTCCGAACGTTTATGGCGACGTCTATTGCGTCTTCACCAATCGTACGCCGGCAACTGCCATGCGCGGCTTCGGCGTCACCGCGATGGACTTTGCGATCGAGTGCCAGATGGACAAGCTGGCGCACCTCGTCAACATGGACCCGATGGAGTTCCGGATTCTGAACGCCTATCGCGACGGCGACATGAAAGCGCACCGGCGCGAAGCCAAAAACACAGCGCTGATCGAATGCGTGCAGGTCGCGGCCGAGAAGGCAAAATGGCCGCTCCGCGAGGAGTTCAAGCGCGCGTCCTCGCGCAAGGATGGTGGCGGCAGCCGCGCCGTGATCCCGCCGACGCCGACGGATTCGCGGGCACGGCCTGCGGCACCGGCCCAGCAGCGCACCAGCTATGACCGGCTCCCGCCCACCGTCACCCGCGAACCGCCGCGCGAACCACCACCACCGGCCCCTCCGCCGCCCTCGCCGCGGCCCGCGGCACCCGCGCATGGCGCGACCCGTTTCTCGTCGGTCTTCGGCAGGAGGCGCTAGATGACCCGGCATCGCGGACGCGGTATCGCGTCGATCAACTACCCCATCGGCATGAATCTCGGCGGCGACCCCAGCCAGGCACTGGTGCATTCCAACCCGAGTGGCAAGTTCACGGTGGCGTTGTCGTCGATCGACCTCGGCCAGGGCATGAAGTCGGTGACGCGGCAGATCTGCGCCGAGACGCTGGGTGTGCCCGTCGAGGACGTCTATGTCGACACTGCGGATTCCGACACCGGCCCGCACTGCATGGGCTCGTTCGCCTCGCGTGGCACCCACCGCGTCGGCAATGCCGTTATGGCGGCCGCCCGCGAGGCGCGCGGTGTGATGATGGAGGCGGCGGCCGAGGAGCTGGAGGTCAACGCCGCCGATCTCGAGACCGACGGGCGCGGCAACATCCACGTCAAGGGCGCGCCGCACCGCTCGATCTCGACCAAGGATGTCGCGATCGCCGCGCAGTTCAAGCAAGGCAAAACCATCTCCGGCCGCGGCATCTTCCTGGTCCCGCTCTCCGAAGTGAATCCGGAAACCGGCGAGATGTCGCCCGCCACATGCTATGCCCATGCCTGCCTTGTCGCCGAGGTCGATGTCGACGACGAGACCGGAGAGGTCGCGATGGTCCGCATGGACTCGGCCTATGAGCTCGGCCGCGCGCTCAATCCGCGCCTGGTCGAGCAGCAGCTCGTCGGCGGCGCTTGGATGGGCGTGAGCCACGCGCTCTACGAAACGACAGAACCTCATTACCCCGAGCCCCTGCACGGCCCGCGCGACTTCGTCGAGTATCTGATGCCTGGCCCCGGTGACATCTGCCCACATGATATCGCGGTGCTGGAGCGCCCTGCCCCTGATGGTCCGTTCGGCGCCAAGGGCCCCGGTGAGATGTGCGCCAATCCAGTGTTGCCGGCGGTCGCCAATGCGATCTTCAACGCGGTCGGCGTGCGCATCGACGATCTGCCGATTACGCCTGAAAAAGTGCTGCGCGCGATCAAGGCTCAGGGCGGCGCGCGACCGCCGGCGCGGCGCTAGAGGTTTCGTCATGGCGGTCCGCAGCAACATCGTCGGCATCGATAGCCCGGAGGCGCTGGAGAAGGCGCTGCGTGCGGCCTATTACCTCGCCGACGAGGGCCTTGCGACGGCCGCCTATCTCGGCCTGGCCCTCGGCAAGCCGCTGCTGCTCGAGGGCGCGCCTGGTGTCGGCAAGACGGAAGCCGCAAAAGCCGTCGCCGCAGTGTTAGGCCGCCGGCTGATCCGTCTGCAATGTTACGAGGGCATCGACGCCTCTGCGGCGCTCTACGAGTGGAACTATCCCCGCCAGATGCTCGCGATCCGCCAGGCCGGCGACGAAAGCATCGACATCTACGGCGAGACCTTTTTGATCGAGCGGCCGATGCTCGCCACGCTGCGCGCACCGGACTCGACCGTGCTGCTGATCGACGAAATCGACCGCGCCGACCAGGAGTTCGAGGCCTTCCTGCTCGAATTCCTCTCCGACTTCCAGATCTCGATCCCCGAGCGGGGCACGGTGCGCGCGGCTGAACGGCCCGTGGTCGTGCTGACATCGAACCGAACGCGCGACCTGCACGAGGCCCTACGCCGCCGCTGCGTCTACCACTGGATCGACTATCCCACCGAAGAGCGGGAGGCGCGCATTATCATGTTGCGAGCTTCCAGCGTCGCGGAAGCCACAGCACGCGCCGTCGTCGCAGCCGTCGGCAAGCTCCGGCGCGAACCGATCGGCAAGGCCCCCGGCATCGCCGAGGCTATCGATTGGGCCGAAGCCGCGACACTCCTCCACAAGGGCGGCGCGCGCTGGCCAGACGCATTCAGGCGCTCGATTGGCGTCGCGCTGAAAGACGAAGAGGATTTGCACTTCATCTCGCCCCGGCTGGACGCCATGCTCGCGGAGGCGACCGCATGAGCAACGAGCCACAGCTTCCGCGGGCCGCCCGCGTGTTCATCTCCTTCGTCGCACTGCTGCGCGCCAACAGCTTTGCCGTCGCGCCGGAGCAGACCACCGCGTTCCTCACCGCGATCGAGCTGCTCGGCCCGCGTGACTTCGGGGATATCAGGCAGGCGGCGCTGGCCACCCTCGCCCCGCCGCCCGAGCGCCGCGCGACCTTCGACCGCCTGTTCGATCTGCACTTCCGCGGCAACGACGCCATCGAGCGGGTTGACGACGGCGAAGACGACGAGACCGTCCGGCTTCAGGAAGAAGGCCGCGGTGATGAGGAGCCGTTGCTTTCCGACGAGGCGAATGAATCGGGGCTTACCGCGACGCGCACCGAGGCACTGGTCGAGCGCCGTTTCGCGCAGCTTTCCACCGCAGATGCGCTTCGACGCCTGGCGCGCGAGGCCCCGCGGCGCCTGCCGCGGCGGCGCGGCCATCGCCGCATGCGTGCCCGCCGCGGACCGTTTGCCGATCTTCGCCGCACTTTGCGCGACAGCATCCGCAGCGACGGCGAGATCCTGCGGCTCTGTCACCTGAAGCGGCGCCAGCGCCCGCGAAAATTCCTGCTGCTGATCGACGTCTCCGGTTCGATGAAGAGCCGCACCGAGGACAACATGAAGCTCGCCCACGCGCTGGTGCAGGCCGCACCCAATGTCGAGGTCTTCACCTTCGGCACGCGGCTCACCCGCGTCACCCGTGCGCTACGGCTGAACCGGCGTGAGCAGGCGCTGAACGCCGCAGCCCATCTCGTCGGCGATTGGGACGGCGGCACCCGCATCGGAGATGCCTTGCAGGCCTTCCTGGCGGTCCCCCGGTTCGGCGGCTATGCGCGCGGGGCAGCCGTGGTCGTCGTCTCGGACGGGCTGGAGCGTGGCGAGGTCGATGCGCTCCGCGACGCGGTGGCAAAGCTGTCGCGTCGGGCGTGGCGCGTGAGCTGGCTGACGCCGCTCGCGACGAGCCCGGGCTTTCGCCCGCAGACCGAAGCGCTCATCGCCATCGAGCGCTTCGTCGACGATATCGTCGACGGCGGATCTAGCGCGTCGATCGTCGCGCATGTGCTGGCATTGGGACGATGGAGAGTTGCGTGACGGAGATTGTCGACGGGCATCATCATATCTGGAGGCAGGCCGACTTGCCCTGGTTGATCGGCCCCATGCTGCCCCGCATCTTCGGACCTTATGAGTCGATCCGGCGCGACTATCCCATCCAGGAATATCTCGACGACCTCAAGGGCAGCGGCGTCACCCGGTCCGTCTATGTCCAGACCAACTGGGCCAACGATCGCTTCGAGGATGAAACGGCCTGGGTGCAGCAGACCGCTGACGCGCATGGCTGGCCGCACGCTATCGTCGCCTATGCCAATTTCGTTGTCGACGACGTTCGTCCGCAGCTCGACCGCCTGAAGCGCTATCCGCTGGTGCGCGGGGTGCGGATGCAGCTGCACTGGCACGAAAATCCGCTCTATCGCTTCGCGGCGAATCCCGATCTCTGCGTCGATCCCATGGTCTGCCGCAACGTCGCGCGCCTCGCCGACTATGGCTGGACGTTTGATTTGCAGGTATTCACACCGCAGATGCCGGATGCATCGCAGCTCGTCGAATCCTGCCCTAAGGTGACCTTCATCCTCCAGCATGCCGGCATGCTCGAGGATCCCTCGCCTGCTGGACGCGCGGCCTGGCGTGCTGGGATGGCCCGGCTTGCGGCCTGTCCAAACGTGGTTTCGAAGCTCTCGGGGCTCGGCACGTTCATTCATCGCAACGATCCCGCGCATATCGCCGCCGTACTCACCGACACCGTCGCGATCTTCGGCGCCGAGCGCTGTCTGTTCGGCTCCAATTTCCCGATCGAGAAATTGTGGACCAGGTATCGCGAGCTCGTCGACGCGTTTCGTACAGCGGCGGCGACGCTGAGCGCCGAACAGCAGGATGCGATCTTCAGGACGACAGCCACGCGCGTCTACCGGCTTTAACAGACAAGAAACAGAACAGGGAGGGATACGAATGGCGCTGGAGATCAAGATCCTGGACTATGGCGATATCGAGCTGGAATCGAGCTTCCTGGTGCTCGGCCACGATTGCGGCCGCACCCGCCGCGTCCTCACGCTCGGCTTTTTGATCCTCGGCGGCAAATATCCGGTCGTGGTCGATACCGGCTATCGCTCCAACCAGATCATGGAGACGCTGGGGATGCGCGGATTGCAGTATCACGAACACATGATCGAGAACCAGCTTGCCCGCCACGGCGTGCGCATGGGCGACGTCCGCTTCGTCTGCCACACCCATCTGCACATCGATCATGCCGGCAAGGACGATCTGTTCCCGATGAATACGACGGTCGTCGTCAACCGCAAGGAGCTAGAGTATTCCGTCTCCGGCCTGATGCATCCGCAATATCCGGCGCCCGACATCAAGCACCTGATCGATCGGCTGCATACCAAGAGCGCGCTGCGCTTCCTCGACCTCGAGATCACCGGTCCGATCGAACTGATGCCCGGCGTCTATTGCGATGCCGCCAATGCCCACACCGAGGGCTCGATGAACGTCATCGTCGAGACCGCCGACGGCATCGCCACCATCTGCGGCGACGTCATCTACGACTTCAACGACCAGATCGTGACGCCCTTCAACGAGATCCACGATTGGGAGCCGCGCACCACCGGCAATCACGGCACTTCCAAACGCGCGGAGAAGGCCTCGATCAAGAAGCTGCTCAGCAACTCGCGCTATCTGCTGCCGGTGCACGACCGCCCCGCCAAGATCGAGGGCGGCAACGTCGTGGGCCGGCTGCATGACCAGGTCCCCGGCCCCATCGTGCAATCGCTGCCCGCGCGCAACTGGTTCCCGGCCTAAGATGATCTTAAGGATCAACCGATGACGCACGTCACCTTGCGCTCCGAATTCGAGACCCTGATCGATCCTTACGCGCCAGTCGCGCAGGTCGGAACAGGCTTTGACTTCACGGAAGGGCCGATCTGGCATCCGGTCGATCACTACTTGCTGTTCTCGGACATGCCGGGCGACGTTCGGCGGCGCTGGGATGCGCGGCGCGGCGTCGCGGACGTCAGGCGTCCGTCGAACAAATGCAACGGTATGACCTACGACGCCGAGCTCAATCTGATCGTCTGCGAGCACGCGACCTCGTCGCTGATCCGTGAGCGGCCGGACGGGCGGCGCGAGGTGCTGGCCTCGCACTTTGGCGGACAGGAGCTCAACAGCCCCAACGACGTCTGCGTGCACTCGTCAGGTGCGATCTATTTCTCGGATCCCTGGTATGGCCGCATGCCAGTCTATGGCGTCGAACGGCCGCGCCAGCTCGGCTTCCAGGGCGTCTATCGCGTCGTTCCCGGTAGTGAGCCGAAGCTCGTTGTCGACAGAAACCTGTTTGATCAGCCGAACGGCCTGTGCTTCTCGCCCGACGAAGAGCTGCTCTATGTCAACGACACCGTGCAGGCGCTGATTCGCGTATTCGACGTTAATTCAGACGGAACGCTGTCGAACGCGCGCGTATTCGCAAGCGGCATTCGATCCGAGCTGGAGCCGGGCCTGCCCGACGGCATGAAGTGCGATCAGCACGGCAATATCTGGGTCACCGCACCCGGCGGCGTCTGGGTCTATTCACCGCGCGGCGAACTGCTCGGAAAGGTTCGCGTGCCTGAACTCGTCGCCAACCTCGCCTGGGGCGGGGCGGATTTCCGCACGCTGTACCTGACCTCGACGCATTCGGTCTACGCCATCCCGACCAAGGCCGGGCCGCGCCATGAGCCCTATATGAGTGGCAGGCGCGGCGTCGGCGGCGCCACCAGCGCCGGCCCCGCGGCCGCAGCCCCCATCCTCGCCGACAGCGAGATGCGGCTCGATCCAAGCCGCTGCGCCATGATCATCCAGGATCTCCAGAACGACGTCATCATGGATGGCGGCGCGTTCGCGGACTCTGGCGCGCCCGGTCACGCCAAGCAGCAGCATGTGGTCGAGAATGTTCGCCGTCTCGCCGAGACAGCTCGGACGCGGGGCATCACGATCATCCACGTGTGGTTCGTGGTCGAGCCCGGCGCGCCCGGCGTGACGCTGAACGCGCCGCTATTTGAAGGTCTCGTCGACAGCAAGGCGATGGTGCGCGGCAGCTGGGGTGCAGCGCCCGTCTCGGGCCTCGAGCCGCGGCCCGGAGATTTCGTCGTCGAGAAGATGCGGATGAGCGCCTGGGAAGGCACGCGGCTGGAGACAATCCTCAAAGCCACCGGTCGCGACATGATCATCAACACCGGAGCCTGGACCAACATGTCGGTCGAGCACACCGCGCGCACCGGCGCCGACAAGGGCTATTTCATGATTGTGCCGGAGGACTGCTGCTCGACCATGAACGCCGACTGGCACTCCGCCTCGATCAACTTTGCCATGCAGAACGTCGCGATCGTCACGCGAGCGGATGCGATCATCAAAGCGCTGGGATGAACGGTGGCAAAGCTCTTGCACCTCACCTGCTCGCCCCGCGCTGACTCGGAGTCGAGCGCCGGCGCGCGGATCTTTCTTGACGGCTTTCGTCAGGTGCGGCCGGAGTGGGACATCGACGTTGTCGATCTCTGGCGCGAGCGGTTGCCGGAATTTGCCGGCCCGATCGTCGAAGCCAAATATGCGCGCATGAAAGCCCAGGCCTTCAACGATGCGCAACGTGACAGCTTTGCCGAGGCCGAGCGGATGGCACTGCGCTTCTCGCTGGCCGACCGCGTGCTGATCTCGACGCCGATGTGGAATTTCGGGATTCCTTACAAGCTGAAGCAATGGTTCGACATCGTCATCCAGCCCGGACTGACGTTCCGCTTCGAGCCATCGCAGGGCTATCTTCCGCTGCTGAAGGACCGGCCGACCATCGTCATTCTCGCCTCAGGCAGCGACTTTGCCACCGGTATGAACCGAGGCCGCATCGACATGGCGACGCCATACTTGCGCGAAGCGCTCCGCTTCATCGGAATCAGCGACGTGCGCTTCGTGCCGATCGGCCCAACGGCAGGTCCAACTGAGCCGATCCGCGCCGCCCGTGACACCGCGCATCGCCGCCTGGCCGAGATGGCGAAGCGGTTCTGAGCTACGGTCTTCACTCCCACAAGCGGCGCATTGCATGATAGGCGATCGTGATTCTCTAGGGCCGTAATGCTCGCGGCGGGGCGTGCCCGTGCCGTACGGCAGCCGTCGCAGGGAATCTATCACGGCCTGCGCAGCCTGTTCATCCCCTGCCCGCAGATCGGCTAGGCTGCAAAATTCATGAAGGGCTTGGTGGGCGCACCGGGGCTCGAACCTGGGACCCGATCATCATCAGATCCCCCAACGCAGAGCCGCGGTCTGCACCGGGGCATCCCACAATCTCGTCGCGCTGCTATCGAGCACAGATACCGTGATCGAGACGCCGGCCATGTCCAGAGATGTGACGTAGGAACCGGTCAGGAAACGCGTCGCCGTGACTCCGGCGCGATCCAAGATCCGTTTTGCCGCATTGACCATTAGATAGAGCTCGATCAAAGGCGTCGCGCCAAACCCATTAACGAGAAGCAAAACTTCACTGCCCTTGCCTGGCACAAGATCCTTCAGGATCGCCTCGACCAACTCGGCAGCAATCGCATCGGCGGAAGCCAACGGCACCCTGCGACGGCCAGGCTCGCCGTGAATGCCGACGCCCATCTCCATCTCATTGTCGGCCAACGTGAAATTTGGTCGTCCGGCTGCCGGAACGGTACATGGCAACAGCGCTACGCCCATCGAGCGCGTACGCCGATTGACTTCATCGCCGAGCGCCTTGAGTGCAGCAAGGGACATACCGGTCTCGGCTGCAGCGCCGACCATTTTTTCCACGATCAACGTTCCCGCGACGCCACGACGACCGGTCGTGTAGGTCGACTTCTCGACCGCCACGTCGTCATTTGTGACCACGCTTGCAACCTCACGGCCGGCCATCTCGGCAGCCATGGTGAAATTCATCACATCGCCTTCGTAGTTCTTGACGATGAACAGCACGCCTGCGCCGGTATCGACGGCCTCGGCGGCCTCGATCATCTGGTCCGGTGTCGGCGAGGTGAAGACCTGGCCGGGGCAAGCTGCGTCGAGCATGCCGAGGCCGACGTAACCCGCATGCAGCGGCTCATGTCCCGACCCACCTCCCGAAATCAGCGCGACCTTGCCCGGTCTCAGCGTCCGACGGCGCACAAATTTACGCTCGGCGCCAAGCACAAGGATATCCGCGTGAGCCGCAGCGAGGCCGTCAAGACTTTCTTCGAGTACGGAATCTGTGCTGTTGATCAGCTTTTTCATGAACGTCCTCCCGGTCTGGTCTAAAGTTCAAATCAATGGCTTAACCGACGCTTTCTGCAAAGCGCGCGAGCTGCGCGGCGAAATCCACGATGAGCTGTTCGAGCGCACGATTCTTCTTGTCGTCGCCGAGTTCAGGTACGGTCACCGAGATGATACGAGTGCGCGCTTCCCGGTGTGGGGCGCGCAATCTTCCGGGGTGCGCGCGGCCATACGCTTCGAGAAATGCCGAACGCTCCGCGCTGGACAGATGGCAGACTTCGAAGATGACCGCGACATGCTTCGCCGGAATCGGCACCAGATACGCCGGATTGGTGATCTGGGTTACGAAAGAGCGATTCTTGCCCAGCGCCGCCGCAAGCTTCAGCCGTGTCCCCGAGGGTCGATTGTCGAGCACCCTTCGCAAGATGACCTTGTATTCCGCGACATTTCTGTCACCAGGCGTGCCCTCGCCGACATCGTCCTTCATGACCCCACCTTCGCGATTGCGGCCTTGAGCCGTGCGACGGCAATCGGCGACACCGAGAGAGTTGTCAATCCGGTCGCGAGCAGCGCCGCCGTCAGGTGGGTGTCGGCCGCGGCGTCGCCACAGAGTGAGACCTCGACACCACGCTTTTGTCCGGCCTCGACGGTCCCGGCTATCAAGGCCAGCACAGCCAGATTGCCGGTATCATTGAGGTCAGCGACTGCGCCAATGTCGCGCGCCGCGGCCATCGTGTACTGGGTCAGATCGTTCGAGCCGATGGAATAGAATGCGGCAGCGAAATCCGCGGCGCGGAGCGCCGCCGCTGGAACCTCGACCATGATACCGAGCGGCGGGCGGGCGCAGGCAATTCCCTTCGCCTGGAGATCCCTGAACTCCGTGTCAAGTATTTCGGCCGCCCGGTCCAATTCCGACGGGACCGCAACCATGGGCAACATCACTTTCAGCGTCCCGTGGACAGCCGCACGGCAAAGCGCACGGAGTTGCATACGAAACACCTCAGGCCGCGCGAGCGAGAGACGGATACCGCGAAGGCCGAGAAACGGATTGCTCTCACCATCGACTGTCAAACCGGCGATCGGCTTGTCTCCACCTGCATCAAGGGTGCGGATCGTCACCGGCTTACCTCGAGCCCAGACGAGAATGTCTCGATAGACCCTGTATTGCGTTTCCTCGTCCGGCAGGCCACGAGACGTCTCGAACAGGAATTCCGTGCGCACAAGGCCGATGCCGTCGCAAATTGCGGGATCGAGGCTCGCAAGGTCTTCAGGTGCCGCGACATTGAGAAGAACCGCGATCTGCCGCCCGTCGGCCGTACAAGCAGGCTCGAGGCGACCGGCATCGGCGGCGGCTTGCGCGGCATTCGCCGCCGCCAAGCGACGCTCGAACAGCCGGCGCGTTTCCGGCTCTGGGTCGAAGACCACGATGCCGGCATCGCCATCGACGAGCGCCAATGACGGCGGCGATCCGATCCACGACAACGGACCGAGCCCGACCACCATGGGAGCGCCACGCGCCCGCGCCAACATGGCGACGTGCGAGGAAGGTGAGCCGGCGGCCAGCGCGATGGCGCCACCGCGTGTCCAGTCGGCGGCGAGAAAGGTGGAGGGCGAGATGTCGTCACCGGCGACGATCGCCCCCCCTGCAATCTTCGCGGTCGCATCGGCGCCGCTCAGACGCGCGAGCACGCGGTCGCGGATATCGACCAGATCCGCGGCGCGAGCACGGAAATATTCATCGTCCGCGGAGCGATAGCCCGTGATCTCCGCGTCGAGTGCCGAACGCCAGGCATGGTCAGCGGAAATACCAGCCGAGATGGCGTCATAGGCTCCCTCCGTCAGCGCATCGTCTTCCAGCATCGCCACTTGGAATTCCAGGATGTCCGCCACCTCGCCTTCAAGCGTGCCGATCAGTTTGACAATCTCCGCCGTGGCGTCTTCGATTGCCGCCTTCAATGCGGCCGCCTCCTGTGCGGGCTGGCCGCTCGCCGTCCGTCCAGCAACGGCGGCGGCCAGCATGGTGACCGGCCCGATCGCGAGACCCGGCGATGCGGCGCGGCCGGTGAGTTGGATCTCGCCCACCGTCGTCAAGCCTCGCCGAAACCGTCATGCACAAGCGCAAGCACGGCAGCAAGCGCGGCCTCGCCGTCGGAGCCCGTCACGCGGAAATGCAACGTCGCTCCCTGCGGGGCCTTCACACGCATCACTTTCACCGGGCTTTTGGCGTCGGTCCAGGGGCCGTCTCCGGCGAGGGCAAGTTCAATCTTTGCGGCAAACCTCTTCGCGCACTGCGTGAGCTTGACTGATGGCCGCGCATGAAGACCGACCTTATTGACGAGGACCGCTGAAGCAGTCAACGGCACCGACGTTTCGCCTGCCCGGCTGGCATGGGCATCATGCATAGAATTCCTCCGCGCTACGCTTGACCGCGGCCAGCGATGAACCACCCGACGACTCCGTCGCCGCAATCACGGCGCCTTCGACCACCGGCGCATTACAGACGACGACGCGCGCCCTCCGATCTTCCGCCAGCATTTCCACCGCCATCTCGGAATTCGTCTCCGCCCCGCCAAGATCGACGAGCACAGCCACACCTGCCGGCGACCATACCGTCTCGATCGCCTCGAGGATTCCAGCAACATTCGTGCCGAGCCCTCCATCGACATCGCCGCCTGTCCAGGCGAGCGGCACCGCGTTGCCGACCATCTGGCGCACCATATCCGCCGCCCCTTCCGCTATCTTGGGCGAGTGTGAAACGATGACGATTCCGACATTACCGCGATTTGGGCTGTTCATGACCTTGCCTCGGATTCCAATATCTTGACTGCAGCGCCGATCATCAGGGACGCCGAGCGCGAACCGGGGTCCATGTGACCAATGGAACGTTCGCCGAGAAAAGACGCCCGGCCACGAATAGCGAGCATCGGCATGGTGCGATCGGCCGCCTGCGCCGCTTCCACCGCAATCGCTCGCGCATCGCCTCCCGCTGCTAATACCGCTTGCACGGGAACCAGGACGTCCAGCAAGGTTTTCTGTCCTGCCTCCGAGCGCCCGCGCGCCTTCACGGCATTGATCGCCATATCCGTGGCCGCGACGAACTCTGCGCGCGTTGGCTGCTCCGGAAGCCCCTTGCCCAACTCCATGAAGAAGGTGCCGACCAGCGGCCCAGAAGCACCGCCGACCTTCATGACCAGCGTCATTCCGATCGACTTCAACATGTCCGGCAAGGATCTGTCCGCAAGGCCAGGTAATGTCGCGAGTACGGCCTCGAAACCCCGCTTCATGTTCAACCCATGATCGCCGTCACCGATCGCCTGATCGAGCCTAGTCAGTTCATCGGCGTGCTGTATGACCGATTCCGCAAGTGCTCGCACCAGCTTCTCCCTGGTGTCCCGGTCGAGACTCATGCCGCGACCCTCCTGCCGGCCGCATCGAAGAACAGCGGCTTGTTAAGACGTAGCGACACCACCTCGCCGACGCTCAACGTCGCCTCAGGGTCCGCTAACGTCACGACCGATTGGCCACCGAGGTCGAGGTGGAGATGGCTTTGATCGCCGAGATGTTCGACCCGCATGACGGTTGCCGACACGTCCCCACCATTGCGTGTGATAGCGAGGTGCTCGGTACGCGCCCCAATGGTCTTGGCGCCCGATGGAACTCCGGCAAACAGGCCGGCCGGCAGCAGGTTGATCATCGGTTGGCCTAGCCGCGCGGCCACATAGGCGTTGACCGGGTTCTCGTAAATCTCGCGCGGTGTACCGATCTGCATGAGTCGCCCAGCCTCCATCACACCGATGCGCGACGCCATGGTCATGGCCTCCGTTTGATCGTGGGTGACGTAGAGGATCGTCGCGCCCAGGTCGATCTGAATACGCTTGAGTTCGAGGCGCATTTCGGCGCGCAGCTTGGCGTCCAGCGAAGACAGCGGCTCGTCCATCAGGTAGATCGAGGGCGATCGCACCAGAGCGCGGCCAATCGCTACGCGCTGCATCTGCCCACCCGACAATTGCGTCGCCTTGTTGTGGAGCTTGGTTTCGATATGGAGAAGACGCGCAACCTGCTCGACCTTTGCGCGAATCTCGGCCTGCGGCAAGCGACGGGTCGGCGCACGCAGCGCAAAGGCCATATTCTCGAACACGGTCAGATGCGGGTACAACGAATATTGCTGGAATACGAACGCGACGTCGCGATCAGCCGGCGCATCGCTGGTCACATCGCGACCATCGATGCAGACCGAACCGCCATCGGGTATCTCGAGTCCGGCGACGAGACGCAGGGCCGTCGTCTTGCCGGCGCCCGTTGGCCCGAGCAACGCAACGAATTCACCGTCTGCAATGGTGAGGGACAGGTTGACGGCCGCTTGCGTCTTGCCAAACGCCTTGGAAACGGCCCTGATCTCGACTTCAGCCATACGCACCTCGTTCGTACAACGCAGTTCGGATCGCCCGGCCTGACTCCTGGTCGAAGACCGACAACGTATCAGGCCGAAAGTCGAGCCCGACATTCGCTCCGATCTGAAAGGACATGCTGGCCGGCGAGCGGGCCTTGAGAGCACCGTAAGGCGTCGTCACGGTCACAATCTGCGTCGTGCCGAGATATTCGGACCCATAGACCTCGCCTCGCACCATGCCGCGATCGCTAAAACGCACATGCTCGGGTCTGACGCCAAGGACAAGATCGCTCTCCGCCAACGCCTCGCGTGCGGTCGGTATCGCTACTTCGCGATCACCGAGCCGGATCGCTCGCGCTCCGGCCTGCAGGCCGCTGCGAAATGGCAAAAAATTCATCGACGGCGAACCGATGAAGTCCGCGACGAAGAGCGACGCAGGCCGGTCATAGATGTCGCGCGGGCTCGCAATCTGCTCGACCACGCCGTTGTTCATCACGGCAATCAAGTCCGCCATCGCCATGGCCTCCAGCTGGTCGTGCGTCACGTAAACCGTCGTCGCACCAAGCCGGTCATGCAGTGCGCGCAATTCCTGGATCATCGCCTCGCGCATCTCCGTGTCGAGCGCTCCGAGCGGCTCGTCCATCAGGAAGCATTTCGGCTTGCGAACAATCGCCCGCCCAAGCGCGACGCGCTGCCGGTCGCCGCCGGTCAGGGTCGAAACGGACCGATCGAGGAGATGGGAGATACGCAGGATCCGCGCGGCCTCCACCACGCGTTGGTCGCACTCCGCGGCCCCGATGCCCTCACATTTGAGAGGAAAGCCGATATTGCGGCGGACGTTCATGTGCGGATAGAGCGCAAATAGCTGGAACACGAAGGCAATATCTCGCGCAGAGGCACGGTTCATCGTCACGTCGTCGCCGCCGAGCCTGATGGTGCCGGACGTCGGCAATTCTAGCCCTGCAATCATGCGCAACGTTGTCGTTTTTCCGCAGCCGGAAGGCCCCAGCAGACAAAGGAACTGTCCGTCATCCACCGTGAAGCTCGCGTCCTTGACTGCGTGAAACTCGCCAAAGGATTTGTTGAGCGCTTCAACCCTGATTTGTGCCATTGAGCGCTACTCCCTGACCTTCGAGACGATTGTGAACATCACCGTCCCAAACAGAGTGACCGCGAAGGATAAGGAATAGAGTGTCAGAAAGAACGGCTGCATCAGCATGACCACACCCGCGGCAATGATCGTCGTCGCGACAGCCTCTAGCGGACCACGCCGCAAAATCCTGCTCGCCAAGCTATGGCGCGTCATGGACGTGTTCACATCAGGACTCATTTGCGGACAGCCCCAAAAGTAATGCCGCGCAGGAGATGCTTGCGGAGCAGGACCGTAAACACGACGATCGGCACGAGGAAAATCGTCGTACCGGCGGCGACGGCCGGCCAATCCTGGCCGCCCTCACCGATGATGATCGGAATGAACGGGGGCGCGGTCTGAGCGTTGCCGGAGGTCAGAAGCACCGCAAAGGCGTATTCGTTCCACGCAAAAATCAGGCAGAAAATCGCCGTCGCCGCGATCCCCGTCGTCGCCTGCGGCAGGACCACCTTCATGAAAGCCTGAAAGCGCGTATAGCCATCGATCATTGCCGCTTCTTCGTATTCGCGCGGGATTTCGTCGATGAAACCCTTGAGAAGCCAGACGGCGAGCGAGACGTTGACCGAGGTGTAGAGCAGGATCATCCCGAGCCGGGTATCCGACAGCCCGACGGTCCGATACATCAGGTAGATCGGGATCGCGACCGCGATCGGCGGCATCATTCTGGTCGACAGAATGAAGAACAAGAGGTCATCCTTCAGCGGCACGCGGAAGCGCGAAAAGCCATAGGCCGAGAGCGTGCCGAGCGCGACGGCGAGCACCGTCGAACCAAAGGCGATGATCAACGAGTTAATGAAGCGCGGCACGTAGTTCGACGGTCCGGCGACAACCATGTTGCGGCTGCGCGCGATGTTGTCACAAAGTCCCTGCGGCGGGCCCAGCGTCTGGATGAACTCTTGGGTTTGACGCGAGCGCGTTGTGAAGACGTTGCAATAGCCTTCAAGGGAGGGCTTGAAGAGCACCTTCGGCGGATAGGAGATCGCATCGTCGGGCGACTTGAACGAGGTCAGCACGATCCATACCAGGGGAACCATCGTGACGATGGCATAGAGTATGACGAGCAAGCCGGCGAAACGGCGAGCGCCGGTCGACGGTTCGACAACCGAATGGGCTGCGTTTGAAGCGCTCATCGACTTTTCACCCGATTCAAAGCCTTGACGTAGATGTTGGCGAGGCCGAATACCGTGACGAACAAGATGATTGCGAAGGCCGAGGAATAGCCGGTTCGCCAGCTCTCGAATGCTGCGCGCTTCAGCGTGATCGAGGCGACTTCCGTGGTCGAGCCCGGCCCTCCCCCGGTCAGGAGGTTGACCATGTCGAACATCTTGAAGTTCTCGATACCGCGAAAGAGCACCGCGAGCATGATGAATGGTAGAGCCATCGGCAGCGTGATCGACCAGAACTGCCGCCAATTCGATGCGCGATCGACCTCCGCTGCCTCATAGATGTAGTCCGGGATCGAACGCAGCCCGGCCAGGCAAATCAGCATCACGTAGGGCGTCCACATCCAGGCATCGACGATCACGATGGCCCAGGGACTGAGGGTCACGTCTCCCAGCATCTGGAACGACGAAGCGTCGCGTCCCGTGAAGAAAGCGACGACATAATTGAACAATCCGATCTGCGGCTGATAGAGAAAGGTCCAGAAATTGCCGACGACCGCCGGTGAAAGCATCATCGGCAGCAGAATGATCGTGGTCCACAAGCCATGGCCACGGAACTTCTTGTCGATGAGGAAGGCAAGACCGAATCCGAGCACAGTCTCGATCAACACGGTCCAAACCACGAAATGCGCCGTCACCTGCATTGCCGCCCAGATATCCGGATCGGTCAGGATCGATTGGTACCAATCGGTCCCCAGCCATATTGTCGGCGCGTTCGCCCGATTGGCGCGGTAGTTGGTGAACGACAGATAGATCGTCCACACCAGTGGAAAGATATTGATCGCCAGCAGCAGCACGATCGTCGGTGTGATGAAAAGCCAGGCGAGCGCCTGGTCCGAAAGGCCGCGGATACGACGGATCACGCCTGGCCGGATCGGGACGGCCCGATAAGTGATCTGCGACGAGGTACTCAAATCGTTCATGGCTATGGTCAATCTTGGCGTCGGGACCGTCGGCTATGCGACGCCATCGGGTTTTGCCGAGGAAAGCCTGGAGCGCGCTCGCGTGCGCTCCAGGCGATTGCCCTAGAACTTCTTGCCTTCTTCCTTGAAGATCGCCTTCCAGTCCTTCACCAGACCATCGAGCGCTTCCTGCGCGGTGCCCTTGTCCGCGACCGTGTAGTCGTGCACGCGCTTCTGTTCGGCTTGCAGAAGTTGCGCGTAGGAGGGTTCGGCCCAGAAGTCGACCACCATTCCCATCGACTTCAGAAACTCGCCGGCGAACGGCGCGCTGCTCGGGAAGCTCGGATCATTCAACACGGACTTGGCGCAGGAATAGCCGCCCAGCGCCCACCACTTCTTCTGCACGTCCCCGCCGGAGAACCATTTGATATATTGCAGTGCCTCGCCCTGGTTCTTGGAATAGGAAACAACCGAGATTCCCTGCCCGCCGAGCTGCGTCGCCTGTGTCGCGGGGCCGGCCGGGTTGCTGAAGAAGCCGATCTTGTCCCCACCGACGTTCGGATCCTTGTAGAGGCCCGGGAAGAACGCGAAGAAGTTCATCTGCAGTGCAACCTGCCCCGACTTGAACGCGTCAAGTCCTTCGGACATGTAGGAGTTGGATGCGCCCGGCGGCGTGCAGCACTTGTAGAGCTCTTTGTAGGCCTCGAGCCCCTTCACGGCGCCTGGCGAATTGACGAACCCGTCCATTGAATAAGGCTTCTTCGGATCCTGATATTGGAAGCCGTAGTCATAGAGATAGTTCGAAACGCCCATGGTGATGCCTTCCGAGCCTCGCTCGGTATAGATCGAAGCGCCGTAGACCTTCTTGCCGTCAATCTCGCGGCCCTGGAAGAATTTTGCGATGTCGCGCAGTTCATCAAGCGTCTTCGGCGGGGCGAGATCGCGGCTGTATTTAGCTTTGAAATCCGCCTGGATCTCCGGCCGTGCAAACCAGTCCTTGCGATAGGTCCAGCCCACCGCGTCACCCATGGCAGGCAGCGCCCAATAATTCGGGCTATTCTTCGGCCACTCGGAATAGCCGACCACTGTCGCGGGCATGTAATCGTCCATGCTGATCCCTTCCTTCTTGAAGAAATCGTTGAGCTTGACGTACTGACCGTTCTCAGCGGCGCCCCCGATCCATTGCGAATCCCCGATGATGAGATCGCACAGCGAGCCGTGCGAATTGAGTTCGTTCAGGAAGCGGTCGGCATAGTTGGTCCACGGCACGAATTCGAACTTCATGCCGATGCCGGACTTGGCGGTGAAGTCCTTCGACAGTTCGACCAGCGCGTTGGCAGGGTCCCACGCGGCCCAGCACAGCGTGATGGTCTTGGCCTGCGCGTGCGCGGGCGTGGTCCCCACTCCGACACCGAATGCGGAGGCGAGAACTCCGAAAGTAGTAAGAAGCGCCTTTGCTGTCTGTTTCATAACGCTTTCCCTCCCAGTGGGGTCGGCCATCGACATGGCACGACTCTCCAACCCGCTCGAATGCTTCGAGCAGAGCGATACAGTCCTTCACGGGCTGAACGACTAAACGGACGTTTCCTCGCGCCTGCCTGGATTCTTAGGGATTCAGCCAAGCTCGATTTGTTTAGTTAACCACGAGATACTAAACATTGCAAGCGGGCGCTTCTGGAATGGAGCTGGGACACGCAATCCCGGCGGCTCCCGAACTGCCTTCATTGCGCGGATGCTCAGGGCTCTTTTGCGCGATGATTTCGAGCCGATTCAAGAACGGCTGCAAACGGAAATGACCGATGGCCCGCTGGACCATCGGTCATCGCAAAGGTTCGGCAATATCTAAATCTGATCCCGCCGTCGCGCCAAGGTCAGATGGTCGGGGTGACCTGAGCGGACTTCGTAGTTGCGTACGGCCACCCGCCCCCTGCTACATCGTCCAACGAGCTGTCGCTGAGTGCATCAGCCGTCGGCGAGACCTGGGGTGCCGTGTTCTGAGCGGCGACCTCGAGGCCCTCAGCTTCGCCTTGCTTATTCGCGTCTTGCGTATTGCTCATCTTCAATCTCCACTTTCATCAAGACTGATGGTTGGCCGTCACTACTCAAGCCATCGTTGGCTCGGGTCCTTTTTTCGGCTAGCCCCCCGGGCCTTCGCTGCCGTAGCTGGCACGCGCGGTACTGTTGAACGGCCAGGCGCCGCCTGACACATCGTTCAGTGAGCTATCGCTCAGCGCATCGGTCGTCGTCGAGATTTGGGGGGCTTGATTTGGAGCTCCGTCCTTGAGGCTCTCGCCGGATGCCGCGTCCGCCGTGGAGTTCGTGTCCTGCTGATTGGTCATATTCATCTCCAGCTTTGATCAATGCCAAGCCCGCGACCCGGGCGTCAGAACCCGTGGGTCGGAGGCACGCGGCCGCCGGACACTTCGTTCAGGGAGCTGTCGCTGAGGGCGTCCTTTTCCGACGTCGAGATCTGGGATGCCTTGTTCTGAGCGGCATCCTTGCGGCTATCGAGAGATGCCGCTTCCGGCTTCGAATTCGTGTCCTGCTTATTGGTCATATTCAATCTCCAATTCAAAAGTTGCGACGGTCCGAAGAGGTCACTTCCTGAATATTCAAGGGCTTAAGAAGCCGGTTTTCACCCTCTGGCCATGCCCTTGACGATGAAAGCTACCGCTGGATTGATTTGCCGGCGATACGGCAGATGCCGTATTTTCGCCGTCGGTCACGGGGACGTGTCGAAAGCCCCCTGCTTCGATCTCAGGATCTGGCGCCTCTCATCGCGACCTCCTCCACAAGCTTGAGCAGACGGTCAAATCTCTCGCCCGCGATCGACACCTGGTCGAGCACGGCAGGATCGAGCTCGTCCTTCAAGCGCGTCGTCTCGTCGCCGAGGCCGGCTTCCCGCTCGCCATAGGCCATCCTGCGCTCAGTGGCGCGCAGCCGGTCCGACAGCAGGATGGCCAGCGCGCGATAGAAGCGACTGGCAAAGGCGTGATCTCCCGCGAGCTTGCGCAGCAGGATCTGCTTGTCCAGGAACAGCGCAACCGAATCGGCCTTCGCAGCCACGGTGGCCGAGGGCGGCGCTGAATCGATCAGCGACATCTCGCCGATGAAGTCGCCGGCCTCGAGCTGGGCGATCTCGCCGATACCGGACACGCTCACGCCCATTCGTCCCTGCAACAGCAGGACGATCGACGAGATCGGCACGCCTTCATCGATCAGGACGTCCTGCCGCCTGATGCCGCGGCGGGAGCCGGCACGGGCCATCCAGTCGATGTCGGAGTCGTTCAGCACGCCGAATATGAAGAGGACCTTGCGCATATCGGTGCCCCCCTAGAGCAGTTGACGTTCGGCGAAATCGGCAAACAGGCCCGGCTGCGCCATCAATTCGGCAAAGGTGCCGGTCTGCACGATCCTGCCGCCGCCCAGCACGACGATCCGGTCCGCCGACTGAACAGTACTGAGCCGGTGCGCGATGACGATGCGCGTCAAATTGAGCCTCGATATCGACTCGCTGACGATGGCCTGGGACCGGTTGTCGAGCGCACTGGTGGCCTCATCCATCAGCAACAGCCGCGGCCGATGCGCCAGCGCCCGCGCGATCAGCAAGCGCTGGCGCTGGCCACCCGACAGCGTGTTGACGCCCTCGGCAACGAGTGTCTGCATCCCCATGGGCATGGCCTCGAGGTCGCGGTCGAATCCTGCCAGACGTGCGATCTCCCAGGCCTGGTCAATCGACAGCTGGGCTGCGCCGCAGATGTTTTCATAGACACTGCCGGAGGCGAGCCTGGAATTCTGCAGCACGACACCGACCTCGCGGCGCAGCAGGCCGACGTCGATCGTCTCGAG
This sequence comes from Bradyrhizobium sp. McL0616, assembly GCF_049993385.1. Lineage (NCBI taxonomy): Bacteria > Pseudomonadati > Pseudomonadota > Alphaproteobacteria > Hyphomicrobiales > Nitrobacteraceae > Bradyrhizobium > Bradyrhizobium sp. McL0616. Next base: position 5,775,603 of record NZ_CP188255.1, read on the forward strand.
CGACTTGCCGTCGACAAAGATCACGCCGGATACCGGTTTCTCGAAGCCGAGAAGCAATCGGAACAGTGTCGACTTGCCGCTCCCCGACGGACCGACAATGGCGAGGTACTCTCCCTTGCGGACGCGGAGGCTGACATCATCGAGAATCGGTGGTCCGCCTTCGCCGTAGCGGAACGACACGTTGGCAAACTCGATCGCGCCGCTGATATCGCCAACCGACTTCCGCTCGTCGCTGATTTCGGTCGCCATCGAAATGATCGGCTTGATCCGTTCGATCCTCGGGATCGCGACCAGCAGTTCTCCGATCGCCTGCGCCCACTCGCCGACCGCTGCGAGCGACAGCCCGAACGCCGCATAGAATGCCAGGAACGTGCCAAGCTCGTGCGCCGGCCTCGCGCCTGATGTCGTCTGGGCCAGAGCAAAGATCAGCAGCGTTGCCAACGCAGGAAACGCCGCCTCGATGCTCTTCTGCAGGTTTCCCACACGCTGCGACGCGATGAAATGGCGCTTCTGCCTGGAAAAGCGCTCGACCCAGATCGAAAGCGCCTGCATGCTCGCATTGGAGATCCGCAGTTTTCCGACGCCGGTGAGGAGCTGTAGAACCAGCCCCTCCAGCCATCCCTGCAAATAAAGGCTTTCGCGCTCCTCCGACAGCCGGAGCAGACTGATCGCGACCACTATTGCGACGCGCAGCACGGCGAGCGCCGCGGCCAACATGGCTAACCTGATATCGAGGGTGAGCATCACGGCAAAACTGAAGGCGCAGGAGACAAGCGCCAGAAATCCGCGAATGGCACGGCCGGTGACGATGGTGCGGACGGCTTCGACACCAAGCGTTCGGTCCGCGAGGTCGCCAACGGAGAAGTCGCGGAAGAACGTGGCCGGCATCCGCAGCAGGCGGTCGACAATTGCCGCCTGCAATACAAAGTCCAGCCGGCTCTCGAGCCGGAGCATGGCGATACCCTGCATCACCTGAAATCCGCCGGCCACCAGCGTTACGACGACGAGCGCGATGGCGCAGATCAGGAGCTGGTCGACTTCCGCGCGCGGAAGCACGGAATCGATCAGCAGTTTGGTCACCAGCGGCGTGGCCAGCGCGAGTAGACCGAGGCAGAGAGCCGCCAGCATGATCCGCAGGACATCGGCCCGAACCGTCGCTGCTCCGAACTTGAGGAGATCGCGAACCGTCAGGACGCGCGACGGCAGCGCGCGATAGAACATCACCGCCTCCGGGGCCAATTCGGAGGCGATCGCCCGCGTCAATTCGCGACGCGTCCCGGCGCCGGGGTCAATGATGACGTGGCGACCGCCTGCACCTGGCAGCACCGCGACGGCCCGTCGGTCTTCGCCGAGAAACGCGACGAACGGACCGGCGCTGTTGGTCCACCAATCCGCTCGCAGCAACAGGCGCCGCGCTCGCACCCGCGACGCTCGCGCGATTCTCATGATATCAGCGAGATCGTCACTGCCGGACAGCATGCTGGCCGGAGCCTGTAGCGAAATGCCGATGGCTTCGCCGACTTCCCGACAGGCGGCAAGCAGGCCGTTGGCGCCAATCACCGCGGGTTGCGATGCCCCAGACCCGGCACTAATGATTCCGGCGAGACGACCGACGACGCTGGTGGTCCGCAGCCGGTTTAGATTCGAGCGCAGGCGCAGGTGCTCGGCCTCAGCAAGCGTTTCCTGGTCGATCCTGCGACACAGGCCCTGCATGACGCGCACGTGGAATCGATCGAGCGCGGCCCAGATATCGGCAAGCGGGAAGACCGTGCTGTTTCGAACCTCCAAGGTTACGTCCTCACGGGCGACGATCCAACTCCCCGGCGGCATTGGCGAGAGATACTCTCCGGGGCCAAGGGCCTCCGGCATCTCCATCACGCCGATGGTCCCGTGCTCAATCCCGATCCAGCCGATCCGCCGGCCGGACAGCCGGAGAATGTCGCCGGATGCCAATGTGTATCGCGATCCGATCGCGGCCTGCTCAACGACCGCCCCTTGAGGAGACGTCGCGATGATTCCCGACACGAGAGCAGTCCATGCGTCGATCGCGTCGCGATCGGCGAAGCGGCCGCGATGATCGATCACGACCTCGGTCTCGAGACCGCCGACCGCAATCACGGTCACCGAATTCCCGTTTCCATCGCTGATACCGGGCAGGCCGAAAACGACTGCGCCTTGCTCGACCCGAAACAGATGATGCCGGCGGCTCGGCTCTCCGCTGACGCTCTCTCTGACGCCAAACAGGTCGACATATCCGCGCACGATGTGCAGGACGAGATCGACGTCATTGATCGGCATTGGTCGATGGCTCTCGAGCGTCATCGGGGCGGACGCCGCGCCTGCTCGCAAAAGCGGGGATTCGGCGGACGGCGGCTGGTAGGCGCGGTTCATTCGCGCGACACCAGCTGGACATACTCGCCGCCCTCGGCGAGCAGCTCCTGATGCGTCCCCCGCTGCACGACCCGCCCGTTGCTCATGACGAGGATCTCGTCACAATCGCGGATCGTGCTGAGCCGGTGTGCAACGATGATGCAAGTGCATCCCCTGCGCCGGAGATTGTCGTCGATCGCCTTTTCGACGATCGGGTCCAGCGCCGAGGTGGCCTCGTCGAGGACGACCACGGAAGGATTACCCGCCAGCGCCCGCGCGATCTCGAGCCGCTGTCGCTGGCCGCCACTGAAATTCCTGCCGTCCTCGGCCACCTGGCAATCGTAGTTGCCGACGCGGACGGCGATCTCCTCGTGGATCAGCGCATCCTTGAGCGCCCGGGACATGCTGGCTTCAGGCACGGTATCGTCCCAGAGCGTGAGGTTGTCGCGGGCCGTCCCCTCAAACAGCAGGATTTCCTGATCGACATAGGCGACCGAGTTGGTGAATATCTCTTGGGGAATCTCGGCCATCGGCCAGCCGTCAATGCAGATGTCGCCGGACCACGGTCGATAAAGTCCGCTCATCAAGCGTCCAATGGTGGATTTGCCGCTGCCCGACGCCCCAACCAGGGCCACGCGGCGGCCGGGCTCTACGACCAGCGAAAAATCCTCGATCAGCGGCGGCTCGAGCGCGGAATAGCCGAACGAGATGTCCTTCAACACGACCCGGCCCGACAGTTTTGCGGGCATCGTTGCGGGAGTGCGATCGATCGACACCAGGGGACGGGCGGGATAGTTGAGGACGTCCGCGATCCGGAACAAATTGCCCTTAATGGCGAGGAAGCCAGAAGCCTGCTGCACAAGTGCGTTGACCGGTTCGACCAGGCTGGTGAGCAATGCTTGCAGGGCGACAAGGCCACCGATGGTCAATGCGCCGTCGACGATCCGCAGGCCACCCACACCCAGCACAATCGCGGTGGTCAATCCGGTCAGGAAGATCGGACAGGTGTCGAGGAAGGTGGAGTAGACACCGAGATCACGCTCGGCGTTCAGCACTTTAGCCTGAAATCCCGCCCAGCGCGCGAAGGCGTCATCCTCCAGACCGCCGGCCTTGATCGTTTCGATCGTGCGGATGATTTCGATGGTGCTTCCATTCAGCTTGGCACGTTCGATGACCAGCTTGCGGTTGAGGTCCTCGCGCTGGCGGGCGACCAGCCTGAGGACGAGTACATTGAGGAGGGCCATGGCGATGCTGATCGCGGCCAGGAGACCGTCGTAGAACGCCATTGTGACGGCGATAAAGACGACCGAGACCAGGTTCAGAGCATTGGCAGCCACCCCGTTCGAAAGCAGTTGGGCGATTTGTTCGCCGGCGGCCATGCGGTTGGCAAGGTCGCCCGAGTGCCGCTGGGTGAAGAACTCCATTGGAAGGGTCAGGACGTGCCATAGCAACTGGCTGACCATCGTCACCGTGAGCTTGGTCTGGATGCGCAGGAGCAGCGACTGCTGAAATGCTGTCATCAACGCCCGCGCCAACGCGGTGAGCGCCATGCCGATCAGCAAGGGCGTGAACCAGCCCTCGACATGCTGGATCAGGACGTCATCGACAAAGATTTTCGCGAAAGTCGGAATCAGGATCGTGGGCACCACCAGCGCCATGCTGAGTGCAACCAGCAGCAGCACTGCCCCCAACGAATTCGACAACCGCTGCAGCAGCAGCGGAAGAAAATTGGGCTCCCGCCCGCACGGCCGGAAGTCGGGGCCCGGCTCCATCGCCAGGACGACGCCCGTGAAGGCCGCGTCAAACTCGTCGTGACCGACTTTGCGACGCCCGGTCGAGGGATCGTTGATGCAGGCGTAATTCGAATCCAGCTTTTCCAGCACCACGAAATGGTTGAAGTTCCAGTGGATGATCGACGGCATCGGCAACTCATGAAGCGTTGCCGGCTCTTTCCTGAATCCCTTAGCCGTCAGTCCGAATTGCCGCGCGGCCTTCAGCACGTTGCTGGCCTTGCTGCCGTCCCTTGACACGCCGCAGGCCTCGCGCAGCTTTTCCAGCGGCACCCACAGACCGTGATACGCCAGGATCATCGCGAGCGAGGCAGCGCCGCATTCCAGCGCTTCCATCTGGAACACCGTGGGAGTGACCCAGCGTCGCCGCCGAATCCGCAGGAGGACGCGCCTGATCCAATCGCCGAGATGATCGAGGAGCAGCGGCTGGGCGTCGGTTCGGCGCGATGCGGTCATGGCTGGCGATCCTAGCCGCCGATGCCGCTCAGCCGCTTCATCAGCGGAACCACCAGATCGATCGGCGGCTGCTCACGCGTGGTGACCTCGGCGCGGGTCAGCGTACCGCTCGAAAGCGGGATCGGCGGCCCCTTGCCCGAGGTCCAGCGATACCCGCTGAAGGTTGAGGGATCGCGCTCCAGGGTTACCTTCGCCGCATAGGGTGCCCCGTCCTGCGAGAAGCGTTTGACCAGTGCATCGTTGTGCAGGTCCGCCAGCATACCTTGGGGCGTTACGGGGAAATCTGAAACTGCGACCACCTTGCCGACAATCGCGCCAAATTCTTCCCGCTTGATGGTGCTCGGCTCGATACGGACCTCCATGCCCGGCCTGATGTTCTTGCCGCGGTCCGGCGGCATGTAGACAGTTGCCTCCAGAACCTGCCCCGCAGTCTCAATTTCGATCACCGAGGTACCGATGGCAAGCACCGCACCACTGGACACCTTGAGTTCGACGACACGACCGTCGGCGGGACTGAGTATCCGCGATCCTCGCTCGAGCTCTGCAGCAAGTTGCTCAACCGTCCGCTTCGCATCATTGACCTTGAATTCCGAGAGCAAACCATCGCGCTCACGCTGGCTCTGGAGATCCAGCCGCTGCGCACTGAGCTTGAGAATGTCGTTCCTTGCGTCGGTGATGCGTTCCCGCGCATTGTTGAGCTCGACGCGGCGGTCCTCCAGATACCTGCGGGTGACAGTTCCGTTCGCTGCTGCCGGCTCGAGCTTGGCTACCTCGTCCGTGAGATAGGCGGTGCGCTTTTCGGCAGCCGCGATCACGTTGGCCAGACCGGCCTCCTGCGCCGCATAATTTGCAAGCTTGGCATCGATTTCCCGCGAGATCGCCCCGGTGAGCTCGGTATGCTCGCGTTCGCGCTCGCGCAGGACGTCCCTCGCCTGCTGAAGCCGCTGTTCGGTCTCGGTCTGGACAACCCGGGCAATCACTTGATCGCGGCGGACCCCGTGGCCGATGCCGACGTCGAGTGAGGCCAACCTTCCGCTGACTGCGGATACCGCGTCGACAAGGCGACCGCCACTGCTCAACAAAATGCCGTCACCGGATATGCGGGTTGGAATCCGGCCGAGCACGCTCCATGCGACCAGCACGGCAAGCCCCAGTGCCAGCGCAGCCGCGGCCATCCAGTCGAACGGGCGGGTGACGCCGACAACGTGGTCAAGCTGCTCGGGATTCGAAAGCCGCTCGATGGCCGCTTCCCGAAAGATTCGTTCCGTGCCCCGTTTCACACAGCCCCCGCAAACATCGGACCTGCTAATGTAGCTGGCAACCGGTCGCTGGGCGATACGGCAGATGTCGTATTTCGTCGTCGGTCAGGAGGCTCATGTCGAATGGCGCTGCGCCCACACCGTCCCGCGAAAACGTCCGTTTAGATCACAAGGCAAAGTCCCGAAAACAGCAACAAACCCAAGATGATGCGTTTGAAGGCCGCCTCGTTGATCCGTCCGAACAGGACGATACCTACAGCCGTTCCGGCAGCCAAGGCGGGCAGAGACATGCCAAAGTCGATCAAGACCTTTAGCGAGAGGCTGTGGTGCGAGAGCATCAGAGCAAGGGCGAATAATTGCATGACCCCGATATAGGGTTGGACCAGGCCACGCTGCTGCGTTTTCGGAAGACCGTGGATATCGCACCAGATCGCGGGAAGTGCGCCGGGCATCGCGGTCAACCCGCCGACCAGCCCGCCACCAAACCCTACCAGCGCATTCCTGCTCCGGCTGTTCATCTGACGCAAATAGGCCGCCGTTGGCCGCAACAAGGCATAAGCCGCGTAAAGCGATACGAGAGCGCCAAAACCCAGTCTGAAAATCCCGATATCCACGTTCTGGAGGAGATAGATCGCGATCGGAATGCCCAATAGTCCACCAGCGATGAAAACGAAGCTGGTCTTCCATTCCATGCTTTTGCGTAGCGCAAACAAATTGGCCGCTTGTACGGTGATGCTGCACGCCATCATCAATGGCACAGCTTCCATGGGCGGAAAAACGTGTAGCAAGATGGCGCCGGCGACCGCGGAAAACGCAAATCCGGAAAGGCCGGAAACGAACGCGCCTGCAAAAACCGCCACGCTCAGCACCAAATACACCGCTATGTCCGACATGGTATCGTTTCCTCAAGAACGGTGACCGTCGTCAACGCCGGACAGCGTGGGGGCGTCCGAGTTCATGCAAGCGACAACAACCAGTCCATCTAGTCGCCGTGGATCGCCGTTATCTTGGTTTCGACAGGTCGGATACTTTGCACGTGATGCAGCATGTATCCTCCGACGACGTGCAAGATGCCGAAGCCGGCAAGGACAGTGATTGTCCACGCCTTGAGAGGCGACGATCGTCGCCGGGCGCGGGAGCTATCAATAATTGCCATATCCAAATGACCTCCTTGTACGCGCTCGAAGCGACGCTGCTCGTCTTGATAGCCCCGTTGATGGCACACACCTGCCCCCAACTGCCGAGTTCAAGATCGGCTATCGTCCAAGCGCGTCCAGTTCGGGGGGATAGATATCGCCAGGTTCACTCGCGAGCGATACGGCAGACGTCGTATTTCGTCGCCGGCAAGGAGACCTGTACCGTGAGGCCTTGCGCCGCCGCAGGCGGCGCGCGGGTAAGCTCAGGGCCGAGACACGACTTCAGCCGTGACCGGATGATCGCCAATCTTGAGGCAGCTGCACATCCTTTTAGCAATCACTCTTGATCGCTTCCTCGCCGTCAACACAGGCTGCAACGATCGCTTCGTACAATTCCTCGCCTGTGATCGGCTTGTGCAGGATACGATGACCGCCGGCGGTGGCGTCCTTGATGCGTGACGGCGAGGTATCGCCGGTCACGATAAGCGCAGGGACCGAGCGGCCGATATGCGCGCAGAGGTCCTCGATTGCGTCCAGGCCCGTGGCACCATCTCCGAGGCGGTAGTCGGCGATGATCAGATCGACCGGCGCATCGCCCGCCGTCATCGCCTCTGCATGTATCTGTTGCACCTCGGCGGCAGACCGGCCGGCATAGACCCGATGCCCCTGTAGCCTGAGCAACTGCACCATGACATCGAGAACATCCCTCTCGTCTTCCACGACCATGATGCTGACGGCGATGCCTGCGGGCGATGCCTTGTTATCGGGCAAGGGAGGCGCCACCGTACTGGCTTGCGGGACCGTCACAGAAAACATCGAGCCGCGCCCGGTGACGGAAACCAGCTTCAATGGATGTTGCAACAACGCAGCGGTGCGGCGAACGATGGCAAGGCCAAGCCCAAGGCCTTGCGTGCGATCCCTCGCCGGGTTCTGCAATTGCACGAACTCCTCGAAGATGATGGCTTGCTGATCTGCGGGAATGCCTGGGCCGGTATCCCATACCTGGATTTCCACCGAAGCGCCGCGCCTGCGGCAGCCGAGCATAGCGCCGCCGGATATCGTGTAGCGAAAGGCGTTCGACAGCAGATTGCCAAGGATACGTTTCAGCATCATGGGATCGCTGTCCACCTGGAGTTGGCTTTCAACAACACGCCAATCAAGGCCACGATCCTTCGCCGCTGCAGCGAACTCATTGCTGAGCTGGTAGAACAGTTGGGAGAGATTCACCGTTTCCCTCGCAACGGTGACGACGCCGGCATCAAGCCGGGAGATGTCGAGCAGTCCGTTGAGAAGGGCGCTGAGATTGCCCACGATGGATTTTGCCTTACCGGCGAGATCGCGTGCATCTGCGGATTGGACGGCCCCTCGGTGCCCCAGCACAGCGAGCGTAGAGATCAGCAGGCTCAGGGCATGGATTGGTTGGCGCAAATCATGACTGGCGGCCGCAAGAAAACGCGTCTTCGCACGATCGGCGGCCTGCGCGCGGTCGCGTTCTTCCTGGAGATGGCTTACCAGCTCGACATTTTCCAAGCGCAGCCTGATGGTCTCACGGAGCATCTGGTAGGTTGTGCGGCAGTAATAGAGATTGATCGCCACGAGCCCCGCCAGCAACGCGAGATATGCGCCGGAGATATCACCTCCATTGGTGATCGAGCGCACCGTGATCGGCAGTACCGTAGCGATGATCGAGCCAACGAGAGCGGGCGGAAAGGCCGACAGCGACGGAACCGTGCCGCAGATCAGACCGGTCAAGACAATGACCGTGAAGGAAAAAAGGACGGGCTCCTGAGGAAGAAACCCAACCCAGCCGAGCGCTCCCCACAGCAGGCCCGACACGCAGGAAAACGCCGCCGCAAGCCAGGCCCATCGCGACGCGGACGCAGGCTCTCTGTCCCGGCTGAAGAACCGCCGCGCCGCCAGGACTCGTATGGTGGTGAGCAGATACACCGCGCCGAGCCATCCGACCAACCAGCTCGCCGATACAGTGCTCCTCAGGACGTAGGCTGCCGCCAGGGAGATGAGAATGTTGGCGACCACCACGCCATAGGAATTGCGATACAAGAGCTCGACGAGCGCCTCGCGTATCTTGTCTTCCTGCATCGAAACCCCTCCGCGCGCCGGTCGGTGCGGCGGCTTCGTTCGCGAGTTGCCGTCGCACTAGCCCGCTGAAAGGCCAAGACGAATTGCATAGGCAGTCAGTTCAGCACCACTGTGCAGATCAAGCTTCCGCATGAGATTCTCGCGATGTTTCCGGGCGGTCAGCGGGCTGATGCCGAGACGGTTGGCGATGTCGCGGCTGGTGGCGCCATGGGGGATCATCCCCAGGATCTGGCGCTCACGCCTTGTCAGCGTGATCGGAGATGTTATCGCGGCCGTGGGCTCCGGGGTTTCGTTCGAGCCGTCATGCTGGTCCACCGCAAAGCGAACCTCCTCCGCCACATAGAGGTTGCCTTTTCTGACGGCATCGACCGCAGCGATAAGCTCGGAAGGATCGCCGCTCTTGGTCAAATAGCCCTTCGCGCCTGCGGAAAAGGCTGCCCGAACCGAACGTGGCTCGACATTGGCGGTGAGCACAAGAACCCGCAGCTCCGGCCATTCGGCTTTGAGGTTGGCGATGAACTGAAACCCGCTCACGCCCGGCATGCCGAGATCGAGTATGAGAAGATCGGCGGCGCCTTCGTTCAGCAGCCGGTGAACGGCCTCACCGTCCGCCGCTTCTCCACTGACCGTAAGTTGGTCCACGGTCGACAGAAGTTGTTTGAGACCTTCCCGAACGACGGCGTGGTCGTCAGCAATGATCGTCTTCACCGGCCCACCACATGCCTCGCTGCCGCTGATGACGGTATTAGGGTATTAATGAACATCAATCAAGGATTGCATCCACAATCCAATTGCGATCTTGGTCACCTTGGCCATTTTGCAGTGATCGTTTGAATGCTCCGCCACCGTCATCATCAACTTTGGCGAAGCTCGACGGCTTCGGCTGCGAGATGCCTGCACCTGAAAATATCGAGGGCGGGGACTCGAAGTTACGGCAGATTGTCCCGCAGGCAAATGTCGATGCGGATACGCTCCTGGTCGGGGCTGATCGGCTCACCCGAGCAATGCGCGAGCAGGACGCGCGCCGCAGACCGGGCCTCGTGACCGGGATCCTGATTGATGATGGCATCGAGCGTGCCGCGGACCAGGAAACGCCTTGTGTGCTGGGTCAGCTCATGGGTGATCCAGACGACGTCGCGCGCACGGCCCGAGGCTTCAAGCGCATCGGCGATGCCACGGTTTCCGGCGCCGCAGCAATATATGCCACGGAGATCGGCATGGCGCGCCAGCAGCGCGGCAGTGAGCTCCCGCGTGCGCTCACTGTCATCGCGCCCCTCGATCACCGGTAGTGCGAGCAGTCTCGGATGTTCGCTGGACAGGATCTGGTGGAAGCCGAACTGCCGCTCGGCATGATCGCGCAGCGACAACGATCCCGCGATCACGGCAACCGCTCCATCACGGCCGGCGAGGAAACGTCCCATCAGCGTTGCCGCAGTCCGCCCCGCGGCCGGGTTGTCGATCCCGACATAATGCAGGCGGCGCGAGCTCGGCGCGTCCGACACAAGGGTCACGACGGCGACCCCGCGCGCGGCAAGTTCGTCGATCGCGGCGCGCACCCTGGGATGATCGAGCGCGATGACGGCGACGCCGTGATAGGCTGGCGACAGGGTTTCCAGCGCGCCAGCGAGCACGTCCGGATCGAACACGTCGACATGGATGATATCGATGAAGCCGCGCTGGCCGGCGAGCCAGTCCGCGGTGCGCTGGACCTGCTCGGTCAGGTTGGTCATGAAGCTGTTGCTGCCGGTCGGCAGCACGAAGGCGAAGCGGAATGTCTGCCCGCGGGCAAGCCGCGCCGCCGCGACGTCGGCACGATAACCGAGCTTGGCTACCGCGGCCTCGACCCGCGCGACGGTCTTGGCACGCACGCCGTCGCGCCGGTTGACGACGCGGTCGACGGTGGCGAGCGATACGCCCGCCGCTCGCGCGACGTCCTCGAGGGTGGCGCGAAGCACCGGCTGCGCCGCACCGGCTGTCATTCGCGCGCCGCCCAGAGCATGCCGCGGGTCATCAGCGTCCGAATCTCCGGTACGTCGAGCTCGTAGGCGCGATGGCCGAGCGAGGAATAGAACACCTTGCCAGCGCCGTAGCGCTTCTTCCATACCACGGGCATGACCACGCCTTCGATCCAGGGCGCGTGCTCACCGGTAAAGGTCGTTGTCGCCAACACCTCGTTGGCGGGGTCGACATGCATGTAGTACTGCTCGGAACGATGCTCGAAACTCTTCAGACCCTTCATGATCGGGTCATCCGGCTTCGTCAAGTCGACCTTGTAGTCGATGATGTTACCGGGATGCGCGACCCACTGCCCGCCGCACAGGAACTGGTAGTCGACGGAATCGCGGAACGCATCGCCCATGCCGCCATGATGGCCGGCAAGTCCGACGCCGTTACGCACCGCCGCACAGAGATTGATCGCTTCCGCCTTCTCGATCTTCGACATGGTGTAGATCGGGATGATCAGCGACAGATCGTGGATCGCGGGATCGGCGAAGGCTGCCGTCGTGGTCTCGATCCTCACCTCGAAACCTTCTGCCTTCAGCCAGCCACGGATCATCGAAGCACAGAGATCCGGATCATGTCCCGGCCAACCACCCCAAACTATCATTGCCTTGCGCATATTTCTGTCCTCAGTCGATCTGTCCGGTTTCACGTCCGGCCGGCAGCATCGCCGGCCGCTCGACGCGGTTCTCGATCTTGACGCGCCGGCCTTCGTCGGCGGAGATCTGGAACGCCTCCATGACCTCCAACACATGGAAAGCGAGCGCGCCGGAGGCACGATGCGGCCGGTTGTTCAGGATTGCGGAGGCCATGTCGGCAACGCCGATGGAACGGAACTCGCCATCGGTATGACCATGCGTTAACGGCACCGTTTCCCATTCGCCGCCTGTCTTCGCGACCTGCACCTCGCCGCCGAAACGGTTCGGGTCCGGCACGAGCATGCTGCCCTTGTCGCCGTAGATCTCGATCGGCGCGTGCCGGTGCTTCGGTACATCAAAGCTCATCGCGATCGAGACCAGCGCCCCGCTCTCGAATTCGAGCATGCCCGCCACATGGGTCGAAACCTCGACCGGGATCAGCGCGCCGTTCATCGGCTGGCTGGTGACCAGACGCTCGGATTTCGGCCGCGCGGTCGAGCCCATCACGCTCGCGACCGGACCGAGCAACTGCACGAGATCGGTGATGTAATACGGCCCCATGTCCAGCATCGGCCCGCCGCCGCGCAGGTAATAGAAGCCCGGCGCCGGATGCCAGCGTTCATGCCCAGGACAACCGAAGAAGGCGCTGCCCGCTACCGGTGTGCCGATCGCGCCGTCGTCGATCAGCTTGCGCGCGGTCTGATGTCCACCGCCGAGGAACGTGTCAGGCGCGCAACCGACGCGCAGGCCCTTCTGCGCGGCGAGATCCATCACCTTGCGAGCTTCAACGACGTTGATGCCGAGCGGTTTCTCGGAATGGACATGCTTACCGGCGTTCAGTACCGCGAGACTGACGTCGGTATGGGCGAGCGGCACCGTGAGATTGATGACGATCTCGACGTCATCGCGTTTGAGCAATTGATCGACCCGCATCGCCGGCAGCCCGAAGGCAGCGCCCTGGCGCTCCGCAGCATCGCTCCGCATGTCGGCAAGCGCCTTGATCTCCATGACCGGGAAGCGCTGGGCCGCCTTCAGATAAGCCGTACTGATATTGCCGCAGCCGATGATTCCAATGCCGACTTTTCTCATTGTGATCTCCGTGAAATTGCGATCATCCCTTGACCGCGCCCGCGGTGAGGCCGGCGACGATGTGCTTCTGCGCGAGCAGGAACAGTATGATCGTCGGCAGGATGGTCAGCGTGATGAAGGCGAGGATCAGATGCCATTCGGACGAGTATTCGCCCTGATAGACCATGATGCCGAGCGGCCAGGGATACAGCGCATCAGTGTTGAGCATCACCAGCGGCAGCAGATAGGCGTTCCAGCTGTTAACGAAGGTGATGGTGCCGACGGTCGCCAGGATCGGTCGCGACAGCGGCAGCGTCACATAACGAAAGAACTTGATGTAGCTGCAGCCGTCGACCAGCGCGGCCTCGAGCAGCTCATAGGGAATGTCCTTGAAGAAACGCCTCAGCAGCAGCACGCTCATCGCGAGGCTGAAGGCCACTTGCGGCAGCGCGACGCCTAAATAAGTGTCGAGCAGCCCAAGGTCGCGCACCCTGATGAACAGCGGCAGCACCGCGGTCGCCGCCGGAAACAGCAGGCCGAGCGTCAGGTAGCTCAGCAGCATCGATGAGCCGTAGAACTTGACATGGGCGAAGGTGAACGCCGCCATCGAGGCGACGATCAGGGTCAATGTCACCGCAAGCGTCGAGATGATCAGCGAGTTGCGCAAGAGCTGCCAGTAGCGCGCAGAGAACAGGATGTCGGCATAGTTCTGCCACTCCCAATGGTGCGGCAGGCCAAACGGGTTGACGCGCAATTCGCCGAGCGATTTGAAGCCGCCGAGCAAGGTCGCCAGCAGCGGCACCAACACGAAGATGGCCACGGCAGCAAGGAACAGCGCCTTGACGAGCACGGCGGGGTCGAACGGCGTGCGGGTGGTCTCGGCCCTACTCATCGCGCATGAACCATCGCTTATACGTGAAGGCAAAGGTCACGCAGATCGCGAACAGGATGACACCGATTGCGCTGCCATAGCCGACCCGCATACGGGAGATGCCGTTGTTGTAGAGAAAGCTCACCATCGTGTTCGAGGAATCCGCAGGTCCCCCGCGCGTCAGCGGCATGATCAGGTCGAACAGCTGCAGCGAGCCGACGATGGCGAAGAACACCGAGAGCCGGATCGTCGGATAGAGCAAGGGAATGACGACATGGCGCAGGGTCTGCGACCGCGTCGCGCCGTCGATGCGGGCTGCTTCGATCAGGCTCTTGTCGAGGCCCTGGAGTGCCGCGATGAACAGCATCATGTGGAAGCCGAAGTACTTCCAGACGATCACGACCAACACTGCCGGCATCGCCGTGTCAGTCGAGGCCAGCAAATGCGGCGGCTCGGCGCCGAAGGTGCGCCAGATCGAGGCGACCAGGCCGTAATCGCCGTCATAGACAAAGCTGAAAATCAGCCCGGTCGCGATCTCGGCCAGGATATAGGGCATGAAGAACAACATGCGCAGCGCCACGGCGCCGCGGAAGCGTTCGGCGAGCATCAGGGCCAACGTCAACGCGAGCGGCAGCTGTATCAGCAGCGAGACGGCGATGATGAGCCCGTTGTTGCGCAAGGCGAGCCAGAACGCGCGCGTTTCCAGCACGAAGCGGTAATTGTCGAAGCCGATCCAGTGGGTCGGCTGGCCGAACCCGTTCCAGTTGAACGCCGAGTACCAGGCGGCCTCGCCGATCGGCAGCACCACGAACAGCGTGAACAATAGCAGCGCCGGCGGCAGGAACAGGATGAGGACGGTGAAGCGGCCGTCCCAGCTCGGGCCGCGAACCGCGAGCGGGGAGAACGATGTCTGCGCAGCGCCCATCGCCGGCGAGCTCGCGGTCTGGCGCGCCACCCTCAGTTACCCTGCTTCCATGCCGCCTCGATCGCCCTGGCTGCGTCTTGCGGACTCATGCTGCCGCCGGCGATTTCGGCGGTGACGTCGTTGACGACGCGACCGACCGAGGGGCCGAGGCTCTGGTCATAGAAGTTCTGGTGATAGTTCGACTTCGCCAGATTGGCCGCGATCAGCTTCATGAAGGAATTGTTGAGGCCGGCGTCGGCGCCCTGCACCACCGGGATGATGAAGTTGCCCGCCGCAAGCCGCGTCTGCGCGTCCTTCGAGACGAAGTACTTGAGAAAATCGACCGCCTCCTTCGGCGAGCCCTTGGTGATGAGCCAGCCGGTGATTCCGCCGAGCGTATCCGTCGGTGCGCCCTTGCCGCCGGCCACGACCGGAAAGTCGAACCAGCAGATCTTGTCTTCGCTCAGTCCAACCTTGTCGGCCGCGAGTGCGCGCTGCAAATGATAGACCGTGCTGATCGCGAGCGTCATCGCCGCCTTGCCGTCACCGAAATAGCCGACGGCCTGCGGATTCTTGAAACCGAGGAAGCCATTCTGGAACGGCTGGAGATCAACGAGTTGCTTGAACAGCTCGCCGGATCTCTGGAAAGTCTCGCCAGCAAAGCCACCGTTCTCGCCGCGCAACGCCGCATCGAACGCCGGCTTGCCGCCAATACGTACCGCAAGATGCGTCCAATAGAAGTGCAGCGGCCATTTGTCAGCGCCGCCGACCACGATCGGGGTCACGCCGGCTGCCTTTAGTGTCTTCACTGCGGCAAGTAGATCGTCCCAGCTCTTGATCCCGGCAGGATCGACCTTAGCCTTGGCCATCAGCTCCTTGTTGCAAAGAAAGCCGACTTGCGACAGCGCGGTAGGCAGGCCATAGACGCGGCCATTGCTGGTGAAGGCGGCGAGCGCCGCCGGCGTCAAGCTGTCGCTGTAGCCTTTCACCTGATCGGTGATGTCATCGAGGACACCAGCCTCGATCTGCGTCTTCAGGACGCCCCCGGCCCAGCTGTAGATGATGTTCGGCCGGTCCTTGGATTGCAGGATGGTCGGGAGCTTGGCCTTGTAAGCCTCGTTCTCGAGGAACTGCATCTCGATCTTGACGCCAGGATGCGACGCCTCATAGGCGCGCGCGACCTCCTCCCAGATCTTCACCGGGGCCGAATTCGCCTCGATGTGCAGCCACTTCACCGTTGTGTCGGCTGCGGCGGAGTTGGCCCAAAGCAGGCATGCGACAGCGGCGAGTCCCAGCTTCCCGAGCAGTCTCATCACATTCCTCCCAACGGCTTTTATTCTTTGATTGCAATCCTGCCTTCAATTTTTGAGGTACGCAACTTAAATTCTGATCTATGCATCTCAGGCCGACCATGGCTAAGGTCTGCGGAGGAATTGGGCTGCGTGTCGCACCGCCCGTCAGCAAGTCGAGAGGCACCCATGGCCGCCGTTTATTCAGATCTCGCCGGCAAAGTTGTTCTCGTCACCGGTGGTGCATCGGGAATTGGCGCTGCGATCGTGCAGAGCTTTGCGCAGCAGAAATCCATTGTCGTCTTCTTCGACATCAAGGCCGACGAGGGCCAACGCCTGGCACGCGAGCTGTCGGATCGAGGTCTGAACGCGCATTTCCAGCGCGTCGATCTGACCGATATCGCCGCGTTGCGGGCCGGCGTCGCGGAGGCGCGCAACGCGTTCGGTGCGATCAACATCCTCATCAACAATGCCGCGCATGACGAGCGGCACAATACCGAGGAGATGACGCCGGAATATTGGGACGACCGCATCGCGGTGAATCTGAAGCACCAGTTCTTTGCGTCGCAAGCCGTGCTGCCGGACATGAAGGCGGCGAATGCCGGCGCCATCATCAATTTTGGCTCGGTGTCATGGATCGCGGGACAAGGCGGCATGGCCGCCTACACCTCCAGCAAATCTGGCGTGATCGGCCTCACGCGCTCACTGGCGCGCGACTATGGTCCTTACAATATCCGCGTGAACGCGATCGCGCCTGGCTGGATCATGACCGAGCGCCAGCTCGAGAAGTGGATGACGCCGGCGGGCGAGGTCGAACTGCAGCAGCGACAGTGCCTGAAACGTCGGCTGGTGCCTGACGAGGTTGCGAAATTCACCGTATTCCTCGCCTCCGACGAGGCCTCCGCCTGCACTTCTCAGCACTACATCGTCGATGGCGGCTGGGTGTAAGACCGGTTCGCAGGCTCAACGGCAATCGTTGAATCCGTGCGTTCTCCGGCGCGCATCCGCCGATCAAGCCCCGCGTCGCGCTCACAACGACTGAAGCCCGATCGACTTGATCACGGGAGCAAGGCTTGCCGATGTTGCATCGACAATCCGCTGGAATTTGTCGGGGTTCGAATCGCTGTCCGGCTCCATCCCCTGCGCGCGATAATTCGCCTGAAGCGCAGGATCTGCCATCGCGGCCCGTGTCGCCTGCGCGATCCGATCGATGATCGCGTCATCCGTCATTTTCGGCGCGAACAGGCCGAACCATCCCTCATATCTGAGATCCGGCATACCTG
Organism: Bradyrhizobium sp. McL0616; assembly: GCF_049993385.1. Taxonomy (NCBI): domain Bacteria; kingdom Pseudomonadati; phylum Pseudomonadota; class Alphaproteobacteria; order Hyphomicrobiales; family Nitrobacteraceae; genus Bradyrhizobium; species Bradyrhizobium sp. McL0616. The sequence continues at coordinate 5,792,768 of NZ_CP188255.1, forward strand.
ATTCAATAGCGGTTGGTATGTCCGGCGCACCGCTTAACCGCTTGTCAGGTGTGACTGCGAGTAGCCGTATCTTGCCGGCCTGACCCAGTTGCTGCAATTGAACCGACATGACGGCAATGATGAGAGATATCTGGCCGCTGACGAGGTCGTTGGTTGCCTGCGCGATCCCCCTGTAGGGAACGTGGACGATATCCAACGCGCCCGCCTGCTGCTTGAACAACTCGCCGACGAGGTGATTTCCGGTGCCGATGCCGGGCGTCCCGTAGGACATCGTGCCGGGATGGACCTTGGCGTAGGCGATCAACTCTTTCAGATTTGTGGCCGGCACAGACGGATGAGTGGCAAAAACAAGTGCACTGCTGATCAAGCGATAGATCGCCCGGAAGTCGCCGGCAGAATAGGAGGGATTTGCCGTCGTCAGCGGAATGATGACCTGCGTGCTGCCATTTCCCAAAAGCAACGAATAGCCATCAGCGGCATCGCGCGCGACTGCAGTCGTCCCGATCGCGCCGCCTGCACCGCCGATGTTCTCGACGAAAGTGGGACCAAGCTGCGAGGACATCCTGTCCACCCAAGGACGTCCGATCTCATCACCTGAGCCGCCGGCTCCATAGGGGATCACCAGCCGAATGGGACGAGATGGATAGTCTGCTGCGCTTCCGCTGCGTGGAATTCCAGCGAGCGTCGCTGCAAACGCGGCCGCATTGACGAATTGTCGCCGCGAGAGGGGGGGCATGTCCTATTCCGAAAGTCGATGGCATTGATCAGAGGCGGGACCGGCTGCCAAAGCTCCATTCGCAGCACTATGCCGCCGTCGTCAATGGCAGGCGCGATCGGTGAGGCGACCAACGGCTCATGAGCAAAGCAGGAAGTTCCGCCTCTTATTGCGGCATACCCCCCTGCGCGGGGCAGGCAGCGGCCCTGATGGCATCGCTTCGCCACCGACTTAAGTCCTTCATCAGAAAGCAATATTCTCGCCACGATAGACCGGTCGGAAGGGACCGGGAGTAGGCCCGCAGGCCAGCCCCGCTGCTTTCGTCCAGTTTACTCACCGCCTCGATCTGCTAGACCAAGTTCAAACATATTTGACTCCCTGCCGAGGGGGCGATGGTGCGTGCCGAACGATAACAACCAGGACTCGGCCATTTCTTTTGGGCCATTTCGATTATTTCCTAGGTCCCGACTTTTGGAGAGGGACGGCGCGCACCTTCACGTTGGAGGCCGCGCGCTCGACATCCTGATCTTCCTGGCCGAGCGGCCCGGCGAAGTCGTCGACAAGCGAGAGCTGGTCAAGCGCGTCTGGGCCGACGTGAATGTTGACGATGGCAGCCTCCGCTTCCACATCGCGGCTCTGCGCAAGGCCCTTGGCGACACCGGCAAGTCGGCCCGCTATGTCGTCAATGTGCCCGGGCGCGGCTATTGCTTCGTCGCGTCTCTCGCCCAGGTTGCGCCTGCGCTTCCTCCTTCTACGGTCGATGCCCCCCTCTCCCGCTCGCTTCCACCTCCGCTCGCCCGGGTGATCGGACGCGACGACGTCATCGAGAAGATTTCAACCGGGCTCTTGCTGCATCGCTTCGTCACCGTGGTCGGCCCTGGCGGAATCGGCAAGACCGCGGTGGCCGTGACCGTCGGCCATCGCCAGCTGGCCCTTTTCGACGGACATGTCTTCTTTGTCGATTTCGGACCAGTGAGGAAGCCCGAACTCGCCGCAATCACCATTGCATCGACGCTCGGGCTGGCGATCAATGCGGAGGATCCGGTCCCGGCCCTGCTGACACACCTCCAGGCGAAGCCGACGTTGCTGATCTTCGACAGTTGCGAGCACGTGCTGGAGACCCTTGCGCCGCTCGTCGAGCGCCTCGTTCGCGAGGCTCCACGATTGCATGTGCTCGCAACCAGCCGGGAATCCTTTCGCAGCGAAGGCGAACGGATCTTTCGGCTGTTTCCGCTGGATTGTCCGCCCCGGCGCGACGACCTTGCCGTGGCCGACGTCCTCGCTTATCCCGCGGCCCAGCTCTTCGTCGAACGTATCGCGCAGAGCTCTGGCTCGTTTCAGCTCAGCGCTGAAGAGGCACCGCTGGTCGCCGACATCTGCCGCCGCCTCGACGGCATCGCGCTCGCGATCGAGCTTGCCGCGGGACGCGTCAATGCCTATGGAATCGCGGGCACGGCCTCCCTCCTCGACAGCCGCTTTTCGCTGCAATGGCGTGGGCGACGCACGGCCATTCCGCGACATCAGACCCTCAGCGCCGCGCTCGACTGGAGCTACGATCTTCTTCCCGCGTCCGAGAGCGCCATCTTGCGGAGATTGTCGGTCTTCGTCGGGCCGTTCACGCCAGAGGCGGCCGCCGCCGTCGCCTCGGGCGAAGGACTGAGTGCGTCGGAGACCATGGAGGCGATCGACAATCTCGTCACGAAATCGCTGATCGCACCGTCGGGCGCACGGGCGCTGCGCTATCGCCTGCTGGATACCACGCGCACCTACGCACTCGCGAAGCTGATCGAAGCCGGCGAGGCAAAGCGAATTGCACAACGGCATGCCGACTATTTTCGCGACCTGTTCGAGCGCGCTGAAGCGGAGACCTCCGCTCCGCTGTCCGACTGGCTTGGCAACTATGGCGCGGAATTGGACAATCTACGCGCCGCGCTGGATTGGGCCTTCTCCCCCGATGGCGACGCACAGCTGGGCATTGCGCTGACGGCGGTGGCGGTCTCGCTCTGGGTGCGTCTTTCGCTGTTCGCCGAGTGTCGTGAGCGCTCCAGAACGGCGCTTACCGCGCTCGGAGACCACGGTGGCGACCGGGTCCGCATGCAGCTCCTGGCGGCGCTCGGCTGGTCGCTGATGTACGGCGAAGGGCGGGCACGCGAGGCGCGTCCCATCCTCGAGGCAACGCTCGAACTGGCTGACAGGCTCGACGACAAGGATTTCCGGCTCCGCGCACTCTGGGGCTTGTGCATCGACCAGTTCAACAACGGAGCGTTCGGCAAAGCGCGCGCGCTCGCCGAGCGTTTCACCGAAGCCGCGGAAGGTTCATCGGACAAGACCGACCTCATGCTGGCCGACCGGCTCATGGCGGTCGCGCTGCATTATCTCGGAGACCAGAGCGAGGCGCGGGTCCGCATCGACCGGGTGAATGCCTCCCTGCACGTGCTGGCCGAGAAGCCAAAGATCTTCCCACTAGACCTGCGGATCTCGACGCAATATTTCCGCGCCCGCATCCTGTGGCTCCAGGGTTTTGCGGATCAGGGCCTGGCGCTCGCCGAACGGAACATCCACGAGGGCCGGGCCAACGGCCACGCGCTGACCTTCTGTAGCGTGCTTGGACAAGCCGCCTGCCCGATCGCCTTCCTGGCCGGGGACTACGATGCCGCCGAACGCTATGGCACCGAGCTGCTCGAACATGCCGAGCGCCATGCCATACGGCTCTGGGGTCTGTGGGCGCGCGCTTTCAATGCGCTGGTCGCGGCCAAGCGCGCGAACGTCGAGACAGGCCTGCCGCTCTTGCGCGACGAGCTCAATCGCGCCGGCGATGCGCGCTTCCTGCCGCGCTTTCTTCCCCTGCTCGGTGAGCTGGCGGCTTGTTTCGGACAGGCCAACCAGGTCCATCATGGCTTCGACACGATCGAAAGCGCGTTGGCGCGCTGCAACGACAGGCAGGAACGCTGGTATCTGCCGGAGCTTCTCCGCATCAAGGGCGAGCTGATGCTGAGAGAGGCACCGGATTCGCAAGCCGCCGAGGCCTGCTTTTACGAAGCCATGGACATGGCAACACAACAGGGCGCAGGCTTCTGGCAGCTGCGATGCGCGATCAGCATTGCGCAGTTCAGGATTGGACGGGACCAGCGCGCTGAGGCACACGCAATTCTTGAGAAGGTTTGCGAGGCGATGACCGAAGGATCCGACATCGCAGACATGCGGATCGCCCGCGCTCTGATCTCGCAACTGCGGACCTGACCCAAGCGGCCTGCCCCAAAGGGTTTCGACCCAAACATCGACGCCGCGTCCCGGTCGCGGAACGCGGCTCCGCTCTGCTCGATTCATCCCGCCCTGGGAATGAATCCAGGCACGCCGGTCTCGACCACCGTGTTGAACCTGATGTTTGTCGTGATCTGCTCTCGCATCTCCCGCATGGCGTCTTCAGGCAACGTCGAAATATCGAAGTTTTCCTGGATGCGCCGAGGATTGGTCGAAGTCGTCAGGAAAGCCGTGCCGCGTTGTACGGCCCAGGCAAGAGCCACTTGAGCCGGTGTCTTGCGCAGGCGCTCCGCGATGGCGGTGATCACAGGGTCAGCGAGGAGGTTCGGCTTCATGGCGTGTCCCAGCGCTGCAAACGCCTGGAGCACAATTCCATGTTCGCGACAGAACTCGAGAAGCTCCCATTCGGGAAGATACGGATGCGATTCGACCTGCACCATGGCAGGCCTGATCCGCGCGACTGCAACGATCTCGCGCAGCTTCTCCAAGGTAATGTCCGACAGGCCGATCGACTTGCAGTGCCCCTCGTCGACCAGGCGCTCCAGCGCGCCCCATGTCTCCGCCAACGTCACGCCTGAGTCATAGATCACGTGGCCACTCGCATCCCTCGGGTCCTGCTCGTCGCCGGGCTGAAAGGCGAAGGGCGTATGGATGATGTAGCAGTCGATATCGTCGAGTTGCAGCCGCCGGCGACTGGCATCGAAGGCAGGCTTGACCCGTTCCGGCCGATGATTGGTGTTCCAAAGCTTCGTCGTCACGAACAGATCCTGACGCCGAACAGTCCCCTCCTTCAACCCTTCCTGGAGCGCCTCGCCAACCGCCGCTTCGTTGCGGTAGCGCTCCGCACAATCGAGATGTCGAAACCCCGCCTCCAATGCAGCCTTGGTCGCCTGCCTGGTCACGAGCGGATCCGGAATGAGCGTGCCAAATCCCACAGCGGGAATCGTCCCTGACCCATGCGTGGGAATCCTCGTATAGCGAAGCGAATCGAACGTATTCATGCTGCTGCTCCTTTGTTTGTCCTCGGCTCCCATACATGCGCGGGACGAGGCGATCGAAATTGACGATGCGATGCCAATGTCACGACTCCCCGGCGCTAACCGGCGGGACGCGGCTTGCGGAGAAAGAACACGAGCGGGATCACGACAAGCATGGCGAACATCAAGATCTCGAACTGATCGATGACTGCGACCGTCGCCGCCTGCCGCGTGACCATGCCGTTGAGCGCAGCAAGGCCCGGCTTGCCGATCGATCCCCCAACGTAAGCGGCCACACGATATGGAGTGAGGTTCTTGGCGAGCGCGATGTGCACGGCCTGCGTGTTGGCATAGAAGAAGAGCTGGACCACCGCGATGCCGATGGTGCTACCGTAGAGCCGCGACAGGTTGATCAGCGCGCTGCCTTCCGGGCGGAGCTTCGGATCGAGCGTCCCGAACGCGCCTCTGGCGAGCGCCGGCAACAACATGCCGATGCCGGCACCCTGGAGTAGGCCAGCCTCGACCACCGGCCGCCAATCCATCGCGGGTGAATAGCCGAGCATCAGCCAGTTGGCATAGACCACCAGCGTCATTCCACCCACGAGGAACGGCCGGTAATCGACCTGCGCCGGAACAAGACTCGTCAGCACCAGCGCTCCCACCAGCGCCACGCCGCGCGGAATGGTCATGTAGCCGGTGGTGTCGACCGGGTAGTTGAGCAATTCCTCCAGCATCGGGGACGTCAAGGCCAGGGTCGGCAGCAGGACGAAGCCGAGCGCGAAGGAGATGACCGTTGACAGCACGAGATTACGGTCCCTGAACAGCGCCGTGCGGAGAAAATGCTCTTTTGTCGTCATGACGTGCACGATGAAGAGATAGAATCCCAGGAGCGACGCGACTGCTTCGACCCAGATCTCCGTCGAGGCGAACCATTCGAGGCGCTCGCCGCGGTCAAGCAGCATCTGCAGGCCGATCATGCCGACGGAGAAGGTCGTCAGCCCGAAGAAGTCGAAGGACTTGCTCCGCTCCGCGCGCTTCTCGCTCAGCAGCTGGGCCATCGTCAGGAAGATGAAGCCCGTCATCGGCAGGCTGACATAGAAGATCGACGGCCAGCCGTAATATTCACTGAGCCAGCCGCCAATGGCAGGTCCGCTGCTGATCCCGAGCAGGGAGCTCACGGTCCACACCAGGCTCATGCGCGCATGCCGCGCCGGCGGCGTCACCTCGAGCAGGATCGCCAGCGAAAGCGGCGCGAGCGGTCCGCTCGCCAGTCCCTGGAGAATTCGAGCCAGCACGAACTGGATCGACGTCGTCGCCAGCGTGTTGAGGACGAGACCGAGCACGAAGATTGCGAGGGCAGCTTGATAGACCGCCTTCCGGCCATAGCGTCCTGCCAGCCATTGCGTGATCGACATGGTCACGGCGCTGGCGGCGATATACGAGGAAAACACCCAGCCGACCTCGTCATTGGCCATCGAAAGCGTCGCCTGAATGTGGGGCAGCGCCGCGTTCGGTATCGAAATGTTGACGGCCTGCATGTAGGTCGCCATGAGGGCCGCCGCGGCCATCGCGTGATGACCGCGGGGCGCAGCGGTCGCTGGGTGGGGCGTACTCATTTTCCCTCCGTCGCGAGCACGGGCTGGAGCAGATGCGGCCAGGTGCGGCGATAGCCGGTGTCGACCCGGGCCGTCACGCTGATGCCCGAGAACAGCGGCCGGTTTGCATCGAGATCGTCGAGCTCAAGGCGCACCGGCAAACGCTGGACGACCTTGACCCAGTTTCCGGTCGCATTCTCGGGCGGCAGGATCGAAAAGTCCGACCCGGTGCCGGGGCTCATGCTGACGATATGCGCCCTGAACTTGCGATCCGGATAGGCGTCGACGTCGATCGTCGCCTCTTGGCCCGGACGCATATGGGTAAGTCCGGTCTCGCGGAAGTTAGCCTCGATCCACACGTGTCGGCTCGACAGCAGTGAGAACGTCGGCGCTCCAGCATTGACGAATCCGCCTATCTGGAGGTCGTCGACTTTCGTCACGATCCCGTCGTCGGGCGCCGTCACCGTGGCATAGGAGAGATCGAGCCGCGCACGGTCGAGCTGGGCCCTCGCGGCGCGAACAGTCGGATGGCGGTCGACATCAATATCCGGATCGCCGTTGAGCGCGACGATGGTGTTGGCGATCTGCTGTTCGATCGACGTCATGCGGTGGCGGGCGACCTTCATGTCCGTCTCGGCCCGCTCAAAGACCGCGCGCGGCGTGAAGTCGGAGGCGACCAGCATTTTCTTGCGGTCGAACTCGCGCTCGTCGAAGGAAGCCGATTCCTTGGCTGATTGTAGTTCCGCCTGTTGCTGACGGTAGGTCGCCTTGAGCGAGTCGATCTGGAGGCGCGCACTGCCGAGCCGCGCCTCCGCCTGATCGACGGCAATCTGGTAAGGCTCCGGATCGATGCGAAACAGGACCTGGCCCTGCCGAACGCGCTCATTGTCCCGCACGGCGATTTCGACCGCCTGACCGGATACCCGGGCGTTGATGGTCACCTTGGCGGCACGAACGAATGCGTCGTCGGTCGAGACGTATGGCTCCTGGGCGAGATACATGGAGGCGCCAAACGCGGCCACAATGATCGGCACGGCCAGCATCAAGGGACGGCGCAGGCGCTTTCCGAGCTCCGGTCCGAACCACTGGCCGGCAGCTTCGCTCCCGCGGAAGCTCCTGCGATCGCCCCACAAGCCGGCGATTGGCGCAAAACTGAAACGCATCCAAAAGTCCTCGCGTCTGACCCATTTAATAACGCTCGTTACAAATACGGCCCCGGGGATCGGCAATCAAGCCCCCACCCATTGATTTTTATAACGACCCATACAAATATCCATGACGACGCAGGCAGCCGAGGTTTTGACGATATGGCGCGAAAAAGCAGCGAAACGGGCCCCGCACGGCGGGGGCGGCCACCCGCCTATGACGCTCAGGCAGCCCTCAAACGAGCCACCGAGACCTTCTGGAAGACCGGCTACTCCGGAACTTCCCTGGACAAGGTGGCGGCAGCCACCGGCATGAGCCCGCCGAGCCTCTATGCTGTCTTCGGCAACAAGCATGCCCTCTATCTCGAGGCGCTCGCAGGCTATTGGGACATCAGCCTTGCCGCGACGCGCGAGGCCCTCGCGGGGGACCATCCCTTGGACGAAGCGCTGATGCTTGCCTACGACGCGGCGCTGTCGATCTATTTTTCGGGTAAGGGACACGCGCGCGGCTGCTTTGTAGTCGGCACAGCAGTTACCGAAACCGCGGAAGATGCAGCGATCCGGAAAAGCGTTGCGACAGGCCTTCGCGCGATCGACGCGGATTTCGAGGCGCGCTTCCGCCGTGCACAGGACACGGGCGAACTGAAGCGCGATGCCGATCCCGCGACGCTCGCGATCCTCGCGTCGGCCACGATGCACACCATCTCGATCCGCGCCCGCGCCGGCGCTTCCCGCGCCGAACTGAGGGAAATTGCCCGCAAGGCGGTGAACGTGATCTGCCGATGACGGGAGATGCGCCGGGCGGCAACGCGTTCTCGATCCTGGAAAACTGTCGCCGGCACGCGAAGAGGATAATTCACACATCTGCGCTCCCGCACTTCCGTGAAAGCTGGTGACCGTCTTCAAACCAAGCACAAGTGGTTTCGCGCACCGTCGGCCCGACGATGACAGCATCGTAGGTTGATCGACGATCTCATAGGCTCTGGTGGCAACTCCCGCGCGGCGGCGGTATGCCCTATGCCTCAATCAGGCCCGCGAAGCTGCGGTCTAGCTTCCTGCGGCCGCCGCGCGCCGCGGCAGCTTCCAGTCGGGCCGGATGAAGTGGCAGGTGTAGCCGTCCGGATAGCGCTCCAAATAATCCTGATGCTCAGGCTCGGCCTCCCAGAACTCGCCGACGGGCGCGACCTCAGTCACCACCTTGCCGGGCCATAGGCCTGAGGCCTCAACGTCGGCGATGGTGTCCTCGGCAATCCGCTTCTGCTGGTCGGACGTATAGAAAATCGCGGAGCGGTAGCTCGTGCCCCGGTCATTGCCCTGACGGTTGAGCGTGGTGGGATCGTGGATCTGGAAGAAGAACTCCAGCATGGTCCGGTAGCTCGTCTTCGCGGGATCGAAAACGATCTCGATCGCTTCGGCGTGGCCTTCGTGATTACGATAGGTCGCGTTCTTCACCGCACCGCCGGTGTAGCCGACGCGGGTGGAGGTCACGCCAGGCTGCCTGCGGATGAGATCCTCCATGCCCCAGAAACAGCCTCCGGCCAAAACTGCGCGTTCCGTCGTCATTCCATGCTCCATCGTTCCGTCAAGATGTCCAAGACCTTATTACGCCGTTGCATGCAGGCGCGGGTCATCATGGTCGTCGTGATACTCTAGACCCAAGGGGCCGATCGCGGAAACCTGCGTGACGTATTCGCCGGACTTCGCCCAGTGAAAATGCCAGGTCTCGCCGGGCAGGACGACGACGCTGCCCGGCGGATAGGCCTTGACCTTGTCGCCATCAAAAGTCTCGCCGAGCCCGATGTAGAACACACCTGACATGACCGTGTAGATCCGATCTTCTGGATGCTTGTGCGGCATCAGCTTGATGCCGCCAGGCACCTTCACCCGGACCACGTAGGGTCCGGGTTCACTGGGGTGACCGACCATCACGGCCAGCTTCGCGCCTGACGGGAACGCGGGAAACGGCTGCCATGCGATGTCCTCGGGCAGGATCGCCCGGAACCTGTCTTCATCCGGCTGATGTTGGCGAGGCAGATCTGGGCGAGACATGGCAGCGCTCCCTGTGCTCGGTTAGGTCAGCTTGGCATCGAGCGTGATCGCGGCGTTGAGCACCTTCGACACCGGGCAGTTCTTCTCGGCCTCGCCAGCGATCTTCGCGAAACCTGCATCGTCGAGGTTCGGCACCTTGGCGCGCAGAGTGAGCGCCGACTTGCTGATCTTGAAACCCTTGCCTTCGGGCTCCAATGTGACCGCGGCTTCCGTCGAGAGCTCGTCCGGCGTAAAGCCGGCGAGCTGAAGGCCGAACGCCAGGGCCATGGTAAAGCAGCCGGCATGGGCCGCCGCGATCAATTCCTCGGGATTGGTGCCCTTCTCGTTCTCGAAGCGGGTCTTGAACGAATAGGGCGTCTCGGCGAGCACGCCGGATTCGCTGGATATATGGCCCGTGCCGTCGCGACCGGTGCCCTTCCAGACTGCTGTTGCCTTGCGGATCATCTCAATTCTCCTTGTTGATTTTTTAGCACCGGCGCTCGGTACCGGAGGAAAGCGACATTGGCACGACCGCCTCTCGCCGTTCCAACCGATTGAACGCCGCAGCGGTTCCGTTAGCCACCGATCTGTCCGACGTGGAAGCCCAGCCGGTTTTCGACGTCGCCTGCGCGGTGGAAGCCGCGCGCCATCAGCGCCTTGATGCGGGTCTGGCTTGCGGGGCGGCCGAGCGAGGCCAGAAACGCGTCCCACTCTGGCTTAATCTCCATGTCTGGCGGCAGGCTTGCGACATCGACGAGGCGCTTGGTCTCGGCAAGGGCGTCCTTGTCGAAGGATGCGATGCGCATCGCGAGCGCCTCGACGAAACCGTCGAGCTCGGCATCCGGCAGCGACCGGTTGACGTAGCCATAGCGCTCGGCGAGATCGCCATGAATATCGTCGGCACCGAGCAGCACTTCGAGTGCGCGGCCGCGGCCCATCAGGCGAGGCAACCGCGCCATCGGCCCGCCGCCCGGCACGAGGCCGGCCCCGACTTCCCATTGCGACAGGATCGCCTTCTCGCGGCTGGCGAAGCGCATGTCGCTTGCGAGAGCGAGTTCACTGCCGACGCCGGTCGCGCGGCCTCTGATCGAGGCAATGGACACGACCGGCGCGCGGCTGAGACGCACCAGCATATCGGGCAGCGCCTGAAGGCCGGTCGGCCCCGGCGGGATGCTGAGGGAGTCCTCGAGCGGCGCGAGGAAGTCATAATGCGTGATGAAGAAGCCTTCGACGGCGCTGTCGAACACGACAACCTTCACCTGCGGATCGGTCTCGATCGCGTTGACGATGTCGTTGAGCAACGGAAGATGCCTCGGACCAAAGATATTGACCGGCGGCATATCGAAGGTGACGCGCCAGTATGATGCCAAGCGGCGCTCCAGGCGGATGTTTTCCGTGGTGAAGGTGCGTTCGGGACGGTTCATGGCTCGATTCCTGACATGGATTGAAGGACGGGACGCGCGGAAACGCGCGTCCCTGCTCGCCTCAGATCGACTGGCGCAACGGACGGAAGGCAGTGCGCATTTCCGAAGAGAACAGCGCGGGCTGCTCCCAGGCCGCGAAATGCCCGCCCTTGTCGAGCCGGTTGTAGTGGATCAGCTTGGGATAGGCCGTCTCGGCCCAGCTGCGCGGCGCGGCGTAGATCTCGTCCGGGAAGACACTGACGGCGACCGGGATCTTGATGTGCTTGGGTTCGAAGAACACCAGCTTGTTCTCCCAATACAGCCGCGCCGACGACACCGCCGTGTTGGTGAGCCAGTACAGCGTGATGTTGTCGATCACATCGTCCCGCGATAGCCCTTCCGTCTTGCCGTCGAACACCCGCGCGATCATCGCGGTGCTGCGCGCATCGTGATCGAGCATCCAGGACGCCAGGCCCGCCGGCGAGTCCACGAGGCCATAGAGCGTCTGCGGCCGGTTCGACATCTCGATGGCATAGCCGAGTCCGTGCTTGTAGAAATCGTCGAGCTGATCGTAGGCATACTTCTCGTCGCCCGAGAGGCCGGACGGCCGCGCACCGCCGGGCTGAAGTGCCTTGGCGATATCGTCGGGAACAGTGGCGGGCATGTTGGTATGGATGCCAAGGAGCTCTGGCGGCGCCAGCAGTGCCATCTGCTCGGTCACGGCATTGCCCCAATCGCCGCCCTGGGCGACGTAACGGTTGTAGCCGAGCCGGTTCATCAGCACGACCCAGGCGCGCGCGACACGCTGCGGATCCCAGCCGAGTTCGGTCGGCTTGCCGGAGAAGCCGTGACCGGGCAGCGATGGGATCACCAGATCGAACGCGTCGGCGGCCTTCGCGCCGTACGCGGTCGGATCGGTCAGTGGGCCGACGATCTTCATCTGCTCGATGATCGAACCGGGCCAGCCGTGCGTGACAATCATCGGCAGCGCATTGTCGTGCCTGGAGCGCACGTGGATGAAATGAATGTCGACGCCGTCGATCTCGGTGACGAATTGCGGCAGTGCGTTCAGCCGCGCTTCCATCTTGCGCCAATTGTAGTCGGTCTGCCAGTAGCGCACCAGTTTCTGGACCGTCGCCAGCTGCACGCCCTGCGATTGGTCGGCAACGATCTCACGATCCGGCCAGCGCGTCGCTGCGAGGCGGCGGCGGAGGTCAAGAAGATGCTCCTCCGGCACGCTGACGTGGAAGGGGCGGATCGCGCCGCTCGCAGCGGCCTTCACCGGATGCAACGGCAGCAGGCTCGCTACGCTCGCGGCAACCGCGGTCATCGCGACCTGGCTCAGCAATTGGCGGCGGTCGGGGTTCAGGATGTCGATACGTGCTTGCGTGGTCATGTTGGATCTCCCTGGTTTTGGTCGGTGACGCTGACTGAATTCGAAATCGACACGTCGGTTCGTCGTGCAGAGAGATTGGCGCAGGCGTCGCGGATTTGCTCGTTATGGATTGTTAGAGCGCGTTAGCCGTTGCGAGTCGTGGCAGTGCAGAGAAGCGAGAGCAGAGATCAGGAACGGTCTTCGCCGATATGTACGATACAAACGCAATCACGGCGCAAGATGAACGGCATGATCGGGCGCCGTGTCGGCATCGAATTAGGATCGATTAGAATCTCAATGGCGCGAGAACTACGCGCGCGCTGCGAATGATATTTCTCGCAGCAGTCCCGCAAACTCAGGACGGCAACGGCTGGCCGGCCTGCTCGCGCACGATGTAATCGGCGTACCAGTCCTGCCAGTTGTCGTCGTGGCCGCCGGTGCGCTTCTCGTGCTCGCCATGCGCCTCTGCTGCGCGGCGCAACGCGCCGGCAAGCTCGCTTGACGACGTGAACGTCGTCTCGGTTGCCTCGATGCGGCCGGGCAGCCGTGTCGTGATCTCCTGGAACAGCCACCCATTGCCATCGGGATCGCTGAAGGAGGCGAACGAGCTGTAGCTGCCGCGTTGTGGGTCAGCACCGTTGACGCGGACGCGACCGGACAGATACGGCTCATCCGGACCGGCGTGAACATCGCCGGCACTGTGGAAGGGATCGCTGACCTTGACGCCGCGGTCGAGCAGATCCTGTCGCGCCGCTTCCAGATCGGAGACGATCAGATACAGGCCCTGCGCCGAGCCGGGCGCCGCGGCCGTAACATTCTTGCCGAAGATCACCGAACAAGCCGAGCCCGGCGGAGTGAACTGAATCACGCGCCAGCCATCGCCTGAGGCGAAATCGGCATCCAGTCTCCAGCCGAGATTTGCGTAGAACAATTTGGCGCGGTCGACATCCGACACAGGAATGACGATGACCTCGAGCTTGAGATCAACTCTCCGCGATTTCGCGGGCTTTGCGTCGGTTTCGCGGTTCATCTCGGTCGTGGTCATGTCGAACTCCCTGATTTGACGCGCGGGTTCGAGGCGAAGCCCGCTTCTGGCACCATCAATTTCGCGCAGACCGGAGACAATTGCTCGTTATGGAATGTTAGGGCCCGTTAGCGGTTGCAAGCAGAGCCGATCTTCAAGTGCCCCCAAACGGCATCGCGATCGTCACACGCGTGCCGCCCTGCCCGGCCTCGCCATGCATCCGGGCGTCGATGCTGCGGGCGAGACCTTCCAGAATCCGGCTGCCGGCCCCCTGAAGCGGTCGGGTCGCACCGATGCCGTTGTCGGCCACCGTGCAGAGCCAGCAACCCTCGCGGTTTGCGATATTGATGTGGATCAGTGCGCCATTCTTGTTCGGGAAGGCATGCTTTGCCGCATTCGTGACCAGCTCCGTCAGCATAAGCGCGAGCCGATGACATTGCCACGCCGGCAGCATGCCGGTCTCGATCGAAGCCTCGCAGCGAATGCCCACAGGCTCCAGCACCGCCTCTGAGATCGCGCCAAAAAGGCTCTCGAAGAAGGCCTCGACAGAGACCATCGCCAGATCGTCGTCATCAGACAAAAGTTGATAGAGCCTGCCGAAGGCCACGATGCGCCGCTCCAGCCGGTCCACCGCGACCGACATATCCCTCATCCCGGGCCGCGTGAAATCGCGGCGGACTGACGCACCCAGGAGCGTCAAAGTGTTCTTCATCCGATGATGGGACTCCCGCAACACGAGTTCCCAGTCACGCGATGCGTCGTCGAGACTGGCGACAAATTGAGATCGAAAGACCTTGTCGTTCGGTCGAGAGCCGATAGCGGTCATCATAGCCTCCCCGTTGGAAATAGGACCTAGCTCGAAAGCTATACTGAGGGAGAGCCGCGGGTTACGCTCGTTAGACGTTGCAAGATTCTGTTATGACCGATGGCACGCGATAGTTGCAGAGCGTGACTGCTGCATCAGTGCAAACGCACTCTCCCAAATTTTCCCGATTGCCGTACAAGCCGTTCGTGTTTAAACGAAATTGGCGACGTATCGTCCCTGCGCTTTTGGCCGGCCCTGCTCGATTTCGCCGTTTTCGGCCGGTTTACTCAAGGCGTCGTTCTGATAGATCAGACAGACAGCAGCACTTTCCTTTCGCTGGAAACACGGCGCGTGCCAGACACCAACGACCAGGACACAGCTATTTCCTTCGGGGCCTTTCGGCTGTTCCCGAGGTCGCGCCTGCTCGAGAAGGACGGCACCCCACTTCACCTCGGCGGCCGCGCGCTCGACATCCTGATCTTTCTCGCCGAGCGTGCCGGCGAGGTCGTCGACAAGCGGGAATTGGTCAAACGGGTCTGGGCCGACGTGAATGTCGACGAAGGCAGCCTGCGCTTCCACATCACGTCCCTGCGCAAGGCTTTGGGTGGTGATGCCGGCGAAGGTTCCCGCTACGTCGTCAACGTGCCTGGCCGCGGCTATTGTTTCGCGGCGCCGCTGCTCCGCGCCGCGCCTTTGGAGAACCGGCCCAGGGCGACAGTCGCCTCGCCGCGCGCCATGCCCGCACCGCTCGCGAAGATGATCGGGCGCGACGACGCCGTCGAGAAGATTTCTGCCGAACTCTCCCTGCACCGCTTCGTCACCATCGTCGGCCCCGGCGGCATCGGCAAGACCTCGGTCGCACTCGCCGTCGCACATGGTCAAGTTGCGGGTCTCGATGGCCAGGGCTGCTTCGTCGATTTCGGCGCGCTGACAGACCCGCGGCTCGTTCCCAGCACGATCGCGGCGGGCCTCGGCCTGACGGTCAATTCCGACGACCCGATACCGGGATTGCTGACGTTTCTGCGCGGCCGGCGGATGCTGCTGCTCTTCGACAGCTGCGAACATATCCTCGACGAGCTCGCCCCCTTGGCCGAACGCATCGTGCGGGAGGCCCCCGAGCTGCATGTTCTCGCCACCAGCCGCGAGTCCTTTCGCACCGAAGGCGAGCGCGTGTACCGGCTGTTTCCGCTGGATTGTCCGCCACGCCGCGACGGACTCAGCATGGCCGACATCCTCGCCTATCCGGCGAGCCAGCTTTTCGTCGAACGGATTGCCGAAAGCCTGAGCGAATTCGAACTCAGCGAAGAGGATGCGCCGCTCGTCGCCGATATCTGCCGGCGTCTGGACGGCATTGCACTCGCGATCGAGCTTGCCGCCGGACGGGTCAACGCCTACGGGATCGCCGGAACCGCCTCACTGCTCGACAGCCGATTCTCGCTCTTGTGGCGGGGGCGCCGCACCGCAATTCCCAGGCATCAAACGCTAAGCGCAGCGCTCAGCTGGAGCTACGACCTGCTGCCCGCAGCAGAAAGCGCCACCTTGCGCGGTTTATCGATATTTGTCGGGCCGTTTACGCTGGAAGCTGCGCTTGCCGTCGCCTCATCTCAGGGCATCAGCGAGGCGGAGGCCGTCGAGGCGATCTCGAACCTGCTTTCGAAATCCCTGATCGCGACCTCGCCTGCGGAACGGAGGTTGAGATACCGCCTACTCGACACCACCCGCGCCTTTGCCGGCGACAAACTGGTCGAGAGCGGAGAAGCCGTCCGCGTCGCACGCGCCCACGCCGAATATTTCCGCGACTTCCTGCACGACATTGCCATTAAATCCAACGGCATGCAGAGCGCGGGTGGGTTCCTGCCCTATGCCGACCATCTGCCGAATGTGCGCGCCGCGCTGACCTGGAGCTTTTCGGAGAGCGGCGACCGTGCCATCGGCGTGGATCTGGCGGCCTCGGCAGCGCAATTCTTCCTCGAACTGACTCTGCTGACGGAATGCTACGGTTGGACCCAGCAGGCGCTTGCCCCTATCGAGGCGGTCGCGATCGACAGCCGCAAGGAAATGACATTGCAGGCAGCCCTCGGCGTCTCCGTGATGTTTACGCAGGGCAATACCGAAGGGGTGCGATCCGCATTCACGCGAAGCCTGCAACTGGCCCAGGAGCTCGACGACCTGCACTGGCAGCTATGGCTGTTGCGCGGATTGCACATCTACCTGACCCGGGTCGGAGACTTTCGCGGCGCGCTCGGGACCGGCGAACAGTGCGAGACCGTGGCTAGGAAACTGAACGACCCGACCAGCACACTCAATGTCGAGTGGATGCTGGGCGTCGCGCATCATTTGATCGGCAACCAGGACAAGGCCGTCCAATTCTGCGAAAGCGCAATGGTCCACAATCCGAGTTCGCAGCGGCTGAATATCGGGCATCTCGGCTATGACGACCGCATCGTCGCGCTGGTCGCACTGGCCCGCGGGCTCTGGCTCAGCGGCCGGCCCGATCGGGCGATCGAGGCGGCCAAATACACCGTGCGGGAAGCTGAGCAGCTCGAGCAACCTCTGACGCTCGGCATTGCCCTGATCTGGACCATCTACGTGTATCTGTGGGTCGGCGACTGGGCCAGCGCCGAAAGCTTGATCGAGCGGCTGATTGATCATTCCGCGCGGCACTTCCTCGGCCCTTATCAAGCGGTCGGCGTTGGCCAGAAGGGCGAGCTTTTGCTCCGGCGCGGAGATGTTACCAGCGGAATTGAGCATCTTCGCCGCAGCCAGGCGACCTTGTACGCGACGCGGCACCGGATCATGACCACGGTGTTTGCGACGGCGCTCGCGGAGGGTCTGGCGGCCCAGAACCAGTCCGATGAGGCCCTGCGCATGATCGACGAAGCCATCGCCCAAATCGGCGATCACGGCGAATCCTTCGACATGCCGGAAATGCTCAGGGTCAGGGGGGATATTTTGGCTCAGTCCGGCAGGGCGGCGGAGGCCGAGGGCAATCTCCAGCAATCGCTGGTCTTATCGCGCCGGCAATGCGCCGTCGGCTGGGAGCTGCGGGGAGCGACAAGCCTCGCCCGCCTCTGGCAGCGGACCGGACGGACGGGGGACGCGCAGACTCTGCTCGCCCCGCTCGTGGCGCAATATCAGGAAGGCCTCTCGAGCCGCGATCTGGTCGCCGCAAAAGGACTGCTGCGCGCGCTGAATTGAGAGCATCTTCAACGGGATACCGTAAAATCAGGCTCTCGCAACTCCTAACAACTTCTAACACGCCAAGCAGCACCCGCCCCGCCATGGTGGTTATACTTCATGGTGGATGCAGCGAGACATGGCACTTCTTGACGATGCGATCGAAGCCAGCGGCGGATTGGCCCGCTGGAATAGCTTGAACCGGTTTACGCTACATCTTTCCGTTGGCGGCACGCTGTTCTCCGACGCCGGACATGCCCGCGAATTCAAGGACGTGACCGCGGAGGGATCGACGCGGACACAATCGGTCCGCTTCACCGGCATCACCGGCGGCGAGCAGTCCGGCTCCTTTCAGCCGGATGCGATCACGATCGAAGGTGTGGACGGCCAAATATTGCGGACCTGGAGCAACCCGAGCCTCGCCTTCCCCACCAACGGCGTGCACGGGCTGGCGGACGAGTTGCATCTGGTGTGCTTTTGCGGCGTCGCGATCTGGAACTACCTCACGACCCCGTTCCTGCTCGCCCATCCCGACGTCGTCGTGGAGGAGCTGCCGCCGTGGCAGGAAAATGCCGAAAGCTGGCGGCGGCTTCGCGCGCAGTTCCCCCCGAGCCTCATCACCTTCGCGTCCGAGCAAGTCTTCTACTTCGACGAGAACGCCTTACAGCGCCGAACCGATCACGATCTCCTGGGCACGCACGTCGCGCACCACTCCTGGGCGCACGAGAACTTCGGCGGAATTGTGGTCCCGACCCTCCGCCGCTCGCAGACCCTACAGGCCGACGGAACCGTGATGGCAAAGCCTGTGCTTATCGACGTCGAGATCTTCGACGCCGTCTTCGAGTAGCGGCCTAACGCGCAAGACGCTTGGCAATAACTCTCCGCTCTCATCGTCTAACAATACATAACGAGCTAACAGCCCGGCCTGGGTGCAGATTGCGTCTCACGAGCAGCGAACAACGTCGCGAGCTCAAATCAGACTTACGCCGCCGCAACTCCGTCGCAACGGAGTGCGTCATACAGCGAACGCAATCACGGGAGACAGCTATGAAAGTATTGATGGTCATCACCTCGCACGATCAGTTGGGCAACACCGGACGCAAGACCGGTTTTTGGCTCGAGGAGCTTGCCGCGCCCTATTTCGTCTTCAAGGATTCCGGGGCGGAGATCACGCTCGCCTCGCCGAAAGGCGGTCGCCCGCCGCTCGACCCGAAGAGCAACGAGCCCGATTCCCGTACCGACCTCACGCTGCGCTTCGAGAAGGATGCCGCCGCCGAAGCCCAGCTCGACAAGACCGTTCGCCTCGACAGCGTCAGGCAGGAAGATTTCGACACCCTCTTCTATCCTGGCGGCCACGGCCCAATGTGGGACCTCGCCGAAGACATGAACTCGGTCAAGTTGATCGAGTCGTTCCTCGCCGCCGGCAAGACGATCGCGGTGGTGTGCCATTCGACCGGCGCGCTGCGTCATGTCAAGACGCCCGACGGCAAGCCGCTGGTGCAAGGCAAGGAAGTCACCGGCTTTACCAACGGAGAGGAAGAAGACGTCGGCCTCACTAAGGTGGTGCCCTTCCTCGTCGAGGACGAGATGCTGAAGCTCGGCGCCGTCTTCTCGAAAACGGCCAACTGGGGCGTCCATGTCGTCAAGGACGGCCTCCTGATCACTGGACAGAACCCGCATTCGTCGGGCCCGGCCGCGAAGGCACTGCTGACCGCGCTGGCGCAGAACGCCAAGTCGGCCGCGTAAGCAGGCGCTCCTGGAGTGGTGCGATGAGCACCTCTCCACCGCACCAACATTGAAGATTGCGCAACTCCGTCGTCGATCGACGCTCGGAGACCGAACACTGGCGCAAAAATGAACCCGGCCACTACGACGGCCTGAGAGCTGGAGGCTACAATGGACGCGACGACGAAGACCACAACGCAGATCAGAGTCACCCGCCGCTCGGCGGCCTATTGGCGGATCACCTTCGACAATCCGCCGCTCAATGTGATGGGCCCGCAACTTGTTAGCGAGTTTCGAGAGATCATCACGACGGTCGAAGCCGACAAGGAGGTGAAGGTCGTCGTTTTCGACAGCGCGGTCGACGGCTTCTTTCTGAATCACAGTGACTTCTTCGCCGACTTCAAGGACCTGACTGATCTGCCGCAGGGGCCGACTGGATTGGAAGCGTGGCCGGACATCCTCGTCCGCATCACCCGCATGCCGGTCGTGTCGATCGCTCTGATACGCGGCCGTGCCACAGGCAACGGAAGCGAGATTGCGCTCGCCTGCGACATGAGTTTTGCCAGCCGCGAGAAAGCGCGCCTGTCGCAATGGGAGGTCGGCGTCGGCCTGGTCGCAGGCGGAGGACCGATGGCGCGCCTGCCCGGGCAGATGGGCAGGCAGAGAGCTCTCGAAATTCTCCTGAGCTCGGACGATATCGGCGCCGATCTCGCTGCGGCCTACGGCTATGTCAACAGGTCGCTGCCGGATGCGGAGCTCGACAGCTTCGTCGACGCACTGGCGAACCGCATCGCGTCCTTTGACAAATGGGCGATCGCGAACACGAAGCGCCTCGTCAATGCAGCGAGCCTGCCACCCGACGTCGAGATCGCGGCCGGCTGGGAAACCTGCATGACTTCGGTCACCCGACCGGCTGCCCAGGACAGGATCAAGGCGTTCTTCGAACAGGGATTCCACCGTCCCGGCGACGCAGAAGATCACCTTGGATCTTATCTGGAGCGCCTCGGCTAACGCGCCCGAACGACGGCAGCTAACTCATTCCTTCGCACATCGCAGCAATTGGAAAGGACCGACATCATGGACTTGCTCTCTTACACCAAGACGATCGCAGAACGCATCGAAGCACAAGCGGCTCAAGCCAAGGTTCCGATGGCTGTTTGCGTCATCGACACGCACGGCAACATCATTCTCAAGCATCGCATGAACGGAGCGCCGACGTTCTCGCTCGAGCTGTCGGAGCGAAAGGCCTACACATCAGCGCTGGTCGGACTTCGCACGGCCGATCTTTCTCCGCTCGTGCAGCCGGGACAGTCGCTATTCCCGCTGATGGGCGTCGCCGGCGGACGATTCTGCTCCATGGGAGGCGGTGCACCGCTGACCATCGACGGCCAGCTGGTCGCGGGCGTCGGAATCAGCGGCGGCACCGTCGACCAGGACGTCGAGATCCTCGAAGCGGGCCTCCGCGAACCGGCTGCCACCGAGACGCTCGATATGAAGCTCGAGGTCGTCGTCCTTCCCGTCGCGGACGCCGACCGCGCCAAGCGCTTCTATGGCGATCTTGGTTGGCGGCTCGATATCGACTACATCAGCGACGACTATCGCGTGATCCAGTTCACGCCGCCCGGCTCCGGATGTTCGGTCATCTTCGGCAAGAACGTGACGACAGCTTTGCCGGGTTCAGTTCAGGGACTTCACCTGATCGTTTCCGATATCGAGTCCGCCCGTAACGAGCTAGATCGCCGCGGCATCGCAGTTAGCGACCCGTTCCACGACACCGCCGGCATCTTCCACCACGCCCGATCGGGCGGGCTGGCCGCAGGACCAAATCCACAGCGCAAGAGCTATGCCTCCTACGCCTCATTCAGCGATCCCGACGGCAATGGCTGGGTGTTCCAGGAAATCACCGCACGGTTGACCGGCCATATCGAGGACGGCGACGAGAGCTTCACGCCCGAACTGACGAATGTCGTCCGCCGAGCGGAAGCTGCCCAGCATGGGCGTGATCGAGTCGGTGAAGATGTGAGCGGACTCACTCTCAATTCCATCATGGTAGCGGCTGGTTAGCACGTCATTGCTGGGCCATATCTCGAAACACGAAAGGCGCGGCGCCATGAATATGCCAACCTTGCTTACCGTCTCAGCGGCTATGGTCAGTATGGCCCTTCCTGCGTCCGCCCAGGATCTGCCTTCCAGCCGGCATTCGATCAGTTATCACACGGTCGACATCCGGGGCCTCAAGATCTTTTACCGCGAGGCTGGGCCCGCCGACGCTCCGACCGTGCTGCTGCTCCACGGCTTTCCATCCTCGTCGCGGATGTGGGAGCCCCTGCTGCCGCTGCTTGCGGACAAGTATCATCTCATCGCGCCGGACTATCCCGGGTTCGGCAACAGCAGTTCGCCGCCACCGTCCGATTTCAACTACACCTTCGACAATCTTGCTGGCGTGATCGGCGAGCTTACGACCAAGCTTGGCCTCACCAACTACGTCCTGTTCATGCAGGACTATGGCGGGCCCGTCGGCTTCCGGATGGCGCTGGCCCATCCGGAGCGAGTTCGTGCCATCGTCATCCAGAACGCAGTGTCGCATGAACAGGGCCTCAGCCCGCTCTGGAATGCTCGGAAGAAATACTGGGTCGATCCGGCCCACGAGCTTGAGGCGCTTAAGGCCAACTTCACCTCTTTCGAGGCGACGCGGCAGCGACACCTCGGCGCAAGTCCCCATCCTGAGCGCTACGATCCCGACACCTGGACCGACGAGTACGCGTTTCTGACGCGTCCCGGCCAGCCCGAGATCCAGACCACGCTTTTCCTGGACTACCGGACCAATGTCGCCTCCTATCCGAAGTGGCAGGATTGGTTGCGCAAGACGCAACCGCCGACGCTGGTCGTCTGGGGCAAATACGATCCGTCCTTCGCGGTCGCCGGCGCCACGGCCTACCGCGACGACGTGCCGGATGCCGAGATCCATATCCTCGAAGCCGGCCATTTTGCGCTGGATGAGGCAACCGACGAGATCGCGTCGCTCGTCCGCAACTTCCTTGCACGCCTGGATGGACACAAGGGCTAATTTCAACGCACGACAACGGGAGAGACGCATGTCCGACGAAATCAACCGTGATCGCCGCCGCTTCTTCGGCAGCGCCGCCATGACACTTGCAGCAGCGCAACTCTCGCTGAGCACGACCGCCGCAGCGGAGGCCGCCAAGCCGGCGAAGGCTGGCACGACCGCGATCAGACCGGGATCGAACACATCGTTTGCGGCGCTGAAGCAGCTCGACGCCGGCCTCCTCAATGTCGGCTATGCCGAAGCGGGGCCGGCCGGTGGCCCGCCCGTGATCCTGCTGCACGGCTGGCCCTATGACATCTACGCCTTCGTCGATGTTGCGCCCATGCTTGCGGCAGCGGGGTATCGGGTGATCGTGCCCTATCTACGCGGCTATGGCACGACGCGATTCTTGTCTGACAAGACAGTCCGGAACGGACAGCCGTCGGCGATTGCGACGGATATCATCGCGCTGATGGACGCGCTCAAGATCGAGAAGGCCACGATCGCCGGCTTCGACTGGGGCGCACGGACCGCCAATATCATCGCGGCGCTGTGGCCGGAGCGCTGCAAGGCGATGGTCTCGGTGAGCGGCTACCTCATCGGCAGCCAACAGGCCGGCAAGATGCCGTTGCCGCCGAAGGCGGAGCTCCAGTGGTGGTATCAATTCTATTTCGCGACCGAACGCGGCCGTGAAGGCTACGACAAGTACCGGAAGGAATTCTCGAAGCTGATCTGGCAGCTTGCCTCCCCGCAATGGCACTTCGACGATGCCACCTTTGACCGCAGCGCCAAGGCGTTTGACAATCAGGACCATGTCGCGGTGGTGATCCACAATTATCGCTGGCGTCTGGGCATCGCAGAAGGCGAATCCAAGTACGACGACATTGAGAAGCGGCTTGCGCAAGCGCCCGTCATCAGCGTGCCCACCATCACCATGGAAGGTGACGCCAACGGCGCTCCGCATCCCGAACCGTCCGCCTATGCAAAGATGTTCTCGGGCAAATATTCGCACCGGACGATCAAGGGCGGCATTGGCCACAATCTGCCGCAGGAAGCTCCCAAAGCGTTTGCTGAAGCTGTCATAGACGTGGCCGCAGAGGTCTGATCGGAGAAGGTGATGGCACGCCTGCTTTCAGTCAATGTCGGCCTGCCTCAGGACGTCGCCTGGCAGGGCAAGACAGTGCATACCGGCATCTGGAAAGCGCCGGTCAAGGGCCGGCGCATGGCGCGCCGGCTCAACATCGATGGCGACGGACAAGGAGATTTGGCCGGCCATGGCGGCGAACACCGGGCCGTCCTGGTCTATCAACATGATTCCTATCGCTACTGGCAGGATCAACTAAGCCAATCCGACTTCGTTTACGGACAGTTCGGCGAGAATTTCACGGTTGACGGGTTGGCCGACGCTGAGGTGTGCATCGGCGATCGCTACCGCATCGGCGGCGCCTTGTTCGAGGTGACGCAGCCGCGCGTTACCTGTTACCGGGCGGGCATCCGTATGAACCAGCCGGATTTAGCCGCGCTGCTGGTCAAGCATGGTCGCCCAGGCTTCTACTTTCGTGTGCTGGAGGAAGGCGAAGTGGAAGCCGGAGACGAGATCACGCGGGTCGCTTCCGGACCCGAAAACATGAGCGTGCGCGAGATCGACGCACTACTCTACATGCCCGGTCATCCCCGCGATCAGCTCGTCCGCGCCCTGCGCATCCCGGCACTCAGCCCCGGCTGGCGCCACTCCTTCGAGGCCCTGCTTACGCAAGAGCGCAAGCGCGGCGCCGCCACCGGAAACGCCGGTCTCGCTCCAGAGTCTGGCCCGCCTCCCGCGTGGCCGGGATTCCGCCCATTCCGGGTATCGGGCAAGGTGCGCGAGAGCAGCAACGTAACGTCGTTGGTGCTCGAGCCCGCGGACGGACAGCCCGTTGCCGCCGCCCTTCCCGGCCAGTTCGTCGTGTTGCGGCTTGGATCGGTTTCTACGCCTGCACTGATGCGCAGCTATTCGCTTTCGGGGCAACCCAACGCGGCTTCTTATCGCGTGAGTGTGAAGCGCGAGCCGCACGGCGCCGCCAGCGCCTATATCGACCAGCAGCTTCAGACTGGCGACATCGTACACGCCAGCGCGGCGCGCGGGAGTTTCACCCTGCGGCCGGGTGATACGCCGGTTGTACTTCTAAGTGCAGGAATCGGCGTGACCCCGGTGCTCGCGATGCTTCACGCATTGGCGGCCGAAGGCTCGATGAGAGAGGTCTGGTGGTTGCATGGGACGCGTAACGGCCGCGAGCATCCCTTCGCTGGAGAGGCGAGGCAGCTGCTCGAGACCCTGCCCCACCATCACAGCTATATTTGCTACAGCTCGCCGGATCCGGAGGATCGGCCCGATGCGGATTTCGACGCCGCCGGACACTTGGACGTGCAAGCACTCCAGAGGCTCGCTTATCCGCGCAATGGTGATTTCTACATTTGCGGACCGTCGGCCTTCATGAGCGACATCACGGCAGGCCTAGGTGTGCTGGGCATCCCGCCGGATCAAATCCACACCGAACTGTTCGGTGCCGGCCCATCCATAACACCGGGGATTGCTGCATCGCCGCGCCGAGCGCCGCATTTGCCGGCGGAGCTTGCCGCCTCGGGGCCGATGGTTTCGTTCGTCCGTACCGGTCTCAATGTTCGCTGGGGATCATCGTTCAAGACGCTGCTCGAACTGGCCGAGGCTTGCGACGTGCCCGTGCGGTGGTCGTGCCGCGCCGGGGTCTGTCACACCTGCGAGACCGGCCTCGTTGCAGGAACAGTCGACTATCAGCCGGATCCGGTCGACGCACCGGCGCCGGGCAATGTGCTGATCTGCTGCGCGCACCCCAAGGGCGACGTCGTGGTCGATTTGTAACCGCCGGAGGACCGGCTGCGCCACACCATGGAGGACTTCAATGCGATCCGACATCATCGAGGGAGCTGTGTTCCCGGATTACGAGTTGAGCGACAACACCGGGAAGCACCGAAAACTGTCCGAGTTGCAGGAACAGGATCCGATGGTGGTGGTGCTTGGCCGCGGCGGCTTCTGTCCAAAGGATCGCCGCCAGGCCGAAGGGTTGCTGCAACTCCATCGTGAGATGGAGGTGAGCTATTGCCGCTTGGTCACGATCACGACGGACAACATCACGCAGACGAACGAGTATCGCAGTGGTGTCGGCGCACACTGGCCGTTTCTGTCCGACTCGCGCCGTATTGTTCAGAAAGATCTCGACATCGTCGAATACACCGATCCCGTCCACAATCCGATGATTCCGCATGTGATCGTGCTGGAGCCCGGACTTGTCGTTCACAAGATCTACAATGGCTACTGGTTCTTCGGACGCGCCACCGTCGAAGAGCTTCGCCAGGACCTGCGAGCTGTCAGCAGGAAATGCCGACCGGACTGGGACATCACCACGCCCGAGCTGCGAGCCGCCTGGCAGCAGGGGCGCAAGGAGTTGTTCTATCCCTACGGCAAAACCTACGCTCAAACCCTCGGCGGGCAGGATTGAAACACACCGCAACACCGGCAGACTGATCCGGATTTCCGCGGCTCGCCCGGGTTTCCAACGGCACTTAACAACGCTTAACGGGCGACCGCTCGGATTCGGGCCTATCTCCATGGGGCAATACCATCCCTTATGAGAGGAAACGGCCGGATGATCCCGCTGCTGGCAAATGCGATCGAGGCTCACGGCGGCCTGCGCCGGTGGAACGCCCACCAATGCCTCACCGCAACGATCGCGACCGGGGGCGATTTATGGGCGCTCAAGGGCATCGATCAGGACCCGGACCCGCGAACGATGCGGATCGACCTTCATCGGGAATGGGCGTCGGTCGCGCCCTTCGGGAAGCCCGGGCAACGCACCGAATTCAGCCCTGAGCACATTGCCATCGTCGCCGCCGACGGACGTATCGTTGCCGAACGAAAGACTCCGCGTGCATCGTTCGCGCGGCACGACATGAGGACGCATTGGGATCCTCTGCATCGCGCTTATTTCAATGGTTATGCGCTCTGGACCTATCTCACCACGCCCTTCCTGCTTGCCGCGGACGGATTCAAGGTGCGGGAGATCGCGCCCTGGCGCGAAGGCGCCGAGGTGTGGCGCGGGCTGCGCGCAGGTTTCCCGGTGGGCATCGCGAGCCACAGCAGCGAGCAGGATTTCTATTTCGGTCCCGACATGCTGATCCGCCGGCATGACTATCGGGTGGAGGTCGCCGGAAATTTCCCGGCCACGCAATATGTATCCGATCCCGTCAGCGTCGACGGGATCATGACTCCGACAAGGCGACGAATTTATCTCCGCGACGACAATCTGATGCCGATGCTCGATACGTTGATGGTATCGATCGACCTCTCGGATTTCCGATTCGACTGAGGGCTTGTCCGTTTAGCCGGAGCCTTCATCCAGCATCGCCCGTGCCGCCTTCAGATCGGCTGTCTCGAAGCCCTCGGAGAAGCGAGCATAGGAGTTGGCGAGATCGGCGAGTGAATTTCGGACGCCCCGGCGGCGGTGTAGCCGCGCCAGCGATAGCTCGGTCCGCAATCTCCAGGATAGCGCTCCCTGTTGTTCGGCCAACGCAATCGACGAGGCAAAGCTTGCTCCGGCCGCGTCCAGGTCGTTGCCGCGCGCCTCGAGTTCGCCGCGCAGCCGCAAGAGCTCCGGCATGTCGAAGGCCCCGCCTTCGGGTTCGATGCGCGCAATCGTCTCATGCAGGACTGTGAGTCCTTCCGACAATTGTCCGAGTGCAGCCAACCCCTGTGACAGCTCCGCGATGAAGGCGGACGCATAGAGCTCGTAACGATCCGCACGCAGGCGCGGCAACGCGCTCCGCAGCAGGTCGATCCCGCCCCTCAGCTCGCCGCGGGCGATCATGGTCTGGGCGCGAAAGCCGGCCGCGACTGCTTCATAGGGCGCGAGCCCGTGCATGCCGGCATGCGTCGCGAGCCGGCCGGTCATCGCCTCGACGGCGCCCCAGTCGCCAACCCAGCCGAACAGCGAGGCCGACCAGCACAACGCAATGCAATGCATCACGACGTCACGCGGTGCCGCAGCGCCGATGAGCGGCCGGACGCATTCGACCGCACGATCGGGAAAGCCGCGCAACCACAACACGCGCGCCAATGGAATCTGCGGCGTTCTCGAATAGGCGAAATGACCGGGCTGTGTGCTGCGCAAAGCTGCATCGTCGCGCACACCTTCGTCCAGATGGGCTTGCGCTTCGGTCTGGTTGCCGACGAGATGATAGGACACGCCGACAAGGGCCTTCGCACCGGCAATCCCCGCGACGTCGCCGATCGCCCGCGCAACCCGCTCTGCCTCCAAGGCGATCGGAACCAGACGCCGGTAGTCGCCGGTCCGGCGATAGAACATGTTCAACCGCGACAGCAGCCTGAACTTGTTGGCCTCGTCGTCCAGCGCCTCCGCGATCTCCAGGCCGCGTCTCAGCGCGCTCTCAGCCTGTTCGCTGTTGCGTTCGGTGAACATAAAGGCGTGGCCGAGTGTCGACTGGAGCTCAAGCTCCCACCTGCCGCCGCTGTTGGTGTCGTCAAGCATCGCGAGCGCGCGCTGGGGCCAGAGCCGGGCTTCGCCGAGCAGATTGAGCTCGACAAACAGCCTCGCGCAAACGCCCGCGAGCGGCAAACGCAGTTCGGCGCCACCATCATTGGCATAAACCCACTCCAGCGCGGCGCGCGCATCGGCGAGAAGGCCAGCCCGCTCCTGCGATCGAGCGGCGTGGTCGCCGCGGCCCAATTCGGCCATGGTCGCCTCGAGCGTCTGCTGGACGTACCGGACGTGGCGCTGCGCAACGGCATTTGCTTCACCACCGTCAGTCAGCTTCTTCAGCGCATAGGCGCGCGTGGCATCAAGCAAGCGATAGCGTCGTGATGCCGCATCCGGCCGCGCGGACACCAGCGACTTGGCCACGAGCTGCTCCAGCGCATCCACGACGCCGTCGATCGGCTCGCCCTCCTCGGCCGCAACAGCGATCACCCCCTGAAGCGTGAAAGGACCGGCGAAGACAGCGAGCCGCTGAAGGACGATCCGCTCGGCCTCCCCAATCAGGCCAAAGCTCCAGTCAAGCGTGGCACCGAGCGTCTGTTGCCGCGGCGGCGCCGTGCGCCGGCCGCGCCATTCGAGCTTCAGCCGGCTGTCGAGCAGCGCGGCCATCTCTCGCAGCCCGTAGACGCCGACGCGCGCCGCGGCAAGCTCGATCGCCAGCGCGATGCCGTCCAGCCTGCCGCAAATCTCCGCGAGAACCTCCGCATCATCGTCCGTGACGTCGGCCCTGTGACCGGCCGCGGCGGCGCGCTCCATGAACAAGCGCGCGGCCGGATAGTTCACCACCTCGCTTGCGCTAAGTCCGGCCCCCTGCGGCGGCCCCGGTAGCGGGATGAGCTCGAAGATCTGTTCGCCCTCCACCAATAGCGACTCGCGACTGGTCGCCAGGAGGCTGACGCCCCGCGCCTCACGGTGAATGGTCTCTACGAGGCGCGCGACCTCGTCGATGACATGCTCACAGCTGTCGAAGACAAGCAGCAGGCGGCGTTCGCGTAGAAAACTGACGATGCTGCCGGTCGAATCGGCGTGATGAACAACGAGGCCCAGGGCGGCAGCAACCGTACTGACGACGAGCGCCGCATCCTTCAACGGACCGAGGTCGAGGAAATGGACGCCGCCCTCGAAGGTCTCCCACATGTCATGCGCCAGAGCGATCGCGACAGTGGTCTTGCCGATGCCGCCGGGACCTCTGAGCGTGACGAAGCGCTCACTCAGCAGGCGTGAAGAAAGCTCCGGCAGGACGTCGTCGCGACCGATCATCCGATCCAGGCGATGCGGCAAGGACTGCGGGGACGCCATGTTTACGGCGGCCTGCGGCGCAGGCTTCGATGTTAGCCTGCGCTCGACCGGCGCGACGAAGCAATAGCCCCGGCTCGGTATGTTCGTGATGTAGCGGGCACCGTCCTTGCCGTCGCCGAGAACCTTCCGGAGTTCAGCGACATGGACCCGCAGGCTGATCTCCTCGACGGCGAGGCCCGACCACGCGTAGGCAAGGATTTCGTGCTTCGAAACGACCTCGCCGGGGCGGCTCACCAGCAGGCGCAGGATATCCATTGCGCGACTGCCCAGCTTGACCGGCACGCCGTCCCTTTCGAGCAAGCGCGACCGGAGGGAAAACGGCCCGAACGAGACGGCATCGAGATCGAGATTCGCGCCGCGAGAGCCATTTCCTGCCGAGAGCTCGGTCACTTGGGACTCACCGGCCAAATTCGAGGGACGAGACCATGAGCAGTGTGTGCTTCATCGCAAGGAAGGCGACAATACCCCCTGTGGCAATGGCGCCATGCGACTGATGTAAATCACTGAAAAACATATCAAAATCCAATCGTCTGCGACCGGCTGCCGCACCCCACCCGCGCCCACATAATCTAACAGATCCTAATCACCCCTAACGGGCTTCCAAGCCTGCTCACGCCTATCCTCTGAGGATAGCAAGGGTGCGAGTCCACCGGTCGAAACGAACGACCGCAAAGCTCAGAGGGAATAAACGATGCTGACCGAATTGCAGACAGCCCACGCCTGGATCGATCCTCAGGCCGAATTAGGGGATGACGAGGTCTCTCACGCAGCCCAGACGATCGCCCGTGAAGCCGAATGGCGTCAGATTGCTTGCCGTTCGGAGGCCGTCATCGAGGACATCACGATCTCGCGATGGGACGACCCGCGGGGGACCTCGTCGCATCAAGCGACGACGCCTCACGATCGATATTTCGTCGGCATTGCTTTGAAGCCCACGCGCGCAAGACTGACCAGGGAAGGTCGGATCATTTTCGACGGCATCATGCCGTCAGGCACGCTGTATGTCAGCGCGCCCTCAAGGCAGCTGAGTGCAAAGTTCCAGGCGCCCTGCGCCTTCCTGCACTTCCACATATCCGCTGACCATTTCCCGACCCGATGGTCGCCGGTCGCGGCTGAAGAGCTCGATGACCTCGTTCTGCTGCGCGATCCGCTCACCGCGGGTCTGGCCAAGGCACTCGCCGAGCAAGGCGATGCCGCGGGTCACGAATTTGCTCGTTGCATCGGCCAGATCCTGGCGATGCATCTGGCCCGGCCGGAATTGCCGCGCGCCAAGGTCAACGCCCTGCCGAAATGGCGGCTGCGGCGCGTCGAGCAACATATCGCCGCCCATTTCGAACGCAGCATTAGCCTGTCCGAGCTCGCCAATGTCGCTGGCCTGTCCAGGATGCATTTTGCGGCACAATTCCGCGCAGCGACCGGCTATCGTCCTCGCGAATACCTTCTCAATCATCGGATCGAGCACGCCAAGTCGCTGTTGACGACGACCGGCAGGCCCTTGGCCGAGATCGCGCTTGCAGTCGGATTCAGCACCCAGGCGCACTTTTCGACCGTGTTCAAGCGCGTCAGCAGCCAGACGCCGGCGCGGTGGCGCACGGCGTGCCAGAACAAACGGCCTGACTTCGAAACTCTTTCACGGCGCCGGCCTTCGCCGGACATGAGCTGGGCCGACAAATCTCCCGAGATTCATGCAACCGTGGTCAGATAGAGCTGTGTGTCGAAATAGTCCGACGCGCGCAGCGACCGGGTGATGCCTGCATCCGCCATAAAGAAGTCGCTGACCTGCTGAAGCCATTTAATGACGGTGCCGTCCGAGTACAGCCGCTTCCACTCGCGCGAGGAATAGAGCTTCTGCGCCTTGAACGCCTCGGCGATGTCGGTGGGACGCGACTGCTGATAATGGCCGCGCTGCAAGGCCTCCGCAGCCGCCCCCGGGCTACGGACCAAGTAGTCGTTTGCATCGGTCCAGGCACGGATGATCCGGCTCAGCACTTCCCTGTTGTTAGCGAAATAATCCGTCCGCGCAGCCCAGCCACCGAGCACGGCGGATTGCGGATAGAAGGCTGAGGCGTCCACGAGCTTGATCGCATCGGGCAACGCTTCACGCACGGCAATATTGAACGGCACCCAGAGCGCGACGGCCGGCACCTCACCGGCGATGAACGCCTTGACCGCCGCCGTCATACTGCTGTTGACGATCTCGACCTCGGACGGATTGATATTGTTGGCCCGCAGCGCCCGGTCGAGAAAGATGTGCGCCGTGGTCTTCATCGTCGTCGCGATCTTTTTTCCCCTGAGATCGGCAAGCTGACTCACGCCGAGCTCTGGCCTGACCCAGAGCTGTGCCGTCGCAATCTCGATGTCGTTGATGAGAAAGCCCCGGCCTTCGCCAAGCGCCAGATAGTTGGAGATGACGCCACCTGCCGACAGGACGTCGAGTTCGCCACGCGCCATTGCTTCGAATATCTCGGGTCCGGTGTTGAATTCGTGCAGCTCGAAATCGATGCCTTCCCTGTCGAACGCGCCGCGATCAAGCCCGGTCCAGATATGTCCGTCGACCGCGACCACGTGGAGGTAGCCGAGCCGAAGCTTGGTACGGGCCTGCGCGATCGCCGGCGCGCCGAGCGCTAAGGCGGCGGTGAATGCCGCGCCATCTCGCAGCAACTGCCGGCGGCTGCGGCCGCGAACACTCATGCCGCCTCCCCTGGATTTTTAGCCGCGGCGCGAAACCGCTCGGCATGATATTGCGCGATATTATCCTTGGGATAGTCGAGCAGGAAGCCAGAGAGCCGGACCAGGGCTGTTTCGCTTGCGCCTTCCAGCGCAATCGACCCGAAAACCTCGTCCCAGCGCCGACACATCACGATCTCCGCCTCGTCCGCGCGAGCCAGTTCGCCGCGCAGCTCGCTGGCCTCGATCGCCTCCTCAAATCCCTTGGGTCTGATGCTGTCGACACTCCGGAATAGGAACGCGTGATCCGCCCGCGCGCGAACTGCCGCGCTGACCAGCACGTGCGTGCCATAGTTCTTGTTCAATCCTTCAAGCCGCGACGCCAGATTGATGGTGGCGCCAAGTGCCGTGTAGTTCATCCGGTCGCTCGAGCCGATATTGCCGACAACGGCGTCGCCGACATGCAGGCCAAAGCGCGTATCATACGGCGGCCAGCCCTCGCGGCGAAACTCCTTGTTGAGCGCCTCGTTTGCGGCAAGACATGCCAGGATAGCGTGGCAGCCGTGGACGACGTGATCGGGATCATCGGCCGGGGCGTTCCAGAACGCCATCACGGCATCGCCAATATATTTGTCGACCGTGCCCTGATGCCGCATGATCTCGTCCGACAGAGCGGCAAAGTAGCGAGATGTGTAGATCATCACCTGCGACGGGTCGGCTCTCTCCGTCTTGGCGGTGAAATCGGCGACGTCGGTGAAGAGCACAGTGACTTCGCGTCTGGCCCCGCCCAGACTGAGCGAGGAGCCGGTCTCGATCAACTTCCGCACGATCTGACGCGGAATGAAGCTCGCGAAGCTGCGCACCACGCTACGCATAGTGAAGACCGAGCGGCCGAGCTCCTCGATCTCGGCGATGGCGGAATGGATGCGCGGCCGCTCCGCGATCTGGAACCGCTGGATCTCGTCGGTCTGCTGGACAATGTTGCGCAGCGGCCGTGCCATCAGCGATCCCAGCCAGAACGCGAACGGGAGCGTGGCGCCGACGAAGGCGAGCGCGAGTGCGAACAGCGTACGACGCTCCTGGATGATCCGTGCGTAGAATTCATCGAGCGGCGCGATCATTGCTAGGCGGACATTGGCCGAGCCGGCCGTCTCGAGCCTGTGAACCGCGGCCACGTAGGTGCGGCCCGACGCGTCAGCAAAGAATTGCTGGTCAGGTCCGCCCTCGCGCCAGGAACGAATGATCGGCACCAGGCCCGGCAGCTTGAGCGCCCCGATGTGCGGCAGGTCGTCCTGTCGCTCCGGAATCTCGGCCATCAGGCGGTTCATCTCGGGATGCCCGACGATGCGGCCGGAATCGTTGAACAGGAAGGCAAGCCCCGACTGGCCGAGCTTCTGCTGCGCCAACATGTCCTCGAACCGGTTCAGCAGCAAGTCGCCGGCGACGACGCCGTGGCGTCCCTCCTTCAGCGGCGTCCGCAGCGTGTAGCCGGGTTCGCCCGTGGCATAGAAGATGTAGGGTCCCGTCAGCAACGTCTTGTCGTTCTTGAACGCCTCGACATACCAGGGCCGCTGACGCGGGTCATAGCCCGCAGGTCCCGCGACCTCCGCGACCTGGATGAGATTCTCGGAGAGATACTGGGTGACCGGCGCCGCGCCCGCCGTGCGCGATATCACCACCAAGCGGAAGGCCGCATCCTCATCGACTTTCAAGCTTTTCCTGAAGGCCGGCTTGGCGCGATCGATGACGTCCATCTCGATGAACGAACCGTCCTCATAGCCAACATAAAGGTTGAAGAGCTGCGGGTTGATGCGCAACATCGCCGCCATCAGGCTGTAGAGCCGGGAATTATCGGATATCTCGGCTTCCTGGATCGACGGCAGGCCGGACAAGATGTCGAGATTGTCGCGGACATTCTTGAACTGCTCGTCGACGTGGTCGGCGCCAAGCTGCGCCACCTTCTCGATGAAGCCCGAGGCAGCCGCCCTCGTGATGACAGTCACGCGTTCGAAACTGAGATAGACCAGCGTCAAGCCCACGATCAGCATGACGGCCACGAACACCGTGATGATCGATGTCTGGAAGCCGATGCGAAATATCTGCTTTCTGGTTCCGTCTCCAGTCATCAGAGCTGTGCTTACGCCTCCTTCAATATTTTCGAACGACGGGTTTTGTAGGGGCCGGCGCGGATGCTGCCTGCGAGACCGAGAAGGTCACCCACGTCGACCAGCTCTTCGGGCGATTCTCGACCTCCAGGTCCTTGTAGCCCCTGACGTTGAGATAGCCCTGGCAGCCGTCGGACATCGGAATCATGAACCCGATCTGCGGACCGATTCCGACCGCCTGGCCCCTGAAGCCGCCGAGCTTGGCGCCTGGACCGCTGTCGTCGGTGAGCTGCTGGAAGAAATAGCCGGCAACGCCGATATGGACGTTCTTGCTGACGAATTGGGAGGCAGCCCAGTCGACATGGAAGTCGATACCGTTCTGGTACTGAAGCGCTCCGTTCACGAAATTATAGGTGAGCCCGCCGACGACCGAGAATTCATGGCCGGTCTTCAGATCGAGATAGGTGTAGCCGGCGCCCGCATCGACCGCGGGAAAGCCAAAGCTCAGATTCGCAAGCCGGCTGGAATCGTAGGTGCCGCTCGGGATGTTGCCGGTGATATAGACGATCTCGTTGTGGACGCCCTGATTCCATTTCAGCGTGCCCTGGTAGAACACGTCGGCCAGCGTGGTGCGGTTGTCGGTCACGCCGCCCGAAATGGCGTTGCCGCGGGGACCAGTCAGCGTCGCGTCGATGCCGACGCCGATGTTTCCAGGGGCCGCGAGCACGGTGAAGCCCGCTTGGCCGCCCAGCACCGGCATTGCCGAGGTGTAGGTGATGCCTTGGACGAGCACATCGGCATGCGCATTGAGGCCGGCGGTCACCGAGCCTGGAATGCCGCCGCTGGTGACGAAGTTCTGTCCTCCGCCGGCTTTCTCCTGGAGGTGGATGTAGATCGTCGAATAGGCCCACCCCGGCGTCGTCGGCACCGCGGCGAGGCTGCCGAAGATGCCCGGAAGCCAAAAGCTGACGCCGCCTGAATCGGCGAGCGCAGGTTGGGCGGCGAAGCTTGCCATCGCCAATGCAGTCGCGAGCCCAGCTTTTCGAAGGCGTCCCGTCATGTCGTGTCTCCCCATTCTCGTCACCGTCCAATTGCACCTACTTCGTGGCGCCCCCGATCGTCGTCGCGACGCGCTCCGCATCAGGCAGCTTCCAGCTGTGATCGAACAGGGGTTTCTCAGGCCCGTAGAGGCGGAACAGCAGCTCAAACTTCCGTGCGGGATCGGTAGGCACCCAATTGGCATCCTTGCCTTCTGGCGCTTTCGGACCGAAATAGATGTCGACCGAGCCGTCGGCGTTCTTCTGAATGCCCGGGCTGATCGAGGCGCGGCTCGCGCTCGGCATGTTCCGAACCAGCGCGTGCGTTTCGCGGTCGTAGACCGTTGCCGACCAGTATTGTTTGACCGGCGCGTTCGCCGGGACCGTCAGGCGATAAGTCGCGCTACCGTCGAACGGTTGGCCGTCCCGGTCCTTGTTGGCCATCAGGTAGAACTGTGCGGTTCCGATGCGCTTGATGCCAGTGAAGCCGAGCGTATAGGAGACGCCGCGCATGTCGACCGGATAGGTGTTCGGATCGGCGTATCCAGTGCTCGCGGCCTTGACCATCTCTGCCACCGCGGCCGGGAACCATCGGATGCCCGGATTGATCACGGCGAAGCCGGCGTCGTAGCTCTGTTCAAGTATCGCGTGGGCTTCGCGGGCAGCCTGATCGAGCAGCGCAACAGTCTTCTGATCCGGATTGAAGGCCTTGCCCTTCTCGATACCGATGGTCGCGAGTTGATCGATCATGGCGCGGTCGCGGTCGAGCCACGGTTCGCTCTGCACGACACGGTCGAGATTGCGATAGAAGCGCGCGTCGAACGGGATGGTGGAGTCGAACAGGACGTCGTAGGCATCAGTGAAATTGGTCGGCGCCGGATCCTTTGCCTGCGCAAGCGGATACACCTTGATCTGCTTCCCATAGGCGACCGACTTCGCGACGTCGGCATCGCTGTGGCTGGCGAGGTTCGACCGCAGCAGCGCAAAGCCGCTGAACGTGTCGGACTGAAGCGCGATGTAGCCGGCTGGCAGCTCACCCTTGTAGCCGGGCGGCAGGATCAGGTACTTGCCGCCCTGCCCCTTATCTGCGCCTTCGGGACCGGCGTCCTCCAGCGGCATCTGCCACGCCGTGACGATATTGCCAGCGATCGAGCCCCCCTGCGCCGGCGGAATCTCGATCACGATCGGGCCGTCCTTCACGTTCCAGAACGACATCAGATAGATCGCGTCTGGATTTGGCGTCAGCGTCTGGTTCTTCCAGTTCACCGGCTTCGACCAGTAGACGATCTCGTTGATCCTGGCCTTGGTACTGGCAAGCATGGTCTGGAGCATCAGGTCAGTGTTCACCGCCGGCATGGCCCAGATCACCGCCTCGACAGCGCGACGTTGAATGTTGCGTGCGGCAACCTCATCCGGTGACGGGCTCTGCCCGTGCGCGCTCACAGTCATCAGCAGAGCGGCCATCGCGCCAGTGATTGCTCGTCTCATCACATCCTCCATCTATTCGATATTCAGCTCACCGCCTTCGGTTCGGGAAATTTCCACTTGCCATTCAGAATCTCGGGACGCGGCCGATAGAGCCGCACGGTGTAGTTCCAGCCCTTCATGATCGGCAGGCAGTTCGGGATCTTGCCATCACAACCGCCGAACTGGACGGTCGTGGAACCGTCGGCCGATTTCGCCGCAGTCAGATTGTTGAGCGCGTAGGCATTGTACGGGTTCTGCTCGAAATAGCCCTCGGCGTTGTAGAGGCTGATCGACCAGAAGCCATCGACTGGCACGTTGCCGGGAACGGTCAATTTGTAGACAGTGTTGCCGTCGTTCTTCTCGGGGGAGACGCTGAGATAGGTCGCGTCCTTGTCAGGATTGCCGCCCCATCCCGCGGCGGTTGCGATCAGATGCCTGACCGGATCGACCTGTCCCTTGGCACCAAACGCGTTCTTGAAGCCGCCTGCGGTTGACGACAGCACCAGGAGGGCATCCCGTACTTTCTTCTGACTGACCGGATCCCAGTTGGGGATCTCGAATTTTCCCGGCGCCTTCTGGCTGATCGTGACGGCGTCCTGGACGGCGCGGACCTTTTCGACATCATTGGGATCGTTGGGATCGACCAGAGTCCTGATCCCAATCAGCCCATAGCGTGTGCCGACCCTGTTCCGATCGTAGCTGTATTTGCCGGCCCGATACTCGATGTCACCGACGATGTAGTGATCCTCGTTGACGACCATCAACGACCGGAACCGCTTGCCTGCGTCTGGCAGCGTAATCGTCACCGGTCCGGCGTCGAAATCGACGACAGCCATGGAATACAGCGTATCGCGATTTGACCGGATGACGCCCTGCTTATCCATCGCCATCGGTTCTCGATGATGAAACAGCTTGCCTATGCCGCCGGCTTCCTTGACCGCGTTGCCGAAGTAGAGATCAGACTCCGCCCGGGGAAAATTGTCGACCGTCACCGGAACCGGCGACTGCGCGGATGCCGCCGACATGAGGAGAAGGAAGGAGGCCGTCAGCACTGCTCTTTTCATTGCTTGCTCTCTGCTCAGAACGGATTGACGTAGTTCAGGATAGCGACCTGCCGAAGGATCACGCGGCGGACGACGTGAGTCGGCTTGACGCGGTCGGTGTAGATCGCCGCGGTGCCGGCGCTGCCGGCCGGCAGGCGCCGTGCGAACTCGGCATCGTCGAGCTTGACGCGGGCAATGAAGGGCGCGGCCTCGATCGCCTTCGGCAGAACGGCCGTGCCCGAGGTCTGTGTCTGGCCGGTCGCGATCGCCTGGAGCACGCTCTCGACCGTGCCCGCAAAAATCCGGCCTGGCGCGAACTTGAACGTGGCTTCGACCTCTTGGCCCGGCGCGACGTAGCGCGCATCGATCTGGTTGATCTCAACGCCGATGATGGTGCTGGAGGTGTCGATGAAGGCCATCACCGGCGACAATGGGAGATTGGCGACGCGCGCGCCCTTGCGCAGCGCGAGGTTGGTGACGTAACCGTCGGCCGGCGCGCGCACGACAGTCTTGTCGAGATTCCATTGCGCGGCCTCGAGCTGGCCCGAGAGCTGGTCAGCCTCGGACTGGCGCTGCTCGACGTCGAAGCCGCGACCGGCGTCGCGCTCATAGAGCTGCGTCATCTGGCCCAGGCGCGTTTTCGCGAGCTTGAACTGTGCGTCGATCGCCTTGACCTGCGCCGCAAAGGGCGTCGGATCAATCTTGAAAAGGACATCCCCGGACCTGAGCGGCACGTTGGCGAGGACCGGGACGTCCGTTACCTCGCCGGCGACATCGGGCACGATCGAGACCGCATTGCGCACGACCAGCGCGTTGCCCTGCGGCGCGCCCCATCCCATCGGGATCAGGAGCCCGAACATCAGCAGCACTAGCACGATCGCCGGTGACGCCTTCCAGAACAAGTTGAAGCGCACGATGTTGAAGTGCACGAGCAGGAACAGCAGTACGAGATAGATGTTGATGATCGCGACGGCCATCACGCATCTCCCGCCTTGCGCGCGGGCACGTCGAGATAGGCCCAAATAAAGGCGATCGGCCACAGCGCGAAGCCGAAGAAGAGCGTGATCCAGCCAGCGACCGTCACCGCCTGCGCATGAGGATGATTGCGCGACTTCGCGATATGCCCGGGCAGCCAACCCGCGATACAGATCACGCCAACCGCGCTGGCGAGCAAGATCACCAACACGATCCAGGCGAAAATGTCGTAGCCGCTCATGACGGACGCCTCATTTCGTTCGCGCGGCGGGCTGGACGAAGTCCGCACCGCTGTCCTTGGTCACCCGCGCGACGAGGCTTGTGATTGCTGCCTTTGTCGCCCCGTCGTTCCAGGACGGCAGCGGATCGGATTGGGCAAACGCAATGGTTTCGGAGACCGCTGCGCCGATGGTCAGGAAAGCAAGGAAGACGGCAGCAGCCCGAAACATCCCGGTCCTCTCGTGAAGCTAAGACAGGTCGAGCCGGTCCGCCCGGAGGCGAATCGGTCATCTCGAATGCAGAGCGTCAACGGCCCTGCATCTGCTCCTGAATGATCCGGTTCAAATTCGCCCGGACCTTCTCCATGTCGACCCCCTCGACCAGCGCTTTCTTTTGCTTGATGCCGTCCATCATGCCTTCCAGGATGTTCGCGGGATTGAAACTCGGCGGGAACGACCGTGGCGGGAACTCCTTGAAGGTTGCCACGAACTGGAAGACATCATCCATCGAGCCATACACCGAGCCGACATGATTGAGCTGCCAGTCCCAGAACGTATTGGACGTGATATCGGCGCGCTCGAAGGGGTCCTGCATCAAGTTGAATATCTTTTGCAGACGCAGCGTCGTGAACGGCTCGGCCCACAGGCCCATCGTGCCGGCCAGTCGTTGCTCGGAGTAGACGTATTTCAGATCGCCCTTCCTGAAGGCAACGAGAAGCCCGTCGTCGTCGGAGTAGAAGAACTTGTCGCGAGCGCTCTTGGTGCCGTTGTTGTTGGCCGCACTGCCGCTGACATTGCGTAAGAATGAAGATTGGTCGTAGCCGTCGAGATGGACCTTGTAGTTGATGCCGTTGGCGGTGTAGCCGGCCTTGAGCTTATTGACGATGTCGGGTTCGCCGGCAACAGAGCAGAACGTGGGTATCCAGTCGTTGTGGCTCATCAGTTCGTTGGAAACCGTGCCCGGCTTGATGTTGCCCGGCCAGCGAACCAGGCACGGCACGCGGAATGCGCCTTCCCAATTGGTGTTCTTCTCGGAGCGGAACCAGGTCATGGCTCCGTCCGGCCACGTATTCATGTGGGGACCGTTGTCGCTTGAATAGACGACGATGGTGTTGTCCGCGATGCCAAGGTCGTCGAGCGCCTTGAGCAGGCTACCTACGGTGTCGTCATGCTCCTGCATGCCGTCAATATATTCGCTATCGCCGTGCGTATATCGCCCACGATGCTCGGCACGAACATGCGTGCGCAGGTGCATGCGGGTGCCGTTGAACCAGCAGAAGAACGGCTTCCCCGCGGCCTTTTGCCGCTTCATGTAGTCGATCGCAGCCGCGGAGGTCTCGTCGTCGATCGTTTCCATGCGTTTTTTGGTGAGCGCGCCGGTGTCCTCGATGGTCTGCTTGCCGATTTTGCCGAACCGCGGATCGACCGTTGGGTCGTCGACGTCGGTCGCTTTGCACCGGAGGACGCCACGCGGACCGAACTTAGCCTTGTAAGCCGGGTCCTTTGGATAATCCGGCAGTTCCGGTTCTTCCTCGGCGTTGAGATGATAGAGATTGCCGAAGAATTCGTCGAAGCCGTTCACGGTCGGCAACGACTCGTTACGGTCGCCGACATGGTTTTTGCCGAACTGGCCGGTGGCGTAGCCAAGGTTCTTGAGCAAGCCTCCCACCGACGGATCTAACTGGCTCATTCCCATCGGCGCACCTGGGAACCCGACTTTGCTCAGCCCGCTGCGGATGATGTGCTGGCCGGTGAGGAAGGCGGAGCGGCCCGCGGTGCAGGATTGCTCACCGTAATAATGCTGCATCTTGAGGCCCTCGCGCGCGATGCGGTCGATATTGGGCGTCTCGTAACCCATTAGCCCACTGGAATAGGCGCTGATGTTGGCGATCCCAATATCATCGCCCCAGATGACGAGGATGTTGGGCTTGCTTCCCGCCGTAGGACTCGCGGCCGGTGATGGTGCTGCCTTCTGCGCTTGCGCTAGTGCCTCCGATGTCAGCGTCACCGCGGCGACGATGGACGACGTTCCCAAAAGGAGTTTTCGGCGATTGATGGTCTGGTCCGCCTCGGACTGGTTGTTCTTGTTCTTCAGTTCGCCGCTCATCTCAAAGCTCCCTATGTTTCAATAGTCGTTCACATCGGCAGGCTGGTTGAGCCGCCTGCCGACCGGCGCCGGCAGGCACTATTGCGTGACCTCGAAACTCCTCTGCATCTTTTCGACCATCTGATCGATGCTGAAGCTCGACGGCCGCTGACTCGGGGGAAACTCCTTGAAGGTGGCGAGGAACTCGCCGACAACCCGTGGGGCCGCAATGAACACACCCGCTCCATCCGACATGAGCCAGTCGTAATAGGTGTTCGACGTGATATCCGCGCGCTCGTAAGGGTCCGAACGCAGATCGAAGATTTTCGGCACGCGCAGTTTGGTAAACGGCTCGGCCCAAATTCTTAATGTACCTTGCGCACGCTGCTCTTCGAAGACGACCTTCCAGTTCTCATAGCGCAGAGCCACCACGTCGCCATCGTCGTCGAAGTAGACAAACTCCTTGCGCGCGCTACGCTCCTGCTGGCTCGTGAGGTGAGGAAGCTGGTTATAGCCGTCGAGATGGACCTTGAACGTCTTGCTTCCGGCTTGGTGACCCCTCAGCAGTTTGTCCTTGATATCCGGTTCACCCGCGGCCGCCAGCAGGGTCGGCATCCAGTCGAGCGCGCTGATTGTCTCGTTCGAGATCGAGCCGGGTTGAATTCGTCCCGGCCAGCGGATCATGCACGGCACGCGGAACGCGCCCTCCCAGTTGGTGTTCTTTTCGCTGCGGAACGGCGTCGTCCCGGCGTCCGGCCAGGAGTTCTGATGCGGGCCATTGTCCGTTTGCCGATGCCGAGATCATCGACGGCCTTCAGAACCGTTCCGATCGTGGCGTCGTTCTCGATCATGCCATCGGCATATTCAGTCCGGGCTGTCAGTCCGGGCGGTCCGCGATGAGATTCTCGCACATGCGTGCGGAAGTGCATTCGGGTGGTGTTGAACCAACAGAAGAACGGCGTGTTGGCTTTGGCCTGGCGTTGCATGAAGTCGATAGCGGCGGCCGATGTCTCGTCGTCGATGGTTTCCATCCGCTTCTTGGTGAGCGGGCCAGTGTCCTCGATGGTCTGCTTGCCGACCTTGCCCCAGCGCGGATGTTCGGTCGGGTCGTCGCGATCCGACGCCTTGGAGCGGAGTACGCCCCGCGGGCCGATCTGGTCCCGCATACCGGTCGGGTAAAAGCGGTTCTCCGGATCTTCCTCGGCGTTGAGGTGATACAGATTGCCGTAGAACTCGTCGAAGCCGTGCACGGTTGGCAGATATTCATTGCGGTCGCCGAGGTGGTTCTTGCCGAACTGCCCGGTCGCGTAACCAAGCGGCTTCAGCAACTCGGCGATCGTCGCGTCCCGCGCTTGCAGACCCACGGTCGCACCCGGAATGCCGACCTTAGAAAGACCCGTGCGCAACGTGCATTGTCCCGTGATGAACGAGGACCGCCCCGCCGTGCAGCTCTGCTCGGCGTAATAGTCGGTGAACATCATGCCTTCTTTGGCGATGCGGTCGATGTTCGGCGTGCGATAACCCATCAGGCCGAAGGAATAGGCGGAAACGTTGGTCTGGCCGATGTCGTCGCCGAAGATCACGAGGATGTTCGGCTTGCGGCCGGATACCGACGAGGGCGCTGGGCTTGCAGTCGTGCCTGGTGCCGCCTTCTGGGCCTGCGCCAGGGCTTCAGACGTCAGGGTCGCTGCAGCGACGATCGACGATGTTCCCAGCAACAGGTTTCTGCGGTTGAGCGGCTGTTCAGCCCGTGACTGCTTGTTCTTGTTCTCCAACTCGCCACTCATCTGATACTCCTATGTTGCGGCGCTTCCTCGTTCGTCACGAATGGTGATGGGTCCGCGAGCCACGCAGCGGAACCCGACATGACTGGTTGAAGTATCGACCGGCTCGGCGTGCCGCGCGGCCGGCCGATAGCGGCGGCAATAGTTCGGCGCGCAGAGATGCGAACCGCCCTTCAGCACTTTTCGCGGGATCTTGATGTCGGGCAGACCGGGGTCGTGGCTTGCGTCCTCACGGCCACCGCGCGGATTTTTGGGAATGCAGCAGGGTTTTGCAGCCTCCGACGCGTGCCGCACCGACCACCAGTCCGACGTCCACTCCCAGACGTTCCCGATCATGTCGTAGAGGCCATAGCCGTTCGGCGAGAAGGCCATCACCGGCGAGGTACGCTCGAACCCATCCTCGCCGAGATTCTGGACAGGAAAGTTGCCCTGCCAGATGTTGGCCATGTGCCTGCCTCCGGGCATCAGCGCGTCGCCCCAGGCGAACTCTTCGCCATCGAGGCCGCCGCGCGCGGCGAACTCCCACTCGGCTTCCGTCGGCAGGTCCTTGCCGGCCCAGCGAGCATAGGCGGCCGCATCGCTAAAGGAGACGTGAACGACAGGATGTTCGTCGAGACCTCTGATGTTGCTCCCGGGACCATAAGGATGGCGCCAGTTGGCGCCGCGCATGAACGACCACCACTGGCTCCAATCCGTGAGATCCGTGATGCGCGGCAGCGGCGAGAACACCAGCGAGCCGGCGTAGATCATCTCCTTCAGCGCACCGGGGTAGTCCCTGGGATCCGGGACGATCTGCGCCTCGGTGACATGACCGGTGGCATTGACGAACTGCTTGAACTGCCGGTTCGTGATGGGCGTGCGGTCGATCCAGAAGCCATCGACGGAGACGCGATGGCTCGGCGCCTCCTCGGGATAATGGTGGTCGGATCCCATGCGAAAGGTTCCGCCGGGAATGAAGACCATCTCGCCGGTCTTCACATCGTCCGGCAACCACTCGCGATGATCCAGGTCCGCCCGCAGCATGGTGGAACTCCGATACGCGTATTCCACCTGATGCTAGGGCGCAGACTTCCGCAGACTTCGACGACGGCACTTCACCCGGCAGGTTGGACACATTTTCTGGTCCCCACTTCTTGGCGCTCGGGGCTTGAGATGACGATGCAGCACTGCGTCAACATCTCTTCCCTTTCGCGCGCACGCTTCCGAGCACGCGGCAGAACCTACCGCATGCGCTCCGCCATCCGCAGAGCACTTCCAATCCATATCGCTCAGGTTGAAAACGGTATCCGAAGATTGGGCGGCTGTGATGTGCAGTTTGTGCCACTAAAGCGGGGCGATTGGTGAGGCTTAATGTCTCATGTCGCAAATCCCTGAAAATTCAGGGCAATGCAGCAAATTTCATCGCCAAATTTCGATATCGTTTGTCTCAAAACGCGAAGGCATGTTGTCGCACTAACCTCGCGTTGTGGTGGTATTTGGTTGCTGGCTGCCGCAGAATTGTCGCGCTTCAATTACAGGGTACGGCCATGGGGCAGTTTCTTCTGGTCGATTCGCAGAAGCTTGACGGTTTCGAGGGTCTTCACCAGGCCGTCCATGGCTCTCATGTCGATGTCATGCAGCTTGGACGAGGCAAACTGCGCGGGACATTGTCCCATGTCGGCATCGGCGATTTCTCGCTCAGCATCGGCACATTCAATGTCGGTATGCGCACGCAGCGCGTATCCAGCGATGACAAGCTGATCATCGGCATGCTGCTGGCGGCCGAAGAGCGCGTCGCGCACTGGTCGTTCGACATGCAACTCAATGACGTACTGGTGATTCCGCCGCTGCTCGAGCACGACGGGGTGTTTCACGGCGCATCCGCCTACGCCGCCATGCGCCTCGACCTCATCGAAGTAGCATCCCTGTTTGGCGGCGAAGCGCGGTTGAGCGACCCCGATACTTGGCGCAGCCGCGGCCATTTCCGGGCGGATCTTGCGACCGGTGGAATCGCCGCACGTCGTCTGGTGCGGATCATGTCACATCTGCGCACGAACAAGCACGCATTGACGCCATCCACCGCCGACTTCTGGAAACGATCGATCGTCGAATGCATAGCAGCCAACGTCATGTCGTCCCTGCCGCCCGACGACACCGGCTGGCTTCCTTCGGCAAGGCGGCTGATCCGCAGGGTCGAGGAGCATCTCGACGCGGCTGGCACGCGCCCCGTGCATGTTTCGGAGATTTGCGCCGCGCTAGGCGTATCACGGCGCACCTTGCATCGCGCCTTCCAGGAAATGTTCGGCCTCGGTCCCGTCAGCTTCCTGCGGCACAAGCGCTTATGCGCGATCCATTCCATTCTGCGCGACAGCGCACCGGGCTCGACGACTGTGGCGGCCGTGGCCATGCAGCAGGGCTTCTACGAGC
Source organism: Bradyrhizobium sp. McL0616 (assembly GCF_049993385.1). Taxonomy (NCBI): domain Bacteria; kingdom Pseudomonadati; phylum Pseudomonadota; class Alphaproteobacteria; order Hyphomicrobiales; family Nitrobacteraceae; genus Bradyrhizobium; species Bradyrhizobium sp. McL0616. The sequence goes on from NZ_CP188255.1 coordinate 5,837,698, forward strand.
TCGGACGTTTCGCACAGTATTATTCGACGATGTTTGGGGAGCGCCCGTCTCAAACGTTGGGATTTGGACCATTGTCCGGCTCAAGCGAAGGGACGACGAAGGGGCGATCCTTCCAGGTCTGACGAAAGCAGCTGCGCCGGCTGGCGCGCGCAATCAGACGATCGCCCGCGCCACGTCGATGCAAGCCTGAAAGGCTAGTTGAACAGATCCGGCTCGGCCTCGGTGATCCAGTCCCACAGCGGCTGGAAGCTGAAATAGCCGCCTTTGTGCGTGCCGACCTGTCGCGAGGTCAGGCTGGCGATCTCATGCGGGATCGGCTTTGGCGTACCGGCGGCCTCGGCCAGCAGCTGGGCGCGCGCGGCATTGTCCATGGCGATGTACCACCAGGCGGCCGCCTCGATGGTCGGTCCCACCGTGAGCAGGCCATGGTTCTGCAGGATCGCGGCCTTTTTCGATCCGAGCGCTTGTGCGATCTTGCGGCCCTCTTCCGCCTCCAGCACCACACCGGAGAACGGATCGAACAGCACATGATCCTCATAGAAGGCGCAGGAGTCCTGCGTCAGCGGATCGAGCAGGCGACCGAGCGCGGACCAGGCCTTGCCATAGGTTGAGTGCGTGTGCGCGGCCGCGATCACGTCCGGATGCGCCGCGTGGATTGCCGAGTGGATGACGAAGCCGGCCTGGTTGATCGGTTTGTCGCCAATAAGGATGTTACCGTCGTGATCGACGAGCTGGAGGTCGGAGACCTTGATCTGGCTGAAATGCTTCGACAGCGGGTTGATCCAGAACCGTTCGGGAAACTCCGGATCGCGCACGGTGACATGGCCAGCAAGGCCCTGATCGAAACCGTAGCGCGAGAACAGCCGGAACGTTGCCGCAAGCCGCTGCTTGCGGTGCAGCCGTTCCTCCTCGAACGTAGCTGCCGGCGTCCGCTCGACCAGGGAATACTTCTTCGGCTTCTCGACGACCTTGTTCATTGTTACGGCTCCTTCTCTAGTATTCGAGATTCTTGTCGAAGATGTCGGCCAACGGCACGCCATGCGCGTACGCATCGAGGTTGACCAGCGTCTTGTCGGCCAGCCGCTTGACCTCCTCTCCCCCCGTCCACGACACGTGCGGGGTCAGGACGACCTTGGGATGGTCATAGATCGGATCGCCGTCCGGCGGTGGCTCCGGATCCGTGACATCGAGCGTGGCGCCGGCAATTTTTCCCTCGTCGAGCGCTTGCAGCAGGGCGCCCTGGTCGATGATCCGGCCGCGCGCGACATTGATCAGGTGCAGCGATGTCTTGGAACGCGCGAGTACATCGGCGTTGATCAGGTGCGCCGTCTTCGTCGTCGCCGGCAGTGCAAGGACGAGATGATCCGAAACCTCGACCAGTTGCTCGATGCTATCGACGGGCTGGATGCCCGGAAGGACATATGGCCAGGCCGAGCGTCGCAAAACCCTGATGTTAACCCCGAACGGCTTGACGCGATCGACGACGGCGCGGCCGATGGCCCCGAAGCCCGCGATGCCGATCGTCTTGCCGCTGAGCGAGCCTAGCGGGGTGATCTTCCATTGCTCGCGGCTGCGCGGCCGAATCTCATGGATGCGCTTCTCGAAGCCGAGGATCGCCGCAAGGACATACTCCGCGATCGGGTCGGCAGAGATGCCGCGACCGACCGTAACCGCGGGACCGTCGAGCAGCCAGGCCGGAAAGAAATCGACACCTGTCGATGCGGTCTGGATCCAGCGCAGGCCGAACGGCCAGCCCGCAGGCTTCTCCGCCGGCGCCTTGTGCCAGCCCGCCAGCGGTCGCGTCAGCAGCACGTCCGCCTCCGGGGCGACCTCCCATGGCGCGCGATCGGCGGGGTGGTCGATGATCAACGGGCGCGACCAGTGATCGGCCAGCGCTGCACGAATGTCCGCGCCAAGCTGATTGACGATGATCGGCGATCGCACGCTGGTGGAGGCGCGCCTGCTTTCAATTCGGGGGGTGTTCATGTCCGCTCACGATGGCAAAGATGCGGACATGCTAGGCGCTGGAGACAAGATAGTCTTTTCAAAGATGGCGGGTGTCTTGCAACAAGAGGACGACAAGCCTCGGCAACACATATGAATTCGTCTCTGTGACGCCGAGCGAAGCTATTTCCTCTCGATGACCTCAAGCGGCGTCACTTTCGACTGCGCCGTAAGCTCACCGGCACGACGGAATACGGCTTCCATCAACCACTGCTCGTTCGGAAAGCGATCGGCCCATTCGTCCCAACCGGAATGCTTCCGGTATTGACCGAGCCGGCCGGAGGCCACCACCTCCTCCGCACTCACGGCCACGCGGCGATCGCAATCGGGCGCGACGTAGATCGCGTCCGCCCGGCAATACAGCTCGCACATGAAGCAGGTCTGGCAATCCTCCACACGCGCGAGAACCGGCACGCCGGCCTGCCCGAGATCAAGCACATTGGCCGGACAGACTTCGATACATGTCCCGCAATCCGTACAGCGGTCCGCGAGGATGAGCTCGATCATGATGCCGCCTCGAATTGACTAGCTCCGGCATCCGCGGACGAACCATCGGCGGCTACCCAGACCTGATCCAATGCGCCGCTGAGCAATCGGGTTGCAAATGCGGAATCCCGCGAGGGAAAATCCTCGCGGCGATGCAGGCCCCTGCTCTCGTTGCGCGTTGCCGCCGTGGCGACAGACCAGCGCGCCGTCGCCAGCAGCGCCGTTGTCTCGCGCGAGGCGATCGTGCCTGTGTGGGCGTGATCCGCCAACTCGGTCCACAAGCCTTCGAGTGCTCGCGCGGATGCTGCAAGGCCACTTCCGGTGCGGAACAGGTTTTTGTCGAACGGGTGCATTTCCGCGCGCACGCCATTTCGAATGGCAGTGAAATCGACGCTCTGCGCGCGCCCGCGCGGCTTGCTCCCGACGCGGCCTAGCGGTCGAAAACGGCTCGTGCCCGTCTTCACACCGCGTGCCAAACGAGCGGCGGCGCGTCCGGCGAACACCCCCGATGAAAGAGCCCAGGCCGAATTGACATTGCCACCGCCGGAGATCGCGCCCGCGACCTTCTCGCGCGAGGCGTTGTCGCCTACGACGAACAGCCCGGGAACCGATGTCGCGCCGTCCACGTCGTGCACCCGCGCGCCGCCGATGCCCCGGATGGTGCCGTCATTGTGCAGCGTGATCTCGAACCGGTCGCGGTAGGGATCGACGCCCCAGCGATCGAACACCAGCGGTACGTTCGGCGAGATCGTATGCAGCCGCGCCTTGATGTCATCAGGCAGACGGTGCAGCGAGCAATAGACCGGGCCTCGCTGGAGCGCGCGCGCCAGACGGATGGTCTGGTTGGGACCGAATGGAAGATCGAGCTCGTGCCCGTCAGCGTCGTAATAGGTCGCGAACGCATAGGCCATGCTTCGCGTCATCGTCGAATGCGCGGGCGCAATGGTGTAGGCCGCGGTGAACTCCATGCCGGACATCTCGGCGCCGGCCTCGGCCGCCATGAGATAGCCGTCCCCCGTATTGGTTCGCGATCCCAGCAGATGGGACTGGAAGCTGGTCCCGCCGGCCGCGAGCACCACCGCCCCAGCCTCGATCTGATACGCTCTCCCGCCGTCCTGCCGGCGCTCGCCACGGGCGCCGCCGATCGGGCCGTCGGATCGTGCCAGAAGTTCAAGGACCGGCGAATGATCCAGGATGGTGACGCCGTGGCTCAGCGCCTGCTGGCGCAAGGCACGCATGTATTCGGGCCCGCGCACGGCGCGGTAATTCACCCGTCCGTCGTCGTCGGCCCCGAACTTGTAATGGCGCGCAAGCGTCGGCAACGTGCGCCAGGTCTGGTCGAGGATGCGATACATCCACTCCGCTTTGCCAAGACCAAGACCACTCGCGACACGATTGGCGACGGCGGCATCGCGCGCCGCGGGAGGATCCGGCGGCACCCACCAATGGCCCGGCCCGGCCGCGGCGGTGACGCCGCTGGTCCCGCAATAGCCCTTGTCGACCAGCACGACTTTCGCCCCGGCCTGCGCGGCGGATGTCGCCGCCCAAGCGCCCGCCATCCCGCCACCGACGATCAGCACGTCGGTCGTCATCGATAACTCTTCAGGTGGTGCCGACGTCATGATCTCTGCCTCCGGGCAACGCAGCAGAACGCATCCCTCCTAGCTGCCGAACCCGGCCGGAATGAACGCCGCAATCTTTTCCTCGATGAACTGCTTCACCTCCGGCGAGTTGAACACCTGGATGAATGCCTTCAGGCGCGGATCGTCCTTCTTGTCCGGCCGGGCCGTGAAGCGCAGGACGAGCCCGTCATCGACGGTGCGGTCGATGATTAACGCGGATTTCGGGTCACCGCCGGCCGGGATCAGGTAGGTGATATTGACCAGCGCCAATGTCACGTCATCAAGCGACCGGTAGGTCTGCGCGGGGTCGAGCTCGACGATCTTGAGGTTTTTCGGGTTATCGACGATGTCGAACTTGCTGACCGAAAAGCCCTTGCCCGGCGTCAGCTTGATCAGCCCTGCCCGCTCAAGCAGAATCAGGCCGCGGGCGCCGTTGAGCGGCTCGTTCGGAATGGCGACGCTATCGCCCGACTTGATCTCGTCGAGCTTCTTGATCTTCCTCGAGAACAGGCCGACCGGCGCGATCACGCCGACCTTGTCGACCTGCACCAGGTTGAAGCCGCGCTGCTTGTTCTGAAGCGCGAGATAAGTCGCATGCTGGAACAGATTGGCATCGACATCGCCGCTGTTCACGACCTCGTTCAAGGCGACCCAGTCCGACAGTTCGACGATCTTGACGTCCTGTCCCTTCTCCTTGGCGAGCTTGGCGGCGAACGCGGCCAATTGCCCGACCGGTCCCGCGCTGGTCGCGATCTTCAAGGGTTGGTCGGCGAAAGCGGCAGTCGTGAGCGCAAGCAAAATGCCCGCTGCCCGGGCGGCACGAAGAAGAATCTCATTGTCTCAAGTCCATTCCAATTCAGATCGAATTTGTTTCACGCCGCCTTGCGCGCACCGGCGCCAGCATCGGCCGCTGTCAGCGCGTGGCTGAGATCCGCCAAAATGTCGTCGGGATGCTCGATCCCGACCGACAGGCGGACATAGCCGGGCGTGACACCGGCGGCGAGCTGCTCGTCCGTGGTGAGCTGCTGGTGCGTCGTCGACGCCGGATGAATCGCCAGTGACCTGGCATCGCCGATATTGGCGACGTGATAGAACAGTTTTAGCGCGTCGATGAAACGCCGACCCGCCTCGACGCCACCCTTCAGCTCGAAGCCGACGAGGCCGCCGTAGCCGCCCTTCAGATAGGCGTCCGCCCGGCGCTTGTTCTCTCCGCTTTGCAGGCCGGGGAAGATCACGTTCGAGACCGAGGCGTGCTTGGCGAGGAAGTTCGCGACCTTGATCGCGTTCTCATTGTGCTGGCGGATACGCAGCGGCAGGGTTTCGAGACCCTGGATGAACTGGAAGGCATTTTGCGGCGCGATCGATGCGCCGAGATCGCGCAGCAGCTTGACGCGTGCCCGCAGGATGTAGGCGATCGGGCCGAGCGGCTTCGCAGCCTCGGTCCAGATCGCGCCGTGATAAGCCTCGTCCGGCTTGTTCAGAAGCGGGAAGCGCTCGGCATGCCCGGCCCAGTCGAAATTGCCGCCGTCAACGATGGCGCCGCCGATCGCGGTGCCGTGACCGCCGATATATTTGGTCGTTGAATAGACCACCACCGCCGCGCCGTGCTCGAACGGACGCGCGATCAGAGGTGAAGCCGTGTTGTCGAGAATGAGCGGCACGCCCAGCGAGCGGCCGATATCGACGACTTCCTTGATCGGAAACACGTTGAGCTTGGGATTGGGAAGCGTCTCGCCGAAATAAGCCCGCGTCTTGGCGTCGGTTGCGCGGCGAAAGTTTTCGGGATCTGCCGGATCGACGAACCGCGTTTCGATGCCGAACTGCTTCAGGGTCTGCGACAACAGCGTCCACGTCCCGCCGTAAAGATCGGTCGAGGACACGATGTTGTCGCCGGCTTGCGCGATGTTGAGAATCGAAAATGCGGTGGCGGTTTGCCCGGAGGCTACGGCAAGAGCGGCCGCGCCGCCCTCCAACGCCGCAAGCCGCGTTTCGAAGGCGTCCTGGGTCGGATTGCCGATACGGGTATAGATCGGACCGAGTTGCTCGAGCGCGAACAGGCGCGAGGCGTGATCGGCGTTCTCGAACTGGAACGACGTGGTCTGGTAGATCGGAACCGCAACCGCGCCCGTGGCGGGATCGCTGCGATACGATCCGCCATGCAACGCCAGCGTCTCGAAGTTCCGGGTCTCCAAAGCCATCTGCAACTCCCTTTCGATCTCAAGCGATGCTTGCCGACGAAAAGCATGCGGTCGGATTCCCTGGCTGTCGAGCGGGCTGGGAAAATAGCGATGCGTGTGCTGCGTCATCGCCGTTTCGGAAGTCGTTTGTTTCCGATCGTTCGCCGAATTGGAAACAAACTCACTCGCCCGAAATGGTAGGAATGGTCGTACGGAGCGAATGTCGTTCGCAAATTGATGAACCGGCCAGACCATGACCAGACCGCGCGAACTGCGCTTCAACGCCTTCAACATGACCGCGCCAAGTCACAATTGGGCGGGCCTGTGGTCTCATCCGCGAGATGCGTCCATCGACTACAATACGCTCGACTATTGGGTAGACTACGCCAGGACCGCCGAGCGCGGGCTGCTCGACGGCATCTTCCTGGCGGATGTATTCGGCGTATACGATGTCTATGGCGGCAATGCCGACACCGCAGCCGCACATGCGGTACAGCTTCCCAACGCGGATCCGACGCTGCTCGTCTCCGCCATGGCGCTCGTCACCAGCCATCTCGGCTTTGGCATTACCTCGAACCTGACCTTCGAGCATCCCTATCAACTCGTGCGCGAACGGATCGATCCCGGTCGGGTCAAAGGGAAGGAAGAAGTTCGGCTGCGACACGCGCATGGATTGCTGCACATCGGAATCGGCCTTGTCGAGCCGGGCATAGACCGGCCCCTATCGCAGCGCCCGGGCAATTGCGGAGCGCCCGCCCTTCGAGGCCGCCCCGGGAACGACGCTGCCGTCCTCATAAGTGAAACTCGCCCAGCCATAGAACAGCGTCTTCGTCACCGAGCCGAATACCGCCGAGATCGCGTAGGGATTGGAGAACTCCATACTGGTCAGCTCGGCACCGACCTCGGCGGCGAGCAGATAGCCGTCGCCGGTCAGGACGTTCGATCCCAATGTCTTGCTCAGGAAGGCACAGCCGCCGGTCGCGATCACCACCGCGGCTGCGCGCACCGACCAGCGATCGCCCTTCTGGCGCTGAATGCCCGCAGCGCCCGCGACCGCGCCGTCCTCGTCGACCAGCAACTCGAGCGCCGGCGCGTGATCCAGAATGGTGACGCCGGCCTGCTTCACGCGCCTGCGCATCAGGCGCATATATTCGGGGCCCTGCAGCGAATTGCGCTGCGAGCGGCCGCTCTCGTCGGTCGGATACGGATAGCCCCATTCGGCGAGCCGATTGCTATTCGCGTAGGTGCGGTCGAGCACGCGGGACATCCAGCGCCGGTCCTGAAGATAGCCGCCCGGCTTCTCGCGGCTGGCCATCGCGGCTTCACGCTGTCGCGGATCCGGATCGACGTACCAGACACCCGTTCCTGCCGCTGCCGTAGCTCCGGACGTCCCGCAAAAGCCCTTGTCGGCCAGGACAACGCGCGCGCCTTGCTCGGCGGCGCTCACCGCCGCCCAGGTCCCGGCCGGGCCGCCGCCCAGCACCAGCACGTCCGCATCGAACACGAGAGATCCCGCTGCGCTCGATAACCGCTCGGCGCGTCCAGATCGAATTGCCATGCATTAATCCCCGTGGAATTGCGTCGCCCGACTTCGACACCGCGCAGAAGATCGCGCGTGTCTACAGTTCTGGCAATTTCAGATTTATGCAGGGATTTGGACGAAGCTTCCTCACCGGCGCGGCAGGGAAGAACAATCCATCCGACCGAATGGCTGCTTCAGAGAGCCGGCGCACGATGCTCGCGGAATGCTGCCGCCAATGCCCCCAAGGCGGCCCGCGACCGCCAATCCGTCAAGGACGAGTGAAGCACGACCTCGGACGAAGGAAGTCGAGGAAGGCCAAACCTGTCCCCGACATCGACGGTGCCGGACGGAGCTATCCGATAAGACAAAGGAGCAATCGCGAGCCCCGCCGATACGGCGGCGTGGACGGCGGACGAGCCTCCTCCCAGGAACACTTCGGTCCATTTAATTCCCACCGCGTCCAGCGCTTGCGTGGCGACGTTGCGCACGCCGCAGGTCGGCGCCAGCGCGGCGAGGCGCAGGGGCTCGCCTTGCCTGTGCTCGAAACCTTGCGCCGCAAACCAGCCAAAGCGCTCATGTGACAGCGTCTCGCCATCGCGACGATCGTCTTCGCGATGAACGATGGCCGCATCGAGCCGCCCCTGGTCGAACAGGTCGAGCAGGTTGCGCGAATTATCGAGCTGCACTTCGATGGTCAGATGCGGATCGTGGGCATGAAGCCGCGACAGCAAGGCCGGAACCTCCGGGCCTGCGACATGCGCGGCGATGCCGAGGCCGAAGTGACGCGGCGGCGCATTGAGCCCCACAATCGCGCGCTCGTGAGCCGCGATGAATTCCCGCGCGCCCTGCAGAAAGGCGGCGCCTTGGGCCGAGAGCCGCACCGAGCGCGGCGTCCGCTCGAGCAGGCGATGCCCGATGCGATCTTCGAGCCGTTTCAGCTTGACGCTGATCGCGCCCTGCGTGGTGCCGAGAGCCTCGGCCGCGCGCGTAAAACTGTGGAGGTCGGCCACGGTCACAAATGCCCTGACGGCATCGACGTCGAGCGAGAGCATTCCATCATCCAGGTTTGTTGTCTCTGAAATCTATATTGATCCGGTTTTGTTGTGTTCAAGGGGTCCCTATGTTCGCCCGGCCTGACGCGGGGCCGCGCACGACGATGTCCTAGTGCGTGTCGGCCATTGGCGTCGGGCCTGGAGGTGACAGCTGTGACGATCTCGACATCACGACGAAACACGATCGCTTTGGCTGCCGCATGCCTCGCGTCCCTCATGTTCGGGCTCGAGATTTCCAGCGTTCCGACGATCCTTCCGACGCTGGAAACGGTGCTGCACGCCGACTTCCAGCAGCTGCAGTGGATCATGAATTCCTACACCATCGCAGTCACGACGGTGCTGATGGCAACGGGCACGCTGGCGGATCGCTACGGCAGAAAGCGGGCGTTTGTCGTCAGCATCGTCGTCTTCGGCCTTGCCTCCCTGATCTGCGGCCTGGCGCAGGACGCATCCGTGCTCATCGTGAGCCGCTTCCTTCAGGGAATGAGCGGCGGCGCGATGCTGATCTGTCAGGTCGCCGTGCTCTCCCATCAATTCCAGGAGGGGCCGGAGCGCGCACGGGCCTTTTCGGCCTGGGGGATCATCTTCGGGATCGGGCTCGGATTCGGTCCCATCATCGGTGCTGTGATCGTCGCGATCGCGGACTGGCAGTGGGTGTTCCTGATTCACGCCGTGATTGCCATCGTCACGACCTCGCTGGCTGTGGCCGGTGTGCGGGAGTCGCGCGATCCCGACGCCAAGCACCTCGACGTTGCGGGCATTGCGACGCTCTCGACGTCTGTCTTCTGCGTGGCTTTCTATATCACGCAGGGTCCCGATTTCGGCTTCGTTAGCCCGACAGGTCTTGCGATCGTCGCAGCAGCGGTTCTGAGTCTCATTGCCTTCGTGCTCGCGGAGAAGCGTAGCAACCGTCCGATGTTCGACTTCACCGTCTTCCGAATACCGGCCTTTTCGGGTGCGCTCCTTGGCTCGGCCGGCATGAACTTCAGCTTCTGGCCGTTCATGATCTATCTTCCGATCTTCTTCCATGGTGCCCTCGGTTACGGCAATGTCGAGTCCGGCCTGGCGCTGCTGGCCTACACGCTTCCGACCCTGGTGATTCCGCCACTCGGCGAACGGATCTTGCTGAGGTTTGGCGGCGGCATCGCTGTTCCGCTCGGCCTCTTCGTCATCGGCCTTGGATTTATGCTGATGTGGGCCGGCAGCGGCGTCGAGCACGTCAGCTTGCTGGCGCTGCTGCCGGGATGCCTGCTCGCGGGCACAGGCCTCGGCCTCACCAACACTCCCGTCACCAACGTCACGACCGCATCGGTGTCGAGCACGCGGGCCGGCATGGCCTCTGGCATCGACATGAGCGCCCGCATGATTTCGCTGGCGATCAACATCGCCTTGATGGGCTTCATCCTGATCGCCGGCATTTCCTCCTGGCTGCGCAGCGCGCTTCCCGAAGCGCTCGATGCGAGCCGCCTGCAAAAACTCGCGGAAAGGATAGCCGGCGGCACCACCCGCGTATCCGATTTCCCCGAACTGACGGCTCTGCCGGCGGCGGATGCCGCTCTGCACGACGCATTGATCCACGGCTTCAGTCTGGTGATGCTCTATGGCGGACTTTCGGTCTGGATCCTGGCGCTGGCGAGCTTCCTGATCTTTCGCGAAGGCTACGCCGCGCGAAAGCGCCTCGCGCCGAGCGAGGATGAACCGTGCTGTCTGCCTCGCTCCTCGTCATGATCGCGAAGCGGCCCCGCTCGCTCACCTGGCGGAGCCGCTGCTGGTCCGGCGCGGGGACGAAAAACGACGCGAACGGATACTCTATTAGAAGTTTTAGAGTTCCATCTTTGCATCGCCGGTGCTACACCCGTTAGTGTTCAACCGAAGCGGATGAGCAGGATATTGCCCTGCAAGTTCCCCGCCATATAAACGGTTTGCGTTGCTCGCAGCGAACCAACTCTAAGGGAAGGCCAGACCAGAATGGCCGATTGGATATTTGAAGATTCCATAGAGAAACGCATAGACCTGGAGCGCGAGCAGATTGCGCGGATACGGGAAGCGCGAGGCCTGTTTTCCCAGACAGGTCCCTCCCAGCTCGTGGGGCTTGCACTTTCCAGCGGAGGACTCCGCAGCGCGACATTCTGCTTGGGCGTGCTGCAAGGGCTTGCAGCAGCGGGGCTCCTCCGCGGAATCGACTACCTCTCCTGTGTCGGAGGCGGCGGCTACATTGGCGGACGACTTGCCGCGATGATCGCGCGGGATGGATTCGAGCGCGCCAATCAGGATCTGGCGAAAGAGCCGATATTATTGCCGAACGCCCCATCCGCGCGCTTTTTCCTGAGTTCGGCGATCGGCCTTCTGGTTCCGCTACTCGTTCTGTTGGCCGGAACAATCCTGCTTGTCTGGGAGCTCCTGACAGTCATCGTGCCTCTGTATTGGTCCCAGCCATCGGCTCGGCTCTCGTTGCTGTTCCAGTTCACGGCCCCAGGCGCATCTCTCATGGTGATCGGGGCCGCACTCTTCGGATTGAAGAAACTCTTCCCAACCGGGCGCTCCATTTCACGTTTCGTGGGCAAAAAAATATCTGCAGGGCGACGTCCCGCTGGCTCAGCTTGCGAGTGATGGGCCCTATCCATTGTTTGGCGCCGTGACGAGCGAGCGGAAGCCGATCGCGCTTTCTCCAATCGACCGCTACAATACCGCACAGGCGGTGACCGCATCGGGGCCGCCGCCTGAACCGACCGCATCTGACGACAGTTGGCTTGGCGAACTGACCCGATGGTTGGCACGGGATAGAAGCCCCATCTCCCGGCTACTCCCCGGCAGCTTGTTCGACAGCCTTGGCATTTACGAACTGGTTCGCCGTCGCTGCGAATTCGTAATCGCCTGCGACGGCACGTCCGATCCAGGCCTCACGTTCGAAGCACTTGGCAGAGTCATCCGGAGATGCCGCATAGATCTTGGCGTGAGGATTGAGTTCTCATTCGGCCCTCTCAGCCGGGCTGAAGGGAGCCACGCACGCAAGCCCTACCAGATGGGAACAATCCAGTATCCCGACGGTCAGACCGGCTTCCTCCTGCTCCTCAAGCCCACCCTGACCGGTGGCGAGCCGACGGACTTGCTGCAATACGCCGGCACCCACCCGCAGTTTCCGATGTCCGCCGCCAGTCGCGGCAGCTTCGATGAGGACGAGTACGAGTGTTACCGCAGACTGGGCGAATATGTCGTGGAAAGCCTGCTGCGAGAGATGCCCAATTCCGCCGATTGGCAGCAATCACCGCTCGAAGATGTGCTCCGCGGCGTTCGCCTTGCGCTGCGGCCAGACCTGAAAAACGTCGAACCGTTACGCGCTCCGGAGGTTATACCTGCCGAGCTGATCGACGCCATCGCCTCGGGGGAATGCATTCTGTATGCGGGTGCCGGCCTCGGGGCTCAGGCCGGCTTGCCTATTTGGCCAGAGCTTCTGCGAGGGTTGCTTTCCTACGCAAGGGAGCGCTCGCGGATCGATCCTGCAGTCGCAAAGGAACTTGGTGCCGCCATCGAAGCTGGCGATTTGGAGGAGGTCGGAGATGAATTATCGCACCGTATCCCGCGAGAGGATATCGCTGAGTATCTAAGGACCACGTTCAACGCCTCGACGCAGCCAAGCCGTGCTCACGAATTATTGGCGCAATTTCCGTTCGTCGGCGCGCTCAACACTGGCCTCGATAATTTGCTCGCCAAAGCCTTCAGTACGGCCGCCCTATTGCCGGCCGATACGGCACAGCTCCTATCGTCGCTTCAATCCAAGTCGCGATTTGCGCTCAACGTGAGCGGCTTGCCCGCGCATCCGGATTCCGTCGTTCTCAATTCCCGGCAGTTCAGAACCGGTGTCTCGGAAAATCCTCAATTCAAGCAATTCCTGGGTACTCTGTTTCTGCAGTACCACACGCTGTTTGTCGGGTCGAACGTCGATGGCATTCGCGGATTCCTCGACGCGCTCGGGTTGAGCGGACCACCAGCGCGCCGGCAATATGCATTGATACCGCGGGAAGGCCAGTTGGATCCCGTCAAAGTGCGTTATCTCGATCGCACTTACAATATGCAGATTGTCGAGTACGAGCCCGGATTCAACTATGCGGGATTCGTCGAATATCTGGAGAAGGCGACCGACACGATCCGCCCCAAGCCGGCGCGAAGTCGGGCCACGGCCGGCAACATGACGTTGAAATCCGTCGCGCTCGAAAACATTGGGCCATTCGAAACCCTGCGTCTGGACCTGACGCCAGGCTGGAACCTGTTGCTCGGAGACAACGGGAAAGGCAAGACCGTCATCCTGAAGGCGATTGCCGCGGCCCTGTGCGGCGAAGCGGCCGATCCGGCACTGCTGGAGAGGCTCCTGCGCTCGGGCGCAGACCGCGGCACGATCCGGCTTGAGGTCGAGAGCCGCGAGCACACCATGGAGCTGACACGGATCCGTGGTGGAAAAGTGAAGGCACGCTATATCGGCCTTTCACCGCTCGAGTCGGACCGATGGTTGGCAATCGGCTTTCCGGCTTTGCGAAGCGTTCCCTGGGAGAATCCGGCGGGTCCGGATAAATCCCCGGGCGCCATTGCCGAGCCGGGACCGGACGATCTGCTGCCATTACTCCAGGGAGTCCCCGACGGACGTATCGCCAACTTGAAACAATGGCTCGTCAACCTGGACTATGCCGGCCAGCAGGAAGTCATCGCGACGTTCTTCGACGTGTTCGGGGCGCTCAGTCCGGGAATTCGCATCGGCCGTCCCCGGATCGAAAAGAACCCATTGGGAATCTGGATCGAAAGCAATGGTAACGTCGTGCCGCTGAGCGCAGTGAGCCAAGGCACCGGCTCCGTGATGTGCTGGATTGGAAACCTCATCCAGCGAATGCACGAAGTGAATATTTCAGCCGACAGCAGGCCGCTTGTTCTCGTCGACGAAGTCGACGCCCATATGCACCCGAAATGGCAACAGCTCTTCATTGAAGCTTTCCGCAAGAAATTTCCCAATGTCCAAGTCGTCGCCACGACCCACTCTCCGTTGATGGTGGGATCCCTGACCAAGGACGAGATATGGATCATTCGCAGCGTCCCCGTTCAATCGGAGATCTACGGTGTGGCGCATGTCAAACGAACGGACGGGGCGGCCGAGATTACAGTGACGGGGCCTGCGCCCGTAGACGATGACGATGCCCCACGGGAGGAACGCCGATACAAAGTGCCGGCCGACGTCAGCTTGCGAATTAGCGATGGTGAGATCGTCGAAATTGGCGAAGCACTTACGGCCGAGGATGTGAAGATCGCCGCAGAGCGCATCGACATTCCTCCCGAAGGATGGCGGGTCGATCAGATCCTGATGCTGCCCTACTTCGGTCTGGAGCGGACGCGCGACGCCAGAACGGCGGAGTTGATTGACAGATTTACACACTTGGCCGCGAAGTCGGATCCTGACGCCAAGGAACTGGAGACCGTCGCCGCCGAACTCAAGATGCGGGCGCCCGCGCCCCACGAATCGAAGGCGGCGCGCGAGGCATTCGAACTCATCCGCGAGTTCGCAGAGAACCGATTGAAGCACCTCTCCGGCGAAGAGAGACAAAAGGTTCTGTCGGAAACGCAGGTGCAGATGACGGAGTCCATCACCGGCTCACGGAGGCCCATATGATTTGGGGAGCGTGGATAGATCCCAACTTCAAATTCAAGGCCAGCGACGCCAAGAACACTACGCTCGAGTTCATTTGCTATGCGGTTGACGCGACCAGCCTGCGCGAACGTTTGGATCGCAAGGGTCTGACAGTCATCTCGATAATGCCCTACGATTTCAGTGATTGGCGACAGAGAGCGGCCACCTACAAAGACAAGGCGATCTGGCAGCGGATCAAGGACCGGTGGAGTTACGTTCGCGGTCAAGCCAGCGTGAGATGGACATGGCTGACGCCAGCGGACCTGACCGAGATCGACGGCATCAAGAAGCGCCTGATTGCAAAGATCAGGAAACAGGACGGCTGTACCGCGGCCGAGGCCATCTCGCAGATCGATTCCTGGTCCACGCAGCTCGAAGAAGAAACGCCCGCAGCCGGGCAAACACTTCCTAAAACTGCAATCTCATTCAACGACAATATCTGGAGAGAACTGAAGTGGCACCTCTTCGAACTGTTTCATGAAAAGTGCGCGTATTGCGAAAACAAGCCGCGCGCGGGCTATGCAGGAGATGTCGAGCACTACAGGCCGAAGGGAAAAGTGGACGAGGACGAAAACCATCCCGGCTATTTTTGGCTCGCATATGACGAGACAAACCTGCTGCCATCCTGCAGCCTGTGCAATCAGCCGCGGCGTGCGAAGCAGACGCGCTTTCCGGTCAAAGGTGCCCATTCGCGCGAAGCACGGAATCTTGCTCGCGAGGTTCCTCTGCTTCTAAATCCATACGATCGAAAACTCAATCCGTTCGACCACCTGGAATTCGATGCAACCGGCTTCTCCGCTGCTCACTCCGAATATGGCGAGTGCTCTCGGGACGTATACGATCTCGACCGCTCTGAACTCAAGAGCTCGCGATACGACGCGATGCAACTCGTGGAGACCGACTGGAATACGAATGTTCTCCGGAAGGGTAGTATTACGACGGCTTACGCCGACTTGCGCGCCGATATCTTGCAGGGAAAGCGGGAATATTCTGCCGCGCAACTCTGGGCTCTGGATCGGCTGAAACGTCGTACCGTCGACGAATTGACGCGCCTTCCGGGAGTTTGACTGACGCCAAGGATGCTGGTCGCCGCGATACGGGCAACAGCCGCCAAACATCAGCCCGAGGCCGCCGGGGCGCTTTGTAAATTGCTTGCGGCCGCGCCGCCGCGAAGCTTCGCACTCAGTCCGCGCTGGATGTCCGGCACCGAAGCCAGTAAGGTCCGCGTATAGGCTTCGGCAGGATTTCGCAGGACCGTCTCCACATCGCCCTGCTCGACAAGACGTCCATTCTGGAAGACGAGCACCCGGTCCGCCAGATGCTCGATGACGCCGAGATCATGCGAAATGAAGAGCAGCGCCGTTCCAAGCCGCGACTGCAGTTCCGCGAGCAGATCGAGCACCTGGGCCTGGATGCAGATGTCGAGCGCCGACACTGGCTCGTCGCAAACGATGACGGCCGGCTCGTCCGCGAGCGCTCTCGCAATCGAGACCCGCTGGCGCTGGCCGCCGGACAGCGAGCGCGGCAATCGATCGAGGTGATCGGCGCTCAGGCCCACCAGTTCGAGCAATGACACGATGCGGTCTAGCGCTCACAGGATTGACAGCGCCTAGCCCTGCGGCAAGGCGTCGAGATGGCAGGCGACCCATCGCTCGCCCTCAGTCGAACGAAGCAGCGGCTCCTCGGTTCGGCAGCGATCGAAGACGTAGGGACACCGGGTGTGGAAGCGGCATCCGCTCGGCGGGTTGATCGGGCTTGGCACGTCGCCGCCGAGAATGATCGGATTGCGCTGGGCGCCAGGCTCCGGCAGCGGGACCGCCGAGAGCAGCGCCTTGGTATAGGGATGTCCTGGCGCGGCAAAGATCTCCCGGCGCGGCGCCACCTCGACGATCTTGCCGAGATACATCACCGCGACGCGATGTGTCATGTGCTCGACGATGGCGAGATCATGGCTGATGAACAGCAGCGCCAGACCGAACTTCTGCTGAAGGTCCTGCAGCAAATTGACGATCTGCGCCTTGACCGAAACGTCGAGCGCCGAGACTGCTTCGTCGCAGACGATCAGCTCAGGCTCAGCTGCGAGCGCTCGCGCGATGCCGATGCGTTGCCGCTGACCACCAGAGAATTCATGCGGCCTGCGATTCAGCGCCTCGCGCGGCAGGCGCACCGTATCCATCAGCGTCGTGACGCGCACCTCCAGGTCTTCCGCGGATTTGGCAAGACCGAAGTTGCGGATCGGCTCGGCCAGAATGTCGCGCACGCGCATGCGCGGATTGAGGCTCGAGAACGGATCCTGGAACACGACCTGCACGCGGCGGCGCATCTGGCGCATCGTGTTCGGATGCGCGTCGTCGATGCGCTGGCCGTCGAGGATCACCTGGCCCGAGGTGATGTCGAACAACCGCAGGATGGCGCGGCCGACCGTCGACTTGCCGCAGCCGGACTCGCCGACCAGCGACAGCGTCTCGCCGCGCGCGATCTCGAAGGACACGCCGTCGACCGCGTAGACCCATTCGGACTTGCGGCCGAACAGACCGGTCTTGACCGGAAAATGCTTCTTGAGGTCGTTGACCTGGAGCAGCGGAGGACTCATGCCGCGACGGCTCCCTTGGCTGCATAGTGGCAGGCGGCGATGTGGCGGGGGCCCTTCTCCTCAAGCCCCGGGGCATATTGCCGGCAGAGATCCGTCGCGAGCGCACAGCGGCCGGCAAAGACGCAGCCGGTGATCGGCTTCCTGAGATCCGGCACCTGACCGGGAATTTCGGCGAGCCGCCTCGCGGTGCCGGTCAGCGACGAGCCGAGCCTCGGCACCGCACCGAGCAGGCCCTGCGTGTAGGGATGACGCGGCGAACGGAACAGCTCGGCCACGGGCGCCTCCTCGACCTTGCGGCCGGCATACATCACCATGACGCGCTCGGCGATCTCGGCGACCACGCCGAGGTCGTGGGTGATCAGGATGATCGCCGCACCCACGCGGTGCTTGAGATCGAGCATCAGCTTCAGGATCTGCGCCTGGATGGTCACGTCGAGCGCGGTGGTCGGCTCGTCCGCGATCAGGAGTTTTGGATTGCAGGCGAGCGCAATCGCGATCATTACACGCTGGCGCATGCCGCCAGAGAGCTGGTGCGGATATTCGCGCACGCGCCGCTTCGGCTCGGGAATGCCGACCAGCGTCAGCATCTCGATTGCCTGCGCCTCGGCGGCCTGCTTGTCCAGGCCCTGATGTATCATCAGCGTCTCGCGGATCTGGCGGCCCACGGTCAGCACCGGATTGAGGCTCGTCATCGGCTCCTGGAAGATCATCGAGATATCGTTGCCGCGGATGGCGCGCATCTCGCGATCGGAGAGTTGCAGGAGGTCCCTGCCCGCGAAGCGGATGGCGCCCGCGATCCTGCCCGGCGGCTCCGGGATCAACCGCATCAGCGACATCGACGTCACCGACTTGCCGCAGCCGGACTCGCCGACAATCGCCAGTGTCTCGCCCTCGTTGACGTGGAACGACACGCCGTCGACCGCGCGGTTGATGCCGCTCGGCGTGCGGAAATGGGTTTGCAGGTTCTCGACTTCAAGCAGCGCCATGGCGATCAGCCTCGAAACATCAGAGGCTCTTGGCCATGCGCGGATCGAGCGCATCGCGAAGGCCGTCGCCAAGCAAATTCACTGCAAGCACCGTGACCGAAAGAAAGGCCGCCGGAAAGAACACGATGTAGGGCTTGACCTGCCACAGGGCGCGGCCTTCGGCCATGATGTTGCCCCAGGACGGAATGGTCGGCGGCGTGCCGGCGCCGATGAAGGACAGGATCGCCTCCGTGATCATGGCGCTGGCACAGATATAGGTCGCCTGGACCAGCATCGGCGCGAGCGTGTTGGGCAGGATGTGGCGCAGGATGATCATCGGCGTGCGCGTGCCGCAGGCCACGGCTGCATCGACATAGGGTTGCTCGCGCAATGACAGCACCACACTCCGAACAAGACGGGAAACCCGCGGGATCTCGGCAACGGTGATCGCCAGGATGACGTTGCCGACGCTGCCGCGCGTCAGGGCCATCAGCGCGATCGCGAGCAGGATCGGCGGGATCGACATCAAGCCGTCCATGAAGCGCATCAGAATGCCGTCGGCCCAGCGAACAAAGCCGGAGACGATACCGATGGCAACGCCGGCGGCAGAGGCGAGCGTTGCCACCGACAGGCCGACCGTGAGCGAGACTCGCGCGCCGTAGAGCACGCGTGAGTAGATGTCGCGGCCGAGCACGTCGGAGCCAAACCAGAACGCGGCCGACGGCGCGCGCGTGCGCTTGGCCGGCGCGAGCGCGGTCGGATCGACCGTTCCGAGATAGGGCGCGAAGACGGCGATCAGGACAAGCGTCAGCAGCAGCGCACCGCCGATCGCGACGGTCGGATGGCCGCGCAAGAAGCCGACGATGCCGCGCCGGATCACGACAGGCCGAAGGATCTCCGGCAGCTGCGGCGCGACGACGAAGCCGGCCGGGAGCGCTTGCGGGTTGACGGTCGTATCGGTCAATAGCGGATCCTCGGGTCAACGAGCGTGTAGGTGACGTCGATCATCAGATTGACGAGGACGTAAACGAAGCTGAACAGCAGCACGATGCCCTGGATGACGGGATAGTCGCGGCGCAGGATCGCATCGATCGTGAGACGGCCGAGGCCGGGGATCGCGAACACGCTTTCCGTCACGACTGCGCCGCCGATCAGGAGCGCAATGCCGATGCCGATCACGGTCACGATCGGAACCGCCGCGTTCTTCAGTGCGTGGATGAACAGGATGCCGCCTTGCCCGAGGCCCTTGGCCTTGGCGGTGCGGATATAGTCCTGCTGCAAGACTTCGAGCATGGTGGCGCGTGTGATGCGCGCGACCAACGCAATGTAGACACAGCCGAGCGCGATCGACGGCAGGATCAGGTTTTGCAGCCACGGCCAGAAGCCCTCCGTGAGCGGCGTATAGCCCTGCACAGGAAGCCATTCGAGCTCCAGTGCAAAGACATAGGCGAGGACGTAGCCGACAACGAAGACAGGCAGCGAGAAGCCGAACACCGCGAACGCCATGATGGCGCGGTCGATGAAGGTGCCCGCCTTCCAGGCCGCCACCACCCCGAGCGGCACTGCGACAACGATCGTGAGCAAGAGCGTGACGATCATCAGCGACAACGTCGGTCCCAGGCGCTGCCCGATCATCGCCGACACCGGCAGATTGGTGAAGATCGAGGTGCCGAGATCACCATGCAGGATACGCCAGACCCAGCTTCCGAACTGAATCAGGAAGGGACGGTCGAGGCCGAGGCCTTGGCGGATGCGCTCCACATCCTCCGGGCTTGCCTGGTCGCCTGCAATCACCACAGCGGGATCACCCGGCGCGATGTAAAGCAGGCTGAACACGAACAGTGCAACAATCGCCATCACCGGCAAGGTGGAGACGATGCGCCGGAGGATATAGGAGAGCATCTGGCCTCAGCGCAGGATCATGCGGACTTCGATACGCCCCAGAAGAACGGCAGCGGCCCCTTGGCGATGCCGGAGACGTTCTTGCGCCAGGCCGTGTAGCTCAGGAAAAAGCCGGTCGGCGCATAGACGACGTCTTCGAGCGCGGCCTTGTTGAGTCGACTGACCGCCGCCTTCTCCTCATCGAGGTTCTTGGCCTCGAACCAGGACGAAACTTCCTTCTCGGTATTGGGGCTGTTAGGCCAGCCGAACCAGGCCTTGTCGCCATTGGCGCGAATGGCGGTGTAGGGAGCGGGATTGATGCAGTCCGCACCCGCGTGCCAGGTGTGGAACATGTTCCAGCCGCCCTGTCCCGGCGGCGTCTTCACCGCACGGCGCGCGCCGACCGTGCCCCAGTCGGTCGCGACGAAGTCGACATTCATGCCGAGCTGCTTCAGGAGATCAGCGGTCACATCGCCGAGCGCCTTGGTGATGGGCTGATCCTGCGCCACCAGGCACGTGACCGGCTGACCGGAATAGCCGCTCTCGGCGAGCAGCTTCTTGGCGGCGTCGAGATCGCGTTTGCCCTTGAGGATCTCGCCACCCGCCTCGGTGTAGAGCGGCGTGTCCGGCGTGAAGAAGCCGGGCAGCGACTTCCACAGCGAATTGTCGTCGCCGACGAGCGCGCGCATGTAGTCTTCCTGGTTCATCGCCATCAGCACCGCGCGCCGCGCCCGCACGTCGTTGAACGGCGGATAGAGGAAATTCATGCGGAACGACCCGATATTGCCGAGGGGATCGCCGATATCGACGCTGATATTCTTGTTCTTCTTCAGGACGGGAACGAGGTCCGCGATCGGGTTCTCCCACCAGTCGACCTCGCCGTTCTGCAACGCGGCCGCCGCGGTCGCCGGATCCGGCATCACGATCCATTCGACGCGATCGATCAGGATCTGCTTGCCGCCGGCGAGCCACGACGCCTTCTCCTGCCGCGGCACATAGTCGGCGAACTTCTCGAACACCGCCTTCGCGCCGGGGACCCACTCGCCCTTGGCGAACTTCATCGGCCCGGAGCCGACATAGTCGGTGATCTGCTTGAACGGATCGGTCTGCGCGGTGCGTTCGGGCATGATGAAGGCGCACGGCGCATTGTTCTTGGCGAGCGCGTAAAGCAATTTCGGGAAGGGCTGCTTCAGCACCCATTTGAAGGTGCGATCGTCGACAGCGGTGAGTTCCTGCTGGTTTGCCCTGATCATCAGGCCCATGGGATCGCGCGCGGCCCAGCGCGTCAGGCTCGCAACGACGTCCTTGCTCAACACCGGCTCGCCGTCATGGAATTTGAGCCCGGGCCGCAACTTGAACGTCCAGGTCGTGCCATCGTCGGTCACTTCCTCGGATTCGACCATCTGCCGCTGCGGCTGGAGCGAGGAATCGACGCCGTAGAGCGTGTCCCAAACCAGCGCCGCTGCATTGCGCACGACATATTGGGTGCCCCAGATGGGATCGAAATTGGCGAGATTGGCCTGCGGCACGAAACGCAGGGTGCGGGCTGAGGCGCCTTGCGCGATCGCCGGCGCCGAGAGGCCACCCGACAATGCCAGACCGCCCGCGCCAGCCAGTCCCTTCAATACGGTCCTGCGATCCATAAAGTCCTCCCAGTATTGCCGTGATGCCGGCCGTTCATTGGCCAAGGGCAGATGAAACCAAGCCCATTAGCGTGCAAATGGTATGCCAGTAACCGGACCTTCGCCAGCCAGATCTCATCGACTTTCTGGCTAGTCCAAGTACCAAACAGCGGCATCAAAGCGCGGCCGCCAGCGCCGGCCCGGTCTCGATATGCGGGATCGCCTCGACCAATTCGCGGGTATAGTCGGTTTTCGGGTTGTCGAACAGCGCGCGGCTTTCGCCCTGCTCCACGATGCCGCCGTTGCGCAGCACGATGGTGCGGTCGCAGAGCATTCGCACCACGTTGAGATCGTGGCTGACGAACAGCAGCGCGATGTCGTTCTCGCGGCGCAAGCGATCGAGCAGTTGCAGCACCACCGCCTGCACCGAGACGTCGAGCGCGGCGGTCGGCTCGTCCAGAACCAGGAGCCGCGGCCGGCACGCAATGGCACGGGCAATCCCGACGCGGGCCTTCTGGCCGCCGGAGAGTTGGTGCGGAAAGCGCGGCAACAGATCCAGCGGCAAGCCGACCCGCTCCGCGCATTCCTCCACCCGTTCCTGCAACCCGTCGCCTATGCGCATACCGTCGAGCCGCATCAAGGGATGGGCGATGCAGTCGAAGGCCGTGTAGCGCGGATTGAGGCTCTCGTTCGGGTCCTGGAAAACCATCTGGATGTCTTTGCGAAAGCGCGAGCGGTGAAAGTCGCGCGACGCAACATGCCCGATCGACTGTCCATCGAACACGATGTCGCCTTCGCTCGGGTCGATCAGACGGCAGATCATCCGCGATGTCGTGCTCTTGCCTGAGCCGGATTCACCGACGAGACCGACGCTTTCGCCGCCGGCCATCACCATCGAGAAGTCCGCGACCGCGGCCGAGCCCTGGTCGAAGCGCTTTGCGAGCTTTCGCACTTCGAGCAGCGGCGGCGTGCCGTGCGCGAGCTCTTGCCTGGGCTTGCTGACAACTGTCGCGTGGCGCTCCCGCTCCGCCTCCGTCACGAGGTCCTCGATCCGTGACGTCGCGGTCGGCGAGGCCGCCACCAGGCGCTTCGTGTATGCGTGCTGCGGCGCGCTGAAGAGAGTTTTTGGACTCGCCTCCTCGACGATGCGTCCGCGCTCCATCACGGCGATGCGGCGGCAATAGCGCGCCGCGAGCCCGAGATCGTGCGTGATCAGGATGGTCGCCATGCCGCGCGCGGCGGCAATGTCCGCGAGCAGATCCATCACCACCTTCTGCGTGGTGACGTCGAGACCGGTGGTCGGCTCGTCGGCGATCAAGAGCGCAGGATTGCAGGAGATCGCGATCGCGATCATCACGCGCTGGCACATGCCGCCGGAGAGCTCGTGCGGGTAAGCGTTCATCCGCGTTTCAGGGTCGCGAATCTGAACGGCGCGCAGCAACTCCAGCGCCTCGGCGCGCGCGGCATCCTTCGATATCCGCTTATGCGTGAGGATCGCGTCCGCGATCTGCAGGCCGATTGCGCGGATCGGGTTGAGCGCGGCCCGCGGATTCTGGAAGATCATCGACATCGCGGCGCCCTGGAGATGACGGAGGTCGTCGCCCCTGAGCTTCGTCACATCCTGCCCGCGAAACAGGATCTTTCCGCCGGTGACGCGGCCGGCAGTGTCGAGCAGCCTAGTCGTCGCAAAGCCGGTGACCGATTTTCCTGATCCGCTCTCGCCGACGAGGCCGAGCATCTCGCCAGCTTGGACCGCGAGCGTGACGCCGCGCACAGCTTCGACCAGTCCACGCCGCGTCGAGAACGAGACGTGGAGATCGTCGATCCTGAGCAGTTCCTCGCTCATGTGCGCATGCGGGGATCGAGAATGTCCCGCATCCCGTCACCGAGGAGATTGAAGCACAGCACGGCCATCATCAGTGCAAGGCCCGGAAAGGCCACCAGCCACCACCGCCCGGTCGAGATGAAGCGCGCACCTTCTGCGACCATGATGCCCCATTCCGGCGTCGGCGGCTTGACGCCGAGGCCGATGAAGGACAGGCCGGCCGCGTTGAGAATGGCCCAACCGAGATTGAGCGAGATCTGCACCGCCATCGCCGGCAAGATGTTCGGCAGCAGGAACCGCAGCACCACCGAAAAATGGCTCTCGCCGCAGGCACGTGCGGCCTCCACCCAGCCAACATTGCGACGGACGTTCACCTCGGCCCGCGCGAAGCGGATGTAGAACGGAAGATTGATGATCGCGGTCGCGATCACGATGTTCTCGATCCGATTTCCGAGTGCGGCCACCATCGCCATCGCCAGCACGAACAATGGAAAGGCCATCATGACGTCGACAAAGCGGCCGACGCCACGATCGAGCTTGCCGCCGGCATAGCCGCAGAACGCGCCGACGACGGCGCCGATCACGAAGGAGATGCCGACCGCGGAAACCGCGATGGTGAGGTCGAGCCGGGCAGCGACGACGAGGCGACTGAACACGTCCCGCCCGAGCTGGTCGGTGCCGGCGAGGTGCGCCGCGCTCGGTGGCAAAAGCGCTTCCGAAACATTCGAGACCACGGGATCATAGGGCACGATCCAGGGCCCGAAGATCGCGACGAGCACGAACAGCAGGACGCCGGCCGCGGAAACGCCGGTGAGCGGGTTCCCGCGCAGGATCCAGACCGAATGGCGAAGGGTGGCGCTGGTCATTCGATCGACACCCTGGGATCGGCGATGCCGTAGCAGACATCCACGACCAGATTGACCAGCACGAAGAGGCTCGCCATCAGCAGCACGAATCCCTGCACCGGCGCATAGTCGGAGGACAACAACGCATCGAGCGCGTAGGAGGCCACGCCCGGCCAGGAGAACACTTTTTCCACCAGGACGTTGGCACCAAGCATGGTTGAGAACACGATGCCCGCAATGGTGATGACGGGCAGGATCGCGTTGCGCAGCGCATAGGTGATGACCACCTTGCGCCAGGACAGGCCAACGGAACGCGCGGTGCGGACGAAATCGCTGCCCAACGAAACCAGCATCGAGGCCCGCGTGATCCGCGCCAGCGGCGCGATGACGAACAGGGCCATGCTCACCGCCGGCAGGATCAACTGTTTGCAGGCCGCCCACCAACCCTCGACATCACCGGCCAGCAGGAAATCGATCGATAGGAAGCCCGTGCGTTGCGGCGGCAGCGACGTGAAGACATCGACCCGCCCGGTTGGATCAGGCGCAAGCCCAAGCAGGTAATAGAAAACGTAAATCAGCAACAAGCCCGACACGAAGGTCGGCACGCAGACGCCGAGCGCGCAGAACAACCGCACACCATGATCGACGAACGACCCCGGCCGCAGCGCCGCGACCACGCCGAGCGGCACGGCCGCGATCAGCGCGATCAAAAGCGCGGTGAAGGTGAGTTCGAGCGATGCCGGCAGCCGCTCGCGCAGATCCTTCAGCACGGGTTGCCCCGTCATCATGGAACGGCCGAGATTGCCGTGGCCGATGTCGGAGAGATAGTAGACGAGCTGCTCCGGCACCGACCTGTTGAGCCCCATCTGCTTGCGGATCTGCTCGATCTCCTCCTTGCCGGCGTTGGGCCCCGAGGCGAAGAACACCGCGGGGTCCCCTGGCAGGACGCGCATCAACAGAAAGGTGAAGACCAGCACACCGAACAGTGCCGGCAGCGACGACAGCAGCCGCTTGCCCGCCCGCACCATCGTCGTGCCAAGACTGCTCGTCACCCCTTTTGCGTCCTTCCCGTTTGCTGCCGTCACTTGCGGCTAACATCGCGGTAGTCGACCTGCCGATGGAATTCGTAGGTGTAGCCCTCGATCGACGGAGCCATGACCGCGTCCTGGTTCGGTTGCCACAGCGGAATCTGCGGCATCTCGCTGAAGTGGATCGCGTTGAGCTTGCGGCCGTCCTCCTCGTATTTCGCCTTATCCGGCTCGAAGCGGGCTTCCTGCGCGATCGCGGCCAGCTCGGGATTGTTGATCGAGCTGTAGTTCCAGCGCTGATTGCCGGTATAGAAATTGCGATAGAAATAGTCCGTCGAGGGCAGCCAGGCGACGATGCCTTCGGTGAACAAGGGCAGCTTCTTCTCGTTGATCTGCGTCGACATCTGCGCGTCCGGCAGCTTCTGGATGTCGACCTTGATCCCGATCTTGGCAAGCGATTCCTTGACGAGGGCCGCCATCGGCTCCGCGGTCGAGGCCTGACCGACGTTAAAACTGAAGGTGGTCGAGAAGCCCTCAGGCAAGCCCGCGGCCTTGAGGTATTCACGGGCCTTGTCGAGATCGACCTTCACCGGCGCCTGGAACGGATAGATGCCGTTCAGCGGCTTGCCATCTGGCCAATTCGCGCCGAACAGCGGCGCGCCACGGCCGAACAAGGCGGCCTTGAACATATCGTCATAGGGCAGCGCGAAAGCGATGGCGCGGCGGACGTTGACATTGTCGAACGGCGGGATCTGGTTGTTCATGGAGACGAAGGTGATCGCATTGTATTGCGGCGTCGAGACCACCTTGAGCTTGCCCTTGGCCTCGAGCGACTGCACGTCGCTGGCCTGGAGATCGACGACGATATCGGCATCGCCGCGCTCGACCAGATTGGCACGGGTCGCCGGCTCCGGCACCGACTGCACGATCACGCGCTTGAAGAAGGCCGGCTTGTCTGGCGAGCCGCGGTTCCAGGTCTCGTCGCGCTTGAGGATGACCTGCTCACCCGGCTTGAACGTCTCGACCACATAGGCGCCGCTGCCGGCGGTGTGCTCCTTCAGCCAGGCCGTGGCCCAGGGATCGTCCGCCGTCGCATGCTCTTTCGCGACCTTGGAGTTGATGATCAAGGGATAGACGGTGGCGAGATTGGGCAACGCCAGCTTGTCGGGTTTTGGCAGCGTCACCTCGATGGTGAGCGGATCGATCACCTTGAACTGGTCGGCCGACGTCAACGAACCCGTCAGCAATTGCGCCTTGCCGAGGATCGGCGCGGTGACACAGCGGTCGAGCGACCATTTCACATCCTCGGCCGTGACCGGCGAGCCATCCTGGAACTTGGCATCCTTGCGCAGGCGGAAGGTGAGCTTCAACCCGTCTGGACTGACGTCGTAGGATTCGGCGAGCTCGCCCGTGATCTTGTCGAGATCGAACACCCATTTGCCGTTGAGCTGCTTGCGGCCGAACGCCACCAGCCGGTCGTAGGTGCTCATGCTCAGCGCGAAGGACTCGCGGGTCGAGCCAGGGATGTTGGGATCGAGCGTATTGACCGATGCACCGGTGACGTAGCGCAATGTCTCCGCCCTGGTTTGCGCCTGCGAAGGTGCGGTAGCGATGAGCAACAGCGCAGTGGTGGCGAGCACGCAGATCGCAGGCCTGAAAGACACAAAACGCATTCGTTTTCCCCAAGATTTCGACAAGAAACGCCAGCGAGGCAGATTAATAAACAAGCAAGTTGCGCGCCAGTCCTGGAAGGACGCTTCGTCGCGGCGGCGCATGGACAATCATGTGGGGTCTCCCACCTTTTGCGCTGGCCGCGTGACAACGGCCTGCGGCACATCATAGGCGCTGAGTGAAGCCCAGTGGTGAGCGATATCGGCGCGGAACAGGCCGCGCGTCAGGCCATCGACCAGCTTCGGCACCGCAGTCGTCATCGCATTGATCGACGATCCCGACGGACCGAAGCTCATGGTGGAGGCGATGGCGAAAAGATGAATGTCGGAGATCCACGGCGTCTCGCCCGGCACACGCTCGGTGAAGGCATAATCGTCGGCGAGATAGGGAAAGCGGCCAAGCCGCGCGTTGCGTTCGCTCGCAGGCGGTTGGTAGCGATCGGCCCAGGTTGCGATGTTGCCGGCAAATGCGCGCAGCTCGCCGCGCCCGGCAAAGTTCATGTCGATGCCGGTGCCGCAGATGACGAAGTCCGCCGTGATGGCGCCGCGCGGCGTCTGCAATTCAACGCCGCCATCGGTCTGTCGTACACGTTCGACCGGTGCACCTTCGTGCAGTGTGAAATTGGCATGACGCGCACAGCGGTCGTAAGTCGGCTGCGGAAACCCTTCCCGCATTTCCAGGATCTTGCGCATGAAGCGCCAACGCCAGGCATCATCGAGATCGCTGAGATGGCGCAGGAAGCCGCGGAAGGTCAGCCAGCGATAGGGCTGGATCAATTGAATCTGCGCGCGGCGGCACAGCATATGCACTTCGGCAGCACCTGCTTCCAGCGCTGTTGCCGCATTGTCGAAGGCGGACGCGCCTGCACCGATCACGGCAACACGCTTGCCACGAAGGCTTTCGAAATCGATATGGTCGGCGACGGTCGCGATCGAACCTGATGGCAGATCGCGCAGCGGCTCCGGGATCATCCAGCTGCCCATCCCCTCCTGCCCGGTCGCCAGCACGATCTTGCGCGCATAGAGCGTCTCGGTGCCGTCGGCACGTTTCACGTGTGCGGCGAGCAGGCCGTTCGCGGCCCGAGCGATCTCCAGGAGCTCGCAGCCGTTGCGCACCGGCAATCCAACCGTGCGCCGCAGCCACAGCAGATATTCCGCCCAATGCCCGCGCGGGATCAGGTCGAGCGTCTGCCAGTTCTCCTGGCCGAAACGCGCTTCGTGCCATGACTGGTAAGTCAGGCTCGGAATATCGAGGTCCGGACCGGTGTAATCCTTCGGGCTGCGCAGTGTCGGCATCCGGGCATAGGTGAGCCACGGCCCCTCCATCCCTTCCTCGGCCTTGTCGAGCAGCAGGATGTTGCTGACGCGCGAGCGCATCAGGCCAAAGCCGATGGCGATGCCGGATTGGCCGGCGCCGATGACGAGCACGTCAAGCGCCGGCTTGCCGTCCGGTCCCGGCTTTGGAGGGAGCCACGCGGCGCCGGGATGCGCGATCTTCGCAAGATCGGCGCGAACATCGGCTTCGAGGTTGGTCAGTGCCTCACTCATGCGGCCAGCCATCCTCCGTCGACCACCATCACGGTGCCGGTCGTGAAGGACGATGCATCGCTGGCGAGATGCAGCGCGGCTTGCGCGATTTCCTCCGCCTCCCCGAACCGCTTCATGGCGTGGCGGTTGCGGGAGGCTTCGCGCACCTCGTCCGAATTGGCATGACGGGCAAAGCTGCGGCGAAGCATCGGTGTGTCGATCGCGCCCGGCGCGATCGCGTTGACGCGAATGCCGTCGGTTGCGAAATCCACCGCCATCGTCCGTGTCAGGCTGACGATAGCGCCCTTGGCGGCGATATAAGCGCTGTTGGCCTTGCCCCCGGCGATGGCGAGCTGCGACGCCAGTGTGATGATCGAACCGCTCCTCTGTCGCTGCATCTGAGGCACGGCGGCCCGCGCCCACAGCCAGGTGCCGCCGACATTGGCGCGGAACACCGCGTCCCAGTCGTCCGGGCTCGTCGTCAGCACTGTGCCGCCGCAGGAAAAGCCCGCCGCCGTCATCAGGATATCGAGGCGGCCGTGGCGCGCGACGACGTCGCCAACAATGGTCTTCGCGAAACCGGCATCGCCGACGTCTCCGACATGCGTCGTTGCCCCGCTCACCAGGCTGAGCGATTCCTGAAGGCCGGCGGCATCGCGATCGACCAGAGCGAGACGTGCCCCCTCCTCCGCGAACAGCTTTGCGCTGGCCCGGCCAATGCCCGAGCCTGCGCCGGTGATGATAGCCGTGCGCCCCTGCAGCCGCATCTCAGATCCACTCCTTGTGCCGCGCCAACCACGCGCTCATCGCCGCGGCGGACTCGGCGCAGCCGAACCGCGCGCGCCAGCCAAACTCATCCGCCATCCGCGTCACGGATAGCGGCGCGCGATAGGATCCATGCAGCTTGATGGCAGTCTTCTCGCCGGGCGCCGCGAGCCGACACTCCAGGCCGGGATGCAACGCTGCGAAGGCCTCGCCCCATTGCAGCGCCGGCCATAGCCCGCCGCGGGAGATGTTGTAGAGCCGATGGCGCGGCCGCTCAGCTTCGATCAGCAACGCGACGGCTTCCGCGGCATCCGGAGCATAGATCCAGTCCCTCATGCCAGCTTCAGGCATGATGGCCGGCTCGCCGCGGGCGAACGCGGTCAGGATCTGGTACTGAAGGCTCGGCGTATCGCGCACCGAACCGGGCCGCTCCCATGGACCAAACACGGCGCTCAGGCGCACGCTCAGGAAATCGCCGCCAAAGAGCTCAGCGTGGCGCGCCACCGATCGCTCAGAGGTGAACTTGCTGATGGCGTAGAACGAGACCGGATCGCACGGCGAGTCCTCGTCCAGACTCTCGACCCGCGCGCCCGCCGCGCCATAGGCCGATGCCGACGAGAGATTGACGACCCGGCGAACGCCATGACGAATGGCGGAGAGCAGGATGGGGATCTGCGCCATCACGTTGATCTCGAGAACGCGCGCGGTCGACGCCCGCTCGAGATCGTCGCCGGCGGTGACAGCGGCACCAAGCACGATCGCATCAACGCCTTCGGCGATGAGGGCGTCGATGGCTTCTGCGTCCGTAATATCGCCCTGCACGGCTTTGAGCCGTTCGCCATCGTCAGCAAGAGATCGTCGCGCGGATGGCGGCAACTCTGCGCGGTCATACAGCGTCACGTCGTGGCCGCGCGCCAGCAGCACCTCCGCGAGATTGAGGCCGACAAAGCCTGTGCCGCCGAAGATGACGATCCTCATATGCTGGGGTCCATCGTCACAGCAGCTTTGCCCCAAAATTCCGTTCCGGATCCATGTCGGCCACGAGCCGGCCGGTGGGTTTTGCCGCCTCGCCGCCGCTGCGCGCGAGGAACTTGCCGCTGCCGGGGCTCGCCGGGCACTTGTTGCCATCGATGATGACGCGGCCGCGCGACAGCACCGACACCGGCCAGCCCTTCAGCTTGCGGCCCGCAAACGGCGTGTAGCCGGCAAGGTCGTGCATCATCTCATCGGCGATCGTTGTCTCGCGGTTGGGGTCCCAGATTGCGATGTCGGCATCGGCCCCGACCGCGATCGAGCCCTTGCGTGGATGCAGATTGTAGATCTTCGCGGGCGCCGTCGACGTCAGCTCGACGAATTTTTCGAGACCAAGCCGCCCCTTCGAGACCATCGCGTCGAACAGCAGCGGCAGCCGCAGCTCCAGTCCCGGCAGGCCGTTCGCGACCTGCTTGAAGTTGGGATTGGGGCCGGCGCGCAGCTTGCCGGTCTCATCGAAACGATACGGCGCATGATCCGACGAGATGGTCTGGAGATCGCCGAGCGACAGCGCCTGCCACAGCGCCTCCTGGTCCGAATGCGTGCGCGGCGGCGGGCTGCACATCCATTTGGCGCCGTCGGCGCCGGGCTTGTCGAGATCGGCGGCGGTGAGGAACAAATATTGCGGGCAGGTCTCGGCAAAAACCTTGAGTCCCTGCCCACGCGATTCGCGAATGACCTTGGCGCCTTCGGCGGTCGAGACATGGAAGATCATGATCGGCTGGTCGATCAGCGCCGCCATGCCGATCAGCCGGGTGAAGGCTTCGGCCTCCGACACGCGGGCGTGGCTGACGGCGTGGTATTTCGGCAGCGTGTAGCCGCGCGCGAGCAGGCGCTTCACCATCCAGGCGATGATGCCGTGGTTTTCAGCGTGGGCACACAGCATCGCGCCGGATTGCCGCGCGGCGAGGAGGATGTCGAGCAGCGGCTCGTCATCGACCTTGAGCCGGTCGTAGGTCATGAAGATCTTGATCGACGCATGGCCCTGCTTCACCAGCGCGGGAATGTGCTCCTCGACCGTCTCCTTGGTCGCGTCGGCAATGATCATGTGGAAGGCGTAGTCGATCACGGCGCCCTTCTTCGCCAACGCGTGATAGTCCTCCACCACCTGCGGCAGCTTCATGCCGACATGCTGGGCGGCGAACGGGATCACCGTGGTGGTGCCGCCGAAGGCGGCAGAGACGGTCGCGCTCTCGAAAGTGTCGGCGTTCATGATGCCGGCTGCAGACAATTGCTCGATATGGGCGTGGCTGTCGACGCCCCCGGGCAGCACCAGCTTGCCGCGTGCGTCGATCTCGCGCTTGGCCGGCGCAAGTCCGCGGCCGACCGCCACGATCGTTTCGCCGGAGATGGCGACGTCGGCCTCGAAAACGTCGGTCGTGGTGGCGACGCGTCCGCCGCGGATGATCAGGTCGTAGGTGGGTTCAGTCATGAGGCACTCCATGATATGCCTGAAACACGTGATCGCCATTTCAAGGGAAGACCAACATGCCCCGGCCGCGCATTCTCGTCATCAATCCGAACTCCAACCCCGCAGTCACGCAAGGGCTGGAGGACGCGCTGAAGCCGCTTGGCTTCGAAGGCGGGCCGGAACTGGTCTGCCAGACGCTGACCGAGGGCCCGTTCGGCATTGAAAGCCAGGCCGATGTCGATGGCGTCGCGATGCCGCTCCGAAAGCTGGTCGAAGGCGATAACAGTTCGGCCGCCTTCGTCATCGCCTGCTACAGCGATCCCGGGCTTCAGGTCTGCCGTGAGGGCACCGACCGCCCCGTATTTGGCATCGCCGAGTGCGGCGTGCTGACGGCGCTGGCGCGCGCCGAGACATTTGGCGTCATTGCGATTGCCCAGCGCTCGATCCCGCGGCAC
This sequence comes from Bradyrhizobium sp. McL0616, assembly GCF_049993385.1. NCBI lineage: Bacteria > Pseudomonadati > Pseudomonadota > Alphaproteobacteria > Hyphomicrobiales > Nitrobacteraceae > Bradyrhizobium > Bradyrhizobium sp. McL0616. Next base: position 5,869,848 of record NZ_CP188255.1, read on the forward strand.
ATGCGTTATCTCAGGCAGATGGGACTGACCGAACGACTCGCCGGCGAGCGGCCGCTCAACATGAGCGTTGCGGAGACGGCTTCCGGCGAAGGCACGCTCGCCAAAATGATCGACATCGGCCGCGCGCTGCGGGACGAGGACGGCGCCCGCGCCATCGTGATGGGCTGCGCTGGCATGGCGCGCCACCGCCGTCCGCTGGAAGACGCGCTCGGTATTGCCGTGATCGACCCGACACAGGCGGCCGTCACCATGGCGCTGGGAACGGTGCAGTTCTCGCGTCACTAGGCGTCCTTCAGCACTTGAGCGTCCCGGCGCGCGAGCCATTGCGCATGGCTCTCGCGCGCCAGCGCGAACGTGTCCCGCTGCGTCGTGTAGAGATTGCCGAACATGCGTCCGATCGGCCGGTAGGCTTCGAGATCGACATACATGTTCGCTTCGTCGACCAGGCCGTCGCGAGCGTGAATCCTGATGACTTCGCCGACCAGAAGCTCGCGATCGGGCGAAAAGTTGAGCACAGTGTGGCGCCGGCATTCGAGCGCGAACGGCGCTGCAGCCAGGCGCGGCACATTCACGTCGATGCAGGCAAGCGTCGCAAGCCCGGTCGCGGCGACCTCGCTGTCGCCGGAGGGAAAATCGACCGCGCAATCGTTCATCGCCGCTGACAGCGCCTCGTCAACCATATGAACCACGAACTCGCCGTCGCGATGGATGTTGCGGGTCGTGTCCTTCGGACTGTGATCGGGCTTGTGCTGGAGCCCGAGCACGATCAGCGCGGGACTCTCGGAGAAGACGTTGAAGAAGCTGAACGGCGCGGCGTTGACCGCACCGTTCTCGTCAAGCGTCGTCACCAGCGCGATCGGCCGCGGCACCACCACGCCGCAGAGCAGCTTGTAGCGATCGCGCGGATCGAGCTCGCGCAGGGAAATGCCTGATGTGCCCTTGTTCACCATCGGCGTCACTTCTCCGGCGGCGGAACCGCGCCGGTTTGGCTGGTGATCAGGCCGTAATGCTCGATGCGGCGATGCTGGGCAAAATTGAAGATCGTGGTCTTGCCGAAGATGGTGGCATCGAGGTCGCAGGGATGCACCAGCAGTTCGTCCTCTTCCGTCTTGGCCTCGGCAACAATCTCGCCATTGGGATCGACGATCAAGCTGCCGCCAAAAAGCGGGTGGCCATCCTCATTGCCGGCCTTGGCGACGGCGACCACCCATGTCGCATTCTGATAGGCGCCGGCCTGCACCGAGAGGCGGTTGTGGAACAGGCGCTTCTCGACGCCCTCCTCGCTATTCTCCGCATTCACGGACGGCGTGTTGTAGCCGATCAGCACCATCTCGACGCCCTGCAAGCCCATGACGCGATAGGTCTCGGGCCAGCGCCGGTCGTTGCAGATGGCCATGCCGATGATGCCGCCCAGCTCGCGCCAGACCATGAAGCCGAGATCGCCCGGCTCGAAATAGCGCTTCTCCAGATGCTGGTGCGAGCGCCTGGTGTCGTACTCCACATGACCCGGCAGATGGACCTTGCGATATTTGCCGACGATCTTGCCGGATTTGTCGGTCAGGATCGCGGTGTTGAAGTGATGACCGTCGGGCGTCAGCTCCGCATAACCAAAGTTCATCGCCATCTGGTGCTGCGCCGCGCGCTCGAACAGCGGCTTCGTCGCAGCGCTCGGCATCTCGCGCTCGAACCAGATGTCGGCCTCGGCACGGTCCTCCATGTACCAGCGCGGAAAGAACGTCGTCAGCGCGAGTTCCGGATAGACGATCAGATCGGCGCCTTTGGCCTTGGCCTCGTCCATCAGCGCGATCATGCGCTTGACCACGGCCTCGCGGCTGTCGGTTTTCTGGATCGGACCCATCTGGGCGGCGGCAACAGTGACGATACGCATCAGCAAGTTCCTGATCTATTGAATTTCTTGGCGAGGCTGGGGATCGCAGCTTCAGGGGCGTGTCGGCGCGCGCAGCATAGCGCGGTCTTGCGCCGGTTTTCCAGCCAAGCAGCTTTCATGCCGTCCGCCCCCATTCGGCGTCCTGCAAAAGCCGCCAGTTGATCTTGTTGCTCGCGGTGCGGGGCAGCTGGTCGACGAAGACGACGGCGCGCGGCGCCTTGTAGCTGGCCATCGCACCGCGCGCCCAGCCGATGATGTCGTCCGGCAAGGTCGTCGCCCGTGCGGCCTCGTCGAGCACGACCAGCGCCTTGACGGTCTCGCCGCGGTAATTGTCTGGTGTCGAGATAATGCAGCATTCCCGGATGGCCCGGTTCTGGTACATCGCGGCCTCAACCTCGGCGGGCCACACCTTGAAGCCACTGACATTGATCATCCGCTTCAGGCGATCGACGGCAAAGAAATAACCGTCAGCATCGCGATAACCGAGATCTCCGGTGCGCAGGAACCGCTTGCCGTCGAGTTCGATGAAGGACTCTGCGTCGGCCTCCGGCCTGTTCCAATAGCCTTGCAGCACCTGCGGCCCGTGCACGACGATCTCGCCGACGACATTGTCGTCGAGTTCAATCAGGCTTTCTGCGTCGATGATTCTTGCATCGGTCTCCTGCACGGCGATTCCGAGACACTCCCGCTTCGGCGCCGCCATCGGATTGAGGTGGCTCGGCGACATCGTCTCGGTCATGCCGTAGCCCTCGACGAAATCGAGGCCGAATCGTCCTTTCAGCCGCTCGGCCACTGCGGTCGGCATCGCCGCACCGCCTCCAGTCAGGACCTTGAGCTTCGCAAAGCACCGGTCGCGGAACCGGGCGCTGGCAAGCACGTCGACGATCATGGTCGGCGCCGCGTTCCAGAACGTCACGCCATAGGTCTCGAACAGATCCGGCAGCAAATCCTTGTCCCAGCGCGCCATCAACAGCAGCGTGGCGCCCGTGACAACAGCGGCATTCATCGAACCCTGCATGCCCGCAACGTGGAACAGCGGCATGAAGCCGGTCATCACGTCATTGCCATCGAGCCCATACCAGCGGGCCTGCAGGACCGCGGTGAACAGCGCGCTGCGATGGGTATGCATGCAGGCCTTGGGCTTGCCCGTCGTGCCCGACGTGTAGGGCAGGATCATGAGATCGTCCGGCCCCGCTCTCATCGCATCAGGCTGCAAGCCTTTCGCGATCGCAGACGACCAGGAATGCCAGCCGGGCGACGGCGGCACTTCCGACGGCCCCTCGGTGACGCACGACGGCAGCGTATAAGGCGTGGCGCTAGGCACCTCGTCGCGATATTGCGCGACGATCGCATGCGCGATGGCCTCGCCCAGCAGCGGCGCAAATATTTCGGTAAGATCGCTGCCGATGAGCGCGACTCTGGCGCCGCTGTCTTCGGCGAGATACGCAATTTCGGCCGTCTTGTTCATGGGGTTGACGGGCACGATCACGGCGTCCGCCCGCATCACCGCGTAGTAAGCGATGACGTATTGCGGCGAGTTCTGAAGCGCGATCATGACGCGGTCGCCGCGCGTCACGCCGCAAACGCATTGCAGGAATCCGGCCATGGCATCGACGCGGTCGCGCAACTCGGCGTAGCTCAGGCTCGAGCCATAAAACACCGTCGCCGGATGCGACGGCCGGTCGTGCGCAGCGCGCACCAGCGCGTCGTAAAGCGTTCCCTCCGGCATCGCGAGATGCCAGGGCTCGTCCGCCGGCCAGGCCGGCGATCGACGGGGCGATGCGGGATCTGCGTTCACCCGTGCTCCTCGTCGGCGATGTCCAGACCGTGGTCGAGCGCATCCAGCAGCAGCGTCGCTTCACGCTCGGATATCACGAGTGGCGGCGCCAGGAACAGCGAGGTCTGCTCACCGCTGGTTCCGATCACTGCGCCGGCCTCCAATGCCCGCTCGGCGACGCGTGAGGCGATCGGGACCTCGGTGGTGTCGGCATGCCAGTTGCGCCAATCCGGGCCGTGCAGCTCCACCGTCCAATGCAGCCCCTGCCCCGCTACACGCTTCACGCTCGGATGCTTTTGCGCGATGGCGAGCAGGCGGCGGGTGAACAGCTTTTCGAGATTTTGCACGCGCTCCAGGATCTTGTCTTCGGTCACGACCTTCAGATAGGCGCTGACGGCAGCCATGCTGATCGGATGGCCGCGCAGGGTGCCGTAATTCTGCCAGCTCGTGCCCTTGAGCCGCTCGACGATGTCCTTCGACACTACGACGGCAGCGACAGCGGCTGCGCCGCCGCCAAGCGACTTACCGAGAGTCACGATGTCTGGGCGGCTTTGAGCACCCTGGAACGCGAACCAGCGTCCGGCGCGTCCTGCGCCGGTGACGACCTCGTCCGCGATCCAGTAAGAGCCTGCCTGCCGCGCGCAGCGTGCGACCTCGTCCTGATACGCGCCTTCGTAATAGATGCCGCCCTGGGTGTAATCGATGATCGTCGCTGCGGTATCCGAAAGCAGGCGTGTCGCATCCGCCAGATATTCGCTCGGAGGCGCATTGTTGGCTGGCGCGCCATAGATCGCGCCATCCGGAGCCGGCAGGATTCGCACCGGCGCCATCGGCGCCGGTAGCTTCGAGCCGCCGGCATGCACCGCGAGACCGCCGTGCCATTGCGGCTGCACCGTCATGCTGCGCGACAGGCCGGTGATGCCGTGATAAGCGCGCTCACGCGTTGCGAGTGCTGAGCGCTGCGTCAGCGCCTGGCACAGCGACAACGCCATGTCGTTGGCCTCGCTGCCGCTGATGCAGAAACGGACGGCGCCGACCCAATCCTCTTCGCCTTGGAACGCGGTGGCCATCAGATCGTCCGCTGCCTGCTCGCGGCCGACCCAGGTCCAGCCTTCGTTCACGACGGGTGTATCGGCCGCGCGGCGGATCGCCTCTACCATCACGGGGTGGCGATGCCCGAGACCGCCGCCGGTGTTGCTGCCGTCGATCAGCTTGCGCCCGTCCGCGAGATGAAAGTAGACGCCCTCGCCGCCGACCACGGCCATGGGCGCGCTCTCGCCAGCATTCAGTCCGGTTCGCAACAATCTGCTCATCGCCGTTCCTTTACTCTGCCGCAGCGGTGCCGTAGCCACCGCCACCGCACATCTCGATCGTGACGCGATCGCCTTGCTGCAACACGAGGTTCGATTTGCCGTCGATCGCGACGTTTGCGCCTTGCCTGATCAGCGAGATGCGACAAGGCTTGCCGGACTCGCCGCCCTGCATACCGTACGGCGCAATCACCATGCGCTCGATGCAGGTGGTCAGATGCATCGAGGGCGCGAGGATGCGATAGGTACGGACGGAGCCGTCACCGCCGCGATGTGCGCCGGCGCCGCCGGAATGCCAGCGAATGGCCTGCTGCTCGACGCGGATCGCGTAGCTTGCCTCGATCACCTCGACCGGCGTGTTCGAGGTGTTGGACAGATGCACGCGCGTCGCCGACATGCCGGCCCGATCGTGGCGCGCGCCTTCGCCGCCGCCGTGAACCTCGTAGAGCATCTTCCACGAACCGTTTTGCCGCGGCTCGGCAAAGAACAGCACGCCAGCGGTGGTCGCCCCGCCGGCCGACAAACGTTCTGGAATGGTGAGCTGCATGGCGCGGAAGATGGCATCGACGATGCGCATCGAGGTCTCGTGGTTGCCGGCGGCGACGGACGCGTTCCAGCCGGGCTCCAGGATAGAGCCCGGGCGCGTGATGATGGTCAGAGGCCGCAGCGCGCCCGCATTCTGGTGCATGTCGCGGCCGCTCATGATGCGCGCGGCATAGGCGACGGCCGAGCGGGCCATGAACGGCGTCGTGTTGCAGAAATTGGAGACGCGGTCGCAGCTGCCGGACAGGTCGAAGATCGCCTCATCCCCAGCGATGGTGATCTTGACGTGGATGCGTGCCGGCGCATTGTTCACGCCGCCGTCGTCGAGATGATCCTCGCCCTCATAGACGCCATCCGGCAGCGCGCGGATCGCTTCCCGCATCTCGATTTCCGAGAGATCGTGCAGGCGCGACTGCGTTGCCGTGAAGACCGACTTGCCGTGTTCGCGGCAAAGCTCAACGATGCGCCGCTCGCCGGCTTTCGTGGCGGCGATCTGGGCGAGCAGATCGCCCTCGCAGGATTCGGGATCGCGGACGTTGGCCTTGAGCAGCTGCACGACCGGCGCGCTGACGCCCGCCGCGGTCGCGATCAGCACCGGCGGAATTCGCATCGCCTCCTGGAACGTGTCGATGGCCTTGGCAAAATAGCTGCCGGGCCAGGTGCCGCCGATGTCAGGCCAGTGCGCGAGGCTGACCGCGAACGCCACGATGTCGCCGTCGACGAAGACGGGCCGCACGACCTTGACGTCGTTGAGGTGATTGCCGCCGAGGGCGCCGACATTGTAGATCAGCACGTCGCCGTCGTTCAGGCTCTCGACCGGCACCACCTTCAGCAGCTCAGGAATCGTGTAGGCCATCGCGCCGAGATGGATCGGGATGTCGCGGCCCTGCCCGACCAGACCCCCGCGGCCGTCCGTGATCGCGGACGACAGGTCACCGGCCTCGCGCAGCAATGGCGAACGCGCCGAGCGCGTCATCACCAGGCTCATCTCCTCGGCGGCGGCGGAAAGCCCGTGCCGGATGACTTCGACGACGAAGGGATCGAGCTTCATGCCGTCCTCCGCGTCAGGAACAGATTGCCTGTTACATCAGGCTTCGCCTGCCAGCCGGGCGGCACTACCACCGTCGACCACGCGTCTTCAATGATGGCCGGGCCGTTGACGACGTCAGTCAACGCGGCGCGGTTGATGATCCCTGTTGCGATCTCATGGAACCCGTCGAACGAGCAGATGCGCGTGCCAGTGGACACCGCCCTCACCGCAGTTGCCGGCCGGCTCACGACGGTCGTCGACGGACGGCGCGCCTGCACCCTTACGGACTCGATGACGCAGGGCTCGCTCGTCGCGTAGCCGAAGAGCTCGTGATGCCGCGCCAGAAAGTCCTTCTTGAGCCTGATAACATCGAGCGGCAGCGTGAAAGACACCGGAATGGCGTCGTTCTGCGCCGCGTAGCGCATCAAGGCCACCAGCTCGACCTGGATCTGTGCTTTCGCGACGTCGTTCGCGATCAGCGGCGCCGAAGCATCGGCAATCAACGTCCCGATCCGTTCCGATACGCGCGCGAGGTCAATGCCGTCGAGCGCCGCGCGCAAGGTCTGTTGCTGGAGGAAGCTGAAGTCCGCGGTGAGACAACCCAGCGCAGAAAACGCGCTCGACGCGCTGGGCACGACAACCTCTGCAATCCCGTAGAGATCGGCGAGACCCGCGGCGTGCATCGGGCCGCCGCCGCCGAAGGCGAGCAGCGTGCAGTCGCGTCCATCGATGCCGCGCTCGACAGTGACGCGGCGAAGCGCACGCGCCATCGTCGCGTTCGCGACCTTGACGATGCCGAGCGCGGTTTCGGTCAGGCTCAGCCCTAAAGCAAGCGCGATCGGCTCGATGACATCAGCAGCGGCCTTGATGTCGATCCCGATCCGGTCGCCGAGTTTTGTTTCGGGATTGAGATAGCCGAGCACGGCATTGGCGTCGGTGATGGTGGGTTCGGTGCCGCCGCGCCCGTAGCAGGCCGGCCCCGGCTCGGAGCCCGCACTCTCCGGCCCAACCGTCAAGCCGCCGGGGCCGTTGCGCACGATCGATCCGCCACCGGCGCCGATCGAATGAACCGCGAGCATCGGCTGGCGCAGCGGCTTGTCGCCGAGCATGCGGCCGTCGGTCATCTCGGCCTGGCCGTCGACGATCAGGCAGACGTCGGTCGTGGTGCCGCCCATATCAAACGTCACCATGCGCGAGGTGCCAAGCTGGCGCGCGATGCCGACGGAGGCCGAGACGCCGGCCGCCGGCCCCGACATCGCCATCACCAGCGGCCGCCGCTTCACTGCGGAGATCGGGATCATGGCGCCGGCGGAATGAAACACCTGCAAGCCCGGCCCGATCGGCAGCCGCTGCTCGAGCTCGCTCAGATATTCAACCGCGATCGGCATCGCGGCCGCGTTGAACACGGTCGCCGACGTCCGTTCATATTCGCGCGCCTCGGGATTGACCTCGTGCGACAGCGAGACATGGGCGACGACGTCCTTGAGACGCTCGCCCAGCATTTTTTCATGGACCGGGTTGGCATAGGCGTGAAGAAGAGCAACCGCGACGCTCTGCACGCCGGTTGCTTTCAGCCATACCACCAGACGCTCGATCTCCGCGTCCTCCAGCGCCTTCAACACCCGGCCCTCGTGATCGAGGCGCTCGGCGAGCCCGAAGCAGCGTTCAGGCGGCACCAACGGAGGCGATTTCGGAGGAATGTCGAGACGATAGAGATCACGGCGGCGATAGCGCGCGATCTCGAGCACATCGGAAAACCCTTCGGTGGCGACCAGCGCTACCTTCGGCAGCCGGCCCTCAACGATGGCGTTGGTCACCCGAGTGGTGCCGTGGACGAAACGCTTGACCTCGCTCTTGCGCAGGCCCACCGCCTCGATCGCCTCGAGCATCGCCTGGACGGGCGCCTGCGGCCGCGACGGCACCTTCGCGATCCGCGCCTCCGCGGAACCGCGCCGGATCGCAATGATGTCGGTGAAGGTGCCACCGATATCGGTGCCGACCTCCCAATGCCCTTCGGAATTGCTCATGTGCAGGATCAGCTACGCATGACGTCCGAACCGGACGCCGGGTTCTGCCCTTCCACCGCGACGTCCAATGCCCAATCGAGACCGCTCATCATGCATCCCTTGTCATGCCACCGTCTGAGAGCGTGCGACAGAGCGACCGGGTCGGGATAGGGCCAGAGTTGTCTCAATCCACTAGACCAGCACGCGACCGGTGCGACGCGCCGCAGCATCGGCTGCACGTTTTGGTGCAGCGGTGCCCGCGCAGACAGCACACGGACGTCGGCTATTCCAGGTGAGCGACGTGCAGCGCACCACGGTATTTTCGGCGCAAATCGGGAAGGTCGCTGCACTGCAATCCGAGCTCCCCAAATCGTCTGTCTAATTTACAGGCGATCGACCGGCGCGGCGGGATGTTGGGGTGCCTGCGAGCTATGCAAGGCGGTCGGCTCAGCCTCCCTTTATTGTACGAACAGTAAGCGACGATATTGCCGGACCGGATGGTGCGCCGCGGGAGCCGCTGCCGATGCGAGCCGCGATTCTCGCGAGCAGCGGAGACGCATCCTCGACGCGCAACCGCCCATAGCCGAACACCAGGCCCTGCCGTGTCGGCTGTTCCAGAAAGTTCTGCGACAATGGCTGCACGTGGATGCCGGCCTGCTTCAGGACTGCCACCGCCTCGCGATCGCTCATCCGAGCCTTCATCGCGTCGGTGAACAGCGCCACCAAATGCAGCCCGGTAACGGCGGAGGACACCGTCAGATCGTCCGGCATCAGCGCTGCGATCGCATCGATCAGCGCCTTGCGCCTGATAGCATAGACCCGCCGCATCCCGCGTAGATGACGCAGCAGGTGCCCCTCGCGCATGAACTCGGCCAGCGCGAGTTGTCCGATGCCCGAGGTATGCACGTCGATCCGCGCGCGGCCCTTCGAGAATCCCTCGATGAAATACCTGTTGGCGACGATGTAGCCGAGCCGCAGGTTCGGCATCATGATCTTCGAGAAGGTACCGAAATAGATCACCCGCCCGTCGCGATCGAGCGAGCGTAGCGAGGCGATCATGCTGTCCTGATGCCTGAACTCCGAATTGTAGTCGTCCTCGATCACCCAGACGTCGTTCCTGTTCGCCCAGTCCAGCAGTTCGAGGCGCCGTTCCAGGCCCATGCTGATCCCGAGCGGATATTGATGTGACGGCGTCACCACGATCAGCCGCGCGCGTGGCGCACGCCGGACTCCCTCGGAGACGACGAGGCCCTTGTCATCGACCGGAATCGGAACGAGCTTTGCGCCGGCAGCCGTGAGCGCCCAGCGGGCCTCGACGAAGCCTGGCTCCTCAATCCACACCTCGTCGCCGGGATCGAGGATCATCCGGCTGCAGACATCCAGCGCGCCCGATGTGCCGGAGGTGACCACAACCTCCTCGGGCGCGCAAACGAGCCCGCGCACCGCGCCAAGGAAGTTCGCGATCTCGCTGCGCAGCGGTGGATGGCCCTCAGGCGGAAGATCGAGGCACTCCTGCTCTTTCGGATTTTGCCAGGTCTGGCGCAGCAGGCGCGACCATTCCTTGAATGGGAATGTTGAGATGTCCGGCGCGCCGGGACTGAACTCGGACGGCCAGTTGGTTTCGTAGCTGGAGGCAAGCAGCGATCGCCAGCGCTCTGACATGTGGGCGGCCGTGCCGGCCGGCGACGAAGCCGAAGGCGGCGCCGCATGCGGTGTTGCGACGGACGCCACCATGACGCTGCCGCGTGGAGTCGATACAAGATAGCCCTCGGCGTAGAGCAGGTCCCACGCGGTCAGCACCACCGTGCGCGAACAGCCCAGTTCCCGCGCGATCTCGCGCGAGCCCAGAAATTGCGTTCCGGCCGGAAAGATGCCGCGCAGAATGCCGTCCCGGATGTGCGCCGCAATCTGCAAATGCAGCGGCACGGCCGACGTCCGGTCGATGTGAATCCCGGCAAGGGATACACGCTTGCTTGATTGGCGGTCTCTGTCCATCGTGGGGAAGCGGGTTTTGGGAGGTTTGTTCGGCCACCGGATTTGCATCAGATTGAAGCAAGAAGCGATCGAGGTATAGCCTTGTCATACCTGGATTTGCGCTCGCCGGGGTCACGATCTTGGTGTTGAGGCCGCTCTCGATCGAGCCGATGTAACGGTCACACCAGGCTCGACTTGCCGCGGCTCAGCACCTCGCCCGCGCCCTTGTCGCCGACGATCTTGCCCTGCTCGTACACCACGCGGCCGCGCGCGACCGTCGTGACGGGCCAGCCGGTGACGTCGAACCCCTCCCAGGGCGTATAATCGGCGCCGTGATGCAGATCGGCCTGCTGAATCTTCTTCTTCAGCTTGGGGTCCCACAGCACGATATCCGCATCGAAGCCGACGCCGATCGAACCCTTGCGCGGATACAGGCCGTAGATGCGGGCATGATTGGTCGCGGTCAGCTCAACGAATTTTTGCAAGCTGATGCGCCCCTTCGACACCCCCTCGGAGAACAGGATCGGCAGCCGCGTCTCGACGCCGGGAATGCCATTCGGCACCCAGCGAAACGAGGTGCGTGCATTCGGCGTCAGCTTGCCCTTGGGATCATCGTAGCGGAACGGGCAGTGGTCCGACGAGAAGGTCTGGAACACGCCGGTGGTGATGCCCTCCCAGATCGCCTGCTGGCTTTCGGCATCGCGCGGCGGCGGCGAGCAGACGTACTTCGCGCCCGTGATGTCCATGTTCAGGCCCTTCATGTCGTCGGCCGTGAGCGTGATGTATTGCGGGCAGGTTTCCGCATGCACGGGCAATCCGCGTTGCTGGGCCCAGCGCACCTGCTCCATAGCCTCGCGCCCGGAGACGTGGACGATCATGATGGGGACGCCGATCACCTCGGCATGGCTGATGGCGCGATGCGTGGCCTCGCGCTCGACGGCCTGGGGACGCGACGTGCCGTGATAATAAGGCGCGATGTGGCCCTCGCGTTCGAGTTTGGTGGTGAGGAAGCGGATGGCGTCGTAGCCCTCGCAATGGACCATTACCAGCGCCTCCTCGCGGCGCGCCACCTCGAACACTTCGAGCAACTGCTTGTCGCTCAAGACAAGGTCGTCATAGGTCATGAACACCTTGAACGAGGTGTAGCCATCCTTGACCAGCGCGGGCAGCTCCTGACCCAGCACGACCGCGGTCGGATCGGAGATGATGAGGTGGAACGCGGTGTCGATGTAGCACTCGCCCTCGGCGAGCTTGCGGTAGTTCTCGACACAGGTTCGGAGCGACGTGCCCTTCTCCTGAAGCGCAAAGGGTAGCACCATGGTGTTGCCGCCGGCCGCCGCGGCACGCGTCGCCGAGGCAAAGTCGTCGGCCATGACAATTTCGGGGCCTTGGGGTTGAGAGATGTGAACGTGGCTGTCGATTCCGCCCGGCAACGCCAGTAGCCCCGTCGCATCGATTTCGCGGGCCGCGCCCTCGATGCTGTCAGCGATGCTGACGATACGGCCGTCGCGAATGCCGATGTCGGCACGAAACTCGTCGCTGGCCGTCACGATGGTGCCGCCGCGGATGGCGAGATCGAGCTGCGTCACAGGAGTCTCCGTCACTTGACCACTGACACTGTCTGGAAGATCCGGCCCCACTCCGCAAGAGCCGTAATGTCGCCGCCGGCAAGATCGAGGGTTCGCCACAGCGTGACCGCGACCGAGTCGAGTACGGCGATATCCAATTCCCGTTCGAGCGACGCCGCCAGTGCGGCACCGTCGAGATTGGTGCAGAGGATGACGATAGCGTCGGCGCCTTCCGCTGCCACGGCGCGGATCATGTCCGCGATTGTCGCAGGCGCGACCTCGCCGAAGGAGAAATTGTCGCGCAGGCCGAGATGGCGCTCGGCATGCGGTGCTATCCCCTCCTCGGCCCAGACGTCCGCGATCCGCCGCTGGACATCGTCCGTATAGGGCGAGACCAGACCGACGCGCCTCGCGCCGAGCGCGCGGGCGGCATCGATGCAGGCCAGCGTCGACGTCGTCGCGGGCACGTTCGTGCGCGCCATGATCGCCTCGCACAGGCTCCTGTCGCGGCTGATGCCGAGCCAGCTCGCCGAGGTACCGTTCCAGGCGATGGCGTCGACTTTTGCATCGGCCAGCAGATCCGCCGCCGGCAGCATCACCGATGCGTCGAACTGGTTCAGCGCGGCGGCATCGAGCGCGATTTCAGTGACGCGGAAGCGTGAGAAATGCGCGGTGACATCGGTCACACCATGCAGCATGGCACTGGTGACGGGCTCGAGCACCGAATTCGAGGACGGCGTGATCATGCCGAGACGCTTGCGCAGAATTGACATCGATCGCGTTCGCTCCATTGCGGCGAAGCGCATTTGCGCTCCTCGCTAAGGATCATCCGCATCCCTCACGTGCGCGCAACCCGCAATCTGCACACTGCATACAATTTGTTCGATATGCTTTTGTTTTGAGCCACATACGTTACCTCCCGTCTGGCCGGCGGGCGTCACGGAGGACGCCATCATGCCGCTTCAGCACGCGGCCTCGCGGCGCTCTATGGCGAGACCTTTCGCAAGGACCCAACCGTCTTCGACCCTGATATCGCCAGGCAGATCGAACGTGGGCTTGCCTGGTCGGGCGTGGACGTCGCCGGTGCGCTGGTCGCAAGCACCGCGATTGCCAATGCGTTCGCGGCCTTCTTTGCCGAAGTCGACTTGCTGCTGACCCCGACAGTCCCCTGCGTCGCCTGGCCATTCACTCAACTTGGGCCCGACATGATCGGCGGCAACGCGGCGAGCCCACGTGCGCACGCCGTGTTCACGCCCTTCGTCAATCACGCCCGGCTGCCGGCGATCTCGCTCCCCTGCGGGACCGATGCGGCCGGACTCCCCTTCGGCCTCCAGCTGATCGCCCGGCGCGGACAGGACCGCACGCTGCTGCGTGCCGCGCGGCAGATCGAGACGCTCCTACGGGCGTAACTCAGACTGCAAAAGTAGAGCGCAACCGGCGCCAGCCGATGACGGTTCCGGTGATGGAGAACACCAGCCCGAGCGCGCAGAGCCCGACGATCAGGACATCGCGGACACGCGGATGCGCCATGAGGACCGGAAAATCGAGCGTGTGCACGGCGCTGTAGGCCCAGCGATAGGCCCGCCGCGACGGATCGAGCCTCTGCAACACGTTTCCATCGGCGCCGTCGATATCGAACCAGAGGTCGCCGCATTTCGAGCGGTAGACCGGTGCACCGGGGACGGCGGACTGGGATGGGTAATCGTCGTTATCGGCAAGAACGACCGGCGCGTCGCATCGAGGGGCAAGCCGCGCGATCAAGCTCCGAACCTCCGGCGCACGCAGGAACCGGGCTTGGCCGTCTCGGCGCATCTCTCCCGCTCCTGTCAAGACCTGGCTGCCGAGGCCGACCCGATCACGGCGATAGATATTGCCGTTGAACGCGAACCATTCGATCTCGCGAGCCGGAGACAGAGCCGACTCCCGATCGAGCGATGAAACCGTCCTCCAATTCGGCGCAGCATTGATCTCGCCAACTTCACCCGTGGTCAACTGCCCCCGCGAGAACAGCAATCCGTGATCCATCGAGAGCCAGCCGCTGAAGATCCAGGTCAGCAGGAAAAATGTCACCACAAGGCCGATCAGGTGATGCAGGGCGTGCCAGCCTCGGTAAGGCGAGCCCAAGATCCCTCCTCGACGTTTGATCCGCGCGACCCCCAGCACCGCACCGAGCAAGGCTGCGATCGAGGCCGCCAGCGACAATGTCCAGACAACGAGATCCCACAGTGCCCAATCGCGTCTCAGGACCGTCGGATAGATCCAGTGCAGAACGCTCCCGGCGAGATTCCATCCACGCTCGCTGCGTGTCGTATCTAGGACGACTTCGCCAGTGAGCGACGAGACATAGACCTCCGTGCCGGCGGCATCGCCAAGCGCCACGCGGAACAGAGGCCGATGGCGATCGAAGCCGTTCGGCACGCTCCATTGATCATAGTTCCTGCGCCCAACGATCTTGGCCTGTGCAGCATCGATCCCGCGGCCGCGGGCATGATCCCGCGCGATGTCGAGCGCCACATCGGCAGAAATGACCGTCGCGTCCCGTCCATCGGAGGCGCGAACCGCGCGCACGAGTAGGATTCCGGACACGACGTAGACCGGCCCGTCGCTCCGCTGGACCAGGCGAACACGCGTTGCCTCGGTAATGCCGCTGGCAGCCACCGCATCGGCGACTCCGATGACCACCTGAGCACGATCAACCGGGATGAGGCCGGCGAAGCGCTCCGCTTCCGTCAGCGACGGAAACGGAACGAAGTGCATCACGATCCCGGTCGCGAACCACATTGCGAACAGCAGGCAGAACGCGACCCCGAGCCAGCGGTGCAGCAAGACGATCGCGCCCATCATGCGTTCAGTGCCTTACCATTTGAACGCCGCCGAGATCTCGTAGGTGCGCGGCGCGCCCAGCAATATCTGGTCAGGATAGAACGGATCGCCCCAGATCGCATAGCGCTTGTCGGTGAAGTTGCGCACCCGGAAGGTCAGGCGGGCCTTGTCCACCGCAGCGAAGACTGTCCTGGGGATGTCGACGAAGGCGTAGACGTCTCCCACCGTGTAGGCCTTCAGCGTCACGGTGTTGGCATCGGTGTTGTAGCGGTCACCGACATGGCGGCCGACGATGCCGAGCTCCACGGGCCACGACGTCAAGAAGCGGTATGACGCGCCAACGTTCGCAACGATACGCGGAACGTTCGGCGGCGTATTGCCGGAGAATGAGCCGCCGACGAAATTGTAATCGGCATAGCGCGCATCGACATAGGCGATATTGCCCCATAGCCGCAGCGGCTCGATCGGACGCACCGATGCGGCGAGCTCGACGCCCTTCGATTCCTGCCGCCCCGCAATGTTGAGCGCCATCCCGCCGGCGGCCGCATAAACGTTCTTGCGCAGGATATCGTAGGCCGAGAACCACCACTCCGCCCTGTTGTCCCATAGCACGTGCTTGACGCCAGTCTCGTAGGTGCGTGCGGTCGTGAGATCCAGCGGCTGCGTCGGCCCAAGCAGAAAGATGTTATTGGCCGAGATATCGGCACCAGTGGCGTACTGGCTGAAGAAGGTCAGGCCGGGAACGGCATCCCAGGTGTAGCCGATACGCCCCGTCACCGGTGCCCAGTCTTTTGTGAATGGGAAACTCGCGTTCTCCAGGCCGTTGACGTCGGTCGAATTGCGGTCGAGCCCAATATGTTCGACGCGCAGGCCGGCGACCAGCGCGAAGGTGCGCGTGAGCTTCAGCCGGTCCTCGAACGACAGCGCCTCGTTGTCGATGCGCGCGGTCTGCTGCTTGGTCGTGAGGAGGCCGTAGAAGCCGCGGTCGGGATCGACCGGCGGGACTTCATCATTCGGAAAGTTTGCAGCGCCCGGCCTGACGAAGTCGAGGTAGCTCGACGACAGCGTCGTGACCAAGCGATTGTCAAAACCTGCGACATTAGCATCCCAAACCAGGTACGGTGATGTTTCCGACAAGGCGCTGGCTATGCGCGACATAGAAGCGCTCGCGATACACCTTGTTCGTGGTAGAATCGAACGCCTCGATCTCGTTGTTGAACCACGTGCGCTCCGCGCCATAACCATAGGCCTGGCTTTTCAGCGTCAGGTCAGGCGCGAGCTTCAACTCGAAACCGCCGCGGAGCCACACCTCTTGCGCCACGTTTCGGTTATCGAGGACGTTGTAGTTGGTGTTGAAGGTGCGGTCGTCGATCGTGACGGCCCCGAGGTCTGTCCTGTTGAAGTAGGTACCCGAGACGATACCCGCCGTGGCATGTGAGCCACTGAAGGCAACCGGCACCAGCGGTGCGCCCCAATAAGCCTTTCCGCGGTCTTCGCGGTACTCGATCGCGCCCCAGACCTTGAGACTGTCCGAGATGCGATAATTGAACTGCCCGGAGACATCGAGCGTCTTGGTGTTGGTGTCGTCGGCAAAGCCGTTGAGCGAGGAACGGCTGACGTCGAAGCGGTAGTCCAGCCCCTGGACGTTGGTGCTGCCGCCGGAGCCGTAATGCGCGCGGAACGAGTTCAGGGAGTCATAGGAAAAGTCAGCCTCGTTTCGGATCGCCCCGGTGTGCGGCTGTTTGGTGACGAGATTGATCGCACCACCTGCGGCTCCTTCACCCGACATCAGCGAGGCCGGACCTTTCAGAATCTCCACAGCCTCCAGATTGGCCGTGTCCATGATGCGCGAAGTCATGTTCTGCGGGCCGATCTTGATGCCGTTGTAGAGCGTGTTGATCTCGCTGTTGGTGAAGCCGCGCATCGAGAACGCCGACGGCTCGGCCGGATTGTCGCCGGCGGTGACGCCGACCGCGCCTTGGGCCACATCGGAGACGGTGCGATAGCCCTGCTCGCGCATCGTTTCGGCGGAGATCACCTCGACGGTCGCGGGCGTCTCACGCACAGTCAGGCCGAGACCCGAGGCGCTTGTCGCCACCACGTTGGTGTTCAGCGGCGTCTGCGCCGTTGCGGTCGGCACGACCGGCTTTGGCGCGGCCAGCGCGGTAGCAGCCCTATGCGCCGCGGCGCGGCGCGCGCCTTGCCCCGCACGTGCCGCTGGTTTGGCCGGCTTGCGCGACTGTTCGGGCGCCGTCACTTCGACCGGCGGCAGCGGGTTGCGGGCCTGCTGCGCCAGCGTGGCGGGCATATCGACAACGGCAAATGATATGAGGGCGGCGGACGCGAGCAAAAAGCAGCGCGGTCGCGCAATACGGACGGAAGACACGGTCTTGGACCTCGGTATGACGTCTGTGGCACGTCACAGCGAACCAAGGTCCCATCTTCGGCCTTTCAGCGCTCCGATGAAGCCAAATGTCTGTACTCCCCGACCGACATCTTCGCGTGTGACCACGGCTGACGGCAGGTCTCCTGGCTCGCGGGTCGTTACCACTTCGTCGCCTTCCCGGGACCGAGGACCCAGTGGCTCATGACGAAGGATTCACCGCTTACAGTTGCGGGGGCAGCTACGGCATTGGGGACAACTTCCCCGCACCGCATTCCCTTTTCATCCCCTCTCGGGGAAACCGTCATCGCCATCTAGGATTACGATGAAGACGGAGTCAATGTGCCGGGTGCGGCGTTGTTGCCGCAGCGGCCAACTGTCCCTGGAGATTTTCGCATGGAAGGTGAGACCTTCCTCTGGCTGATACGTCACGCGCCCGTCGACGGTGTCGTCGGAACGATCCATGCGCCGGACGTGCCGGCTGATCTCAGCGAACGGACGCAGCTGGAGACGCTACAGAAGTGCCTACCGCGGGAGGCAGCGAGCTATGCGAGCCCGGCACGGCGAACAGTCGAGACGGCGCGCGCGCTGGGGCTCGATCCGGCTTTGGTGGGCGAATTCAGCGAGCAGGATTTTGGCGCCTGGACCGGCCTGCGGCATGACGAAATCGCTGCGGCCAGCGGCGATGTCTCTGCGCAATTCTGGAGCGATCCTGCGCGCGCAAGACCACCGGGCGGTGAAAGCTTCGAGGATCAGGTCGCGCGCGTCCGGATCGGCCTCGCACGGATCGGAGCCGGGCCGGCAACGCTCGTCGTGCATTCCGGCACGATCCGCGCCGCGCTCTGCATAGCGCTCGATCTGACGCCGCAAGTGGCGTTGCGCTTCGTCATCGATCCGTTGTCGCTGACCCGGATCGATCGGCTGGCGACCGGCTGGCGCGTCGTCGGCGTCAATCAGCGCGTGGCGTGAGCCGGATCAAGCCGGGCGATCCGGGACATTGGCCTGCGCGAATGTCGCCATGCCGTTGTGAAGGCTGCAGGCGAGCCGCACCAATGGCAGCGCGATGGCAGCGCCCGATCCCTCGCCGAGCCTGAGATCGAGACTGATCAGCGGCTGCACGTTCAGCGCGCGAAGCACCAGCCGGTGCCCCTGCTCCGCCGACTGATGCGAGGCTAGCTGGAACGGCTTGCACGACGGGTTGAGACGTGCCGCCGCCAGCGCCGCAACCGATACGATAAACCCGTCGATCAGCACCGGGATGCGGGCTTGCGCAGCCGCGATGATCGCGCCGCAGATCGCCGCGATCTCGAGACCTCCGACCGCACACAGGATCTTTTCGGGCGTGGCACCGGCAACGCCGTGACGCGCAATCGCCGCGTCAATCACGCGCGCCTTGTGCGCCCGGCCGGCCGCATCGACACCGGTGCCGCTGCCGGCGATCTCTTCGGCGCTTACGCCAAGCAGGCTGGCCGCAATCGCCGCCGACGTCGTGGTGTTGCCGATGCCCATCTCGCCGAAGATCAGGAGATCGGGTTTGCTCGCTTGCGCGCGCGCGACCGCGCGTTGGCCGACCTCGAAGGCAACCGCCAGCTCGGCGGCTGCAAGCGCCGGCTCAACGCTGAAGTCGCGGGTCCCGTTGCGCGGCTTGTCGATGACGATACCCGCCATCGCCTCCTGCGCCAGCGTGCCGGCATCGACCACCTCAAGACTGGAGCCGAGTTCGCGCGCCAGCACTGAGATCGCGGCACCACCTGACGCAAAATTCGCCATCATCGCGATGGTCACAGCTTGCGGATAGGCCGACACGCCTTGGGCAACGATGCCGTGATCGCCCGCGAAGATGATGATCGGCACGCGTGTCGCGCGCGGCTGCTCAGTCGCTTGCAGGCCCGCGAGCTCGATCGCGAGCTGCTCGAGCCGGCCGAGCGCGCCGGTCGGTTTTGTCAGTTGCGCCTGCCGCGCGATCGCCGCGTCGCGATGGGCGACTGAGATATCAGGGCACTTTTGATAGACCCATTTGGGAAGCATGCTGCCTCGCTTGGCTCACGGCCTGCGCTTGAGAATGTAGCTGTCCATGATCCAGCCGTGCCGTTCGCGCGCTTCTTGGCGTGCGGCGACGATGCGCGGACCGATTTCAGCCAGCGTGCCGGACATGATGAGCTGATCAGGCATGCCGAGATAGGCGCCCCACCAGATGTGTAAGCTGCTCGGATCGAGCGACTGGAACGCGGTGCCGCCGTCGAGCATCACGACGACTGTATCGACACCCACCGGCCAGCCGCCCTCGCGCAAGCGACGTCCCGTCGTGACCAGGAACGGCTCGCCGATATCGTTGAGCGGCAGCGCATGCGCCGCGCACAGCGCCTGGATCGAGGTAATGCCGGGCACGACCGCGATCTTCGGCAAGGGATTGAGCCGGCGCGCAATGCGCAGCGAGGAATCGTAGAGCGAGGGATCGCCCCAGATCAGCAGCGCGACCTTCCCGTCGCCGCCGAGATGGCTCGCGATCGTCTGTGACCAGCTCGCCGCCACTGCATCGTGCCAATCGTCGACGCCCTTGCGGTAGTCGGCATCGGCCGCATCGCGCACGGGAAGATCGAACTCGGCGATGCCTGTCTTGTCGCTGGTGAGCACGTCAGCGCAGATCGTCCGCCGCAAATCGGCGAGATCGGATTTCGCGGTCCCCTTGCGCGGGATCAGGACGAGGTCGGCCGCGTTGATGGCACGAACGGCGGCGCGCGTGAGCTGCTCGGGATCGCCGCAACCGATGCCTATCAGGGAGAGCGTCAGCATCACCTAGCGCCCTCTGCCAGCGCGCCAAACAGGATCACGGCCGCGGTCGAGGCGGACCCGCCACGCGCAAGCTGCTCGGCAAGCTCGGCAATGGTGGTGCGGACCAGCCGCTCGTCGGGGCGGCCGAGGGATTCGGCGAACAGCGCCGGGGTGTTTGGGGCGAGGCCGTGCGCGATCAATTTTGCGGCGAGCGCCGGAAAGGTGCGGCGACCCATATAGACGACGGTGGTCGCCTCCGGATCGGCCAGCGCCGCCCAGTTGAGGTTTTGCGGCAGCTCGCCGCTGACATCGGCTCCGGTCACGAACTGCACCCGGCGCGAGGTGTGGCGACGGGTCAGGGGAATGCCGGCTTGCGCAGCCGCGACGCAGGCCGAGGTGACGCCGGGGATGATCTCGTAGCCGATGCCGGCCTCGCGCAGCGTCTCGAGCTCCTCTTCCAGCCGGCCGAAAATGCCGGCATCGCCGGACTTCAGCCGCACCACGCGCACACCGGTTGCGGCATAGTCGACCAGGAGGCGGTTGACATGATGCTGCTTGGTCGAGGGCCGCCCTGCCCGCTTGCCCACCGCGACGAGATTGGCACCGGGCCGGGCGAGATCGAGGATCGCGCCGGAGGCGAGATCGTCATAGAGCACGACATCGGCGTTGCGCAGCCGCGCCGCGCCCTTCAGCGTGAGCAGCTCGGGATCGCCGGGGCCTGCGGAGATGAAGGAGACAAAGCCGCTCACCGGTCCTCCGCGATCAGATGAAAGAACGTCCCCGTGGCGTGGCCGCGCCGCGAGCCGGTCTCGGCAATGACCGCGCCGGTCGCGTCATGCACGACTGCGAGCGGCGTGTCCGGCTGGGCGAGAATGGTCGAATAGTGGAACTCATGACCGCGCAGACGCGCGCCGGCCTGATGCCCCGGCATCGGCGCAGCGAGGGTAGCGAGACGATAGCCCAGATGCATGCGCCGCCTGGCAAAGCTCGTCTCCAGGCCGAGCAGGCCCGTCATCTCGTGGCGGACGCCCTCCGCATCGGTGAGGCCTGCGCCCAGCACCATATAGCCTCCGCATTCGCCATGCACCGGCCCCGTTTCGGCGAAGGCAAGCAAGCCGCTGCGGAAGCGCGCATTGGCGGCGAGTTGCCCAGCGTGAAGCTCGGGATACCCGCCCGGCAGCCAGCACACGTCGGCGCTTGCATCGGGCGCTTCGTCGGCAAGCGGCGAGAATGTCGAGATCTCTGCACCCGCCGCGCGCCAGGCTTCCAGCATGTGCGGATAGACAAAGGAGAACGCCGCATCGCGGGCGAGCGCGATGCGCTGGCCCGGCGGTGTCACGTTCAGGCCGTTCGCTGCCGGTTGCGGCGACCAGTCGGCAGCTGCTCGCAGCACGGCATCGACATCGACATGCTCGCTGACAAAACGTGCGGCTTCGTCGATCAGGCTGCCGATCTCCGCCTGCTCCTCGGCCTGCACCAGGCCGAGATGCCGTTTCGGCAGGCTGATCTCGGCATGGCGCGGCAGCGCGCCGAACACAGCGATGTCAGCTTCCAGCAGCGCACGCCGCACGAGGTCTTCATGGCGCGAGCTGGCGACACGGTTGAGCACGACGCCCGCAAGGCGCACGCCGGCGCGGTAATCGCGCAGGCCTGCGGCGATCGCCGCCGCCGTCTGTGCCTGCCCGGACGGATCGATCACCAGAACCACCGGCCAGCCCAGCATCTCCGCAATATCGGCCGTCGCCCCAGTGCCGGAGGCGCCGCGCGCGGCGACGCCATCGAACAGTCCCATCGAGCCTTCGGCGAGCACGACATCGGCGTCGGTACCACGGCTGACGAGATGGGCAATGGTGGTGCGGTCCATCGCCCAGCTATCGACGTTGACGGAGGCGCGTCCCGTCGCGACGGCGTGGAAGGCAGGATCGATGTAATCGGGACCGCTCTTGAAGCACTGCACGTTGAGGCCGCGATTGCGCCAGGCGCGGGCGAGCGCCAGCGTCAGCGTCGTCTTGCCGACACCTGAGGCCGGCGCGGAGATGACGAGACCCGCAGTCATCACGACGCCTCCGGAAAGCGCGGCTCGGCGCCGATCGGCCGATAGCGGCGGTCATAGTCCGCGGCATAGAGCCGGCTCTCGGCAAAATCCGCCGCGCCGAGCGTCTTGCCGACCAGGATGAGCGCGGTGCGTTCGAGCTCGACACCTACGGCCGCATCGAGCGTTGCGAGCGTGGCGCGAACGATGCGCTGGTCCGGCCAGCTCGCACGCCAGACGATGGCGACCGGGCAGTCCGGGCCGTAATGCGGCGTGAGCTCAGCGATGACCATGTCGAGCAGATGGATCGACAGATGGATCGCGAGCACCGCGCCGGTTGCGGCGAAGGCAGCGAGCTTCTCGCCCTCGGGCATCGCGCTGGCGCGGCCCGGCGTGCGCGTCAACACGACAGTCTGCGCCAGTCCCGGCAATGTCAGCTCGGCTTCAAGTGCCGCGGCGGCGGCGGAGAACGACGGCACGCCCGGCGTCACCGTGTAGGGAATGCCAAGTGCACGCAGCCGGCGGAGCTGCTCGCCCATCGCCGACCAGATCGAGAGATCGCCGGAATGCAGCCGCGCGACGTTCTTGCCGTCTGTGTGAGCGGCGGCGATCTCCGCGATGATCTCGTCGAGCGACATGGGTGCGGAGTTGACGATCCGCGCACCGGGCGGGCAATGCGCCAGGACGCCCTCGGGCACCAGCGAGCCGGCGTAGAGGCAAACCGGACAGGCGGCGATCAAGTCGCGGCCGCGCAACGTCAGCAAATCAGGCGCGCCTGGCCCCGCGCCGATGAAATGCACGGTCATGCGCCGTCTCCTTCCGCGATAGCCGCGGTTGCGGTGCGATCCCGCGACACCACGCGCGTCGCGATAAGCCGCGCGCGAGGGCCAGCGGCAGCGAGCGCCGCCGCCTCGGCAACTGAGCCTGTTCCAAATTTTTCGGTGACGAGCTTCGACTGCGTTGGCGTATCGATGCGAGCCAACATTTCAGCAGGAACGGCCCTAATCGGTACGCCACATTCGCGTGCGAGCAATTTCAGCGCCTCGGCGTCGGCCTTGTCACTGATCGTCGCTAGCGCCGCAAGACCATCAGGGCCGCCAGCCGCGACGAGCGCTTCTCGAAGCGAAGCGAGCGTCACGTTGCCCTTGAATCCGAGCCCGGCGACTTTCATCGGACCGTACTCCACTGCACCACCGGCCGCGCCGCCTCCCAGGAACGGTAACGGCCGAGCGGGCCGGCATACGCGATCTCGATCCGCATCAACTCGCCGCCGTGCCGCTGATGCAGTTCGCCGAGCAGCGCTTCCGTCTCAAGCGTCACCCCATGCACGACGAGCCGCGTACCGGGCGTGATGCGCGACCAGACAGCCTCAAACACTGCATGATCGAGGCCTCCCCCGATGAAGACGGCGTGCGGCGCTTGCAGCGCCGCGAGCGCTTCGGGCACCCTTCCCGCAACCACACTGATCCGGTGCGCCAATCCGAACGCCGCCGCGTTGCGATGGATGTTTGCGACGCGATCTTCTCGCGCTTCGATCGCCATCGCGGTCCCGCCGCATAGCGCCCACTCCACCGAGATCGAGCCGGAGCCGGCGCCGATGTCCCACAGAAGCTCGCCGGAACGCGGCGCCAGCGCCGAGAGCGCCAGCGCGCGTACCGGCCGCTTGGTGATTTGGCCGTCATGGACGAAAAGATCATCCGCAAGGCCCGAGCTGCGGGGAATACCCGGCGCTCCCCTCGCCTCCAACGCCACCGCAACCAGGTTTCCAGCGAGATCGCCGGTAAAGCTGTCGGCTCGATGCTCTGCGATGGCTTCGCGCGGTCCGCCGAGCGCGGTGAGAGTCCGGAACGCCGAGGCGCCCCATCCGTGATCGCTCAGCCACTTTGCAAGATCGCCGGCGGCCTTGCCGTCGCGCACGAGACAAATGATCCGCGCGCCCTGCGCGAGATGCGGCACCAGGCGTTCGAATGGCGCGGCGTGAAGGCCGAGACAGACGACGGATTCGACGCGCCAGCCCAGTCGCGCGGCGGCGAGCGAAAACGTTGACGGCGCCGAGTGCGCAATCCACTCGCCTGCGTCCAGCTTCTCGGCAAGACCCGCGCCTGCGCCGTGCCAGAACGGATCGCCTGAGGCGAGCACCGCCGTGGGCCGGCCGCGGCAGCTCAGCACGACGTTTGCATCGAACGGCGCCGGCCACGGGCGGCCGCGGCCACCGACGTCTGCAAGCGTAAGATGACGCTCACCGCCGAAGACGGTTTCAGCCTTGGCAAGCGCCTTTCGGCTTGCTTCCGACAGCCCGGCAAGGCCATCTTCGCCGATACCGATGATGGTCAGCCAGGGATCAGACATGATTCGCGCCCTCATTCTGGGCGGAACAGCCAATGCGAGCCTGCTCGCAGCGGAGATCGCGCGCGCGGGCATCGAAGCTGTCTACTCCTATGGCGGCCGCACCCGCGCCCCCGCCGACCAGCCGCTGCCGACCCGCATCGGCGGCTTTGGCGGAGTGGCCGGACTTGCCGACTACATCCGTCACGCAGGCATCACGCATCTGATCGACGCGACGCACCCCTTTGCTGCCGAGATGAGCCGTCATGCGGTCGAAGCGTGCACGCAAACGGGCACGCCATTGATTGCGCTGGAGCGCGCGCCCTGGACCAAGACGCCCGGCGACAGCTGGGTCGAGGTCGCCGACGTCAACGCTATCGTCGTGGTTCTTCCGGAAAGCCCGGCAAAAATATTCCTCGCCATCGGCCGCCAGCACATCGCGCCATTTGCGACGAAGCCGCATCACGTCTACACGCTGCGTTTCGTCGATCCACCCGAAGCGCCCCTGCCCTTTGCCGCGGATGTGATCGTGTCGCGCGGACCGTTCACGCTTGATGGCGAGTTGGAGATGTTGCGCACGCGCGGCATCGCCTGGATCGTCGCCCGCAATTCCGGCGGCGCTGGCGCGCGCGCCAAGATCGACGCGGCCCGCATGCTGGGGATTCCCGTGATCATGATCTCGCGGCCGCGGCTGCCCGACCGCCTGCGGGTTGAGAGCGTGGCCGAAGTGATGCATTGGCTCGGTCATCGCACCTGCCTCGGCGCATAGACCCAGCGGCCGACGCGGCGCGTCTGCGAATTGCCGACGATCACCAGCGTCCGCATGTCGGCCATCTCAGGCCGGGCCTCGTTCAGCGTGACGGTCTCGATCTTTTCATCGGGCGCGCTGACCGCGCGCGCGAAGATCACGAGGCGCTCACCGCAGCCAGCCTCCTTCAGCGCCGCGAGCGCGCGGCCAAATCCGTCCGGTCGGCTCGCCGAGCGCGGATTGTACAGTGCGATGGCAAAATCGGCTTCCGCCGCCAGCCGCAGGCGCTTCTCGATCACCGCCCACGGCTTGAGATTGTCGGAAAGATTGATCGCGCAGAAATCATGGCCGAGCGGTGCGCCGGCCCGCGCAGCCGCGGCCAGCATCGCGGTGATGCCCGGCAGCACGCGGATCGGCAGCTCCCGATATTGCGGCGCCTGCTCGAGCGCCTCGAACACGGCGGAGGCCATAGCGAAGACGCCGGGGTCGCCGGAGGAGACGACAACGACGTGGCCGCCTTCGGCGGCAAGCTGCAGGGCTTCGCCCGCACGCTGCAACTCTACGCGATTATCCGATGGATGCAGGGTGAGCCCGGGCCGCGGCGGCACGCGCGCGACATAGGGCGCGTACCCCAAGATGTCGGTCGCACAGGCAAGTGCAGCGGAGACCTCCGGCGTCACCATCGCCTCGCTGCCCGGGCCAAGGCCGGCGATGGTCAGCGTCCCCGTCATTCGGCGGCGTCCGGATGCCGGCCCTTGCCGTGCACGAGCACGATCGCGAAATAGGGGCACTCGGCGGCGTCGATCTCCGCGAGCCGCACCACACGCTCGCCCGGCATGGTACCGCGCTCGACCAGCCAGGCGTCATCCAGCCGGCCCGCGGAGGCGAGCGCACGACGCACCTTCGCGAGATTGCGGCCGGTCTTCATGATGACCAGCGCATCGGAATCGCGCATGCGGCGTTCGAGCTCGTCTTCGGCGAGCGTGCCCATCAGCACTGTCGTCACATCGTCGCCAAGCGCGATCGGTTGGCCGACACCATTCCAGCAGCCCACCATCCCGGGAATACCGGCGATCACCTCGATCGCGACACGGCCTTGCAGGCGCGTGTGCAGATGCATGAAGGAGCCGTAGAAGTAAGGATCGCCTTCGCAGAGCACGACGACGTCGACGGCGCGCGAAAGCCGCGCCAGGCGCTCGGCCCATTCGTCGTAGAAGCCGGCTAGCAGATGGACATAGTCAGCGCTGTCGAAGGCGATCTCGGTCGTCACCGGATATTCCATCGGATATTCGGTGACGTCGGCAGCTAACATGCCCTCGACGATGCGGCGCGCCTGGCCCGGCCGGCCCTTCTTGCGGAAATAGGCGACGTGCTTTGCCGCGCGCACCGTCCGGTCCGCGCGCACGCTCATCATATCAGGGTCGCCGGGGCCGAGACCGCAGCAGATGATGCGTCCCATCGCTATTCGCTCCGGCTCGCCAGCGCATTCACGGCAGCGACCGTGATCGCGGAGCCGCCGAGGCGGCCTTCGACGGTCAGCGCCGGCACCGGCGGATCAGCCATCAGCGCGGCCTTGGATTCGGCCGCACCGACGAATCCGACGGGACAGCCGATGATCGCCGCGGGCCGCGGGCAGTCGCGGTCCTCCAGCATATTGAGCAGATGAAACAACGCGGTCGGCGCATTGCCGATCGCGACGACCGCGCCATCGAGATGTGGGCGCCAAAGTTCGAGCGCTGCGGCCGAGCGCGTGTTGCGCATGGATTGTGCCAGCGCCGGAACGGAAGCGTCGCCGAGTGTACAGATGACAGCGTTCGCCGCGGGAAGTCTCGCGCGCGTGATCCCTTCCGAGACCATGCGCGCATCACACAGGATCGGCGCGCCGCTCTGCAACGCGGCGCGCGCGGCGGTCGCCATACCCGGCGTGAAGCGGACATGCGCCTCCAGGCCCACCATGCCGGCGGCATGGATCATCCGTACCACCACCTGCTCCTCGTCGGGCGAGAACCGCGCAAGATCGGCCTCGGCCCGGATGGTTGCAAAGGATTGGCGGTAGATCGCTGCGCCGTCGGTCTCATAGAGATGCGGCATCAGTGCCCTCCGACCAGGATGGAGGGATCGCTGACGATGTCGGCCCCGTTCAGGCCACGCAAGACCGGCTCGTCGCGCGTCGAGCCGTCGCGGACAAGATCAAAACCGGTGCTGGTCGCAACCAGCGTCACCGCAGACGCGCCGGAACGGGCGCAGCCCTTGGCGCAGCCGGAGACATGGAGCCGTGTATCGAGAGCGATACGCGGTGCAAGGGCGGCCGCAAGCGCGCGCGTGTCGGCATGCGCCTCGCGGCAGCGCGGCGCGCCGCTGCAGGCAATGACGCGCAACGCGGGATCGTACGGCTCCGTGATGAGGCCTGCTCCACTTGGCATCGCCCGCTTGCCTTCGCTGAGCACCATCCGCCATGGCGTCATGCGCAGCGCATGTCCGCAACCCGCGAATTGTAGGAGCGTCGTATGCAACATTTGCCCAAAGGCGACGCCGACCATTGCGCCTTGCGGGTAGTGCCCGGGCCGTGACGCGGCCATCACGGGCGCGGGCTCGGTCTCGCCGCTCAACGTTTCAGGCAATGCGGCGCCGGCCGCGATATGGGCCGCCATGCGCCCTCGCCCGCCTTTGACGCCGCCGGATGCGATGAACCAGTTTGCGAGCGCGAGCGCGGTGCTCACGGCCTCTCCACGCCCGACGGTGCGGCCGAGCCTCAAGCCATCGGCCCGCACCAGGAGATGGCCCGCACGATCGCGTTCGATCCGCACGTCGGCCGAATCGCCGGCGAGCACGCGCGATTTCCCATCGTCGATGGAGAAACCGAACTTTGTAGGGAGTTCGAGCGCGCTCTCTGCGAGCGCCTCTTCGAGCTCGGCGGCGAGCGCCTGCGTCTCGTCATCGGGGTTCCAGAACGGCGTCACCAGGATGTTGCGCCGGGCTTCGATGTCGGCATCGGGGTCAAGCAGTGCCAGTTGCGCAAGTCCGTCGAGCAGCGGTTGATGGCCCTGTTCGCTCACACCCCTGATCTGGAGGTTCGCGCGGCTCGTCACATCGACGAGACCGTTGCCGAATCGTTCGGCAAGCTCGGCAAGCCCGGTCACCTGCGTCGCATCGAGCCGCCCACCGAACGGGCGCACGCGAATCACGAGCCCATCGCCCGATTGCATCGGCCGCAGCGCGCCGGGACACCAGCCTTTGATCGCAGAAGCGCTCATGACGCCTCCTTGAGCGCAGCCGCGATCGAATTGCGGCGCGTTCGCCAGAGTGAAGCCTCGTGCAGGCGGGTGAAGCAAGTTTCCATCGCGGCGAGCGCCGCCGGATTTTCCTGGGCCATGAAGGCCCGGACGCCGTCATTGGCAAGCGTCGCGTCATAGTAGAGGTCGAACAGATGCGGCGGCACGGCGCCGGCCAGATGGGCGAAGGCGGCCATGTGCTCCAGCGTCGCAGTGATCTCGGCGGCGCCGCGAAAGCCGTGGCGCATCATGCCGGCGATCCAGGCCGGATTGGCCGCGCGCGCGCGGACGACGCGGGAGATTTCCTCAGTCAGCGTCCGCGCCTGCGGTTGCTCCGGCCGCGTCGCGTCGAGATGATAGAGCGATGGCGTTGCAGCGCCGAGATGTGCTGCAGCGGCCGCGATGCCAGCCTCATGGGCCGCGTAATCGGCGGCGAGTAGCAGATCCGTTTCCGGCAGGTCCTGAATGTGGACGAAGGCGTCCGCAGACGCGAGCCGCTGTTCCATGCCGGCGCGATCGGGCTTGATCTCGCCATCAGCGGAGAACGCCCAGGATGACGCCGACAGCCAGGCCTCGCCTGCAGCCTCCCGCGTCTCCGGCGTGAAGGCATCCGGGATCGCCGACAGGCCGACGCCGTATTGTCCGGGGCGCGGCGCGAACACGCGCGCGGTGCGGTGCCGATAGGGATTCTCGTCGCCCTCGTCCTCGCGCCCCGCGAGCGCCTCGGCGGCGGCTTCGAACAATTGCGCAAGGCTGGAGAAGACATCGCGGAACAGGCCCGACACGCGCAACGTCACGTCGATGCGGGGACGGCCAAGCTCGGCCGGCGCGATGATGTCGTAGCCGGTCACGCGGCCGGAGGCGTGATCCCAGTGCGGCGCAAGACCGGCGAGATGCAGTGCCATCGCGAACTCCTCGCCGGCCGTGCGCATGGTGGCGGAGCCCCAGAGATCGACCACGAGCCCTTTCGGCCAATCGCCATGATCCTGCAAATGACGGCGCAACAACTCTTCCGCAAGCTTGATGCCTTGCGCATGCGCCGACGGCGTCGGCACCGCACGCGGATCGACGGCAAAGAGATTGCGCCCCGTCGGCAGCACGTCCTGGCGCCCGCGATAGGGCGAGCCCGAAGGCCCTGGCGCGACACGCTGACCAGCGATCGCGGCATATAGCGCGTCTCGCTCCGCTTCGCCGCAGGCGCCGCGGCCGAACACGTGCAGGCCATCGCCGAACTGGCTTTCCTTGAGATCGCAGACGAAGCGATCGATCCGCGGAATCGCTTCGGCCGGCGCTGCCGATGCATCGAGACCGAGATCGTCCTCCAGTCCTGCGGCGCGCGCCTCCTCCCGGATCGCGGCGATCAGGCGCTGGCGGCGGGCGGGATCGAGCCCGTCGGCGGTCGAATATTCGTCGAGGAGCTGTTCGAGCCGGCGCAGGCCTTCCGGCACGCTGGACGCAGCAAGCGGCGGCGGCAGATGACCGATCGTGACAGCGCCGATGCGCCGCTTGGCCTGCGCGGCCTCGCCGGGATCGTTGACGATGAAGGGATAGATGACGGGCAGATCGCCGATCAGAGCTTCAGGCCAGCAGGCTTGCGACAGCGCGGCGGATTTTCCGGGCAGCCATTCCAGCGTGCCATGCGCACCCATGTGCACGACGGCGTCCATCCCCTGCTGGCGGAGCCAGAGATAGAACGCGACATAGGCATGGCGCGGCGTGCGGGCGAGATCGTGATAATCGCCGTCGCGCGTGGCCGTGTCGCCACGCTCCGGCTGAACCGCGATGATCGACCGGCCGCATTGGATCGCGGCAAAGTGTAACCCGCCATCGCGGCAGCCCGGATCGTTCTCCGGCGCGCCCCAGGCTTGCGCCAGATCATCCTGCAATGATTGCGGAAGGCGCGAGAGCGCGGCGTGGTACTCAGCAACGCTCCAGGTCAAATTCCGCTGACGCAGCGTCTCGCCAAGTGCATGGACCGGCGCGACGTCGAAGCCGACGTCGCGGAGGTCGGTCAGCAAGGCTTCGACCGACGCAAGCGCATCAAGACCGACCGCATGCGCGATCTGGTGCGGGCGTCCCGGGTAATTCGAGAGCACTATCGCCATTCGCTTCTCAGCCGCCGGCATCTCCGCGAGCCGCCGCCAGGCCGCGACGCGCGCGGCGACGGCCTTGACGCGCTCTTCATCCGCGCGATGGGCAAGATGCGAGAATTGCAGGTCGGGGTCGCGCATCGCTGCCGATTTGAAGCTCACCACGCCGGTGAACAGACGACCGTCGACATCCGGCAGCACCACATGCATCGCGAGGTCGCCGGGCGACAGGCCGCGCAGCGAGTCGACCCAGTCCTCACGCCGCGCTGTGGAGAGCGCGACCTGGAACACCGGGCAACCGGCAACGTCGAACGGCGTCGAGCCGTCGTCGCCGGCCGCCGAAAACGCCGTCGCGTTCACGATCGCAGCCGGAGGATTTTGCGCAAGATGTGTTCGCAGCCAATCCGCGACGCCCGCCGCCTTCAGCGAGGTGACGAACACGCCATACGCATCAAAACCCTTTTCGCGCAGCGCCGCGATCAGCGCATCGACAGGGCCGGTGTCCGCGGCGGTGAGATAGGAGCGGTAGAACGTCACCAGCGCGCGCGGCTTCCCCTCATCGGCCGCCGACGCTGCGATGACGCCGCGTGCAGGATCGTAAAAACCCATCTCCGGAACGGTCGTCTCGCCGACGATGGGACCGGCATAGAGGCCCGAGGCCAGCGCAAGTTGCGCGATCGCGGCTTGGGCTGCGACCGGGCCGCCGGTGTCGCAAAGGACCTTGAGCCGGCGCAGTGTCGAGACCGGCAAGGTCGAGTACGCGTCCAGCCGCTCATCGTCGCGGCCATCAGCCGGCAGCACGGCCAGCACGATGTTTCGGGCCTTCGCGAGTTGCTGCAAAGCCGCCAGCCCGTACGACCAATATGACTCGCCGCCGATCAGGCGGACCAGAATGCCGCGCGCCTGCGACAGCGTGCGCTCGATGTAAGTGTCGACCGAGAGCGGATGACGGAGTTCCGCGAGGTTCGCCAGCCGCAGCGACGGCAGGCTGTCGCGGCCACGCCGCCAGCCGGCCGCGAACGCGGCGAGATCGGAGTCCGAGTACGAGAGCACCACGAGATCGGCCGGGTCCTGGCCGATGTCCCTTGGCGTCGCAGTCTCCTCGAGACCGCGGCTCTCGCGGAAGACGACGTGCATCAGATACCAAGTCCTGACCTGATCGCGGCCTCGTCGATGTCGCCGTGCTCGCCGATGACAACGAGTTTCGATTGTCGCGCGCCCGCGCCCCAGGGCTTGTCGAACTGGTGCCGCACGCGCTCGCCGACGGCCTGCAGCAACAGGCGCATCGGCTTGCCCGCCACCGCGATATAACCCTTGACGCGCAACACATTCTGATCGCGCGCCAGGCGCTGGACTGATGCGACCAGCGCATCCACGTCAGAAACCTCCGGAAGATCGATCACGACGGAAGCAAAGTCGTCATGCTCGTGGTCTTCCTCGCCGTCATGATGCGAGGGACGCGCGGCGAGATCGTTCTCGGCGGCAGCGCCGAGACCGAGAATCAAGCGCGCATCGATCGCACCGTCGGTGATCGGCAGCATTGGCACGCGGCGCGTCATCTCTGCCGTGATCACAGCCTTGGCGGCTTCAATGCCCGCGGCGCCGGCAAGATCGGCCTTCGTCAAGAGCACGATGTCGGCACACGCGATCTGGTCCTCGAACACTTCCGATAACGGCGTCTCGTGATCGAGATTTTCATCCGCCGCGCGCTGTGCTTCCACGGCGGCCGGGTTCGGCGCGAAACGACCGGCAGCGACAGCCTCGGCGTCCGCGAGCGCGATCACGCCGTCGACTGTGATGCGCGAGCGAATCTCAGGCCAGTCGAACGCCTTGAGCAGCGGCTTTGGCAGCGCGAGGCCCGAGGTCTCGATCAGGATGTGATCGGGCCTCACCGGCCGCGCCAGCAGCTTCTCCATGGTCGGAATGAAATCGTCCGCAACGGTGCAGCAGATGCAGCCATTGGCGAGCTCGACGATGTTCTCTTCCGGACAATTGGCATCGGCGCAGGACTTCAGGATCTCGCCATCGACACCCTCGCTGCCGAACTCGTTGACGAGCACCGCGAGCTTCTTGCCATTGGGGTTCGCGAGCAGATGCTGAATCAGCGTGGTCTTGCCGGAACCAAGAAAACCTGTGACCACTGTGACCGGGACTTTTGCAAGCGAGTTCATTCAGCGGCCTCTGGCACAACGGCAATGGGGGGAATGCGGGCAAGCGATTGCTTGCGGAAGATCTCAGGGCGGCTGCGCCAGGGCACGATGCCGTCGGGCGCGCCGGCATAGGCCGCAGCGCCCGCAATCACGTCGCCCGCATGGGCCTCCGACAGGCGCCCATAGACATAGGACCACCGCCCGGGTGCGCTCAGCGCGACAGAGCAGCCCTGGCTACAGGCCGACAGGCATTCGACGGGAACCACAGTGACGCCGTCGGGCACGCCGGCATCGAGGATCGCGCCATGCAAGCGCTTGCCCGGCGCAGTTTCGCCTTCGCCAAGCGTCTCGCCGGCGCGGCAGGTGATACAGACGTGAAGTGTGACGGTCATCGCCTCTTCCAGGATAAAACGCGGGAGGCGATGAGGCACACGGACCGTTCTTGCGAAGGCCCGTTTCCCCGTCGCGGAACACCCCGTCCGCCGGTCCAAAATGTCCGCGCTGGCAGGTCTCCCGGCTTGCGGAGCAGGGCTTTCGCCCTTCGATCCCCGCCTTCCCGATCCCTTTGGGGGGCCAGTGGCTTCGGGCATCTCTCCGGTCACGGTCGCGGGGGCGGCTGCATTTTGGACCCAAATCTTGCCGATTCGGACCCTATCGCATTCCCTCTTCGCCTGTCATAGGACAGGAACCAACGTCGGCCCACCATTTGCCGCCGGCCGCCTCTTGTCAAGCCGAAGGACCCCGTCCGATGACGCCTGAACCGGATACCCAAACGGCAGAGGAAACTGACGCCCGCCATGCTGCGAAAATGGCGAAAATCAAGGTCGCCCGCGACAAGATCATGGCGACCAAGAGCGGCGAAAAGGGCCTGATCATCGTCCACACCGGCGCCGGCAAGGGCAAGTCCTCCTCCGCGTTCGGCATGATCGTCCGCTGCGTCGCCCATGGCTTCCCCTGCGCCGTCGTGCAGTTCATCAAGGGCGCCTGGGATACCGGCGAGCGGCGCCTGCTCACCGGCCATTTCGGCGAGCTCTGCCAGTTCCACGCGATGGGCGAAGGCTTTACCTGGGAGACGCAGGACCGCGCCCGCGACATCGCCGCCGCTCGCGCCGGCTGGGAGAAAGCCAAGGAGCTGATTCTCGATTCCAGCCTGCGCATGGTCCTGCTGGACGAGATCAACATCGCGCTGCGCTACGATTATCTCGATATCGCCGAGGTCGTCGACTTCCTGACGACGCACAAGCCGCCGATGACGCATGTCGTGCTCACCGGGCGCAATGCCAAGGACGAGTTGATCGAAATCGCCGACCTCGTCACCGAGATGACGCTGGTCAAGCATCCGTTCCGTTCCGGCATCAAGGCGCAAGCCGGCGTCGAGTTCTGATCGGGCTCAGGGATGGCGCGCGCATTGATGATCCAGGGAGCCGGCTCGGACGTGGGCAAGTCGCTCATCGTCGCCGGCCTTGCGCGCGCGTTTACGCGTCGCGGCCTGCGCGTGCTCCCCTTCAAGCCACAGAACATGTCCAACAATGCCGCCGTGACCGTCGACGGCGGCGAGATCGGCCGCGCCCAGGCGCTTCAGGCGCTCGCTGCCGGCGTCGAGCCGCATACCGACATGAACCCGGTGCTGCTGAAACCCGAAACCGATGTCGGCGCACAGGTGATCGTGCAGGGCAAACGCATCGCGACCGCGCGTGCGCGCGAATATGCGGCGATGAAGCCGTCGCTGATGGGCGCCGTGCTGGAGAGTTTCGAGCGGCTGAAGGCGCGCGCCGACCTCGTGCTGGTCGAAGGCGCCGGCAGCCCGGCCGAGGTCAATCTGCGCAAGGCCGACATCGCCAATATGGGCTTTGCGCGCAAGGCCGACGTGCCGGTCGTGCTGATCGGCGACATCGACCGCGGCGGCGTCATCGCGCAACTGGTCGGCATCAAGACGGTGATCGATCCGGACGATGCCGCGATGATCCAGGGTTTTGTGATCAACAAATTCCGCGGTGATCCCACCCTGTTCGATGATGGCTATAGACTGATCGAGGAGAAGACGTCGTGGCGCGGCTTTGGCGTGCTGCCTTGGTTTCCACGCGCTGGTGAGCTACCGGCCGAGGATGCGCTGGGCCTGAGCGATGCGCGAAAGCCGGGGCAGTGCAAGATCGCCTGCCTCGCATTGTCGCGGATCGCCAATTTCGACGATCTCGATCCGCTCAAGCTCGAACCGGGCGTCGATCTCGTGATGGTCCGTTCGGGCGAAGCCATCCCCGGCGACGTGCGGCTCGTGATCATCCCCGGCTCCAAATCGACCCGCGGTGATCTCGCCTTCCTGCGCACGCAGGGCTGGGACATCGATCTTACTGCGCATCACCGCCGGGGCGGCCATGTCCTCGGCCTCTGCGGCGGCTACCAGATGCTTGGGCGTAGCGTTTCCGACCCCGACGGCATCGAGGGCCCCGCGGGCGACACGCCGGGTCTCGGACTTCTCGATGTGACGACAGAGATGAGTGCGCAAAAAACGCTGACGCGTGTTGAGGCCATCCACGCGGCGACGGATCAGCCGATCCAGGCCTACGAAATTCACATCGGCCGCACCGACGGGCCGGATCGTGCCCGCCCGTTTGCGAAACTCAACGGCGAGCCGGAAGGTGCCATCTCGCGTGATGGACGCGTGCAGGGCAGCTATTTGCACGGGTTGTTCACGTCGGATGACTTTCGCAGGGCGTATCTCGCAAGGCTCGACATTCCCGCAGGCGACGAGCCCTATCACGCCAGGGTGGAGAGCGCGCTCGATGCGCTTGCCGATCACATCGAAACGCATCTTGATGTCGAAGGCCTGCTCGCGCTCGCGCGCTGAGCACTCAACGAGAAAGCACCTCGGACAGACGCGTCCATTCGCTTTCGACGCCTGGAAGGCCCAAGCGCAACCATGTCGGCTTTTGCGCGAAGACCCGGGACCATATCTGGCCGCGCGCAAGTCTTTCCTGCGCGGCAGGCGCGTCGGGCGTGTCGTAAAGGCGAAACAGCGGC
This sequence comes from Bradyrhizobium sp. McL0616, assembly GCF_049993385.1. Lineage (NCBI taxonomy): Bacteria > Pseudomonadati > Pseudomonadota > Alphaproteobacteria > Hyphomicrobiales > Nitrobacteraceae > Bradyrhizobium > Bradyrhizobium sp. McL0616. The sequence continues at coordinate 5,905,557 of NZ_CP188255.1, forward strand.
GTGCCGCCCACCAGCGTCCAGCCTTGTGATTGCACCATCGCATCCAGCCGCACGCTGTCCCTGGCGAGCCGCGCCGATGTCGCCGTGGCCCAGTCGTCATCGCGCAAGCCGCGACGGCCGATTGCGATTGCTGCCCCCGACACCGGCCATGGGCCCGACATCGCTGCAAGGCTCGCGATGTCGGTCGCGTTGCCGAGCGCGAAGCCAAGTCGCAGGCCCGCGAGCCCGTAGAATTTTCCGAACGAGCGCAGGATCAGGAGCCCGGGCCGCTCGGCTTGCGAAGCGAGCGACAGGTGCGGAACGACGTCGGCAAAACTCTCATCGATCACGAGGCGGCCGACGCGCGGCAGCAGTGCCAGCAGATCCTTCGGCGAATAACAGCGCCCGTCTGGATTGTTGGGATTGACGACGATGGCGAAGTCCGCGCCTGCCAGCGCGTCGAGCTCGCTCACCTCCTCGACATCCCAGCCCGCGGTGGACAGAACTGGAGCATACTCGTTGTAGGTCGGCACCAGAACGCGCGCCCGGCCGCGCGGCGCGAGCCGCGGCAACAGTTGAATCGCGGCCTGCGCACCGCCCAGCGCGACGACCGGCGCGCTTGTGCGATAGGCGTGCTGAGCAGCCTTACGCAGGGCGTCGATCTCGGATCGCGACGGCAGCGCACTCCAATAGCGCGCGTCGATCTCGCCGACGGGATAAGGCAGCCGGTTGATCCCCGTCGAGAGATCGATCCAGTCCTCCGCGCGTCCACCAAAACGCTGCTGGGCCAGATCGAGATTTCCACCGTGCTCGCGCATGCCCTGTTCTTTCACGCGAAGCTAAGGATCGCAAGGAGGCCCGCGAGCAGCAGCATGGCGCGGCGGTATATGGTCAACCCTTCGCTGATATCAGCGGCGCCCGGATCGCGCGAGCCTTCGTTCAACCAGGGTTCGTTGCTGACGCTGTCCTGATAGATGCGCGGACCACTGAGCCGCACACGAAGCGCGCCGGCCATCGCAGCTTCCGGCCAGCCGGCATTGGGCGAGCGATGCCGGCGCGCATCCCGTGTCATGCACGACAGCGCCTCCGATCTCCGCGAGGCCAGCAGTACGAACAAAAATCCAGTCAGGCGCGCCGGAATGAAATTGGCGACGTCGTCGATACGCGCGGCCGCCCAGCCAAAGGCTTCGTGGCGTTCGGTGCGATGGCCAATCATGGAATCCAGCGTGTTGATGGCCTTGTAGCCGAAGATGCCGGGCAGCCCGAACAGCGCGCCCCAGAACACCGGCGCCACGATGCCGTCCGAGGCGTTTTCGGCAAGGCTCTCGATTGCGGCGCGCGCGATACCGGTTTCATCGAGTGCTGTAGGATCGCGGCCGACGATACGCGAGACTGCTTCGCGCGCGGCGGCGATGTCACCGGCCAGCAAGGGTCTTGCCACCGCTGCGACATGATCGTGCAACGAGCGCAAAGCGACCAGCGGCCAGGCCAGGATGCCAACCAGCACCATTTGAATCCACCCCGGCGCGAGCGCCGATTGAAGCACCCAGCCGAGCGCGACGGAAAGTGCAATCACCACGAGCGCTCCGGCAAGGCCCGCAGCGCGGCGAAAAGCCGGCGGATCGGTCGGCCGATTCCAGGCGGTGTCGACCGCCGCGATCAGCCGGCCGAGCCAGGTCACGGGATGGCCGATCCGCGCGAACAGCCAGGACGGCCAGCCCACAAGGGCATCCACCGCCATCGCCACCGCCATCGCACCCGCAAAACCCACATGCGCCTCCTGTCCGGCCCCTGTTGCGCAAAGCGCTGGCCGAGCGCAAGCCCCCCGCCTGCGGATTTCGGCTTTGTCTTTGCCCGCGTTTGGTGATTAGTGCTGGCCGGCAGGAGACCTTGATGGCCGTCATTTTGATCACGGGCGGAGCGCGATCGGGCAAAAGCAAGCGTGCGGAAAGCCGCGCGCGCGCCTTTCCCGGGCGGCCCGTCTATGTCGCGACAGCCGAGGCGCTCGATGCCGAAATGGAGGCGCGCATCGCAACCCATCGCGTACGCCGCGGAACAGACTGGACCGAGCGCGAGGTGCCGCTCGATCTCGTCGCGGCGCTGGTCGCGACCGATGGCGGCGGCGCAAGGCTGGTCGATTGCCTGACGCTGTGGCTCTCCAACCTGATGCATGCGGAGCGCGACTGCTCGCACGCGGTGGCGGAGCTCGCCGATGCCCTGCCTCACCTCAAGAGTCCCGTCATCCTCGTCTCCAACGAAGTCGGCCTCGGCATCGTGCCCGACAACGCGCTGGCGCGCGCCTTTCGTGACGCCGCCGGGATCATGAACCAAACCATTGCGGCTGTTGCCGACGAAGTCGAGTTCATCGTCGCAGGCCTCCCGATGAAGCTGAAATGAAGCCGCGCGCCGACATGATCTGGGACATCATCGCCGATCTCAGGATCGCGACGTCGTTCGTTACGATTTTTCCGGTCGGATCGTCAAAGCCCGCTGGTGATGGCGCGATCGCGCGCGCGACCTGGGCACTGCCCGTCGCGGGTTTGTTGGTCGCGTTGGCTGGCGCTGCTGCCTACGCAATCGCGCGAAAGCTGGGATTGACACCCGGCCCGGCCGCCCTGCTCGCGCTGGCCGCGACAACCCTCATCACCGGCGCGCTGCATGAGGACGGGCTTGCAGACGCCGCCGACGGGCTTGGCGGCGGACGAACACGCGAACGCAAGCTCGAGATCATGCACGACAGCCGGATCGGCAGCTATGGCGTCTGCGCGCTGATCCTGTCGTTCGGCCTGCGCTGGAGCGCGCTTGCGGCAATCGCCAATCCGTGGGCCGTGACGCTGGCACTCGCGTCCGCGCATGTCGCGGCCCGCGCCGGCGTGCCGGCCTTCATGTCGCTGGTACCGCCGGCGCGGCCCGACGGGCTCTCCGCGAGCGCCGGAGCGCCGCCTGGCCGCAGCGTCGCCATTGCTTTCGGGCTCGGCACGCTCTGTCTTGCGCTTGCGCTCGGGCCGGGCAAGGCGTTAGTTGGCCTCGTCCTGCTGTCGCTCGCCGGGCTGATCCTGGCGCGGCTTGCCATCCGTCAGATTGGCGGGCAGACCGGCGACGTCCTCGGCGCCTTCGAGCAAATCAGCGAGATCCTGATCCTGCTGGTGTCGGCAGCCTTCCTTCAGGCAGGGGGATGACCTGATGGTGGAGTTCGACGACACCTTCCGCCGACACTTGCGCGAACTGTTCGTGTGGCGCCGCGACGTGCGCCGCTTTCGCACCGATCCGTTGCCCGACGGCGCCGTGGAACGGCTGATCGAGACAGCCTGTCTGTCGCCCTCGGTCGGCCTCAGCCAGCCCTGGCGCTTCGTGATCGTCGGCGATGCCGCACGGCGCCGCGCCGTGATCGACGATTTCAGGGAATGCAACGCCGACGCGCTGAATTGCTACTCCGGCGAACGCGCTGCGCGCTATGCCGCGCTCAAGCTCTCGGGCCTGGAACAAGCACCTGGCCACCTCGCCGTGTTCGCGGACAAGGCCAGCGATATCGGCCACGGCCTCGGCCGCACGACGATGCCCGAGACGACGGAATATTCCGTGGTCGCGGCAATTACCGCGATGTGGCTCGCGGCACGCGCCGAAGGTATCGGCATCGGCTGGGTCTCAATTCTGAGCCCGGATCGCATCCACAGCGTGCTCGACGTCCCGCAGTCCTGGAAATTCATCGCCTATCTCTGCATCGGATACCCCGAATCAGAATGCGATCAGCCCGAGCTCGAGCAGGTGAAGTGGGAACACCGGCGCGGTGCGGACGAATTCACGCTGCGACGCTAATCAAGCCGCCCTAGATCCATTCTCCGTCATTGCGAGCGCAGCGAAGCAATCCAGAATCTTGCCGCGGAGCTAGTCTGGATTGCTTCGTCGCAAGAGCTCCTCGCAATGACGACGGAGAGAGAGGCAGCCTGCCGCTACGATTTGCCCTTGTCGGCGACCTGAGCCGGCGCAGCGCTTTGCTGTTTCTCGAACATCAAGAGCGGGCGGACGATGATGCGGCCATAGGCTTCGTAGTGGTGCTGGGTCGAGACCGCCATCTTCAACGGCGTGGCATAATTGGCCTCGAACGTCATGAACTGCGCATAAGTCCAGGAGAAGCCGACGCCGACCGAACTCAATTCAGTGATGCCGGGGAATGTCGAATACACCGCGCCCCAATCGGTGAAGACGTAGGTGTCAAAACCCTTCAGCCATTGCGACCAGTTGTAGTGCAGCTCGGCGTTGAAATAATAGCCGCTGTCGCCGGATGCCGCGTTGGTCGGATAACCGCGCACAGTGGTGGGACCGCCGATCGTGAAGATCTGGTCGCCCGGCAGCAGCTTCTCCTGCGTGTACTGCCAGCTCGCCAGCACGTTGGCGGTGAAGTTGGCCGGGCCCGCGGCGCTGGTTGCGATCATCGAACCGGTATAGGTGTTGAACGTGCGGTTGTTGCCGAGCACGTGGTCTTGCCATTCGATGTAGTTCACGGCGGGCGAGACCGTGATCGAATAGGTGTTGCCGGAATTGGTCACCGAGACGCCGGCGGTGGCCTTGTCGTAGTGATCGTCGGTCACGGCGACCGAAGTGAAGCGGCTCACCGTCTTGCCTTCGGTCTCGGCGGCGTTGAGCAGCACCAGCCAGTTCTGCGTCACCCAGACCGGCTGGCTGAAATTGACCGCGGCCTGGCTCGATCGTCCGGTGACGTCGAGCGCGACGAACGGGCCTTCGATGATCTTGATCTTGCCTTCGGTATAGCTGACGCCGGCGCGCCCGCCCCAGGGATTGACCGGGATGCTGTAGGCGACGTTGCCGTTGAGATTGCCGTCGGAGCGAACGCCATAGAAGGTCAGGCGGTCGTCGACGCCGAACAGGCCGTGGCGCTTGTAGAAGGCGCCGCCTTCCCAGCGGCCGGTGTTCTCCGCGGCCTGATTGTCGACAAAGAGCTGCAAGGTGTCGACCGGCGGCTCGATCACCGCGAACTGAAGATCAGTTAGGCCGAAGCTCGTGCCGGGCTGCAGCAGCGCCTTGATCTGCACGTCGTTGGTCCGGTTGAACCAGATCACGTCGCGATTGAGCTTGGGAACGTCGAGGACCTCGCCTTCAGGCTCCCTCACGCGCTGGAGGATGTAATCGGTGCGCGTCTGCTTGTTACCCTCGATGGTCGCCTTCTGGAGCCGGCCCTCGGTCAGCTTGATCTTGACCACCCCGTCCCTGGGATCCTGATCCGGCAGCGTCGCGATTCCCGTGACGATGCCGCGCTGGGTGTAGATGGCATTGATGTCGGCGACGATCTGCAACAGCGTCGCGATGTCGACATTCTTGCCGACATATCTCTTCGCAATCTCGTCAAGCTCCGCCGGCGTGATGAACTTGGATGAGTCGAACTCGAGCTTGCGCAGGCGGAATTTCGGGCCGCCCGGCTTCATGAGCGGCGATTTCTCCCGGGGGCCGCCGATCACGGCCGGGCCGTTCAGCTTGGGCGGCTCGGCCTGCTGTTCGAACTGGCGGCGTTGCCGGTCGATGTCGTTCTGGATCGCGCCGGGATTGATCGACGGCACCTGCGCACGCGCCTGCACGATGCAGGACGCTGCAAGACCCACCCCCAGTACTGCCCCCAGAACCCGCATCTCGACTACCACACCTCCGCGAGACGGCTCACCGCCGGCTTCGTCATCCCGCCCGCCGCTGCATCCTTCCAGCCCGGGCGGCCCGTGCGCTGCCCCTGGCGCCGCAGCTTGCGCATGTCGCTGAGCCCCTCGACATTCACGGCCGGTCCGGACCCGATGGTCTCGACCGGCCGCGGCGACAGCAATGCGTCGAGCCGAGCATGGCCGGATAGACCGAGCTGATAGAACGTGCCCCCGCTCTTCTGCGCCAGCCAGGTATCGATGCTTTCATAGCCCTCGCCGTCGACGGCGATGTTGCGGGCCATGCTGGCGCCTGTGTAGTCGTTGCAGCAGGCGTGGCTCGACCCGTAATTGGTGACGGTCGCCGAGATATCGCCGCTGTAGAACACCACATAGGCGTTGGTGACGTTGGCGTTGCCGACCTGGCTCATCGTGAACACGCCGTCCGGCTGGTAGAGCTGGAGCGTCGGCCCATTGCTCGGCGCCGGCGTGCGGTTGTTCAGGAACACCTGCTCCGTCGCCGTGGTGAGAACCAGCTGGCCCGGGACGTATCCGTTCAGGATCGTCACGGAGCGCGCGTCGGTCAGGAAGTTCGCGTCCACCACCCTGAAATTGTTCACGATGATGCTGTCAGGGTCGATCGTGATGTCGGCGTATTTCGCGACGCCGCCATTGTAGCCAGTGATGTTCAGGATCAGCGGAATCTGCGGGTTCGAGCGGACCTGCTCGCCCTTGACGTGGATGGTATCGGCGGCGAGGTCGAGCTCCCTGACCACGCTGACCCAGTTGATGGTCAGGTCACCCGACGAGGTCATCTTGACGACGTCGCCGGTGATCCGATCGAACGTCACCGACCCCGCCACATCGAAATGCGTATCGCCGTGAGCGGTGATCGCTCCGCCGTGGAGCGAGCCGGTGTCGGACTTGACGTCGAGATCGCCGGCATCGCCCAGGATACCGAGCGTCGTGATCTGGCTGAACGTGATGTCGTCATGGGCATGCAGGGTCTGCGTGCCGCCGCTGGTGGACGTTCCGACGGTGATCCCTCCGGTCGTCGCGGTGACGCTGAGCGTGCCGCCTGCCGTGAGGTTGTCCCAATGAACGACCGTGCCGCTCAACACCGCGTTGCCGGTGGTCGCGGTCAGATTGTGGCCGGTGTTCGACAAGGCCGCGAGCAGCGTCGCCGAGCCGTTGGCTGCAACCGAGCCCTGGGTTACGACACCGCCCACCATCGTGGTCTGGCCCAGGATGAAGCCGTTATCGGCGGTGACGCTGATGTTGCCGACGTCGCCGGTGGTGCCGGTCGCGGTCAGCGCCTTGAACGTCACGTCCTGGCTGGCATGGATCGTCTGCGAGCCGCTGCTGCTGGCGATGCCGATCACGATGCTGCCGTTGGCGGTGACGGCGCTGAAGCTGCCGCTCGCGCCCGTCGCCGTGCCGGCCACGACCTGGTCGAGCCTCAAGCCGCCGGTGCCGAGGATGTCGACGTTGCCGTTGACCGCCGAGAGCAGGCTCGCCTCGGTGTCGGTAAGCGCCTTCAGGTAAATGCCGCCGGCGCTCGCGCTCGCGGTCAGCAGCGCGGCGTTGAAGCCGAGCCGGCTCGTTGCGCTGCCGATGCCGTTCGAAGCGCTCAGCGACAGCGCGGCACCGGTGCCAGAGGTCACGAAAGTGGTCTGGCCATCGCCATTGCCAATGATCGCGCCCAGCGAGGCCACACCGCCGGCGGTGACCACGATCGACGGCGCATTGCCGGCCGCGGCATAGGACAGCGACGTGTTGAGCTGGCCGAGGATCGCATCGCTCGTCGTGGTGACCGAAATCACCTTGGCCGCGTCGATCGCGGAATAGGCGCCCATCGACAGTGTCGCTGCCACCAGAGTCACGCCGTCAGAGCTGCTGGTCGCAACCACCGGTGCCGTGCTGGTGCCGGCTGCGAAGGTCATGCCGCGGTTGGCGAGCAGTTGCATCAGACCGTCGCTGGTGAGGCTGGCATTGATCGTGAGCGCACCATTCGGCACGTTCAACGTCATCGCGCCGCCGGCGGTCAGCGTCCCATAGGTGCCGCTTGTGCCAACCGAGAGGTCGCCGGTAACGGCGAGAAGGCCGAAATCGCCGCCAGCGGAGCCGGTGACGGTGCCGGAGATGTTCACCTGCAAGGGCTGGAACGTCGAGCCGTTGAAGCCGATGCTGCCGCCGGCGCGCAGATCGAGGTCGGTGCCCAGAATGTGGATCGCCGTACGGTCCGAGAAGCCGCCTTCGGCATAGATGCTTCCGGTCGCCGCGAGCTGGATCTCATTGCCGGCGGAGATGTTGCCGAGGACGAGATCGCCGGTGGTCTGCTTCACATAGATGCCCTGCCCGGACGAGACCTGGTCGAGCTGGTCGTTGGCTGGGTCGGCGAAAGCGATCTGGATCGCATTCGCGTTGGTCGCGGGATTGCTTCCGGCGGCCCCGGGCGCACCGATATTACCGTGCTCGGCGATCAGGGTCAGGTTGCCGATATCCCCGGAGATCGCGGGCAAACCGGTCACGCCGGCGGCGGTGATGCCGGTCACGGCGTCGAGCTTGACGTCGCCGCGGCCGGTCACCTGGATGCCGTTGGCCTGCGCCGCCGCGATCGGGCCGTAGCTCGCGGTGATGCCGCCGAGCGTGAGGCTGTTCTTGCTGCCGAGATAGACATTGGTCAGCGCGTTGGCCGAGATCGCGATCGGGTTGTCGAGGACGACGAGGTTCTGCTGCGACAGGCCGACCGTATAGGTCACGACATGGGTCGTCGGGTCCGTGACCGCGCTGACGGTGAGCTGGCCGGGACCGGCCGAGGAGAGCAATCCCCTCTGCACGGTCGACAGCGACGAAGAATCGACGCTGGTAAAGGTGAACGTCTGGGGCGCCGCCGAATTGCCGACCGAGCCGTGCGGCGCGTAGAGCATGATCTGGCTCGCGCTGATATTGGCCGCGACGTTCGGGTCGATCGGCGGCGGGGCCGCGCCGACGGCCGACGACGAAACCGTGTAGGCAAGCTGGCTCTGCGTCCACTGCGCGCCCGCGGTGATGATGCTGTAGACCTGCTCGGTCGACGCGAGCGTGTAGCTGTAATTCGCATTGTAGGTCGTGAGCGCCGTTTGCAGCGCCGTGTTGCTCGGCAGGCGCTGATTGGCGGTCGTCACGCCGTCGAACAGCTTCGCGAACAGGGTCGTCGACAGCGAGCTGCCGAACACGGTCGCCAGCGCATCCGTGGGTGCGCTTCCGAGCAACGTCGTCAGCGAGCTCTTGAGCTGGTCAGTCGAGATCTTGCCGAGCAGGAACTGATCCCTCAGGAACCGCGTCGTGGCTTCGACTTGCATGTCCGTGGTCGAGACCCTGGAAGGATCGATGCCGAGCTTGGCCGCCACCTGCGCCCGCAGCACCGTCAGGCCCACCGAGGTCGGGTTGTAGGTGCTGCCGTTCGTGAAGGCGATGTTCTTGAGCTGGAAGTAGTCGTTGTAGGCCGACGTGACCATGGACTGGTAGCTGTTGACGGCGTTGGTGGCGGGGTTGCCGTTGAGCAGGTCGAGATTGGCCCAGACGGCCTGGAGATGCGCGCTCTCCGCCGCGGTGATACCGGCGGCCGCCTGGCCGTTCAGGATGCTGGCCTGGTTGCCGTCAGAGCCGGCGGCCTCCAGGAAGACCGGGCCTCCGGTCGACTGGATCGTGCCGAGGTGCAAATCGCCCTTGGACTGGACGATGTAGGTACCTGTGGCAGAGGTGGTGTTGAGAACGCCGCCCGTTGCCTGGATGACCAGCGGATTGATGTTGGTCAGGGTGGACGCGTTATTGACGACGCTGCTCGTCGCGCCGATCGCACCAGCAGCGGAGTCGATCTCGATGTTCTTGCCGATCACGACGGGGTTGGTGACGTCGTAAGGGGACGCCGAGTTGACGTCGCCGATGGCCGAGAGGAAGACGCTGCCTTGCGGCGCCTGGCCGGCGACGGCCGGGGCCACCACCACCTGGTTGATCGACAGCGCGCCGATCGCGGCGATCGAGATGTCGTGGTCGATCGAATTGGCGGTCAGGCTGCCGCCAATCAGCTGCACCTGGATCGGAACACCGTTCGCGCCGAGCGTGCCGATGCCGCCTGGCGCCGACAGGTTGATACTGGTGCCAGAGATCACCGGGTTGTTCGCATGCGCGCCGACCGTGATCGACGAGTTGGCGCCGGTGGCCGTGAGCGAGGTCGTGCCTTGCGCGTTGTTGATCGACCCGTTGAGGACGATGCTGGAGTTCGACGTGACCGCAACCGTGCTGGTGCTGCCGCCGTTGAACTGGATGTTGATCGCGTTCGACGCCTTGACCGTGTTGGTCAGCGTCAGGGTCAGGTGATCGAATATCTCCTGATACCAATTGTACTGGTTGTCCGAGCCGCAGCATCTATCGGGGTGCGTGTTGCCGCCAGCACCGTGAGACGAGCCGGTCGCAGTGACGACTTCCTGGAAATTGCTGGTCTGTAACTGGCCGGTGGTGCCGCCGCCAGTGGCCTGCTGCACATTCGAAACCAGGCTGACCGTACGGGTCCAGTTCTGCCCGGCGTTGGGCGTATAAGTCCAGCCATAGTCGAACTGCGTGCTGGTCACCGGACGATCCAGCGTCGCCGTGTCGACCCACTGATAGTACATGTTGGCCTGCGGCGCGTACTGGACGCCTGCCGTGCCAGTCGTGCCTGCAAGCATCGTGGCGTCGAACTGGTTCGCATTGACGCTGTTGATCTCATACTTCGACACCTGCTGGCTGCTCGCAGCCGTGGGATCGAAGACGTACCACGTCGTCTTCGCCTTGAGCTGATCGACGATCTCGATCACGCTCGGGGTGGTGACGCCGGTGTTGATGGTGTTGGTGACGAGCTGCAGGCCGGTGTTGTTGTTGACGGTGACCGTACCGGAGCCGCCGTTGATCACGAGCTTGCCCTGTGAGACGCCGTCCTGGGTCGAGGTCGAGATGATCTTGCCGTTCAGATAGATGTAGCCGCCCGAGCCCTGCACCACGCTGTTCAGGACGATCTGGTCGGTGAGCGCGTTGTACTTCGCCCCGATCGTGGCGTCGCCGGTGCCCGACGTCGTTAGATCGCCAGCCGGGATATCCCAATAGACGCCATGCTGCGCATTGGCCTGGGCCTGGGCAAGGCCCGTGCCGCTCTTGAGAGCGTTGATGTCCCTCAGCGCGTCGGCGCCGATATTGACCGAGTAGTTGCTGCTCGAGCCGCTCTGCAGGGTGCCGTTGATGTTGATGACCGACGCCGAGATGATGATCGCCTTGCCGATGATCTGGGGGTCGTTTGCCGGCGGGTTGCTCGCCGAACTCGCGGTCTTCGGCGTGATCACATCCGGCTGGATGTTGATGACCTGGAAGTAGGCCGCGCAGCGCGCGCAGTTGAACGGGGTGGAATATGTGCTCGAACCGTTGGTCGTGCCGCTGTAGACACCCTGGCCGTCATAATCGTGCTGCTGCCACGGAGCGGTCGTGATGGTTTGCGTCGTCTGCCCCTCCATGGCCGCGAGCGTGGCGGCGGTCCCCACACTGCCCGCGTTCTCATTTCCGCTACCGGGCGCCCCCTGGCCCATCGGCAAGAAGATCGCCGAATAGAGCGACAAGCCGTCGTAATACAGATTCAGCATGCGCGCGGTGAAGATCGTGCTGTTGCTCGCCGTTCCCGCAACTCCGTTATTGCCGTCGGTGCAGCAGTAATAGAAGTACGGGTGATTGGCACCGCCGGCGATGTGCACGCCGCTGTTATAGTCGCCATAGGCGCCGAGGTAGGTCGCCGCAGCCATCACCGCCGTCAGCGTGTCGTTGTCACCCGGCTTGAATTCGGTATTGGCCCATTGATCGGCGACGGTGCCGTTGGTGTCCTTGAAGCTCCCGAGACCGCCGAGGAAGGTGAACGAGCCTTTGGGCACCACCATCTGGATGGTCGCGGCATTCATTGCCTGCGACGCGACGACGCTGCCTGAATTGTTGGTGATCTTGAGCAGGCCGTTGTTGTTGGTGATGACGCCGTCCAGATAGATGTCGGGCGTGCTGGTGAGCGCGTTGCCGTTCTGGTCGACGGCCTGGCCGGTGACGGCATCCAGACGGTTGTAGGTGGCTGAGATGTCGATCCTCGGCGACGCGCTCGGCGTGGCGGTGAAGGTCACGTTGGAGTGCGAATCCGGATCAACATGATCGATCTGGCGGTAGGTGATGTTTCCTCCGCTCACATCCGTGACCGTGAGATTGTTCAGGTCCATGAAGTCGAGACCCTTGTTCTCGACCTTGATCAACGGCGAGCTCTGCGCGATGACCGCTGGCGCCGCGGGATTCGTGCCGCTGTTCCCGGTCAGCTTCTGCGCGAGGATCGAGACGTTTCCGGCGGACACCAGCATGTCGCCGATTGCAAAGGCGTTACCTCCGGCATCGGTCGTAAAGGGCGCCTGCTGGATCAACGTGTTGATCTGGCGCTGGATGTCGCCGGTCGCATCGGTGCCGGAGGGCGACATCGTCGTCGGGTTCGCCGTCGTTGACGTCGAGAGCCTGGAGCGGATCACAGCCTCGGTCAGGCCGGTCAGCGTCACCAGCTGGTTCACGATCAGCTGGTAGGGATTAAAGCTGGAGACGACGGTGTACTGGACCGTCTGGTGGTTCCAGCTCATCACCGGATCGAAGTGACTGACGTCGGAGACGGATTCGAGGGGAGATGCGCCGCCGTTGGTCAGCGACGAGTAGGAACTGGTCGTGGTCAGGGTCGGCGTGCTCGCGCCCAGCTCGATCGTGATCTCCACATCATTGTTGATGCCCGCCACCACCAGGCCGTTGAGAGCGACGTCGCCGGTTCCGCTTGTGTGGCTGTGGTTGTCGCTGTTCTTGGCGCTGAAGATGTCCAGATAGGGATTGTAATTGCTGCCGTTGCCGGACGCCGCGACCTGCCCCTGGTTCGCGCCCAGGTAAATGTTCTGGACGCCGAGCACGCTCGACGTGTTGGCGAGCGTCAGGCTCGTGGTGTCGTCGGCATTGGCCGTGCCGCGGTACAGGGCGGAGATCGGAACGGCGGTGTTGTTGTAGACGACCGTCGTCGCCGTCGCCTGCACGCTGCTGGCGATGCTGCCGTCGCCGGCGAGACCCGCATAGATGGTGATGTCGCCCCAGGCCTCGACTTTCGCGTTGCTGCCGACATTCACGGCCTGGTTGGCGTGCACCCAGCTGTTGGTGCTGGCGCCGACGCCGGCAATCGCGCCGTACAGACTGGCGTTGGCATTGTTGGCCGCCGCCATTTTCGCGGTCGTGCCGACGTAGATCTTGCCTGCGCTGAAGAGCTCGCGGGCATTGATGTTGACCTGGAGCGTGGCGTTCGCCGTCATGTCGGATTCGGCGCCGCCGCCGGCGAAGAAGCTCGCCGTGGCCAGGCTCGCCGTGTCGTTCGTGCTCAGCGTGTTGTAGGCCTCGATGTTGATCACCGCGCCGGACGTCCGCGGATCGTCGTTGAGGCTCAGGACCGTCCCGGCACCGACGTTGGTATAGACGTACTGGTTCACGGTCGAGCTGCTGAGCGCCGCCGCGCCCGAGAACATGCCGCCCGAGCCGGAACGCGCACCGCCGCCGGCCTGGTTGACGATGTCGTTGGAGATGAGATCCATGTCGCCGCCGGCCGAGTTGATGATCAGGTGCGTGCCGATCTCGGCGGTCGTGGTCGTGGTCACGTCGTTCTGCGCGCTGCCGCCGGAGACGCCGGCGGTCGAGGCCTGGTAGGCATCGCCGCTGGCTGCATAATTCGTGGTGTGCTTGGCGCGAATGTTGAGACCGCCGAAATACAGCGTGTCGTCCGTCGTGCCGCCGTCGAACCGCGCGTTGGTCACGGCCGTCGTGCTGGTCGTGGCGACCGCCGCCGCGCCGGCATAGGTGCCGCCCGCGCCGACCGTTGCGTTGGAGACGTTGGCATCCGTGCCGGTGGCCGCAATCTGGAGGATGCCGATGTAGCCGGTGTCGTTCAGATGGGTCGCGTCCATGTTCGCGGGCGCGCCCAGATAGGCGTAGGTGTGCGCGCTCGACGAGGTCTGGGCGACGGTCGCGCCCACGGCCAGGAAGCCGGTCGAAAGGCCGGTCGCCTCGGCGTATTGGGCGCTGTCGTTTTCAGCCGCGATGGTCACGTTGGCATTGGGAAGCGTAATTCCGGTCCCGCCGTAGGCGCTGACCGTCGCGTTCTCCGACGCCTTGGCGTAGCTGCCCTGGGCACCGATCAGCGAACCGCCGCCGCCCGCGAGCGCCCAGGCGTAGGTCGTCGTGCCGCCCGTCGGGACCAGCTCCATGGCGGCCACGGAGATCGCGCCGCCGGAGAAGATGGTGTTGTCGCCGACGTCGGCCGTGACCTGAGCTCCGACCGTCGACTGGGCGACGGCGACGCCAATCGCACCGCCGCCGACCGCGACGCCGATTGCGCTGCTCGACAGATTGGGCGTGATCGACGCCGATACCAGCGTACCGACTCCGGTCGCGGACGTGGTGATCGAGGAGCCCGAGCCGATCTCCGCAAGCACGGTCGAATTTTCGTGGGCCTCCGCATCCGCACCGACCCCGGCGACGATGCCACCGCCGAGCGCTGTTGACGTCGAGGACAACGTACCGGCCCCCTGCGCACCAACCGCGAGCGTCGAGACATCGATGACGGCGTCCGGCAAAACCTTGGCCGCGACCGAGCTCGATCGTCCCGCCGTCGCGATCGAAGCGCCGACGGCCGCGAAACCGGCGGTGACGCCGCCCGTGAAGACGACCTGCGTCGAGGAGTCCTGCGCCATCACGGCGACGCCGGTGCCGCCCGTGCCGGTGATCTGGCCGCCGACCTGGGCTGTCACGGAATTGGCCACGTTGCCGACCGCCACGGCCGCGTCCGCGCCGAAGTAAAGCCCCGCGCCGCCGGCGATCGCCTCGCTGTCGATGGTCTTGCCGGAATAGAGTCCGGTGGTGGCGTCCTTGACCTGTGCTGCGACGGTGACGGAGGGCGCGGAGACGACCGCGCTCAGATTGGCGAGCACGCTGCTGTCGACGCTGGTGTAGCCGATGCCCGCGCCGATGCCGACGTTCTTGCCGAAGCCGGCGCCGAACAGAAACATCTTGGTCGCGTTGGCGCTGACCGCTGCGACGTTCACCTGCGTACCCGTGACATTGCCGCCCGCGATCTGCGCGGTGACGCCGTCATTGCCGCCGGTCAGCACGCTGCCGACATCGTAGGTCGAGCTGACATGGGCATTGTTCGGATTGCCGGCCGTGCCGCTCGCCACCGCATCGCTGCCGTGCGTGGAGTTGGTGCTGTTGTTGACCGAGGTGATGGTGCCGTTGTTGCCCTGGTTGAGCTGACCGGTCTCCTGGCCCTGCGTGTCTGCATCGGCGGTGTTGGTGCCGATGATGATGACACCGACCGTCGCGCCGATGCCGACGCTGCCGCCGACGCCGGCGGTGACCGCGTAGGACAGCACTTCCTTGGTGCTGAGCGCACCCACATTGATGGCAGCCGACGAATTCAGGTCGCTGTTGCGGCTCTCCGCAATGGTCTGACTCTTGAAGACGATGACGTTGGCTGCGGCGCCGACGCCGACGCCGCCACCGCTGGCGCCGATCGCGATCGCGCCAGCAATCTCCTCGATCGCCACATCCTCGTTGGCGTTGATGGTGACGGCGCCGGCCGCACCGCCCGTCGTCGATTGCAGCGTGGTATCGTAGACGCCGGCGATGGTGGTGTTGTTGGCGATCTCCACGTTTGCCATGCCGGCGATCGCGGCCGTCCCGGTCGACAGCGAGCCACCGACCGAATAGGCCTGGAAGCGATCGACCGTGTTGGCCTCGACGTCGAGCGCGCCGCTCAGATTGAGCGCCGTCGTGTGCGCCGCGCCGCTGCCCTGATAGTGGAACTCGTCACCGACATAGGCCTCGGTGCGATTGGAGGAGACCTGGACCAGGAACGCGGCGGCGGCCGCCGCCTGGCTGCCATAGGCCGCCGATCCGCCGGCCGAGTAGATGCCGGTGGTGTCGTTGGCTTTGACGGTCAGCGACGAGGCTGTCATCGCGCCGCCGTCGACATAGGCCTCGGTGGTCGCAGTGAACACGTTCAGGGCGACCGAGCCGGTGTTGAAGCCGACGCCGATCGAGGACGCATCCTGCTCGGCATTGGCCTTCACGGTGACGCCGGCGACGGTCGGGGTCGTCGTCGACGACAGGCTGCCGACGGTTGAATTGGTGATGTAGGCCATCGTGGTGCGCGACATCGTCGTCGAAATGATGGTCGCACCACCACCGCCGGTGCCGGTCGGCGGCACGATGCCGGCGCCGAACGCGCCGGAATAGGAGAAGCTCGAGGCGGCGACGTCGATCTGCGGCAGCAGCCCCGCGCTGGTGAGGCGCGTATCGATGCTGGCGCCGCTGATATAGGCGTTGGTCGACCCGCTCAGCACGGAGGTGATCGGGTTGATCATGATGGCAATGCCGGAGCTCGCCGCGACCGACATGACGTTGGTGACGACGGCCTGGTGCGAGCTGGCGACGACGGCGAGGCCCTTCACCGTATCCTGGGTCTCGCTCAGGTCGGGTGTGCTGTCGGTCGGCGCCTGGAAGCCGCTGAGATCGTTGGCGTGCGCCAGGGTCCCGCTGTTGACCGACAGCGTGTCGGTCGAGCTGGTTCCGAGCGCGTCGACCTTGGTGTTCGCTCCGCTGATATAGGCCGAGGTGCTGCCGGTGATCTGGTTCGTCACCACCGAACCGGCGGCACCGCCCGCGCCCTTGCTGATGGAAAGAGCGCCGGCGGAGACGGCCACGTTGTCGGTATTGCTGGCGATCACCGCGACGTTGTTGCTGGCGGTCACGTCGGCGCCGTTGATGCCATTGGTGCCGGCAGCAGTGATGCTGGCAGTGACGTTGGTGCCCATCAGATTCGTGGCGACCGAGCCTGCGAGCCCGACCTGCGCGGAGATCGCGATGCCTAGCGCGACGGTCGAGATTTTGGCGTTCGAGCTGGCACCGACGGCGACGCTGCCGCTGGAGGTCACTTTTGAACCGATGATGCCGGCGCTGACGTTGTTGGCGATGTTGCTGTTGACGAGGGCCAGGCCCGCGGCGCTTCCCTGCGTCGACGCGCCCGCGACCGCAGCGGTGCCGGTGATGCTGGAATTGTCGGTCGCGGAGATGGAAACATTGTTGCCGGAGACGGTCGAATTCGTCGCGCTCGAATGGCTGTCGCCGATCGCGGCCGAAACGGTATTGGTGATCGAACTGATCGTCATGGCGCCGACGCCGGAGAACTGTCCGGTGGAGAGGCCGAAGCCGATCCCGACCGACTGGATCTTCGACGAGTCGATCGCGCTCACATTGACGCGGCCCGTCAGAAGCACATTGGCGATATAGGCCGAATGCGTCGTCGCAATGGTGTCGTAGAGAATCGAGGCGCCGACATTGTTCTTACCGGCCTGAATGATGCCGGCGACGGAAATGATGCTGCCGCCGGGTCCGTTGCCGGTTCCGCCATTGAGCGCGGCCGCGCTGAAATCGATGCAGTTCTGCACGCCGCTGCCACCAGCCGCCGTGCAGGTATCCGCAGCGAGGTGGCCGCTGTTGGATTTCTTGACGAGATTGCCGAGCGCGGTATCGAGATCCGACACGTCGCCGCTGTCCGCCAGCACCGTGACGCTGCCGGCGCTGATGTTCACCGTGCTGTTGCTGTTGATATAGGCCGTCGTGGTCGGCGATATCTCGTCAATGACAATGGCGCCGGCGAGCCCGTTGCCTCCCGCCCCGCCCGATGCCGCACCGGCCGCAATCACGCCGGCGCTGTCGGCCACCACCAGCAGGGTGTCATAGTTGGAGATCGCGCTCGAGAAGATGTGCGCGTCGGTCGCGTTTCCGCCGGTGGGATTGGCGATCGAGGCATAGGTCAGTCCGATGCCGACCCCGCCCTTGCCGCCGGCGACATAGAGCGAACCGCCGCCGATCGCGATGTTGGTCGTCTGGTAGGCGTCGACCTCGAGGGCGCGATTGACGCCGGTCGCCTGGCCCGTGATCGTCGAGTTCTCGATATAGGCGTTGGCGCTGTCAGTGACGATGCCGACGGATGCCGACAGCGCGGCCGCATTGCCTTCTTGCGCGCCCGCGATGCCGATGGCGACGACGGTCTCTGAGCCGCCGTTGAGCGCCTGCACCGTCACCGAGCTCTGGTTGTTGACCGTTGTGTTGGAGATGTAGGCGACTGTGGCGTTGTTGGACATCGCCGATGCGATCGCCCCGCCGATAGCCGCGCTGGTCGATCCTTCGCTTCCGGCCATGTTGGCCGCGGCCGAGCCGGAGCCGTTGTCCAGGATGGTGTCGTTGAGCGCCTGGACGATTGTCTTGGCTTCTACTCCGCTGTTCGTGGTGTATTTGTCGATCGTCCCGGCGTTCTTGATGTAGGCGCTGGTAGCGAGCGAGACGTCGCTCACCGACGAGCTGCCGGCGAGATCGATGCTGAATCCGCTGGTGCTCGATCCGGCCGAACCGGCCTTGGCCGCACCGGCTGCGATGCCCGCGGTCCCGCCGGTGGCTGCCGCGGTCACCGCCCCCGCCTTGGTCGCGAAGCTGGAGACGCTTGGTTGCGAGATCGCGGCTGCGACCGAGACCGCTGTGATGCGGCCGGACGTCGTCGCCGAAATGGTCAGAAAGTCGGCCCTGAACGAGCCGCTGCCGCCGCCGGTCCCGGAGAACGGATCGTCGGAGGTGAATGCACCGGACCGGATGTCGCTGCTGTTGTCGCCGATATAGGCTGCCGTGTCGGCGCTGGCGCCGAGATAGGCGACGGCGAGACCGACCGCCGAATTGGCGCCGATCGAGACGGCACCGGCGATCGTCAACATCGACAGGTCCTGCGCGGCATAGATGTTGACGGTCGGCGCCGAAACCGTAGCCGTGCTGCCGATCGAGGCGTGCGTCGTGTTGTCGAGCAGCGCGAGCGACGTGATGCCGTTCAGTGCCAGCGTACCGGCGGCCTTGCCCGATGTCGGCGCGACACCGAAGAACTGGTCGGTCGTGACGGCTTCGACGGAGATGTTGTCGGTCGACGACACGGTCGCATTGGCGGCAACGCCCGCGATGGTGGTGTTGGAGATCTGGACCAGATTGAGCGAGCCGCCGAACGATGAGCCTCCCGAGGTATTGCCGGGCAGGAACCCGAGCGTGCCGACACTGCCGGCCGCATCGATCGAGGCGGTATAGGACGAGGCCGTGACGGCGAGCGTCGCATCGAAGGCCTGGGTGCCGGTGTTGAGGTTGGCCGACCACGCCCCGCTGCCGCAGGTCGCAACCGTGCAGGTCGCATTCAGGTTGGCGCTGCTCGCGACCCACGCCGTCGTGTGGTTGTGGACGATGAAGTTGTTCAGCGACCCGGAAATTCCGAGCGTGTCGCCGGCGTCCGCACCTGCGTTCGCGTAGCTGGTCAGGATGTTGCCGCCGACGCCCAGATTGCCGTTGAGGTGGCTGATCACCTCGGTCAGCCCGGCCCATTGGGTCCAGGTGTTGGTGATCGGCATGGAGGTGTTTGCAGCGACGCCGATATTCGGCGCACTGATCGTGACGCCATCGCCGACATAGGCATTGGAATTGTGGGTGTAGTTGCCCCAGGCCACGGCAGCGCTCACCGCGTAGGACTGGCCGTCGATCGGGCTCGAGGTGATCGCGGCCGACGTCGCATTGCTGCGCACGCCGACGTCGGTCACGTTGGAGACCACCGCGACGTTGCCGGTCGTGTAGATCGAGGGCGCGCCGCCGCTCGAATTGGTCGCGATCGCCGCCGTCGCGTTCTCGGTGCTGTTGGAAAGCGACAGCGCCGCGGCCGCCTTGAGGTTGAGGTCGGTCGTGAGCAGCGTGCTGAACATCTGCTGCGCGATGAGGTTGCCCGTCCCGGAGCCGACGACAACGAGCCCCTGCAGGCCCGCAATCAGCGTGGGCGTGCCGGTGATGGTCGAGGACATCGTCGAGTTCGACGTGGTGTTCGAGAAAGCCTCGACCGTCACCGGACCGGTCATCGGACTGGCGCTGGTTCCCAGCGATGAGCCCAGGGTCGCGTTGGCGGAGGTGTTGATGTTGCTCATCGCCATCGCGCCGCCGACGCCGCCGTTGAGCGCCGGATTATCCAGCGCGACGGACGTCGCCGATGTCGAGAAGCTGTTGTTGTTGATCGCGTAGACGGCGAGGCCCCCGGCCGAACCGCTCGCCGTTCCAGAGCTCAGATGGGCGCCGGTTTCGACATTCGCGCCGGTCGTCACCGAGACGTTCGAATAGGCGAACGTCGCAACCACAGCCGCGCTGGTGGTCGTCGCTATTGCGGCGACATTCACCGTGGCGTTGTTGGTGGAGGTGATGTTCAGATATCCGCCGGCATTGATCGTCGCGCCGTTTGCGACGTTGGCTGAGACGCTGCCGATGACGTTGCCGACCACAACCGAGGCGCCGAACGGGAGGCCGCCGCCAATCGTGCCTGCGAGCACCGGGTCCGCGGCCGTCTCCGACCCTGTCGCGCGGATATTGATGTTGCCGCTGCCGCTGATATCGGCATGGCTGTTGATGGCCACATTCGCCGTCGCGCTTGCGGCGACATAGCCGCCGTTCACGCCCAAATTCAGCCCCGCAACAGACTCGCCGACGAGCGCAAAAGTCGAGCCAAGCGAACTCAACATGCTCGACGTCGCGGTCGAGGTCGCGCCGATGAAGATGTCTCCGCCGGTGATCTTGCCGTCGACCGTGATACCCGTCGTCGCATAGGCGTGGCCGGACATCAGGGTCTGGATCGCCAGCGCCGCCAGCGTCACGTTGCCGCTCGTATAAGTGGTTCCGCCGGTGTTAATCGCCTGCGCGAGAATCTGCGCGCCGTTGTTGATGACGATCGTCGGTGCATCGATCTCGACATTGATGGCGTTGCCGACCGAATGCGTCTTGGTGGCGTCGAGGTTACGAGCGTCGATCATCGCATGCTGGGCGAGCGTGACCGTATTGTCGGCCTGGACGAGATAGGTCGCGCCGGCGCTCAGCGCCGCAATGGCGTTGGCAACCGAGGTGTTCGACAGGGTCACACCGGTGTCGCCCTGGCTCGTGTCGCCGATGACCACGTCGGTCGGGTCGATCAGCAGCGTACCGGCCTGCCCGGCCGGCGCGCTGAGGTTGATGCTCACGCCGCTGCCGACGTCGATGATGCCGTTTCCGCTGAGCTCGACCAGGCCTGCATTGCCGGTCTTGGAGCTGGCGTCGATGACGGCGCCGGTCTTGACCGTGACGTCGTTGCCGGCCTTGACCAGGACGCCGCCGGCGTCCCCAGTCGTGCTCGCCGTGCTCAGTTTCGCATTCTTGCCGAGCTCGACGTTGTTGCCTGCCGCAACAGTGATGTTGCTGGGCGTCGTGGTCTTGCTGCGCGCCGTCAGCCGTCCGTTGACCGTCGCCTTGTTGACGGCGCCGATATGGATCGAGCCGTTGCTGACGGTGATCGCGGCTGCGCTGCGCAATCCCTTCGAATTGACCGAGGCGGCGAACTTCGCGGCGTGATCGAGATTGGCGATGTCGCGCTGGCTCGCGCCGCCGACGAAGACGTTCTGCCCGGTGAGGCGGACGCCGTCGATGGCGTTGACCCGGCCGTAGATGCGGATGTTGCCGTCCGGCGAGACCGGGAACGAGCCCGCCATCAGATTGCCGACCGCCGTGCCGTTGATCGCCCCTCCCGGGCCGATCAGGCTGTCGGTGAACTCCCGCGTCGGCGTCGACACGTTGAGGCTGCCGGTGTTGACCGTGCCGCTGCGGCCGACGACGAAACCCTTGGGATCGGCGAAGTAGACGTTACCGCCGATCGCACCGTTCATATACGAATTGAGCGTGCCGTTGACGTAGACCGGCGCGTCGCGAACGATGTTGACGAGATTCTGCGTTCCGTTCGGCAGTTGCAGGTTGACGGTATTGCCCTGCCCGACGCTGAACTGCGAGAACGAGTTGAAGGCGCTGTTGCCCGAGACCGTCGACGTCGTGACATTGGTGACGCCGCCGGAGCTTTGCAGGGAGGTGCCGGTGCGTCCATCCGGCGTGATCACATTCGCCGTCTGCGCCTGAAGGCGGACGCTGAACACCGGCAGGAAGACCATCTGCATCGCGCACAGCAGCGACATCGAACGGAAACGCGCGAGCCCTCGCAGCGTCAGTTCGTCGTTGTCTCGCGTCGCAAATGGCCCGCGCATGTCAGATCCTCGTCATCGGCATTGGCGCCGATCCACAACCGGGTGGGAGAATGGCGTGCGATCGCCCGGCATCAGAACTGGCCGGGCGGCAGCTTGAAGATGTCGGGGCTCTTGGCGTCGGCAACGTAGAACAGCAGCAGGCTCGTCGGCGTGAGCAGGCGCTGGTTGTTCTCCTTGTTCTCGAACGTGCCCTGCAACAGCAGGATCACCGAACGATCCTTGGCATCGCTGCCGCGGAACATCACGATGCCGCCGTTGACGGGCATGTTGACCGCGATGGAGTCGGGCTTGAAGCCCTCGCTGAGGAAATGAGCGCGCAGGATGTTGGCGTTGGAGAACAGCTTCTCCGGGGTGATCGCCGCATCGGTCCCCTTGGACCAGACCGCGCCGACCTGGATCAGCGACTTGGACTTGTAGCCGAACACGTAGGAGAGCTCGGCGGTCCCGCCATTCGGCAGCAACTCCGGCACGGAGAGCAGCAGGCTGTGCGTCAGTTCGGACGGATTGTCCTGGGCCCTGATCGCGTCGGGCTTGGCGCTGAAATCCTTGACTATCGCCGCGCGGACGTCGGCCTCGTTCGAGCCGAATTTGGCGGAGCGGAAACCGTCGATCGCCTTGGTCTTGTCGTCGGCCGTGGCCGCCTCGCCGGACGCTGCGGGCGCTGCAGTGGTGGCGGCAGCCGGCGGCGCACCTGCCGCAACGGCCTTCGGCGCAGGCGCAGCCTTCTGCTTCGGAACGACGCCCTGGGCCGCCAGCGGCCCGGCCGCAACCGTGATGAGAAGGGCGGCAAGGGCCGGGACAAGATCAATTCTGCGCATCGTAAACCTTCAAAACAACCTGAAACAACGGCTCAAAAATCGTCGTTACGAAATCGGCTTCCCCGAACCGCCGCCAAAACCGAGACGGAAAATGTTGCAATGCCACAAGGCCTTACAAAACGTCACGGAGCAGACAAGGCTCGAAACAACGATTCCTAAGGCGCGTATGAATACGGTATCGGACTGCCGAAGGCTGCGAATGAACATTCATAAGTGCATTTTTTCATCAATTGTGGATACCGCCCTTTCGCGTTAAGCATCCGCCTTGGGACGAACCATCGAGCAACACATTCCATGACCGAACGGCCTTCCGCTTTCGCGGTCGATCGCCGCGGCTTCATACGCCTTGCGGGCACAACTGCTGCGGGATTTCTCGCGCTCGGCGCAACGCCCGATCGCATGCGAATCGTCGCCTCGCTGACCAGCCTGTCGCTCGACGACGAGCTGACCAGAAGAAGCATGACCGACAGCGCGACCACTCGCCTTGGTGGGCTCATCGCAGGCCTGAGGCAGCGAGGCTGGGTCGACGGCGTCAATTACCGCTTCGAAATCCGTTCGACTTTCGGCGGACCCGACAAGTTCAAGGCCGCGGTGCAGGAGCTCATCGATCTCAGGCCGGACGTCATCCTGACCGGCTCAACAGTTGAAACCGCAGCCGTCTTGGCGGTCACCAAGACGATCCCGATCGTCTTCGCGACCTCAAACGACCCTGTCGGCAATGGCTTCGTCGAAAGCCTCGCGCATCCCGGCGGCAACGTCACGGGCTTCACCAGCAGCACCGCCGAGATGGGCGGCAAATGGCTTCAGCTGATCAAGGAAGCTGTGCCGAATATCGAACGCGTCGGCGTCCTGTTCAACCCGGCAACCACGCCTCGCGCCGGGCGGTTTTTCCTCGACTCCCTCGAGCAGGAGGCCGCGGCATCCGGGTTGGCTGTGGTGCTCGCGCCGCTCAGCACGCCAGCGGACATCGACGGCGCGATCAGCCGCTTTTCCGAGCCGCCGAAGGCGGCGATGATCTCGCTCGTCGACAGCTTCCTGGTGATCAACCGGCAGGCGATCATCGCGGCGGCAGCGAAGTATCGCGTGCCCATGATCTATCCGTTTCACTATTTCATGGATGCGGGCGGGCTGATGAGCTACGGGCCGACGCTGGAGGTGCGCTCGGCCGATTATGTCGATCTCATCCTGCGCGGCACCAAAGCCGGCGATCTCCCGGTGCAGGCGCCGCGGAAATACGAGCTCCTGATCAACCGCACCGTGGCCAACGCGCTCGGATTGACGATTCCCTTCACATTGCTCGCGCGCGCCGACGAGATTCGCGAGTGAATGAACCGATCGACCACGGATATTTGCGGGCGCCTCCCGGCCGGCTGTTCCGGAAATATCTCTACTCGATCGTAGCCCTCGCCTTTGCCGCGCTCGCCATCAACACCGCCTTCGACGTCTGGTTCTCCTACCGTGAGCAGAAGCAGCTTCTCGCGGCCACCCAGCGCGAGCAGGCAGCAAGCGCGGCCATTCAGATCGGCCAGTTCATTGGCCAGATCGAGAACCAGATCAGATGGCTTGCCCGCCTGCCCACCGAGCTCTCGACCAATGAAGACGCGCGACTGAACGCGATCCGCCTGCTGCGCCTCTCGCCCGCGATCGCAGAAATTACCGAACTCAATGCACAGGGCCTCGAGCAGGTGCGCGTGTCGCGCCGGGTCCCGGACAGGATCGGCAGCCAAGCCGACCACTCCAGCTTCGCCGCCTTCCGCGGCGCCAATGAAAGCCGGGCCTATTACGGGCCGGTCTACTTCTTCGGCGACACCGAGCCTTTCATGACGCTAGCCACGCGCGGGACCGGCCGCGAGCCCAACGTGGTCGTCGCCGAGGTCAATCTGCGTTTCATCTGGGACCTCGTCGCCGGGATCAGAGTTGGCAACACCGGCAAGGCCTATGTGGTCGATCGCCAAGGCGTGTTGATCGCGCATCCCGATTTGTGGCCGGCGCTGCGCCGCAGCGATCTCTCCGCCCATCCGGATGTCCGGGCCGCGCTCGACGGCGTGGGGCCGCCCTCGGGCGGCCTGGTCAAGGAGGATTTTTCGGGTCAACGCGTGCTGTCGACCTATGCGACGGTCCCCTCACTCGGCTGGCTGGTGTTCGTCGAGCTGCCGCTCAGCGAAGCCTATGCGCCGATCTACGCCTCGATCGGACGGTCGACTTTTCTGCTGATCGTCCTCTTGGCCTTCGCGACCCTGGTGTCGCTCTGGCTCAGCCGCCGCATGACCGTGCCGATCCAGATGCTGACGCAAGGCGCGCGGCGGATCGAAAGCGGCGATCTCGGCTTGCGGCTCGCGATCAAGACCGGCGACGAGCTGGAGGCGCTCGGCGACCAGTTCAACCGGATGGCCGCTCACTTGCGCGAATCCTATGCGACCCTCGAGCGCAAGGTCATCGAGCGGACCTCCGAGCTCGAGAAGGCGCGCGATCACGCCCTCGCCGAGCACGATGCGGCCGAGCGCGCGCGCAGTGTTGCGGTTGCGGCCAACGAAACCAAATCGCGCTTCCTGGCCGTGATCAGCCACGAGCTGCGCACGCCGCTCAACGGTGTCATGGGCGTGCTGCAGCTGCTCGACGACGGTCGCCTCGGCGAGGTTCAACACCGTCACCTCGCGACCGCGGCTGCCTCAGGCGAAACGCTGATCGCGCTGGTCGACGCCATTCTCGAATATGCCCGACTGGAGGCCAGCGCCGAAACGCTGGAAACGCGCGACTTCCGTCTCGACCAGTTGATCGAGACCGCCGTCGACCTGATGCGCCCGCAGGCTTTCGGCAAGGGACTGACCTTCGACCTCGCCTGCGATACGACGGTCAACACCTCCGTGCACGGCGATCCGGTGCGGCTCAATCGCATCCTGCTCAATTTGATCGGCAACGCCATCAAATTCACCCCGAGCGGCGGGATCGCACTGAGCGCGACAACCGAGCGGCATGATGATCATGCGCTGCTCCGAATCATCGTTCGTGATACCGGCATCGGCATCGCGCCTGACATGCACGAGCGGATTTTCGAGGATTTCGTCCAGGCGGACGACAGCATTGCGCGGCGGTTCGGCGGCACCGGCCTCGGACTTGCGATCGCGCGCCGTCTCACGCGGCTGATGCACGGCGAACTGACGGTGGAGAGCACGCCGGGCGCCGGCAGCGTGTTCACGCTTCTGGTGCCGCTCGGCCATGCCGCAAGCGGCATCGCGCAAGGTGCGCTTCCGCCGCCATCGCGGCAGCTCCGCGTGCTGCTGGTCGACGACGACCCCGTCAATTGCGAGGTCGGTGAAGCCATTTTGAACCGGCTCGGCCACCGCGCCGCGATCGCAAGGAACGGCGCGGCCGCAGTGGTGCTCGCGAGCAGCCAGCCGTTCGACGTGATCCTGATGGATCTGCACATGCCCGACATGGATGGCGTGGAGGCGGCCGCGCGCATCCGGCAACTGCCGTTGCAGCCAATGCCGCGGATCATCGTCGTGACTGCCGACGTGTCGCGCAGCACCCGCGAGCGGCTGGCAGACGCCGGGATCGCCAAGGTCGTCAGCAAGCCGATCCTGATCAACGCGCTTCGCGAGGCGATCGAGGACGAGCCCGAGCAAGAGAGCGACGCGACGCTCGCGACCGGCGCATTGATCGACCAGCATTTTCTCGACAACCAGAAGGAGCTGCTCGGCGCCTCGCAGATCGCGAAGCTCCATCTCTTGCTGAACCAGACCAGCGAACAGTTGATTAAGGACATCGGCGCAGCCGCCGCGGCCGGCGATCGCAGGCAGCTTGCGCGGTCCGCGCACCAGCTCGGCAGCGCGGCAAGCGCGCTCGGCCTCGTCCGCCTGTTCGAGCGCTGCCGTGACATCGAGCTGGCGGGGCCGTCGATGTCGCCCGCCGAGTGCCAGAGCGCCGCACGCGAACTGGCCGCGCTTCGCAAGGCGTCGATGAGCGCGCTTGACTATCTGCTCGCGCCCGCCGAACAGGGTTCCGTCACTCACTGAAATCCAAGATGATTGGAGGCGCCGGTGCGCGCAAGATGTCTCGCTGTTCTCCTGATGCTGCTGTCCCCCGCCGCTCGCGCCGAAGAATCGTTCCCTTCCACCTTCCAGACCAGGACCGTCGCGGCCAATGGTACGCAGATTCATGTGCGCGTCGGCGGCAAGGGGCCGGCCGTGATTCTGATCCATGGCTTTGGCGATACCGGCGACATGTGGGCCAGGCTTGGGGCGGACCTCGCGCGCGATCACACCGTGATCGTGCCCGATCTGCGCGGCATGGGTCTCTCGGGCAAGCCCGATAATGGCTACGACAAATGGACCCAGGCGGCCGATATGCGGGCCGTCTTGCAGGCGCTCGGCATCGAGAAGGCGGTCGTGATCGGACACGACATCGGCACCATGGTGGCCTATGCCTACGCCGCCCGGTATCGCGACCTGACCGAAAAGCTGGTGGTCATGGATGCCCCGGTGCCCGGCGTGCCACCGTGGGACGAGATTGTCCGCAGCCCGCGGCTCTGGCACTTCGATTTCGGTGGCACCGACATGGAGCGCCTGGTTAGGGGTCGCGAGCGCATCTATCTCGACCGCTTCTGGAACGAGTTCGCGGGCACGCCGTCAAAAGTCACGGAAGCAACGCGCCGTCATTACGCCGAACTCTATGCGCGGCCGGGCGCGATGCACGCAGCATTCGCCCAGTTCCGGGCGATCCGCACCGACGCCGAGGACAACAAGAAGGCGATCGCGACCAAATTGACCATTCCCGTGCTTGCCGTCGGAGGCGCGAAATCCTTTGGGGCGATGGAGGCTGTCGTGATGCGAAACGCGGCGACCGACGTCACCGAATTGGTCATCCCGGACGCCGGACACTGGCTGATGGAAGAGCAGCCGGCGGCGACGATCGCGGCGATACGCCAGTTCCTCGATGGCGGGAAATAGCGGTCATGTTGGCCGAAATGACGCTTCCTCATCGCGACCGAAGCGCTCGACCAGGAAGTCGATGAACAGCCGCACCTTCACCGACAGATGCCGTGTCGGCGGATAGACCGCATAGAGCGCGAGCGGCGGCGCGGAATACTTGTCCAACACCGTACGCAGCTCGCCCTTCCGCAAAGCGTCGGCAGCGATGAACTCGGGGAGCAGCGCGAGGCCCCTGCCCTTGATCGCGACATCGCGCAGCACTTCGGCATTGTTGACGCAGAGCGACCAGGCCGGCTGGATCCAGTGGTCGCCGTCGCTGCCTGTGAGCTTCCACTGATTGCCGGTGAGCAGGAAGCCGTAAGTCAGCGAGGCGTGGTCGCGCAGATCCTGCGGATGCTTTGGCGTGCCGTGATGCGCGAGATAGTCCGGCGAGGCGCAGATCATGCGCGGCACGGGTACGATCTTGCGCGCAATCAGGCTGGAGGATTCCAGCTCCGCGATCCGCAAGGTCACGTCAAAGCCGTCCTGGACGGGATCGAGCAGATCGTCGCTGAGCACGAGCTGGAGCTGTAGCTCCGGATATTTCTCCATGAACTCGGCCAGCACCGGCCCGAGCCGCATGGTGCCGAACGACATCGGCGCGTTGACGCGCAGCAGGCCGCGCGGCGCCGACTGGGCTTGCGTCACCGCCTGATCGGCGGCCTCGATCTCCGAGAGGATCACGACCGCGCGCTCGAAATAGCGCTGGCCGTTCTCGGTCGGGCTCGCATGCCGTGTGGTTCGGTTCAGCAGCTGCACGCCGAGGCTCCCTTCGAGATCGGCGATGTATTTGCTGATCGCCGAGCGCGACAGCCGCAGCTGGCGGCCGGCTTCGGCAAAGCTGCCGCTTTCGACCACTTTCACGAAGGCCCGGAGGCTGGCGACCTTATCCAAGGGCCGGCCCCCCGGATTGTTTCCAAATCGTAGACATAGACGTCATATTTGCACGGATTGTCTCCAATCCAAAGCGGAACGATATTTCCGGCCAGAGAGCAAGACCGCTCCCCGAGCTTTTGGAGGATGACAATGTCTGGACTGCACCACGTCACCGCGATCGCTGGCGACCCCATCAGGAATTTCGGCTTTTACACCCGCGATCTCGGCCTGCGCTTCGTCAAGAAGACGGTCAATTTCGACGATCCCGGCACCTATCATTTCTATTATGGCGACGAGACCGGCCGGCCCGGCACCATCCTGACCTTCTTCCCCTGGGCAGGCGCGGCCGCCGGGCGCCGCGGCGTCGGCGAAACCCATCAGACCGCCCTCCGCGTGCCGCAGCGCTCGCTCGGCTACTGGACGCAGCGCTTTATCGAGAAGGGCATTGCTTACGAGGCGCTGGAGAAGCGTTTTGGTGAATCCGTGCTGCCGTTCACCGATCCGGACGGGATGGCGCTGGCGCTCGTCGGTATCACCGGCGCCGAGAACGAGCCCGGCTGGAGCAATGGCGACGTGCCGGCCGAACATGCGATCCGCGGCTTTCACGGCGTGACACTGCTGCTCGACAGCGCGGCGAAGACGGCCGCCGTCCTCACCGACGTGTTCGGCTTCAAGGAGACCGCACGCGAAGGCTCCGTGATCCGCTTCAAGGCATCAGGCGATGTCGAGGGCAGCGTGGTCGACATCTACGAGGCCAAGGGCTTTCTGCGCGGCCATCAGGGCGGCGGGTCGGTGCACCATATCGCCTTCCGCGCGGCCGATGATGCCGAGCAGGGCCAGATGGCGCAGAAGCTTGTCTCCAATCATGGACTGCATCCGACCGAGCAGCGCGACCGCAACTACTTCCGCTCGATCTACTTCCGCGAACCCGGCGGCGTGCTGTTCGAGATCGCAACCGATATCCCCGGCTTCGCCGTCGACGAACCCGTCGCGACGCTGGGACGTGATTTGAAGCTGCCGAGCTTCCTCGAAGCGCATCGCAAGCAGATCGAGGGCGTGCTGCCGAACCTGGAAGAGAGCGTGTCATGACCGAGACTTCCTTCATCCATCGCTTCGAGCCGGCGCGCGACGCGGGCTCGACGCCGCTCCTGCTGCTGCACGGCACCGGCGGCGACGAGAACGACCTGCTCGGGCTCGGCAAGATGATCTCGCCGGGCTCGGCCCTGCTCTCGCCGCGCGGACGCGTCCTTGAGCATGGCATGCCGCGCTTCTTCCGCCGTCTCGCTGAGGGCGTATTCGACGAAGAGGACGTGCGCCGGCGCGCGCTCGAGCTCGGCGACTTCGTCGCGGAGGCGCAGCAACGCTACGGCATCGCAGCGCCCATCGCGGTCGGTTTCTCCAACGGCGCCAACATCGCAGCCGCGCTGTTGCTGCTGAAGCCGGACGTACTCGCGGGCGCAATTCTGCTGCGCGCCATGGTGCCGCTGTCGGATGCGCCGAAGGCCGAACTCGGCGGCAAACCGGTGCTGTTGCTGTCCGGGCAAGCCGACCCGATCGTGCCGGCGAGTAACTCGGCGCGCCTCGCAGCGCTGCTATCGCAAGCGGGCGCCGGCGTGACCCACAAGGTCCTGCCGGCGGGCCATCAATTGTCGCAGGCCGACGTGACGCTGGCCCGCGACTGGATCGGCAACGTCGCCGCAGAGGCGGCATAACTCACGCGCGGCGCATCGTTCAACGACGATGCGCCGCCCCTAGCCTGGCATAGAGCCCGGCCCCGACAGCGCGTCCCTTCAACCGACCTATGGGCCGGCGTGCCTGACCTGCGCTGAATATATCTCTGCAACATAGCCGCCCGGAAACTGCACCATCGCCGCGGTCCGGCCATCGACGGTATAGGGCTCGACCAGGACCGACACGCCGGCAGCCCTGGCCTTCGCGAGTGTTGCGTCCAGGTCCGCCACTTCGTAGCCCGTGGTCTCGCGGCCAAAGGGATACGGCAGGTGCCCGTCGGTGACGAGAACGACCATCTTTCCGAACGCCGACTCGATACGAACCCGCCGATACGTCTCTGCCGCGCGGCCGATTTCAAGCCCGGGCGCCGTCGTCGTTTCGGAGGCGATCTTGCCGTGCGAGAATGCGAGGAAACTGCGCAGGAAAGCATCCGCCCGATCGGCCGAGACGTAAACCCTGTTCTCGGGGATCGTCTCGAGCGCGGCGTAGTTCGGCTTTGTCGTGTGCCAGTAGAGCTGCAGATTGATGCCTCCCGGCCACTGCACCACGGCATCGCGGCCGATCGGATCCGGAAACGTTGAAACAACGACGTCGGCTCCGGCAGCACGGGCGGCCTTGATCGCCACGTCGATGTCGCTGACGAGATACCCGTTCCGCTCGGCGCCGAACGGGTATGGCACGGGCGTCTTGAAACCGAACAGCGAGACCATTCCCACCGGCGTCTGAAGCAGCTGTGACGTCGTGCTGCTGGGGGTCGGCGTGACCGTCGCAACCACCTGCTTGGAGCTGTGGCCGCCAAACGTTGCGAGAAAGCTCGCGACGAATTTGTCGACGTCATCCGGCGCGACGTAGACATGGGTCGAGTCATATTGCGGCGCCACCGCCACCAGCGGCAAGCCGGGTTTCGCCGCATTTTTTGCAACTGCCGGCACGCCTGCGGCCATCGCGATCAATGACAAAGACAGAACAGCAGCCGATGGCCTCTTCATGGACAATTCCTTAAGCGAGATGAAACGCGAAGCGGAGGGGTTCTTGCGGCCAGGCTCGCGCCCGGTCAATCGAACCAGCCGCGGCGCTTGAACCAGATCAGCGGCAGCACACCGCTGGCGATGATGGCGAGCAAGGACAGCGGATAGCCGAATGTCCAACTCAGCTCGGGCATGTTCTTGAAATTCATGCCCCAGACGCCGACCAGGATGGTGGGCGGCACGCCGACCACGGACACGATCGTAAGGACCTTGAACATCTCATTCTGCTGGATGTTGATGAAGCCGAGCACGGCATCTAGCAGAAGCTGGATCTTGTCAGACAACCGCGTCTCGTAGTCGCTCAGCGATGCGACGTCCTTCGATATGGCCTCGAGGCGCTTCTTCGACGCGGCCGTGATCCACTCACTTCCGACATCGCCGGCAAACGAAGCGATGCGCCCGACCCCGAGCAACACGTCTCGCGCCTTGGCGAGACGATCGGCCAGTTCGCCGACATTCTCCAGCGCCTCACGCATCCTTTGGCCCGAGCGTACCGGCCGCTTTGTCCGCACGAGGCCACCTTTGAAGACGCTCCTTGAGAGCGTATCGGCCTTCGCGCCCAGATGCTCCAGCACATCGGCGCCGCGGTCGACCATCGCCTCGAGCAGGCTGGTGAACACGCACATGCCGTTCTCGAGACCGCCGTCTGTCCCGATACGCTTGCCGATATCGTCGAAGATCGACAGGGGCCAGAAGCGCACCGTCACCAGCACCCGCGGCCCGATGACGAACCCGACCGGCGTGATCTCGGCCTCATTGTCCTCGTTGAACCGGACGGCCGGCGAACTGAGATAAAGCTTGCCGTGGTCGTAGATCAGCCGGCTCGAGGCTTCGATCTCGCTGAGGGATTGCTCGGACGGCACCCGTATCCCAAGCAGCCGTTCGACGAACTCTTTTTCCTTGTCCGTTGCATTCAGCAGATCGGCCCAGATGATCTCGGCCGGCATTTCCGCGCCGATGTTTTGCCAGTCATCCGACGGCCATCTGTACAGCTTGAGCAATGACCGAACTCCGTGTCCCCGCGCGCCGGATCGCGCCGCATGCGGCCATCCTGCGTTGAGCTAAACGCATGAAAATTCCAAACGTTCAAAGTCTGGGGATCAACAGAGGCGGCGCTTTCAAACGAAAACGCGCGGCCCTCTTCGACGATGGCATCATGCCGGTGTTTTGCCCGACGGGTCAACGGCATCGCGGACTGCGCAAGCCATTGATGCGGGCTGCGCAAGCCATTGAAATGATTATCACCGGCTACTGTGCATGGGGTTGTTTTTCAGATTTTTGTTTGGGCAGGCCCAAACGATTGACCTCTCCCCGATGGGGAGAGGTCAGCGTAGAATCGGCAGTCTTGCCTTGATCGAGCCGTCCCTACTCCCAGGACCAGGTCGAGAAGTCGTTCTCGAACTGCGGGACATCCTTCCAGACGCCCTTCAGCTTCTTGCTGGTGATGGTGATGAGCTGCGGCTGGAACAAATAGCCGGAGACCGCGTCGGTTGCCAGCATGCGCTGGGCGTCGCCGAGCAGCTTGGCGCGCGCTGCCTCGTCCGGCGTCGACACGATCTGCTTGTAGAGCGTGTTGAAGGCCTCGTTGTTGTAGCCGAGATAGTAGTCGGACTCCGTGATCTTGACGAGGTCGAACGGCTCGACATGGCTGACGATGGTGAGGTCGAAATTGTGCGGACCGTTCGGCGCGAACACCTGCGACAGCCACTGCGCCCACTCGACGTTCTCTATCTTGGCGATGATGCCGACCTTGGCGAGCTGGGCCGCGAGGATCTCGCCGCCCTGACGCGCGTAGGACGGTGGCGGCAGCTTCAGCGACAGTTCGAGCGGCGCGGTGACGCCGGCTTCCGCCAGCAGTTTCTTGGCCTTCTCGGGGTCGTAGGGATTGATGCCGGTGGTGTCGACATAGCCGAGCGCGCCGGGGACATAGAAGCTGCCGATCGGCGTGCCGAAACCGTCGACAGCGCCGTCGATGATCGCCTTGCGATCGATCGCGGCCAGGATAGCGCGGCGCACGCGGACGTCATCGAGCGGCTTCTTCTTCTCGTTGATGGCAACGATAGTCTTGGCGCGGGAGCCGCCGACCTGGACGCTGAAGCGCGGGTCGGACCTGAACTGGGGCAAGGCACGCGCCGCCGTGACGCGCGGGAATGCATCGACGTCGCCCGAGAGCAGCGCCGCGATCTGCGCCGCCGGATCGGAGATGAAGCGGATCGTCACCTTCGACAGCTTGATCGCGGCAGCGTTGCGGTAGTCGGCCCATTTGGCCAGCGTGATCGAGGAGCCCTTGGCCCAGGCGCCGAGCTGATAGGGTCCGGTCCCGACCGGCTGGGTGATGTTGGTCGGCGCGCTCTTCGGCTCGACGATCGAGCCGCTCGCCTGCCCGAGCAGGAACGGCAGGTTCGGCTCGGAATTCTTCAGCGTGAGCACGACCGTGTCGGCATCGGGCGTGGCAACGGAATCGAAGCCCTGGAACAGGCTCTTGTCCTTGTTGGTGCTGGTGGCGACCGCGTTGCGTTCGAACGAGAACTTCACCGCCGCGGAATCGAAGGCTTCGCCGTTGTGGAATTTGACGCCCTTGCGCAGCTTGAAGGTGTAGCTCTTCAGGTCGGGCGATGCGGTCCAGCTCTCGGCCAGCAGCGGCGAGACCGAGCCGTCCTCGTTGATCTTGGTCAGGGTCTCATAGATGTTGTAGAGCGTAACCTCGGCGATCGCAGCCGCAGCGGCATTGGTGGGATCGAGGCCCGGCGGCTCCAGCGACATTGCCATGACGACGCTGTCCTTCTTGCTCTGCGCCAGCACCGGCAGAGGTGCCGCGGCCAATGCGGCGGCAAAAGCGACGATCGATAGTTTCCTGAACATGCCTAACTCCCCGGCCTTCTGTCTTTCCAGACTACGCCAATCCTGCGGCGGACACTAACCTTCCATGCCCGCTTGCGGCAACGCCATCACGTCCTCCGCCTTGTGGCAGGCGGCGAAATGAGCCTCGCCCACCCTGCGTAACTCAGGCAGCGCCTCGCGGCAATGCTGGTCGGCGAGCGCACAGCGCGCGACATAGGGACACCCCGTTGCAGTCGCCGATTGCGAGGCGATCGCCTGGGCCCCGCGCCGGCGTCGGCCACCGCCGGCGCGCGCCCGCGGCACGGCATCCAGCAGCGCCCGCGTATAGGGATGGGCGCAGCGCTCGAACAAATCCTCGGGGCGCCCCTGCTCGACGATCCGGCCGAGATACATCACCGCGACCTCGTCGCAGAGATAATCGACGACGGCGAGGTCGTGGCTGATCAGGACGTAGCTCAGGCCGAACTGCTCCTGGAGGTCCTGCATCAGGTTCAACACCTGCGCCTGCACGGAGACATCGAGCGCGGAGACGGGCTCGTCGGCGACGATCAGCTTTGGTTGCGTGATCAGCGCACGCGCAATCGCGATGCGCTGACGCTGGCCGCCGGAAAACTCGTGCGGATATTTGTCCATGTCCGCATCACGCAAGCCGACCTGCCGCAATACCGCGGCGACGCGATCGCGGAAGGTGGTGCGATCGGCGCCTTCCAGCACGGTGAGCGGCTCGGCGACGATGCGCCCGATGGTCTGGCGCGGATCGAGCGAGCCGTAGGGGTCCTGGAACACCATCTGGAAATCGCGCCGGGCGCGGCGCAGCTCGTCGGCGGAGATCTGGTTGAGGTCGCGGCCGAGCAGCGCGACCTGCCCCGATGTCGGCCGCTCCAGCGCCATCACCACCCGCGCGAAGGTCGACTTGCCCGAGCCGGATTCGCCGACGATGCCGAGGCTCTTGCCGCTAGCGACCTGCACGCTGACGCCGTTGAGCGCGCGCACCTGGCCGGGCGGACGGAACAGGCTTTCGCGCGGCAGCGTGTAGCGCTGCTCGAGATTTTTGACGTCGAGAAGCGGCGCTGCGGTCATGCGGACAGCGCTCCGACATTCGCGGCCATCGAGACATCGGTGCGCACACAGCGCACCACATGACCAGGACCGACCTCCACCATCGGCGGCAGCGCCGCGCGGCATTTGTCCTCGACCAGCGGGCAGCGCTCGCCGAAAGCGCAGCCGTCCGGCAAATCGGCGAGCTCCGGCACCGTGCCCGAGATCGTCGTCAGCCGCGTTCCCTTGCGCGCGCCGAGCCGCGGGCGGGCGCGGAACAGGCCTTGCGTATAGGGATGTCCCATGCGGCGGAACACCTGGTCGGTTGGCCCGCTCTCGACGACCGTGCCGCCATACATCACCATCATGCGCTGCACGTTCTCGGCGATGACGCCGAGATCGTGCGAGATCAGGATCATCGACATGCCGCGTTCCTCGACCAGGTCGGCGATGAGATCGAGGATCTGGCCCTGGATGGTGACGTCGAGCGCAGTGGTCGGCTCGTCCGCGATCAACAGATCCGGCTCGCAGGCGAGCGCCATGGCGATGGTGACGCGCTGGCGCTGGCCGCCGGAAAACTGGTGCGGATAGGCATCGATGCGTTTTGCAGGATCGGGCAGTCCGACGCGGTCGAGCAAGGCGATCGCCTCTCGCCGCGCCTGCGCCGCGGAGTATTTCCTGTGACGCCGCAGCGGCTCGGCGACCTGGTGGCCGATCGTGTGCATCGGGTTGAGCGCGGTCATCGGCTCCTGGAAAATCATGCTGATGCGGTTGCCGCGCAAGCTGCAATACTCGGCATCCGAAAGTCCGGCGAGCTCGCGTCCGTCGAGCCGGATGCTGCCGGTGACGACCGCACTGTCCGGCAACAGCCCCATCAACGAAAGCGCCGTGACCGACTTGCCGCAGCCGGATTCGCCGACCAGCCCGAGTGTCTCGCCGCGCTTCAAGGCGAAACTGACGCCGCGCACGGCCTGCGCAGGTCCGCGGCTGGTGTTGAGGCGGACGCCGAGATTGGCAACCTCGATCAGCGGTGCAGTATCAGCCATCGTCACCGCTCCCGCGCCAGTCGGGGATCGAGCAGATCGCGCAAGCCGTCGCCGAGGAGATTGAGGCCGAGCACGGCGACCGCGATCGCGGCGCCCGGATAGACCGCGAGCATCGGCGACTGGAACAGCAGCGTCTGCGCGTCGTTCAGCATGCGCCCCCAGGACGGCTGCGGCGGCTGCGTGCCGAGACCGAGATAGGACAAGGCGGCTTCGGCCAGAATGGCCAGCGCGAACTGGATGCTCGCCTGCACGATCAGGATCGACAGGATGTTGGGCAGCACATGCTCGATGGTGATGCGGAAGGCGCCCTTGCCAGCGGCGCGCGCGGCCAGCACGTATTCGCGCGCCCAGATCGCGTTGGCGGAGCCGCGTGTCAGCCGGGTCAAGGTCGGGATCTGGAAAATGCCGATCGCGATGATCGAGGTCACCATGCCCGGACCTACGACCGCAGCCAGCATGATCGCCGAGAGCACGGCCGGAAAGGCGAAGGTGAAGTCGGAGAAGCGCATGATGATCTCTTCGGTCCAGCCGCGCCTGGCCGATGCGATCAGGCCGAGGCAGACACCGAAGGTGAGACCGATGCTGACCGCGATAATGCCGACCATGATGGTGGAGCGGGCGCCAGCGAGCAGCAGCGAGACGATGTCGCGGCCGAAGGAATCGGTGCCGAGCCAGTGCGCCGCGGATGGCGGCTGGAGTTTCGAGGCGATGTCGATCTCGTAGGGCGACCACGGCGTCCACACCAGCGACAGCAGCGCCGAGGCGAGGACCAGGAAGCTGAGCGCGCCACCCAGCACAAAGCTGCGATGATGCAGCGCGCGGCCCCAGAAGGTCCGGGCCGGCAGAGAACGTGTTGTCACCGGCGCGTCAACCGGGGCGGCCAATGGCGCACTCACAGGTCGTGAACCTTGATACGGGGATCGATGAAGGCATAG
Source organism: Bradyrhizobium sp. McL0616 (assembly GCF_049993385.1). NCBI lineage: Bacteria > Pseudomonadati > Pseudomonadota > Alphaproteobacteria > Hyphomicrobiales > Nitrobacteraceae > Bradyrhizobium > Bradyrhizobium sp. McL0616. The sequence continues at coordinate 5,942,693 of NZ_CP188255.1, forward strand.
AGCACATCGACCACGAAATTGACGATGACCACAATGGCGGCGAGCAGCATCACGCAATTGCGCACCACGATCAGGTCGCGGTTGGCGATCGACTGGAAGATCAGCCGGCCAAGGCCCGGCAGATAGAACACGTTCTCGATCACGATGGTGCCGGCGAGCAGATTGGCGAATTGCAGTCCCATCACGGTCATCACCGGGATCATGGCGTTGCGCAGCACGTGGCGCCACAGCACCTCGCGCTTGCCGAGCCCCTTTGCGCGCGCGGTGCGGACGAAATCCTCGCGCAGCACTTCCAGGACGGCCGACCGCGTGACGCGGGCAAGGATGGCGGCCTGTACTACCGCGAGCGAGACCGCAGGCAGCAGCAGCGATTTGACGGCTGGCCAGATGCCGTCCTCCCAGCCGGGAAAGCCGCCCGCGGAGAGCCATTGCAGCCGCACGGCGAACAAGAGGACCAGCAAAATTGCGAACCAGAAATTCGGCAGCGCGATGCCGATCTGGGTCAGCGACATCACACCGACATCGCCAAGCTTGTTGTGGTTGGCGGCGGTGTAGATGCCGGCCGAGAGCGCCAGCGTCACCGTGATCAGCATGGACATGATCGCGAGCGGAATCGTCAGCGCCATCCGCTCCGCGATCAGGCTCGCGACCGGCGTGCCGTAGACATAGGAATTGCCGAGATCGCCGACGAGCATGCCCTTGATCCATTGCAGGTAACGAATCGCCAGCGGCTGATCGAGCCCGAGCTTGACGGTGAGCGCGCGCACCGCGTCCGCCGACGCGTCAGCCCCCATCAGCATCTGCGCGGCATTGCCCGGCAGCGCATCCAGCACCAGGAAAATGATCACGGATGCGCCGACCAGCGTCGCCAGCAAGGTCAGGAGACGTCGGAGAAAGAATACGCTCATGCGCGCTCGGTTTCAGGGCTCATCCGCGGCACGATCAACATGTCCGGACGGCCAACGCAAGCCCTTTGCCGCACAGGCCTCATCTCAGCCGGGCCGGCGGGACAGAAGGTCGTGCGAGGCCTCAAACAGCGCGCTGACGCGCAGCAATTCCGCATCGGCCCGGAAGCCGCCAACGAGCTGAAGGCCGATCGGCAGGCCGTCGCGGCCGAAGCCGCAGGGCAGGCTGATCGCCGGGTGGCCGGTCATGTTGAAGGGCATGGTCCAGGGAAACCAGTGCGGCCGGACGCTGTCATAATGCTGGCCGTCGATCTCGATGGTGCCGAACAGGTCCTGGTCGATCGGCAGCGCGGTGCGGGTGATGGTCGGCGTCGCCAGGAGATGCCCGCGCGCAAGCAGGGATTGCACGCGGCGGAACAACGCCGTGCGCGCGAACATCGCTTCCTGATAGGCCACGCCGCTGACATTGGTCGCAAGCGCGACCTGCTTGACGAAGGCTTCGCTTAAGGTGTCGCCATGCTCGGCGACAAGCTTGGCGAAGCGCGTGCGCCAGACCGTGTGGTTGATGGCGCGCCAGATCGGCTCGACGTCAAAGCCTTCGCCCGAAAACTCCTCGAGCACGGCGCCAAGGCTCGCGAGCCGATCGAGGCTCGCCTTGAAGGCCGTTGCGACATCGGCGGACACCGGACGTCCGGGCGGCGAGGCGCAGAACAGGATCTTTTGCCCGCGCAGATCGCCGCGTGGGGCGGCCGTGCCGATGAAATCAGGAACGGGCACACCGATCGACCAGGGATCGCACACATCCTCGCCCGCCATCGCCTGCATCATCAAGGCGGTGTCGGCGACATCGCGCGTCATCGGCGTGACATAGGTCTGGTTGCCGAAGGCATCGAGCGCCTGGCTGTGCGCGATCACGCCGTTGCTCTGCTTCAGCCCGACCACGCCGTTGCAAGCGGCGGGAATTCGCGTCGAGCCGCCACCATCGGTCGCGATCGCCAGCGGGGCGATGCCGCTCGCGACCGCCACCGCCGCGCCGCCACTGGAGCCGCCGGAGGAACGCTCCGCGTCCCACGCATTGCGGGTGCGGCCGAACAGCGGCGAGTCGGTCAGGCATTTGCTGCCGAACTCAGGCGTCGTGGTCTTGCCGATCAGGATCGCGCCTTCCGCGCGCAGCCTGGCCACCGCGACGGCATCCTCAGTCGGCACATTGTCCTTGTAGGGGACGGCGCCAAACGTGGTCTTCACGCCCTTCGTATTGACGATGTCCTTGACGGTAACGGGAAGGCCGTGCAGCAGGCCAAGCGGTTCGCCGGCCATCACCTTGCGCTCGGCTTCGCGTGCCGCCGCCATCGCCTCATCGCCGCAGAGCGTGATGAAGCAGTTCAATTCAGGTTGGAGTGTCTCGGCACGTGCGAGCACGGCGCTGACGACCTCAACCGGCGAGACCTTCTTGCTGTTGATGCGTTCACGCAGCTCGGTGGCAGACAGGAAACAGAGATCATTGCTCATAAGGACGGGCTCGCATCAGGACGCGCGGACCTTGCCAGCGCGGACCTGGCCTGTCCATTTCGGTTGACGCATGGCCGCAATCCGCAGGGGCAGCTCGGAAATTGCAAGTCTTTAAGAGGCGCCTACCAACTCCAATTGATCTCGTGGCCCCAGGGCGGATCGGCGCCCGGGCGGGTGCAGGTCAGACCGGCGTAATTCGCGGCAAAGGACAGCGCGCGTCGGAGTTCGTCGGCGCTGATGTCCTTGAGATGCTGCCGGGCAAGGCGTCCTTGCTTGTGCAGCGCGAACAGCAGCGCGGCCTGAAAACTGTCGCCGGCGCCGATGGTATCGGCGACAGCTACCTGGGGCGCCTGCATTTTGATCTGGCCTGCTTGCGCATGCCAGGCGATGGCGCCGTTGTTGCCACGGGTGATCACGACGAGGCTCGTGCCCTGCCCCAGCATTGCGCTCGCGCGTTGCTGATAGGGCTCCTCGCCATGGAGATAGGCGAAGTCCACATCCGACATCTTGATGAGGTCGGCGTGGCCTGCGAACTCCGCCATGCGCGCAAGGTAGGCCGGCTTGTCCTTGACGAGGTTGGGGCGGCAGTTCGGATCGAAGGAGATCGTCGACGACATCAGCGCGTCCGCGATCAGGGCTTTGGTCTCGGCCGCGCCCTGGTCGTTGACCAGCGTGGTCGAGCCGATGTGAAGGGCTTCGACCGTATCGAAAGGAATGGACCCGCGCCGATACGCCCAATTCCGCGTCGCGGTCTCGGCATCGTAGAATGCGTAATGCGACTCGCCGGCGACGATGCGGACGAAGGCGAGCGTGGTCTGGTGGGCGCTGCGCGTGGCGAGACCGAGCTCGACATTGGAAGCTGCAGCATGGTCGGCGATCATGCGCCCGAACATGTCGGTCGAGATGCCGCCGACAAAACCGGTGGGCGCACCCAGTCGCGCCATGCCGATCGCGACATTGAGGCAGGAGCCGCCGACCGCCGGCATCACCGCCTCGCGTCCATCAACGTTGCGGGTCGGCACGAAATCGATCAGCGCATCGCCGCAAGACATCAGCATCCGTTTCACCCTTTGGCGATATCGCGCATCGCGGCGCGGCTGGCGCGATCGACCTCGCGCAGCAGTCTATACACATCCCGCTTGCGGACGTGGAAGGCGGCCATGTCGGGCGCGGTCGGCTCGCTCTTCCGTCCCAACGCCGACATTTTTGCCATGGTCTCGCCGATCGAGGCATAGGCGCCGCCAGCGACGGCACCGAGCATCGCGGCACCAAGCAGCACCGACTCCTTCGTCTGCGGCAATGCGACCGTGAGGCCGGTGGTATCGGCCATGATCTGCCGCACAAGGGGACTGCGGCTAGCGCCGCCGCCCATGATCATGATGCCTGCATGGACGCCGTGCGCCGCGAATGCTTCGATCACTTCGGCGAGCCCATAAGCGAGCCCGCAGAGGCCGGCGACGAACAGCCGCTCCATCGAACTGACGTCGGTGTCGAGATCGAGGCCCGCGATCACGGCGCGCGTGTCGGGGTCGGCATAGGGCGAACGGTTACCGATGAACTCGGGAAGCACATGGACATCGCGGGCGAGCCCCGCGGCGCGGCTGGCATCGCCTGCGCGCGCAATGATGCCTCGCTCGAGGAATTCAATGAGGTCGAGCCCCTCGCTGCGCGCCGCCGCGCTCGCCTCGGCATGGCCTGGATGTGACTTGAGGAGATGGTCGATCGCCGCGCCCGCGGCCGACTGGCCGCCCTCGTTGAGCCAAAAATCCGGGACCATGCCGGAATAATAAGGACCCCACACGCCGGGGACGAAGCACGGCTCTTTCGTCGTCGCCATGATGCAGGCCGACGTTCCCATGATGTAGGCAAGGCGATCGCTGACATCGGTCGCGCCGCCGGCTCCGTCGCGGCCGCCGATCGCGCCGATGCCGCCGGCGTGGGCGTCGATCAGCGACGCGCCGACCGGCGTGCCCGGTGACAGGCCCAGATCGGCGGCTGCGTCGCGCGTCAGACCGGCGCCGAGCCGCGTGCCGGGCGCGACGATTTCGGTGCCGATGCGGGCGTATTTCTCGTTGACGAAGTCGGATAGGCCTATGCGCCTGAAGAATTGCCCGCTCCAGCCGCCGCCATCATGGGCGAGATAGTTCCACTTGCAGGTGACGGTACAGGTCGATCGCTGCAGCGAGCCCGTTGCGCGCCAGGTCAGGTAATCTGCCAGATCAAAGAAGTGGCCGGCGGCGTCAAAGCTCGCGCGCATGTGCCGCTTCAGCCATAACAGCTTTGGCATCTCCATCTCAGGCGAGATCGAGCCGCCGACATAGCGCAGCACCGCGTCCTCGGTCTCGTTGATCAGCCGCGCCTCGGCCGTGGCGCGGTGATCCATCCAGACGATGACGTTGCGTTGCTTGTCGCCGGAGGCACTGACGGTGACCGGCTCGCCCCGGGAATCGAGCACCACGAGGGAACAGGTCGCGTCGAAACCGATGCCGCTGACGCTGTCAGGGGCGATTGCGGCTTCCGCCATCGCAACCCGCACCGATTTTACGCAGGCGTCCCAGATGTCGGAGGACGACTGCTCGACGATGTCGCCGGCCTCGTGCCAGATCCGGATCGGATGCTTGGCGGTCGCCAGCAGCGTGCCGGCCTCGTCAAACACCCCTGCCCGCGTGCTCGTGGTCCCCACGTCGACGCCGATATACGCTCGCGGCATTGTCGCTCCCGGTCGCTTCCGTCAATTTTGACGCAAGCCTACCAGCAAGTGTAGCCGCCATCCACCAGCACGATGCTGCCGGTCATCAGGCTCGCAGCCTCTGAGCTAAGGAACAGCACGACGGAGGCGATCTCGTCGACCTGCCCCATCCGCGCCATCGGGGTTCCACCGATCCAGGCGTCGTACATTTTCGCGTTGCTCTTCACGAAGGCGTTGAGCGGCGTCTCGATATAGGTCGGCGCCACCGCATTGACGCGCACGCCCCGCGCGCCCCATTCGGCGGCCAGCGACTTGGTCAGATGATGCACGCCGGCTTTCGAGGCGTTGTAGAAGGCCTGCTCTTGCGGCTTGTTGACGATGAAGCCGGACATCGAGCCAATGTTGACGATGGCGCCGCTCTTCGCCGTGAGCATGTGCTTACCGAACTCGCGGCAGCACCAGAATGTACCGTTGAGGTTGACGTCGATGACGTTGAGCCAGTGCTCGTCGGTGACGGTCTCGGCCGGCGTTTCGCTCCGCGCAATGCCGGCATTGTTGACGAGGATGTCGACCTTGCCGTGGCGGGCGACGAGATCATTCGCCACCTCAGCCACGCGCTTGGTGTCGGTGACGTCCATGATCGCGGTCTCGACGGCGTAGCCTTTCACCTTCAGGCTGGCTTTTGCGCTGTCGGCGACCTTGCTGTCGCGGTCGCCGATCACGACCTTTGCCCCGGCCTCGGCCAGCGCTTCCGCGCAGGCGAGGCCAATGCCCTGGCCGCCGCCGGTGATGAACGCGGTCTTGCCGTTCAGCTTGAATTTTTCCAGGTACATTTTGGTGTTTCCGTTTCTTGTTAGCTCCGAATGGCACTGCCGCCCGCGTCGAAGCGGTGGATGCGTGCGGGGTCCGGCACCAGCGACACGCGGTCGCCGGCGTGCAGGCTCAATTCGCCGATATAGCGCGCGGTCAGCATTCCGAGCGGCCCCGCATCGACATAAAGAAACGTGTCGCTGCCGAGATGCTCGGCGACCGCAATCGTGCCCGGCCAGCCGCCTCCGCCGTCACGCTCGATCTTGATGTGCTCCGGCCGCACGCCGATGGTGGTCGCGCCCTGCTGCTTGGCCGGCTCGCCGGTCACGAGATTCATCTTTGGCGAGCCGATGAAACCGGCGACGAAGAGATTGGCGGGCTTCTCGTAAAGATCCAGCGGCGAGCCATATTGCTCGATCTTGCCGCCGTTGAGTACGACGATCTTGTCGGCCATGGTCATTGCCTCGACCTGGTCGTGGGTGACGTAGACCGCGGTGGTGCCAAGCTGCTTCTGCAGCCGCGTGACTTCGATGCGCATCTGCACGCGCAAGGCCGCGTCGAGATTGGACAGCGGCTCATCGAACAGGAACGCCTTGGGCTCGCGGACGATGGCACGGCCGATCGCGACGCGCTGACGCTGGCCGCCGGAGAGTTCGCGCGGCTTGCGGTCGAGATAAGGCGTGAGGTTCAGTGTTGCAGCCGCCGCTTCGACCTTGCGGTTGGTGTCGTCCTTGGAAAGCCCCGCCATCTTGAGGCCAAAGCCGATATTGCCGCGCACGCTCATATGCGGATAGAGCGCGTAGGACTGGAACACCATCGAGAGTCCACGCTTCGCGGGGGGCGTATCGACGACGTTCTTGCCGTCGATCAAAATCTTGCCGCCGCTGACGTCCTCGAGCCCGGCGATCAGCCGCAGCAGCGTGGTCTTGCCGCAGCCGGAAGGACCCACGAACACCACGAAGGAGCCGTCGGCGATTTCGAGATCGGCTCCCTTGATGATGTGCACGGGGCCGAAGGATTTCTGCACGTCCTGAAGTGTGATCTGACCCATGATCCGGCAGCCCCTTTACTTTACCGCGCCAAAGGTGAGCCCGCGCACGAGCTGCTTCTGGCTGAACCAACCGAGGACGATGATGGGCGCGATCGCCAGCGTGGAAGCCGCCGACAGCTTGGCCCAAAACAGCCCTTCCGGGCTCGAATAGGAGGCGATGAACACCGTGAGCGGCGCGGCGTTCGAGGTCGACAGATTGAGCGTCCAGAACGCCTCGTTCCAGGCCAGGATCAGATTGAGCAGCATGGTCGAGGCGAGGCCCGGGATCGCCATCGGCGTCAGGACATAGACGAGCTCGCGGCCGATGGTGGCGCCGTCCATGCGCGCGGCCTCAAGAATATCGCGCGGAATCTCCTTGAAGTACGTGAACAGCATCCAGATCACGATCGGCAGATTGCCGAGGCAGAGGATGAAGATGAGGCCGATGCGGGAATCGAGCAGACCGAAAGACTTGAAGATCAGGTAGATCGGCACCAGCACGCCGACCGGCGGCATCATCTTGGTCGAGAGCATCCAGAGCAGGATGTCCTTGGTGCGCTTGGTTGGCGAGAACGCCATCGACCAGGCCGCGGGAATCGCAATCAACAGCGCAATCAGCGTCGAGCCGCCGGCGATGATGATCGAGTTCAGCGCGTGGTGCAGATAGTCGCTGCGCTCCTGCACGGTCGCATAGTTTTCCGTGGTCCAGTGGAAGAACAGGAAGGACGGCGGAATGGCGAAGGCCTCGAGCTCGGTCTTGAAGCTCGCCAGCACCATCCACAAGATCGGGAAGAAGATCAGGAAGCCGAAGAACCACGCTCCGATCGTCGATACCACCACCCGCTGCGTCGTTGCCATCCGCGCCATGCTTCAAGCCTCCAGGTTGCGGCCGACGATGCGGACGAGGAAGAAGGCGACGATGTTGGCGATCACCACCGCTACGAGGCCACCCGCCGACGCGGTGCCGACGTCGTACTGAATCAGCGCCTGCGAATAGATCAGGAAGGCGATGTTGGTGGTCGACAGTCCGGGGCCACCGCCGGTGGTGACGTAGATCTCCGCAAAAACGGTGAGCAGGAAGATGGTCTCGATCAGGATCACCACGGTGATGGGACGCGCAAGGTGCGGCAGCGTGATGTAGATGAAGGCGGAGAGCGCGCTGGCGCCGTCCATCTCGGCGGCTTCCTTCTGCTCCTCGTCGAGCGATTGCAGCGCGGTGAGCAGGATCAATGTTGCGAACGGCAGCCACTGCCAGGCGACGATCAGGATCACGGCGAGCAGCGGCGCGTCTGTGAACCAGTCGATCGGCGTCAGCCCGAACACCGAGGCGATCCAGGCAAACAGGCCGGAGACCGGGTGCATCAGCAGATTTTTCCAGACCAGAGCACTCACCGTCGGCATCACGAAGAACGGCGCGATCACCATCAGCCGCACGATGTTGAGGCCGATCACGGGTTGATCGAGCAGCACCGCCAGGGGAATGCCGAGCAGGATCGTCAGCGCCAGCACCGAGCCGACCAGCACCAGCGTGTTCTGGAGCGAAGCGAGAAAGGCGGGATCGGTGAGGAAGTAGCGAAAATTCTCCAGCCCAACGAACGCCTCGGAGCCGGGGTCGAGCAGGCTGTAGTGCAGGGTCGAGAAATAGATCGTCAGCGCGAGCGGGACGATCATCCAGATGAACAAGAGCCCGACGGCCGGGGCCAGAAGCGACCGCGCAAGAAACTGCGTCTGCCGGGTTGCCATCCTTGGCGTCTCCGCTGGGAGGAAAAGGCGGCCATCCATCAAGCGAAAAGTGGATGGCCGCAAGTGTGAGCTCAGGGAGAGCTTGGGTCTACTTGATGTAGCCGGCGCGCTTCATCTCGCGCTCGGTCGTCGATTGCGCCGCGGTGAGCGCAGCATCGACCGTCATCGATCCTGCAAGCGCGGCGGAGAATTGCTGCCCCACCTGCGTGCCGATGCCCTGGAATTCCGGGATCGCGGCGTATTGCACGCCGACATAGGGCACGGGCTTCACGGTCGGCTTGTTCGGATCGGCGGCGTCGATCGAGGCCAGCGTCAGCTTGGCGAACGGGGCGACCTTCAGATAGTCGGGGTTCTGGTAGAGCGAGGTCCGAGTGCCCGGCGGCACATTGGCCCAGCCCTCCTTCGAGGCCACCAGCTTGGTGTAGTCCTTGCTCGTTGCCCAGGCGATGAACTTCTCGGCAGCTTCCGACTTCTTCGAGCCGGCGGGGATTGCGAGACTCCAGGCCCACAGCCAGTTGGCGTTCTTGCCGAGCCCGGTGTTGGGCGCGAGCGCGAAGCCGACCTTGTCGGCGACCTTGGACTCCTTCGGGTTGGTGACGAACGACGCCGCCACCGTCGCGTCGATCCACATGCCGCACTTGCCGGCGTTGAACAGCGCGAGATTTTCATTGAAGCCGTTGGAGCTCGCGCCGGGAGGGCCGGCGTCCTTCATCAGATTGACGTAGGTCGTGAGCGTCGTCTTCCATTCCGACGTGTTGAACTGCGGCTCCCACTTCTCATCGAACCAGCGCGCGCCGTAGGAATTGGCCATCGCCGACAGGAACGCCATGTTCTCGCCCCAGCCGGCCTTGCCGCGCAGGCAGATGCCATAGACGCCCCCGCTCTTGTCAGTGAGCTTCTTGGCGGCGTCGATCACGAAATCCCAGGTCGGGTTTTCCGGCATCTTCAGGCCGGCCTTCTCGAACAAATCGGTGCGGTACATGATCATCGAGCTCTCGCCATAGAATGGCGCGGCGTAGAGCTTGCCGTCGACGGAGACCGCATCCTTGATCTTCGGCAGCAGGTCAGCGACATCATAGTCCGCGCCAAGATTGGCGAGCGGCACCAGCCAGCCCTTCTTGGCCCAGATCGGCACTTCATAGGTGCCGATGGTCAGCACGTCGAACTGGCCGCCCTTGGTGGCGATGTCGGTGGTGACGCGCTGGCGCAGCACGTTCTCCTCCAGCGTCACCCATTTCACGGTGATGTCGGGGTTCTTTGCGGTGAATTCGCTGGTCAGCCCCTGCATGCGGATCATGTCGCCGTTGTTGACGGTGGCGATCGTCAGGGTCGTTTCGGCCATCGCGGGGACGGCAAGCAGTATTGACGCGCCGCAGATGGCGCCGAGGACGTGTTTCACGGTGACCTCCCTAAGCTCGCGTTTTTGAGCATATGCCCACGCGTTGAGCGTATGTTCAACCGAGGTGCCATGGTTGTCAAGCAGGCGTGCGGGCGTTCTCGCAACTTATGAGTGCTGCGGTGCGGGAGGGGTTGGAGATATTGCATGCAGGTACCGCGGCCTGCTTCCCCTCTCGAGACCGGGAGAGGGAGCGCAGTCCCGATGCGGCTGGGGAACGCCCTACCGCTCCAGAATCGCCCGCGCGGTCGTCTCGTCCGTGATCAGGCCGTTGATCAGCCGCCCGTTGAGTGCGGCTGCGATCGCCGGCACCTTGGCCGCGCCGATAGCGGCACCGATCGTCGTGGTTTTCGCCGGTACCTCCGGCGGAATGCTGGTAAGGCGCTTGTTCGTGCCGGCCTTGAGCAGCCGGCCTTTCGCGTCATAGGCCCAGCCGGTGATCTCGCCGATGGCCCCCTGCCGCATCATCTCGAACAATTCGTCGCGCGTGACGAAACCGTCGACATGGATCTGCGCCTTCTGGTCCATCTGGCCGATGCCGACGAGGCGCAAGTCCGCCTTAGCCGCGACCGCCTTCACCTTGGCGATCGGCTCGATGCGGACCATCTTGTTGCGCTCGTCTTCCGACGACATCAGGAACGGCAGCGGCATCGGATAGTGCCGCGCGCCGGTACGGTCGGCGAGCCGGCCGACGGTGTCGTAGAAGCTCGCCGAGCCGTCGGCGGAGATGTTGCCGACCAGCGAGACGATCTGGTGGTTGGGCCGATCGATCGGCGTGACGCGTTCGACCGCGGCGCGCACGGCTCGCCCCGTCCCGAGTGCGACGATGACCGGCGTCTCCGAGCGCAGCGTCGAATCCAGCAGATTGGCGCAGCGTTCGGCGATGCCGGCGGTGGCCTGCGGCGCAGCAGGATCAGCCGGAACCACCTCACAATGGGCAAGGTCAAAACGCTGCTTCAGACGCGCCGCCAATTCCATGCAGGCCGCGATGGGGTGTTCGAGCCGGAAGGTGATCAGCCGCTCGGCGAGACACAGCGACACCAGCCGCTGCGCCGAGGCCCGGGAGACCTGGAGCATCTTCGCGATCTCGTCCTGGGTGTGGCCGGCAATGAAATAGAGCCAGCCGGCCCGCGCGGCGTCATCGAGTCTCGACTTTTCGTTCTCGGCGGCCATGCGGGCCTCACGCCTCCCAGAAATCGCTCATGCGCGCGAAGACTCGATCGGCCCCGGCGGCGGTCAGTATAGCGTGGCCGTCGCGGGCGCGATAATGGCTGCCGCCGACAAATCCCCAGACGTTCATGCCGGCGGCCTTGGCGGCCAGCACGCCGCTGACGCTGTCCTCGATGACCAGCGCGCGCGAAGGATCGGCCCGCATCCTCTCGGCGGCGTAGAGAAACAGGTCGGGTGCCGGCTTGCCGTGCTTGACCATCTGTGCGGTGTAGAGCCGGCCGTCGAAATGCGACACAAGGCCGGTCACGTCCAGCGACAGCGAGACGCGATCGATATCGCTCGACGATGCGACGCAATGGGGCGCCTTCAACTCGGACAAGACGGCGCCCACTCCGGGTATCGGCTGAAGCGCGCCTGCAAACGTCTCGAGCACGCGTGCCTTCAGACACGGAAGGAAATCATCGGGCAGGATCTCGCCGCGCTCGCGATAATATTGTCCGATCGCAGCCGTGCTGCGGCCTAGAAAGAGCTCGAGCGCCTGCGCCACACTGAGCTGAAAGCCGAATTCGGCCAGCACCTCCGACAAGCAGCGGCAGCTCAACAACTCGCTGTCGACGAGCACGCCGTCGCAATCGAAGATGATGAGATCGGGTTTTGGCCGGTCTTGGTCCATCCGACCATTCGATCATATACCCAAGCTATGAGCAATAGTTCAGCAACTTCCGCGACGCCGCAGGTTTTGCCGCATCAATGTGCCACCTGCCGGTAGATCGCCGGCAGCGCGGCAGGCAAGCGTCGGATGTTGCCGACGATCGCATAGCCGCCGCGGCCGAACAGGGTCGGAAAATAGGCCTGCGCCATAGCATCGACCGTCACGCCGAACACGGAGATGCCGAGTCGGCGCGCCTCCTGCACGGACTTCCGCGTGTCCTCGATCGCAAAGCGTCCCTCATAGTGGTCGACGTCGTTCGGCTTGCCGTCGGTGAGAACGAGCAGCAGCTTCTTGCGTTGCGGCTGGCGCGCGAGTTCGGCCGAGGCGTGGCGCACCGCAGTCCCGATCCGCGTGTAGTAGCCGGGCTTGAGCGCGCCGATGCGGCGCTCCACCGCTCCGCTCATCGGCTCGCCGAAAGCCTTGACCGTTTCGAGCCGCACCCAGGAGCGCCGGCGCGAGGTGAAGGTCAGGATGCTGTGGTGATCGCCGCAGGCCGAAAGCCCGTGGGCGAGCACCAGGAGCGCTTCCTTCTCCACGTCGAGCACACGATGACCGTCGACCCAGGCGTCGGTCGAGAGCGAGACGTCGACCAGCAGCGTGACGGCGAGATCGTGCCCTTGCGGCCGCATCGCGACATGGACGCGATCGAGCGAACCGCTACCCGCGCGCAGGTCGCAGCGCGCGCGCACCATCGCGTCGAGATCGAGATCATGACCATCGGCTTGCGCACGCATCAGTTCGTGGCGCGGCCGCAAGACCTCGAAACGGCGCCGCACCTGACGGATGTGGCGGCACATAGTGTCGTCCGGTGTCCAACTCTCGCCGGTCTCGGAGGCATTTCCCGCGAGCACGCGGCAGTGATCGGGCAGATAGGAGCTGCTGCGATAGTCCCATTCGGGATAGGTGAGCCCCGTCCCGAGCCGCGTTGCGTCGAGTGCTTCCGGCGGCAGGTCGAGATCGAATTTGAGCCGGCTCGCGGGCTTGCCGCTGCGGCGGCCAAGCGTGATCTCTTCGAGATCGTCGGCCGCTTTCTGCGCATCCTCGTCCTCGCTGTCGTCAGCGGGGCGATCGACATTGACCATCTCGGCCATCGCCAAAATCTTTTCGAAGCGGTTGAGCACGAAGGGATCGCGGCGGTTGGCGCCGTCGTCGCGTTCGCGAACGGCGAAACGCTTGCGATCATCTGATGGTTCGGGCGCAGCGGCGGGCGCGCACTCGTCGGCGCCCGCATGTGCCGGCGAGAGCTCGCGCGTCCAGCAGTCACCCCACAGCGGGCACGGCAGGAGCGCGTGATATCCCGGCGGCGCTCTGTCCGGCAGCGGTCCCGTTCCCATCATCGCGGGCCAGAGCTTGCCCGCGGGCGGCGCATCGGCGCCAAGCAAGGCAAGGACGATCTGCTCCATATCCTGCTCGATGCGCGGCAAGGGCCGGCGCGGCCGGGCCATTGCCGTTGCCGCGGCCAGCCGCGCGTAATCCTCGGCAAGGCCCGGACATTCCGCCAGCACGAGCACCGCGATCTCGCTGACCCGCCGCAGCATCAGGAGATCGCGCCGCAGTGGATCGGTTTCCGCGACCGCGTCGGCCGGCGCAAAAGCGAACCACGCGGCGAGCCAGCGGTACAGCGCGGCGTTCAGCGCACGGTCGGCAAAGATCGCGATGCGATCGGGCAGGAAAATGGTCGCGGCATCGCGCCCGGGCTGATCAAGCCGCTCGTCGCCGAGCCCGATCCGCTGCCGCCATCCGAGCCGGTGCCCGGACCGGCGAGCGCCGGCGCTCGCGATCTGAACGCCGGTCTCGCCGCCGAGCGCACGGAACATCACGGCGATCCGGCCGCGGACTTCCGCCAGCTGTACCGCGTGGTCAGGACGGACCGGGTAGCTCGCAGTGCCACCGACGAGGCGATGCCAGGCGCGGCCGACGGTTTCTTCAAGCTCGAGGAAATCGAGCATCGGATGCCCCTTAGGAAATTACGGCCCGCGCGACGTCGAGCAGCGCCGCCTTGACGTCGGCATCATCGGTCAAGGGCTCGATCATGCCGGCAAGGACGGCATCGGCGATCGAAACTCCGGCGGCAATCAGGGTGGCGCAATAGACGACAAGGCGCGTCGAGACGCCCTCCTCCAGATCGTGGCCCTTGAGCGCCCGCAGACGACCGGCCAGCATGACCAGTGGCCTGACATAGTCGGGCGCGAGCCCACTCTCGGCCGCCACCACCGCGATCTCCTGCTCTGGCGGCAGGAAGCCGAACTCGATGGCGACGAAGCGCTGCCGGGTCGACGGCTTCAGCGCCTTCAGCAAAGTCTGGTAGCCAGGATTGTAGGACACCACGAGCATGAAGCTGTCGGGCGCGGCAAGCTCCTCACCGGTGCGCTCGAGCGGCAGGATGCGGCGGTCGTCGGTGAGCGGATGCAGCACCACGGTAACGTCCTTGCGTGCCTCGACCACCTCGTCGAGATAGCAGATGCCGCCCTCCCGCACCGCGCGCGTCAGCGGACCGTCGGTCCACACGGTATCACCGCCCTTCAGAAGGAAGCGGCCGGTGAGATCGGCTGCGGTGAGATCGTCATGGCAGGCAACGGTGTGCAGCGGCAATCCCAGCCGCGCCGCCATATGGGCGACGAAGCGCGTCTTGCCGCAGCCGGTCGGCCCCTTGAGCAGGACCGGCAGGCGATGACGCCAGGCCTGCTCGAACAGCGTGCATTCGTTGCCGCTCGCGACGTAAGCCGGAAGCGCGGGCGCCGGTGCCGTGACGGCGTGAAGGGTCGCTTTCATGATCTCTCTCCGGAATCTCGAGTGGGCGACCGCGATCTGCGCGGCCGCCCGCAGGCCTATTCAGCCGGTTGCAGAGCGGCGGGAATGGCAGCCTGCTTCTCGCGGCCGGGCACCAGCACCGCCCAGACGAACATCAGTGCGGAGATCGCCACGAACACGCCGGAGCCGAGCCGGACCCAGTAGAAGAACGCGAGCTGGTCCTGCACGTCCATGTAGCTCTGGCCGAGCACGCGCTGGAGATGGACCTGGATCACACCGGCGAAGGTCAGCGCGAACGTCATCACCATCATGGCCGTGCACATGATCCAGAAGCTCGCCATGGAGAGCCACTGATTATAGGGCGCGCGTCCCTTGAGCTGCGGGATCGCGTAAGCCATCACCGACAGGTTCAACATCACATAGGCGCCGAAGAAAGCGAGATGGCCGTGCGCGGCGGTGACCTGCGTGCCGTGGGTGTAGTAGTTGACCGAGGACAGCGTGTGCAGGAAGCCCCAGACGCCGGCCCCAAGGAACGCCATCACCGAGCAGCCGACCGACCACAACAGCGCGGCGCGGTTCGGATGCCTGCGGCCGGCCTTCCAGGTCATCTGCACCGTGAAGATCACCATGGTGAAGAACGGCGCAACTTCCAGCGTGGAGAACAGCGAGCCGATCCACTGCCAGTAGCCGGCGCGCCGATCCAGTAGAAATGGTGTCCGGTGCCGAGAATGCCGGAGAACAGCGCGAGGCCGATGATGACGTAGAGCCACTTCTCGACGACCTCACGGTCGATGCCATTGAGCTTGATCATGAGATAGGCGAGCACGGAGGCCATGATCAGCTCCCAGACGCCCTCGACCCAGAGATGCACGACATACCACCAGTACATCTTGTCGACGGCGAGGTTCGCCGGATTGTAGAAGGCGAACAGGAAGAAGATCGCGACGCCCCATAGGCCGAACAGCAGGATGTTGGTGACCGTGGTCTTGCGGCCCTTCAGCGCCGTCATCGTCACGTTGAACAGGAACATCAGGCAGACCACGACGATGCCAACCTTGATGATGAAGGGCTGCTCGAGGAACTCGCGGCCCTCGTGATAATGGAAGAGATAGCCGACCACGGCCACGCCTGCGGCACCGAAGAACATCCAGAACTGGATTTTTGCCAGCAGCGGGCTGTACAGCTCGGTCTCGGTTTCCTCCGGCAGCAGGAAGTAAGTCGCGCCCATGAAGCCGATCAGCGACCACACGATCAGCGCGTTGGTGTGAATCATCCTGACGATGTTGAACGGCAGCAGCACCGACAAGGTGTTGGGCAGCACGTAGATGGTCCCGGCGAGCAGGCCGAAAACGACCTGGGCCAGGAACAGGGTCAGCGCGCCGTAGAAATACAGCATCGCGACTTTCTGGGTCTGATATTTCATCTCGGGTTCTCTCTGTCTTGAATTCGCGGATGCTGGCGCTCAGCCGGCCTTGTTCGGCGGCCAGTCCTGGCGCTTGATCGTGCTCACCCATTGCAGGAAGTCGGCGAGATCGTTGAGCTCCTGGTCGGTGAGGTTGAATTGCGGCATCTGCCGCCGGCCCTCGGCGCCCGAGGGCTGCGACTGCATCCATGCCTTCAGCGTCTCGCGCGCCCCGGCCGGATCCTCCTTGCCGCCCCAGCGATCCCAGACGTTACCGACCTCAGGGGCGAAATAGGCGCCCTCGCCGAGCAGCGTGTGGCAGTTGATGCAGGCATTCCGCTCCCAGACATGCTTGCCACGCGCGACCGCGGCAGTCAGCGCAGGCGCGTCCGTCGAGGTCGTGACCATGTAATAATGGCTGTGCGCCGTCAGCCCGATGAAGATGGCGAAGAAGAAGGCCGAGCCGCCGTAGAAGACATTTCGTGCCGCCGACTTGGTCAGGCGTTCAGCCATTGCCAGTCCTTTCCCTTGGAATCGTGTCGTGAAAAAGCAGTGATGCTGTATTTTGCCGATCGAGGCGGCCGGGTCTTTGTCGGGGCGCAATGAGCGCGGCGTTGGCGCCGTCAGATCAACGCGACGGCGGCGGAGACAAGCCAGGCAAACAGCGTGAGGATGACGATCCAGGCGCTCACGAGCCCGCGCCAAAGCGGGGGCGCTGCCCGGAGATCGAGGAAATCGAACGCAATACATCGGCCCTTTGCAGCGGCGAGAGCCAACAGCAGGGTGTTGGCGAGCAGCGGACGCGGCAGCAATGGCGGCAGCAGGATGGCTGCGAGCGCGAGGCCGATCAGCACGATCCAGGTGATGTCGAGACGATCCGGAATCATCACCGCACCAGGTATAAAATCGGGAACATCACGATCCAGACCAGATCGACCATGTGCCAGAACGCGGTGCCGGTTTCGACGCCGACCGTCTCCGCGCGGCGGCAGACCACGGCGAGGATGACGATGCCGAGGCCAACATGCAGGAGATGAAAGCCGGTCAGGAGAAAGTAGAGCGTGAAGACCGTGCTGGTTTCGAGGCCAATGCCGCGGCCGATCTCCCCGGCATATTCGACGAGCTTGATCGTGATGAAGAGCCCGCCGAGCGCCATGGCAGCGAGAAGCCAGGTCCTTGCCGTCCGATTTTGTCCCGTCTGCGCGGATTTCGTGCCGCGGGCTGCCGCCCAGCCGCTGGTGACGAGGACAACGGTATTCAATCCGGCGAGTTTGGAATCAAGCACCGCCTGCCCGGCCGCGAACGCCGCCGGATGGATCGCACGTGCGACCACGAAAGCGCCGAGGAACAGGCCGAAGGCGGCGAGCTCGCTGAAGATCAGCACCCAGATCATGGGATCGCCGGGAAGATCCTCCAGAATGCCCCAACCGGTTCCTTCCTGCTCGCAATCGGCCGCCGACATCTGCTCTCCGGACCAGAACACCGGCCAGCCTTAGCTCACGCGTGTCGATCGGAGTTTGTCGCAGGACAAATTGGCGAACGCCGGAGCGTAGTAACAATTGCATCAGTTGCACGAAGCCGCGAAGGATCACATGAGCGAAGCGCAAATGGGGCTGGTCACCGCGACGCCGATCATCATCCTGTTCGCGATCGCGCTGAGAAAGATGGGCGTGCTCTCGACCGTGGCAACCGTATCGGCGGTAAGCCTCTCCGTCGCGATCGCGGCGGTGCTGTTCACCACGCAGTAATTCGTAGGGTTAGTTAGCCGAAGACGTAACCCACCAACTTCGTTCCGCATTCGCTGATGCATGGTGGGTTACGCCCAGCGGTCTGCGCTTCGCGCAACCGCAGGGCTAACCCACCCTTCGGCGCCGCCGATGCGGCTACCGCCGTTGGTTATAGACGTCGATACACACCGCACCCAGCAGCACCAGGCCCTTGATCACCTGCTGGTAGTCGATGCCGACGCCGAGGATGGACATTCCGTTGTTCATCACGCCCATGATCATGGCGCCGACCACGGCGCCGCCGACCCGGCCCACACCACCATAGGCCGAGGCACCGCCGATGAAGCAGGCAGCGATGACGTCGAGCTCGAAGCCCAAACCTGCCTTAGGCGTCGCAGTGTTCAGCCGTGCGGCGAAGACGAGGCCGGCGAGCGCGGCCAGCACACCCATGTTGACGAAGGTGAGGAAGGTCAGTTGCTCGGTCTTGATGCCCGACAGCTTTGCCGCCTTGGCATTGCCGCCAACCGCGTAGATGTGCCGTCCGATCACGGTGCGGCGGGTGACGAAGCCATAGAGCGCGATCAGCGCGCTCATGATCACCAGGACATTGGGCAGTCCGCGATATGTCGCGATCAGATAGGTGAAGTAGAGCACGGCGCAGGCCAGCACGATGCTCTTTCCGAGGAAGAACGCATAAGGCTCGACCTCGATGCCGTGCGAGAGTTCGCGCGTGCGGCTCTTGGCGCCGGCGTAGACCAGCCCGAGCGCGAGCACGGCGCCGATCAGCATCGAGGTCGGATGCAGCGTGCCGGCTTCGGGCAGCAGTTCGGGAATGAAGCCTGACGACAATTTCTGGAAGGTCGGCGGGAACGGACCGAGTGACTGTCCCTGCAACACTGCGAGCGCAAGTCCCTTGAACACCAGCATGCCGGCCAGTGTCACGATGAAGGACGGGATCTTGAAATAGGCGACCCAATAGCCTTGCGCCGCACCAATGGCGGCGCCGACCACGAGGCAGGCGATGAAGGCGAGCGTGTAGTCGACCTTGTAGGTCACCATCAGCAGCGCCGCGACTGCTCCGACGAAGCCCGCGACCGAACCGACCGAGAGGTCGATGTGTCCGGTGACGATCACCAGCAGCATGCCCAGCGCCATGATGACGATGTAGCTGTTCTGGAGCACCAGATTGGTGAGGTTGAGCGGCTGAAGCAGCGTACCGCCGGTCATGACCTGGAAGAACAGCATGATCGCGATAAGCGACATCAGCATGCCGTAATTGCGCAGATTGTTCTTGATGAAGCTGCCGTGCCGGCGCTCCTCGGGCAGCGAAACCGTCTTGTCGGTCATGGCTGCGATCCTCCCATCTCCGCGGCCTGAAGCGCGCTGTTTCCGTTGTTTCGTTCATTGCGCATGATGGCGCGCATGATCTTTTCCTGTGTCGCCTCGGTGCCCTTGAACTCGCCGACAAAGGCGCCGTCGTTCATGACACAGATGCGGTCGCAGATGCCGAGCAGCTCGGGCATCTCCGAGGAGATCACCACGACGCCGCGGCCGGCCTCCGCAAGCTCGTTGATGATACAGTAAATCTCGTATTTGGCACCGACGTCGATGCCCCGAGTCGGCTCGTCCAGGATCAAGACCTTGGGATCGGTCATCAGCCATTTCGACAGCACCACCTTCTGCTGGTTGCCGCCGGAGAGCTGCCCGGTCTCCTGGTAGACGTCGGAGCAGCGTATCCGCATCCGGTTCCGGTAGTCGCTCGCAACCTTCAGCTCGGCGATATCGTCGATCACCCGGCCGGGCGCGACCTGGTCGAGGCTCGCCAGCGTGATGTTCTTGCGGACGTCGTCGGAGAGGATCAGGCCGAGTTGCTTGCGGTCTTCGGTGACGTAGGCAAGGCCGGCATCGATCGCGGCAGCGACGTTCGGCAGCGCGATTTCATGGCCTTCGAGCCGGATGGCCCCGCTGATATTGGCGCCCCAAGAGCGGCCGAACAGGCTCATGGCGAATTCAGTGCGGCCGGCGCCCATCAGCCCGGCGATACCCACGACCTCGCCGCGCTTGACACCAAAGTTGACGTTCTTGATCACCTGCCGCTCGGGATGGATCGGATGGTAGACCGACCAGTTCGAAACCTCGAGTACGGGCTCGCCGACCGTCGCGCTGCGTTCGGGAAAGCGATGGGCGAGATCGCGGTTGACCATGCTGCGGATGATGCGGTCTTCCTGGATCGGCTCGGCATGGCAGTCGATGCTGTCGACGGTGCGGCCGTCGCGCAGCACCGTGATATGGTCGGCGACGCGAGCGATCTCGTTGAGCTTGTGCGAGATCAGGATTGAGCCGATGCCCTGCTCGCGGAATTTCATCAGGCGTTCGAGCAGCGCGGCGCTGTCGGCTTCATTCAGGCTCGCGGTCGGTTCGTCCAGAATCAGCATCCGCACACGCTTCGACAGCGCTTTGGCAATCTCGACGAGCTGCTGCTTGCCGACGCCGAGATCGGTGATGAGAGTATCCGGCGATTCCTTCAAGCCGACCTGCGCCAACAGATCCCGCGTGCGGCGGTAGACCTCGTCGCGATCGATCACACCGAGTTTTGACGGCGGATGCGACAGGAAGATGTTTTCCGCGATCGACATCAGCGGGATCAGCGCCAGCTCCTGGTGGATGATGATGATGCCGAGCGCCTCGGAATCGTTGATGTCGCGGAAGCGGCGCTCCTCGCCCTCGAAGATAATGGTGCCCTCATAGCTGCCGAACGGATAGACCCCGCTCAGCACCTTCATCAGTGTGGATTTGCCGGCGCCGTTCTCGCCGACGAGGGCGTGGATTTGGCCAGCCTCGACCGAGAAGTTGACGTCACGCAGCGCCTGGACGCCGGCAAAGCTCTTGCTGACGTTGCGCATCTCCAGCATGGCGGTCATTGGTCATATCCCATCCGTTACTTCACCTCGCCCCGCTTGCGGGGAGAGGTCGATCGCGAAGCGATCGTGTGAGGGGGAGTCTCCATGGGGACAGCTGTCACTGCCCTCGTGGAGAGCCCCCTCACCCTAACCCTCTCCCCGCGCGCGGGGAGAGGGGAAAGAGAGAATCTTACTGGAACTGCGACTTCTTGTAGTAGCCGCTGTCGACCAGAACCTTCTCCCAATTGTCCTTGTAGACCACGACCGGCTTCAGGAGATAGGACGGCACCGTCTTGACGCCGTTCTCGTAGGTCTTGGTGTCGGTGACGGTGACCTGCTTGCCGGCTAGCGCCGCGTCAACCATGTCGGCGGTCACCTTGGCGAGGTCGCGGGTGTCCTTGAAGATGGTCGAGTACTGATCGCCGCGCAGCATCGCCTTGATCGAGGGCACCTCGGCGTCCTGGCCCGAGATGATCGGCATCGGCTGATCGGCGCTGCCATAGCCCACGCCCTTCAGCGATGAAATGATGCCAATCGAAAGTCCGTCATAGGGCGACAGCACGGCGTTGACCTTCTTGTTGCCGTAGTAAGCGCTGAGCAGATTGTCCATGCGGGCCTGCGCGGTGGCGCCGTCCCAGCGCAGCGTCGCGACCTTGTCCATGCCCATCTGGCCGGACACGACGACGAGCTTGCCGCTGTCGATATACGGCTTCAGCACGCTCATCGCGCCGTTGTAGAAGAAGTAGGCATTGTTGTCGTCAGGCGAGCCGCCGAACAGCTCGATGTTGAAGGGGCCCTTGCCGTCCTTCAGACCGAGGCCCTGCACGATCGACTCCGCCTGGAGCACACCGACCTGGAAATTGTCGAAGGTCGCGTAATAGTCCACGTTCGGCGTGCCGCGGATCAGGCGGTCATAGGCGATGACGGTGATGCCCTTGGCCTTGGCCTGCTTGAGCACGTCGGACAGCGTGGTGCCGTCGATCGCGGCAATCACCAGCGCCTTCGCGCCCTTGGTCACCATGTTCTCGACCTGCGAGAGCTGGTTCGGGATGTCGTCCTCGGCATATTGCAGATCGGTGTTGTAGCCGCGTTCCTTCAGCACCTTGACCATGTTGTTGCCATCGTCGATCCAGCGCGCGGATGATTTTGTCGGCATGGCAATGCCGACGGTCAGCTTATCCTGGGCAGAGGCAGGAACGCCTGCGGCCATCGCGGCGGCGCCCGCCAGAGCGAGCGCGAGGAATGTCGTCTTCAGTTTCAGCATGTTTCACTCCCTTAGGTGTCAGACTATTTTTCGTTTCGTCGAGAACGTCGATCGTGGGCTGCTTGGGGTCTCCTATGCGAGCTTGACGTCAGGCTCCGCGCGACCGCGCGCGGATGCCTCCAGCAGAAAGGTGCAGCCGGCCTGCGGGTCGGCGGCGCGTGCGGACGCGTCCATGTCCTGCCAGGCGGAGGTGACGAGCACACGCGATAAATCTGGACCGACGAAAGCAGGGCAGCTCGCCTGCTTTGCCGGCACGCGCAGCGAGCGCAAGCGTTCGCCTTGCGGAGAGTAGACATCGATCCGGCTTGCACCCCAGCAGGCATTCCAGATTTGCCCGTCGGCGTCGCACACGGAGCCGTCGAGACCACCGATGCCGGTATGGCGCAGCAGCACCTCGGGCTCGGCGCGCGGCAGTCCTGTCGAGGGATTGAGCGGAACGGCATAGAGCACGGCGCGCGCGGTGTCGGTGAAATAGCCGGTCGCGCCATCCGGCGAGAAGCAAATCGAGTTGGGGATGGTGACGCCGGGAAACAACGTCGAGATCTTGCCGCCATGGAGCGCGTAGATCGCGCCGGCCCCTCGCTCGGCCTTCCGACCCATGGTGCCGATCCAGAACGTGCCGGACTGATGCACACGGCAATCATTGGAGCGCGTGTCGGGATTGTCCGCTTCGAGCGGGCGGAACAGCGTCATCACGCCGTCGGCGAGTGTACGGATGTAGAGGCCATCTTCCGCCACGATCAGCTGACGCTCGGCATCGATGCGACCGAGCGCGCTCGCCATCCGGCCGAGCGCGTGGATACGGATGCTGCGGTTGCCGAGATGGGCCTCGAACAGCCGGCCCTCGCGAATGTCGAACCACCAGGCGGTATCCGTGCTCAGATCATAGGTCGGCCCTTCGCCGAGATGACACTGTTCGGCCGACAGAACGGAGGTCGGCACCTCTTCCATCATGGCGTCCTCGTTACAAAGCGATAGACGCTGTGATGCCGATAGACTTGGCCGGGATCGAGGCGCGGGCTCGGGAAATCCGGCCGGTTCGGTGAATTCGGCCAGATGTGCGGCTCCAGACACATGGCGTCCGACTGCCGGATGAGCTTGCCGCCCTTGCCCGAAATGGTGCCGTCGAGATAGTTGCCGGAATAGACCTGAAGACCCGGCTGATTGGTGAGGAGCTCCATAATCCGCCCCGAGCGCGGCGCCTCCAGCCGCGCGGCGAGACTAAGCTTGCCGTCACGCGCCAGACAGTAAGTGTGGTCGTAGCCCTTGCCATTGCGCAATTGCTGATCGTTCTCGCGGATGCGCTCGCCGACGGCGCGCGCGCTGCGGAAATCGAACGTCGTGCCGGCCAATGCGCGCGGCGCCTCCGGCAGTGGAATGGCGGTCGGATCGATCGCGAGGAAATGCTCGGCCGCGACCGTGAGCTTGTGGTCGAGGATCGGTCTGCCTGACGTGGCGCCCTCCAGATTGAAGAAGCTGTGGTTGGTCAGGTTCACGATCGTCGGCCGATCCGTTCGCGCCTCCATAATGAGCGAAAGCTCGGTTGGACCGGTGACGCGATAGGTCAGCCGAACGTCGAGTTGACCCGGATAATTCTCCTCGCCATGCGGGCTCGTATAAGTGAGCGTCACCCCGGGCTCTGAACCCTCGTCGATTTCGGCGATCGCCCAGAGCTTGCGATCGAAGCCGTCGAGACCGCCATGCAGCGCATTCGGACCGTTGTTGACGGGAAGCTGCACCGCCTCGCCGTCGAGCGAAAACTGTCCCTGGGCGATGCGGTTGGCGTAGCGGCCGACAGTGGCGCCGAAGAATTTTCGCTCGGCGAGATAGCCGGCAAAGGCGTCATGGCCGAGCACGACATCGTCATAGCCGCCGTTAGCGTCCGGCGCGATCAGCGCCTGGATCACCGCGCCATGGGTGATGATGCGGGCTTCGAAGCCGCCCTCTCCGCGCAATACGATGCGATCCACGTTGCGGCCATCCGGCAGCGTTCCGAAAACGTCTTTTGTTATTTTTGAGCCAGCCATGTTCAGTCCACAAATGGTTCGACGAGAGTGCGTTTGCCGAGCAGGAAGGCGTCGGCGACGAGACGAAGCGGCGCCAGGTCGACGTCGCTCGCTCCGGTGGCGGAGAGTGCGACAAAGCGCCGATACAGCTCGCGGTATTCCTGATCAGGCGCGTCGGCAACAACATTGCCGTCGACCGCCATGACCCTGCCACCGCGGGACAACGTCATCCGGCCCTCATCGGTTTCCACGACGATATCCCAGCTCTGCGGCCCGGTCTGGCGGAAATCGAACTCGGCGGAGATCGGCAGGCCGTCGATGTCGGCCAGCGTCAGATTCGCGGCAATCGGCGCCTGGCGATTGGCGGGAAAGGCGAGTTCGGCCGCCGTGACGAACACCGGCTTCGGCAGGATCCGGGTCAGGATCGAGAGCGCATTGATGCCGGGATCGAACACCCCGAGACCGCCCGGCTCCCAGATCCAGGCCTGGCCGGGATGCCAGACGCGGACGTCTTCCTTCCAGCTGATGTGCACCGATTTGATCCGCCGCGAGGCGAGCCATTCGCGCACCGGCTCGACCGCCGGTGCGTAGCGCGAATGCCAGGTCGCAAACAGCGTGCGTTTTGCATCACGCGCCATCGCAATCAGCGGATCGAGCTCGGCAACGCCGGTGCCGGGCGGCTTCTCGAGCATCACGTGCTTGCCGGCAGCAAGTGCGACCGCGGCCTGGGCGCGCCGCACCTGCGGCGGCGTGCAGAGCGAGACCGCGTCGATCGGCGGACCTTCTTCCAGCAATTCCTCGATTGTGGCAAAATGCGGCAGCCCAGGCAGCGAGGCGTTGCGGCTTGCGACAGCCGCGAGCGTCGCGCCCGGTGCCGCGGCGATTGCGCCGACATGCTGGTCGCGCGCAATCTTGCCGAAGCCGACGATGGCGATGCGAAGGTCAGACACGCTTATTCTCCAGTATCGGCGGATGGCAGCGCCTCGGCCGGGGCGGTCTCGATCACCGTACCCTCGTGGCGGCGCATGCCATTGTGAATGACATAGACCATTGCCTCCGACGCGGTCTCGGCATCGCCGGCCGCGATCGCATCGACGATCTTCTGGTGCCAGAGCAGCACCGTGTCGCGGTCCTCCGGCTCGACCGGGGCGCTAAGCAGAAACGAGGCGCGCAAGGCGGCCTCGATCACGTGCCCGATCGAGCGCATGAACAGATTGCCCGAGGCTCGCGCGACAGCGACATGAAGCGCGAGGTCGGCGTCGGCAAAGCCGACGGAGTCGGAGGCCTCACCGCGCATGCGCTCCATGCTGCGACGAATCTCGGCAAGGTCCGCCTCCGAGCGCCGCGCGGCCGCAAGCACGGCCGCTCGCGGCTCGACCGCAAGGCGTATCTCGGCAAGGTCGTTGAGAAAGCGCTTGTCGATGCCGGCGTCGAGGTGCCAGGCCAGCACGTCGGCATCGAACATGTTCCATGCCGTGCGTTCGCGCACGACTGTGCCGACCCGCGCCTTGGTGGTGAGCAGGCCCTTGGCGACGAGCGTCTTCACGCTCTCCCGCAGCACCGGTCGCGACACGCCAAACATCGCGATCAGCTCGGCATCGCCCGGCAGTCGCGTTTCCTCCGCATAACGTCCGGCAATGATGTCGATGCCGATCGAGCGCGCCACTTCCGCATGATTGGAATGGGCCCGCCGCGTTGGGATGACGACAATGCGCGAGGTCATGAGACTGCTCCCGCACGCTTCGCCACCGGCCGGCGCGCGAGCGCGACCAGCGCCTGCTGCAAGGCGATGAACGCGAATAGCAGCACGCCGGTCGCGATCTTGGTCCACCAGCTCGACAGCGTCCCGTCGAAATTGATGTAGGTCTGGATCATGCCCTGGATCAGCACGCCAAGGAACGTGCCGATCACCGAGCCCTGCCCGCCCGTCAGCAGCGTACCGCCGATCACGACCGCCGCGATGCTATCGAGCTCGACACCGACGGCGGAGAGCGAGTAGCCGGCGCTGGTGTAGAAGGAGAAGACGATGCCGGCGATACCTGCAAGCAGGCTCGACAACATGTAGATTTTGACCGTCATCTTGCCAACCGCGACACCCATCAGGCTCGCTGTCGCCCGGCCCCCGCCCAGCGCATAGACATTGGCACCGAACCGGGTGAGACGCAGCAGCAGAACGCCGCCGATCACGATCACGAGCATGATGATCGCAACCGCCGTCAGCCGCCCGCCGCCGGGCATACGCAACGCGAAGTCGGATACGGTCGAATAGACCGGCGCGGTGATCGGTACCGACTCCGTCGAGAGCAGGAAGCTCGCACCCCGCGCGAGAAACATCCCGGCCAGCGTCACGATGAAGGGCGGCAGGTCGAAGACATGGATGACGGCGCCCATCGCAGCGCCGAAAGCAGCCGAGAGCGCGAGGATAGCGACGAAGGCGACCAGCGGCGGCACGCCCCAGCGTTCGATCGCGAGCGCGACGAACACAGTGGTGAAGCCGATCACCGAACCGACCGAGAGATCAATGCCGCCGGAGATAATGACAAAGGTCATGCCGGTCGCGACGATGCCGAGAAAGGCGTTGTCGGTGAGGAGATTGCCGACCACGCGGGTCGAGGCGATGTTGGGAAACTGCACGGCGCAGAGCGCAAATCCCAAGACGAGCACGATGGCCGTGATGAGGACGGGCGGCAAGCCTTTCATGCTTTGGCCCTCCACAGCCGCGCCAAAATGCCGGAGAAGCTCGACAGCTTCGGCGATTGCAGCAGCAGCACTGCGAGCACCACGACCGCCTTGACCAACAGATTGAACTCCGGCGGATAACCCGACAGTAGGATGCCGGTGTTCATGGTCTGGATGATCAGCGCGCCGAGCACCGCCAGAACGAGACTGAAGCGGCCGCCGAACAGCGAGGTGCCGCCAATCACCACGGCGAGGATGGCGTCGAGCTCGAGCCAGAGGCCGGCATTGTTGGCATCCGCGCCCATGATGTCGGCCGCGGCGATCACGCCGGCAAGCGCGGCGCAGACGCCGCACCAGACATAGACCGCCAGGATCATCGCGCGCGTACCGACGCCGGCGAGCTCGCTCGCCCGCGCGTTGCCACCGGTCGCCTCGATCAGAAGTCCGAGCGCCGAGCCGCGCACCACCGCGCCGGTGAGGATGAGCATGCCGAGCGCAATCGCGACCGGCACCGGCAGGCCAAGGATGGAGCCATTGCCGAGCCAGACCAGATCGGGCGAAGAGAAGGTCACGATGCGCCCTTCGGTGATGAGCTGGGCGATGCCGCGCCCCGCCACCATCAGGATCAGCGTCGCTACGATCGGCTGCATGCCGAGCACGGCGACGAGAAAACCGTTCCAGAGCCCGCAGACAAGGCCGGCACCGAGCGCCGCAGCCAGCACCACCGGCAGGCCATGACTGTCGGCGAGGCTCGCCGCGATCGCACCGGAGATCGCCATCACGGCACCGACCGAGAGATCGATGCCGCGCGTCGCGATCACCAGCACCATCCCGAGCGAGAGCAGCGCCACCGGCGTGCCGCGGTTGAGCACGTCGATCAGGCTGCCGAACAGACGGCCATCCTGGAGGCGCAGGTCGAAGAATTGCGGCGACACCACGCGGTCGACCGCGAGAATGACGATCAGCGCCAGGATCTGGGCGAGGCCGCGGCGCGGCAACAGCGCGGTCATGCCCGGCCCTCATGCGCCGCGATGGCGCCGTCCGCGGCGATGGCTGCGAGAATGTTGGTGACGTCGATCGTCTCGCCCGTGAGCTCCTCGACATGGGCGCGATCGCGCAGCACCACGACGCGATCCGAATAAGTCACGATTTCGTCGAGCTCGGAGGAGATCACAAGCAGCGCCAGTCCGTCGTCGCAGAGCTCGCGGATCAGGCGGATGATTTCGGCATGCGCGCCGACGTCGATGCCGCGGGTCGGCTCGTCCAGCACCAGAAGCCGCGGCGAGGTCGCGAGCCAGCGCGCCAAGAGCACCTTCTGCTGATTGCCGCCGGACAACAGGCCCACGGGGCGCTCCGGATCGGGCGGACGGATATCGAGCATCTTGACATAACGGCTCGCGATCTCGTCCTGCTCGCGCCGGGACAACGGGCGGTGCAACCCGCGCTTGGCTTGAAGCGCGAGTACAATGTTCTCGCGCGCGGTGAGCTCGGCGACAATGCCGTCGGTCTTGCGTTCCTCCGGGCAATAGCCAAAGCCATGACGCACGCCGTCGCGTGGCGACTGGAGGCGCACGGGCGCGCCCTCCACTTTCGCCTGCCCGCGGTCGGCACGCTCGGCGCCGAACACCAGTCGCGCCGTCTCGGTCCGGCCCGAGCCGAGCAGGCCGGCAAGCGCGACGACCTCGCCATGGCGCAGTTCGAGATTGAACGGTGCGACATAGCCGGCCTTGCCGTAGCTCTCAAAACTCGCGCAGACCTCCCGTGCCTGATGCTCGCGCGTCGCCGCCCGTCTGCTGGTGGTCTCGGCAAGCTCGCGTCCGAGCATCATCCGGATGAGCTCGATCCGCGGCAGCGAGGCGGTCTCGCGCTCGCCGACCAGGCGGCCGTTGCGCAGCACCGTGATGCGGTCGGAGATCTCGTAGACCTGGTCGAGGAAATGGCTGACGAAGACGATGCCGATGCCGCGCGCCGCAAGCTGGCGCATGATGCCAAAGAGAATCTCGACCTCGTGACGGTCGAGGCTCGCGGTCGGCTCGTCGAGGATCAGCACGCGCGCCGAGAGATCGACGGCGCGCGCAATCGCGGTGACATGCTGTATGGCCACCGAATAGTTGCCAAGCGGCGCGGCGACGTCGATGTCGAGGCCGAATTCGGCGAGCAGCGTTTTTGCACGGCGGCGCATCTCGCCGTCGCGCACGATGCCAAAACGCATCGGCTGGCGGTCGAGGAACAGGTTCTGCGCCACCGACAGGTTCGGCAGCAGATTGACTTCCTGGTAGACGGTGGCGATGCCGGCCTGAAGCGCGGCCTTGGCCGAACGCGGCGCGACTTCTTCGCCGCCGAGTCGGATGATGCCGGCATCGCGCGGGAATACGCCGGTGACGACCTTGATCAGCGTGGATTTTCCGGCGCCGTTCTCGCCGAGCAGCGCATGGATCTCGCCGGCGCGAAGCGTGAAGTCGACCTCCTGCAACGCGCGTACCGCACCAAAACTCTTGCTGATCCCACGCACCTCCAGCAGGGAAGCAGCAGGATCAAGGCTGTTCTCCATAGTGACGTCACTCCCACCGGCGCCCGCCTGTTATGCGGACACCCAGCCTATGCGTTCGCGCAGCGGTTTCGAAGCGGGTGCGCCGCCGGACCACGAGAAACGGTCTGGCGGCGCATCCTGCCTCAGTAACCGAGGCCCTTCTTGCTGTCGTAGATCTTCTGCGGATCGTCGGCAGCAGTATAGAGCTTGGAGTCCGTCTGGATCCATTTCGGCGGAACAGTGCCCTTGTCCTTGAAGGCCGCGATGGCGTCGAGCGCGGGGCCCGCCATGTTCGGCGTCAGCTCGACCGTGGCATTGGCTTCGCCAGCGACCATCGCCTTGAAGATATCGGGCACCGCATCGATCGAGACGGTGAGGATGTCCTTGCCCGGCTTGAGGCCGGCTTCCTTCATCGCCTGGATCGCGCCGACCATCATGTCGTCGTTGTGCGCATAAACCGCGCAGATCGTCTTGCCGCCGCCCTCGGCCTTGATGAAGCTTTCCATCACTTCCTTGCCCTTGGCGCGGGTGAAGTCGCCGGTCTGGCTGCGCACCACTTTTAGGTTCGGATGCTTGGCAACAGCGGTGTCAAAGCCCTTCTTGCGGTTGGCGGCGACGCTGGCGCCGACCGTGCCCTGCAATTCGACGACGTTGCAGGCCTTCTCGCCGACGGTCTTCGCCAGCCAGTCGCCGGCGACCTCGCCTTCATGCACGCTGTCGGAGGTGACGGCGGTGAGATAGAGCTCCTTGCCGGAGGGGTCGATGTCGCGGTCGAGCAGCACGACCGGGATCTTGGCTTCCTTGGCTTCCTTCAGAACCGAATCCCAGCCCGTCGAGACGACCGGCGCAAGGAAGATCGCATCGACGTTCTGCGCGATGAAGGAGCGGATCGCCTTGATCTGGTTTTCCTGCTTCTGCTGCGCGTCGGCGATCTTGAGATTGACCTTTCGCTTGGTGGCTTCCTGCTTGGATACGGACGTCTCGGCCGCGCGCCAGCCGGATTCCGATCCGATCTGCGAGAAGCCGATGGTGAGCTCGGCGGCATTCGCCGGCAGCGCGAGCAGCAACGCGGCAGTGGCGCTGGCCGCAAAGAGGGCTTTGAGGGTCATCAGGCGTGTCTCCCAAAAGACGTGTCTTGTGTTTTCTCAGATGCCCGTTGGTAGCATGGCACCTGAAGACGCCCTTTTCGGGCGGCGGGAGGCACTAAATCACGGAAGATGTGTTCCGACTAGTCATATTATCTGACTATTCGGAAGGATTGTGCGGTTACGGGGGTTGAGCAGGCTTACGACACGCCCAGCGTGATTTTGTTCCGCGGATGCAACGGGGAGATGAAGGAAAAATACTTGCGGCAGCAACGGTGAGCGCCCTCACCCCGTCCTTACGGGGAGAGGGTTGGGGTGAGGGGCTCTATCCAAGATCACGGTGAGAGACTCGCGGAAAGTCCCCCTCACCCGAAATGACGCTTCGCGCAAATTCGACCTCTCCCCGCAAGCGGGGCGCGGTGAAAGAAAGCCGGAACTAGATCAGCTTCCGCTGCGCCAAATTCTTCATCAGCGCGCCGATGCCGAAGGTCCACGGCTCGCACTCGTCGCTGGTACGCATGCGGTTGACGAGCTTGCCGAGTTGAGGCGCAGCGATCGTGACGATGTCGTCGCGCTTGTGGGTGAAGCCCTGCCCCGGCGCATCGCGATCCTTGACCGGTGCGAACATCGTGCCGAGGAACAGCACGAATCCATCAGGGTATTGATGCACCTTGCCGATGGTTTGCTCGACCAGGTCGGTCGGATCGCGGCTGATCATGCTGATGGAGGAATGGCCGTCGAGGACGAAACCATCCTGGCCCTTCACGTTCAGGCTGATGTCGAGCTTGCGCGCATCATCGAGTGTGAAAGTGTCGTCGAACAGGCGCAACAGCGGCCCGATCGAGCACGAGGCGTTGTTGTCCTTCGCCTTCGACAGCAGCAGCGCCGAGCGGCCCTCGAAGTCGCGCAAGTTCACGTCATTGCCGAGCGCACCGCCGACGATCTTGCCGCCGCTCGAGACGAACAGCACCAGCTCCGGCTCCGGGTTGTTCCAGGTCGATTTCGGATGCAGCCCGGCATCCATGCCGGTGCCGACCGACGACAAGGTCGGCGCCTTGGTGAAAACCTCGGCATCGGGACCGATGCCGACTTCGAGATACTGGCTCCAGGCGTTCTGATCGATCAGCACCTGCTTTAGCCGCATCGCCTGGTCCGAGCCCGGCTTGAGTTTTGACAAATCGCCGCCGATCAGCCGCGTCACCTCTTTGCGGATGGCTTCGGCCGAGGCCGGATTGCCCTTGGCGCGCTCCTCGATCACGCGCTCCAGCATCGAGATGGCGAAGGTGACGCCGGCGGCCTTCAGCGTCTGGAGATCGACCGGTGCGAGCAGCCATGGCTTCTGGGGATCGCGCTTATCGGGGCCCGTATTGGCCACGATCGCGTCGAGGTCGCCGATGCGCTCGCCCTTGGTCGCGGCAAGCGCCTTGGCCGGATTGTCTTCCTCGCAGAGCGCGCTGACGGTCTGAAATTTGGCGGTGACGTCGAACACGCCGTCGCCGCGCACGGCAACCACGGCCGGGCCGCTCGCCTGCGGCAGCCAGACGCGGCCGACCAGCGTCCCCTTCGTTCCATCCTCGGGGAGAAGGTCTTTAACGGACAGTGTCGTCATGGCCGGCGTCCTCGCTGTTTTTCGGATCGGCCGCGTTCAAACGGCGGCCGATCACGTTGGCGAAGACAAATAAACGTCTGGCGGGGGAAGTCCAGAGCAGGCCTGGACTGCGGCTAGGCGCCTGCCCGCGCCTTGCGGGCAGTGATGTGATGCACCTTCTTGACGGCGTAGTCGCCGTTCTCGTTCTTCAGGAAGCGGATGCCGAAGCTGTCGAGCTCTTCGATAATCTTGTAGCAGTTCTGGGCGTATCTATGGACCGCCTTCTGGTCGACGATGCCGTCGTTGGCGACCTCCGAAAGTCCGTCGACGATCTGATCTAGTGCCATCACTTGCTCCTGGTCCGCCGGCAAGTCCGGCGCCTTTGCATCAAATTTGTTCAGGAGCCGGCGATAGCAATTAGTTGTCGCGGGAGGCGGATTTACGAATCCGGCCTCACCGCTCTATGTCGCCAGAGCCTGGCAATTAGTTGCTATTCGCGAAGGCGGCCGCGACGTAGAGAGCAGTCGGAGGTTCGTCATGACCACGACCGCACTGGCTGCACCGACGGTGACTGACTTTGAGACGAGCGCAGATCTCGCCACGCTCCTCGTCCGCCCGACAGAGGACGACGAACTGCGCCTGCCCGCCGAGCAGCTCCGGCTCTCCTGCAAATGCGCTCACTGCAGCCGCGCCCGCTTCGACGGCCGTTTTCCCGAAGGCTTCCCGGGCATCACCGGGATCGGCGATCTCGGCTATGGGCTGAACATCTCATTCTCGGATGGGCACAACCGGCGGCCGTATCTGCTGAGCTTGGCCAGGCGCTAGGGGCTGCGCACCTCGACCTGAAGCTGCGCTACTTGAACCAATGCACCAGCGCGATGCTGATCCCGAGCAACAGCATCAGCGACAGCGTCACCGCGGCCGTCACCCTGCCCCCGACATTGGCAAGCACGCGCACGTCGACACCCAGGCCCAACGCAGCCATCGACACCACGGTGAGGAAGCTCGTGATCTTCGTCACCGGGCCCACCACCGTACCCGGCACGATCTCCAGCGAGCGCAAGGTCGCGAGCATGAGGAAGCCAAGGATGAACCATGGGACCAGACGGAAGAAGCCGACATTGGTCTTCTTGACGCCGGTCTGCCAGCGCGAGGCGGTCAGCGAGAGGCCGACAACCACGGGACCGAGCATCAACACGCGCATCAGCTTCACCAGCGTGCCGATCTGCGTGGAGACGAGCCCGGCCGGCACCGTCGCGGCCAACACCTGTGGCACGGCATAAACGGTCAAACCTGCGAGGATGCCATATTGCGTGGCCGTCAACTGCAACAACGGGATCAGCAGCGGCAGGCCCAGCACCATCATCACGCCGAGGATCGCGGTGAATGAGATCGAGGATGCGATCTCGTCGCTGTTGGCGCCGATGATCGGCGCCACGGCTGCGATCGCCGAGTTGCCGCAGATCGAATTGCCGCAGGCGATCAGGATCGACAGCCGCGTCGACAGGCCAAGCAAACGGCTGAGGCCGAAGGAGACGGAGAGCGCGATCACGACGACGGCTGCGATCGACGCCAAAAGCGCAATGCCCGAGGCGGCGATCGCGGCAAAGCTGATCGAGGCGCCGAGCAGCATCACCGCGACTTCAAGGAGCTGCTTGGCGCTGAAGGCGATGCCGGCCTGCCAGCGGGGCGCGGGCTTCCAGAAGCTGCGGAGCGCCATGCCGAGCAGGATCGCCATCACCAGCGCTTCGACATAGGGGTGCTCGAAGACGCCCAGTTCGGCCCGCTCGAGAGATGCCGAGACACCGGCGACGGCGATGCAGAGGATGATGCCGGGAATCAGCGCGAGGATGCGGCTAGCGGCGGTGGCTGGCTTGGCCTCGGTCGGGCTGGATGCTTGATTCTGCGACACAAATCTCTCCCTAGGGAGAAGGATTTATACGCAGGCTCACTCAGTTGGGGAATAAGTTTTCGACATATCAGGGTCGAGGGAAGTTCTATCCTGAGCCCGGAACAGTCGGGCCTTAGAAGAACATGTTTTTGGCCAGCGAGGCGACGTGGCTGAAGCCATCATAGACGCCGGGCTCGAAGAAGGCCGCACGCGCCAGCACGATGGCGGCGACCAGCGACCAGAACAGGCCGGTGCCAGCCCGCAGCAAGAGCTTTGAGGCGCGCGACTTCGGCTGGGTGTCCGTCGTGGACACCAGCTGCTCGCCGAAGGGCTCGAATCCAGTGCGTTCCATAGCTTGCGCCGATCCATCAAATTCTGGGTAGAATGTCGTTGTTTCGGCCTAAAACGGCAATGGAAGCGATTGGCGTTTTTGCCGCCCCCAAGGGAAACTCCTTCTTTCGGGTGGACCAAGGGCAATAGTTTTCTTCTTTTGGCCGGTTTGGGCCGAGCGCCCGGCTAGAGCGCCAGATAGCGGCGGCGGATGGCGTCGTTGGCCTTGAGCTCGTCGATCCCGGCGGCATAGACGATCTGGCCCTTGTCGATCACTGTGGCGTGGCTCGCCAGCCCCAGGCAGAAATGCATGTTCTGCTCGGCGATCAGCACGGTCGATCCGAGCTGACGAAGCTGCCGCAGCAGCTCGCCGATCCGCTGCACGATGATCGGCGCGAGCCCCTCGCTGGGCTCGTCGAGCAGAAGCAGCGCCGGATTGCCCATCAGCGTGCGCGCGATCGCAAGCATCTGCTGCTCGCCGCCAGACAGCCTGCCGGCGATGCGATGGCGCAGCGGCTCCAGCAGCGGGAAGACATCGTAGATGCGCTTGATCGGCCATTCGTCCTGGCCGTCCGGCCCCTTTTTGCGACCGATGACGAGATTGTCCTCGACGGTATGCTCTGGAAAGATCTGGCGATCCTCCGGCACGAAGCCGAGGCCGGCACGCGCGATATGATGCGGCCTGCGGCCGGAGATCACCGCACCGCGCAGGCTGATCCTGCCCCGCCGCGGCGGCGCCAGTCCCATGATCGCCTTCATGGTCGTGGACTTGCCGGCGCCGTTGCGCCCGAGCAACGCCATGGTCTCGCCCTGGCGCACGGAGAGGGCGACGCCGAACAGTATCTGGCTGGTGCCGTAATAGACGTCGAGATCGGCGACGTCGATGATGGCTGCAGTCACGCGGCGGCTCCCGCATGTTCGGTGCCGAGATAGGCGTCGATCACCGCGGTGTCGTTGCGAATCTCGTCAGGCGTCCCGGTCGCGAGGATGCGGCCGTAGCAGAGCACGACGATCTTTGGTGCGATCTTGAACACGATGTCCATGTCGTGCTCGATGAAGACGACGGTGATCTTTTGGGTGTCCCAGAGCTCGCGCACCTTGTCGATCATACGCCAGCGCTCTTCCGGGCCCATGCCGGCGGTCGGCTCGTCCAGCAGCAAAACCTTAGGTTCGAGCACCAGCGCGAGCGCAATGTCGAGCAGCTTCTGATCGCCATGCGAAAGTGTTGCGGCCGTGCGATGGCGTTTGCCGGCGAGGCCCAGCAGCTCCATCACATGCTCGGCGCGGTCGCGCGTCTGGGGCAACGGAAAGCGCTTGTGCAGCACCGCGGAGGTGCGCTGGTCGGCGCTGACGGCGGCGAGCATGGTCTCCTGCACCGTCAGCGATTTGAAGATGCTGGCAACCTGGAAGGCGCGGCCGATGCCATGACGCACGATCTCCGGCGGCGAGCGGCCGGCGAGATCGACACCGTCGAGCAGCACCTGGCCGGAATCCGGCTTCAGCGCGCCGGTGATCAGGTTGAAGAAGGTGCTCTTGCCCGCCCCGTTCGGGCCGATCACGGCGGTGAGCGAGCCGTCGGGAAAATCAAGTGTGACGTCGTTGGTCGCCTTCACGCCGCCAAAGGACTTTGCGAGGTTGCGGATTGCGAGCATGGCTAGCGCCCCTCGCCCGTATCGCGCCGGTGCGCGAACCATTCGGCGACGAAATCGAGCAGGCCTTTGCGCAGACCCAGCGCAAAGAACAGGATGACCACGCCGAGGACGATGCCGTGATATTCGGTGAACCGTGTGACGGTGTCGTTGAGCAGCAGCAGCAGCACGGTGCCGACCATCGGCCCCAAGAAGGTCGAGACGCCGCCGAGCATATTGATGAAGATGCCCTCGCCCGAGATGGTCCAATAGGCGAATTCCGGATAGGCGCCGGAGACGAACAGCGCCATCACCATACCGCCCATTGAGGCGAACAAGGCCGCCAGCACGAAGACGGTGAGCTTTGCGCGCCAGACATCGATGCCAAGGAAGCTCGCGCGTGCGGCGTTGTCACGGATCATGCGCAGCGTGTAGCCGAACGGCGATTGCGCAATCTGGCGCATGGCGAGCAGGCCGAGAATGAGCAGCGCGCAGCACGTGACATAGAGATGGACGTGGTTGGAAAGGTCGATCCCGAAAAAGACGGGCCGCGGAATGCCGCCACGCAGGCCCTGGTCGCCGCCAGTGAAGGAGGCCCATGACAAAATGGTCGAGTGGATCAGCATCTGGAAGGCGAGTGTGACGAAGGCAAAATAGATATCCTTCAGCCGCACGCAGATCGCGCCGATGATCGCGGCGATCACCGCCGTGATCGCGAGCGTCGCGACGAAGGCTACCGGGATCGGCACGCCGAGCTTCTGCATGATCAGGCCAAAACTGTAGGCGCCCAGGCCGAAGAACATGCCATGGCCAAACGAGGTCAGGCCGGTGTAGCCGACCAGCAGGTTGAGCGAGGTCGCAAACAGGCCATAGGCCGAGCAGCGGATGACGAAGTCGAGCAGCGCCTTGCTGCCGGTGAACAGCGGCAGGCTCGCGAGCACGGCGAAGGCGAGCAGCGCGACCAGGAAGTCGCGGTAACGGTGAAGCACCGCATCGCTGCGCACCTGCACCAGCCTCTCAGCGCGTCCGGCCTCGAGCTCGGTCATGCCGCCTCCCTGCCGAACAGGCCGGTGGGTTTTGAGACCAGCACGATCACCATAAACAAATACATCAGGCCTTCCGTGAACAGGGGAAAGCCGAGCGAGCCGAAGGAGCGGATCAGGCCGAGCAGCAGCGCGCCGATCAGCGCGCCCAAAATAGAACCCATGCCACCGATCACGGTGACGATGAAGGATTCGATCAGCACCGAAAATCCCATGCCGGGCGTCAATGAGCGCACCGGCGCCGCAAGCGCGCCGGCGAGGCCCGCAAGCCCGCCACCGAGTGCGAACACGCCGCCATAGATCAGGCCGGTGTTGATGCCGAGCGCCGAGACCATGCCGGGATTATGCGCGGCGGCGCGGATCACCTTGCCGATGCGGCTGCGCGACAATCCGATGCCGAGCACGATGGCCGCGACAAGCGCCACGCCGATCAGCAGCAGGTAGTAAGGCGGCACCACCCCGCCGGCGATGAACAACGGCATCACCTGGAACGCCGCCGGCATGCCCATCGACTTGAATTCCGGCCCCCAGATCAAACGCACGACGTCGTCGAAGATCAGCACGAAGGCGTAGCAAACCAGCAGCTGCATCAGCACGTCGGCGCCATAGACGCGGCTCATGAAGACACGCTCGAAGATCAATCCGAGAAGTGCGGTGCCCGCTGCGCCCGCCAGCATCGCCAGCGCAAAGCTGTCGGTGAGATGATAGGCCGTCATCGCGAAATACGCGCCGAACATATAGAAGGCGCCGTGACTGAAATTGACGATCTTGAGCACGCCGAAGATCAGCGTCAGCCCGACCGCGACAAGAAACAGCAGCATGCCGATGATGAGACCGCTGGTGGTTTGCGTCACCAGACAGGCGGAACTGGAGAGGCAGCCGGCAAGCGCGTCGAGATCCACGGGAGCACTTTCATTGTCGTGCGCCTGACGCGGCGCGGAAAACGAAACCGGCGGAGACGATCGATCGTCTCCGCCGCGCATCAGATCAGGTGTAGCCCTTGCTCTTCTTCCACTCGGCCTCTAGCTCGAAGATGGTCTTCCAGTCGCCGGCCTTGACCTCCGGGACATAGGGCTCCTGCGGGATCGTGGTGCCCCAGCCGATGGCGTAGCCGACCAGCGTGTGGTCGTCGCCGCGCATGGTCACGGTGCCGTCGGCGCCGAACGGGCACTTGATGGTGAGGCCGGCCAGCACCTCCGCGATCTTCTTGCCGTCGGTGGAGTTCGCCTTCTTGGCGGCTTCGGCGAGGAACATCACCGCGGTGGCGTTCTGCCACGACCAGTTGGTCGGATACTCGTTGTACTTCGCCTTGTAGGCGTCACCCCAGGCAGCATTTTCCGGCGTGGTCGGGAACGTCTTGATGTAGCGATTGCCGGAGTGGATGCCCTTCGGCAGGTTCTTCACCACGGTGAGCGCAGTGTAATCGGCCATGTTGACCGCGAACACCTCCATCTGGCCGAACATCGCGTAGATGTTGGCCTGGTCGATATAGGAGGTGAGATCGCCGCCCCACAGGCACGAGTACAGCGCCTGCGGCTTCGCCTGCAAAATCTTGGTCACCACCTCGGTGTAGTCGGGCTGGAACAGCTTTGGCCAGGACTCGCTGATGATCTCGACGTCGGGCGCAAAGCGCTTCAGATACAGCGTGAACTCGCCGGTGGTGTCGCGGCCATAGGCGTAGTCGGGCGAGCAGGTCGCCCATTTCTTCAAACCCTTGGCCTTGGAGATCGCGGCAGCATAACTGCCGCCGACGATGGAATCGTGGATGCCCTGGCGCACGCAGCGGAACGCGTTCGGGATGTGCTGCTTGGGATCGGCGGTGAGCGAGGACGCTTCCGAGCAGGTGTGAACGCAGAGCACACCGAGATCGCGCGCCACTTCGTGCACGGCGAACGATCCGGACGACGCTTCGCCGTCGATCAGCCATTCGCAGCCGTCGGTGTTGACGAGCTCGCGCGCGACGCGGGCGGCCTCCTGCGGCTGGCCCTTGGAGTCGCGGATCACCATCTCGATCTGTCGGCCCGCCAGGCCGCCTGCGGCGTTGACCTTGTCGACCTCGAGCATCACCGCATTGCGTGACGACGTGCCTAGCTGCGCGACGCGGCCCGACAGAATCGTCGGCATGCCGATCTTGATGGTCTTGGCTTGCGCGCGCGCCACCCATGGGGTGGCAACACTCATCGCGCCGGCGCCCATCAGCGCCAGCGTTGAACGGCGGCTGATGCCCGGCGTGCGGGGTCTCGTCATGTTTTCCCTCCCTCTGTCGGGTCGGCGTTCCCTGATCCCTGCCGGAGATCGTCTCGTCTCCGTGCTCCCAACAATTTCAGAGGCAGGGGGGTGACGTCAAGCCAAAGATGAATTACGAGTCATAATTCATCGACGGAGCAAACGAGGCCGGCAGCCGGCCCAAAACCCGCAAAATGATCAATCTTTCGAGCTTCATCGGCTTTCATGCCCGGCGCGCGCCGGAGCGACCCGCGCTGAAATACCGCGGCGAGGAGATTTCCTACGCCGCCTTCGATGCGCGCATCCGAAAGGTCGCCGGCTGGCTCGCCGCGCAGGGCATCGGCGCCGGCGATGTCGTCGCCGTGCTGATGAAGAACAGCGCGGCCTTCCTGGAGCTCGTCTTTGCCACCAGCCATCTCGGCGCGGTGTTCTTGCCGATCAACTTTCGTCTTTCGCGCGACGAGGTCGGTTACATCGCCGGCAATGCCGGTGCGCGCCTGTTGATCGTCGACGAAGAATTGGCTGCGAATGCCGCGGGCGCGAGAGTTGTCGTGCTCGACGAGACCGCGCAGCAGAGCGTCACGTGGCTTGCCGGCGATGCGCCGTCGGCGCCGATGCACGTCTGCGCCCCATCCGACCTGATGCGGCTGATGTACACGTCGGGCACGACCGACCGCCCCAAGGGCGTGATGCTCACCTACGATAATTTTTACT
The DNA here is from genome assembly GCF_049993385.1 of Bradyrhizobium sp. McL0616. NCBI lineage: Bacteria > Pseudomonadati > Pseudomonadota > Alphaproteobacteria > Hyphomicrobiales > Nitrobacteraceae > Bradyrhizobium > Bradyrhizobium sp. McL0616. The sequence continues at coordinate 5,982,421 of NZ_CP188255.1, forward strand.
GGAAGTCCGCCGATCAAACGATCGCGCTGGGTTTGAGTGCAGACACCCGCCTTCTCATCGTCGGCCCGCTCTATCACGTCGGCGCACTCGACCTGCCCGGCATCGCCGTGCTCTGGCACGGCGGCTTCATCTCGATCCAGCGCAATTTCGAGCCGGAGACCGCGCTTGCGGCAATAACAGAGGACAAACTCAACGCAGCCTGGTTCGCGCCTGTCATGACCACCGCGATGCTCACCTGCCCCACGCGCGATCGCTACGACGTCTCCAGCCTCAAATGGGCGATCGGGGGCGGCGAGAAGACGCCGGAGCTGCGCATCCGCGCGTTCTCGGAATACTTCCGTAATGCTCGCTACATCGACGCCTATGGCCTCACCGAGACCGTGGGCGGCGACACTTTTATGGAAGCCGGCCGCGAGATCGAGAAGATCGGCTCGACCGGCCGCGCCATCGCCCATGTTGAAATCGAGATCCGCGACGAGGACGGCAGGACGCTGCCGCCGAACGTCAACGGAGAAATCTGCCTGCGCGGCCCGAAGATCACGCGGGGCTACTGGAAGGATCCGGACAAGACAGCGGCTGCCTTCTTCGGCGACTGGCTCCGCAGCGGCGACGTCGGCTATCTCGACGACGAGGGCTTTCTTTATCTGACCGACCGCAAGAAGGACATGATCATCTCCGGCGGCGAGAACATCGCCTCCTCCGAAGTCGAACGCGCCATCTACGATTTGCCGGAGGTGCGCGAGGTCGCGGTGATCGGCCTGCACGATGCGCGCTGGGGCGAACGGCCGGTCGCCATCGTCGTGCTGGCCGAGGGCGCGAGCCTCGAACTCCCTGCCCTCACCGAACACTGCCGCGCGCGGCTTGCGAGCTTCAAAGTGCCGAAACAGCTCGTGATCCGCGACAGCCTGCCGCGCAATCCGAGCGGAAAGATCCTCAAGCGCGTGCTTCGCGCCGAGTTGGAGCCTTCTGAATGACGCAAGCGAACGCAAAAGTCACAAAACTCAATCGCGTCGAGCGCAACGCCTGGACCAAGCAGAAGATTTTTGAGGCCGCCACCAAGGTCGTCGGCAAGCATGGCTATGCCGAAGCCTCCGTTGCCCGCATCACCGAGGAAGCCGGCGTCGCGCAAGGCACGTTCTACAACCATTTCGAGAACCGTCAGGAGTTGCTCGACCAGCTCCTGCCAAAAATCGGCCTGGACATGGTCGAGTTCATCCGCACCCGCACCGGCACGGCAGATGCGGCGCGGCAGGAGATCGAGCGCTTCTCCGCCTTCTTCGACTTCATCCGCGAGGTGCCTGAATTCCTGCGCATCCTCAACGAGGCCGAATTCTTTGCGCCGATCGGCTACCAGAAGCATCTCGACAACATTTCGACCGCCTATGTCCGCATCCTGCGCCGCGCCCGGCTTGCCGGCGACATCTACGACTACAGCGACGAGGAGTTCGAGGCGATCGTCCACATGCTGATGGGCTCGCGTGGCTATCTCAGCCGCCGCTACTCCTACTCGGCCAACGGCGTCACCGCCGTGCCCGACCACGTCATCTCCGCCTATCGCAAGCTGATGACGCGCGGCCTCTTCAGTGCATCCGGAGATCAGGAAACGCCATGAACATCGAATCTCCACGCAAACCGCTCGACCTCGCCTCGGCGATCGCCGAAGGCGACATCCGCTGCCTCCTGATGGTGCTGGTGCACATGACCGGCGACGAACGCTGGCTCGAGCCGCCCTATCTGCCGAAGCGCGACATCCGCCTCATCCCCGATCCCGAGGCCGGGGTCCCGAAGGAGGTCCAGGACGAAATCCGCGCCGCTGTGGTCAAGCTCTTTGCCGATGGCTCGCCCAAGCCCGTTATCACCGACCCCGGCGAAGAGCTGCTCCTGAAGATGATGCGCGCCTGCCTCGGCGAGAACGTCACGCCGGAATATGCGCCGCTGATGCGCGAGGAGATGGGCTTTGTGGCGCGCGAGCCGCGCTGGTCCGAACGCCCGGCCGATGCAAAGCTCGCAGACCAGCACGTCCTGATCGTCGGTGCCGGCGTCTGCGCCATCGCGCTCGGCGTGGCGCTCGGCCATCTCGGCATCCCCTACACCATTGTCGAGAAGAACGACGAACTCGGCGGCACCTGGTGGATCAATCGCTATCCCGGCTGCGGCGTCGATACGCCGAACCACTCCTATTCCTACTCGTTCGGCTCGCACAATGAATGGACGCGCTATTTCTGCCAGCGCGAGGAGCTGCTCGGCTATCTCAAGAAGGTCGCGGGCGAATACGGCATCCGCAAGCATCTGCGCGTCAACACCGAGCTGACATCATCGCGTTGGGACGAAGGCAAGCGGCGTTGGATATCGACGCTGAAGACCAAGCGCGGCGAGGAGATCTTCGAATCGACGGCGCTGGTCTCCGCCATCGGCCAGCTCAACGATCCGTCCCGCGCGCACTTCAAGGGTGAGGAGGACTTCAAGGGAACGATCCTGCATTCGGCGCTGTGGTCCGACGACATCAATCTTGAAGGCAAGCATGTCGCCGTGATCGGCACGGGCGCGACGTCGATGCAGCTCGTTCCGACGATCGCCGGCCGCGTTGCGTCCGTGACCGTCTATCAGCGCAGCGCGCAATGGGCGCGGCCGGTGAAGGGCTATGCCGATCCGATCAGCGAGGGCGCGCGCTGGCTGCTCGCGCACCTGCCGTTCTATGTGCAGTGGTACCGCTTCAACATGTTCTGGCGCTATGGCGACGGCCTTTTGCCGTTCTTGCGCAAGGACCCCGCCTGGCCGCATCCGGAGCGCGCCGTCAACAGGGGTAACGACCGGCATCGCCAGGAATTGACCGATTTCATTTTGACCGAGTTGGAAGATCGCCCCGATCTGATTTCGAAATGCGTGCCGACCTATCCGCCTTACGGCAAGCGCATCCTGCTCGACAACAACTGGTTCAAGACGCTGACGCGGGACAACGTTGAGCTCGTCACCGATGCGATCGACCATTTTGACCCGGACGGCATCGTCACCGCGGATGGCGAGCACCGTCCCGCCGACATCATCGTTGTCGCAACCGGCTTCAAGGTCACGGAGATGGCGGCGCGCCTCAACATCAGCGGTCGCGACGGCAAGAATTTGCGTGAGGCCTGGGGCAACGACAACCCGACCGCTTTCCTCGGCCTCACCGTGCCCGACTTTCCAAACTTCTTCTGCATGCTCGGCCCGAACTCCGGCCCGGCGCATGGCGGCAGTGTCATCTTCCAGTCGGAATGCCAGAGCCGCTACATCTCCGCCTGTCTGGTCGACATGATCGAGCACGACGTCGCGGCCATCGACGTCCGCCAGGACGTGCTCGACGACTATGTGCGCAAGGTCGATACCGAGCATGAGGGCATGATCTGGACCCATCCGGGCATGAGCACCTACTACCGCAATTCGAGCGGTCGGGTGTTTTCGGCGATGCCGTGGCGGTTCGTGGACTACTGGCGCATGACGCATGACCCGGATTTGCGGCAGTACAGGCTGACGAAGGCATAGATTGGAGAGAGCTCGCCCATGCCCAAGCCCCGCGTCCGCATCTACACCGACTACAAGAGCCCCTACGCGTTCGTTGCCAACAAGCGGCTGTTCGAACTCGAGGAGACACACGGCGTCGAGCTGGAATGGCTGCCCTATACGCTCCGCGTTGCCGAATTCATGGGAACGGTGGAGGAGCGCACACCGCATTTCTGGCGCAAGGTGCGCTACGCCTATATGGACGCGCGGCGCTATGCCAATGCGCAAGGCCTCGTCATGAAGGGCCCGCGACGGATCTACGATGCCTTCTATTCCAGCGTCGGCATGCTGTTCGCGCAGGCGCACGGTTTCTTCCGCCCCTACCACGACACGGTGTTCCGCCGCTTCTGGAGCCATGAGCTCGAGATCGATGATCTGGCTGACATCACCGGCGTCATCACCGCGTGCGGCGGGTCGGCCAGCCAATTCGAAGCCTACGTCCACGGCCCTGCCCGCGCCGAGCACGACCGCATCATCGACGAGGCCGAAGCGCTCGGCGTGTTCGGCGTGCCGACGATGGTGTTCAACGGCGAGCTGTTCTGGGGCGGCGACCGCATCGACGTGCTGATAGAGCGCATCGAAAAGCCCGAGACGATCGAGGCCGCGCTCGGCAGCCGCCACCGCAAGCCGACGTAGTCTCTACGCCGCGAGTCCGCCCTCCGCCGGTGCGAATTCCAGCCCGAGGCTTTCCGCCACCGCCTTGTTGGTGATGCGGCCGCGATGGACGTTAAGCCCGTTGCGCAAGTGCGGATTTTCCAGCACCGCGGCAAAACCCTTGCTCGCAAGCATCAGGCCGAACGGCAGCGTCGCGTTGTTCAGCGCCTGGCTCGACGTCACCGGCACTGCGCCGGGCATATTGGCGACGCAATAATGCACGACCCCGTCAACCTCATAGGTCGGATCGGTATGCGTGGTCGCGTGCGAAGTCTCGAAGCAACCGCCCTGGTCGATCGCGACGTCGACCAGCACGGCGCCCGGCCGCATCGATTTGAGCATCGCCCGCGTGACGAGCTTTGGCGCGCTCGCGCCCGGCACCAGCACCGCGCCGATCACGACGTCGGCGGCAAACACCTCCTCCTCGACCGCCTCGATGGTCGAGAAACGGGTCCGCACCCGCCCGAGGAAGACATCATCCAACTCGCGAAGACGAGGAATCGAGCGGTCGATCACCGTGACCTCCGCGCCGAGGCCCGCGGCCATGCGCGCGGCCTGTGTTCCCACCACACCGCCGCCGAGCACGACGACCCGCGCGGGCTGCACGCCGGGGACGCCGCCCAGCAGCAACCCGCGACCGCCGGCCGAACGCCTGAGCGCGGCGCCGGCGGCCTCGATGGCGAGGCGGCCGGCGACTTCGCTCATCGGCGCGAGCAGGGGGAGGTGACCGGTCGCGTCGGTGACGGTTTCATAGGCGATCGCGGTACAGCCGGAGGCGAGCAGGCCCTTGGCCTGTTCCGGATCCGGCGCAAGATGGAGATAAGTAAACAGGATCTGGTTTTCGCGGAGCTGGGCCCATTCGCTTGCTTGCGGCTCCTTCACCTTCACGATCATCTCGGACTTCGCAAAAATGTCCCGGGCGCTCTCGGCGATGACTGCCCCTACCCGCCGATAGACCTCGTCGGAGGCACCTATGCCGCTGCCGGCGCCAGTCTCGACCGTCACCTGGTGCCCCGCCGCGACATATTCACGGACCGCACCGGGGGTGAGCCCGACGCGATATTCCTGCACCTTGATCTCCTTGGGCACACCGACGCGCATCCTGGGCTCCTTCCAACGGCTTGATTCACCTCGCTATCGTAGCGACGTGGCCAGTTTGGTTTCGTGCAAATATCCGCTAGCTTCGACCTCCCCGCGCCGGTTTCCGGCGCGCAAACGCCCTTTCACGCTGGAAACGAAACCTTGGCCCTCGACCGTAAAGATCTCGCCATCCTCGCGGAACTCACCACCAATGCGCGGGCCAGCCACACCGAGCTCGCCACCAAAGTCGGCCTTTCGAGCACGGCGTTGGCGCGGCGGCAGAAGGCGCTGGAGGACGACGGCTATATCCAGGCCTACCAGGCCGCGCTTGATCTGGCGCAGTTCGGCCTCACCACGACGGTGCTGGTCCGCATCGCGCTGGAGAGCCAGAGCGACGAAGCGCTGAAGGCGTTCGAGGCCGAGGTGGTGAAGTGCCCTTCCGTCGTGCGCTGCTTCCTGATGTCGGGCACCGACGACTACATCCTGATCGTGCTCGCCCGCGACATCCAGGATTTCGAGCGCATCCACCGCACCGAGCTGTCACGCCTACCGCGCGTCGCACGGGTGCAATCGAGCTTCGCGCTGCGCGAAGTGGTCAACCGCGCGGTGCCGACCGTGGTGTTCGGCGAGGCGAAGCGGTAGCGGTTCCCTCGCCCGCGAGCGCGACGAAGGCCACCCCGCGCCTTTGTCATCCAATTGTCATGGAATGTGTCGAGACCTGTTGGCCTCGCTCATTCGGGACCTGACATGGACTATTTCAAGCGCTTCAACTTCCTGTTCGCCGCACCTGTGTTCGACGTCGACGACCTCGAAGGCGTCCGCTTCAACCAGATCATCGAGGAGATCCAGCGCTCCGGCTTCGAGGTGGTCCGGGCCCGCAAGCTGGAGGACGCCGAGATGGCGGTGCAGACCGATGCCGCGATCGGCTGCATGGTGGTGGACTGGGGCAAGAAGGGCCTGGAGGGCAAGACCTCGGCGCTGATCAATCTGATGCGGCGCCGCGGCCTCGACTTCCCGATCATCCTCCTGATCCGGCGCAAGCGGTTCGAGGACCTGCCGGTCGAAGTGCTCGACTTCATCGACGGCTACGTCTTCCTGTCCGAGGAGACGCCGACCTTCATCGCCAAGAATCTAATCAGCCGGCTGAAGCAATATGCCGAGACGCTGAAGACGCCGTTCTTCGGCGCGCTGGTCGACTATGCCGAGGAAGGCAACCAGCTCTGGACCTGCCCGGGCCACAATGGCGGCGTGTTCTACAACCGCAGCCCGATCGGCCGGGTCTTCGTCGAGCATCTCGGCGAATCCGTATTCCGCGACGACCTCGACAATTCCGTGCTCGATCTCGGCGACCTCCTCACCCATGAGGGCCCGGCGCTGAAGGCGCAGAAGGAAGCCGCGCAAATCTTCGGGGCGGAAAAGACCTATTTCGTACTCAACGGCACCTCGACCTCGAACAAGGTCGCGCTCGGCGCGCTCGTCACCGACGGCGACCTCGTGTTGTTCGACCGCAACAACCACAAGGCCGCCCATCATGGCGCGCTGATGATCAATGGCGGCATCCCGGTCTACGTGCCGACCATCCGCAACGCCTGGGGCCTGATCGGCCCGATGCGCTGGGACGCGCTGGACGAGAAGGCCTTGCGCGAGGCGATCCGCAATCACCCGCTGGTCACCGACAAGGATGCCTGGCGCAAGGAGCGGCCGTTCCGCGTCGCCGTAGTCGAGCAGTGCACCTATGACGGTACGATCCACAATGCCGAGATGATCCTGAAGCGCATCGGCCATCTCTGCGAGTACATCCTGTTCGACGAGGCCTGGGCCGGCTTCATGAAATTCCACCCGCTCTATACCGGCCGCTTCGCGATGGGGCTGGCGAATCTTCCGCCCGAAGCGCCCGGCATTATCGCGACGCAGTCTACCCACAAGCAGCTCGCGAGTTTCTCGCAGGCGTCCCAAATCCATATCAAGGACCGCCATATCCGCGGCCAGAAGCGGCGCGTCGAGCACCGCCGCTTCAACGAAAGTTTTATGCAGCACGCCGCGACATCTCCCTTCTATCCACTCTTCGCGTCGCTGGATGTCGGCGCACAAATGATGAAGGGCCGCTCCGGCGAAGTGCTGTGGGACGACACGATCCGGCTCGGCATCGAGCTGCGCAAGAAGATCCGCGCGATGCGCCGCGAGTTCGAGGACAAGGAGCAGAACGCGGACCGCCGCTGGTTCTTCGAACCGTTCGTGCCCGATCGCGTCGCCATTCCCGACGTCAGCCGGCCCGGCGCCGCGCATAACGTTGCCTGGGAAACGCTCTCCACCGACGAGCTTGCCACCAATCCCGCGCTCTGGCAGCTCTCGCCCGACACCAACTGGCATGGCTTTCCCGGCGTCACGGAAGGCTTTGCCATGACCGATCCGAACAAGCTGACGCTGCTGACACCGGGTTTCGATCGCTCCACCGGCGCCTATGCCGAGCATGGCATTCCCGCGCCGGTCGTCGCGCAATATCTGCGCGAAAACCGCATCGTCCCCGAGAAGAACGACCTCAACTCCCTGCTCTTCCTGCTCACCCCCGGCGTCGAGGCCAGCAAGGCCGGGACGCTGATCTCCGGCCTCGTCGCGTTCAAGAGGCTGCACGACGACAATGCGCTGCTGGCCGACGCGATTCCCGAATTCTATCAGCGGCGGCAGGCACGCTATGCCGGCGTGCGGCTGCGCGATCTCTGCGGCGAGATGCACCGCTTCTTCCGCGCCGCCGACGTCAGCGCGCTCCAGGCGCGGCAGTTCATGCCCGAGCACATGCCGGAGATCGCGATGTCGCCCCGCGACGCCGCGCGCTTCCTGTTCCGCAACGACGTCGACTATCTGCCGATCGAGGCGATCGCGGGCCGCATCGCCACCACGCCCTTCGTCGTCTATCCGCCAGGCATCGCCACCATCGTGCCCGGCGAGCGGCTGACGGAGCGTGCCAAGCCCATGGTCGATTATCTCAAGATGTTCGAGGCCTGCTTCAATACGTTCCCGGGTTTCGACGTCGAAATCCAGGGCGTTTACAAAGAGGTCGATGCGACGGGCCGCATCGGGCTCTATACTTACGTCGTTACCGAGTAGGCGCGGATGAACGAAACAGCGATTGCACGCGTAGATGACGAGCCGGTCCTGGTCCGGCCCTCGCGCGAGAGCGACATCGAGGCGATGCTGGCGATCTACCGCCATCACGTCCGCAATGGCGTACCGCGCGACGTCGAGGGAACCGGTGCGCCGGAGCCGGACGACCTACGCGACCGGCGCAAGAACCTGAAGCAAACCCGCCTGCCGCACCTGGTCGCGACCTATCGCGGCGAAGTCGTCGGCTATGCCTATGCGGTGCTGTTCCGCAAGCGGCCGGCCTATCGCTACACGGCCAAGCATTCGATCTACGTGCATCACGAGCATCTCGGCCGCGGCGTCGGACGGCTGCTGCTCCAGGAATTGATCGATGCTTGTGCGGCCGCTGGCTTCCGCCAGATGATCGGCTATATCGATGCCGACAATGCCCCCTCGCTGGCGCTGCACGAGAAGTTCGGTTTCGTGCGCGTCGGTCTGTTGTGCGGCGTCGCCTACCGCCACGGCGGCTGGTCCGACACCGTCATGGTGCAGCGTTCACTCGGCGCCGGCGCGACCGCGCCACCGCCAATCACCGCGCCCGGACGCTAGACGTCACGACGGAAAGTCAGCCGGTCTGACCTGGATGCGGTCGGCATGTAGCGACCAGTGATGCAACGCCTGGTCTCTGCAAAACCTCGCCTTCGCCCGCTCCCTGGCTTCGTCCTCGTCGGCGGCGTCGATCTCGATCGCGCCCTGGCAAACCTCGATCTCCCGGCCGTACTGGCCGAGCACGTCCTTCATGAACCTGACGACATAAGTTGACATGGGACCTCCCTCCTGCTGCCCCGGCGGCAATCTAGTCCCATTTTGCCCGAACCGGGGAAGGAGATTTTGACGCGGATCAAGACCGGGGAGTCTTGGCGGAAGATTCGTTGCGGAACCTGCCGCGCGGGTTTATGGGCAAATGCCGGTCGCCATGAGGATTTTGCCTTGCAGTTTGTCTCCGATACCGAAGTCACGAAAGTTCTGACGTTTCCGATCCTCATTGCGGCTCTGGAAGAGGCGCATTGCCGGCCGAAGATGGAAGTGCTGGACGCCTTTCTTGGAGACGAGAAAGGGCAATACGTCATCCGGAGCGCGGTCGACCCCGGCCGGTACATGGCGAGCAAGATGTTCACCAGCTTTCCGGCCAATCTGACGGAAGGGAGGATGCCGGCGGTGCAGGCCGTGTGCGTGTTGTTCGACGGCACCAACGGACGACCGCTGGCGGCAATGGACGGGACCGAGATCACGCATTGGCGCACGGCCGCCGATTCCGCGCTGGGCGCGAAACTGCTCGCCCCGCCCAATCCCGAGACGCTGCTTTGCGTCGGTGCCGGTGAGATGTCCGAATGGCTGATCCGGGGGCATCGCACCGTGCGGCCGTCGCTCGAGCGCGTGCTGATCTGGAATCGGAGCCCGGACCGCGCCGCAGATCTCGCGCAGCGTCTGGCAAAGGACGGCGTGAAAGCCGAGATGATGACGGATCTCGACGCGGCAACGCGAGAGGCTGACGTCATCACCACCTGCACCCGCGCCCATCAACCGCTGATCAAGGGCCGCAATCTGCGGCCGGGCACGCATCTGGACCTGGTCGGCGGCTATACGCCGCAAACACGCGAGGCTGACGACGAAGCGGCAAAGATGTCGCGCGTCTTCGTGGACCGGTGGGAATCCGCCTTTCACGGCGTCGGCGACATCCTGCAACCGATTGCGAGCGGCGCGATCAGCGAGACGGATGTCCTCGGCGATCTCTACGATCTCGCCAGTTGCCGCGTGCAGGGACGAACGTCACCGTCGGACATCACGTTCTTCAAGAACGCGGGCGGCGGCCATCTCGACCTCATGACTTGCGAGGCCGTGTTCAAGCAGCTCGGCACAAAGCTGGGGTAGACGCCCTACCCCGGCGTGGCCGTTAAGTTTTGATGTCGAGGAGTGCGTCTTGCGTCTCGGCGTAGGCCTGAATGACCTTCGCATTGGCAATGAAGCTGTACCTAGCGGTCGCCAGCTCAGCGAATTCGCTGGCGAGATCGACATTCGGCGCTGCGACCAGGCCGTCCTGGTTTGCGAAGGGAGCGCTCGGGTCGGATTGCGCGGTATAGCTCGGCGAAACCGTCGACACGGTCGCAACCGTACCGCCCGGCGTCGAGCCGCTCGATTGGGAGACCTGATCGACGCGCAGCGGCACATAGGCCGCGGGAAACGTCGGGGCAATGCCCGCACCGGCCGGTGCGCTCGATCCGCCTGACGCGGGCAGCGGGCCGGTCGTGCTGATGTTGGCGATGTTGCTCGCGGCCACGTTCACACGCAGGCTCGCTGCAGAAAGTCCGGATGTCGCAATCGAAAGTATGCTCATGCCCCTGATCTACAGGACAAGTCATACGCCTTCATTCACGCCATCGGTAAAATCCGCCGCTTTCTGTTTTCATCCGCGTAACCAACGGACGGAGCACGATCACACTTCGCGCGCCGCTACCCCGGTGTCACGCCAAAGGCCTGCTTGAAGCGCTCGGCATAGCGCAGCCAGACTTCGGGGTTGATGATACGCGGCGGGCGCTTGCCGTCGAGCGTCTCCAACACCTGCTCGGCGGCGATGCGGCCCATGTTCTGACGCGCCTCGATCGTTACGCCTGCGGTGTGCGGGCTCGCGAGCACGTTGTCGAACTGGAGCAACGGGTGCTCCGGCGGCGGCGGCTCCTTGGACCAGACGTCGAGGCCGGCGCCCGCGATGCGCTTGTCCCGTAGCGCCTGGAGCAAGGCGTCCTCGTCGTGAATGAAGCCTCGTGCCGTCGTGATGAAATAGGCGTGCGGCTGCATCAGCGCGAATTCGCGCACGCTGATCATGTTGCGGCTGCCCTTGTCGAGTGGACAGGAGATCGAGACGAAGTCGGCGCGGCGCAGCAGCTCGTCGAGCTCGACCTTTTCCCCATCCCGCTCGGCCATCACTTCGGCCGTCAGGTTCGGGTCATAGGCCAGCACCTTCATGCCGAACAGGCCCTTGCACAACGCGGCGATGCGGCGGCCGACATTGCCGAGCCCGATGATGCCGACCGTCTTGTGCTCGACCTCGTTTCCGACGAGCTCATTGCGGTTGACGTTGGACTCCCGGCGGAGCTTGCGATCGGACTGGATGATCCGCTTGGACAGCGTCAGCATCATCGCCAGCACGTGCTCGGCGACCGAATGCGCGTTGCCGCCGGATTGGTTGACCACCAGCACGCCTGCATTGGTGCAGGCCTCGACATCGACGGGGTCGAAACCCGCGCCATTGCTGGAAACGAGCAGCAGGTTCGGCGTCCGCCTCAGGAAGGCGGCATCGACATGGAAATGTGGTGCGAGCTCGTCTCGGGCGGCGCCAACTTGATAGACATGGGCCGCGCTCAGGATCGGCGCATAGAAATCCTCGGGACTGTCGTTCTCGATGCGATCGAGCCGGACGTCGGGCCGCGCCTTCAGGATGTCGATATAGATCGGATTGGCCAGGTATTTGACGTAGAAGACGCGCTTGCTGTTGACGGACATCAGGACCCTTCCGGCTCTCCCGAGGAGACCCGCAAGATCAGCGCAACGCGCGCCCCGTCCATGCGTCCCTCTCGTTTCTCGTTATCCCGCTTATGACATGGCGGTGCCGGCCGCGGCAGGCCGTCTGGCGCAGATCACGGTGCGGCCAGGACATGTTGACAATCTCGCCCGCTCCGTCAAGTTCGGCAGACCGCCGCGACGACCAAGAACAAGCATGCGCGGCCCAAGGGAGAACGCAATGGCGATTGCGGAGCAGCAGGCTCAGGCAACACAAGGGTCAGGCGAGAGAAGCTGGCATAGCATCGTCCTGCAAACCCTGAAGCGGAATGAGATCAGCCTGATCCCTTACGTGCCCGACCGCGTGCTGACGCCGCTGATCAAAAACCTGCATGCCGATCCCTTCTTCACCACCTTTGCCACCGCCCGCGAGGAAGAGGCCGTCGGCATCGTCTCCGGCGCCTGGATGGGCGGACGGCGCGGCGCGGTGCTGATGCAGACCTCGGGCTTTGCCACGCTCGCCAACACGCTCGCCTCGCTCGCGGTGCCCTACCAGATCCCGCTGATCATGTTCGTGTCCGAGCGCGGCACGCTCGGCGAGTTCAATTATGGCCAGTCGCTGGTCTGCCGCACCATGCGCCCGGTGCTGGATTCGCTGGCACTGGAGCACCACACCATCACCCGGCTCGACGAGCTCGAATTCATCGCCGATCGCTCGATCAAGCAGGCCGTCACCACGCAGGCGCCGGTGGCGTTGATCCTCAACCCGCTGCTCACGGGCGGCAAGACTTTCGACAAGTGAGCCCGGCCAATGAACTCAAAAATGAACACGCGCAACACCAAGGTGATGAACCGGTTCGATGTGACTTCGCGCCTGATCGCAAAGCTCAAGCACGAGGAAGCCGTGATCGGCGGCATCGGTAACACCAATTTCGACCTTTGGGCCGCTGGCCACCGCCCGCAGAATTTCTACATGCTTGGCAGCATGGGCCTCGCTTTCCCGATCGCGCTCGGGGTAGCGCTGGCGCAGCCTGACCGCCGCGTATTTGCGCTCGAAGGCGACGGCTCGCTGCTGATGCAGCTCGGTTCGCTCTCGACCATCGCAACCCTGAAGCCGAAGAACCTCATCATGATCGTGATGGACAACGGCATCTACCAGATTACTGGCGCGCAGCCGACGCCTGCCGCTGGTATCGCCGACATCGTCGCCATCGCCACTGGCTCCGGCCTTGCCAACAGTGCCTGGGCCGCTGACGAGGAGGACTTTGAGCGCCTGGTCGAGGAAGCAATGTCCGCCTCCGGGCCGAGCCTGATAGCCGTCCGCATCGACGACAAGCCGGGCGTCGGCGCCACCCGCCGCGATCCCGTGCAGATCCGGGAGCGCTTCATGCACGGCCTCGGCGTGCGCGAGCCACTTTAACATTTCGTCATTAACTACACGGCGATCTGATCGGGGCTATGCGACAGCCCATTGCAAATCCGTGCTATCCGCACCGGATGTCCATTCTCGTTCGACCGATTGCCTGGCTGCTCGCAGCCGCCGTCACGTTTGCAACCCTCGGACCGCCGAGCCTGCGTCCCCATTCCGATCTGGGCCAGGACGGCGAACATGCGCTGGCCTTCATTCTGGTCGGGTTGGCCTTCGGCCTCGCCTACCGGCAGCGCCGCCTCCTCGTCGCGGCCATCGCGGTGGTCCTGATCGGCCTGCTCGAATTGGTGCAATTCTGGGCGCCCGGACGGCATGCGCGGCTGGAGGATTTCGTGGTTGATGCCGCCACCGCCTGCGCCGGCTTTGCGCTCGCGGCCGCCGCCGATTGGGTTTTGACGCGCCTTCGCGCAAGCCCGGCCATCACAAGCGAAGGCCCCGCGGAGTAAAACTCCGCAGGGCCTCGTCACTTACGCTTCTGGCTGCGCCGATCAGTCGATGATCTTGACGACGCGACGCGTGCGCGGCTCGACGATCACGCGGCGATCGTTCACGACTGCATAGCGGTACTCAGTGTAATTCGGTACCGGGCGCAACACCACGGTCGGGGGCAGCGGCTCGCCGACGATGACGCGCTCCTGAACCACCACAGAATCATCGCGCGGTATTCCGCCGAGGATCGCATTCGGAATTTCGAGGCCGGCACCGACGGCCGCACCCACGGTGCCGCCGACCATCGCGCCGACCGGACCACCAATGTCGCCGCCCGCGCGCGCGCCGTTCCTGGCGCCCTCTTCGGTCGTCGACTGGGCAAAGGCTGCACTCGACGCCAGCAGCGACACAGCGGCCAACGAAATCGCAAGACGGGTCTTCATATCCACGCTCTCCAGTGTTGTTGTGCGGCTTCAACCGCGGGGCCGGATCATTGTTCCGGTTCCCCCGCGCCGAAAGTCGCGTCAAATCTGGAGACTGTTCCCGCGTAACACTTAGGCGGCGCCGATTTCGTGCCCCGCCATCAGTTCCAGCGCACGAACCATCGCCGAATGGTCCCAGCCTTTGCCGCCATGCGCGGTGCAGGACGAGAACAATTGCTGCGCCACTGCCGTGCTCGGCAGCGACAGGCCGAGCGAGCGAGCGCCTTCGAGTGCGAGATTGAGATCCTTCTGGTGCAGCTCGATGCGGAAGCCGGGATCGAAATTGCGCTTCACCATGCGCTCGCCATGCACTTCCAAAATCCGCGACGAGGCGAAGCCGCCCATCAACGCCTGCCGCACCAGCGCCGGATCGGCACCGGCTTTCGACGCGAACAGCAGCGCCTCGCTCACCGCCTCGATCGTCAGCGCGACAATGATCTGGTTGGCGACCTTCGTCGTCTGCCCATCGCCATTGGCGCCGACGCGGGTGACGTTCTTGCCCATCCTGTCGAAGATCGGCTTCATGGTGTTGAAGGCGCGCTCGGGACCGCCGACCATGATGGTGAGGCTCGCAGCCTTGGCTCCGACCTCTCCGCCCGACACCGGCGCGTCGAGATAGTCCGCGCCCAGCGCCTCGATCTTCTTGGCAAACTCCTTCGTCGCCAGCGGCGAGATCGAGCTCATGTCGACCACGATCTTGCCCTTGGAGATGCCGGCCGCGACGCCGTCCTTGCCGAACAGTACGGCCTCCACATGCGGCGTATCCGGCACCATGATGATGACGGCATCCGCCTCCTCCGCCACTTCCTTGCTCGACTTGCAAGCGACGCCGCCTGCTGCGATCAGCTCCGGCGCGACCGGCGCAACGTCATGCAGGAGAACGTGATGGCCCGCGGCCAGAAGATGGCGGGCCATCGGCCGTCCCATGGTGCCAAGTCCGATGAAGCCAATGTCGATCATGTCTTGATGTCCTTAGGTCTCGAATGTCTGCGCCGCGTGCCAGGACAGGCCTTCCAGCGTCGTGGTGCGCGGCTTGTATTCGCAGCCGACCCAGCCGCGATAGCCGATCGCGTCGAGGTGACGGAACAGGAAGGGATAGTTGATCTCGCCGGTGCCGGGCTCGTGCCGGCCAGGATTGTCGGCGAGCTGGATGTGGGCGATCTGGGGCAGATATTCCTGCATGGTGCGGGCGAGATCGCCCTCCATGATCTGCATGTGATAGATGTCGTACTGGATAAACAGATTGTTCGACCGCACCTCGGAGATCAGCTGCACCGCCTGCTCGGTGCCGTTGAGAAAGAAGCCGGGAATGTCCAGCGTGTTGATCGGCTCGACCAGCAGCTTGATGTTTTCACGCGCCAGCGTAGAAGCCGCAAAGCGCAAATTGCCGACCAGCGTCTCCTGAAGCTCGCGCGGATCGGCGTCGTCAGCCGCAATGCCGACGAGGCAGTTGAGCTGCTCGCAATCGAGCGCCTTGGCGTAGTCGATGGCGCGGAACACGCCATCGCGGAATTCGGCGACGCGATCGGGCATGATCGCGATGCCGCGTTCGCCGGCGGCCCAATTGCCGGCGGGCAGATTGTGCAGCACTTGCGTCAGCCCGTGGGCCTCTAACTGCTCGCGCAGAAGCGCCTTATCGAAATCATAGGGGAAGAGATACTCGACCCCACTGAAGCCCGCGGCTTTCGCCGCCGCAAAGCGGTCGGGAAACGGCATCTCGTTGAAGAGCATGGTGAGGTTGGCGGCAAATTTCGGCATGGTGCTGTCCCCTATTCCGCCGGCTGGAGCACGCCGGACCGCACGGTCCCGACCTCGTCGAGGGCTAAATCCAACACTTCCTCGAACTCGACGATGTTGTCGATCTCCGTTCCCATCGCGATGTTGGTCACGCGCTCGAGGATGAACTCGACCACCACGGGCACGCGGTGCTTGGCCATCAATTCGCGCGCGGTCGCGAACGCTGCCTGCGAGTCCTTCGGGTCGGTGACGCGGATCGCCTTGCAGCCAAGGCCTTCGGCGACCGCGACATGGTCGACGCCATAGCCGCCGAGCTCGGGCGCGTTGATGTTCTCGAACGAGAGCTGGACGTGATAATCCATGTCGAAACCGCGCTGGGCCTGGCGGATCAGGCCAAGATAGGAATTGTTCACGACGACGTGGATGTAAGGCAGATTGAACTGCGCGCCGACCGCGAGCTCCTCGATCAGGAACTGGAAGTCGTAGTCGCCGGAGAGCGCGACGATGTCGCGATCCGGACACGCCGCGCGCACACCAAGCGCCGCCGGCAGCGTCCATCCAAGCGGGCCCGCCTGCCCGGCATTGATCCAGTTGCGCGGCTTGTAGACGCCGAGGAATTGCGCACCGGCAATCTGTGACAGGCCGATCACGGTGACATAAGTGGTGTCGCGGCCGAACGCCTTGTTCATCTCCTCATAGACGCGCTGCGGCTTGATCGGGACGTTGTCAAAGTGGCTCTTGCGCAGCATCGAACGCTTGCGATCGCGGCAGGCCGCGGGCCACGCCTGGCGCTCGCGAAGCCTGCCTGACCGGCGCCACTCCCTGGCGACGGTGACGAACAGCTCGAGCGCGGCCTTCGCGTCCGAGACGATGCCGAGATCCGGATTGAACACACGCCCGATCTGGGTCGGCTCGATGTCGACATGCACGAAGGTGCGGCCCTTGGTGTAGGTCTCGACCGAGCCGGTATGGCGGTTAGCCCAGCGGTTGCCGATGCCGAGCACGAAGTCGGATTCCAGCATCGTCGCATTGCCGTAGCGATGGCTGGTCTGAAGGCCGACCATGCCGGCCATCAGCACGTGATCGTCGGGAATCGCGCCCCACCCCATCAGCGTCGGCACCACCGGAACGTTGGCGATCTCGGCGAATTCGACCAGCAGGTCCGAGGCGTCGGCGTTGATGATGCCACCGCCCGCCACGATCAGCGGCCGCTCGGCGGCGTTGAGCATCTCCAGCGCCTTCTCGACTTGTTTTCGCGAGGCGGTCGGCTTGTAAACCGGCAATGGCTCATAGGTCTCGTCATCGAACTCGATCTCGGCGAGCTGCACGTCGAGCGGCATGTCGATCAGCACCGGCCCCGGCCGGCCCGAGCGCATGACATGAAACGCCTGGCTGAACACGCGCGGCACCAGCGCGGGCTCGCGGACCGTCACGGCCCACTTCGTCACAGGCTTTGCGATCGACTCGATATCGACCGCCTGAAAATCCTCCTTGTAGAGCCGCGCCCGCGGCGCCTGCCCGGTGATGCAGAGGATCGGGATGGAATCGGCGATCGCCGAATAGAGCCCGGTGATCATGTCGGTTCCGGCCGGCCCCGAGGTGCCGATGCAGACGCCGATATTGCCGGCCTTCGCCCGGGTATAGCCTTCGGCCATGTGCGAGGCGCCCTCGACATGGCGCGCCAGAATGTGGCGGATCGAGCCCCGCTTCTTCAGCGCAGAATAAAGCGGATTGATCGCGGCTCCGGGAACGCCGAAGGCGGTGGAGATGCCTTCCTTCTCCAGAATACGGACAGCTGCATCGATGGCTCGCATCTTCGCCATATCGGACCTCGCTTGGTTACGTCAGCGAGCGAGATCATCGGGCGCGCAAGAGGCGATCTCAACGAGATCGATTTTATTTTCCACGATGCGGCACCCGCGGAAAAATCGCGGTCGTCTCAATCGGTTAGATAGAGATATCCGTGAAAGCGATCACTCGAACAGCGGCGCCAGCTCCATTTGCGGGACCAGCACCAGGCCCTTGTCCGTGATGCGAATTTCCGGAATGACCGATAGCGGAATGAGATTGAAGCCCATGTAGGGGATGGTGCAGCCGGCCTCCGCCCATTCCTTCTTCAGAACCTTGACCTCCTCTGCCACTTCCGTGACGCGCTTGTCGGACAAGAGCCCCGCGATCGGCAACGGGACCAGCGCCCTCACCTTGCCGTCGGCGACGACGCAGACGGCGCCCTGCTGCGCCTTGATGGCTGCGATCGCGACTTGCATATCGGGCTCGTTGGTGCCGGCGACGATAATGTTGTGGCTGTCGTGGCCAACGCTGGAAGCCACAGCTCCGCGTTTGAGGCCAAATTCCTTGAGCAGGCCATAAGCGACGTTACCGGCCGATTTGCCGTGGCGCTCGACCACCGTGACGAAGCACAGGCCGTGAAGCTCAAACAGCGACGGCCAGTCCTTGGCCGGTTCGATCGCGACTTTTTCGTGGATCAGCGTGATGCCCGGCAGCGCCGTCTTGATCGCATTGACCGTACAGGCCTTCGCCGGCAGCTCCGGCGTCAGCTTGAGCTTCTCCGGCAGTTTCACGGTCACATAGGCCGCCTTCGGATATTGATAGCGCTGCGACAGCGCCTGATCGAGCCGCGACGTGATCTTGCGATTTTCCACCACAAGCTCGCCGCCGTACCAGGTCGATTGCGGCTTCAGATTATCGTCCATCAGCACGAGATCGGCGCGGCGACCGCCGCCGAGCCCGCCGATGTCGCCGTCCATACCGAAGCGTGTCGCGCCGTGCAGCGAGCCCATCGACCAGGCCTGCTCCGGCGACATCCCCGCCTTCACCGCCTCGCGCACCACCCAGTCGAGGCCGAACAGCAGCAGATCGTCGGCGTCGCGGTCGTCTGTGCACACCGCCGTGCGCTTGTGGGAGGCACCGAGCTCAGTGACGGTACGGATCGCCTGCGGCAGCGAGTGCCACGGCGTGGTCGGCGGTCCGCCGCGCAGAAACACCCAGACGCCGGCATCGAGCAGATCGTCGGCGATGTCGCGGTCGATCGCTTCATGCGTATCGGTGACACCCGAAGCCGCATAGGCCGCGACGAATTCGCGGCCATAGACATGGCCGGACACCGGCCGCCCGCGCTGCAAGGCGGCTGCGAGGATCGCGTGGCTGCGCTCGTCGCCCATGGTCACCGGCACGAAATCCATCTTCTCGCCGAGCCCCACGGCTTCTGGCCAGCGATCGAACAGGCCGGCGATCTTATCCGGCGTGAGATCGCCGCCCGCGGTCTCCAGTGCGGCCGAGGTCGCGGGCACGGTCGACGGCACCGTCAGGAAGATCGACAGCGGCGCCTCGCGCGCGTCCTCCAGCATCGCCTCGACGCCGGCGACATCCATGACGTTGCCGATCTCGTGACTGTCACAGAAGATCGTGGTGGTGCCGTTCAGCAGCGCGGCCTCGGCATAGGCGCAGGCCGTCACCATCGAGGATTCGATATGGATGTGCGGATCGACCAGCCCTGGCGCGATGATGCCGCCCTCCGCGCCATAAACCGCGACGTCGTTCCACGCCTTCTTGGCCGCGCCCGCCGGCTTCACGGCGGCAATGCGACCGCCGGTGATCCAGACCTCACGTCCCTGATGGATCCGCTCGGAATAGGTCGAGAGCACCCGCGCGCCCGTGATGACGAGATCGGGCGCGAGGCGCGCCGAGGCGACATCAGCGAGGCGGCGCGTCATCGCATGCAGTGGCGCTACGGCAAAGCGGGTGAGTTTGGTCATTGGGACCCTCGCATGGCGTTACGGCCGGGCGATGGTTACGCCATGCGACAAACCGGGCAAGCTCAAATATAGCGGCACGCCCTGCTTACGCCTTAGGCGGCGAGCCACTTACCGTCCCTGACTTCGCGGGCCTGCGCGAGTTCCGCGTTCTCGGCGATGGTGCGGGAGTCGGCTTGACCCGAATCCGCATCGACCGTCCTTTTGACTCATCGATCTCGAACGAATTTGTCCTTCGCACGAGGTCGCTCAACTTGCGGAAGCCAAAAGTCCTCGGATCGAAATCGGAAGCCAAATTGGCGAGCTGCCGCCCAACCTCTCCAAGCGTGACCCAGCCATCTTCGCTCTCCATCTGGGTGATGACCTTCTTGATGATGGGGGCCGCGGCGTCGGGGGGTTGAAGCGACGTGGACCTTGAGGCGGGGTCCTGCGTGTTCGCCGGAACGGCAAGCAGGTTCTCCGTGTAGACAAATCTTCGGCAGGCCTGCCTGAAGCTTTCCGGAGTCTTGTGTTCGCCGAACCCAAAGACATCAATGCCCTGCTCCCGGATGCGGGCGGCGAGCCGGGTGAAGTCGCTGTCGGACGACACCAGGCAAAAGCCATCGAACCGGCCGCTGTGAAGCAGGTCCATTGCGTCGATGACCAGCGTTATGTCGGACGCGTTCTTTCCCGTAGTATAGGCGAACTGCTGCTGCGGGATGATGGCGTGCTTCGACAGGATGTCGGCCCATCCCCTGGATCGCGCATTGGAGAAGTCGCCATAGATGCGACGGACGCTAGCCTCGCCGATCTTGGCAATCTCCTCGAATAGCCCATCTGCGATCTTCGCGGAGGCGTTGTCGGCGTCAATCAGGACAGCGAGGCGGGGCGAACGAAGCTCAGAGGGCATGGCATTCCCCAAAAAGGACGCGACAACGGCCGATGGATATACCGATTTTGGGGCTCTTGCCGCCAGACCTGATTTCTTTCAACGAGGCACGCCGGACCGCAAATCCGGCTCAGGCTGGCTTCAACACCGGCGTTACGCCCCCGAGCGCAGCCGTCAGTTCCGCGGCGACCTCACGCACCACGCGGCCGATCTCCGGCAGCCGGGCGTCGGTGACGCGGCTGGTCAGGCCGGACACCGAGATCGCGGCGAGCGGTTCCGCGAGCGCGTTGTAGACCACAGCAGCGACACAGCGCAGCCCCATCTCGGCTTCTTCGTCGTCCACCGCAAAGCCCTGCTTCCGGATCACGTTGAGCTCCCGGAACAGGTCGCTCGGCCGCACGATGGATTTTTCGGTGAGGCGCGGCATGCCGTGATGGCGGATGACGGCGCCGACGTCCTCGTCGGAATAGGTCGCGAGCACCGCCTTGCCGACGCCCGATGTCACCATCGCGACCCGGCCGCCGACCTTGGTCAGCGAGCGCATGATCTCGCGGCTTTCCATACGGGTCAGCACGATGATGAACTCGTCGTCGACCACGGCAAGGTTGGCGGTCTCGCGGGTGAGATCGCGCAGCTTGCGTAGGTAGGGAATCGCCTGCGCGGTGAAATTGCGTCGCCGGGCGAAGCTCGCACCCACCGTAAAGCTGCGCACGCCGACATGCCATTTGGATTCGGCACGGTCGAACTGCACGAAGCGGCGGCTTTCCAGCGTCGCCAACAGACGATGCACGGTGGAAGCCGACAGGCCGGTGCGCACGGCGAGATCGCTGAGGCGATAGCCTTCGTCGTCCTCGGCCAGCGTCTCGAGGATCGACAGCGCGCGGTTGACGGACTGCACGCCGCCGTCACGCGCGTCGTGCTCGGCCTCGGATGGCGACCGAGGCTCGGGCGATTTGCGCCGGATCACGTTCTTGCTCATCGCGACCTGACTGTTCTCACCTCTCCCCGCCTGCGGGGAGAGGTGAATGTCTTCGTCTCAGAGCAGCCCTGCCCCGCGCGCCCACTTATACTTGGCACCAAGCACCTCGACCGGCAGTTCGGTCGAATAGGCGTAGGCCGGGATGCCGTGCTGGTAGAGATATTCGGCGGCTTCCTCGACCTCGACGTCGCCGGCGAGCGAGGCCACGATCGGCTTGACGAAGCCCTTGGCCTCCATCTCCTTCTTCACCTCGACCATGTTGCGGGCGAACACCATCGGCGGCGTGACGATGGTGTGCCAGTAGCCGAGGATCAGCGAATGGATGCGCTCGTCCGACAGGCCGAGCTTCACCGTGTTGACGTAGGTGATCGGCGGCTCGCCGCCGGTGATATCCACAGGATTTCCGGCCGCTCCGAACGGCGGAATGAACTTGCGGAAGGCCGCATCCAGATCCGGCGGCATCGCCATCAGCGACAGGCCGTTGTCGACGCAGGAGTCCGACAGCAGCACGCCCGAGCCGCCAGCACCGGTGATGATCAGCACGTTCTCGCCCTTCGGCGTCGGCAGCACCGGCACGCCGCGGGCGAATTCGAGCAGCTGCCGCAGCGAGCGCGCCCGGATCACGCCGGACTGCGCCAGAACATCCTCGTAGATTTTGTCATTACCGGCGAGCGCGCCGGTGTGCGAGGACGCCGCTTTCGCGCCGGCCGAAGTGCGGCCGGCCTTGAGCACGATGACTGGCTTTTTCTTGGAGACGCGTTTTGCCGCTTCGGCAAAGGCGCGGCCGTCCTTGAGGTCCTCACAGTGCTGCGCAATCAGGTTGGTGTTCGGATCCTGTTCGAAGAAGGCGAGCAGATCATCCTCGTCGATGTCGGACTTGTTGCCGAGACCGACGATCGCCGAGACGCCCATCTTGGCGGAGCGCGAGAAGCCGATGATCGCCATGCCGATGCCGCCGGACTGCGACGACAGTGCCGCGTGGCCCTTGACGTCGTAGGCGGTGCAGAACGTGGCGCAGAGATTGGCGGGCGTATAGTAGAAGCCGTAGATATTCGGCCCCATCAGGCGGACATTGTACTTCTGGCCGATCTCGACGATCTCGGCCTGCAATTCCGGCGCGCCGGCTTCCGCAAAGCCCGACGGGATCAGAACCGCGCCCGGGATTTTTTTCTCGCCGCATTCGACGAGCGCCGCGGCCACGAACTTCGCGGGGATCGCAAACACCGCGGTATCGATCACACCAGGCACATCCTTGACGCTCTTATAGGCCTTGTGGCCGAGAATCTCCGCAGCCTTCGGGTGGATCGGATAGATCTCACCCTTGTAGCCACCGTTGATGAGGTTCTTCATCACGGAGTTGCCGATCTTGCCGTCTTCGGCCGAGGCGCCGATCACAGCGACGCCCTTCGGCTGCATGATGCGGCTCATGGCCGCGACGATTTCCTCGGTCGGGCGCGGCTTCGGCTTGGGCTTGTAGGCGAAGTCGACGACGATGCGTACGTCGGCGGCAATCGCATCCTTCGCCGCCGCGAACACAGGGTTGAGGTCGAGTTCGACGATCTCCGGGAAATCGGTGACCAACTGCGAGACCTTGACGATCACGTCAGCGAGTGCCGTGCGGTTCACCGGCTCGCCGCCACGCACGCCCTTCAAAATCTCATGTGCCTGGATGCCGTCGAGCATCGACAGCGCGTCTTCCTTGGTCGCCGGCGCGAGGCGGAAGGTGATGTCCTTCAAGACTTCGACCAGTACGCCGCCGAGGCCGAAGGCGACCAGCTTGCCGAAAGAGCCGTCGGTGATCGAGCCGACAATCACCTCGGTGCCGCCGGCCAGCATCTGCTGCACCTGGATGCCCTCGATCTTGGCATCGGCCTTGTACTTCTTGGCGTTCCCGAGAATGGTTTCGTAGGCCTTCTCGGCATCCTGCGCCGTCTTGACGCCGACGATGACGCCCCCGGCCTCGGTCTTGTGGAGAATGTCTGGCGAGACGATCTTCATCACCACGGGGAAGCCCATGGAAGAGGCGATCTTGCCGGCCTCGCCCGCCGACTTCACCACGCCCTCCTTCGGCACCGGAATACCGTAGGCGTCGCAGACCAGCTTGCCTTCCGGCGCCGTCAGGCTGGTGCGGTTGTCCGTCTTGACCTGGTCAAGGACCTTCCGGACGGCATCTTTGGAATTGGACATGTGGCTTCTCCCTTGACCTTCAGTTCTTGCTTAAGCGCATGTATTGCGGCTGCCCGTGACACTTGCCATCGCCGCGCTCTGTTCCACGCCGCCGAACGGAGTGGCAGAAATGCCTAGACTACTCCGCCGGCTTGGATCAAAAATGGCTAGTGATGGCATTTGGTATACCAGAAGCCAACTTGTCAAGGCAAGTCATCGGTTGGAACGCTGCAAAAAATAGGCAGCTTGACATTCTGGTATTTGGTATGCCAAAAACTTTCCGGTTAATATTCCTGTAAAAGACGACTCCCACTGGAGGAGAATCGTCGTGTCACTGCGGAAACCAACCAAGGTGTTGCCGAACATGGCCGAGGCAGACATCGCAATCGTTCGTATTGCCCCGGAGAGCAGCTTCAAGAACAAGGCGTATGACGCCTTGAAGCAAGCTATCCTCAAGATGGACATCTACTCGACGCCCGAGCCGGTGATGCTGGACGAGCGCGCATTGTCCGAACGCCTCGGTGTCAGCCGCACGCCGATCCGCGAAGCGATCGCGATGCTCGAGCAGGACGGCTTCGTGAAGACCGTGCCGCGTCGCGGCATCATGGTGGTGCGCCGGACCAAGAACGAAATTGTCGACATGATCCGCGCCTGGGCGGCGCTGGAGAGCATGGCTGCGCGTCTCATCACCACCACCGCGCGCAAGAAGGACATTTCGGCGCTGCGCGACTACTTCAAGGACTTTGGCAAGGACCGCCTGCCCCAGGATCACGTCGAGGAATATTCGCGCGCCAACATCGCGTTTCACCAAGCGCTGATCTCGCTGTCGGAATCCCCGGTGCTGGTCGACCTCACCAACGACCTCTTGCTGCACGTGCGCGGCTACCGCCAGCTCACGATCGGACGCAAGGACCGCACCGCGACCTCGCTGCCCGAGCATCTCGCCATGATCGAAGCGCTGGAAGCGCGCGATACCGATCTCGCCGAGAAGCGCGCGCGCGATCACACCCTTGGCCTTGCCGCTTACGTCGAGGCGCACGGCCAAGAACTATTTACGTAACTGTTCAACTAGCAACTTCACCAGAAGGGCGAAGCATTCGCCCCCAAAAGCCAAACGGCATCTTGAGACCAGGGAGACAAGGCCCATGCTGAACGCCGCGACCAAGTCCGAAGCACCGGGCACCGAGCAGGAATTGACGGATGGCTTCCATCTCGTCATCGACGCGCTCAAGCTGAACGGCATCAACACCATCTATAATGTGCCGGGCATCCCGATCACGGATTTGGGCCGCATGGCGCAGGCCGCCGGCATTCGCGTGATCTCCTTCCGCCACGAGCAGAACGCCGGTTACGCCGCAGGCATTGCCGGCTACCTCACCAAGAAGCCCGGCGTCTGCCTCACCGTCTCGGCGCCCGGCTTCCTCAACGGTCTCACCGCGCTCGCGCACGCCACCACCAACTGCTACCCGATGATCCTGGTCTCCGGCTCCTCCGAGCGCGAGATCGTCGACCTCCAGCAGGGCGACTACGAGGAAATGGACCAGCTCGCGATCGCCAAGCCGCTGTGCAAGGCGGCCTATCGCGTGCTGCACGCCCAGGACATCGGCATCGGTTTCGCGCGCGCCATCCGCGCCGCGGTCTCGGGCCGTCCGGGCGGTGTCTATCTCGATCTTCCCGCAAAGCTGTTCGGGCAGGTGATGAACGCCGAGGCCGGCCAGAAGTCGCTGGTCAAGGTGATTGATGCTGCGCCCGCGCAGATCCCCTCGCCCGCTTCGATCAAGCGCGCGCTCGACGTTCTCAAGGCTGCAAAGCGCCCGCTGATCATCCTCGGCAAGGGCGCGGCCTACGCGCAGGCCGATGAGGAGATCAAGACCTTCGTCGAGAAGAGCGGCGTGCCGTTCCTGCCGATGAGCATGGCCAAGGGCCTCCTCGCCGATACGCATCCGCAGTGCGCCGGTGCCGCTCGCTCGACGGTGCTGAAAGAGTCTGACGTCGTGTTGCTGATCGGCGCGCGGTTGAACTGGCTGCTCTCGCACGGCAAGGGCAAGAGCTGGGGCGAAGCGCCCAAGAAGTTCATCCAGGTCGATATCGAGCCGAGGGAAATGGACTCCAACGTCGAGATCGTCGCGCCTGTCGTCGGCGACATCGGCTCGGTCGTCGCGGCCTTCAACCAGGCGATCGGTGCGGGCTGGACCGCCCCGCCGGCCGAATGGACCAAGGCCATCGTGTCCAAGCGCGACGAGAACGTCGCCAAGATGGCGCCGAAGCTCATGAACAACAAGTCGCCGATGGACTATCACGGCGCACTCGGCGTGCTGAAGACCATCATCAAGGAGCGTCCGGAGGCGATCCTCGTCAACGAGGGCGCCAACACGCTCGACCTCGCCCGCGGCGTCATCGACATGTACAAGCCGCGCAAGCGTCTCGACGTCGGCACCTGGGGCGTGATGGGCATCGGCATGGGCCAGGCGATCGCGGCTGCGCTCGAGACCGGCCACCCCGTGCTCGCGGTGGAAGGCGACTCGGCGTTCGGCTTCTCCGGCATGGAGGTCGAAACCATCTGCCGCTACAATTTGCCGATCTGCATCGTCATCTTCAACAATGACGGCATCTATCGCGGCACCGACGTCAACAGCGTCAACGCCGATCCGGCGACGACCGTGTTCGTCAAGGGCGCGCGCTACGACAAGATGATGGAAGCCTTCGGCGGCGTCGGCGTGAATGCCACCTCGCCCGACGAGCTCAAGCGCGCCGTCAACGAGGCGATGGCCTCGGGCAAGCCGACGCTCATCAACGCGGTGATCGATCCGGCCGCAGGCTCGGAGAGCGGCCGCATCGGCAACCTCAATCCGCAAAGCGTTCTGCAGAAAAAGAAGTAAGTCCACCCCTCAACCCTTTATTCCCTGCGGGTGCAGGGGCAGACAGAGTACGGAGCAACATTATGACCAAAGCGCTCGAGGGCGTTCGCATTCTCGACTTCACCCACGTCCAGTCCGGACCGACCTGCACGCAGCTGCTGGCATGGTTCGGCGCCGACGTGATCAAGGTCGAACGCCCGGGCGTGGGTGACATCACCCGCGGCCAGCTGCAGGACATCCCGAACGTGGACAGCCTGTATTTCACCATGCTCAACCACAACAAGCGCTCGATCACGCTCGACACCAAGAACCCCAAGGGCAAGGAAGTCCTGACCGAGCTGATCAAGAAGTGCGACGTGCTGGTCGAGAATTTCGGCCCCGGCGTGCTCGACCGCATGGGCTTCCCCTGGGAGAAGATCCAGGCGATCAACCCGAAGATGATCGTCGCCTCGATCAAGGGTTTTGGTCCCGGACCGTATGAGGACTGCAAGGTGTATGAGAACGTCGCGCAGTGCACCGGCGGCGCCGCCTCCACCACCGGCTTCCGCGACGGCCTGCCGCTCGTGACCGGCGCGCAGATCGGCGATTCCGGCACCGGCCTGCATCTTGCCCTCGGCATCGTCACCGCGCTCTATCAGCGCACGCATTCGGGCAAGGGCCAGAAGGTCACCGCCGCGATGCAGGACGGCGTGCTGAATCTGGCGCGCGTAAAACTGCGCGACCAGCAGCGCCTGGCCCATGGTCCGCTCAGGGAATACAGCCAGTTCGGCGAAGGCATTCCGTTCGGCGATGCCGTGCCGCGCGCCGGCAACGATTCCGGCGGGGGCCAGCCCGGCCGCATCCTGAAGTGCAAGGGCTGGGAGACCGATCCCAACGCCTACATCTACTTCATCACCCAGGCTCCGGTCTGGGAGAAGATCTGCGACGTGATCGGCGAGCCGACCTGGAAGACCGATCCGAACTACGCCAAGCCCGCAGTTCGCCTGCCGCGCCTGAACGAAATCTTCGGCCGCATCGAGCAGTGGACCATGACGAAGACGAAGTTCGAGGCGATGGAGATCCTCAACAAGGACGACATCCCCTGCGGCCCGATCCTGTCGATGAAGGAGATCGCCGAGGACCAGTCGCTGCGCGCGACCGGCACCGTGGTCGAAGTCGACCATCCCACCCGCGGCAAGTACATCTCGGTCGGCAACCCGATCAAGCTGTCGGATTCCCCGAGCGACGTGGAGCGCTCGCCCCTGCTCGGCGAGCACACCGACGAAATCCTGCGCAGCGTGCTCGGCTTCAGCGATCACCAGGTCGCCGATATCCACAGGTCCGGCGCGCTCGACCCGCCGCAGAAGCAGGCCGCCGAGTAAGCGGAGCTAGTTAAGACAGACGAAAGGGCCGCCTGATCAGGCGGCCCTTTTTGCATCGGAAATGCGATGCGGTCGCAGGCCCAAACTAAAAAACTGAAAAACAACCCCATGCACAGTAGCTAACTGATTGGCCGCGAAAACATTTCGTATTTTACGAATATACTTTGACGCGTCGGGCAAAACAGGGGTATTATGCCATCATCCGGCAAGTCGAACGTCATGGGCCTCGCCGGGGCTCAGCGCCGGCCGTAGCGACAAACAATTGCTATCAACCACCGCGTGGATTGGACGCTTACGATGCAGAAGCGGACATCAGCCGGCCGACAATCTCGTTTGAAACCGTCGAAAATGACCCGTAGCGGACGGCGCAAGCGAGTAGCTTTTGTGAGCGAGCGTGACTCGCTCGCATCACGCTGTGAAGCTTGAACGCTGCTAGCAGCCACTTCAATTCGTAGTGGTCTTGCCGCCGCGCATGGACACGAGCTTTTCCTCACGAAATCGGAGAATGAGCCACGCGGTCTCATCGAAACCGTCTGCGAGCTTTCCGTCGTGAGAATACACCATCTGAGCAGCTTCCGACTTCGACGGCGGTCCCAGCGCCGTGATTACCTCCAAACGCGACATACCTAAATGCAGCTTGCCGTCGAAGACGAGGGGCGCGAACTTTTCCGGGATGATGGCGCAATCGGTCGAGGTCTCGGTGTCTTTCTCGGTGAGCTCTTCAACGATTTCTGTGACGAGATGGTCCGGGCCGCCCATCTCTCCGCTGGACACGACCCATAATCGATGCTGCGCGCGCCTATAACACAGCCAATAGATGCTATCTCCAGCGTCGCCCTGGTGTTGGATGGTCCCTTCGCCCACGGCTTCGCGGACTGCGCCGAGCAGCGTCTCCTCGAAGCGGCCGGCGAATGCGCCTAGCGAAAAGCGGGTCGCCAATCTCTTCACGACCGTCGGCGGCACGCGCTCGAACGCATGTTCGTCGACTGGCGGCGGCGGTGTCTGCGCGGAGCAGTCGTCCGCGGGGATCGCGAAAAGGAGAAGCAGCAAGAAGAGCGTCTTTCGACCATCAACTCCGAATTGCCTTACATTGGAGATTGAGCGCTTCTGCAATAGCTCCTTTCCTTTAGCAAGGATGGCGCCAACATCGAGGTCTTTGACGCGGCCAGCCGTTCTGTCCGCCAGTCCTTTATATATTTCTCGCCTCAGCAGGCCGCGCTCAGGCGTCGAGAGTGCGGGCGTCAGTTTCTGGGTATCGGACACGTCAGTCTATCTCTCGCGATGAAGAAAGGCACAACATATCATAGCTGACGTGTGGAGGAGCCTCCCTCACCCCACCGCCTTCACTTGGCTTTGGCCGGCCCACGTGCTGCATATTCGAGCAGCGTCGCGATTGCGGCTGCAGCATTGAGCGGAAGTAGCGGTGATGACGCACTGCATCAGCTAAGGGCCATGTGTGGACGGCTGACTTCCGCTGTTGGGCCCGCAGCCGACGCTGGGGCACGTTGAAGCGGCATCGGCTCTCCGATCCTCAGCGGACAAATCGGCGCACGTTGCTTACAGGCAGCTTGTGACCCATAACAGCCCTTGAGCCGGTGCCAGTGCTTAGACCGCTTGAACCTGGGATACCCTGCTCCACCCATTCCAGATATTTGCGGCATCGGCGCGGTGCTGACGAGGCAAGTTATTTCGACTATCCTCATCGAGGCGGGGCAGGACAGGACCCACGAGGGCAGATCGATGAGCACGGTAAAAAGCGCTCTGGCTCAGAAGAGCGGCGCCCTGATCCATGTACGTTCCGGCGACATGGTCATCGAAGCCTTGCGCCAGATGAGCGACAACCGGGTCCGGTCGGTGCTGGTCATCGACGACGACAAGCTGGTCGGTATCGTGACCCAGGGTGACTGCGCCATCAAAGTGTTGCTGCCCGGGCTCGATGCGAAGCAGACGCCGGTGGGCCAGGTGATGACGGGCAACCCGGTGACGATCAAGCCGGACGATCCGCTAGACGCCTGCATGGCGATGATGGCTGCGCGCGGCTTTCGCCACCTGCCAGTGCTGGACGCGGGCAAGGTCGTGGGCGTGATCTCGATCGGAGACGTCGTCAAGAACATCATCCGGGATTTGGAGCACAACGTGGACGACCTGATGGGTTACATCATGAAGGACGGTCCCGGGGGCTGACAGACGAACCGCGGTGCCGTCGCCCCGCGTACGCTGCTTGTGGCCCGAAGCCGGCTGCAAAGAAAGGGGCAGAGCATGTCCACTCTGCCCAGCTAGTTCAGACGTCGACTTGTTCTGCTATCGCGAGCGCATCATCGACTTCAATTCCCAGATACCGGACGGTGCTCTCGATTTTGGTGTGCCCCAGAAGCAGTTGCACAGCTCGCAAGTTGCCCGTGCGCCTATAGATGAGGGTCGCCTTTGTTCGACGGAGCGAATGCGTCCCGAACAGGTGAGGATCCAACCCTATGCCGGTCAGCCAACCCGATAACAGCCGCGCATATTGCCTAGTGGTCAGGCTGCACCCAGGGCCTCTACGCCCGGTGAACAGACTGTCGCCCGGCTTCTTGCCAGTTGTCCTCAGGTAGTCATCGATGGTCTGGCGGGTGGACTCTGTAAGTTCGAACTTGACCGGCGTTCCAGTTTTCTTCTGGCGGACGCTTGCCCTATCGGCCGCATAGCCGCTTGGTGCCACGTCATCGACTTTCAAGCCCACCACATCGCAGCCACGAAGCTTGCTGTCGATGGCGACGTTGAACAACGCCAGATCACGGATTCGCCCCTCAACTTGGAGCTTCGTGCGGATAGTCCAAACGTGCTTCGGGCGAAGTGGCGGCTTAGCGCCAACAATCTTGCCCTTGTTCCACGGGATGCGCTTTTCGGAGTTTAAGACATCGGTCATGATGACCTCCTCAGTTAATGAGGCCGGTCACTTTCAAACTTGTCACCCTGGAAACATACGTCGGCTTCCAGACGCTTGGAGGCGAACTGAGGTCCTACCCGATGGATTGGAAGTCCCAATTTGACCCATTCCGGAAGTCGCACCCGCTTCATTCAAAATTGAGCATTCGGCGCGTTAGCGGTTGATTTAATCAGCTCTTGCAACCTAGTGAGGCTCGTGGAGACCGAGATTATCATCTGGCCTCCACGCTTGAGTGACCTATGAAAGGCTGCCTCTTCGCGCTCGGAATATTGACGGGTCTCGTGATCCTTGCGGTCGCGTTCTTCCGGCTGAATTTTTACGATACTCATGTGCGCTACCGTCTGACCGTCGAAGTGCAGGACGGTGATCAGGTCAAGATCGGATCAAGCGTCATTGAGGTGCTTTACAATATTGAGCCGACCTGGTCGCCGAGCCACTTCAACTCTTTTCCGACACCTGTCGGATACGCGCCAACCGTTGACCTCGGCGAGAAGGGCATGCTCTTCCTGACCTTCTCTGATGCGACGAGAACCCCTGCGCAGCGGGCCGAATTCAACAAAGAAGTGTTCTGTCTCTTCGATGATATCGGATGTTTGCCCTTTGCGGCCTATCACAAATCCGGCGGGGGTGCTGATTTCAATCAGAAGAATGCCGCGCTTCACGAGTTGCTTCGCCAGAGCGGGCCGCGCGACGTGCCATTTATTGCTTTGCCTCAACTAATTCGCTTCGTAGACATCAATGATGAGCGCAGGTACGTGAAGCTCTCGCCTGATGACCTAGCCGTCAGCTTTGGACCGGGCGTCGAACTCAAACGTGTCGTCCTTCAATTGACCCATGATCCGGTCACGCAGCTGCCGGAAGTCTGGCCGCAATGGCTGAAGGAAAAGGGCCAGATGTCCGCCGTGCTGAAGGGATACCAAAACAACTGACGAAACTTATGTCACTGTCAGTGCTGCACCGCATGAGTCAGCAGTTGGCCCATCGCGGCATACTGCGCTACCGCACGAACTTGGTCGCTTTTGGGAGCAAAGCGGACTAGTCACCAGTCACATGACGCCGCCGGGTTTATGGGTGCACGGACCAGTCGCTGCGCGCGACCGGTTTTGGCGGCCTTTTTGTCGGCATCGCCGCAGGATTCAAGGAACCAACCCGATGGCCGCCAGTTGTTCTCGCGACCCGACGTATCCTGGCGCATCCTGAGACGCGCTTGACGTTCCGGAAGATTAATCGCCTTCTTCATCCAAGGACGATACGCCGATTCACCGGCCTGCGAACGTGGCCGGGAACGCCAGCGCCTTCCCGGATCACGCCCGTTCAATCAAATCGAGGTCGACATGTTGAAAGATCCCCCCTCTGATCGCGCCAAGCGTGAAGCCAACAAGGCGTTCAAGCCTGCCAACACGCAGAAGCCGATGAACGACTATGCGAAGGACCAGAACTCCTTCAACGAGAACCGCGAGCGTCTGAAAGCGGAGCGATTGGCCCGCGAGACCAAGCCGACAGGACGCTCCGAATAGGAAGCGACTGGCGGTCTAGAGCATCGAGAGCACGACGATCCCGTCCTCGAGGTCCCCCGAAGCCAGCCGCGTCCGCGCGATGCGCTCGAATTCCGTCCGGTATTTCTGAAGATAGCTGAACGCCTGCTTCTGCGTCGCAAACGTGGTAGCAAGTCGGCACATTTGCCGGCCCGCGCCAAGCGCGAGAAAGAAGGTGATCGTGCCACCGGCATCCAATTTGATTCTAGGCACGATCCGCACTCTTTGGCATGTGACCGGCCCTCTCCAATCGTTCGTCGGCGATATTGAAGTCGGCTATTGCGGCGGCTTCTTCTTGCGCTTCGTCACGGTCGGCGCCGGCAGCGATGCTTGCAGAGTTGCGTCGGCTGCTTCCTTGGCCTGGCGCAGCTCTCGAAGGCGCGCCATGTTCTTGCGGACATCGACGGCCTGCCTTTCGGCATCCGCCATGGCTCGCACGCCTTCCTCAGCGGCCAGGCGCTGACGGTTGGTACGTGCGATGCCTTCGGGTGACGGTACTGCCGATTTCCTGGCGCTCATCTTCACCCTGCTCAACAACAGACAAAACCCGCTCAATCGAGAGATCGAGCGGGTCGCATGGCCGTTTCAGTACATCCGTGAAACGGCACTCAAGAGCTTAAGCCAGCGAGAGATTCTCAGCGCTGACCTTGCCCCGCATCTTGTCGGTCTTGGCCTCAAAGTTGACCTTTTGGCCTTCGGCGAGACCCGCAAGACCAGCACGCTCGACCGCGCTGATGTGAACGAACACATCGTTGCCGCCGTCGTCGGGCTGAATGAATCCAAAGCCCTTCTGGCCGTTGAACCACTTCACAGTACCTGTCGTCATTTTTCTTCTCCAAAGAGCACATATGTGCATTCCACGTGACGCTCACGCAGAACCGTTTCAATTCGTCGATGTCGATGGAAAAGGAGCCCGCGGGCGCATTCAACAAGGCACAGCGGCTGAACGAACAACCCTAAGGTATACCTCATCAGCGTCTCGTGCAAGGCTTGCCCGGATTTAATTGGGCGGATGACTTTTAGTGCAGCGTTTTCCACGTCTTAGGCAACCTCGGGGTTCCTCGAAAGTTCCGGGCGAGTAACGTATCCTTGTGGACCGACCCGCCGTGGATTCATGCTAGAGTTCCTTCATCACCGCGCGGCACTTGGCCTCTATCGGTGATGAGAACGCCAATTGCGCTCCCGCCTCACAGCAAGGGAGGTGCGCCATGGAACGGCGTCGTTTCAAGCAGACACAATCTCTCAAGCAACGGCTCACCGAAGAGGTCGAACGTTTGCGCGAAGAGATGCACTCGCTTCCTCCAGGTCATCACCGCGAGGTTTTGCTGCAACGGCTGCGGCAGGACGAGACTGCCATCCAGATCGATGCATGGATCAGCTCTCCGGGTCTGAGGGCGCCGACCTGACGCAGCCAGGTCTCGACTGAGCCCTCAGCGATTCCCACTCGCGAGCTGCTCGCGGAAGCACTGCACCACGGCTGCATTGAACTCGCGGTGAAAGGCCGCCCGGTCGAACCCCGTCGGCACGTCGGTGCAGATGCGCGGGACGGCTGCCGCGAGTTCGGCCGAACAGGGTGCGAGGAAGGCAAAGTGGCCGGCCGGAACGACATGAATGTCGGGCTTGCCCGGTAGACCCTCCGCAACCCGCGCGGTGCCTGAACCGTCGCCCACGCCGGGACCACCGAACTGCGACCGCCAGAACTGGAACGGTGCCTTGACGGCTGCGAGGTTTTCCCGCGTCAGAACGCCCGGCGCGGGATCGACAATGACAGCAGCGCGGATACGCGCATCCTGCAACGGATCAGGCGGCATCTCGCCATTGTGCAGCTGCGCGCAAGCGCCAGTCGTCTCCTTGCAGAAGCTGGCGATGCGCGCGAAATCCGGCTTGGTCCCCATCAGCACGAAACCGGTAGAGCCTCCGAGCGAGAAGCCGAAGAAGCCGACCTTGGCGGTGTCGATCACCGCCCTGTCCTTCCATTCGCTCAATAGAAAATCGAGCAGGCGTACGATGTCGGCGGGACGCGATCCCCAGACCGAGAGAGTATCGCGCTGCGAGGAGTCGCTGAAGGTGTCGCCGGGATGATTGATGGCAGCAACAACGAAGCCGGCATCGGCCAGCGCCTCCGCAGTGTCATGGTTTTGACCAAACCACCCGCCCCGGCCGTGTGAGACGATCACCAGCGGCAGCTTGGCGCCCGTGACGGGACAATCCTTCACGCCCTTCAGGTCGAAATCGGCACCGACCGAAAGGCTGCCAAGCGACACATGTTCGGGCTGCTTCGCGCACGGATACCAGATCGCGCCTGCGAGCGCGGGATCGGACTCGAAGCTGAATGCCGGCAGACTCGGCAGGCGAGCCGAGACAGCAGAGAAAGACGGCGAAAGCCCACAGCGTGCTGCGCAACGGAAGTCCCCCTGGCCTCGCGCAGGAGTTGAGCGAGGAACGCGAGCAGAATTGTGGCCACAGTTGATCGCGCAGAGCATCACCATGTCATCGCGCCGTATTGCCCCAGGTCCCCACATTGCCGGCATTGAGCAGCGGAGACGCACTGCCGACCAGCGCGAGCTCGTCAGCTACGCGCAGCAGTCTCGGCCCGATCTTGAGCATCTGCGCCTCGGTGAATCGCGACGACGGGCCGGCGACGATGACCGCGCCGGTCGCGTGCTCGCCCTTGCGCTTGATCACGGCGGCCATCGAGCTCATTCCGGGCGCGTAGACGTCGTGGATCATGCTGAAGCCGCGCTTGCGGTGATCGGCGAGCATCTTGAGCAGACCCTTTACGGTCGTCGGGGCATGAGGTCCATAATGGGTGGGATCGCCGAGCCCCTGTCGCATCACCGCGGCGGTTGCCTCATCGTCCGAAAGCGTTGCAAGCCACGCATGGCCCGCGGCGCTGCACGACAGCCGGAGATCGATCCCCATATCGGGATCGTAGAGCAGCCCTACCTTGGCGCCCTGCGCTTTCGCCACCAGAGTAAGTCGATCGCCGTCCAGAATGGCCAGACGAACGAGCTCTTCGGTTTCCCTGGCGAGCCGGTTCATCACCGGCTGCGCGATGTCGATGATGCCTGACTTGCTCAGAAAACTCATGCCCATCGAGGCGAGCTTCGTCGTCAGCGCGTAGTCGCCACGCTGCGGCATCGCGCGCACGTAGCCGTATTTGACCAGCTCGTTCAGGGTCCGGTGGCACCCGCTGCGGATCTGGTTCAGATCGGTCGAGATCGCAGCGAGCGAGGCGCCGTTTGGGCGGGCCGCCAGATATTCCAGAATGGCCAGCGCCTTCTCCATCGAGCCGCTCATGGGCCGATCTCCTCCGCATCCAAGTTCGGCAGCCTATCTTTCAAAATTTGAAAGACAAACAAAAAATGTAGCTTCTCCCATTTGCCCTTGTTAATTGCCGAAAGTCGCCTGTAGCGGCCAAGACGAAAACAATGACGAGAACAGCGAGGGAGAGGACGATGGCCATGAGAAAGACCCTGGTTCAACGCAGACAAGTGCTCACCGCGCTCGCGGCGATGCCGCTGGTGACGGCGCCTTTCATCCGTCGCGCTTCGGCCGCCGAATTCAGCTTCAAGGTCGCCCATCCGCTCGCAGCAACGCACCCTACCAACCTTCGTCTTCAGGAAGCTGCGGACAAGATCAAGACGGACAGCGACGGCAAGGTCGAGCTGCGCATCTTCCCGAACGGGCAGCTCGGCGGCGAGGTCGATCTCCTGAACCAGGTCCGCGCCGGCGCGGTCGAGGGCTACGTCATCGGTGGCCTCGTTGTTTCGAGTGTCGTTCCCGCGGCTGCTCTCGACGGCACCGGCTTTGCGTTCTCCGACGCCTCGAAAGTGTGGCCGGCGGCGGACGGCAAGCTTGGCGACTACATCCGCTCCGCACTGATGAATGCCAACCTCTACGCCACCCGTACCGTCTGGGATCTCGGCTTTCGTGAAATCACCACCTCCGTGAAGCCGATCAAGACCGTGGACGATGTCAGCGGACTGAAGATCCGCGTCCCAGGAGCCGCAGCCTATACCGGCCTGTTCAAGGCGCTGGGCGCAGCTCCAACCAGCATCCAGTTCAATGAGGTCTATCCCGCGCTCCAGACCAAAGTCGTCGACGCGCAGGAGAACCCGCTTGGCCTCATTGTCACCTCGAAATTCTATGAGGTGCAGAAGTTCTGCTCACTGAGCAACCACATCTGGCAGGGCAACTGGGTTCTGTTCAACGGCCGCGTCTGGAAGAGCCTGCCGGCGAACCTTCAGGAGATCGTCGAGACCCGGCTGAATGAGGCTGGACGCGCGCAGCGCAAGGACCTCGCGGATCTCGACCAGAGCTTCCGCGACACCATGACCAAGGGCGGTATCCAGTTCAACGACATCGATGCGGCCTCTTTCCGCACCAAGCTGAAGGCAGCGGGCTACTACGCCGACGTCCGCAAGGCGTTTGGCGATCAGGCGTTCGGGCTGCTGGAAGATGCCGCCGGCGGCAGCCTTGGGTGATCGGTGTCCGACCTGATCCAAAGCGCGCGATGTCATCCCGGCGGTTTCGCTGACCGGGCGGAACGGACGATCGGGGCCGCGGTCGAAGGCGTCGCGGCCCTCCTGCTCGTCGCCGAGACTACGCTGCTGTTTGCAGGCGTGGTCGCGCGTTATGTGTTTCACAATCCCATCGTCTGGTCCGATGAGCTCGCCGGTGCGATCTTTCTTTGGCTCAGCATGCTCGGCGCGGTGGTCGCACTGCGTCGCGGCGAACATATGTGCTTTGCGGCTCTAGCCGAGCGCGCCAGCCCGCAAATCCGCGCGACCGTGCAGGCACTCGTGCTCACCTCGATCGCGGCGACACTGATTCTGTTGCTGCGCCCCGCGCTCGACTATGTCGAGGACGAGTCGTTCGCGACCATGCCCAATCTCGGCGTGCCCTCAAGCTGGCGCGTTCTCGGCATCGTGGTCGGTCTCGTATTGATGCTGGCGGTCACTGCCGTGCAGATCGTCAAGCGAACCCGGCCGGTCCACGCCATGTTGGCGTTTGCAATCGCCGGCGCCGTCGGCGCAGGCTTGTGGTTGGCCTCCCCGTTCCTGCTTGCCATCGGCAATCTCAACCTGATCGTCTTCTTCGTAGTTCTGGTCGCGGTGTCCATCGCCGTTGGTATCCCGATCGCATTCGCATTTGCGATTGCCACGGTCGCGTATCTCGGCCTGATGACCCACGTGCCGCTGAGCCTCGTCATCAATCGGCTCGACCAGGGCATGTCGCAGCCGCTGCTGCTCGCGATTCCCATGTTCATTTTCCTGGGCCTCCTGATCGAGGTTGCGGGGCTTGCGCGCGCCATGATTACGCTGCTGTCGCTTCTGCTCGGCTCCGTGCGCGGCGGGATGTACTATGTGCTTCTCGCCGCCATGATCCTGATCTCCGGCATTTCCGGCTCCAAGGCCGCAGACATGGCAGCGGTGGCGCCCGGACTCTTTCCCGAGATGAAGCGACGCGGCGCCAATGATGGCGATCTCGTCGCCCTTCTCGCCGCGTCCGCGGCGATGGCCGACACGATCCCGCCGAGCCTCGTGCTGATCACGCTCGGCTCGGTCACCGGCATCTCGATTGCGAGCCTGTTCACGGCCGGCCTGATCCCGGCGCTGGTTCTCGCGGGCGCGCTCGCCATTCTCATCTTCGTCCGCTCGCGCAACGATCGCCCCGCCCCGTCGGAAATCCATGGAAGGGGCGTTGTGCCCAGAGCCGTCGCACTGGCACTGCCCGCGCTGATCCTGCCGTTCGTGATCCGCACCGCAGTCGTCGAAGGCATTGCGACCGCGACCGAAGTCTCGACCATCGGTATCGCCTACACGCTTCTGGCCGGCCTCACGATCTACCGCCCCTTCCAATGGAGGCGCTGCTATCCACTGCTGGTCGAGACCGCCGCATTGTCGGCATCGATCCTATTCGTGATCGGCGCCGCCAATGGAATGGCATGGGCTCTGACGCAATCGGGCTTTTCATCGAGCCTGACCGCGACGATGCAGGACGTTGCCGGCGGTCGCTACGGCTTCCTCGCGATCACGATCGTCGTGTTCGTGCTGCTCGGCAACATCCTCGAAGGCATCCCAGCGATCCTGCTGTTCGCGCCGCTGCTGCTGCCGGTGTCGCACAGCTTCGGCATCGACGGCGTGCACTATGCCATGGTCGTCGTCATCGCCATGAGCATCGGCCTGTTCGCGCCCCCCTTCGGCGTCGGCTTCTACGCCGCCTGTGCCATCGGGCGCGTGGCGCCGAACGCGGCCGCCTCGCATGTCTGGCGCTACCTGGCCGTGCTCACGCTGGCCCTGGTGCTCATCGCCGCAGTCCCGTGGTTCTCGACGGCGCTGCTTTGAACGAATTGAAGGGATCGAGGTCAGCATGTCACTGCTAGGCAAGGCAGCCGTCGCGATGTGGTGGAGCGTGCGCCCCGAGCAGCGCGCTGAGTTCGGCGACTGGCATTCGCACGAGCATTTTCCGGAGCGGATGAGTATTCCTGGCTTTCGGCGCGGATCGCGATGGACCAGCACCGAGAATGCCGACGGCTTCTTCGTGCTCTACGAGCTGGAGCAATACGACGTGCTCACATCACGCGGATACCTCGACCGCCTCAACGCTCCAACGCCATGGTCGACCAAGATGATGCCGCATCATCTCGGCATGGTGCGCAGCCAGTGCCGGGTCGCGGCGAGCTTTGGCGGCGGCGTCGCGACCTCGCTTGCGACCGTCAGGCTTTCGCCGGAGACCGGACAGGAAGCGGCGTTGCAGGCCCATCTCTCCGAGACGCTCCGCCCGTTGACATCGCAACCGGGACTCACCGGCGTTCACCTGCTCCTGACCGATGCGCCCCGGACGAGTTCGCCCACCACCGAGCAGCAGATCCGTGGCGCTGACGGTGCCGCGGATTGGATCATCCTGCTCTCCGGATACGATTCCGAAATGATCGAGCGCGCGCTCGCCGATCAACTCGCGCCATCGGCGCTGCGCGCTGCCGGGGCGCGGGACAATCCCATGATCGGCAAGTACCGGCTTGCGTTCACGATGACGCCGAATGATGCGGTGGCGGTGTAGCGGTTGCAGTCACACAGAACGAGAAAGACCGCCGGATCAGCGGGCCCTGAGCCCACCGGCGGCGGCCCAGCGGTCCGGGTCGGGACTGTGCCCGATCAAAGCGAGGCCGTAGGCGATCGATTCGAACTGGTCCCCCGACATCAGCCGCTCGTTGCCGAACCGCTCGGCGAATAGTTTTCGCACCGCAGGCACGAAGGAGGTCCCGCCGGTCAGGAACACCTTTTCCACCTCGCGCGCGGTGATGCCGGCCTCGCCCAGCACCTTGTCGACGGTGGCGCTTAGACGCGCGACATCGTCGGCAATCCAGGCTTCGAAGTTTTTCCGTGTGATGGTCGAGCCGATCTCGACGCCGCCGCCCTTGAAGCGGAAGTCGACCTCATCCTGCGCCGACAGCGCGACCTTGGCGTCGGACACCGCCCGGTACAGCGAAAAGCCGAGGTCGTGGTCGACGATGGTGATGAAATCCTCGAGCAGGGCCGGCTTCAGCGCGGTGCGCGAAAGCTCGCGGAGCTCGCGCAAATCGCCGTTGCTCTTCATCAGCGCGAGCTGATGCCAGCGCGCGAGGTTGGTGTAGTGGCTGTTGGGGATCGGAAGCACCTTGTCGAACGAGCGGAAGCTGGAGCCTTTGCCCAGCCGCGGCGAGACGACGTGGTCGACAATGCGGTAATCGAAGGTGTCGCCGGCAATCCCGATGCCGGCGTGTCCCAGCGGCTCGGCGCGCAGATGGCCGCCT
The DNA here is from genome assembly GCF_049993385.1 of Bradyrhizobium sp. McL0616. Taxonomy (NCBI): domain Bacteria; kingdom Pseudomonadati; phylum Pseudomonadota; class Alphaproteobacteria; order Hyphomicrobiales; family Nitrobacteraceae; genus Bradyrhizobium; species Bradyrhizobium sp. McL0616. Next base: position 6,022,672 of record NZ_CP188255.1, read on the forward strand.
GCGCGCGAGAAACGCATCACCGAGAAATCGCTGGTGCCGCCGCCAAAATCCGCAACCAATACGGTGGCATCGCGCTCCAGCCGGCGGGCGAACGAGAACGCGGCTCCCACCGGCTCGTAGACATAGCGCGCGTGGCCGGCGCCGAGGCGTTCGAACGCGGCCCGGTAGCGCTGCATCGCCAGCACCTCGTCGGGATTGCCGCCGGCGAAGCGCACCGGGCGGCCGACCGTGATGTTTGCCGCCTCGAAGCCGAATTTCTCTCCGCCATGGCGCGCCAGCGTCCGCAGGAACGCCGCCAGAATATCCTCGAACTTGTAGCGCTGCCGGAACACCTGGGTGGTGTTGAAGCTGCTGCTCGCTGCGAAGGTCTTGAACGACTGGAGAAAGCGGTAGATGTGGCGCCCTTCGAGAAACTGCTCGATCGCCCACGGGCCGCCTTCAGCCTGGGCGCCGGCGCCCGGCCGGTCCTCCCAGAAGCACAGAGCCGAGACGTAGGTGCTGTGCCGCTGGCCGCCATGATCGAAGCGGATGGCCTCGACCCGGCGGTCGTCCGCCGCGATCGCGACGACCGTATTGCTGGTCCCAAAATCGATGCCGATCGAGACGGCGGGCGAGGCGCTCGACATGAACCACTCTGACAGATGATTGGAAAAGGGGGCAGACCACTAGCGGTTTTGCACTGCGGTGCCAAGGCCCCGATGCGCGGGTTTCCGGCTGGATTCCGCATCAATTTCTGCCTAAGCAGCCGTTTCAACGCATCATTATGCTGCAATGCGGTAGGCTAAATGCTGCCATGCACTGAAACACATGGACAGTGGCATCTGGTATACATAGATTGCCCTTCGAAATGAGACAGTAATACTGACCGTCTCGAGAAAGGGATTTCCGATGTCCAAGACCGCTTCCGTTGCGCTCGCGCCCTCCCCCTCGCTGTTCGCCCGTTTCATGGCCGCGCTCGATCGCCTCCTGATGGCGAGTGCCGAGATCTCCAGCCACAACGGCGACCTGCCCCGCTTCGGTCTGTAAGGACAACGCGCGTCGAATTGTCGCGCGGGTTCTGAAACAAGCGAACTTCTACTTTTGATGAATGGCCCCGCTGCGCGGGGCCATTTCTATTTGGGAATCGGCTCATTCACGCAGCCTGCAAACAGGTTGCGTCATAAGCGCACAACGGGCCGTCGCGCGCTTGATGCTTGGCATAATGAATACAAGAATGCCGCCAACGCTCGCACAGAAAACAGAAGCGCACATTGGAGGATTCATGACGGACATGGTGCAGGCAACAACAGCCTCTACAGCCGCACGCGTCAGCGACACGTATCGCTGGGCGCAATTGGCGATCGGCGTTGCGGCCATGGTGATGATCGCCAACTACCAATATGGCTGGACATTCTTCGTCCCCGACATCCAGAAGACTTTCGCTTGGGATCGCGCCTCGATCCAGTGGGCCTTTACGCTGTTCGTTTTATTCGAGACCTGGCTCGTGCCGGTCGAAGGATGGTTTGTCGATAAATACGGCCCGCGCATCGTCGTGTTCGTCGGCGGCGTGCTCTGCGCCATCGGCTGGGCGATCAACGCGCAGGCCACCACGCTCAACGGCTTCTATCTCGGCATGATCATCGCCGGCATCGGTGCCGGCGGCGTCTACGGCACCTGCGTCGGCAACGCGCTGAAATGGTTTCCCGACAAGCGCGGTCTTGCCGCGGGCATCACGGCCGCGGGCTTCGGTGCAGGCTCTGCTCTCACGGTCGCGCCGATCCAGGCCATGATCAAGGATAGTGGTTTCCAGACCACCTTCCTCTATTTCGGCCTGGGACAAGGCATCATCATCTGCATTCTCGCGTTTTTCCTGCTGGCGCCGAAGCCAGGGCAGGTCCCGAACGTTGTGGTGAATGCCGCACTCGTGCAGACGCGTCGCAACTATCAGCCGACCGAGGTGCTGCGTCAGCCGATCTTCTGGTTGATGTACTTCATGTTCGTGATCGTCGGCGCCGGCGGCTTGATGGTGACGGCGAATTTGAAGCCGATCGCGGTCGACTGGAAGGTCGACGCCGTTCCGGTCACGCTGATCGGCATGACCATGACCGCGGTGACGTTCGCAGCGACGATCGACCGCGTGCTCAACGGCCTGACGCGTCCGTTCTTCGGCTGGATCTCCGACAATATCGGCCGCGAAAACACGATGTTCATCGCCTTCGGCATGGAGGGCTTCGGCATCTGGATGCTCTACCTCTGGGGCCAGGATCCAATCTGGTTCGTGATCCTGTCGGGCTTCGTGTTCTTTGCGTGGGGCGAGATCTACTCGCTATTCCCCTCGACCTGCACCGACACGTTCGGCGCAAAATTCGCGACCACCAACGCGGGCCTGCTCTACACCGCCAAGGGTACAGCCGCGTTGCTCGTGCCGCTCGCCAATTATGTGCAGCAGACCTCCGGCCAATGGGACTACGTGTTCATCCTCGCGGCCGGCGCCAACATCCTGGCCTCGCTGCTCGCGCTGTTCGTGCTCAAACCCTGGCGCAGGGTCGTGGGCGCGCAATCGACCATCTGACACGCGCTGCAAACACGATCTTGCGCATCACGCCCGGCCCTCGCGGCCGGGCGTTTTCGTTTTGTGCGAAGCACCAATCATTCTCGAAATCCGAACGGAACTCCGCACTTTCTTGGCGTGCCTTCGAAGATAGGGCTTGCATTCTGGAATATGGTATACCAAGCTTCCTGCCGCGCTTGCGACACTAAGACACAATGTTTGCGACATCAGGTCATCTTGGCAGTTGATGTCGACAAGACAGGCGCTTGGGAGGTTATTGATGATGTCCAGCACGGATGGCGCTGTCACAGCTGCGCCCCTTCGCACAGGTTTCCGTTGGTTCCAGCTCGGCATGGGCATCGTCTGCATGGCGATGATCGCCAACCTGCAATATGGCTGGACGCTGTTCGTCGATCCGATTGATGCGGTCCACCATTGGGGACGCGCGGCGATCCAGCTCGCCTTCACCATCTTCGTCGTCACCGAGACCTGGCTCGTGCCAATCGAAGCCTGGTTCGTCGACAAATACGGCCCGCGCATCGTCATCATGTTCGGCGGCGTCATGATCGCGCTGTCCTGGATTCTCAATTCCTATGCCGACTCGCTTGCCCTGCTCTACGCGGCCGCAGTCGTCGGCGGCATGGGTGCGGGCGCTGTCTACGGCACCTGCGTCGGTAACGCGCTCAAATGGTTCCCCGACCGCCGCGGTCTCGCCGCCGGCGCGACAGCCGCAGGCTTCGGCGCAGGCGCCGCGCTGACCGTGGTGCCGATCGCGATGATGATCGCATCGAGCGGCTACCAGACCGCGTTCTTGAAGTTCGGAATTGGCCAGGGCCTGATCGTGTTCGTGCTCGCCTTCTTCATCCAGCCGCCGCGGATCTCGATCCCGCCGAAGAAGAAGCAGCTCAATCTGCCGCAGACCAAGATCGACTTCACCCCGCCGCAGGTGCTGCGCGCGCCTATTTTCTGGGTCATGTACCTCGTCTTCGTCATGGTCGCCTCCGGCGGCCTGATGACCGCGGCGCAGATCGCCCCGATCGCACACGACTTCAAGATCGCCGACACGCCGGTCACGCTTCTCGGCTTCCAGATGGCGGCGCTGACCTTCGCGATCTCGCTCGACCGCATCTTCGACGGATTTGGCCGCCCCTTCTTCGGCTGGGTCTCCGACACGATCGGCCGCGAGCACACCATGTTCATCGCCTTCGGTACCGCCGCAGTCATGCTGCTGACGCTGTCGGCCTACGGCCAGATCCCGATCGTGTTCGTGCTCGCGACCGCGGTCTATTTCGGAGTGTTCGGCGAGATCTACTCGCTGTTCCCCGCCACCTGCGGCGACACGTTTGGTTCGAAGTATGCGACCACCAACAACGGCATGCTCTACACCGCGAAGGGCACCGCCGCGTTGCTGGTCCCGCTCGCAAGCGTGATCTCGGCCGCCTATGGCTGGAAGGCCGTGTTCGTGGTGGCGGTGGCGCTGAACGCGACCGCCGCGCTGATGGCGCTGTTCGTGATCAAGCCGCTGCGCCGCTCCTTCATCCTCGGCAAGGAAGCGACGGTTGCCGAGACGGCGGCGGGAAGCACCAAGGCGGCATAGCCTCCGACAACAACCGCATCCATCAAAAAGGGGCGCAGCAATGCGCCCCTTTTTCTTTTTCATCCGACCTCAAACGTCAGCATTCCTGCCGCAAGATTTTTCGGATCAGCCCAAATCCAGCGCTTGACGATTGGCATAATGTATACCACACTTGCTGCATCATTCACCGAAGGAGGTTGCAATGCTGGTCGGAGACATTCTGCGCAAGAAGACGCCGCGCGTTGTTACGGTGCGAATGAACGAAACGGTGGGTATCGCTGCCAAGCTGATGCGCGCCAACAACATCAGCGCGCTGGTGGTCAAGGACGTGGTCCGCTCGGAAGGCAACACCGCGGTCGGCATGTTCACCGAGCGTGACGTGGTGCGCGCCGTCGCCGAGCACGGCGCGGGCGCCGTCAACGTCAAGGTTTCGCAGCTCGTGTCGGTGCAGCAGCTCGTCTCCTGCACCTCGAGCGACACGATCGAGCACGTCCGGCACCTGATGAACCGGAATCACATTCGGCATCTGCCGGTGATCGACGATTACAGCCTCGTCTCCGTCATCAGCATGCGCGACATCGCCGCTGCCGTCGACGAGGCGATCAACGGCACGCCGCAAGCAGCTTAAGCGGCAAGACCCTTCCCTGCGACGACCGGCCCCGGCTCGGATCCATCCGCGCCGGACCGGATCTTTCGTCCCAAATTTCCGGTTTCTGCCCTTCGAGGATTTCATGAAAATCTGCATCTACGGCGCCGGCGCGATCGGCGGATATCTTGGAGTGCAGCTTGCGCGCGCTGGCGCCGATGTCAGCCTGGTCGCGCGTGGCGCGCACCTTGCGGCGATGCGCGAGCACGGCCTGACGCTGCTCGCGGGCGATGAGAAGCATACGGTCCATCCCCGCTGCACGGACAATCCCGCCGAGCTCGGCGTGCAGGACTACATCATCGTGACGCTGAAGGCGCATTCGATCACCGGCGTGATCGAGCAGATGCAGCCGCTGCTGGGTCCGCACACCCGCATCGTCACCGCCGTCAACGGCATCCCCTATTGGTACTTCCACAGGCACGGCGGCGATTACGAGAACTCGACGCTGGAGAGCATCGATCCCGGCGGCCGGCAATGGCGCGAGCTGGGCGCCGAGCGCGCCATCGGCTGCATCGTCTATCCCGCGACCGAGATCGAGGCGCCCGGCGTGATCCGCCACGTCTACGGCCACAATTTTCCGCTCGGTGAGCCCTCCGGCGAGATCACCGCCGACGTGCAGCGCCTCGCCGATCTCTTCGTCGCAGCCGGCCTGAAGGCGCCGGTGCTCGACCGCATCCGCGACGAGATCTGGCTCAAGCTCTGGGGCAATGTCTGTTTCAACCCGATCAGCGCGCTGACCCATGCAACGCTCGACGTGATCTGCACCGATCCGGCCACCCGCGCGCTGTCGCGCGCGATCATGGTGGAGACGCAAGGCATCGCCGAAACCTTTGGCGTCAAATTCCGCGTCGATGTCGAGCGCCGCATCGAAGGCGCCCGCAAGGTCGGCGCGCACAAGACCTCGATGCTCCAGGATCTCGAGCGCGGCCGTCCGATGGAGATCGACCCTCTCGTCACCGTGGTGCAGGAGATGGGCCGCTTGACCAAAATCGCCACGCCCGCACTCGACTCGGTGCTGGCGATGGTGACCCAGCGCGCCCGCATCGCCGGCCTCTATGACGGCGTCTCGGCACCTAGCGATCCTCGCGCGCTGGCGGTGGCGTGATGGCGGGCGAAATGAAGAAATGGCTCCGCTTCCGCCACGCCGGCGCGACCGGCTTCGGCACGCAGACCTCATCAGGCATCAGCGTGCATGAGGGCGAGATGTTCGGCCGCAATGCGCCGACCGGCAAGACGCTGGCACTGTCGGAGGTCGAGCTGCTCGCACCCTGCGCACCCAGCAAGATCGTCGCGCTCTGGAATAATTTTCACGCCCTCGCGGCCAAGCTGAACCAGCCCGAGCCACCGGAGCCGCTTTATCTGCTGAAGGCGACTACCAGCATCACGACGCCCGGCGCGGTGATCCGCCCTCCGGCGTCCTATGACGGCAAGACGACTTACGAAGGCGAGCTCGGCATCGTCATCGGCAAGACCTGCGCCCGCGTCTCCCCTGCGGAGGCCGATGCCTTCATCTTCGGCTACACCTGCGTCAACGACATCACCGCCAACGACATCCTCACGCGCGATCCCACCTTCGCCCAATGGGCCCGCGCCAAGGGCATCGACGATTACGGCCCGTTCGGCCCGGTGATCACGACCGGCCTTGATCCGGCCAAGCTCACCGTCCGTACCATCCTCAACGGCGCCGAGCGGCAAAACTATCCGATCGCGGACATGATCTTTAGCGCGCAAGAGCTGGTCAGCAAGATCTCGCACGACATGACCCTGCTCCCCGGCGACCTCATCGCCGTCGGCACCTCGGTCGGCGTCGGCGTGATGAAGGAGCCGGTGAATATTGTGACGGTCGCGATCGACGGCATCGGCGAGCTGACGAACGAGTTTCGGCTGTAGTTCTCTCTGTCATTCCGGGGCGCGCGTAGCGCGAACCCGGAATCCATAACCACGATTTCAATTTGGGTTAGGCGTAGCGCCACGCCGATCTCGCTTCACGACTGCTGACTGTGGTTATGGATTCCGGGCTCGGCGCTCTCGCGCCGCCCCGGAACGACGGCTGAGGTCCTCGCCCGCCCTCCACTCTCGGGAAAACCCGGCAACGCTCCTGCGCCGGTTGTCCCGCCTGGCCGCCGATCTCGCGACTGGAAGCGTCCAGCAACCCGCGTGCCCCTTGATCTCGGTTCCGCTCTCCCATAGCAATCATGGCGAGATTGTGCCGGCACGAGGGCGACACGATGTGGCTGTTTTTCCTGGTTGCCTGGTTTGTCCTGCTCGCCGCCATCGCGCTTCTCGCCCCGCAGGCGTTTGGTTTTGACATTACCCACCTGCCGGCCCTGTTTGCGGGCCTGCCGATGCCGCAGCGCATCGCAACCGGCGCGATTCTCGCGGCCGGGCTGGCGCTGATCAGCGCAGCTATTTGGCGGCTGTCGCGCCAGGACCGCAGCCTCAACACGCTGCGCGACCGCCTCAAGAAGACCCGGGAAGACGTCGTCGTCGCCCACGCCCTGCAAAACCACCTGGATGCGACGGTCCAGCACCTGATCGAGAGCGACCCGCGCGAGGCCGTTTCCGCGCTGCACGACAAGCTGGGCGAGACCGAGCAGCGCGCTCTGCTCCAGCAGGGCCGCAACCAGTCCACCGACATGCACGACCAGCTCGCCGAGATCCGCCGCCGCCAGCAGGGGCTGCGTGAGATGGTCGGCAAGGTCGCGGAGCAGCGCCGGACAGTCGAGCCGGTGTTCACGGAGATCCGCGACCGCCAGAACCAGCTCGAACGCTCGCTGCTCGACCTCGAGACCGACGACCGCAAGAACAATCTCGCCGATCGGCTGAAGGATATCGCGAGCGACGTATCGGCGCTGCTGTCGCGGGTAGGCTCGGTGCAGGACACCTTCGCAACGCTAAACCAATACAAGGAAGATCTGGCGAAATCCCACGCCGAGCTGGTGCCGCTGCGCTCGTCCGATGCCGGCATCAACGCCCTGATCAGCGAATTGAGCCTCAGCCATGACCGCCTCGCCAAGACCATCGACGAGCTCGAAACGGGCGGCGAAGCGCCGCTCAGCGCACGCGTCGAGACGCTGTCGCAGAACAAGATCGAGATCGAGCAGCGCCTCGCCCGAATCGACGACAGCGCCAATATCCTGAAAGCGATCCGGCTCGATTTCGAGGAGCTCGGCCAGCGCCGGGCCCAGCTCGACCGCTCGCTCGCCGATATCGAAACCGACCCCGACGGCAAGACCCTCGCCGACCGCCAGAACGCGCTGAACGATTTCGTCCTCCAGTCGCGCCAGCGCCTCGGCGCACTTCAGGAGACGCTGGCGACGCTGAACGCCTTCAAGACGGAGCTTTCGAAATCGCAGGCCGATCTGGTGCCGCTGAAAGCCCCCGTATTCGGTATCGAGGCCATGATCGCCGACGTCAGCAGCACCCGCGACCTCCTCGCCAAGACCGTCGGCGAGATCGAGGCGAATGGCGAGGTGACACTCGCCTCACGAGTGGATGCGCTGACGAAGAGCAAGCGCGAGGTCGAAGACCGGCTCACGCGCATCTTCGAAAACTTCAATGCGCTCGATGGCCTGCGCAAGGACATCGGCGGGATCTTCTCGACAATCCGCAACAGCCTGAACCGGATCGGGTAAGACGCATCGGGTTCGAACCGCAATCTTTATCCGTGCGACCAACCACGCATGCGCTTCATCCTCGGCCTCCTGTCTGCCGTCCTCGGCGCGCTCGCCGGCTGGTCCGCGCTTGCCGCGCTCGTGGTCATGCTGGCGGGACCGGACCGCGACGGCGGCATCGCCATGGGTGCCTTCTTCGACATCGGCCCGATCGGTGGTGTGGTCGGCCTGATCGCTGGCGTTTGGCTGTTCGTGCGCTTCGGCCTGGTCCGAAACGCTGCGCCGTCGCCAGCCACGGAGACCCCCAGTGCCGCGCCTCGCCCCGCAACACGCCTGTCCTTCCCATTCGCCGCAACCGTTCTGCTCATCACGGCAATCCTCGGCTGGTGGGGGTGGTACGAACTCATTCGCTCGCCCAATCTCAGCCATGGCTTCATGACGCTCGCAATCGAGTTTCGGCTACCCGCCGGCATGACCTTGCCGGACAACGAACAGGACGTGCAGATCGTGGTCGAGGAAGCGCAGGGGTATGCCAACGCCATGTTGCCGGCGAACTGGCGCGCGCATGATGGCGACCGCAAAGCGATCATTGCCTCCGCGTCGTTGATGTACAAGACGCGCCACCGCGCGGTCAGCCTGACGCTCCCGGGCCTGCCAACACAGAGCTGGCCGATCGATCTTCCTTCCGATCCCGATCCGACGCCCGGCTTCTCGCCCTGGCGCGTTGCGAGCGAACCATCGCCCGCAAAGATCGAGATGCATTTCCGCCTCAGCGCCGACCGCTGACGAGCACGCGGCGCAGCGCCGAAACATTCTGACACACACATCACATCTCTGCGCGCCTGACATATGCCGCCAACATGTCGCAGGGGTGCCGCACTGTGGACGCATTTCGCCGCCCTTCTGTGAGGCGTGTCTGGGGGCACGGCGCTGCCGTGTTTGGACAAAACCTGCAGGGGGTATCACTGTGAAGAAGATTGTAATTGTCGTGGGTGCTACGATTGCTCTGGTGACGGCTGCGAACGCTGCGGATCTGCCGCGCCGGCAGCCCGTTTACGTTCAGGAGCAGGCGCCGATCGGCAAGATGCCGATTGGCAAGAGCCCGATTGGAAAGGCCCCGATCGGCAAGGCGCCCGGCCCGGTGGCAGCGCGCTACTGACGCGCAACTCATCGTTGAATCGGCGTTGAGCTGCGAACAGTCGAGGGGCTAAGCGTGACAAACATCTCTGAGCGATTGGGGTGCCGCTTGCTTGCGGCGCTCACCCTCTCCGTCGTGCTCTCGTCCACGATTCAAGCGGCTTCGGCCCACGAAGCGAACAAGCGCGTTGCCGATGCGAACGCGCTTGTCTCCGCGCCGCAATCGACGCAGCGGCCTGTCGCGCGCGCGGAAAAAGGCCCCTACTACGTCGATTTCCGCGCCCGGACAGCCGCGAGCTGGGGCCACGCCTTCGTCTGGTACGGCAAGACCAGCGAGCGCGCCGTCGAGGTCGCGGGCCTTACGCCCAAGGGCGACACCTTGAGTTACGTGCTCGGTCACCTGACCTGGGTGCCGTCCGAGACCGGCGCGAGCTACGGCGATCTCGATCCGGACTATCTGACCGCGAATTATCGCGTCTACCTGAACGAGACCGACGCCAAGCGCGTGTTCGCCTACATCAAGAAATTGCAGGCGAACTCGCCGGTCTGGAACGCCGAGACCACTAATTGCACCGGTTTCATCGGCGACATCGCCGAGTATATGGGATTGAAGGTCCCCTACCGCTGGCAGCGCCCGGAAAACTTCGTCAACAGCCTCAAGGAAATCAACGGCGGCCGCCAGATGGTGCGGCTGTCGGCGGAGTAATCGTTATCCGCTTGCAACATGAACTGGCGAGCATTCCTCGACAGTGCTATTATAGGTCGTGAGCAGGCGCTTCGGAAAGCGTCTGGTGAAGAGTGATCAAGAGTCAATCGAGGCAAGACCGAGGAATATAAGCAACGCGCCCAGGTGCCGCTCATCCGTTCCACCAACCCTTCACGGAGGTCGAGATGGCTAACAATCAGACGGGCTCAAGTGCTGACCGGTTAAAGCATCCGCTTCTCGAAAAGCTCGGTACCATACCGGCTGCAGCCGAGGGCCTCTTTGCATACAGCGCGAAGATCGTGTGCGGTAAACAGACCGAGACCAACTGTTGTTGTGTCGCGGGCGCGCGGCCGGGCGTGTACGCGACCGAGGTCAACATTCAAAATCTCAATCTGGTGACCGCGCCGGTTCTGAAGTTCGTCCTGCCCTTGATCAACTCGGGCGCCGTTGTTGCGCGTGAGCCCAACATCGCCGACCCCACTGCGGTTGCTGCACATCAAGTAGAGGTCATCAAGCTTCCTCCGTTGGGGGCGACGATGGATGATTGTTGCCGTATCGCAGAGATGCTGCTGGGTGGAGCCCCGAGTGGAGACACCGCGCTCACCATCGCCATCCTGACGATTGTGAGCCAATTCGAGCTGTCTGTCTCCGTCGTCTATACGGCGAATCCTCTGAGTGGAGACGGCATCAGCATCGACGTCGAGTATATTCCATCGCGACTTCTGAGGCTTCGTGGCCAAGGTTGACGCGAGTGCCAGTTGGCGCTCGGAAGCAGCACGTTTGCTACCTCTCGGCCGTCGTCCTGGCTTTTCGCCAGGACGACGGGTGGAGAATACGGCAACCACCCCGCAACCAAGATTATCCGCCTCACGGAATCACCCCCCGCCCCTCGCATGACGCCCCGCCCTCACCGCAGGCCCCTGCAATAGACTTTTCCCGACCCGACCGGCATCCTGCCGGCATCAACGGATAACAGAGCCTGCGGGCCACGCAGGCGGGGGAAACAGGTCATGTTGCAGACACGGTTCACAAAGCTCGTCGGCGTGGAGCACCCGATCGTCCAGGGCGGCATGCAATGGGTCGGGCGCGCCGAGCTGGTCGCCGCCGTCGCGAACGCCGGCGCACTCGGCTTCATCACGGCACTGACGCAGCCGACGCCGGAGGACCTCAGGAAGGAAATCGCGCGCTGCCGCGACCTCACCGACAAGCCCTTTGGCGTCAACCTCACCATCCTGCCCGCGATCAAGCCGCCGCCTTACGCCGAATATCGCGCCGCCATCATCGAGAGCGGGATCACCGTGGTCGAGACCGCCGGCAACAAGCCGCAGGAGCATGTCGACGAGTTCAGGAAGCACGGCGTCAAGGTCGTGCACAAATGCACCAGCGTCCGCCACGCGCTCTCCGCCGAGCGCATGGGCGTCGACGCCATCTCGATCGACGGGTTCGAATGCGCCGGCCACCCCGGCGAGGACGACACCCCCGGCCTGATCCTGATCCCGGCCGCCGCCAACAAGATCAAGATCCCGATGATCGCTTCAGGGGGCTTTGCCGATGCGCGCGGTCTCGTTGCCGCGCTGGCGTTAGGTGCCGAGGGCATCAACATGGGCACGCGCTTCATGGCCACCAAAGAGAGCCCGATCCACCAACTCATCAAGGAGAAGATCGTCGCCAATGACGAGCGCGAGACCGAGCTGATCTTCCGCACCATGCGCAACACCTCGCGCGTCGCCAGGAACGAGATCTCGACCAAGGTCGTCGCCATGGAGAAGGAAGGCGCCAAGTTCGAGGACATCCGCGAACTCGTTGCGGGTGCCCGTGGCAAGATGGTCTATGCCACCGGCAATTCCGACGAAGGTATCTGGTCGGCCGGCCAGGTGCAGGGCCTGATCCAGGACATCCCGAGCTGCGGCGAGCTGATCTCCCGCATCGTGCGCGAGGCGGAAGCCATCATCCGCAGCAGGCTCGAAGCCATGATCGTTCATCCGACAGCGCAAGCTGCGGAGTAATCACTGTAAGAAGCGAGAGTAATTCATGAAGGCTTATGTCTATGGCGCTGATGGCGCTCGGATTTCCGACGTCGCTCAACCAAAGCCTAAAGGCACCCAGGTGCTGGTCCGCGTCCGCGCCTGCGGGCTGAACCGCGCCGATACCGGCATGCGCAAGGGCCACGCCCATGGCGCGGCAGGCGGGGCCGGCACCGTGCTCGGCATGGAATGGGCCGGCGAGGTCGCCCGAGTTCGGACCGGATGCCAGGGGTGTCAAGGTCGGCGACCGCATCATGGGCTCGGGCGGCGCGGCCTTTGCCGAATACACGCTGGCCGACCACGGCCGGCTGTTCCGCGCGCCCTCGAACATGAACTTCGAGGAGGCCGCTACCCTCCCCGTCGCGCTCGCGACCATGCACAACGCCGTCGTCACCGTCGGCGGCGTGCAGCCCGGGCAAGCCGTGCTGATCCAGGGCGCAAGCTCCGGCGTCGGCCTGATGGCGATGCAGATAGCCAAGCTCAAGGGCGCAAAACTCGTGATCGGCTCCTCGACCGATTCCTATCGGCGCGGCCGGCTGACCGAGTATGGCGCGGACCTCGCCGTCGACTCCTCCGACCCCAAATGGGTCGACGAGGTGCTGAAGGCGACCGGCGGCGAAGGCGTCGACCTCATCGTCGACCAGGTGTCGGGCAAGGTCGCCAACCAGAACCTCGCCGCGACCAGGATCAAGGGCCGCATCGTCAATGTCGGCCGGCTCGGCGGCACCCATGCCGATTTCAACTTCGACCTGCATGCGGCGCGCCGCATCAACTATATCGGCGTCACCTTCCGCACCCGCACCATCGAGGAGGTCCGCGAGATCTTCGACGAGGTCAAGAAGGACATCTGGGGGGCGGTCGAATCGCGCAAGCTGCAACTGCCGATCGACAAGGTGTATTCCTTCGCCGACATCGACAAGGCGTTCGAGCACATGGAGGCGAACAAGCATCTCGGCAAGATCGTCGTGACGCTCTGAGAAGAACTGTCATTCCGGGAGGGCGCCTCCGGAATGACAGCGCCAACGTCGCTCTTGCAACTCACTTGCGACTACGCCTGTGGATCATCGCTTGATGTTCACGGTCGGGCTGCTAAATCCCCGCCATGAGCGCACAACACAGCAAGACATCGGTCGCGGCCATTTCGATCTTCGCCAGCGGCGGCATGGCCGCGGCCAAACTCGTGGTCGGCATCGCGATCGGCTCACTGGCGCTGATCTCGGAGGCCCTGCACTCCTCGGTCGACCTGGTCGCGACCATCATCACCTGGGCGGTGGTGCGGGTCTCGGACAAGCCGGCCGACGACGAGCATCATTACGGCCACGGCAAGCTGGAGAGCATCTCGGCACTCGGCGTCACCGCCCTGCTCTACGTGCTCGCCGGCGGCATCCTGGTGCAGGCCTACAGTCACCTTCGTGAGGGCACGCCGCCACCGACCATCTCGGCCGTGCCGTTCGTTGTGCTGGTGATCGACATCGCCGTCAATTTCTGGCGCGCCCGCGCCCTGCATCGTGCCGCCCGCGAAACCAGGAGCCAGGCTCTTGCCGCGGACGCACTTCATTTTGCCTCGGACGTGCTGGGCTCGTTCGCGGTGATCGTCGGCCTCATCCTGTCCGCGCTCGGCTTCTGGTGGGGCGACGCCGCCGCAGCCGCCGCGGTTGCCGTGATGATCGCGGCTCTCGGTCTGCGCATGGCCAGTTCCACCGTGCAGACGCTGCTCGACCGCGCACCGGAAGGCGCGCAGGAGAAGGCCACGGCCGCAATTTGCAGCGTACCCGGCGTCATCGACGTCGAGCGCCTGCGGGTGCGCATGGTCGGCGCAACCACATTCATCGACACCATCGCGAAGGTGCCGCGGACCTATCCGATCGACCGTGTCGAGGAGATCAAGCGCAACGCGCAGGCGGCTGTCACCAAGGCGTTCGGCGATGCCGACCTCACCTTTACCCCGGTCCCCGTCGCGCGCGACAACGAGACCGTGCGCGACCGCATCATGGTCATCGCGCATAATTCAGGCCTCGCCGTCCACCACGTCACGGTGCACGACCTCGGCGGCAAGCTGATCGTCAGCATCGACCTCGAGGTCGATGCCGGGATGCCGCTCGAGGCCGCCCATGACGTCGCCAACACGCTGGAGCGCAACATCCAGGAAGAGTTCGGCGCGGACGTCGAGGTCGACGTCCATATCGAGCCGCTGGAACCTGAACTGCCGTTCGGCGTCGATGCCGCGCCGGAACGCGTGAAGACCATCGCCGCCGCGCTCACCGAATACGCCGCCGGCGGCGACATCCACGACATCCATAACGTGCGCGTGCGCAACACCGACGCCGGCGAGATCGTCAACTTCCACTGCCGCGCCGCGCCGTCGATGAGCGTGATCAAGGTGCACGAGCATGTCGACGCGATCGAGCGCGCGCTGCGCCGCGCCTTCCCGAGCGTGAAGCGCGTGATCAGTCACGCCGAACCGCCGCGCGCGTGATGCACAACGTGCGACGAGTCACACGTTCTCGTTTCGGACTCTCCGCGCACGTCAATCTGCGGGCCCACATCGCGCCAAGTCTCCGTTGGATAAGAATTATTTCACATTAACGATTCGTTGACTCTCGACAGCCTGCGAAAACTGGATTCAAATCGCTGTGATTCGGAAGCGATGTGGGGCTGCTTCCGAACGCAGTTGCAAGCAGGTTTCAGGGGGCCGAAGGCATGGCGCGCGCAGACGCCGCGAACGCGTGTGTCCAATCCGATTCGATCAAAGGATTGGCGCAATCGATCGCGAAACCTGCCTATCATCGGCTCCTGATCGCGGAGCCGGCGCTGCGACGCGCTGTGCCGACGCTTATCATCGCCTTCCTCATCACGATCTGCCTCGGCGCCTTCGTCCAGGTCGTCGACCAGACGCGCCAGAAGCGCCTGGTGATCCGGCACGACATCTCGGCGCTTGCCGATTTGCTCGCCGAGCGCATCGACCGCCTCACCTCGGCGCGACAGGAGCGGCTGAAGAACATCGAGAACCTGCCGACGCTGCTGCCCGACATGATTCCGTCCTGGGGCACGGCCTCGGGCCGCCACGTCATCGTCACCTCGGCCGGCGTCGACCGCCGCATCCTCGCCCGCATTCCGATCGACAGCGATCCGGCCGGCAATGACCGCCTGCTCGATGCGATCACCACGGCGCAGTTGCTGGCGGCGCCGCCGCGCGACGCCGATATCTCCGACATGACGCTGCCGAACGGCAACGCCGCGATGGCGACCTCGCGGCAGATCAAGTCGCTGCCCGGCCTCGTCACCGTGATCCAGGAGCGCAACGAGCCGATCTGGGGCTCGGATGCAGCCCTCTCGGTGACGCTGTCGGCGACCACCGGCTTCGTCGTCCTGATCCTCGGCTTCGCCTTCCACTGGCAGTCGACCCGCGCCCGCGAGGGCGACCTGATCAACGACGCCGTGCGCGGCCGCATCGACACCGCGCTCAACCGCGGCCGCTGCGGCCTCTGGGACTGGGACCTGTCGCGCGGCCGGATTTTCTGGTCACAGTCGATGTTCTCGATGCTCGGCCTCGACGGCCGCAACGAGCTGCTCACCTTCGGCGAGGTCAACGCGCTGGTGAAGTCCGACGACATCGACCTGTTCGAGATCGCCGATCAGCTCATCTCGGGGAAGATCGACCATATCGACCAGACCTTCCGCATGCAGCATGTCGACGGCCACTGGATCTGGCTCCGCGTCCGCTGCGAGCGGACGCATGGGACGAGCGATTCCGGCACGCACCTGATCGGCATCGCGGTCGACATCACCGAGCAGAAGAGCCTCGCCGAACGGACCGTGGAAGCCGATTTGCGCCTGCGCGACGCGATCGAGACCATTCCGGAAGCCTTCGTGCTGTGGGACGCGAGCGACCGCCTGGTGCTCTGCAACTCGCACTTCCAGCGCCTGCACAAGCTGCCCGACACGGCCGTGATCCCCGGCACCTCCTACGAGACCGTGCTCGAAGTCGGCCGCATGCCGGAGGTGCGCACCCGCCACAACGAGACCGCGAGCCAGGGCCCGGGCGCGCGCACCTTCGAAGCCCAGCTCGACGACGGCAGCTGGCTGCACATCAGCGAGCGCCGCACCAAGGACGGCGGCTACGTCTCGGTCGGCACCGACATCACCCGGATCAAGGAGCACGAGCAGAAGCTCGTCGACAACGATCTGCGCCTGCGCGCCACCGTCATCGACGTGAAGCGCTCGCAGGCAGCTCTGGAGCGCCAGACCATCGAGCTCGCCGATCTCGCGGAGAAGTACCAGCGCGAGAAGACCCGCGCCGAGGAAGCCAACCAGACCAAGTCGAAATTCCTCGCCAATATGAGCCACGAGCTGCGCACGCCGCTCAACGCCATCATCGGCTTCTCCGAGATCATGGGCTCGGGCATGTTCGGCGAGCTGGGAAGCGAGAAGTACCAGGAATACTGCCACGACATCCTGACCAGCGGCCACTATCTGCTCGAGGTCATCAACGACATCCTCGACATGTCGAAGATCGAGGCCGGCCGCATGAAGCTCGACATGGAAGAGCTCGATCTCGCGCAGACACTCGCGGAATCCCTCCGTGTCGTTTCGGGCCGGGCGCAAGACAAGAATCTGACACTCGATGCCGATATCGGGACATCCATCTCAGTCGTCGCCGACCGCCGCGCGACCAAGCAGATCATCGTCAATTTGCTGTCCAATGCGGTGAAGTTCACGCCCGACGGTGGTCGCATCGTGGTTCGCAGCCGCCAGCTCGAGGACAAGATCGTGCTGATGATCGCCGATACCGGCATCGGGATCGCACAGCACTCGCTGGCGCGGCTGGGACGCCCGTTCGAGCAGGTCGAGAGCCAGCTCACCAAGACCTACCACGGCTCCGGCCTTGGCCTTGCGATCGCCCGCTCGCTGGCGCAGCTCCACGGCGGCTCGATGCGGCTGCGCTCCAAGCTCGAAGTCGGCACCGTCGTGCGCGTGACCCTGCCGCGCGACGCGATCAAGGCGGCGGCCGGAATATCCGCAGCCGCTTAAGTCACGCTTGCAGCGTCGGCGCCACTTCGCGCGCGATATTGACCAGCGCCGCGATCAGCGGCGTCATCGGGTCGCGCTGCGGGATCACGAGGCCAATGCTGTAATTGACCTCGGGATCCGTGATCGGGATCGAGCGCACCTTGTCAGAGAGGCCGAGCGTCTCGGCGAGCTTGGCCGGCATCACGCTCGCCCAGCGCCCCGTCTTCACGTGCGTGTACAGCACCAGCAGCGAGTTTGAGGTCAATGTCGGTGTCGCCTCCGCACCGACTGAGCGCAGCGCGCGGTCGATGATGCGTCGGTTCTGCATGTCGGGCGTCAACAGGCATAGCGGCACCTGCCCGACCTCGGTCCACGTCACGGACTCGCGGTCACCGAACATCGCATCCGGCGCGGTCAGCAGACGATAGCTCTCGTTGTAGAGCGGAATGGTTCGCACCTTGCCGATCGGCTCGTTCTCAATATAGGTCAGCCCCGCATCGACCTCGAGATTTTCGAGCAGTCCCAGCACCTCCGACGAGGTGGTCGACTGAATGCGAAAACGCACCTCGGGATGCTTGGCACGGAACGGCGTCGTCAACGCGGCGACCATGCCGAGCACGGTCGGGATTGCCGCAATGCGGATCTCACCGGAGAGCTTGTCCTTCAGCGAGTTGATCTCCTGGCGCATCGCCCGGGCGTCACCCACGATCCGCCGCGCCCAATCCAGCGCCCGCTCGCCTTCCGGGGTGAAACCCTGGAACCGGGACCCGCGCTGGACCAGCATCACGCCGAGAATCTCCTCAAGCTGCTTCAGCCCGGTCGACATGGTCGGTTGGGTCACGCCGCAGGCTTCCGCCGCGCGTCCGAAATGCCGCTCCTTCGCCAGCGCCAGTAGCAGTTCAAGCTTGTCGAGCAACCGTGCGTCCCCTAGGATTCTGTCGTGGCATGCAAGCTAGCACGCCCCACCCCTGCCAACACGTAAAAACCGGGCGGCGAAACAGCCACGATCGCGATTTCATATCGATCGATTAGCTGCGTCAATCGATCTGAATTCGCAATCGCAGCATGGGACAGCTTTATTGATCTTCGAACGATTCCAAATAGTTTGCGACGAAGGGACGCTCTGGTTGAGAACGAAAAAAATGACAGCGGTTTACGAGCCTTGTTACGAGCCTTGGAACGAGACACGTGGCGCCGAGATCATCGCCGAACATTCCAATCAGGAAGGCGCGACGCTCGTCATTCTGCACGCGCTCCAGGAGGCGTTCGGCTATGTGCCCGAGCCGGTCATTCCCATGGTGGCGCAGGCGCTGAACCTGTCGCGTGCCGAAGTCCATGGCGTGTTCAGCTTCTACCATGACTTCCGCCACAAGCCGGCCGGCCGCCACGTGTTGAAGCTCTGCCGCGCGGAAGCCTGTCAGGCCGCGGGCGGCGATGCGCTGGCTGCGCGCGCGGAAGCCAAGCTCGGCGTGTCGCTCGGCAACACCACGGCGGATGATCGGGTGACGCTGGAGCCGATCTACTGCCTCGGCCTGTGCGCGACCGCGCCGTCCGCGATGCTCGACGGCCGCCTCGTCGGCCGGCTCGACGAGAAGCGCCTCGATGCACTGGTTGCGGAGGCGCAGCGATGAAGATGCGCATCTTCGTTCCCCGCGATGCGGCTGCCGTCTCCGTCGGCGCCGATGAAGTTGCCACAGCCTTCGAGCAGGCCGCAGAGCAGCGCGGCTTGCCGATCGAGATCGTCAGGACCGGCTCGCGCGGGATGCATTGGCTGGAGCCGATGGTCGAGGTGGCAACCCTCAAGGGCCGCGTCGCCTATGGTCCGGTCAGCACGGAGGATGTCGCCTCCGTGTTCGAGTCCATGTCGAGCAATGGACCGCAAGCGCTGCGGCTCGGCATCGCAGACGAGCTCCCCTGGCTCAAGCGCCAGACCCGTCTCACCTTCGCCCGCTGCGGCGTGATCGATCCGCGCTCGCTCGAGGACTACCGCGCCCATGGCGGCTACAGGGGCCTGGAGCGCGCGCTGTCGCTCGGCTCCGATGCAATCCTTGCTGAGGTCACCGCATCCGGCCTGCGCGGCCGCGGCGGCGCGGGCTTCCCGACCGGCATCAAGTGGAAGACGGTCGCGCAAGCGAAGGCCGACCGCAAATTCATCGTCTGCAACGCCGACGAAGGCGACAGCGGCACCTTCGCCGACCGCATGATCATGGAAGGCGACCCCTTCCTGGTGATCGAGGGCATGACCACCGCCGCAATCACCGTCGGCGCGACCAAGGGCTACATCTACATCCGCAGCGAATATCCGCATGCGGTCGAGGCGATGAAGGCTGCCATTATCGCGGCGCGGCGCGGCGGCTATCTCGGCACCAACATCGGCGGCTCCACGCAAACCTTCGATCTCGAAGTGCGCGTCGGCGCCGGCGCTTACGTCTGCGGCGAAGAGACCTCGCTGCTCGAAAGCCTCGAAGGCCGCCGCGGGCTCGTGCGCGCAAAGCCGCCGCTGCCGGCGCATCACGGACTGTTCGGCAAGCCCACCGTCATCAACAACGTGCTGTCGTTCGCCGCGATCCCCTTCATCCTCGCCGAAGGCGCCAAGGCTTACGCCGATTTCGGCATGGGCCGTTCGCGCGGCACGATGCCGATCCAGCTCGCGGGCAACATCCGCCAGGGCGGCCTGTTCGAGACCGCGTTCGGCGTGACGCTCGGCGAGCTCGTCGACGAGATCGGCGGCGGCACCTTCACGGGCCGCCCCGTTCGCGCGGTGCAGGTCGGCGGCCCCTTGGGCGCCTATTTCCCGCGCGCGCTGTTCGACACGCCGTTCGACTACGAGGCGTTTGCCGCGCGCGATGGCCTGATCGGCCATGGCGGCATCGTCGTGTTCGACGACAGCGTCGACATGCGCAAGCAAGCGCGTTTTGCGATGGAATTCTGCGCCGTCGAATCCTGCGGCAAGTGCACGCCATGCCGGATCGGCTCGACCCGCGGCGTCGAGACCATCGAGAAGATCATGCGTGGCGAGCGCGTCAGCGAAAACCTCGCACTCGTCGAAGACCTCTGCAACACCATGAAATTCGGCTCGCTCTGCGCACTCGGCGGCTTCACGCCCTACCCCGTGCTCAGCGCATTGAAGCATTTCCGGGAGGATTTCGTCCCGGCACCGAGCACGCTTCAGGCCGCGGAATAGGAGAACAACGATGTCTCTGATCGAAGAAATCGACTACGGAACGCCGCGCTCCAAATCGGAAACGATGGTGACGCTGACCATCGACGGCAACCAGGTCACGGTGCCCGAGGGCACCTCGATCATGCGGGCCGCGATGGACGCGGGCCACCAGATCCCAAAGCTCTGCGCGACCGACATGGTCGACGCCTTCGGCTCCTGCCGCCTCTGCGTCGTCGAGATCGAGGGCCGCGCCGGCACGCCGGCCTCCTGCACCACGCCTGTCATGCCCGGCCTCGTTGTGCACACCCAGAGCGAGCGGCTGAAGAAGCTGCGCAAGGGCGTGATGGAACTCTACATTTCCGACCATCCGCTCGACTGCCTCACCTGCGGCGCGAACGGCGATTGCGAATTGCAGGACATGGCCGGCGCCGTCGGCCTGCGCGACGTCCGCTACGGCTATGAGGGCGAGAACCACGTTTTCGCCAAGTCCCATGGCGAGATCAACGCCGCCTGGATGCCGAAGGACGAGTCCAACCCCTATTTCACCTACGATCCCTCCAAATGCATCGTCTGCTCGCGCTGCGTCCGCGCCTGTGAAGAGGTGCAAGGCACGTTTGCGCTGACGATCTCCGGCCGCGGCTTCGACAGCCGCGTCTCGCCCGGCATGAGCGAGAGCTTCCTCGGCTCCGAATGCGTCTCCTGCGGCGCCTGCGTTCAGGCCTGCCCGACCGCGACGTTGACGGAAAAGTCCGTGATCGAGATCGGCCAGCCCGAGCACTCGGTCGTCACCACCTGCGCCTATTGCGGCGTCGGCTGCACCTTCAAGGCCGAGATGCGCGGCGAGGAAGTCGTGCGCATGGTGCCCTACAAGGACGGCAAGGCCAATCGCGGCCATTCCTGCGTCAAGGGCCGTTTCGCCTGGGGCTACACCAACCACAAGGAACGCATCCTCAAGCCGATGATCCGCGAGCGGATCGAGGATCCCTGGCGCGAAGTGTCGTGGGATGAAGCGTTCTCGTTTGCTGCCGACAGAATGCGCGGCATCCAGAAAAAGTACGGCCGCGATGCCATTGGCGGCATCACCTCGTCCCGCTGCACCAACGAAGAAACCTATCTGGTGCAGAAGCTGATCCGCGCCGGCTTCGGCAACAACAACGTCGACACCTGTGCCCGCGTCTGCCATTCGCCGACCGGCTACGGATTGTCGGTCACGTTCGGCACCTCGGCCGGCACGCAGGATTTCGACTCGGTCGAGGAGACCGACGTCGTCGTGGTCATCGGCGCCAATCCGGCGTCCGCTCACCCGGTGTTCGCCTCGCGCCTGAAGAAGCGGCTGCGCCAGGGCGCCAAGCTGATCGTGATCGATCCGCGCCGCACCGAGATGGTGGAATCACCGCATGTGAAGGCGCTGCACCTGCCCTTGATGCCTGGCACCAACGTCGCGGTGATGACCGCCATCGCCCATGTCATCGTCACCGAAGGCCTCGCCAACGAAGCCTTCATTCGCGAGCGCTGCGACTGGAGCGAGTTCGAAGAATGGGCCGCCTTCGTCGCGCAGCCCAACAACAGCCCGGAAGCGACCGCAATCCTGACCGGCGTCGATCCGAACGATCTGCGCGAAGCCGCGCGCATCTACGCCACCGGCGGCAACGGCGCGATCTATTACGGCCTCGGCGTCACCGAGCACAGCCAGGGCTCCACTACCGTGATCGCGATCGCCAACCTCGCGATGGTGACCGGCAATATCGGCCGTCCCGGCGTCGGCGTGAACCCGCTGCGCGGCCAGAACAACGTGCAGGGCTCCTGCGACATGGGCTCGTTCCCGCATGAGCTGCCGGGCTACCGCCACATCTCGGGCGACGCCGTGCGCGACCAGTTCGAGGCGCTGTGGAACGTCAAACTCAACCCAGAGCCGGGCCTGCGCATTCCCAACATGTTCGATGCCGCGATCGAAGGCACGTTCATGGGCATCTACGTGCAGGGCGAGGATATCCTGCAATCCGATCCGAACACCAAGCATGTGGTCGCGGCGTTGTCGTCGATGGAATGCGTCATCGTCCACGACCTCTTCCTGAACGAGACCGCGAACTACGCCCACGTGTTCCTGCCCGGCTCGAGCTTCCTCGAGAAGGACGGCACCTTCACCAACGCCGAACGCCGTATCCAGCGCGTCCGCAAGGTGATGACGCCGAAGAACGGCATGGCCGACTGGGAGGTCACGATCGCCCTCTCGAAGGCGATGGGCTTCGAGATGAACTACAGCCACCCGTCCGAGATCATGGACGAGATCGCGGCGCTGACGCCGACCTTCACCGGCGTCTCCTATGCCAAGCTCGACGAGCTAGGCTCGGTGCAGTGGCCATGCAACGAGAAGGCGCCGGAGGGCACGCCGGTGATGCATATCGGCGGCTTCGTCCGCGGCAAGGGCAAGTTCATCGTCACCGAATATGTCGCGACCGACGAGCGCACCGGCCCGCGCTTCCCGCTGCTGCTCACCACCGGGCGCATTCTCAGCCAGTACAATGTCGGCGCGCAGACAAGGCGCACCGAGAACGTGGTCTGGCATGCCGAGGATCGGCTCGAGATCCATCCGCACGACGCCGAGCAGCGCGGCGTCCGCGATGGCGACTGGGTGCGACTGAAGAGCCGCGCCGGCGAGACCACGCTGCGCGCGGAGATCACCGACCGCGTCGCGCCGGGCGTCGTCTACACCACCTTCCATCACCCGGACACTCAGGCCAACGTGATCACCACCGAGTATTCGGACTGGGCGACCAATTGTCCCGAGTACAAGGTCACGGCGGTGCAGATCTCGCCGTCGAACGGCCCGTCCGACTGGCAGAAGACCTATGACGAGCAGGCGCGGCACTCCCGCCGCATCGCGCCGGCCGAGGCCGCGGAGTAACCGCATGCACGTGCCGGTCCAGGCCATCGACCGCGACATCTGGCGCGACGGAGCAGCGTCCGAAGGGGCGCGGCTGATCCCCGAGGAGACGCCGTTGGCGCTGACCTATAACGGCGGCACCTATGCCGTCATGATGGGGACGCCACAGAACCTGGAAGACTTCGCCGTCGGCTTCAGCCTGGACGAAGGCATCGTCAAATCCGTCGATGAGATCCGGTCGCTCGATGTGGTCCGCCTCGACGATGGCATCGAATTGCGGATGTGGCTGGCGTCAGAGGATGCCGGCCGCATCAGCGAACGCCGCCGCCACATCGCCGGCCCGACCGGCTGCGGCATCTGCGGCATCGACTCCATTGCAGAGGCCGTGCGGCCCGCGGCATTCGTGTCGCAGGGACAGACCTTCACGCCCGAACAGATCATGACCGCGATGCAGGCGATCGCGCCGCTGCAATCGATCAACATGCAGACCCGCGCGGTACACGCAGCCGCGTTCTGGTCGCCTGACAGCGGCATCGTGGCGCTGCGCGAGGATGTCGGCCGCCACAACGCGCTCGACAAGCTTGCAGGCTCGCTCGCGCGCAGCCGCACAATTGCCAGCGGTGGCCTGGTGCTGCTGACCAGCCGCGTCTCGGTCGAGATGGTGCAGAAGACCGCCGCGATGGGCGCGCCGGTGATGGTCGCAGTCTCCGTCCCCACCGCGCTCGCGGTGCGGACCGCGGAGGCCGCCGGCATCACGCTGGTCGCGATCGCCCGGCAGGACGGATTTGAAGTGTTTACGCATGGCAGCCGCATCGTCGCGCGCCATGCCTCGGAGGTTGCCGATGTCGCCTGACCGTTTGATCTACATGGCCAACCAGATCGGCACGTTCTTCCGCAGCCAGGGCCACGACAAAGCCGTGCCGGGGATCGCCGATCACATCAAGAAGTTCTGGGATCCCCGGATGAAGCGCGCGATCTTCGCTCATCTCGATGCCGGCGGCGCGGGGCTTGAGCCGAACGTGCTCGAAGCTTTGACATCGCTGAAGCAGGCCTAAGGCCCGGTGCCGAGCCGCACACCTTATCAAAATCGCACGATGATCTCGCCGTAGCCTCGCGGTTTATTGCGTGGCTCGCCAGCACGCCGACACTATCTTGTCACTTCAGACAGCGACAGGACAGCCGATGACCAAAAAGAAGCTCGAAGGCATTGAAGACTACCAGGGCGCAGCCGCGGGCTGGGGCGCGCTCAGGGCCGTAGCCGACGCGGTTCGGGGACAAATGGCCGCCGGCAAGGAGACCCATGGCCTGCTGACCATGAATCAGCCCCACGGCTTCGATTGCCCGGGCTGTGCCTGGCCGGACCCGAAGCACACATCATCATTCGAGTTTTGCGAGAACGGGGCTAAGGCCGTGTCCTGGGAGACGACGGCGAAGCGAACCACGCCCGAGTTTTTCGCAAGCTACACAGTCAGCGAACTGTGGAACTGGCAGGACTTCGACCTCGAAAACGAAGGCCGCCTCACCCATCCAATGGTCTATGATCGCGCCACCGATCGCTATCTGCCGATCTCATGGCAGGACGCGATGACCCAGATCGGCGCAGCGCTGCGCGCCCTGCCCGATCCGAACATGGCGGAATTCTACACATCGGGTCGCGCCTCGAACGAGGCTGCCTTCCTGTATCAGTTGTTCGTTCGCGAATTTGGCACGAACAACTTTCCTGATTGCTCGAACATGTGCCACGAGGCCACCAGCGTCGGCTTGCCGGAATCGATCGGAGTCGGCAAGGGCACGGTGACGCTGGAAGATTTCGACCACAGCGACTGCATCTTCTGCATCGGCCACAATCCCGGCACCAACCATCCGCGCATGCTGACGACGCTGCGCGAGGCATCGAAACGCGGCGTGCCGATCATTGCGATCAATCCGCTTCGCGAACGCGGGCTGGAACGATTTACGTCGCCGCAGAGTCCAGTGGAGATGTTGACGCTCGACTCCACGCCGATCGCATCCTCCTACTATCTGGTGAAGGTCGGCGGCGACATCGCGGTGTTGAAGGGAATGATGAAGACCCTGCTGGCGCTCGACGCCAAGAGCCTGGCGGAAGGTGGCCCCGGCGCGCTCGACCGCGAGTTCATCGCGGCCCACACGACAGGCATCGAGGCCCTGCTGGCCGATATCGAGGCCACGTCCTGGGATGCGATTGAAGAGGCTGCCGGTCTCTCGCGGCCCGAGATCGAGACCATCGGCAACGTGTATGCCAATGCTAATCGCGTCATCATCAACTACGGCATGGGTATCACCCAGCACCGACACGGCACAGGCAATGTGCAGCAGATCGCCAATCTGCTGATGCTTCGCGGCAATATCGGGCGCGAAGGGGCCGGCGTCTCGCCGCTCCGAGGACATTCCAACGTGCAGGGCGACAGGACCGTTGGAATCACCGAAATTCCAAACGACGCCTTGCTAGACGGGATCACCCGCGTGTTCGGCTTCGAGCCGCCGCGCGCAAAGGGACATAACGCGGTCGAGGCTGTCGAAGCCATCCGGGACGGTCGTTCGAAGGCCCTGGTCTGCCTTGGCGGTAACCTCGCCATCGCCATGCCAGACCCCAAGGCAACATTCAAGGCCATGCGCGGCCTCGATCTTGCCGTCCATATCGCGACGAAGCTCAATCGCTCGCATTTGCTGCTGGCCAAGCAATCGTTCATCCTGCCGTGCCTGGGACGTACTGAAATCGATATGCAGGCCACCGGGCCGCAATCGGTCACAGTGGAAGATTCAATGTCGATGGTGCATGCCTCCCGCGGCGGCCTGAAACCCGCCTCGGAGCATCTGAAATCCGAACCTGCAATCATCGCCGAGATGGCAATGGCGACGCTGCCAAACACCAAGGTGCAGTGGTCCGAGATGATCGCGGACTACAACAGGATACGCGACGGCATCGAAGGCGTATTTCCTGCCTTCAAGGATTTCAATACGCTCATCCTGCATCCCGGCGGCTTCCGTCTGCGCAATGCGGCCTCCGAGCGGGAATGGCTGACGCCGACCAAGAAGGCCAACTTCCTGATCTATCCCGGTCTCGAAGAGGATCCGTCCAACGCGGACACGCTGACGCTGACAACGATCCGCAGCCACGATCAATACAACACGACACTGTATGGGCTGAACGATCGCTATCGGGGTATCAAGGGGCGCCGCGACGTCGTCTTCGTCAACGCGCAGGATCTTGCGAAGCGCGGATTGAGCCATGGCGATGTCGTCGACGTCAGCGTTGACAATCCTGCCGAGGAGGGCCCGAGCGAGCGCATCCTGCGCGGAGTGACCGCGGTCGCCTACAAGATCGCGGAGGGTTCGGTCGCGGCCTATTATCCGGAGGCCAATGTGCTCGTTGCACTCGACAATTATGACGTGAAATCCGGAACGCCGTCGTACAAGTCCATACCGGTGCAAATCAGGCCAGCTGCGGACGCGCCGGCACCTGCAAAGCCGAGTTAGTTGCGATTGTCGACCAAGGCCAGGAACACCCGCCGCACCTCGCTCTGCGTCTCCTTGACGCGCGCCTCCAGCGAAGAGAAGTCCGGCGCGTCGCCGGCGCGCGCCATGACGCGTTGAAGGTCGACGCCTGCGGTTTCCGGCTTGAAACGGTCAATGACGCAGAGCCGCAGGATCTGCGTCAGATCGTGATAGAGCCGCGCCGCGGCACGTAATATCTCCGCCTCCGAGTGCGCGAGCACGCCGAGCCTGGCGGCGTTGTCCAGCACCTGCACCGTGCTGACGTCGAGGATCCCCGGCTTGTCGTGGGCGTGCACGAGCTGGAGATATTGCGCGATGAAATCGATATCGACCATGCCGCCGGCGGCATATTTGAGATCCCAATAATCGGCCTCGCCCTTCTCCTGCGCGATCGCGCGGCGCATGTCGGCGACGTCGTTGGCAATGACCGCCTGGTCGCGGCGACGGGTCAGGGCCTCGCGGATGATGCGCTCGATCCGCTCACGGAATTCCGGCGACGCCGACACCACGCGCGCGCGCGTCAGCGCCATGTGCTCCCAGGTCCAGGCCTCGTTGGCCTGGTAGTCGGCGAAGGAGACGAGGCTCGATGCCACCGGACCGGCGCGCCCGGACGGGCGAAGCCGCATGTCGATCTCATAGAGCACACCGTAATTGGTGCGCGTCGTGAAGGCGCTGATCAGGCGCTGGGTGAAGCGGGCGAAATAATGCGCGCCCTGAAGCGACTTCTGACCGTCGGAATCGGGATTCTCACTGTCGAAATCATAGAGCAGGATCAGGTCGAGATCCGACGACGCCGTCATCTCCCGGCCGCCGAGCCGGCCCATTGCGATGATCGCGGTCTCCTGCAGTTTGATGCGGCCGTGCTGGGCCGCGAAACGATCCGCGACCAGGCCATGGACGGTGTGGACGATGCCTTCGGCGACGTCGGCAAACGCCGTGCTCGCCTGCTGCGCCGAGACCGTGCCGGAGAGGATGCGCGTGCCGATCAGGAACAGGCTCTCCTGCCCGAACAGGCGCAGGCGATCGAGGAATTCCTCGTAGGAACCGGCGTCCTGCACCGTGGCCGCAAGCCGCGCCGACAATTCCTGCCTGTCCGGCATCGCGCCGAAAAAGCGCGGGTCGATCAGGCCATCCATGAGCTGCGGCTGCCGCGCCAGCATCTCGCCGAGCCGGGGGGCCGCGCCCAGCACCAGCGCCACGAGCGCAACGAGATCGCGGTTCTGGCCGAGCAGCGTGATCAGGCGCCCGCCACGTTGAAGCGCGCTGAGGAACTGATCGAACGCCACGACCGCGCGGTCCGGCTCCTCGGCATGCGCAAGGCCGTCGATCAGGGCCGGCACGAACTCGACAAAGGCGCTGCGTGTCTGGTCGTTGCGGAACACACGATAGTCGCCGGTGATCCAGTCGCGCACGGTCTGCGCCACGGCCGCGGGCTTCTTGAAGCCGAGCGTGGTCAAATGCTGGAGCAGGCGCGGATCGTCCGGACCGACTCGATAGTCAATGGCCGGCAGACTTGCCGTGCCCGTCGGGTCGTCGCCCTCGAACAGTTTTTCGTAATGGCCCTGGACGATCTCAAGCTGGCGCAACAGGTCCCGCGCAAACGTCTCGCGATCCGGGTAACCGAAGAACCAGGCAAAGCGCTCGACCGCCTCTTTGTCGTCCGGCAATGCGTGGGTCTGCTCATCGGCGATCATCTGGAGGCGATGCTCGACCCGGCGCAGGAACTCATATGCCTTGGTCAGCTCCTCGCGCGCCTCGAAAGTGATCCAATTGTTGGCAGCGAGCACATTGAGTGCGGCGAGAGTCGGCCGCACCCGCAATTCCGGATGGCGGCCACCGGCGATCAGCTGCTGGGTCTGGGCAAAGAACTCGATCTCGCGGATGCCACCGCGGCCGACCTTGACGTTGTGGCCCTCGACCGTGATCTCGCTCTGACCGCGATAAGTCTGCATCTGGCGCTTCATGTCGTGAACGTCGGCAAGCGCGGCGAAGTCGAGATGCTTGCGCCACACGAAGGGCGAGATCTCGGCGAGCAGCGCTTCACCAGCCCTGGGATCGCCGGCGCAGGCACGCGCCTTGATCATTGCGGCGCGCTCCCAGGTGCGCCCTTCCCGCTCGTAGTAATGCAGCGCGGCGTCGCGCGAGATCGCCACTTGCGTCGAGGACGGGTCGGGGCGCAGGCGCAGATCGACGCGGAAGACATAGCCGTCATAGGTGCGTTGTTGGAGAATGCGCGCCATGCCCTGCGTCACCCGGACGAAGAACGGCTGTGGCTCGATATCCGGCGCAAGCGTCGTGGCGTCCGGATCGAAGAACACGATGAGATCGATGTCGCTGGAATAGTTCAGCTCGCCAGCACCCATCTTGCCCATCGCGAGCACGATCAGGCCGCAGCCCTCTTCAGGCGCCTCGGGATCGGGCGGCACGATCTTGCCGCGTGCGGCTTCCTGCCGCAGCAGGTACTGGAGCGCCGCCTGTACCGAAGATACGGCGATTTCGGTCAGCGCCGCCGTCACCCGCATCACCGGCCAGACCCCGCCGATGTCGCAGAGCGCAATCAAAAGCGCCGCCTCCGCCTTCAAGCGGCGAAGCAGCCGCATCACGTCGACCTCATCGCCTGCCGCAAGCACCGCGCCCCTCGCCTCTGCGATCAGTGCGGCGATATGCGCATCCGGATCGCATTCGAGCAGCCGGATCAGGCGCAGCGGATCCGCGCGCACCAGATCGAACAAATAAGGCGAGAATTCCGCAATGCCGGCAAGGATTTTGCGCGCGAAGGGATGAACCAGCAGGGCTTCGAGACGCGCCAATTGGACCGGCTGAAGCTCGTCCAGCCAATTCTCAAATCGTCGTTCGTCGGTTGTGGAAGCGGCAATATGGGGAGCCTCCGCGAAGCGCGCGGCCAGGCTCTCACCATGCTTGTCCGCGTTTCCCGGCGCGGAGTGGTTCATGCCACCTTCTGTGGCACATCCGGTATTGGAGGAGCAACCCTGTCGCCGGCGCCCGCACGCACCGGAAGCACCAGCGTGGCGACGAGGCCGGGCTGGGCATCGCCCAGCCGCAATTCACCGCCATGCAATGTGGCAACGGCCGAAGCGAGGCTGAGGCCAAGCCCGGAACCCGGTAGCGTTCGGCTCGCCTCGAGCCGGACGAATCGCTCGACGACATGTTTGCGGTCGGCTTCGGGAATTCCGGGGCCGCGATCGGTGACGCTGAGCAGCACCTGGTCGCCCTCGCGCCTCGCCTCGATCGTAATCTGCCGGCTGTCCATGCTGACCACGGTTCCGGCCGTCTGCGCGGCCGGCTTGCCGTATTTGATGGCGTTCTCGACGAGATTGGCAAGCGCCTGACTGATGAGTTCGCGATTGCCGTGAATCGGCGCGGCCTGGCTCTTGACCTTCAAGGTCATGCCGTCGTCTTCGGCCAGCGGCTCGTAGAGCTCGTGGATGCCGTTGGCCACATCGGCAGCATCGAAATCGTCCATGTTGCCGCGCGCCTGACCTGACTCCGCGCGCGCGATCATCAGCAGCGCATTGAAGGTGCGGATCAGCCCGTCGGATTCCTCGATGGTCCGTTCCAGCGCGGCGCGGTAGTCCGCCTCGCCGCCCGATTTCGCCAGCGCCTCCTCGGCGCGGTTGCGCAGGCGCGTCAGCGGCGTCTTGAGGTCGTGGGCGATGTTGTCGGAGACTTCCTTCAGCCCCGCCATCAGCGCCTCGATCCGCTCCAGCATGGCGTTCAGGTTTTCGGCGAGGCGATCGAGCTCGTCGCCGCTGCGTCCGACCGGCAGGCGTTCGCTGAGGTCGCCGGTCATGATGCGATGCGCCGTGCCTGACATCGCATCGATGCGCGTCAACACCCTGCGCGCGACGAAGACGCCGCCGCCGAGGCCGAGCACCACGACGATCAGGATCGACCATTGTGCGGCCTTCGCCACGATTCCGAACAGCCTCCGCCGCTCGGCGAGGTCGCGGCCGATCAGGAGCCGGAAGCCGTTTTCGAGCTCGGTGACGCGCACCAGCGCGCGATGTTCGCGTTCGTCCGCATCCTCGATCCGCTTGTAGGCGGTCTCCGACCAGCCGGACGTTCCCATCACGCCGGGCGCGAGCGAACCGATATTGCCGGCGACCGCCTGGCCGGTCGGCGTGGTCACGAGGTAGAGATTGGCGCCCGGCCGGAGCGCGCGATACTCGATGGCGCGCACGAGGCCGTACAGGCCACGGCGGCCGTAGATCTCGTTGATCTCCGAGGTCTCGGCATTCACCGTCTGCGTAATCTCCTCGGTGATCAGCCGCCGCGTATTCCAGGCGAAATAGCCGAGCAGAGAGGCCGCGAAAATCGCAAACAGGAACAGGTAGACCAGCGTCAGCCGGAATGCCGTGGTGCGGACGAGTTTACCGAATGCCGTCACGGATCATGTACCCGGCGCCGCGGATCGTGTGCAGCAGCGGCCGCTCGAAACCCTTGTCGATCTTGGAGCGCAGCCGCGAAATGTGCACGTCGATCACGTTGGTTTGCGGATCGAAATGATAGTCCCAGACGTTCTCCAGCAGCATGGTGCGCGTCACCACCTGACCGGCATGCTTCATCAAATATTCGAGCAGGCGGAATTCGCGCGGCTGGAGCGTCAGTTCGTCCTTGCCGCGGGCCACGCGATGGGAGAGCCGGTCGAGCTCAAGGTCGCCGACACGGTAGAGCGTATCCTCGGCCGGGCCGCCGCGGCGGCGCGACAGCACCTCGACGCGGGCCAGCAACTCGGCGAAGGAATAGGGTTTTGGCAGATAATCGTCGCCGCCGGCGCGCAGGCCCTTGATGCGGTCGTCGACCTGGCCGAGCGCCGAGAGGATCAGCACCGGGGTCGAATCGTCCTTGTCGCGGAGCGCGCCGATCAGCGACAGCCCGTCGCGCTTTGGCAGCATGCGGTCGACCACCAGCACGTCGTAATCGCCGTTCTCGGCCATGGCGAGGCCTTCCTCGCCGTCGGCGGCGTGGTCGGCAATGTGACCGACTTCGCGAAACGCCTTCACGAGATAGTCGGCGGATTCGCGATCGTCTTCGATGATGAGGAGGCGCATTGTGCGTTCAGCGGCGGTCAAGGAGGTCAACCTTCTCTAAACATGGCGCGAGCGGCAATCGCATGCAAGCCGAGTGAGGGACTCTGGCACTGAGAAAAAGGCGGGCGGTGAGGCTGGGGGACCTCACCGCCCTAGGCCTTCCGACGGAGGGGGGCGTAATTCCACCGGAAGGTAGACTGGGGAAGCAAACGTTACGCTGCTCCCCCGAAGGGCGCCGGCGGCGGGGGCGATCGATGCCGGCGACACCCTTCATTTCGTGGCCTCCTGAGGCTTAGCCCTTGGCCAGGGGTACGGCGACGAAGCGCGACTGGCCGCCGCTCTTGACCCGCATCAGGACGCTGTTCTTGTTGTCGGTCTTCGCCGTGTTGATGGCGTCGCGGACGTCGCCGGCGGTGCTCACGCTCTTGCCGCCGACTTCGAGAATCACGTCGCCTTCCTTGAAGCCGCGTTCAGCCGCGGCGCTCTTCGGATCGACTTCGGTGACCACGACGCCGTCCTTGCCGGCACCGGCCACCGAGTTGGCGGGCGCAACCGTCATGCCGAGCTTCGGCACGTCGGTGCCCTTGCTTGCGCCTTTGCCGCTGTCGTTATCGGTGTCGGCCTTGGCCTCGACCGTGTTCGGCAGCTGGCCGAGGGTGAGGTTCACGACCTTGTCCTGGCCCTTGTGCAGCACATTGAGCTTCACGGTCGCGCCGGGCGCCAAGCCGCCAATGGTGCGGGCGAGCTCGCGGGCGTCCTTGACGGCTTCGCCGTTGACCGACGTGATCACGTCGCCGGACTCGATGCCGGCCTTGGCAGCCGGACCATTCGCCTGCGGCTCCGCCACCAGCGCGCCTTCGGCCTTCTTCATGCCGAGACTGTCGGCGATGTCGGATGTCACCGGCTGAATCTGCACGCCGATCCAGCCGCGGCTGACCGAACCCTTGTCCTTGAGCTGGGCAACGACCGTCTTCACGGTGGAGGCCGGGATCGAGAACGCGATGCCGACGCTGCCGCCGGAGGGCGAGTAGATCGCGGTGTTGACACCCATCACTTCGCCATTGGTGTCGAAAGCGGGACCGCCGGAATTGCCCTTGTTCACAGGCGCGTCGATCTGGATGAAATCGTCATAGGGACCGTTGCCGATGTCGCGGCCGCTCGCCGAGACGATACCCGCCGTCACGGTGCCGCCGAGGCCGAACGGGTTACCGACCGCAAGCACCCAGTCACCGATCCGCGGCTTGCCATCGGCAAGCTTGGCGAACGGGAAGTTGGAGCCGCCTTCGACCTTGATCAGGGCGAGGTCGGTGCGCTGATCGGTGCCGATCACCTTGGCGCTGTAGGTCTTGCCGTCGTCGGTGGTGACCTCGACCTTGTCGGCGCCGTCGACCACGTGGTTGTTGGTCACGGCGAAGCCGTCAGCCGAGATGAAGAAGCCGGAGCCTTGGCCCTGCACGACGCGGCCACGACCACCCTTCTGGCCCGGGAAGCCATCCGGTCCGCCGAAGCGGCGGAAGAAGCGCTCCATCGGCGAGCCGGGCTGGAACGGCGAGGACTCGTCGTCACCGCTGTCGTTGCTGGCAGCCTTTTCCTTGATGTTGACCTTCACCGAGATCACCGAGGGCTTCACCCGCTCGACGATGTCGGCGAAACCGATCGGGCGCTCGACCTTGCGGACCTCGTTGTTGACCTGCGCATGCGCCGGGCTGGAGAACAGGTCGGCAGGCGAGGTCGACGGGCTGAAGCCGTGGACGGCAATACCGAAGCCGGCGACGACCGAAGCCATCAGCGCGATCTTGCGGGCCGAGAAAACCGACCGGCGGGGCTGCCGGTAGGACGGAAGGTTCGTAAGATCGGGACGTTCGGTCATGCGGAGGTCTCCAAGGCCTTGAAATCCATTTGGTGCCTGATGGTGGCACCTTACAGTTCTGAAGATGGGGGCTTCCGCCTTACCGCGCGCTGGCTGCGGGGTTAAACTTTTGTAATGATGAGCCAACACGATGCGGCAGTTTATCGCACGCCGAAAGTCGTGGGTTTGCAGGAACTTAATGGAGTTCCCAAACGTGTCGACCGCCGTGTGGGATCGCAGCTAGCGCGATGTTGCGTCTTCGGACATCAATGCAGCGAGCCGCTTCTCTTCGTCTGGCGTCAGCGGCGGGGCTGGCAGGTCTGCACCACTTCGAGAGCGTCGGCGGATTTGCAACCACAGCGTCAAGCCCCCGCCAGCCAGAAGCAGCGGCGCGAGCAGCCACAACAGCAAGGTTTGACGTTCGAAGCGCGGCTTCAGCAGCACGAACTCGCCGTAGCGCGCCACCAGGAAGTCGAGCACTTCCGAATTGCTGTCGCCGGCCGCAATGCGCTCCCGCACCAGCAGCCGCAGGTCGCGCGCCAGCGGCGCGTCGGAATCGTCGATCGACTGGTTCTGGCAGACCATGCAGCGCAGCTCGCGCGACAAGTCGCGCGCGCGCGACTCCTTCACGGGGTCCGACATGATCTCGTCCGGCTGCACGGCGTACGCCGCAGGCACAGCCAGCAGCACAAGCGCGACGAACGCGGCCATCATTCGGCGCATCAGGATCACTCCGCCGGTTGCAGGCGTTGCTTGGCCCGCGCCGGTTTCGGCGCGCCGACCCGCAAGCGCCGGTCAGACAGCGACAGCATGCCGCCGAAGGCCATCAGCACCGGCCCCCACCAGATCAGGAGCACCAACGGCTTGTAATAGATGCGCACCGCGATGGCACCGTCGGCGGCGACGTCGCCGAGCGAAATGTAAAGCTGGCTCGCACCACGCGTCAGCAGCGCAGCCTCCGTGGTCGACGAGCCGCGCGTGGTGAAGCTGCGCTTCGACGGCGTCATGACGCTGAGAGCATCGCCGTCCAGGCTGACGTTGAACTGTGCGATCATCTCGCGATAGTTCGGCCCCTGGCGCTCAAGCAGCCCGTCGAGCTTCAGATCATAGCCGGCGACCTGGGCGACGTCGTTCGGCTTCATCGTCGCGATATACTCGCTGTTCCAGGTGGTTTCGCAGACGATCCCGATCAGCGCGACGCCGAGACCGGCATGCGCGAACACAGTCCCCCATGCCGAACGCGGCAGGCCGCGGGCGCGATGCAGCGTCGTCGCGAAGGGCAGGCGAAACAAGCCGGTTCGTTCGGCCATATCTGTCGCGGCCCCGGCGATGACGAAGACCCCGAGCCCGATTGCCAATGGCGCCAGCGCACTGCCACCACGCGTCCAGGCCCAGACAAGGGCGATCACAACGAGCCCGGCGACACCGGCCGCGAGCAGGCGCTGCGTGACGCCGAGCAGATCGCCCCGTTTCCAGGCCAGCATCGGCCCGAACGGCACGGCGAGCAGCAGCAGGACGAACAGCGGCACGAAGCTGAGATTGTAGAACGGCGCACCGACCGACATCTTGAAATCGGCCAGCACTTCCATTGCCAGCGGATAGAGCGTTCCGAACAGCACGACCGCGCAGGCCACCGTGAGCAGCAAATTGTTCAGCACCAGCGCGCCCTCGCGCGAGATCGGCGCGAACAGGCAGCCCTGCTTTAGCGAGGTGGCGCGCGCCGCGAACAGTGACAGACTGCCGCCGATGAACAGACAGAGGATCAGGAGAATGAACACGCCGCGCGTCGGATCATTGGCGAAGGCGTGCACGGAGGTGATGACGCCCGAGCGTACAAGGAACGTGCCGAGCAGCGACAGCGAGAAGGTCAGGATCGACAGGAGGATGGTCCAGACCTTCAGCGCGTTGCGCTTCTCCATCACCAGCGCCGAATGCAGCAGCGCCGTGCCGGCAAGCCACGGCATCAGCGAGGCGTTCTCGACCGGGTCCCAGAACCACCAGCCGCCCCAGCCGAGCTCGTAATAGGCCCAATAGGAGCCCATCGCGATGCCGAGCGTCAGGAATATCCAGGCGACCAACGTCCACGGCCGCACCCAGCGCGCCCAAGCCGCATCGATCCGCCCCTCCATCAGCGCCGCGATCGCGAAGGAGAACGAGATCGAGAAGCCGACATAGCCGAGATAGAGCATCGGCGGATGCACGGCGAGGCCGATATCCTGGAGCACCGGATTGAGATCGCGTCCCTCGATCGGCGGATTGGCGATGCGCAGGAACGGATTCGAGGTCACCAGGATGAAGAGATAGAAGGCGCTCGCGATCCAGGCCTGGACGGCAAGCACATGCGCGCGCAGTGACAGCGGCAGATTGTTGCCGAAGGCCGCGACCAGCCCGCCGAACAGCGCCAGGATCGACACCCAGAGCAGCATCGAACCTTCATGGTTTCCCCACACGCCGGTGATCTTGTAGATCAAGGGCTTCATGGAGTGGGAATTCTCGTAGACGTTGGCGACGGAGAAATCCGAGGTCACGTGCAACGTGACGAGCGCAACAAATGACGCGCCGACGAACAGCAACTGCGCCAGCGCGGTGGAGCGCGCCACGTTCATCAGCGCAGGATCGCGCAAGCGCGCACCGATCAGCGGCACGACCGACTGGACCAGCGCCAGCGCGAGCGCCAGCACCAGCGCATAATGTCCGGATTCCGCGATCACCGCACCGCTCCCTGCGAATTGCCCTGCGCGGTCGTCGCTGCAGGCTTTGCGCTGTCAGAAGCTTTGGCACCGTAATCGTCCTTCCAGTGCCCCTGCTTCTTCAGGGCATCGGCAACGTCCTTTGGCATGTAGGTCTCGTCGTGCTTGGCGAGCACCGTATCGGCCTTGAACACCCCGTTGGCGTCGAGCGCGCCTTCGGCGACGATGCCCTGCCCTTCACGGAAGAGATCGGGCAAAATGCCCTTGAACGCGACGGGCAGCTTGGCGCCGCCGTCCGCGACTTCGAACGTCACCGCGAGATTGTCGCCGCGCTGGAGCGAACCGGGCTGCACCAGGCCGCCGAGGCGAAATCGCTTGCCGGGCTGGACATGCTTTTCAGCAACCATGGTCGGGGTCGAGAAGAACACGATGGAATCGCGCAGGGCATTGAGCACCAGTGCTGCCGCGAGCGCGAGCACGGCAAGCGAGCCGCCGATGATGGTCATACGTCGCTGCTTGCGCGTCATGGCGTATCCGTTCTCCGCTCGTCTCGTCCCAATATCGTCATCCGTCGAGTCCGAGAGTCTTGAGGCCCTCGTTGAGCTGGCGCAGCCGCTCGGCGTCATTGGCGACCGCCTGGCGGGCATCGGTCGAGGCACCCACCGCCTTGTCGCGATCGCCCATCACGAGATAGGCGCGCACCAAGCGCAGCCAGCCGTCGACATCGTCGCCGTTCTGCTTCAACCTTGTAGCCAGACGTTCGACCATGCCGCGGATCATCGTGCCGCGATCGCCCTCATTCATATCCTTGGAAGCTGTGATCGTCTCGTCCGACAGGGCCGGCATCGTGCTGCCACCACCGACGCGCGCAAGCGAAGATTGTACCAAGCGCCGCCACGGCGCGTCCGCTGGCGCCTTCGCAAGCAGCGCGCGCCAGATGTTGACGGCGTCGTCCTTGCGACCGTCCTGCTCGGCGGCGAGCCCGAGGAAGTAGTTTGCCTTGGGATCGTCGGCGTTCAGCGTATGCGCGCGCTCGAATTCGGTCTTGGCTTCCGCCGTCACCACGCCGCTGGCAGCGGCCGAGATCGCCTCGCCGAGATCGGACCTGCGCTCCGCGCTCTCGCCATTGTAGGTGATCGAATTGCGATAGGCGCGCACGGCGTCATCGAATCGGCCGAGCCGCTCCAGCACCGGCGCGAGCACGTTCCAGCCGCGGCCATCGGTCGGATTTTTGTCCAGATGTTGCTGGACCTGCTCGACCAGATTCTCGAGCGACTGCGCCATGCCGGACCCGGACCCGCGCTCCCGCTGCGCAAGCG
The DNA here is from genome assembly GCF_049993385.1 of Bradyrhizobium sp. McL0616. Taxonomy (NCBI): domain Bacteria; kingdom Pseudomonadati; phylum Pseudomonadota; class Alphaproteobacteria; order Hyphomicrobiales; family Nitrobacteraceae; genus Bradyrhizobium; species Bradyrhizobium sp. McL0616. Next base: position 6,060,387 of record NZ_CP188255.1, read on the forward strand.
GGAAGTCCTGAAGCCTCGGCGAACCGAGCGGAGTGTACACGCCGATCGCAATGAGCGGCAGACCGACGAGCGCCAGCACGGCTGCCGCGCGGCGCCAGTTCAGATTCGACTTCGGCGCCAGCGCGGCTTCGCTGCCTGCGGCTGCGAGCAGCCTGCGGCTGATCTCGACGCGCGCTGCCTCTGCTTCGGGTGCTGCGATCAGTCCCGCAGCGAGATCACGCACGACCTCGGCCAGTTGGTCCTTATAGACCGCGACCTCGCTGCCTTGATTTTGAGCGCGTCCGTCACGGCCGAGCGGCCAGAGCACGGCGAATATCGCCGCGACCGTCATCAGCGCGAACACGAACCATAGCGTCATCTGGCAAGCTTCCGGCAGCGCGCGAGCCGCGCCCATGGCTGGCTTTACACCACGGCCGGACAAGGCGGCAATTGACAATTGTCAATTCGGCGCGAGCGGGACAGTCCCGAAACGGTGAAAATCCAACGGCTTAGCCGATTTCGAAGTCCACGCTCTGGGCGGCGTCCTCGCCACGCCCGTTGAAGGCCCTCAGGAAGTACGTTCCTGGCTTGATTGCGTCCGGCAGCCTGATGCGCAATGCCCCGACGGGAACCGGTGACGCGATCCTGGTGGCGGTCTCAGGCAGCTGCTGGCCGCTCGCCTTCTCGACCAGAACCACCTTCGCGCTGACCATCAGCCTTTGATATTTCGCAACAATGATGCGGTTCTCAATTTCGACGAAGCTGATAAGCGGTTTCATGCGCCCACAAATAGAAATTCCCGGGAATGCACAGAGACCGTAGGGCCCGCAACCGGCAACGTCAACCAGAAATTGTGATTACAAAAGTATACGCCTGAATCAGCTGGCGCGCGTCGATTTGCGCTCGCCAGTCGCCGCGTTTTCTGCGGCGCGGCTCATCAGCGAGGCGTAATCGTCGCCGAACAGCACTTCGCAGAAGCGGATCGCGGCCTGAACCTGCTGCTGCCGGTAGGTCCGAACCTTGTGATCGGCGGCGCGCAGCGACTGCACAAGCTGCTCGGTCGACCGTTCCACATATTGCTGGAGGTCGGAATAGGTGCGCAGCGTCACCTCGTTGATCGCGAGCTCGCTCGCGTAGTTGCGGCAGGTCGCGACGAAATCGATCAGCGCCACGGTCTCCTCCACCTCGGTGCTGTCGATCCGCGCCCCCGGTGGAATATCCTTCTCCGCACGCTGGCGCAGGATGCGGCGAACGCGGCCGGGAACGCTATCGATCTCCGATTGCAGGGCATTGGAGATGTCTGCCCGGATCGAGGTCAGCTGCTTGCCCCAGGCGGAATCGTTGCGCAGGTCGAGCTCGGTGCGCAGGCCGCGCACGCCGTCATGCAGCGCCTTCAGATTGTCGGCGACAGTGTCGAAACGGCTGCGCTTGATGTCCATGCGCAGATTGGCGGCAACGCAGGACAAATCGTGCAGCGCCATCGTGACGGCGACGCCATAGGGGGTTGCCGCGACGCGGATCTCGTCATCGGAGGCAGCGATCTTGATGGCGAGGCGAATGATCTGCCACGGCGCGGTCATGCGCTGGACCACCACCGACAGCGCGAAGGGCAGCATCTGCGGTGTCTGGAGCACGGGGATGTTGAGCGCAGCCGTCACCGCGGCGACGTGTGGATCGCCGAAGGCGCGCAGGAAGCGCGGCAGCTTTTCATTGAGTGTACCGATCGCCTCGCGGATCTGGAGCACCGCCCCGATCGAATAGAGGTCCTCGATCACGTTGGGCGGGCCGACGCGGGCGAGCGCACGCGACTTGTCGCCGCCGCCCGGCCCCGTCAGCGCGAAGATGGCGTCCGCCGCCACCGCCTGGAGTTTTTGCGCAAGCGCCTCGACCTGGCCGGCACTGTCGGCAACCGGCATGCGCGCCAGCGCGGCCTCGAATTCGGTCACCTTGTCCGGGGCGCCGTCGCGGCCGAGCCATTGCCAGATCGGATGCAGCGAGGAGCGACGGATCTGCCCGACCCGGATCGGGGCGCCGGCCTCGACGAGGAATGGTTCCAGCGCCTGGAACAGAAGCCGCGACAGGTCGTCGGTGCGCGGCGGTGGGGCCTCTTCGGCCTCGGTCTTGCGCACGATCTTGCGCAACTGATCGAGCACGAGGGTCGCCACAGCGGTGTCCTGGCCGCGCTCAAGCGCGCGCTCGAACTCCCGCATCAGCAGCGCCTGCGCCTGCGGCGGGAGCTGCGCGAGATATTCTCTCAGCCGCTCGATCGATGTCTGGCTCATGCGCCCGGGTAATGCACGGTAAAGTGGCGGACGTGGGATGCGTCCGGGCGCGATCATAGAGGGGCGCGCCTTAAGAAGCCGTTGAGGAAGTGGGTCCGAATACCCCTGTTTGCCACCGGAATTTCGCCGACCGGACCAAAAAGGCTCGCTGGAACAAGGGATTATATTCCGGGCAGCACCAGTTCGGCCCGCAGGCCCCCGATCGGCGCGCCGCCGAGCGAGAGGCTGCCACCATAGAGCGCAGCGAGGTCGGTCACGATGGAGAGGCCGAGGCCTGATCCGGGCTTGGATTCGTCGAGCCGCTGGCCGCGCCGGGAGACCTGGGCGCGTTCGGCCTCCGAGAGACCACCGCCGTCATCATCGACGATCAGCCGCAGGCGCGGGCCTGCGCCGGCCTGAAGCGGCGCCTCGACCAGGACCTCGATGAAGACGTGCGAGGCGGCCCATTTGCAGGCATTGTCGACGAGGTTGCCGACCATCTCCTCAAGGTCCTGCCGCTCGCCGCGGAATTTTGCCGACGGATCGGCCTTGGCCTCGACGACGATGCCGCGGTCGCGATGGATCTTCTCCATGGTCCGACGCAACGCCTCGATGGCAGGCGCAACCTCCGTCACGGTGCCGACGACCGAGACTCTGGCCGCGATGCGGGCACGCTCCAGATGATGGGCGAGCTGGTCGCGCATCACGCCGGCCTGCTCCATGACCTTGGCCGCGAACGGGTCGGCGGCGTGCGCGCCAGCCTCGTTGACGATGACCGAGAGCGGCGTCTTGATGGCGTGCGCGAGATTGCCGACATGGGTGCGCGCGCGCTCGACGATCTCGCGATTAGCATCGATCAGCGCGTTGGTCTCGCGCGCCAAAGGCGCGATCTCGACTGGGAATTCACCCTCGAGCCGCTCTGCCCGCCCCGAGCGGATGTCGGCGATGGATTCCGAGATGCGCTTGAGCGGCGCGAGGCCGAAGCGAACCTGAAACACCGTGGTCAGCAGCAGCACGATGCCGAGCGCGGTGAAAGTGCCGCCGAGATAATAGTCGAAGCTGCGCGTCTCGTCGAAAATCTCGGTGGCATCGCCGGCGACGCTGACGAGGAATTTGCCGTCGGCGCCGAGATCGACCGGACGCTCCACCATCCGCAGATTCTGGCCCTCGGGCCCGTCGACATAAGCGAGCCGGATGCCGGCCGCAGTGAGCTCGGTGCCCTGCTCTTCCAGCTTCGGCAGCTTCTTGTCCCAGAGCGAGCGCGACGAGCGCACGTCCGGCTTTTCGGTGTCGGTGCGCGTGATCTGCCAGTACCAGCCGGATAGCGGCAGCTCGAACAAGGGCTCGCCGAGCGACTGGAACTGGCGGTCCGGCGGCTCGTCGGGGGTGGCGACCTCAGCAATCAGCGTGCGCAGATAGAGATTGAGCCGGCGGTCGAACGCGCGCTCGGTGGCGTTCTTGTAGACCGACGACAGCACGACGCCGGTAATGGCCAGGATCACCACGAGCCAGGCGGTCGCCGACAGGAACAGTCGGTTCGCAAGCGAGCTAGCGGGCATCGGAATGATCCCGGGCGCGCGGGGTGGCATGGCGTCGGACGTCATCACCGGACCAAGGCCCCTGTCAGGCCGCTCGTCAAGCCAAGATACTTCGAAACGCGGCTCAAGCCGCCGGCGGCGTCAGGAGATAGCCGAGGCCACGGACGGTCTGGATGATGTCGACGTCGAGCTTCTTGCGGATGCGGCCGACGAAGACCTCGATCGTGTTGGAGTCGCGGTCGAAATCCTGGTCGTAGAGATGCTCGACCAGCTCGGTGCGCGAGACCACACGGCCGGAATGGTGCATCAGGTAGGCCAGAAGCCGATATTCGTGCGAGGTCATCTTGACAGGATTACCGGAGACGCTGACCCGGCCTGTCCTGGTGTCGAGCGTGACGGGACCGCAGCTGAGTTCGCTCTGGGCGTGCCCGGTCGAGCGGCGCAGCAAGGCGCGAATGCGCGCCAACACCTCCTCCAGATGGAAGGGCTTTGCGACATAGTCGTCGGCGCCGGCATCGAAGCCCTGCACCTTGTCGCTCCAGCGGTCGCGCGCGGTCAGGATCAGGACCGGCATGGTGCGGCCGTTGCGGCGCCAGGCCTCCAGCACCGAGATGCCGTCCCTCTTCGGCAGGCCGATGTCGAGCACCACGGCGTCGTATGGCTCGTTGTCGCCGAGATAATGTCCCTCCTCGCCGTCAAAGGCGCGATCGACGACATAACCGGCGTCGGTCAGAGCCTTGGTGAGCTGGCGATTGAGATCGGGGTCGTCCTCAACAACGAGCAGGCGCACGCTTCTCTCCAACAATAGGCCGCATGAATGACAGCCTCAGATGATCAATTCCGGCGTGAACTGAATATGAACGCGGGGAACCGGAATACGTTACTTTTTGGTCATTTGCGACCCGCCTCGCACTGATGCGACTGCGCCCGCCAGGCCAGCGGACGAGCCGAAGGCATGGCGGGCGCAATGTGCCGCGTTACGCGGCGAGTCGGAAGGTCCAGGAGCGTCCTTTCGATTGGCCGTCAGGTCCGGAAGAACACGAACCAGACGACGGCGAGGATCAGGATCGCAAGTCCGGTCGAAATGGCGAGCAGTGCTGCCACCGACGGCCCTGGTTCGCCCTGGCGTGCCTCGGTCGCGGTTTCGACGATCGGACGCTGCTCTCGCGTGGTTGCCATGGTGACCTCGATCTCTGGCTGTCGCCTCGATTGCCGCGATCTCGTCGCGGCCCTGTGTCGGGGAGCAACGCCCGATCCGAAGTGATGTTCCGGACATTGCCGCTGGACCAGGCAGCAACCACGCGCCCGGCGGCCGGTTAACGCAGTTGCAAGATTCCGCAGCCCGCCTTGCTATGATTCGGTGTTCCCGGATGGTATCGTCGTCAGCTGTCCCTGTTGCGTTTGGAGTAACCCATGGCCCCCCGCGCCAATTGGAAGGGTTTTTTGCGCCTCTCGCTCGTGACCTGCCCGGTCGCGCTGTATCCGGCCACGTCGGATACCGAGAAGGTCTCTTTCAACCAGATCAATCGCAAGACCGGCCACCGGATCAAGTATCTCAAGGTCGACGCCGAGACCGGTGACGAGGTGACCTCCGAGGACATCGTCAAGGGCTACAAGGTCGACACCGACACTTACATCGAAGTCACCAAGGACGAGCTCGACGACATCGCACTCGACTCGACCCATACGATCGAGATCGACGAGTTCGTGCCGAAGACCGACATCGACAGCCGCTATCTGATCCGCCCCTATTACCTCGTTCCGGACGGCAAGGTCGGCCACGACGCCTTTGCGGTAATCCGTGAGACCATCCGCAGCATGGACAAGGTCGCGATCGGCCGCGTGGTGCTGACCAACCGCGAGCACATTATCGCGCTGGAGCCGCTGGAGAGCGGCCTGATGGGCACGCTGCTGCGCTATCCTTATGAAGTGCGCAGCGAGAAGGACTATTTCGACGACATCCAGGACGTGAAGCTGACAAAGGACATGCTCGACCTCGCCAAGCATATTGTCGAGAAGAAGTCCGGCACGTTCGAGCCCGAGCTGTTCGAGGATCACTACGAGACCGCGCTGATCGACCTCATCAACAAGAAACGCTCGGGCGCTCCGATCGCAGCAAAGTCTGCGCCTAGGGCTGGCGGCAACGTCATCAATCTGATGGACGCGCTGAAGAAGAGCATCGCCAACGAGAAAGACGCTGCGCCCGCAGCGAAGGTCGCGAAAGAGACCGTCAAGGGCAAGAAGCCGAAGAAGCGCGTCGAGGGCCAGCGCGAGATGCTGCTGCCGATCTCCGGCAAGGGCGGTAAGGACGCAGCGGCCAAGGAAGCGGCACCCAAGGAAGCTTCCAAGAAGGCCGACAAGCCGGTGCGCGCGACAGCCCGGACGAAGAAGGCGGGCTGACGGCATCACATCGATCGATCGCGCCGTGATCTCTCCCCTCATCGATTGGGCGGCCTGAGATGCCCTGGTCGACGCCGTTCGACGATCCGATTGCGCTCGACGGCGGACGCAGGCTGCGCACGCTGCAAGAGGCCGCCGACTACATCATGCAGCTGCCCGAGGCCGAGCAGCAGGATTTGCGCTGGCAAACAGCGATCGAGACATTGATCAATGCTGCGGAGAGCGGTGGGGGCTGGCTGATGTTTGCCCGCATCGGCATGCTGCGGGCGCTGAACGCGGATTGCCGGCGCGGATGAGAGCCTGGTCGGTATGCTTGCCGATCGGTTGACGAACAGCCTCAACAATCCGTTAAGCGGCACCATCACTTTCGGCGCGGCCGTACCATCCCGCCGCACCCGGGTATTCCCACGGGAGACAAAATTAACCGTCGATTCCCCTTGCGCGCACCATGGTCCGGCCATCGATTGAGCCAGGGTTCGCACGACCGTGCAGCAGCAGGACACCAGAAAGAACTACATCGGCATCGTGAGCGACACGACCGAGGATGAACGGATCGCCGACACGGCGGTGCGATCGCAGCCGCATGTGGTGAGCTATCTGGTCGGACGCCTCGCAGCCGTGCTGAGACGCCCTCGCAAGGCCGCGCCGGGACCCACCATCACGCCTTGAGGCGCGACGTTAGAACAGGGCAGATGCCCCCACCCAATGCGATGTCCCGAGGCCGGCCGGATTGCCTCTATTTGAATTGGACAATGAAACCTTCGTTTAACGGCTGTTACTTTAAGACACAGGGGGCGAGGTCAGCCAGACCTGCATTTTTGATGCGCGTAAAAGCCTGGTCGATCAATTTGCCGATTTGATAGCGACGCGACCATACATTGAACCGGACGAAGAGGAGTTGGCGATGACTTTGCTCAGGTCTTTTCTGGCCGATGAAAATGGCGCCACCGCAATCGAGTATGGCTTGATCGCCGCCGGCATCGCGCTCGCAATCGTTACGGCTGTGACCAACACGGGCAGTGTCCTCCTCAGCAACAAGTTCGCCTCGATCAGCACGGCGATGAAGTAGCTCCCCAATCCCGTCATTGCGAGCGCAGCGAAGCAATCCAGAGTCTCTCCGCTGAGGGATTCTGGATTGCTTCGCTGCGCTCGCAATGACGGAGTGTGGGCAACGGCACTCCTCATCCAACTGGCACTCCAATTTGCGGACACATGCCAGCGTTCTCGCGGCAGCTTTCGCCCGAAACTTGCTGACTTGTTGCCCTCCTCTTGAAAGAAGGGCGCAGGGAAGGCCGGGCGCCGGCTGGCACCCGAAGTCCCGTGCGCGGGAAAAACGCGCACGGCTGGACCAGAGGTGACGCCAGGACATCCGTCCTCCGTTAGAGAACTGTCTCTCTTTTTCCGTGTCTCACTTTTGGGGTCCACTCCGGGCTGCGGAAGCGAAGACCCCGGATTGCGCTTCGCTCTATCCGGGCTACGGTGCTATCAATTGCTGAACCAAAATTGTTTGAAGGATGCAGATGAAAAGCGCGACGCTCTTGGCTCTCAGCCTCATGGTTGTTGCCGCCTGGTCGCAGGACAGCGCGAGAGGACAGACCTCAGTCGCGCCGCCGGTTTCGCTTGCCCCGCCCAAAGCATCGCCGCCGCGAGCGGGTACGAAAAATCCCCCGGCAGCGTCCGACAGAGCGTCGTCGACACCGGCGACCAGCGCGCCTCCGCGATTGCCTTCCACCGATTATGATGGCTTTAGCGTCGGCAGCGAAGACAATGACACGCCGGATCAGGCGACGCCGCCCGTGAGGTCACGCGCAGCGAAAAATGGCACCGCGGGGCAGCCATCGGTCGATCAGGAAGACGAGGCGCTGAAACGCAAGCTGATGATCTGCCAGAGCTGTAAGTAAGAGGCGACGGACCGAAGCGCTGATGCAACAGCTGGTTCGACCGGCTGGACGCTCGCGCTGCATAGCTGACCTACCGCAGCCCTCACCCGCCCGCGCTTTACGCCTCTCCAAATTCCTGATCCTCTCTCTCCTAATCAGCCGGGACCAACCGGCATCGCCCAGGGAGAGAGACGCCATGAAGCTCGGCACCGCGATTGCGGAAATCATGCGGCGCGAGGGGATCGAGATCCTCTGCGGTTATCCCGTCAACCACCTGATCGAGCATGCGGCGAAGGCCGAGATCCGCCCCGTGATGGTGCGGCAGGAGCGCGTCGGCATTCACATGGCGGATGCGATCTCGCGGGTCAGCTCAGGCCGCACGATCGGCGCGTTCTGCATGCAGCATGGGCCCGGCGCGGAGAATGCGATGGGCGGCGTCGCGCAATGCTTTGGTGAATCCGTTCCCGTGCTGGTGCTGCCGATGGGCTATCAGCGCAGGCTCTCGCATATCGAGCCGAACTTCAATTCCAGCGAAGTGATGAAGGCGTTCTCGAAATCATCGGAGCCGATCATCCTGGCCGCCGAGGTCGTCAACATCTTCCGCCGCGCTTTCACCAAGCTGAAGAACGGCCGCGGCGGCCCTGTCATCGTCGAGATTCCCGCGGACATGTGGAATGAGGAGGTGCCGGAGCCGCTGAACTACACGCCGGTGCTGCGCACCCGCTACGGCGCCGACCCCGTGCATGTGAAGGAAGCGGCGGCGCTGCTCGTCAACGCCAAGCGTGCGGTGATCTATGCCGGCCAGGGCGTGCATTACGCGCAGGCCTGGCCGCAGCTGAAGCGGCTTGCCGAGCGGCTCGCCATTCCCGTCACCACCAGCTTAGGGGGCAAATCGTCGTTTCCGGAAACGCATCCACTTTCGCTCGGCTCCGGCGGCCTTGCGGTGCCGCGCGCGGTGCCAAAATTCTTGGGCGAGGCCGACGTCATCTTCGGCATCGGCTGCTCCTTCACCGAGACCAGTTTCGGCATTGCGATGCCGAGGGGAAAGACCATCATCCATTCCACGCTCGACCCGAACCATCTCAACAAGGACGTCGAGGCGAAGATCGGCCTCGTCGGCGATGCCGGGCTCGTGCTCGACGCGCTGCTGGAGGAGATCGGCAAGACCGTCACCGCGGATCGCGATGCATCAGTGGTCGCGGCCGAGATCGCGGCCTCGCACAAGGAATGGCTGGCGAAATGGATGCCGAAACTCAGCAGCAATGACGCGCCGCTCAATCCCTATCGGGTGCTGTGGGATCTCCAGCACACCGTCGACATCAGCAACACCATCATCACCCATGATGCCGGCAGCCCGCGCGACCAGCTTTCGCCGTTCTGGAAGGCAGTCGAGCCGCTCTCCTATCTCGGCTGGGGCAAGACGACGCAGCTCGGCTACGGCCTCGGGCTCGCGATGGGCGCAAAACTTGCTAAGCCCGACAAGCTCTGCATCAATGTCTGGGGCGATGCGGCGATTGGGTTTACGGGCATGGATTTCGAGACCGCGGTGCGCGAGCGCATCCCGATCATGTCGATCCTGCTCAACAATTTCTCGATGGCGATCGAATTGAAGGTGATGCCGATCTCGACCGAGAAATATCGCTCGACCGACATTTCCGGCGACTATGCCGCAATGGCGCGCGCCTTCGGCGGCTATGGCGAGCGGGTCACCAAGCCGGAGGACATCGTGCCGGCGATCAAGTGCGGCATCCAGAAGACGAAAGACGGCATACCGGTGCTCCTGGAGTTCATCACCAGCAAGGAGACCGAGGTGTCACGGCCGGGTACGTGAGGCTCGCCGGGTTTCGGCGGCAAAGCGCGGGCTGGCTCCGGCCGCTGGGGATGTGATAACGACAGTAGATGGCGTCGCTCGGGGGCTTTGATGAATCTCGCATGGTTCATTCGGCAACAATTGCTCTCGCTGTCCGGGGTCGGCCTCATGCTGGGCGCGCTGTTCTTCGCCGCCGCACTGACGCCGACGCTGATTCCGCGCAGCTATCTCACGCAGGGCGCCCTCGCCGGCGGATGCTTTGCGATCGGTTACCTCGCCGGTGTGCTGTGGCGCCGGCTATGGCACTATCTCGAGCTGCCAGAGCCCTCGGCGCGCGCGCGATCGATCGCGAATGCGCTGGTCGCGGGCTTCTGCGTGCTGGTCGTCATCATCGCTCTTTGGCGCAGCGCCGAATGGCAGAACGCGATCCGCACCGTCATGAAGATGGCGCCGGTCGAGACGGCGCGTCCGCTCAAGGTCTGCGTCATCGCCCTGGTCACGTTTGTGGCGCTGCTGGTACTGGGGCGGCTGTTCGCGCTCATCGCTCGCTTCCTCGCCGCGCGCACACAACGCGTCATTCCGCGGAAGATCGCCAACGTGATCGGCGTGCTCGTTGCAGCCCTGCTGTTCTGGGCGATCGCCAGCAATGTCCTGATCAACACCGCATTTCGCGCACTCGATTCGTCCTTCCGCGAACTCGACGCCTTGCACGAGCCCGAGCGGCCGCCGCCGACCGCCTCTGAGAGAACGGGAAGCTCGGCGTCGCTGGTGAAGTGGAAGGAGCTAGGGCGTATGGGGCGCAGATTCATTGCCTCCGGTCCGACCGCAACCGACATCGGCGCCGTCTCGGGACGGCCCGCGCGCGACCCAGTGCGGGTCTATGTGGGTCTCGGCAGCGGCGACACGGCGCAGGCGCGCGCCAGGCTTGCGCTCGACGAACTCAAGCGCCAGCACGGATTTGAACGCAAGGTCCTGATCGTCATCACGCCAACCGGCACCGGCTGGATCGATCCGTCCGCGTTGGATACGGTCGAATATCTCCACCACGGCGATGTCGCGAGCGTCGCGATGCAGTATTCCTATCTGAACAGCCCGCTGTCGCTGCTCTTCCAGCCCGAATACGGAGCAGAGGCGTCGCGTGCGCTGTTCGCGGAAATCTACGGCTATTGGATCACGCTGCCGAAGGACGCCCGGCCAAAACTGTATTTGCACGGGCTCAGCCTCGGCGCCCTGAACTCGGAAAAATCCGCCGAACTGTTCGAGACGATCGGCGATCCCATTGCCGGCGCGCTGTGGAGCGGCCCGCCATTCGCGAGCCGAATCTGGCGCTCGATCACTGACAACCGCAATCAGGGCTCGCCGGCCTGGCTGCCGGAATTCCGCGACAACCGCTTCGTGCGCTTCATGAACCAGAACGGGCCGACGGTGCCGCCGGATACGCCCTGGGGCCCGATGCGCGTCGTCTATCTGCAATATGCCAGCGACGCGATCACCTTCTTCGCCTACCGCGATGCTTATCAGGCCCCAGCCTGGATGAATGCGCCGCGCGGCCCGGACGTATCACCGGAGCTGCGATGGTATCCCATCGTGACGATGCTTCAACTCGCGCTGGACATGGCGGTTGCGACCAATACGCCGATGGGCTTCGGTCATGTCTACGCACCCGAGCATTATGTCGATGCCTGGGTCGCGGTCACCGATGTCAATGACTGGCCTGCCGAGGCGCTGACGCGGCTGAAGAGCCACCTCGCTGCGGCCGCACGGAAGACGCCTCAGGGCAATGCCGACGATGATCCCGACCGCGGCGGCTAGAGATCGCTACTCCGCCATCTCGACAGGCGGGGGGACGGCGGGACCGGCCAGCGGCCGCTCTTCCATCATGATCAGGCAGAGAGCTGCGGTGGTCATCAGCGCCGTGGCGGCACCGAAGACGTAGCGGAACGCGTGCCGCATGTCGTCGGCGGGAATCGCATTGACGGCGGCATGATGCTCCCCGGCGAGCGGGACGTCGGCGCCGAGCGCGATCAGCAGGATTGCCGCAAACGCCGCGACCGTGAACGAGGACATCAGCGAGCGGAAGAAGTTCATCGCGCCGGTGATGGTGCCGACTTGCGGTCGGGCGACCGAATTCTGCAGCGAGACCACGCACACGGGGAAAGTCGTGCCGAGCCCGAGCGCGAATGCGGCCATCAACGTCAGCAGGCCCCATAGCGGCAGGGTCGTGAGCGTAAGGCCGAGCGCGCAGAGCGCGGCCCAGGACGTACCGATGATGGCGACGCGCTTGTAGTGCTTGGCGCGTGCCATCGTGCGGCCGGCGACGGCCGCGCCGACGGTCGAGACCGCCGCGAGCGGTATCAGCGCAAGGCCGGCCTCGCTGGCGCTGAGATGGTAGACCGACTCGTAATAAAGCGGCAGCTGCACGGTAAGGCCCGTGATCGCACCGAGGCCACAGCCACCGGCAGTCAACGCGAACGGCGCGACCTTACCGCTGAGCAGTAGTAGCGGCAGGAACGGCTCGTCCGTCCGTCGCGCGTGCCACACGAAAGTCACGGCGAGCAGGACAGCGCCGCCCACCATCGACAGAACAGTCGGCGACAGCCACGGGAAGCGTGTGCCGCCCCAGGTCAGCACCAGCATGAAGTCGACGGCGGAGGCCATCAGCAGCACGCCACCGAGCCAGTCGACCTTGCGCTTGCGATGGAACACCGGGATCTTCGCCATCTTCGGTAGCAGCAGCGCGAGGGCCGCGGCCGCGAGCGGCAGATTGATCCAGAAAATCATCGACCAGTGCAGATGCTCGGCGAACACACCGCCGATGACGGGGCCAAGAATGCCGCCGACCATCCAGACGCTGGAGAAATAGGCCTGGTACTGGCCGCGCTCGCGCGGGCTCACGACGTCGGAGATCACGGTCTGCACCACCGGCATGATACCGCCGCCGCCGAGCCCCTGGAGGCCGCGCGCCAAAATCAGCATCGGCATGCTCGGCGCGATCGCGCATAGCACCGAGCCGGCAATGAACAGGCTCAATGACACGATGATCATGGCCTTGCGGCCATAGATGTCGCTCAGCGTCCCGAACACAGGTGCAACCGCGGTCGAGGCGAGCAGATAGGCCGTGATGACCCAGGACAGGTTCGAGACGTCGTGGAACTGGCGCCCGATGGTCGGCAGCGCGGTGGCGACGATGGTCTGGTCGAGGGCTGCCAGGAACATCGTCAGCATCAAGCTGATGACGATGGTCCGGACCTCGTCCTGCGACAACGGAACCGGCGGAGCGAGGGACGGTGCATCACTGACACTGATGACCTCGCCCGGAAGGCGGGTCAGTTCCTCGGCAATGTCGTCGGGCAATGTCTGGATGTCGGCAGTTTGGCTGCTCTGCCGTGCGAACTTGTTCATTTCGGGCGTATGAGACTTCGTGTTGCGGCGCAAAGCCGCGAAGGATTCGTTCTACGAAGCCAATTTAGACAGCAAAGTTCTTCTCGGGCAGGCACCCCGGCGCATGGGAGCATCCCACCCCGGTGTCATCCCGAACAAGTGATCCGAAGTTGCCGGCGGATCAGTCCTTGATCAGACCTTGGGACGTCGTTTCAGGCGTGCCCGCTTCGGCAGCTGCCCCGGCCATTGCACGATGTGGTTCTCGAGCTCGTCGTCCGGGATCTGTTCCTCGGTGCCCTCGACCCGGCCGCGCACGGAAACGCCGGCCTCGTGCACCGTATTGGGATCGCCGGAGATCAGCGGGTGCCACCAATAGAGATCGCGGCCCTGGGCGACGAGCCTGTAGCCGCAGCTCGGCGGGAGCCAAGGCAGGGTGCGGACCTTCTCGGGAGTCATGACAACGCAGTCCGGAACGAAGTCGAAGCGATTCGTGTAATCCTTGCAGCCGCTGGTGCAGGCATTGAGCATCTTGCAGCTGACATCGGTGAAATAGATGTCGCCGGTGCCATCTTCCTCGAGCTTGTTGAGGCAGCAGCGGCCGCAGCCGTCGCACAGGCTCTCCCATTCGGTTGGCGACATCTCCTCCAACGTCTTGGTTTTCCAGAAGAATCCATCCTGGTCTGAAGGTCGTTTGCGAGCTGCCGTCATGCGCCTCAACACGATTCGAAAGAACTTGAGCTAATGCCATCTAGGGTGTGCGGCAGGGATGCTGCAAGCGACGCCCCCGCAAGGCCCGTAATGAACCGGGGTCAATTAGGCCTGTTGTTCAAAATCGCGAGCGTGACCATTGGTTTATAGGCCACGCTCGGCTAGAAGAACAGCAAGTCCCCTCGGACGCGAACCGGGCGCCTTGGGTTTGCCGCAACAATCCCGCAAGACGTCTCGATGCCGCCCCGGCCGGGTGCTTGAACGCTTTCGAACCGAGCCTCAAGGGTTCTAGGTGCGCCAGATTATACCACCGCATTGGAAGGCCAGGGTCCGGAATTTCTTCCTGGACCTCGATGCGCGCATCGACTCCTCGCTATTCTCGTCGGGCAAGGGCATCCGCGAGCTCTATGAACGCTACTCGACCTTCATGGATCGCTTCTATGTCGGGCGGTGGAAGCGCTGGGTGTTTATCGAGCCGCTGTCGGAGGCCGCAACGCTCGGTCTCGGCGGCATGGTGCTGATGCTGATCCTCGCCATCCCCGCGTTCCGCGAAACCGCGGACGAGGACTGGCTGAAGAAGTCCGATCTGGCGGTGAGCTTCCTCGACCGCTACGGCAACCCGATCGGCAGCCGCGGCATCAAGCACAACGACTCGATCCCGCTGGAAGACTTTCCGGACGTGCTGATCAAGGCGACGCTGGCGACCGAAGACCGCCGCTTCTACGAGCATTTCGGCATCGACATCGCCGGCACCGCGCGCGCGCTCGTCACCAACGCCCAGGCCGGCGGCGTCCGCCAGGGCGGTTCCTCGATCACCCAGCAGCTCGCCAAGAATTTGTTCCTGAGCAACGAGCGCACCATCGAGCGCAAGATCAACGAGGCGTTCCTCGCGGTCTGGCTGGAATGGCGCCTGACCAAGAACGAGATCCTGAAGCTCTATCTCGACCGCGCCTATATGGGCGGCGGCACGTTCGGCGTCGACGGCGCGGCGCATTTCTACTTCAACAAGTCGGCGCGCGACGTGACGCTCGCGGAAGCGGCGATGCTCGCCGGCCTGTTCAAGGCGCCGACCAAATACGCGCCGCACATCAACCTGCCCGCGGCGCGTGCCCGCGCCAACGTCGTACTCGACAACCTCGTCGATGCCGGCTTCATGACCGACGGCCAGGTGTTCGGTGCCCGCCGCAACCCGGCCTTCGCGGTCGACCGCCGCGACGAGGCCTCGCCGAACTACTATCTCGACTACGCCTTCGACGAGATGCGCAAGCTGGTCGACACCTTCCCGAAATCCTACACCGAGCGCGTCTTCGTGGTGCGCCTCGCGATCGACACCAACGTGCAGAAGGCCGCCGAAGACGCGATCGAGAACCAGCTGCGCCAGTTCGGCCGCGACTATCACGCGACGCAGGCCGCGACCGTGGTGTCCGATCTCGACGGCGGCGTCCGCGCCATGGTCGGCGGCCGCGATTACGGCGCGAGCCAGTTCAACCGCGCGGTCGACGCCTATCGCCAGCCCGGCTCGTCGTTCAAGCCTTACGTCTACACCACGGCGCTCCTGAACGGGTTCACGCCGAACTCGATCGTGGTCGACGGCCCGGTCTGCATCGGCAATTGGTGTCCGCAGAACTATGGCCATTCCTATTCCGGCGCGGTGACGCTGACCCAGGCGATCACGCGCTCGATCAACGTGGTGCCGGTGAAGCTGTCGATTGCGATCGGCCAGAAGGAACAGCCGAAGGCGCCGAACCCGGCCAAGATCGGCCGCGCCAAGATCGTCGAGGTCGCCCGCCGCTTCGGCCTCAAGGCCCCGCTGCCCGATACGCCGTCGCTGCCGATCGGCTCGGACGAAGTCACCGTGCTCGAACATGCCGTCGCCTACGCGACCTTCCCCAATCGGGGCAAATCGGTCACGCCGCATTCGGTGCTGGAAGTGCGTACCGGCGCCGGCGATCTGGTCTGGCGCTGGGATCGCGACGGTCCGAAACCAAAGCAGGCGATTCCGGCCTCCGTTGCCTCCGACATGGCGGGCATGATGAGCCACGTCGTCAGCGAAGGCACCGCGCGCCGCGCGGCGCTTGACGGCATTCCGACCGCGGGCAAGACCGGCACCACCAACGCGTATCGCGATGCGTGGTTCGTCGGCTACACCGGCAATTTCACCTGCGCGGTCTGGTACGGCAATGACGACTACTCGCCGACCAACCGCATGACCGGCGGCTCGCTGCCGGCCCAGACCTGGCACGACATCATGGTCGCGGCCCATCAGGGCGTCGAGGTCCGTGAGATTGCCGGCATCGGCATGGGTCAGAAGCTGCCGCCGCAGCAGGTCGCGAATGCTCAGGCCAATGCGGCGCCGAAGGTGCTGGAGACCAAGCCCGGTCCGCCGCCCGTGCTGACCAAGCGCGGCGCCGACGTCCTGGTGCGTGTCGAGAAGCTCCTGGACGATGCGGCCAGTGCGGCGATCAAGTCGGCCGCCGACGATTCCAAGCAAGCCAAACCGACGGCAGCATCGAGTGCGCTCGCCTTCCCGCAGAACTATGCGGCGGAGGACAACGCGAACTCATCCGGCCCTCGCAAGAACTGATCGTAACCCGTGCGGCTGATCCTGATCACATTGACGGCCCTTCTGCTCGCGACCGTTGTCGGCGTCGGCGCGACCTGGATGACGACGACACGCGGCACCGAGATCGGCGCGCTGACGATCGGGCCCTGGA
Organism: Bradyrhizobium sp. McL0616; assembly: GCF_049993385.1. Lineage (NCBI taxonomy): Bacteria > Pseudomonadati > Pseudomonadota > Alphaproteobacteria > Hyphomicrobiales > Nitrobacteraceae > Bradyrhizobium > Bradyrhizobium sp. McL0616. Next base: position 6,077,058 of record NZ_CP188255.1, read on the forward strand.
CCGCGCGCCCGCGCACCGGCACCGCCGACGTCGATCCCTATTCGCGCGCCACCATCGTGCGCAACGGCGAACTGCCGATCGGCACCGGCGACGGCGTCGCCTTCACCGCGACCGCCGACGACAAGAAGAAGGCGCTCGACGGCCGCTGCGATATCGTGGTCTCCGGTGTGACGCCGCCGGCGCGGTTCTGGACGCTGACGCTCTATGACCGCAAGGGCCATCTCGTCGCCAACTCGCTGCAGCGCTACGGCTTCACCAGCCAGGAGATCATCCGCCAGTCCGACGGCTCGTTCGAGATCCGCATCGCCTCGCGCTCGCGCGCCGGCAACTGGCTGCCGACCGGCGGCATCGAGCGCTACGCGCTGATGCTGCGCCTCTACGACACCCCTGTTGGCGTCGCGACGCGCACCAAGCGCGACGCGCCGATGCCCACGATCACGACGGTGGGCTGCTCATGATCCGGCTGTTGTTCACCATCGTTGCCGGCGTGGTACTGGGCCTCGTGGTCCATCTCGTCAGCGTGCTGGCGCTGCCGCGGATCGCGACGCAGGACGCCTATTCGCGGCTGACGCCCATGACCAAGCTCAACGGCGTCACCACGCTTCCCCTCGCCGACCCCAACACCTCGCCGATGCCGTTCATGGACCCGGCCTTTGCGCTGGCGATCTGCCGCTACGATCTCTCGGGCGGGCCGATCAAGCTCATGGTGCCGGTGAGCCAGGCCTACACCTCGGTGTCGTTCTACACCCGCAACGAGATCGCCTATTACGCGATCAACGACCGCTCGGCGGGCAAGAAGGTGATCGAGCTCGACCTGATGACGGAGCCTCAGCACAACGAGTTGCCCGAGGACGAAGAGGTCACTGCCGCCGACCGCCTGATCATCGATTCCCCGAGCACCACCGGCCTGATCGTGATGAAGGCGCTCGCCGCCGAGCCCGGCCTGATGCCGCAGGCGCAGGCCTCGCTTGCAGCCGCGACCTGCGCGCCGCAGACCGAGCCGCCCGCCAAGGCCGAAGCGCCGCGCGGACGGCGGTAAGCGCGGGCGGGTTCGGCGAGCTCATAACAAAAACATGAAAAACAACCCCATGCACAGTAGCGGGGGCATTGAAATCATTGGGCTAACGATCTTCGGTCGGCGATACCAATCTGCCGAGCGCACGAGTGCACTTTTGACACGTCGGGCAAAACACTGGCAGAATGGCATCATCGAAAGATCTCAACACCCGCGCGGACCAATCCGTCGCGGGTGTTTTCATGTCGGAGCACGTCCCGCGATGCCGCCGCTCCTGGTTTTGTGATAGTGTCCACATCTGTCAGCAATGACTTGCGCCACTAGGAACGAGAGGCCGACACCGACCGAAAAGCTCGACGTGTACAGCGTGACGGCCCGCGAGGTGTCGCCGGCGGGTAACCGGTCCGTCAGCGCCTTCAATCCCGGCATGTAGGCACCGGCAAATCCAAGACCTGCAAGGCACCAGATCGCCGTACCCGACCAGAACCCTTGCGCGAAGATGCCGAAAGCTGCGGTCGCGAGCCCGCTGACGATCGAGCCCCAGAGAAGCACGAGCCGCGCATCGATCCGGTCGGTCAACGTCGCCAGAAAGGGCACGGCGAGCATGTAGCCGAACGCATAACCGCTCGCCATCAAGCCGCCTTCCGCGGCGGAGAGTCCCCATGCCGGCATCAGGTGCTGCGCAAGGTTTGCGGACAGCGTCACATGCGGCAGCAGGTTGCCGACCTGCCCGATGCACATCACCGCAATCAAAGACCGACCGCTCAAGCTACGGATTTTGCTCTCCCACCTTGAGAGGCTGTGATGTGGTCGTATTTGCACGAAGCAGCAGAAGCGCGAAGAAGGCGGAGACCGAGGTGAGCGCGCTGATCCACAGCGCGCCGCGCGCGATGTGCTCCACCATCAGCCCCAGCGCCAGCGGCGCAGCGGCCCCCGTTAGCCGGGCGGGCAGCGAAATCATGCCGACACGTTTCCCAAATCCCACAGGCCCAAACAACATCAATGGCAGCGTGCCACGCGCGATCGTGATGATCCCGTTACCCACTCCGTAGAGGACGGTGTAGACCGGCGCAAACAACGAGCCTCCAGCGATCAGCGCGACAACACCGATCGGATTCATCAGCACGGCGAGCCTCGCCGACAACAGCGGATGAAACCGGTTGAGCCATCCTGCTTCGACAAGGCGGGCGCAGACCTGGGCCGGGCCGACCAGTGTTCCTGCGATCAAGGCCTCGGCCGGCGTCGCGCCGAACGCGACCAGCATCGACGGCAGAATTGCCGACACGCCCGAACTGACGAAGCTCGTCGCCGCGAACATGTAGGTCAGCACGCCCATCGCAAACGTCTCGCTCTGGCGTTCGGGATGCGGGCTCGTTCCTGAAGCCGGTCGCGAAACCTCCTCGAGCGGCATGGCACGTGGCAGCAAAAGATTGAGTGGCAGAGCGAGGCAGACGTGAATGGCCGCCCATATCTGGCAGGCCGCACGCCAACCGCACTCGGCATCCAACCAGGTCGTGAGCGGCCAGCCGACGGTGCTCGCGAAGCCGGCGATCAAGGTGATGCCCGTGATCGACTTTCGAGCGCGCGTTCCGTAGATGCGCGCAAGCGTCGCGAACGCCGCCTCGTAAAGACCCATGCCCATGCCGATCCCGAGCATCATCCACGCGGCGATCAGCAACACCACGCCATGGGCAGCGGACAGCATCAGCAAGCCTGCTGCGAAGATGGCGTTCGATACGGCAAGCAGCCGACGTCCGCCAAACCTGTCGATCGCATGACCGACACGCGGGCCAACAAGTCCGGAGATGACGAGTGCAGCCGACAGCGCGGCGAATATGTAGGTCGGCGCGAGACCGAGATCCCGCGAGATTGGAATGGCAAGCACGGCCGGAAGATAGTAGCTCGACGCCCACGCAATGGTTTGCGTGGTGCCTAGCGCGAGCACGACGGCGAGCGGACCTGAAGCCCGGTCCGCAAGAACCTGCTTCATGAACAACCACACCCCGAGGCGCCGGCCTTCCTGGCGGTTTCGTCGGCAGCGCAGCATGCCGATGCCTCGTCCTTAGCCGGCCCGCCGCAACATCCTGCGGGCCCCGCTGACTCGACGCCAACGCGCGTACACACGCCGGTCTCCGGCAGCACAAGCTCGACCCTCTCGGCAGCCGCCTTGTCGCCAGCGATATCGGCGGCAATCGAGCGGACCTGCTCATAGCCCGTCATCATGAGGAAGGTCGGAGCGCGGCCATACGACTTCATGCCGGCGAGGTAGAAGCCTGGCTCATCATGCGAGAGCTCACGTGCGCCGTGCGGGCGCACCGTCCCGCAGCTGTGCTCGTTGGGATCGATGAGCGGCGCCAGCGCGACCGGCGCCTCGATGGCCGGATCGAGCCGCAGACGCAACTCGGACAAGAACGAAAAGTCGGGACGGAAACCCGTCGACACGATCAGTTCGTCCACGACCACGCTTCGCGCACCACAGCAGGAGCCGGCCGAGATCTTCAGGCGACCTTCGGAGGCCGAAAGATGCGTGACCCCGAATTCGGTCTCAACCTCGATCTTTCCGGAGGTCACAAGCGCGGCAAAGACGGTGCCAAGCTCTCCGCGTGCGGCGAGCTTGTCGTTGCGGCCGCCGCCGAAAGCCTTGGCTGGATCAGCGCCGCGCAAGAGCCAGACCGCTTGCGTGCCCGGCGCCTCGTCGGCGAGCCGCACGAGATCGATCAACGTGCCGACCGCAGAATGGCCGGCGCCGAGGACCGCAACGGTCTTGCCGGCATATCTGGAACGGCCGGCACCCCGCACGTCCGGCATGCCGTAGGCGATATGATCAGCGCGCTCAGGCTCGCCAATCGCCGGCAAGCCGTTGCCGCCGGCCGGATTGGGGGAGAACCATGTGCCTGAAATATCGATAACGGCGTCCGCGCGCAGCACTTCGGGGCCCTTGCCGTTCTGGTAACGTATTTCAAAAGGCGCTTGCTCGCGTCCCTTGGTCTTCGCCTTGTCGAAGCCGACACGGCTGATCGCCGAGACGCGGCTGGAGGTCCGGACCGCATCGCGCAGCGGCGTTTTCGTCGCAAGCGGAGTCAGGTATCGGTCGAGCAGTTCGCCACCCGTCGGATAGGACTGAGGGTCCGGCGAATTCCATCCCGTCGACGCGAGCAGGCGCGCGGCGGCCTTGTCGATGTTGTATTCCCATGGCGAGAAAAGCTGGACGTGCTGCCACTGGCGAAGCGCGTGTCCCGCTTCGGGGCCGGCCTCCAGCACGACGGGCGACATCCCACGCTCGAGCACATGCGCGGCGGCTGCGAGGCCGACGGGCCCCGCCCCGATGATGGCAATTGTCTTTCCGTCGCTCATTCCGCTACTCCCATATTTCTAGAATCACCGAATAAGTCGACCCAAAAAAAATCAGGCCGCCGACTTCGTATCCTTGCACTCGGCTTCGTCCGCGCAGCACTCCGACACCAGGAAATCGACCAGGCCCTGCATTGCGTCGTAGTTCGCATGACAGACCAGGGTCGTGGATTCCCGGACCTGACTGATGAGCCCCACCGCGACCAGAGACTTGATGTGATGAGATAGCGTCGACGCGGGAATCTTCAGCTTGTCCTGCAAGCGGCCGACCGCCATGCCCGGCTGTCCAGCCCGAACCAAGGCTCGATAAATCTGGAGCCGTGTCCGGTTACCCAAGGCTTCCAAACGTCCTGCTGCGTCGTCGATCTTCATGACTTGCATTATTGCGCCGGGCCGCCCCACTCGTCAACCGTAATTCTAGAATATTGGAAATATAGACTGAGTTGACGCCTTCTCACGCTGGTCTCAACAGCACCTTCCGTTCTGCTGGATCGGTGGACAAGGGACTGATCCGTACGAACAATAGACGCAGCAATCGCCGCTCTTCGGCTTGAGCCGGGTCCCGCACCCTTTGCAATCATAGAAGAACTGGCAGGCATCAGTCGGCATGGTTTCGGCCGACTCGTGATGACAGACCGGACACGTAATAACCGATTGCGTTTGCATTGCCGGCTTTCCTCGATCGCAAGACAGGGCCCATTCTAGTCATTCCACGCGATGCCGCAATTGCCACCGCAAGCAAGGGTGCGTTACTTTCCGGTGCTGGTCTATAAAACCATAAAACTAGGATTGTAGTTGTAATTTTTTGAAGTTTGCGGTAAGTGGAATCCGTGAACCGCAAAATCGCCGCACGCTGCCTGGCCGAACTAGGCAATTTGACCCGCCTGGACATTTATCGGCTGCTGGTTCGGGCCGGACCGCCCGGGCTCAACATCACCGATATCCAGACCCGCCTCGACGTGCCGGCCTCGACGCTCGCCTTTCATCTGCGCGGGTTGGTCAACGCGGGCCTCGTTGCCCAGGAAAAAAATGGGCGCACGGTGATCTGCCGTGCCCAATACGATCGCATGGACGGGGTCATCGCGTTCTTGCGCGAGCATTGCTGCGAGGGATTTGCCAGTGATGTGGCGGCGGCGGCAACGCGCCGGGCGAGTTGACCAGATGCGCATGGTGAGCCCCCGAAAGTCGGCTCTCCACTATGGCTGGATCATATTGGGCGCAGGCACCTTCGGTTCGTTCATGACTCTGCCCGGCCAAACGGCAGGCGTCTCTGTGTTCTTCGACCCTATCACCGCTGATCTTGGCATCTCACGTACATCGGCCTCGATCGCCTATGCAGCAGGAACGCTTGCGGGAATTCTGCCGGCTCCTGTGATCGGTCGCTGGATCGACCGGCGCGGACCTCGCCTGACGGCAACCATCATCGCCGGCGCTCTCGCTGTGGCCTGCGCTCTCATGGCGACAGTTCAAACCGCGATGATGCTGCTGATTGGTTTCGCGCTGTTGCGTGGCGCGGCAATCGGCGGCCTTAGCCTCGTCAGTCAGCAGGTCGTCAATCTCTGGTTTGTGCGTCGGCGCGGGATCGCCGCTGCGGCGGCCAGTCTTGGGCTCGCGGCCGGCTCCATGGTCTTTCCGAAGCTCATCGATGGTCTCATCTCGCTCTACGGCTGGCGAGGCGCCTATCTCGCCCTTGCCGGACTGGTCGCACTCACCATTCTGCCGATTGCTGCCGCGCTGTTTCGCGATCGGCCGGAAAAATTCGGCCTCAGCACGGACGCCGGCCTGCTGCCGGCCGCCGAACATCCACGGGAGGAGCCTTCGTTTACGCGCGAACAGGCGCTCCGTACCGGCGTATTCTGGCTGCTGTGCGCGGCAGGCTTTCTAACCAATGCCATCGGCACCGCTCTCTTGCTCAATCATTTCTCGATCATGCGGACGGCGGGGATCCCACATAGCGACGCCTTGCTATTATTGTCGCTACTTGCAGGCGTTCAAGCTGTTGCCACACTCAGTACCGGATTTCTGGTGGATCGCTACGAACCGCGGCACTTGGTCCCGCTTGCGATGTTCATGCTTGCGCTGGCATCGGCTCTCCCGTCGTTTGGCAGCGGAGCCGCCGTGAGCGTGCTGTACGCGCTGAGTCTCGGTGGGGCGTACGGGTCGCAGCAGGCTATCAACGCCGCCGGCTATGCGCAGTATTTCGGCCGCGATCATCTTGGCGCAATCAGGGGCGCGTCGTTCGTCTTCGGCATTGCCGGCGCAGCGTTCGGCCCGCTGCCTTTCGCGGCAAGCATCGATTGGACCGGAAGTTATGCGGCCGTCCTGATCAGCAGCTGCGCGCTTTGCATCGTCTGCGGCGCCGGAGCATTTGCCGTCAAACGACCGACCTCGTCGGCCCAATTTCGGATTGACGAGCATTCCATAATTCCATAAGTCTGGATATATGGAAACTGAAGAAGCTGTCCTCGCGCTCGCCGCCCTGTCCCAATCGACCCGCCTGGAGGCATTCCGGACGCTTGTCAGGCACGAGCCCGATGGCCTGGCGGCTGGCGATCTTGCGCGCCAGTTGGAAGTCCCGTCGAACACGCTTTCGGCGCATCTGTCGATCCTGACCCGCGCGCGCCTGGTCACCTCCGAGCGGCACAGCCGTTCGATCGTCTACCGCGCCAACCTTGCCGAATTCCGGGACGTTGCGGTTTTCCTGCTTCGGGACTGTTGCGGCGGCCGCCCGGAGGTTTGCGAACCGGTCGTCGAAAGCCTTCAGTCGTGCTGCTCTCCAAAGCGAAAGGGGCGAGTCCGTGCCTGACCACATCTACAATGTGCTGTTCCTGTGCACCGGAAATTCGGCACGCTCGATCCTCGCCGAAGCGATCCTCCGGAAGGACGGCGCCGGCCGCTTCCAATCCTTCTCCGCCGGCAGCACTCCGAAAGGCGCGATCCACCCGCTGGCGCTGCGCACGCTCAAAAGCATGGACTATCCCACTGAGGGAATGCGCTCGAAGAGTTGGCTCGAGTTCGCTGCTCCCGATGCGCCGGTGATGGATTTCGTCTTCACCGTTTGTGACAATGCCGCCGGAGAGGCCTGCCCCATCTGGCCCGGACAGCCGTTGACCGCACATTGGGGGATCGAGGACCCCGCTGCCGCCGAAGGCACCGGTCTGGAGAAGCAAGCGGCCTTCATCACCGCGTTCCGTTACCTCAAGAATCGGATCGATACCTTTGTGAACCTCCCGCTGAAGAGTATCGACACGCTTTCGCTTGGCACCAAGCTGCGCGAAATCGGCCACTCTGACGGCGCAACAGGTTCAGCGCCAAAGGCCGGCTGATGGACAATTTCGACATCTCGCGGCGCCTTGCCGCCGAAGCGCTCGGCACGGGCTTCCTCGTCGCCACCGTTGTCGGTTCCGGCATCATGGCCGAAACGTTGACCAAGGACGTTGCCCTTGCGCTTCTGTGCAATACCTTGCCGACCGGCGCCATTCTGGTTGTCCTGATCTCCGTGCTCGGTCCGATCTCCGGCGCGCATTTCAATCCGGCGGTGACGCTTGTCTTTACCGGCAAGCGCGAACTTCCGGTCAATGAGGCCGCGCTCTACATCATCGCTCAGATCATCGGTGGCGCCATCGGGACGATGGCAGCGCATTTGATGTTCGCGCATCCCCTGATCGACCTCTCGATGAAGACCCGAACCGGCGGAGCGCAATGGTTCGCGGAAGCCGTGGCTGCATTCGGACTCATCGTCACGATCCTGGCCGGTATCCGCTTCCAGCGCACGGCTGTTCCCTGGCTGGTCGGTCTCTACATCACGGCCGCGTATTGGTTCACTGCATCGACGTCGTTTGCAAATCCGGCCGTCGCAATCGCGCGGTCGCTGACGAACACCTTTTCCGGCATTCGGCCTGCTGATCTTCCCGGGTTCATCCTCGCTGAAATCTGCGGGGCCCTCGCCGGCATGCTGCTGATGAACTGGCTGCTCGGGCGCACCGATGCGCGCGAGCCCGCAACTGTCGTGGAGACCCGATCATGAGCATCACGATCTATCACAATCCGGATTGCGGAACTTCGCGCAACACGCTTGCGATGATCCGGCAGAGCGGCGTCGAGCCCACCGTCATCGAATACCTCAGGACGCCGCCATCGCGCGAAACGCTCAAGCAACTGATCACAGCGATGGGCGTTCCCGTCCGCGCATTGCTGCGCGAAAAGGGTACGCCTTACAACGAGCTCCGCCTCGCCGACCCCAAGTGGACGGACGACGAGCTGCTCGACTTCATGATGGCGCATCCCATTCTCATCAACCGCCCGATCGTTGTGACGCCGAAAGGCACACGATTGTGCCGGCCCTCCGAAGCCGTCGTCGATCTCCTGAACAATCCCGTCGGCCGGTTTGTGAAGGAGGACGGCGAGGTGGTTGAAATCAACTAGGCTCGCGCCGGCGTGCTCGTCTGGGTCGATCCGCTCCGTCAGGGCAACACACGCGTGGACCTCGGCGCCTATTCGGAAGAGATGCTTCGGCGGCCTTAGAAACCGCAGGTCCTGTATTCCTTGCGGGCAAGACGAAAGTGCGGCCCTGCCTGAACGAAGTCGACGTCCAGGCATTGGTTGCCATGGCGATAGCTGTCCAGTCCATTGCACCGAAGATATTCAAGGTTGATACGCCAGCGCTTCTCTTGCGGAGCGTAGGTCGCGAAGTCGTGCTGCGCGGCAGGTGGCCCTTTGCAGACCGTCGCGATGTACTGCCTGATCTCGGCGGGCAACCCTTCGATGTGATCGGGATTCCACGGATCGTCCTTGGTGCCCCCGCCTCTGGAATTGGCGTCAATCACCGAGCAAAGCAGAAGGCTGAGACCCAGCAAAGCGCGCCCCGCCATCCGAAATGCCGGCATGGTCTGTCGCCGCAGATGCAAGACATCGGTCCCCGTCGCGCACGACATCACGTCGCTCTCGCTTGACTCATATAGGGTACCCCCCTATCTTAACCACATGTCGCATACGATCAAGCAAAAGTCGAAGCTTCTCGCACGCGTGAAGAGGATCAAAGGGCAACTGGAGGCCGTCGAGCGCGCGCTGGAGGCGGAACTCGGATGCACGGATGTCCTGATGTTGGTCGCCTCGGTTCGCGGCGCTGTCGGGGGCCTGACCACCGAGCTTCTCGAGGACCACATCCGCCACCACGTCGTTGATCCCGATCATGAAAAAGATCCGGACAAGGCCAAGGGCGCTGCGGACCTGATCGACGTCGTTCGAACCTACTTGAAGTGAACCACATGACCGACCTGGCTTCACTGCTCCAACAGAGCAGTGCACACGCATGGCTATTCGTCCCCAGTGCGATCCTGCTTGGAGCGCTGCATGGGCTCGAGCCCGGCCATTCCAAGACGATGATGGCCGCCTTCATCGTCGCAATCCGCGGCTCCGTTTTCCAGGCAACCTTGCTCGGCCTTTCGGCGGCGATCTCGCACACCGGTGTGGTCTGGGCGGTCGCGCTGTTGGGGCTCTATTTCGGTCAGGACCTGTCGGGCGAGCGCAGCGAAGCGTATCTGCAATTGGTTCCCGCCGTCGTCATCATCGGCATCGCCGCCTGGATGGTCTGGCGCACTTGGCGGGAGCAGAACGAGGCGCACGACCATCATCACCACGACGCGCCTCACACCGTCTCGCTGGCGGGGCGGTCGCTGACGATCGAGATCTTCGAGGACGGCGTGCCGCCCCGCTGGCGGATTCGAAGCGAGACCGGCGCCCTGCCCGCCGCCGGCGACGTCAATGTGACGACAGTCCGCGCGGACGGAAACGAACATTCATTCGGATTGGTCGCACGCGAGGGCTGTCTGGAGAGCGTCGACGAGATTCCGGAACCGCATGCGTTCAAGGCTCGCGTAACGTCGGGCCGGGATACCGCCGAGTTAGTGTTCGAGGAGCACGATCACGGTCACATGGACCTCGGCGACGAAGACGACGCCCACGCGCGCGCCCATGCCGCCGATATCCGCAAGCGCTTCGCGGGCCGTAACGTCACCACGCCTCAGATTATCCTGTTCGGCTTGACCGGTGGGCTGATCCCCTGCCCGGCAGCGATTACGGTGCTGCTGCTTTGCATTCAGTTGAAGCAGTTCAGCCTCGGCTTCGTCCTGGTGCTGTGCTTCGGCATCGGCCTCGCCATCACCATGGTATCTGCGGGCGTCGTGGCAGCTCTCGGCCTACGCCACGTGGAAAAGCGGTGGGATGGTTTCAGCCGCTTCGCACATCGAGCGCCCTACCTCTCCGCCGCGCTGATCGTCCTGGTCGGGCTCTACACCGGCTGGTCGGGCTTGCACGAACTGATATGAAGTGGGACGACGGCCGCGTCGATCTGTCATGCCTTGCCGGCTTCCATCAGCTGACCGAGGAATGATCGCAATTGGGCGCCCTCCTCCTCCTTTTCATCGCGCTCCAAATCGCGCTTTGGCAGCTTCGGTGACGGGCGTGTAGAGGCTCACGAGCGTTCCTTCGGGATCGCGGAACTGGGCCGCGCGATTTCCCCAGGGCATCATCTTCGGCTCGTGCACGACCTCCACTTGATCCTTCAGCCTCGCAAAATCGGCTTCGACGTCATCGACCTGGAACTCGATGATCGCGGTGCGATTGGCAGCGGGCTCGGCGCTTCCCGCCTTGAACAGCGCCAGCGTATCGACACTGCCGAACGCGAGCGTTGCCGATGGCGTGACGATCTCGGCAAACACCGGCGCCGGCCACTCCGCCGCTTTGCCCAGGACGTTTTCGTAAAAGCTGACGAGGGACTTGATGTCGGCAGCGATCAGCCGAACCGAGGCGAATTTCATAGGTGATCTCCTGGAACTTCCGTCGCTGCCTTTGACAACGATCGGTTTGTAGCGCCGCCCTGCTGACAGCATGCTGTCAGCAGCGATGCATCTTGCAACGCCCATCCAAGCTGACATAAGCTCATCCCGAGGGGACAAAGCAGACTCCCCGTGAGACCTCGGTCCAAGCTCTGCGCAGCACGCCATTCGTGGAGCTTGCGCATGGACACCGAACGTCACCCTCCTCTCCGACAAACTATTGCCATCCTCTCGCGCGGCGACGCTGCCGCGCGCCGGGACGCGACCGCCCAGAACAGCCGCTTCGTCCGCGTCTTCGAGGCCCTCGTCGCAATCGGCATCGACGCCCGACCGGTGATTTACGACGAAAGCTTCGCCGAGCCGGTCCGCGATCAGTTGCGCAGCGTCGACGGCGTGCTCGTCTGGGTCGATCCGATCCATCAGGGCAAGACGCGCGCCGACCTCGATCGCTTGCTGCGCGACGTAGCGGCGCAAGGGCCGTGGGTGAGCGCCCATCCGGACGTCATTCTGAAAATGGGCGTCAAGGAGGTGCTGTACCGCACACGCCATTTGGGCTGGGGCGCCGACACGCATCGCTATGACACCGCCGCAAGCTTCCGCACCGAATTTCCATCGCGCCTTCGGGACGCCGGCCCGCGCGTGCTGAAGCAAAATCGCGGCAATGGCGGCCAAGGCGTCTGGAAAGTGGAGGCACTTCCCGACGCTGACAGCATGGTTCGCGTACTTCACGCGCAACGCGGCAGCATCCCTGAGGACATGCCGCTCGAATCCTTCACCGCGCGATGCGAGCCGTATTTCGGCTGGGGCGGCTGCATCATCGACCAGGCGTTTCAACCCCGCCTGCCCGACGGAATGATCCGCTGCTACATGAGCGGATCAAAGGTCGCGGGCTTTGGGCAGCAGCGGATCAAGGCCCTGATCCCGCCGCCGCCGCAAGACCCCGATGCACCCGAGGCGCAACCGGGCCCGCGCATCATGCACGGACCCGATGCCGCGCATTTCCGCTCGCTCCGCAGATCGATGGAGGACGAATGGACGCCGCAGATGATGGCGACACTCGGCATCGATGAAGCCTCGCTCCCCGTCATCTGGGACGCGGACTTCCTGTACGGACCGAGAGACACGGCCGGCGCCGACACGTACGTCTTGTGCGAGATCAACGCGAGCTCCTGCTTTGCGATCCCTGAGGAGGCACCGGCGGCGATCGCGCGGACGGTCAGCCAACGCCTTCAGCCGGCCCAAAGGCCAGGCTCCGGCAGATAGAAGACCGTAACTCATCCCGGTCCCTGCGCTGCCGGCGGCACAACATAGAGCGTCATCGCGAAAATCGCGTAGACGAAGAGGAGCAGGACGCCAATGAACCATGCCGAGCGCCCACTGTTGGTAATGAAGGTGGCCATGACGGCCGAGGTCATCACCATTGTGACGGCGCCCGGCCAGAAAAGGAGGTTCATCGGACCCGGCCCCACGACATAGCTGAGCAGCACCAGCACCGGCGCGACGAACAACGCAATCTGCGAGGCGCTGCCGAGCGCAATCGAAACGCTCATGTCGAGACGGTTCTTGCGCGCGGCAGAGAAGGCTACCGTCATTTCGGCCGCGGCGCCGACGATCGAGACGATGATGAAGCCCACGAAGGCCGGGCTCATCCCGAATGTCTCCGCCGCCTTCTGCACCGACTCGACAAAGATCTCGCTTACGAGCGCAACCAGGATCGTGACGACGAGAAGTGTTCCGATCGCGATGCCGATCGGCCAGTGTTCCTCCGTCTCGCCATGCTCCTCGCTCGCAAAGAGCTCCTTGTGGGTATGGAGCGAGAACACGAGGCCGAGGCCATAGGCAACGATGAGCAGCATGGCGAGACCGACGCTGATCTTTTGCGTGAGGACCTCGCCGTGGGTCAGATCGAGGTCGGCGACTGCGGAGGGCGCGAGCAGCGCCACGGTTGCCATCAGCAGGAGCGCCGAATAGAGCCTGCCTCCCGCACGGTTATATTCCTGGACATGATAACGCAGGCCACCGATCAGAAAGGAGGCCCCCAGCATGAACAGCGAGTTGGTGACAATTGCACCCGCGATCGATGCCTTCACCAGCATGTACTGGCCGGCATGCAGCGCGGTGACGGCAATGATCAGCTCGGTGAGGTTGCCGAGCGTCGCATTCAACAGGCCGCCGACCGCATCGCCCGTTTTGGCGGCGACGGCCTCGGTCGCGTGGCTGAGCAGCGCTGCCAGCGGGACGATGGCAAGAACCGAGAGCACGAACAGAATTGTGTGAGCATCCGGCGCCGCCCTCTCGAGCACCAGGACGATCGGCACCATAAGGAGCAACCACAGTAACGGATTGTTCCGGATTTCCTTGAGCAGATGTTGCACGGTGTCCTCCCCTTCCCGCTCACGATGACCGGAATGTTCGAGGGCAGGAGGAACCCGGCGTTGATCTGGCTCAATGGACGGTGCGTCTCAGCGCACGACGGACAGCGGGCGCACGGTCAATGCGCACCGCACCGGCAGCTCTCATAATCCACGGGATCATGGCTGTTGAAGATCGTCACCCGGTCGCCGTGGCTGAGCTTCAGTGCGCGCAGCCGGGCCTGGTTCGCGATCCGGGCCCTGCGGTCCATATCGACCTTGCGCTGGAAATAGCCGAGCACCAGCGGCATGCGCGGCGAAGCCTCTAACTGGCCGTGAAAGAAATAGCTGTCACCGGCATGCAGCAGCCATTTGTCGCCTGACCTCACCGCGATGCCGCAATGGCCGAGCGTGTGGCCGGCGAGCGGGATCATCAGGATGTCCGCCTCCTTGTCGCCGAGCGCGCGGACGCCTTTGAAGCCGAACCAGTCCTCGCCGGCCTCCTCATAGAATTTCCAGCTCGGTCCGTGGCTCCACTGCTCCGTGACATAGCGGCCCGCGGGCGGCGCGGGCTTGCGCAGCACCGCCATGTCGTATTCGGCGCGATGCACATGGATCTTCGCATTGGGAAAGTCGGGCACGCCGCCGGCATGATCGCGGTCGAGATGGGTCAGCAGCACGTGGCGCACGTCGCTCGGGGAATAGCCGAGCGAGCGCACCTGCTGCACGGCCGTCTCCGACGGATCGAGCTTTGGCGCGGTCTGCCGCAGCCATCGCCGCCCCAGCCGGTCGGGCGTGGCGATATCGCCGAGCCCGATGCCGGTATCGACCAGCGCCAGCCCGTCACGGCTCTCGACCAGCAGGCAATGGCAGACCATCCGCGCCCGCTGGAACAGGCCGCCAGTGCCGTTCACGAGGCGCCGGCCGATCGGGCACATCGTGCCGGTGTTGAGATGATGGATTTTCATGGATGGCCCTCGCCTGCTGGAGACGGCGCTTCTTGCCAGCTGCCGATCTATAGGTAAAATATCGAATATAGATAGTATCTCTAGGTGTAGCCTATGGACATCCGCGAGCTTCGCTACTTCTCCGCCGTCTACCGCGAGCGCAACCTCACGGCTGCGGCCCGCACCTGCTTCGTGTCGCAGCCGTCGATCTCGACCGCGATCACCAATCTCGAGGCCGAGCTTGGCACCACCCTGTTCATCCGCCACAAGAAGGGCGTCGCGCCGACCGCCTCGGCCGAGCAGTTTCATGTCCTGGCCCGCCGCATCATCGACGAGACCGATACGGCGCGCAGCCTGTTCCGCAAACCCAGCACGAAGACCACGCTGACGCTTGGCCTGATGCGAACGCTCGACGTGCCCCGCACGATCACGCTGCTGAAGCCGTTGACGGCGCGCGCCGACATCGCGCTCCGCCTCGTCGGCCACGACGAGCGCGCCGATGCGCGCATCATCTCGAAAAGCATGCTGCGCAATGACGAGCATTTCGTCGCGCTCTGGAGCGAGCGCTATGTCGCGGCCCTGCCGCCCTCGCATCCGTTGACGCTGAAGGAGCGCCTCCGCGTCAGCGATCTCGCCGATGCCCCGATGATCGACCGCTGCCATTGCGAGCAGAGCGAATTTTTCGGCCGGCTCGCGCAGCGGCGCCAGTCCGCGGCGATCGCGCAATCGGAGGATTGGGCCATGGCGCTGGTCGCAGCCGGCGTCGGCATCGCCATCGTCCCGGAAGGCATCGCGCGCGGCAACCCGGACGTCGCGGTCCGCGAGATCGAGGTCAAGATCAAGCGCGAGGTCGGGCTTGCCTATCGTGCATCGGCGCCGCTCGCGGATGCGCTGAAGGATTTCGTTGCGAAGCTTCAGAAGCGGCGGCGCAAGCCGGGCCGGACTCCGCATCGGCGCAGTGCGCGCAAGACGCCTAGCCCTTCGAGATGACCGGGCGCTGATAGACCGGCTGGGCCGCGACCGGCGGATTGGCGGTCTGGGCGGCGAGTTCGCCGATCAGGCGATCGGCGTCGGCTGCCATGCTGTCCGGCGCCTGGATCACCAGACGCTCCAGCCCCCAGCGATAGGACGAGACGCGCTGCTCGAGCGATTGCTGCACCCACTGGATGATCAGCGAGTTCTCCTGCATACGCTCGACCGCGTCGGCCTTTTCCTGTGGCGACAGCGCGGAGACGCGTGCCATGCTGGCCTCACGCTTCTTGTCGAGATCGATGACGCGGATCGCGGAGCCGAAGAACGGCTCGAACCGGGTGATGTCGTTGCGCACGTCCTCGATCAGTTGCGCGTAGCGCGAAGAGTGCGAGCGATGCGGCTCGTCGATCAGCGTGCGTCCGTACATGGTGCGGTCGAACACGATCTTCTGCCGCCACGGCGACGGCAACGCCTTGTAGTCGCCGAACACGCTTTTCCAGGCCGGCCGCGACAGCGGCGGCTCGATGATGGGGTAGGCGAGGTCGCGAAGCTGGCGCTCTTCGTCGGTGAGCTGGAATTGCGACGGCTTCAGACCGACGCTGGATGTGACCTCGGTGCCGAGCCAACGATGCATGTCGTCGCTGCGCATGTCGGCGCGGGTGCGGCCGAAATCGCCGCCGCTACAGGCGGCGAGGCTCGCGCCCATGACTGCGAGCAGAACGGCCGATGTGACGGTGCGGATCTGGCGGATGGCTTCCGGCATTGCAAGGCCGGACGCTAGCGGCGACGACGACGGCGCCCCGGCGCAGTGCCCGCTTCCGGTCCGCGATCGCCGCTGGTTTCGTCCGCCTCGCGCTCGATGCGGATGACGGGAAGGATCAGAATCGTTCCCGTGTCCGCGCGCGGTGTGACGTCCCCCGACGAGCCCACCCGGCGACCGGCCGGAAATTCGATGATGGTCCCCATGTCAGCTCTCTCAATTGCCGCGCGACCGAACGCGCCCCTGCAACATGCGGATCATTAGGATCAGTTTATGGTTAACGGGGTGTAAACGCGGCGGCCGGACCGTAACCGCACGGGCCGGCCGGGTCCCGTCCCTTTGCGGCACGGGAACGGCTTAAATTGAGCGTCCCGCTTCACACCTCGTTTTCCTTAACGAGCCTTTAAAGGAACCTGCGTTAGGCTGGCTGCGAGTCTCTTTTCCAGGTCGCGTACCTCTCCATGACCAAGTCGCTGTTTCCCGGATTCGACGGGCTGATGACACTCTCCCGTCGCGAGGGCGTCGATATCCGTCCGACGCTGCTGCGCGTACTGACCGACCTCTATGTCCAGACGCGCATCCACAGCGAAGACGAACAGCGGCAATTCGTCGAGCTCGCCACACGATTGATCGACCAGGTCGACGATGCGACGCGCGCCGCCGTCAAAGCGCGGCTTGCGATCTATCCGTCGACGCCCGTCCCGATCCTGCAGAAGCTCGGGCTGGTCGCCGCACAGGAAGGCCGCAGGGTTCCGCTGGCGCGCGAGATTCCCGCTCCGCCGGCGGCGCCCTCCCCGGTCCGCACGCCGACCGACGCCCAGCAGCGCATGGCCGCAAACATGGCGATGCAGCCAAACGACGCGGCCGAGATCCACGACATGTTCTTCCGCGCCAGCGCCAGCGAGCGCGCGCTGGTCCTGCACAATCTGGCGCAGACCCCGCTGAAAGCCGCGCCGCGCATCCCGACCGTGCGCGCCAAGCGCGCGATCCAGATCCTGGAGATGGCGGCGATCGCGGGCGATGTCGAAAACTTCACCTTCGAGCTCGGCGACAGCCTGATCCTGCCCTCGCGCGTCGCAGCCCAGATCGTCGATGATCCCAGCGGCGAAGCGCTGGCGGTCGCGGCGCGGGCGCTCGACATGCCGAGCCCGAACTTCCAGCGCATCCTCCTGTTCTTCAAGCCGGAGATCGGCAACTCGGTGGACGCGGTGTACCGGCTGTCGCGGCTCTATGACCGCCTCAGCGACCGCGCCGCGCTGGTGATGCTGGCCGCCTGGCGCGGCTCGACGCTCGCCGTCACTCGCGCAAAGTACCAACCGTCGCTGCACGACAGCGAACGCCAGCGCGCACGCGCGGGCGCAAGCCAATCGCGGCCAGGTGTGCAGCCGGGTTCGAGCCCAGCGGTGCGGACAGGCACCGACGGATCATCGGATCGGTGATTGCGTCCGCCGCCGGAAGCGCCGACGCTGATTGTTGGGGACGCAACGTGCCCCAAGCTCGTCATTGCGAGCGCAGCGAAGCAATCCAGAGTCCCTCCGCAGAAAGATTCTGGATTGCTTCGCTGCGCTCGCAATGACGGTGGGCGCTAGGCCGTGTACCCATAAAGCCAGCGGCAGGATGCGATAGACGCAATGTCTGTTTTGCCCCTGTACCGGCCGAGTTTGTGCCGTAGCGCAATAGGTTGCGTTGGGCCATTGCGGACCACTGATCGAGAGGTCATTCGACCATCGTCGAAAAGCGCACCGCGGCAAAGAGGAATGTCGCACCTCCTAGCGAAGCGACTACGATCGCCGCCGCCGCCACTGCCGTCGGCAATCCCCAAGTGCGAGCGACTACACCCAACGCAAGGGCGCAAAAGCCCATACAGAGATATCCGACGAGATAGAAGGCTGAGAGGACACCACCGCGACTGTCTGCGGGCGCGACGGCGTTGAGCAACGTCAACGCGCCCAGGAATAGAAATGCGTAACTTATACCCGCCAACGAGGTCGAAGCGAGTAAAGCGGGCAGCGAGCGAGCCACCGTCGCCACCCACAAAAGAAACATGGCGATCACGGTCGCGATCGATCCAAGGAAGAACGCGGCCCGCGGCCGTAACTGTCTCGCAACGATGGTGGCTATCGCGGACACGATCGCGAAACTCGCCAGGATAGTGCCGTTCGTCAGTTCGTTGGCGGACCCGACCAGATCGTGTGCCACTTGGCCGCCGAGCGAAAGGAGAATGGCGCCAGTGGCGAACGCCGTCGCGGCGCCGATCGATGCCATACCAAATGCTTTGCGGACGGCGGCCGGTACGTGCGGCAATCGGGGAGCCCACGGCTTCCGGCTCGACACATGACGCGGAAGGAACCAGACGGCCAAGATCAGCACGGTGATGACCACCGCAAGCGCGACGAAGTCTAGCCGCAACGGATAAGGCGCGTACTGAATCAGAGCGCCGCCGAGCAGTAGCGCGGTGGCGAATCCGAGCGCTTGCGCCAGATTGGTCGCCGAAGCGGCGCGTTCGGGGTCCCCGGTGGGACTGAACTCAAGGATGGCCGCCGTCGAAGCGCCGCTCGCGAGGCCGACTCCTACCCCCATGACTGCGCGGGCAACCAGGAGCCATTCGACATTGATGGCCCATGCGAGTGTCAGAGCCCCGATCAATGAGAACACCAGAGCGGTAAGCATCGTCCATCGCCTGCCGACATGATCCGACAGATCGCCCAGAAGGATCAGCGTGCCGACGACGAACAACGGATAGATCGCGAAGACGCCCGTCGTCTGTATAGGTGACAGCTGCCATTCCTCGGCATAGAGCCGATAGCTGAGCGCCGGCGCGGCGCTCGTCCACAGCGTATGCATGGCAACGCCGAGCGAGACCCAAAAACTCGCTCGGCGGCTCAAGACCAGTTTCGGCGGAGAATGTCGGCCATCCGATGACCGGAGGCCGACATGGATCCGTCCCATCAGCGCAAGCCGCCGCCGGCCGAGATCCTTTCGCCGGTCACCCAGCGCGCGTCGTCCGAGGCTACGAAGGCCACGACGTCGGCGATGTCCTGGGGCTGGCCGAGGCGACCGAGCGGCGTCTGGGCGATGATGCCGGCCTCGAACTCGGACGCGAGCATGCCGGCGCTGTGTGTGCCTTCGGTCTCAGTAAGGCTGGGGCTCACGGTGTTGACCCGGATTTTTCGAGGCCCGAACTCGTTGGCCAACACGCCGGTGATGACGTCTACAGCGCCCTTGGTGGCGGTGTAGACCGCCGTCTGGGGAGGGGTAATGGCGGTGACGCCGGAGCCGATGTTGATGATGCTGGCGCCTTCGCGCAGATGGGGGGCCGCGGCCTGGGTCACCAGCAGAAGACCCAGCACGTTGACGTCGAACATCTTGCGGAACTGCGGCTCGGTAACCGACTCCAGCGGTCCGAATTCGTAGACGCCCGAGTTGTTGACCAGGATGTCGAGGCGACCGTATGCAGCAATGGCTGCGTCGACCAGAGCTTTTGCTTCCGCCAGCTTGGACACGTCGCCTTGGACGGCGATTGCCTTGCCATCCGAGGCCGTGATCGATTTGACGACGGCTTCCGCGCCGGCCTTGCTCGACGCATAGTTGACAACGACCGCTGCGCCTCGCGCGGCCAGGGTCTTGGCGACGGCGGCACCGATGCCTTTCGACGCTCCGGTGACGATGGCGACTTTACCATTGAGTTTGGACATGACGACGACTCCTTAAAAATGCCGCTCAGGCGGCTTGTTCCTCGATCGCATCGACGCGGTCGGGGTAGAAAGCGAGATGATTCTTGATTTCGGCCACCGCCTCATAGGGCGCTTCATAGGTCCAGATCGCATCGGTCGAGCGCTCGCCACCGGCCGGGATGCTGAAATAGGCAGCGTCGCCCTTGTAGGGGCAGAAGGTCTGCGTGGCCGATCGTGCGAGGGCGGCCATGTTCACGTCTTGGCGCGGAATGTACTGGACCGGTGGATACTTGGACTCGCGCAAGGTGAGCGCGTTGCGCGTATCCGCGATCACGCGTCCACCTACGGTGACGATGACCCGCTTCTCGTTCCGCTCGATGGTGATCGGGTGATCGGGGCCGGGTATCTTGATCGTGCGTTCCGTCATGACGATTGTCCTTTCATCGCGTCTTGTCGCTCAAAGCTTCGAGCCGCCGTCCACCCGCAGCGTGTCTCCGGACACCCAGCGCGCGGCGTCGGAGGCGAGGAAGGCGATGGCGCCCGCGATGTCGTCGGGCTGCGCCACCCGCTTTAGCGCCTGCATGGAGAGGGTGAACTCGCGGCCGGATTCGGTCCTCGCGAAGCTGGACATGTCGGTCTCGACGACGCCGGGCGCCACGGCGTTGACGCGCACGCCCCTGGCTCCGAGGATCAGAGCGAAGTGCTTGACCAGAGTGTCGACGGCGCCCTTGGTGGCGGCGTAGGCGGAAAGATTCCCGACTGCCGCGTGCGCTGCGAGCGAGGACGTAAAGATGACGCTGGACCCATCTTTCAGGATCGGCAGAAGCTGCTGAACCAGAAAATATGGAGCGCGGACATTGACGGCGAACAGCGCGTCGAAGTCCTCGACCGTCGTCTCCTCGATCGTTGCGGCCTTCGACACGCCGGCATTGGCGACCAGAATGTCGAGCCTTTCGCCGACGATTTCGTGCACCTTGGCGGCGAGCTTATGCGCGCCTTGAGCATCGGAGAGATCGAAGCCGATCGCCTCGGCCTTGCCTCCGGCGGTCTTGATTTCGTCGACCACCGAACGCGCGTCCGCGGCGCCGCGTCCGTAGTGAACCAGGACCTGGGCTCCGGCCTCGGAGAGCGCCAGGGCGGCGGCGCGCCCGATGCCGCGCGAGGCGCCGGTGACGAGCGCGGTCTTTCCACAGCACGATTTCATGATGATCTTCCTTCGAGGGAATCAAGGGCATCGATCGGACATGCTGGAAGCGTGACCGACCGGCTCGACGACTCGCGTTTCGTCAGGCATCCAGGAACAGGGCCGTGTGGACCACGAAGAGCTCCGGGTACTGGTTCTGAGGCCCGTGGCTGGAATCGGGATAGATGATGAGATGTGCGTTCGGCAGATGCTGCTGCAACGTGAATCCGTTGACCGTGGGGATGATCAGGTCGTTGCTGCCGTCGACTACGAGCACCGGATGATGAATTACCGCGAGGTAATCCCACACGCCATCGGTCTTCTCATTCGACTTGACGATCGCCGCGTACTGCGCCGTGGCGGACGCCTCGCTCACTTCCGGGCTGCGATCCTTGCGGAGCAACTTGCGTTCAAGGTACTTCAGTCCGGCCGCGCGGCCGGCTGTATTGGGCAGGAAATGCGCGGCGATCCAGAGATGTTCGGGCGGATCGTAGGTCGCAGAGAAGATCTCTGCGGATTTGCTGGCGGCGGTGTCGGCGCCACGCGGCCCGGTGCCCACCAGGACCAGCTTGCGCACCAGGTCGGGCGCCTGTACGGCGATCTCCTGAGCGACCTTGCCGCCGATCGAATAGCCGAGGATGTCGGCCCTGCCGATCCCGAGCGCCCTGATGAAGGCGACGGCATCTGTCGCCATGCCGGGGATGGTCGCCGGCGTCTCGCCAGAACTGGCGCCGATGCCAGCGTTGTCGAACAGGATGACTTCGCGCTGCGCTGCCAGCCCGTCGGTTACGGCCGGATCCCAATGGTCCATGGTGCCGCGGAAATGGATGTTCATGACGATCGGCACGCCGCCTGTCTTGCCGAAGCGCCGATAGGCGAAGCGGATGCCGTTGGCTTCGACGAATTGCGTGGGCGCAGTTTGGTGTGTGTGCGTAGTCATGGCAGAACTCCTTAATGTCTAAGATGATGTGACCGATTGGATTCAGCTTGCGGTCTTGCCGCCGTTGACCCGTACGATCTGGCCTGTGATGAAAGAGGCCTTCTCCGAAGCCACGAAAGCGACGGCCTCTGCGATTTCCTCTGGTCTCGCGCCGCGCTTGAGCGGTACGGCAGCGTAGAAGGCCGCCTTCTTGTCCGGCGAGCCGGTCAGACGATCGAGCATCGCGGTCTCTGTCGGCCCCGGCGCCACCGCGTTGACGCGGACGCCGAAAGCGGCCGCTTCGAGTGCTGCGGATTTGGTGAGGCCCTCCACGGCGTGCTTGCTCGCGACGTAGAGCGACAGGTTGGCAGCGCCGCGCTCGCCCATGGTTGACGAGATGTTGACGATGCTGCCCGCGCCCTGCCGCTGCATCACCCTGAGTTCGTGCTTCAGGCTGAGCAGGGTGCCAAGCACGTTGGTGTCGAACATCGCGGCATAGCTTTCCAGCGTCGTCGAGGTCACCGGCCCCGGCGTGCCCTCGGTGCCGGCATTGTTGACGGCAACATCCAGCCGGCCGAAGCGCGCGACCGTCTGGTCGACCAGGCGACGGATGTCGTCTTCATGACGCACGTCGGCGAAAATGAACGCGGCCTCCACGCCGAGGCTCCGGAGCTCGGCCTCGAGCGACCGGCCTTCGGCCTCTCGGCGGCCGGAGACGACCACGATCGAACCCTGTTTGGCGAAAGCGATGGCGGTAGCGCGGCCGATGCCGGTCAGCGCGCCGGTGATGAGGACTACGGGAGTGGACATACGAAGCTCCTCGATTTCGGCAAAAACCTGCCATTCCCTGCCACGTAGGCATGGTTCCAAGGCAATTGCCGTTCAGCGTTGGAAGCCATCTGGGGCGCACTGGCGCTTTTGAAAAAGACTTTGTAAGTTCCTTCTCCATACCTGGAGAGCATGGAATGGAGCTTCGTCATCTCCGCTATTTCGTCGCCGTCGCCGAAGAAGGCAGTCTCAGCGTGGCTGCCGAGAAGCGACTGCACACCGCGCAGCCGTCCCTAAGTCGGCAAATCCGGGACCTGGAATACGAGGTTGGCGTGCCACTTCTGACCCGCAGCGTCCGCGGCGTGGAACTAACGGAAGCCGGTAGGGTGTTTCTCGATCACGCTCGCCTGGCACTGATGCAGGCCGAAGCCGCGACCGAAGGCGCTCGCCGCGTTGCTCAGCCAAGCAAGCAAGTGTTCGCAATCGGCTTTACCACCGGTCAGGAGGTCGAGTGGTTGCCGCGCGCCACCAGACTGTTGCGCAACGAACTGGCCGACATCGAAATTCGGGTATCCAGCGATCATTCGGCGACGCTGGCGGAGGAGCTCGCACATGGCAGGCTGGACGTCGCATTCCTGCGCGGCGAAAAGATCCCGGATATCGAATTCAAAGTCGTGGCTCAGGAGCCGCTGGTCGCGGTTCTGCCGAGCAATCATAGGCTCGCGCAGCGAGAGACTTTCGATCCGAAGGATTTGGTCGGCGAAACCTATATCGGCATCTCGAAAGTGCCGCGGGTGCTGCGTGCGCTCATCGCCGAATATCTCGATCGCTGCGGCGTCGAGATCACACCGGCGTTCGAGATCGACAACTACGCTATGGCGATCTCGCTCGTCGCATCCAACCGCGGCGTTGCGATTTTGCCGGCATCCGCAAAGAATTTCCTGCCCTGGTCGGTCGTAAGTCGCCCCCTTGAAGGTGACGCGCCGACGATCGCTGTGACGGTCGGCTTCCGCCGAGACAATGCATCGCCCATCTTGAAGACTTTTCTCTCGAGAATCGATGGCCTGAATGCGGCATAGACTTGCTTAGGACCGAGACGGCCTCTCCCTCCTAGGCGTCGGGCTCAGCCGTTGGGTCAATGCTGCTTGCTGACCGTGGCTATGACGCAGACTGGATCAGAGAGCTTGCGCTGAAGAAAGGCGCGTGGGCCAACATTCCGCCGAAAAACAACCGCTGCGATCCGATCTGCTTCAGCCCCTATCTCTACCGCGCGCAACCAAGTCGAGCGGTTCTTCAACAGAATCAAGCAATGTCGCCGAGTGGCAACACGCTACGACGGACTTGCCGTCAACTACCTTGCCTTCGTTCAACTGGCGTCAATCGGCTGTGGCTGCGCCTTAATGAGTCCGCATCCTAGTCAGGTCTTCGCCAGCTCCAGAAAATGCCGCCCTGCCCGATCCTCGGTCTCGACGATCCAGGCGTCCGGATCGAAGCGGATTTCCTTGGTCAGTCGCTCCTCCACCGCAGGCTCGGGCAAGGGCTGCGGGGTGAGCGGCACGAAGAAGCGATCGACCGGCCGGCCATCGTCATAGACGGTCTGCGGCGCCGGCACATACAGCATCGCGTTGCCGTCGAGCAGCGCGACTTTTACGAACACCGCTCCGGCCTCCTCGGCGCCGCGCCTTCGCACGGCACCGAACACGCCCTCGGTCTGGCACCGGCGCAAGTAAGCCGCGACCCATATATTTGATTTCAACCGCATGCATCGCACGATAGGCCAGTGCCGTCATCAGCACCAGCCTTCGCGATAGCGTGACGATTACTCGACGGGGTGCCCGATCGCGGCGCCGAGCTCGCGCAACAGGCGATCCGACACTTGGCCGGTGACCGCCATCTTGTGCTCGCGCTCGAACTTCTGGATCGCCGACTGGGTCTCGCCGCTCATCGTGCCCGTGACCTTCAGCTGGCCATAGCCATATTCGGACAGCGCGCGCTGCACGCCTGCGAGCCGACGAGCCGCGGGCGTCTGCTGCACCGGAATGGGTGCGGGCGGACGTGCAATGGCAACAGAGGGCGGCGTCGACGTCGTGGACTTGACCAGATTGGCCATCGGATCGCTCGCGCGCAGCGTCGATGCGGTTGTCTCGGCAGCCCTCTCCGGCGCCTTCTCGGCGGGTTTCGGCTCGACGCGAAACTCCGTCGGCTTCGGCTCGAGCGGCGACGTATCGGCGCCGACGGGGCGCGCGCGCGGGATGGGATTCGACAGCGGCACGGACGACGGCGCGGGAAGGTTGATCACGGTACCGAACATCGGCGCCGGATGACGGCCGGTCTGGAGGAACAGCGCGTTCGCGACAATCGCGCTGATAGCCGCGACGGCAACGAGGCCGGCCAGCGTGTCCTTGGGACTATGCAAGAGCACGCGCATCACGAGATTGCGCTCGGTCTCGACATCCACGACAGCGGCCTTGGCGCCACGGCGGCGCGGAGCGGCTTCGTCCTTTGCAGACTTTCTAGGCACTTTTCTTCACCAGAGCAGGTTGGTCCTGAAGTTCATGACGCAGCACCGGCGTCAGCGTCGCGATCTTGCTCTCTGCCGGCCTGACTTGCGGCGGCGTGTAGACGAGCGGCAGCTTGACGGTGACGGCGGTGCCATCGCCGAGCTTGCTTTGTACCGTCAATTCGCCGAGATGCAACGCCACGAGGCTCTTCACGATCGAAAGCCCGAGGCCGGTGCCTTCGTGACGGCGCTGGTAGGTCTTGCCGGCCTGGAAGAACGGCGAGCCGATGCGCTTGAGATCATCCGGCGCGATGCCGATGCCAGTGTCGCTGATGCGCAGCGTGAGCTGCGAGGCGGACGCGGCCGCTGTCACCGTGACCTGACCGCCGCGCTCGGTGAACTTGACGGCGTTGGCGACGAGATTGAGCACGATCTGCTTGAACGCGCGCGGATCGCCGGTCATGACGGGCAGATCCTGCGGCGCATCGGTGATGAGATCGACGCCGTTCTCGCGCGCTTTCAGCGCCAGCAGGTTGCAGCAATGCATCAGCGAGGCGCGCGGCGCGAACGGCTCCGACGCGATCTCGAAATTGCCGGATTCCATCTTCGACATGTCGAGGATGCCGTTGACGACCGACAGCAAATGCTGGCCGGAATCGTTGATGAGCTCTGCATATTCCTTGCGCTGGGCCGCCCCCAACATCAGGGTCTGCTCCTGCGCGATCATCTCGGAGAAGCCGATGATGGCGTTGAGCGGCGTGCGCAGCTCGTGGCTCATGGTGGCCAGGAAGCGCGTCTTGGTGGCATCGGCCGCCTCCGCGTCACTGCGGGCCCGATCAAGCGCCTGCTCGGAAAGCTTGCGATCGGTCACGTCGCGCATCACGGCGACGACTTCGGCCTCGCGGGTGACGTCACGCAACTGATCCGGCTCGAGCGGACGGCAGCGCATCTCGACCCAGATGAAATCGATCTGGCCGCGCTCGGGACCGGCCTTCTCCTGCCGCAGTCGGAATTCGACGCTGCGCACGTCGCCGCGGGCGGCATCCGACAGCGCCGTGAGATAGGCCGGACGATCGACGACGTGGACGCGATCGAACAGGCCATGGCCCAGCAATCGCGCGACGGGCATGCCGAGCATGGCCTCCACCGCGGGCGAGATGAACTGCACCGCGCCGTTGCGCTGATGCCGCGAGATCACGTCGCTCATGTTGCGCGCCAGCAGGCGGTAGCGTTCCTCCTCGCGCGACAGCAGCGTCACGCTGGTGCGCGCGAGCGACTCGGCACCGAAGGCGAGGCCTGCGGCATAGAGCGTCGCAGAGGCAACGCCGAACGCCATCAGCACGCCGCGTTGCGCGGCGCTGACATGTTCGGGCGGCAACCAGCCGAACTGGGTGACGAGGATCAGTATCCCCGCGCAGGACAATGCAAGCAGCGAGGCAAAGGCCGCAACGCGGCGCGAGGCCGACAGCGCGGCTTCCAGCGGAACCACGACGAGCCAGATCGCAGCGAATGATTCGATGCCGCCGGTCGTGGACGCGATCGCCATGATCAGGCCGGCCAGCGCCAGCGACGACAGCACATGCGCGCCTTCGTAGCGGCCAGTGCGCGACAGGAACCAGGACAGCAGGATCGGCGCAATCAGCCAGGCGAAAGCGGCGACCTCGATCGCGCTCGGCGCGCCGCGCAGGACGAGATAGACCGGAAATGCGGCAAAGGCGGCCAGGCTTCCCAGAAGCCGCGGCGCCATGAAGGCACGATGGCGCGCTCGCGTCAGCGCATCGTAACGCGCGGAGGGATGCAGCAGCGCATCGAGACAATCGCGGATGATACTCAAAACTGTCACGGGTCTCGCGCTTCGGCTCATTCGTCTTTGAAGACGTGCCGGAACGCCTCCTTATCGTTGGGCCACCGTGTCAGAGCGACCTTAAACGAGTGCTAAGGCGACCCGGCCTGCTGCCGGACACCGCGTCATCGCGGAGATTTTTAGACGATTTGGCGATGTCATCATCGGGGATGGTGAACACAGGGTTTCGCCTTCCCTCGCATGGTTTCGAATTGGTGGATGCGCGGGGCCGGAACATCACGGCCGGGCGCGTCAATCGAAAATTTACGAGACCTCCAGTTCCGAAGATTTTTGCGTAAATTTTCTGCGAATTAAGCGGAAGGCAATCACTTGCGATTTATCGAGAGTTGCTAGGTCCGACGCCTGCGGGGATCGCCGCGACGGGATCTAACATACAGGTTCGCAAGATGCGCTTTCTGCTCCGCATCACATTCTGGCTCGGGCTGGTGCTGGTGCTCCTGCCGCGGGACAAGACGCCCGAATCGGACAAGCTGCCGCAGATCGGCGCTGCCGATGCGGTGCAGGCTGCGACCGCGGCCGTCTCCGACATGACCCAGTTCTGCAAACGCCAGCCGGCGGCCTGCGAGGTTGGCGGACAGGCCGCGACCATCATCGGCCAGCGGGCGCAGGACGGCGCGAAGAAGATCTACCAGATCATCAACGACAAGAAGGAGCAGATCACCAACGAGAAGAACGAGAAAAACGACAAGAAGGCGCCCGACCACACCGGCTCGATCACGGTCGCCGGTGAAGGCGATGCCACCACCGGCGAGGCTGTGCGCGACACGCTGACCCAGGACGACCTCGCGCTGGAATGGCGCGGTCCGCCGATTGCGAATTAGGGCTCAAATCCTATCGATTTCGAGGCCTTGCGTCCCTATATTGGTCTGAACGGGAACTCTGGGCCATTATGACCACGATCGACGAAATCAGGGACAATTTCGAGCTTCTGGACGAGTGGGACGACCGCTACCGGTACGTCATCGAGCTCGGCCGCACCCTGGAACCAATGCCCGAGGCGGACCACTCCGCGGAGAACAAGGTGAATGGCTGCGTCAGCCAGGTCTGGCTGTCCAAGCATGTCGACCGCGGCAATGGCGCGCCGATCCTGAGATATCGCGGCGACAGCGACGCACATATCGTGCGCGGGCTGGTCGCGATCGTGCTCTCGCTCTATTCCGGCCGAACGCCGCGGGAGATCCTTGCGACCGACGCCATCGCGGTGTTCGACGAGTTCGGCTTTCGCGACCATCTGACGCCGCAACGCTCCAACGGCCTGCGCTCGATGGTCGAACGCATCAAGACCGACGCGAAAGAGGCACTCGCGGAGGCTTCGTGAGAAGCTATTTCCGCTTCCGCTGCTGCTGTCCCAATCCCATCTTCTTCGCCAGTTGCGAGCGCGCCACCGCGTAGTTTGGCGCGACCATGGGATAGTCGGCGGGCAGGCCCCATTTCTCGCGATACTGCTCCGGCGTCATGTTGTACTGGGTGCGCAGATGGCGCTTCAGCGACTTGAAGCGCTTGCCGTCCTCCAGACACACCAGATAGTCCGGCGCGATCGACTTCTTCAGCGAGACCGCAGGTTTTGCGGGTTCAAGCGGCACGGCCTCCGCACGACCTGAGGAGACCCGCACCAGGGCGCCATGCACCTGGTTGATGAGGTTTGATATCTCGGCAGCCGGCGTCGGATTGCTGCTGACATAGGCCGAGACGATGTTGGCCGTCAGCTCGATGAAATTTTTAGCCCCAGCATCCGACATGGGCTCGCCCTCTCTCCAATCTGGCTCCGTCGCGCTGCATTGGCGACGGTGAAGTATATTCTGTCAACAATACGTTTGGCTGAAATACGACGACTGACAAGTATCGGCCGATTACTGCTGTCGCGACAACAACCGCGACGCATTACTTGAACTAGGACCGCTGGTCGAGATGGGCGCGCAGCTCGTCGATCGAGGCAAAGCGCATCATGCCCTCCGGCATCTGCGCCTCGATCGAACCGTCGGAATAGAGCGAATAGGCCATACCGTCGACGACGCCGGACTTGAGCACCGTCACCGGCGGCTGCTCAGCCGGCGGTGGCGGCTCCGGTGCAGGCGGGGCCAGCGCAGGCGGGGCCGGCTCGAAGGCCGAAGGTGAGCGCGGCGGCGATCGACGCGCCACGGGCGGCTCCGGCGGCCGCATGCGGTCCAGCTTCGGCCAGGCGTCATCGAACCTCGCGGGCGGCGCCTCCGGCGCCGCAGGCACGGCGTCTGTTTGCGGCTGCGGGCCATCGGTAGCCTTCGCCTCGGCACGCTCGCGCTCCTTGCGCGAACTCGAGGCGAACATCAAATTGCGCCGGCGCGGCGCTTCCGGAGGTGGTTCCGGCTCTTCGGGCTCTTCCGGCGCCTCGACCCGCGGGCGCTCGCGGGCCGGCGCTTCGCCCTGCCATGGGGGGGGTGCGGCGGGTGATGGTTCGGCCCTTATCGCTGGAGCAGACGCTGGCTCCGGCGCACCGGGCATCGCGAGGCCCGCCGGCAGCACCGGCCTGACCCGCACCTCCGACGTCGCGGCGGAGCCGGCCAAGCGCCGGGCAATATTCTTCAGCTCCACGGCCACGACATAGAGGCCGGCCAGTAACATTCCGGAGCAGACACCGACCGTGCCGGAGATTATGAGGGTGCTACCGAGGCTGAAATCCCTGACCGTGTAGCCAAAAAGGATTGCAAGGAGACCCGCCACCACGGCGACGATCCCTGCGATCAGCAATACCAAGACCATCGAACCCACCCTCGGTCGCGCATCCATGCGCAACACCCGTTACGCCACGATACCGTCATACTGTGGTCCTCGCCAACGACCAATTGCCCGCGCTGTTCCTAAAGGGAAGGATATCAGGGACTTATTCACATTCCCTTCAGCTACGGCTCGCTAGTTTCTAATCTGCTCTTCGGTTAGTCGGGTTTGCTGCGTCGCATCAGGAATTTAGCCATAATGCCCAATTACTTGGTAATGGAACTGCGCTATAGGGATTCCGGGGAGCAGGCCCGCGCGCACCAGCAGGGCCAAGAGGGGATTCCGGGTCACCAATAGCCATGACATCCATCACGACTTCGGCGATCGACACGCCTCTCGGGCGCTCGGTTGAACGGTCTTGCGACGACCTCGCCATGCTGGTGCTGGCAGCGGTCGCCGTCATCGCAGGTCTGACCTTCCGCGACTACGGGCTCGGCTGGGACGATTACACCCACGCCGAATATGCCGATCTGCTGCTGCGCTTGTTCGGTTCCGGCTTCAGGGACACCGCAGCGCTCTCCTTTGCCAACCTCTATATGTATGGCGGCGGCTTCGACATGGTCGCAGCCCTCCTGCACAAGATTCTCCCGCTCGAGCTGTTCGAGACGCGCCGTCTGCTCGGCGCGATCGTCGGCGTGATCGGGCTTGCCGTGACGTGGCGGCTCGGCCGCCGCATCGGCGGGCCTCTTGCCGGTCTTGCCGCGCTCTTGCTGCTCGCGCTCTGCCCGATCTTCTACGGCCACATGTTCATGAACCCGAAGGATGCGCCCTTCGCGGTGGCGATGATCATCCTGATGCTGGGCCTAGTCCGGCTTGCCGAGGAATATCCGAACCCCTCGCCGCGCACGATCCTGATCGTCGGCCTCGGCGCCGGCCTGTCGATCGGCTGCCGCATTCTCGGCGGGCTCGCGCTGGTCTACGCCATGGTCGGATTCATGCCGTTGTTCCTCGAGGAGCTGCGCACCGAAGGCGTCCGCGAGGCGGCCCGTCGATTCGCCCATGTCGTCTACGTGCTGCTGCCTGGCCTCGCGTTCGGCTACCTCGTGATGGGCCTGATCTGGCCGTGGTCGATCATGGAGCCCGGCAATCCCTTCGAGGCTTTGACCTACTTCTCGCACTTCTTCGAGAAGCCCTGGAAGGAAATGTTCGACGGCGCGATCGTGTCCGTGCCCGACATGCCCTGGTCGTATCTGCCGACGCTGTTCGCGCTTCAGCTGCCCGAGGTGATGCTGGTGCTGATGGCCGGCGCCGCGATCGGCACCTTCGCGCTGCTGCCGCGCCGCGAGGTTCCAGCCCGCCGCAAGACCATCCTGCTGATGCTGACGCTCGCAGCGACGCTGCCGCTCGCGATCGCGATGGTGAAACGACCGGCGCTCTACAACGGCATCCGCCACTTCGTCTTCGTCATCCCGCCGATGGCGGTGCTCGGCGGCGTAGCGTTCGCCTGGACCATGGAGCGCCTGCGCGCCAATCACCGCGCCTGGCAGCCGGTCGTGCTCGCCACCTTCTGCTTCGGCCTGGCGCTGCCGCTGGCCGAGATGATCCGGCTGCATCCCTATCAATACACCCACTTCAATCACATCGCCGGCACCGTGCGCGCCGCCGACGACCGCTTCATGCTGGACTATTGGGGCCTTGCGCTGAAGCAGGCTTCCGACGAACTGCGCGAGCAACTCGTCGAGCGGCAGGAAGTGCCGCCGCGTAACCGCAAATGGAAGGTCGCCGTGTGCGGCCCGCAGCGCCCCGCGCAGGTCGCGCTCGGCCCCGACTTCACCATTGGCTGGGATTCCAACGCGGCCGATTTCGCCATGACGCTCGGCGAGTTCTACTGCAAGGGCCTGACTGCCCCGGTGATGGTCGAGATCAAGCGCGACGACGTGGTGTTCGCTCGCGTCTACGACATCCGCGGCCGCAGCATTTCCAGCCTGCTGTCGATCCCGGCGCCGTAGCACCACCGATCGAGCGGTCTCGTAGCCTGGATGGAGCGAAAGCGAAATCCGGGACCACACGACTCCTCGCATTCCGCTTCCCCTCTATGCGGGCTACGCTGAACTGCCGCGCTTTGCGCGCCTTGCCGCCGGCCTCACCCGAGACTAGGCTCCCTCCCCGAAACAACGAGGTTCGGAGAGATCTGTCATGTCACCAGCGGAAGCGCGCCTGAAGGAAGTGCCGTCGAACATGACGGAGGCCGAGTGGCAGCAACGGGTCGATCTCGCCGCCTGCTATCGTCTCGTCTCACTGTACGGCTGGGACGACCTGGTCGACACCCACATCTCCGCGCGCGTGCCCGGCCCCGATCATCACTTCCTGATCAATCCCTATGGGCTGATGTTCGACGAGATCACGGCGTCGAGCCTGGTCAAGGTCGATCTGCACGGCAATCAGCTCACCGAGAGCGAGTACAGCATCAACCCGGCCGGCTTCACCATCCATTCGGCGATCCACGAGGTGCGCGATGACGCGATCTGCGTGCTGCATCTCCACACGCTTGACGGCACCGCGGTCTCCAGCGCCGCCGAGGGCTTGCTGCCGCTGAACCAGACCGCCCAGCTCGTCACCCACGACCTCGCCTATCATGACTATGAAGGCATCGCGCTGGACCACGACGAGCGGCCGCGGCTCCAGAAGGATCTCGGCGACCACAATCACATGCTGCTGCGCAATCACGGCACGCTGACGGTCGGCCGCTCGGTCGCCTCGGCCTTCGAGCGCATGTATCACCTCGAGCGCGCCTGCTCGATGCAGGTGCGCACGCGTGCGCTGGGCACCCCGGTCTATCCGGTCGACGACGTCGCGATCGACAAGAATACCGAGCTGCTCGCCAACCGCGACCGCGCCGAGCTGCGTGCCACCAAGCTGGTGTGGCCGCCGCTGCTGCGCAAGCTCGACCGCGAGCTGCCGGGCTATCGGTCTTGAGATTCTCGAGGTTTGGTGTAGGGTAGGCGTCAACACCCTCTACACGCTTTGGAATAAAACGCCGCCCAATTCCGGGCGGCGTTTTTATTTTTGCCGTCATTGCGAGGAGCTCTTGCGACGAAGCAATCCAGACTTTACCCGCGGAGGGATTCTGGATTGCTTCGCTTCGCTCGCAATGACGAGGATAGAGTTTTCGCGCCCTACTTAACCTCGGCCAGCGCGGCGAGGATGCGGGCCCAGGAGCGGATGCCCTTCTGGAAGCTTCGGAGGTCGTACTTCTCGTTCGGCGAGTGGATGTTGTCATCATCCAAACCGAAGCCGACGAGCAGCGAGTCGAGGCCAAGCGTGCGCTTGAAATCGGCGACGATCGGGATCGAGGCGCCCGAGCCCATCAGCACGGTCTCCTTGCCCCATTCCTCCGTCAGCGCCTTCTTCGCCGCGGCAAGCGGCTTCATGTCCCAGTCGAGCGCGACCGCCGGCGCGGCGGAATGGTCGCCGAACTCGACCTTGCAATCGCCGGGAATGCGCGCCGTCACATAGTCACGGAAGGCCTTGCGGATCTTCTGGGGATCCTGCCCCTCGACCAGGCGGAACGAGACCTTGGCCGATGCATGCGACGGGATCACGGTCTTGGAGCCTTCGCCGATATAGCCACCCCAGATGCCGTTGACGTCGCAGGTCGGACGCGAGGAGGCCTGCTCGATCAGGAGCCGGCCCTTCTCGCCGGCCGGGATCGACAGCCCGATCGGCTTGAGGAAAATCTCCGGCGTGAGATTGAGCTTCTTCCACTGCTCCAGAATGTCCGGCGGCAGATCCTTCACGCCGTCATAGAAACCGGGGATGGTGATGCGGTTGTCGTCGTCGAACAGGCCGCCGAGAATCTTGGTCAGCACCCGGATCGGGTTCATCGCACTGCCGCCGAACACGCCGGAATGCAGGTCGCGATTGGCGGCGGTGATTTTCAGCTCTTCGTATAGCAAGCCGCGCAGCGAGGTCGTGATTGCCGGCGTGTTGCCGTCCCACATGCTGGTGTCGCAGACCAGCACGTAGTCGGCTTTGAACTCGTCCTTGTTGGCTTCGATGAACGGCACGAAGTTCTTCGAGCCGACCTCCTCCTCGCCTTCGATCAGGAAGGTGACGTCGATCGGCAGTGAGCCCGTGACTGCCTTCCAGGCGCGGCAGGCCTCGACGAAGGTCATCACCTGGCCCTTGTCGTCCTCGGCGCCGCGCGCGACGATGATCTTGCGGCCGTCGGCGTGGTCCGTCACCGCAGGCTCGAACGGGGGACGGTGCCAGAGCTCGAGCGGGTCGACCGGCTGCACGTCGTAATGGCCGTAGAAGATCACGTGCGGCCGTCCGCCCGCCTTGATCTTGCCGACGATTGCGGGATGGCCGGCGGTCGGCCTCACCTCGGTCGCGACGCCGAGGCTCGCGATGTCCTTGGCGAGGTGCTCCGCGGCCGCCTTGCAATCCCTGGCGAAGGCCGGATCGGCGGAGATCGACTTGATCCGCAATAGCGAGAACAGGCGCTCCAGGCTGTTGTCAAACTCCTTGTCGATGTGGTCGAGCACGGATTGAAGCTGCGCATTGGCCATGTCGTATTCCCTGCGTTTCAAGTCTCGAGAAATCGGGGTCTCAAGATGTATGGGGTTTTAGCCTTGCCGCGGCGCCGGAGCTAGCCGCAACCGGCGGATGCCGGATGTGCCAGGCGAGGCTGCCTGCGAGGACCGCCGTGGCGATGAGGTTATTGCCCCAGGCCTGGATGACATTGGGAAACGGCGGCAGCGACAGCAGCATGAGGATGCCGGCGCCGCCGAGAGCGAGCCAGGTTCCCAGCCGCACATTCGCCCGTTCGTCGAAGGCAGCACGATGCATCAGCACCGTCATCGGCAGGAACAGCCACATGAAATAGTATTGCCGCGCCAACGGCGAGGCCACCGTCATCAGGCAAAACAGGATGCCGAGCTCCTCGGCGTCCGATCGCGCCGTGCGCCGCGCTTGCCGTGGCATGACCGCGATGAAGCCGAGCCCGAGCAACGCCGACACCGCGAGCACGATCCAGTTCGCCGTCTTGTAGTCGACATCGATGACATTCATCGTGCGCGGCGGCTTGTCGGGATCTTCCTGATTGTAGTTCAGCGGCCGGACCAGCCGGTGCGTGACAGCGATGATGGACTGGTTGACCCATGACCAGTTCTGCTCGTCGCGCTGGCCGAACCCCTTCTCCGAGCTCGCCCCGACCATGCCCTGGTACCAGGTCTTGAGCTCGGCCGCGTTGCGTTCGAAGCCGCGGATCGGCGCCGGCGCCACGTAGAGAAGGATGCCGATGAAGGCGACCATGCTGACGACAGCCGCCCATTGCCGTCGCCAGACCAGATAGGGCAGCACGGCGATGGGAAACACCTTGATGGCGGTAGCGAGCGCGAACATGAAACCCGCGAGCCAGGACCGTTGGCGCTGCAAGCTCCAGAAGCCGTAGAGCATCATCGCCAGCAGGACGAGGTTCGGCTGGCCGAGATCGAACATGTCGAACACGAAGGTCACGGTGACGAGGGCCGGCAGCGCTTCCAGCCAGGGGCCGGGTTTGCGGTCCGATCCGGTCATGGCATTGGAGAGGATCCCCGTGTACCACCACGCCACCACATTCAGGATCGACAATACGATGTAGAGCGGGAGCTTGCCGAACCAGCTCGGGATCGCAAGCAGGATCGCCGGCAGCGGCGGATAGATGAACTCGAACTGGTGATGGATGTCGCTGGGATAGAGCGCGCCGCCATGCAGCACCTGCTGCCCGGCCCAATACCACAGCGCATAGTCCTTGGTCTTGCCGTGGCCGAACATCTCGGGACCGAGGACATCGGCGGTGAGGATGATGCAGCAAAGCAGGAAGAGGAGATCGAGCGGCGCGCGCAGCGATGGCAGCCGGAGTGCGCGGGGTTTGTCTGATGGATTCGATGATGTCACATTATGCCCGTCGGAAACACATAGGACGTAGCAGACCGACCGACGCTTGGAGAGTCCCAATCATCCGAAATATGTGCGCGGGGGCGCTGAGCCTGACACTGAAGGCGCGCAAAATGCCCGGCCTTCATGGGATGGCCACAAGGAAGCTGCCTACCTTCGCAGCAAGCCGCCGAGCGCGCCGCGGACCAGCGCACGGCCGACCGAGCCGCCAAGCTGGCCGCCGACCGACTTGCCGAGATCGGCCACGACGCCGCCGACCACCTTGCCGGTGACCGTGCGCGTGACGTCGCGCGCGATGCGTTGGCCCGTGGACAGCCGGTTACGCCCGGTGTTGGTGCCGAAGATGGTGCCGACGATCGAACCGATCTGGCCGAGGATCCCGCCACCACCACTTGCGCCGGCCGAGCCGTCTGCCGGCGCCGCGGTGCCGGCGAGGCGCTTCTGGATGATCTCATAGGCGGACTCGGCATCGATCGCGGTGTCGTATTTGCCCTTCACCGGGCTCGCATCCATGATCGCCTTGCGCTCCTCCGGCGTGATCGGCCCGATCCGGGCCGATGGCGGACGGATCATCACCCGCTCGACCATTGCCGGCGTGCCGTTGCCCTCGAGGAAGGACACCAGCGCCTCGCCCTTACCGAGCTCCATGATCACCTTGCCGGTGTCGAGCTTCGGATTGGGCCGGAAGGTCTGAGCGGCAGCCGCAACCGCCTTCTGGTCGCGCGGGGTGAAGGCGCGCAGTGCATGCTGCACCCGGTTGCCCATTTGCCCGAGCACGCGGTCGGGCACGTCGATCGGGTTTTGGGTGACGAAATAGACGCCGACACCCTTGGAGCGGATCAGACGGACCACCTGCTCGATCTTGTCCATCAGCGCCTTCGGCGCATCGGTGAACAACAGATGCGCCTCGTCGAAGAAGAACACCAGTTTTGGCTTGGGAGGGTCGCCGGCCTCGGGCAATTCCTCGAACAGCTCTGACAGCATCCACAGCAGGAATGTCGCGTAAAGCCGCGGGCTCTGCATCAGCTTGTCGGCGACGAGGATGTTGACCATACCGCGGCCGTCGCGATCGGTCCGCATGAAATCCTTCAACGTCAGCGCCGGCTCGCCGAAGAATTTGGTGCCGCCCTGGTTCTCCAGCACCAGGAGCTGGCGCTGGATGGTGCCGACGGTGGCCTTGGTGACGTTGCCGAACCCCTGCGCCGCTTTCCGGATCGGTGCCAGCGGATCCTCCCCCGCGTCCGCCCCCTTCTTGCTGGTATCCGGGACGATGGCGTCGAGCAGCGCCCGCAAATCCTTCATGTCGATGAGGGCGAGGCCGTTGTCGTCGGCGACGCGGAAGGCGACGTTGAGCACGCCCTCCTGCACGTCGTTCAGATCGAGCATGCGCGCCAGCAGTAGCGGCCCCATCTCGGTGACGGTGGCCCGCACCGGATGCCCCTGCTCGCCGAACACGTCCCAAAACACCGTCGAAAATTGGTCGGGCTGGAATGTCAGGCCCATCTCGGTGGCGCGCTTGACGATGAAGTCCTTGGCTTCGCCCACCTCGGAGATACCGGAGAGATCGCCCTTGATGTCGGCGGCGAACACCGGAACACCAGCGCGCGCAAATCCCTCCGCCATCACTTGCAGCGATACTGTCTTGCCTGTCCCGGTCGCGCCGGTGACGAGGCCGTGGCGATTGGCAAGCGCCAGCGTCAGCCAGGCCTGCTCGTCTCCCTTGCCGACGAAAATCTTGTCGTCGGTATCGCCGAGCTTGTTGTCCTGCGCCGTCATCGCTCTCTCTATTCTGTCTGTCGATTTCGCGTATTGAAACTCGAGCTCACCATTTCTGCAGTTTAACGCATGTCGCAAGCGGATTGAAACCGTTCAAGGCGCCACGGGCATGCGACATTGTCGGAGAATGTGAGCCCGGTATCCGCCGAAAGTCGGAGCGATACATTTGCACCGCGGCAATTCTTCCTTGATTCCATCTCCGCTCTTGCATCGCTGCAACACTTTTCCCGCGTTCGAAGTGAATCGGAACCTCGCGAGCGTTCATCGCTTGTATTTCACGTCACACCGGCTCAAGATCATTTTCGAAGACAATATTCCGGCATGTGATCCGGCTGAGGGGCAGGCCATATGGACGAGCTGATCGGGCGGCTGGCGACAAACGCCAGCATAGATAATGCTATGGCTGAAAAGACCGTCGGCATTATCCTGGGCTTCCTCCGCAGCGAGGGTCCTTCCGACAGCGTGCAGACCCTGATCGATCACATCCCAGGTGCAGAAGAGGCGATCGAGGCGTCCAGGAGCGGCGGCGGACTGTCGCGGCTGATGGGCGGTGGCTTGATGGCCGTCGGCACACGCCTGATGGGCCTGGGGCTTGGCATGTCCGACATTCAGAAGATTGCCCGTGAACTTTTTCGCTTTGGCCGAGACAAAATCGGAGCGGATCAGATGGGCAAGATCATCGCGGGGACGCCGGGCCTCAGCCAGTTCGCCTGAGAGCTACGCATTTCACATTGAGTATCATGACATATCCGATCTCCGAGATTGAGGGCCTGCCAGCCTTTGCCGCCAGCAAGTTGAAGGCGCAGGGTATCCGTACCACTGACGCGCTGCTGGAAGCTGCCTCAACCGTGAAGGGGCGTAAGGCGCTCTCCGCCAAGACCGGCATCAGCGAGCAGCTGCTGCTGGAGTGGGCCAACGTCTCCGACTACATGCGCATTCCCGGCATGGGCCGGGCCAAGGTCGGCCTGGTCCGCGCCGCCGGCGTCACCACCGTGCGCGAGCTCGCCTACCGAAATCCGGCAAGACTGGCGCAGAGCATGCGGGATGCGAACGAGCGGAAGAAGCTCGTCCGCATCCTGCCCTCGGAGAAGTCGGTCGGCGACATCATCGCCAAGGCCAAGAAGCTGTCGCCGAAGATTACGTATTAGGGCTGCACTCCCCGCATCTCCGGTGTCGTCCCGGCGAAGGCCGGGACCCATACCGCGGAATCTATCGATCGTAGAAGGTCGAAGTACCGAACTACGAGTCTTCGCCAAAGTTCTCCCTGGGGTTATGGGTCCCGGCCTTCGCCGGGACGACAGCGGAGATGATGCGAGAGAGTGCCTCAACATCGACAGCGCCGGCGATGACAGGAGTGGCCAATCCCGCCTTGACTCCCCAGCCCCGACCGCGCAAAGCCACGCGCATGAACGCCTCGCCCTCCCCATCCGTTGCGCGGGCCGGCTCGGCCGGACCTGACGTGCTGCGGACGATCCTGGGCCGGCCCATTCCGGCGGTCATGGGCGTGCTCAACGTCACCCCCGACTCCTTCTCCGACGGCGGCGAGTTCATCGCGCCGGAGCAGGCGCTATCGCGGGCGCGGGCGATGGTCGCTGACGGCGTCGACATCATCGACATCGGCGCGGAATCGACCCGGCCCTACAAGGGCGCCGAGCCGGTCACGGTGGCCGACGAGCTTGCCCGGCTGAAGCCGGTGCTGGCCGCACTGGTGGCGCTCGGCACGCCCGTGTCGATCGACAGCATGAAGGCCAAGGTTGTCGCTTTCGCGCTCGATCAGGGCGTTGCGATCGCCAACGACGTCTGGGGCCTGCAGCGCGACGCCGCGATGGCGCCGCTGGTCGCCGCCAAAGGTGTGCCCGTCATCGTCATGCACAACCGCGAGAGCGTCGATTCCGCCATCGACATCATCGCGGACATGAAGGCTTTCTTCCTGCGCTCGCTGGATATCGCGGCAAGGGCCGGCATCGCGCGCGACAAGATTGTGCTCGACCCCGGCATCGGCTTCGGCAAGACGGCCGAGCAGAGCATGATTGCGCTGGCGCGGCTGCGCGAATTCGAGATGTTCGGCCTGCCGATCCTGGTCGGCGCCTCGCGCAAGCGCTTCATCGCCTCGGTGGTGCCGTCGGAGCCGAAAGAACGGCTGGCCGGCTCGATCGCCGCACATCTGATCGCCGCGCAGCACGGCGCAAAGATCATCCGGACCCATGACGTCGCCGAGACCTTGCAGGCCCTGCGGGTGGCGGCAGCAATCGAGAGCAAGCAATGACCGATACGATCTTCGTGACCGGACTGTCGATCCATGCTCGCCACGGCGTGATGGAGCACGAAACCGAAGTCGGCCAGCGTTTTGTGATCGACCTCGAACTCTATACCGACCTGTCGGAGCCTTCGCGCAGCGACCGGCTCGCCGATACGGTGTCTTACGCCGAAGTCGTGGCGACCACGACGGCGGCGTTCAAGAACACCAATTACAAGCTTTTGGAGCGCGCGGCAGGCGCAGTCGCCGACGCCATCCTGTCGCACTTCCCGCGCATCCGCGCCGTGAAGATCACCGTGCACAAGCCGCATGCGCCGATCGCCGCCATCTTCGACGATGTCGGCATCATGCTGACGCGCTCGCGGCAACCCTGATGGCGAGCGTCCTCATTGCGCTCGGCGGCAATGTCGGCGATGTCCGCGCGACGTTCACAAAAGCAATCGCGCATATCTGCGGCATGACGCAAGGCGTGCTGATCGCGCGTTCGTCGGACTATGCGACGCCGCCCTGGGGCGACGAGGACCAGGATCCCTTCATCAATGCCTGCGTCGAGATCGAGACCAGCCTCGATCCTCACGCGCTGCTGTTCGTGATGCAGAAGGTCGAGCAGAAATTCGGCCGCACCCGGGACAAGGAGCGGCAATGGGGGCCGCGCACGCTCGATCTCGACATGATCGCCTATGACGATGTCAGCTTCCAGAAGCCGGATCTGACGCTTCCGCATCCGCGCCTGTTCGAGCGCGCCTTCGTGCTGGTGCCGCTCGCTGAAATCGCGCCCGACCGCATGATCGGCGGCATTCGTGTGCGTGACGGGCTCGCCAGCGTCTCGACGCAAGGCATTGAGCGGCTTCCGGATACCGGTTAACCAAAAACAACCGTTTTCAGGGACGGCCCGCCGTGGCAATTTCGCCGCCGAATAACAAGCCGTTTGGGAGCCCCTCGCCGCATGACCTCCGTGACTGACGATCTGCCGCTGGCGGCCGATTTTCCCAAGGCGACGGTCGAAGACTGGCGCAAGCTGGTCGATGGCGTACTGAAGGGCGCGCCGTTCGAGAAGCTGGTCGGCAAGACCTATGACGGCCTCAAGATCGAGCCGCTCTATCCGCGCGCCAAGGGCGTTGCGCCCGTGGTGGGACGGCCGGCGGCCGCGCCATGGCAGATCGTGCAGCGGATCGACCATCCGGATGCGGCGCTCGCGAACGCACAAGCGCTGACGGATCTGGAGAACGGCGCGACGGGGCTGTCGCTGGTGTTCGCCGGCGGCAATGGCAGCCATGGCTTTGGCCTGGAACCGACGGCCGATGCGATCGCAAAGGTCTTGAAGGACATTCATCTCGATGCCGGCATCGGCATCGAGCTCCAGGTCGGTCCGCAATCGCGGATGGCCGCGATCCATGTCGCGGAATTTGTGAAGAGCAACGGCATCGATCCCGCTGCCTGCGACATCCGCTTCGGGCTCGATCCGCTCGCGGCCTGCGCTATGTGGGGAAATAGCCCGTACAGCTGGGAGGAGATCGTTCCCGCCGTGACGGGTGGGATCAAGGGCCTCGCAGCGATCGGCTTCACGGGTCCGTTTGCGTCCGCAGACGGACGCGTGATCCACGACGCCGGTGGATCGGAAGTGCAGGAGCTCGCCTTCGTGCTCGCCTGCGGCGTCGCCTATTTGCGCGCGATCGAAAGTGCCGGTGTTCCGCTGGAGCAGGCGCAGGGCATGGTCTATGCGCGGCTTGCCGCCGATGCCGACCAGTTTTTGACCATGGCAAAAATCCGCGCGCTGCGGCTGCTCTGGGCGCGCGTCGAGACGGCCTGTGGGCTGTCGCCAAAATCGCTGTTCATTGCTGCCGACACCGCCTGGCGCATGCTGACGCAGCGCGACCCCTATGTGAACATGCTGCGCGCGACCATGGCGACGTTTGCGGCGGGGCTCGCCGGCGCCAATGCGATCACGGTGCTGCCGCATACGCTCGCCCTTGGGCTGCCCGATCCGCTCGCGCGCCGCGCGGCACGCAACACCCAGCTCCTGCTGCTCGAAGAGAGCAACCTTGCCAAGGTCAGCGATCCCGCGGCGGGTGCAGGCGGCATTGAGACGCTGACGACGCAACTCTGCGACGCGGCCTGGGCGCTGTTCCAGGAGAGCGAGAAGGCCGGCGGCGCCTTTGCGGCGCTTCAGCAAGGCCTGTTCCAGGGCAAGGTCGCAGCCGCGCGAAAAGCACGTGACGCCAACATCGCAAAACGTCGCGACGTGCTGACCGGTGCCAGCGAATTTCCGAACCTGCATGAGAGCGAAACG
The DNA here is from genome assembly GCF_049993385.1 of Bradyrhizobium sp. McL0616. Classification (NCBI taxonomy): domain Bacteria; kingdom Pseudomonadati; phylum Pseudomonadota; class Alphaproteobacteria; order Hyphomicrobiales; family Nitrobacteraceae; genus Bradyrhizobium; species Bradyrhizobium sp. McL0616. The sequence goes on from NZ_CP188255.1 coordinate 6,119,152, forward strand.
GCGGTGCTGAAGGCGACGCCGATCGCGCTCGCACCGTACGGCGCGCAGAAATACAAGTTCGATGCACTCACCCCGATCAGGCTCGCACAGCCATTCGAGGCGCTGCGCGACAAATCCGATGCGGCGCTCAAGGTGCGCGGCGGGCGGCCAAAAGTGTTTTTGGCCAATCTCGGCACGCCCGCCGATTTCACCGCGCGCGCGACCTTTGCCAAGAGCTTCTTCGAGACCGGCGGCATTCAGGCCGTCGACAGCGAGGGCTTTGCTGATCCGGCCAAGCTTGCGAGCGCCTTCAAGGCCTCCGGGGCCGAGCTTGCCTGCCTCTGTTCCAGCGACAAGGTCTATGCCGGCCAGGCGGAGGCCGCCGCTCAGGCCCTGCAAACCGCCGGAGCACGACATATCTATCTGGCAGGCCGCCCGGCCGAGGCCGAGGCGGCGTTGCGGGCCGCCGGCGTCGCCGGTTTTGTCTTCGCCGGGGGCGACGCGCTGGCCACGTTGCAAGACGCCTATCAACGGATGGAGCAGGCATGACCGAAGCCAGCAAACCCGTTCTCACCGGCGGCTGCCAATGCGGCGCGGTGCGCTTTGCGCTGACGGCGGCACCGAACAAGATTTCGATCTGCCATTGCCGGATGTGCCAGAAGGCGAGCGGCGCACCGTTCGCCTCCTTCGCCGACATCAACCGGACGGATTTCGCCTGGACCAAGCGAGAGCCGTCGGCGTTCCGATCCTCCTCGATCGCGATGCGCGATTTCTGCGAGGCTTGCGGTACGCCGCTGAGCTTCCGTCGCATCGGCGGCGAGCGGATCGAGATCATGACCGGCGCCTTCGACCGGCCGGACCACGTGGTGCCGACCCGGCAGTACGGAACCGAGTCCCGCCTCGGCTGGGTGGTCGGCATCGCCAACCTGCCGAGCCAGACCACACAACAGAACTACGGACCGGAGAAGATGGCGACCATCGTCAGCCATCAGCATCCGGACCATGATTGAGCGCCCTGATATGGTTGAAACCATGAGCCGCATTCCCAATTTCGCCGATGTCGCCTTCGAGCGCGTCGCCACCGCCGCGCCAGCCGGTAGTGCCGAGCCGTGGCTGACGCCCGAGGGCATCCTGGTGAAACCTGCCTATGGCGAGGCTGACCTCGCCGGGCTCGATTTCCTCGAGACCTATCCGGGCATCGCGCCTTATCTGCGCGGCCCCTACCCGACCATGTATGTCAACCAGCCCTGGACGGTGCGGCAATATGCCGGCTTCTCCACGGCGGAGGATTCCAACGCGTTCTACCGCCGCAACCTCGCGGCGGGCCAGAAGGGCCTCTCGGTCGCCTTCGACCTTGCCACCCATCGCGGCTATGACAGCGATCATCCGCGTGTCGGCGGTGACGTCGGCATGGCCGGCGTTGCCATCGATTCCATTTACGATATGCGCACGCTGTTCGCAGGCATCCCGCTCGACCAGATGAGCGTGTCCATGACCATGAACGGCGCTGTGCTGCCGATCCTCGCGCTGTTCGTCGCAGCCGCAGGCGAACAGGGAGTACCTCCGGAAAAACTCTCAGGCACCATTCAGAACGACATTCTGAAAGAGTTCATGGTGCGCAACACCTACATCTATCCGCCCGCGCCCTCGATGCGGATCATCTCGGACATCTTCGCCTACACCTCACAAAAGATGCCGAAATACAATTCGATCTCGATCTCCGGCTATCACATGCAGGAGGCCGGCGCGACGCAGGACCTCGAGCTCGCCTATACACTGGCGGACGGCGTCGAATACTTACGTGCCGGCCTTGCCGCAGGCCTCGACGTGGACCGTTTCGCGCCACGGCTGTCGTTCTTCTGGGCGATCGGCATGAACTTCTTCATGGAAGTGGCCAAGATGCGCGCCGCGCGGCTGCTCTGGGCGAAGCTGCTCAAGCCGTTCAACCCGAAGGACCCGCGCTCGTTGTCGCTGCGCACGCATTGCCAGACTTCGGGCTGGTCGCTAACCGCGCAGGATGTCTTCAACAACGTGATGCGCACCACGGTGGAGGCGATGGCGGCGACGCAAGGCCATACGCAATCGCTGCACACCAATGCGCTCGACGAGGCGTTGGCGCTGCCGACCGATTTCTCGGCGCGCATTGCCCGCAACACCCAGCTCTTCCTCCAGCAGGAGAGCGGTACCACGCGGATCATCGATCCCTGGGGCGGCTCCTATTATGTCGAGCGGCTGACGCGTGATCTCGCCGCAAAAGCCTGGGGCCACATCCAGGAAGTTGAAGAGCTCGGCGGCATGGCCAAAGCCATCGAGGCCGGCGTGCCGAAGCTGCGTATCGAGGAGGCCTCGGCCAAGACGCAAGCCCGCATCGATGCCGGCAAGCAGGCGGTAATCGGTGTCAACAAGTACAAGCCGTCAGACGAAGCCGCGATCGACATCCTCAAGGTCGACAACACCAATGTCCGCCGGCTCCAGATCGACAAGCTGACGCGGCTGAAATCCGAGCGCAACCAGACCGACGTCGATGCCGCGCTTGCCGCGCTGACGCGCTCGGCTGGCGAAGGCAACGGCAATCTGCTCGCGCTCGCCATCGACGCGGCGCGGGCGAAAGCGACCGTCGGCGAAATTTCGGACGCGATGGAAAAGGTGTACGGCCGGCACCGCGCCGAGATCAAGTCCATCACCGGCGTCTACAAGCGGGAGGCGTCCAGCATGGGCAACCGGGTCGAAAAGGTTCAGGCGCTGATCGATGCCTTCGAGGAAGCCGAGGGCCGGCGTCCGCGCATCCTGGTCGCCAAGATCGGCCAGGACGGCCATGACCGCGGCCAGAAGGTGATTGCGTCCGCCTTCGCCGATATCGGCTTCGACGTCGACATCGGACCGCTGTTTGCCACCGCCGACGAAGCGGCGCGGCAGGCGGTCGAGAACGACGTGCATATCCTCGGCGTCTCCTCGCTCGCCGCCGCCCACCTCACCGCCGTGCCAGAGCTAAAGGCCGCGCTGAAGAAGCAGGGCCGCGACGACATCATGATCATCGTCGGCGGCGTCGTGCCGCCGCAGGATTACGACGCGCTCTACGCGGCCGGCGCCGAAGCCATCTTCCCGCCGGGCACGGTGATTGCGGATGCGGCCGAAGAGCTGATCCGCAAGCTGAATGCGCGGCTCGGGCATAGCGAGGCGGCAGAGTAATTCCGCCGCCGCTTGGGCCTCCCAACCCTCAAACCGGCGGGCGGCTTGCCGCGACGAATATCACGACCCGGTGTTCGCAACGGGCGTTCTGCGACGGTTCATCTTGCGATCTCTATGCTGTGGCAGCTGCTCGGAAAAGCATGAAATTCATAGGTATTGACGTGACATCTCACCGTGCCATTGCGCGTGCAGGACTGCTCTTCCAAACCATCACCGTTTTCGCAGCCGCTGCGGCGATAGGCTTGTCCTCCCCCTCCCTCGCCGCCGATCCAAAACCCGACGCCGTCATCAAGAACAGGAACATCGAGGCGCGCGTCTTCCTCGATGACAAGATCAAGGCTGATGCGGCACTCGCCGCCGATTGCCTCGCCGACGGCAGGAAATGGCTCGACAAGAACGCAGCCGATGCTGCCGCTTCCCGCAAGGAAGATCCGCAATTTTTCAAGGACGGCGGCTGGGACTTTGAACGTAAATACAGCATCCGCTCTGTCGTTTCCGACCATTATGTGAGCCTGCTGCGCGACGACTACATGGACACCCATGGCGCCCATCCGAATTCGGACGTGAACACGATCCTGTGGGACAAGACCGAGGGTAAGCGCATCTCGATCCGTCCCTTCTTCACCGAGACCGCCGACAACGGCTCGACCATGAAGGCGATGGTGAAGGCCGTGATCGCGTCGCTGAAGATCGAGAAGAAGAAGCGCGACACCAGCGAGACCGCGACCGACGAATGGTTCAAGGGCGTGGAGCCGAGCCTGCTCAAGATCGGCGCCGTGACGCTGGCGCCATCGACCGACGCCGGCAAGAGTTCCGGCCTCACGTTCCACTATCCGCCCTATGCGGTCGGCCCCTATGCCGAGGGCCAATATGTCGCATACGTGCCGTGGGAAACGCTGAAGCCTTACCTCACTCCAGAGGGTGCACGCATCTTCGGCGGCGCGCGGCCCAAGGGCGACGCGGACGAGGCGCAATAGATCCGGACAGAACCGTTGCCCACGGCGCCGCGGGGCTGCCGCTTGCGACATCTGCAAAAAGCCGCGTAGCATATTGCATTGACACTAGCCCGATTCCCGAGGGCGCCGCCGGGACCATTGATGTCAGGAATCACGCGCCGCATTTTCGCGGCCTCTTCAGTGGCTGCGGCCACGTCCGCTCTCCTCATGCCTGCGCGCGCGCAAGCCTTTCCGGCGCGGCGGGTGAGCTTGATCGTGCCCTGGGGTGCGGGTGGCGGCACGGATGCGACCGCGCGCATCATCGCGACGCTGCTGGAAAAGGAGCTCGGCCAACCCTTCAACGTCGTCAACCGCACCGGCGGGTCCGGCGTCGTTGGTCACGCCGAGATCGCCACCGCGCTGCCGGACGGCTACACGATCGGCATGCTGACCGTTGAAATCTCGATGCTGCATTGGCAGGCCCTGACGCATCTGACGCCGCGCAACTTCACGCCATTGGCGCTGATGAACGAAGACCCGCCGGGCATCCAGGTCTCGACGTCCTCGCCATACAAGACGGTGAAGGAGCTCATGGATGCCATCAAGGTAGCGCCCCCCGGAAAGTTCAAGGCGTCGGGCACGGGGCAAGGCGGCATCTGGCATCTCGCGCTCGTCGGCTGGATGCAGGCAATGGGAATGCCGGCGAACCAGGTGGCGTGGTCGTCGTCGAATGGCGCAGCACCGGCCATGCAGGATCTCGTCGCAGGCAGCCTTGATCTCACCACCTGCTCGGTGCCGGAGGCGCGGGCCACAATCGAGGCCGGTCAGGCGCGCAGCCTCGCGATCATGGCGCCTGCACGCAATCCGATCTTCCCTAAAGTCCCGACGCTGAAAGAGGCGCTCGGCGTCGATTACGCCGCCAGCTCATGGCGCGGCATCGCTGCGCCGAGAGGCCTGGCCGCGGAGGTCGCCGCCACGCTGACCGCGGCCCTAAAGAAGGTGTACGACTCCCCCGAATTCAGGGACTTCATGACCAGGCGCGGCTTCGGCACCGTGTGGCGCGATGCCAGCCAGTTCGCAACCTTCATGGACCAGGCCGATGCCCAGATGGGGCAGGCCATGAAGGCCGCCGGTTTTGCCAAGGCTTGATTTGACGGCCCGACCTGCGAGCGCCCTTTGCGGGGCCCTCGCCTGCCTGCTCTCGCCGTTGTAAAGCAGGGCATGGTTGAAATGAAGACTTCGCTGGACACCACATCCCTCGCCCGTGACCTCCGCACCGGTAGCCGTGCGGCGCTGGCGCGGGCCATCACGCTGGTGGAGAGCCGGCGCGGCGATCACCAGACGCTGGCGCGCGAACTCGTGCAGATGCTGTTGCCCGACACCGGCAAGGCGATGCGCGTCGGCATCACCGGCTCGCCCGGCGTCGGCAAATCCACCACCATCGACGTGCTCGGCACCTATTTGATCGAGCAAGGCCTCAAGATCGCGGTGCTTGCGGTCGACCCGTCCTCGGCGCGCACCGGTGGCTCGATCCTCGGCGACAAGACACGAATGGCGCGGCTGTCGGCGTCCGACGATGCTTTCATCCGCCCCTCGCCGTCCTCCGGCACGCTCGGCGGCGTCGCAGCCAAGACACGCGAGGCGATGCTGCTCTGTGAAGCGGCCGGCTTCGACGTCGTGCTGGTCGAGACCGTCGGCATCGGCCAGTCCGAGACCGCAGTTTGCGACATGACCGATTTCTTCCTCGCCCTGATGCTGCCGGGCGGCGGCGACGAATTGCAAGGCATCAAGAAGGGCCTGGTCGAGCTCGCCGACATGATCGCGATCAACAAGGCCGACGGCGACAATCTCAAGCGCGCCAACATCACGGCCGCGGACTATCGCGGCGCCCTGCACATTTTGACGCCGCGCTCGGAGCACTGGCATCCGCCGGTCGAGACCTATTCGGCGCTGACGGGCGACGGCATCGCAAAGCTCTGGCAAAAGATCCTCGATCACCGCACCGCGATGAACGCATCCGGCGAGTTCGCCGCGCGGCGACGCGAGCAGCAGGTGAAGTGGATGTGGTCGATGCTGGAGCAGCGCATGCTGGCGCGGCTGCGCAGCGAGGCCTCGGTGCGCGCCAAGGTAAAGAAGATCGAGGCGGAGGTCGCCGATGGTCATCTCACGCCCGCACTCGCCGCCGAGCAGATTCTGGAGTTGCTGCAATGAGCGAAAAACTCCGCATTCTTCTGACCGGCTTCGGCCCGTTCCCCGGCGCGCCCTATAATCCGACCCAGCCGCTGGTCGCGCGGCTGGCACGGCTGCGACGTCCTGGGCTCGATGATGTCGAGATGGCAAGCCACATCTTCCCGGTGACCTATGCCGCGGTCGACCGGCAGTTGCCGGAGGTGCTTGCGAAGGTGAAGCCGGACGCACTGTTGATGTTCGGTCTCGCGGCGCGGACATCATACCTGCGCATCGAGACCCGTGCGCGCAACGCCGTCACCATGCTCTGGCCGGATGCCGCCAACACCCGTTCGAGCAAGCGCGGCATCGCCGCCAATGCGGACGCGATGATGTTCGGCCCGCACACCGCAAGGCTGCTGCGTGCCGCGCGCCTCACCGGCATCGACGCGCGCCCCTCGCGCGACGCGGGCGCCTATCTCTGCAACTATCTGAGCTGGCGCGCGATCGAGAACGTCAAGCCGGACGGGCCGCAACTTGCCGCGTTCATCCACATTCCCCTGCTCGCGCGTAGCGGCGCAGTGCGGCGCAAGGGCTCGCCGCGCATCACGCTGGAGGAACTTGTGGATGCCGGCGAGGCAATGCTGATGGAGATGGTGCGGTCGGCGCGAAGGGTGCGGACTTCGTAGGGTGAACATTTAACCCTACCGCGAACAATCCTCACGGCATCGTCCGCCCTGCGCTACCTAACCATCGCGGACACGGCCCGCGTCCGCCGGAGGACGCGCCATGACCCTCAACCGCCGTCATCTCATCGGAGCTTCGACAGCAGGCATCGCCGGTGCGCTGGCCATGCCGGCCGACGCTGCACGCGCGGCGCCGCTGACGTCGCTGCTTGGCCGCGATGCGACCCAATATGGCGTGCGGCCCGGCAGCAGCGAGGACCAGACCCGCGTGCTCCAGCGCGCGATCGACGAAGCGGCGCGAGCGCAGATGCCGCTGGCGCTGCCGCCTGGCATCTACCGCAGCGGATTGTTGCGGCTGCCGAACGGCGCGCAACTGATCGGCGTGCGCGGCGCGACCAAGTTCGTCTTCACCGGTGGCGCCTCCGCGATCCAAAGCGACGGTTCGGACTCGATCGGCCTCTCCGGCATCACCTTCGACGGCAGCGGCATTCCGCTGCCGACGCGGCGTGGGCTGATCCACGTGCTCGGTGGGCGCGACGTCCGCGTTGTCGATTGCGAGATCACGGGCTCCGGCGGCAGCGGCATCTGGCTCGAGCAGGTGTCCGGCGACATCTCCGGCAATATTTTTACCAACATCGCGGTGACGGCGGTGGTCTCGTTCGATGCCAGAGGGCTCAGTGTTTCCCGCAACACCATCACCGGCACCAACGACAACGGCATCGAAATCCTGCGTACCGCGATCGGCGATGACGGCACGCTGGTCGCCGACAACCGCATCGAGGACATCAAGGCCGGCCCCGGCGGCTCCGGCCAGTACGGCAACGCCATCAACGCGTTCCGCGCCGGCAATGTGATCGTGCGCGGCAATCGCATCAAAAATTGCGACTACTCCGCGGTGCGCGGCAACTCGGCCTCCAACATCCACATCACCGGCAACAGCGTCAGCGACGTGCGCGAGGTCGCGCTTTATTCGGAATTTGCGTTCGAAGCCGCCGTGATCGCCAACAACATTGTCGACGGCGCGGCCGTCGGTGTCTCCGTCTGCAACTTCAACGAGGGCGGCCGTATCGCCGTGGTCCAGGGCAACATCATCCGCAATTTGATCCCGAAGCGGCCAATCGGCACCGCGCCGGACGACGATGCCGGCGTCGGCATCTACATCGAGGCTGATACCTCGGTGACCGGCAACGTCATCGAGAACGCGCCGTCCTACGGTATCGTCGCCGGCTGGGGCAAATATCTGCGCGACATCGTGATCTCCGGCAATGTGATCCGCAAGGCGCTCGCCGGCGTCGGCGTCTCCGTCGTACCGGGCGCCGGCACGGCGCTCGTCAACAACAACATGATCTCGGAAACCCCGCGCGGCGCCGTGGTCGGGCTGGAGCACGCGCGTGCGGTGACGGCAGATCTGTCAGCGGACGGCGCACAGCGTTTTGCGCAAGTGGTGATCGGCGGGAATGCGGTGCGGCAGTAGGTGCGCGGCTGGCCTCTGGAACGTCGCCCCTAGAACGTATTCCGCAGCAGCGGATACTTCGCTTCGATGCCATCGAGGCTGAAGGTGAATTCGACCACGCGCTCGGGGGCCGCGACGATTTCGTCGGCGGGCGGCGAGAAGGTCTGCAAGAACGACGCGATCGAGGCCAACGGCGCCACCGGAGCGACCGGTGCAATTGGGGCCTCGACGATTTCGGCGAGCACGTTCGGCGTGGGGTCGAGCCTGACCGGTACAGCGGTTTCGGGCGCGATGTGCACGGCTTTCGGCTGCATGGTCTGTGGCTGCATGGCCTGCCGCTGCTCCCGCGGAGGGACGCGCGACAAGGTCGCCGGCGACCAGCCGAATGCGGAGGTCACGCTCGCGGCGGCCGCGGCGACGTCCTCGCCGGTCGCGATGGCGCGCCAGGTCTGGACCGCGCGCTTGGCTTCCTGGATGTTTTCGAGGAAGGCGAGCTCGGAATGGTAGCGGCGCCAGCGTCCGGTCTCGAACATTTCGGAGAGATGTTCCAGCCGCTGTTCGGCAAGAGCGCACCAGCGCGCTGCAATCTCGCGGCTAACAGCCGCGCTTTGGCGATGTGTCATGAACCAGCCCGTGAGGAGAAAAATACGGACGCGGGGACGCAACGCACACGAATCAGTTGAAAAGCGATGTGAATATTTTGTGGAAAAGTTTTGACTTGTCCAGCAGCGACACGGCTTTGGTCATGAAATACCGTAGTCGTGCGGAGTTTCAAGGGATTTTCGAGTCAAGCTTCGCACAAGCATAGCGGGCTTGTGCCGCGTCGACCGACCGCCAGGGATGATCGCAGCCGCAATCTCCCAACCAGCGGTTTCGCACAACGCTTCAAGGAATCGGCCCCGAAAAGAAAAGACCCGTCCGGGGGGACAACCGGACGGGTCGAGCCATATGGGCGCTTGGGGTGGATGGGCGCTCGCGCCTAATATGACTGATGGGGAGGGATGACCGCTCCCACATATTTAGGTCGTTGGCAGCGGGCTGAACGTTCAACGCGGCGTTCGATTTTTTAACCTTTGGCCTGCGTGCAATCTTGTCGCAGCCGTTATCGCGTCGCCGGCCTATCCGCCTGAGAAACCGTGGATTTATCGTCCGTACTCGACAGCGAGGGTTGCTCGATTGCGCGGATGCCGGGATCGTCGCGACGCTTCTCGACATCTTCACGTTTAGTTGTACCGGACGCGGCCGCGACCGGCGTCGCGCTGTCGGCCGGAACAGCCATGACCGCGGCAAAAGCGTCGGCCTCGCCGTCGCCGAAAAGATCATCACGCCCGGGTGAACCGAGGTCGCGCGCGGTCTTGGCCAGCGTCAGACGCAGCGCTTCCGGCTTCAGCGCGTAGTTGCGCTCGAGGAGCAGCGCCGCGACGCCGGAGACATAAGCCGCCGAGAACGAGGTGCCCGACGTCATCTGGTATTTGCCGTCCGGCGCCGGCAGGAAGATGTCGACGCCGGGGGCGGCCAGCGCAATGTAATTGCCGCGGTTGGACGCCGTGAACAGCTTGTCCTGTTGGTCGGTCGCGCTGACCGCGATCACGTTGGGGTTGGCGGCGGGATAGAGCGGCGGCGATTTTGCGCCCGCATTGCCAGCGGCCGCGATCAGCACCAGGCCGCGCGCGGCGGTCGCCGCGATCGCGCGATCGATCACGGCGTCCTTCGGACCGGCAAAGCTCATATTGACGATCTGCGCGCCGTGCTCGGCGGCATAATTGAGCGAGCGCAGGATGATGTAGGACGAGCTCTCGGCGCCGCCCGTGGTGCCGCCGAAGGCGCGGATGGCGATGATGCGCGCTTCTGGCGCGCTGCCCATCAGCTTGGCATGCGCCACGATGGCTCCCGCAATGCCGGTGCCATGGACATGCGGGCCCTCGGTGCTGCCGAGCGCGTCGAAATTGTCGGCGATGGAGTTGGCGAGCTCGGGATGCTTGGCGTCGATGCCGGAATCGATCACAGCAACCGTGACATTGGCGCCGTGCGCCAGGGTGTGGGCCTGCGGCAGGCGCAGCTTTGCCAGCGCGTATTGCGCCGGATCGCCCTCGGTCGGCACCGACGATTTCTGGTCCTGGAGCACGTAGCGGAAGTTTTGCTGGACCGAGCGTACGCTGCCGTCGGCGGCGAATTCGCGCCGAACCGTCTCGGAGGAGCGACCGTCGGTGATGCGGAACAGGCCGATCGTGGCGCCGATCAGCGGGAAATTCTCGGATGAAATGCGCGCAAGACCGTGGCGGCGCGCGAGCTCGTCGGCTTCCGTCAGTGACAACGCGCTGTCGATCTCGGCCACGAATTCGTTGGCGAAGCTGCGCAGGTTTACGACGACCGGCGTGGTGTTGCGGCGTCCATTGCCGGCGCTTTTCTTGGCCGATTTACCGGAGCCGTCGCCACCCGCGTTCGGCTGCGCCAGGCACTCGCCGTCGGCATCGCGATAGGCCGCGGTGCAGGCCGGATAGAGGTTCGGCGAGTAGTGCGCATAGGGCAGCACCGAAGTCGGCGTCATCCGTGCCGAGACCCGTGCAGTGGTAATCGCGCGAGGACCGTGGTCGACACTGACGGCCCTGGCGGCGATACTCGGAGAAATGGTTGGCATGCGCGAAGGAAGGCTGATGGTGGGCGTGCGCATGATCGCCTGGGCATGGGCGACCTCGATACCGAGACAGGCGGCGAGCAGGAGCACGGCTCCGACCGACGAAGCATAGGCCCCGGCTCGCAACTTACTCTCGGACTTGCGCGTCATCGGTTTCAGCGGCGCGCTTAAGGCGCCGCCACGGCGAGGTTGACGAACTTCTCGCGCTGCATCTTGCCGAGCAGCGTGGCGAGCTCATCACGGCTCATCGCCTTGTCAAACTGGAGGCGGAACATGCCGCCCTTGGCATCGCCGATGATCGAGGCCTGGTAACTGTCGAGCAGCGACGTGATGTCGGCGACGCGCGCTTCGGGCGTGAAGCGCACCAGCGCCCGCGCCGGTGTGCCAGCGGCTCCGAGCTCACGCGTGATCGGCGCGCCGGTCGAGAGCGAGGCGGTTTCGAAGGTGGCGGTCTGGGTCTTCATCAGCACTGCGCCGATGATCCCGGCCTGGAGCAGCAGCGCAACGGCGCCAAGGCTGGCCGACCAGGCCAAGGTGCGCGGCGACAGGCTCGCGAAGAAGGTGGAGATACGCGCCGACAGCGGCAGCGAACCGGTCACCCGCGCCGGCTCGGCATCGATCGCGGCGAGCAGCTTCTGCATCGCGCGTGCCGAGGGAGCGCCCAGGCTCTCGTTTAAATGGATGGTCTCTTCGTACTCGCCGCGGATCGCCGCATATTGCCGGGCCAGGTCCGGATCGCTGGCGAGCGCTTCCTCGACGCGGCGGGCATCGCGCGCGTTCAGCGTGCCGGCAGCGTGCCAGGGCAGCAGCATCTCGATCTCACTGGGCTCTTGCTCCAGCATTTTCTTGCTCAATGCCATCATGGCCAGCCTCGCTCAATGCCGGCTGCCTTGAGCAGTTCGGCCAATTTCTTGCGCGCATAGAAGAGGCGCGTCTTCACAGTGTTCTCGGGAATGCCCACGATTTCGGCCACCTCTTCCACGGACTTCTCGTGGTAGTAGACGAGATCGACGATTTCCCGATGATCCGCCGAGAGGCCCGTCAGACACTCCCGCAACGCTTCACTGGTATCCTTCTTCTGCACCGCCGTTTCTGGATTGTCGGACGAATCCTCAATCGCATTGGCGGCTTCGTCGTCCAACTCAAAGTCCTTCCTGCGCCGAAGCGCAGACAGGGCCTTGAATCGGGTGATTGCCAGCAGCCAGGTAGAAACGGCGGATCGGCCCTCGAACTTGCCGGCTTGACGCCAGACGTCGAGAAACACCTCGCTGATGAGGTCTTCCGCCGCCTGCTCGTCCCGCACGAGCCTCAGCCCGAACCGATACACCCTGACATGATGCCGCCCGTACAGCACCTGCATGGCGAGCCGGTCGCCTTGGGCGATCCTGGCGATCAGGACCTCGTCCGTAGCCGCCTGTGTCACGCTCAAAGGCCGTCTCGCAAGGTTGGTCGGGGCGATGCGGCGGAGGGTTCGACGGGAGGGGCGAAATTCTTCAACCTACCGCAGTCATACGGGGATCTGTGTGACCTACCCCACATAAGTGCATTTTCCTTGTCCCACCCGCGGCAGCCGGCCGCTTCGCTCCAGAACGGTAACATAATACAGAAGCACTTTCCTGCGGAATGAGTGGGCCGGCACAGACGGCCCGATCGAGCCCGAGATCCTTAACACAACCCCGTGCATCATATGTCGCACGGCGCCGGCTTTGGTCCGAGATATCGCCCGCGATGCCTAACTGGCAGCAAAATTCCGCACCACTCGAGGCCCCCTCACCCGCGCAGCGTCCCCTGCAGGATTCGGTGCAAAAGGATACCAAACCTAAAGGCTTGCCACGTAGATTTTTTCGGCTGACATCCACCATTGGCGGGACCATGAGCGCGGCCGCGACGTCCTTTCCGGAGAGGAGTGCCGCTGAAGTCGCGGATCTCGTCCTCACATCCGAAGCGGCCGCGCCGGAGGTGCTGGCGCGCCGGGTCCGGCAGCGTCGCCAGATGTATGTCGGCCAGGTCGCGAGCTATTCGCTCGGCGCCTTCGTGCTGCTGCTCTACGCCTATGACGGCGCTGTTCACATGAACGTGCCCTCGCTGTTCTGGGTCGGCGGCCTCCTGATCATCGGCATCTTCGTCGTGATGTCGGAAGCCGGCGTCGGCGACAAGCACAGCGACCATTATCTCACGGTCTTCCAGATCTCGGCGCACATGGCGCTGCAATTCGTGTTCCTGGTGTCGGTGCCGACGATCGGTATCGCTTTCATCAGTGTGCTGTTCCTGATCTTCGCATTCGGCACGCTGCGCATGACCTCAGCCCAAGCGATGCTCACCTGGGCGATCGCGACCAGCGCGCTCGCGGCCGTGTTCCTCGCCTCCGACCTGCCGATCGGCATGCCCGTTGCGACGAGGCTGCAACGGACCACCTCGATGCTGTGTTTCGCGCTGGTGATCGGCCAGTGCGCTTTCCTCGGCCTGTTCGGCGCCACCCTGCGCAAGATCCTGTACCGGCGCAGCATCGAGCTGAAGGCCGCCTATCAGCGCATCGAGGAGCTCGCAGAGCTCGACGAGCTGACAGGCTCCTACAACCGTCGCTGCATCATGCGGCTTCTCGACGCCGAGATGGAAAAATCGCGGCAGGCGGCGGCGCTCTGCGCCATCGCGCTGATCGATCTCGACTGGTTCAAGCGCATCAACGACGCTCACGGCCATCCCGTCGGCGACGAGGTGCTGCGGACCTTCGCCATCACCATCTTTGCCAATATCCGCCCCGACGATCGTTTCGGCCGCTATGGCGGCGAGGAATTTCTGCTGCTGCTGCCCGGCACCGCAGGCGAGGCCGCATCGCGCATGCTCGATCGGCTGCGCGGCATCGTCGCGGAGCTCGACTGGAGCGCATTCTCGCCCGGCATGCTCGTGACCATTTCCGCCGGCGTCGTGACGCTGCGCGACAACGATACTGCCGACACGTTTCTCGCGCGCGCCGACCGCGCGCTCTATTCCGCCAAGGCGCAAGGGCGCAACCGCATTTCAACGAGCTGACCAATTCATTTGCAGCCGGCCGGGCTGAAGCCGCGACCCGACCAAACGCTCCAGGACAGGGCCATGAGAACCAAATCCGCCAAGACATCCGAGAACCTGCTTGACGAATTGCAGTCCGCGCTCTCGCACGGCACCGTTGCGCGCCGGGTCGAGACGCTGCGCCGCGTCACCGATCTCTTCGTCAACAACGCCGTGGATTATTCCGACGACCATATCCGGGTGTTCGACGACGTCTTCCAGTGCCTGATCGAGCAGATCGAGACCTCGGCGAAGGCGCTGCTCTCCGACCGGCTCGCGCCGATCGGAGCCGCGCCGCCCCAGATCATCCGCACGCTCGCGCTCGACGACGCCATCGAGGTCGCCGGCCCCGTGTTGACGAAGTCGGAGCGGCTGGACGATACGACCCTGATCGAGATCGCGCGCAGCAAGAGCCAGGCACATCTCAAGGCGATCTCGCTGCGGCGGGTGCTCTCGGAGGCGCTGACCGACGTGCTGGTGACGCGCGGCAACGAAGACGTCGTGCAGTCGACCGCCGCGAACCCGGGCGCACGGCTCTCCGAAGGAAGTCTCACCGACCTCGTCACCCGTGCCGAGCGTGACGACGAGCTCGCCACCTGCATCGGCCTGCGGCCCGACCTGCCGCGCCATCATTACCTGAAGCTGGTCGCGAAGGCCTCCTTGAGCGTGCGCAGGAAGCTGGAGGCGGCCCATCCGGACCTCGCCGACGAAGTGTCGCGCGTGGTCCAGGAGGCAGCCCAGCGGGTCCGCGCTGCTGCCATGACCAGGCAGACCGAAATGGCACGCGCGCTGGTGAAATCCCTGCACGACGACGGCCGTCTCAACGAATTCCAGGTCACGACGTTCGCCGAGCAGGGCAAGTTCGACGAAGCCAATGCAGGGCTCGCGGCGCTCGCCGGCGTCTCGGTCGAGACCGCCGAGAACATGATGATCGAGAGCCGTACCGAGGGCGTGATGATCCTTGCCAAGGTCGCCGGCATGCAATGGTCAAGCGTGCGTGCGATCATCGCCATGCGCGAAAAGCTCTCCGGCGGCTCGCAGACCGACATGCTGACCATGCGGGATACCTATGAAGCCCTGCGCGGCTCGACCGCCCAGCAAGTGCTGCGCTTCCAACGCATGCAGCAGGGCGCGACGCCGGCGGCGTGAGCCGGCGCAGCTAGTATCGCAAGACTTTTGAGCCGACCGCAGCCCCGATCGCGGTCACGACAGCAGTCGCGATCGTGTACCAGGTCGCGACGAACAGCGGCGAATCGTCGGTGCAGTGCGAGGCATAGAGCGTCGCGGCCAGCCCGGCCGACAACAGGCCGGCAAGCGCACCGGCAAGCGCAGGCCGCGACGGCGCGCCGTGGCGCAGGCCGAACAATGCGCCCGCGAGCAGCGGCAGCGACATCGCAGGGATTGCCAACATGCACCATCGCGAGTTCTTGCCGACGAGCCGCATCGTCATCGGCATGGCCGGCGCCATCATCGCTTCGCTGCCGATCGCGACCGCAAGCAGCCCGACCGGGAGCAGCAGCAGCCAGCCCCAACCGCGCATCAAGGCTTCGGGCCGCGACAGATGCAGGCTGACGATGATCGCGGGAATCGCGAGCGACAGCGTGACCGCGAACTTCATGTCGAAGAACGGATTGTGCATGGCGGTCATCACATCCGGCCGCACGCCGAGGAACGTCGCGAACATCAGGATCGACAAGGGCGCGGCCACCAGAAGTCCCATGGTCAGCACGACGCCGACACGCGGGCCGCGATGGGCGTTGTCCGCAGCAAGCGTGCGAATGAGTTGATCGGTATCCATGACTAGTGGTCCCGTAGTTTGGCAGTGAGGGCCGCAAGGCCCCGATGCAGCGCGACCCGCACCGCACCTTCGCTCATCGAAAACTTCGTCGCCGTATCCTTGATCGAGCTGCTGTCGACCGCGATCGACTGCAACACGTCGCGCTGGCGTTGCGGCAGGGTGTTGAGCTGTGCCGTGACCTCGCCTGTCGAGGCCGTCTCCTGAGGCGTCTCGCCCGGCAGCGTCTCGGCGAAATCGTCGATGTTGACGAAGACGCGCCGGCCGCGCCGCCTGAGCGCATCGATCAGCTTGTTGCGGCCGATCGCGAACAGCCAGGGGGCGAAGGGCGCTTCGCTGTCCCAGGTGTGCCGCTTCAGATGCACCGCCAACAAAATCTCCTGCACGATATCCTCGGCTTGATCGGGAGGCTGCCCGGCGCGTGCCAGACCGCGCCTCGCGGCAGCGCGCAGCACCGGCGTGACCGCCTTCAACAGGCGATGATACGCCGCATCATCGCCCGCCATGGCCGACCGCATCAGGCCGGTCCACTCGTCCTCACGTCCGCGCACGCGCGCCCTCACAATGCAATTCGGCCGCTCTTTCAGTTTGTTACACCGGCATCTGCGCGATCACGAAGTTGTGATCGACGCAAAGCCCGGCGTCCCATGCGGCCGCCAAAACCCGCGAGGGCTCATAACACCGATCGGTCCGTCCTGCACCGGGGCTGCCCGGCGGCGCCGACCAGTTTGCCCCGGTTTTGCCCGGTCTGGCCCGAAGATTCCCATTTTTTGCCCCGTTGTCGTCATGGGCCGGGGTCTCTGTTCGCGCCCGGGACGGGCGAATTGGGGAGATGTCAACATGATGAAAGCCAGCGCACGCGCGGCATTGATCGTTCTAACCGGACTTTTGCTGCTATTCGGAGCCGCGGCGCAGGCCGTGCCGAGCTCCAGCACAAGCTCGAAACCGGACGGCGTGAGCAACAAACAGGCCGACACGGTCAGTCCGAGCAAGCAGCGACGCCACACCTCTCACCGCCACATCAGCAGCAAGACGGCGCAGAAATCCGACGACAAGACCGACAAGAAGGACACCGCGCCGCAGGCCGACGAGGCCAAGGCAGGCAAAGAGGCCGGCAATGACGCCCCGGCCTCGAGCCAGATGCCGCGGGACGTCGCCAATGCCCACGCGCAGTTCGCCGCCGCCGACACGCCGACTGCGGCCGCAGCCTCCGCGATGACGGGCCGGGCCAACGACAATGTGCAGGCAGCGGCCGATAATACCGCCGCCCCTGGTGCCGAGAGCCAGGTCGTCCCACCCGACCAGCTCAACGACCTCGACCGCGCCCTGCAACAGGACAACCCGCCGGCGCAGAAGGCGGTGGTAGCCGCAACCGACGCGCAGCCGCGTCCGGCGCCGGTGATGGCAAGCAGCCAGCCGAACACGGCCTGGGACCAGAGTTCCCTGATCGGCAAGATCTTCATCGGCGTGGGTACGCTGCTGACGCTGGCCTCCGCAGCACGCATGTTCATGGCCTAATTCTTGACCTAGTTCATGACCTGGTTCTTGGCCTGACGAACTCCGGGGCGCATATCTCCTCGCGCCCCGGCCCCCTTGAAGCCCACCGCGCCAGCGGGCAAATTGCCCGCCCAATCAAAAGCGTGGGTGGAGCATGAGCACGTTCGAACACATCATCGTCGAAAGCAAAGGCGCGGTCGGCATCATCAAGCTGAACCGGCCGAAGCTGCTCAACGCGCTCTCCTTCGGCGTCTTCCGCGAGATTGCCGCGGCCGTCGACGATCTCGAGGCCGATGACGCCATCGGCTGCATCGTCGTGACCGGCAGCGAGAAGGCCTTTGCTGCCGGCGCCGACATCAAGGAGATGCAGCCGAAGGGCTTCATCGACATGTTCTCCGAGGATTTTGCCGCGATCGGTGGCGACCGCGTCGCGCGGTGCCGCAAGCCGACTATCGCCGCGGTTTCTGGTTATGCGCTCGGCGGCGGCTGCGAGCTCGCCATGATGTGCGATGTCATCATCGCCGCTGACACCGCCAAATTCGGCCAGCCCGAGATCACGCTCGGCACCATCCCCGGCATCGGCGGCACCCAGCGGCTGACCCGCGCGATCGGCAAGTCGAAGGCGATGGACCTTTGCCTCACCGGCCGCATGATGGACGCGGCCGAAGCCGAACGCTCGGGCCTTGTCAGCCGTATCGTGCCGGCCGACAAGTTGATGGACGAGGTGATGGCGGCAGCCGAGAAGATCGCAGCGATGTCGCGGCCTGCGGTCGCGATGGCCAAGGAAGCCGTGAACCGGGCCTTCGAGACCACGCTCGCCGAGGGCATGAGCGTCGAGCGCAACCTGTTTCACTCGACCTTCGCACTTGAAGACCGATCCGAGGGCATGGCCGCGTTCATCGAGAAGCGCAAGCCGGTGAACAAGAACCGCTAAGGCGGCTAAGCAGCGCGGCTCTGCGCCAAGGCCGCGCTGACGAGCGCGCGATAGCCGCGCTCTGGCCAGGTTTTTGGGCGATCGAGACCGAGCCGTGCGAGACACGATTCGTCCGCCGGGTCCGGCTTTCGCATCAGCCCCTGCCACAGCAAACCCGCGAGCGCCCGCGGCGAGCGTTGCGCGCTTCGCAGGATCTCCAGCGCCGGGATGAGGCGCTGTTCCACGTCGGTGAAATCGCAGCCGAATGGAAACGATGGCAATAGCCCGGCGTCGCGTGCGGGCTTGAGCGCAGTCGCGATCCGTTCCGGATGGTTTTCGCGGTGGACCGCCGGTATCTCATAGCTGCGCGGCAATTTGCCGGCGTCCTTCGCGACCCGCGCCAATTCGTCCTGGAAGCGTGAATCCGCGAGCGCCAGCATGCCCGCGATGACGTCGGCATCCGACTTTCCCCTGAGATCGGCAACACCGTACTCGGTGACGAAGACATCGCGCAGATGCCGCGGAATGGTCTCATGCCCGTAGTGCCAGAGGATGTTGGATTTCAGCGCGCGGCCGGCTTGCCGCGTCGCCTCGAGCGTCAGCACCGAGCGCGCGCCATTGAGCGCAAAGGCCTGCGCCACAAAATTGTACTGCCCGCCGACGCCGCTCACGACCTCGCCGTCATCGAGGCCGTCGGAGACGGCCGCGCCCAGCAGCGTCGCCATCATCGTATTGTTGATGAAGCGTGCGTCGATGCGGGCGCGGCGCTTCTGATCCTCTTCGCCATAGAGCTCGTTGGTGAACGACACCGGCATCATCTGGATGCGTGCGATCTGGTCCGGCGGCATCTCGCGCAATGCGCGATAGAACGATTTCGGGCCGAGAAAGAAAGCGCCATGCAGCACGACACCGTCGACAGCGCGCTTGAGAATATCGGCATCGATCAACCCGATGAACGCCTCGGTCAGCATTTCGCTGACGCCATAGAGGCCGGTCTCAAAGGCGCCGGCTTCCTGCGCGACAGCCGGCCGCGCCGGTGACAGCCGTGTGACGACGTCGTGAAAAGCGCCGTTGTCGCGATGGCGCAGGATCAGTCCCTGCGCGAGCGCATCACCGATCTGCCCGATGCCGATCTGAAGCGTGCCACCATCGCGGACCAGCGATGCCGCATTCAGGCCGATGGCGTATTTGGCATCGGAGATCGGCTCCGACGGGGGCGCAAACAGAGGAAAGTCGGTCGCCGCACTCTCCAGAACGGCGCTGAATTCCTCGGCTGGAAGATCACCCGCGCCAGGCATGAACGGCAGCTCGGAATTCACTTGGGCGATCAGCTTGAACGACGCACGTCCGGCGCGGCGCTCGCGCAGCACGTCCAGCGTCGTGTCGGTGTTGCAGGACAGGCTGTAGCGCGGCACGCCGTCAACGACGCGCTTGGCCACCAATTGCGTCACCACGTTGAGCCCGCGTGCCAGCAGATAGCCGGCTGCATGGGTATAGTTGGCCGAGATGTAATTCTGCTGCGCGGCGGCCACGTGCAGCCAGCGTCCGGCAAGAAAGAAAAATTCGATGACGTTGATGTTGGGTGGCAGGCGATTTTCGCGCAGCGCGTCGGCATAGGCCAGATCGGGATAGCCGCCGAACAGGCGGTCGATCACTGGCGTGATGAACCGATGCTCGATCAGCCCCTTCGGTCTCGGCTTTTCCAATGTCAGCGCCGAGAGCAATGTCAGCTTGATGTAAGGATCGGCGCAGGCCCGCCCATAGAGAGCGTTGACTACGTGGTTGGCCTTGCCGAGGCCGAGCGGCAGACCGACCACCAGATCGGTTCCGACGTCGCGAATGATCTCCTCCGCGAGCGCATCGGGGTCGGAGAAGAGTTTCGGCATCATCCGTGGGGTCCGGACCGCATGACAAAGGCGCCTGACGGAATTGGCAGGCGACGCGGGTCCCCTATAGCGCATTCGGGGTGGGATTGGTGTGTGACGCACCTGCAACAAGCATGGAATTCATGGGGGTTTCCTCCACGGCAGTTTGCCTGTGGGACCGCCGCTGGTTAAACAGGTAAGAGGCCGCCGTCGGCGGAGGCGGACAGCCGGGGTTTTGCGGGATTACATGATTGGGCGTACCGCCAGAGCTGGTCGCGTGATGACGCGGCATCGATCGGGCGTGGGTCCTGTCCTGGCGACATGGACCGCGCTGGCGCTGTCTTGCGCCCTGCCCGCCGCTGCCTGGGCGGAGGCCCTGCCCGAGGCGCTGGTCAAGGCCTACCAGACCAACCCGCAGCTCAATGCCGAGCGCGCGCGGCAGCGCGCCACCGACGAGAACGTGCCACAGGCGCTCGCCGGCTACCGGCCGCAGATCGTGGCAAGCCTCAGCGCCGGCCTGCAAGCGGTTCGCAACCTGCTGCCCGACAATACCATCCAGACCGCAAGCCTGAAGCCGTGGATCATCGGCGTTACCGTGACGCAGACCCTGTTCAACGGGTTTCGCACCGCCAACAGCGTGCGAGTCGCGGAACTTCAGGTGCAGTCGGGCCGCGAGGCGCTGCGCAATGTCGGCCAGGGCGTGCTGCTCGACGCCGTCACCGCCTACACCAACGTCCTGGCTAACCAATCGCTGGTCGACGCCCAGCGCTCCAACGTCGCCTTCCTGCGCGAGACGCTGTCCGTCACCCAGCGCCGCCTTAACGCCGGCGACGTCACCCCGACCGATACCGCCCAGGCCGAGGCGCGCCTCAGCCGCGGCCTTTCCGACCTGAATGCTGCTGAAGTCGCATTTGCGGTGAGCCAGGCCACCTACGCCCAGGTGATCGGCAGTCCGCCCTCGGCGCTTCGCCCGGCCGAAGTGGTCGATCGCTATCTTCCCAAGAGCCGCGAAGACTCGATGACGATGGCGATCCGCGAGCATCCGGCCGTGATGGCCGCAGGCTTCGACGTCGACGTCGCCTCCACCAATATCCGCGTTGCCGAAGGCGCGCTGCTGCCAAGCGCCAGCGTCCAGGGCAGCGCCAGCCGCAGCCGAGACAACGACCCGTCGCTTAGCACCTTCGCCACCGACCAGGCCTCGATCGTCGCCAACGTCACCGTTCCGATCTATGACGGCGGCCAGGCCGCCTCGCAAACCCGGCAGGCCAAGGAAGTCACGGCGCAAAGCCGGCTGGTGCTCGACCAGGTGCGCAATCAGGCGCGAACGGCGGCGACCAGCGCCTGGGTTGCCAATGAGGGCGCCAAGATTGCGGTCTCGGCTTCGGAGTCCGAAGTGAAGGCAGCAACCGTCGCGCTCCAGGGCGTACAGCGCGAAGCCGCCGGCGGACAGCGCACGACGGTCGACGTGCTGAACTCGCAGGCCGACCTGATCCAGGCCAAGGCCCGCCTGATCGGCGCGCTGCGCGACCGCGTCATCGCCTCCTACACGCTGCTCAGCGCCGTGGGCCATCTCGACGTCAAGACGCTGAGCCTGAGCACGCCGGACTATCTGCCCGAGGTGCACTACCAGCAGGTCCGCGACGCCTGGCACGGGTTGCGCACGCCGTCCGGGCAGTAGTTTCAAATCTTTTGGCTGTGCCGATGAAGAGCCTCCGCATTCATTTGATGGGCGCGTCGGGCTCGGGAGTGACGACGCTTGGCCGTGCGCTAGCGGACCGGCTTGCGCTTCCACATCACGATAGCGACGATTATTTCTGGCTGCCGACGGTGCCGCCCTACCAGACGACGCGCCCTGCCGCCGAGCGTCTGCGCCTGATGCGCGAAATGTTCTTGCCGCGACTCGATTGGGTGCTGAGCGGATCCGTCGAGGGCTGGGGCGACCAGCTCGTCCCGTTGTTCGATCTCGTCGTCTTCGTGACCACGTCGCGCGAGCTTCGCATGCAGCGCCTGCGTGCCCGCGAGGCTGCGCATTTCGGCACCGATGCCGTCGCGCCGGGCGGCTGGCGCCATGATGAGACTGAGTCGTTCGTCGAATGGGCCTCGCACTACGACGCCGGCGATCGCGAAGGTCGCACTCTCGCAAAACATGAGGCGTGGGTCGCCGACCTGCCCTGTCCGGTTGTGCGCGTTGACGGCGCGCGGCCGGTTGCGGAACTCATCGAACAGCTATGCACCGACGTGGCTCGACCGCCTGGCTGATGTGGTATCGTTCCGCGCGCCTTCCTTGCCGCCGGAGTAGCCATGACCAACAAAGCCCACGCCAGGGCGTCGCAGCCCGCGACGCCGGTCGATTTCGACGTCCCGCTACACGCCTGCGACTGTCACACCCATATCCACGGCGATGTCGAAAAGTTTCCGTTCTTCGCGGGCCGCGTTTACACGCCAGAGCCGGCAAGCCCTGAAGAGATGGCCGCGCTGCACAAGGCGCTGCACGTCGAGCGCGTGGTGATCGTCACCCCGAGCGTCTATGGCACCGACAATTCCTCCACCTTGTTCGGCATGAAGGCGCGCGGCGCGACCGCACGCGGGGTGGCCGTGATCGACGAGAAGACGACGGAAGCCCAGCTCGATACGATGCAGCAGGACGGTTTTCGCGGGATCCGCATCAATCTTGCGACCGGCGGCGTCAGCGATCCCAATGTTGGTCGTGCCCGCTTCAACGCGGCCGTCGAGCGCATGAAGGCGCGCGGCTGGCACTTGCAGCTCTACACCACGCTGCCGATGATCACAGCGATCAGGGATCTCGTGCTGGCGTCACCCGTGCCCGCCGTGTTCGACCATTTCGGCGGCCTCGAGGCATCGCTCGGGCTGGAGCAGCCGGGATTTGCGGACCTGATCGCGCTGGTCAAGTCCGGCAAGGCCTATGTCAAGATCTCCGGCGCCTATCGTTCGTCAACGCTCGCGCCCGACTATCAGGACATGGTGCCCTATGCCCGCGCGCTGATCGCGGCGAACCCAGACCGCATCGTCTGGGGCACCGACTGGCCGCATCCGGACTCGAGCCATGTCGAGGGACGGAAAGCCACCGACATCGCGCCGTTCCACCCGATCGACGACGGTCGCCTGCTCAACGAGCTTCCGGCGTGGGCGCCGGATGCGGATGTGCGCAAAAAGATCCTGGTCGATAATCCTGCGCGACTCTACGGCTTCTGAGAGTCTTAGCGCGCGCGGCGCGAGAAGAAGGAGATCAGCACCGGCAGCGTCACCAGGATCACGATCGGCGCCAGCAACATGCCGGTGACCACGACGACCGCGAGCGGCTTCTGCACCTGCGATCCGATGCCTCCCGACAACGCGGCCGGCAGCAGGCCGACGCCGGCGACGACGCATGTCATCAGCACCGGGCGTAGCTGCAACTCGCCGGTGCGTATCACCGCGCTCACGCGGTCCATGCCTTCATCGATCAGCTGGTTGAACTGCGAGATGATGATGATGCCGTCCATCACGGCGATGCCGAACAGCGCGATGAAGCCGATCGCGGCCGAGACGCTGAAGGCGGTGCCGGTGATCAATAGCCCGAGCACGCCGCCGAAGATCGCCATCGGAATCACGCTCATGGCGAGCAGCGTGTCGGTCATCGAGCCGAAATTGAACCAGAGCAGGATGGCGATCAGCGCCAGCGAGATCGGCACCACGATCGACAGCCGCTTGATCGCGTCCTGGAGGTTGCCATACTCACCGACCCATTCCATGTGCGAGCCTGGCGGCAATTGCACCTGATCGGCGACCTTCTGCTGCGCCTCGCGGATGGCGCTGCCGAGGTCGCGTTCGCGCACCGAGAACTTGATCGGCAGATAGCGCTCCTGCTGCTCGCGATAGATGTAGGCCGCACCCGAGACGAGGCTGATGGTGGCGACCTCGCTCAAGGGAATCTGCGTGACGGAGCCGTTCGGCCCGGGCGCGCCGATCCGCAAATTCTGGATCGCCTCCGCGCTCCTGCGGTATTCCGGCGCAAGGCGGACGATGATCGGGAAGTGGCGATCAGAGCCGGGCTCGTAGAGATCGCCGGCAGTGTCGCCGCCGATCGCGACCTTGATCGTCGCATTGATGTCGCCGGGCGCGAGTCCATAGCGCGCGGCCTTGGCACGATCGATATCGATCTGGACCGTCGGTTGCCCGAGCGAGGTGAACACCGCAAGGTCGGTGATGCCTTGCACGGTGGCCAGCACCGACTTGATCTTGTTGGCGGTATCGGTGAGCGCCTGGAGATCGCTGCCGAACAGCTTGATCGAGTTTTCGCCCTTCACGCCGGACACGGCTTCGGAAACGTTGTCCTGGAGATATTGCGAGAAGTTGAACTCGACGCCGGGGAAGCGATCATCAAGCTGCTTGAGCAATTGCGCGGTCAGCTCGTCCTTGTCATGCGTGCCGGGCCACTCGCTCGCGGGCTTCAGCGGCGCGAAGAACTCGGCGTTGAAGAAGCCGGCTGCGTCGGTGCCGTCGTCGGGTCGACCGTGCTGCGACACCACCGACTCGACCTCGGGCCGGGCGCGGATCACCTTGCGCATCTCGTTGACGTAGGTGTTGCCTTCCTGGAGCGAGATGGTCGGCGGCAGCGTGGCGCGGATCCAGAGGTTGCCCTCTTCGAGCTTGGGCAGGAATTCGAGGCCAAGCAGCCGGCCGAGCGCAACCGTCATCAGGACGAGGCCGACAGCGCCGCCGAGCATGATGTTACGGTTGGCGACCGCCCAATGCAGCACCGGCATGTAGATCCGGTGCAGGATCAACATCACCCTGGTCTCGGTCTCATGGACATGCGCGGGCAGGATGATCGCAGACAGCGCCGGGGTGACGGTAAAGGTCGCAAGCAGGCCGCCGGCGAGCGCATAGGCATAGGTGCGCGCCATCGGCCCGAAAATGTTGCCCTCGACGCCGGACAGCGTGAACAGCGGCAGGAACGCCGCGATGATGATCGCAGCGGCAAAGAAGATCGAGCGCGACACGTCGGCCGCGGCGCTGAGGATGGCGTGGCTCTTCATGCCGAACAGCGTCTCGGGCGACATCTGCTCGGATTCCACCGGCGGCGTGGTCTGCGTCAGGCGGCGGAAGATCGCCTCCACCATGATGACGGTGGCATCCACGATCAGGCCGAAATCGATGGCGCCGACCGACAACAGGTTCGCGGATTCCCCACGCAGCACCAGGATGATCACGGCAAAGAACAGCGCAAACGGAATCGTGGCGCCGACGATCAGCGCGCTGCGGAGGTCGCCGAGGAAGATCCATTGCAACAGCACGATCAGCAGAATGCCGACCACCATGTTGTGCAGCACGGTGTGGGTGGTGAGGTCGATCAGGTCCTTGCGGTCATAGATGCGCTCGATGCGCACCCCCGGCGGCAGGATGGTGGAGTTGTTGATCTCGGCGACGAGCTGCTCGACGCGCTTGATGGTCGGTGTGCTCTGCTCGCCGCGACGCATCAGGACGATGCCCTGCACGATGTCGTCGGCATCGTCGAGGCCGGCGATGCCGAGACGCGGCTTTTGGCCGACGGTGACGGTGGCGACATCCTTCACCAGCACCGGATTGCCGTTGGTCTGGGCGACCATGGTGTTGGCGAGGTCGTCGATCGAGCGGATCAGGCCGACGCCGCGCACCACGGCAGATTGCTGGCCGATATTGACGGTGTTGCCGCCGACATTGACGTTGGAATTGGCGACTGCCTGCAGCAATTGCGGCAGCGTCAGACCGTTGGCGACCAGCTTGTTGAAATCGACCTGGAGCTCATAGGTCTTGCTCTTGCCGCCCCAGCCGGTGACGTCGATCACGCCGGGCACCGAGCGAAAGCGACGCTGGAGGATCCAGTCCTGGATGGTCTTGAGGTCGAGCACGCTGTAGTTCGGCGGGCCGACCAGGCGATAGCGGAAGATTTCGCCGATCGGGCTCAGCGGCGAGATCTGCGGCTGCACGTTGCCCGGCAGGGGCGCGAGCTGCGCCAGCCGATTCAGCACCTGCTGCTGCGCCTCGTCATAGGTGTAGGCGAAGGAGAACTGGAGTTTGACGTCGGAGAGACCGTAGAGCGAGATGGTGCGGATGGTCGTGAGGTTCTTCAAACCTGCGACCTGGGTCTCGATCGGGATCGTGATGTAGCGTTCGATCTCTTCCGCCGACAGACCGGGGCTCTGGGTCACGATGTCGACCATCGGCGGGGTCGGGTCGGGATAGGCCTCGATGTTGAGCTGGTTGAACGCAATCAGGCCGCCGATGAGCACGGCGACGAACATGCCGACCATCAGGTAGCGTCGGTTGACGGCAAGGGCGACGAGACGATCCATTCAGGTCTTCGCAGTTTTCTTGGGTCGTCGATCAGCTACCGGACGCCGCGCGGTCGATGAACAGGCTGCCCCTGACGACGATTTGCTCGCCCGGCTTCAGGTTGCTGGTGACCTCGACGAGGTTGCCATTGATGAGGCCGATCTTGATCTGGCGCAACTCGACCGACTTGTCCTCACGCGCGACCCAGATGCGGACCTGGTCGCCCTCGTAGATCAGCGCCTGCTTCGGCACCGCAGGTGCGGCGCGGTCGCCGGCCGAATAGATCGTGACGTTGGCGAACATTTCCGGCTTGAGCAGGCCGTCTTTGTTGTCGATGGTGGCGCGAACCAGCAGGCGGCGGGTGTTGGGGTCGATCGCCGTTGCGACGTAATTGATCTTGGCGGTCAGCGGACGGCCCGGCAATGCCATCACATTGAAGGAGATGTCCTGGCCGACGCTGACGGAGGCGGCGTCGGTCTCACGCACGAAGGCGATGAGCCAGACCGTGGAGAGATCGCCGATCACGAAGACCGGATCGCTGGCGCCGGCGCTGACATACTGACCGGGCCCGACCTTACGCTGCACGACCGTGCCCGAGATCGGCGCATAGATCGTGATCTCGGGATTGATGGTGCCCTTGTTCTGGAACGCCTTGATCGTCTCGTCGGTAAAGCCGAGGATGCGCAGCTTGTTGTTGGCGGCCTCGAGCGCGGTCACCGACGAACGCATGTCGTTCTGCGCCTGGACCTGGGTTGCTTCCGCCTGCTGATAGTCCTTCAGCGGGACGGCACGGCCTTCATATAGATCCTTGGCGCGCCTGAACTGGATGTCGGCAAGCTCGAGCGCCGACTTCGCCTTGTTCTGCGACGTCATCGCCGTGATGAAATCGTTCTGGGCCTGCACGGTGTCGGCGGCCTCGATCGTGAACAGCGGCTGGCCCTGCGTCACGCTCTCGCCGGGCTTGGCAAGCAGCTTGGTCACCCGGCCCGCATAGGGCGAGAACACCGGCGTCGAGCGGTCCTCATCGACGGCAACCTTGCCCTCGGTGACGTACTCGGCCCGGAAGGACTTGGCATTGACCGGCTCGATGGTCAGCGTCGCCCATTCGGACGGCGTCGGCGTGAAATTCTGGGCGTTCCGGCGCGACTGGCTGGAGACTTCGGAGTGGCTTTTGTCCTTGGCGCCCGCAAAAAGGAAGCCATAGGCCGCGGCCCCGGCAAGCGCCAGTAAAACTACGGATGTGACCATCCGTTGTTTTGTAAACACCTGCAATCGCTTGGTATTTTCAACTACCATGGGGCCCGGTCAAGTCTGCGACGATCTCGGCAGACGACTGCCTCATCGATCGCGCTAATAGTGCCGAATTGAGATTTCAAACAACCTAAAAAGTGCGGATCGCCTTTGAATTTGCGTTAAAATTTTGCCACGTCAGCTCCAAGTAAGCCCCATGTCAGCTTTGCAACGGCCATTGCGGCGGATGGCTGCCAAGCGGCATGGCCGGGCGGCTCCAGTGCGCCGGAGTTGTCGACAACACCCCCGAATGGCGCACCGCAGTCAGTGTACCAAAGCCAGATGACACCGTTTCCATGAACGCAGAATGTACGGCCTCGCCCGTAAGATCCGGGGTGCTCAGGCCGTGCTCGAGCCGGCCGAGATTCCATAGCCAGCGTCCGGTCTGCGCCAGCGACACGCGCACATGCCAGCTTCCGCCTTCGCGGGCCTGGCGGACCTTGGCCATCATCGCGCCGAATGCCATCAGATAGCCGGTGGCGTGGTCGAGCATCTGCGCCGGCAATTCCTTCGGCCCATCGATGCCGGCGGCCTGTCCTTCGGCGTGATTGAAGCCGGTCGTGGTCTGCACCAGCGAATCGAAGCCGCGCCGCTCGGCCCACGGGCCGGCATGGCCGTAAGCCGACAGCGTCACATAGACGATGCCGGGATTGATCTGAGCTGCGTCCTCCGGCGAGAGGCCGAGGGCGGTGAGCGCGTGGGGGCGATAGCCCTGCGAGAAGATGTCGGCGTCCTTCAACAGCTCGCGGAGCTGCGCCCGCCCCGCCTCGCTCTTGAGTTCGATGAAGGTGGTGAGTTTGCCGCGGCCGGTGTCGATGGTGAGCCAGGGAATGGCCGGCAATTCGGGCCCTGAGACGAGCAGGACATCCGCGCCATGCGCGGCGAGCGTGCGGCCGGCGACGGGGCCCGCGATGACGCGAGAGAGATCGAGCACGCGAAGGCCTGACAGCGGACGATCGCCTTTAGGCCAGGGCTTTGGCGGCGCATCGCCGATCTTCTCGATCGAGATCAGCGGCAGTTTTGCGAGCGCACGTGATTGCAGCAGCGCCGACCATTCGTCGTAAGAGCGCATCAGCGCAACAACGCCGCCGGCGGCATAGGCCGCTGTTTCAAACTCCTCGCCTTTCCATTGCATCAGAGCGGCCTGCACCTTCTCGCGCTCGGGCTCGCAACCGAGCACCTTGCAGACGGCGTCGCGATGATGCGGGAAGTTGGTATGGCAGCGGACAAAGCGGTTGTCGGCGGTCTTGTAGACGCCAGCGATGGCGTCCCAGGCTGGAGGCGGCGGCTTGTCGTCACGGCGCAGGTACCGTTCCGAGCGGCATTCGACCACGGCGTGGCGCATATCGACGGACACGTCCTGCGCGTCTCCGCTGCGCAGTCTCCAGATTTCAGTGGCGGCAAGACCGGCGGCGGCGATCGTCGTTTGGCCGGCCACGGCGACGCGAAACGAGGACGGGATCTGCGGCTCCGCGCCGGTCAGCCGTACGCGCGCGAGCGCGGCTTGGTCGCCGCCGGCGGAGGTCCATATCTCACTGAGAATGTCGGTGGGGCTTTGCATGACCGCTTCTCTCCCTTAGCTTTCTGCGACCATTCATGAGCATATGAGGAAATGCAATGGCCGCCATCGATCCCCTCACCGCGGGCGCCGTGTTCATCGCAACGGCGGCCACCGATGCAGTCTATGTGATGTTCACCTCCGCCGTCATCGCACGCAAGCGCGTGCCGGCAGCGAACTGGAGCGCGGTCTGGTATCTGCTCTCCTCCTACGCCGTGATCAGCTACACCGAAAACGCCTTCTATGTCGCTTTCGCCGCGATGGGCTCCTGGGTCGGCGCCTATGCGTCGCTGACCTTCCTGCACCGCCCGCCCGGCGGCCCGCCGGTGGGGGCTGCGCCAGAGTGAGAGGCGCACTATTCAACCCACCGTCATTGCGAGCGCAGCGAAGCAATCCAGGAATCTTTCCGCGGCAGACGTCTGGATTGCTTCGTCGCAAGAGCTCCTCGCAATGACGACGTGGAGGCTTCTGTGTATCTTCTGACGCGGTTACACTCCCCGCGACCAACAACAAGGAAAACCAACAATGGATCTCGGTCTCAAAGGCAAAAACGCCATCGTCCTCGGCGGCACGCGCGGCATCGGGCGGGCGATTGCGGCAACGCTTGCCGCCGAAGGCACCAACGTCGCGGTATGCGCGCGCAATGCGGATCAGGTTGCGGCAACCGTCGCGGAATTGAAGGCCAGCGGAATTCGCGCGACCGGTGGCACGGTCGACGTCACCGATGGTGCGGCGCTGAAGGCGTGGGTGGAAGGTGCCGCAAAAGAACTTGGCGGCATCGACATGCTGTTCGCCAACGCCGGCGCGATGGCCCAGGGCCATGATGCCGCATCGTGGGAGCAGAATTTCCGGCTGGATCTGCTCGGCGCCGTGCACGCGTTCGACGCCGCGCGGCCCTTCCTCGAAGCGAGTGGCGAGACGAGCGGCGATGCCACCTTCGTCATCATCTCCTCGATCTCGGCAGCGCAGGCTGATTTCGCGAGCTCCTACGGCCCGATCAAGGCGGCGCTGATCCACATGGCCAAGGGGCTGGCGCGGCAATATGCGAAGAAGAAAATCCGCGTCAACGTGGTCTCGCCCGGCACGGTCTATTTCAAGGGCGGCGTCTGGAACATGATCGAGCAGAACGCGCCCAAGCGCTACGAGGATGCAATGAGCCGCAACCCGATGGGACGCATGGCCACGCCGCAGGAGATCGCGAACGCTGCGGTGTTTCTGGCAAGCCCGGTGTCATCGTTCACCACGGGCTCCAATCTCGTCGTGGACGGCGGGATCTCGAACCGGGTGAATTTCTGAGTGGGCACACTGTCATCATCCGCATTGTGCGCAATTGCGCACTGGGGCGGATGATCCAGTATTCCAGAGACGACAGCTATTGATCCGAGAGGCCGCGGCGTACTGGATACCCCACCTTCGCGGGGTATGACGACTGAGAGTGAGGCGCGCGATCGGTTCAACACACTCGTCATTGCGAGCGCAGCGAAGCAATCCAGACTGTCCCCGCGGAGAGATTCTGGATTGCTTCGCTGCGCTCGCAATGACGGCGTGGAGACACCCTGCATCACACCTTCAATGAAAATCCCGTGACGGCGGCAGGATGCGGACGTTGCGGGGGTGGCGGATTTTTTGCGCGGGCGTATCGGCGTGGTCGCGGCGGTCGTCGTTGAGCGGTTCGATCAGGGCGGCGCCTGCCGGCACAGGATGCTGGCTGCTCAACGCGTCGTTGGCCAGCCCGATCAAATCGTGCGAGCGGTCGATCATGCGCTGCGCGATGAGATGCGTCACCTTCTCCGGACTGCTCTGGATATAGCCCTCGACCAGGATGAGGCGCGCACCCATCACCTCTTTCCGGTACTGCTCCATGATCTTGGGCCACACCACGATATTGGCGATGCCGGTTTCGTCCTCCAGCGTCATGAACACCACGCCGCTGGCGCTGCCCGGCCGCTGCCGCACCAAGACCACGCCGGCGCAGCGGACGCGGCGCCGCTCGTTCTCGTGACTGATATCCTTGCAGGCCACGACGCGCTCGCGCGAAAACATTTCCCGCAAGAACTCCATCGGGTGGCCTTTGAGTGACAGCCGGATGGTCTGGTAATCCGCGACAACCTGCTCGGAACACGGCATCCCGGGCAACGGCTTTGCCTGCTCGTCCGGCTGTTCGCGCGCGGTCGCCGCTTCGAACAGCGGCAGCGCCAAATCGTCAGGCAGCCGCCGCACCTGCCACAGCGCCTCGCGACGGTCGAGCCCGAGCGAGCGGAACGCGTCGGCATCCGCCAGCAGGATCAGCGCGCGCTTGGGAAGGCCAGTGTCGCGGGCGAAATCTTCAAGCGAGGTGAAGGACCGGCGGTTGCGCGCGGCGACGATGCGGTCGGCCCAGTCTTCCGGACTGACGTAATCGATGCCTTGACGCGTTGCCTGATGTTTTTTGAGCCGCTCTTCATCCTGATCGAGCCAGTGGAAACCGTCGATCTGGCGAAAGCCCAAACGCACCGCGCAGTATCTGCCACCGCCTTCCTCCAGCGTGTTCTGCGCAAAACTGTGGGACACATCGATCTCGCGCACCTCGACGCCGTTCTTGCGGGCATCGCCGACGATCTGCGCCGGGGCATAAAAACCCATCGGCTGCGAATTTAACAGGCCGCAGCAGAACGCGTCGGGGTGATAATGCTTCAGCCAGGAGGAGATGTAGACGAGCTGGGCGAAGCTTGCCGCATGGCTCTCGGGAAAGCCGTAACTGCCAAAGCCCTTGATCTGCTCGAAACAATTTCTGGCGAATTCCGGTGCATAGCCGCGCGCGATCATATTGCCGATCATCTTGTCTTCGAACTTGCCGATGGTGCCGACGTTGCGGAACGTCGCCATCGCGCGGCGCAGGCCGTTGGCCTCCTCCGGAGTGAAGCGCGCCGCTTCGATAGCGATCCGCATCGCCTGCTCCTGAAACAGGGGAACGCCGAGTGTCTTGTGCAACACCTTGTAGAGCTCGTCCGGCTCGCCATGCTCTGGTGACGGTGCCGGATAATTTTGCTTCTCGATCCCGTTCCGCCGCCGCAGATAAGGATGCACCATGTCGCCCTGGATCGGACCCGGCCGCACGATCGCGACTTCGATGACGAGATCGTAGAAGGTCCGCGGCTTCAAGCGCGGCAGCATGTTCATCTGCGCGCGGCTTTCGACCTGGAACACGCCAAGCGATTCTCCGAGGCACAGCATGTCATAGACTTTGGGATCGTCCTGCGGGACGCTCGCCAGCACAAAGCGCTCACCCTTGTGCTCGTCGATGAGGTCAAAACATTTGCGGATGCAGGTCAGCATGCCCAACGCCAGCACGTCGACCTTCATCATGTTGAGCGCGTCGACGTCGTCCTTGTCCCATTCGATGAAGGTGCGGTCCTCCATCGCGGCGTTGCCTATCGGCACATAGGTATCGAGCCGGTCCTGGGTCAGCACATAGCCGCCGACATGCTGGGAGAGATGACGCGGGAATTCGATCAGCTCAGTCGCAAGCTCGACCGCGAGGTTGATCATGGGGTTTTGGGGGTCAAGACCGGCCTGCTTGACCTGCATGTCGTTGAGGCCACTGCCCCAGCTTCCCCAGACCGTGTCGGCGAGCGCGGCGGTGACGTCTTCGGTCAGGCCGAGCGCCTTGCCGACATCGCGGATGGCGCTGCGCGGGCGATAATGGATGACGGTGGCGATGATCGCGGCACGGTGGCGGCCGTAGCGGCGATAGACATATTGCATCACCTCCTCGCGCCGCGAGTGCTCGAAATCGACGTCGATATCAGGCGGCTCCAGCCGCTCCTTGGAGATGAAGCGTTCGAACAGCAGATCGACCTTGGTCGGGTCGACCGAGGTGATGCCGAGCACATAGCAGACGGCCGAATTCGCCGCCGAGCCGCGGCCCTGGCACAAAATGTTCTGGCTGCGCGCGTAGTGGACGATATCGTGCACGGTGAGGAAATAGTGCGCGTATTTCAGCTCGGCGATCAGCGCGAGTTCCTTCTTCAGGGTCGCGCGAAGCTTGTCGTCGATGTTGCCGCCGAAATATTTTTGTACGCCCTCCCGGGTCAAATCCTCCAGATGGCCTTGCGCGGTCTTGCCCGGCGGCACCGGCTCGTCCGGGTACTGGTATTTGAGCTGGTCGAGCGAGAACTCGATGCGGTCGGCAAAACGCATGGTCTCTGCGATGGCCCCGGGGAAATCGCGAAACAGCCGCGACATTTCCTGGGGAGGCTTCAAAAACCGTTCGGCATTGGCCTCCAGCTTTCTCCCGACTGCCTCGATCGTGGTCTTCTCCCTGATGCAGGTCAGCACGTCCTGCAAGGGACGGCGCGCGGGGTGGTGATAGAGCACCTCGTTGGTCGCAAGCAGCGGCACCTTTGCTTTTTCGGCGAGATCATCGAGCCGCGCCAGGCGACGCCGGTCGTCGCCGCGATAGATCAGGCTCGCCGCCAGCCACACGCCCTCGGCGCGGCTGGCCTTGAGCCTTGCCAGGACATCCAGCGCTTTCGCTTCTTCAAAACGATGCGGCAACGTCAGGACCAGGAGCTGGCCTTCGGAAAACTCAAGGAGATCGGTGAAGGTGAGATGGCATTCGCCCTTCTCGATCCGCGTGATGTCGTCGCCGCGCTTTCCCTTGGTGAGAAGCTGGCAGAGCCGGCCGTATGCGGCGCGGTCACGCGGATAGACAAAAATGTCGGGCGTGCCGTCGATGAAGACGATGCGCGTACCTATGAGCAATTTCGGCTTGTGCAGCACCTCGGCATTGTCGCGCTCCTTGTACGCGCGCACCACGCCGGCCAGCGTGTTGTGATCGGCGATTCCGATCGCGGGAATTCCCAGAATGCTCGCCTGATGCAGATAAGCGCGCGGGTCCGAGCCGCCGCGCAGGAAAGAAAAATTCGTGGTGATGCCGATCTCGGCATAGGCAGGCGTGTTCATGCGAAGAGACCGTGGACATACCAGCTGGGAGGAAGGGGCTTGCCTTCGGCGTCGAACACCTCGCCCTCGTAGAGCCCGTCGCGAAATATCCAGAAGCGCAGGCCCTCGGCATCCTCGATGCGGAAATAATCCCGCGTGAGCTGTTTGCCGTCCTGCCGCCACCATTCCATGGCGACGCGCTCGGGCCCCTCCACCCGTACCACCGCATGCAGCGCGCGCCGCCAGGTGAATTGATGCGGTGGACCATCCGGCACGGTCGCGAACGGCACCCTGATCGGCTCCGGTTTATCGAACAGCCGCAAGGGGCGCAGCGGCGGCTCGCTCTCGGTGCGCGCCGGCCACTCGGCCTGCATGGCGGCGGCGAGATGATGCTGCGCTGATGCAGCCAGCACGGCATGCTCCGGAATATGCGTGTCCTGCGGCAGGTGAACGACGACGCGCTTGCCGCCGATACGTGCGGCGATGCGGTCGATCAGTGCGGCCAGCTCGTCATTATCGTGAACATGGGCGTCGAGATCGCGCTGCTCCTGCACCACGATCTCGGTGCGGCTCGCCGACAGCCGCACCATGTCAAAGCCGAAGCCGGGATCGAGGGGATCAGCGAGTGCGTCGAGGCGCTCACGAAACAGCCGGTCGATCACCGCGCTTCGCGTCACCGGCCGCCCGGTCTCGACCATGATTGCGCGCACGACGCCATCAGTGCGGAAGAAGGCGGCCTCGAGACGACGTGCGCCCTTGCCTTGTTTCTCCATGGACGCGATCAACGTGTCGGCCAGCCGCGACAGCGTCATCGCGATCATGGAGTCGGTTGCGATCGGCTCAGCAAAGCGCTTTTCAACGATATAGTCGGGCAGCGGCTTGCGCGGGCTGATCGGGGCATCGCCCTGCCCCAGTGCATGCGCGAGCAGCGTCGAGAACCTCGCGCCGAACCGCGCCGTGATCTCATGTGGCGCGCGCGAAGCGACATCGCCGATGGTTTTCAGGCCGGCACGGCGCAGGCCGGTGGTGATCGCCTCATCCGCGCCGAGCGCGGACACTGGAAACCGGTTGATCGCCGCCGCCTCTCCGCCATCGGCGACGATGCTGCCGGAGTCCTGCCGCGTCAGCGTGCGCGCGCAAACCGAGGTGCCGGCGATCGCCGCGCTGACGGCAAAACCCTGACGCGCGAGCGCACGAACGAGGGTCTGCAACAGAGCGGCTTCGCCGCCGAACAGATGCGCACAGCCGGTAATATCAAGGAATAGCCCGTGTGGCGCATCGAGCGCCACCAGCGGTGTGAAGCGGTCGCACCAGTCGGCGATGTCGCTAAGCGTCTTCGCATCGGCCACGACATCGGCGTCGAACACTCTCAGGTCCGGGCACATCGCCCTGGCATTGGCCAGAGGTTGACCGATATGCAGCCCCAAACGCGACGCCGCATCGTCGAGCGCATGGATCACCAGCGCGTTGTTGTCCTTGATGACGACGATGCTGGGCTCGGAATTATTACCCAGCCCGCCGTTGAAGAACCGCTGGATCCGATCGATAGGCAGGCGCGGCAGCCACAGGCTGAGGATACGCCGACGGCTCACTGAACTGGCACTCATCACATTTCCATTCCATGATCCACCGGCCGGACGGGCCATGACGATTGCGCAAGAGTTCGGCATCGAAGCGCGGCGCGCCCCAGGCACTCCACATCGCCCCCGGCGGGGAATGCGCCGCGCGCAGCATCCATCGCGTCTCCGCGGTCGACGGCAGCGGCTGCGCGGCCATCCGCAGCAGCAAACCCGTTGCGCCGGACGACTGCGCGGCCAATGTCAGCTTGCGGCTCGCCACGAGATCGAACTGCCTGGTCTCGCCCCAGAGCTCGAGCACCACCGCGCCAAGCGCATCGCAGGCGAGCGCATCGGCCGAGGTGCGCAGCGCGCTCTCGACATCGGCAGCGCGCACCATCACTACGCGACGCGGATCGAGGCCGA
Organism: Bradyrhizobium sp. McL0616; assembly: GCF_049993385.1. NCBI lineage: Bacteria > Pseudomonadati > Pseudomonadota > Alphaproteobacteria > Hyphomicrobiales > Nitrobacteraceae > Bradyrhizobium > Bradyrhizobium sp. McL0616. The sequence continues at coordinate 6,155,381 of NZ_CP188255.1, forward strand.
GTTCGGCGAGCCCGCTCATCGACAGCGCGCCGGTCTCCAGTTCAGAAAAATCCTGTCTCACCCACAAAAGCGGTTTGCGCGTTGTCACACGCCCCGCAAGTCCGGCGACAAAGCCCGTCGCGGCCGCGCCCTGAGACCCAGCGCAAAACACCTCGTGGATTGCCGCGCGCGCGAGCCCGCCCTTCAGCGCGTTGTCGACCTCGTTGTGGCCGAGCACGACGCGATCGCGCTGATGCACGACCTCCGCCGTCTCGATGCGCTCGATCTGGCCGCGCAAGGTCGCAAGCGCGCTTCCACGTGCGCCGCTCATGGTCGCCGCTCCTTCTCGGGATGGATGCCGTGGCTCTCAAAAAGAAACCAACGGCTGGCTCATTTGTTCATGATATGTTCTAGTATAAAGCTAACGGCGACCCGAGAGTCAATCGAATTGGCGCTCAGTCGGATTCGTGAGCTGAATCAAAGGGATTCCAAGATGGACGTGCAACGCAAGCTGGAGATTCTGGCGGACGCCGCCAAGTACGACGCGTCCTGTGCCTCCAGCGGCACCGAAAGGCGGGATTCCAGCGACGGCAAGGGCATGGGCTCGACCGCGCCGGGCATGGGCATCTGTCATTCCTATGCGCCGGACGGACGCTGCATCTCGCTGCTCAAGGTGCTGCTGACCAACGCCTGCAATTACGATTGCCTCTATTGCGTCAACCGCGCTTCCTCCAACGTGCCGCGCGCCCGCTTCACCATCGACGAGGTGGTCAAGCTCACGCTCGACTTCTACCGGCGCAACTACATCGAGGGACTGTTTCTCTCCTCCGGCATCATCCGCAGTCCTGATTACACCATGGAGCAGGTGGTCGGCGTCGCGCGAAAACTGCGCGAGGAGCATCACTTCCGCGGCTACATCCATCTCAAGACCATTCCCGAGGCCGACGACGCGCTGATCACGGAGGCCGGCAAATATGCCGATCGTCTCTCCATCAACATCGAGATGCCGGAGGAGACGAGCCTGCAGCAATTCGCGCCCGAGAAGGACGTACGCGCGATCCGCCGCACCATGGGCCGGCTGCGGCTGAAGCTGGACGAGGCCGAGGAAAGCCGCACAACGAGAACGAAGGCAAAGCCGCAACGCTTCGCACCCGCCGGCCAAAGCACGCAGATGATCGTCGGCGCTGATGCGGCCTCCGACCACACCATTCTCCACACCAGCGCCAATCTCTACGGCTCATACCGGCTGAGGCGCGTCTACTACTCCGCCTTCAGCCCGATCCCCGACGCCAGCCGCGCGTTGCCCCTGCGCGCGCCGCCGCTGCTGCGCGAGCACCGGCTCTACCAGGCCGACTGGCTGATGCGGTTCTACGGCTTCGACGTCGGCGAGATCGTCGACGACAGCGCGATGCTGCCGCTCGACATCGATCCCAAACTCGCCTGGGCGCTGCGCCACCGCGACCGCTTCCCGCTCGACATCAACCGCGCCAGCCGCGAGGAGCTGTTGCGCGTGCCGGGCTTCGGCACCAAGGCGGTCGAGCGCATCATCGCGACGCGGCGCACCACCACGATCCGCGTCGCCGATCTCGCGCGGCTGCATGTGCCCCGGAAAAAGGCGCTGCCGTTCATCGTCCTCAGCGATCACCACCCTTCGCCGCATCGTCTCGATGCTGCCGGACTCGCCGAGCGATTCAAGCCGAAGGCAACGCAATTGGGGTTTGGCTTCTGATGCAGTTCATCACCCTCGACAACGAAACCGATTTCAACGGCTGGCGCAAAGCAGCACGTTCGCTCGTGCTTCATCATGTGAGGCCTGCCGATGTCACCTGGGCCGTGCAGGGCGGCGAAGCGGAGTTGTTCGCGCCGCCTTCGCCGTCTCCGCTACCGGAGGGCGGGGATGGCACATTCAACGTTCCCGCAACATTCGTCGAACTCGTCAAGGCTGCGATCCTGCACCGCAATCCCGAGCGTTTCGCGATCCTCTACCGCCTGCTGTTTCGGCTAAAGGACAATCACGATCTCATCGAGGTCGCGATCGATCCCGCCGTCGCGCAAGTCATGGCCATGGCGAAAGCGGTCTATCGCGACGAGCACAAGATGCATGCCTTCGTGCGCTTCCGGGAGATCGGCCGCGAGCGCGAGGCGCATTACGTCGCCTGGTTCGAGCCGGAGCATCACATCGTCGAACTCGCCGCGCCGTTCTTCGCCAAACGCTTTGCCGACATGCCCTGGTCGATCCTGACGCCCGACCTGTGTGCACATTGGGATGGCCACGCGCTCACATTCACACCAGGTGTCAGCAAGAACGAAGCGCCCGGCGAAGACCGGCTCGAGGAAACATGGCGGCGCTACTACGCCAGCATCTTCAATCCGGCCCGGCTTAAGGTGAAGGCGATGCAGACGGAGATGCCGAAGAAATACTGGAGGAACCTGCCGGAGGCTTCGATCATTAAGCCTTTGATCGAGGACGCCGAGCGCATGACCGGCGCCATGATCGCCAAATCCGCAACCGATCCGCACAAGCCTCAGAAGCGGCCGGAGGCTCCGATGACGCGCAAGACCGCTGCCGACGATCTCGACGCGCTCCGTGAGGAAGCAGCCCACTGCCGCGCCTGCCCTCTGTACAAGGACGCGACGCAGACCGTGTTCGGCGAGGGCCCGAAACACGCCACCATCATGCTGGTCGGCGAGCAGCCCGGCGACAAGGAAGACCTCGCCGGCCATCCCTTTGTCGGACCGGCCGGACAGATGCTCGACCGAGCGCTGGAAGAGGCCGGCGTCGACCGCAAGAAGGTCTATGTCACCAACGCGGTCAAACACTTCAAATTCGTGCCGCGCGGAAAAATCCGCCTGCATCAGAAGCCGAACACGCCGGAGATCAGGGCGTGCCGACAGTGGTATGAACGGGAAGTCTTGGCAATCCAGCCCGATCTCATCGTGGCGATGGGCGCGACCGCCGCGCAAAGTGTGTTCGGCAAGATCACCCCGATCGGCAAAACCCGCGGCCGGCTGATTGACCTTCCCGACGGCCGCAAAGCGCTGGTGACGGTTCACCCGTCCTATCTGCTGCGGCTGCCCGATCCAGAGGCCAAGGTGCTGGAATATAGGCGTTTTGTCGACGATCTGAAAATCGCCGCGTCGTTGCAGACGAAATCCGCCCACGCTGCCTGACACGGGCTGTCATCCACAGCAACAAACAGTGGAGAAACGCCGTCATTTCAACTGTGTGCCGGCCATTTCAACTGCCTGTCACATGCCGCGCGCAAAGTCGGGGGCCTTGGGACAGGAGAATTTCCGATGAGTGACGTTGCTTTACCCGGCTCCATCGAGCCAGCTTTGCGTAAGGGCCCCGACCTTGAAGGCGGATTCCATCCGCTGACCGGCATCATCTATATGGGGATCATCGCCGCCGCACTGCTCTTCGTTGCCTACAGCATCTGGGTCGACATCGATGCGGCCGGCACGCAGGTCAAGAGCATTGCCCCCTTCCTCATGCTCTTCGTCGCGCTTTTGATCGCGCTCGGCTTCGAGTTCGTGAACGGCTTCCACGACACCGCCAATGCGGTCGCGACCGTGATCTACACGCGCTCCCTGCCCGCCAACATCGCCGTGGTGTGGTCCGGCTTGTTCAACCTTTTCGGCGTGCTGCTGTCCTCGGGCGCGGTCGCGTTCGGCATCGTCTCACTGCTGCCGGTCGAGCTGATCCTTCAGGTCGGCTCCAGCGCCGGCTTCGCGATGGTGTTTGCGCTGTTGATCTCCGCCATCATCTGGAACGTCGGCACCTGGTATTTCGGCCTGCCGGCCTCGAGCTCGCACACGCTGATCGGCTCCATCATGGGCGTCGGCATCATGAATGCGGTCCTGCACGGCCGCAGCGGCACCTCGGGTGTCGACTGGTCCCAGGCCACCAATATCGGCAAGGCGCTGCTGCTGTCGCCGCTGTTCGGCTTCGCGCTCGCCGCGATCCTGCTGTACATCCTGCGCAGCGTGCTGCTGCGTGCCACGCCCGCTCTGTTCGGCGAGCCGAAGGGCGACCAGCCGCCGCCGTTGTGGATCCGCGGCATCCTGATCCTCACCTGCACGCTGGTGAGCTTCTTCCACGGCTCCAACGACGGCCAGAAGGGCATGGGCCTGATCATGCTGATCCTGATCGGCACCGTGCCGACGGCCTACGCGCTCAACCGCGCGCTGCCTGCGAGCGAGATCGAGCACTTCATCACGAACTCGGCCGCGGCCAGCAAGATCATCGACGGCAAGGCTTCCGGTTACAACGTGCTCGGCAATCCGCGGCCTGCGGTGACCAGCTACGTCGCCACGCGCGAAGTCAACGGCGGCACCTTCCCGTCGCTTGCCGTGCTGGTGCGCGACATCGCGAAGCAGGTTACGACCTACGGATCGCTGGCGAAGGTTCCGGCGGACGTCGTCGGCAACACCCGCAACGACATGTACCTCGTCTCCGAAGCGCTCCGCTTCCTGATGAAGGACAAGGAAGCCGAGCTCAGCGCCGACGACGTCGCCGTGCTCAACGCCTACAAGGGCTCGCTCGACAGCGCCACGAAGTTCATCCCCGGCTGGGTGAAGATCGCAGTCGCCATCGCGCTTGGGCTGGGCACCATGGTCGGCTGGAAGCGCATCGTCGTCACGGTCGGCGAGAAGATCGGCAAGACGCACCTGACCTACGCGCAAGGCGCCTGCGCCGAGATCACCGCGGCTGCCACCATCGCAGCCGCCGACATCTACGGCCTGCCGGTCTCGACCACGCATGTGCTGTCGTCAGGCATCGCCGGGACGATGGCCGCCAACGGCTCGGGCCTGCAATGGTCCACGATCCGCAACATCGCCATGGCCTGGGTGCTGACACTCCCGGCCGCGATGATCATCTCGGGCTCACTGTACTATTTCTTCTCTCACATACTCTGAGAGATCGCTCACCGACGTCAAAGGGCCCGTGCGATGCACGGGCCCTTTTCGTTATGCGCGGCCGTCAGGGCTCACGACGCCGCGAGCTGCTCCTCGACCAGCTTGACCCAGTAGGACGTACCGAAGACGATCGCCTCGTCGTCGAAATTGTAGGCGGGGTGGTGCAGGCCTGCGCTGTCGCCGTTGCCGCAGAAGATGAAGGCGCCGGGGCGCGCTTCCAGCATGTAGGCAAAATCCTCGCCGCCCATCAGCGGCGGCATCTCGTGCACGTTGGTGTCACCCGCGACCTTTTTCGCAATGCGCGTCGCCACCTCGGTCTCCGCGACGTGGTTGTTCACCACGGGATAATTGCGCTTGTAGTGCAGGTCGATCTTCGCGCCGGTGATCTGCGCCACGCCCGCCACCACCTCGTGCACGCGCTTCTCGACGAGCTTGCGCACCTCCGGCGACAGCGTGCGGATCGTCCCCCTCAGCGTCGCAGTTTGCGGAATGACGTTGCGGGCGTTGCCGGCGTGGAACTCGCAGATCGAGATCACGGCCGATTCCAATGGATCGATGCTGCGCGCGACGATTGACTGCAACGCGGTGATCACCTGGGCACCGACCAGCACTGAATCAATGCATTTGTGCGGGCGCGCGGCATGGCCGCCGAGGCCCTCGATCATGATGTCGACCTCGTCAGTCGCCGCCATGATCGGACCCGGCCGGATCGCGAACGAGCCGATCGGGATGCCCGGGCCGTTGTGCATGCCGTAGACCTGCTCGATGCCGAAGCGCTCCATCATGCCGTCATTGACCATGGCCGCACCGCCGGCGCCGCCCTCCTCGGCCGGCTGAAAGATCACGACCGCATCGCCGGCGAAGTTGCGTGTCTCGGCGAGGTAGCGCGCGGCGCCGAGCAGCATCGCGGTGTGGCCGTCATGGCCGCAGGCGTGCATCTTGCCCGGAGTCTTCGAGGCGTAAGGCAGGTTGGTCTGCTCATCGATCGGCAGCGCGTCCATATCGGCACGCAGGCCGATGGTCTTGAGACCCTCGCCCGCCGGCTTGTTGCCCTTGATCACGCCGACCACGCCGGTCTGGCCAACGCCCGTCACGACCTCGTCGCAGCCGAATTCGCGCAGACGGTCCGCGACGAATGCTGCGGTGCGGTGGACGTCGTACAGCAGCTCGGGGTGCTGATGGATGTCCCGCCGCCAGGCCTGGATATCGGGTTGAAGGTCAGCGACGCGGTTCACGATGGGCATGGACGGATCTCAAGCTTTGTTGGGAATACAGGACTGTCTACCATGCAAGCGCCAATCCACCCAACTGCCTCAGGCCGGACCTAGCCCTGCCCTCCCGACATGGCCGGGCTTGTCCCGATCCGCCGCGTCTGCCTATTAGGACGGAATGTTGAGTGATCATCCGGGTGGAAGCAGAATGCCAAGGCGGCTCGAAGGTGAGTTTGACTACATTGTCGTCGGAGCCGGCACGGCGGGCTGCATCGTCGCCAACCGGCTGTCGGCCGATTCAGGGAACCGCGTCCTCATTCTCGAAGCCGGCGGCGACGACAACTGGATCTGGTTCCACATCCCCGTCGGCTATCTCTTCGCGATCGGCAATCCGCGCTCGGACTGGATGTTCAAGACCGAGGCCGAGCCGGGCCTGAACGGCCGCGCGCTCGCCTATCCCCGCGGCAAGGTGATCGGTGGGTCATCGGCGATCAACGCCATGATCTCGATGCGCGGACAAGCCGCCGACTACGATCATTGGCGCCAGCTCGGCATGACCGGCTGGGGCTATGACGACGTGCTGCCCCTGTTCAAGCGGCTGGAAGATCACTTCCTCGGCGCGAGCGAGCACCACGGCGCCGGCGGCGGCTGGCGTATCGAGGCGCCGCGGCTGTCGTGGGACGTTCTCGATGCCGTCGGTGATGCCGCCGAAGAGATGGGCATCAAGCGCATTCCGGATTTCAACACCGGCGACAACGAAGGCACGAGCTATTTCCACGTCAACCAGAAGCGCGGCCGGCGCTGGTCGTCGGCGCGCGGCTTCCTCAAGCCCGCACTGAACCGTCCGAACCTGCGGCTCGAGAAGCACGTGCTGGTCGACCGTCTCATCATCGAGCAGGGCCGCGCCGTCGGAGTGCGCTTCATCCAGAACGGCGAAATCATCGAGGCGCGCGCCAGGCGCGAGGTGATCCTCTCGGCGGGCTCGATCGGCTCGGTGCAGGTGCTGCATCGCTCCGGCATCGGCCCCGCCGATTGGCTCTCGCCGCTCGGCATCGACATCGTGATGGACAAGCCCGGAATCGGCCGCAATCTGCAGGACCATCTCCAGCAACGCGCGATCTACAAGGTCGAGGGCGTGCGCACGCTGAACGAGACCTATTACAATCTGTTTCGCCGCGGCATGATGGGCCTCGACTACGCCTTCCGCCGACGTGGCCCGCTGACCATGGCGCCGTCGCAGCTCGGCATCTTCACGCGCTCGGATGCCAGGCGCGCACGCGCCAACATCCAGTTTCACGTGCAGCCGCTGTCGCTCGACAAGTTCGGCGATCCCCTGCACCGATTCCCGGCCATCACGGTCAGCGCCTGCAATCTCCAGCCGACCTCGCGCGGCACCGTGCGCCTGCGCGCCGCAACACCGGACGAGAAGCCGATCATCGCGCCGAATTACCTCTCGACCGACGACGACCGCCAGGTCGGCGCCGACGCCATCCGCACCACGCGGCGGCTGATGCACCAGAAAGCGCTCGCAAAATATCGCCCGAGCGAATACCTGCCTGGGCCGTCCGTCGGCGACGACGACGCCTCGCTCGCGAAGGCCGCGGGCGATATCGGCACTACCATCTTCCATCCCGTCGGCACCGCGAAGATGGGAGCGGCGAACGATCCGATGGCGGTGGTCGACGAGCGCCTGCGCTTCTACGGCCTCGGTGGCTTGCGCATCGCCGATGCCTCGATCATGCCGACCATCACGTCAGGCAATACCAACACACCGACCGCCATGATCGCAGAGAAAGGCGCGACGATGATTTTGGAGGATGCGAAGTAGCATCTCTTCCCCATGATCAATCCGCAACGCTTTTCGATCGGCCCGGCTGAGGCGCAGATCGCCATGTTGCAATGGGGCAAGAGCGGGAAACCGCCGGCGCTCCTGCTACATGGCACTGGCTTTGTCGCCGACGTCTGGGAGGAGGTCGCGCGCGATCTCGCCTCGACCCACACCGTCTATGCGCTCGATCGCCGCGGCCACGGCGCAAGCCACAAGCCCGACGCCTATCACTTTCTGGACTATGCCGACGACGTCTGCCGAGTGATTGATGCGCTCGAGCTGCGCAACGTCTACGGCGTCGGCCACAGCGCGGGCGCAACCGATCTGCTGCTGGCCGCAAAGCTTTTGCCAAAATGCTTCACGCGTCTGTTCGTGATGGAGCCGACCGTGATGAACCCGCACGCGGCGCGCAATCCATCCGTGGGATTGAGCGATGAATCACTATCCCGCGTGCAGGGCACGCTACGCCGACGGGCCGAGTTCGACAGTGCCGACGCCGTCTTCACGCGTTACCGCGCCGCGCCTGCCTTTGCGGATTGGACCGAGACGTCGCTCCGGGCCTACGTGCGACATGGCTTCACGCCTCTCGACAATGGCGGGGTGCGTCTCTGCTGCACGCCCGAGATCGAGACGGCGATCCTGCGTCCGATCTACGAAGCGATGGAGCAGATCTATGTCGGCGATGCCCGCGGCAATCCCTTCGCCTCGCTCAGCCTGATCGAATGCCCCGTGATGGTTACGACCGCCGAGAAGTCGGGGCCGATCTACAAGGAGATGGCCTCACGCGCCATGTCCCTCATTCCGCACGCCCGTGCTCTTGTCTTCGACGGTGCCGGCCATTGCGTGGCGCAGGAAGCACCCGCCATCGTGCTGCGGGCGGTCCGGGAATTTTTGACGTCGACGCCCGTTCATTTCTATTGTCCCGGACGCAGCGCGACATGAAATGATGCGCTGCCGAGCGGGGCCCAAACCGTGTGAATTGCATGGGTCCCGGCTTTGCGACGCACCGCCTAACCGGCGTTGCGTTGCGTTCGGCCGACGCGTTTTCGCTCACGAAAACGTCATCGCCACCCGCGAATAAACCCGCCCCTCCCCCAATCTCCTCCTCGAAGCCCAATTCCGGGCCAAAGGAGACGTGCGATGAGCGGACACGATCACGGGGAAGACGGCGTCAGCCGCCGCAAGGTGCTGGAATGCATGACCTGGGCCGGCACCGGGGTGCTCTGGACCGTCACGGGCGGCGTGCCGCGCTCGCTCGGCATCATCGATTCCGCGGAGGCCGCCACCGCAGCCGCGCCCGGCATGACCTTCCTCCAGATCAGCGACAGCCATGTCGGCTTCGACAAGCCGGCCAACCCCAATGCGCTGGGAACGCTGGAGGAAGCCATCAACAAGATCAACGCGATGCCGGTCAAGCCGTCGTTCATGATCCACACCGGCGACATCACCCATCTGTCCAAGGCCGCCGAATTCGACAATGCCGATCGCATCATCTCGCAGTCCAAGCTGGATGTGCACTACGTCCCGGGCGAGCATGATTTCCTCGACGAGGAAGTGAAGTTCTATCGCGAGCGCTACGGCCGCGGCACCAAGGGTGCGGGCTGGTACTCCTTCGACGCCGGCGGCGTGCATTTCATCGGCCTCGTCAACGTCGTCGACCTCAAGGGCGGCGGCCTCGGCAATCTCGGCGCCGAGCAGCTCGCCTGGCTCGAGGACGATCTCCGCGGCAAGTCGAAATCAACCCCGGTCGTGCTGTTCGCCCACATCCCGCTCTGGACCGTCTATCCGGAATGGGGCTGGGGCACCGAGGACGGCGGCCGCGCGCTCGAATACGTCAAGGGTTTTGGCTCGGTCACCGTGCTGAACGGCCACATCCACCAGGTGATGCAGAAGGTCGAGGGCAACGTCACCTTTCACACCGCGCGCTCGACCGCCTTCCCGCAGCCGGCACCGGGAGCCGCCCCCTCGCCCGGACCGATGAAGGTCGAGGACGCCAAGCTCCGCTCGATGCTCGGGGTTGCCAGCGTCAACTTCAAGCAGAACGAGCAGCGGCTCGCGATCATCGACACGCCGCTCCAGGGTTGATCCAAAGGCTGAACGGAAGCTGACAATGAAGACACTCAACCGCCGCGACTTCGGTGTCGCCGTGGCCGCGGCCATCCTGCTGCCCGTCACGAATGCCCGTGCCGACGAAAACCTGGAGGTACATATCGACAATTTCGTCTTCCAGCCGCCCGAACTGAAGATCAAGCTCGGCACGACGGTGACCTGGACCAATCGGGACGACATTCCCCATACCGTGGTGTCGGCCGGCAAGTTCAGGTCCAAGACCCTGGATACCGACGACAAATTCACCTTCACCTTCACCAACGCGGGCGACTACAAGTATTTTTGTTCGTTGCACCCGCACATGACGGGGATGATCAAGGTTGAGTAACATCTCAAACCAAGGCATCTCTGTCTTGCCCGGCCGGTGGTCCCACGCCGGCCGGGCTCGCGTGGCTTCGGTCAGGCCCAAAGACGAAGCCAAGAATGACATAAAGAGCGAAACGACCTACGAAACGCAGCAAGAGGCAAAGCGAGAGGCGATGCCCGTCAGCGACGATTTTCAGAAGGCACAACGCTTCCGCGAGGCGGCGCTGCCCTATCTCGACGACGTCTACACGCTCGCACGCTATCTGCTGCGCGATGCCTCCGACGCGGAGGACGCGGTGCAGGAATGTTTTCTGCGCGCGCTGAAGCATTTCGACAGCTATCGCGGACCGGCCATGAAACCGTGGTTGTTCGCGATCCTGCGCAATGTCTGCAACGCCGAATATGCCAGACGCGCGCACTCGCACGCCGGGATCGAGGACACGCCCGGCGCCGCCGACCAGACGCCGATGTGGCAGGAGAGCGAGGCGAGCCCGGAGACCGAGGTGCTGCGCAGCCGCGACGCCGGCGCCATTCGCAAGATGATCGATGCGCTTGCCGAGCCGTTCAAGGAAACCTTCGTGCTGCGGGAGATCAACAACCTGTCTTATCGTGAAATCGCCGAAGCCGTCGGCGCCCCCGTCGGCACCGTGATGTCCCGCCTCGCACGCGCCCGCGCCATGCTGCGCGCGGCCTGGACGGCGGAAGAGGAGCACTCGAAATGACCTGCGACGAAGCAAAGATCCTGCTTCACGCGCTGCTCGACAACGAGCTCGATGCCGGCCATGCGCGTGAGGTCGAAGCCCATATCGCAAGCTGCCCGGCCTGTACGGCCGAGTACGCGGCGCAACGCGAGATGCAGCGCGTGCTGGCCGATACGAAGCTGCGCTATACCGCACCTGCCGGCCTGCGCGCCCGTATCGAGGCGTCGTTGCCGCAGGCGCGACCGCAGCCCAGCCGGCGCTCCATACTGCGCGGTTTTGCGATGGGCTCGGCGGTCTCCGCGCTCGCCGCCTCCGGCGTCGTCGCCGTCGTGCTGCGTCAGGACGACCAGCAGCGCGTCCTCTCGGAGGTCGTCTCCGCCCATCTGCGCTCGCTTCAGGCCGGCCACCTCATCGACGTGGTCTCGACCGATCAGCACACCGTCAAACCGTGGTTCAACGGCAAGCTCGACGTCGCCCCGCCCGTGATTGATCTCACCGCGCAAGGCTTCACGCTGGTCGGCGGCCGGCTCGACTATGTCGATGCGCGCGCCATCGGCGCAGTGGTCTACCGGCGCCGGCAGCACGTGATCAACCTGTTCGTGGCGCAGACCGCGAGCACCGAGCATCGGCCGCCGAAGACGCAGAGCATGCAGGGCTTCAACTGCCGACGCTGGGGCGAACGCGGCCTGAACTTCTGGGCCGTGAGCGATATCGGCGGCGATGAGCTCACCGAGTTCGTCGACAAGTTCGAGGCGGCGATGAAGGCGAATGTGGAGGGGTAGTTAGGCTGCGCCGTCATTGCGAGCGAAGCGAAGCAATCCAGACCGCCTCCGACTGGATTGCTTCGCTTCGCTCGCAATGACAATTGCTGAGATAGATCGGTGAACTTACGCCGACCTTCTCACCGCGTTGTCCACCAGCGTCTTGCCGAGCGACCAGATCGCACCGGGGACCTTGTGGCTGCCGGCGATGACGTCGTCGAAGGCGCGCTCGATCCAGTTGCAGTCTTCTTCGGTGATGGTGAGCGGCGGCAACAGCTTGATGGTGTGGCTGCCGTGGCCGGCGACTTGCGTGAGGATCTTGTGGTCCTTGAACAGCGGCACGGTGATGAGCTGGCAGAACAGGCCCTTGTTGGCGGCCTCCAGCACATTCCAGGAGGCCCGGAGCCGCAGCGATTTCGGCGGACCGAACTCGATGCCGATCATCAGGCCCTTGCCACGCACTTCCTTCAGCAACTCGTAGCCGGGCACCATGCGCGTCAGTGCGAGGCGAAGCTCGGCGCCGCGCTTGGCGGCGGACTCGATCAGCTTCTCGGACTCCATGACGTCGAGCGTGGCAATGCCCGCAGCCATCGCCAGGTCGTTCTTGGAGAAAGTCGAACCGTGCACCACCGCGCGGTCCATCTGGTTGAATATCTTGTCGAAGATGCTCTTGCGCGTCAGCACGGCGCCGACCGGCACATGGCCGCCCGACAGCGACTTCGACAGCAACACCATGTCGGGCTCGACGTTCCAGTGCTCGACCGCGAGGAAGCGGCCGGTGCGGCCCATGCCGGTCTGGATCTCGTCGGCGACGAACAGCGTGCCATACTTCTTGCAGAGCGCAGCCGCGCCCGGCAGGAACTCATCGGAGGGCATGTTGACGCCCTTGCCCTGGATCGGCTCGACCACGAAGGCGGCGACCTCGCGCGAGGCCAACGCTTTTTCCAGCGCAGCAAGATCGTTGAACGGGACCGAGGTGCAGCCCGGCAGCAGCGGCTCGAAGCCGGTGCGGAAGTTCGAATCGCCGGTCAGCGACAGCGCACCATAGGTCAGGCCGTGATAGCCGTGGGCGCAATAGACGATGCCGGGGCGGCCGGTGGCACCGCGCGCGAACTTGATCGCGGCTTCGACGCATTCGGCGCCTGAATTGGCGAAGAACACCTTGTCGAGATAGGGAACATATTTCAAAAGCCGCTCGGCGAGCACGCCGGCGAGCACCGAGACATCGAACTGGACCAGGTTGGGCAGATCGGCATCGAGCACGCTTTTCAGCGCCTCGCGCATCACCGGATGATTGCGCCCGATCGCGAACACGCCAAAACCGGACAAAAGGTCGAGATAGCGCGCATCGTCGCGATCGTAGAGGTACTGCCCCTGCCCCTTCTGGAAGCCGACATCGTAGCCGATGGTCTTGAGAACCCGAACGAACTGCTCGTTCAGATACCGATTATGCAGGGCGCTGCGCTGGGCCTGACGGTCCGCGAATAGCTGAGACATGTCTGGATTTGGACTGTTCATCCGCTACATACTTCGGTTGAGGGCCGCTTCGTCAACTGAAAACGGTCAGTAAGCGGAAAAGGGTCTGTGCGGCCTTTTGCCCTTTTTCGGACCATCTTCGCAAGCACAGCTTTAAACCATGTTGCACTCCCAAGGAACACTCATGCGTTTGGCCATTTACACCGGAATAATACTGGCTGGTGGTTACACCTGCCTGACGCCCGCGCTCGCCGCCGATCCGACCGGCGACTGGCGGGTCGCCGACGGCGTCGCCAACATCCGCGTCGCCCAATGCAATGGCAGCATGTGGGGCGCGGTTGCCTGGGAAAAAACCGCGGGCGGGCGCGACGAGTACAATCCGGATGTGTCAAAAAAGAACAGGCCGACGCTCGGCATGGCGATCCTGATCGACATGAAGAAGACGGCCGGCGCCGACCAGTGGGAAGGCCAAGTCTACAACGCCAAGGACGGCCAGCTCTACTCGTCGACCATCACCCCGGTGGGCGCCGACCAGCTCGAGATCAAGGGCTGCGTGCTGGGCTTCCTGTGCGGCGGAGAGACCTGGACCCGCGTAGGGCCGCCGATTCCCTTGAGCCCCGCCAATGCCATGGCCAAGGGTGCGCTGAAAACCACTGGCGCGGCGCCCAAGGCCGCAGCAACGCCAGCTGCCGCAGCACCCGCGCCGACGACGGCAGCTCCGAAGAGCGCCGCCGCGGCCAAGCCCGGTCAGAAAGGCGCCGCCGACCCGGTCGGCGACATCTGCCTACTCCCTGAGATTGCGGGGTTTGCCCATTAGGGCGGGCTGAAACAGCAGCACGGCGGCGAGCGTCGTCACCAGCGAGAGCGCCAGCAGCTTGCCCATGCTGGACGTGCCCGGATGGCTCGACAGCCACAGGCTGCCGAACGCGGTCGCCGTCGTCAGCGCGCTGAAAAAGATCGCGCGCGTCAGGCTGGTCTGAAGCAGGTTTGTCCTGCCCGAGCGCCAGGCGACGACATAGTAGATCTTGAAGGCGACGCCGACGCCGAGCATCAGCGGGAACGCGACGATGTTGGCGAAGTTGAGCGGCAGGCCGATCAGCACGCAGATCTCGAGCGTCACCGCGCCGGCAACCAGAAGCGGCACCAACGTCATCAGCACATCGGTGATCCGCCGCAACGTGACCCACAGCAACAGGCCGATCACCAGCAGCGCGTAGATACCGGCGTGGATGAAGGCGTTCACGACGGTGTCGCCGGATTTCAGGATCGATACTGGCCCACCGATCGCGGTCGGCTCAGCAGCGAGCACCGCTGCCGCAAACTTGCGCAGCGTGTCGTTGTCGTTGGGATCGCCCTTCGGCTGCGCCTCGACGCGGATGATGCCGTCCTTGCTCTTCCAGGCGTTGACGAGCTCGGGCGGCAGCGACTTCAGGGTGACCGGCTCGGCCTGCATGGCGTTCCTGAGCTGGTCGAACACGATCTTCATCGGCGTGACGAACACGTCCTGCGCCTTGTTGCGCGTAGCCTCATCGGCTTTGGCGAGCTTGTCGAGCGCATCCGCGAGCCGGCGCGAGGCGATTGCGCCCGGGCCCTTCGCGTCACCGGCGGTCCGGCGCAAATTGTCGACCGAGGATTTCAGCGACTCGACGTTCTCCTGGTCCGACGGCGCCGCGTCGACCTGATCCGGGTTGAGAGCGGGGTTCACCACTTTGGCGCCCTGCGCGATCAGCTTCAGTTTCGGCTGCTGGTCCTCCGGCACGAAGCTGTTGAGCGACATCACCCGCAGCACTTCCGGCACCTTCTCGAGCCTGGCCTCGACCTGCTTGGCCTGCTCTTCCGATGTGACCATCACGTTGATGGCATTGGCGCCGGTGTTGGGATCCTTGCGCAGGTCGAGGAAGGTCGCGATCGATTCGGCCTTCGGGTTGCGCAGGTTCATCGGGTTGAAGTCGAACTTCAGGAAGTAGAGCAGCGGCAGGCCCGCGAGCGCCAGCAGCAGCGTGCCGCCCACGACCAGCACGCGGTGCTTCTCCAGGAAGTAATCGAGCGGCGCCAGGAAGGCATAGCCGACCGGCTCCATCTCGCCGGGCGGGTTCAGCAGCTTCAGCATCGCGGGCAGTATGGTGATGCTGGAGACGAACGCCACCAGCATGCCGACGCCGGCGATCTGGCCGAGCTCGGAAATGCCCTTGTAGTCGGTCGGCAGGAAACAGAGGAAGCCGGCGGCCGTCGCCATTGCCGCCAGCGACAGCGGCACCGCGGAGCGCTTCGCGGCAAGCACCAGCGCGCCGGAGAGATCGTCGTGCTTGTAGCGCTCCGAGCGGTAGCGGACGCTGTACTGGATACCGAAATCGACGCCCAGTCCCACGAACAGCACGGCGAACGCGATCGACAGCAGGTTGAACGAGCCGACCATCATCAGGCCGGCGGCGGTCGTCAGCGCAAGGCCGACGAACAGATTGATGAACACCGCGAAGATGATCTTCGAGGAGTGCAGCGCGAGCCACAGGATCAGCAGCACCACGACCACCGTACCGATGCCGTTGACGACGGCGCCTTCCTGGACGGTGGCGTATTCCTCGTTGGCGATCGGCACCGGGCCGGTCAGCCGCACCCGCGCCTGGTATTTGGTCGGAAAATCCAGATCGGCAGCGGCCTTGCGGATGGCGTCCGTGGCGCCCTTGCCGGGCTCCAGCGCGTTATAGTCGAGGACCGGCTTGAACTCGATGAAGGCCCGCTTGTCCGAATCCGACAGCGGCTGGTCGCTGACGAGCTCGCGCCAGGAGAAGCTGGCATTGCCCTTGTTGAGAACCGTATCGACCGTCTGCGCGATCTGGTTGAAGGGCCGCTCGGTGTTGTCGAGCTTCACTTGCCCGCGTTTGACGCCGGCAAGCCCGGTCTCCAGCGCGCCGGTCAAGCCGCGGATCGAGGGATCGCCGGCCATGATCTCGATCAGGGGTGCCGCAGATTCGAACTGGCCGGTGATCTTGGCAACTTCCTCTGTCGGCAGGAACAACAGGCCGTTCTTCTCGAAGAACTCGCCGGTGCCGAGCTGCTGCATCGACAGGAAGTCGGTCTTGTTGTCCTTCAGCTTGGCATAGAGCGCGTCGGCGGCCGCGGTCGCCATCTCCGGCGTCTTGGCCTCTACCACCGCGAGAATCGTCGCGTCGCGATCGAAGGCGCGGTCGAACTGCTGGTCGCGCTGGCGCCAATCCAGATTCTGCGCAATCAGCGAATTGATATCGGTGTTGATGGCGAAGTGCTGGGACGTGTAATAGCCCGCCCCCACCGCCAGCAGGAGCCCGAGAACGACGACGAGGGAGGCAAATCGGGTACAGGCCCTAACGATGACAACGACTACGCTTTGCAGCACGTCTTTTCTTTCTAGTGTTAACAGCTCGCCGGAAACGCCCGCTGTTTATCGGAGTTCCGGAGCGAAACCTATTGCTGTTTTGAGTGGCTCTCGCGGGAACAAGGTTCGAAGTAAACGCCGGGAGACCATGGCAAAATCATGCGGGGCGGCCGGTATAGCCGGGGAGTTGAGGCGGTAAAGTGACGAAGGGGTGAGCACAAATGTCGCCATTTCGCTCACACGGAATTTTGTATTATAATACCGCAATCTTGGCTCAGCGGGGAACCCAGGGTTCATTCCATCTTCCCTTATTGCCGATTTTTTGACACAAAGTGCTGTGCCTGCATGCGCCGGGGCCCAGATGGGGTGGGCGGTTACCGCGGTCGCGAACCAATGGTGCGGATATTGCAACATTGGCGAGTAGCGGGGTGCCGCCGGGGACAAATGAGCGGATTGGTGCAACTTGCGTGATGGGCGTCCAATGGAAGTTTACCTAGCGCAGCCGCGCGGCTTTTGCGCGGGCGTGGTGCGCGCGATCGAGATCGTGGAAAGGGCCCTGCAGAAGTATGGCCCGCCGGTCTACGTGCGCCATGAGATCGTGCACAACAAGTACGTCGTCGAGAGCCTGAAGAACAAGGGCGCCATCTTCGTCGAGGAGCTGTCCGAGGTTCCACCGAAGGCAGTGACCGTTTTCAGCGCCCATGGCGTCGCCCGCAGCGTCGAGGACGAGGCCGCGGCGCGCGACCTTCCGGTGCTGAATGCCACCTGCCCCCTGGTCACGAAAGTTCACAATCAGGGGAAGCGCTACATCACCAAGGGCCGCACCCTGATCCTGATCGGCCATGCCGGCCATCCAGAGGTCGAGGGCACCATGGGCCAGGTTCCCGGCCCCGTCCTGCTGGTCCAGAGCGTCGAGGATGTCAGGGCCCTGACGCTGCCTACGGATACGCCAGTGGCCTACATCACCCAGACCACGCTGTCGGTCGACGATACCAGGGACATTATCGGGGCTCTCCAGGCCAGATTTACAGATATTCAAGGCCCGGACATCCGGGATATCTGCTATGCGACACAGAACCGCCAATCTGCGGTAAGGGACTTGAGCAAGCTGGTCGACGTGATCTTGGTGGTGGGCGCTGCCAATAGCTCGAACTCGAACCGGCTCCGCGAAATCGGCACTGAGGCCGGCGTAGCGAGTTATTTGATCGCCGATGGCCGCGAGCTCAATCCGGAGTGGTTGATAGGTGCCAGGACTGTCGGCCTCACGGCCGGCGCCTCGGCGCCCGAGGTGCTGGTGGATGACGTGATCGAGGCGCTGCGGCGGATCGGACCGGTGACGGTGTCGGTGCTCCCGGGCCGCGAGGAAAACATCGAATTCAGGCTTCCGGCCCAACTGGCTGCGAGCTGACCTACCCCCGAATTTCAAGCCCAGAAAGAAAACGTGTAATGGCTATCCCATTCTTCAAGGAAATGCGTATCGGCGGCTATTTGCTCAAGCAGAAGATGCTTGGCCGCAAACGCTATCCGCTCGTGCTGATGCTGGAGCCGCTGTTCCGCTGCAACCTCGCCTGCGTCGGCTGCGGCAAGATCGATTATCCGGATGCGATCCTCAATCGCCGCATGACAGCACAGGAGTGCTGGGATGCGGCTGACGAGTGCGGCGCGCCGATGGTGGCGATCCCCGGCGGCGAGCCGCTGATCCACAAGGAGATCGGCGAGATCGTGCGCGGCCTCGTGGCGCGCAAGAAGTTCGTCTCGCTCTGCACCAACGCGCTGCTGCTCGAGAAGAAGCTCGATCTGTTCGAGCCCTCGCCCTATCTGTTCTTCTCCGTGCATCTCGACGGCCTGAAGGACCATCACGACAAGGCCGTGTCGCAGAAGGGCGTGTTCGACCGCGCCGTCTCCGCGATCAAGGCGGCGAAGGCCCGCGGCTTCACCGTCAACGTCAACGCCACCATCTTCGACGGCCATCCGGCCGAGGAGATCGCGAAATTCCTCGACCTCACCGTCGAGCTCGGTGTCGGCGTCTCGATGTCGCCCGGCTACGCCTATGAGCGCGCGCCGGACCAGGCGCACTTCCTCAACCGCACCAAGACCAAGAAGCTGTTCCGCGACGTCTTCGCCATGGGCAAGGGCAAGAAGTGGAACTTCATGCATTCCGGCCTGTTCCTCGACTTCCTCGCCGGCAACCAGGAATACGAGTGCACGCCCTGGGGCATGCCCGCGCGCAACATCTTCGGTTGGCAGAAGCCCTGCTACCTGCTCGGCGAAGGCTACGCAAAAACCTTCAAGGAGCTGATGGACACCACCGACTGGGAGACCTACGGCACCGGCAAGTACGAGAAGTGTGCGGACTGTATGGCCCATTGCGGCTACGAGCCGACGGCGGCGACCGCAGCACTGAACAACCCGATCAAGGCGATGTGGGTGTCGCTGCGCGGCATCAGGACCACGGGTCCGATGGCGCCCGAGATCGACATGACCAAGCAGCGGCCGGCGCAGTACATCTTCTCGGCGGAAGTGCAGAAGCGCCTGTCGGAGATTCGCAAGGACGAAGCCGCCGCCGCACAGGAGAAGGCCGCACGGAAGGCCTCGACCGCCGCGTAAGCGCGCAAGCAACTACCAACGAAACAGGCCCGGTCGCCATCGCGATCGGGCCTTTTCTTTGTTCAGCTCAAGCGCCAGCGGGGAGGCGTGGAATCAATGTGCGGACTGCGCCCCCTCTCCTTCTTGCGGGACTGGACCGCCGTCCTGCAAAAAAGTGCAAAACAACCCCATGCAAAGTAGAGACACGCCAGCCGAACGGCGCCTTGTCCGTTCGGTTAAGCCTTTGCCGCGTCGGATAAATCAGCGGCAAACGGGCAATGATCGGGGATTCCGCGGTGTTGCACCGCAATTCGAGGCGCGCCGTCAGTTCGTGTGCAATTGAAGGCCGGCACTAATTTCGTATTTTACGAATTACGTTTGACGCGCCGGGCAAAACAGAGGCACTATGCCATCGTCGCCCATTCGAAAGCGGCACCGGCCTCTCGCAGCCGCCCGGAAGCCCAAGCCGGCAGCCTGATCCATCACTCCGACCGCGGCGTGCAATACGCTTGCATCGCCTACCGCCAACGGCTCGCGAAACGGTAACGTGTCATGCTAGCACCACCGTCACTGCAATTGCCGTGCTCACTTATCGGGTGCAGTCCAGCACTGCCACCGTAATCCTAGTACTGGAACCGCAATTCAAGCCTCAGGATGGACTTGTTGTAAAGATCACTTGGCGCTCTTGATGGCTTCCGCTGCCAACCCTTCAGAAACTACGAGTTTCAACGGGTCATCATTGACGTAAGCATACGCTTTACGAGACAACTTCACCAGACAGCGAAACCTCCGTTACCGTCTTGAAAGACTATCGCTTCAGGTCCCGAGCGAGCGTTAGGAAGCAGTGATACCTCGATGATCGCGCCATTAGTAAAAAATAACCGGAGCGTTACATCTGCTTCCACAGCTACTCCTCCCACGGTTTTTCCAATTTGACCGCAAAGTGTGTCTCGATAACCGGGCATTCCTAGGCTCAGGGTGATGCCCGAGACAACTACTCGCGGCCAAACAAATAGGTTAAGAAAAGGTCCATCGAATTGAAGTTGCAGATAGTCCTGCACGAAAGTGACGGCGGACAGACACCTCCCCTTCAATCCGATCAGAATCGAAAAGTCTAATTTGTTCATCTGTTCTTCCTATTGCGCCGGGATATGCGCCAAAGGATCGCTATTGGGTATTACACGACCGGTTAGCGGATTTACGGTTTGACCACCGATGTTGTTATAAGCGCCATAACCATTTGGATATTGATAGGGAGAGTTGGGCTGCGAATCCATGAACCGGAATCCGGTCACTCTCGAGTCTAAACCCGACCCGCCTGCGCCACCTTGAAATTGGAGACCAGTTCCGAAGGCCGGTGATTGGGGTCCGGTAGCCCCCTGCGGAACAGGATAGACAGTACCGCCGGGTGACACAATGAAATTGGGCCCCGCTCCCCCGGAGGACGGGCCACCTCCGCCACTCCCAGTTGCCGAAGGCCGTCCGACAACACTCCCTCCGCCAAAGAAGTTATAGGCGCCTAGCGGCGCCGAAACTCCTCCAGGGCCGCTGGACCCACCCCCACCCTCCCACGGTCTTAGCGTCGTTGCTCCCACCTGCATAATGGGTAGACCGGAATTACGGTGACAGTGCACGTAATTGCCGCCAGAAATCAGTTGTCCTCCAGTGCCGATGGTTTGCGCCCGCGTTTGCCTGGCTTTAGAACGCGCCCGGTTTGGCGCTCGATACGGGCGATGAATCGGTCGCCTCCTTTGCAATTCGCAGCGAGCAAGTCGCGGTACAGCGCATAGTCGCCGTCCTCGAAGAACGTACGGGCGCGACCGTTGCCACGCTGGGTGACGTGGCGCGGATGACTGTGGATGACAACACGGGCAAGACGGGCCATGCCGCTACATGCCCGGCAAAGCGGGCGGCGTCAATTGAATGCACTGTCACCGTAATTAATTCGAAAGCGGCACCGGCCTCTCGCAGCCGCCCGGAAGCCGAAACCGGCAGCCTGATCCATCACTCCGACCGCGGCGTGCAATACGCTTGCATCGCCAACGGTTCGCGATCGCGAAACGGTAACGCATCGTGACAACCCCACTGTCACTACAATTAACGTGTCTCACTTCAGCGGTGCAGTTCAGCACTGTCACCGTAATTCGCAACCCTCAGTGAGACAGCCAATCCGACTTAAGCATTGCGCTTGTTGTTAAGCCAAACGATTTCACCAGGATTAGGATCGCGACCCAGATTATCCCACTCCGTAGAAATGCGATTTAACACGTAACTAGAATCCTGATTTTGCCAAGGGATACACCCCGGACCAGAAGAGCTTAAAGTGACAGCCTCTAACCCGGCCGACAACAGCTCGTTGATGATTTGCAGAACCAGTTTCTTGTTTTCGCTCCGCTCTGGAAGGCCAAATTCGCGTCCGACTCTCTTTATAATCTGCCAAAGGCCAACGTAATCGAAACTGGCCGCCTTCGCATAGTCGTCAACTATCTCATCAATCTTTTTCTGATCGGTCATCATTCACCTTACTATGGAAAGTGGATTTTTCCGATGTCTATGCCGGGAATTACGGTGACAGCACTGTCACCGTAATACACCGTAACTATGCTGACGGTTCTCTCGCTGAGCGCCTATCCCTCCCGCGCGCGCGCGCGGTGCTGTTGCTACAGGGTGCCGCGTCGGAGACGAATAGCGGCCGGCACGGGTCTTGATGGCTTGGCGCGTTGGAGGTGGCCTCTCTGCAATGTGGTTTCGTTGTTCAGGGCTGGTCCGTGCCCGCATCAATGTCTTCCGATGGACCAGCCGCGAACGGAATGAGCAATAATCCCAGCAGCGCCGCGCACGCGAGGAGCGCCCAGGCTTCGTTGGCACTGAGTGCGAACGCGGCCTTTTCGACCATGGGACGCAGATAGGCTTCAACCGTGGCATCGGAGACCCCCGCAGGGCGGTGGGTAAACAACGTCAGGTCAAGCCCGATCGCCTGGGCCGCAGTCACATCGCCCGCAATCAGGCGCTCGCGCAGAGCGTCGGCGTGCGGGCCGGTGCGCCCATAAAGGATCGTATCGATCAGCGCGATACCGATTGCGCCCCCGACGTTTCGCATCAGATTGAACAGGCCGCTTGCGTCGGGTACCCGTGATGCGGTCAGCGAACCCAACGCCAGCCGGGTCGGAGGCAGCAGGCAGAACATGATCGCAACGCCGCGCAAGACTTGCGGCCAGAACATTTCCTGGAAGTCGGCGACACGGCTCTCGAATGCACTGCAACCCAGTCCGATCGCGAACAGACCAAATCCCGCCGCCGACAGCCAGCGGGGATCGAACCTGCTTTCCATCAGGCCCGCAATCGGCGCGGCGGCAAGCTGCGCAACGCCGGTGACGAGCATGATCGTGCCGATTTCAAATGCATCATGATGTCGAACATAGGCGAGGAAGACCGGCATGAGATAGACTGAGCCGAACAATCCGATTCCGAGGAAGAAGCTCAATGCGCAACCGATCGCAAACGAGCGAGATCTAAATGTCGACAGATCGACCACTGGATGCGCAGCCCTGAGTGTCCGGATAGCGAAGACAATTGCCGCGGCAGCACTCAAGAGGATCAGGGTAGAGCAGAATGGCGAAAGCCACCCATGTTGCGGGCCTTCCTTCAGGCCGATCTCCAGGCATGCAAGCGAAACCGCAAGAAGGGCGAGAGAAGGCACGTCGAGGGTGGCCAGATCGGAAAACCGGGGTCGTTCGCGCGGGAGCAGCATTGGCGTGGCGAGTGCGGCGACCACGCCGGGGACGACATTGATCAGAAACAGCCAATGCCAGGACCACGTGTCGGTGATCCAGCCACCGACCACCGGCCCGACCGTCGGCGCCAGCACGGCCATGATGCCGGCCATGGTGGTGGCAACGGGATGCAAGCGGATCGGAAATAGCAGGAAGACGGCGGAAAAAACCGCCGGAATCAACATGCCGCCAGCAAAACCCTGAAGCACGCGAAAGCCGACAAGCGTCGTAAAACTGCCGCTGAACGCGCAACCGATGGAGGCGAGGGTAAAGATGCTGATCGCAACAACGAACAGCCATCGCAGCGTCAGAGCGCGCGTAAGCCACCCGGTCAGTGGAATGGCAATGATCTCGGCGATCAGATACGCGGTTTGAATCCAGCTCATCCCCTCTCGCGATATGGCGAGTGTACTCTGGATCGTGGGCAGCGACGTGGCGACGACCTGAATGTCGAGGATCGCCATGAACATGCCAAGGCACATCAGGACGAAGCCAAGCCACGTAGCCGCACCCGGTTCGGTCACCCGTTCAGTCATTATACGCCATGTACAAACGTCTCACGGGATACGGCGAGGGCGCGGTTTTCGGCCCGTATGCGGATCGCGAGAACCGTAGCGTTGAGGATAGTGAAGACGACGGCCAGCAGCGGCAGACCCAGAACCAAAGGGAGCACGGCGATCTCGCCGGCAACCACCGCATAGTTGGGATGCGACAGAAATCGATAGGGTCCCGCTGACACGAGCGGTTGCTCGGGCAAAACAATAATCCGTGTCGTCCATCGTGGGCCGAGCGTCCAGATGACCCAGAAGCGAAGGCACTGCAGGATAAGGTAGCCGGCCAGGGCAACGACATTCACCGGCTGATCGCGTCCGAACACCCACAGCGACACCAGCCAGGCTGCATGAACCGTGATGATCAACGGATAATGCCGGGGTGCCACCTCAACGGCGCCGCGGGCCAGGAGCTTTCGAGTGTTGGCGCGCGAAATCACGAGTTCGCCCACGCGCTGCAGCGTGATGGCGCCGAGAATGAGTTCAGCAGATGTCACGCGGTGTGCCGTAGCGCGACACAGCTCGCGGTGAAGCCGGGCCCGAGCGCCGTCAACAGCGACCGCGCCGGCAGCCCCTTCGCGCGAGCCTGCTCAAGCACGAACAATACAGTTGGTGACGACATGTTGCCAAAGTCGGCTATAATCTCCCGTTCATGGCGAAGCGTTCCCTGGTCGAGCGCGAGCGCGCTTTCCAATGCACTGACAACCTTCGCGCCGCCGGGATGGCAGATGAACCGGTCAATGTCTTCCATCGAAAGGCGCATTCTGGAGAGAATTTCCGTCACGGCGGAGTTGAGATGCCTCGTGACGAAGTCGGGTATGGTGCGTCGAAAGATGACGCCGAATCCTTCCGGGTCGACACTCCATCCCATGATGCCAAGCGTATCCGGCCAAAGGTGTTCGCCGGTAGCCTCGATCTGTGTCGCGCCGCCATCACCCGCGCGCAACACGATTGCAGCCGCGCCGTCGCCGAACAGGCTGACAGCGACGATGTTGGCTTTGGTAAGTTCGTCCAGGCGAAGTGCGAGTGAGCAGAGCTCGATCGTGACCAACAGCACATTGGTGCCGGGCCGCGCTTGGGCGAGGCGCGAGGCAATCGACAAACCCGAAACCCCGCCCGCACAGCCAAGACCAAACACCGGTACACGCATCGCGTCGGACCGGAAGCCCATCCGGCGGGCGACGCGCGCCTCGATACTTGGTGTCGCGATTCCCGTGGAAGTGACGGTCACGACAGCGTCGACATCGCCGCCGGCAAGTTGAGCGCTCGCCAGCGCCTTCTCGGCGACATCGACAAAGAGCGCTTCAGCTCCTTCGAGAAACGCCTCGGTGCGTTCCGGCCAGCCTCGTCGTTCGAGATACCAGTCGAACGGCTTGACGCCGTGACGCTTGACGATTCCGGTATTCGAAAAGATGCTTGAGAACCTTTCGAATTCGGGAAAGCGGGCCCCGAAGACATTCCATGCCGCCGTCAGCACGTCCTCCTGCAAAAACACGTGGGGAGGTACCGACGTCGCCAGGGAGATCAGTGCAGCCGGAGGCATCGGGGATCGTCGTGTTTCTGTCATCAGCATAAGAAACATCGGCGCGGTGCCAATATTTCGACGCTTGTCGGAAATGATCCAGCCGGACACGTCACTTAAACTTGAATAATCACCGCAATTTCGTAATTCGACGAGGGCGGCGTCTTGGTCTTCAGCCGGTTGAGTGCGTCATAGGTGAAGGCGATGGTCTGCCGCAGACATCTTGCGCGTCAGGACATTGTTGTCGGCGTCACAGGGGAAGGCTTCCGGGTTGCCGAGCGGACAGGTCGTCGTAGACCAGGCTTGTGCTGTCACTCCGACAGCTACTGGAACGCGATCGCCTCCTGGAAGAGGATCGGCAAGTGCCGCTCTCATGCAACGTTCGTGAATACCCGCATCCCCCTTCGCTCTTCGAGCTACGGCGGACAAGTCGCTCCATCCAGGCTCCGCCAATCAAAAAGAAAAGGCCCGATCGCAAATGGCGAGCGGGCCTTTTCTTTTGTCAGATCGAAGAAGCCGCTCAGGCCGCTTTGGAGACTATGGCTTCGCTCTCCACGACTTCGGTGCCGATCAGGAAGTCGCGGCAGCCGCGCAAGCTGCGCAGCGCGCGGTTGAAGTCGATGCCGGTCGAGACCAGCGCATGCAGCGTGGTCGGATTGCGCACGATGCCGCGCAGGACGGCGGCAAGATCAATCTGGCCGTTCGGCTTGATCGCGGCACGGGCAAGCGCCGGCAGCGCGCGATGGGCGGGATCGCTGATGACGCGGACCGCGGCGAACGGCAAGCCGGCCTCGGCGGCGTAGGCGGCCGCAATGTGGCTCTCCATGTCGACCGCAGACGCGCCGGTCTCGGAATGCAGCGCGGCCTTGCCGGAACTGCCCGTGACCACCTCTTCGGCGCCGGCGAGGCTGCCGCGCACGACGCGGCGGCGGCCGGAGGTCAGCTTGTCGATGAGGTCGTCACTGAGCGACAGGCCGGCGGCCCAGCGGGTATCGCCCGCGAGCACTTCGGTTGCCACCACGACATCGCCGGAGCGCAGCGTCGGGTCCAGCCCGCCGGCCACGCCGAACGAGATCACGCCGCGAATCGTCTCGGGATCCACCACCGTCAGAAGCGCCCGCAACTGGGTCGGGCTGCTCGACGAGCAAATGACCGCCATTCCGGGCCCAGCCGCGATGCGGGCCTCCTGAACCAGTCCGGTCACAATCAATATCGGCCGCGGGTCAACGGCATATCCCGCGGTAACATAATCCCCCATGCCCAAAGTCACATTCCGACCCCTACCACCCTGCTGTTGGTGTCCCGCAAGTTCCGATACCGCGCCAGCGCCCATAGCGGGAAGAACTTCGGGTAACCATGATAACGCAGATAGAATACGCGGGGAAAGCCTGTGGCGGTATAGTGCTGCTCATCCCACAGTCCTTTTTCGTTCTGTGTTGCAATCAGGTACTCCACGCCGCGGGCGACGGCCGGGTGATCAACCTCGCCAGCCGCCATCAGGGCAAGCAAGGCCCATGCCGTTTGCGAGGCAGTCGAGGGGGCGGCCTCCCATCCCCTGTAGTCCAGGCGGTAGCTGACCGCGTCTTCGCTCCACCCACCGTCCTTGTTCTGGATCGAGGCCAGCCAGGTGGCCGCCTTGCGCATCATCGGATCGGTGTGGGGAACTCCAGCCATGTTGAGGGCGCAGAGCACCGACCAGGTTCCGTAGACGAAGTTCATGCCCCAGCGGCCATACCAGGATCCCTCCGGGTGCTGGGTCTTCCTGAGATAGGCGATCCCGTCAGCGACGTGCTTGCTGGTCTTCTCGGTCTCGCCGAGCTGGGCCAGCATCGAGACGCAGCGCGCGGTGACGTCCTCGGTCGGCGGATCGAGCAGCGCGCCGTGGTCGGAGAACGGAATGTTGTTCAGGTAATATTCGAGATTGTTGACGTCGAAGGCGGCCCAGCCGCCATCGTCGCTCTGCATGCCCTCGATCCACTCCCGGGCACGGTCGATCGCCGCGTCATAACCGGCCGTGCCGTGCTCGCGGCGCATGCGGTCCATCGACATCACCACCACCGCGGTGTCGTCGAGGTCGGGATAATGGGCGTTGTTGTACTGGAAGGCCCAGCCGCCCGGGCGCACGTCGGGCCGCTTCACCGCCCAGTCGCCCTTGACCTCGAGCTCCTGCTTCGGGATCAGCCAGTCGAGACCCCGCTTGGCCGCAGGCACGGCCTGCTCATTACCGGCCTCGAGCAGCGCGTGGGCAGTCAGGGTCGTATCCCACACCGGCGAGACGCAGGGCTGGCAATAGGCCTCCTCCTCGCCGATCACCAGGAGCTTGTCGATGCCCCGGCGCGTGATCGCGCGCGGCGGGAAATTCTCGTCCTTGCCGAGCGCGTCGTACATCATGACGATGTTGGCCATCGGCGGATAGATCGCGCCCATGCCGTCCTCGCCGTTGAGACGCTCCTCGGTGAAGGCGAGCGCAGCATCGATCGCGCGCTGGCGCAGGCTCTTCGGGAACATCGGCTCGACCACACGCAAGATGCCGTCGAGCGCGCGGAACAGCACGAACCAGGCCATGCTCTGGTGCGGCGCTTTCGCGGTCATGCCGATCGAGCGCGGATCCTGGAGGAACAATTCGTCGATGCCGACGCCCTTCGGATTCTTCGCGAGCGGCTTCAGTGCGGCAAGCACCATCAGGGGCACCATGGTGGTGCGCGCCCAATAGGAAATCTTGTTGAGGTGGAACGGCGACCAGAACGGCAGCAGCACGATCTCGATCGGCAGCACCGGCACCGCGCGCCAGGTCACGACGCCGAACATCGCGAGCAGGAAGCGCGTGAAGACGTTGCTGTTGACGGCACCGCCGTGGGAATGGATCGCCTCGCGCGCGCGAACCATATGCGCAGCGTCGACGGAATCGCCGATCATCTTGAGCGCGAAATAAGCTTTCACGCTGGCGCTCATGTCGAACGCGCCGTCATGCACCAGCGGCCAGCCGCCATGGGCGGCTTGAACGCGGCGAAGATAATTTGCGATCTTGGCTTCGAGCACGGCATCGACTGGCTCGGCCAGATAGTGGCGCAGCAGGACGTATTCGGCCGGGATCGTGCAATCGGCCTCGAGCTCGAACACCCAATGGCCGTCGGATTGCTGCAAGCCGAGGACGCCTTGCGTGGCCGACGCAATGCTCGATTCCAATATCTTCGATTCCAAAGCTTCGCGGGCGGTCGCGTTCACGGAATCCATCTGGATCGATTACTCCGATAGTTGATTGCAATTGACCGGGACAAATGCCTGTCAGGGCCGCTCGTCAGTATCCCTTGGCGGCCAGGACCAGATCGGCGGCGCGGTCACCGGACCGGACTGATCCCTCGATGGTTGCAGGCAATCCCGTAGCAGTCCAGTCGCCGGCAAGGAACAGGTTTTTCAGCGCGGTGACCGGGCCCGGACGCAGGGCGTTCTGCGCCGGCGTGGCGGCAAAAGTAGCACGGCGCTCGCGTACGATCTGCCAGGGCGGCAGCTCGCCGGACACACCGCCCGCCTTGCAGACATCGTTCCAGATCGCCTGCGCGAGTTCCTCGCGCGGCATCTCGACGAGACGGTCGCCGTTGCTGATGGTCACCGAGAGCCGGTTCGGGAACGCGAACAGCCATTCCACGACGCCGCCGATCACGCCCAGGATCGGCGCCGAACCCGGCGGCGGCTCAATGCGGAAATGCGCGTTCACGATGGCTCGGAATTCGGTCGGCGTCTTCAGGCCCGGCAGCAAGCTCGCAGCGGAGCGCGGCGGCACCGCCATCACGATGACATCGCCGGCGCCAAGCTGGATCACATCCTCGCCGCCGAAATTCAGCGCGCCGACCTTCCCGTCATTGCTGACGAAGGAACGCAGCTCGTGGCCGAGCTGGACCGAGTGGCCGCGCTCCTGCAAGAACTTCACGGCGGGCTCGATCAGCACAGCGCTGAGGCCGTCACGCGCGATCAGGGGACGGCAGGCCTGTCCGCCCGCAAGCAGGGTCTCGCGCACGATCGCGCCGGCAAGTCCGGCAGAACCCTCGGGCGGATCGACGTTGAGCGCGGCGAGCAGCAGCGGCTGCACCAGGCGCTGGTAGAGCGCGCCTTCGCAGGGAATGGATTTGCCGACCAGCGTCTGCTCCGACGCCCAGATCAGCGGCGCCAGCTTGAGGTAGTCCGTCAAGCCGGTGTCGGGAACACGGCGGCTTTCGTCGAGCACCCAGGTCGGCAGCCGGCCATCGCCGAGATCGATCTGCCAGCGCTGCCCGGTCTTGATATCGACGAACGGAAACTGCGCGCGCTGCGGCCCGACCAGGCCCGCCTCGGTGCCGATGGAGCGCGCATAAGCACGCGCGTGGCTGTTGCCGGACAACAGCAGATGATTGCCATTGTCGATGGTGAGATTGGTGGCGGCGTCGAAATAGGAGCGGCAGCGGCCGCCGGCCTGCTGCGTCGCCTCGTGCACGGCGACCTTGAAGCCGGCATTGGCGAGCCGCACAGCGGCGGAGAGGCCGGAGATTCCAGCGCCGATGATGTGAGCTGTGTTTTGCATCAGATGAAAGCGTAGCGGAACAGGATTGCGAAGCGTGTGACCTTCGACACGCGCACCGGCTCGCGCGGCGCGTTGAAGCCGCGCGCGATCAGCAGGTCCAGGATGGCATGATAGTATTTCGACATCATCCGCGGCGCGCGCACCGCGCGGCGCCTGTTGCGATTCATGATCTCGTCCGACTGCTCGAAATGCGACTTCGCGCGTTGCGCCAGCGGCAAACAGACCTTTGGCAGCGCGCGCTCGACGATCACGCGGTTCGGATCGTTGGAGGTGATGCCGGCATGCAGCAGCGCCTCGCGCGGCAGATAAAGCCGGCCGAGGCCTGCGTCCTCGTCGATGTCGCGCAGGATGTTGGTGAGCTGGAGCGCGCGGCCGAGATGATGGGCGAGCAGAATGCCGTCCTCTTCGGGCAGGCCAAACACCCGCACCGACAACCGCCCCACGGCGCTGGCGACGCGATCGCAATAGAGATCGAGCGTCTCCATGTCGGGCGCGCGGATGTCCTGCGGCACGTCCATCTCCATGCCGTCGACGATGGCGAGGAAATCCTCGCGCTTCAGCCCGAACGTCTTTACGGAGGCGACGTAGTCTTTCAGGCGCGCCGGCGGATGCCCCTGATAGAGCGCATCGATGTCGTTGCGCCACACCTGGAGCGCGGCGAGCCGTTCGTCGCGCGGGCCGTCGGAATCGGCGATGTCGTCGACCTGGCGGCAGAAGCTGTAGATCTGGAACATCGCCTCGCGCTGGTCGCGCGGCAGGATACGCATCGCGGCATAGAAGGAGCTGCCGGATGCGGTCGAGCCATAATCGGCGCCGGGCGTGGTCGCCTCAAGCGTCATGGGCAGTCCCTGGTCTGGAGATGGCCTTGCGACCGATCGCACGGCGGCCGACTTCGCCGATCATGCCGGCGAGGCTGAAGGTGAGGAGCTCGAACTTGTTCAGATGCACGCGTTCGCGCAGGGGATCGCGTACCTTCAAAAGGCGCACGATGCGGTCGGCATAGGCCTGGATCACCGCAACGTCGACGCCGAGGCGGACATCCCTGATCTCCGCGCTCAGCGACTTGCCCTCGGTGAGGAGTGCTTCGTTGCGGACGGCGAGCGCCTGAAGGCAGGCCAACATTGCCGGCGGCGACTCCGTGAGCCCAAGCTGCTCGACCGAGGCGCCGCTTGCGGCCAGCGCGTCACGCGGCAGATAGACGCGATTGAGCTCGCGAAAATCCTTACCGCAATCCTGGAGGTGGTTGTTGATCTGGAGAGCCGCGCAGAGCGCATCCGACGCGGTCCAGGTCGAGGTGCTCTCGCCATGGACGTCGAGCATGAAGCGGCCGACCGGCATCGCCGAATAGCGGCAATAGTGGATCACCTCGTCCCAGGTCTCGTAGCGCAGCTTGGTGACATCCATGCGAAACGCGACGAGCACGTCGAGCGCGTGGCGCGGCGCCATGCCGCGTTCGGCGAGCGCGCGCCGCAAGGCGACGGCTTCGGCCTGGGTGTCGCCCTTGCCGAGCAGTTCCGCCTCGAACAGGTCGAGATAAGCGAGCTTCTGGTCAGGTGGCAGTGTTGCGTGGTCGGCGATGTCGTCGGCGGTGCGGACGAAATTGTAATACGCCAGGATCAGCGCGCGATGACGTGGGTGAATGATCCAGGACGCGACGGGAAAATTCTCGTCGCGGTCACCCTTACCGGATCGCAATTCGCTCGCAGAGGTCATCGAGGGCTGGTCAACAATCGTTTGGACAGGAGGGCATTTTTCGCCCGCACGGGCTCACGCCGGCGGGTGCCGCCGCGGCCCCCATATAGGGGAATACGGCCGCAAAACCAATCCTGTCTGTCGATGGCTGCCCTACCGGATCCGGGCCCGAAAAGGCGGCCCGGGATCCGCTTTTGTAGGCCAGCGGCCGAGCTTACTGGTTGTGGTTCTTCAGGACCTGGTCGCAGGCCTGCGAGATCTTGGCCCGGTTCTCTTTGAGGCAGGCCAGGATCGTGAAATCGCCCTGGTCGATGACCGGACGGCAAAACTTCTGCACGTCGCGCGTGCAGGCCTTCTGCTCGGAGTCCGTGCCACGTCCCTGCTGGGCGAACGCAGCCGTAGAGAGGGATGCCGACAGCAGGGTGAGAGCGACGAGAAGCTTACGCATTGTATTCCTTCATTCTGACGGCAGAATCGCACCAATCCCGGACACCACAAGGTGGACGACGGGAACAGATTGTTCTGATGGCAAGTTGCCGCGGAAACAGCGACACCGGAGAAGGCACAAGCGCTGGTAAATGCGGCCAAATTGGCGCCACCCTTACCAGATCAGGTCTTCTCTCGGTCTTCATTGGCAGATGTAAGAGGTTGATACTACGTCATAATTCGGGCAGGCGGCGTTTTGCAGGGCACCTGTTGCAGCGCTGCATCTGTCCAATCCGCGTTTTCGGCCAGAAACATACAGAAACGGACGGAATCCAGCGGCAGACCATGGCAAGAGCGCTTTGCGCGCCTGACATCGTGGCGGGTTAGGCTTGAACCTGACACGGGCTCGGAACACTAAACTTTCGATGTGGCGAGACGTTCTGTCATGAGCGGGCGTCGTTCCAAAACGGGATATTTATGATGAAATTCTTTGGACGATCTGGACAGGCGATCAAGGCGGCCGGCATTGGGGCGGCGCTGCTCTTCTCGGTTTCGGCGAGCCACGCTCAGTCGTCCGGGCCGTTTGCCGGTTTCGACGGCGCGTGGACCGGCACCGGCACGGTGGCGCTGTCCGACGGCTCCACCGAGCACATCCGCTGCAAGGCGGACTACAAGGTGGGCGGCACCGGCCTCAACCTGAAGCAAGCCCTGCACTGCGCGTCCGACAGCTACAAGTTCGACCTCACCAGCGACGTGACCAGCCAGGGCGACCGAATCTCCGGAAATTGGAGCGAGGCCAGCCGCAACATCTTCGGCAATCTCCAGGGCACCGCCGGCGGCGGCCAGATCGACGTGTTCGTCGAGGCCAACGGTTTTGCCGCGAACCTGACGCTGCGCACCAACGGCACCAAGCAGGAGGTGCAGATCTCCTCCAAGGGCGAGATCCGCGGCGTCAACATCACGATGACGAAGGGCTGATCGCCCTTCCCGAAGAATAAGGAACAGGCCCCCGGTTTTCGCGAGCCGGGGGCTTTTTGCTGACATGGATGAATTTCGCAGACACCTGCTTTGGGGATTGGGGCTCTTCGCAACTCACCGTGCGTGGGCCAACGATCAACTGTCAGTCCATGGAGCGGACATGCAGCCTTCATCAGTCAAGCCGCGCCACGTGCTCTGCTTCCTCGGCAAGGATGAAAGCCTGCTGCGTCCGCGGCAGGCGGCAGCAAAGACCATCGCGGATTTCGGCTTCGAGATCGATCGTACCTATTCGCAAGCCAAGCCCGATCCGCACATGGAGCGATCGTTCGGCGTCTGCTGGGATCGCGTCTTTCCCGATGCATGGTCGCCGGCCGACGAAGCGGCCGTGGCCAACCACAAAGCAGTACTCTACGTGCTGAGTCCGCCGCTGGAGCAGCAGAAGGCGGTCCCTTATTCGGCAGCAGCCTTGCGCTTCGTCGAGGAGATGATCGAGGCCGGCGCTACTGCGGTGAAGGGCGAGAGCGCGGGCGTAGCCCACGGCCTCAAGCGATGGATGCAGCTCGCCGACGAATGCAGGGCGGCGGCGGAGACGAAACAGGGCCTCGCCGTGACCGCAGCCATGAGCCGGACCTGCCGCCTCGCTTTCGCGAAGCGTCCACTCGGCGGCAAAATCTACAACGAAAGCGTCGGCTTCCATCTGGTCGGGCTGCCGGAAGTCTATGTCGCGAAGTCGCGTGGCGGCGACCGGGATGCGGTGAAGCTCATGGACGAGATCGCCGACGAGATGTCCGAGCGCGGGATCGACGCGACGCTCCACGATCGCAAGCTCGGTCTCTCGCGGGAGACGGCCTACGCCGAGGACGATTTCAAGTTCAATCCTTACGGGATCGTCCACGTCGACGCGTGATCGTGGGGCGGCGTGTGCCGCCCCACTCAGATCGCGGGTTTGTCCGGGCCCTGAAGCCTGGCGTGCAGATTGATCAGCCACATCGCCGTCGGCCGCAGGATGAAGAGGTCGGCGACCAGCGCCGACACCATCGAAAAGGCGCTGAGCCAGCCGAACAGCCGGAGCGAGGGCAGGTCGGAGAACACGGTGACAACGAGACCGCAGGCCAGCACCAGCGTGGTCAGGATCAGCGCCGGGCCGACCAGCACGGTCGCGCGCTCCACCGCGAGCGCCGAACCGACGCCCGGCTTGCTCTCCAGCCTGAGGCGGTTGAGGAAGTGGATGGTCGCGCTCAGGCCCAGGCCGAACGAAACGGTCAGTGCGACAACACTGGCGAATTGCAGGCCCTCGCCCATCGCCCACAGCACCGTTCCCGACATCACCACCGGGAAGATGCCCGGCAGGATGCAGGCGAACATCACAACCCAGGAGCGGAAGGCCAGCCCGATGAAGATCGCGACCAGCGCGAATTCGACGGTGAGCCCGCGGTTCAGCTTCTCGATCATGCCGGCCGAGTTGCGCGCGGCAATCGCGGCAAGACCCGTGACCGCTACCTCGTAGCCGGGATGCTTCTTGCGGACGGCGTCGAGCTCGGCATCGAGCTTGTCCACGACCGGCAAGAGCTCGCTGGAGTCGATATCCGGCACGCGGCCTGCGACCACGACGGCATCCTGGTCGGCATCGATGAAGCGCCGCACCAGATGCTCAGGGATCAGGCTGACATATTCCTTGAGCGTCGCGACGTCGCCGCTGCCGGCCTTTTCCGCAAGCCAGCGGCGCAGGGTTTCGACCGACCAGACGTTGCCGACGCCGGCCGCCTTCTCCACGGTCGCGTGAACGTCCGCGATGGTCTGCAGGGTCTCCGGCGAGTAGAGCGACTCACCCTTGGGGAACTGGATCAGGACGTTGACCGGATTGGCGCCGGTCAATTTGGCGTCGAGCCGGTTGCTCGCGGCGACGGCCTGGCGCTTGTCCGGCACCTGGTCTGCAAGCCGGTAGCGCGGCTGAAGATTGGCGTAGACGACGCCGAGGCTGGCGACGAACACGACCGCGATCAGGCTGAACAGGCCGGGGCGGCCCACCATGCGTACCGCGATCCAGTAGCAGAAATTGCGCAGCGCCTGCACGCCGGCATCCGCGCTCTGGAACTTGGTCGCAAAGACTTTCTCGTTGCGAACCAACAGCACGCCGAACACCGGCACCAGCGACAGCACCGCGACCAGCGCGATGATGGTCGCAGCCAGGCCCGCCTCGCCGAACTTGCGGATCAGGTCGGAGTCGGAGAACTGGAGCGCGATGAAGGAGATGCCGGCAGTGCCGTGCGTCAGCACACAGGCCGGGCCCACCACCAGCACCGCATTCTTGAACGCGGTGAACTTGTCCTGCCCCGCGATCAGCCGGTCGCGCGCGGCGAAGGTGAGCTGCATCGAATCCGAGAAGCTGATGACCATGATGAGCGGCGTCATCACGTTCAGGAACATGTTGAGATTGAAATTGGCCCAGCCGAGCGCGCCGAGCGCCAGCAGGATGGCGATCATCGGCGGGAACGCCGCCACCACCATGAAGGAGATCTTGCGGAAGAAGATAATGGCGATGACGCAGCCGGCGAGAATGCCGAGGATGTTGTAGGTGAGCCCGTCACGCTCGACCGCGTTGCGGATCTCGAGCTGCATCACCGGCACGCCGGAGAGCTGCACGCTGAGGCCGGTCTCGCCGAGGTCTTCCTTCATCAGCGCGCGGATGTCGCCGACGGTCTTGGTGAGCTTGCTGGAGGCGACCACCTCCGGATCGAGCGAAAGTACGATCAACGCGAGCGTACCGTCCTCCGACAACAGCTTGCCGCGGATGATCTCGTTGGCTTTGACGGTCTCGATGAACTTGTCATAGGCCGCGCCCTCGGGCAGCTCGCCCGGGAACAGCGCCGCCGGCAATTTGCCCGGCGCCGGCGCCTGGCGCGCGGAGAACAGTGAGACCAGCCCGCGCGTGCCCTCGACCAGTTGCAGGTCGGTGACGAAGTCGCGCAGCTTCTCGAGATTGTTCCGCGCCAGCAGATTCTTGCCCTCAACCACAACCAGGACGTCGAATTCCTCGGCCGGGAACTTCTTCGTCACCTCTTCGTACTGGTGGAATTCACGGGAATTGGAGCGGAACAGCTGCGACAGCGAATCGTCGATTTTGATGCGGTGGATACCGAACACGGCACCGATGATCAGCACGAGCAGGATGATGCAGGAGACGATCGGCGCCCGGACGGCGATCAGCCCGATGCGCTCAAGCCCGAAGGCGATGGAGGACGTAGGCCCCTGCTCGACCTTGTCGACATGAACCTCATTCTCGCGGTGCTTTTCGAGCATGCCTTGTCCAGTTCCTAAATCGGTTTGGTCAGTGAGCTTATTGCGCCCCGCATATCGGCTTGAAAACGCCATACAAATGGGAGGCTTGCCCTTTGAAAAAGCGCGGGAAATCGCCGCGATGGGTTTAGCAGGTCCAAACGCCCTCTCGCAAGCGCGCGCAAGCGCACAAATTGGATCAACATGCGGCGATTTTGACCCTTGATATCGGTCATTCCGGCCGGAT
Organism: Bradyrhizobium sp. McL0616; assembly: GCF_049993385.1. NCBI lineage: Bacteria > Pseudomonadati > Pseudomonadota > Alphaproteobacteria > Hyphomicrobiales > Nitrobacteraceae > Bradyrhizobium > Bradyrhizobium sp. McL0616. Next base: position 6,191,630 of record NZ_CP188255.1, read on the forward strand.
CGTCCCAATTCGAGCCGGGAGATCGCCGCTCTCGTCCTTGAGCGCCACGCCGGTGACTTCTCGCGCCAGCCCCTCGCGGACGAGCCAGGCGATCTTGAAGGCCGCCTCGTCATAGCTCAGCCCTGCGTGGTGGATGTTCGAGACGCAGTTGCGCTCGGCATCGGTCAGGCCTGGCTTCGGCGCGAAGGTCAGATAGGCGCCGAGGCTGTCGGGTGCGGACAGGCCCGGCCGCTCACCGATCAACGTCACCACCATGCGCGCGCCGAGAATGGCGCCGATCTCGTCGCCGAGCGCGACACGTGCGCCTGAGGCGACGACGACATGGCCGATGGCGACAGCCTCGCCGCCCGAGAGCAGCGGCAGCAGGCTCTTCACCAGCGCGACCGCGTGGGCATGAACCGCTGCCGCCGACAATCCGTCGCCGATGACAAGCGCGAGCTGGCACGGCGCGGTGGCACTATCCGCCAGGGTCTCGGCGGAGCCGGCATCGAGCTGCCGCCCCAGATCAGGCCGGCGCAGATAGTCCCTGCGATCGGCGGCCCGGCTTCTCACCTCGGAAACGGCAAGGCCGAGCGCACTGATCCCGGCAACCAGTCCCGCCGCATCGAAGGCGGCATGCACGGCATCGCGGGCGCGGGCGTGGTCCAGCGTGAAATCGAGCAGCGGCTTTGTCGGCAGGCTCGCGCCGCTGCGCCCGAGCGCGACTCGCGCGGGCGTGAGCGACCGCAGGTCGAGAGTCGGACGAACCGGAACGGTCTTGTCGGTCATTCGGCGGGAACGGCAGCCTCGCGCAGCCGCAGCGAGTAGTTCGAGGCGTTCTGCTCGCCACTGGAGGCCGCGCGCGCGAAGGTGATCAGATGATGCGCGATCATAGTGCAGCCGATCAGGCCTTCGAGATCGCCGCGCTTGATGCGTCCCAGCGCGAACTTCCAGAACACGCGCCTGTAATTTCCGAGCACACCGACCTTCCAGAAGATATTGCGCAGCATGACCAGGCCGCGCCGGATGTTGGGCCATGTCTTCATCTCATCCGGCACCGGCATCTTGAGGCGGTGGGGATAGGTGTGGTCGCACTGATACTGGAAACGGGCAAAGACCTTTTCGGGTTCGTAGGCGACGCCCATGGCGTGCTTCCAGGACGCGACAACGTCGTCATACGGGAGCAGGAAATTGACGTTGGAATCTCGACCGTCGTCGTCTTGAATCAGACGCCCTTCGCGCTCCAGCCGGTCCCATAGCGGGGTCTTCGGCAGCGCCTGAAGCAGATTGATGGTCAGAAGCGGAATCTGGGATTCCTCGACGAACGCGAGCAGCGCGTCCGCGGTATTCGCCTTGTCGGTGTCGAGCCCCATGATGATGCCCGAGACCACTTCCATGCCGTAGGAATTGATGGTGCGCACGCCCTCCAGAATCGGGACCATCATGTTGTGGTCCTTCTGCATCGCCTTCAGCGCGTCGGGATCGGGTGTCTCGATGCCGCAGAAGATCGTGATGAAATAGGCCTCGCGCATCTTTTCCAGGATCTCGGGCCGCTTGGCGATGTTGAGCGTCGCCTCGCAGGCGAGCCGCACGACATAACCTGTCTTCTTTTGCCATTCGATCAGATGCGGCAGCAGGTCCAGCGCCGCCTTGCGGTTGCCGATGAAATTGTCGTCGACGAAATAGACCGTGTCGGTCATGCCACATTCGCGCAGGCGGTCGAGTTCGGCGATGATCTGCTCCGGCGACTTGAGGCGCGGGTTGCGGCCGTAGAGGCCGGGGATGTCGCAGAACTCGCACTGATAGGGACAGCCGCTGGAATACTGGATGCTGCCGAGGAAGTATTTTTTCACATCGGCAAGCTCATAGGCCGGGATCGGAAACTCCGTCATCGGCACACGATCCTTGGTGGTCAACACCACCTGCTCTTCCGGGCGCGATATGTCGCGTGACAGGATCTCGAGCAGTTCATTGGTGGCGTCGCCGAGTTCGCCGACATGGAGATAGTCGAAGGACGGATAGTAATCGGGACACGCGCTGACCGAGGGCCCGCCGAGCGCGACAGGGAGATCGAATTCATGGGCACGGCGGCAGATGTCGTTCATGTGCTGGCGCTGGATGTGCATGCCGCTGACGAAGACCACTTCCGCCCATTCGAACTCCTCCTCCGTCGCGGGGCGGAGGTTCTCGTCGACGAATTTGACCTGCCATTCCTTCGGCAGATAGGCCGCGAGCAGCAGCAGCCCCTGCGGCGGCATGAAGGCGCGGACACCGTCGGTCAGCGGATAGGCGTACTCGAAGGTGCCGAAAGACGAGGTGTAACGCGGGAAGACGCAGAGGATATTCCGGCTCGTTCCGTTGCTTTCAGCGCGCATCGAACTTCCCCCAACCACGTTCCACGAACAGTACTGACGAGGTCACCAGACACATAGCGTAACGCTGCGACCGGATTTCCTCAATATTGTGGCATCGAACTAATTCGTGAGACGCACCAATGGTTTCCCCGGTTCACGCGGGCGGGGGCAGGTTTTCGCGAAGTTTTTGTGCAATCCATCCCTCAGGCGATCAGCCGGGAGGCAAAATCGGGCAAAAGGCCTGCGTCGCCGGACAGCCGGAAATCGGCGCCCACGATACCCGTCCGAGCCAGCCAGTCGTCGAACTCCGGCGCGCGGGCCACGCCGAAGACGTCGCGGACATAGAGCGCGTCGTGGAAGGAGGTCGACTGGTAGTTCAGCATGACGTCGTCGGCGCCCGGCACCCCCATGATGAAGGTGACGCCGGCCGCAGCCAGCAGCGTCAGCAGATTGTCCATGTCGTCCTGGTCCGCCTCGGCATGGTTGGTGTAGCAGATGTCGATCCCGAGCGGCAGGCCGAGCAGCTTGCCGCAAAAATGATCCTCGAGCCCGGCCCGGATGATCTCCTTGCCGTCGTAGAGATATTCGGGACCGATGAAGCCGACCACGCTGTTGACCAGCAGCGGGGCGAAGGCCCGGGCCACCGCATAGGCGCGCGCCTCGCAGGTCTGCTGGTCGACGCCATGATGGGCGTTGGCCGACAGCGCCGAGCCCTGGCCGGTCTCGAAATACATCACATTCTCGCCAACCGTGCCGCGCCTTTGCGACAGCCCGGCCTCCCGCCCTTCCTTCAGCAAGGCGAGGTCGATGCCAAAACTGCGATTGGCGGCCTCGGTGCCCGCGACCGACTGGAAGACGAGGTCGACCGGTACGCCCTGCCCGATCAGCGCCAGCGTCGTCGTGACATGGGTCAGCACGCAGCCCTGGGTCGGTATCTTCAGCCGTGCGATGATCTCGTCCAGCAGCCGCAGCAATCGTGCGATCACGGCCGGGTCGTCGCTCGCCGGATTGATACCGATGCAGGCATCGCCGGCCCCGAGCAGGAGGCCGTCGAGGATCGAGGCGGTGATGCCCCTGGCATCGTCGAAGGGATGGTTGGGCTGGAGCCGCGTGCTCATCCGCCCTTTCAGGCCGATGGTGTTGCGGAAGGCGGTGGTCACCTGGCATTTCCGCGCCGCCAGGATCAGGTCCTGGTTGCGCATCAGCTTCGACACGGCGGCTGCCATTTCCGGGGTGATACCGGGCCCCAGCCTGCGCAGGATGTCGGGCGTGGCGGCGTCCGACAGCAGCCAGTCGCGGAAAGCCCCGACAGTGAGCGAAGCCACCGGCGCCAAGGCCTTTGCGTCATGGGTATCGATCACAAGGCGGGTGACCTCGTCGGCCTCATAGGGGATGACGGCTTCCTGCAAGAACTGCCCGAGCGGAACGTCGGCGAGCGCCATCCGCGCCGCGATCATCTGCTCGGCGCTGCCAGCGGCGATGCCGGCCAGCCGATCGCCGGAGCGCGGCGGCGTCGCCTTGGCGAGGAGGTCGCGCAGATCGGGGAATGTGTAGGTTGTGGCGTCGATGGCGTGGCGGTAGACCAAAGGCAGCTCCGCGGGTTCGTCGGCCAATGACCGACTCCAGATCATGTTGAAGGCGGCGCTGGCGTCAGGGAATACGCGCTTGGCGGCTTGTGTGCACGCGGATGTTTGGGGCATTCCGGCCGATCCCTGAGTCAATCTGCCGCAGACCGATAAGATCACGCCAAATCACTGAGTTGGCTCAAATTTCCCGCGACCGGGGCGTACACCCCAGAATTGCGCGTTAACTCCGCGTCCATCTTCATTCTGCATAGTTTTGCATCAATTTTAGACGACCGCGCTCTCCGGCCGCTCCCGGCCATTCGGGCCCTGAACATCATGACAACCGACCGATCTGGGAATGCCACCGGGCTGGCAGGCCGTTTCACGCTTGCCAACAAGCTCTACGCGATCTTCGCATTGTTTGCGCTGCTGACTGCGGCGATCGCGATGCTGTCCGACTACAACAGCCGTCGCAGCGCCGAGCTGACCGCCGCGATCGAGACCGCGAATGCGGCCGCGCTGAATGTCGAGCGCGTCAACTCGCTGGTCTATGCGGTCGTGATGGAATCCCGCGGCGTCTACATGTCGACCGAGCCGGCGGTGGTGAAGAAATACGGCGAAGGCCTGCTCAAGTTCAACGAGCAGATCCTCGACGTCGTGAAGCGCTGGGAAACCATCGTCAAGGCAGACGATGCCGAGCAGTTCGCCACCTTCAAGAAGCGCATCGAGCAGTTCGTCGAGTTCCGCAAGGAGCTGGTCCGCCGCGGCATCGAGATCAACCCGGCCGCGGGCCGCGAATGGGGCGACAACGACGCCAACCGCGCCGTGCGCTCGGCGCTGAATAAGGACCTCGAGGCGCTGTCCAAGGTCTATGCCGAGCGCGCCAGGCAGATCGCGCAGCAGACCGAGACCAACCGCATCCTGTCGCTGGTACTGACCTGCCTCGGCGGCGTGGCGCTGGCCCTCGTCGTGATCGGCGTCATCATCATTGCCCGCTCGATCGCGCGGCCGCTCGCTGCGATCACCGCAACCATCAAGCAGGTCGCCGACGGCGCCGAGAATGTCGTGGTGCCGCACTCTGGCCGCGCCGACGAGATCGGCGCGCTCGCCCGCGCCATCGAGGTGTTCCAGGACGCGATGGGGCGCAACCGCAACCTCGCCTCGCAGGTCTCGCAGGACTCCGCCGCACGCGAGGAGCGCGCCTGCCACATCGAGCAATCCGTGGAGGCGTTTCGCGAGGCGATCGGCGCGGTCATGCGCGGCCTCACCGACAACGCCACCGTCATGCGCGAGACCGCGCAGACCATCACGCGCGTCACGGCCGATGCCAGCTGCCGCGCCGGCACGGCGGCAAACGCCACCGAGCAGGCTTCGCACAACGTCACCGCGGTGGCGGGCGCGGCCGAAGAGCTATCTGCGTCCGTCGAAGAAATCGGCCGCCAGGTGCGGGCATCCGCAGGCGCGGTCGAGCAGACAGGTCAGCGCACCGAAAAGTCGATCGCCGAGATCGAGAGCCTTGCCGCGGCCACGCAACGCATCGACGGCGTGCTCACCCTCATTCAGGCGATCGCCGAGCAGACCAATCTGCTTGCGCTCAACGCCACCATCGAAGCGGCCCGCGCTGGTGATGCCGGCCGCGGCTTTGCCGTCGTCGCGCATGAGGTCAAGGCGCTCGCGGGCCAGACCGCGAAAGCGACCGCCGACATCAGCGAGAACGTCTCCAAGATCCAGGCCTCGACCCGCAACGCGGTCGACGCCGTGCGCGAGATCGGCGGCGCGGTGCGCGAGATCAACGACGTCACCTCGGCGATCGCCGGCGCGATCGGCCAGCAGGACGCCGCCACGCGCGAGATCTCGTCCAACGCGCAGTCGGCCGCGCAGGGCAACGAGACGCTGGTGGCCAACATCACTTCGCTGCGCGACGCCATCGGCGAGACCGACACAGCGGCCTCCTCCGTGCTGACGGCGGCGAGCAGCCTGACCGCGACGGCGGAGACGCTGTCGCGCGAGGTGGAGACCTTCTTCCGGAACTTGCGATCAGGGGCGGCGGAGAGCCGCGTCGCCAAGGCGGGATAACAGCGCGTCCATCGCCGGCAAAACCGGCCGCGGGCTCACGTTCAGCCAACCGGTCCGGGGGTCCAATCGTCGCCGGAGAGCGGCCTGACTGTGACGTCAGGGATGACCCCGAGCTCCAGGCTCGGATCGAAATGGCGCATCGTCCGCTCATTGAGATCAATGATGCGGCCAGGCTTGAGCGGCCCCACATCATTTATCTTGACGATCACCTTCTTGCCTACGGCCTCGACGAGAGCAAATTTCGGCCGCGCGCCAAATTGCACTCCACCAAACTTCTGACGCAAACTCGTCTTGATGGCAGCCGTCCACACCGAGGGATCATAACGCTCGCCGGAGGCTGTGTTCGGGCCGCCCTCCTCGCTGCCGGGCTTGAACGGATTGTACGTGGATGCTGCGCCCACGACCGCATCTCCAGAAGCGGCAATGACGATAGTGCTTGAGTGGACTTCACCTGCTTCACTTCGAGCAACGGGAACAGAAACGGCAAGCGCAACCAGGGCGCCGCAAATTGCGGCGCTCGAGCGGAACACCATTATATCTCCTTTGATTTTTTCGATCGTTCGGTTCCTGATGCCGCACAACATGGTCAAGCAAACGCGGGAGCGTTTAGAACTTGCGCCAATCTTTTGCGGATCGAGCCAACACCTGGCTACGGAACCGTTGTGGGAACCAGAGTGGTCCCCGCACAGTGTTTTAGTTCTCGCCGTATAAGACAGGGATTGCGTCAGCAGCATGACCGACGAGAGCCACAGCAAATTAGCTCGACCACAGCCTCACGAACACAGCGGCAAAAAGTGCAATCGAGCCTACGATCCCGATGCGTATCCTACGACTTCCGGATTCAAACTGGCCGCGCGCTCGATCTGATTTGTGTCAAGGCGACGCCGGAGATCGCGAGAAGCCCACCGACTATCAGCTTCGGGGTCATGCGGTCGCCGAGAAACAACACGCTCGAGATCAGAGCGAACACCGGAAGCAGCAGACCGAACGGTGCGACGCGGCTCATGGAGCAACGGGCGATCAGCCAGAACCAGAGGCCGAATCCGACAATGCCTCCGATGAAGATTGTATAGGCGAGTGCCAGCCAGCCATGTCGATCCGCGGTGACGAGGCTCGCCGCTTGTCCATGTTCAAGGAGCAAAGACATCACCAAGACCTGCGGCACCGTGAGCAGCGACGACCACCCCATCAACATCAGGGGATCAAAAGGGCCGTAGCGTTTCGTCAAGACGTTGGACACCGCGAATGCGAAGGCTGCACCGACCACGAGCAGCAGCGGAAGCGCGTTTGCCGACAGACCAGGCCCCGCCGCCAGCACGACCACGCCGACGAATGCAAGCACCACTCCAGCGGACGTGGTGAGAGACGGCCGCTCCGCGAGCAGCAGCCAACCTAACAGGACGGTGAAGGGCGTGGCGAGTTGAATTGCGACGGCCGACATGCTTCCCGAGCCGAGGCCGAGGCCAACGTAGAAGAGCCCGAAATTCAGTCCACCAAGGAAAAACGAAATAGCTGCGATAGGGCCGAACTGTTGACGCGTGGGCCTTTTGACAAAGGGAACAAGCAGCAGCGCGATGGCGAAGAAGCGCAGTGCGAGGAAGAAGAGCGGCGGAAACTCCATAACGCCCACTTTGATGGCCACGAATTGATAACCCCAGAGCAAGGGGACGACCACCGCGCAGACGATCTGAACGGCGGACATGGCATCGTTCTTTTCAAGACCATTCGGTCTAGATATAGGCGTGCGAACAGCGGAGACGTCCATGGTGTGTCTACCTGATGAAGCGGTCGAGAAAAGCGTCAACGGTCGCTTGCGAGATGATCCGTGTCGGTGCCGTCTTGCCGACCACCCGCAGGCCCTCGACGAAACAGACGAGAATTCGGGCGGCACTCGAAGGCTCGACACCATCGGCCAACTTGCCCGCTGCCTTCGCACGGGAAAGTGCACCAGCCACCCGAGCCTCCATGGCTTTGAAAAAGCTCCCGATGCGACGATCAACGTCGGCATCACGGCCGGCCAGTTCCATGGCTGTGGCGACCAGCAGGCATCCGCGCCGCCCATTGGCACCGCTGTTGCGGTCAACGTAGCCGGCAAGGTAGGCCCGTAGGCCGTCGACCGGCTCTCTGCGGAGGTCGAATTCGGCATCCATCCGTGTCAAGGCAATGGCAATGTAGCGATCGAGCGCACGCAGGAACAGCGAGTGCTTGTCACCAAAGGCGGCGTAAAGGCTGCCACGCGAGAGCTTCGTCGCACGAAGAAGGTCCGGGAGCGCCGTGGCGTGATAGCCGCGCGACCAGAACACATCCATCGCGCGCTCGACGGCAGCTTCCGTGTCGAAACTTCGCGGGCGGCCACGGGGCAATTGCACGGGGGCTGGCTGGCTCATGGCTAATATATAGACCAATTGGTCTTGAAATGGCAAGCGATGGCTGCGGTCAAAGGGCAAAACTCGTTGGATGGGCTGAGCGAAGCGAAACCTGTTCTGCGAGCGCTAAGCTGGCGCACCTTTCAAAGCACGAGACCTCTGCCTCATCGCTCCGTTTTCGAGATAGACCACCCCGTTCGGGGCCGAGCTGTCGATGAACTCGGCGACAAAGGCGCGCCCGATATCGTCCTGCTCGATCGTGCCAAACGATCCCGGAATGAGACGCCCGAGCCAGGCGACATAACCGGGGGTGTGAACATTGCCGCCAATAATTCCCGGACGAAAAATCGCGAGGCGCTGGAAGCCTGTCTTTTGGACCTCCTCCTCCTTCAGGCCCATGATCCGCGCATAGCGAATCCTGCTCTTCGAGGTGCTTCCCGCGGCCGACAGCAGCGAAAAGCGCGTGATGCCGCCGGCATGACAACCGCGCGCAAAGCCACCGACGACGCCAATTTCGAGGGCCGTCAACTCTTCCTCGCTCCAATTCAAGCTGCCTTTGCCGACACCGACACAGGATGCCCCGTAGACGGGATCACCTTGCGCGATCATGTCCTGCGCAAGCCTGGTCACTTCGGCCAAAAATTGTGGAGCTGCCGTATCCAGGATCACCTGTCGCACGCGGGAATTGGCCTTGAGCGAAGCCTCCCTGCGATTGACCATCACGATTTCGGCGCACGACGGCTCCGCTGTGAGAGCGCGCATCACCGCATCCCCGACCTGCCCCGTGCCGCCGATGATCAAGACACGAAATGCCATTTTGAGCCGCCTAACGCTTCACCGCGACAACAGGTGCCGCGAGATCATTGTTGTCGATGATCATTGTCGCACAATGCTCCGGCGCGCATTTGCTCAAATAGATCCGCTGGCCCTCGACGTAGCGGCGATTCGACTCGGCAGATGGATCGGGAGACGTCCCGTCCCTGTCAGCACTGCGCGCGGCGGACATCGCAAAATCGACACGCAGGAAGATGGATGCGTCCCAATACGCGCGCAATTCGGGACGATGCAGAAAGACGCCGTCCAGCAGCAGGATTGAATTCGGAAGCGCCGTCCGCTCGACAAATGGGACAGCGCTGTCGGTGACATGATCGAAAGCCGCAGCGCAGTACTGGCCACTGCCGCCAGGGCTGAGAGGATCCAGAAGATATTGCTTCAGCAAAGTGTAGTTGTAGGAGTCCTCGAAGAAGCCGATTGGCGATTGCCTGCCCCGTGCGTAGCGAACCGCCCTCGGATTGTGGAAGCCATCGACGGAGGCTCTGACCACGGGACGACCGAAATTGCCCAGGACGTCTGCAAGTTCGTTTGCGAAGCTCGTCTTGCCCGCACCGTCAACGCCATCAATGGCGAACCGCACGATCCTGTCCGGTGCAAGGTCAGCCGCCATGCGGGCAATCGCGGCGAGCAGGTCTGTTCGTTGAGACATCTCAATGAGCCTAAGCGAGCGGGGATCGGCCGTAAACCCTGACCTTGGCCCGCTGTCCCAGCTCGTAGCTCGTAGCGGGATTTCACCACCTTAGATATAAAGGGCCCATTCACTTCGCGCTGGAGCCCACAGGATGATGACATGTTTTCTGCGTTACAAGGTCAATCCGGAGAAGCTCGCCGACTTCGAGGCTTACGGGGCGATGTGGCTCGACCTGATGCCGCGGTTCGGCGGTATTCATCACGGCTACTTTTTGCCATCCGAAGGAGAGAGCGATGTCGCCTTGGCGATGTTCAGCTTTCCGAGCCTTGCGGCCTACGAACAATACCGCAACGACGCCGCTGCCGATCCGGACGTTCAGAAAGCTGTCGCCTTCGCGAAAGAGACGCGCTGCTTCACCCGTTATGAACGATCGTTTTTTCGACCATTGCTTCCGAAGACAGCATAGAGCTGAGCGAGGCCGATCTGTTCGGTTCGAAAGGCGAACCGCCCCGGGCTGCCGTAGGTTCGATTTCGCGCGCGTCAGCTTGGGGCATGTCAGTGATCGTTGTGCTTAAGAAGCAACGTTAATTATGTTCCGCTGAGCGGAACCCGATTTTGGACTCCACACCCGTAAGGCTTCGCGCAATGCTGCAGGTAAGCACCGGGGCTGGGTAAATTGCTTTTCCCTAAAACTTTTTCGCCCGGACGGCCGCTGGCAATTCCAGCGGCCGCTTTATGTTGAACCCTTTGCAATCACCGAGTCTGTTTGGCGCGCAGCGGGGCTGCAGCAGATGCACTGGTGTGCACTGCGCTGTGCTTTCCACCAGACCCCAATACCTGGCCGCGACCCGCCGTGTTGGTTTGATAGTGGCGTTAAACTGGCAAATTACTTCCGTTCCTGGTCAAAATGCGAAGTGCCGCAGTTGCCCGTGGAAATCTGCTCCACACCTATGAGCGGACGCATTGAACGGCTACTTTGCCGTTGCTTTGGGCCAAATGTTGGTATCACTCGGCCCGATGCCTCATCGGGGCCAAAGCTGATCTGGGCGTCGGGTGACGGGCCGACGCGCAGGCCGAGCGGCGGCGGCAATTTCAACAACGTCGCCGCCAACCGCATCCGCGCCAGCGCGCATTCGTTCGAGGCCAAGGCGTTCGGGATCGTGACTGCCGGCTACATGGATGCGCCGATGCGCGCCTTCCTGATCGCGCGGGATCCCACCGTGGCCGAGGTGATCGACCAGACGCCGCGCGCGGCAAGCTTCTTCGTCGATCCGACCGGTGAGGTCCTCGGGGACACGCTCCAGGACGAAGAAGGCATCGACTATGCGGACATCGATCTCAACAGATGCGTCGAACCGAAGCAATTCCACGACGTCGTCGGCTATTACAATCGATTCGATATTTTCGACCTGTCGATCAACCGGGCGCGGCTGGCTCCGGCGAAATTCTTAGACGAGGCCGCGCGGCCATCGACCGGCGCCGCGCCGCCATCGGCCGATCGGGTCGAAATCGGGGAGCGATTGGGGTAGTCCTTTCGGGTCGAGCGAAGCTCTCAGCGCGCCGCGAAAAACGCGACGTCTGCTCGCGGGCGTCCGACGCTGAAATTCTGCCCCCGGACTTATCCGAACATTTCGTCGGCAGCTTGCGCCAAGGCGTGTTACACGTCTGGAGCGGGGCTTGAGCCGCAGCACAAGGGCGCCCAGTATGGGGAACCAAGCGCCCTCGCACCCCCATCGTCGGCAGGTCCAAGGTGTGAGTTCTAAGGGATCGCTGGACGAGCCGACGAACGCTGGACTACCGGAACGAATCAATAGCTGGATCTCTTGCTGCAATTGAGGCACTCATGCACCAAATCAGCGCGCCCGTTTCGCCGTCTTGGCTTGACCGGGAGGGGTGCGATGCACCGCAGCACGGTCTACGCCAGAGCAACCGTAAGTTTCAGAGGTCAACACATGTCATATGCCTATAAGCTGAATGAAGACGTTCAGCACCTCCGCCAAGGGCCACAGGGTCGTGCCGAAACCGATCAACCCATGATTTATACCATCGTTCAATGCATGCCCATTGAGGCCGACGGTCGCCTTAGATATCGCATCAGGAGCAAATCAGGGAATATTGAGCGCGTAGTCACGGAAGATCAGCTTTCGTACTCTCAGTGATTTTGCACGCTTGCCCGAACTGCCTATGAAACGACAACGGAAAGATTGTCGGCAAAGCCGCTGCTCCTCCCGAAGCACGAACGGTCCATCTGGACGAAGCTCCAGGTCATTGGACATCCCGCACTTGCGAGGATCCTCCGTAGACGAGCGTCACAGGCCTACGCTGCCGTCACCCCGCCCCGCTTGATCAGCTCCTTGCCGACCGCGGAAAGGTGGACCTGATCCGGCCCATCGCCGATACGGATGAAGCGGGCGTAGACGTCGGCGCGGGCCAGGAACGTGTCCTGCGAGACGCCGGCGACGCCGTGCTCGTCTTCAGTGGCCCGGCCCCGGAAGGCCGCTTGGTCGGGGCCAATCCGATCGCAGATTGTTCGGATTATTTGGATCAACCAAGTCTTGCCGCAAAATGAAATCACGCCGGGGACGCACGATGGCCGGCGGTGAACTTTTCCGAACATCGTTGATCTGCGTACGGACCGTATCCGCGGCCTGCGCAGAAGTAGCCATTGGGCATGTCACGGCACAAGTCACGACCAGGATTATCGCTCCGTTCATCTTCCCGTCCTCTCCAAATCTACATGTGTAATACCTAAGCAGGGATACTTGGCTCCAGCGTAGTGATCGAATTCGGTCAAGGCGATTCGCACTTCTCGTGCGAACGGTGCCATCAGGGCGTCGCGCGGATCGCTCGTGCCTTTCGGCTGGCAACTTCCGCGGGACAGCGAGCACGATTGATGCTGCCAACCGGCCTGCTATCTGGTGTGGAGTTAGCGGTTACATCGAAATATATCGCCTCGCTTGCCTCAGGTGACAATTGCGAGTTCCTGAGCAAGGTCAGCCTCGCAATCCTGTGGAACGGCGCCTCGGCTTCATTCCATTCGATACTTGCGTTCTCAGTCCAAAAACCAACATCGCGCGTCCTGCCCCAATATGTCATTGCGCTGACATCGAGAAACTGAACGGCAAAGTCGAATCTGCTCAACTGGCCGTCTTCCCTTATATGCCGCGCCAACTCATCCTGCAGACCCCTCGGTTTGCTTCTCTGCAAAGGCCGGGCAGGATTGTCGATCGACGGTATGGCCGAGAACTTTACGACGTCATCCGGCCCGTGGCGAAACGGAACGGTGCTCCAATAGCGGAGTTGCTGGTAAGGCCTGATCTTCTGCCGCGCCTGCTTTTCCGCGAGCGCCATGGTACGCAACACTTTGAGCTTGTCTTGAAACGGCAATGACCACAGGCCCGCAATCGGGTTGGACGCTGTCAGCACCTTGATGGTCGCCAGAAACGCGGGAGAGTCGTTGATCGGGAGCGTGGTCGCATTCTGCATCGAGAAGTCCTGACGCGAAGCGCCCGCGTCCTCCGTGTCGCCTTGAGTAAGATCGACCGAGAATGACAACGACCTCACATCCGGCTTGAAGTCGGAATTGATGTTTGAGTCGGCATTGGCGAACCGCACGACCGCCGGATACACGCCAGGCTTCGCGAAAATTCCCTTCGCGAGTCGCGCTGCCAACTCGGGCGCGCGATCGATGGAGAGGTCGGATATTTCGAACTGGGCCCGCACACAGATGCCGCTCGCATGCGTCCCGCGGCAGAGCGACCGATGTTGTCGTGCCGCGGCATTCGACTGCATCAACAGGGATTTCTCGGCGATTGCTTCGATGTTCGATTTTTCGGCAGCCGGGCACCTTTCGGCATCGCTTACGGTCACACCAAACCATCGGGTCAACACCATGTCAGTTTCCTAAGCGGGATGCGCCATGCCACTATCCCAGGTTGGCAATGAACTTGATCGCGGTGACACTTGGCAGAAAGCAGTAGGCTGCCGCGCGCGTGGCAACAAAGCTGGAAAACCCCTCGACCTTGATCGGGGCCCGGCCATCGACCTGTGGAATAATAAAGATACTCTCGGCCGGGTCCTGCGTCCCAATCATCGGATCCTTCGATTTGGGATTCAGCCTTACCGATCCAGCAAACTCGCTGTCATTGACCCAATGCCCGAGCACGAACTCGTATTGGTTCTCGATGCTTGAATTGATGAAATAGCCCAGCAGCCCACGCTCGATCCCGTCATATGGCTGCGTGGGATCGTAGACCGGTCCGTATGGCAGGCCGCGGCGTATCAATCGGTGCGTGTTGTTGCTGCCGCCTGGCTGGCCCTGGCCCGTAACCGGCTGCCCACGCGGATTGATGCGACGCATATGCGCGCCGACTGGGCAGCGCAGGCCCCTGGGATCGCCCGAGCCATCGGCATTGACATATTCGAAGTTATTGAACTGCTCGGGATGAACTCCACCCTCGGGACTGTCGCTGTCCGGCGACAATGCCAGCGGAACGCCATTGCGCCATCGGCCACAGATCTTGGCGGCGAGCAGTTCGGGATCGATCGTATCCTTGTTCGACTGAAGAAAGTTCTCGAACCCGACCACGTCGGTCTTGATCATCTTGAAAACGGCAAAGCTGCCGTTCAAACCGAGTTCTCGCGGCTCCGGCATCAAATAATTCTCGGCGTCGTCCCGCAACACGAACAGCCAGGGTTCGCAAGGTTGCTGGTGATCCAACGGGTATCGCTCGGGACCGCTGCGAATGGTGGTTTGGCTTATACCGTCGGTGTAGCCGAAGTGAACCTTGAACGTAGGGACTGCCTCTCCATCCCTCACTTCCATCAGGGCCATCCCGTCGGCACGCCAAATTTCGCGAAATGCACCCCCTTCGGCAAACAGAGCGCCGAGGTGGTCGCTATAGGCTTCCATGGCTTCGGGATTGAGGGCGTGCAGCGTAACCAGCACATGATCGCCGCCGGCTCCAAAGCCGCCGATCCAGTGCTGCGGATCGCTCTCGCCGATATCGCCCACCAGTTTCGCGCGTTCGGCGGCGCCCCGGACGAAGGCATCGAACGACTTGAATGAAAGCTTCGGAAGACGATCCCTGATCTCCAGCGCCAGCATTCCAGGCCAGGTGATGCCGACGTTGAGACAATAGTCGGGCTTGCGGCGCGGGGCGTCGTCGGGATTGTCGCCCGGTCCAGGTTTAAACCCGACGTGCCAATCCTCAGCGGTGGTGATCTGTGGCGCTTCAACCTCATTGCCGCTGACCAACCGCCCAAGCAACCTGCGGGCTTCAGCCGGGGCACCCACGGTCAGCAGGAAATGCCGCACCATAGGCATTCGGTATCCGCGCAGGATGAACCCTTGAATGTCCGCCAGGTTCAAGGGGTCCTTGGTTTCTGTCGACGTACCTCGCCCGAACAGGCGGCTGAAAAACCCGCCACCGCTAGCTGCCTCGGGCCGGCCTCCGCCTTGAACCACGTGGTTGCTCCTCCGTTGCGCGTGCTTACCGGGTTGCGGCAGATGATGATTGGTGATCTGCAATCAGGGCGTGAATGTCCTGAACCGACAGACCGGGATATGCCTGATAGAACCCGATCGGCGCGCGGTTTGCGCTTTCCGCGAAGTCAATGAATTCCTGAAGGTACTTTCGGCAAGGTGACGGCGGCGGGTCTTTCGTGAATTTGAAGATGAGATCGAAGACCTCGCCGATGTTCTTGGTGAAATCGGCGATGTATTTATCGAATGAGCCGTCATAGACGGTGAAAAATCCGATCTGATTGTCTTCAAGGGGAACAAACTGCGCGAAGTGCGGCGTGCCTACTTTGTCGAGGTCTTTCGTCGTCCCGCTGCCGCCCGCGCGCAAGATGAGCTGTACTGCGATGAAATGAAGATATGACTTGATGGGCAGGATCACCAAGAACGGTCGCAGTTCGCCAACTCCGCTGATGTTCGCAGCCAGCGCCATGGCCTTGATCGCCCTCGCTGTTGCGTCGGGATAGGCGGTGTAGCGATTCACCGCGTGCAGAAGGTGCGCCGTCGTCCATTTGACAAAGGCGTCAATGTTGGCGCTGACCGGTGTTGGCGGTGGATTGTCAACACGTTGCAGGATGGTGTCGAATACAGATCCTGCTGTCTCGGCGAGGCGGGCCATGAGCCGGCCGAAGTCGCCATCGAAGTCGCCGAGAAACAGCATGTCTTTTCGCTTAACACCGTGAAGCGCGAGTAATGAACCGTGCCAATCATATCATTGGCTCGGCATAGCTCCGGCATCAGTGGAGGAAGCTCATCTGCCAACAGCTTTGCGTCTGTCGACGATTTCAATGGAAAGCTAAGGGTAAAGTGGTTTTGGTTCATCTGCACAAACCCTTCGCGGTTCACGCAAGCGTGCTGCGACTTTTTTTCATCGCGGAGAACTCCCGTTGAGAGCTGTGCCTTGGCAAAGAAGAGCCGCGCAATCTCACAAGGTGGTCACCTTGAGCGAGCGAACCTTGACTCAGATCAAATGTGCAGGCCGGACAGAGCCGGGACGATTTAATAGCACAGAGAACATTTTATCAGGCCTGGATATGCCCGGAGTGGGTCGAAAGGCCAACCGCCGCAGCTGCCCGCGCAAGTCTGTTAAGACCCATAAGCGGACGTCCCCACACCCAAGAGTACACGTCCTGGAGGACGGTAACAACCTACCCTGCCATCACCCCGCCCCGCTTGATCAGCTCTTTCCCACCGCGGCCAGATGCACCTAATCCGGCCGCCGTCGATGCGGATGAAGCGGGCGTAGGCATAGGCGCGCGCCAGCGGGTCACCTTTTCCGGCGTTTTCCCGGCGTCTGCATATCTTCCGCGATGACGGTGAAGTCCGGCGTCGTACGGGTCTCGGGACTTGCCGCGAGATCGGTGACCACCATGGTCGTGCCGGGATGCAGCGTGCGTGCGACACGCCTCACGCCGGCTCCGTCCAGATATTCGATCCGCGCCAAAACGGAACTGGACCACAAATCGACGACGACGCCGTCCTGCGGATGACCGCCAAGACCAAATGCCGACCAGCTGAGTGCATGTCCATCGGGTGATGGCCCGATCAGCGAGAACAGATGCGTTCCTATCGGTTTGTCGGGATCGAGCAGGTTGATCGGGGTCTCGAATGTCACCTCGCCGTCAACGATCAGGTAGGCCTTGCGATCGGCGCCCGATACGAGAACCGACATGATCTTTGCGACATCCGCGTTGGCAGCGGACTTGCCGGGACGGGCCAACTTCTCCTTCGCATCCTGTGCGGTCCTCGCCATATCGTCGGGTAGCACGAGATCCGGCGGGACAACCGAACTGTAGGAGGTCTCCTGGTCGGCAATAATGACGGACGTTCCGAGCTGTGTCGCCGAAAACAGCAACTCGGAAAACTTCATCGGCAAGCGGATGCAGCCATGTGAGGCCGGATAGCCGGGCAAGTTTCCGGCATGAAGTGCCACGCCCTTCCATGTCAGTCGCTGCATGTTCGGCATCGGGGCGTTGTTATAGGTGCTGGAATAGTGCTCTGTGCGTTTCTGCAGGATTGTGAAGACGCCAGTCGGCGTGCGATTACCCGGCTTCCCCGTCGAGCACGTGGAGACACCGATCGTCACTCCATTGCGGTAGACGTGGACGAGTTGCTCCGGCAAGGACACGACGACGACAACCGGTCCGCGCGGAGAAATTTCGGGCCGCCAGACGAACTCTCCGGGCTTAAGAGCCTTGATGACGGCAATACCGGCCGCCAATGCTGCTCGATCGGACATCAGAAACGAGCTTGCCGCGATGCCGAGCACGATCGTCCTGCGTGTCGCCAGCATCGGTGCGCTCATTCCAGATCCTCCGGCAACCCTGTGACGTGGCGGACCGACTGCCCTCGGCTTGTTGCGCCGCACCTTGGTCATAAGGCTTGACGTAGATCAACGACCGACCGCCCACGCCTTGGTGCAACCATAGCGGTTCAAGGCAGGAGCGCCGGAATGCGGAAATTGCTTGTTGGTCTGGTCATCGCAGGACTCACGATCCCGAGCGTCTTTGCTGCGCAAGGGAGCGTCGATATGGCGCGCATAACATGCGCTGATTATCTGGCGATGTCCCCAACCGATAGCGCGGTGTTTTCGGCGTGGATGAGCGGCTGGTTCAATCAAAAGAAGGGTTATGTCTGGATCGACGTGAACGCCTACACCCGAAATGTAGCCAGCGTGAAAGCCTGGTGCACCGCCAATCCCACCCAGACCGTCATGGCCGGGCTTGAACGCTCGACGGCCGGACAGTGATCGGGCGGCAACGGGAGATGAAAATGAAGTCAGTCATCTGCATGATTGCGGCCAGCGTGATGCTCGCCCTGGCGTCACCCGCCAAGGCGCAAGTCATCGATTTGTCCCTGATCACATGTAAGGAATTGCTCGCCGCCGACACCGACCGGCAAGCATTGATCGCCTGGTGGATGTCGGGATACTTCAGCGCTTCGAAGAATTTGAATGTCGTCGATTTTCGTTATGTGGAACGAAACGGAAGAGTCGTCGGCAGCTATTGCAAGTCGCACAAATCCGACACGGTCATGAACGCGATGCAGAAGAATTGGCGCTGACGAGACTACAGCGGGTCACGAACCTGGGACGTCCGTCGCCAGAATTCGTGAACCGCAAGCAAGTCCGTTAGCGGCGCACTCCGACGCGATTGACGCCCCCGTTCAAATTGGTTCCGCTGGCTGTGCCGGCCCGGACCGCAGCACGTGCCACGGGACGTGGCCGGAGCACTACGCCTGCTCTGGCAACGCAACTGGGCGGATAACCAACATATTGGCAATATACCACTGCCCCGGCCGGCGTAGGATTGAGGGTGAGACCCGTAACTGCCAGCAGGATGCTGGCCGCGATCCCCGCAACTGTTACCGACTTGATCGAACGGCGCGTGCTCCGGTACATGGTGGTTCTCCTCATCGTGGTAACGAACCAATAAGTGATCGGATCCGCGTCCGGCGCGGCTAGAGATAACGTGAACGCCGCAGGCCAGGTGTTGTTGACGTAGATCAACGATAGCCTCGACGCCGGCAAGCCGGCGCAGGGCCCGAGCGGACGTCCCGCGGCAGGAGGCTAGGCCTTCGTAGCGCCTTTTGTTTCCCTGCTCGGAGTGTCGGCCAGCATTTCAAGCTGGCTCGCCAAACCGCTAAAACTGCGTGATATGTTTTTCATGAGGGTGGCTGTCCGAGCGGGCACACCTGCTTCGGTCGCCTTGAGCTTGAAAGCACTCGCCAATATGCGGCACTCTGCGGCAGTCGGCATCGCAGCAAGCTCAGGACTCCGGCGCTTCGGCACCGTTTGGCAGGGGATTTCTTCAGATAAGACAAAGCTGCGCGTGTGAGCGCTCACTTCGCTTTCGTAGCCTTGCTTTCGATTGCGGATGCTCATGTGTTCCACTTCTTTAACCCCGATTGTAGCGCATCGGCTGTTTCACGCTCGCGACGCCACCTGATGAGGAACAGACTTTCGCTATCGCAATTCGGCAACCGGTGATTTGATCACGGTTCAACGGCCGGATACCGACAGTGAAAATCAAGCTGTCAGCCATCACGCTGCTCGCGATGATCGTGCCAGGACAGGCGCGTACCGCAATGCTCACCGACGCTGAGGCAGCGTTCCTCGACCAACTCGTCACTGCAGCCGCGGTGCTCGAACAACGATGCCTGGGCCACGAGGTCAGTGGTACCGGCGGCGTTCAACTCGGCGCCACACTTCTCGGCAGCACCGATGCCGCGATGGCAATGATCAACGCCTGCGACGCGGCCATAAAGGCGCACGATGGCAGGGGCTACGATCCCAATAAATTCCGCCCCAAGGTGTCCGAGGTGAACACCAAAGCGTCCAGGCGCATCCAGGAAGACTTAATCAAGAATCCGAAAGCGCCCGCGCCGTG
The DNA here is from genome assembly GCF_049993385.1 of Bradyrhizobium sp. McL0616. Classification (NCBI taxonomy): domain Bacteria; kingdom Pseudomonadati; phylum Pseudomonadota; class Alphaproteobacteria; order Hyphomicrobiales; family Nitrobacteraceae; genus Bradyrhizobium; species Bradyrhizobium sp. McL0616. The sequence continues at coordinate 6,211,344 of NZ_CP188255.1, forward strand.
GATCTGGCACGGTCGATCGCAGCGACGATACATCGGACAGTTGGAAGAATCGCAGGAATTTTGGCCAAATTAACGATCGACCCAGAAAGGCGCCTTCACTGGCCTGTTGGAAACCCGGGTTTCAGCCTCGATGCCGCAGCATGTTCCTTCGAAAGGAACAATCCGCGTGCGTCGGCTTATCAAGTCTCCCTTAACCATCATCGCCGTGCTGCTTGGCTTTACGCTCAGCAGCTTCTGGGTGCTTGTGGCGTGGAAATCGACACAGGAGAAAGCAGCGGCACTAGCTCAGGCCGGCCTGCAAACCCAAGCTCTGACGCATTCGCTCGCACAGCACGCATCCAAGAGCTTTGGCGCGGTCGCGCTCGCGCTGTTCGGCGCAGGCCAGTACATCGTGCACTCTGACAAATCCGCCCGAGCCTCAGCAGACATTAATGACCTGCTGGCGCAATACGCCAAAAACATGCCGCAGGTGCGCGAGATTGGCGTCCTCTCGGCAAATGGCGACTGGATGTATTCGTCGTTTGAAACCGTGCCCGCGGTGAACAATGCGGATCGCGAGTATTTCAGGTTTCATCAGGACCATCCTGAGGAAGCAGGACCCCGCATCAGCGAACCCGTGATATCGCGCGTGACCGGCCGGCCGACCTTGCTGATGACACGGCGCCTGCCGAACGCCGACGGCTCGTTCGGCGGCGTGGTGTTCGCCGCGATCGATCTGGCTTACTTCCGGTCGTTCTATCAGGGCTTTGAAGCCGACCAGGAGCGCGCGGTCACCTTGATGAAGACGAATGGCAAGGTGCTTGTTCATCGCCGCGATGAGCTGGTGGGCAAGGATATGGGCGGCAGTTCTCTTTTCGTCAGCCGGCTCAAGGAAGGTACGACAGGCCTTTATTCGATCGTCTCGCCGTTTGACGGTCGACCGAAGCAGTTCACCTTCGAGGTCGTCGCCGAGTTTCCGGTCGTTATCAGCGTTGCCGTCGCTGAAGACAATATCCTGTCTGAATGGCGCGGGAGCCGGAATTTCGACTTTCTGCTTGGCGCGGTCATTTCGGCGATCCTGGTCGGGCTGGCGGCTGTGTTGATGCATCAATTCCGCGAACGTTCGACGATGGCCCAAATGCTGCGCGAACGAGAGCGCGGGTACCGGCTGCTCGCCGAAAACGTCGAGGATGTGGTCGTCCGGCTCGATCTCAGCGGAAGGCGTCTCTACATGTCGCCATCGATCGAGAAGATGCTCGGCTGGACCCCAGCTGAATGTCTTCAACACGAGGGTTACGAGATTCTCCATCCCGCCCATCGGGAGCTCGTCAAGCGCGCGGTCGACCGACTGGGCCCCACGGAACGAACCGCCATGTGCGAGTATCTCATGCGCTCGAAATCCGGGGACCATGTGTGGGTCGAATCGCAATTCAGCTTCATTGAGGGGACGGACGATTCATTGCCGGAAGTCCTCGTCGTCGTCCGAGACATTACCAAACGCAAGGCAGCGGAAGACCAACTCGTCGCGGCAAACGCCCGGCTCAAGGACCTGTCCGAAACGGATACGCTGACCGGGATTGCCAACCGACGAAGATTTGACGAGATGCTCGAACGTGAGTTCAAGCGCTGCCATCGCGCGCAATCGGAGCTGTCCTTGCTCTTTATCGACATCGACAAGTTCAAGGCGTTCAACGATACCTACGGCCATACGGCCGGCGATGAATGTATCCAGCGCGTCGCGAGCGCGCTCAAATCTAGTCTGAAACGGCCTGGCGATCTCGTTGCACGCTATGGCGGCGAGGAGTTCGCCGTGCTCCTTCCGGAGACGGGCGCTCAGAATGCCGAAACGGTCGCCGAGGCACTGCGCCTTGCCGTGTGCGATATGGCCATTTCCCACAAGGGAAACAGCCACGGCCGGGTGACCATCAGCATCGGCGTTGCGGGATCACGATGCGACACAGCCAGCAGTCCTGCGGCCGTCCTCGCAGCGGCCGACACAGCGCTGTACGTCTCCAAGCAGAACGGACGGAACCGGGTCAGCCTCGCCGCCGAAAGCCCGAGCTTGAGATTGGTGCGTCCCGGCTGATCAGCCGCCGCGGCAACAACCCTACCCTGCCATCACCCCGCCCCGCTTGATCAGCTCCTTGCCGACCGCGGAAAGATGCACCTGGTCCGGCCCGTCGCCGATGCGGATGAAGCGGGCGTAGACATAGGCGCGCGCCAGGAACGTATCCTGCGAGACGCCGGCCGCGCCGTGGATCTGGATGGCGCGGTCGATGACGCGCGCGGCCATGCTGGGCACCACGATCTTGGCGGCGGCGATCAAATCGCGCGCGGCCTTGTTGCCCTCGCGGTCCATCCTGTCGGCGGCCTGCAGCGTGAGCAGCCGCGCCTGTGCGATTTCGCAGAAGGAGTGCGCGATATCCTCTTTCACCGAGCCCTGCTCGGCGAGCGGCTTGCCGAAGGCCACCCGCGACACCGAACGCTGGCACATCAATTCCAGCGCACGCTGGGCGCAGCCGATCAGCCGCATGCAATGGTGGATGCGGCCGGGGCCGAGCCTGCCTTGCGCGATTTCGAAGCCGCGGCCCTCGCCGAGCAGGATGTTTTCCACGGGCACGCGCACATTCTCGTAGACGATCTCGGGATGGCCGACCGGCGCGTCGTCATAGCCGTAAGTGAGCATGTCGCGGACGATGCGCACGCCGGGCGTGTTCTTCGGCACCAGGATCATGGATTGCTGGCGATGGCGGTCGGGATCGTTGGGCGCGGTCTTGCCCATCACGATCAGGATGTCGCAATCCTCGTTCATCGCGCCGGAGGTGAACCATTTGCGCCCGTTGATGACGTAGTCGCCGCCATCGCGCTTGATCTCGCACTGGATGTTGGTGGCATCGCTGGAGGCGACCTGTGGCTCGGTCATCGAGAAGCCGGAGCGGATGCGCCCCTCGAGCAGCGGCTTCAGCCAGCGCGCCTGCTGCGCCGGGGTGCCGTAGTTGGCCAGCACCTCCATGTTGCCGACATCGGGCGCCGAGCAGTTGAAGACTTCCGGCGCCCAGAGGATGCGGCCCATGATCTCTTTCACGGGGGCGTATTCGAGGTTGGTGAGACCGGGGCCATGCTCGCCCGAGAGGAACAGGTTCCAGAGCCCCTGCTCCCGCGCCAGCCGCTTCAGGTCCTGCAAGACGTGCGGCGTCCGGTAGCGCGTGGCCTCCGGCTTCACCTGCTCGTAATAGAGCTCCTCGACCGGCTCGACATGCGTCCGCATGAACTGGCGGACGCGCCCCTGGAGCTCCAGCGAACGCGCGGAGTGTTGAAAGTCCATGGTGTTCTCCTGTTCGTGCCTGTTCGCCACGCTCAATGAAGGTGCCTCTTCCTTCTCTCCTTGTGGGAGAAGGTGGCGCGAAGCGCCGGATGAGGGGTATCTATCCACGCATTCAATGCGAGTTGGACTCGCGGAGAGATACCCCTCACCCGGCTTCGCTTTCGCGAAGCCCCCCTCTCCCACAAGGGGAGAGGGTACACCGTCTCTGCGGCCGCTCGCTTGTTCGCGCGTCAGGTGCCGCGCAACAGCTCGCTCGCCACGACCCAGTCGTTGCCGTCGAACTGGAGCATGTAGCCGTCCTTGATCGGGCGAAAATCCTGCGGCGTGGTGTTGAGCGTGATGCCAGGCAGCAGCAGCGACAGCGGCACGTTCTTCAAATTGGAGGCCTGCGCCATGATGTTCTCGCGCGTCAGATCGTCCTTGCACTGCTTCAGCACGACCACCAGCGCTTCGGCGACGGTGTAGCCGTAGAGCGCGGCGACATTGTTGATGTCGGCATTGGGCAGGCGTCGCTTCATGAAGTCGATATAGGCCGACATCGCCGGATCGTCCTTCGGCTCGGCCGTGAACGGCTTGAGCGAGCCGAGCGACAGCACGCCCTTGCCGGCATCGAGGCCGGCCGGCACCATCACGGTCGCCTTGTTGGCACAGCCCGAGGCGAGGAAGCGCGTCGGCTGCCAGCCGACCTCATGGGCTTTACGGATCGCCTGCGCACAGGCGCGCGGCGTTACCGAATAGATCATGAAGACGTCAGCCTTGGTGTTCGCGAGCGTCAGCACCTGGGAATCGATCGTGGGATCAGTGACCTCGAAACTCGAGGCCAGCGCGATCGCCTTGTCGGCGTCGGCGCCGAGCGCTTCCTTGACGCCGCGGAAATATTCCTTGCCGGCGTCGTCGTTCTGGTAGAGCACCGCGAACCGCGCGTTCGGGTTCTTCGCGCGCGCATAGGCGACGTCGATCGCGGCTTCGCTGGTGTAGTTCGGCGCCCAGGGCAGCGCCATCGACCACGGCATGTTGACGGGATCGTTCCACTTCGAGGCCGAGCTGATCAGGAACAGCTGCGGCACCTTGTTGCTGTTGAGGTATTTTGCGATCGCCGAGCTCGGCGCGGTGCCCATGGTCGCGAAGATGAAGGCGACGCCGTCGCCTTCGACTAGCCGCCGCGCCGCCTCCATGGTCTTGGGCGGCGAGAACGCGTCATCCAACGACAGCAGATTGAGCTTGCGGCCGTTGACGCCGCCCTTCTCGTTGATCTCGTCGAAATAGGCCGTGAGCACCCGCCCGGTGATACCGAGCGGCGAGGCCGGCCCGCTATAGGGCATGGTGTTGCCGATCTTGATCTCGGTGTCGCTGACGCCCGGACCGTAGGATTTTTGTGCGGAGGCGGGCGTGGACAAAAAGGCGGCAGCCAACGCTGCGGCCAGGGCCAAAGCGGCTTTCATAGATTTCTCCCCGGTGATCATCGTCCGCGCGATGTGAACGCGCCGCGTGCTGCCTTTTGCCAGCGTGTCAGATCAGCGGAGTTCCCTGGGACGGTCTTGCGTCGAGTTGCTGATGAGTTAGTGCCGCCGCCGCAGGCTGAAGCCCAGACTGACCCAGCCAGCGCCGGCCATGATCAGGTCGATGCCGAGGAACAGGCCGAGGATATAGACGCTGTTGACCGGCCAGCGCGCCAGGATCAAGAGCCCAAGCAACAGCGTGATGACGGCAGACAGCGCCACCCAGACCCATGGGCTTTCCCGCTTCATGCTGAAAGCAAGAAACAGCCGCACCGCGCCGGAGGCGAGCAGCGAGGCGCCGAGGAACAGGGTCAGCAGCGCTGCAGCAAACAGCGGATTCTCGAAGGTCAGGAAGCCCGCGATGATGTAGAGCACGCCGAGCAACGCCCAGATCACAAACTTGCCCCAGCTCTTCATCTGGAATGCGCCGATCACCTCGGTGACCCCAGCGACGATCATCATCGCACCGACCACGATCACGCTCGCCACCGTCGCCATCACCATGCTGCCGAGCGCGACGAAGCCGGCGATGAGATAGACGACACCGAGGGCGACGATCCAGCCCCATTTAGCGTGCAACGCCGCAATGCCTGATCCCAGGCCCAGGTTGGGAGACGTATCCGAAGCACTTGTCATGACGGCTACTCCTGCATGCGAAGCCCCATAGCACAGCTTAAGGATAGCACCGATAGCGCCGGGACGACAGCCGGCAGAGCAGCCGCCGCGGGAGCCGGCATTGACGCAGGTCAAGCTCCGGCCGGGCGCCTCAGGCGCGCGAGCGCTCCATCTCGAGCTCGGCCTTGAGATTGTCGAGATCGCGATAAATTGACGCAACTGCGAGGACGCGGCCACCCTTGCGGTACTTCAGCAGGCAATCCTTTCCGGAGATGCTGCCGTCGATCGCGATCTCGTCAAAGCTCTCGGCATGGCCGACATAGTTGATCGGTACGTCGTAATGCTGGCTCCAGAAGAACGGCACCGCGTCGAAGCGCTCCTGCTGACCGAGCATGTTGCGCGCCGCTGTCTGGCCCTGGCGCTCCGCAACGACCCAATGCTCGACCCGGATGGTTTGGCCCGAATGCGGATCGGGCCAGCGCGCGATATCGCCGGCGGCGAAGATGCCTGATGCGCTGGTCTCGAGATATTCATTGACGCTGACGCCGCGATCGGTCGCAAGCCCCGCCTGCTCGGCAAGCGCAAGGCGCGGTTTGACGCCGATGCCGACCACGACGAGATCGGCTTCGATGACGCCGCCGCTCTTCAGGCTCGCGCGCGTACCCTCGATCTTCTCGACGGTGTCCTTGAGATGGAAATTGACGCCGTTCTCTTCATGCAGGGCGCGAACGAAGTCGCCCATCTCGGGGCCGAGCACGCGCTGCATCGGTCGCTCGTCGGGCGCAACCACGTGCACCTCGAGCTTGCGCGCTCGCATCGACGCCGCGACCTCGAGGCCGATGAAGCTGGCGCCGATCACAAGGACGCGCTTTGCACTGCCTGCGGCCTTGATGATGGCGCGGCTGTCGGCGACCGACCGCAACATATGGACATGCGGCTGGTCGGCGCCGGGAATCTGGAGCTTCACCGGCTCGGCGCCGGTTGCGAGCAGCAGCCGGTCGAACGGCAGCTTGTCGCCGTTGCCCAGCGTCGCGCTGCGCGCCTTCGGATCGATCGCCGACACATTCGTGTTGAGCCGGAGGTCGATGCCGGCGTCCCGGTAATAATCCTCGCCGCGCAACGGCAGCCAGTCCTCCGGTGCATTGCCGGCGAGATAGTCCTTGGAGAGGTTCGGCCGGTCGACCGGCATTGCGCCGTCACTGCTGAGCATGGTGATGGCGCCGGCAAATCCCTCGCGGCGAAGCGTCTCGGCCGCGGTGAAGCCGGCCGCACCGCCGCCGACGATGAGGAATTTTTCAGGCGTCGGTGCGCTGCGATGGGCGGCTGAAGGTTTTGGCACGTCGCGCTTGCGCTGAACCAGGATCATGTCCCGATCGCGCGTGACGTCCCACAGCGCCAGCGTATTCAGCGCCGGCGGACGCGTGGCCTCGCCGGTGCGCAACGAGAAACAGGCGTGATGCCAGGGGCAGCGGATGGTGTCGCCGACCACCAGCCCCTCAGCGAGCGGGCCGTGGTAATGACTGCAAGCTGGCTCGATCGCGAAGATCTCGCTACCGGCCTGCACCAGCAGGACATCTTCCTGGCCGACATGGCCGAGCAGCTTGCTGTCCTTGAACTCCGCGAGCGATACGCCCTTGGTCAGGTCGGGTCCGCTCGGCTTCTTGTCCTCGGTCATGGTCTTCTCCTCAGCAGGTCAACGCGTAGCTCAGGATTTGGACGGCGCTGGCAGCGAAAAGTTCCTGCGATCGCGAAAATCAGGGTTTTGGGCGATGTCGAGGACGTCGGTCGTAACGGATTTTTGGTGCATGGCTCTGCCGGCGCGGGATGCGAGATCGCCAGACTAAGCCTTCAAGGCAATGATGCCCAAGAGCGCCGAGAGAGTTCAGGCCGCCGCGACCGGCCTGCGCATTTCGCGCGCGGGCCGCGCTTCAGCGGGTTCCGAGACCCTCTGCTCGTCGATCATGCGGTTGATGAAATCGACCGGCATCGGCTTGCCGAACAGATAACCCTGCACGCTGTCGCAGCCTTGCTCGCGCAGAAAATCGAGATGGCGCTCAGTCTCAACGCCTTCCGCGAGCACCGGGATGTTCAGGCTGCGACCGAGCAGCAGCGTCGCCTTGACGATGGCCGCCGCATGCGCGCTGGTCTCAACCGCCTGAACGAAACTCTTGTCGACCTTGATCTTGTCGAACGGAAACGCCTGGAGCGTCGACAGCGAGGAGTAGCCGGTGCCGAAATCGTCCATGGCGACGGTGACGCCGATCGCCTTCAGCGCCAGCACCACCTGGAGCGCGTGCTGACGGTCGGCAATGATGCCGCTTTCGGTCAGTTCGATCTCGAGCCGCGATGGCGGCAGACCGGTCTCCTTGAGGATTTCCGCGACGCGCCGCGGCAGATCGTGATTGAGCTGCATCGGCGCGACGTTCACCGCGACCTTGAACGGCAGGCGCCATTGCGCGGCGGTCTGGCAGGCCTTCCGGATCACCCAGTCGCCGATCTCGATGATCAGGCCGGTCTCCTCCGCGATGGGGATGAAGGCATCGGGCGGGATGCGCCCTTTCACGGGGTGGTTCCAGCGGATCAAGGCTTCGAAGCCGACGATCCCGCCGGTCTGGGTATCGTTCTGCACCTGGTAATACAGTTCCAGCTCGTCGCCGATGAGCGCGCGCTTGAGATCGATCGCGAGCTCGGCGCGGGTGCGGCTCGCCTCGTCCATCGAGGGCTCATAGGTGCAGATCTTGCCGCGGCCGAGACTCTTGGCACGATACATCGCAAGGTCGGCACGCTGGGTCAGGCAATCGGCCGCCTGGCCGTGCTCGGGAAACAGGGCAACGCCGATGCTGCAACCGACCGCGAGCGTCTGATGCTGCCACTCGACGGGCTCGAGCACGACCTTGCGCAGGCGCTCGGCGAACTTGACCGCCTCACCGCGCGCAAAGATCTCGCTCTTCACTGCGACGAATTCGTCGCCGCCGATCCGGGCCAGAAACTCACCCTCCTGCAATTCGGCGGAGATGCGCTGGGCCACCTGCCGCAGCAGATGATCGCCGCCGACATGGCCGTGAACGTCGTTGATGTCCTTGAAGCGGTCGAGATCGATCGCCAGCACGACGATTCGTGCGGTGTCGTCGCCGCGGCCGGCGAGCAGGTCATGCAGCCGCTGCGCCAGACCGTTGCGGTTCGGCAGGCCGGTCAACGGATCATGCAACGTCTGTTGCTTGTAGCTTTCGGTGGCTTCGTTCGCGGCCTGCAAATCGATCGCGTATGCCGAGGCCGCCATCGCCATCATCAGGCTGACGCCGACGATGACGCTCGTGATCATGAAACTGTCGGACAGGGTTTGCGCCGGCACGGCCATGTCGAACACCGGATAGACCGTCACCGCCAGCATGCCGGTGAAATGCAGCGACACGATCGCCAGGATCATCGCCAGCGCGCCGCCATATTTGCAGAAGCGGGTGATCGGGCGCGCGATGCGGTTGGCGGCCACGGCGCCAAAGCCCGCCGCGAACACAACAGAGAGCGCGGCCAGCGGAAAATTCCAAACGAGCTCGCCGGGAATTTGGAACGCCGTCATGCCGGCGTAATGCATCGCGGCAATGCCGAGACCGAACACCGCGCCACCGCCCTCGATCGCCGGCCCAAGCCGCGTGCGGGTGGTGATGAAGAAGCCGAGCCAGGCGAAGACCACGGTGATCATCAGCGAGGCGAAGGTCAGTCCCGGCTCGAAGGCGCGCGCCACCGGGGCGTTGTAGCCGAGCATGGCCGCGAAATGCGTGGTCCACACCGTTCCGCCTGCGACGAGGCCAGACAGGAACAGAAGGTTGAAGCGCCGCGCACCGGTATTGCGCCTGACGCGCGCCAACAGCCGCATCGACAGCAGCGAGCCCAGGACGCAGATCAGCACCGCCACCGCGACGTAGCGCAGGTCGTGCTCGGCCGGCAGACAGGTGATGGCTTGCCACATTCGAATTTTCCTCTCCGGACTGAGATACGAAGCGCGGTGCCGAATGGATCAGTGCGGGGTTGGAACAGGGTTAGCGGCATCTGAACGCGCCGCTCGGCAATACGAACGGCACCTCGATGCAGCCATGCCCCCTCTTAAGCACGGGTATAGGCAGGAGAAATCGACCCGGCCGGAGGTCCGCAGGATGAAGAAAGGGTGACAGACCGCCCCCGGCTTTGCCGCAAACCGGAACCTGGACCGCGGCATACCAGCGCTTGTCGTGGCCGAGGCGAACACTTAGAACGAACCAGCTCGGAGAAGTGATCCAGATGGCGATGTCCGTCGTTTAGGCCATGGACATGTCAACCGAGGTCCCATGAACGCCGGTCTTCAAGCTGTGAGCAGGCCCATGTGGAGCAGTAATCCCATGGCTGCTCTCCGGCGGGACCGGGCTCGAAGATATGCAGGCGAAAGGCCCAAGGCGACGGTGGAATGGGCTGAATTAATCGGACGCGTCGCGGCCCGTGGCGATCGGGACGCGTTCAAGCTCTTGTTCGAGCATTTTTCTCCGCGCGTGAAGGGATTCCTGGTCAAGACCGGGATGAGCGCGGATTCCGCGGAGGAGATCGCGCAGAACACGCTTCTCGCGGTCTGGCGCAAGGCGGCTCAATTCGATCCATCTTCCGCCGGCGCTGCTGCATGGATATTCACGATCGCGCGCAACCTGAGGATCGACGCTGCGCGGCGCTCGGCGCGCCAGGCCCGCATCAGCGAGCCCGCCGACCCGGATGACATGTCCGACGCGGCGGACTCGCCCGAGACCACCTTGACACGGCGCGACGACGTCTCACGTGTAGCCGCGGCTCTGCTGCGGCTGTCCGAGGAGCAATCCACGGTGATCCGGATGTCGTTCATCGAGGAGCAACCGCATGCCGACATCGCAAGCGCCTTGGGTCTTCCTTTGGGAACCGTGAAATCGCGTATCCGACTGGCCATGATCCGACTGAGAAATCTTCTGGAAGAGCGAACATGACGATCAACCACCATCCTCCAGAGGATTTTCTCGCCGATTTCGCGACCGGCAAGCTCGACGAGGCCGATCATCTCGCCGTCGCCGTGCATGCTGAGCGGTGCGCCAGCTGCCGCCGTTTCATCGGCGCGCTGGAGCACCTGGCCGGGGCCGCCCTCGAAGACGCCGCACCCATGGCTATGAAAGCCGGCGCGTTCGAGGCGCTCATGGCAGAGATCGACGAAGCCCCGCACGCAACGCCCGCCGCAGTTGCTCCGTCCGCGCCACTTCCAGATGACGACCTGCCGGAGATCTTGCGTCGCTGCCATTTCGGCAAGCAGCGCCGCGTGGCGCCGGGCGTCAAATTGCAGCCGATCATCCTGCCGGGCGCAGGCAAATCGCGCGCCTTCCTGCTGTGGTCGGCACCGGGCACGCGCATGCTGGAGCATTCGCATACCGGCACTGAGCTGACCTGCGTGCTCAAGGGCAGTTTCAGTCACGAAGGCGGCCGATACGGCCCGGGCGATTTCGACTTCGGCGACGGCGAGGTCGATCACCAGCCGATTGTCGGTGGCGAGGAGCCCTGCCTGTGTCTGGTCGCCATGACCGGCGACCTGCGGCTGAATGGATGGCTCGGACGGCTGATCTCGCCCTTCGTGCGGCTCTGACGCCCGCCGTCGGCGACGGGTGATCCAATAGTGATCCAAGGACGCCGCGCCGTCGTTTCCTCTCTTGTTGATACGGGAGGATGACGAATGAGCTGCGGCAGAGCCGTTCCGAAAGATCCGGCCATCTTGCGGTTGAGCGAGCTGCTCGCGCACACGGGCCGCGGCGACCAGCGTGCGTTCGCCGAATTGCATGCGTCGACGCGGAACAAGCTCCGCAAGACCGCGCTGTCGGTGTCACCAACGATCAGTGACGTCGACGATCTCCTCCAGGAAGCCTACCTCAAGATCTGGAACAACGCCGCAAGCTTCGATCCTGCGCGGGGCTCGCCCATCACATGGATGTGCGCGATCTTGCGCAACACTGCGATCGACGCGCTGCGGCTTAAGAAATTGGCAACCACCGAACTCGACGAAGCCTTGTCGGTCCCGGACTACGCCGACCAGGCCGGCGATGAATTCGACTACGAATCCGCCAAGCCAATCGCCGCCGGAATCATCGAGAAGCTTCCGGACGATCGCCGGCATCTGCTGTCACTGGCCTATCTCGAAGGCGAAAGCCGCCTGATGCTGTCGCAACGCTTCGGTGTGCCGGTCGGCACCATCAAGACCTGGCTGCGCCGTTCGCTCGAATCCGTTCGCCGGGAATGCGTGGCCTGTGCGGCAAGCGCACCCGTCAGTTGAGCGCGAAAATGCTGGCATTGAGCAGCGTGGCGAACGCTACCCAGACAGCATAAGGCACAAAGAGCCACGCTGCGACGCGGTCAACGTGCCACTGGCTGGCGATGAAAGACATGATCGCGACAAACATGGCAATGATGATCGCGAGCGCCAGCCCCGTCCGATGCGCCGTGAAGAAGATCGGCGACCACGTGAAATTCAACACCATCTGCGCAGACCACAGAGCCATGGCGGCACTGCGGGGCGCCCTCTCGCAGGTCCGCCAACCAGCGATCGCGATCAGGCCGTAGACGACCGACCAGACCGGAGCAAATACCCAATCGGGCGGATTGAAGGGCGGCTTGTGGAGGCCTGCGTACCATGCGCCAGGCAAATTCGTGGTGCCGATCGCAAAGCCTGCTCCGAGAACAACGATCATAAAAGCGGCCAGTCGGGCATATCGCGCCATTGCAGGCTCCGGATCACAGCTACGTCGCGCCGGGACGCCGGCTCACGTCGAGATGCCCGCACCAGTCGCGGGGTATCCTGACGTAACGCTGCACGAAAGCATTTGGATCAACGGGAGAAGGGTTGCGGTCCCGCTATTTCTGCGGTCCTGACAGCGAGATGTCGCGTTCGGCGCGGAAGACATTGCTGTAGAGGTTGGCGATCCACTGCCGGCCGATCTCGGTCTTGTTGAGATAGCTGATCTCGGTCTGGATGTGCGGTGCGACGCTGTTCCAATAGAACTGTGGATAGCGGTTCACGATGTCGGCCGGCGAGTCGTAGCCGAGCTGCCGGTTCATGCCGACTTCCTCGAACTCGTAGTAGAGCGCGTTGGCCTTGCGCAAATAGTTGGGATCGCCGAGCTGTCCGATGAAGTCGGCGGCGCGCAGGATCGAGGCCTCGTCGTCATACTCCTGCCCTTCGCGGGCCGGGAAGCGTGTGCCCTCGATCGCGCGAGCGACCCGCTCGCTGTCGACGCCACGGATCGGCGGCAGCCGCCGCCTCACAAAAAGTTTCGACCGGTCAACGTGATACAACATCAGGCTGGCATCGGATGCGCCGCGCGGCAGTGACACCTTGGTCCCCGCATCGTCGATCAGGAAACCGTCTTCGTCGTCCTCCTCGAACAGGCCCCGCACATAGCCGATGTCGTGGGCGAGGCAAGCGATGAGGACGTGGAGATAATCCTCCGCCGCAAGGTGGGTGTGGAGATTGCGTCCCATTAGGATGGCCTGGGCCGCCAGCGTCACCAGCATCGTATGCTCGATGTTGTGGTAGAGCGCATCGCTGTTGCCGATGCATTCCAGCGCCGTGCGCGTCGAGCCCTCGAGGACCCTGGCATAGGATTCGTCGTACCGGCGACGCATGAACGAGCCCAGCATCTTCTCCAGGGTCTCAGCCGCCAGTCGCGGTAACGTCATCATGGATGCAGCCCCGTCCGTCGGTGGTGTCCCACGCCAACTCCTGACGCCTCATTCTCGTCCTCGACGCAAGAGCCAGCATAGCGCAAGTTGGGGCGACTGACCAAACCCCGGGACGAAAATACGGAAATATGTTACCGTACCGCCGCGCAGCATCACGGTTGCGGTCACGGTCCGGCACACTGCCAGGCCATGCCGGGGCTTCTCCGGGACGGCCAATGGCCGACCGTAGTCATCCGTTGATGGGGAAGGACGTGCGAGGACCCGGGCGCCTACCGCGCGGAAGGCTGGAGCACTTGCACCGTCTTGCGGCTGGCGGCGTCAATTCCCGCGCGCGAAACGCTCGAGCATCCCGTCGAACGCGACCTTGATCCTGCGGACGTACGAGTCCTTGTAGGGAAACTCCGGGTTCTGGTCGTGGACCAGCATGGAGGCGTTGACCTCGAACACGACGAGATTGCCGTCGCGGTCGAGCCCGCAATCGATGCCGAAATAGTCGAGGCCGATGCGGTCGCGGATGATCCGCAGCGCCTCATGATGGGGCGCACTGAAGACCTGATCGGGAGCACGCAGGAAGCGCTCCTCCTCGTCCTGCATCCAGACATGATGCCCCATCTCGGTGCTGTCGCGATGGAGCTTCCAATCGTCTCCGATCGCCAGATGATAAGGCAGTACCTCTTCGCCGATGAACAAGAACCTGTACTTGCGGAAGAAGCCGTCGGCAGAGCGATAATCGATATAGTCGATGACGTAGCAGTCATGATCCGCTTGCTCAGAGAGGAACGCGGCCAGCGCGGCGATATCGTCGAACTGCTCGAAGACGTCGCCGCCGTGCATCCCGGCCTGCCGCGCCAGCAGCGGAAAGGTGAGGTCGAGGCCGGCCGGAAGCCCCTCGCCGGCCGCGATACGGACCGTCCGCGGGACGCGGCAGCCGTCGATGCCGGCGAGCGCGCCTGCGGTGGCGTCGCGCGTCGTGTTCTGGATTTTTGCCGGATCGTTGACGACCGGCTTGCCCAGCGCCTTCGCAATGGCGACGGCCAGAGGAAGAACCGCCGCCCCCTGATCGGCGTCGGAAACGAGGTTGACGACGACATCGGCCTCGCGCGCAAGCAGGCCGATATCGGGCTGGCCGCCGGGCAGCAGCGACAGGATGCTGGTCTGGTAGGCGCAGTCCTTGAAGAGAAAACTCGACCGGCGTGTTGCCGACGAAGGGCGCGAACAGTGCCAATGCCCGGAACGCCGGCGGCGATTTGACCGCGGGCCTGCGCAGCACCGGGTGCACCTGCACGGCGTGGGCGTAGGCGGCCCGCGCCGCCTCCTGCTCGCCGCGCGCCTGGCGGATCGCCCCGATCCAGTAGAAATTCTCGGCCTGTTCGGGAGCAAGCGCGACAGCGCGTTCGAACTGCGCAAGCGCCTCGCCGGTCTCGCCGAGCTCGAAGCAGACCTTGCCAAGCTGGCCGCGAAGGCCGGCTTCGTCGGGCGTCTCCTCCAGCAGTTCGAGCAGCAGGATCCTCGCGATTGCGAACTGCCTGGTCGCGACCAGCGCCTGAACCAGGTTCGTCCGCGACGGCCGGTGGCCCGGATTGCGCCGGAGCGCCTCCAGGTACAGCGAAATGGCGTCCTGCGTCATGCCGCTGCGCTGATGGACGATGCCGAGATTGCACCAGCACGCGACGAGATGGGGGGCGAGACGCAAGGCAGCCTTGTAGTTCTCGGCCGCGGAGCCGATGTCGTCGCACAGCATGAAGGCGTTGGCGAGCGCGGCATGGAGATCGGCAACGCCATCGACCACGGCACCGATCGAGACCGTAGCCGCGAGCGCGAGCCCGGCCTCGAAGATCGCGATCGCGGTCCTGATCTCGCCGCGCCGGTAGTGCTCGCGCCCCGCGCATAGCAGGTCGGAAACGCTCGGCGTGGCGGTGGCCGGCGCCGCGAGGGCCATCGATGACGAAATCATGTGGTCTCCGGAAACGTCGCCGTGAAGGTGACGCCGTGCAGATTGATAGCGGGTGCGATGCCATAGTGATTGCCGCCAAAGGCGCGCATGCGGCGCCACAGCTCGTCCCTGGAAATATCCAGCGGGATGTCGCAAGCGTCCTTGTAGCCGCGGCGCGTGTTGGTGCGGCCGCTCCATGGCAACGTACACCGCGGTCGCAGCGACGACTCCGTTGCCAATGGCTCCGCCCACACCTCGAACAATTGCAGCAGGTGCGTATAGGCGAGCTCACCGAGCCTCAGGAGGGCGCAGCCACCTGGAATCGGGAACGACACGACGTCGAGGATCGCGCCGGAATCGACGCGCTCTGCCATGACGTGAAAGGTCACGCCAAACGCCTCTGCGCGGTCATAGAGCGCGAAATGGGTCGGAGCCCAGCCCGGATAGTTCGGCGGTCCCGGATGAAAATTGTAGGCACCATAGCCCAGGCACGCGAGCAGATCGGCCGGCACGATGGCCCCGGACGCGAAGGAAACCAGCCGGGCGTTGCGGAGCAGCGCCGTCTCGATCCCGCTAAGCTCGTCGATATCAGCAACAGGCCAAATCGTCAGATCCGGCCTGAAGCTTCGCAGGATTCGCGACAGCGCCACCTGCTCGGCGGCGTCGGTCAGCAATACAAGGCCCTCGAGCATGGCTTCGGCTTCAGCAAGGATGAAAGTGAGCCAAAATGTCGCGGGGTAGCGTTAACAGCGCATTAATGAACGGCCGTTCGGCACATTCGAGAAACGCTCCGAAACAAATTTCCGCCGTCCAGACGCATCCGTTCACAGAGCGAGGCAGTGAAACTACGGTCATTCCACCAGCAGCACGTCGACGGCGACGCCCAGCTTCTGCTTCGGCGAGCCGACGATGATGCCATCGACCGGGGAGACGTCGGAGAAATCGCGCCCGACCGCGAGCACGATGTGGTCGTTGGCGACGAGGAGATCGTTGGTCGGATCGAAATCGATCCAGCCAAGCTCCGCCCCGCACCACAGCGACACCCAGGCGTGCGTGGCGTCGGCGCCCTGCAAACGCGGCTTTCCCGGCGGCGGAAGGGTGCGCAGATAGCCGCTGACATAGGCCGCAGGCAGGCCGAGCCCGCGAAGGCCGGCAATCATCACATGGGCAAAGTCCTGGCAGACGCCGTGGCGCTTGTCGAAGACCTCGTTCAGAGGCGTCGAGATCACCGTGGCCTTGGGGTCGTATCGAAATTCGGTGCGGATGCGATGCATGAGATCGACCGCGCCGGCGAGGATGCCCGCGCCGGGCGCGAAGCTCTCCGTCGCATAGGCGCTGACGGGACGCAGCACCGGCACCAGCGGGCTGGCAAAGACATAGCCCACGGGCGAGGACGGCCCGAGGCTGGTTGCTTCGAAGGCGATGTCGCGGATGCTCTCCCAGGATGGGCTGACGGCGTCGCGCGTGGGCGGCTTGCGCGAAACCGAAACGCGCGAGCGCGAGTCGATTCGCAAATTGCGATGCGCGGCTTCGATGACGATGCTCTCGGTCAGCGTGCCGAAGAAATCGCGGCGAACATTGCGCTCGGCCGGACGCGGACGGATTTCGACGCTGTGCGAGATCAGCTCCTGGCCGCCTCCGCTCCTCGGCTCCAGCCGCAGCGTACAGCGCGCGAAGCTGACCTGGCTTTCATACTCGTAAGTGGTGACGTGACGGATGTCGTAGATCACGCCAGCCCCGTCAGCTTTTCCGGCCGGCTGGCATTCGAACCATGCGGGAAGTAGTGCAGCCCGATCGCCTCGGCGAGGCGGAGCAGATCCTGCTCCAGCGAGAACAGCGTCTTGACCTCGAGCTTCTCGGCCTCGGCGGTCGCGAGCATCGCCTGCACCGCCACCGCGAGCCGCTGCGGCTGCTCGAGCAGTCCGTGCTCCTTCAGGCTCGGCAACGCCGCGATGTGCTCGTTCAGCGTCGTGACCTGGAACGCGACCGAGCGCGGATTGTAGGGATCGAGCACGGCGAGGTCGCGCACCGGCGCCAGCAGCGGCGCCAGCAGATAGCGCGAACGGTACGTGATCTGCGAATCCACCAGCGTCAGCAGGATGTCGAGATCCTCGTCGCCGGCCTCGTCATAGGCGAACTGACGCGCGAAGCGCGCGGTATTGACGGCGCGCTCGGTGCGGCGGCCGATATCGAGGAAACGCCAGCCGGCGGCGCGGTTCATGTTCTCCTGCGCTAACCCTGCAAAGCTCGCAAGCTCCTGCAAGGTCAGCTCGGCCGCGCTCAGCACGCTGTCGTCACCCTCGACCTCGTAAGCCAGCCGGTCGGCCATCTCGATGATGACCTGCCAGGCATCGGGCGACAGCCGTTCGCGCAGGGAGGTCGCCGTGCGCTGTGCCGCACGCACCAGCGACAACGCCGAACCGAAACGTTCCTCGCTCTGCAACGCTTCGGCCACGATGCGTCCGGGCGCCGCGCGCGAGGCTTGCGAGATCGCACCCCAGGCCACCAGCAGGCGCTGGATACGTTCTGCCGATTGCAGCGAGGCCGCGGTGCCCTTGTTGGGCCCGCTCGGGGAGCCCAGCGCGCGTACCAGCCGCAATGTTGCTTCGGCTCGCTCGAGATAGCGGCCGAGCCAGAACAGATTGTCGGCGGCGCGGCTCGGCAGTACGCCCGCGATGCGGCGGATGCGCACCTTGTCGGTCGCCGGCAGCAACGACGCGGTCGAGACCTTCTTCTCCGAGATCACCCAGACGTCGGCGGAACGTGCGCCGTCGCCCATCGACACTGCGCGCGCATCGGCCTGTTCGGCGATCCGGCAGAAGCCGCCGGGCATGATGACCCAGCCGTCGGGTGTCGCGGCGGCGAACACGCGCAGCACGAAAGGGCGCGGCGTGATCTGCCCCTGCTCCCACACCGGCATGGTCGAGAGCCGCACCACCTCCTGGCCGACATAGTCCATGCCGCGCGCGCTGATCGCGTCGGTCAGGCGCTGGCGGCCGCTTGCATCGAGCTCGCTCGCAAGCACCGGGCCGTTGCTGTCGAAGCCGGGAACGCCGCGCCGATAGGCGCCTTCGATCGCGACTTGATCGAGCCGCGACAACACTTCGTCGCGTGCCGAACGCTGGCCGCACCACCAGGTCGCGATGTGCGGCATCTTCAGCTCTTCGCCAAGCAGGCGACGGCTGAGCGCCGGCAGGAAGCCGAGCATCGCGCGGGCCTCCAGCACGCCGGAGCCCGGCATGTTGGCGACGACGACGCCATCCTTGCGCAACACGTCGATCAGGCCAGGTACGCCGAGCCGCGAGGACGCATCGAGCTCAAGCGGATCGAGCGAGTTGGAATCGACGCGGCGCAAAAGCACGTCGAGCCGCTTCAATCCCGCGACGGTGCGGATGTGAACACGGTTGTCGCTGACGGCGAGATCATCGCCCTCGACCAGCAGGAAGCCGAGATAGCGCGCCAGCGTCGCGTGCTCGAAATAGGTCTCGCTGAAGCTGCCCGGCGAGAGCACGCCGATCCGCGGCTCGTCGCGATCGGCGCGCGCGCGCAGGCTGTCACGAAACGCCTCGAAGAACGGCGCGACGCGCGGGACGTTCATCGACTTGTAGAGATCGGAGAAGGCGCGCGAGAGCACCAGGCGGTTTTCCAGCGCGTAGCCCGCGCCCGACGGCGCCTGCGTACGGTCGCCGAGCACCCACCAGCGGCCATCGGGCCCGCGCCCGACATCGGCGGCATAGAGCGAGAGGTAGCGCCCGCCCGGCGGCGGCACGCCGCAGACGGGACGGAGATATTCGGGACTGCCGGCGATCGCGGCGGCCGGCAGCGCCCCCTCGGCAACGAGCCGGCCCTCGCCGTAGATGTCGCGCAGGACCAGTTCGAGCAGCTCGGCGCGCTGCGTGATGCCGGCGGACAGCTGCTTCCAGTCGGCCTCGTCGATCAGCAACGGCAGATGGCTGAGCGCCCACGGCCGATCGGCGCTGTCGCCGGGCGCGCGATAGGTAACACCGGCCTCGCGGAGGTGACGGTCGGCCATGCCAAAGCGCCGCTCGATCTCGTCGGGCGCGAGCCCGCCGAAGGCGTCGAAGAAACGGCTCCAGACCGCGCGGGGCTTGCCGTCCGGGCCGAGAAACTCGTCGGGGATGCCGGGCAGGCGGCTATAGTCGCGGACCCATTGCGCGACGCGGCGCTGGCCTTCACGCTGACCTTGCGCCTTACCCGCCTTGTCGTCCTCTTCGGCTGCGCCCTCGCCCATGCGTCTTTCCCTGCCCCACCATCATACTCATTGCAGGAGCGGGGTCCGCAAGTCGAGGGTCAGCGGAAACTCATTTGTGCGTTCCTCGGGCGGCGGCGCCATCGGACCGGGCGTATGGCCGTGGTCCTGGAAGCGCGCCAGCCGCCGCGCCTCGGCCTCATAGGTGTTGACCGGCTTGGTGTCGTAGCTGCGGCCGCCGGGATGGGCGACATGGTAGACGAAGCCGCCGAGCGAGCGGCCATTCCAGGTGTCGATGAGGTCAAAGGTCAGGGGCGCGTGGACCGGAATGGTCGGGTGCAGGCCGGAGGCCGGCTGCCAGGCTTTGAAACGGACGGCGGCCACGGCCTCGCCCGAGCGTCCGGTCGAGGTCATCGGCAGGCGGCGGCCGTTGCAACTCACGATGTGGCGGCCTTCGATAAAACCCTCCGCCTTGACCTGAAGCCGCTCGACCGAAGAGTCGACATAGCGCACGGTGCCGCCGGCCGAGCCCTCCTCTCCGAGCACATGCCAGGGCTCCAGCGCCTGCCGCAATTCCAGCGTCACGCCGCCATGATGGACGCGGCCGAACGCAGGAAAGCGGAATTCGAGCTGGGCCAGATACCATTCCGGCTCGAACGGGTAGCCGGACTGTTTCAGCTCGGAGAGCACGTCCAGAAAATCTTCCCAGATGAAATGCGGCAGCATGAAGCGGTCATGCAGCGCAGTGCCCCAGCGCACGAACTTGCCGGCTTGCGGCTCGCGCCAGAATTTTGCGATCAGCGCGCGGATCAAGAGCTGCTGCGCCAGCGACATGCGCGGATCGGGCGGCATTTCGAGCGCGCGGAATTCGACGAGACCGAGCCGGCCCGTGGTCCCGTCCGGTGAATAGAGCTTGTCGATGCAGATCTCGGCGCGATGGGTGTTGCCGGTGATGTCGACGAGCAGATGCCGGAACAGCCGGTCGACCAGCCACAGCGGCGCCTGGTAGCCTGGCGGCGGCACGTGCGAGAGCGCGATCTCGAGTTCGTAGATGCTGTCGTGCCGGGCTTCGTCGATGCGCGGCGCCTGACTGGTCGGGCCGATGAACAGGCCGGAGAAGAAATAGGACAGCGACGGATGGCGCTGCCAGTGCAGCACCAGGCTCTTCAACAGATCAGGCCGGCGCAGGAACGGCGAGTCCTGCGGGCTGGAGCCGCCGACCACGACGTGATTGCCGCCGCCGGTGCCGGTGTGGCGGCCGTCGACCAGGAAGCGGTTGGCGCCGAGGCGTGTCTTGCCGGCGTCCTCGTAGAGCCCGACGGTGATATCGACCACCTCGCGCCAATTCTTTGCCGGCTGGACGTTGACCTCGATCACGCCGGGGTCAGGCGTCACCTTGATGACGTCGACGCGTGGATCGAACGGCGGCGGGTAGCCTTCGACATGCACCTGGAGCTGCATCTCCTCGGCGGTCGCTTCGAGTGCCGCGATCAGCTCGAGATAGTCCTCGATCTGCTCGACCGGCGGCATGAAGGCGCAGAGCACGCCGTCGCGGACTTCGACCGACATCGCGGTGCGGACCGGCACGGCCGTGTTGAGTTGCTCGGGCGCGTCCCGCGGCGGCGATTCCGGACGCGCCGGGAGGCTGAACACCGGCAGCTTGCCACGGGCCTCGAGCGGGTCCTGTTCGACGATGTAGGGATATTGATTGGGCGGCACGTAGCCGAGCGAACCGATTGGCAAGCGCAGACCGAGCGGTGAATCTCCTGGCGTCAGAAACAGATGATTGCGCCGGAGAGTCCAGCGCTCGCTGCGCCAGCGCGGCGGCGCGTTCCAGCGCTGCACCGGCAGGACGAAGCCACGCGGGGTGTTGAGGCCCTGCTCGAACACCCGCGCGATGCGCGCACGTGCCTCCGGATCGGACAATTTGGAGTCGGACGGATCGACGTTGACGGGAAGCTCGGCTTCCTTCTGAAGCCAAAGCGCGGTGTCCTCATAGGCCGGCATGATGTAGCCGGGATCGAGCCCGAGCCGCAGCGCCGCGCCTTCCACGAACGCCTTGGCGTCCTTGGCCTCGGCACGGCGCGGATTTTCGATGCTGGCAATGAGGTCGGCATTCTTCCAGATCGGCACGCCGTCCTTGCGCCAATACAGGCCGAACGCCCAGCGCGGCAGGCTCTCGCCCGGATACCATTTGCCCTCGCCGAAGTGCAGCAGGCCGCCGGGTGCGAAGCGCGTGCGCAGGCGGCGGATCAGATCGTCGGCGAGCGCGCGCTTGGTCGGACCGACGGCCTCGGTGTTCCATTCCGCCGCTTCGAGATCATCGACCGAGACGAAGGTGGGCTCGCCGCCCATGGTGAGCCGCACGTCCTGGCTCGCGAGATCGCCGTCGACCTGCTCGCCGAGATCGTTGAGCCGCGTCCAGGATTCGTCGGAGAACGGCTTTGTGATGCGCGGCGCCTCGCGGATGCGCCGAACGCTCATGTCGAACTCAAATTCGACTTCCGCAAAGCCGGCGCCGCCGGAGATAGGTGCCGCCGAACGATAGTGCGGCGTGGCAGCGACCGGGATGTGTCCCTCGCCTGCGAGCATGCCGGAGGTCGCGTCGAAACCGATCCAGCCGGCGCCCGGCAGATAGACCTCCGCCCAGGCATGCAGATCGGTGAAGTCGTTCTCGACTTCAGGCGGTCCCTCGATCGGATCGATGTCGGGACGGATCTGGATCAGATAGCCGGAGACGAAGCGCGCCGCGAGGCCGAGATGACGGAAGGTCTGGATCAGGAGCCAAGCGGAGTCACGGCACGAGCCGGCAGCGGAGGTGAGCGTCTCCTCCGGCGTCTGCACGCCCGGTTCCATGCGAATGACGTAGTTGACGTGCTTCTGAAGATCGCGATTGAGATCGACCAGGAAGTTGACGGTGTTCGGGGCTTCGTGCGGGATCGTGTCGAGATATTTCGCAAACAGGCGATCAGGCTTGATGGTCTCGAGATAAGGCGCGAGCTCCGTCTTCAGATCTTTCGTATACTCGAATGGGAAGCTGTCGGCATAAGGCTCGACGAAGAAGTCGAACGGATTGACCGTGGTCATCTGCGCCGTGAAATCGACCTCGATCTTCAGCTCGGTCGTCTTCTCCGGGAAGACGTAACGCGCGATCCAATTGCCTAGCGGATCCTGCTGCCAGTTCACGAAATGATTGGCTGGGGTGACCTTGAGCGAATAGCTCAGGATCGGCGTGCGCGTATGCGGCGCCGGCCGCAGCCGGATGGTCTGTGGGCCAAGATCGATTGGACGGTCGTACTTGTAGTGCGTGACGTGGTGCAATGCGACGTAGATCGACACGGGGTGCGGTGCTCCAGCAGCTTTTTTGAGCAGAACACCTGGCGTCATCGCGATCAAGCACTAACAACGGGCAGACCGTGCCTACGGCACAGGCTGCGCGCGCATCACATCGTCGCTCCCAGCACCCAGGGCGCGAATTCGGCGCCGCCGAAGTCAAAACTCTCGCTCTTGGTAGGCTGGCCGGAGGCGGTCTTGAGGATGAGATCGAAGATGCGCTGGCCGCATTGCTGGACGCTCTCCTCACCTTCGAGGATGGTGCCGCAATTGACGTCCATGTCCTCTTCCATGCGCTTGTACATGGGCGTGTTGGTCGCGAGCTTGATCGAGGGCGCGGGCTTGCAGCCGAACACGCTGCCGCGGCCGGTGGTGAAGCAGACGAGATTGGCGCCGCCGGCGACCTGACCCGTCGCAGCGACCGGATCGTAGCCGGGCGTGTCCATGAACACAAAACCGCGCTTGGTCACTGGCTCGGCGTAGCGCAGCACGTCGACGAGATTGGTGGTGCCGGCCTTCGCCATCGCGCCGAGCGATTTTTCCAGAATGGTGGTGAGACCGCCGGCCTTGTTGCCGGGGCTCGGATTGGCGTTCATCTCGGCGCCTTCGCGCTCGGTGTATTCGTCCCACCAGCGCATCAGATCGACCAGCTTCTCGCCGACTTCGCGGCTCACCGCGCGTCGGGTGAGCAGATGCTCGGCGCCGTAGGTCTCGGGCGTCTCCGACAGGATCACGGTGCCGCCGTGACGCACGATGAGATCGCTGGCCGCGCCGAGCGCCGGGTTGGCGGATACGCCGGAATAACCGTCCGAGCCACCACATTGCAGTGCCACGGTGAGTTCGCTCACCGGCACAGACTCGCGCTTGACCTTGTTGGAATCGGCGAGCGCTTCGCGCACGAAGGCGATGCCCGCCTCGACCGTCTTGCGGGTGCCGCCGACCTCCTGGATATCCATCGCGCGCAGCCGGCCGGCGAGCTTCTGCTCTTCCATCAGGCCGCCAATCTGGTTCACCTCGCAGCCGAGGCCGAGCACGATGACGTGAGAGAAGTTCACGTGCCGCGCATAGCCGCCGAGCGTGCGGCGGAGCAGCGCGAGCGGCTCGTTCTGCGTCATGCCGCAGCCGGTCTTGTGGGTCAGCGCGACCACTCCGTCGACATTAGGGAAGTCGGCGAGCGGATTGTCGCCGGTGAACGGATTCTTCTTGAAGACGTCGGCGACAAGGCTCGCGACATGCGCGCTGCAATTCACCGAGGTGAGGATGCCGATATAGTTGCGCGTGGCAACGCGGCCGTCCGGACGGCGGATGCCTTCGAACGTCGCCGGCAGGTCGAAATTCGGCGTCGGCTTGACGTCGGCGCAATAGGCGTAGTCCTTGGCGAAGTCGCCCATGCCGATATTCTGCACGTGCACGTGCTGGCCCGGCGCGATTGGCGTGGTCGCAAAGCCGATGATCTGGCCGTAGCGTATCACCGGCTCGCCTACCGCGATCGGCTTGATCGCGACCTTGTGGCCGGAGGGAATGCGCTCGACCGTGGTCACGCCGTCGGCCACCACGATGCCGGGCGGCAAGCTCGCGCGCGCGATCAGCACGCCATCATCGGGATGCAGGCGGATGACGGGGCTGATGGTCATGGGAGTGCTCCTTGGTCTTCGTACTTCACCTCTCCCCGCAAGAGCGGGGAGAGGGAGAGGATCTTTAAGCCTTGCCGGCGGAATCCTTGCGGGTCGCGTTGACCTGCATCTTGGCGTAGGTCGTCATCAACCCGACCTCGTTCGACAGCGTCACCAGTTTGAAGCCCATGTTGATGGCGCGTGCCGCACCTTCGGCGCCGCTGCAATGGATGCCGGGGTTGAGGCCGCGCTTGCTGCATTCCTTGATGATCTTGTCGTAGATCGCGAGGATCTCCGGCTCGGAGCGGTCGAGCTTCGGCTCGAGGCCGTAGGAGAAGCCGAGATCGGACGGGCCGATATAGACGCCGTCGATGCCCTCGACGTCGAAGATCGCCTCCATGTTCTCGACCGCGGTTTTGGTCTCCATCATCGGCAGCAGCACGATGTCGTCGTTCGCGGTCTTCTGATAGGAGCCCGCGGTGCCGTACATGCCGGCGCGGATCGGACCGTTGGAGCGGACGCCCTTCGGCGGATATTTGGCATAGGAGACGAGGTTCTTGGCTTCCTGCGCCGTGTTCACCATCGGGCAGATCACGCCATAGGCGCCGCCGTCGAGCACCTTGCCGATGATGCCGGGCTCGTTCCAGGGCACGCGCACCATCGGGGTCACCGGATGCTTGTCCATGGCCTGGAAGCACTGCACCATCGACAGATAATCCTGCACGCCGTGCTGCATATCGACAGTGACGCTGTCGAAGCCGCATTGCGCGATCATCTCGGCCGAGAAGCCGGAGGGAATCGCGAGCCACGCGTTGACCACGGCCTTGCCCGACTTCCAGATTTCCTTGACCTTGTTCGCCACGTTGCCTTCCTTCTTTGTTGTTGGGATCTTCGGCACCAGCCGAGCGCCGCGACAGCACGATCCCGTTATTACCGCCAACCGGATCGCCGCGCTATGCTCGCAATGACGCAAGACCTATGCGCTCGCCCGCGTGCTGATATCGGTGACGCCGACCTCGCGGGCGGCGTTCACTATCGCCGCCCAGGTGTCATCCGGCAAGGGGATGCCGTTTGGTGGACGGAACCCGCCGGCTATGCACTGACCTTGGCATGGCCGCCGAGATAGGCGGCGCGGATGGCCTCATTGCCCCAGAGCTCGTCCGGCTTGCCGCCGAGCACGATGCGGCCGGTCTCCAGGACGTAGCCGTAGTCGGCGACCGACAGGCCCATGCGCGCATTCTGCTCGACGAGCAGAACCGTCGCATTGCGCCGGATCTCGGAGATGATCTTGAACACGGCCTGCACGATGACGGGCGCAAGGCCGAGTGACGGCTCGTCCAGCAGCAGAAGCCGCGGCTTGGCCATCAGCCCGCGCGCCACCGCCACCATCTGCAACTGGCCGCCGGACAAGGTCCAGCCGAGCGCATTGGTGAACTTCCTGATGTCCGGGAACAGGTCGAACATCGCGTCGGCTTCGCGCGAAATCTCCGACGTCGACGCCCGGCGATTGGAGGCGCCGAGCATGATGTTCTCTTTCACGGTCAGACCCGGGAAGACGCGGCGGCCTTCCGGCACGTGGCTGATGCCCATACGGACGATGGCTTCCGGGCCGAGGCCGGCGATCGACTTGCCGTCGAACAGAATCTCGCCCGACGTTGGTTTCGCGAGCCCCGATATCGCGCGCAGCGTGGTCGACTTGCCGGCACCGTTGGCGCCGAGCAGCGTGACGACCTGCCCTTCCTCCACGGCGCAGGTGACGCCGCGCAGTGCTTCGATCTCGCCGTAGCGCACCACCAGATTGCGAATTTCGAGCAACGGCATCATTCGCTCCCGAGATAGGCGGAGACGACGTCGGGATGACGCAGCACGGCCATGGATTCGCCGTCCGCGATGCGGCGTCCGAAGTTGAGCACGGTGATGTGCTGGGCCGCTTCCGAGACCAGCGTCATGTCGTGATCGATGATCAGGATGGTCAGCCCCTGCGCGGCGATGCGCTTGAGCAGCTCGTGCAGCTCGAGCTTCTCGGTCGAGTTGAGGCCGGCCGCGGGCTCGTCGAGCAGCAGCAGCGTCGGGTTCGAGGCGAGCGCGCGGGCGATCTCGATCAGGCGCTGATGGCCGTAGGAGAAGCTCGAGATCAGCTCGTTGGCGCGGCTGCCGAGACCGACGAAGGTCAGCGCCTCCATCGCGCGCTCGGTCAGGGCGTCGTCACCCTTCCCGACCATGGTGTTGCCGGGCCGCTCCGCGCCGATCTCGACATTTTCCAGCGCCGTCATCGAACGGAACAGGCGGATGTTCTGGAAGGTGCGGCCGAGACCCGAAGCCGTGCGCTGATGCGGCGACATGTGGGTGATGTCGGTGCCGTCGAGCACGATCTTGCCGGCTGTGGCCACATACAGACCCGAGAGCACGTTGAGCGTCGTGGTCTTGCCCGAGCCGTTCGGCCCGATCAGCGCATGCACGCCGCCGCGCTTCACCGCGATGTCGACGCCGTCGACGGCCTTGAGGCCACCGAAATACTTCGAGAGACCGGTGACTTCCAGCACCGTGTCGCCGCCGATTGTCGCCGGCTTCAACTGCAGGGCGCCCGCCACCGGAGGCGCCTTGGTCTTGGCGCGCCAGCGCGTGAAGGCATCGGCGACAAAGCCCCAGATACCATCGGGCATGAAGCGGATGATCAGGATCACGAACAGGCCGTAGATCGCGAGGTAAAGCCCCGGCACGCTTTTGAGGAAGCGCAGCCATTCCGGGATCAGGATCAGCAGACCCGTGCCGATCGCGGAGCCAACCGGCGAGGCCACGCCTCCAAGCAGCGACATGGTCAGGAACACGATCGATTCCGCGAAGGAGAACTGATCGGGGCTGACATAGGCGAAGCCGCCGGCGAACAGGCCACCCGCGAGCCCACCAAGGAGAGCGCAGAGCGCAAACGCGTAGATCTTGGTTCGGAAGACGTCGATGCCGTTGACGCCGGCCGCGAGCTCGTTGTCACGCACCGCGCGCATGGCGCGGCCGAGCCTGGTGTCGGAGAGGTGCCACACCAGATAGCCGACGATCGCCAGCATCGCGACGCAGAAGGCGAGATAGCTCTGCGACGACTGGAACAGATCCGGACGCTTGATGTTGGAAACGCCGTCGGGACCGTGCGTGAGCCAGATCGCGTTGATCATCACCAGCGTGACGATCTGCTGGAACGAGATCGTCACCATCGCAAGGTAATGGCCGCCAAGGCGCAAGGTCGACGCGCCCAGCAAGGCGCCGGCCAGCAGCGCGATTACGCAGCCACCGACGAGGCACAGCCAGAAGCTGACATGCAGATCCGTCGTCCCGATGCCGACGGCATAGGCGCCGAGCCCGAAGAACGCGGCCTGTGCCAGATTGATCTGGCCGCACAGGCCGAGCACCACCGAGAGCCCGAACACCGCGATCGCGAACGTCGTGGCCTGGAGCAGGATGTTGTGAACGTAGCCGTCGAAGTTCATGTTGGCCGCGAGCACGACCAGGATCGCCGCGCCAATGAAGTACGGCAGGTGCCGGAGGAGCAGCGGCTTCGAATGGATGGCGGGTGCCGGGATCGGCATGTTGTCGCTGGGGGCGCTCATGCCTTCTCCGCCACGCGTTCGCCAAAGATGCCTTGCGGCCGGAAGATCAGGAAGGCGATCAGAACCAGGAAGGCGAAGCCGTCCTTGTAGGGCACCGAGATATAGGCGGCGCCAAACGTCTCGATCACGCCGAGCGCGAGGCCTCCGATGATGGCGCCGGCGACATCGCCGAAGCCGCCGATGATGGTGGCGGCAAACGCCTTCAGCGCGATCGTCGAGCCCATCTGGATCGAGACGAACAGCACGGGCGCGACGAGGATGCCGGCAAGACCGCCGAGCACCGCGGAATAGATGAAGGTGATCATGATCATCGTGGAGACGGAAATTCCGAGCAGCGAGGCCATTTCCTTATCCTGCGAAGTCGCTTGCAGCTTCTTGCCGAGCAGCGTCTTCTCGAAGAACCAGAAATTGAAGATCACGAGACAGATCGTGACGCCGATGATCAGGAGGTACTGGCTGTCGAGATAGACCGGGCCGACCTGAATGCCGGGCGTTTCAAACCAGCCCTCCAGCACCTGCGGCTGCGGGCCGTAGATCGCGAGCACGGAATTGGCCATAAGAATCGAGGCGCCGATCGTGGCGATGATCACTGGCAGATAAGTGCGGTGGCGCAGCGGATAATAGACGCCGAGATTGAAGACCACGCCGAGCAGCGCCATGCCGAGGAGCGCGACGATAAAAGCCGCCCAATAGGGCAGACCGGCCTCGACCGCGACGACCATCAGATAGGCCGCGACCATGGAGAATTCGCCCTGGGCAAAATTCACCACATTGGTGGCGCGGAAGATCAGCACGAAGCCGAGCGCGACCAGCGCGTAGACGGCGCCGATACCGATGCCGGTAAACAGGAGTTGTAGGGCGAGATCCATGACAAGCGTTCTGTTGGAGGTCAGATTCGTCCACCGAAGGACGTTGCGACCTCTCCGATGGCAGTCGGAGAGGTCGCCTCAACGTCAGTCGTTGAACTCGATGTGCTTGTCGAAGGTGATGTTGCCCTTCTCGTTCTTCACGATGTTGTAGCCGTGAAGGCCGTCGCCGTTCTGGTCGAAATTATATTCGCCCTCGGCGCCGGGGAACTTCTTGATCGCGAGGATGGCCTCGCGGACCTTGGTCGGATCGGTTGAGCCGGCCTTGTTGATCGCTGCTGACAAGACGTTGATGGCGTCGAAGGTCCAGGAGCTCTGGTTGTCGGGCGCGACCTTGACGGAGTCGCGGTAGATCTTGCCGAACGCCTTCGAGCCCTCGCTGGAATCCTCCGCATAGTCGGCGACGCCATAGGTATTGTAGAGCGCGGGACCTGCGAGCTTCAGCGCAGTGATGTTGACGATCGAGGGCGAGCCGACCCAGGGGATGTTGACGCCCAGCTGGCGGAGCTGGCGGGCGAAGATGCCGAGATCGTTCTCGAAAGTGAAGTAGGAGCCGAGAATGTCGGCGCCTGACTGCTTGATCGCGAGCACGACCGGCGTGAAGTCCTGGCTCTGGTTGGCGTAGCCCTGGTCGAGCACCGGCGGCGCGCCGAGCTTTTCGAGCGCGGCAGTCAGCGCCTTGCCGCCTGCGGTGCCGAACGCGTCGGTCGAGTGCAGCACAGCCCACTTCTTCTTGGCCAAAGTGGTGACGCCGTATTCGGCGATGACGCGGCCGGAATAGCTGTCATTGGGACGGCAGCGGAACAGCCACTGATTGCCCATATGGGTGAGGTTGGGATCGGTGCCGCCGATCATCACGGGCTTGCCGAGCTTGATCACGTCAGGCGCCATCGCATGGACCTGGGTCGAGCGGATCGAACCGAGGAACCCGACGATATCAGGTTGAGAGGCGAGCTTGGAGAAGGCGAGCACGATACCGGGATTGGTGGTCTGGTCGTCCTCGACGATCAACTCACCCTGCTTTCCCATGATACCGCCAGCCTTGTTGACGGCTTCGAGCGCGAGCTTGGCGCCCTTGATGGCGTAGCCGCCGGATTCAGCGGCGGGGCCGGTGACGGGCGCACACATGCCGATCTTGATGGTGGCGCCCTGCGCATGTGCACTCTTGATGAGGTATGGCGCGGCAATACCGGCAGCAATTCCGGCAGCGAAATCGCGTCTCGTCAGTCTCATTCATTCCTCCCTGGGGCCGGGCGTCCTTGTCGGCCCTTCTTTGTCTTGGCTCTATCGCTGAATACAGAGCCGGATGCTACTTACGAATTCTCCCGGCATGAGTAAATTGATATTGCGCCAACACCGACTAAGTGCGCAGAACGCGCGCCCAATGATGATTAACACCCGCGATGGCTATCTATTCTCAGTGATTTTTGCCGGGCTTTTCGCGCATTTCGCTTCGCCCGGGCCGTCTCGCTGCTCGGCAATGACGACAGTCATGCGTCACGGTCTAGTCATCATGCAAATTTGCCGTCACGTATCGTCCGTGATCTCCTCACGCGCCTCGGTGGATGCGAGACACACCTCCAACAGTCCGAGCATCTCCTGCAACTCGGCGAGCTCGCGTGCGCCAAAACGCCGCGTGATCTCGGCGTAGATTGCTTCCGAGGATGGCGCGACGGAGGCCATCAGTTTCACGCCCTTCTCCGAGATCGAGACCATGCTGCGACGCTGGTCGGCCTTCGCGGTCTTGCGCTCGATCAAATTGCGCGCCTCGAGATCGCGCAGGATGCGCGACAGGCTCGGTCCGAGCAGGAAAGCGGTCCGCGCGAGTTCCGTGACCTCGGCGGCCTCGATGGCAGCGAGCGCGCGGAGGATGCGCCATTGCTGCTCGGTTAAGCCGTGTTCACGCAGTGCGGGGCGAAACTGCCGCATCACCGCCTCGCGCGCCCTGAGCAGCGACATCGGCAGCGAGCGCGAGAAGTCGCGCATCGGCACCTGCCGGGCGGCAGGCGCGCTTGCCTTGGGATCAGCCGGTTTCTTCCCCATGACGCCTGTCCTTAAACCCGAAAATGTTTGCACTGCAGCATGAAATAAGGGGGTTTGACGAATTCACTTAACATGTTAATTATCTTCCGGCACCCACAATTCAGAGATTGCGCATGGCGCTGTCCCACCACGATATCCAAGCTTGCGCGAGCCGTCTGCACCAGGCGGAGAAGACTCGCACGCAGATCCGGCAGCTCTCGCAGGAATTCCCGGACATCAGCATCGCTGACGCCTACGCGATCCAGAAGGCCTGGGTCGACGTCAAGGTCGCCGAGGGGCGCGTGGTCAAAGGCCACAAGATCGGCCTGACCTCGAAGGCGATGCAGAGTGCGCTCAACATTGACGAGCCGGATTCGGGCGTGCTGCTCGACGACATGTTCTTTGCCGATGGCGGACTGATCCCGACCGAGCGCTTCATCGCCACGCGAGTCGAGGCCGAACTCGCCTTCGTCATGAGCAAGCGGCTCTCAGGTCCGGACTGCACGATGTTCGACGTGCTCAACGCCACCGACTTCGTCGTGCCTGCGCTGGAGATTCTGGATACGCGGATCGAACGGGTCGATCCCAAGACCAAGGCAACGCGAAAGATCTTCGACACCATCGCCGACAACGCCGCTAATGCCGGCATCGTGCTCGGCGGTCGGCCGATCCGCCCGCTTGACGCCGATTTGCGCTGGATCGGCGCGCTCTGTTTCAAGAACGGCCAGCTCGAGGAAACCGGCCTTGCTGCCGGCGTGCTCAATCATCCCGCCACTGCGGTCGCCTGGCTTGCCAACAAGATCGCACCGCTCGGCCTTGCATTGGAGCCCGGTCAAGTGGTGCTAGCCGGCTCCTTCATCCGTCCGATCGAGACCCGCAAGGGCGACACAATTCAAGCCGATTATGGCGCCTACGGCTCGGTGAGCTGCTACTTCGCCTGACGAACAAAAACACAGGGAGTGAAACCGCCATGCCGCATTTCACGATCGAATATTCGGGCAATCTCGATGGCCGTCTCGACATCGGCGCCATCTGCGAGGTCGTGCGCAAGGCGGCGGTCGAGACCGGCATCTTCCCGCTCGGCGGCATCCGCGTCCGCGCTGTCAGGTGCGAGCATTATGCGATCGCGGATGGCCGCCAGGATTACGGCTTCCTCGACATGGTGCTGCGCATCGGCGAGGGCCGCGATCTTCCGACCCGCAGGAAGGCCGGCGAGCATGTTTTCCAGGCGCTCTCCAGGCATCTCGATCCCGCCTTCGCCGCCAGCAAGTTCGCGTTGTCGTTCGATATGCAGATCAACGACAAGGACACCAGCTGGAAGCGCAACAACATCCACGACGCCCTGAAAGTGGAGACCGCCCATGGATAAGCCCACGCCGAAAACCGACGTCTTCCAGGCCAACCGCGACCGCGTTGCGCCGCTGCAGAAGAAGCTGCGCGCCGACGGCATCGGCCACATGATCGACGGCAAGATCGTCCCGTCGATCTCCGGTGAGACCTTTGAGACGAAATCACCGGTCGATGGCGCGACGCTCGCCAGCGTCGCCCGCGGCAACGCCGAGGATATAGATGCTGCGGCGACCGCTGCTGCCCTCGCCTTCAAATCGTGGCGCGACATGGGCCCCGCGATGCGGAAGAAGCTGCTGCACCGGGTCGCCGACGCCATCGAGGACAATGCCGACGACATCGCCGTGCTCGAATGCATCGACACCGGCCAGGCCTATCGCTTCATGGCCAAGGCCGCGATCCGCGCCGCCGAAAACTTCCGCTTCTTCGCCGACAAATGCGCCGAGGCGCGCGACGGCCAGAACACGCCGAGCGACGAGCACTGGAATATCTCCACCCGCGTGCCGATCGGTCCGGTCGGCGTGATCACGCCGTGGAACACGCCGTTCATGCTGTCGACCTGGAAGATTGCACCAGCGCTCGCCGCTGGCTGCACCGTCGTGCACAAGCCGGCGGAATGGTCACCGGTGACCGCGGCTATTTTGGCGAGGCTCGTCAAGGAAGCCGGCGTGCCCGACGGCGTGCTCAACACCGTGCACGGCTTTGGCGAAGAGGCCGGCAAGGCGCTGACCGAGCATCCCGCGATCAAGGCGATCGGCTTCGTCGGTGAAAGCGCGACGGGCTCGGCGATCATGATTCAGGGCGCGCCGACCTTGAAGCGCGTGCATTTCGAGCTCGGCGGCAAGAATCCGGTGATCGTGTTCGACGATGCCGATCTCGACCGCGCGCTCGACGCCGTCGTGTTCATGATCTACTCGCTCAACGGCGAGCGCTGCACGTCGTCCAGCCGCCTGCTGATCCAGGCCAGCATCGCGGAGAAATTCGTCGAGAAGCTGACCGCGCGGGTGAAGGCACTCAAGGTCGGCCACCCCCTCGATCCCGCCACCGAGATCGGGCCCTTGATCCACGAGCGGCATCTGGCAAAGGTCTGCTCCTATTTCGATATCGCGCGCCAGGACGGGGCGACGATCGCAGTCGGCGGCAAGGCCTATGACGGCCCGGGCGGTGGGCATTATGTCGAGCCGACGCTAGTGACCGGCGCCAACGGCAAGATGCGCGTGGCGCAGGAGGAGGTGTTCGGCCCCTTCCTCACCGTGCTGCCGTTCCGTGACGAAGCGGATGCGGTCGAGATCGCCAACGACATCCGCTATGGCCTGACCGGCTACGTCTGGACTAACGACGTCGGCCGCGCACTGCGCGTTGCCGATGCGCTGGAGGCCGGCATGATCTGGCTGAACTCGGAAAACGTCCGCCATCTGCCGACGCCGTTCGGCGGCATGAAAGCCTCAGGCATCGGCCGCGACGGCGGCGACTATTCGTTCGATTTCTACATGGAAACCAAGCACGTCTCGCTGGCGCGGGGCACGCACAAAATTCAAAAACTGGGAATGTAGGACTCGTCATTCCGGGGGGGAAACGCAATGCCCGTACCGCAACACACCTTCGAGCCGCCGTTCAACATCGTCCGCTCGAGCCACGCCGTGCTCGACGTGACCGATTTGAAGCTCAGCCGCGAATTCTACGAGACCATTGTCGGCCTGCATGTCGAGGACGCCGACGACAAGGTCGTGTACCTGCGCGCCGCGGAGGAGCACCAGCATCACTCGCTGGTGCTCCGCAAGGCGGCGGTGCCCGCCTGCAATCGGCTCGGCTTCAAGGTCGGAAACGACAAAGACCTCGACAAGGCGGCCGCGTTTCTCTCCGAGAACGGCCTTGGCTACGCTTTCGTCGATCAACCCTTCCAGGGCCGCGCGCTGCAATTCACCGACCCCTTCGGCTTCCAGATCGAGCTCTACGCGTCGATGGACCGGCGGCCGCATCTCTTGCGTCGCTTCGATCTCTACAAGGGCTGCCATCCGCAGCGGCTCGACCATTTCAACGTGTTCGCGGCCGAAGTGCAGGACACCGTCGATTTCTACGCGCGGCTCGGCTTCCGCCTCACCGAATATGCCGAGGAAGATGGTCCGAATGGCCGCATCGCGGCTGCCTGGATGCATCGCAAGGGCAATGTTCACGACTTTGCCATCACCAACGGCAAGGGCCCGCGGCTGCACCATTTCGCCTATTGGACGCCAACGGCGATGAACATCATTCATCTTTGCGACGTCATGGCCTCCGCGGGCTTCGTCAAGAACATCGAGCGCGGCCCCGGACGCCACGGCATCTCGAACGCGTTCTTCCTCTACGTCCGTGATCCCGACGGCCATCGGCTCGAACTCTACACCAGCGACTATTTCACCGGCGATCACGACCACGAGCCACTGCGGTGGTCGCTGCGCGATCCGCGCCGCCAGACGCTGTGGGGCGCGCCTGCCCCGCGCTCCTGGTTCGAGCAAGGGTCGCCGTTCGCGGGGCAAGCCGTACGTGAGCCGAAATTTGTGGCCGACGTGCTGGTGGCGGATTAAGCCATGAAGCTCCCTCGCCTCGCCACCTACTCCGTCAAGGGTGAAACCCGCTATGGCGCCGTCCTGGAGGGCGGCATCGTCGATCTCTCCCAGCGCCACGCCAAGGATTACCCGACGCTGCGCGAGGTGATTACGGCCGGGAAGCTCGTGAGCCTTTCCGAAGAATCCGCTGGCCGCGCACCGGATCACGCGCTCAGCGATATCACGTGGCTGCCACCGGTGCCCGCACCGGAAAAGATCATCTGCATCGGCGTCAACTATCCCGACCGCAATGCCGAGTACAAGGACGGCCAGGACACGCCGAAATATCCGAGCATGTTCATGCGGAGCCAACGCTCCTTCGTCGGACACGACACGCCGCTGGTGCGCCCGCGTGCCTCGGCGCAGCTCGACTATGAGGGCGAGATTGTGCTGGTGATCGGCAAGCCCGGCCGGCACATTACCGAGAGCGCCGCGCTCGACCACATAGCCGCGCTCACGCTCTGCAACGAAGGCTCGGTGCGCGACTGGCTGCGCCACGCCAAGTTCAACGTGACCCAAGGCAAGAACTTTGATTCCAGCGGCAGCCTCGGACCGTGGCTCGTGCCCTACACGAAGGAATCGCAGATCGCCGACATTCGGCTGACCACACACGTCAACGGTGAGCTGCGGCAGGACGATCGCACCAGCCGGCTGATGTTTCCGTTCCGCTACCTCATCAGCTACATCTCGACCTTCGCGACGCTCGTTCCCGGCGACATCATCGTCACGGGCACGCCGACCGGTGCCGGCGCGCGGTTCGATCCGCCGCGTTACCTGAAGCCCGGCGATGTCATCGAGGTCGAAGCCGAAGGCATCGGGCGCTTGCGCAACGGTGTCGTCGACGAAGCCTGACCAACAACACGAATGGAATGATGCAATGACCACCCTCACCGGCGGCGAAGCGATCGTAAGCGGCCTTGTCGCCCACGGCGTCGACACCGTGTTCGGCCTGCCCGGCGCGCAGGTCTACGGCCTGTTCGACGCCTTCCACCAAGCCCATCTCAAGGTGATCGGCGCGCGGCACGAGCAGGCCTGCGGCTACATGGCGTTCGGCTATGCGCGCTCCAGCGGCAAGCCCGGCGTGTTCAGCGTCGTGCCCGGCCCGGGCGTGCTCAATGCCAGCGCGGCGCTGCTGACTGCCTACGGCTGCAACGAGCCGGTGCTGTGCGTCACCGGCCAGGTGCCGACGCAGTTTCTGGGCAAGGGCCGCGGCCATCTGCACGAGATGCCGGACCAGCTCGCGACCTTGCGCACCTATGTGAAATGGGCGGACCGGATCGAAACGCCCGGCAACGCGCCGACCACCGTGGCGCGCGCCTTCCAGGAAATGACATCGGGACGGCGCGGTCCCGCCTCGGTCGAAATGCCCTGGGACATTTTTACTCAGCGCGCCGACACCGCCGCCGCGCAGGTGCTGGAGCCATTGCCCGCGCCACTGCCCGATCCTGATCTGATCAAGCAGGCGGCCGCGCTGATCAAGGGCAGCAAGGCGCCGATGATCTTCGTCGGCAGCGGTGCGATCGACGCGCGCGACGAAATCCTCGAGCTCGCCGAGATGATCGATGCCCCCGTGGTCGCCTTCCGCAGCGGCCGCGGCATCGTCTCCAATGCGCATGAGCTCGGGCTGACCATGGCCGCCGCCTACAAGCTGTGGCCGAAGACCGACCTGATGATCGGCATCGGGTCACGGCTCGAATTGCCGACGATGTCGCGCTGGCCGTTCCGCCCCGATGGGCTAAAGAGCATCCGCATCGACATCGACCCCGTCGAGATGCGACGCTTCATCTCGGACACCGCGATCGTCGCCGATGCCAGAGCCGCGACGGCCGATCTAGCCGCCGCCGTCAGCAAGGCCGGTTACAGCAAGACCGCCGGCCGCCGCGCCGCGATCCGCGAGGCCACCGCGACCGCGCAACAGGAAATCCAGCGCATCCAGCCGCAGATGGCGTATCTGAACATCCTGCGCGAGGTGCTGCCGGCCAACGCGATCGTCACCGATGAATTGTCGCAGGTCGGCTTCGCCTCCTGGTACGGTTTTCCGATCTACGAGCCGCGCACCTTCATCACCTCGGGCTATCAAGGCACGCTCGGCTCGGGCTTCCCGACCGCGCTTGGCGCCAAGGTCGCCAATCCCGACAAGCCGGTGGTGGCGATCACCGGCGACGGCGGCTTCATGTTCGGCGTGCAGGAGCTTGCCACCGCCGTGCAGTTCAACATCGGCGTGGTGACGCTGGTGTTCAACAACAACGCCTATGGCAATGTCCGCCGCGACCAGCGCGAACGCTTTGATGGCCGCGTGGTGGCGTCCGATCTGGTCAATCCGGATTTCGTCAAGCTCGCGGAGTCGTTTGGGGTGGCCGCAGTGCGCGTCACCGCGCCGGATCAGTTCAAGGCCGCGATGGAGAAGGCGCTCGCGCATGGCGGGCCGTATCTGATCTCGGTGGAAGTGACGCGGGATTCGGAAGTCAGCCCCTGGGCGTTCATTCACCCGCCGAAGCCGTGATCCTCGTCAGCGCGTCCTGCGGAACGTCAGATTGATCCGCTTGCGCCCGAGCAGCGCGTGCTCGCCATCGGCGAGCGGCGCGACGCCGTGATAGGCGAGCCTCGATGGTCCGCCCCAGACCACGACATCGCCATGCACCAGCCGGAAGCGGCGCGGCTTGTCGCTGCGCGCCAGGCCGCCGAACAGGAAGGTCGCGGGCAGGCCCAGCGAGACCGAGACGATCGGCGCCGAATAGTCGAGCTCATCCTTGTCCTGATGCAGAGACAGCCGCGTGCCGGGCTCGTAGCGATTGACGAGGCACGCATCGGGTGCGAAGCCCGTGAAACCTCCCTGCTCCGCGGCGCCGCGCGCCAGATCGAGGAACACGGGCGGCATCGCCGGCCATGGCGCGCCGGTTCGCGGATCGATGGGATCATAGCGATAGCCGGTGTGATCGGTGATCCAGCCGCGCTCGCCGCAATTGGTCATCGCCACCGACATCTGATGGCCACTAGGCGTGGTCATCCGCCGAAACGGCGATTGCGCCACAATCGCGCGCACCGCGTCGATCAACTCGCTCTCGATCGGTTTGACGAAGCCACGCAGCAGCACAGCACCGTCGGCGATCTCCTCGCGTGAGGGTTGGGCCTCGGCGACGTTGTCGAACAAATCAGCCGTCAATCGTCCCACTCATTTGGCATCATGGAAGATCACACCCACGGTGTGGCGCCGCCCCGACCTGATACGGCTGACGCCGTGGCGTAGATTAACGCGGTAAGTACCGCGTGTCCCCTGCACCGGACGGTGGTGCACGGCAAAAGCGACCGCGTCGCCTTGCGCCAGCGGGACCACCTCGGCACGGGATTGCATGCGCGGGCGTTGCTCGGTCAGCACGAATTCGCCGCCGGTGAAATCACGTCCGGGCTCGGACAAGAGGATCGCGACCTGGAGCGGGAACACGTGCTCGCCATAGAGGTCCTGATGCAGGCAATTGAAGTCGCCGGCCTCATATTGCAGCAGCAGCGGCGTCGGTCGCGCCTGGCCCGCCTCGTGGCAACGCTTCAGGAACGCCGCATGCGCGGGGGGATAGCGGATGTCGATCCCCATCGCTTCGTTCCAGCGATTGGCCACGCCCTGGAGGTGCGCATAGAGCGACGGCCGCAGTTGCGCGATGAGATCGGGAAGCGGATAGGAGAAGTATTTGTACTCGCCGCGACCGAAGCCGTGGCGACCCATGACGACGCGGCTGCGGAAGCTTGCATCGTCGGGATAGAGTTCAGCGATGGCGCGGCACTGATCGCGCGTCAGCAGGCCCTTCAGGACGGCGCAGCCCTGGGAGTCGAGCTCGGCGGTGATTTGAGGCCAGTCGAGCGCATCGACGTGGGCGGCGAGGTTGAGGGATGGCTGTTGGGGCGATTTGCGTGCTGTTGCTGTCATGGCTCTGACTTTCGCAAGACCGCCCCGCCTCCTGCCACCCGATTTCCGACTCTCTCCCCGTCATCGCGAGGAGCCCTTGCGACGAAGCAATCCAGACTGGTTCCGCGGAGGAATTCTGGATTGCTTCGCTTCACTCGCAATGACGGCGGATGGGGCCTAGCCCCGCACCGGCAGCGTCACCACGTCATAGCCGTGCTTGATCGTCCGCTTCAGCACGGGGTCCTCAAGCTCGAACTCGAACCGGTCGGCGGAGCGGATACCGCCCTTGGCGGCAAAGGTGCCGCCAAACATGGCGCAGCCGTCGGGGAACTTCCCACCGTCGAAGCCGCGCGTGATCAGATCGGCGACAGGCAGCATCGCGTCCAGCGTGCCCTCCTGGTAGAGCACGCGCTCGCCCCTGATCGTGGCCCAGGAGCGCAGGATCATCTGGTCCCAATGGCCGATCACGTCTTCCAGCTCCCACAGGGTGGATGCGATCGGCTTGTCGCACATCTGCTTGGACACCGTGACGCTGTAGGCCTCGACCTTGCGGTCGGTGTGGTCGGAGCCGCAGCCGACGAAGATGCGACCCTGCCAGCCGATCAGGACGAACTCGACCTCGCCGGAGGAATCTCCGCCGCAGCATTCGATGCGGTCTTCCATGGTCAGCCGCCGCGCCGAGGCGCGGTAGTAGATCGGCGTCGAGGCGGGCCGCGCGATGCCGACGGCTTCGAGTTCGGCAATGTGCTTGTCGCGGGCGACGGGATCGCGGCCGGTCCAGCCGGCGATGACGGCCTGGTTGATCGCCAAGGTCAGCGGCGTTGTGGTGTCCTGGGCGTCGACAGTGAAAGTCAGGTCAAACACGAATTACGGCCTCCATGCCGGCAGCTAGTTCAAAAATACGACGGTCCGATCCGCCCGCCCCTGCAAGCATCAGGCCGACGGGAATTTCGCCCTCGCGATGTGCGGGCAGCGAGATGGCGCAGCCGTCAATCATGTTGATCAGGGTGCAATTGCGCAGCGCGCGCAGGTTCTGGATGGTGAACGCCTTGTCATCGGCGAGATCGGAAATCTTCGGCGGCGTGTTGGCGGTGGTCGGCAACACCAGCGCGTCATAGGGCGCAATCCGCGCATTGACGCGGGCGATCAGCGAGCGGCGCTCGTTGAGGAGATCGATGTAATCGGCCGCGCTCTGCGCCTCGCCACGCATGATACGCACTGACACGCGGGGGTCGTAGACGTCACCTTTGGACGTGATGAGATAGCGATGCCACGCATAACTCTCGGAGGCGGCAAAGCCCCCCTTGGCGTTCATCGGGCCGATATCATGGAACTCCGCCATCTCGATACGCTCGATGATGGCACCGTGATCGGCGAGCGCCTTCAGCGCGCGCTCGAACGTTTCAGCCACCGCAGCGTCGAGGTCGTCGAGCGCGATCGTGGTCGGCACGGCGAGCCGCATTCCCTTCACCGGGCGCGGCTTCAGCGCGACGATCGGCTCGTTGGCGAGCACCGCATCGAGTATGGCACAGCAACTGACCGATCGCGCCAGAGGGCCTATGCTGTCGAGCGAGAACGACAGCGGCACCGCGCCATCGAGCGGCACGCGACGCTGCGTCGGCTTGTAGCCGACGATGCCGTTGAAGGCCGCCGGAATCCGGCAGGAGCCACCGGTGTCGGTGCCGAGCGCGCCATGCGCCATGCCGTCGAGCACAGACACTGCGGCTCCCGAAGAGGAGCCGCCGGGCACGTGACCCTCGCCCCGGTTCCACGCGCCCTTGGGCGTGCCGTAATGCGGATTGATGCCGATGCCGGAATAGGCGAACTCGGTCATGTTGGTGCGCCCGATCACGACAAAGCCCGCCTTGCGCAGCCGCGCGACCGTGGGAGCATCCTGCTCGGCCGGCGGGGAATCGTCGAGCGCGCGCGAGCCGGCACGCGTCACCTGACCCTTGATGTCGAAGAGATCCTTGATCGAGATCGGGATACCGGCATAGCGCGATGGCGCGGCCTTGACCCTGCGCAAGCCGTCCATCGCATCGGCGGCCGCGAGCGCGGCGTCCTTGTCGACGTGGACGAAGGTGCGCTGGCCCTCGCCGGCGGGATCGGCGATTTTGGCGATGCAGGCCTCGACCAGCTTGCGGGAGGTGGTGCGGCCACTTTCGAGGTCTTCGGCGAGCTTCGCCAATGTCGGAAAATCGGGCATGTCTGTCTCACGGAATATTGCGCGCGCAATCTATAGCGCCGGCCCAGTTCGACACAAGCATTGTGCGCATGATGGCATGCATGCACATTGCTGGACCGTTGACGCGCCATGGTCGATTGTCGCATCAAGATCGAAACGGGCGGGCGCGAAGCCTGTTCTCTGGGAGGACCAGCCGACATGGCCGAACCGCAGCGCGCGCGACCGAAACCGACGCCGGAAACCCAGCATTTCTGGGACGGCACCAAGGCGGGCGAATTGCGCCTGCAACGCTGCGACGCCTGCGCGCATGTCTATTTCCCGCCGCGTCCGTTCTGCCCATCCTGCGCCTCGCGCAAAGTCAGCACGTTCAAGGCGAGCGGCAAGGGTTTCCTCTACAGCTACGTGATCAACCACCGTCCCGCCGCACCCGGTTTCACGCCGCCTTACGCGATCGCGGTGGTCGAACTTGCCGAGGGGCCACGAATGATGAGCAACATCATCGACTGCCCACAGACACCCGAAGCACTCGAGCTCGACATGAAGCTCGAAGTCGCCTTCGAGGCACTCGACGACAAGATCACCCTCCCCGTGTTCCGTCCGGCGAAGGGATAAGACATGCGCAGCAACCAGGTTGCCGTCGTCGGCGCGGCCGAGACCACCGAGCTCGGTGTCATCCCCAATGTGTCGCAGCTCCAGCTTCATGCGGATGCGGCGCTCAATGCCATTGCGGACGCCGGGCTAAAACTATCCGACATCGACGGCTTTGCGACCGCGGTCGAGACGCCGCAGCAGGTCTGTCACTATCTCGGCATCAAGCCGACCTGGGTGGATGGCACTTCGGTCGGTGGCTGTTCCTTCATGCTGCATGTCCGCCATGCTGCCGCGGCGATCGAGGCTGGCCTGTGCAAGACCGTGCTGATCACGCACGCCGAGAGCGGCAAGTCGATGATCGGCAAGGCGCCGCGCTCGATCCCCGCCGACAGCCTGCAAGGCCAGTTCGAGGCACCCTACGGCGTCTACGGTCCGCCGAGCATGTTCCCGATCCCCGTGCTGCGCTTCATGAAGACCTACGGCATCACCCATGAGCAGCTCGCCTCGGTGGCTGTCGTGCAGCGCGAATGGGCCGCCAAAAATCCGCGCGCGATGATGAAGGACCCGATCACGGTCGCCGACGTCCTCAACTCGCGCATGATCGCCTATCCGTTCCGGCTGCTGCAATGCTGCCTCGTCACCGACGGCGGCGGCGCGCTAATCCTGACCTCGGCGGACCGCGCCAAGGATTTTCCAAGGAAGCCCGTCTACATCATGGGCACCGGCGAGAGCGTGGAAACGCCGATGGTCAGCCAGATGGAGACGTTCAACTCCTCGCGCGCCTTCAAGACGGCGGGCCCCCTCGCCTTCAAGGAAGCCGGCATTGCGCACAAGGACGTCGATCATCTCATGATCTACGACGCCTTTGCGCATCTGCCGCTGTTCGGCCTCGGCGACCTCGGCTTCATGCCACATGAGGAAACCGGCAAATTCATCGCCGATGGCAACACGCGGCCCGGGGCCAGGCTGCCGCTCAACACCAATGGCGGCGGCCTGAGCTATATGCATTCCGGCATGTACGGCATGTACGCGTTGCAGGAGAGCGTGCGCCAGATGCGCGGCATCGCGCCGGCGCAGGTGCCGAACGCCAAGATTTCGGTGTGCCACGGTGTCGGCGGCATGTTCGCCGCGTCAGGCACGATCGTGTTTACGAACGAGAGGTAAGCCACATGACAAAATCACTGCAGGACAAGGTCATCATTGTCACCGGCGCAGGCCGCGGCATCGGGCGGGAGATCGCGCTGCTTTGCGCGGCGGAAGGCGCCAAGGTCGTCGTCAACGATCCCGGTAGCGCCGCTGATGGCGCAGGATCCAGCGCGTCACCGGCTGAAGAAGTGGTCGAGGAGATCAAGAAGCGCGGCGGCACCGCCGTCCCCAATTTCGAGACGGTGGCCGAAGCAATTCCCGCGAGCAAGATCGTCAAGACCGCGATCGATCATTTCGGCCGGCTTGACGGCGTCGTCAACAATGCAGGCATATTGCGCGACATGATCTTCCACAAGATGAGCGTGGAGGCCTTCGAGGCGGTCATCAAGGTACATTTGATGGGCTCGTTCTACGTCTCGCACGCCGCGGCGCGGATCTTTCGCGAGCAGGAGAGCGGCTCCTTCGTGCACTTCACCTCGACCTCGGGCCTGATCGGCAATTTCGGCCAGGCCAACTACGCTGCGGCCAAGCTCGGCATCGTCGGCCTGTCGAAATCGATCGCGCTCGACATGGGACGTTTCAACGTCCGTTCCAACTGCGTGTCGCCGTTCGCCTGGACCCGCATGATCGGCACAATCCCGACCGAGACCGAAGCCGAGAAGGCGCGCGTCGAGAAGATCAAGCAGATGGGACCGGAGAAGATCGCGCCGGTTTGCGCCTATCTGCTCTCCGATGCGGCCAAGGACGTCTCCGGGCAAATCTTCGGCGCGCGCATGAACGAGCTGTTCCTGTTCAGCCAGAACAGGCCGCTGCGCTCGGTGCACCGAAGCGAAGGCTGGACGCCGCAGTCGATCGCCGAACACGGCATGCCGGCGCTGAAAGGTTCGTTCTATAAGCTCGACCGCTCCGCCGACATCTTCCCCTGGGATCCCGTCTAAACGCATCCCAGCCATTGCTGCATTGCGATCTCCGGTTGCATGACCGGAGATCGCCCGCATTACGCCCGATTGCGGGCGGATGGTTTCCTTCCAACGAAAAATGGGAGGCAACTATGACAAAATCACTGACCGTTTCCTGTACCAACACTGACGCACCTGGCCTCGGACGCCGCGCCCTCCTGAAAGGTGCGGCAGCGGCGGTCGCCGCGACCGGCGTTACCATGAACGCAACCCTGGCGGCCACAGTCGCGCCATTGGGCCAGACGGGCACTCCGACGAGATCGACGGCACCATTGCCCTTGGGACCGCTTCCCGGCAGCCGCTACCCGGACTCCCATCTGGAATCCGCCAAGAAGGGGCCGCCAACGTTCGGGCCTCCCGGCTTCCCGGCCTTCGCCGGCACCATGGCAGTCGAGCGCGTTGCAACCGGCTTCAGATGGGCCGAGGGCCCGGTATATTTTGCGGCCGGTCGATATCTGCTGTTCAGCGACATCCCAAACAATCGGATCATGCGCTTCTCGGAGGATGACGGTCACCTCAGCGTCTACCGTCAGCCCTCGATGAACTCGAACGGCAACACCATCGATCGCGAAGGGCGTCTGATCACATGCGAGCATAGCGGCCGGCGCGTGACGCGGACCGAACTCGACGGCTCGATCACCATCATCGCCGACAAATTCAACGGCAAGCGACTGAATTCGCCGAACGATGCGGTCGTCACGGCCGACGGCGCGATCTGGTTCACCGACCCCGCCTACGGCATCGGTGGCTTCTATGAGGGGGTCAAGGCCGACCCCGAGCAGGAGAAGAAAAACGTCTACCGGGTCGACCCGAAGTCCGGAGACGTCAAGGTCATCGTCGACGATTTTGTGGAGCCCAACGGGATCACCATCTCGCCCGACGAGAAGAAGCTCTACATCTGCGAGACCGGATTCACGGACGGACCGGACAACCCGTCGCATATTCGCGTGTTCGACCTCGACGTGGCCGCCGGCAAGGTGTCGAACAGCAAGGTCTTTGCGGAGATGCCAAAGCCCAGCATCACCGACGGCATCCGCTGCGACACGGAAGGTCGGGTCTGGTGTTCGGTGGGCTGGGGCGATCCGAACGAAGACGGCGTGCGCTGCTATACGCCATCGGGCGAATTGCTCGGCAAGATTCATATTCCAGAAACAGTGGCGAATCTGAGCTTCGGCGGTCAGCAGCGAAACAGGCTTTATATTTGTGGCTCGACATCGCTCTATGCCGTCTACACGAGCGTGCAGGGTGCAATGAAGCCGTAAGCGAATAGCTGGTGGGAGTAGCGAATAGTTGGCGACACGCCCTTCTGTTCGCTACCCCGTTACCCCGTTACCCCGTTACCCCGTTACCCCGTTACCCCGTATTCCTCAGTCCCGCCGAGATGCCGTTGATCGTCAGCTGAATCCCGCGCAGCACCTGCTCGTCCGGGTTCT
This sequence comes from Bradyrhizobium sp. McL0616, assembly GCF_049993385.1. Taxonomy (NCBI): domain Bacteria; kingdom Pseudomonadati; phylum Pseudomonadota; class Alphaproteobacteria; order Hyphomicrobiales; family Nitrobacteraceae; genus Bradyrhizobium; species Bradyrhizobium sp. McL0616. Next base: position 6,256,192 of record NZ_CP188255.1, read on the forward strand.
GCGCGCGGTGCTCTTTCAAAAGCTCGACCTGCACGTGGTTGAGCGGATCGAGATAGGGGAAGCGGTGGCGCACGGAGCGCTCAAGCAGCGGGTTGCCCTGCAACAGCCGGTCCTGGCCCATGATGTCGAGCAGCGTCTCGATGCATGAATGCCATTCGCGGCGGATGCGGCCGAAGATTTTTTCGCGCAAGGCCTCATCTGGCACGAGCTCGGCATAGCGCGAGGCGATCGCGATCGAGCTTTTGGCGAGTACCATGTCCATGTTCGACAAGAGCATGCGGAAGAACGGCCATTCCTTGTAGAGCTCTTTCAGGAACGGCATGCCCTTATCGGGATGCTCCGCGATCCATTGCTCGACCGCGCTGCCAAAGCCGTACCAGCCCGGCAACATCAGGCGGCATTGCGCCCAGGAGAACACCCAGGGGATCGCGCGCAGGTCCTCGATCGCGCGGGTCTTCTTGCGCGAGGCCGGACGGCTGCCGATGTTGAGCGTCGCGATCTCGTTGATGACGGTCGAGGACCAGAAATATTCGACGAAGCCGTCTGTCTCGTAGACGAGGCCGCGATAGGCCTTGAAGGCGAGATTTGAAAGCTCGTCCATCGCGGTGAGATATTCGTGGCGCGGCGCGCTCTGGCGCGGATGCAACAGGCTCGCTTCCAGCGTCGCCGCCGCAAGAATCTCCAGATTGTTACGGCCGACCTCCGCGTTGGAATATTTCGACGAGATGATCTCGCCCTGCTCGGTGATACGGATCTGGCCGTTCACCGCGCCGCCGGGCTGCGCGATGATGGCGTCATAGCTCGGGCCGCCGCCGCGACCGACCGAGCCGCCGCGACCGTGGAACAGGCGCAACCGCACGCCGTGGCGCTCGAATACTTCGACCAGCCCGATCTCGGCCTTGTAGAGCTCCCAGCCCGAGGTGACGAAGCCGCCATCCTTGTTCGAGTCGGAATAGCCGAGCATGACCTCCTGCACGCTGCCGCGGCTGTCGACGAGGCGACGGTAGTCGTGCAGCGATAGCATGCGGTCCATGATGCCGCTGGACGCCTGCAAATCCTCGATGGTCTCGAACAGCGGCACGATGTTGATGGCGCTGCGCCCCGAAGGGTGAACCAGCCCCACCTCCTTCAACAGCACGGCGACCTCGAGCATGTCGGACATGCCCTTGCACATCGAGATGATGCATTGGGGAATGGCGTCCGAGCCGAACTTCGCATGGGCCTCCGCGGCGGCATGGAAGACGTTCAGCTCGCCCATGGTCTCGTCGCTGTACTTGACGAACTGCGAGACCAGCGAGCGCGCGCTGCGCAATTCGTTGGTCAGCAGCGAAATGCGCGCGTCCTCGCCGAGCGCAAGATAGGAGGTGCCGGGATTGGCGGCATCCATCAGCTCGGCAATGGTGCGCTCGTGCACGGCGGAATTCTGGCGGATGTCGAGCCGCGCCAGATGGAAGCCGAAACAATCCACCGCACGCCGGAGCAGCCGCAGCCGGCCGCGGGCGATGACGCGGGCATTGTTGGAGATCAGCGAGCGGTGCAGCACGTCGAGATCGGCTTGCAGCTCCTTGACGCTGTCATAGGGAGCGCCCTTGCCGACCGGCCGGCGCGTGATCTCGACCTCGAGCTTTTCGGCCGTCGCCGTCAGGCGCGCATAGATGCCGGACACAGCCAGACGATAGGGCTCCCCGCTCCGGTGCGGCGAGGTGTCGGGCGAGCGCTCCGCCAGCGTACGCAACTCCTCGGAGACGTCGGCGAGATGCGCCGCGATCGAGAGTTCCGAGCCGAGCACGTGCAGCTCGTTGAGATAGAACTGCATCACCCGGCTCGACTGGAGCCGCAGCGTGCCGCGCATCACGTCGGCAGTGACGAAGGGGTTGCCGTCGCGGTCGCCGCCGATCCAGCTGCCCATGCGCAGGAACGAGGCGAGCTCGCCGGCGGCCTGCTCGCCGCCCTCCTCCAGCCGGTCTTCCAGCGAATTGACCAGCCGCGGCACCTCGCGGAGGAACGTATAGTCGTAGAACGACAGGCCGTTGGCGACCTCGTCGAGCACGGTGAGCTTGGTTCGGCGGAGCAGATTGGTCTGCCACAGCGTCAGCACCTCACGGCGCAGCTGCTCGTCGCTGGCGGCGGCTTCGTCCTCGGTCAGCGCAACGCGTTCACGGCGGTCGAGCAGCGCGGCGACCTCCATCTCGCGGTCCATGGTGCTCTTGCGGCGAACCTCGGTGGGGTGGGCCGTCAGCACCGGGCTGACCTGGGCATCCCTAAAAAAGTGGCGCAACTGGTCGGCGCTGATGCCCGCCCCCTTGGCGAGGGCCAGCGTTTGCGCGAGCACCCCGGAACCGGCACTCTTGGCAGCGGTCCGGGCACGCATCTGGCGGATGTTGTTCTGGTCCTCGGCGATGTTGGCGAGGTGGGAGAAATAGCTGAAGGCGCGGACGATCCGCACCGTCTCGGAGGTCGACATGCCGTCGAGGATCTGCTCGAGCTCGCGGCGGGCGACCCGGTCCTCGTCACGGTGAAAGCGAATTGAGGTCTGCCGGATGCGTTCGACCAGGTCGAACAATTCGGCGCCCTCCTGGTCGCGCACCGTGTCGCCCAGGATGCGCCCGAGCAGGCGAATGTCATCTCGCAGCTGCGCATCAGCCTCCAGCGCCTGGGCGTCCTCCGGCCTGTTCTGGCGAAGATCTGCGGCGTCGGATGGTACTGTCTGAAGGGACATGGCTCGCTCCCTGGTTCGAGCTCGCTTGACTGCCCGGCTCCGCCGAGTGTGCAAGTTTTTTGCCGCAGCGCAAGATGAAGTTGGGGGCGGCGCACACAGGGGGAGCCGGGCCCCGGATAACACCGTGGAGGCTAGGCCGGCACAATCACCTTGCCGATCGGCCAGAGCGCAATGCCCGCGAGCTTCAGATGGGCCCAGGCGAAGGGAATGCCGATGATGGTTATTGCGAAGATCACGGCCGTCAGGACGTGGCCGAGCGCCAGCCACCAGCCTGCCAGCACGAACCAGATGATGTTGCCGATCACCCCAAGCGGGCCGGTGCCGATATCACCCGCACCCGTGACCTCGTCGCGGCTGACCGCCCTCGAGCCAAACGGCAGCAGGGCGTAGACGGCGATGTTGAACGCCGCCCGCGCCCAGGGCAAGCCAATGATCGTGATCGCCATGATGATGGAAGCCACCAGCCAGCCGAATGCCATCCAGGCACCGCCGATGAGAATCCAGATTACGTTGAGCAGGATGGAAACGGGGGCCATGGGATTTTCCGCGTTAAATGACCCTGCTTCTATAAGCTCGAAAACTGTCTCTGCGAAGACAGCTCCGATATCGGCTCCCGGCCATGCCGGAATTGGCGCTTCGGGCCATTTCGCCGCTGGCGGAACGCTGGCGATCTAGTCCCCTCGCTCGACGAGATGCGCGCGCGAGGGCGCGGGGTCGAACCGATCGCAGAAATATTGCGTTTCGTGCGCCACCTGCTCTCCGCGGAACTCCATGATGCTCACCACGTAGGAAGGCACGCCGTCATAGGTCAGGACGAACTCGGTGACCCAGAGATCGCCGCCGCCGATCATGCGCCGGATCGTAAAGCGCTTCTTGTTCGGCTGTACGGTGCGGCTCTCCTGGATGTTGCGCCGGCCACGGATCCGCTCGCCCGATTGCGGATAATCCAGCACTGCGTCTTCGCGGTAGATTTCGTGCTCCACCTCGAAATCGCTTGCGTCCGACGCATCCCAATGGCGCTGAAGAGCTGTCAGCCTGGCCTGGTCATCCATTCGATCTCCTCTCCAGCTTCCTGCGCGCGCCCCCGCGTGGCGTCGACTATCGCCCCTCGAATTTGGGCTCGCGCTTCTCCATGAAAGCCTTCATTCCCTCGGCCATGTCCTGCGTCTTGAACAGCGGAAGCAGCTGAAGATAGACGTGATGGACGTGGTCGGAGAAATTTTCGTTGAGGCCCATCCGCATCATGCGCTTGGAGGCCTGCACCGCAAGCGGCGCTTTGGCGGCGATCTCGCGCGCGATCGCAAGAGCGCGGTTCATCAGCTCGCCGTCGGGCACGACCTCATTGGCGAGACCCCAGTCGAGACATTCGCGGGCGCTCAGTGTGCGGCCCGTGAAGATCAGTTCCGAGGCCTTGGCCCAGCCGAGCATGCGCGGCAGCAACCAGGTGCCGCCGGATTCCGGCACCACGCCACGCTTGACGAAGGCAGCTGCAAGCTTGGACGATTCCGCCATGATGCGGATATCGCAGCCGAGCGCGGTATCCATGCCGTAGCCGGCCGCACCGCCGTTGACGGCGCAAATGGTCGGCTTGTCCATCGCCTGGAGCACGGTCGGCGGCGTGTTGCGGAGGTTGATCGTGGTCGGAGAGGACGCGGCGCTGAGGCCATTGCCGTCGCGCTCCTTGCGCAGGTCGAGACCGGCGCAGAACGCGCGTCCCTTGCCGGTGAGGATCACCACGCGGACGTTCCGGTCCTCGTTGGCCTCGGTCAATAGCCGCGCGAGATCGTTCAGCATCGGGCCGGAGATCGTGTTCATGCGCTCCGGTGCATTGAGCGTGATGGTCGCGATGTGGTCGACGACCTCGTAGAGAACTTCGCTGGTTTTGTCGGTGCCTGCCGCGTCACTCATTGGAGTCCCCTTACTCTTGTAGCCCGGATGAGCGAAGCGAGATCCGGGACTTTCGCACTACCGTCCCGGGTATCGCTCCGCTCACCCGGGCTACGCATTCTCAGATCTTCCGCCCCGCCTGCTCCCAATAGGGATCGCGCAGGCGGCGCTTGAATATCTTGCCGGAGTCTTCGCGTGGCAGCCCGGTGCGGATCTCGATGTGCTTCGGCACCTTGTAATCGGCGAGCGATTCCTTCAACCGCGCACGGATGCCGGCGGCGTCGAGCGTGACGCCTGCCTGCGGTTCGACCACCGCCATCAGCGCTTCGCCGAACTCGGCATCGGGGATGCCGAACACCGCGCAATCATGCACGCCGGTCACGGCGTGCAGCACCGACTCGATTTCGGCCGGATAGATGTTGACGCCGCCCGAGATCACCATGTCGCGCTTGCGATCGCAGATGAAGACATAACCGTCCTCGTCGATGTAGCCGACATCGCCGGAGGTGATGAAGCCGTCGCGGTCGATCTCGGCGCGCTTCTCCGGCTTGTTGTGGTAGGTGAAGTCGGCCATCTCCGTCATGCGCGAATAGATTTCGCCGATCTCGCCGACAGGTAGCATGCGGCCGTCATCGCCGATGAAGCGCAGCTCGGCGCCGGGCGAAATCCTGCCGACGGTGCCGGGCTTCCTCAGCGCGTCCTCCGACGTCGCGAACGTGACGGCGCTGGATTCGGTCGAGCCGTAGAATTCATAGATCACCGGCCCCCACCATTCGATCATGGCGCGCTTGACATCCGCCGGACAGGGTGCCGCGGCATGTATGATGTGACGCAGCGAGGAGACGTCGTACTTGTTGCGGACCGCCTCCGGCAGCTTCATCAGGCGGATGAACATGGTCGGCACCATGAAGATGGTGTCGATCTTGTACCGTTCGATCAGTTCGAGAAATTCCTCGGCCTCGAAGCGCGGCATCAGCACCAGCGCGCCGCCGAGCTTGCCGGCGCGGATGCCGAACGAGTTCGGCGCGGAGTGATAAAGTGGGCCCGGCAGGATCGCGCGGGCGCCGGGCTTCAGACCATAGATCATCGCGCGCATGCGTTCACCGGTAGCCTGCTGCTCCGGCGTCGGCGCATTGCGCCGCACCCCTTTGGGATGGCCGGTCGTGCCCGACGTGTAGATCATGTTCATGGGCTGCGGCACGACCGGGCCGTCATAGGGCTGGTACTGCGCGAGCCAGGACTCGAAATCGATCGCAAAGTCCGGCGCTGCCAGATGATCCGGATCGATCTTGTAGTTGGACAGGATCTCCGGCGGCGTCGGCACGCTGAGCACGGTGACTCCCTTCGGGATCGCATCACGCAGGCCATGCAGCATGTCGGCATGTCCGATCAACACGGAGGTGCCGGTATCCTTCAGGATGTAATTGATCTCCTCCGGCTTGAAGTGCCAGTTGATCGGCACGCCGTAGGCACCGAGCCGCATCGCGGCGTAGGCGGCCTCCAGGAAGGCGATGTCATTGCGCATCAGCATGCAGACGCAGTCGCCCTGTTGGACGCCGACCTCAGCGAGGCCGGACGCGATGCGGTCAGCACGGCCGGCGATTTCGGCATGGGCACGGCGGCGATCGCCGGAGACGATGCCGAGGAATGGAGACGTTTCGCTCATTTGTTTTTCTTTGTTGTTAGCGGCTGTGCCAGTTAGTCGTCATCACCGGGCTTGTCCCGGTGATCCACGTTCTTGCTTCGTCGCCTGGATCAAGAACGAGGATGGCCGGGACAAGCCCGGCCATGACGGAGACGAGAATTAGTCCGCAAACTTCGGCGCGCGCTTCTCCAGATTGGAACGCACCGCTTCGGTCTGGTTCGCGCTGCCGATCAGCTTCTGCTGCTCGACGGACTCGGCAAGCAGCGCAGGTCCTGGATCGACCGAAAGATTGTTGAGCAGGCGCTTTGCGGCACGGATCGCATCAGGGCTTTTGCCGGCGATCTCGCGTGCGACCTCGAGCGCCGCGGCGCGCGGGTCATCGCAAATGCGCGTGGCGAGACCATAGGTCATCGCCTCCTGCGCTGAGAAGATGCGCCCGGTGTAAGTGAGATCGCGCAAGATGTCGTCGCGAACCAGCGAGGCCAGGATCGGCGTGCCGGCCATGTCGGGCACCAGGCCCCATTTGATCTCCATCACCGACATCCGCGCATCCGGCGTGAGGAAACGCATGTCGGCGCCGAGCGCGAGCTGAAAGCCGCCGCCGAAGGCAACGCCCTGGATCGCGGCGATCACCGGCACCGGAAGCTGGCGCCAGCCCCACACCGCCTGCTGCGGAAAATTCGCCTGGCCGTGGGTGCGCGCGGTGAGGTCGCGATTTTCGCCACCCGGAATTCCGTTGCCGCCCTTGTCCTTCATGGCGGCAAAACGCCCCATGTCGAGACCGGCACAGAAGGCGCGGCCCTCGCCGGAAAGGACAACAACACGCACGCTTTTGTCCTTCGAAAGCCGGTCGGTTGCGGCGACAAGGGCTTCGAACATCGCCTGATCGAGCGCATTCATCTTGTCCGCCCGCACCAGGCGCACGTCGGCGACGCCTTCCGAAACCGAGATCGAGACGCGCTCTTCCATGGATGAATTCTCCCCTGTTCTTGTTCAGTGCCGCTTTACAGGAAGACGGCGGCCGGATTTAGTCAATCGACCAATTAACGGACAATCGGTACGGGGGAAACAGCCATGTTCAAGGAAAATCTTCTGGCCGGCCGGAGCATCCTCGTGACCGGCGGCGGCACCGGGCTCGGCAAATCAATGGCGGCGCGCTTCCTCGAGCTCGGCGCCGAGGTGCATATCTGCGGCCGGCGCAAGATCGTGTGCGACGAGACCGCGACCGAGCTGATGGATCAGTATGGCGGACGCGTCACCAGCCATGGCGTCGACATCCGCAACGCGCTCGCCGTCGAGGAGATGGTCGAGAACATCTTTCGCGATAGCCCGCTCACCGACCTCATCAACAACGCCGCCGGCAATTTCATCTCGCGCAGCGAAGAGCTGTCGCCGCGCGGCTTCGATGCGGTCGCCAACATCGTCATGCACGGCACGTTCTATGTCACGCATGCGGTCGGCAAGCGCTGGATCGCTTTGAAGCAGCCCGGCAACGTCGTCTCGATCACCGTGACCTGGGTGCGCAACGGCTCGCCTTACGTGGTACCGTCGGCGATGAGCAAGTCGGCGATCCACGCCATGACGATGTCGCTTGCGACCGAGTGGGGCCGCTACGGCATCCGCCTCAACACGATCGCGCCCGGTGAAATCCCGACCGAGGGCATGAGCAAGCGCATCAAGCCGGGTGATGAGGCCGGCGCGCGCACCAAGGCGATGAACCCGATGGGCCGCGTCGGCACCATGGAGGAGTTGCAGAACCTCGCGGTGTTTTTGATTTCCGGCGGCTGCGACTGGATCACCGGCGAGACCATCGCCATGGACGGCGCGCAGGCGCTCGCCATGGGCGGCAACTTCTACCAGCTTCGCGACTGGAGCGACGACGACTGGAAAACCGCCCGCGAGAGCATCATGGCGCAGAACGAGAAGGATCGGGCGAAGCGGGGGTGACCTCATTGTACCGAGAGTCGCTCTACACTCGATCGTCGTCCCGGCGAAAGCCGGGACGACAGTGTACTTGTCTTCGCCCGCGGATGACGCCACACTCCGCGGCATAAAAACAAGACGCCACGGGAGAGACATGTCCACCACACAGCCATTGGCGAATCTCGCCGATATGGTGCGCGAGCGCGCCAAGAGCCGCGGCAACGCGACCGTCTACGAGTTCGAAGGCCGCATCACCAGCTTTGCCGAATTCGACGTCAAGACCAACAAGATCGCGAACGCGCTTGTAGCGATGGGCGTAAAAAAGGGCGATCGCATCGCCTATCTCGGCAAGAACAGTGACCTCTATTTTGAGCTGTTGATGGGCGCGATGAAGGCCGGCGTGGTGATGGCGCCGGTAAACTGGCGGCTGGCTGGGCCCGAGGTCGCCTTCATCGTTGCGGATTGCAAGGCGCCGGTGCTGTTCGTGGGGCCGGAGTTCATCGCGCAGGTCCACCAGATCAAGGACCGACTGCCCGGCGTGCGCACAATCATCACCACCGAGGGCGGCGCGCCGGAATGGCAGGATTTTGCAGCCTGGCGCGATGCGCAGAGCAGCAACGACCCGAAAGTACCGATCGACACGAAAGACATCGCAATCCAGCTCTATACGTCCGGCACCACCGGCAAGCCGAAGGGCGCGATGCTGTCGCATGCGAACTTCCTGAACCTGGTGCAGACCGGCAACGCCGAGGACAAGCCGGAGTGGAACCGGTGGTCGACGGACGACGTCTCGCTGGTGGCGATGCCGATCTTCCATATCGGCGGCTCCGGCTGGGGCGTGATGGGGCTCTATCACGGCGCCCGCGGCGTGATCGCGCGCGAGTTCGACCCCACCAAGGTGCTGGATTTCTTCGAGCAGTCCGGCATCACAAAACTGTTCATGGTGCCGGCGGCGATGCAGTTCGTGGTGCGGCAGCCGCGCGCGAAGACGGTCGATTTCTCTCGGCTGAAATACATGCTCTATGGCGCCTCACCGATCCCGGCGGCGCTGCTGAAGGAATGCATCGAGATCTTCAAATGCGGCTTCGTGCAGATGTACGGGATGACCGAGACCACCGGCACGATCGTCGCGCTGCCGCCGGAGGACCATGTCGAGGGGCTGGAGCGGATGCGCTCGGCCGGCAAGGCGCTGCCGGGCATCGAGATCGCGATTCTGGACGCTGACGGCCGACCGCTGCCGCCGCGCCAGGTCGGCGAGATCGCGACGCGCTCGGGCTCGAACATGGCGGGCTACTGGAATTTGCCGGAGGCGACCGCCAGCACGTTGCGCAGCGATGGCTGGCTCCGCACCGGCGACGCCGGGTACATGGACGAAGACGGCTACCTCTACATCCACGACCGCATCAAGGACATGATCATCTCGGGCGGCGAGAACATCTATCCCGCCGAGGTCGAGAGCGCGCTGTGCGATCACCCTGATGTCGCGGAAGCCGCGGTGATCGGCGTGCCCGACGACAAATGGGGTGAGGCCGTGAAGGCCGTAGTGGTGATGAAGCCCGGCAAGGAAGCGACCGCCACCGACATCATCAACTTCACCCGCGAGCGCATTGCAGGGTTCAAGACGCCGAAGAGCGTGGAGTTTTTGCCGGCCCTACCGCGCAATCCGAGCGGCAAGATTTTGCGGCGGGAGTTAAGGGAGCCATATTGGACGGGGAAGGACCGGCGGGTGAATTAGCCCGCTATATCCACATCGTCGTTCTGGCCTTCGCCGGGACGACTCGTGGAGAGGTATCAAGCGCCTCAATGCTTCCCCGGTCCCATAAACCCGAACAAAAACCCCGCCACCTTGCGCATCTGGATCTCCTCGCTGCCTTCCGTGATCCGATAGCGACGGTGATGCCGGTAGATATGCTCGAACGGCTTGTGGCGTGAGTAGCCCATGCCGCCGTGGACTTGCATGGCGCGGTCGGCGGACTCGCAGCAGAGGCGGTTTGCCCAGTAGTTGCACATCGAGACGCGGTCGGAGAGCGTGCGCTCGATTTGCTCCTCATTGAGCTTGTCCATCTCCCATGCGGTCTTGCGGATCAACAGCCGCAGCATCTCGGCCTGCGTCGCGAGCTCGACCAGCGGGAACTGGATCGCCTGGTTTTCCGCGAGCGCCTTGCCGAACGGCTTGCGCTCGCGCGCATATTTGACGCTCTCCTCGATGCAGTAGACGGCAGCCCCAAGCGAGCTCGCGGCCTGGCGGATGCGGTTCTGGTGCACAAAACATTGAGCCAGCGACAGGCCGCGGCCGACCTCGCCGAACAGCGCATCCTCAGGCACGAACACGTCGGTAAAGCTGACACGGGGATGATCGGTCGGCATGTTGAAGGTCCACATGTACTCCTCGATCTTCACGCCGTGGCTCTTGGCCGGCACCAGGAAGCAGGTGATGCCGCGGGCATCGCCGTCATTACCCGAGGTGCGCGCGAACAGCGCGCAGTGGGTTGCAACGTGCATGCCGGTGGTCCACATCTTCTCGCCGTTGATGATCCAGCCCTTGACGTTGTCACGGGTCGCGGGCACGGCGCGCGTCTCCATGTGGGTCGCGTCCGAGCCGTGATTGGGCTCCGTGAGACCAAAGGTGATGCGGTACTTGCCCCTGATCGAGCCGTCGATCATCGCCTTCTGGTCGTCGCGGCCGTAGCGGTCAAGCATGGTAACGACGGGGAAATTGCCGACGACCGAATGTTCGTTCTGGAGATCGTTGTGCAGGCCAAGACCTTTCGCGGCAAAGTGCTCGCGGATCACGGCCATCCAGAGGTTGGAACCATCCTTGCCGCCATATTGCTTCGGAACTGGAAAGCGCAGATGACCGGCGGCATCTGCAAGATCCTTTGCCTTGCGCAGCAGCGCTTCCCACTCATGCCGCGGCAGGCCGCCATTCTCGAAATCGGTGCGCGCCCATTCGCGGCGATGATCGAAGAAGCGGATGTTGTCGTCGGCCTGCTCCAGCGGCTTGATCTCGCGGTCGATGAAACGATCGAGCTCTCCGAGATAGGCGACGAGATCGGCAGGCAATGAGAAATCCACGAGTCTCTCCCGGAGTCATTTTGTTTTGCGTTAAGGCGCTACGCGCATTTTTGCTTCGATCGATTAAGGAGAGAAGAGCGTGCGCAAGTCAAGCAAGCCGAGGCGTGTGAGGCGTGCAAGGCGCGCCCGCGCAATTCGATGGTGTTGAAACACGTCCGCGCGCTAGTATGGCCGCAATATTCCTTCACGAGAAAATGCGGGAGCGACCGATGGAGCTGAAATTTTCCAAAGTGGAACGCAAGGGACCGATCACGATCATCACGCTGTCGCGGCCCGAGGTCTACAACGCGCTGCACACCGACGCGCATTTCGAGCTGCAAAAGGTGTTCGATGATTTCTCCGCCGACCCAGAGCAGTGGGTCGCGATCGTCACCGGCGCCGGCGACAAGGCGTTCTGCGCCGGCAACGATCTGAAGTGGCAGGCGGCGGGGGGAAAACGCGGCTGGGACAAGGGCGGCTTTGCCGGCCTCACGGCGCGCTTCGACTGCGACAAGCCGATCATCGCCGCCGTCAACGGGGTCGCGATGGGAGGCGGTTTCGAGATTGCGCTCGCCTGCGACCTGATCATTGCGTCAGAGAATGCGACCTTTGCCCTGCCCGAGCCGCGCGTTGGGCTGGCCGCACTCGCCGGCGGCCTGCACCGGCTGCCGCGGCAGATCGGCCTGAAGCGCGCCATGGGCATGATCCTCACCGCGCGCCATGTCAGCGCCAAGGAAGGCCATGAGCTCGGCTTCGTCAATGAAGTGGTGCCGCAGGGCGAGGCGCTCACGGCGGCGCTGCGCTGGGCCGAGATGATTACCAAGAACTCGCCGATGTCGATCCGGGCGTCGAAACAGACCATCCAGAAAGGGCTTGCGGTGTCGCTGGAGCAGGCGATCGAGGAGCAGCGGGAGTACCCGGCCGTGAAGGCGATGGTCGCGTCGCAGGATTACATCGAGGGTCCGAAGGCGTTTTCGGAGAAGCGGCCGCCGAAATGGGTGGGGAAGTAGGCGTCTCTCCACTCGTCATTGCGAGCGCAGCGAAGCAATCCAGACCGTCTCCGCGGCAACAGCCTGGATTGCTTCGTCGCAAGGGCTCCTCGCAATGACGGAGAATGTGGAGAGACCTACCCGCCTCGCGGCAGCTCCCGCTTGTACGATGCGTAATTCGGCTGATCGACCGCGAGCTTGTCCATCGTGGTTTGCCAGAGGTGCCCGGCGACGCCCGGCGTTGCGAGATCGACCTCGCCTCTCGCGATACGATCGGCGAGTGCGCGGTTGAGCTCCGTGACAGTGCCGTCCGTTCCGAGCAACGCCCTCAACCGTTCCACTTCCTTCGCGTCACTACCCTGCTGCTCGGTCAGCTGCCGCGTGACGAGATCGAGGATGTTGATCGCGACACGCAGCTTGAAGCCCTGGTGGCCGGAGACCAGCGGCGTGATGTCGTGACGGAGGAAATCGGCGACTGACTTGGTCAACTCGACCGGTGTCGGTTCGTCCTGCATGTTTCAACTCCCGCGCGGCGCAAGCAGCCGCAACAGATCGATCTCGGTTTCGGACGCGCGGCGGCCGATCATCGCGCGCTCCATGGAATGGTCGGGCCCTTCCCGAAAACGCTGCATCATGCCGCCGCACATGATGCCCCAGCGCAGTGTCCCCATCACTTCCCAGAACTTGACGCGCCCTGAATCCACCTTGCGCCCAGCGGCCTCGTAGCCGGCGAACATCTCCTCGCGCGAGCCAAAACCTCCGACCGGCTTGTCGATCTCGCCAAATCGCCATGAGTTGACGCAGACCCAGCCGAGATCCTCCATGGGATCGCCGAGATGGGCGAGTTCCCAGTCCAGCACGGCACGGACGCCGTCAGCACCGATGATGAGATTGCCGTTGCGGAAATCGCCATGCACCAGAGTCTCCTCGGCATTGGGACCGGGATCATGGTCGCGCAGCCAGCGCAGCGCCAGCTCGAACACCGGCTTGGGCCAATTCAAACTGCGATAGTCGCGCTCGAACTCGCCGATCTCCTTTGTTGCCGTCATGTGCCGCAATTCAGGCAATTTCGACAATTGCAGCCTGTGCAGGCCGGCCAGCACGCCGCCGATCTGTCGCGCGAGGAGCGGCCGCGCCGCGGCGAACTCGTCGTCACGCAAAATCTTGCGCGCGATGGTCTCGCCTTCGACCCGCTGCATGATGAAGCCGGTGCCGAGATTATCCTCCGGCACCAGCACATGCATCACGCGCGGGGACGGCACGCCGGCTTCATAGGCGAGCTGCATCAGCTGCGCTTCAGCCGCAAGACCCGCCGCACGCGTGGGCGCCGCGCCATAGCCCTTCGGCGAGCGGCGCAGGATCGCGCCGATCGGCCCATCGGGATGCACGATGTCGAAGCGCCACGTCTCCTGGCTGGCACCGCCGGACAACTTTGCGGCGCCGGTCGCGCCGGTCGCACCAGGGCACCAGCGCAGGACGCTGCGGGAAAGCTCCGCCTCGATCATTTGCCTTTGAACTGCGCCGGGCGCTTCTCCAGGAAGGCGCCGACGCCCTCACGGAAGTCCTGGGTGTCGCCGGCACGGAGCTGGCTCTGAAATTCGAGATTGAGCTGATCCTCGAAGGAATTTTCCGGACTGTCCCAGTAGAGCTTGCGGATCAGCGACAGCGCGACCGTCGGGCCGCTGGCGAGGTCACGCGCGAGCTTCATCGCCTCCTCCATCAGCACGCCGTCGTCGTAGACACGGTTGATGAGCCCCCATTCCAGCGCCTTTTCCGCCGGCAGGCGCTCGCCCATCAGTGACAACTCCACCGAGCGCGCCTTGCCGATCAAGCGCGGCAATAGCCAGGTCGAGCCGCAATCCGGCACCAGGCCGATGCGGCGGAAAGCTTGCAGGAAATAGGACGAACGCGCGCACAGGATCATGTCGCCGAGCAGCGCGAAGCTCATGCCGGCACCGGCGGCCGGGCCGTTGACCGCGGTGACGATCGGGCAATGCAGATTGCGGATGCGCCGCAGGAACGGATGAAAGCCGGTCTCGAGCGTCAGGCCGGCCTTGGTCTTCTTCGACTGGCTGTTACGGCCCTGGAGATTCGCTCCCGTACAGAACGCCCGCCCCGCGCCGGTCAGCACGACGCAGCGCACCTCGTCCTTCTTTTCCTCGATCGCGTCGAGCGCGTCGGCGAGGCCGCCCAGCATGTCCATGGAGACCGCGTTCATCACCTCCTGATGGTCGAGCCTGAGGATCGCGACCGAACCATCGAGATCGAGCGTGACGTGTTTGAACTGCATGGTTTCCTCGTCAGTTGCAGGTCGCGATGTTTCGCAGACCGGAATTAGCTTTGCCGGGGCGCATATTTGATTTTTGTTGCGGCCTTGTCCATGGTGGTCCGAACATACCTTGTCGTCGTATCGCACAATCTTGCGCGCACAGGCTGGCGCGCTTCTGTGCCAAAAACAGGAAACGCGCCATGTCTATTTTCGACCTCACCGGCCGCGTCGCCGTGATCACCGGGGGCAATGGCGGTATCGGGCTCGGCATCGCACAGGCGCTCGCCGGCCAGGGCTGCAATGTCTCGATCTGGGGCCGCAATGCTGACAAGAACAAGGCTGCCGCCGCGAGCATGGCGGGCCTGTCCGGCAAGGTCGATGCCCGCGTCTGCGACGTCACCGATCCGGCGTCGGTCAATGCCGCGATGAAAGCCACGCTCGATATGTTCGGCCGGGTCGACGGCTGCTTCGCCAATGCCGGCATCGGCGGCGGCGGCCGACGCTCCTTCATCGAGCGGACCGAGGAAGAATGGCGCACGATGTTTGCGACCAATCTCGACGGTGTGTTCCACGCGTTCCAGGCTGCCGCGAAGCACATGACTGAGCGCGCCAATGCCGGCGATCCCTTCGGGCGGCTGGTTGCGACCTCGAGCCTCGCCTCGATCTTCGGCACCGCGCGCAACGAGCACTACGCCGCGACCAAAGCCGCGATCAACGCGCTGGTGCGCGCGCTCGGCGTCGAGCTCGCCCGCCATGGTGTCACTGCGAACGCGATCCTGCCCGGCTGGATCAAGAGCGACATGACCGCCGGCATCATGGCCAACGACAAATTCGTCGCCAACGTGATGCCGCGAATTCCGGTGCGTCGCTTCGGCGAGGCATCCGATTTCGGCGGCATCGCGGTGTATCTGATGAGCAAGGCGTCGTCCTATCACACCGCGGATACGTTCGTGATCGACGGCGGCTATACGGCGTTTTAGTTTTTCAAGGTCGTAGCCGGATGGAGCGCAGCGCAATCCGGGACCGCCATAAGCAAATGGACCCGGATTTCGCTACGCTCCATCCGGGCTACAAATCATAATGAGGGGGAAGGCAAATGTTTTCACACATCATGATCGGCACCAACGACCTCGATAAGGCAAAAGCATTTTACGACGAGTTGCTCAGTACGCTCGAGGTACGGCCGGCGAGGGTCGACGGTCATCGCATCTTCTACATCACCAAGACCGGCGTGTTCTCGGTGTCGAAACCCATCAACGGCGAGCCGGCAACGTGCGCGAACGGCGGTACGATCGGCTTTGCCTGCGGTTCGCCGGAGCAGGTCGACGCCTGGCATGCGGCCGGCATCGCCAGTGGCGGCAAGAACTGTGAGGAACCGCCCGGCATTCGCCAGGGTCCGGGCGGCAAGCTCTATCTCGCGTACTTGCGCGACCTCGACGGCAACAAGATCTGCGCGATGCATCGGATGGTGTGAGCGGAGCGCTCACCTCTCCGACATGACGAGCGTCGTCGTCCGAAGGGCGGCGTCGCTTCCGCTCAGTTAACGTCCGGTCAATCACGGCAACAAAGTGCTGTTTTCGCGCATTGCGCGCTAGGCATCGCCAGGCTCGGGCGCAACTCGCGGCACGACCATGCCGATTCGTGTCCCCTCGTCTGGCTCACTTTCGAGATTGATGCGTCCGCCCAGCCGATTGAAAACGATGTTATGGACGATGTGCAGGCCGAGGCCAACGCTCCCTTGACTGCGACGCGTCGTAAAGAACGGATTGAACGCCTGCCGACGCAGATCCTCGATCATGCCGCAGCCATCATCGGCAACGGCAATCTCAATATCATCATGGCCGTACGCGCAAATCTCGATGGTGATGCTGCCGCTCTTGCCATGCGGAAACGCATGCACCATCGCATTCTTAATCAGGTTGGTCACCACTTGTGCGTAAGGACCTGGATAGCTGTTCATTGCCAGACCGGGCTGGCATTCGATATTGAGCGCCAAACCGTTTCTTCGCAATTCCTGCTGCAGGCTCGCGGCAACCTGTCGCGTCAGCTCCCCCGGATCGAAGCTGCGGCGCTCGAGATAGCCCTGATCGACGGCGACCTGCTTGAATATCTGGATCAATTCCGCCGCGCGGGCGAGATTGTCGGCCAGCTGCAACGACGCGGTCTGAACCACCGCGACGAACTCATTCAGGCTCGATCGCTTCAGCCCGCCGCGTGCGACTTCGCCCGCAAACGTTGCTGCCTTGCGCTCCAATGCTGAAGTAACGGTCAGGCTGGTGCCGACGGGACTGTTGATCTCGTGTGCCACGCCCGCCACCAACCGTCCGAGAGCCGCGAGCTTTTCCGCCTCCACCAGCGAATCCTGAGCCTCCTTCAGTCGTTGCAAGGCTGCCTCGGCCGCGTCGCGGGCACTGCGAAGCTCCCGTTCGCTGCGCTTGCGTTCGGTGATCTCTTCCGCTGCGACGTTGACGCCGACGATGTTGCCGCTCGGCCCACGCTGCGGATGCCAGTGGGTGATCCAGCAACGTTCGTCGTTGTAGCCGGGACGCTGGCCGTAAACCTCGATCCCGGTGACGGGGTCGCCGGTCTCCATGATGGAGCGAACGATGCCTTCAACGGCAGACGCCAACCCGGGAACGCAGTCTCGCACCGTATGCCCGAGATGGCCCTCGACCGAAATACCGCAGATCTCGGTGAGGCGCTGGTTGATCTGCAAATAGCGGCAGTCCGGCGAAAGATAAGCAAGCCCGATCGGCGCTGTATCGTAGATCAACTGCAGCGCCGGCTGCTTTGGAAACTGCACTTCGCGTACAACGGAAGAACTCATGTGCTCTCTCCCTCAGCGCGAGCAGGAGATTAGCCGGTTACGGCGGCACGCAAAAGTCCCATTAGCCTCCTGAAATAGGTCAAATCAGCCCGGAACCAGCGGGAGCAGCTATGAGGCCGGCGGCGCACCCCGTCATCCAACGCGTGTCATCAGATCGCATGACGCCTGATGCGGGGTTAGCTGGAAGACGGGTAGACCGATCATCGCCTTCACGATACCGATCCAACTCAAACAGTGTTTGAAACGCCACCGCGATATTCCACGATATGGCATGGGCGTCTGAAAAATGCGCGCTCGCGCTTTGGCGCTGCCACGTCTATTCTCGACGGCAACGCGCGACACGAAACGGGAGGAACAACAATGAAACACGCCTACATACCCCGCACCACCAACTACACGCTCAATCCCGGCGACGAGCTCAATGACCTGCGCATGTCGGACCAGGTCCGGCCGCTCTACGATCACGTCAGGAAGTTCATTCGTGACACGGTCGAGCCGATGTCGATCGAGTTCGCCAAGGCAGGCGAGGGCAAGGAAGACCGCTGGAGCTTCACGCCGAAGCAGCTCGAGGTGCTGGAGGTGGCCAAGAACAAGGCCAAGAAGGAAGGCCTCTGGAACTTCTTCCTGCCCGATGACGAGACCGGCCATGGCCTGAAGAACCTCGACTACGCCTATATCGCCTCCGAGCTCGGCAAGAGCCCGCTGGCTTCGGAGAGTATGAACTGCTCGGCGCCGGACACCGGCAACATGGAGGTGCTGGAGCGCGTCGGCACCAAGGAGCAGAAGGAGAAGTGGCTAAAGCCGCTGATGAACGGCGAGATCCGATCGGCCTATGTCATGACCGAGCCGAATGTTGCCTCCTCCGACGCCAAGAATATCTCGACGAGCGCAAAGCTCGTCGGCGACGAATGGGTAATCAACGGCGAGAAGTATTACATCTCCGGCGTCGGCGATCCCCGCTGCAAGATCCTCATCGTCATGGTGAAGACCAGCCCGGACGCGGCGCCGAGCAAGCAGCAGTCGCAGATCCTGGTGCCGCGCGACACGCCCGGCGTCGAGGTGCTCGGCCCGATGTACGTGTTTGGCCAGGACCACGCTCCGCGCGGCCACATGCACATGCGTTTCAACAATGTGCGCGTGCCGAAGGAGAACATGCTGCTCGGCGAAGGCCGCGGCTTCGAGATCTCGCAGCTCCGCCTTGGGCCCGGCCGCATCCATCATTGCATGCGCACCATCGGCAAGGCCGAGAAGGCGCTCGACCTGATGGTGCAGCGTGGCCTCACCCGCGAAGCCTTCGGCAAGAAGATCGCGCATCTCGGCGGCAACATGCAGATCATCGCGCAGGCGCGCTGCGAGATCGAGGCGATGCGGCTGATGGTGCTGAAGGCCGCCAAGGCCATGGACGTGCTCGGCAACAAGGAGGCCCGCGTCTGGGTCTCCATGGTCAAGGCCATGGTGCCGGAACGCGCCTGCAAGATCATCGACCAGTCGATCCAGATGCACGGCGCCACCGGCATCTCGCACTGGACGCCGCTCGCCGAAATGTATCAGGACGTCCGCCATCTGCGCTTCGCGGATGGTCCGGACGAGGTGCACTGGATGGTGGTGGGGCGCCACGAGCTGAGCATGGCGTAATCCGTCAGATGCGGTAGGGCGGGTTAGCGTCAGCGTAACCCGCCTCTTTGCTTGAGCGGCGGATCACGCCAGCGGACTGCGCTTCGCGCAGCCGCGGGCTAATCCGCCCTAAGCACCTAAGTCGCGGGCGCGATCTTGTCCTGCGTCTTCGTTTCGAAGTCGGACGCGTCGTGCCGCTCGTGAAGCTGGCTGGCGGGATCGCCGGAGACGCGGTTGACCATTCGGCCGCGCTTGACCGCGGGGCGCTTGGCGATCTCATCGGTCCAGCGTTGGACATTCTTGTAGTCCTGCACGGACAAGAATTCACCAGCGCCATAGACCAGCCCCTTGGCAAGCGCACCATACCAGGGCCACGTCGCCATGTCGGCGATCGTATAGTCGGCGCCGCCGAGATACTCGTTGTCGGCGAGACGACGGTCGAGCACGTCGAGCTGGCGCTTCACTTCCATGGCATAGCGGTTGATCGCGTATTCGATCTTGGTCGGCGCATAAGCATAGAAATGACCAAAGCCGCCGCCGAGGAACGGCGCGCTGCCCATCTGCCAGAACAGCCAGGACAGAGTTTCCGCCCGCGCCTGGCCGCTGGTCGGCAGGAAGGCGCCGAACTTTTCCGCGAGGTGCACCAGGATCGCGCCGGACTCGAACACCCGGATCGGCGCCGGCCCGCTGCGGTCCAATAGCGCCGGAATCTTCGAGTTCGGATTGACCCCGACAAAGCCGCTGCCGAACTGGTTGCCGTCAATCTTGATCAGCCAGGCGTCATATTCCGCGCCGCTATGGCCGGCGGCCAGCAATTCCTCGAACATCACCGTGACCTTCACCCCGTTCGGCGTCGCCAGCGAATAGAGCTGGAAGGGATGCTTGCCGACCGGCAGCTCCTTGTCGTGGGTGGGGCCGGCGATCGGACGGTTGATGTTGGCGAACTGCCCGCCGTTCTCCTTGTTCCAGGTCCAGACCTTGGGCGGCTCGAAGGTGGTGTCGGTCATGCGAGGGGCTCCGGCGAAAAGATGCGCGTGCATTAATTAGCCCACGGACGGCAGATGACAAGGCCTGCCGGGTCTGCGTCGGACGCGGGCCTCAGGCTGGCGTCATGCGTCCGGCCTATCCCGTCACCGCCCTGCGCGACCGCGCCTCTGCTTCAGTCACAAACCCCTCGTACCCTTTCGCTGCGACCTCGTCGCAGATTCGCCGGTAGACGCCGACCCCGCCGATATAGGGCATGAAGATGCGCGGCTTGCCCGGGATGTTGGCGCCCATGTACCAGGAATTGGCCTGCGGATAGAGCGTACCGCGGGCGACCTCGTTGACATGGGCGACCCATTTGTCCTCGGCATCGCTGCCCGCCTCCATCGTGGCGAGGCCCTGCCTGCGCATGTGGACGAGGCCATCGGCGATCCAGTCGACATGCTGCTCGATCGAAACGATCATGTTCGACAGCACCGATGGACTGCCCGGCCCCGTGATGATGAAGAGGTTTGGAAAACCCGCGCTCATCAGGCCGAGATAGGTCTTCGGGCCTTCTGCCCATTTCTGGTTCAGCGTCAGCCCGCCACGGCCGCGAATGTCGATCCTGGCGACCGATCCGGTCATGGCGTCGAAGCCCGTCGCCATCACCAGCGCATCGACCTCGTGATCCTTGCCCGCGACGCGCACGGCGTTTGCAGTGATCTCCTCGATCGGGTTGGTCTTGATGTCGACCAGCGAGACATTCGACCGGTTGAACGTCGCAAAATAATCCGTGTCAATGCAGATGCGCTTGGTGCCGATCGGATGGCTGTTGGGTTGAAGCAGCTTGGCAGTCGCGGGATCTTCCACGATCTCGGTGATCCTGCCGCGCACGTAGTCGGCGGCGGTGTCATTCGCGGCCAGGTCCAGACCAAGATTGTTATAGACGTACATGAAGGTGAGCCCGCCGCGATCCCACCGCGCTTTGTATTTTGCGCGCCTAGTATCCTCGTTGTCGTCGAGCGCGCCGCGATCGGGTGCTCGGCAAAGATGCCGTTGCGCGCGACTTCACGGGCGAAGCGGCGGATTTCCGGATAGCTTTTCCGGAACGCGTTGCGTTCCTCATCGGTTAGCGCGCCGTTGCGGGCGGGAATCGAAAAATTCGCAGTGCGCTGAAACACCGTGAGATGCTTTGCCTGCTCGGCAATGATGGGGGCCGACTGGATAGCGGATGATCCGGTCCCGATGAGACCGACGCGCAAGCCGGTGAAGTCAACCGCTTCATGCGGCCAGTTGCCGGTGTGGTAGACGGGACCCTTGAAGCTTTCGAGGCCCTTGATATCGGGCTTGCGGGCATTCGACAGGCAGCCGGTGGCAAGCACGATGAACTGAGCTTGAACCGTCATGCCGTCGGAGGTCGTCACCGACCAACGATTTTCACCTTCGTCGAATGCAGCACGCTCGACGCGGGTGTTGAACTGGATGTCGCGGTTCAGATCAAACCGGTCAGCGACGTGATTGGCGTATTTCAGGATCTCCGGCTGCGGCGCGTAGCGCTCGCTCCAGTCCCATTCCTGCTGGAGGTCCTCCGAGAACGAGTAGGAATACTGCATGCTCTCGACGTCGCAGCGCGCGCCGGGATAGCGGTTCCAGTACCAGGTGCCGCCGACGCCGTCGCCCTGCTCGTAGACACGTGCCGAAAAACCGAGCCCGCGCAGGCGATGCAGCATGTACATGCCGGCAAAGCCCGCGCCGACAACGACCACGTCGTAAACCTCGGTGGCCTGAACCGGACCCGCTTGCCTTGACGACATCGGTTGGCGCTCCCTCGTTGTTTTAAGTTGTTATGCGCCAGCATTCTCTCACGTCGTAGAAAGCGCAAGAGGCTTAACGGCGGCCCCTGCGCCGCATTATTTTGCGCGACGGAATGGCGCATCGCACGGCGTAACGCCTGCACGCAAGATGCGCGCGGGAATCCGGCATGGCATCGCGAAAGACGATGGGCTAGCGTCGTCGCAAAGGGCCGCCGGGAGAGAGCCATGAAATCGCCGATCTGCGACATGCTGGGCATCGAGTTCCCGCTGCTCGCCTTCAGCCATTGCCGCGATGTCGTCGCCGCCGTCAGCCGTGCCGGCGGCTTTGGCGTGCTCGGCGCCACCGTACACACGCCCGATACGCTCGAGCGCGAGCTGACATGGATCGACGAGCACGTCGACGGCAAGCCCTACGGCATCGACGTGCTCATCCCCGAAAATATCTCGACCGCCGGCGAGAAGGACGTCACATGGAAGAGCCTTGAGGCGCGCGTGCCGCAAGCTCACCGCGAGTATACGCGTGGTCTCCTGAAAAAGTACGACATCGAACTGACCACGACGAGCGTTGCCGACAACCAACCGCAGCCTTTCGACGCGAAGACGGCACTGGAGCTGCTCGAGGTTTCCTTCAATCATCCGATCCGGCTGATCGCGAATGCGCTCGGCGTGCCGCCGAAGGCGATGATCGAGATGGGCCAAAAGCACGGCGTGCCCGTCGCAGCCCTGGTCGGCGCCAAGGAGCATGCGCTGCGACAAGTCGCGGCCGGCGTCGATATTCTCGTCGTGCAGGGCACCGAGGCCGGCGGCCATTGCGGCGAGGTCTCGACCATGGTGCTGGTGCCGGAGGTGATCAAGGCGATCAAGCCAATCCGCGACGTGCCGGTACTCGCGGCCGGCGGCATCATGACGGGACGGCAGATGGCAGCCTGCATGGCGATGGGCGCGGCCGGTGCGTGGACAGGCTCGGTGTGGCTGGCGACGGTGGAAGCAGAGACCACGGAGATCTTTCGCGAGAAGATGATCGCGGCGTCCTCGCGCGACGCGATCCGCTCGAAGGGCCGCACCGGAAAGCCGGCGCGGCAGCTGCGCTCGGTCTGGACCGATGCCTGGGACCGCGCACCGGAAAGCCCGGGCGCACTGCCGATGCCGCTGCAGAGCATCATCAGCCGCGACGCCTTCAACTCGATCGACCGCGCGGCGGCGAGCGGCAACGCCAAGGCACGCGATCTCGTCAGCTATTTCGTCGGCCAGGGCGTCGGCCTCATTGACAGCGTGAAATCGGCCGGTGCCGTGGTGCAGGAATTCAAGGAAGAGTTTGCGGAAGCTGTCGAACATATGAATTCGCTGGTGGCGGAGTGATGGTGTGCGCGGCCCATCCTTTGAGGCTCGCCAAGCGGCGCGACGCGCCGCTCGGCTCGCACCTCAGGATGACGCTGTACCCGTAGCCGTTATCCTGAGGTGGCCGCTTCTTCAGCGGCCCTCGAAGGACGACGGCGTGCCCAAGATCTAACACGTGAAGCAAGAAGAAATGGCCAAGACCAATATCCCAGAAGACCGCATCCCCGTCATCGTCGGCATCGGCGAGATCGTCGACCGCCCCAAGGACATCGCCGAGGGCCTCGAGCCGCTCGATCTGCTCGAACAGGCGCTGCAGCGCGCCGAGGCGGATGCCGGCGCAAAATTACTCGGTGAGGTGCAGTCACTCGACGTCGTCAACTTCCTGAGCTGGCGCTATCGTGACCCGGAAAAGCTGCTGGCGCAGCGGCTCGGGATTACGCCTGCGCATTGCTATTACGGCCCGGTCGGCGGCGAGAGCCCGATCCGCTACATCCACGAGGCCGCAAAGCGCATCGCGCGCGGCGAATGCAATGTTGCCGCGGTCTGCGGCGCCGAGGCGCAGTCGACCGCGACCAAGGCGGAGCGTGCCGGCGCAAAGCTGCCATGGACGCCGTTCGCGCATGACGTCGAGGAGCCGAAGCGCGGCGCGGCATTCCAGAAGCCGCTTGCGGTGAAGCTCGGCGTGTTCCGTCCCGTGACTGTCTATCCCTTCTATGAAGCGGCTTCATCGGCGCATTGGGGCCAGACGCCGCGCGAAGCCATGGCGGAGTCCGGCACGCTGTGGTCGCGCTACTCCGAGACCGCCGCGCAAAATCCCAATGCCTGGCTAAGGCGGCGCTATGCACCGGACGAGATCACGACGCCGACCGCGGACAATCGCTTGATCGCCTGGCCCTACAACAAGCTCATGGTTGCCAACCCAAGCGTCAACATGGGCGGCGCCCTCTTGCTCACCAGCCTTGCGAAGGCGCGCGCGGCCGGGATCGCCGAAGACAAGCTCGTCTATCCGCTCGGCGGCGCTTCGGCGGAAGAACCGCGCGACTATCTCTTGCGCGACCAGTTTTATGAGAGCCATCCGCAAAACGCGGTCTTGAAAGCCGTGATGGACCTCGCCGACGGGGACGGCAAACAATTCGACGCAATCGAACTCTATAGCTGCTTCCCCTGCGTGCCCAAGATGGCGCGGCGGACGCTGGGCCTCGGCGCCGACGTGCAGCCGACCGTGACCGGTGGCCTCACCTTCTTCGGCGCGCCGCTCAACACCTACATGACCCATGCGGCCTGCGCGATGGTGCGGCGTGTACGCGACGGCGCCAAGCTCGGCCTGCTCTACGGCCAGGGCGGTTTCGTCACCAAGCATCATGGGCTGGTGGTCTCAAAGACGCCGCCGCGTGTGGCGCTGGCGCAGGAGACGAGCGTGCAGGGGGAGGCTGAGCGCAACAAACGCGCGGTGCCGGAGTTTGTCGCGGAGCCCACCGGCAGAGGCAAGGTCGAGAGCTTTACGGTGCTCTACGGCCGTGGCGGCGAGGTCGAGCACGGCGTCGTCATGCTGCGCACGGCCGATGATCGGCGGACGCTGGCGCGGATTCCGGCGAGCGATGGCGCGACGCTGGCGCATCTCTTGAACATGGATCACACCCCGGTCGGCTCACTCGGCGAGATCGCGATGGCCGCCGATGGCATGCCGGAGTGGCGGGTCGGCTAGTCTCCCTCGCCCCGCTTGCGGGGAGAGGTGAAGACGAGCTAGCCCTTCGGCGCCTGCTTCTCCGACGCCGTCGCCGGCTTGCCCTTGGGGCCAGCGCCGACCACACGCACTTGGTCACCGTCGGACAGACCGTCCGGCGGGGCGGTGATGACGCGGTCGTCCTGCGTAATGCCTGAGGCGAGTTCGATCTCCTTGCCGAGATCGCGGGCAATCGTGACGGTCTTGAACTGCACCTTGTCGTCGGCGCCTACGGTCGCAACGCGCAGCCCGCTGCCGTTGAAGATCAAAGCGCTGGCGGGAATGCTCAGCGGCGCGGTATCGCGCTGCAAGTTGAGCTTCACGCTGGCGTAGCCGCCGGGCATCAACTCGCCGTTGGAATTGTCGAGCCTGAGCTGCATGCGGGTGGTGCCCGAGGCGACATCGACGGCCTGCGAGGACGCCTCCACGGTCGCCTGGAACGTTCGGTTCGGGTATTCCGGCATCACCATCGTGGCCTTTGCGCCGATCTTGATCGCCGGCACGTAGTTCTGGGGCACGTTGACATAGACGCGCAGCTTGGTGATGTCGGAGACCACAAACATCGCCGGGCCGGACCCGCCGCCCGCATTGATCAGCGCGCCGACGTCGGTGTCGCGCGCCGTGACCACGCCGTCGAATGGCACGGTGATCTTCTTGTAGCCGGCCAGCGCCTCCAGACGCTCGACATTGGCCTGCCCGGAATGGACGGCGGCGTTCTTGTTGGAGAGGTCGGCGGTGCGCTCGTCGATTTCCTGGGCGGAGACGAAGTTGGAGGCGACCAGAGTCTTGCGCCGGTTCAACGTTGCCTCCGAAAGCCTGGCGCTGGCCTGCTGGCTGGCGAGATCGGCGCGGGCCTGAAGCAGTTGCTGATCGAGATCGGGCGCTTCGATCTCGGCGATCACCTGCCCGGCCTTGACGCGGGCGCCCATGTCGACGCTCCAGCTCTTGAGATAGCCGGAGACCCGAGCGAAAATCGGCGCGCGATAATAGGCCTCGAGCCGACCCGGCAGGTCGAGGGTGCCGCTCAGCGATTTCGCGTTGGGTAACGTCACCGCGACGCTCGGAATGGCCTGGTCGTCGGTCCATTCCTTCAGCTTGGAGCCCTGCTCTTCGCGGGCACGGATGCCGGTACCGACCACGAGGCCTGCCGCAATCAGCGCCACCACGCCGAAAATGCCCAGTTTCCGGCGCGACACCGGGGAGCGGGGTTCAGTGGGCGACATGCGGAGTCTCCGATGAGGCGGCGGCTTTGGCGCCTTGTTTCTTGTGTACCATACTGAACACCACGGGAACAAACATCAGCGTGGCGAAAGTTGCAAAGATCAGGCCGCCGATCACGGCGCGGCCAAGCGGCGCGTTCTGCTCACCGCCCTCGCCGAGCCCCAGGGCCATCGGCGCCATGCCGATGATCATGGCGAGCGCGGTCATCAGCACCGGGCGGAACCGGACGAAGCCAGCCTCGAGCGCGGCGGCGATGGGATCTCCGAGCTCTTCGTAGCGCTCGCGGGCAAAAGAGATCACGAGCACGCTGTTTGCCGTCGCGACGCCCATGCACATGATGGCGCCGGTGAGCGCCGGCACCGACAGCGTGGTCTGCGTGGTGAACAGCATCCAGACGATGCCGGCGAGGGCTGCCGGCAGCGCGGTGATGATCACGAACGGGTCGGACCAGGACTGGAAGTTCACGACGATCAGCAGATAGATCAGCACGACGGCGCCCAGCAGGCCGAACAGCAGGCCGGTGAAGGCACTGTTCATCGTCTGCACCTGACCGAGCAGCACCACGGAAGAACCCTTCGGCACCTCCTTGGCGGTGTCGGCAATCACCTGGCGGATGTCGGTGGCGACCGCGCCGAGATCGCGGCCCGAGGTCGTCGCAAAAATCTGCACCAGCGTCTGGATGTCGTATTGCGACACTACCGCGCTCGACGTCGAGCGCTTGATGTCGGCGATGCCGCCGAGGATCGGCGACTGCGAGTTTCCGGTCGCCGTGATCGGCAGCGTCTGCAGCGCGCTGAGTGAGTCGATCTGGTATTGCGGCGTCTGCATCACGATCGAGTAGGACACGCCGTTGTCGGGATTGAGATAGTAGGTCGGCGCGACTTGCGAGGAGCCGGCAAGGTTGACCACGAGGCTGTTGGTGACATCGCGCTCGGTCAGGCCGACATATTGCGCACGGGTGCGGTCGACATCGATGTTGAAGGTCGGATTGCTCGGCGATTGCTGAATGCGCGCGTCAGCGATACCCGGGATTCGGCGGACCTTGGCGAGCAGCTTGTTGGCGTAGGCAAAATTGGCCTCGGCGTTGGCGCCACGCACCTGGAGGTCGATAGGGGCCGGCGCGCCGAAGTTCAAAATCTGGCTGACGATGTCGGCGGGCAGGAAGGCGAAGCTGACGCCGGGGAACAGCCGCGGCAACTGCTCGCGCAGCACCCGCACATGCTCCTCGGTCGGCTTGTGGCCTTCCTTCAGCTTGACCTGGATGTCGCCGTCCTGCGGACCGATCACGCCGGTGTTGTTGTAGGTCATGTTGATGCCGGAAATCGGCATGCCGATGTTATCGGTCAGCGTCTCGATCTCGCCGGGGATCAGCTTGCGGATCGCCTTCTGCACGTCGGCGAGCTGGTTGGCGGTCTCCTCGACGCGGGTGCCGACCTGGGTGCGGACATGCATCAGGATGTTGCCGGCATCGACCGCGGGGAAGAAGTTGCGGCCGAGGAACGGCACCAGCGCAAAGGACGCGCCGACCACGCAGAGGAAGCCGATCACGAACACGGAGCGGTGCGCCAGCGCCAGTCCGAGGAAATTATGGTAGCCGCCGCGAATGCGCTCGAACCGGGCCTCGAAGCCGCGCTGGAACCAGACCAGGGGATTACGCGATTTCGGCGGCGCGCCCTCATGATGCACATGTGGCTGCAACAGATAATTGGCCATGGTCGGCACCAGCGTGCGCGACAGGAGGAATGACCACATCATCGCGAACATCACGGCTTCGGCCATCGGCACGAACAGGAAGCGCGCGACGCCGGTGAGGAAAAACATCGGCACGAACACGATGCAGATGCAAAGCAGCGAGACGAAAGCCGGCGTCACGATCTGGTTGGCGCCGTCGAGGATTGACTGCTCGACCGGCTTGCCCTGCTCGAGGTGGTAGTTGATGTTCTCAATGGTCACGGTGGCGTCGTCGACGAGGATGCCGACGGCAAGTGCAAGGCCGCCGAGCGTCATGATGTTCAGCGTCTCGCCGATCGCCGAGAGCATGATGATGGCGCCGAGCACGGACAGCGGGATCGACACCGCGATGATGACCGTCGAGCGCCAGCTCCCGAGGAACAGCAGGATCATGACGCTGGTGAGCAGCGCGGCGATTACGCCCTCGAAGGCGACCCCTTGAATCGCGCCGCGGACGAACACCGACTGGTCGCCGATGAAGCCGATCTTCAGCGCGTCCGGCAACTGGTTCTTGACGTCGATCACCTTCTGCTTGATGCCGGCGATGATGTCGAGCGTCGAGGTCGCGCCCGCCTTCAGCACCATCATCAGCACCGAGCGGTTGCCGTCGACATGAACGATGTTGGTCTGCGGCGGATTGCCGTCACGCACGGTCGCGACATCGCGCACATAGACCATGGCGCCGTTGACGGTCTTGATCGGCAGGTTGCCGAGCTCGTCGATCTTGAGCGGCGAGTTGTTGAGCTGGATGTTGTACTCGAAGATGCCGATCTTCTGGGTGCCGACGGGCGTGATCAGGTTCTGGGCTGCAAGCGCATTGGCGACGTCCTGGCCGGACAGGCCGCGGGCCTGGAGCGCGGTCGGGTCGAGGTCGATCTGGACCTGGCGCTGCTTGCCGCCGAATGGATAGGGGATCGCCGCGCCGGGCACGGTGACCAGCGGGGTACGCAGGTTGTTGATGCCGATGTCGGCGAGGTTCTGCTCGGTCAGGCCATCGCCCGACAGCGCCACCTGGATGATCGGCACGGTCGAGGCGGAGTAGTTCAGGATCAAAGGCGGCGTTGCGCCCGGCGGCATCTGCTTCAACAGCGTCTGCGAGATCGCGGTGACCTGGGCGTTGGCGGTGCGGATGTCGACATTGGGCTGGAAGAAGATCTTGATGATGCCAAAGCCGTTATAGGAGTTGGCCGTGATGTGCTCGATGTCGTTGACGGTGGTCGTCAGCGCGCGCTGGAACGGCGTGGTGATGCGGCCGGACATCTGGTCCGGCGGCAGGCCGGTATACTGCCAGACCACGCCGATCACGGGGATGCGGATGTCCGGGAAGATGTCGGTCGGCGTGCGCAGCGCCGCCAGCGGCCCGATGATCAGGAGCAGGAGCGCGAGCACGACAAACGTGTAGGGCCGGCTCAGGGCAATACGGACCAGAGCAATCATTCGTCAGGCAATTCCAAATAGGGGGACGAGGAACACGCCCCCGCGGGTTCCTCCGCTGATTTACCCGAACACCGCCAAAATGGCCAACGACAGCGTGTCACGCGCGGTCACTTCCCTGCTATCGCATGGCGAAATCGCATTCCAGATATGCAGCCGCGTCCGAAAGATGACGGAAGCAGCCCTCAGACACGTAAAAAAGCGGCGCCCGGAGGCGCCGCCTTCAGAACTGCCATCGTGTCCCGGCGGCTTACGCCGCGCGGACGTTGGTCAGGAACTTGCTGACCTCGGTCTTGAGCCGCGTGCTGTCGTTTGACAGCATCTGCGCCGCCGACAGCACCTGAGAAGAGGCCGTGCCGGTCTCGGTCGCGCCGCGCTGCACGTCGGTGATGTTGGAGGACACCTGCTGGGTGCCCTGCGCCGCCTGCTGCACGTTACGGGCGATTTCCTGAGTCGCTGCACCCTGCTCTTCCACCGCGGCCGCGATGGCCGAGGAGATTTCCGACAGGCGCTCGATGGTCGAGGAGATCTCCTTGATCGCGCCGACCGAGTCGTTGGTTGCCGCCTGGATGCCGGAGATCTGCTGGCCGATCTCGCCGGTCGCCTTGGCGGTCTGCTCGGCAAGCGCCTTCACTTCGGAAGCGACCACCGCAAAACCGCGGCCGGCTTCACCGGCGCGCGCCGCCTCGATGGTGGCATTCAGCGCCAGAAGGTTGGTCTGGCCGGCGATGGTGTTGATCAGCTCGACGACATCGCCGATGCGGGAGGCCGCCTTGGAGAGCTCGCTGACGCGCTCGGTGGTGGCGCGCGCCTGGCCGACGGCATCGCCCGCCATCCGCGCCGATTCCTGGACCTGGCGGCTGATCTCGCCGACCGAAGAGGCCATCTCTTCGGTGGCGGAGGCCACCGACTGGACGTTGGTGGAGGCTTCTTCCGATGCCGCGGCAACCGTGGTCGCCAGCCGCTGCGAGCGGTCGGCGGTCGAGGTCAGCGTCGAGGCGGAAGCTTCGAGCTGGGTCGAGGCCGACGACACGGTCTGAACGATCTCGCCGATCATCGTTTCGAAATCGCGGGTGATGCCGTCGACGCGGCGGCCGCGCTCGATCTTGGCTTCGGCGTCGGCCGCGGCAGCCTCGTCGGCGGCCTTCTTGGCGATCAGCGCCTCCTTGAAGACCTGGAGCACGTCGGCCATCGAGCCGATTTCGGTCTTCTCGCCGCGATGCGGGACTTCTGCGCTCAGGTCGCCCTTGCCCAGTGCCTGCATCGGCTGGATGATCGAATTGATGCCGCTGGAGACGTCCTGGACCAAGTAGAAGCTGATGCCGATGCCGGCAATGACGGCGGCACCGAGGATGATCGCGACGAGCACGAAGGCATAATAGTAGGTGTCGGAAGCGTCCGCGGAAGCCTGATCGCCGCCCTTGGTGTTGAGATCAATGTCCTTCTTCAGGATCTCGTCGGCCTGGATACCAATCTTGTTGACAGTCTTGGTGTTCAGCTCGTGCGCCTCATGCGGCACCTTGCCGGCCTCCTGACGCGACAGAGCCATTACCTGCTGGGTCCCCTGCTTGTAATCGTCCCAGACCTTGGACCACTCCCTGTAAATCGCCCGCTCCTCCGGGGAGGTGATCATCGGCTCGTAAGTCTGGCGTATCTTGGTGTTGGACTCAACTACGCTGGCGAGCGTCTTTTCGGCCGCAAGTTTCTCCTCGAGCGTCTCGGACAGCATGTGCTCCCGGATCACGTTGCGGTAGGTGATGACGCCGGCCCGAAGGTCGCCGATCACTCGCACGCTGGGCATCCAGTTCGTGGTGATGTCGACCGTGTTGGCGTTGATCGTCCGCATCTTCATGACGGCGAGCAGGCCCATGCCAGTCATCGCAACCAGCAGGAACGCCACGACACTGATGATCTTGGCTCGGATGGAGATGGTGGCGAACATATTCGGGTCTCTTTGTGTTGGCGCGGTCGCGCTTCCTAAATCGTGGTCAAACCAAAAGGAGCGGCGCCGATATCCAACAACAAAGCGACTGAGCAGTTGTTAACTACGACTCCGTACGAGTACGGAACGCTAAAGAAGTGAATGAGGGACTAAAAATGCTCTGCGCTCAGCGCATGAGCCTAATCGCATCGGCGAAAAACTCCGGTCCACCGAAGTTGCCGGACTTCAGCGCAAGCAACATGTCCCCTGCCGCACCACCCACTGCGCGCAGCACGGGAACACCAGCTGCGATCTCTGCTCCCACAAGAAATCCGGGAATCTGCAGCCGGTCAACGACCGCGCCAGAGGTCTCGCCGCCGGCGACAATCAATCGCCGCACGCCTGATTTCACTAGACTTTCGGCGATGTCGGCCATCGTCTGCTCGATGGCGTGCCCCGCCGCGTCGCGGCCGTGACGCGCCTGGAGCGCGGCGACCTGATCTGGCGTCGCGCTTGATGCGATTAGCACCGGACCTTCAGCCAATCGAGGCCTTGCCCAGTCCAGCGCACGCTGCGCTTCATTCGCCTCCGTAAGAATACGGTCAGGGTCGAGATGAAGCACCGGCATGACGCGTTCAGCGTTGGCGATCTGCTGCAAGGTGGCCTGCGAGCAGCTTCCGGCGAGGCACGCGACCTGTCCGCCGACGGCATCGCCCTGCTCACTGCTAGCTGCAGCCGATTTGACCTTGCCCGTCGACACCAACGCGCGGGCCAGCCCAAGGCCGATACCGGAGGCGCCGACCGACAGCCGATGTTCCGCGGCAACAAGGCCGATGACCTCGAGGTCGCGGTCGAACACGGCGTCGATGATCGCAGCGCCGATGCCTTTGCCTGATAATCCAGCAAGGCGAGCCCGTACGGCCTCCGCCCCGCGCGTCACGGTCGCGAGGTCGACCAGACCGATTTGCGTCTTGCTCTGGCGCGCCAGCACGCGCACCAGGTTGGAATCGCGCATCGGGTTGAGCGGATGATCCTTCAGCGGGCTCTCGTTCAGCGGCACGGCGCCGACGAACAGATTGCCCTGGTAGACGGTGCGGCCGGTCTCCGGGAAGGCCGGCGTCACCAGCACGATCGCCTCGCCGCAATCGGCGCGCAGCGCGTCCATCACCGGGCCGATATTGCCGGCATCGGTGGAATCGAAGGTCGAGCAGATCTTGAACAGCACATGGCCCGCGCCGCGGCCGCGCAGCCATGTCTCCGCCGCCCGCGAGCGCGAGACGGCGAGCCCCGCCTCGATCGAGCGGCTCTTCAGCGACACCACGACGGCGTCGACCTCGGGCAGCGCAAGATCGTCCGCGGGCACACCGATGGTCTGCACCGTGCGCAGGCCCGCGCGCGTCAGCGTGTTGGCGAGATCGGAGGCGCCGGTATAGTCGTCGGCAATGCAGCCAAGAGAAATTTTCGCTGCGCGTGTCACGGCTTCACTCCCGCATAGGGCTTGAACCAGCCAAGCCCCTCGGTGGTCTTGCCGCGCGGATTGTATTCGCAGCCGACGAAGCCGGGATAGCCGAGCCGGTCGAGCTCGGCGAACAGGAACGGATAGTTCAGCTCCTCGCCGTCGGGCTCGTTGCGCGAAGGAATGCTGGCGATCTGGATATGGCCGATGATCGGCATCATCTCACGCAGCCGCATGGTGACGTCGCCATGGATGATCTGGCAGTGATAGATGTCGAACTGGAGCTTCAGGTTGGGAAGCCTCAGCTCCTGGATCAGGTCGCGCGCGAAGCCGAAATCGTTGAGGAAATAGCCGGGCACGTTGCGGGCATTGATCGGCTCCAGCACGATATCGATGCCGTGCGGCGCGAAGAACTCCGCGGCCCACGCGACCGACTTGTAGAAGGCCTCGATCGCGACGCGCTCGCCGCGGTTGGCAATGCCCGCCATCAGATGCAGGCGCTTGACGCCGGTCGCCTTGGCGTAAGGCAGCGCCGTCTCCAGGCTCGCCTTCAGATCGGCAAAGCGCGAGGGGAGCGCGGCAAAGCCCTTCTCGCCCGCATTCCAGTCACCCGGCGGGAGGTTGAACAGCGCCTGCGTCAAGCCGTTGCGCTTGAGCCGCTCGCCGACGGCCTCGGCCGGATGCTCATAAGGGAAGAGAAATTCGACAGCGGTGAAACCGGCCTGGGCGGCGGCATCGAAGCGGTCGAGGAACGGCACCTCGGTGAACATCATCGAGAGGTTGGCGGCGAAACGGGGCATTGGTATCCTCTTATTTCTACTTGTCGCCGGGAAGTTTGACGCCGGTGACCTGCGCATACATCCGCGCCACCGACGCATCGTCGTCGCGACCCATGCCGGCAGCTGATGTCATCAAGAACATCTGGAGCGCTGCGGCAGAAACCGGCACCGGGAATCTGGCGCTGCGCGCCATGTCCTGGATGATGCCGAGATCCTTCACAAAAATCTCGACCGCGCTGCGCGGCGTGTAGTCGCCGTCGAGCACGTGCGGCATGCGATTTTCGAACATCCAGGAATTGCCGGCGGAGGCCGTGATCACCTCATAGACCTTGCGGATGTCGAGGCCCTGCTTGGCCGCGAACGCGATCGCCTCCGAGGCGGCGGCGATGTGCACGCCGGCAAGCAGCTGGTTAATCATCTTGAATGCGGCGCCCTGCCCTGCGGCGTCGCCGAGCTCGTAGAGTTTTGCGGCCATGGCATCGAGTGCCGGGCGCGCTTTTGCGAAAGCTGCGGGGCTTCCGGAAGCTAGGATCGTCAGTTCGCCTTGCGCAGCGCGCTGCGCGCCGCCAGAAATCGGTGCGTCCAGGTAATGCCGGCCGGTCGCTTCCAACTGTTTTGCCAGACGTCGCGCAACATCTGGATCCATCGTGGCTGAGGAGACGAACACGCTGTCCTTTGGCATGGTCTCGGCGGCGCCGTCCTTGCCGAACAGGATCGTCTCGGTCTGCGCGGCATTGACGACAACACTGACGACGACGTCCGCGTCCTTGGCCGCCTCGGCCGGTGTCTTGGCGCCCGCGCCGCCGTCCTTGACGAAGCGCGCCACCGCGTCAGCCGAGACGTCGCAGCCGGTGACTGCATGGCCGGCACGCTTCAGCGAGGTCGCCATGCCAAAGCCCATCGAGCCGAGTCCGATGATGGCGATGCGCTGATTTTGTGACGTGGAGGCGGACATGCGACTGACCCTTGCAAACGTTTCCCGGACGGCCGGCCTTTGCGGCGGCTCGTGACCTCGAATAACACGGCTTGGCCGCGCTGCCAAAGCGTGAGACAAGCGGGCATGACGGCCATGAGCAACGAAACATTGCTGCGTGAGGATATCTGCCGCTTCGGACGTTCCCTGTTCGAGCGCGGGCTGACGCCGGGCTCCTCCGGCAATATCAGCGTCAAGCTAGCTGACGGAGGCTGGCTGGTGACGCCGACCAATGCCTCGCTCGGCTTCCTCGATCCGGCGCGGCTGTCGCGGCTGGACGACCAGGGCCGGCTGATCTCGGGCGATGCGCCTACCAAGGAAGTTCCGCTGCACACCGCGCTCTACGACACGCGCGGGAGCGCACGCGCGATCGTGCATCTGCATTCCACCCATTCGGTCGCGCTCTCGATGCTGCCCGAGATCGACCCGCACGCCGCGCTGCCGCCGATGACGGCTTATTATCTCATGAAATGCGGCGCCGCCGCGCTCGTGCCCTATTACCGCCCCGGCGATCCGGCGGTCGCGGATGCGATCAAGGGGCTGGCGGGGAAATATTCATCCGTGCTGCTCGCCAATCACGGCCCGGTGGTCGCCGGCGAGACGCTGGAAGCCGCCGTGTTCGCGACGGAGGAGCTGGAGGAGACGGCGAAGCTGTATCTGCTGCTGCGGGGAATGAACCCGCGATACCTGTCGCCGGAGCAGGTGGCGGATCTGGTGAAGGTGTTCGGGGTGATGTTGCCGGAGCATGGGCACGAGCATTGAGGCTTCGAATTCCGACGACGTGATGGTGCGGGGGCGCATCAACAAACTCGTCATTGCGAGCGCAGCGAAGCAATCCAGTCTTTCCGCGGAGGGATTCTGGATTGCTTCGCTGCGCTCGCAATGACGGTTGGGGCTACAGCCCCAGATACGCCTTGCGCACGTCCGGATTGCCCCGGATCTCGGCCGCCGGGCCCTGCATCAGCACGCGGCCGGTTTGCAGGATGTAGGCGCGGTCGGCTATTTCGAGGCACTCGGCCATGCGCTGCTCGACGATCAGCACGGTCATGCCGGCGTCGCGGATGCGCAATACCGCCTGGAAGATTTCATCCACCAGCTTTGGCATAATGCCCTGCGAAGGCTCATCCAGCATCAGCAGACGCGGGCGCGTCATCAGGGCGCGGCCGATCGCGAGCATCTGCTGCTCGCCGCCGGAGAGCGTCTCGGCGCGCTGCTCGAGGCGCTCGGAGAGGCGCGGGAACAGGGTGAAGACGAGATCGAGCGGCTCTTCGCGGTTCGCTTCGCTGCGGTACAGGTAGCTGCCGAGGCGCAGATTGTCGCGCACCGACAGGCGCGGAAACAGGCGGCGGTTCTCCGGCACGTAGGCGATGCCGGTGGCGGTGATGTGGTGCTGCGCCATGCCGTCGAGGCGCTTGCCGTCGAACGTCACGGTGCCCGAACGCGGACGCTCGGCGCCGGCAATCGATTTGAGCAGCGTCGACTTGCCCGCGCCGTTGGCGCCGGCGACACAGACGATCTCGCCCTTGCTGACCTCGATGCTGATCGCGGAGATCGCGACCAGCCCCTGATAGGCAGTCGTGATTTCATGCACCGACAGCATGACGATCTCCCAGATATGCGCTGATCACCTTGGGATCGCGGACGACGTCGTTGGGCTTGCCCTCGACCAGCACCTTGCCGAGGTCGAACACGATGGCACGGTCGACCAGTGGCATCACGATCTCCATGACATGCTCGACCATCAACACGGTGATGCCGGCATCTCGCACCTTGCGCACCAAGGCGACACCGGTCTGTGCCTCGGTCGGCGTCAGGCCGGTGAGGACTTCGTCGAGCAAAAGCAGTTTCGGTTCGGTCGCAAGCGCACGCGCGACTTCGAGGCGGCGCTTCTCGGCCGGCACGAGGTCGCTCGCGAGCACGTCGGCGCGGGCGGCAAGGCCGGTGAACTCCAGCACCTCATGGGCTTTGCGACGGGCTTCGCGCATCACCGTGTTGCGCACCAGCGCGCCAACGATGACGTTGTCGATCACCGTCATCGTTTCAAAACTCTTGACGACCTGGAAAGTGCGACCGACGCCGCGCTGGCAGCGCTCGGCCGCCGGCATTGCCGTGACATCCACACCGTCGAACCAGATCGTGCCTTGCGTCGGCGGCAAGACGCCTGCGATGAGATTGAACAGCGTCGACTTGCCGGCGCCGTTGGGGCCAATCAGGCCGACGATCTCGCCGCGGCCGACCGAGATCGAGATGTCAGAGTTGGCGACGAGGCCGCCAAAACGCTGCCAGACGCCGCGGGTTTCCAGGAGCGCGGTCATCGTGTGGCTCCCTTGACCTGGTTCTTGGTCTTCGCACGCGAGAACAGGCTCACAAGCCCCTGCGGCAGGGCCAGCGAGATCGCCACGATCAGCCCGCCGTACACGATGAGGTCAACGCCGCGGCCGGAGCCGCCGATATAGGAGCGCGTCAGCTCCGTCATCGGGATCAGGATGGCAGCCCCTAACACCGGCCCCCAGAGAGTGCCGATGCCACCGAGCACGGCCGGCAGCGCCATCAGCAGCGAGAACTGGAATCCCATCACGCTCTCGGGGTCGATATAGGCGAGAAACTGCGCATAGAAGCCGCCGCCGACGGCGACAAGGAAGGCGGAGACGGCAGCCGCACCCATCTTGGAGTTGAACACGACGACGCCGAGGCTCTCGGCCGCTTCCGGATTGTCCTTCACCGCGCGCCACCAATAACCCCATTTGGAGTCTTCGAGCCACCAGGTGACGAACCAGGCAAGGCTGCACAGCGCCAGCGCGAAATAGAAGTACGGCAGCTTGCTGCGCATGAACTGGAATTTCATCCAGCTGTCGCCGCGCACCTGAATGGTGATTCCCATCGCAGCCCCCGCCCACTCCCAGTTCTGGAACAGCAGAAGCCCGATCTCGGCGATGACGATGGTCGCGATCACGAAGTAATGGCCGCGCAGGCGGAAGAAGGGATAGCCGAGAACCATGGCGATGACCGCGGCAAACAGTCCGCCCGCGAGCATGCCGAACCAGGGCAGCACGCCGTAATTCGTGAACAGGAGCTCGGTGGCATAGGCGCCGATGCCGAAATACAGCGCATGCCCGAGCGAGATCTGCCCGCAATAGCCGGACAGGATGTTCCAGCTCTGCGATAGCGCCGCATACATCAGGGTCAGGATCAGGATGTTCTGGACGTAGACGTCCTTGACGAACAGCGGCGCGGATGCGGCCAGTGCGACCAGGACCGCGGCGATGAGGAGGTCGCGGCGGCGCCGCGCAGCGAATTGCTTGTCCATCACATCTGCCCGAACAGGCCGCGCGGCCGGATGAAGACGACGAGGAGGTAGACGGCATAGATGCCGACCGATTTCAGCGACGGCGGCAGCACCAGCGCGGTGCCGGCTTCGACCAGACCGACCATGATGCCGCCGGCAAATGCGCCGAACACGCTGCCGAAGCCGCCGAGCGCCACCGTGACATAGGCGATCAGCGCAAAGGACGCGCCGACATCGGGATAGATGTAGAAGAAGCTCGCCATGATCGCGCCGGCAAGACCGACAAGCGCGGCGCCTAGGCCCCAGCCGAGTGCGAACACGCGGTTCTTGTCGATGCCGACCAGCGCCACCGCGCCGGGATCTTCACGGGTCGCCTCCAGCGCGCGGCCGAAATCGGTGCGGTGGATGAACAAATAGAGCCCGCCGAAGGCCAGGATCGAGACCAGCGCGCCGACAAGCTGCGGCTCCGGCAGGAAGATGCCCGCGATAGAAATGGTTTTGCCGCCGAGCCACGACTGCGGAATGCTGCGGTAATCCGGCGTGAAGAAGAACTGCGCCAGCCCGCGCATCACGATGGCCAGACCAAAGGTCGAGAATATCTGCACCATGCCGGCGTTGGCTTTGGCGCGCATCGCGAAGCGGACAACCAAGAGGTAGACGACTGCTCCGAGCACGAACAGCGCGGCTGCGACCAGCGGCGCCGACAGCAAGGGGTCGATGGCGAAGAACGCGAACAGGAAGAAGCTCACATACATCGCGATCATCAGGAACTCGCCATGGGCGAAGTTCACGACGTCCATCAGGCCGAAGATCAGCGCGAGGCCGACGGCGATCAGTCCGTAGAGCAGGCCCATCAGGAGACCGCTCGCGAGACTTTGGATAATGGCTTGGGCTGTCAAAAGTTCGTCCCCCGAAATCCGCCCCCATCCTGAGGAGCGCGCCCCAGCGCGCGTCTCGAAGGATGGGCCCGCCCTCGCCCCTGAAGATGCGGGCTGCGCCCGCTCCTCGGGATGAGGGCGGGAGCTACCGTCTCTGCTCCCGCTGTTCGCACCTTACTTCATCGGCCAGATCGCTTCGGCGATCGCGGCCTGCGGCGGGAAGATGGTGACGAACTTGCCGCCGACATATTGCAGCAGCACCGGGTCGGCGTCGTTGTTCTGGCCCGTCTCGTCGAACTTGATGCGCTTCCAGGGCATGATGGTCTGCTCGCCCGGGATGTCGGTGGCGGCGAGCGCGTCGCGGATCTTCTCGCCATCGGCCGACTTGGCGCGGCTGATGGCGTCCGCCAACACGATCAGGCCCATGAACTGGCGCGAGGTGAGGTCGTTGAGATCCTTGCCCGACTTCGCCTTGAACATGTCGTTGACCTTGCCGACCATCGGCCGCTTCTGCGCGAGATCGAGCGAGAAGGTGCCGCGCGAGATCACGCCTTCGAGCTTGTCGCCGACGGCGTCATAGAGCGCCTTCTCGGAGAAGCCGGCGTCCTGCGCCACGATCGCGTTCGGCTTGTAGCCGAGCTCGGCCATGGTCTTGACCAGCAGGATGCCGTCGGTGGTGTAGCTCGAGGGCATCAGCACGTCGGCATTCGCAGTCTTGAGCTGCTGCACTTCAGCCGACAGTGACGGCGAGTTGGCGCGATACTTGATGTCGGCGAGGATCTTGTAGCCGCGTTCGCCGGCGATCTTGGCCTGGGCATTGCCCGAGTCGGTGCCGAAGATGGTGTCTTCGTGGAACAGCGACAGCGTGTCGATCTTGGTGCCCTTCTTCTTCAGGGCGTCGAAGAAGTCGAACATGGCGGCCGAGTACATCTCGTCATGCGGCGCGGCGCGGAAGTAATATTTGAGGCCGCGGCGATGCAGGCTCGGCGAGGAGTTGTCGGCGGAGACGAACGGGATCTGGTAACGCTCGCAGATCTGGCTGACGGTGACGGCGACCGCGCTCTGGTAGGTGCCGATGACAGCCGAGACCTTCTCCTGCGTGATCAGGCGCTCGGCTTCAGCGCGGCCCTTCTGCGGATCGGACTGGTGGTCGGCAAAGACCAGGCGGACTTTTGCGCCGCCGAGACCCGGCAGGCCCTCGCCCTTGGCGAGCGGCAGGTCGAAATCCATGTCCTTGTTGATGACTTCGAGCGCCGTCTCGTAAGCCTTCTGCGCGTCGACGCCCTGCTGGGCGCTGGCGCCGGAGAACGGATAGATGACACCGATCACGACCTCCGAGGTCTGCGCGCGCGCGGCTAGCGGCATCAGCGCGGCGGTGGCAGTGGCTCCGAGCAGAACGTCGCGGCGGGTAATCGTCATGGGTAACTTCCCCTGTTACTGAATTTTGTGCGTATCGAATGAAGCGATTGGTGGATAGCGTAAAGCCTGAAGAAGCAGCAAGTGCTGCCCACTAAATCACGGCCATATTCCTGTTCTTCAGATCAGTGACCAGCATCAGCCCCGGCGAATGCGTGATCGCGAACGGGACCTTGGCGGCGTTGATCACCGATTGCGGCGTCACGCCGCAGGCCCAGAATACCGGGATCTCGTCCTCGGCGACAGGCACCGGGTCGCCATAATCGGGCTTGGCGATGTCCTTGATGCCGATCAAATGCGGATGGCCGAGATGCACCGGCGCGCCGTGCACGGCCGGATAGCGCGAGGTGATCTGCACCGCGCGGATCGCATCCGCCGGTTTGAACGGGCGCATCGACACCACCATGGGGCCGGCGAACGGCCCGGCCTCGCCGCAGGCGATGTTGGTGCGGTACATCGGCACGCGCACGTTCTGCTCGATGTGGCGGATCGGCATGCCCTCGTCGAGCAGCGCCTCTTCAAAGGAGAACGAGCAGCCGAGCACGAAGGTCACGAGATCGTCGCGCCAATGCTTGGTCACGTCGGTCGGCTCATCCACGACTTCGCCATCGCGCCAGACGCGGTAGCGCGGCACGTCAGTGCGGATGTCGAGATCGGCGCCGAGCGCGGGGATGTGCGGGCTGCCGACGTCGGACATCCCGATGATCGGGCACGGTTTTGGATTGAGCTGGCAGAAGCGATGAAAAGCGCTGGCATATTCCGCCGGCAGGATCGCCAGATTGCCCTGGACGAAGCCGGGGGCGACACCTGCGGTGGAACCGACCTCGCCGCCACGATAGGCGAGCCGCGCCTGGCGGCTTGGGAGCGTGTCGGGTGTTTCAGTTTGCTGCGCTGCCACCAAAACAGTCATGTGATCGACCTGCCTATAAACTCGACAAAGACAGCCAACACCAAGAGTGCTATAAAGTCTAATCTTCCTTTCTAATCAAGATCGATAAATCTAATTTATCGGATTGGAAAATCCTTCTAATGTTAGACTTTAGATCGATCGAGACGTTTCTCTGGGTTGTGAAGCTCGGCAGCTTCCGCGGCGCCGCAGCACGGCTCAATACGACCCAGCCGGCGATCTCCCAGCGCATAGCCCAGCTCGAGCGCGAGATGGGCGTAAAGCTCCTCAACCGCGATCATCGCGTCGCCTCGCCCACCCCGAGCGGCCGTCAGATGATGGTCTATGCCGAGAAGCTGATCGGACTGCGCGCTCAGATGATGGCCGAGGTCGGCGACCGCTCCGCCATGCGCGGGGTGATGCGCCTCGGTGTCGCCGAGACCATCGTGCACACTTGGCTGCCGCGGCTGGTGAAGAGCATGAACGAGGTCTATCCGAACCTGTCGCTGGAGATCGAGGTCGACATCACGCCAAACCTCACCGCGCGCCTGCTCGCGCAGGAGATCGAGCTTGCCTTCGTGGTCGGACCGCTGTCAGCCTCCGGCGTGCACAACCGCGTGCTGGCCGATTACCCGATCGGCTTTCTCGCAAGCCCCTCACTCGGGCTCGGCCATGGCCCGGTGACGCGGGCAGAGCTGGCGCGGTTTCCTATCATCACTTTTCCGCGCAAGACCAGGCCCTACGAGGTCGTGCGCGAGGTATTCGACCGGCCGGAGCTGCCGCCGATCCGTCTGCATGCTTCCGCATCGCTCGCAACCGTCATTCACATGGCGGTCGAAGGGCTCGGCATCGCCGTGATCCCCGACGCCATCGTCGAGAACGAACTCGCAGACGGGCGGCTGCAACTGCTCGATACCGATCTCGAAATCGCGCCGCTGACATTCACCGCGAGCTGGCTCGCCTCGCCCGACGTCGTCGCGGTGCAGCGCGTCGCCGAACTGGCATGTCAGATTGCGCAGAGCAGCCTCGCGGTTGACGCGCCCGCGCTGGCGCGTCATTGAAAAAGCCGCCGGACAATCGATCGTCATTCCAGGACTCGCGACGCGCGATCCGGGAATGATAGCCAAGATGGACTGACGCATGAGCCGAGCCGCGACCAATCTGCAAATCGATTCCGCCCGCCTCTGGGGCTCCATTCACGAGACCGCGCAATTCGGCGGGACGGCCAAGGGCGGTGTGCGGCGGCTGACACTGAGCGGCGAAGACAAGCAGGTGCGCGACTGGTTCCGCAAGGCTTGCGAGGACGCGGGCCTCGAAGTGCACACGGATGCACTCGGCTCGCAGTTCGGCCTGCGCAAGGGACGTGACATGTCGAAGCCGCCCGTCGGCATCGGCTCGCATCTCGACACACAGCCGACCGGCGGCAAGTATGATGGGATTCTGGGCACGCTCGGCGCGCTGGAAGTGATCCGCACGCTGAACGATGCCGGCATCGAGACCGAAGCGCCGATCTGCATCGTCAACTGGACCAACGAGGAAGGCTCGCGCTTTGCGCCGGCTATGATGGCATCCGCTGCTTACGTCGGCGATTTCACCACCGATGACATCCTCTCGCGCAAGGACGTTGAAGGCATCACCGTCGGCCAGGCGCTCGACGGCATCGGCTATCGCGGCGACAAGCCGGTCGGCTTCCAGAAACTCGGCTGCTTCGTCGAGCTGCACATCGAGCAGGGTCCGATTCTGGAAGCCGAAGGCAAGACCATCGGCGTAGTCGATTCCGGCCAGGGCGTGCTCTGGTACGACGGCAAGATTTCCGGATTCGAGAGCCATGCGGGCTCGACGCCGATGCCGCTGCGGCGCGATGCGCTGGCGACACTATCCGAAATCGTGCTGGCGATGGAGGCCATCGCAAAGAAGCACGGACCGAAGGCGGTCGGCACCATCGGCGAGGCCGTGATCGCAAATCCCTCGCGCAACGTCATTCCCGGCGAGATCGCCTTCACCATGGACTGCCGCAGCGCGGATGGCGCGATCATGGATGCGCTCGATCGCGATTTGCGCGCCGCCATTGCCGAGATCGCCACGCGCCGCAAGGTCGAGGTCAAGATAGACCTTGTCTGGCGCAAGCCGCCAACGCGTTTCGATCCCAAGCTCATTGCAGCGGTCGAGAACGCGGCCAAGACGCTCGGCTATTCCTCGCGCCGCATCACCTCTGGCGCCGGCCACGACGCCTGCAACCTCAACACCATCATGCCGGCGGCGATGGTGTTCGTGCCCTGCAAGGACGGCATCAGCCACAACGAGCTGGAGGATGCCACGCAGCCCGACTGCGCCGCGGGCACCAACGTGCTGATGCACACCGTGCTGGCGATCGCCGGCGTCACATCCTGACCGGAGAGAACTATGCGCGGAGTTTTCGTCGACGCCAATGAAGCGCTCGCCGTGATCATGGAGCGGCTGGAGACGCCCGGTGATCCCAAGGTGCAGATCCACAGGGATCCCGACATCAAGCCTGAGCAATATCCGGAAATCCTTGATGGCGCCGAGATCGCCATCGTCGATCACACCGCATTGCCG
Organism: Bradyrhizobium sp. McL0616; assembly: GCF_049993385.1. NCBI lineage: Bacteria > Pseudomonadati > Pseudomonadota > Alphaproteobacteria > Hyphomicrobiales > Nitrobacteraceae > Bradyrhizobium > Bradyrhizobium sp. McL0616. The sequence goes on from NZ_CP188255.1 coordinate 6,299,518, forward strand.
ACCGAGGTTGCGAAGAAGTGCGCAGGACTCAAGCACGTGGTGTTCCTCGGCACCGGTGCGCGCAGCTATATGAATCCGGAAGAGCTTAGCGAGCTCGGAATTTCCGTGCATCTGATCAAGGGCTATGGCGACACGGCCGTGGCGGAATCCGCGATCGCGCTGATGTGGGCGTCGGCCCGCGTCATCGCGACGATGGATCGCGAGATGCGCGCCGGCAACTGGCTGCGCGAGGACGGCATGCAGCTCACCGGCAAGACGCTCGGTCTGATCGGCTTCGGCGGCATCGCAGCAGAAGTTGCGCGCATTGCGTCGGGGAGCGGCATGAGGGTGATCGCCTGGAATAGATCGCCGAAAAGCCATCCGGGCGTCACATTCACCGATCTCGACACCGTGCTGGCGACGAGCGACGTGGTGTCGCTGCACCTGCTGCTCAACGACGAGACGCGCGGCATGATTACGCGCGAGAAGATCGCCAAGATGAAGCCCGGCGTCATCCTCATCAACACCGCCCGCGCCGCCGTCGTCGACGAGACCGCGATGATCGACGCGCTGAAGTCCGGCCATATCCGTCATGCCGGTCTCGACGTCTTCAACATCGAGCCCCTGCCCGGCGATCATCCGCTGACCAGGCTGCCCAACGTGACGCTGTCGGCGCATTCCGCCTTCCGCACGCCGGAAGCCAGCGAGAACCTGATTGAAGCGGCGTGGGAGCACTGCCGCAGAATTGTGAAAGGATAAGAGCAGCAACAATGGCCGACTATCGCAACATCAAGGCACAGCCGCTCACCAATGTCGTCCGCGCCATCGTAAAGGCCGGCGGCTCCACGGACCGCGAGGCCGAGCTCGTATCCACCAACCTCGTCGAGGCCAATCTCAAGGGACACGACTCGCACGGCGTCGGCATGATCCCGCGCTATGTGGAGAGTGTCACCACGGGCGGCCTCGCCGTGAACCAGCACGTCAAGATCGTGCTCGACACCGGTCCGCTTCTCACCCTCGACGGCCTCACCGGCTATGGCCAGGTGATCGGCCATGAAGCGATGGAGCTGGCTGCCGAGCGCGCCAAGCGTAGCGGCGTCTGCGTCGTCGGCCTTTCGAATTCGCATCACATCGGCCGCATCGGCCACTGGGCCGAGCAGTGCATCGACCACGGGCTGGTGTCGATCCACTTCGTCAACGTGCTTTCGCGCCCGATCGTGGCGCCCTGGGGCGGCAGCGACGCGCGCCATGGCACCAATCCGTTCTGCGTCGGCATCCCCCGCGCCGGCAAGGAGCCGATCGTGCTCGACTTCGCCACCAGCAAGATCGCGCAGGGCAAGACACGTGTCGCCCACAACAAGGGTGTCGAGCTCGAGCCCGGCACCATCATCGATAATGAAGGCAAGCCCACCGTCAATCCGCGCTACACTGTGATCCCGCCGCACGGCGCCATCCTGCCGTTTGGCGAGCACAAGGGTTCGGGGCTCGCGCTGGTCTGCGAAATCCTCGGCGGCGCGCTCTCCGGAGGTCAGGTGGTCAAGGGCCCATCCGACGGCAAGCACAACGTCCTCAACGGCATGTTCTCGATCATCATCGACCCGAGCAAGCTCGGCACCGGCGAGAATCTGGCGCGCGAAGTCGAGAGCTTCGTCGCATGGCACACCGGCTCGCCGCCCGCTCCTGGCGTCGACAAGGTCAAGATCGCAGGCGAGCCCGAGCGCGAGACCAAGAAGAAGCGCCTGGCCGAAGGCATCCCGGTCGATCCGACCACTTGGCGGGATATTTTGGAAGCTGGAAAGCGGTTCGGGCTGGATCAGGCGGCGGTTGAGAAGATCGCGGGCTAACTGCCGGCAATGTAGCAACTGCGCACGGGGGCAAAGACGCCCCCGTGGCTAGCGTGTTGCCTAATCCACCATGTCCGCGACCGCTTTACCACACGCCGTCGTATCAGCATTGCCGCCGAGATCCTTGGTGCGGAGCGTGCGCTCTGCCAGCGTGCGCTCGATCGCATCGACGATCGATCGGCCTGCTTCCTTCTCGCCGAGATGCTCGAACATCATCGCGCCTGACCAGATCGCGCCGATCGGGTTGGCGATGCCCTGTCCGGCGATATCGGGTGCCGAGCCGTGCACGGGTTCAAACACCGACGGGAAATTGCCTTCAGGGTTGATGTTGCCGGACGGCGCGATGCCGATGGTGCCGGTGCAGGCGGGGCCGAGATCCGAGAGGATGTCGCCGAACAGATTCGAGCCGACCACGACGTCGAACCAGTCCGGATGCAGCACGAAGTTCGCGGTCAGAATGTCGATGTGGTACTTGTCCCACTTCACGCCTGGAAACTTCTTGGCCATCGCCTCCACGCGCTCGTCCCAATAGGGCATGGTGATGGAGATACCGTTGGACTTGGTCGCCGAGGTCAAGTGCTTCTTCGGCCTCGACTGCGCAAGCTCGAAGGCGAATTTCAGGATACGGTCGACACCCACGCGGGTCATCACGGTCTGCTGCGTGACGAACTCGCGATCGGTGTCGGGGAACATGCGGCCGCCGACCGAGGAATATTCACCTTCGGTGTTCTCGCGCACCACCCAGAAATCGATGTCACCGGGCTTGCGGCCAGCCAGCGGCGACGGCACGCCGGGCATCAGGCGCACTGGGCGCAAATTCACGTACTGGTCGAACTCGCGGCGAAACTTGATTAGCGAGCCCCACAGCGAGACGTGATCCGGGATTTTTGCCGGCCAGCCGACCGCGCCGAAGTAGATCGCATCGTGCTTGCCGATCTTCTCCTTCCAGTCATCCGGCATCATCTGGCCGTGCTTCTCGTAATAGTCCCAGGACGAGAAGTCGAAATGATCGAAATGCAGGGACACGCCGTGCTTCTTCGCGGCCGCCTCCAAAACGCGCAGGCCTTCCGGTATCACTTCCTTGCCAATGCCATCGCCGGGAATGACTGCGATCCGGTATTGTTTCTTGCTCATCGAGAACGTCCCTGGTTGGTCCGGCAGCCGCCGCCTTTTTTGACCGCACTGCAATGGACCAAAGTCGTGGGCAGTGCAACGCTGCACTGCAATGTTGACCGTGGCGCGGCCGACCGCCTACTGATTTCATCGTGTTCCTATTCTGTGAGTACCCCCCATGGATCTGCATCTGCGAGGCAAGCGCGTCCTGATCACCGGCGCGTCCAAAGGCATTGGCGCAGCCGCCGCCGAGGCGTTTGCCGAGGAAGGCGCTCATCTCCTGCTCGCTGCCCGCAATGGCGAGCAGCTCAAGGCGCTGGCCGATCGGTTGCGGTCCGCGCACCAGATCGATGCTGCGACGAGCGTCGTCGACTTGCGCAAGGCCGAGGATTTGGCGCGGCTGGCCAAGGAAGCCGCCGACATCGACATCCTCGTCAACAATGCCGGCGACATCCCAGGCGGCTCGATCGACAAGATCGACGAGGCGACCTGGCGGCACGCATGGGAATTGAAAGTGTTCGGCTACATCAACCTCACGCGGCAGATCTACGCGCAGATGAAAGCCAAGGGCGGCGGCGTGATCGTCAACGACATCGGCGCGGCCGGCGAGAAGTTCGACGCCAATTACATCTGCGGCAGCGCCGGCAATGCCGCGCTGATGGCCTTTACCCGCGCACTCGGGGGCAAGAGCCTCGCCGACAACATCCGCGTCGTCGGCATCAATCCCGGCCCGGTCGGCACTGACCGCCATGTCACCCTGCTCAAGACGCGGGCGAAACACCAGTTCGGTGACGAGAGCCGCTACAAGGAATTCCAGAAGAGCCTCCCGCTCGGCAGGCCTGCGCATGCGCGCGAGATCGGCGACCTCATGGCGTTCCTCGCATCGGACCGCGCTGGCTATACCTCGGGCGTGATCTACACGGTCGATGGCGGCATCAGCGCTGGTTGGGGTTAAGTTTCATACGTCATTGTGAGCGCAGCGAAGCCTTTTGAAAGAGTAGGAGTAAAATAGTTGTCTCAAGACCTGATCCGCGAAACCGCATGCGCTGTCGTCGACAAATTGCGGTCCGGCGACGTCTCGCTGCTCGAGCTTCTGGATGTGGTGGAGAAGCGGATCAGTGAGGTCGACGGCAAGGTCAACGCGCTGCCGACGCTGTGCTTCGATCGCGCGCGGGATAGTGCCAAGGCGCTGATGCAGAAGCCAGCCGGCGCACGCGGGCTGCTCGCGGGCCTGCCGGTGCCGATCAAGGATCTGACCGACGTTGCGGGCGTGCTGACCACGCAGGGCTCGCCGATCTTCAAGGACAATATTCCAGCGAAGTCTGACATCGTGGTGGAGAACCTCGAGGCCAACGGAGCCGTCGTCTACGCCAAGTCCAACACGCCGGAATTCGGTGCCGGCGCCAACACCTTCAACGAGGTCTTTGGCGCGACGCTCAATCCCTGGGATACATCCAAGTCAGCCGCAGGCTCCTCCGGTGGCGCTGCGGTCGCTTTGGCCACCGGCATGGCCTGGCTCGCGCAGGGCTCAGACATGGGCGGAAGCCTGCGCAGCCCGGCGGCCTTCTGCGGCATCGCCGGCATGCGGCCGAGCATCGGCCGCGTCGCGCATACGCCGAAAGCGGGCATCGACCGCAATCTCGGCGTTCTGGGCCCGATGGCCCGTAATGTCGAGGATCTCGCGCTGCTGTTAGATGCCATGAGCGGCGACTACGCGGACGATCCGCTGTCGCTGCCGGCACCCGCGACCTCATTCCTGTCGGCGGCGCGTTCGGCCAGGAAGCCAAAGCGCATCGCCTATTCGCCCGACCTCGGCATCACGCCGGTTGATCCCGAGGTGAAAGCGATCACACGCAAGGCGGCGGAGCGCTTTGCCGAAGCCGGCGCGATCGTCGAGGAGGCGCATCCGGATTGGCGCGAGGCGCACGAATGCTTCCACGTGCTGCGCGCCTTCGATTTTGCGATCAGCAAGGCCAATCTGCTGCGCACCAAGCGCGACCTGCTCAAGCCCGAAGTGATCTGGAATATCGAGGAAGGCCTCAAGCTCACGGTCGAAAAACTCGAACACGCCGAGGCGCAGCGCGTCGGCATGACCGCGCGCGCGATCGAGTTCTTCAAGACTTACGATCTGCTGCTGGTGCCGACGACGATCGTGCCGCCCTTTCCGATCGAGCACCGCTATGTCGCCGAATGCGCCGGCAAACGCTTCGACAATTACGTCGAATGGCTCGGCATCGTCTACGCCATCACGCTCGCCTGCTGCCCGGCGCTGTCGCTACCCTGCGGCTTCACGGCCTCAGGCTTGCCCGTCGGCGTGCAGCTGGTCGGCGCGCCGCGCGCCGACTCACAGGTGATCGCGGGTGCGAAGGTGCTCGAGGACATTTTGGGCCTGCGCGGCACCACGCCGATCGAGCCCAAAGTGAAGGCCTGATTCGAGCCGCGCCGGCGGGGGCTTGGCTGCCCCCGCCGGTGCCGGTGAGATCCTAGTCGTTCGCTTTCGGCCCACCGTGATACTGATGCGCATCGTGTCCGGCCTCATCCGTCGGAGCGGCGAAGGCGAAGGAGCCTGGATGCGTCTCCGACATCTGCATGGCGGCGGCTGAAGCTGCGCGCGAGTGATTCAGTGCCTCGTGGGCGGAGGCGACGGAGCAAAGCGCGACCAGCATGGCCGACGCTGCGAGAACTGACTTCATCATGATGTGACGTGCCTCTTGTGAGTGCCACCAGCAAATAAGAGGTGTATCTCACAGCGTAGGATTCCGAGTCTGAATCCGGGCTCGCGTTATAGGCGCCGCATAAGCATTTCGTGATTGAGTGTCACCTTGAGGCTGCATGCGCCTCCAGCCCGCGGCTGTAGCGCGACATCGCAAAGCAAAACACAAAATAGATCGCGGCGACGAAGATATAGACCTCCACCGAGAATTGCTGCCAGCCCGGATCGATGATCGCCGTCTTCGCCGTCGTCAGCAGGTCGAAGATACCGATGATGAGGACGAGGCTGGTGTCCTTGAAGAAGGCAATGAACGTGTTGACCAGTGGCGGGATGACGTGGCGGATCGCCTGCGGCAGGACAATAAGACGGTGCTTGCGCCAGTAGGACAACCCGAGCGCGTCAGCCGCCTCATATTGGCCGCGCGGAACGGCCTGGAGGCCGCCGCGGATGACTTCGGCGAGGTACGCGCCCGCGAACAGGATGATCGCGATCTGCGCGCGCAGCAGCTTGTCGATGTTGAAGCCGCTGGGCATGAACAGCGGAAACATCACGCTTGCCATGAACAGCAGGCTCACCAGCGGCACGCCGCGGATCAGCTCGACATAGAGCACCGAGAGCGACCGGATCGCCGGCAACTTTGAGCGCCGGCCAAGCGCGACGAGGATGCCGAGCGGGAAGCCGAACGCCAATCCGAACGTGGCGAGGATCAGCGTCACCGGCAATCCGCCCCAACGATCCTGCGAGACGAAAGACAAGCCGAGTACGCCGCCCCACATCAGCACGCTGATCAGCGCCAGTGCGCCGATCCAGAGATAAGCCAGCTCGCGCCGCCAGAAGGCGCGGCGGCTGGAGAGATAGAACAGCGCGATGAACAGCAGAACCGACAGCGCCGGCCGCCACTGCTCGTCGAACGGATAGGTGCCGAACAGAATGAAGCGGTACTTTTCGGGGATGATCGCCCAGCAGGCACCGAGACCGCGCACCGCTTTGCAGGCACTGGAGTCATTTGCCGGTGTCAGCCAGACGGCATTCGCAACGCCCCATTGCACGAAGCCGGCGACGCCCTTCCCAAGGATCGCCAGCAGCACGACCGTGATGATGCCGTTCGGGATCGACGAGAAAAGGTTGGCGCGAAGCCAGCGCAGCACCGGATTGCCTATTTGCGGACGGCGGGCGGCGCGCGGGGCTTCCGGAACATCGGTGATCGCCGTCATGCTTAGCGCTCCACCAGCGCGATGCGCGCATTGTACCAGTTCATGAAGAAGCTGATGCCGAGGCTGATGGTGAGGAACACCGCCATGATCAGCGCGATCGCTTCGATCGCCTGCCCGGTCTGGTTCAGCGTGGTGTTGGCGATCGAGACCACGTCCTGGTAGCCGATCGCCACCGCGAGCGAGGAGTTCTTGGTCAGATTGAGATACTGGCTCGTCATCGGCGGCACGATCACGCGCAGCGCCTGTGGCAGGATGATCTGCCGCAGCATGAAGCTGCGACGCAGGCCGAGCGCGTTGGCGGCATCCCACTGCCCGCGCGGCACTGACTGGATGCCGCTACGCACGATCTCCGCGATAAAGGCCGAGGTGTAGGTCACGAGCGCGATCAGCAACGCGAAATACTCAGGCGAGAGCGTCAGCCCGCCGATGAAATTGAAGCCGCGCAGCTCGGGCCATTCAATGGTCCAGGACACACCGAGCAACAGCGAAACTGCAGTCGGCACCACGGCAATCAGACCAAGCCCAAAGGGCCACGCCGACCGCGGCCTGCCATCACGCATTTGCTGCGCGATCAGCCATCGCTCAATGACATAGAACACAGCTAGGCCCAGTACGGCCGCGCCGATCACACAAAGCTGCAGCGGTCCGATGGGGATCGCCGGCAGGATCAGACCGCGATTGGAGAGAAAGACGCCCTCGACCGGCCGCCACGCCGCCCGCGCGGCCGGAAGCGCCTGCATCAGCACGTACCAGAACAGGAGCTGGAGCAGCAGCGGGATATCGCGCAGCACTTCGACATAAACGGCCGCGAACCGCGACAGCAGCCAGTTGGCCGACAGCCGCGAGATCCCGATCAGCGTGCCCAGAATGGTCGCAAGCACGATGCCGATGACGGCGACGCGCAAGGTGTTGGCAACGCCGACGACGAAGGCCCAGAGGTAAATGTCTTTCGGACTGTACAAGAGAAGACTGTCGGCGATTGGCATCCCGGCCTCGCGGCCGAGAAAGGCAAAGCCGGTGGTGATGCGGCGGGCCGAGAGGTTGGTGACGGTATTGGACCAGAGGAAGACGATCACCGCGAGTGCGATCCCGACCACCAGCACCTGCCAGAACAGGCCTTTCAGCTCGCCGTGTCCGAACGCGGCAAGGAGGCGACGGCGCGGCGGCGGCCTCGGATCATCTGATGTCACAGCGCAAAAATCCTTCTCAAGAACAACGATTTCCGGCGGCGCACGTCAACTGTTGCACCAATCGATAAATCGTGCAACAAATGTTTCATGGTCGAGCCTGCGAAATCCTCGCCGCTGAGCGAACTGCGCATTGCGTTGCCATCGCTTCCGATGCGGTTGCAGGAGGTCGGACGTTTCGTCGCGGCCAATGATTACGACGCCACCACCCGCTCGATGCGCGATCTCGCGGCGGAAGCCGGCGCCGATCCCGCCGCGTTCACGCGGCTTGCCAAGGCGATCGGCTATTCCGGCTGGGACGAATTGCGCGCGGCGCTGACCGAGGCGCGGCGACCGTCGCAGACCTCGCCCTTCTCCGTCCGCGCCAAGAGCCGCCGCCACGGGCCGAATGCCGATGTCGCGCTCATCACCGACAAGCTCGCGGCCGAGGCCGCGGGCCTCCCGCGCATCTCCGCACATGCGATCGCGGACGCCGCCCGCGCGCTGCACGGCGCCAAGCGGATCTGGATCACCGGTTATCGCAGCTGCCGCAGCGTCGCGGAATTGCTGAACTACGAGCTGCGGCTGTTCCGTCCCGAACAGGTGCAGATCGTCGGCACGTCCGGCCCGGACGATCTCGACCTTGGCGCGTTCCGCCCCGGTGAGGCCGTCATCGTCATCGGCTTCATGCCTTATACCAACGCCAGCGTCCGCGTCGCGCAGGCCGCCTATCGCGCTGGCGCAACACTGATCGCGATTGCGGATAGCGTGACCGCGCCGATGGCCGAGGGCGCCGACCACGTGCTGCTGTTCGAAGCGGCCTCCTCGCCCGGCTTCTTTCCGAGTCTCACCGGCGCGCTCGCGATTGCGCAGTCGCTAGCCGCCGTGACGTTCTCGCTCGGCGGCGCGGCCGCGAAAAAGCGGCTGCAGGATACCGAGGCGCGGCTTGCCGCCGCCTCGACCTATGTCTCAGAGAAAGGTTGACCCATGAGCACTCGCACAAGCCGCGTGCTGCATCGTTCGTTGCGCGAAACGCCGCCCAAAGCGATCGGCGGCGAAGGCGTCTATCTCTTTGCCGAGGACGGACGACGCGTGATCGACGCCTCCGGCGGCGCGGCGGTCTCCTGCCTCGGCCACCAGCATCCGCGTGTGATCGCGGCGATGGCGAAGCAGGCCTCGACGTTGGCCTACGCCCACACCGCGTTCTTTTCCTCCGAGCCGGCTGAGGCACTGGCCGAGGCGCTGGTCGGGCACGATCCCGGCGGTCTGGCCTACGCTTATTTCGTCAGCGGCGGATCGGAAGCGATCGAAGCCAGCATCAAGCTCGCGCGGCAATATTTCATCGAGCGCGGCGAGCCGCAGCGGCAGCACTTCATCGCGCGGCGGCAAAGCTATCACGGCAACACGCTCGGTGCGCTGGCCGCCGGCGGCAATGCCTGGCGGCGCGCACCCTACGCGCCACTGCTGTCGGACGCCTTCAGTCATGTCACGCCGGCCTTTGCGTATCACGAGAAGCACGACGGCGAATCGGACGCGCAGTTCGTGGCGCGGCTCGCGGCCGAGCTCGAAGCCGAGTTCCAGCGGCTTGGCCCGAACACGATCGCGGCGTTCCTTGCTGAGCCCGTCGTCGGCGCGACCGCCGGCGCCGTGACTGCGCCGGACGGCTACTTCAAGGCGGTGCGCGAGATTTGCGACCGACACGGAGCGCTGCTCATCCTCGACGAGGTCATGTGCGGCATGGGCCGCACCGGCACCACGCATGCCTGGCAGCAGGAAGGCATTGCCCCAGATATCCAGGCGATCGCAAAGGGTCTTGGCGGCGGCTACCAGCCGATCGGCGCCATGCTTGCGAGCAGCAAGATCATCGACACGATCCGCGCCGGGTCTGGCGCGTTCCAGCATGGCCACACTTACCTCGCACATCCCCTCGCCTGCGCGGCCGCGCTCGCTGTGCAGGATGTGATCCGCGACGACAGCCTGCTCGACCGCGTCAAGGAGCGCGGGCGGCAGCTCGAGCAACGGCTCACCGAGCGTTTTGGCAATCACCGCCATGTCGGCGACATCAGGGGCCGCGGCCTGTTCTGGGCGATCGAGCTCGTCGCCGATCGCGCCAGCCGCACCTCGTTCGATCCGGCGCTCAAGCTGAACCAGAAGATCAAGTCCGAGGCTTTCGCCAACGGGCTCGGCTGCTATCCCGGCGGTGGCACCGTGGACGGCGTCCGCGGCGACCACGTCCTGCTGGCGCCGCCCTATATTGCTTCGGCTGACGAGATCGACCTGATCGTCGATAAGCTCGGCACAGCCGTTGACAGCGTGTTGCGTAGTGTCAATCACTGAGGGGAGAGTAGCATGATGAGGAAAGTGGCTATTGCAGCGGGCGTGCTCGCAGCATCGACGGTTGTTGCGTCGGCGGCGACGCTCGACACGGTGAAGAGCCGCGGCACGCTAGTGTGCGGCGTCAGCGCAGGCTTTGCCGGCTTCTCGGCGCCGGACTCGCAAGGCAATTACAAGGGCCTCGACGTCGACTATTGCCGCGCGCTCGCGGCCGGCGTGCTCGGAGACGCCAACAAGGTGCGCTACGTCTCGCTGACGGCGCAGAACCGCTTCACCGCCCTGCAATCGGGCGAGATCGACGTCCTCTACCGCAACTCGACGCAGACATACTTGCGCGGCGTGACGCTGGGCCTGCGGCAGGGCCCGATCAACTTCTACGACGGCCAGGGTTTTGTCGTGAAGAAGGACCTCGGCGTGAAGGAGCTGAAGGACCTCAAGGGCGCCACCGTCTGCGTCGCGCAGGGCACCACGCACGAAGTCACGCTCGGCGACTACGGCCGTGCCAACGGCATTGACTGGAAGCCGCTCGTGTTCGACCGCGTCGACACCATGTACCAGACCTTCTTCGGCGGCCGCTGCGATGCCATGACCCAGGACGCCTCCGCGCTTGCCGGCGCCGTGACCACCGCGGCACCGAATCCTGCCGACTACGTCGTGCTGCCGCAGACCATCAGCAAGGAGCCGCTCGGCCCCTTCACCCGCAACGGCGACGAGGTCTGGAGCGACATCATCACCTGGCTGCATTACGGCCTGATCGAGGCCGAGGAGCTCGGCGTCACGCAAGCCAATGTCGATGAGATGACGAAGTCGCAGACGCCGGCCGTGCAGCGGCTACTCGGCGCCTCTGGCGATCTCGGCTCACGGCTTGGGCTCGATAACAAATGGGTGGTCACCGCGATCAAGGCCACCGGCAATTACGGCGAGATTTTTGAGCGCAACGTCGGCAAGGCGAGCCCGCTCAAGCTCGAGCGCGGCCTCAACGGCCTCTGGAGCAAGGGCGGCTTGATGTACGCGGTGCCGTTCAAGTAAACAGTGCTTCACCTCTCCCCGCGCAAGTCCGCCGAAGCTTTAGCGAAGGCGGATGCGGGGAGAGGAGGAAAGAAAATCATGCGCATCGCCCTTATCCACGCCCTCAAGCACTCCATCGCCCCGATCGAGGCCGCCTTCGCATTCGCCTGGCCACAGGCGCGCCTGATGAACCTGCTCGACGACAGCCTGTCGGCTGATCTGGCGCGTGACGGCGTGCTCAACGACACGATGACCGAACGCTTCCTCGCACTCGGCGATTATGCGGCGGCGACGAGCGCGGACGCGATCCTGTTCACCTGCTCGGCCTTCGGCCCCTGCATCGAGGCGGTCGCAGCCGCGCATGCGCCGATGCCGGTGCTGAAGCCGAACGAGGCCATGATCGAGCAGGCAGTAACGATGGGCAAAAGGATCGGCCTGCTCTCGACCTTCCCGCCGACACTGGCTTCGATGCCACCGGAATTCCCCGCCTCCGTCCAGGTCGTGCCGAAACTTGCCGAAGGCGCGCTGGCTGCACTCGATCGCGGCGACCGCGCCACACATGATCGGCTGATTGTGGAAGCCTCGCGGAGCTTGCGCGATTGCGACGCCATCGCGCTGGCGCAGTTCAGCATCGCGGCAACGGCGCCGCTGGTTGCGGACGCTACCGGCAAGCCGGTGGTGACGACGCCGGACAGCGCAGTGCAGAAGCTGATGAAACTGCTCGCGGCGAAGACCTAAGCGCGAGCCTTTTGCTTCTGACGCGCGCCCTTGATCGCTGAAGCGAGCGCGGCCTTCGTTTCGTTCACGAAGTCCTCGACCAGCTCCTCGCGCGTGGCATGCGCGGCCTCGCCGGTGAAAAGCCCCTGCTCGGCCAGCGTCACCACGCCATGCAGCGCGGCCCAGATCTTGAGCGCGTGCCGCTCGCGCAAATAGCCGACCGCGGGTACCTCCAGCGCTTCGATCACGAGCGCAAAGGTCTCGCGCGTGGCTTCGTGCAGCTCGCTGCCCTTGGCGGCGCAGGACACCGTACGCGAGGCGAACATCAGCCGATAGATACCGTTGCGGCGCAGGCCGAAATCGAGCGTCGCCTGCGCCAGAAGCGACAGTTTCGATTGCTTCGACGGTTTTGCCATCGCCTCCCGCAGGATCACGCTGAGCTGCCGGAACGCTTCCGCTGTTACCGCCGCAAGCAAGGCTTCACGATCGGCGAAATGCCTGTACGGCGCCGGCTGCGAGACGCCGAGCTGTTTAGTCAGCGCCTTGATGCTGATCGCCTCCACTCCGCCCTGCTCGGCCTCGCGCAGTGCAGCCTTGATCAGGGCGTCGCGGAGATCGCCATGGTGGTAGGTATTGTGCGGCTTGCGGGCAAGTTGTGAACGCATGTTGCGCCGAGCCTATAAGTTTGCGCTTGACAGGGGAAGCCTGTCGCGAATGTAATAGGCTATAACTTAGAACCAGCGGCAAATGCCGCGGATAAAATTTGCCATGAGGAACGCGCGCCACCTTCGGGCCGCGCGCATACGACCGAGGAAGCCGCAATGACAGAGCGACTGAGGGTTCGCGTCGATCCCGACAAATGCCAAGGCCACGCGCGCTGCAAGGCGCTCGCGCCGGAGCTGTTCGAGCTCGACGAATACGGCAACGCCCACGAAGCCGGAGACGGCACGGTTCCGCCGGGCCTCGAAGACAAGGCCTGGCTTGCCAAGTCCAATTGTCCGGAAATAGCGATCGATGTGATCGAGGAGTAGCGCGGCCCCTACCGCTTGCGTGCCTTCAGCGAACATGAGCCCCAAGGGATTCCCTGCTATGTCCGACGTCAGCCAGCCTGCCGCCCATCCGCCTGTGACCGACTGGGTCAATGATTTCGACCACACCGATCCGCAATGGACGGACGATCCCTTCCCGATCTGGGACCAGTTGCGCGCGGCGAGCCCGGTCGTGCACACCGAACGCTTCCTCGGCTGCTACATGCCGACGACCTATGAGGCGGTACGGGAGATCGCCAACGACTCCGAGCATTTTTCGTCACGCCGCATCATCGTCCGCGATGTCCGGCCCGAAATTTCCAGGAACGCCGCACCGCCGATCACCTCCGATCCGCCCGTGCACAAGCCGGCCAAGCAATTGCTGCTTCCGCCCTTCACGCCGGATGCGATGAAGAAGCTCGAGCCTCGGATGCGCGCGATCTGCAATGAGCTGATCGACGGCTTCATCGCCGACGGCAAGGTGGACGCCGCGGCGCGCTACGGCAAATACATCCCGGTGCGCGCGATCGCCCACATGCTCGGAATTCCCGAAACTGACAGCGATCTCTTCATCAACTGGATTCACATGATCCTGGAGCTCGGCATCAAGGACGAGACGATGCTGCTCAAGGCCGTGCACGAGATGAGCGACTATTTCAGGACGCATATCGAGGAGCGTAAGAAGAAGCCAACCAACGATCTCATTTCCTATTTGATGAATGCCAAGGACAAGGAAGGCCAACCGCTGGAGGAATCGCATGTGCTGGGCTCGCTGCGCCTGCTCCTGATTGCCGGCATCGACACCACCTGGAGCGCGATCGGCGCCTCGCTCTGGCATCTCGCCCGGACGCCGGCCGATCGCGAGCGCCTGATCGCCGAGCCGGCGTTGATCCCGACTGCCGTGGAGGAGCTGCTGCGCGCCTACTCACCGGTGACGATGGCGCGCGAGGTGGTCAAGGAGACCACGATCTCGGGCTGCCCGGTCAAGGCGGGCAACATGGTGCTGCTGTCGTTCCCGGCCGCAAACCGCGACCCAAAGATGTTTCCGGACGCCGACAAGGTCGTGATCGACCGGCGGGAGAACCGGCATGCCGCCTTCGGGCTCGGTATCCATCGCTGCGTCGGTTCCAACCTGGCCCGGATGGAGATGCAGGTCGCGCTGGAGGAATGGCTGAAACGGATTCCGGACTTCCGGCTCGACCCGGCAGGCACCGTGACATGGTCACAAGGCACGGTCCGGGGACCCCGCCAGTTGCCATTTCTGCTTGGAAAGGCGATGTAGGCACCCAGATATCAAATTCCTGGGGAGCCGGACGTGACAGTGCAAGCAATTAACTCGGCCTCCGAGCGTTTTGACGTCGCCGATGCCGAGCGGCGGATCAAGGCGATCTTCATCGGCTCGATCGGCAATCTCGTCGAATGGTACGACTTTTACGCCTATACGGCGTTTGCGCTGTACTTCGCCCCTGCCTTCTTCCCCGGCAGCGACCCCGTGGTCCAGCAATTGAACGTCGCCGTGGTGTTCGCGGCGACCTTCCTGATGCGCCCGCTGGGCGGATGGTTGTTCGGCTATATCGCCGATCATTACGGCCGACGCATCTCGCTGACGCTGTCGGTCGTCTTCATGTGCTTCGGCTCGCTGATTATCGCGCTGACGCCGACCTATGCCACGATCGGCTTCGCGGCGCCGGTGATTCTGGCGCTCGCCCGCGTCATCGAGGGCCTGAGCCTCGGCGGTGAATATGGCGCCAGCGCCACTTACCTCAGCGAAGTCGCCGCCCCCAAGCATCGCGGCTTCTATTCGAGCTTCCAGTACGTCACCCTGATCGGTGGCCAGCTCACCGCGATCATCGTGCTGCTGCTTCTGCAAAAGGTCTTCCTGACACCCGAGGAGCTGAGGGCCTGGGGCTGGCGCATCCCGTTCGCGATCGGCGCGGCGCTCGCGATCTTCGCCGCGGTGATGCGGCGCAACCTGCAAGAGACCGAAGCCTTCGAGGAAGCCAAGAAGATCGTGCAGCCGACCGGCTCGATCACGAACTTGCTGAAATATCCGCGCGAGCTGCTGCTGGTGGTCGGCCTGACCGCGGGCGGCACCGCGGCATTCTACACCTTCACCACCTACATGCAGACGTTTGTAAAACTCTCGGTCGGGCTGACCGAGGACCAGACCACTTTCGTGATCTTCGGCACGCTGATCTTCGCGACCATCCTGCAACCAATCTATGGCGCGATCTCCGACAAGATCGGGCGCAAGCCGCTGCTGATCTTCTTCGGCGTCGCCGGTACGCTCGCGACCGTGCCGCTCCTGATGACGCTGAAGGAGACCAAGTCGCCCTTCATGGCGTTCATCCTGATCTGCTGCGCCTGGCTGTTCGTCGCCGGCTACACCTCGATCAACGCGGTGGTGAAGGCCGAGCTGTTCCCGACCAATGTCCGCGCGCTCGGTGTCGGCCTGCCCTACGCAATCACGGTCTCGATCTTCGGCGGCACCGCGCCGGCAATCGCGCTCTATTTCAAGAGTATCGGGCATGAGGAATGGTTCTACTTCTACCTCAGCGGCGTGATCTGCTTGTCGCTGATCATCTATACCACGATGCGCGATACCAAGCATGCCTCCGCGATGCATCGCCACGAGTAGCCGATGGCAGACGACCACGAGCCGCCCGACAGCAAGCTGACGCGCACAAAGGAGAAGTGGGCTCGCGAAGGCCGCTTCCTGACGGGCAAGGTTACTCGCCCCGAGGATCAGCGGCTGCCGCCCGGCCAGCACCTCACCAGGGATTGGCCCGTGCTCGATCTCGGCGTCGTGCCGCCGGTGTCGCGCGAGCGCTGGCGGCTCGACGTCTATGGCGCGATCGAGAACCCCGTATTCTGGACCTATGCGGAGTTCGCCGCGCAGAAGCAGGCACAGTTCACCTCCGACATCCACTGCGTCACCACCTGGTCGCGCTACGACAACAAGTGGGAAGGCCTCGCGACACGCGAGCTGCTCGCGGCCTGCCGGCCCCACGACGACGCGCGCTTCGTGGTGCTTCATTCCTTTGATGGCTACACCACCAACCTCGCGCTTGAAGACTTTGCCGCCGAGGACGCACTGCTCGCCCATAGCTGGTCGGGCAACCCGCTGACGGACGAGCACGGCGGCCCGGTGCGGCTGGTCGTGCCGCATCTGTATTTCTGGAAGAGCGCCAAATGGCTCCAGGCCATCGAGTTCGTGACCGAGGACGCGCCGGGCTTTTGGGAAGTTCGCGGCTATCATAACCGCGGTGATCCCTGGGCCGAGCAGCGCTACTCCGGCGACTAGGATTCCAACAAGGACGGGGGACGCTCATGCCGACGGAACGCTTTGAATTCACCGGCGAAGGCGGCCATCAGCTCGCAGCCGCGCTCGAGCTGCCCGATGGCGAGCCCGCGGCCTACGCGCTGTTCGCGCACTGCTTTACCTGTGGCAAGGACACGCTGGCCGCCAAGCGTATCTCGGTCGCACTTGCAGCCAGAGGCATCGCGGTGCTGCGTTTCGACTTCACCGGGCTTGGCTCAAGTGAAGGCGAGTTCGCCAATTCGACGTTCTCATCCAATGTCGCCGATCTCGTGCACGCGGCTGATCATCTGCGCGCGACCCGCAAGGCACCGTCGATTCTGATCGGCCACAGCCTCGGCGGCGCCGCGATCCTCGCCGCGGCCGGAATGATTCCAGAGGCCAAGGCGGTCGCGACCATCGCGGCACCGTCCGACCCCGCTCACGTCACCGGACTGTTCAAAGAACAGATCGACAAGATCCGCGCGCAGGGCGAAGTCGAAGTCTCGCTCGCAGGACGGCCGTTCCGGATCAAGCGCGAATTCCTCGACGACATCGTCGAGCACGAGCTGATGAAGGACGTCACCGGTCTCCATAAGGCCCTGCTGGTAATGCATTCGCCGGTCGACGACACCGTCGGCATCGACAATGCGACGAAAATCTTCGTTGCGGCCAGGCATCCCAAGAGCTTCGTCTCGCTCGACCATGCCGATCATCTCCTGAGCAAGCAGGCCGACGCGCTCTATGCGGCCGACGTAATCGCGGCGTGGGCGATCCGCTACGTCGAAGTCGCAGGACCGATGAAGGCGGCAGACACCTCCGAAGCGCCGCGTCTTGTCGTCGTACGGGAAACCCGCAAGAGCAAGTTCAACCAGATCATTACGGTCGGCCCGCATCGTCTCGTCGCAGACGAGCCGGTCGCCGCCGGCGGCGAGGATGCCGGTCCCGGGCCCTATGATTTCCTGCTCGCCGGCCTCGGCGCCTGCACCTCAATGACCATGCGCCTCTATGCCGACCGCAAATCGCTGCCGCTCGATCGCGTCACCGTCACGCTGAAGCATTCCAAGATCTACGCCAAGGACTGCGAGGAGTGCGAAACGCGGGACGGCATGCTCGACCAGATCGAGCGCGACATCGCGATGGACGGCACGCTCGACGCCGAGCAGCGCAAGAAGCTGATGGAGATCGCGGACAAGTGCCCGGTGCACCGGACGCTCACTTCGGAGATCCGCATCGTGACAAAGGCCGTGGGCTAGCGCGACCGCTCTAGAAGCATGACGCCATCGTCCGCACGGCCGCACCGATCTCGTTCTCGCGCCAGGCCGCAAAGCCGAGCAGCAGACCGTGATCGCGCGGCCGGCCAAGCGCCAGGCTGGATAGGGCTCGCGTCACAACGCCCGCTTCGCCAAGCCGCTTGACCGCCACGTGATCAGTGCGACCGCGCTTGAGCCGCGCGACGAGCTGGATGCCGCCCGAGGGCACTTCGGCCGTGAGCACCTCGCCGAGATGGCGCTCCAGTCCCTCGACGAGATGATCGCGACGCGCGTGATAGAGCCGGCGCACCCGGCGCAGATGCGCCAGGAAATACCCATCGGCAATGAACTCGGCCAGCGCTTCCTGGACATGGCTCGACGCAATCAGCCCGATGTGCCGCTGCGCGATCTCCAGGGTGCCGATCAACGCCAGAGGCACGACGAGATAGCCGAGCCGGATATCCGAGGTCATCGCCTTCGAGAACGTCCCGACATAGAACACACGGCCATGAGCGTCCAATCCCTGCAAGGCCGGCACCGGCCGGCTGTCGTAGTGGAATTCGCCGTCGTAATCGTCCTCCACGATCCAGGTCTTGCCGGGCCTGCTGAGCGCAAGAAATTGGGTGCGTCGCGCCAGCGACATCAGCCGCCCGGTCGGATGCTGATGCGATGGCGTCATGAAGACGAGTTTTGGTGCGGCCATTCCGGGCACCCGCTGCATACCCTGCTCGTCCAGCTTCACGCCGGTCACGCGCGCACCGGAGGCACGGAACGCAGCCGCGGCGCCGGGATAGCCGGGGTCCTCGACCCAGACCTCGTCGCCGGGCGTAATGAGCGACGCCGCGATCAAGGTCAGCGCGGCCTGTGCGCTGGGCAGGATCAGGATCTGATCCGCCGTGGCGCGCACCCCTCTGCTGGTTGCGAGATAGTGCGCCAGCGCCTCGCAGAGGCGCGTGCGGTTGACCGGACCGAGCTCACGCCTGGCCGCATGCATGGCACTGCGGCGCAGGCACCGCGCCCAGATTTCGTTCGGAAACTCCCTGAAATCACCATGCCCCGGACGCAACGGCTTTAGCGGCGCCTGATATGACATCGGCCAGTCGCTCTGCTTGAGCTTTGACGCCCAGGGAGAGAGCCGCGGCTTGCCGGACCGAAGACGCGACGCGGCCACACCGATCTCCTCGATGCCTTTGCCGCCGTCGACCATCACCACCGGACGTCGCCCATGCGACATCGCGAGATAGCCTTCCGCCGCGAGCTGCTCGAAGGCATAGGTAACGGTGTTGCGGGAGACGCCGAGATCGCTCGCAAGCTGGCGGCTCGATGGCAGGGCGCGGCCCTTGCCCAGGCGGCCGCTCGCGATCAGGGCCCTGAGCTGGCTCGTCAACTGAGCCACGAGCCCCTCTCCGCTCGATCGCTTCAGCTCGATTTGTGCGGAAAGCACCGCCTCGGAAACTGGCACCTCATTCCTTTCTAATCTGGCACTTTTTCAGGTGCCAGTCCGGATGCTATCCACGGGATCGGAATGCTTCAAGGACCTTGCAATGAACTCTTCCCTGTCTCCCCGCACCGCCGTCGGCCTGTTCCTCATCGTCGTGCTGGCCTGGGGCGTGAACTGGTCGGTGACGAAGCAGCTTGTCCAGTTCCTTCCGCCACTGTGGACATCGGCGATCCGGAGCTGGATCGCGCTGGCTGGATTGTTCGTGATCCTCGGACCGAGCAACAATCTGGTGATCCCGGAGCGGCGCGACATTCCTGTGGTCCTGAGCGTGGCGCTACTGCACATGACGGTGTTCTCGGTCCTGGTTGCGGCCGGTGTGCGCTTTCTGCCCGCGAGCAAGGCAATCGTGCTCGGCTACACCACACCGCTCTGGATCGCGATCGCCGCGCCCCTGCTCGGGAAGGATACGCTGACCGCGCCAAAACTCGCCGGCGCCCTGCTCGGGCTGATCGGCCTTGCCGTGATCCTGAATCCCGCATCGATCGACTGGACCAACACCAGCGTCGTGCTCGGCGCCGGCATGGTCATCCTGGCCGCGATCTCCTGGGCCGCGAGTATCATTTATATCCGCGCGCATCGTTGGATCGCGTCGCCCCTTCAGCTTCTGATCTGGCAGGTGCTCGTAGCAACGATCGTGCTGACTGGATTGGCGATGGTCGTAGATGGCCTGCCGCACGCGGAGTGGTCATGGAAACTCGTGCTGCTGTTCCTGTATTCGGGGCTAATCGGAACGGCGCTGGCCTATTGGGCGATGTCGATGGTCAACAAGAGCATCTCGGCCCTGACAACCTCGCTCGGCACCACCGGGACGCCGCTCGTCGGCATCGCCAGCGCGGCGATCCTGCTAGGTGAGCCCATCGACATGAGCCTCGCCATCGCCGCCGCGCTGATCGTCACCGGCATTGGTCTTGCGACGCTGGGCGATCGGCTGCTGCGCCGTCAGGCCACCGCAAGCGGCTGAACGCGCAGGCTTCCGCGCAGGCCCACCGTCGTGCCGAGCAGAATGCCGGCAACCGCAATGAACGAGCCCAGCGCGAGCGTCGACACGCCCGTGAGCCCCTGCCCGATCGAGCAGCCGAACGCCATCACGCCGCCGATCCCCATCAGCGCGGCACCGCTGGCCGAGCGCAGCATGTGGCGCGGCGAGGAATAGCCTTCGAGATGAAAGCGGCCCGTCGCGAGCGCCGTAACCAGGCTACCTGCGAAGACGCCGCCAACCGTGGCGATGCCGAAGTTCAGCGTCAGGCCGGTCGAGAGCATGGCGTATTGCAGTGCATCGGCGATCGGCGCGATGAAGGTCAGCGACGTCACGGGAACCGGATTGAAATCATCGGCGCCGAGATAGCCGGTGACGAACCAGCCGCCGGCAACGAGGAGCCCGACGACGATACCCGCCACGATCTGGCCCGGCGAACGCCGGAACGCCGGGTGCGCGAAAGCAAACAGGATCAGCGCAACGGCGATCGCGGCGGAAGCCAGCACCCGCGAAATGCCCTCGCCGAGGCCGAACGTCGCCAGCAGCGACGGGAACGAGTTGGCGGAGACCGTGGCTTGCGTGGCCTGAACCAGTGCGACGCGGGCCGGTGCAATCAGGCCCTTGAGCGTCATCTGCGCGGCGATCGCGAGCACGATCACGACGACGAACGAACGGAGATTGCCGCGACCGAGCAGCACCAGCGCGCGCGAGCCGCAGCCGTTCGACAGCACCATGCCGTAGCCGAACAGCAGACCACCGAGGAACAGCACCGGAGCCGAAAATGACTGCTGCAGATAGATCGATCTGCCGAGATCGACCACGCCATTGCCGGCGAGGAACTGGCTCGCGGCAATCGCAGCGGCGATTGCGAGCGCATACGTCCGCACCAGACGGCCGTCGCCCTCCGCCACGAAGCCGCGCATGCTGCTCATCAGACAGAAGCCGCTGAGCAGTCCGACTGCGCCGTAAACGAGCCCGATGGCAAGGCCGGCAAGGATGACGAGTTGGGCGGACGACTCCATGACTACGGCTTCAGGATCACGCGATCCCGCGAGGAGCCGGCCACCGCGTCATACGCTTCCTTGGCGCGCTCCAGCGGATAGACGGCATTCGCCTTGATCGGGAACGGCTTCAGGTGACCACTTGTAAAGCCGGGGCCTAGGTCGCGCAGCACCGCGCCCGTCGCGGCCGACGACAGGCCGAGCGTGTCGATGCCGACATAGGTGTGCTGCCCCCGGTAGAATTCGAGAATGTTGAACTGCACGATGCGGTCGATCGCGGCGATCAGGATCTGACGGCCGCGCAAGCCGAGCGACTTGTGCGCGGCCTGGAAATAGGGATCGCCGACGGTATTGAAAACGATGTCAGCACCTTTGCCGCCGGTCACTTCGCGCACGCGCGCTGCGACGTCGGTAACGGACGCATCGATCACCTCGACGGGCGCGTTGCTGTGGCCTTCATAGAACTCGGCCTTGCGCACCACGCCGATGACGCGCGCGCCCTGCCAGGTCGCGATCTGCACCGCGGCCTGACCGACCTTGCCGTTGACGCCGAACACCAGAACGGTCTCGCCGCTCTTCGGCAGGCCGGCGCGGCGAAAACCTTCCATAGCGGTGACGAAGGGCACGCCGATTCCGGCGGCCTCCTCCCAGGACACGGCCTTCGGCTTCTCCACCACTGCATCGGCTTCCACCACGAGATGGGTTGCGTGCGTCCCGTCGCGACGAATGCCGAGGTCACCGGAAGAGCCGAACACTTCACGGCCGACCGTGCCGGCCGGCCCGTCAATCACCACGCCGGCATAGTCGCGACCCGGCGTGCGCGGGAAGACGGCATAGGGCATCAGCCCGGTCGCGGCCTTGACGTCGGACGGATTGACGGCGGCCGCCTTCACCTCGATCACGAGATCAGTCCGACCGCGCGTGAGCGCATGGCGCTCGACAACTGGCGCAATCGCAGCCGCGTTTTCGGCCTTGGCATTGAGGCGAACGCAACGCGCCTGGACGGCTTTGGGATCGACTAATGACATGAAAAAGACCCACGATTTCTCGTGGCGTTGTCACCCCTACGGGTGGTCAAGTCAATCCTTCGGCCGCTTGTCGTAGAGCCGCCTGGCCTTGCCGAGCGAGCGTTCCAGCGTGGCGGGCGCGACCACCCGCACATTGGAGCTGATGCCGATCGTGTTCTTGATGTGGGTCGATATCCGATCGGCGTGGTCGACGAGGCCACGGCCGTCCCAGCTCTCGGGGCGCGCCTCGGCGATGATGGTCAACTCGTCCATGCGGCCCTCGCGGGTCAGTTCCAGGATGAAGTGGCCGCCGCACCAGTCAGTTGCGAGCAGCACCTCCTCGATCTGGGTCGGAAACAGGTTGACACCGCGCAGGATGATCATGTCGTCCGAGCGTCCGGTGACCTTCTCCATTCGTCGCATCCCGGGGCGCGCCGTGCCCGGCAACAGCCGCGTCAAATCGCGGGTGCGATAGCGGATCACCGGGAAGGCTTCCTTGGTGAGCGAGGTGAAGACCAGTTCGCCCTTCTCGCCGTCGGGCAGCACTGCGCCGGTCTCGGGATCAATCACTTCGGGATAAAAGTGATCCTCCCAGATGTGCAGGCCGTCCTTGGTCTCGATGCATTCCTGCGCGACGCCGGGCCCGATCACCTCGGAAAGCCCATAGATGTCGGTCGCGTCCATGTCGAAGGCGTCCTCGATCTCGCCGCGCATGGCGTTGGTCCAGGGCTCGGCACCGAAGATGCCGACCTTGAGTGAGCATTGGCGCGGGTCTAGCTTCTGGCGCTTGAATTCGTCCAGAATCGCCAGCATGTAGCTCGGCGTCACCGTGATGATGTCGGGCCTGAAATCGTTGATAAGCTGTACTTGCCGCTCCGTCATACCGCCGGAGATCGGCACCACCGTGCAGCCAAGCT
The DNA here is from genome assembly GCF_049993385.1 of Bradyrhizobium sp. McL0616. Classification (NCBI taxonomy): domain Bacteria; kingdom Pseudomonadati; phylum Pseudomonadota; class Alphaproteobacteria; order Hyphomicrobiales; family Nitrobacteraceae; genus Bradyrhizobium; species Bradyrhizobium sp. McL0616. The sequence continues at coordinate 6,322,587 of NZ_CP188255.1, forward strand.
TTTCAGCGCCGTAGTGCACGCCGAGACCACCCGTGAAGAGGCCATAACCATAGGCATTGTGAATGATCATGCCGGTGCGGCCGCCGGCGGCGCGGATCGAGCGCGCCATCACGTCCGACCAGGTGTCGATGTCACGCTGAGTATAACCCACGACGATCGGCTTGCCGGTCGTTCCGGAGGACGCATGTACGCGCACCAGCTTTTCGCGCGGCACGGCGAACATGTTGAAGGGATAATTGTCGCGGAGGTCTGTCTTCACCGTAAACGGAAATTTCGCGAGATCGGAGAGCTCGCGAAATTCGGACGGGTGCACCCCGGCCTTGTCGAAGGCCTTGCGATAATGCGCGACGTTGTCGTAGGCATGCTTCAGCGACCAGGCGAGCCGCTGCGTCTGCAACGCCTTGATCTCATCGCGCGATGCGCGCTCATGCGCATCCAGCTCGGCCTTATAGATCTGGCCGCCTTCCTTCAGCTTCGTTGAAGCCATCCTCGTTTCCCCACATTGGTTCGTTCTTTTCTTTATTGATTCTGCGTCGGCAGCCACGTTCCGGGAATGACACGCGAATGCCCCCGGAATTCGGCGATGACGATGTCGCCGGCGGTCACGCGCACGTCGTAGATGCCGGACCGGCCGCCACGGATGACCTCTCTTGCCTTCGCAACGAGACGATCGCCGAGCTTGCCCGGCTTGATGAAGGTGATCTGGCCTTGCGCTGCCACGACACGATCGTTGTGCGAGTTGCAGGCGAACGCGAAGGCGGAATCGGCAAGCGTGAAGATGAAGCCGCCATGGGCGATGCGCTGGCCATTGACCATGTCCGGCCGCACCGTCATTGCCAGTGTCGCGAAGCCCGGGCCAATTTCGACAATCTCCATGCCGAGGCCCTTGGAAGCATCGTCTTCCGCCCACATCGCATCGGCGCAGGCGCGGGCGACATCCTCAGGCGACAAGGCGGCTTTGACGTTCACGCGCTCCTCCGGGTTGAATTTTGACCCATGATGTTCTGCTGGTTGGCCAAAACTGTCAAACGTGGTCGTAGTCGACCACGACCCGCTCCGACGACGGCTTGGCCTGGCAGGTTAGAACGAAGCCGGCCTTTAATTCCCAAGGCTCCAGCGAGTAGTTGATGTCCATTGGCGCCACGCCCTCGACCAGCTTGGCGCGGCAGGTCGAGCACATGCCGCCCTTGCAAGCGAACGGCAGATCGACGCCGGCGCGCAGCGCGGCATCGAGGATCGCCTCGTCCTCGGCGACCGGCACGTCGCGGCGCTTGCCGTCGATGATCAGGGAGGCAATCGCTTTTGGTGGCGCGTCGGGAGCAACGATCTTCTTCGGTCGCGGCTTGCCGCCGAATTCGGAGACGAAGCGTTCGACATGGATGCGCTCGTCAGCGATCCCGAGATCTCGGCAGGTCGCCTCGATTTCCTCGCTCATGCCAAGGGGCCCGCAGACGAAGACGTGATCGACACTGTCAGCCGGCACCAGCGAGCGCAGCAGAACCCTCACCTTCTCACCGTCGAGCCGGCCATGCAGGATCGGGATGTCCTGCTCCTCGCCCGAGATGACGTGGAAGATCGAGAGGCGATCGATGAAGCGGTCCTTCAGCTCCTCCAGCGCCTCGAGGAACATGATGTTGTCGGTGGCGCGATTGCCATAAAACAGGAAGAAAGAGCTATTGGGCTCGCGCGCCAACACGCCCTTCACGATCGACAGGATCGGCGTGATGCCTGAGCCGGCAGCAAAGCCAACATGGATACGCCCCGCATCGGCCGACGGGACCACGCCGAAGCGCCCCGTCGGGGTCATCACCTCGAGCTCATCGCCGCATTTCAGCTCGTCCGCCGCCCAGCTGGAGAACGCGCCTCCGTCGATCTTCTTCACGGCGATACGAATTTCGCCGTCGTCGGGGCCGGAGCAGATGGAATAGGAGCGCCGCACCTCCTCACCGTCGAGCGTGGTGCGGAGCGTGAGATACTGACCGGGGTTGAAAGCATAGTCATCGGCGAGTTCGCGCGGGATGGCGAAGGTCATCGAAACGGCGTCGGACGCTTCGCGGCGAAGATCGCTGACGGCCAGGCGATGGAAACGCGGTGCGGCTGCGGACATGATCAATGACACTTGAAATAATCAAAAGGTTCGCGGCAGGCCTTGCAGCGCCACAGCGCCTTGCAGGAGGTCGAGCCGAATTCGGACAAAAGCTCGGTGTTGTCGGAGCCGCATTGCGGGCATGTCACAGCCTGCGCGCCGAACAGTGCGCGGCGCGAGCTTGAGGCTTGTGGCGGTGCGATGCCATAGGCCCGCAGCTTGCGGCGGCCCTCCTCGCTCATCCAGTCAGTGGTCCAGGCCGGCGACAGCACGGTGCGGACTTTCGGCTGGCGAAAGCCGGCGCGTTCCAGCGCAAGTTCGATTTCAAGTGCGATCATGTTCATGGCCGGGCAGCCCGAATAGGTCGGGGTGATCGCAACTTCGACCCGATCGCCGTCGAGCACGACATCACGCAGCACGCCGAGATCAGCAATGGTCAGCACCGGAATTTCGGGGTCGACCACGCTGGCCGCAGCGTCCCAGGCGCGCCGGCGCAACTCGGTGTCGCGATCGAGGACGATCACCATGTCAGCCCCGGGAAGCTCCGCTGTATCGACTGCAGCTCCGACAGGAGATGACCGAGATGCTCGCTGTGCCGGCCCATGCGGCCGCCCTGCTGCATCCAGTCGTTCTGTGGTAGCTCAAGCGTGGCTTTGCTGAGGACATCGGAGAGCGTCTTCAGCCAGCGACCGCGCAAGGTCCCCGGATCGATGGCAATATCGGCAAGCATCAGAGCCCGCTCGCCGTCATCGATGGCAAACATCTCACCAGTGAAGGCCCAGAGATGATCGATCGCGGCTTGCACGCGAGCGTGGCTCTCTTCTGTCCCATCGCCGAGCCGGATGATCCATTCCGAGGCATGGCGCAAATGGTAGGCGCTCTCCTTCTCGGACCTGGCGGCAATGGCCGCGAGCGTCGTGTCGCGCGAATTCATCATCGTGCGCCAATAGAGATCGGCGAAGGCGGAATAGAAGAACTGCCGCACCAGGGTCTGGGCAAAGTCGCCGTTCGGTTGCTCGACCAGGAGCAGATTGCGGTACTGCCGCACATCGCGCAGGTAAGCCAGCTTGTCTTCGTCGTTGCTTTTGCCTTCGACCTTGGCCGCGTAGGTATAGAGCTCGCGCGCCTGACCAATGAGGTCGAGCGCGATGTTGGAGAGCGCCATGTCCTCTTCCAGCATCGGCGCATGCCCGCACCATTCCGACAGCCGGTGACCGAGGATCAGGGCGTCGTCGGCGCGGCGCAGCGCATAGAGCACCAAGGGCGTTTCCGAGACCTGGATGTTGGCGATCGCCATCACATGTGCCCCACTTCGTCCGGCACCTCATAGAACGTCGGATGCCGGTAGATCTTCGACTCCGCCGGCTCGAACATCATGCCTTTCTCGGCGGGATCGCTCGCGGTAATCGCAGTCGACGGCACGACCCAGATCGAAAGGCCCTCGCCGCGGCGGGTGTAGATGTCGCGGGCGGCCTGCAACGCCATGGTGGCATCGCTCGCATGCAGCGAGCCGACATGTTTGTGCGCGAGCCCGTTGCGGCTGCGAATGAAGACTTCCCACAGCGGCGTGTTCGGCGTGGCCATCATGATCTCCCTATTCGGCGGCTTGCGCGGTCTGACGATGCGCGCGCTTCTCCGCATAAGCGGCAGCCGCCTCGCGCACCCAGGCACCCTCGTCGTGCGCCTTGCGACGCGCAGCGATACGGTCGCGATTGCACGGGCCGTTGCCGGCAAGCACCTGCTTAAACTCGGTCCAGTCGATCTCGCTGTAGCGCCAGTGCCCGTCGGCATCCTGGTTCATGCCGGGATCGGGGATGGTCAATCCGAGATATTGCGCCTGCGGCACCGTCGCATCGACGAACTTCTGGCGAAGTTCGTCATTGGAGAAGCGCTTGATCTTCCACTTGGTGGAGATGTCGCTGTGCTGGCTCGTGGCATCGGGCGGTCCGAACATCATCAGCACCGGCCACCACCACCGGTTTAGCGCTTCCTGCGCCATCGCCTTCTGCTCGTCAGAGCCGCGGCACAGCGTCAGCATGATCTCGTAGCCCTGGCGCTGGTGGAACGACTCCTCCTTGCAGACGCGGATCATCGCGCGTGCATAAGGGCCATAGGAGCAGCGGCACAGCGGGATCTGGTTCATGATCGCAGCGCCATCAACCAGCCAGCCGATGGTGCCGATATCGGCCCAGGTCAGCGTCGGATAGTTGAAGATGGAGGAGTATTTGGCCTTGCCGGCGAGCATGGCATCGACCAGCTCCTCGCGCGACGTGCCGAGCGTCTCGGCCGCGGCATAGAGATAGAGGCCGTGGCCGCACTCATCCTGCACCTTCGCCAGCAGCGCGGCCTTGCGGCGCAAGCTCGGCGCGCGGGTGATCCAGTTGCCTTCGGGCAGCATGCCGACGATTTCGGAATGGGCGTGCTGGGAGATCTGACGGGTGAGCGTCTTGCGATAGGCCGCCGGCATCCAGTCGTTCGGCTCGATGCGCTCCTCGACATCGATGCGCGCCTGGAACTTTGCCGCCCGCGTCGCATCCTCGACATTGCGGTCGTCGGCCTCGGCCGTATTGAGCGCCTGGGTATACATGCGCGTCCTCCCCGTTTTATTGGAAGGCAATATATAACAGAAAATAGTTCATGCAAGATATTTCTGTAACATAAAAGATCAGGTGCCGAACCGCCGTTCCAGGAGCTTTCGCGCCGGCGGCAGCGCACCCTTTTCATTGGTTCCGTGACTATCAAGCCATTGTTCGGACTGCGCAAGCAACGCGCGATAGATCTCGCCGCAGAGGGCGCGGGCGGCCCTGCCCGGCCAATCCGCCGGCAGCAGGCTCTCGGGCAGCAGCGGATCGCGCAGCACAACCCGGCGATAGTAGTGGATCAGGAGAATGCGCGCGGTGAAGGCGTCGGCCTCGGAGAGCGACGTGCCGCGCGCGATCGCGGCGCGCAGCGGCTCGAAGGTCTTCATGAATTTGAGGTAGGCATCCGCGGTGCGGTCCAGCGGCCAGCTCCCGCTGAGCAGGCGGCGCCCGCTGTCATCCTCCGCCGACACCTCGAGGCGGATCGCGCCGGCCGCTTCCTCCGGCACCGGCACGCCCGAGGGCGCGACCCACACGCCCGGCAAGGGGCTGCCGAAGCCGGCATTGCGCAGCGCCTCGCGCGAGGCGTCGCGATCCTCGCCATTGCCGATCAGCAGCAGCTCGAAGCGGCCGGTCCAATCCGAGGGCGGCGGATCGTAGATGTGGCGCGTCGCGGCCTCGAATGTCTGCCGCCCCTTCTCGGCCAGCCGATAGAAGCTGTTGCGCCCGACTTTTTCGCGCGAGAGCCAGCCGTCCGCGGCAAGCCGCGACATCGCGGTGCGCACGACGCCGCTCTCGATGTCGAGGCTCTCGAAGAAGGCGAGCAAGGTACCGAGCCACACCGATCCGCCGCGCGGCACGATGGCGTCGCCGAACACGGTGATGACGATGGAGCCGGTGCGCGACGGCTCACGCTTGAGCTGGTCGATGATGCGGGAGAGCGGATGCGCCATGCCTCACGCATAGCGCGATTTGCGCTGGACGAACAATCCAATCAACAGGATCTCGCTTCCTTGGCAGCTTGGCAGCCAGTCTAGAGGCGTCGAATCACTTCTTCCACACGACGTTTCCAGTCGTCGAAATCTCGAGACACGCCCCAGAGTTCGAGGAGCTCGGAAGGTTCGACGAGAATCCGGGCAACCGACCGTTTGGCCGTCTCTACCAGCTCGTCCGAAATTGTAACCTTCGAGTTCGCAATCCACGAGTCTATCTCGGCCGTATACGCGGTCTGCTCCCCGGGGCTCCCCCTCAACCTCGCAATGATATCGGCGGCGGCAAGGCATTGCTCAGCGTCCCGAGTTTCAACGTAGCCATTTCCGATCAATGCCACACGATCGATTGCCTCGATGAGGATGTCGATGCCACGGCCCTCCCTAACCGTGAATGCGAAATCGCACGCCGTATCGTTATCAAAAACGCCGGTTCCCCAAGCACCCAAAGCGACTATCCTGTACCCGGTTAAGGACCCGCACTACCGATGCGGGTCGGGATAGACCAGGCTGCGCCAGCCGCTACGATCGAAAGGCTGCCACGCGCCTTCCTTCTGCGCGAGGCGGTCGGCGACTGCATAGACCGCGGCGGGGTGGTGGCCCATGCCGCAATGGCTGCTGTCGACCTCAATGCTCTCGGTCTGCATCCCTGACTTCTCCATGCAACCCTGCCAGGCACAGACGCCGTCGGTGCGGCTGAAGATGGCGGTGGTCGGCATCGGCGGCGGCACGGCGAGTTCGCCGCCGAACTGCGGATCGACCTCGTCGGACTTCCGTCCGCTCGCCCATTCATAGACGCGCCAGGCATTGGTCGAGTGCGGATCACCGGCAAAGGGGCTGCCGAGCGTGATCACCTGACGCACGCGCTCCGGCATCATCTTGGCGAGCTGGCGTGCGTAGAGGCCACCGAGGCTCCAGCCGACCAGGCTGATCTTGCGGCCATGGGTGTCGTTGAGCTCCTGGACCAGATCGACCATCGCATGCTGCACACCCGAGCGCAGGCCATAATTGCGGCCCTGGCGCCAGCCGCTCACAGCATAGCCCTTGCTGGTCAGAAACGTGCGCAGCGCCCGCGTGGACGCGTCGGAGGCCACAAGGCCCGGCAGCACCAGCACCGGATGCCCGTCGCCGCGCGGCGCGAGGCTCAACAGCGGCAGCGCGCCGAGGAAGGCGCCGAACTCGTGGATCGCGCGCCCTTCCAGAAACATCAGAGTACGGGACGGCGGACGCAGCGTCTGGGCAGTAGCGGTCATCAATGTATCCCTTGGGAAGGTGCCGGGCGCAATGCCGGCAAATGGGCATGAATTCCAATACGCCGGCTTCTTGAACGTTCCGCAGCGCAACATGAATCAGCTAGGCGGCCGGTTCCAGACATTCAAGCCGGAGAGACGCGGGGCTACAATAGGCCGGCGCGTTAATGCTAACGGGCGTGACGCAAAAGTCACAACAATCGGAGCAGGAGTTCTACGGAGTAAAGCACAAGGCCCGCGAGCCCGCCGATCAGCGAGCCGTTGAAGCGGATGTATTGCAGGTCGCGGCCGATATTGATTTCGATCAGCGAAATCAGCTGCGCCATATTCCACGATTTCACCTGGTCGGAGATGAAGGTCGAGACGCCGCTCTTCTGGTCGGCGACGAAACTGCGCAGTACCGTCACCAGCCCCTTGTTGATCTCGCCGCGCAGCTCGGCGTCGCCGGCAAGCGCTTCACCTGCGGCGACGCACATGCCGGCGAGATGATGCTGCAACACCTGCGTCTCGCCGCTTGCACTACGCTCGATGAAGGAGCGCGTGTTGGCCCAGACGGTGCGGGCGAGATCGGCAAGCTCGGGGCGCGCCAGCAGGTCGCGCTTCAATCCGTCGATGCGATCGATATAGGCTCGGTCGGTGCCGAGCCGGTCGACGAAGGTCAGCACCATGCGGTCGAACTCGCCGCGGAACGGATGTTTGGGATCGCTGCGTACCTCGTTGAAGAAGGCGGTGGCGGACGCCACGATCTTGTTCACCAGGAATTTGTCGGCGCGGTAGAGCCGCAGCAGGGTCGGCAGCTCCGCGCGCACTTTCTCGCGGATGATCGCCATCGTCTCCTTCTGATTCAGTGTCTCGTGCATCACGCGCAGGAGATCGTCGAACAGGATCTGGTGTCGCCCCTCCGCAACAAAGCCGCGCAGTGTGCCTGCGGCGAGCGGCGCAAGGTCGATCGCCTGGAGCTGCGAGGACATGCGACGGATGATGAACGTCATCAGGCCGGAGGTCTCGGTCGCGGAGACCGCCTCCGGCAGCAGACGCAGCGCAAAGCGTGCCAGATCATCGCTTCGCTTGCGGTCGCGCAGCCAGTCGGCGACAAACGAACCGAAGTCGATCTCATTCAGCTTGGCCTCGACCGGACCTGCCTCGAGGAAATGCACCTGGATGAATTCGCCGAGCTTGTCGGCAATGCGGGCCTGGTTGCTCTGGATGATCGCGGTGTGCGGGATCGGCAGGCCGAGCGGCCGCTTGAACAGCGCGACGACCGCGTACCAATCCGCGAGCCCGCCGATGGTCGCGGCTTCCGCGAAGGCTGCGATGAAGCCGAACGCGGGATGCACGGGCAAGAGCCACTTCGCGACAACGAACAGCGCGAGCGTCGCCGCCAGCACCAGCGTCGCCAGCGCTTTCACGCGGCGCAATTCAGCCGCGCGTTCGGCATCGCCGGGAGTGTCGAAGGAGAAGGTGCCTGATGGAGTCATCACTGCATCACAGTACCCGTCATTGCGAGCGAAGCGAAGCAAGGACGGCAGCACAAAAAACAAGGCCCGCCGAAGCGGGCCTTAAAATTCAGTTTTTCAACTCAGGCGCCAATCAGGCGGTCTTGGTGTAGACCTTGGCAAAATTGTCCTGAGCGGACTTCGCACCGTTCGCGGCGAGCTTGCCGAGATAGTCGGTGGTCGCCTTGGCGCGCGAGACGAACGCTTCGCCGCGGGCGCGGAGCAGGCCCGACTGGATCTCGACGGCTTCGCTGAACGACTTGGCCGACGCGAGCTTGTCGATGCCCGAGAGGAACGCCTCGGCGTCCTCATAGATCGCCTGCTGAATGTTGCGGCTGATCTTGCCGGCCTCAGCGACGGATTCGGACACGGCGTTCTCGACGGCGGCGGTCACCCGCTCGGAGCCGGCGAAAGCCTCGGCAGCGCGGTCCTTGGCAGTGTTGGCGGACTTCTTGACGAACTCGCGGGCGGCCTCGGGAACTTCCAGATTCTGGATGTTCTTGAACGCGTCCTTGAAGCCTTCGAAAGCGGTGTTGGTTTCGGTGGTCATTGGGGTCTCTCCATCCTCATTGGGTTGAGCTATGGGCTCACCCCGTCCGGTTGTGGCCCGGGGCCCGGCTTATATGGCACAGTTAATTGTGCGGTGCAATATTCATGCTGCATCGCGATATCACGAATACGTGATTAGCCTTATTAAAGGGCAATTGATGCCTCCCTCGCCATTCGGGTTCCCGCGACAACCCTAATGCTGGACCGCGCCCGGCAGCCCATAGGCCTCCATCTGGGCCTGGACCTGCGCGATGTTGTGGCCGAGCACCACGATGTCGTGGGTCTTGCCGCCGACATCCCTGACATGGTCCCGCAGCAGTGCCTCGGCCTTGAAGCCGAGGCTTTCGAACAGCGCGATTGCCGCCTGCTGGTCGACTGTCATCTGGACGGAGAGCTTTTCCAGCCCCGCCCCGAGCGTGAGCGCAAAGGTCTCCTGCGACAACGCCTTTCCCACCCCCTTCCCGCGGACCTCAGGCGAGACCACCATGCGGATCTCGCCGACATGTGGCGACCAGGAATGCGGGTCGCGTACCAGCGTGCCGCAGCCGACGACCTTGCCGTCCCTCACCGCGAGCAGGCTCGTGATCGCGCCGCGCTCGATCTCCTTGACCCAGGCGGACAGCACTTTTGGCTCGCTGATGTTGCGCGGCAGGAACAACAGGTCGTGGGTCGGCAAGCCCATGCCGAAGACCAGCACCGCAGCTTCGTCCGCAGGCGACATCAAGCGGATCTCGATGTCGCCGGCCTCGGTCTTGACCCGACGCGGATAGGCACGCTGTTCACTCATGTCGATCTTGTCCCCAGCCAGGAATCCAGTTTCGGCCACAGCCGCTTCACCGCGTTGGCGCCCGCGACCAGCGAGACGTGACCGCCCTTGAGCATCACCTCTTCCTTGTCCGCGGATCCGATCTTCGCGATCAGATGTTTCGCGGCCTCATACGGCACGATGTGATCGTGCTCGGCAACCGCGTGCAGGAATGGCACCTTGATGTTTTCGAGCTTCGCAGGCCGCCCGCCGACCGACATGGTGTCGTTGTAGAGCTTGTTGTCCCACATCAAGTCCTTGGTGATGGTGCGAAAGTACTCGCCGGCCAGCGGCAGCGTGTCGGTGGCCCAGCGATCGAACATCCGGTACGACTTCACGAACTCGTCGTTCCAGATGTTTTCCCAGAGCTGGATCTGGCTCACCGCGCGCGAGGCCGGGCGCAACATCTCGAACGACGACAGGATCATCTCCGGCGGCACGTTGCCGACGCTGTCGACGAGACGATCGACGTCGAAATAGCGGCGGTCGGAGAAATTGGAGAACAGCTTCATCTCGCGGAAATCGACCGGCGTGGTGAAGCAGATCAAATTCTTCATCGGCCCGTCCGGGAAGATCGAGCCGTAGAGCAGCGACAGCACGCCGCCGAAGCAATAGCCGATGACGGAAATGTCCTGTTCGCCGGAATCAGCTTGCACGCGACGGACGCAATCCGGGATGAAGTCGAGAACGTAGTCCTCCATCCGCAGGCTTTTTTCCTCGGGACGTGGTGCGCTCCAGTCGAGCATATAGACGTCGTAGCCGCGCTTGAGCAGGAACTCTATGAAGCTTTGGCCCGGCACGAGATCGAGGATGTAGCCGCGGTTGGTGGTCGCCATCACGACCAGGACCGGCACGCGGTAGATCTCGTCCGACATCGGCCGGTAGTGGTAGAGGCTCATCGTGCCGCGCGAATGCAGCACGTCCTTCGGCGTCGATCCAAGCGTGGGACCGGAGCTCGAGAAATATTCGACGCCCTTGATGCTGCGCTGAATGGCGCGCCGCACCTCGGACTGGATGCGCTCCGGGATTGCTGCGAAATCAAGTCCCGTCGCCGCGTTCACTTTTGCTCTCCGCCTTCGGAGGGCGGACGTTTTGTGCGTGGCGGCCGCGGCGCGACACCGATCTGCGCGTCGCCCGAATTGGCCGACATCTGGCTCAGCATCGACTTGATCTCGCCAATCTGGCCTTCCATGGCTTGCAGCCGCTCGGCGATGCCAGTCATCTGCTCGCGGCTCGGCAGATTCATGGAGAGCAGGTACTTCTCCATGAGATCACCGAACTGCTTCTGAGCACCTGCAGCAACGCCGCCGGCGCGGTTCATCGCCTGCGAGAATTCGGGCGTCTCCATGGCTTTGTTGGCGAAGGAGTTGAAACCCTTCTCCATGTCGCCAACCATCTTCTGCCACAAGGCGACCGGGTCGTTGATCTTGTCGGTCATCAGCGTCCTCCCAATGTGGAGGGCTTGTGCCCTTCTTTTCCGCCATACCACACCGTTGCGCGGTGCCGGTCAACCGGCTAGCGCACACGGCTTCTTCGCAAGAGAAAACCGTGCGATACAGCATCAATCAAAAGTCGAGGGAACGCACCCGTGAACGCCTCCGCCCATCAGCCGCCCCAGATCGTCCGCGCCAACGGCATCGACATTTGCTACGAGATTTTCGGCAACGACAATGCGGAACCGCTGTTGCTGATCATGGGGCTCGGCGCGCAGATGATCCACTGGGACGATGGGTTCTGCGAGCAACTCGCCGCGCGCGGCTTTCGCGTGATCCGTTTCGACAATCGCGACATCGGCAAGTCCAGCCATCTGGCCGGCGGCAAGCGGCTGACACCGCTCGAGCTGTTGAAGCTGCGCTTTCTCAGGATCCCCGTTGCCGCGACCTACAAGCTGATCGACATGGCCAGGGACACGGTCGGCCTGATGGATGCGCTCGGCATCAAGTCCGCGCATCTGGTCGGCGCCTCCATGGGCGGCATGATCGCGCAGGAGGTGACGCTATCGTTTCCGCAGCGCGTGCGCTCGCTGACCTCGATCATGTCGACGACAGGAAATCCGCGCGTACCGCCGCCGACGCGGGAGGCCGCCGCCATGCTGATGGCACCGCCGCCGCGCAGCAAGGAGGAGTTCATCGTCCGCTTCGGCGAAACGTGGAAGGTCTTGCGCGCCGGTTCCTTTCCGGAAGAAGAAGCGCTCGATCCCGGCCGCGCCGAACGCGTCTTTGCTCGCGGGCTCAATCCAGCGGGTGTCGGACGGCAGTTGCGCGCCGTGCTGGCCTCAGGCAGCCGCAAGGAACGGCTGCACGGCGTCAAGACGCCGACGCTGGTGATCCATGGCACCGTCGATCCACTGGTGCGGCCTGAAGGCGGTAAGGACACCGCGGCCTCGGTTCCAGGCGCAAAGCTGTTGATGATCGAGGGCATGGGTCATGCCATGCCGGCACGGTTCTGGCCCGACATCGTCGACGCGATCGACAAGCACGCGCATGGCGCGGCGGCGAAGGCGGCCTAGCTCTTCTTCGCGATCCAGATCACATGGCGCGCGCCGCCGCCCCTGCCGGTGGCGCGGACGTTGACGTCGTTGACGTCAAAGCCGGCGCTTCCAAGGCGCTTGGTGAATGCGGGGTTGGGTCCCGACGACCAGACGGCGAGCACACCACCCGGCCGTAACGCCGTCTTCGCGGCCTTCAACCCGCGCGCGTTGTAGAGCGCATCATTGCCTTTCCGGGTCAGTCCTTCCGGCCCATTGTCGACGTCGAGGAGAATGGCGTCAAAGGCCGAGCTCTTCGCCCGGATGATTTCGCCAACGTCGGTTTCCCGGATGCTCACCCTGACATCATCGAGACTGTCGCCGAAGACCTCCGCCATCGGGCCCCGCGCCCAGGCGACGACCGCCGGCACGAGCTCGGACACCACAACCTTCGCCTTGCTCCCGAGCACGGCAAGCGCGGCGCGCAACGTAAAACCCATGCCGAGGCCGCCGATGAGAACGACGGGTTTTGCGACCGCCTCGATCTGCTTCGCCGCGAGCGTCGCGAGTGCGGCTTCCGAACCCGACAGGCGGTTGTTCATCAGCTCGTTGGTGCCGAGCTTGATGGAGAACTCCTTGCCGCGCCGCATCAGGCGGAGCTCCTCGTCGGAGCCGGGGATTTTTGCGGTGTCGATCTTTTCCCAGGGAATCATGCGAGAGCTTTAGCACGATTGGGCCGGCGGTCACCCTCCCGCCCAGACGTCGAGTACATAGCGGTTCTTCGTGCCGAGCTCCTCGATCCAGCGCGCGCTCGCGGCCGCATCGCTGCCGCTCTTTTCGCGATGGATCGCGACCAGCGCGGCCTTCACGTCGGGCTCCATCTTGCCGCCATCGCCGCAGACATAGACGACCGCACCCTGGTCGATCAGGGGCCAGACCTTGTCCTTGTGCGCGGCGAGAAGGTGCTGCACATAGGTCTTGGGTCCATCCGCGCGCGAGAACGCGGTGAAGAGCTCGGTGATGCCGCTTGCGGCGAGCGCCTTCAACTCATCCGCATAGAGATAGTCCTGGTCGGGATGGCGGCAGCCGAAGAACAACATCGCAGGACCAAGCGTCGCGCCCTTCGCCTTGCGCGCGGCGCGCTCCTGGAGGAAGCCGCGGAACGGCGCGAGCCCGGTGCCCGGCCCGATCATGATGATGGGCACGGATGAATCGTCCGGCAGGCGGAAGCCGGCCTTGGTCTCACGCACGGTCGCGTAGACCGTATCACCCCCACGGCGGTCGCTGAGATAGTTGGAGCAGATGCCCTTGTAGAGGCCACGGCCGGATGCGGCCGGGCCGCCGACCACGCCGACGGTGACGCTGCACAGCGCCGGGTCGACCGACGGCGAGGACGAGATCGAGTAATAGCGCGGCGCGAGCAGCGACAGCATTTCCAGATAGGCGTGGAAAGGCAGCTCGCAGGCCGGATGTTCGGAGAGCAGATCGAACACCGATTTGCGCTTGGCCAGAATTTCGGCGCGGTAGCGCTCGCTCGCCTCGGCATCGTCACCGACGAAGGCCAACAGTTTCGGCTTGGTTACCGGGCAGCGCGTATGCTCCGCCATGATCTGGATCTGCTTGCGCGTCGCGACTTGCTGGAGCTCGACGAAATCTGTCAGCAACTGGCCGACCGAAACGCTGTCGCCGACAGGCAGTTGCGCACGGCGCCCCTCGGCGACCTGCAACCTGATCTGGTCGGCCGGCAGGAAGCCGAAGCGGCGCGCGACGGCGCCGACCAGCGCCGGATCGTTGCGCGGCACCACGCTGAGATGGTCGCCGACGCGGTAGCTCACGCCCTGCGGCAGTTGCACCTCGATGTGCCGCGTCGAGCGCTCGGATGGATTGGGCTCGTCCTTGTTCTGAAGCTCGTCATTGACCAGCACTTTCATCGCGACCGCGCCGCCGAGCGCCGCGATCGCGTTCACCGCGCCCGGCGCGACCGGATCGACCCTGTAGAGCGGCTGGTCGTCGGCGTTGCGGTTGAAGTCCGACGTAAGCCCCCATTCCTTCATGGCCGCAGGTGCTGCGGCCGCGAACCATTTTTCGAACTGGCCGTCGAGATCGCTCCGCGCGTCCCCCTCGCCGCGCGCATAGAGACTGCGCGCGCCACGGGCGCCAAGCTGCTCGTCGATGAAGCGCGGCACGGACTGATAGGTCGCGGCCCAATCGCTATTACCGCAGCCGAACACGGCATAGCGCACCTTCGACAGCGCATCCTTCGACACGTCGCCATGCAGCCATTTGACGAATTCCGTGGCGTTGTCCGGCGGCGCGCCGTTGTAGGAGGCGCAGAAGATCAGGATGCCGCCCTCTTCCGGCAGTTTTCCGGCATAGTCGTCGAGCGGCGCGAGCTTGGTGGCAAAGCCGTTGACTTCAGCAAGATCTGCAACTCGCGTTGAGAGCTCTTCCGCCGTGCCGAGATTGGAACCGTAGAGCACGAGCAGCGGCGTATTGTGCCCGGGCCGCGTCGTGGCGCGTGGCGCAGTAGTGCCGGCAATCGTTGCTGCCGCCGCAGGCCCGCCATAGGCGCCGCGCTCGCGATCGGCCCGCGGCCGGACCTTGATCTTGAAGCCCTCCGGCTTCATCGTCAGCGTTTCCTTCAGATGCATCTGATAGCGCTGATGGTCGACTAGCCTGAAGCGCTGGAGGATCATGCCAAGCGCGAGCGCGGCCTCGTGCATCGCGAAGCCGCGGCCGATACAGGCGCGCTGGCCGTTGCCGAATGGCTTCCACGCATTGACCGGCCGCTTTGCCTCGGCTTCCTTGCTGAAATTCTCCGGGTCAAAAGCGTCCGGGTTTGGTCCCCAGACGCTGGGGTCGCGATGCAGCGCCGTCACCAGGATCGTGGTGAAGATGCCCTTCCTGAGCTTGTACTTGCCGCCACCGAGGGTCTCGTCCTTCAGCGGCGAGATGCCGTAGGCCGGCGCCGGCGGCCACAGCCGCAGCGCCTCTTTCAGGATCTGCGTGATGTAGCTGAGCTGCGTGACCTGCTGATAAGTCGGCTTTGCATTGACGTCGGGACCGAAGACGCGATCGACCTCGTCATAGGCCTTTTTCAGAATGTCGGGATGCTTCAATAGCGCATAGAGCGTGCAGGACAACAGGCCGCTGGTGGTCTCGTGGCCCGCGATCAAGAAGGTGTTGATCTGGTAGCGGATGTTGACGTCGTCGAGCTGCGAGCCGGTCGAGCGGTCGACGCCGGTCATCATCGCGGCGAGCATGTCCTTCTTGTCGTCGACGGCGTCTGCGCTCTTGCGGCGCTCGGCGATGATCTCGTCGACCATCTTGTTCATGAAGTCGACGTCTTCACCCATCGTCTTGCGCCGCTTCTGCATCCAGAGCTGCTCGAACGGCAGGCCGCGGGTCATCATGATGGTTTCGAGCGAGCGCACCAGCGACTCGACGAAAGGATGGTAGTCGCGGCGGTAGAACGAGTTGAAGCGGTAGTCGAAACCGCAAAGGCCGATCGTATCCAGCGTCAGCGCGGTCATGTCGTGGACGACGTCGATCTCGTCGTCGGCATTGAGCCTTTCCCACTTCCGGACGAGCTGCTCGGCGATGTCGACCATGCTCGGGTGGTAGGACTGCATGGCGCGGTTGCCGAAGGGCTGGAGCAAAATGTTGTGCGCCTTGCTCCAGTTCGGCTCCTTGGTGTCGGCCGTGAACAGACCGTCGCCGCCGACCGCGCGCACACGCCGCAACGCCCCGCGCACGGCCTTGTCGAAACGCTTCTCGTCGGAAAGCTCGTCGACGAGATCGTGGCCGGAGACGACGACAATCGGCGATCCCATCATGTCGAGCCAAAAGATCGGACCGAGCTCCTTGGCGAGCCGCGTCAGGTGCTGCACCGGTGCGGCCGAATCCAGCGACAGCATGTTGCCGACCACCGGCTTGGTTGGCGGCTGCGGAATCGGGTCCAGTCGGTTCTTGGATGACATTGACGTACGTATCCCCCTCAGTAACCCTCGTCATTGCGAGGAGCCCGCGACAAAATTGCGAAGCAATTTTGCGCTTGTGCGACGAAGCAATCCAGACCGGCACCGCGGAAAGATCCTGGATTGCTTCGCTTCGCTCGCAATGACGAATTAGCCAAACCGCCTTCTACGCCATTCGATCAGCTTGGCGCTGACCTCTTCCGGCTTCTCCTGCTGCGTCCAATGGCCGCTGTCCTTCACCAGATACTTCTCCAGATCAGGTATGAGCTTCTCCATGCCGTCGGCCGCCGACGGCGGCAGCACCGCGTCGTTCTCCGCCATGATCATCAGCGCCGGCACGTGGATGCGGTGGTCCAGGCCCTTCGACCGCTCCCAATTGCGGGTGAAATTGCGGTACCAGTTGATGCCGCCGGTGAAACCAGTCTTCGTAAACGTGTCGACGAACATTTTCTTCTCGTCGGCCGACAGGATCGGCGTGCGCGGATCGTGTTTCGCGTCATAGGCCGCGACCATCTGTGGAAACGCCAGGTTCGTCTTCGACGAGGCGCCGACGCCCGCAACCGGCGGCTCAGTCGGCTTCGCCTCCGGCCGGGCGAGCGGCTTGCGCATGAAGGCGTCAAACGTCTGCTCGACGCGGCTGCCAAAAATCCTGTCGGGCTCGCGCGCGGGATCCTGGAACTGGACGATATACATCTGGTCGCCGAAGCGCTGGCGGAACAGCGCGACCGGATCCATCGGCGCGCGGTCCCAATGCGGCGTGTTGACCCCGACGACGCCGGCGACGCGCGCGGGATGCCGCAGCGGCATCTGCCAGACGACAAAGCCACCCCAGTCGTGGCCGACGAAGATCGCCTTGTCGATCCCGAGATGATCGAGCAGCCCGACGAGATCGGAGGTCAAGTTCTCCATGTCGTACGCTTCGACCGGCTCGGGCCGGTCGGTCGCGCCATAGCCGCGCTGGTCCGGTGCGATCACCCGGATGCCGGCTTCGCTGAGCGCCTTGATCTGGTGGCGCCAGGAGAAGGCGAGCTCAGGCCAGCCGTGACACAGAACGATCGGCGGAGCGTCCGTGACCGGGCCCGCCTCGTAATAGCCCATACGGATTCCGTTCGTCTGCGCGAACTTAAGCGGCGGCATTTCAATCATCACCAAATTCCTACTCAGCGGCGCCCTTGATGTCGGCCGCCGGCGGCATATAGGCCGCCTCCAATGCGGCAAACTCCTCCGGCAGCATGTCGCACATCACCTGCACGTGCGGAATGATGTTGGCGCCGACGATGAAGCCGAAATCGAGCTGATCGCGATAGCTCTGCACGGTGATGTTGAGCGCCTGACCGTGCGTCGAGATCGACACCGGGAAGATGTGCAGCAGCTCCGCGCCGGCGGCATAGAGCGTCTGCCGCGGCCCCGGCACGTTGGAGACCGTGATGTTCGCGGCCGGCGGCAGCACGTCCGACAGGTCGGAGCGGCTGTAGAGCAGCGCCATGATCTGCACGATGATCGGCGCACCCAGCATCGAGATGTTGGACACCTGCGGCATCAGTGCGCGCAGGGGATGCGACATCTCCTTGGACTTGGTCGACTGCGCGATGATGGCTTCGAGCCGCGCCTTGGGATCATCGACGTTGGTCGCGATCGAGCAGATCATGCCGAACACCTGGTTGTTGGCCTCGGTGTTGCCCTCCTCGCGCAGCGAGATCGGCACGGCGGCGGTCAGCGATTTGGCCGGCAGCGTGCCGTACTGCTTCAGGTAGCGCCGGACCACGCCCGAGGCGAGCGCCAGCACCACGTCGTTGAGCTTGCCGCCGGCCTGCTTGGCCAGCGCCTTGGACCGCGACAGCGAAATCGACACGCCGGCAAAGCTGCGTTCGGACGAAATCGACTTGTTGAGCATGGTCGGCGGCGACACCATGCTGGCAAGACTCTCGCGCGACTTGGGATCGGAGATCTTGCCAAGCACGTCGGAGACGCTCTTGACCATGGTCGGGATATTGCCGGCAAAGCGTACCGCGCTCTCGATCTGGTACATCGCATTGTCGAACAGGATCGAGCCGATGTCGCTCTTGCCGGTGCGCGGCAGTTGCAGATTCTTCGCGGCTGCCGAAGCATCGAGCGGCTGGGTGAAGAGCTGCTGATAGGAATCCAGCAGGGTCGCGGCGATATCGCGCGGTTCCTGTCCCGGCCTCGTGCCTGCTGCCGGCGGATCGACCTTCCGCGGGACCGGCGAGATGTCGTAGATCATGTTGGTCAGCGCAGCACCGGCGCCGCCGTCGATGGCGGCATGGTGCATCTTGGAATAGAGCCCGACCTCATTGTCCTTCATGCCCTCGAAGACATAGAACTCCCAGAGCGGGCGGGCGCGGTTCAGGAGCTTCGCATGCATCCAGCCGACGATGCGCTCGAGCGTCGCGCGGTCGCGCGGCGCCGGCAGGCTGGCGCGGAAGATGTGACGGTCGATGTCGAACTGGTCGTCCTCGACCCAGGAGGGATGGTCGATGTCGAGCGGCGCCTTCTCCAGGCGTGCCTTGAGGATCGGCGCGATGTGCAGGCGCGAGACGATCATCGCCTTGAAGTCTTCGAAGAAGTCGCCCTTGTAGTCGTCGGGCAGGCGAAAGATCGCCATGCTGCCGACATGCATCGGCATTTCCGGCGTTTCCAGATAGAGAAACGACGCGTCCAGCGACGACAGCTTCTTACCGTCAGCCATAGTTCCCTCCCGAGAGTCTTGACGGGCGCCTTTGCCGGCGCTTCTCGTCAGGTCGATATTGCCCGTTCCGGCGGGGCATATGCAATGGCAAACGGCCCTGCCCGGTCAAATGGCCAGAACTCCCCTTCCGGTTGTGCCAGGCGATCCGCCACGGCCCACAACGCAGCGGGGTTCACCCCGAGCCCGATATGGCTCGCCAGGTGCACCTCGATGTTTTCGGCGCGATCTGACGGGCTCAACAGGCAGGTTCGCCAGTT
The DNA here is from genome assembly GCF_049993385.1 of Bradyrhizobium sp. McL0616. Taxonomy (NCBI): domain Bacteria; kingdom Pseudomonadati; phylum Pseudomonadota; class Alphaproteobacteria; order Hyphomicrobiales; family Nitrobacteraceae; genus Bradyrhizobium; species Bradyrhizobium sp. McL0616. The sequence continues at coordinate 6,341,749 of NZ_CP188255.1, forward strand.
CACGATGCCGTCGGTGCGCGAATAGATCGACGTGGCGGGGACCGGAAGATCGCCGGCGATCGCGGCACGTAGCTCGGCAAAATCCTCGACACGCTCGCCGGACATCATCTCGTAGAGCACCGTCGCATTGGTGGCCCGCACATCGTTGGCAAAAGGGCTGCCGAGCGTGACGACATTGCGGACCATCTCCGGTGCCTGGAGCGCGAGATCGCGGGCATAGACGCCGCCGAGGCTCCATCCGACCAGGCTGACCTTGCGTCCGCTCGCGGCATGGATTTCGGCGAGGCGGGCGCGCAAGGCTTCCCGCATCCGCGACAGGCCGCCAAGATTGCGGCCCATCCGCCAGGCATGTGCCTCATAGCCGAGCGCGCCGAGATAGCGCCGCATCGGCGCCATCGACAGATCGCTGGCGAGGAAGCCCGGCAGCGCAAGCACGGGATGGCCGTCGCCCCGGGGCGCCCGCATCAGCACCGGCGACAGCAAGAGGCTGGCGTTGAATTCGAACAGGCTGCGCGCTTCGGCGAGCAGGAGACCAAGCGCCGGCGGACGAAGCCGGCCCGAGCCTTGCGCTTCGTCCCGCGCGGCCGACATTTACTTCTTCTTGTCGCCGCTGCGCGGGCTGCCGAGGCCGGCCATGGTGACGAACATGTCCTGAAACCGCTCCGCGATCTTGGGATCGAAGGTGAACCAGCTCTGGATCAGCGATTCCGGAGAGACCTTGTCGATGTTGCTCAGCATCTGTTGCTGGAGCTTGTCCATCACCGCCGTCTGCATCGGCACCACGTCAGGCAATCCGATGAACTGGCGGGCCTCAAGGGGGGTGCAGTCGATTTCGATGTTAACTTTCATGTCCCCTCCAGATGAGATTCGAGCGGCAAGACGCAGTATCGCCGCGACATGGTGTACGACGCAAGCGACCTGAGACGGACGGCCGGACGCCGGCTCCTGCAATCGGCGGATATGGTCAATCAAATCGCCCACCACGAACGCGCTCGCCGGACGGCCGGCGGGGGCAATTTCCGCTCCTGTCCGGCAGATCGAACGTCGAATGCCGCCCGCGCGCCCCTCGTCCCCAAATTGTCGGTCAGCATTGCTGCACAGCGGTGCAACTTGGCGCGTTCCTTGCTGGAATGGCGCTTGCACGGGTCGAGAACTCTGGGCAACATGGATCGATCAGCCAGCCGAACAATCAAAAAATCACGGCGCGGCAGAGTGGAGAGGGTCAAGAATGTCAGTCGGACGAAGTCTGTTTGCGGCAACGCTCGCCGGTATGCTTGCGTTGGCGGTCTCGCCGGCGTCGAGCCAGACGCTGCGCTACGCCAACCAGGGTGAGCTGAAGTCGCTCGACCCCTACACACTGAACGAGTCGACCACCAGCGCGCATCTCGGTCATGTCTATGAGGGCTTGGTCGCCCGCGACAAGGACCTGAAGATCATCCCGGGACTTGCCGAGAGCTGGGAGACACCGGAGCCGACACGTTGGCGCTTTCACCTGCGCAAGGACGTGAAATTCCACAATGGCGACCCCTTCACCGCCGATGACGTCGTGTTCTCGGCCGAGCGCGTGCGGGCGAAAGGCTCGAATTTCCAGAGCCGCGTTCCCGCCGACGCCAAGGCGGTCAAGATCGACGATTACACCGTCGATTTCGTCCTGACCTCGCCCAATCCCATCCTGACGGCGCTGTGGGCGACCTGGTACATCATGGACAAGAAATGGGCAGAGGCGAACGATGCGGTGGCGCCGACGCCGGCAGCCGCCACGACCCCGAGCTACGCCGCTCTCCATGAAAACGGCACCGGCCCCTTCATGATCGAGAGCCATCAGCCGGGTGTGAAGACCGTCTTCAAGGCCAATCCGAACTGGTGGCGCAAGCCGGAACATAATCTGAAGGAGATCATCTTCACGCCGATCGCATCCCCGGCGACGCGTGTCGCGGCGCTGCTGTCGGGTGAGGTCGACGTGATCGAGCCTGTTCCCGTGCAGGACATTCAGCGCGTCAATGCCAGCCCCAACGCCACAGTGCTGACGGGACCTGAACTCCGCACCATATTCGTCGGCATGGATCAGGCGCGTGACGAACTCTTGTATTCCAATGTCAAGGGCAAGAATCCGTTCAAGGACGCTCGCGTCCGTGAAGCCGTCTATCGGGCGATCGACATCGACCTGATCAAGAACCGCGTCATGCGCGGCCTCTCCACGCCGTCCGCACTAATGGTTGCGCCCGAACTCTATTCGCTGTCGAAGGACTTCGCCCGGCCGAAGTTCGATCCCGACGCCGCCAAGAAGCTCCTGGCGGACGCCGGCTATGCCGAGGGTTTCGAAGTCACGATGGACTGCCCCAACGATCGTTACGTCAATGACGCCGCGATCTGTCAGGCCGTCGTCGGAATGCTCGCCCGCATCGGCATCAAGGTGGAGTTGCTGGCGCAACCCAAGGCTCTGTATTTCGCCAAGGTGCTGAAGCCCGGTGGCTACAAGACTTCGCTGTTCATGCTGGGCTGGACCCCGGATACACTCGACGCCCATAACGTGCTGCACGACATCATGGGCTGCCGGGACGATCCCAAAGATCCGAACCGCGGCGAGGCCAATCTCGCCGGCTATTGCAACAAGCAGTTCGACGAACTCGCCGACAAGGTCCTCGTGGAATCCGATCCGGCCAAGCGCGATCAGCTGATCAAGCAGGCCTGGGACGTCTCGATCAAGGACTGGGCCTATGTTCCGCTGCATCAGCAAGCGCTCGCCTGGGGCGTGTCGAAGAAGGTGAAACTGACTCAGCGCGCGGACAATCAGGTCCTGCTCTATTGGGCGACCAAGCAGGACGAGTAGGTGTCGACAAGTTGTGAAGTCCCGGAAGCCTCGGCTTCCGGGACTTACTGTTTCGGGCTAACGCGATGATGCGCGCCCCTGAAGAGATGTGAAAGGAACAGATGCTCGCTTTCACACTGCGCCGGGCCATCCAGGCCATCGGTGTCATGATCGCCGTCGGAATCATCTCGTTCTCGATGTTTCGCTTCGCCGGCGATCCCGTGAACCAGATGGTCGGGATGGATACTTCGGGCGCCGAACGCGCCGCGATCCGCAAGTCGCTCGGCCTCGACGATCCCGTGATCGTGCAGTTCGGCCGCTACATCGGCAACGCTGCGCAGTTCAAGTTCGGCGTATCCTACCAGTTTCGCCTGCCGGTCACCAACCTGCTGATGGAGCGAATGCCGGCGACGCTGGAGCTTGCCATCGTTGCAACCATCTTTTCCATGGTCAGCGGCATCCTGATGGGCGTCTATTGCGCGCTGCGTCGTGACAGCTGGCTCGCGCATGTCTTCCAGGCCGTCTCGCTGATCGGCATCTCGCTGCCGACCTTCCTGATTGGCATTCTCCTGATCTACCTGTTCTCGGTCACGCTCGGCTGGCTGCCCTCGTTCGGCCGCGGCGACGTCGTGCATATCGGCTGGTGGACGACCGGGCTCCTGACGTGGTCAGGGTTGAAAGCGCTGATCTTGCCCTCAATCACCCTCGGCCTGTTCCAGATGACGCTGATCATGCGCCTTGTCCGCACCGAGATGCTCGAAGTCATGCGCACCGACTACATCCGCTTTGCCCGCGCCCGTGGCCTCACCACCCGCGCCATCCATTTCGGTCACGCGCTGCGCAACACGCTGATTCCCGTCATCACCGTGGCCGGCCTGCAATTTGGCTCGGTAATTGCTTTCGCAATCATCACCGAGACCGTATTCCAATGGCCGGGAATGGGACTGCTGTTCGTCCAGGCCGTGCAGAATGTCGATATTCCGATCATGGCCGCCTATTTGATGATGGTGTCCCTGATCTTCGTCACCATCAATCTCGTGGTTGATATCCTCTACACCATCGTCGATCCGCGGCTGCGCTCGACGGTCAGCCGGGCGCACTGAAATGAGCGAAGCAGTCGTCCCGCACAAGGTCGAAGAACGCGGCGCGCGCGCCGCCGCATCGGGCTGGTTCAAACGCGCGCTCGACAGCGACCTGTTCTATTCGTTCCGCCGTTCCAAAATCACCATGATCGCAGCGGCGGTGACGCTGCTGTTTTTCTTGCTGGCGATCTTTGCTTCCGTGCTGTCGGTCCAAAATCCCTTTGACCCGGCGCAGCTCCAGTTGATGAATTCGCGCATCTCGCCGCTATGGACCGCCGACGGCCAGAGCCCGTTCCTGCTCGGCACCGACGAGCAGGGCCGCGACGTGCTGTCCGCGATCTTGTACGGCATGCGCATCTCGCTCCTCGTCGGCGTGCTCGGCGTCGTCTTCTCCGGCGCGATCGGCATCATGCTCGGGCTGACGGCCGGCTATTTCGGCGGTGCCGTGGACGGGCTGATCATGCGAATCGCCGATGTGCAGCTTTCTTTTCCGGCGATCCTGATCGCGCTCCTGATCAACGGCATCGCCAAATCGATTTTCGGCAACAAGCTCGACGAGATGAGCATGCTTGGCGTTCTCGTCTTCGCGATCGGGCTGAGCTTCTGGGTGCAATATGCCCGCACGGTGCGCGGCTCGGTGATGGTCGAGAAGAACAAGGACTATGTCGCCGCAGCGCAATTGATCGGCCTGCCCGCCCCCGTGATCATGCTGCGCCACGTGCTGCCGAACACGATGGGACCGATCCTCGTCATCGCGACCATCAATCTCGCGCTCGCCATCATCACCGAGGCGACGCTGTCCTTCCTCGGCTCGGGCATGCCCGAAACCATGCCGTCGCTCGGCACGCTTATTCGTATCGGCAACAACTATTTGTTCGCGGGCGAATGGTGGATCGTCGCCTTCCCCGGGATCGCACTCGCGGCATTGATTTTGTCGATCAACCTGCTCGGCGACTGGTTGCGCGACGCGCTCAATCCCAAGCTCCGATGAGCAAAACTTCAATGAGAGCGTCCCGCTCATGACCGAACCAGTCCTTTCCGTCCGTAATCTCCAGGTCGAATTCGCCTCCCGCCGCGGCACGCTGCGCGCGATCGACGGCGTCTCCTTCGACATCGCCAAGGGCGAGGTGCTCGGCGTGGTCGGCGAATCCGGCGCCGGCAAATCCGTCACCGGGCTTGCGGTGATCGGCCTGATCGATCCGCCTGGCCGTATTTCCGGCGGCGAGATCCGCCTGTCCGGCATGCGCATCGACAATCTGCCGCCGGAGGAGATGCGCCGCGTCCGCGGAAAACGCATCGGCATGATCTTCCAGGATCCCCTCACCTCACTCAATCCACTGTACAAGATCGGCGACCAGATCGTTGAGACGATCAGGACCCACCTTAACCTGTCTGAGACGGCCGCGCGCCGCCGCGCCATCGACCTGCTCGCCGAGGTCGGCATTCCCGCGCCGGAAAAGCGCATCGACGGCTATCCCCATGAGTTCTCCGGCGGCATGCGCCAACGCGTCGTGATAGCGCTCGCGATCTGCGCCGAGCCGGAGCTGATCATCGCGGACGAGCCGACAACCGCGCTCGACGTCTCCGTGCAGGCGCAGATCATTTCGCTGATCAAGCGCCTCGGCCGTGACCACGGCACCGCGGTGATGCTCGTGACCCACGACATGGGCGTGATCGCCGAGACCTCCGACCGCGTCGCGGTGATGTATGCCGGCCGCATCGCCGAGATCGGACCGGTGCAGGACGTCGTGAAGAACCCGTTGCACCCCTACGCCAAGGGTCTGATGGGCGCGATCCCCACGCTTGCTGGCGACGACAAGCGGCTGGTGCAGATTCCGGGCTCAATGCCGCGGCTGTCGGCGATTCCGCGCGGCTGCTCGTTCAATCCGCGCTGCGCCTCAGCGTTCGATCGCTGCCGGGTCGACCGTCCGGAGCCTTTGCCTCGCGGCGCGCAATCGGTGGCCTGCCATCTCTATGACAGCGTGCCGGCGGAGAGCGCGGCATGAGCGCCCCCTTCGTCGAAGCCAAGAACCTGCGCCGTGTCTTCGACGTCTCGAAGCCATGGCTCAACCGTGTGCTCGAAGGCGGGCAGCTCGAATACCTCAAGGCGGTAGACAGCGTCACCTTCGACATCAGGAAGGGCGAAACTTTTGCTCTGGTCGGTGAGTCCGGTTCGGGCAAGACCACGGTGGCGCGGATGGTCGTCGGCCTGCTGCCACCGAGCTCGGGCAGCGTATCGATCGACGGCGTCTCGATGACCGACCCGCGGCAGGCGCCTGCTCGCCGAAAACTACGCCGCCGCATTCAGATGATCTTCCAGGATCCCTATGCGAGCCTGAACCCGCACTTCCGCGTGGACGCCATCATCTCCGAGCCGATCCGCGCTTTCGACCTGATCCAGGGCGAGCGCGACATCCAGGCCCGCGTCGGCGAACTGCTCAGCCTCGTCGGCCTGCATCCCGACGACCGGTTGAAGTTTCCGCATGAATTCTCCGGCGGCCAGCGCCAGCGCATCGCGATCGCGCGGGCGCTTGCCTCCGACGCCGAATTCATCGTCTGCGACGAACCGACCTCGGCGCTCGACGTCTCCGTGCAGGCGCAGATCCTTAATCTGATGCGCGACCTCCAGGACAAGTTCGGCCTGACCTACATGTTCATCAGTCACAACCTCGCCGTGGTCCGCCACATGGCGAGCCGTGTCGGCGTGATGTATCTCGGCCGCATTGTCGAGATCGCGGAAGGACGCGAGCTGTTCGCCCATCCGCGCATGCCCTACACCAAGATGCTGCTAGGCGCCGTGCCAGATCTCGCCATGAGCGGTCGCCAGCGCATCCCTGTGAAAGGCGAGATCCCAAACCCGATCAACCCGCCACCCGGCTGCGCCTTCAATCCGCGCTGCCCGCGGGCGTTCGATCTCTGCCGCAAGGAAGCACCGAGCCTGATCGACGGCGTCGCCTGCCACGCAGTTAACACCGCACCGGTCCCGGCGTGACGCGCGCGTGCCATGCGGCCTGCGCATTGGCGGCGCGGCATCGCCTGTGATCAATTGCGCGCGCGACAAATAAGGTAGCGAAGTCCATGGCCAGCAACGTCAATCCCGATCCCTTCACGACGCGCCCCGAAATCGAAGGCACCTTCGGCGTCGTCGCCACCACGCACTGGATCGCAACCGCCGTCGGCATGGCCGTTCTGGAAAAGGGCGGCAATGCCTTCGACGCCGGTGTCGCCACCGCCTTCACGCTCCAGGTGGTCGAGCCGCATCTGAACGGCCCCGGCGGCGACGTCCCGATCATCGTCCATGACGTGAAGCGCGGCCGCACCGAGGTGATTTGCGGCCAGGGCCCGGCGCCGGCGCGCGCCACCATCGCGCATTACAAGAGCGAAGGCCTCGACATGGTGCCCGGCACCGGCCTGCTCGCGGCCTGCGTCCCCGGCACCTTCGAATCATGGATGATGCTGCTACGCGATTACGGCACGATGCGCGTGCGCGACGTGCTGGAGCCCGCGATCTCCTATGCCCGCGATGGCTATCCGCTGGTCGAGCGCGCCTGCGCCACAATCCAGACCGTGGAGCAACTGTTCCGCAAGCACTGGCCGACCTCGGCTGCGGTCTATCTTCCGAACGGCGAGGTGCCGAGGCCCGGCACGCTCTTCACCAACAAGACACTGGCCACCACCTACACCCGGATCCTGAACGAAGCCGAGAGCGGCGGCGGTGGCCGCGACGCCGAGATCGAGCGTGCGCGGAAATCGTGGTCGAAGGGCTTTGTTGCAGAAGCCATCGACAAGTTCTGCCGAACCCAGGAAGTGATGGACGTCAGCGGTTCCCCGCATCGCGGCGTGCTCTCCGCCGACGACATGGCGCGCTGGCAGCCGACGGTAGAGGCGCCGCTCACCTATGATTATGGCCGTTACACCGTCTGCAAGGCCGGCGTCTGGAGCCAGGGTCCGGTGACGCTGCAGCAGCTTGCATTGCTGAAGGGCTTTGCGCTCGACGGGCTCGACCCGACCGGACCCGAGTTCATCCATCTCCAGATCGAATGCGCAAAACTCGCCTTCGCCGACCGCGAAAAATTCTACGGCGATCCAAAGTTCAGCGAGATCCCGATCGGGACGCTGCTGTCGGATGCTTATAACGACGAGCGCCGCAAGCTCGTTACTGAGAAAGCCTCGCTCGACCTTCGACCCGGCTCCGTCGAGGGCTTTGGCGGCGTGGTCAAGCTGCGCCGTGCAGAAGGTCAACGCGAAGCCGTGGGTGCGCTCGGCGCCGGCGAGCCGACCGTGGGTCGCTTCGGTGAGGTGCGCGGCGACACCGTACATTTCGACATCATCGACAAGGCCGGCAATATGGTGTCCTCCACGCCGTCGGGGGGCTGGCTGCAATCCTCGCCTGTCATACCCGAGTTGGGTTTCTGCCTCGGCAGCCGCGCGCAAATGTTCGAGTTGGAGGAGAACCAACCGAGCTCACTCGCACCGGGCAAGCGCCCACGGACAACGCTGTCACCGACCATGGCGCTACGCGACGGCGAGCCCTATCTCGCCTGGGGCTCGCCGGGCGGCGACCAGCAGGACCAGTGGATCACGCAGTTCTTCCTGCGCCACGTCCATTGCAATCTCAATCTCCAGGAGGCGATCGACGCGCCGGCCTGGCACTCCGAGCATTTCCCGATCTCGTTCTGGCCGCGTACTGCGCGCCCCGGCGTGCTCGTGGTCGAAAACCGTGTGCCGAAGGCGACGATCGAGAACCTCCGCGAGCGCGGGCATATCGTCGAGGTCGGTCCCGACTGGTCGGAAGGCCGCCTCACCGCGGCCTCGCGCGTCGGGGTGCGCCGTCGGGCCGCCGCCAATCCACGCGGCATGCAGGGCTACGCCGCAGGGCGCTGATGGACAACATATGACCTGGTCGATCATCGCGCGCGACTCTGCTACCGGCCAGTTCGGCATCGCCGTTGCAACCCGCTTCTTCGCCGTCGGCGCGCGTGTACCCTACATCGCGGCTAGCCTCGGCGCGATCGCGACGCAGGCATTCGTCAATCCCTATTACGGCATCGACGGCGTCAAGCTGCTGGGTGAGGGCCTGAATGCGCACGACGTGCTCGCCGCCCTGCTCGCGACCGACGACGGCCGCGAGAGCCGGCAGATCCACATCATGGACGCGAGCGGCGCAATCGCCGCACATACCGGGCGAGACTGCGTCGACTGGTGCGGGCACATTTCCGGCAGCGGCTTTTCCGTTGCCGGCAACATGCTCGCGGGCGCGGACGTGCTCGGCGAGACAGCAAAGACTTTCATCGCCAATGACAGCCTGCCCTTCCCGCGCCGACTGCTCACGGCGATGCGCGCGGGCGAAGCGGCCGGCGGCGACAAACGCGGCAAGCAGTCGGCGGCGCTTCTGATCCACGGCGAGGAGGAGTGGCCGGCGCTGGACGTTCGCGCCGACGATCATCCCGATCCGCTCGGTGAACTCGAGCGGCTCGAGCGCGTCAGCCACGAGCTCTGGGTGCACTTTCGCGGTTCGTTGCCGACGCGGCGGAATCCGGCCGGCAACACCGATCGCGGCATCATCGACGCCAGCATCGCCGCGGCGCGTGCAAGGCAATCATGAGCACGAGCCCCCTCATCGAGATCAAGGATTTGCGCATCCGCTTCCACGGTGACGATGGCCGCGTCACCCACGCAGTCGATAGCGTCGATCTCAGCGTCGCCAATGGCGCGACGCTCGGCCTCGTCGGCGAATCCGGCTGCGGCAAGAGCGTGACGTCGCTGGCGATCATGGGCCTGTTGCCGAAGCAGAGCACGGAGATATCCGGCGCGATCCGCTTCGACGGTTTTGACCTGCTGAAGACCTCTGACCAGACGCTGCGCGACCTGCGCGGCAACCGGCTCGCGATGATCTTTCAGGAGCCGATGACGTCGCTCAATCCGAGCCTCACCATCGGCGATCAGATCACCGAGACCATTCTGCGCCATCGCGGCGGCTCGCGCCGCAGCGCGCGGGAACGTGCGATCGAGCTGCTGCGCCGCGTCCACATCCCCTCGCCCGAGCGGCGGATCGACGAATATCCGCACAAGCTCTCAGGCGGCATGCGGCAGCGCGTGATGATCGCGATGGCGCTCGCCTGCGACCCGCGTCTCCTGATCGCCGATGAGCCGACCACCGCACTCGACGTCACCTTGCAGGCGCAGATCCTGGAGCTGATGCGTGAGCTGAAGGCGGCAAGCGGCGCCGCCATCATCCTCATCACCCACGACCTAGGCGTGGTTGCCGAAGTCTGCGACGAGGTCGCGGTGATGTATGCAGGCGAAATCGTCGAGCGCGCGCCGGTGGATGAATTGTTCTCCATGCCGCAGCATCCCTATACGGTAGGTCTGCTTGGCTCGATCCCGCGGCTCGACCACCGCGCCGAACAGCTCGCGACGATCGAAGGCATGGTCCCGAACATGGCGCAACCGCCCGCCGGCTGCCGCTTCGCCGCACGCTGCCCCTTCGTGCTGGATGCCTGCACCAAGGCGCCACCGCCGCTGGTCGAAGTCAGCCCCGGTCACGTTTCGCGCTGCATTCGCGCACCGCTCGAACGTCTGGTGTCGTGATGGCGCTGCTCGAGGTCGAAGGCCTGGTCAAGCATTTCGTCGCCCAACGCTCGCTGTTCGGTCGCGCGCTGGCACATGTCAAAGCGGTCGATGGTGTTTCCTTCTCGGTAGACGCCGGCAAGACGCTCGCGCTGGTCGGCGAATCCGGTTGCGGCAAATCCACCGTCAGCCGCCTGGTGCTGCGGCTGATCGAGCCGGATGCAGGCGCAATCCGCTTCGGCGGCCGCGATCTCCTCTCGCTCGACGCCAACGCGCTGCGCGCCTTCCGCCGCGAGGCGCAGATCATCTTCCAGGACCCCTACGCCTCGCTCAATCCGCGCATGACGGTTGGCCAGATCCTGACCGAGCCGCTGGCGCTGCACAATCTCGTGCCACCTGCCCGACGGCGCGAACGTGTCGAAGAGATATTGCGGCTGGTTGGCCTGGAGCCGCGGCTGGCGCGACGCTATCCACACGAGTTTTCCGGCGGCCAACGCCAGCGCATTGCGATCGCCCGCGCACTCGCGGTCGAGCCGAAGCTGATCATCTGCGACGAGCCCGTCTCGGCGCTCGACGTCTCGATCCGCTCGCAGATCCTGAACCTGCTGCGCGAGCTCCAGGACCGGCTCGGCCTTGCCTACATTTTCGTCTCGCATGATCTCGCCGTGGTCAAACACATCGCCGACCACGTCGCGGTGATGAATCTCGGCCAGATCGTCGAGACGGCGGAGGCGGATGCGCTGTTCGCCGCGCCCCGCCACCCCTATAGCCGGGCGCTCTTATCCGCAATCCCCGTGCCTAAACCGAGGGCAAAGCGCAGCCGGATCGTGCTCCAAGGCGAGATTCCCAGCGCGCTGAACCCGCCGCCGGGATGCCGCTTCCACACCCGCTGCCCCTATGTGGTGGACCGCTGCCGCAGCGAAATGCCACAGCTCGTGTCGGATGGCATCGGACATGCAACGGCCTGCCACCGAACGTCGGAACTGCCATCGTCCGAGGCAATCGTGCCGTCAGACGGCGGCTTCTCGCCGGTCCTTGAAAAATTGCTCGCCGCCTTCAGCGGCGGCCCGGATGCAGCGCGCGGCGGCGGGGTTAGTTCAACAGGAACAAGCTCGGCTTAGCCGAAAAACAGAGGTTGAGAACGATGAGTTTTGTGCGTTTGGCATTTCTGGCGTCAGCATTGCTGGCGTCGCTCGTGGGCACGGCCCAGGCCCAGACCACACTCCGCATCGGCATCGCCGAAGACCCCGACATCCTCGATCCCAGCATCGGCCGCACCTATGTCGGCCGCATCGTGTTCTCCGCGTTCTGCGACAAGCTGTTCGACATTGACGAGAAGCTCAACATCGTGCCGCAGCTTGCGCTGTCCTACGAGAATTCGGCCGATGGCAAGGAGATGACGATCAAACTGCGGCCCAACGTCAAATTCCACGACGGCGAGCCGCTCGACGCGGAAGCCGCCAAATTCTCTATCGAGCGTCACATGACGCTGCCGACCTCGTTCCGGAAGTCGGAGCTCGCCAGCGTCGATCATGTCGAAGTGGTCGATCCCCTGACCATCAAGCTGGTGCTCAAAACCCCCTATTCGCCGCTGATCGCCCAGCTCACCGACCGCTCCGGGATGATGGTGTCGCCGAAAGCCGCGAAGGAGGCTGGCGACAAGTTCGGCCTGCATCCGGTCTGCGCCGGTCCCTACAAATTCGTCGAGCGCGTCCAGCAGGACCGTATGGTGTTCGAGAAATTCGCCGACTACTGGAACAAGGACAACATCCATATCGACCGCGTCGTGTTTCTGCCGATCGTCGACGCCACGGTACGGCTCGCGAACCTGAAGTCCGGCGGGCTCGATCTGATCGAGCGCGTGCTCGCCACCGACATCAAGGACGTGCGCGCCGATTCCCGCCTCGTGCTGTCAACGGCACCCGAGCTCGGCTATCTCGGCCTCACCGTCAATATCGGCAACGACAAAGCCAAGGGGCCGCTCAGCCAGTCGGCGAAAGTCCGTCAGGCGCTCGACCTGTCGATCGATCGCGAGGCCCTCAACCAAGTCGTCTTCAACGGCGAGTTCACCCCCGGCAATCAATGGGTCAGCCCGACGCACCCCTATTACCAGAAGGCCTTCCCGGTCCGGGGCCGCGACGTCGCGAAGGCGAAGGCGCTGCTGAAGGAAGCCGGCGTCACCTTGCCGGTGACGGTGGATTACATGATCCCCAAGGGTGCGGAGAACGAGGCCGTCGCCCAGGTCATCCAGTCGATGGCTGCGGAAGCGGGCTTCGACATCAAGATCCGCGCCGTCGAATTCGCAACGACCTTCAAGCAAGCGCAGGCCGGCGAGTTCCAGATCTTCCAGATCAACTGGAGCGGCCGTATCGATCCTGACGGCAATTCCTACATCTTCATGCGCAGCAAGGCGCCGCAAAACGACGGCGTGTACGCGAACCCCGACGCCGACAAGCTGATGGAAGACGGACGTACCACGGCCAACGTCGACGAGCGCAAGGCGATCTACGAAAAGCTGACCAAGATCCTGCTCGACGATCTGCCGATCATCTACATCTACCACCGCACGCTCCTGATCGCGCACACGACCAAACTCGAGGGCTACAAGCAGATGCCCGATGGGCTGGTGCGCGTGGTCGGGTTGAAATTCAAGTGATCGCGGCCGCGCCCGGAATGCGAGCCGCGCCATGCTGAACTTTCTCGCCCGCCGCATCGCACAGATCGTGCCGACGCTGTTCTTCGTGTCGGTGCTGATTTTCTCGCTCCAGCAATTGCTGCCGGGCGATCCCGCGCTGGTGATGGCCGGCGAGGAGCGCGATCCCGCCGTGATCGAGCAGATCCGCCAGCAGTATAAGCTCGATCAGCCGATCCCGGTGCAGTACGTCTACTGGCTCAAGGGCGTCCTGACCGGTAATTTCGGGGAGTCACTGCGCAACAAGATGCCGGTGCGCGAGTTGATCGCGCAAAAGCTGCCGGTGACGCTCCAGCTCGGTTCGATGGCGATCCTGATCGCGTTTTTCATCGGCATTCCCGCCGGCATCCTCTCCGCGGTGAAGAGGGGCACAGCGTGGGACTATGGCGCCAATTTGTTCGCGCTCTGGGGGATATCGACGCCGAATTTCTGGCTCGGAATCCTCATGATCTTCCTGTTTTCGATCGAGCTCGGCTGGCTGCCGGCGTCAGGCTATGTGCCGCTCAGCGAGAACTGGCGTGCGAGCCTGGCTGCTACCATCATGCCGGCCTTCGTGCTCGGCAACGCGATTTCCGCGGTCCTGATGCGGCATACCCGCAGCGCCATGCTCCAGGTTCTGGAAAGCGACTATGTCCGCACCGCGCGCGCCAAAGGGCTCTCAGAACGTTCGGTGATCCTGAAGCACGCCATGCGCAATGCGCTCACCCCGATCATCACGCTCGGCGCGCTGGAGCTCGGCACGCTGCTGTCCGGCGCCGTGCTGACCGAACAGATCTTCTCCATTCCCGGCTTCGGCAAGCTGATCGTGGACGCCGTCTTCAACCGCGACTACGCCGTGGTGCAAGGCGTGGTGCTGGTGACGGCCACCGTCTACATCACGCTGAACCTGGTTGCCGACGTCGCCTATATCCTCGTCAATCCGCGGCTGCGGGGATAGAGTCATGACTGACGCCGCGCTGCCCACTCCCGTCACGCAATCTTACGAGCTGGACAGCCCCGCGCGCCGCGCGCAGCGGCGGCTGTTCAAGCGCAAGGCCGCGGTGTTCGGCCTTGTCGCGCTCACGATGTTCATCGGCCTTGCGCTGCTCGCCCCGCTCATCGTGCCCTATGATCCCATTGCGACGAGCTGGAGCCTGGTGCGCAAGCCGCCGACTGCGGCGCACTGGTTCGGCACTGACGAGCTCGGCCGCGACATCCTCAGCCGCGTCATCTACGGCGCGCGCGCCTCGCTACTCGCGGGCCTGATCTCGGTCGCGATCGCGCTGGGCGTCGGTGTGCCGCTCGGCCTGCTCGCCGGCTATCGCGGCGGCTTTGTCGACGCGCTGATCAGTCGCATCACCGATGCGATGCTGGCCTGCCCGTTCCTGATCCTGGCGATTGCGCTTGCCGCTTTCCTCGGTCCGAGCCTCGCCAACGCCATGATCGCGATCGGCATCTCGGCCACCCCGATCTTCATTCGCCTGACCCGCGGCCAGGTGCTGGTCGTCAAGGCGGAGGACTATGTCGAGGCCGCGCGCGCGCTCGGCAATCCCGGCTGGCGGATCGCGTTCTCGCACATCCTGCCGAACATCCTGCCCGCGCTGCTGGTGCAGGCCACGCTCTCGATTGCAGCGGCCATCATCGCGGAGGCCGCGCTGTCGTTCCTCGGTCTCGGCCAGCAGCCGCCGGCGCCGTCCTGGGGCAGCATGCTCAACGCGGCGCAGCGCTTCCTGACCCAGGCGCCGTGGATGGCGATCTGGCCGGGGCTCGCGATCTTCCTGGTGGTACTGTCCCTGAACCTGCTCGGCGATGGCCTGCGCGACGCGCTCGACCCGCGCCAGCGCTAAATGACGGTCTCTCGCAGTACGCGGCGGCAATCCATCTCGTATTCGAGATCGACCACCGGCGGCCGCGCAAAATGCCAGGTCAGGCCGGAGCGCAGCGCGCCGCGACGGACCAGCTCGTCGACAAGAGCGTGGTGGAAGTCGTGCACGGAATAGGCCTGCACGCCGGTGGTGTCCTTCCAGCCGAAGCCGAAGGCGGCCATCCGGCTCTCCATCTGAGAAGTGGTCGTGAACCGCACCTTCTCGCGCAGGCCCTCCGGGCTGAGATCGCGGTAGCGCACCGTGCGCTCGACATAGGTGCCGCTGCCCTCGCGCGCTTCCGCACCGCCGGCAATCACGAAGGACGGTGCCTTGGACTGCGTCGGACGCGTGAATGAGAATGCATAGAACGACGGCTCGGACGGCGGATCGATCTCGGGACAGACATTGCTTCGCGCCACCGGATTGGTGATGCCGTCGAAGATGCCCCATTCCGACAGCGTCTTCACGTAGTGCAGGTTGAAGGCGCGAAAGCCTTCTTCGCTGAAGGCGGCCGGCGAACGCAGCTCGCACGCGCAGAACGCTGTGAGCGAACGCCCGGCCTCCTGGATATATTTCGCTGCGAGCGCAAAGCCTTCGGCGAGTGGCACAAGCCGGTCGAACCGGACACGCTCGATCTCATAGCCGTCATCTGCGACTGCGCCCGCGGAGTACTGGAACACGGACGGAATGAAACGATAGTTGCCGGCGGAGAATTCACGCGTCATGACGAACTCCTACTCCAGTTGCATGCGGATGCCCTTGGCGCCGTTGAGCAGGCGCTTCAGGTGAAAGCCGGCCAGGGGATCTTCGGCATGCATCCCGACCAGCGCCGCGAAGGCCGGCATGGCGGCGACATCGCCGGCTTCCATCTTGGCAAAGGCCTCGGAATAATGCGTCGTCGCGGGTTCCTCGAA
Source organism: Bradyrhizobium sp. McL0616 (assembly GCF_049993385.1). Taxonomy (NCBI): domain Bacteria; kingdom Pseudomonadati; phylum Pseudomonadota; class Alphaproteobacteria; order Hyphomicrobiales; family Nitrobacteraceae; genus Bradyrhizobium; species Bradyrhizobium sp. McL0616. The sequence goes on from NZ_CP188255.1 coordinate 6,357,660, forward strand.
TTTGGCCGGCGCCAACGGTTCGAACGCGCGCAGGGGCTCGCTGCGTCCTCGCAGCACCAGGTCACCGACGGGACGGCCCTGGAAATTCTCGGCTTCCTCCGCGATGCTGGCACTGACGCAGATGCGGGTGCCGAGATGCTTGTTGGCGGCTTCCAGCCGCGCCGCGATGTTGATGCTGTCGCCATAGGCGGTGTAATCGAAAAAGCGGTTGCCGCCGAAATTTCCGACCAGCGCCGGCCCGGCATGCGCGCCGATGCGGGTGCTGCCGAAATTCACCCCCCTGGCCTTCCAGCGCGCGCAAAAATCCTGGGCCCAGGTGTCGAGATCATGGACACAGGCCACCGCACGCGTCGCATAGTCCGGCTGGTCGCCGGGCGCGTTGAACAGCACCTGGATCGCGTCACCAATGATCTTGGCGACGGTCCCTTGGTGATCGAACACGATCTCGGTCATGCCGCCGACATATTCGTTGAGGAGCTCGCCGAGCGTCTCGGGCGCGGCGCTCTCGACCAGCGACGTGAAGCCGGTGATATCCGTGAAGATGGTGGCGACGTTTCGCCATTGCACCTGCATGCCGTTGCCCTCGACATCGGCTGCAAGGCGCTTGGCGATCTCCGGCGAGAAATAGCGCGACAGCGAGGCATGCGCGCGCTCTGCCTCCACCTGGCGCCGCCGCGCCTCGCGCAACATCTCGATATGGCGAATGGTCTTCAGGATCGTGGTTTCCAGGTCGACGAAGTCGATCGGCTTGGTCAGAAAGTCGAACGCGCCGCGGTTCATGGCGGTGCGGATGTTGCTCATGTCGCCATAGGCCGAGACAATGATGGTCGACTTCTTGTCCTCGGCCTCCTGGAGCTTCGCGAGCAGCGTCAGCCCATCCATCCGCGGCATGTTGATATCAGCCACCACCAGGTCGACATCCGGGTGCCGCTCGAGCGAGTCCAGCGCGTCGAGGCCGTCGCGCGCGAACATGATGGCGACCTGCCCGTCGCGGATCTGTTTGCGGAACTTTTGCAGGATCAGCGCTTCCAGATCCGGCTCGTCGTCGACGAAGAGGATAGTTGGGGTCATGCCGCCTGCTCGAGCGTGGTATCGATCTCCTGACGCAATTGCGCAAAGTCGATCGGCTTGGTGAGGAGCCCCGTGGCACCGCGCTCGATTGCGGTCCTGCGCGTTTCGGCGTCGCCATAGGCCGTGATCATGATGACGGGAACGTGCGGATGATCGGCGCGCACCCTGGGCAGCATGTCGAGCCCGCTCATGCCGGGCATGTTGATGTCCGACAGGATCAGGATCAACGAGGGATCGCGAACCTCGGCGGCGCGCCTGAGTGCGTCGGGCGCGGAGGGCGCAAATTCCATCTGGAAGCGGCCGGCGCGCAGATCGCGCCGGAACTGCTGCCGGAACAGCGTCTCAACGTCGGGCTCGTCATCGACGACCAGGATGTAAACGTTCAAGTCCTGCCTCCAGGCATGCCCCCCGCTGCCATCGTGCGCGGCAGCGTGATGATGAATTCGGTGAAGACACCGGGCTCGGTGTTCACGTCGATCGTGCCGCCGTGCTGTTTCACGACGATGTCGTGGCTCATGGACAGGCCGAGCCCGGTCCCCTCGCCAGCCGGCTTGGTGGTGAAGAAGGGATTGAACATCTTCTCCTTCACCTCCGGCGGAATACCCGTGCCGTTGTCGCGGATCCGGATCTCGACCCTGCCGCCGAGATTTTTGGTCGTCGCGCTCAGGGTCGGCTCGAAACCGTCCGCCGCACTTTCCTTGCGCTTGGCGGCCGCGTAGAAGCCGTTCGAGATCAAATTGAGGAAGACCCGCGTTATCTCCTGCGGGTAGATGTCGGCCACGCCGGCGGCCGGATCGAAATCGCGCTTGAGCGTGACGTTGAAGCCGGGTCTTTCGGCGCGTGCGCCGTGGTAGGCGAGATTGAGGCTTTCCTCCACGATCGCGTTGACATCGGCGGCGCGGTGCTCGCCGGAGCCCTCGCGCGAATGCAGCAGCATGTTCCTGACGATGGAATCGGCGCGCTTGCCGTGCTGCACCACCTTCTCGAGATTGCCTTTCAGCATGCCGGTCAGTTCGTCGACCTCCGCCCTGGTCTTGCCGTCGAGCTGCGCCGATTGCAGAACTTCATTGAGTTCGTCGATCAGCTCGGTCGAGACCGAGGAGAAATTATTGACGAAGTTGAGCGGGTTCTTGATCTCGTGGGCGATTCCGGCCGTGAGCTGGCCGAGCGAGGCAAGCTTCTCGGTCTGGACCAGGCGGTCCTGCGCCGCGCGCAATTCATCAAGGGACTGCGAGAGCTCCATCGTGCGCTTGCGCAATTCATTCAGCAGCCGCGCATTCTCGATGGCGATGACGGCCTGCTTCGTGAAGTTCTCGACCACTGCAATCTGCTTGTCGGTGAACGGACGGACTTCCTTGCGATAGACCGCGATCGTGCCGATCAGCTGGCTCTCCCTCAGCATCGGCACGACGACGATCGTGCGGGCGCCGGCTACATCGGAGATTCCGCGAATGCTTGAGCCTCCGGCAATATAGGCAGGGGTGTTTTGCACATCGTGAACGTGAACAACCTGATTTGTCCTGACGACGGCGGCGAGCGCACTCTCCGGATGAGGACGGATCGCCACGTCTCTTCGCGAAGCGGCGAACGCAGGCGGCACGTTGTAATCAGCAGCGATGGTGAAACTTTCGCCGTCCCACAGGTTCATGATCCCGAAACTCGCGCCACAGACCCGCGTGGCATTCTCGAGCAGCTTGTGGAACACTGGCGTGAGCTCGCCCGGAGACGAGCTAATCACCTGTAGGACCTCCGAAGTCGCCGTCTGCTGCTCCAGCGCCTCGCTTAATTCGGCCGTTCGCACCTCGACCTTCTTTTCCAAATCCGCGTAGGATTCCTGCAGCCGCGCGCCCATGTCGTTGAACTGGTCGGCGAGCCCTTCGAGTTCGTCACCGGTCTTGATGTTGATGCGCTGTGAGAAATCGCCGCCGCCGATCCGCTCAGCGCCGCTGCGCAACGCCTGGATCGGCCCGACCATGCGGCGGGCGAGGAAAATCCCGGCGAGCACCGCGAAGATCGATGCCGCCAGCAGCACGATTCCAAGCCGCTGCAACGAGGCGTAGAGCGAGGCATAGGCCTCCTCGACCGGCAACTCGACGAACATGGTCCAGTGCAGCGGCTCGATCGGGGCCGACGCGGTCAGGACCTTCTGCCCCTGGATGTTACGCGCCTCGGACAGCGCATCGGGCATCGCACCGCCGGCGGCCTGCGCCGCACGCACCTGCGGGAGCCCCGACATGTCGGTGTTGCGCAACACCAGGCTGATGTCGGGATGCGCGATCAACCGCCCCTCGGGGCCGACCACGTAGGCATGCCCGTGCTCGCCGACCTTGATCTGGGACACGACGTCCCAGATCAGCTTGAGGTTGACTTCCGCGATGCTGCCCCCGGCGTCCTTGCGGGCGCCGGCCAGTGCCAGCGTCATGTAGGGCTCGGACTCCCGGCGGAAATAGACCGGTCCATAATAGACCTTGTGCGCGACGGCTTCGGTGAACTTCGGGTCGCTCGACAGGTCGATGCCGCTGTCGAGCGCGTCCATCGCCAGCCGCGAGACGCGTAGCCGTTCCTTGCCGGTCGAGTCCACCTGGGCGAGCTCGGTGATCGCTGGCACCTGACGCAGCAGCCGCAACGCGTCGAACCGGCGCTGCTCGATCGAGCCTGCCGACCACGGCAATTGCGTGGTCCAGCCGAGCTGGCTCTCGATCTCCTTGACGAACTGGCTGATCTTGGCTGCCGCCGCCTCGGCCTGCTCATGCTGGACCCGGATCAGGGAGGCCTTGTGCTCACGATAATAGAACAAGACCTCGAACAGGCCGTTGGCAAGCAGAGCCACCGCAACGACGGCCACGAACAGCGCGACATATTTGGTGAACAGCCGGGTCCTGATTCCCCGCCCCGCCGCAGCGGACACGACGTCCTCCGCAGCTGCGCTCGGCAGCGGCCTGGCTTGCGGGGTGTCAGGGTGGAGAGAGATGCTCATTCCCTCAAGCCTAGCAAGAAGGCCGGACCTTGTCTCTTACCGCAGCGCACAAGGCTACTCGATGACCTCGTCGGCGAGCGCCAGCAAGGTGGGCGGAATTTCAAGTCCGGTCGCCTTCGCCGTCTTGAGATTGATCACCAGGGGATAGCGGGTCGGCAGCTCGAACGGCAGATCACCGGGGTTTGCCCCGTTGAAAATCCGGGCAACCAGTGCCGCCGCCCGCTCGAAGGATTCCGACGAGTCCGCGCCATAGGACATCAAACCGCCGTCGCGGGCGAACTCGTCAAATTCGTAGATCGCCGGGAGCTTTCGGGCGGCGGCGAACTCGAAGACGCGCTGGCGATTGAGAATTGTCAGCGCGTCCGCCACCATCAGGATGCCGTCGGGCAAATCGTTGTTCATCGCTGAAAAGGCTTCGTTGAAATCGTCGGGTTCGCGGACACCTAACGCCTGCACGGTCAGTCCGAGCGCCTGGGCCGCCGTCGCGGACGCCTGGTAGCGCGTCGTCATACCGAGGTCGTCCTTATTCCAGAGCATCGCGACCTTGGTCAGTTTCGGCGACATCTCCTTGAGCAGCGACAGCCGCTTGGCACTGAGTGTCGATGCGACGTCCGAAATCCCGGTGATATTGCCGCCTGGATGCGCCAAGCTCTCGATCAGCTTGGTTTCGACGGGATCACCGACGCCGCTGGCCGCGACGGTGGCAATGCCGGACGCTTTGGCGGCGATGGCCGTCGGGTAGCCAATGATCACGATGACGTCGACGTTCTTGGCCTTCAGCTCCGCGATCAGCGCAGGCAGCATCGCGACATCGCCGAGCGCACCCCGCGCATCAAAGGCCAGGTTCTGGCCGAGCTTGAAACCGCGCTCCTCAAGCACCTTGATCAGGATCTTGCCACCGCGGCTCTCTGCCGTAACCGGCGCGATCGGCGTCACCGTGCCGACGCGATAGACTCGGCCTGGCGTATCGGCCGACGCCATGCTCGGCCGCGCCAATGCCGCCCCGCCAAGCACTGCCAGAAATTCGCGTCTTTTCATCCGACGACCTGCCTCAAGCGCACACTCTCGGCGCTCCAGACATCATACTACGAGATATTGCGCGACAAAAAAAACGGCAACAGCCAAGGCTGTTGCCGCTTCGCACGTAATTTGGGCCTCGGTCAGGTCGGCCGCAGCGCCTTTGAGCCGAGGTCGAGCTCGTTGACCTGCTTGTTCCGTTCGGAATCGGCCGCTGCGCGATGGTCGGTTGCCAGCACGACATAAACCGCTGGCAGCACGAACAGGGTGAACAGGGTGCCGATCGACATACCGGCCACGACCACGAGGCCGATCGAGAAGCGGCTGGCCGCGCCTGCGCCTGTTGCGGTCAAGAGCGGAATCAGGCCCGTTACCATCGCAGCCGTCGTCATCAGGATCGGCCGCAGGCGGATGCGGGCCGACATCTCGATGGCCGAGCGGCGGTCGAGCCGTTCGTTGACCTGGAGCTCGTTGGCAAACTCCACCATCAGGATGCCGTGCTTGGTGATCAGCCCAACCAGGGTCAGCAGACCGACTTGGGTGTAGATGTTCATGGTGGCGACACCGAAGAACAGCGGGATCAGAGCGCCGACGATCGCCATCGGCACCGAGATCATGATCACCAGCGGGTCGCGCAGGCTCTCGAACTGCGCCGCCAGCACCAGGAAGATGATGACCAGCGCGAAGCCAAAGGTGATCGCGAGCTGATTGCCTTCCTGAACATACTGCCGGCTGTCGGCGAGGTAGTCGTGGCTGAAGCCCTGCGGCAGATTCTTGGCCTCGCCTTCGAGGAAGTCGACCGCCGCACCGACGGTCACGCCGGGCATCGGCACGGCCGAGAACGTCGCCGAATTGAGCTGATTGTAGTGGGTTAGCGAATTCGGGTCGGTCCTGGTCTGGATCGAGACCACGGTCGACAGCGGAAGCTGCTGACCGGAGTTGGTCGTCACGTAGTAGCTGCCGAGCGATTCCGGCGAGAGCCGCTGGCTGCGCGGCACCTGCGGAATCACCTGGTACGAACGGCCCTCGAGATTGAAGCGGTTGATGTAGTTTCCGCCGAGCAGCACCGCGAGCGCACTGCCGAGATTCTGCATGTTGACGCCGAGATCCTGCGCCTTGCTGCGATCAATCTTCACCGTCACCGTCGGCTGGTTATAAGCAAGATCGCTGTCGGAGACGATGAACATGCCGCTCTTGCGCGCAGCGGCCTTCAACTTCTCCATCTGCTCGTAGACAGCCTGGAAGCCCGCGGTCGAGTTGATCACCATCTGCACCGGCAGGCCGCCCGGCCCGCCCGGCAGCGGCGGCAGGTTGAACGCAAACGCCTGCACGCCCTCGATCTTGGAGAGCTCGGCCTGGACCAGCGGCTTCAGAGCGATCGACGAGCGCTTGCGCTCATCCCACGACTTCAGCAGCATGCCGGCGATGCCGCCCTGCGGGCCGTTGATGCCGTTCAGGACGAAACGGAGATCGGTCTCGGGGAATTTCTGGAATTCCTTGTCGAGCTTGTCACCATAGAAATCGACGTAATCGATGTTGGCGTATTTCGGCGCCTTGGTCACCGCGAACACGATGCCCTGGTCTTCCTCCGGCGCCAGCTCCTTCGAGGTGTGCATGTAGAGGAAGCCGACGAGCCCGAGGATCGTCACCGCGAACAGGCCGGTGATGGCCTTGTAGTCCAGCGAGCGGTCGAGCCTGCGGCCGTACCAACGCGTCAAGGCGCCAAACACCCCGTTCACCAGCTTTGCAAACCGGCCCTCCTCGGTGTTCTTCAGCAACACCGAGCACATCATCGGCGACAGCGTCAGCGCGATCACGCCGGACACGATCACTGAGCCCGCGAGCGTGAAGGCGAATTCGCGGAACAGTGAGCCGGTGAGGCCGCCGAGGAAGCCGATCGGGGCATACACGGCGGCGAGCGTAATCGTCATCGAGACGACGGGACCGACGATTTCGCGCGCGCCCTCCAATGAGGCCTGTACCGGTGTCTTCCCTTCTTCCAGATGCCGATGGATGTTCTCCACCACCACGATAGCGTCGTCGACCACGAGGCCGATTGCGAGCACCATCGCGAGCAGTGTCAGCAGGTTAAAGCTGAAGCCCAATATCAGCATCAGCGTGCAGACGCCGATCATTGACAGCGGAATGGTGACAACCGGAATGATGACGGAGCGGAACGAGGCCAGGAACAGGAAGATCACCACGATGACGATCACGATGGCTTCGCCCAGCGTCTTCTCGACCTCGTCGATCGACGATTGAATGAACTTGGTCGAATCGTAGGCGACCTTCATCTTCATCGAGGGCGGCAAATTGCGCTCGAGTTCGGGGAACAGCGCGCGCACGCCCTTCACCAGCGTCAGCGGATTGCCCTGCGGCGTTGCGTTCACGCCGATGAAGATCGCATGCTCGCCATTGAAGGCCACGCTCGCATCCGTGCTCTGCGCGGCAAGCTCGACGCTCGCGATGTCCTCCATCCGCACGAAGCCGCCGTCCTTGGCCTTGACGATCATCTTCTTGAACTGTTCGACGTTACCGAGGTCGGTATTCGTCGAGATGTTCGAGACGATCAGATAGCCCTTGGTCTGGCCTGCCGCGGACTGGAAGTTGTTGGCGGCGATCGCCGAGGAGACGTCGGCCGGTGAGATGTTGCGGCCGGCCATCTTCACGGGATCAAGCCACAGCCGCATCGCAAAGTTCTGGGCGCCGAGGATGTCGGCGGATGCGACGCCATCGACGGTCGACAGCACCGGCTGCACCACGCGCGTGAGATAGTCCGAGATCGCCGAACCCGACAACTCCTCGGATGAGAATCCGAGATACATCACGGCCGTGGTCTGGCCAGTGGTCTTGGTGACGATCGGGTCGTTGGATTCCTTCGGGATTAGATATTTGACCGAGTTCGTCTTGGCCAGCACCTCGGTGAGCGCCTGATTCGGATCGAAGTTCAGCTTGATGTAGACCTGAATCGTCGAGGTGCCGAGCACCGAGGACGAGGTCATGTAGTCGACGCCTTCGGCGGAAGCGACCGCCTGCTCGATCGGTGTGGTGATGAAGCCCTGGATCAGTTCCGCGGACGCGCCGGGATAGACGGTCGTGATGTTGATGACCGTGTTCGACAGTTTTGGATATTGCCGGATCGGCAGTGTCGTCGCCGCGCGCAGGCCGATCAGAAGGATCAGCAGGCTGACGACGACCGACAGGACCGGGCGTTTGATGAAAATATCGGTAAAGCGCATCGCGGCGATCTCGATTCGATCTCGATTTCTTGGGCTTATGAAGCATGATCCGGCATTGCCGGATCATGCGAGCGTATTGTCAGTAGCGTGGCGGCTGCGCCGGAATTGTCGGAGCCGGGTCCGTTGAAATCGATACGGCAGAGCCCGACTGCAGCTTGAGCTGGCCGACGGCAACAACCTTGTCGCCCGGCTTCAAGCCCTTGATGATTTCAGCACGGCCATCGACCCGGTTGCCGGTCTGCACGAACGTGCGCACCGCGCTCAGGCTGGTCTTGCCGTCCTCTTCCTTCTTCTCGGTGATCACAAACACGGAGTCGCCGTACAGCGTGTAGTCGACCGCGGTCTCTGGCACGGTGACCACCGCCGGTTTGTCCGGCAGCACCACCGTGGTGGTCACGAACATGCCGGGCTTCAGGATCTTCTCCGGATTGGAGACGGTTGCCTGCACGCGGATGTTGCGGGTGTCGGTCGCGATCTGCGGCTCGATCGTGGTGATCTTGGCGTCGAAGGTGCGGCCGGGATAGGCGTCGACCTTCAGCCGGACCGGCTGGCCAACCCTAAGGTTGCCCGAGTCCTTTTCCGTCACCGTGAAGTTCGCCCACAGTACTGACAGATCGGTCAGCGAGACAATAGCCGTGCCGGCGGTGAGATACTGACCGACCTCGACCTTGCGGACGCCGAGATCGCCGGAGAACGGTGCGCGCACCAGCTTCTGCGAGATCAGCGCCTCGGTCTTGGAAATGCCGGCCAGCGCCTGGTCGTATACTGCCTGCGCAGAATCGACAGTCGACTGCGGGCCGAACTGGCGCGACGCCAGCTGCTTGGCGCGGTCGAGCGAAAGTTGCGCACCCGTGGCCTGCGCCTTGAAGTTAGCGAGGTCGCCCTGCTCCGGCGCGTCGAACAATTGCACCAGCGGCATACCGGCTTCGACATGCGCGCCGGGTTCGAACTTGATCTCGGTGACGCGGCCGTTGACGTCGGCGGTGACGTCGACCTGGTGCACGGCGGCGAGGCCGCCGACCGCTGTGAGCAGGTTCGGGACCACCTCGGACTTCGCCTCGGCCGCACTGACCGCGGTCGGCGGCGGCTTGTTGTTGGCGAAGAACTGCTTGATCATCTGGCCACGGAAATAGTTGAACCAGACCAGACCACCGACGAGCGCGCCCAGCAGCGTGCCAACGATGATGAACCAGAGCACCGGCCGAACCGGACGTTTGGCCTTGGTGTCGATCGGTTCGCCCGAAATCTTGTGTTCGGCTACGATGTTCATGTCATGCGCTCTCTGCAATCGCCGTCTTGCCCGCATCCGCGGCCTGATCGCGGCCCAAATGCGAAGCAATTGCGGCGTCGTTAAGTCCGATGCCTCTCAGGAGAAACTCACAAAGCTGCCGCTCCAGATCGCTCGCCTTGCCGTAAGCGAGGCAAGGCACAGCCGGCAGCCTGGTCAGCGCAGCGGTCATCACCGTATGATGCGCAAACCAGAACAGGTTGAGCGGCTCGCTGCTGCTTGGCCGCGCATCGCCGGCGGCGACCGCGCGTTCGAGCGAGGCCACGAAGACCGCTCCGATCAGCTTCTCGATCTTGGCATATAGCAAACGCGCGAATTCGCCATCATCCAAATGGCTCGTGGCCATCAGTCGCAGGCGTTGCGCCTCTTCCTGGTCGGGGCCGTCGGCGATCTGGAGGAAGTGCTCGATCATGCCGCGGATCAGTTCGACCAGGGCGGTCGTCGACGGCTCCCGCTCCAGAAGATCCATCAGCGCCGGATCGGCTTCGCATTCGTCGCTGAGAATTTCAGCGTACAGCGCCGCCTTGGAGGGAAAATGTTTGAACAGCAGTGCCTCGGAAATGGCAGCGGCGGCCGCCACGCTCTTGGTCGTGGTGCCGGTATAGCCGTGTCGGGCGAAGCAGCGCTTCGCGGCTCCGAGGATCAATTGACGCCTCAGGTCGCTCGTCATTCGCAATGAGCTCATGCTAGTGAGTAAGCACTCACCCACGCAAAAGTCAAGCCGAATGGTGCGCCGCAACCTAGATGGGTGGGAATTCGAGGCAATTTTGCCACACGACAGGGTCAGATCGGTTGGAAGCCGAGGTCGCCGCGGATCCGGTTGACGATGTAGGTTCCGTCCCGACTTGGCAGGATCCGCTCAACGTTGGCGCTGTCGATCTTCACATTGGCGAAGCGCGGACCCGCCGAGACGTCGTGGACGGCTTTGGCGAAAGCTTCCACCTCGGCCATGGTCGAGATCGCGCAGGCGTTCCCGATGCCACAGGCCCTGGCGACGCCGACGAGGTCGGCGGCAGCCGAAGTGTGGCTCGTCTGGCCGCCAGTCTCGCCATAGGCCTCGTTGTCGAGCACGACAATCGAGAGGTTGGACGGCTTCTGGAGGCCGATGGTGGCAAGGCTGCCCATGCCCATCAGCATCTCGCCGTCGCCGGTGATGACCAGCACCGGCAGCTTTGGCTGCGCCAGCGCCAAGCCCAGCCCGATCATCGCCGCGCCGCCCATGCCACCCCAGAGATAGAAGTTGCGGGCGTGGTCACCGGCGGCGGTGATGTCGTTGGTGGAGGCGCCGAGGCCGCCGATCGCAACCACGTCCTTGCGGTTCGCGAGCAGCGCGGACACCACCTGACGGCGGTCGAGGAGATTGGCCTTGCTCATTTGGTGAAAACCTTGGCGCCGATCAGGCGCTGCGACAGCAGGACGGCGGTGGGCGTCAGCGCGTTATAGGCTTGCGCAGCGGCCGCCTCCAACACGGCCGGCACCTCGGACGCGTTCGAGGCGCGCAGCACCTTGACGCCGGAGAGCTCGAATACGCCCTGCGTGGTCGACCCCATCGGCACCTGCCACGGATTGAACTCGCCCCACTCGCCGCGCATGGTCACAAGCGTCAGGAAGGGAAAGCGCAGGATCGGGATCAGCGACAGCATGTTGATGCAGTTGCCGACACCGCTCGATTGCATCAGCAGCACGCCGCGCTGTCCGCCGGTCCATGCGCCGGCCAAAAGCGCCACGCCCTCTTCCTCCGTCGTGAGCGGAATGCCGCGCATCGTGGAGGAGCCCAGCACGCGCTGGATCAGCCTGGAATGGCCGGCATCAGGCACGTAAGGCACCTGCCGGACGTCGAAGCGTTGCAATGTCGCGAAAATATCGTCGGGCCAATTGGGGGCCGTGTCGGCAGCATCAGCGCGGGCGTGCATTTTCCTGTCCGGTCGGCTAGCAAATCACGGCACGACTGTAGACGGTGATCCGCATCGCTCGATAGAGCGAAAACGGCATATCGGTCTCAACCGGCGAGTATGGCGGGCAATGAACGCAGATGCGAAAGAACTGGCGGCCAAGTTCGATCTGGAGAAGCTGACAGGCGAATTCTACGCCGATCCCTATCCGACCTATCGTGCACTGCGGGAGAACGAGCCGGTCAAGCGCCTGCCGAACGGCACCGTGTTCCTGACCCGCTATGACGATCTCGTCACCACCTACAAGAATACAAAATCGTTCAGCTCGGACAAGAAGCGCGAATTCGCACCGAAATACGGCGACACCCCACTCTACGAGCATCACACCACCAGCCTCGTCTTCAATGATCCGCCGGCGCACACCCGCGTGCGGCGCCTGATCATGGGCGCGCTGTCGCCGCGCGCGATCGCGGGAATGGAGGGCGACCTTGTCAAGCTGATCGACGGCCTGCTCGACGCCATCGCCGCCAAGGGCGATTGCGAGCTGATCGAGGACTTCGCCGCCTCCATTCCCATCGAGGTGATCGGCAATTTGCTCGACGTTCCCCACGACGAACGCGCGCCGCTGCGCGACTGGTCGCTGGCGATCCTCGGTGCACTCGAACCCGTGGTGTCGACCGAGGCAGCAGCGCGCGGCAACAAGGCGGTGACGGATTTCCTCGCCTATCTCGTGACGCTGGTGGTACGCCGCCGGCAAAAGCCCGGCAATCCAGAGCGCGACGTGCTGACGCGCCTGATCCAGGGAGAGGACAACGGCGAGCGGCTGACCGAGAAGGAGCTGCTGCATAATTGCATCTTCCTGCTCAATGCCGGCCACGAGACCACCACCAATCTGATCGGCAACGGCCTCGTCACGCTCGAGCGGAATCCGGACCAGAAGCAGCGGCTGATCGACAATCCCGATCTCATCAAGACCGCGGTCGAGGAGATGCTGCGCTACGAGAGCTCGAACCAGCTCGGCAACCGCATGACCACGGAAAAGGTCGAGCTCGGCGGCGTCATGCTCGATGCCGGCACGTCGATCACGCTGTGCATCGGAGCGGCCAACCGCGACCCGGCGCAGTTTCCGGACCCTGAATGCTTCGACATCGCGCGCACGCCGAACCGGCACCTCGCCTTCGCTACCGGCGCGCATCAATGCGCCGGCATGGCGCTGGCACGGCTCGAAGGCGCCATCGCGATCTCGCGCTTTTTGGCGCGCTTCCCGAACTATGCCGTGAGCGGCCAGCCGGTGCGAGGCGGCCGGGTGCGTTTCCGTGGCTTCCTGAGCGTGCCCTGCTCCATCGGCTGACGAGGATGTCATGAACATCGACGAGATCCGCGAGCGCTGGGCCGATCCGCTCCTCACCGCACTGACCGCCTTGGTCATGATCATGATGTTCGTGATCGCCCCGCTCCAGGCCCTGGGGATCTTCGCGTTTCAGGCCTCCGAGCTGGTGCTGGCGCTGCTGCTCGTCGTCGGCATCTTCGTGATCTCCGGCAGTCCGGTCGCGGTCGTGGCGATGCTGATCGCGCTCGTCATGATCACGGTCGGCGCGATCCTGCGGATCAAATCGCCGTCCCTCCTCGACCTCAACCTGTTCGCCGGCTCCTGGTTCATCGTCGGTACGACCATGGCCTGGACGGTGGCGCGCGCGACCTTCGCACCGGGCCGCATCACCTATCACCGCGTCATCGGCGCGGTGCTGCTGTACATCACGATCGCGGTAATCTTCTCGGCGCTCTACACCTTCGTGGGCTCACTGGTGCCGAACGCCTTCGCCGGCATGAAGGTGGAGGACAGCCCGGCGCTGGCGAGCCAGGTGATCTATTTCAGCTTCGCGACGCTGACGACGACCGGCTATGGCGACGTTGCGCCCGTGCATCCGGTCGTGCGCAGCCTGTGCAACATCGAGGCGATGTTTGGCCAGCTTTCTCCAGCGACGCTGCTGGCACGGCTGGTCACGCTGGAGATCGCGCACCGCGATCAGGACTCCTGAAAAGCCCCGGCCCAACAAAAATGTCGAAAACAACCCCATGCACAGTAGCGGAGAGGTTGGCCGAAAAAGCCCGGTGGATCGACAGAACCGTTTGACACGTCGGGGCAAATCGGCAGCATCGCGCGCTTGGCAGCGCTGCCCAAGGGAGTGACGAAAGATGAGCTCCTCGGTCACTGATTTCCTGGCAACGGAAGCGCGCTTCGGCGCCCATAATTACGCGCCGATCGGGGTCGTCCTGTCGCGCGGCGAGGGTGTCTGGGTCTGGGATACCGAAGGCAACCGTTATCTCGATTGCCTCTCCGCCTATTCCGCGGTCAACCAGGGCCACTGCCACCCCAAGATCCTGGCGGCGATGGTGGAACAGGCACACAGGCTGACGCTCACCTCGCGCGCCTTCCACAACGACCAGCTAGCCCCGTTCTACGAAGAGATCGCGGCGCTGACCGGCTCCCACAAGGTGCTGCCGATGAACAGCGGCGCCGAGGCGGTCGAAAGCGCGATCAAGTCTGTGCGCAAATGGGGCTATGAGGTGAAAGGCGTGCCGGATGGCCAGGCCGAGATCATCGTCTGCGCCGACAATTTCCACGGACGCACGCTGGGCATCGTCGGCTTTTCAACTGACCCTGAGACCCGCAAGCACTTTGGGCCGTTCGCGCCGGGCTTCAAGATCATCCCGTTCGGCAACGCCGCCGCGCTGGAACAGGCGATCACGCCAACCACCGTCGCCTTCCTGGTCGAGCCGATCCAGGGCGAAGCCGGTGTCATCATTCCCCCGGCCGGCTATTTCACAGAGGTCCGCGAGCTCTGCACAGCCCACAACGTCATGCTGGTGCTCGATGAGATCCAGACCGGGCTCGGCCGCACCGGCAAGCTGCTCGCCGAACAGCACGAGGGTATCGAGGCGGACGTGACGCTGCTCGGCAAGGCCTTGTCCGGCGGCTTCTATCCCGTGTCGGCCGTGCTCTCGAACAGCGACGTGCTCGGGACATTGCGCCCCGGGCAGCATGGCTCGACCTTCGGCGGCAACCCGCTTGCCTGCGCGGTGGCGCGCGCGGCAATGCGCGTGCTGGTCGAGGAAGGCATGATCGAGAACGCGGCCGTGCAAGGCGCGCGCTTTCTGGAAGGATTGAAGGACATCCGTGCCAACACGATCCGCGACGTACGCGGACGCGGCCTGATGCTGGCGGTCGAGCTGCATCCCGAGGCCGGCCCTGCGCGCCGCTACTGCGAGGCGCTCCAGGGCAAGGGCATCCTCGCCAAGGATACCCACGAGCATACGATCCGCATCGCCCCGCCGCTGGTGATCACCAGCGACGAGGTCGACTGGGCGCTGGAGCAGTTCGCCACGACCCTGACGCAGGATTTCTCTTGAGGATCCGCCTCTCCCTCGCGCCGGTCCTATTGCAGTAGAAGCGGCAGATTAAGCGGGCCGCGGAAACCGAATCCGTGCCAGCGCACGCTCGCGGGATCAGGTAAGGTCATGTTTGGGAAGCGCTCGAACAGCATCGGCAGCAGGATCTCGCCGACAGTTCGCCGCGACAGATGTGCGCCCGCGCAATGATGCGGGCCATTGCCAAAGGCCTGGTGGGGATTGGGCTCGCGAAGCGCGTTGTAGTTCTCGCCATCCTCGAAGACGTCCTCGTCTCGGTTGGCGGAGGCCTGGATCGTCATCACGGTGTCGCCCTTCGGGATGAAGCAGCCGCGCATCTCCGTGTCCTCCATGACAAGCCGTGAACTCGCCTGGATCGGCGCCACCCACCGGACCCCTTCCTCGAAGGCGGCGCGCCATTTGCCGTCTGCTCGCACTGAATCGAGCTGACCGGGATTGGTGAGCAGGCCGTAGAGGATCGTCAGCAGGGCGTCGCGCGGCTCGTTGATGCCGCCGCCGATCGCGATCTTTACATTGGCGATCATCTGGCTTTCCAGAATCGGATTCTTCGCGTTCACCATGAAGGAGAGCGCCGAGGAGTCCGGCTCGGCCCGCACGCGTTCGACGTTGGCGCGGATACATTTGTCCATTTCCGCATTGGCGATGTCGGTCGCCTGGAAAGGCCCTGGCGTCCAGCCGAAATTGCCGGCACCGTCGATCAGCGTCTGCGACCACCGCTGCATGTCCTCATCACTCGCGTCCGGAACGCCGATCGCATGCGCCAGTATCCGCGCGGCAAGCGGTCCCGCGAGGGCAGGAAAGAGATCGACAACCTCGCCGCGCGGCAGCCGGTCGAGATACGTCACCGCCAGTTTCGCATACAGCGGACCCCATACGGATTCGATCGTCTTCGGCATGAGGGCCGGCATCATCGCCATGCGTTCGGCCCGGTGCTCGTCGTGGTCCTTGCGCATCAGCGTATGCGCGAGAAAGGCGCGCTTCATCGGCGTGTTCGGATCGTCGGAGCTGAACAACGCCGCGTTGTCCTTCACGTATTTGGTGTCGGCGGCCTTGGTGAGAAACGTGCGGCCCACGGATTTGACGCGCAATACGGGCGCTTCGCGCCTCAGGCGCCTGTAGATTGGATAGGGGTCGCGCGTGAGGTCAGCGATCGTGATCGTCTCGTCCAGGGGGCTCAAGGCGGCAGTCGACATGACGGGTGGTCCTGTTGGCCACGCGTCAGTATGAGCCAAGGCGGGGCAAGCGCAATGGGCAGGCGCAAAACGGCGCAACCCCGGCGTCCGCCGCACCGAACCGATTGCGAGAAGACTTCAGGACAAAGCCCGATCATACTCGGAGAAAATCCGCCATCGACAGGGACAATCGCGCCGTTGAAGGTCATGCATGCGAGCGACGCTAAGCCTGCTCCGTAACGGGATTTGAGGCAGGAGCCATTACCTTTTGCTATCCGAGACCTTCGTCAGCCGCGCCGGAGAAACGCAGTTGCACCGAGTGCCAGAGCGCCAAAGCAAACGTCTCGTCGGCGTAGCGGCTCGCTGTTGTTGTCCTTCATAATCATCGGAGTCTCCTATCGATCAATGGGCCAACTTCTGATTACTGGTGGCCGACCCC
Organism: Bradyrhizobium sp. McL0616; assembly: GCF_049993385.1. Lineage (NCBI taxonomy): Bacteria > Pseudomonadati > Pseudomonadota > Alphaproteobacteria > Hyphomicrobiales > Nitrobacteraceae > Bradyrhizobium > Bradyrhizobium sp. McL0616. The sequence continues at coordinate 6,374,184 of NZ_CP188255.1, forward strand.
GGACTGAATCGATCCTTGTCGACTATGCGAAGAGTCGCCAACGGCTCTCCGCTTACTTGGCCCTCCCTACCGCTGATAGGGACGAGTCCACTGCACGATCAGCCGCTCCCGCCTCCGCGCCCTGCTCCGCGGCGAACGGTTCGAGCTTGAAGGTCAGCTTTTCGATCTTGCCCGTGAACTTGAAAGGAGCATCGTAGCGATACTCGACGAGCGCCAGCGGTGTGCGGGTGTCCTGGCCGATGTCGAAGGTTTCGTCCTCCGGGAACGTGATCGGGGTGGTGTGTTCCATGGAGTTTTTCGCCACTTCCTTGCCGTCCACAGAGAGCACGCCTGTCCCTCCCTTGCCCAAGCCCGGACCATCCGACTTGAAGTCAAAGACGATGGTGTGCTTGCCGGCTTCGAGCTCGGGTCCCTCCCAGACCGTGCGCTTGAGATCGAGCAGGTTGTAGAGGAACACCACCTTGCCGCGTCCGACGCCAAACTCACCCTTGCTCAGGAAAAGGCCGTAGCCGCCGAAACGCCCGCCGTGAGTGACGATCATGCCCTCCGCACCGCCTTCGGGTATCTCGACCTCGGCGGTGACGGTGTAACTCTTGTTGAGGATACTGGGCGCTGCGCTCGCCGGCGTGCCGATCAATTCGCCGGAGTAGGTGAACTCCGCGCGTCCCGCGGTGAGACTCGGACGCGGCGTGTTCCATCGCGCGAGCGTCGAGTTGTCGATCGGCAGCACGTTGTACTTCTTCGCCTCGGAATAAAAGACGTCCTGCAGCTGCTTGAGCTTGTCCGGCATCTTCGAAGCGAGGTCCTCGGACTGGGTGGGATCGTCCTTGACGTTATAGAGCTCCCAATTGTACCCAGTGATCACGTCCGGCGGCGCCTTGGTGCTTAGCTCCCACGGGAGCGTCGCAGGAGTCGTCGCTGCGACCCAGCCATCCTGATAGATTGCGCGATTGCCCAGCATCTCGAAATATTGCGTCTGGTGGGTGGAGGGTACGTTCGCGTTCGCCTTGTCCCACGTGTACGTCATGCTGACGCCCTCGATCGGAATCTGTTTGATTCCGTTAATCGTGTCGGGTTGCGAGATGCCGGTCGCTTCGAGGATAGTCGGCACGATGTCGATGACGTGATGGAACTGGCGGCGGATACCGCCCAAATCGTTGATGTGGCCAGGCCAGGACATGACCATGCCCTGAGCGGTCCCGCCGAAGTGCGAGGGCACCTGCTTCACCCATTTGAACGGGGTGTCCATCGTCCACGCCCAGCCCGCGGCGTAATGCGGGAACGTCCGTTCCGATCCCCAGAATGGATACCAGAGAAACTGGTCCTTCACCGGCACGGAAACGCCGTTGAAGGTGGTGAACTCGTTGGGTGTGCCGTTGAGCGTGCCTTCGGCGCTCGCGCCGTTATCGCCACCGATGTAGACGATCAAGGTGTTGTCGAGTTCGCCCAAGTCTTCGACCGCTTGGATGACCCGCCCGATCTCATGGTCGGCATAGGCGAGATAGGCGCCATAGACGTCCGCCTGCTTGATGAAGAGCTTCTTCTCGTCCCAGCTCAACGAGTCCCATTCCGGCAGCTCTTTCGGCCACGATGTCAGCTTGGCATTCCCGGGCATGATGCCGAGCCGCTGCTGGTTGACGAATATCTTCTCTCGCACCCTGTTCCAGCCCTCGTCGAACAGGTGCATGTCGTTGATCTTCTTGACCCACTCGGGTGTGGGATGATGCGGCGCATGCGTCGCGCCCGGCACGTAGTAAACGAGCCACGGCTTGCCCGGTGCGACTTCCTTGAGCTGCTTGATGTGCTGGATGGCCTCATCGGCCATCGCCGTCTCCAGATTCCAGCCAGGATTGTCGAGGAAAGGATAGATAGCCGTCGTATTGCGGAAGAGATTCGGCTGCCACTGGCTCGCATCGCCACCCACAAAGCCGTAGAAATATTCAAAGCCCATTCCGTTCGGCCATTGGTCGAACGGCCCCGCCTGGCTCGACTGATAGGACGGCGTGTTGTGGTCTTTGCCGAACCATGAGGTCGCGTAGCCGTTCACTTTCAGAATATTGCCGATCGTGCCTTTCTCGATTGGAATGATCGAATCGTAGCCCGGGAAACCCGTTGCGATCTCGCCAACCACCCCATAGCCAACCGAGTGATGGTTGCGTCCGGTGATCAGCGCCGCTCGTGTCGGTGAGCAAAGCGACGTGGAGTGGAAATTCGTGAAGCGCAGCCCCTGGGCTGCGATGCGATCCATGGTTGGCGTAGGTATGACGCCGCCGAAGGTGCTTGGTGCACCGAAACCCTGGTCATCCGTCATGATAAGCAGCACGTTGGGCGCGCCCTTTGGCGGCACCACGCGCGGGGCCCACCAAGCCTTGGACTCCGAGGCTCTCTCCTTGATCACCCCACCGAATTTCGGATCAGGCGGCGGAAGCTGTTGTCCGGTGATTGTTGTGGTGGCGCTGGGCGAACCCGGGACACCTGTAATCTGCTGAGCCAATGCCGAACCGCAACCAAGGGCGAGAAGACTTGCGCCCGCAAGCATACCGTGACTGATTTTCATGGCGGAAAACTCCCGGTGAGAGCCAAGTCCTACCTTCAGTCGTCGCCTTATCCTTCCTTTGTGAGGCCTCCCCGGCCGGCCAACGGAGAAACGCGGAGACCCGTGATGGCTTTCGTTGATTGAGGCGCGCGTCCGCAGCAAGGTGTTCTCGATAACATGTCAGGCATCCTGACGATCGTGGACCGCAAAAAAACTCTGCGCCCGACACGACAGGAGAGCAAGCACGATCGCCGCCGCAATTGCGAAGGGCGTGTCTGACATGATTCCAGCGACGACCGTTGTGGGTCATCCGCGACCGGGTCGAGCCAGCAGTAAGTCCGACCACCGTTCTGCCGCTGAGAGCGGGGGTAAATTCAGAGGGGCTATGCCGACGGCCGCCAGGCTGGTCGAACCCGCCCTGGACGAGTTCTATCCCGTCCTCAGCAGCGAACAGAAGGCGCGCTTCAACACGCCGCAACAGTTCGCAAGCCCGTGGGAACAACCCTCGCGGGGCCTACACCACCGTCCGGTGCCGCTCGATGCAGGTGCGCAGCACCTCGTCCATCGGTCTGCCCCACCAATCGTTGGAGAAGATCTCGATCTCCGAATAGCCGGCATAGCCCTGCGCCTCGACTGTGGCGCGCGACCGTTCGATGTCGATGACGCCCATCATGCCGCGGCTGGGGGTCGAGCTGCATCCCGAGGCCAGCCGCGCGCGCCGCTACTGCGAGGCGCTGCGGGGCAAGGGCATCCTCGCCAAGGATACCCATGAGCACACGATCCGCATCGCCCCGCCGCTGGTGATCACCAGCGACCAGATCGACTGGGCGCTCGAGCAATTCGCCACGACCGTGACGCAGGATTTTTCTTGAGGCTGCCTGCGCCCGAAGATCGCAATGCCGGCCGCGGCCAGCAACGAACCTTTAATCAGGCTTGCCCAATGTCCGCTATGCCCTTGTAGCGATCAAATTCCGCAGGCGGCGAAACGACGCGATGGGCCAAGATCAGAAGTGAGTCACGGCGTAGACCCGCTACCTACGACGTCGCGAGGGCTCTGCGTGCCAACCTCTGACGCAACCGCCCCTCTACGCGCCAGCGCGGCAGATGAGCGATATCTGCTCAGGGTCATTTGGTGGCAACGGTCTCCTCGAACAGCTCAACCTTGCCGCACGTGTTGTCTGTCACCGCAAATACCTCGTATAGATCGATCTGCGGCTTCATGCCGTAGCGCTGGATGATGCCCTCGAGCCACGGCCCGGTGTAGAACGCCTTGGCGTCCTCAATGCGCTCCCACTGGTACACGCCGCCCGCCCAGCCGCTTTCGGACCAGATGAAGTGCTTGCTGATCAGCCCCGTCACCTCGCGAAAGTTAGGTGCGATCTTGTGAAAGTGCTTGCGACATGCGGCGTAGTCGATCTGCGGCGGCAGTTTGTATCGTACAATGGCGGTAATCATGCGACCTCCTACCTCCTTGTAAGGATGCCCGCGCACAACATTGATGGCATTCCCGGGATCACGCAAGCGACGCGCGAAGCCGACATTGGTCAAAGGCGCAAAGCCTAACGTGTAGCTTCCGTCCTGCTGCAACACACCAACTATTCCAGAGCATGCTGGACTTGGCGTTAGAAGTTCGGGCTTGTCCTGCATGATCTTGGTATGGGCGTCGCTCAATTCGCGCAACGCAGGCACTATGCTGGTGCGTGCCTACGACCGAAATATCGATCATCTACCCGCATCGATCGCGATCAAATGCGACAGACGCTGCCGTGAGTAGGTCAACACGATTGACGAGAGCGTCATCGCCGCGCTGCTATCTCCTTCGAATTTTTTGCGCTAATATGAAGCGCTTCATACGACCGTAGCAGACGGGCTCGGATGATGCTCCAAGAGAGGTGAGCTAAGCCGCGCAAAGCGCCACCCGGTTTCTATTCCATTCACACGCGAGTTTGGGAGCGACACATGGAAAATCGCGAAATTGGCAACAGCTTAACGAAAGGTCTGTCCGAAACGAAGCGGGACGCTTTCTCCCGCCGCTCGGTGCTGACGTTGGTTTGCACCCTCGGCGCCGCGGCGCCGTTCGGGATGTTCGGAGCGGCTCGAGCGCTGACGGCATCCGGGCCTGGATCGTTGTCTTATATTCCTGGCGGGCCTCCTATTTGCCGCGCCGCCGCGAACAGTGAAGAGCTGCAGGGCCCACCCCGCCAACTCAAAATCGCCTGGAACGCGAACGCGGCGTGCACGGTCGCTGCGGCAGTCGCAAAGGAACGAGGTATCTTCGCCAAGCACAACCTCGACGTCGATTTCGTGAATTTCGGCGGCCCGACCGACCAGTTGTTGGAGGCGATTGCAACTGGCAAGGCAGATGCCGGTTTGGGATTGGCCCTGCGCTGGCTCAAACCGCTGGAGCAAGGTTTCGACGTTCGGATCACCGCCGGTGTGCACGGCGGCTGCATCCGGCTCCTCGGCTCCAAGGCTGCGAATATTGACAACCTCGAGTCCCTGCGCGGCAAGGCTATCGCAATTAGCGATCAAGCGAGCCCAGCGAAGAACTTCTTTTCGATCTACCTCGCCAAAAAGGGCATCGATCCGGCCCAAGAGGTAGAGTGGCGCCAGTACCCGGCCAACCTGCTCGCGCTTGCCGTCGAAAAGGGCGAAGTGCAGGCGCTAGCCGAGATAGATCCGCTGCCCTATCTGTGGCTCAAGGAAGGCAAACTTAACGAGATCGCGACGAACCTAACGGGTGAATTCGCCGACCGCACCTGCTGCGTTCTCGCGATACGTGGCAGCCTCACCCGAACCGAAATGCCGGTGGCGGCCGCTCTGACACGATCGATACTCGAGGCGGCAGACCGAGTTGCCAGTGATCCCGCTGATGCCGCAGCAATCTATTCGGGCTACGGCGGGAGAGGGTCCATAGAGGATCTCGCCACCATGTATGGCAGCCATACTCACCACAATCATCCCGTCGGGGCGGCGCTCAAGAAGCAACTTTTACTCTACACCGATGAACTCAAAGCAGTGAACGTCATCAAGCGAAGCACTGACCCGGCCAAGTTCGCCGACCGGATTTATCTTGATGTTCTAAGCTGAGCCGATTGGGAAGATCCGCAGTGAGCTCGGTCATCAATGACGTGCCGAGGCCATCAGAGAAATCGGGTTTCGGCTTTTTTGAAAGTTCAACCACCCGGTCGTTAAGCGGCGGACTGTCTGTGGCTGGCGCATGGTCTATAGTGGCCGTGCTCACTGCGTTCTGGCCGGATAAGCTCGAAAGCGATTGGGCCTACACGGGCGGCTTCGCCATTGCCTGCGGCGCATTGGCCGTTGCCCTTGCCTTGGCGGCCTTTGCCGGCGTTCGTTTTGTTGCTTTTCAGCGTCTCCAGCGGCTTTATCCGTGGCTGTTCGCGCTCGCGCTGTTTTTGGCTGCTTGGGAGGCCGTCACAGCAAAGCTCGGATTGCTGCCGTTGCCGTTTTTTCCGCCGCCGCAGGCCATTGTCGAAGTCGCAATCGACGATTGGGCACGACTGGCTGAAGGCGTCTTCGCCTCAGCTCGTCTGCTCGCGACCGGTTATTTTCTCGGTGCGGCAGTGGGTTTCGTGACCGGCGTGACGATCGGCTGGTCGCCGCTCGCCGGTTATTGGATCCACCCAGTTTTGCGGTTCATCGGGCCGCTGCCCGCGACGGCTTGGCTGCCGCTCGCATTTTTCGTTTTCCCGTCGAGCTTCAGCGCCAGCATTTTCCTGATTGCGCTCGCCACCGGATTTCCGGTCACCGTGCTCACCTGGTCGGGCGTCGCCGGCGTGAAGAGCGCCTATTACGATATCGCGCGGACATTGGGAGCAACCCAGAGCTTCCTCGTCCTCAAGGTCGCCATTCCGGCGGCAATGCCACATGTCTTTGTTGGCCTGTTCATGGGTCTGGGCAACTCCTTTGCGGTTCTTGTCGTAGCCGAAATGCTGGGCGTGAAGGCGGGGCTCGGCTGGTATTTACAATGGGCGCAGGGTTGGGCGGCCTATGCCAATATGTACGCCGCCCTGCTGCTCATGGCGTTCTTGTGCTCCGGGCTGATCACGCTGCTGTTCCGCTTGCGGGACCGCCTGCTCGCTTGGCAGAAAGGTCTGGTGCGATGGTAGCGGCGATCGCAAGCGATCACGCGGTCCGTGGATCGACGCTAACGCTGCGCGACGTGAGCCATGGCTTCGATTTCGAAGGGCAGCCCCTGCCGGTATTGGACCGCATCAGCCTGCAGGTCGGCCGCGGCGAATTCGTCGCTCTGCTGGGACCGAGTGGGTGCGGAAAATCGACGTTGCTGCGGCTGGTCGCGGGGCTCGACACTCCAACAGGCGGCTCCCTGCTCACGGAGGGAAGGGAGATCGAAGCACCCGATCCGTCGCGCGTCGTGGTTTTTCAAGACCCAACGCTTTATCCATGGCGGACGGTTTGGAGCAACGTTGCGCTCGGTCTGGAAGCCCGCGGGTTGCTGCGCACCCATCGCGGACGGATCGAAGACGTGTTGCGCCTGGTGGGGCTCACGGGCTTCGCCAATGCCTACCCGCACCAGCTTTCCGGCGGCATGGCGCAACGCGCGGCTCTGGCGCGTGCGCTTGTCAACGACCCGAAGATTCTCATTCTCGACGAACCTTTGGGCCAGCTCGACTCGCTGACTCGCATCGCGATGCAGGCGGAACTTGTATCACTTTGGCAGCGCTCGAGCTTCACGGCGCTGCTGGTCACGCACGATGTCGAGGAGGCGCTCTTGCTCGCCGGCCGCGTCATCGTGCTGAGCGACCGACCTGCACGGATCAAGGCCGAAGTCGTCAACAGCCAGCCCTATCCTCGCCACCGGGGCGATCCACACTTCGTTGAGCTTCGTCGCGAGGTGTTCCAGCATCTCGGCCTCGATGAGGCATGGTAGCCATCGAGGGTGGCACGTTCGACCGCGCTTTGCCGCTTCTCGTGCTCCACTTCGTTCCCGAAGCCGGCAAGGCAGTAGCCGAGATGCGCCGCGTCGTTCGGTCGGGCGGCGTGGTCGCGGCAGCGGTGTGGGATCATCTCGGCGGCATGCCCGGCATGCGCATGATGGTCGACACGGCGGCCGCGCTTGGTGAGCATCGTTCCCTAACTCGACGGTCGGAGCCGTCTCTTCCGGGGTCCTGAACCCGAAATCGTTCACCCAACCGCGCAGCGGCTACCGATCTTGGTTTGGGACCCATTCCTGCGCGGTCGAGTCCCAATGATGCGTGTCGTCGAAGTGTTTCCAGAGTGGCCGCCCTGGCTTGCTCTCACCCTTCTGTCGGGTTGCATTCAGTCCGCGGAGTTGGACGACAAGCGTCCCAGCCATCATCACCCATTCGCGAGCGTTATATCGGGAGTTCCATTTGATTGTCGCGAGCATTGGATGCCTCCTTCAAAGTTAGAAGCCTTGGCCATATTAACCCAGGCCAAGGACACAGGGATGTAAACTACTTCACAGTGAGCCAACATCTTCGACATAGCCGCGAGCGATCTCACCGCGCTGCGACCGTACTCCACGTTCGCTCGATATTCGGGCGTCCGGCATCGGTCGTGCAGGCTTGAGGCGCTTGCCACGGTGATCGTCATTGTCCTGGTGGCTGCCGGCGCTATTACGCCGGCGGAAAGTCGGCGGCGACGAACGCGTCCGATGTCGCGCGCCTCAACACAATGCAACAGGTCGCAAGCCCGTGAGGACAGCGCTCGTGCGAGCTACACCACAGTCCGATGCCGCTCGATGCAGGTGCGCAGCACCTCGTCCATCGGCCTGCCCCACCAGTCGTTGGAGAAGATCTCGATCTCCGAATAGCCGGCATAGCCCTGCGCCTCGACGGCGGCGCGCGACCGTTTGATATCGATGACGCCGTCGCCCATCATGCCGCGGTCGTTGAGGATGTCCCTGGTCGGCACCAGCCAATCGCAGACATGGAATGCGAGCAGGCGGTCCTTGCCAGCGCGCGCGATCTGGCCCATCAGCTCCGGATCCCACCAGATGTGATAGACATCGAGCGCGACGCCGAGCATGCCGGTGCGGCCGGGGTCGAGCCGGTCACAGATATCCAGCGCGTGCTTTGTGGTGTTCACGCAGGCGCGGTCGGCGGCATAGGCGGGATGCAGGGGCTCGATCGCCAGCGGCAGGTTTGCCTGTTTGGCGTAATCGAGCATTTCGGCCAAGGCGTCCTCGACCTGCGTCCGCGCGCCGGCGATGTCCTTTGATGCCTCGCTGCCGGGCCGCGAATATTGCGGCAGGCCGCCGACGACCAGCACGATGCAGGGCGCGCCCAGCGCTTTGGCCTCGTCGATACAGCGCCGGTTGTCGTCGCGGACCTCGCCTCGGCGCGAAGCGTCCGAGGTGAACATGCCGCCACGGCAATAGCCGGAGAGATCAAGCCCCGCATCGCGCACGGCGCGCACGGCACGATCGAGGCCGACGGTTGCGACCTGATCGCGCCAGGGGTCGATGGCCCGGATGCCGTGCTTTGCACAGGCGTAAATGATCTGAACGAGGTCGCCCTGCTTGCGCACTGTCGCCGTGTTCAGCGACAGCCAGCGGTGGTCCGAGGAGAAATCGCGCATCAGGATTCGATCCCGTGCGAGGCCAGCACCGTCTTCATCCGCCGCGTCGCCAGCTCCGGATCGGCGAGCAGGCCGGCCTGATCAGCCAAGCGGAACAGCTCGGCCAGATGCAGCGTCGAGCGCGTGCTCTCCTGGCCGCCGACCATAGTGAAATGATCCTGGTGGCCGTTGAGATAGGCCATGAACACCACGCCGGTCTTGTAGAAGCGCGTCGGCGCCTTGAAGATGTGGCGCGACAGCGGCACGGTCGGCCCCAGCACGTCGTGGAAGCCGGCCTCGTCGCCGGCAGCCAGCCGCGACAGCGCGTAGGACGCCGCCGGCGCGATAGCATCGAAGATGCCGAGCAGCGCGTGCGAAAAGCCTTGCTCGTCGCCAGCGATCAGCTCCGCGTAGTTGAAGTCGTCGCCGGTGTACATCTTGATACGCTTGTCCAGGCGCCTGCGCATGTCGATCTCGCGCTGCTTGTCGAGCAGCGAGACCTTGACGCCGTCGACCTTGGCGGCGTTGCCGTTGATGATGGCCACCGCCGTGTCCATCGCCTTGTCGAGATCCCCGGTGCCCCAATATCCCGTCAGGGCCGGATCGAACATGTCGCCCAGCCAATGAATGATCACGGGCTCCCGAACCTGCGAGAGCACGCGGTCGTAGACCTTGGCGTAATCATCGGCGTTGCGGCCGAGCTTGGCCAGCGCGCGCGACGCCATCAGGATGATGCGGCCGCCGACCTTCTCGACTGCCGATATCTGCTCCTCATAGGCGCGAATGACGTCGTCGAGGCTCTTGGCATCCTCGACTGCAAGATGGTCCGTGCCTGCACCGGAGAACACCAGCGCGTTGCGCCGCTTGGCGGCGGCGACCGAACGCGTGATCAGCTCCAGCGAGGTCGGCCAGTCCAGCCCCATGCCGCGTTGTGCGGTGTCCATGGCTTCGGCGACGCCGAGGCCGAGATCCCAGACGTGCTCGCGGAAGGCGATGGTCTTGTCCCAGTCGACGGCGACGGAGAGCCAGGGATCGTTGTCTGCAAAGGGATCGACGACCGTGTGCACGGCCGAGAACGCGATGCGGTTCAGCGTGCCTTCAAGCCGCGCCGGAAAGGTTCGCGAGGCCGCGAGCCGGTAGGTCTCGATCGAACGATCGGCCTTCGGCAGTTTTAACGACAATGACGACGTCGGCTGGACGGGCTTGTTCATGATTTCGGACCTCTCCCCGTCATTGCGAGGAGCGAAGCGACGAAGCAATCCAGACCGTCGCCGCGGAGGGACTCTGGATTGCTTCGCTTCGCTCGCAATGACGGCTTGGTAAACATCGCGACTTATCCAATAGCCTTCAGACCTTGATCGGGGCGACGTCGATCCAGCGCCGCTCCTTCCAGCTCTTCAGCGCGCATTCGGCCAGCTGCACGCCCTTGACGCCTTCGAGCAGCGTGAACTTGTAGGGCGCATCCTCGTAGACGTGGCGGATGAACATCTCCCATTGCTCCCTGAAGCCGTTGTCGTAGGCGACGTTGTCCGGCAGCTTCTGCCAGTCGCCGTAGAAATCGTGCAGCCGCTTCTCGTCGGAATTCCACACCGGCCGGGGCGTCGCCTGCCGTGCCTGGATCACGCAATCCGAAAGGCCCGCGACCGCCGAGCCGAGCGTACCGTCGACCTGGAAAGTGACGAGATCGTCGCGATAGACGCGCGTCACCCAGGACATGTTGATATGCGCGATGGCACCACCCTTGAGCTGGAACGTCGCATAGGCCGAATCGTCGGCGGTCGCCTTGTACTTCTTGCCCTGCTCGTCGTAGCGCTCTGGAATGTCGGTGGTGCCGATGCACATAACGCTCTCGACCTCGCCGAAGAGGTTGTCGAGCACGTAGCGCCAGTGGCAGACCATGTCCAGAATGATGCCGCCGCCGTCCTCGTCGCGGTAGTTCCAGGACGGCCGCTGCGCCTCCTGCCAGCCGCCCTCGAACACCCAATAGCCGAACTCGCCGCGCACGGAGAGGATGCGGCCGAAGAAACCGGAATCGCGCAAGAAAGCGATCTTCTTCAGGCCGGGCAGGAACAGCTTGTCCTGCACCGTGCCGTGCTTGACGCCCTTGGCGTTGGCGAGCTTGACGACCTCGAGCGCCTCTTCGAAATTCGTCGCGATCGGCTTCTCGCAATAGACATGCTTGCCGGCATTGATGGCCTGGGTCAGCAGGCCGGGCCGGGCCTGCGTGGTGGCGGCGTCGAAGAACATGGTGTCGTTCTTGTCGGCGAGCGCCGCATCGAGGTCGGTGGTCCAGCGCGTGATGTTGAAGCGCTTGGCAAGGCCCTCGACCTTCTCGGCGCTGCGGCCGACCAGGATCGGATCGGGCATGATGCGGTCGCCGTTCGTCAACCTGACGCCACCCTGCTCGCGGATCGCGACGATCGAGCGGATCAGATGCTGGTTGAGCCCCATGCGGCCGGTGACGCCGTTCATGATGAGGCCGAGGCGTTGGGTGGTCATGCCGATTTCTCCCAGAGTGATTTTGGCTGTTCGAGCGGGGCCAGCGCCGACCAGTCCGGATGGACCGACGTCGCAAAGCCCATTGCGTTGAGCGATCCCGTCAGGAGATCGCCGTCGTGAATGGAGAGCCGGACGCCCCGCCCCGCGTCGGCATAGAGATCGGGATGCGCGGCCGCGAAAGCCTGCGCTTCAGCCGCAGGGGTCTCGCCAAAGCCATCGACATAGTGGTGGCCGTTGCGCTCGGCGTGGGTAATGCCGATGAAGGCCCCAAGCGCGAGGTCCTGCTGCACGGCGAGGCCGGCCTGGCAGGTCAGGTCTTCGCCCGTCACAAAAATCTCGCTCCGCTTGCACTCCATTTCGCCGCGCGCGTTGCGTTGACGATGGATTTGTAAAACCCCTTGCAGGATTTCGACGAGATACCGCAATAGCCGAGCGCCCGTGCCGACGGGAACGCGTCGTAGGAATCATCGGCTTCATCGATGATGAAGCCGTGCGCGGCCAGAGAGCCCAGCGGTGATTGCCGGGTGATGTCGCGCGGCATCGGTTGCTCGACATAGAGCAGACGCGATGAGATCGGCCGCAAAGCGAGGTCGCGATCGAGCCGGTCCATCAATGCTTGCAGCGCCGCGAGATCGGCATACTGCTCATTCGCGTCGAGCGTGACCTTGTAGTCATGGCCGAGCGTGTCGAGTTCCTTGCCGATGCGCGCCAACCACGCCGCATCGGCTGCGGGATCGCCGGACAGCTTCAGCTTGAAATAGCGCGCACCGGCATTCTCGCGGGCATCGGCAACGCCGCCCTCGCCTTCAACGGTGTCGTCGAGACCGACGGTATGCCTGATCGCGACGCGCGACAGCGGCTTGCGGCCTGTGAGAAACTGCGCGATGTCAGCCGCCTTCAGGTCGGGTGACAGCCGCGCATCGATGCCGGCGATATTGCCGGCCATGCCGTCGAAGAAGTTGGTCTCCGCGGCACGCAGCAGCGCATCGAGGATGGCCTTGTCGATCTCCGCCGGGCCGTAGGCTGCGGCCAGCGCCGGAATGTTCTTTTTCGCAGAGGTCGCGACCTGAGCCCCGATGCACGAGGCATGCAGATCGAACGCCGTCAGGAATTCAGTCCGCACCAGGTAGAGCCCACGCGCGATCGCCAGCACGCGGCGCAACTCATCGACCGTCTGCGCCGGCGACAGCTCCGGCCGCTTGTCGAACCACTTTGGCACCAGCAGCTCGGCGCTGGCGCCAACCGCGGTTCCCCTGCCCTCGACCTCGATCTCGACCCGCACGAACAGCTGCGGCGTCGCGTCGATCGTGATCGCGCCAAAGCGGAACGGCCGCGCGAAATGCACGGGTCGTTCGAACAAGGTGATATCTCGCAGCTTCAGGCGCGGCGCCATGGTCGTTAATCCAGTGCACCCTGTGAGAAGAAATGCTTGCGGATGCGCTGCACGAGCTCGGTGAAGACCGGATCGGCCATCACGTCGAGCGAGCGCGGGCGCGGCAACGGCACCTCGTAGACCGCGGCAACCGCACCGGGGCGTTCAGTCATCACGAGCACGCGGTCGGCGAGAAACACGGCCTCGGGGATCGAATGCGTGATCAGGAGCACTGTCTTCCTGGTCTCGCGCTGGATCCGCATCAGCTCGACATTCATGCGCTCGCGCGTCAGCGCATCGAGCGCGCCGAACGGCTCGTCCATCAGCATGATCTTGGGATCATGCACTAGCGCACGACAGATCGAGGCGCGCTGCTGCATGCCGCCGGAGAGCTGCCAGGGCAGCTTCTTCTCGAACCCTTCGAGCCCAACCATCTTCAGTAGGGCCTTGGCGCGAGCGAGATATTTGTCCCGCGGGAGCCGCTTCATGTCGATCGGCAGCATCACGTTGGACAGGATGTTGCGCCAAGGCAGCAGCAACGCGTTCTGGAACACGATGCCGACATTCCCGTGCGGCGCCGTCGCCTTCTCACCCTCGACCAGGATCTCGCCGCTCGACGGCGGCAGCAGGCCGGAAATCAGCTTGAGCAGCGTGGACTTGCCGCAGCCGGACGGGCCGACCACGACGAAGAACTCGCCCTCGTTGATGTGAAAGTCCAGCGGCCGCAGCGACGGCACGTCGCCGTCGCGCGTCCGGTAAGTCTTCGACACGCCGGATAGTTTTATGCCAGACGCATCGTTAGCGGCCCGGTCGCTCACCAGTCTCAGATGCGCGGCCGGCTGCACGGCGTCGTCAGGTCTGGCGGCCCGGTTCACGATTCGCCCTTCGGCAGATAGTCGTTGGTGTAGAAGGCCTTCGGATTGTCCTTGGCCTTGGCATCGAGCCCGCCATATTCGACCATCAGATTGACGCTGTCGGTCATGTTCTGGTCGGTGACCTGGAACGGCCGCTTGCTCTTGGTCTCAGGCGTGCGGTAGAGCGGAATGGTCAGCTCAAAACCTTGCGTCAGCGTGTCGATCTTGCCGCCCTTCGGGTTGGCATCGAGGATCGACTGCGCCGCAGCCTTCGGCTCCTTCTCGGCGGCTTCGACTGCCTTGGTCGTCGCCGACATGAAGCGTCGGACGAGGTCAGCATTGGCCTTCACATAGTCGGAGTTGGCGATGATGCCGGAGGAAACCATGTTGATGCCGTAGTCGGCGAACTTGATCGGATAGACATCCTTGCCGGTGGCGTCCTTGATCTTCATCGACTGATCCATGACGTAGCCGAGCAGCAGATCAGCCTGGCCGTTGATGACCGCGTTGAGCTTGGTCTGGCCGTCGCCGGCAACGGTGGTGAAGTCGCTCTCCTTCAGGCCGGTCTTCTTCAGGAACAGCGGCCAGATCTGGGTCATGGAATTGGCCGGCGTGATCGCCACGGTCTTGCCCTTGATGTCCTCGGGCTTCCTGATGTTCTTGTCGGCAAAGCCCATGGCGGACATCGGGCTGGTCTGGAGCAGCACGCCGGTCGCGATCACAGGCGCGCCCTTGATCGCGGCGCGCATCATGGTGGGAACGTCGACATAACCGAAGTCGGCGGTCTTGGCGGCGACGGCCTGCGTGGTCGCAGCCGAACCCCGGCCTTCCTGGATCTCGAGGTCGATGCCCTCGGCAGCATAAATGCCCTTGGCCTTGCCGTAATAGAACGGCGCGTGCTCGCCATAGACGTACCAGTTGAGCATCAGCACGACCTTGTCGGCCGCCTGAGCCGGCACGGCCGCGAACATCATCAGCGCCGCCGAGACAGCCCCTATCCACCGCTTCATCGTCACTCTCCCTTGTCGTTATGTTTCGGCCGTTGGTGGCCGTTGCTTAAGTTAAGAGGCGAAAATCACGTCCTCGCGCTGGCTGACATGCCAGGGAATGACCAGTTTCTCGATGCGGTCGACGATCCAGAACAGGATGACGCCGAGCAGCGCCAGGATCACCAGCGCCGCGAACATCGTCGGCAGGTCGAAGGTGCCGATCGAACGCTGCATCACGTAGCCGATGCCCGAATTGGAGCCGACGAACTCGCCGACGACGGCGCCGACCACGGCGAGCGTCACCGACACTTTGAGGCCGGAGAAGATTGCAGGCAGCGCATGCGGCAAATTCACCGCACAAAACACCTGGAAGCGGCTGCCCTGCATGGCGCGGGCGAGATCGACCATGTCGGGGTCGACCGACTTGAAGCCCTGCACGGCCGACACCACCACCGGAAAGAAGCCGAGCAGGAAGGCCGAGATCACCTTTGGAATGATGCCGAAGCCGAACCAGACCACGAACAAAGGCGCGATCGCGATCTTCGGCACCGATTGAGAGAATACCAGCAGCGGATAGACGTAGCTCTCCACCGTCTTCGAGCCCGCGATCAGCATCGCGATGGGAATGCCGAACAGCGCGGACAGCATGAAGCCGCAGACGGTGGCATAGGTGGTCGGCCAGGACTGGCGCAGCAGCTCCGGCCAATCGGTCCACAGAACCGCGACGACGTCGGCCGGCGACGGGATCTGGTAGGCGGGAATCCTGAACAGCCGGATCGCGAGATCCCAGGCCACGACGATGAAGATCAGGAACAAAAACGGCCGGATCCAGGCCGCATTCAGCATCTTGGACACCGCACTCTGCGGCTTCAACTCAGCCACGTCTCGCTCCCGATCTTCTTTTCGTTCGGGGGAGAAATTAACCGATTGGATAAATACTGTCTAGTGGTTTCCCTGTGACGTTTTAGACCTCGATGTCATTCCCCGCGAAAGCGGGGAACCCAGTACGCCGCGGCCTATCGGTTCAACCGCAACCGTCTCGGACTACCGGATCGCCCGGTCAAGCCGGGCGATGACGGCTGAGGTTGGGGGAACGACAGACGATCCGTTCACCGGTGCGCGGATTGCGTACGCAGCTACACCGTCTGCGCCACCGCGGCGCGCGACTTCGGTGGCTTGGCGATCTCCAACAGCGCCGCGGACTGTCCCGTCAGCGCGGCCAGCACGAGGCCGGCCATGTGCGCGAGCCGTTCGTCCTTGGCGTCTTTCGCAAGCAGGTCGCGGCCGAAGATCACGCTCAGCGTCGCCGAGTTCGAGAGATAGAAGAAGCTGAGCGCCGCGATCGAGATGTAAAGCTGCACCGGATCGACCGCGACCTGGAAATCGCCGCTGTCGACGCCGCGCCGCACCACGGTGCGGATCATCTCGACGAAGGGCGAGTGCATCGACTTGACCTTGGCCGAACGCTTCAGATGCTTGGCGCGCGCGAGGTTCTCGGTCTGGAGCAGCGACAGGAATTCCGGATTGCGCAGGAAGTAGGTCCAGGTGAACTCGATCAGGCGCTTGATCGCTTCGGGTGGATCGAGGTGCTCGAGATCGAGCCCACGCTCCTCGCTGCGGATCTTGTCATAGGCGCCTTCGAGCACCGCGAGATAAAGCTCGTCCTTGTTGCCGACGTGGTAGTAGAGCATGCGCTTGTTGGCGCCGGCTTCTGCCGCGATGCGGTCGACGCGTGCGCCGGCGAGCCCGTGGGCGGAGAATTCCTGCTTGGCGGCTTCGAGGATGCGCAGCCGCATCCCTTCGGGATCGCGTTGCCATTTCAGAGTTCGCTTTGCCTTCGCCTTCGCCAAACCGGTTGCTCGCTGTTACTCGTCCAGATCGGCTTTATCATGCACGCGGCTCGCCGCATAGTTTCGTCATTGCGAGCGCAGCGAAGCAATCCAGACGGCTACCGCGGAGACTTCGTCGCAAGGGCGCCTCGCAATAACGGGTGGCGAGATCAGCGTCATTCCACTGGCTTCGGCGAACGCTCCAGCAGCACCGTCTGGATGCCGCAAGTGCCGTTCCGCACCGTCATGATCCGCGTGCCCGGCTTGCGGCCGTTGCGCACGTCGGTGACGTCGAGGCCGGCGGCGAGCAGGCGGGCGCGGGTGGCGTCGATGTCGGCAACCCGCCAGCTCAGGCCCCAGAGACTGTCGTGTTTGGAATCGCCGCCCGCCACGGGACGGCGCACCACTTCGACGACGAGGTCGCCGCAGCGGAAGAACATCAGCTGGCCCCAGTCCTGGTGCGAACGATCAAGCGCCAGGTCGAGCCCGAGCCGCGCGCCATAGAGCGCCGCGGCACGGTCGGAATCCTCGGTGGTGATCACGACGTGGTCGAGTGCGTCGATCGGCGCAACGCCGGTCGCAGCCGACTTGGGACGCTCCTCGGCCAATTCGAGGAAGAACATGCGCACGCCGCGCGTCAGCTCGGTCGCGGCCCGCGTGCGCTTCCAGTGCAGCACCGCGCTCGTCTCGGAATTGCTGCTTTCGACCTCGGCGACCGGCTCCGGCTTGAGCGCCACGCGGTCGAGCCGCCGGTGCATCTTGCCCATGTCTGCGACACGAAAGCACAGGCTGGCGAGCACGCCCTCGCGGTCGTCGAGCAGCGCGCGGATCCGGTCCGCTGCCACGCTGAACCCGCTCGGCGCCATCAACTCGATCGTCATGTTCGCAAGCGTGAACAGCACGCGGTCGGCGCCCTCGCCGGAATTCTGCCAGGCCGGCGCCCGCCCCAACAGCGTCTGATAGGCCGCCTTGGCCGCACCGATATCCTGGACCAGAGCGACAATGTGATCGAGGCCAGTGATCATATTCCCCCCTTTTTACAGACCTGGAACAACCGGCCGAAACACGGCATTCGTCCGGGCTTGGCATTGCCCTGTCATGGTCGTATTCCGGCCCCTTGCCGACCTCAAGCGCCTGGTGACAGTTTTGCGAATAATTTCAGCGTCTCCCGCGCGGAACCGGTGCTAGAGTAAGTCCGCCGGCCGGGACCACAAAGCGCATCACGGACAACCAATGCAGGCTCTCTTTATCGGACAGACCTATATCGACGTCGTCTTCATCACCGACCACATGCCGACCGGCGACGAGAAGCACGTAGCCTCGGACTACGCGGTTTCCTTCGGCGGCAATGCGGTGACGGCGGCGTTCTGCTGCGCCAAGCTCGGCATCGTTCCCGATCTCATCGCCACCGCGGCCAATGACTGGCTCGGCCGCATGTTCATGGACATGTGCGCGAAATACGCGATCTCGCTGCACGGGCGGAAGGTGAACCAGTCATCGCTGTCCTTCATCATGCCCAAGGACGGCAAGCGCGCCATCGTCCGCTGCCGCGACGACGACCATATCCATCCGTTCCCGATGCTCAATCTCGGCGGCTGCCGCGCACTGCACATCGACGGCCACCAGCCGGATGCCGCGATCCACTACGCAAAAGTCTGCCGCGAGGCCGGCATTCTGACCTCGCTCGACGGCGGCGGCCTGCGCACCAACACGCATGAGCTGCTGGAATTCATCGACGTCGCGATCGTGGCCGAGCGGCTGTGCGAGCAGATGGACCTGACGCCGGAGAAGATGCTCGACTACCTCAAGAGCCGCGGCTGCAAGATCGGCGGCATCACCATGGGTGAGAAGGGCCTGCTCTGGTACAACGAGACCGGCACGGTCGAGACCATGCCGGCGATGCCGATCCCGCGCGAGCGCGTCATCGACACCAACGGCGCCGGCGACGTCTTCCACGGCGCCTATGTGTATTCCTACCTCGCTCATCCCGGCAAAAGCTGGCGCGAGCATTTCGACTTTGCGCGGGCCGCCTCGACCTTCAAGATCCAGCGGCTCGGTAACGAGGCGGGACTGCCGACCCTTGTGGACATCGCCAAAGTCAGGCACGAGTTCGAGGTCAGGGTCTAGGCTTCGCAGAGGTTATCATGGGGCGCGTCTTCGTCGCCGGCAGCATCAACATGGATGTGGTGGCGACCGCCGATCGCCATCCCAAAGTCGGTGAGACCGTCGCCGGCAAGCAGGTGCTGTATTTTCCAGGCGGCAAGGGCGCGAACCAGGCCGTCGCGGCATCGCGGCTTGGCGTGAGGACCACGCTGATCGGCCGGCTGGGGAAGGATTCCTTTGGGGCGGAGCTGAGGACGTTCCTCACTGCGCAGGGTATCGATCCCGGCTCGATCAAGGACACGCCCGAGACGCACACAGGCACCGCTATCATCACGGTCGCGGCCTCCGACAATACCATCGTCGTCATTCCAGGCAGCAATGCGCTGGTCAGCGCGGACGATGTCGCGGCCGTTCCGCTGGCGAAGGGCGATGTCGCCGTCAGCCAGTTCGAGATCCCGCTGCCGACGATTGCCGCGTTCTTCCAGCGCGCGCGCAACGCTGGAGCGACGACGCTGCTCAACCCGGCACCAGCGCAGAAAATGTCCGGCGAGTTGCTCGCACTCGTCGACATCCTGGTGCTGAACGAGACCGAGCTCGGCTTCCTCGCCGGCGCGGAGCTCACCGACAGCGACGAGGCCGCACGGATCATCGACGTGGCGCGAAAGCTTCAGGCCCGCGATGACCAGACCATCTGCGTCACGCTCGGCAAACGCGGCGTGCTGGCGCTCGCCGGCCAGGAAGAATTTGCGGTGCCCGGCCGCGCGGTGAAGGCCGTCGACACCACCGGTGCCGGCGATTGCTTCGTCGGCGCGCTCGCGGCGCAACTGGCCGAAGGTGCCGCCTTGCGCACGGCCCTCGCCTTCGCCAATGCCGCCGCCTCGATCAGCGTGCAGCGCATGGGCGCCGGGCCATCGATGCCGACGGCGGCGGAAGTCGCCGCCGTTCTATAATGCGGCGCGAGGGAGAAGACATCAAGCCAGCGCGCTTTTCAGGTCGAAGCTTTCATCCCCGGCCTGCTCCGGCGTGATCGAGCGGTCCATGCCCTGCAAGCGGCGGCCGAACATGTGATCGCCGGCGCGGTTGATGGACTCGATGCCGAGCAGCCTGTCACCCTTGTAGCAGAACGCGGAGAACGCCTTCTTGGCGGGATCGCCGCGCAGCACGATGCGGTCATAGCCGGTGGTGAGGCCTGCGATCTGAAGCTTGTCGTCGCCCTGATCGCTCCAGAACCAGGGATGGCTGTCATAGACCTTCCTGTCGCCGGTCAGCCGCGCCGCGACGCAGCGGGCGTGGTCGGCGGCGTTCTGCACCGATTCCAGCCGCCACGATCCGCCGAAGCGCGGGCTTGCGAACAGCGCGCAGTCGCCGACAGCCGAAATGTCGGGATCAGCCGTCACGAGATATTCGTCGACGATGATGCCGGCCGCGACCGGCAAGCCCGCTTCCGCTGCAAGCTCGATATTCGGCAGCACGCCGACGCCGACCACGATCAGGTCCGCGGGCAGGTGCCGGCCGTCGCTCAAGGAGACGCCGGTGACCTTGCCGCCCTCGGCCTCGATGGAGGTTGCCTGCACGCCGAGGTGGATGCGGATGCCGGCCTCGCGATGCCGCGCCTGAAAATACTCCGAGACCTCTGCCGTCACCGCGCGCGCCATCACGCGCGGGGCAAGTTCGAGCACGTCGACCTCGAGCCCCTTGATCCGCGCTGTGGCAGCGAATTCGAGGCCGATGAAGCCGGCGCCGATCACCACCACCCGCGTCTTCGACGGCATGATCTTTCGCAGCGCCTCGCTCTCGTCGAGGATACGCAAATATTTCACGTCGGGCAGATTCGCATTCGGCAAATCAAGCAGTCGGTTGCGCGCGCCGGTGGCCAGCACGAGATGGCCGTAGGCAAGCGTCTCGCCCGAGGCGAGCAGGACTTTTCGCCCAGTGCGATCGATCGACACGGCGCGGCCCGCGATCAGCTCGATCGTCTGGTCGTGGTAGAATTTCTCCGGCCGAAACATCAGGCTCTCCGGCCCGGCGGAACCCTTGATGTAGGCTTTTGACAGAGGCGGCCGCTGATAGGGCAGATGCGCCTCGTCATTGATCAGACAGATGCGCCCGGCAAAACCGGCCTGGCGCAGGGATGCCGCGACCTGGTAGCCACCATGGCCGGCACCGACAATGATCACCGGACCGTCCGTCATTGGAACACCCCGACTTTCTGGACACAGGTGTACCCCACGTCGTCGCCTCTCTTGCTGATCTGGCTTGTCAGCCTCGTCGATGAGGAGCCGGCGCTCGTGTCCGTCCCTAAACGATGGCCACCCATTTGAGCCTATCGTTCCTGCTTTCGCAAGGGTGGTCCGCGGGGCACTGGCGGCCGGGGATTGTCACCCCTCGCCTTCTGCGATTTAGTTGCAGCAACAAACCTCATGCCGGGGATTTCCAGATGCCAGCTCCCATCTCTCAACCCGATGATCCCGCCCTGCTGCGGATCGACGGTCCGATCGCGACCATCACGCTCAACCGCCCCACCGCGTTCAACTCGATCAACCTCGCCATCGCGCAAAAGCTCGAACAGCTCGCGGCCTACATCGAGGGCAATGACGCGATCAGGGTTGTGGTGATCGAGGGCGAAGGCCGCGCCTTCTCGGCCGGCGGCGATTTGCAGACGATCGGTGCTGCGGCTGAAGCCAACACGGTGACGCCAGTGGTCGGCGAGTTGCTGAAGCACTATCACGCCTTCATCGAGATCATCCGGCGCATGCCGAAGATCTCGATGTCCAGCGTGCACGGCTCGGCCGCCGGCGCCGGCATGGGCCTCGCCTTCGTCACCGATCTCTGCATCGCAGCGGAGGACGCCAAATTCACACCGGCCTATGCCAAGATCGGCGTCTCACCCGACGGCGGCAGCACGGTCGGCATCGTCGGCACGGTCGGCTCCCGCCGCGCGCTGCAGATCTTCCTGGCCGAGGACAATTTCACCGCGCAGCAGGCCCATGAATGGGGCCTCGTCGCCAAGATCGTTCCCGCGGCCGAACTGAAAGCGGCAACGCGGCAGCTCGCCGAGCGGCTGGCGCAGAACCCGCCCGCCGCGATCGCCGGCACCAAGTCGCTCGTTTATGCGGCTGCCACCACGCCGGTAAAGCAGCAGCTCGACGCCGAGGAGCACAAGATCATCATGGCGATGAACACGGAAGATTTTCGTGTCGCCGTAAAAAAGTTCACGAGCAAGGGCAAGTGAGCGCGCCGGCACCATCGCGCTCGTTCTGCGGTCTGCGCCACGGCGCGACCGACTGGAATCGCCGGGGTCTTTTCCAGGGCCGGACGGACAATCCACTGAACGAGGATGGTCTGGCGCAAGCGCACGAGGCAGCTAGCATGTTGCGCGGTGTCGGCATCAGCCGAATCGTCGCAAGCCCGCTGGTGCGCGCGGCACGAACGGCCGAGATCATCGCGGACGCGATCTCGGTGCCGCTTACGATCGACGACGGCATCATCGAGTTCGATTTCGGAAGCTTTGAGGGCCTCCCCGTCCGCGACCTCATGCTCAAGCACGGCGTCAACTCAGCGACGGGACTCGTCTCGATCCTGCCCGCCGACGGCGAGAACTGGGACGCCATGACCGAACGCTCGCTGGCTTGCGTCTCCACGTGGCTCGACAATTATCTCGACGACCATCTCCTGTTCGTCTGCCATGACGCGGTCATGCAGGCATGGCGAAGTCACTTTCCGGCAGCTATTTCAAGAACAGCCACGGCACGCCGTTTCGCTACCTCCGCGAACGCGACGAATGGCGTGTCGAGCAAATCGTCACTTAGGACAAATGTAACCGGTCCCTGCCGGTGACTTGAAACAGCCAACCGATTCCGGCAGCATGTGCTGCGGCAGCCACAGCACCACGCTCGGGAAATAGATCGTGAACGCAATGGTGGCGAAGAACACGACATAGATCGGCAATGCCGCGCGTAGCGCTTTTGCAAAGCTGACGCCGACGAATTTCGACGCCATCAGCAACACAAGCCCATAAGGCGGCGTGATCAGGCCGAAGGCGAGCGTGGCGATCAGCACCACGCCCATGTGTACGCCGTTGATGTCGCCCGCCTCCGTGAGCGCATTGACCAGCGGCATGAAGATGATGATGGTCGGCACCGGCTCGATGAAGTCGCCGACAACGGTGAACAGCAGCACCATCAGCAGCATGATCAGATGCGGATCGTTGCCGGCAATCGAGGTGATGACGTCGGCGATGTAACTGGCGCCGCGCAAATAAGCGAGCATCCAGCCGAAGGCGTTGGCGGCGCCGATGGTGATCAACGGCAGCGAGAAGATCAGGCCGGCGAGGCAGAAATCGTACGGTATTTTCCTGAAGTGGCCGCGGTTGAGCGCGGGGATCACGACCAGGATGATCCAGGCCACGGCAACGACGCCGGCTTCCGTCGGCGTGAACCAGCCGGTCAAAATGCCGCCGAGCAGGATCACCGGGATCATCAGCGGCAGGGCCGCGTCTCCGGCGGCAAATACCACCTGCCGCAGCGGCGCGCGCGGCTTGCTCAGGCCGGAGGGGCCGAAGAAATAGCAATAGATCATCAGCCCGAAGCCGATCATCAGGCCGGGTACGACGCCCGCCATGAACAGGCCGGCGATCGAGACGTTGCCAACGGCGCCATAGACCACCGCCGTGATGCTCGGCGGCACCAGCGCCGCGATGGTCGAGGCGGAGGCGATGATCGCGGCGATGAAAGCGGGCTCGTAGCCCTCGCGCTTCATCGGGCCGCCGAGCGCGCGGCTCATGACGGCGACGTCGGCGGTGGTCGAGCCCGACATTTCCGAGAAGAACATGCTGAAGACGACCACGACCTGCGACAGCCCGCCCCTGATATGCCCGACCAGCGACACCGAGAGGTTCGCTATTCGCACAACGACGTTGGCCGAGCTCATCAGCTCGCCGACCAGCAGGAAGAACGGGATCGCCAGCAGCGCCTCGGAATCGACGCCGTCAAAGATTTTCTGAATGATCGCGGCGAGCGAGACATCCGACAGGATCGCGCCGACAAAGACGCCGGCCATCAGCGAGAACGGCACGGGCACGCCGAGATAGCCGAACGACAGGAAGCAGATCGACATCAACGCCAGGACAATGGGTGCGCTCACGGCTGCGCCCTCGTCGGCGCGTCGGTGACGACGGGTGCAGCGTCCTCGTCCGGTGGCTCCGGATGGTCAAAGCCGTTGCGCACGCCGTTGACCAGCTGCTCGATGGTGAACAGGCCGATCAGCACGCCCGACAGCGGGATGATCGCATAGAGCGAGGCGATCGGCGTGCCCGACGGCAGGCGAAAGCTGCCGAAGCCGCGGAGGTAGTTCTGGTAGCCGTACCAGATCAGGCAGAAGGCGACGCCGAGCACGATGAGGCGGATGATGATCTCGACGATGATCCGCGGCGTGCCATGCATCGCCTCGGAGATCGCGGTGAGATAGAGGTGGTCGTTGCGACGCGTCGCCGCCGCAGTGCCGACGAAGATCGCGTAGATGAAGAACGTCGAGGTCACTTCCTGGAGCCACAGCCAGGGATGACCGATGGTACGGGTGACGATGTCGGCGGTGACCGACAGCGAGAAGCCGAAGCACAGCAGACCGCACAGGATCATCAGCGCGAGCTCGAGCCAGTCGAGCCCGCGCCATTTCAGGTGACGCTGGCGTTGCAGGACCAGTTTGTCGGAAATCATTCAATTCCCTCGTCGTCCCGGCGAAGGCCGGGACCCATAACCCCAGCTGCACGTGGTGAAAGCAAGCCGACGGCTATCCTGCCCAAAGCGGCCGCCGCGGCGTATGGGTCCCGGCCTTCGCCGGGACGACGCGGGGAGATGGCAGTCTGCGCCGCCCTAATTAATCGACCGGATCAGGTTCTTGATCTTCTCGGCGTGCGGGCCGAGATCCTTGGCGAGCTTGTCGAGATAGGGATCGGCGATCGCCGTGAAGCTTTTCTTGTCGACGTTGTCGACGATCTTGACGCCCATCTTCTTGAGCTTCTCGGCCGCGCTGCGTTCGAGATCGAACGCCTTCGCGGGCTCCTTCGAGCTGATCTCGTTCCCCGCCGCCTGCACCCAGCCCTTTTGCTCGGCCGAGAGGCTTTGCCAGAGCTTGTCGGAGATGAACACCAGCGCGTTGTTGGCCTCATGCTCGGTGATGTTCAACACCGGCGCCACCTCGTAGTGCTTGTTGACGAGGTAGACGTTGATGCTGTTCTCGGCGACGTCCATCACGCCGGTCTGCAGCGAGGTGTAGACGCTGCCGAAGGGCATATGCACGGTCTGGGCGCCGTAGGCGGGGAACATGGTGTCCTCGGTCGCGGTCGCCTGTACGCGGATCTTCAGACCCTTGATGTCGCCGACATTATGGATCTCCCTCTTGGAGTACATGTGGCGCACGCCCTGCGAGCCCGTTGCGATCACATGCAGGCCCTGCGTGGTCTCTTCGATCATGGCTTTGAGCGCTTCAAAGACTTTCGGATCCGCAAGGCCTTTGACCACGTGCTGCTCGTCGCGGAACAAATAGTGCAGCGACATCACGCCGGCCTGCGGCGAGATCGTCGCGGTGTTGGCCGAAGAGACGATCGAGAACTCGACGTCGCCGGCCTTCACGAGCTGGAGAACCTGCGGCTCCTGCCCGAGCTGTGCGCCCGGATACTGGTCGATGATCATAGTGCCCTTGCTCAATTCCTTGAGCTTGTCGGCAAACAGGTCGCCCGCGATCGAATAGCCGGTGTTGCGGGGCTGGTCATAGGCGAAGCGATAATGCTTCACTTCCTGCGCCGATGCGCCCGTGACGAAGAGAACAGCGGCCGCTGCCGCCAGCCGATGTAAGAATCTTGGCATGGATCTCGCAATCATCGTTTCCCCCTGTTTTATCGCCCGCCGCTTGTGCGGTCTGAGCGTCCGTTCGGGTGGTTGATCACCCCTTCTCAGTATTAGGCCCAGTCCTCTGCATGAAATCGAAGTCGCAGCCATCGTCGGCCTGCATAATTGTCTCGTTGAACAGCCAGGCGTAACCGCGCCGAGCTTCGTCTGGTGCTGCGGCCGGCTTCAATGCGGCGCGCCGGCGCTCCAGCTCGGCCGCATCGACCAGCAGCTCGATGCTGCGCTTGGCAACATCCAGCTGGATCATATCGCCATTCTTCACCAGCGCCAGCGGGCCGCCGACGGCGGATTCCGGCGTGATGTGCAGCACGATGGTGCCAAACGCGGTGCCGCTCATGCGCGCGTCGGAAATGCGCACCATATCCTTGGTGCCGCCGCGCGCGAGCTTCTTCGGGATCGGCAGATAGCCGGCCTCGGGCATGCCGGGCGCGCCCTTCGGGCCGGCGTTGCGCAGCACCAGCACATCATCGGCGGTCACGTCGAGATCGGGATCATCGACCCGCAAGGTCATGTCCTCGACGGATTCGAACACCACCGCGCGCCCCGTATGCTGCAGCAGCTTCGGGCTTGCAGCCGATTGCTTGATGACGGCACCGCGCGGCGCGAGATTGCCGTGCAGGACGGCGAGACCGCCTTCCTTCTTGATCGGATTGCTGCGCGGGCGGATCGCGTCCTGACCGGGTACGTCCTCCGCATTCGCGACGACATCGCGCAGGCTCTGGCCCGTGATCGTCTTCGCATCGAGATCGATGAGGTCGCCGAGCTGCGCCAGCAACTTCGGCATGCCGCCGGCGTGGTGGAAATGCTCCATATAGTGCTCGCCGGACGGCTTGAGATCGACCAGCACCGGCACCTCGCGGCCGATCTGGTCGAAGACGCCAAGATCGAGCCGGTGCGGCGAGCGATGCGCCATCGCCGTCAGATGGATCAGGCCATTGGTCGAGCCGCCGATCGATTGCAGCACGACCTGGGCATTTTTGAAGGACGCTGGTGTCAGCACCTCGCTCGGCTTCGGCCCCTTGGTCTTGGCCATTTCGGCCGCAACGCGGCCGCTCGCTTCTGCGAGACGGAAACGCTCGGCATGCGGCGCCGGGATCGTCGCGCTCATCGGCAGCGACAGGCCCATGGCTTCGATCATGCAGGCCATGGTCGAGGCCGTGCCCATCACCATGCAGGTGCCGACCGACGGCGCCAGGCGGCCGTTCACCGCCTCGATCTCCACGTCGTCGATCTCGCCGGCGCGATACTTGCCCCACAGACGGCGGCAGTCAGTGCAGGCGCCGAGCACCTCGCCCTTGTGATGGCCGACAACCATGGGACCCACGGGAATGACCACGGTCGGCAGATCGGCGCTGATGGCGGCCATGACTTGCGCGGGCAGCGTCTTGTCGCAGCCGCCGATCACGATCACCGAATCCATCGGCTGGGCCCGGATCATCTCCTCGGTATCCATCGCCATCAGATTGCGCAGATACATCGAGGTCGGATGCGCAAAGCTCTCGGCGATCGAGATGGTCGGGAACACGAACGGCATCGCGCCGGACAGCATCACGCCGCGCTTGGCGGCCTCAATGATCTGCGGCACGTTGCCGTGGCAGGGATTGTAATCGCTATAGGTGTTGGTGATGCCGACGATCGGGCGTTCCAGCGCGTCGTCGGAATAGCCCATGGCCTTGATGAACGCCTTGCGCAGGAACAGCGAGAAGCCGGCATCGCCATAGCTCGTCAAACCCTTGCGCAGGCCACTCGTCATCATGCCACTCCAATCACCTTGCCATTGTCGTACAGCCTGCCCCTCGATTGTCAATAACGTAGGTGCTCGCAAGGGGCATTTCTGGCTCCTGACGCCGCCTACGACACAAATTATTGACAATCCGACCCTTCCCTGCTCCACAGGACGCACCGGCCAGGAGCCGGAGGCTGAGGGGATGCCCGACATTCACACCGCAGACGCCATGACGGTCCGGCGCGACGATCCGGACGACGTCGTCGCGCGGCTCGAGGAGGACATCATCTTCGGCCGCCTCGCGCCGGGCGCGCGCCTGACCGAAGACGCGCTGATGTCGGCCTACGGCACCTCGCGGCATTTCGTGCGCCAGGCGCTGGTGGATGCCGAGCGCCGCGGCATCGTCCGCCGCGAGAAGAATGTCGGCGCCACCGTGCGGTTCTATTCGGCCGAAGAAGTCCGGCAGATCTACGAGGTCCGGGAGATGCTGACGCGGCAGGCCGCGCTGATGATCCCCCTGCCCGCGCCGCAAGGCCTGATCGACGAGCTGACGGCATTGCAATTGCAGTATTGCGCAAAGGCAGATGTGCGGGACCTTCGCGGCATCCACGAAGCCAACGACGCCTTCCACGTTGCGCTGTTCGCGGCGTGCGGCAATCCCTATCTGGTGCGCTCGCTCCAGGACTATATGAGCCTGACCTTGCCGATGCGCGCCAAGAACCTCGCCGACCGCGACGGGCTGGCGCAATCGCGACGCCAGCACGAGCTGATGATCGAGCTCTTGAAGGGTCGCGACAGCTGGGCGCTGGCGCAGCTCTGCGTCGACCACATGCAGTTCAGCAAGTCGGATTATCTGGCGCGGATCGCGGATGAGGCCCCGCGCTAGCGTGTGCGTGTCAGGCTCAACGCGCGCTCAATACCGCCTCAGCAAGCCGCGCTCCACGCTGCTATCGCCATAGCCGGCACAGGCCCCTTTCGGGTCGTTGATCAAGTCCGCCCGGACCCGCCTGAACGTTTTGCCGGCCGCCTCCGACACCTCAGGGCGGAATTTACCGGGATCGTAGGTCTCGCCATCGCGGGCCTTGATCGCAGCCGAATAGGCGTCGATCATGGCCATCGCGGCATTGGGGCTGCCGAGAAGCCGGGCACCGAGTTGAACGCCGCCTGCACCATCGACCTCGTAGCCGACGCATCGTTGCTCCAGCACCACGGATGCCGTGACGAGCTGGTCGAGGAACGCCGCCTCGCCGTCGCTGAGTGTTGCGGCTCGCGACGGTCCTGGCAAGATCATCGCGAGCATTGCGACGACCGGCAGCGCGATTTTCAAGCGTGCCCCTGACGGCCGGCCACAAGCCCGTACACAAAGAGGAGGATGATGGCTCCGACCACACTCCCGATGAAGCCGGCGCCCTCCCCGAAATGATACCATCCCACGGCCTGGCCGAGCCAGGTCGCAACGAACGCACCGACAATTCCCAGGACCGTCGTCAAGATGAACCCCCTGGGCTCGGATTTGTCGCCGGGCATGAGGAATTTCGCGACCAGTCCAACGATAAATCCGATGAGGATCGTCCAAAGGATACCCATGCCATCGCTCCATTCGGTCAGTTTGCGCATCGACGCCTGAAGGAATGCGTGATCGCTTGAAGAGCCAGACGATCCCCGGGGCGACGTTGATCTAGATCAATAGACAGAAGCGGCCAAACCGAAAGCTATTGCTCCTCCCTGCGCGGAAATGCGTTCAACGCGTTCCGCAACGCGAAGCGGATCAAGCATGGCGATCATTGGCGAGATCACGCACACCACGACCTACCGCTATGCAAAGCCGGTCACGTTTGGCACGCACCGGGCGATGTTCCTGCCGCGCCGCGGCTCATCGACCCGGCTGCTTCGCTGGTCCGCTCATACCAGCCTGGCATCCAAGGTGCATTGGGTCACCAACTCCCGCTCCAATGCGGTCACGGTGATTGACTTCAGCGAACCCGGCAGTGAGCTGACATTCACGTTCAAAGTCCGCGGCGTCTATTTTGGCATCAAGGGCCTGGAGTCGTTTCCGCTGGAGCCGCGGGCCGAGATCGTCCCCGTGCAGTACACGCCGGACGAATGGACCGACCTTGCCGGTTACCTACGTCCGCATGCCGAGGACACCGACAGCAGACATGCGGCGTGGACCAAGAGCTTCGTTGCCGGCGATCAGGATGGGACCGCCGACGTGCTGCGCCGCATGCTGGGCAAGTTTCGCAGCGAGTTCAGCTATCACGGGAGAATTCGGAAGGCACCCAGTCGCCGGGCGAAACGCTCCGCACGAAATCAGGCACCTGCCGGGACTTCGCCTGGCTTATGATTGAGACGTTGCGCCGGCTCGGCTTCGCGTCTCGCTTCGTCAGTGGCTATCTCTATGACGCGGCGCTCGATGGCGGCGCCGTGGGCATGACCGGCTCCGGCGCGACCCACGCATGGGTGCAGGTGTTCCTGCCTGGCGCGGGCTGGCTGGACTACGATCCGACCAACAGCCTGAGCGCCGGCTTCGATCTGATTCCAGTGGCCATTGCGCGGCATCCGGCACAGGCCGTGCCGCTGGCCGGCTCGTGGTTCGGCAATTCCGGCGATTACCTCGGCATGTCGATCAATGTCGCCGTCCACAAGATCGGCGAAGTGCTCGATCCTTCGGAGGGATAGGGAAACACGCACGGCGACCATGGTATTTTATCGCGACAACGCAAAGCGACATGGGCTGCTCGACGCCATCATCGTCCCATTTGAGGCCCTCAAGACCAGGCTCCGACAACTCTATGAAGGCGACACTTTCGGCTGCATCCGATTCCGATACGCCCTGCTGGCGCTCGATATCGTCACGGTTCTGTTCATCATCGCGACGTCGTTCCTGCCTCGCAACGGGGTCATCAAGTCGCTGGATGTCGTATTCGGTGTCCTGATCCTGGCGGATTTCTCGGCACGGATGATCATCAGCCGTCGACCGCTGCATGACCTCGCGCGTCTTTCGACCTGGACCGACATCGTCGTCATCATTTCGTTCCTGGCGCCGCTGGCCGGGGAGGCGGGCGGCTTCCTGCGCGCATTTCGAACGTTGCGGCTGCTGCGCGACTATCAGATGGTGGCGCAACTCCGCACCGATAGCGCCTTCTTTCGGCGAAACGAGGAAGTCGTCTTTGCCGTCGCCAATCTCGGCGTATTCATCTTCGTGATGACGGGGATTGTCTACGAAACCCAGAAGTCCCACAACCATCAGATCGCCAACTATGCCGACGCGCTCTACTTCACGGTCACCGCGCTGACCACGACCGGCTTCGGCGACATCACCCTGCCCGGAACCGTGGGACGTCTGATCACCGTCGTCATCATGATCTTCGGCGTGACCCTTTTCCTAAATCTCGCCAAGGCGTTGCTGGCGCCGTCCAAGGTGCGCTTCCCCTGCCCGGTCTGCGGACTGCAGCGACATGACGTGGACGCCGTGCATTGCAAGGCCTGTGGGACCATCTTGAACATTCCCGATGAGGGAATGGACTAGGCGAGAAGACCGCCCCTCACCCGCAACCCGGAGCGAGGGGCACATGAACTCCTACCGCTTATTCCAATCAATAATCCGGCTCTTATCGCCGTCGAACTCATTGCGGGACCGCTGCCAGCAAACCATTAAGCACGCTCCAATTGCGTGCTGAAAATCAATTAGACAACCAGTTGTTGTGATTCCTTTAAGAGTATGTCTGTACAGACACAATGTTACATTGTGTTGCGGAATGTTGGAATGTGTTCGGACCTCGCAAATGGGGACCGCGATCTAGCGTCGCGTTGCGACCAAAGCCCAGTGCCGCTCCCCTCAGGGCGCAGTGAGCGCGCAATCCGGCTCATCATCGGCGGAATTCTGGCTGGTCTGCTCCTCGCGTGTCATCTTCTCGACTTCAGGATCGCGTTCGGAAGCGGGCTCCTGACAGTCGCTGCAAATGCAATTTTGTTCGGCGCCGGTGTTCTGATCGAAAGGCAGGGCTGGCCGAGGCTGTCCGGCTGGCTCAGGGCGACAGCCCAAATGGGCTTCGTGACCATTCTCCTGACAGCCCTTAGCTATGTCCTTGCGAGCACAAAACTGCCGCTGTGCGATACAGCCCTTATCTCACTGGATCAGGCAATGGGGATCGACTGGCGAAGCCTCGTCGACTTCATGATGAAGCAGCAAGTGCTGATGATTGTGCTCAACATCGCCTATGTCAGCCTTCACTGCCAATGCCCATTGCTGTTGCCGCTGCTCTTTCTAAGAGGCCAGCACGAAGAAGGAATGCAGTTCGCCCTCGTCTGGACGATTACGCTGGCTGCTACGGTTCTCATCTTTCCACTCGCGCCTGCTCTGGGCGGCTACCTGCATTATCAGCTGGACCCGAAGGATTTTCCCGAAATTCGCTCTTTCAGCGCATGGGTGTTCGCCTCGCCGTTCCAGGCCTTGCGGAACGGCAGCCTGAATGTCCTCGACCTTGCATCGCTCGACGGCATCATCACGTTTCCAAGCTTCCATGCGGCTGCGGCAGTTCTGATGGGGTGGCGCTGGTTTGCGGTGCCACTGTTGCGGTGGCCGATGCTCTTGCTGAACATTCTGATGCTGGTGTCGTCCGTTCCCGTTGGCGGCCACTACATTGTCGACGTGATCGCCGGAAGCCTGCTGGCAATCCTCGCGATCATCGCAACCTCGCGCCTGCGTTCGCCTGCGGGGAGAGGCCGGATTGCATCGAAGATGCAACCCGGCTGAAAGGACTGTCCGCGAATTCAACTCTCACCTCGCTAGTGGAGACAGCCCCTTATCCCGTAAGAACGGGGCGAGGGAGCGCGCCTGCATTCACGTCAACGACTACCGCTTATTCCAATCGATAATCCGGCTCGCATCACCGTCGAACTCGTTGCTGCAGAACGCGCCGCCCTGAAAATGGTCGCCGATCGGATCCGGCTTCAGCTTGGCCTGCTCCGCCATCGCGTGCGCCACATAATCCTCGGAGCGGCCGGTCGGGCGATAGCCGAATTCGTAGGCGCGGTGGTTGTCCCACCAGGCGCGCTCGTTCAGGGACACGCCGTAGAAGACCTCGAAATGAATGTCGGGATGCTCGAGCCCGATCTGGCAGAGCTGCACCAGGTCCTCCGGCTTCAGCCACATCGCGATACGGCGATGATCCAGCGGCTTCTCGTCGCAATTGCCGATCCGGATGCAGGTGACCTTCAGCCCGTGCTTGTCGGCATAGAGCGAGCCGACCGCCTCACCGAACACCTTGCTGACGCCGTAGCGGCCGTCGGGACGCACGGTGACGTCGGTGCCGATCCTGCGGTGGCGCGGATAGAACCCGACCGTGTGGTTGGAGGAGGCGAACACCACGCGCTTGACGCCCTTGCGGTGCGCGGCCTCGAACAGATTGTAGCCGCCGATGATGTTGGCCTGGAGGATGTCTTCCCAGGGGCCCTCGACCGAATAGCCGCCGAAATGGATGATGCCGTCAACGCCCTCGCAGATCGCCTCGACCTGCGCCAGGTCGGACAGGTCCGCCGCCTTGAACTGCTCGTTCGCCCCGAGATCGGCCGGCGGACGGATGTCGGAGAGCAGGAGGTCCGGATAGATCGGCAGCAGCAATTTCCGCAGGCGCGTTCCGATCCCGCCCGAAGCTCCCGTCATCAAGATGCGCGGCATTTCTTCCCTCGTATTTGGCGACCGATTTGCGGTCAAAGGTCTCTAATGATAGCAGATTTGGGTAGAGGGAACGCAACAACGAGAAACTGCACATGAACGATGCATCGTCCCACACCCAAGACCGGCCTCAAGGCTGGCGGCCGGCGACCTATTACCCCGATCCGGCGATAAAAGCACTGGATCCCCGTTTCGAAAAATACTGGCTGAAGCTGTCGGCGGTGGAGCGGCTCACGACCGGCCTGCGCTGGGCCGAGGGCCCGGTCTGGTTCGGCGACGGGCGGTATCTGCTCTGCAGCGACATCCCGAACCAGCGCATCATCAAATGGGAGGAAGAGACCGGCGCGGTCTCGATTTTCCGAAAACCCTCCAATTTCGCCAATGGCAACACCCGCGACCGCCAGGGCCGGCTGGTCACCTGCGAGCATGGCGGCCGACGCGTGACCCGCACCGAATATGACGGCACCATCACCGTGCTGATCAATTCCTTCGGGGACAAGCCGCTGAACTCACCGAACGACGTGGTGGTGAAGTCCGACGGTGCGGTCTGGTTCACCGATCCGACCTTCGGGCTGCTCGGCAATTACGAGGGCTACAAGGCCGAGCCCGAGATCGATCCGAACGTCTACCGGCTCGATCCCGCGACCGGCAAGGCGACCATCGTCGCCGAGGGCGTGCTGGGGCCGAACGGGCTGTGCTTCTCGCCGGACGAGAAGATCCTCTATGTGGTGGAATCGCGGGGCGTGCCGAACCGCAAGATCCTCGCCTATGACGTCTCTGCGGACGGCACCACGATCTCCAACAAGCGCGTCTTCATCGACGCAGGTCCGGGCACGCCGGACGGCATGCGCTGCGACATCGACGGCAATCTCTGGTGCGGCTGGGGCATGGGCGATCCCGAGCTCGACGGCGTCGTGGTGTTCGCGCCCGACGGCGTCATGATCGGCCGCATCGCGCTGCCCGAGCGCTGCGCCAACCTCTGCTTCGGCGGCGTCAAGCGCAACCGCCTGTTCATGGCCGCGAGCCAGTCGATCTACGCGCTGTATGTGAACACGCAGGGCGCGGTGGGGGGATAGGCTCGCTCTCGTCATTGCGAGCGAAGCGAAGCAATCCAGAGTCTTTCTGCGGAGACAGTCTGGATTGCTTCGTCGCAAGAGCTCCTCGCAATGACGAAAGAACAAACAAAAACGCCGGAGCGGTTTCCCGCTCCGGCGTCATGTTGGTTCAGGCGATAAAACTTACGCCGCGTTGAAGCCGGCGACGGCTTTCACTTCGAGGAAGTCCTCAAGGCCGTACTTGCCCCACTCGCGGCCGTTGCCGGACTGCTTGTAGCCGCCGAACGGCGCGGAGCGGTCGTTGGGCACGCCCTGGAGGTTGACGTTGCCGGCGCGGATCTGACGGCCGACCCGCTTGGCGTTCTCGACCGTATCGGCCGTGACGTAACCAGCAAGACCATAGGGCGTGTCGTTGGCGATGTGCACGGCCTCGGCCTCGTCCTTGGCGCCGATGATGGTCAGCACCGGTCCGAAGATTTCTTCGCGGGCGATCGTCATGTCAGGGGTGACGTCGGCGAAGATGGTCGGACGGACATAGAAGCCCTTGTTGACACCCTCGGGCAGGCCCGGGCCGCCGGCGACGAGCGTTGCGCCCTCGTCGATGCCCTTCTTGATGAGGCCCTGGATCTTGTCCCACTGGCCGCGGTTGACGACCGGACCGATGGTGGTGCCTTCGGCGCGGGGATCACCGGCCTTGGTCTTGTCGGCGACAGCCTTCGCGATCGCGGCGACTTCCTTCATCTTCGACAGCGGCACGATCATGCGCGAGGGCGCGTTGCAGGACTGGCCGGAGTTGTTGAACATGTGCATCACACCGCCGGTCACCGCCTTCTGCAGGTCGGCGCCCTCGAGGATGACGTTCGGCGACTTGCCTCCGAGCTCCTGGCTGACGCGCTTCACGGTCGGCGCCGCTCGCTTGGCAACGTCGATGCCGGCGCGGGTCGAGCCGGTGAACGAGATCATGTCGATGTCGGGGTGCTCGCTCATGGCGGCGCCGACCTCGGGGCCGAGACCGTTGACGAGGTTGAACACGCCCTTCGGAACGCCGGCTTCATGAAGGATTTCGGCGAAGATCAGCGCCGAGGTCGGCGTAAACTCCGACGGCTTCAGGATCATGGTGCAGCCGGCGGCGAGCGCGGGCGCGACCTTGCAGGCGATCTGGTTGAGCGGCCAGTTCCAGGGCGTGATCATGCCGACCACACCGACCGGCTCGCGCAGCACCACGGCGGTGCCGATCGGCTCCTCGAAATGATAGTTCTTGAGCACGTCGAGCGTGGTCATGAGGTGGCCGAGACCGGCGCCGGCCTGGAGCTTCTCGGCCATCGGCAGCGGGGCGCCCATTTCGTCGGAGACGGAAGCACCGATCTCTTTGATGCGGCCCTTGTAGACCTCGATGACTTTCGTGAGCAGCGCGACGCGCTCCTCGCGGCTGGTCTGGGAGAAAGTTGCAAAGGCGCGCTTGGCGGCGGCGACAGCCTTGTCCACGTCAGCCTTGGAGCCGAGCGCAATCTCGTACATCGCCTCTTCCGTCGCCGGATTGACGACCGGGGTGGACTTCTTGACGGCGGGATCGACCCAGGCGCCGTCGATGTAGAATTGCAAGCGATTGACCATCGTTAAACCTCTTCTTGGGGCTTGGAGGGGGCGTTTCGGCAGGCATCCTTGCACGAAAGCGCCGGCAATTGAACCCGCCATATGCGGGGCCAGCGTTGCGGCAGACGGGGACTATATGAGCCGACGATGGGAACGTGGCAAGGTGGCTGCGCGTCATTCCGGGGCGCGCATTATCGCCCCGAAATCACGGCCCGGTTACTTCCGCTACACCGCCATCTTGCGATGGAGCACCGGCGCGCCGGTGGTGAGGCTTTCCGCCGCATCGATGATGGCATTCGCGTCGATGCCGTAGTGGCGATAGAGGTCGGCGAGCGTGCCGGTCTGGCCGAACTGCTCGACACCGAGCGCCTCGACGCGATGGCCACGGACGCTGCCGAGCCAGCCGAGCGTCGCCGGATGGCCGTCGATCACGGTCACGATGCCGCAGTCGCGCGGCAACGGCGAAAGCAGTTTTTCGATGTGGCTCAGATGCTGCACGCCACGACGATCACGCCGCAACTTTCGTGCGGCGGTCCAGCCCGCGTGGAGACGATCCGCCGAAGTGATCGCGAGCAGGCCGATGTCGCGGCGGCTCTCGCCGATGAAACCGGTCGCCTCGATTGCTTCCGGCCCGATCGCGCCGGTATAGGCGATCACGAGTTCGGCATTGGGCCCGGGCTTGCGCAGCCAATAGGCGCCGTCGGTGATGCCCATCTCCAGTTCCGGCGTCATGATCCGCTGCGCCTGCTCGATGCTGCGCGTCGAGAGCCTTAAGTAGACGGAACCGCCCTCGCCGGGATCGCGCTGCATGTGGTTGAAACCCCACCCCATGATCACGGCGAGCTCGTCGACGAAGGCCGGCTCGAACGAGGCGAGCCCATCCTGCGCCATGCCGATCAGCGGCGTCGCGATCGACTGATGCGCGCCGCCCTCAGGCGCGAGCGTGATGCCTGACGGCGTCGCCGCCACCATGAAACGCGCATCCTGGTAGCAGGCATAGTTCAGCGCATCGAGGCCGCGCTCGATGAAGGGATCGTAGAGCGTGCCGACCGGCAAAAGCCGCTCGCCGTTGATCTGGTGCGACAGACCGAGAGCCGAGAGCATGATGAACAAATTCATCTCGGCAATGCCGAGCTCGAGGTGCTGGCCCTTGGGCGAGGCGTCCCAGTTGAATGTGGAGGGAATTTTCTCGCTGCGGAATAAGTCCGCCTTCTCGGCGTTCGCAAACAGGCCGCGGCGGTTGACCCACGGACCGAGATTGGTCGAGACGGTGACGTCCGGCGAGGTCGTGACGATGCGCTTGGCGAGTTCACTGTCGCTGCGCGCGATCTCGTTCAGCACGAGGCCAAAGCCCTGCTGGGTCGACATTTGCGGCGACGGCTTGAACGCCAGTTGCGACGGCACCTCGACGACGGGCGCGGTCAGCCGGCGGCCATCCTGGTTGAACGGCACGCGCGCGAGGAAGGCATCGAGCTCGGCAGCCTCTTGCGTAAGGCCTTCGTACTTGTCCCACTCATGCCCAGGCCGGATGTTCTGGCTCTCGCGATATTTCTCCATCTGCGCGACCGTCATCAGGCCGGCATGGTTGTCCTTGTGGCCCTGGAACGGCAGGCCGACGCCCTTGATGGTGTAGGCGATGAAGCAGACCGGGCGATCGTGGTCGACGAATTGAAGGCGTCCAGCATGCTCGCCATGTCATGGCCGCCGAAATTCGACATCAGCGCCAGCAGTTCGTCATCGCTGCGCTTGTCGATCAGCCTGGTGATCGGTCCCTGGTCACCGATCTCGTCGTGCAAATGCTTGCGGAAGGCTGCACCGCCCTGAAAGCACAGCGCCGCATAGAGCGCGTTCGGGCAATTGTCGATCCAGCGCTTCAGCGCATCGCCGCCGGGCTCGGCAAAGGCTTGGCGCATCAGGCGGCCGTATTTCACGATCACCACGTCCCAGCCGAAATTGCGGAACATGGTCTCGAACTTTTCCCAGAGACCCTCGCGCACGACGGCATCGAGCGACTGGCGGTTATAGTCGACCACCCACCAGGTGTTGCGCAGGCCATGCTTCCAGCCTTCTGCCAAGGCTTCGAAAATGTTGCCCTCGTCCATCTCGGCATCGCCGACCAGCGCGATCATCCGCCCCTCGCGGCGATCCTTCATCCAGCCATGGGCCTTGACGTAGTCCTGCACCAGCGAGGCGAACAGCGTCTGCGCGACGCCGAGGCCGACCGAGCCGGTCGAGAAATCGACGTCGTCGACATCCTTGGTGCGCGAGGGATAGGACTGCGCGCCCTTGAAGCCACGGAAATTCTCGAGCTTCTCGCGGCTCTGCCGGCCGAACAGGTACTGGATGGCGTGGAACACCGGGCTCGCATGCGGCTTCACCGCGACGCGGTCTTCGGGCCGCAGCACCGAGAAATACAGCGCCGACATGATGGTGGCGAGCGAGGCTGACGAGGCCTGGTGGCCGCCGACCTTCAGGCCGTCTGAATTCGGCCGGATATGGTTAGCGTGATGGATGGTCCAGGATGACAGCCACAGCGCCTTGCGGGCCAGTGCAGTCAGGGTTTCGAGACGCGCGGAATCGACCGGCATGGCGATGCTCCGGAAAATAAGGCGGATCATACGCCTGTGGGCGGCATCAGATTTCTCAATTTTTCGCGTCATACCCGTCGATATTGGGATACCATACCAAGAATATCCCATAGAAGACAGGTTTTATCCCAATGCCCGAGCTCGATGCCATCGACCGAAAAATCCTCAGCTCTCTCCAGAACGATAGCCGCCTGACCATGCAGGAGCTCGCCGACAAGGTCGGGCTCTCGGTCTCGCCCTGCCATCGCCGGGTCAAGCTGCTCGAGGAGCGCGGTGTCATCTCGCGCTACATCGCGACCGTCGACCAGAAGGCGCTGGGGCTGCATGTCAGCGTGTTCATTTCGATCAAGCTGGCGCGGCAGAAGGAGGAGGATCTCAACCGCTTTGCGCGCGCGATCTCGAAATGGGACGAGGTGCTGGAATGCTATCTGATGACCGGCAACCGCGACTATCTCTTGCGCGTCGTGGCGGCCGACCTCGCCTCCTACGAGACCTTCCTGAAGACCAAGCTGACCCGGCTCGACGGCATCGCCTCGATCGAGTGGAGCTTTGCGCTGGCCAGGTCAAATATTCGATCGCGCTGCCGGTGTGACGGCCTCGCCCGGGCCATTTTGGAGCCGGTGTCACATGGGCGCAACAAACCCCGCCGATGGTCGTGGACGACAGGCACCCGAGCCCGCGAGAAGGACCCATGACCGCAGCCGACCGCACATCCCAGACAGCCAAGCGCGAGCGCATCATCCAGGAGCTGGCCGACGATCTTGACGAGGAGCTGGAGATGGAGCTCGACGACACCCGGCTCGACGAGCTGCTGGACGAGACCGACGTTCTGAACCCGACGGTCGATCGCAGTCTCTATTTCAGGGAATTGCTGCGGCTCCAGGGCGAGCTGGTCAAGCTCCAGGACTGGGTGCAGAGCGAGCGGAAGAAGGTCGTCGTGCTGTTCGAGGGCCGCAACTCGCCGGCAAGGGCGGCGTCATCAAGCGCATCACCCAGCGGCTCAATCCCCGAATCTCCGCGTCGCGGCCCTTCCGGCGCCGAACGAGCGCGAGCGCACGCAATGGTACTTCCAGCGTTACGTGGCGCATCTCCCCGCAGGCGGCGAGATGGTATTGTTCGACCGCAGCTGGTACAATCGCGCCGGCGTCGAGCGCGTGATGGGCTTCTGCACCGACGAGCAGTACCAGGAGTTCTTCCAGTCGGTGCCGGAGTTCGAGCGGATGCTGATCCGCTCGGGAACCATCTTGATCAAATACTGGTTCTCCATCACCGACGACGAGCAACAGTTCCGCTTCACCATGCGCATCAAGGATCCCCTGAAGCAGTGGAAGCTGAGCCCGATGGACGTCGAGGCGCGCAGCCGCTGGGAGGCGTACACCAAGGCCAAGGAGACGATGCTGGAGCATACGCATCTGCCGGACTCGCCATGGTGGATCGTCGACGCCGTGGACAAGAAGCGCGCGCGGCTCAACTGCATCGCGCATCTTCTGAGCCAGATGCCGTACCAGGAGGTCGCGCGCGCGCCTGTGGTGCTGCCGCCACGCGTCCGCAATCCCGACTATCACCGCGGCCCGATCCCGCCGGAGATGTACGTGCCTTCGAAATACTGACGGCGCCCGCCGTGTCATCCCGCGGGCAAGCTTGCCGATGAGGACAGCGAGATGCCCGTGCCGAGCGATCTAAGCGTGACCAGGGACACCGCGTCTCGCCGCCGCTACCGTTTCGGCCCGTGGCTTGCGCTGGCTAGCCTGCTCTCGGTGCTGACGGTCGGGCTGGCGCTGGCCTATTGGGTCTGGCAGCCGGCGACGCTGCGCATCGCCGTCGGGCCGGCCGGTAGCGACGACCAGACGCTCGTGGCGGCCATCGCCAAGGCGTTCGATGGCAAGACGGTCGATGCCAAGGGCGGATCGGTGCGGCTCGTGCCGGTCGAGAGCGACGGCACGCTGCAAAGCCTCAATCTGCTCGGGGCTGGCAAGACCGATCTTGCGGTCGCGCGCGGCGATCTCACTATGCCGCCCGACACCAATTCGGTCGCGATCCTGCGCCGGAATTTTGTGGTGCTGTGGGCGCCGACGGGACGCAAGGGTACGCCCAAGTCGAAGGTCACTGAGATCGCAGCACTCAGCGGACGCCGCATTGGCATCGTCGGTCTCGGCGATGGCAATCTCAATTTGCTACGCGTCATCCTGGGTGAGTCCGGCGTCAATCCACAAAAGGTGATGACCAGCCAGTTCGGCACCGACCGCATTGCCGAGATGACCCAGGACGGCACGCTCGACGCCTTCATGATGGTGGGCGCACTCGACGACAAGGTCATCGCGGAGACGATTGCCGCGACCACGCGCCTGCGCGGCGATCCGAAATTCCTCTCCGTCGACGTCTCCGAGGCCATTGCCGAGCGGCATCCACTCTATAAATCCGAAGAGATCCCGGCCGGCGCATTTGCCGCCACGCCGCAGCGTCCCGACGACAAGATCGAAACAATAGCGGTCAATCATCTGATCGTGGCGCCGAGCTCGCTGTCAGAAGACGCGGTCGCAGCTTTCACCCGCGAGCTGTTCGCGATCCGGCCATCGCTTGCAAAGGATCTGCCTGGCGCGAGCCACATCCAGAAGCCCGACACCGACAAGGACGCCGCGCTGCCGGCCCATCCCGGTGCTGCCGCCTTTATCGACGGCAATGAGCGCAGCTTCATGGACAAGTACAGCGACTACATCTGGGGCGCGGTGCTGCTGCTGTCCGGCATCGGTTCGGTCGCCGCGTGGTTGCGGCATTATCTGCGGCGCGAGGAGCGCAGCCAGAACGCACAGCATCGCGACCGCCTGCTTACGGCGATCACCAGCGTGCGCGAGGCGAATTCGGTGGACGATCTCGCTTCGATGCAGAGCGCGGCCGACGACATCTTGCGCGAGACGCTTGCCTGTCACGAGGACGGCGCCATCGAGGACGGCGACCTCGCCGCCTTCGGCCTCGTGCTGGCGCAGTTCCATCAGGCGATCATCGACCGCCGGGCCGTGATCGCCCGAACGGACGACACCGAGAAGCCTGCGAAGCCGGGCGGCGCCGTCCTTCAACAGGTCCCTATCTCCACGGCTGCACGATGATCTTGGTGTGCGCCTCGGGATTGGCGAGGTCGGCGAACGCCTTCGCTACACCATCGATGCCGACCTCGGCGGTCACCATCGCGGCGGCATCCACCTGCCCTTCCGCGATCAGGCGCAGCGACGCTGCGAACTCATCCGGCGTGTAGCCGAGCACATACTGGACATTGAGCTCCTTCATGATGCCGAGCATGGGTTCGCTCTTGTCGGTCTCCATGCAGACGCCGACCACGACGACTTTGGCATCGCGCGGCGCGCCCTCGAACACCTGCTGCAACAGGCCGGGCACGCCAACGCATTCGAAGATGATCGCGGGCTTCAGCGCCGGCAGCATGGCCTGGAGCGGCGGTCGCGCCGCCTTCTCCGCCTCCGACATCTGCGCATGCTCGGCCCAGGTCGCATAGGGCTGCGACTCCTTGGGATCAACAACGATGTCAGCGCCGAGCTTTGCCGCGAGCGCGCGGCGTGCCGGCGAATAGTCGGCGGCGACGATCGGATGCAGGCCCCTGATCTTCAGCGCGGCGATCACGGCGAGCCCGACCGGCCCGCAGCCGATCACGAGCGGCACCTCGCCGCCACGGATATTGGCCTTCGCCACGGCGTGAACGCCGACGGCGAGCGGCTCGGTCAGCGCGGCATGTTCGGGCGCAAGACCGTTCGGCACTTCGAGCAGCAAGGGCTCGCTGAGCAGCATCGCTTCCGCATAGCCGCCGACATTCTCGTTGGAATAGCCGATGCCCTCGATACCCTGGGCTGTCAGCAGTGCTGGCAGCGAGCAGACGCGGGCGCCGGGCTTGAGCTTGCGCGTCGTGCCCGGACCATAGTCGACGATCTCGCAGCAGAACTCATGGCCGAACACGACGTCGCGGGTGAGGTCCATCGGCTTGCGGCCGACCTTCCGCGACATTTCCACCATCCGTGGCGCATGCTGGCGCGCGTGCAGGTCGGAGCCGCAGATGCCGCAGGCGAGCGTCTTGACCAGCACCTGGCCGGGGCCCGGCGTCGGTTCTGCCATCCGGTCGACGACAATCTCACCATTCCTGAAAATCGCAGCGCGCATCCGGCTCCTCCCCTATTGTTGGAACCGTAGATAGCACGAAGCGGGACGCGAAATATTGCGTCAGGGGTTCGGGGAACGCTCGGCCTGCACCAGAAGCTGGGCACGGCGGATCCGCTCGCGATGGGCGATGTAGAGCCCGCTGGCGACGATGAATGCCGCGCCGACGATGGTCCACAGATCCGGCAACTCGCCGAAGATGAAGAAACCCAAAATGCTGACCCAGAGCAGTTGCGTGTAGGAGAACGGCGCCAGCACCGAGGCATCGCCGTACCGATAGGCCAGCACGACGATCCACTGGCCGACGGTGGAGGCAACGCCGATCACGATGCCAAGTCCGATCGCGGTCCAGCTCGGCGTCACCCAGACGAACGGCACCATGACGCTGAGGATCGCAACACCGGT
Organism: Bradyrhizobium sp. McL0616; assembly: GCF_049993385.1. Classification (NCBI taxonomy): domain Bacteria; kingdom Pseudomonadati; phylum Pseudomonadota; class Alphaproteobacteria; order Hyphomicrobiales; family Nitrobacteraceae; genus Bradyrhizobium; species Bradyrhizobium sp. McL0616. The sequence continues at coordinate 6,417,037 of NZ_CP188255.1, forward strand.
GAGCGCGGAATAGGCCATCGTGGTGACGACGGCTTCCCGCCCGCTGATCATGCGGGTCAGGATCAGTGCAGCAGCCCAGCAGAACGCCGAGATGATCGGGAAGAACGCGGCGACGTGAAACGCGCTCGAGCCCGGCCGCAGGATGATCATCACGCCGATCAGGCCGATCGCGGTCGCGATCCAGCGGCGCATGCCGACCTTCTCGCTGAGGAAGATGATCGACAGCGCAGTGACGAACAGCGGCGAGACGAAGCCGGTCGCGGAGGCTTCCGCTATCGGCAGGAAGCTCAGGCCCGTGATGAAGAACAGCGACGAGCCGAGCAGCGCGGCGCCGCGCATCAGTTGCAAACCGAGGCGCTCGGTCCGCATCGCATAAAACGGCGAGGCCGGCACCATCACTGGCATGAACATCAGCGCGAAGGTGACGAAGCGGATCCAGGTGATCTCGATCGAGGGCAGGCTTGTCGACAGATATTTCGCGGTGACGTCGGAGCAGCCGAGAAACACCGTCGACAACAGCACCAGCGCGATACCTTTGAAGGGATGATCGACGCGCGCAGGCGCGCGGCGGCCGACATGCTTCTTCTCGGGCATAGGCACGGAAATACTGTCGAGCCTTGCGGCTACGGCGGGCGGCGGGGTCACGGCTGGAACCTGGGAAATTACGATTCGGGGACGCTCGTAAAAAACGACAAATGCGCCGCTTTCACAACTTCCGAAAACAGGATGCCGATATGCGCCGATCGCCGCGCGCGTCAATATTCCATTAATAATAGGCGTTTGTGCACTACAGCATAGGCAGGCCGCGCGGCTTCGGACCGCGCGGAAACGCCGCATCCAGCGCCGAAATCTCGTCCTTCGTCAGCACGAGATCGCCGGCTGCCGCATTTTCGCCAGCATGTTCGGCGGACGACGCCTTCGGGATCGCAAACACCGTAGTCGCACGGGTGAGGAAGCTCAGCGCGACCTGACGCGGCGTCGCGCGACGCGCCTCTGCGATGCGCGCAAGCACGGCGCCGCCCTTGCTGCTGCTTGCAGGAAAATCATCGTGACCGAACGGCGAATAGGCGACGACAGCGACGCCGCGCGTCTCGCACCAGGGGATCACCGCATGCTCGATCGCGCGCTCCTTGAGATGATAAAGCACCTGATTGCAGGCGATCTTGCCTTCACCAGAGACGTCGAGAATTTCGTCGAGATCGTCGGCGTCGAAATTGGAGACGCCCCAGGATTTGATCTTGCCGGCCTTCACCAAGTCCTCGAACGCGGCGACTGTATCCTCGAGCGGATAGGAGCCGCGCCAATGCAGCAGATAGCAATCGAGACGATCGGTCTTCAGCCGCTTCAGCGAGCGCTCGCAGGCCGTGATGGTGCCGCGGCGCGAGGCGTTGCTCGGCAGTACCTTTGAGACGAGAAACACTTCATCGCGCCGGCTGGCGATCGCGTCCGCAATGACGAGCTCAGCGTCGCCATACATCTCGGCTGTGTCGATATGGGTCATGCCGAGATCGAGCCCGCGCTGAAGCGCCGCGATCGCGCGCTTGCGGTCGCCATGGTCGAGATACCAGGTGCCCTGCCCGATGACGGAGACATTGGCGCCGGTTTTGGCGAAGGGTTTTTTGTTCATGTTGTTCCTTCAGATGCTCTACAGCCCGCTGATGTCAGCAACCAGCACGCTGCCTGTTGCAGACTCCGTGATATAGAGCCGATCTTTCTTCGCGCCACCGATGGCGACATTGGTGCAGTTCGGCCCCGCGCACGACTTGATCCGCGCGATCAATTCGCCGTTCGGCGCGAACACGAAGACATGGCCGAGCGACGCATGGCCGACGAAAAGGCGCCCCTTCGCGTCCATGGTCATGCCATCGGGACCGCTGGTGCCGAACAGCGCGCAGAAGCGACCGACCTTCGAGACGCTGCCGTCCTGCATGAACGGCAGCCGCCACACTGCATTGTCACGCGTCATCGCGACGAACAGCACGGATTCGGTTGGGTCGAGCACCAGCCCGTTCGGACTGATGCCGGTATCGATCAGGCAATCGAGCCGGCCACTCCGCGTCAGACGATAGACCCGGCCGCTCGGATCGTGCAGGCCGGTCTGGCCTTGATCGGTGAAATAGATGTCGCCGTTGGAGGCAAGATGCAGATCGTTGCAGCCGCGGAACGATTCCGAATTACGCGCAGTCAGCACCGGCTTGATCCGGCCGGCCCTGGCATCGAGCTCCATGATCCCATGCATGTAGTCGGCAACCAGGATGCGACCGTCGGCGGCGATCTTCAAGCCGTTCGGCCAGCCCTCGTACTCGATCACGAGCGACCATTCGCCATCCGGCGCGATGCGGAAGATGCGGCCGAAAGGAATGTCGACAATGTAGAGATGGCCGTCCTTGTCGAAGGACGGCCCTTCGATGAAGCTGTCGGTCGGCACACCCGGCCGGTTGGCATCGGCCCAATCGGTCCGCACGCCCTTGCGGCGGAATTTGTCGGGCATGGCGGAGAAGATTTTGGTTTCGATCAGGCGCGGCGGCGTTTCCAGGTACATCATGGTTGTTCTTGGTTGCGAGGATCGTTGGGCTGATAGACTGCGTAGCAGCATAGAACACAACGACAGCCGCGTCGATTGGCCGGGGCCTACCCGCCGCGTAGCACCCTGAGCGCATTCAGGATCACCGCGACGTCGATCGCCTCCTGCAACAACGCACCTTCGACCGGCGTGAGATAGCCGAACGCCGCAGCAATCATGCCGAGAGTGGACAGGCCGATCCCGGCGAAGACGCTTTCGAGCGCGATGAAGCGTGCGCGGCGCGCGATCTCGATCGCCGGCACGATGCGATCAAGGCTGTCGACGAGCAACACGGCGTCGGCTGCCTCCGCCGACGCGGCGGCACCTTTCGCGCCCATGGCGACACCGACATCGGCCGCAGCCAGCGCAGGCGCGTCGTTGACGCCGTCACCGACCATCATCACCAAGCCGGCCTTGCGCTCGGAGAGCACGACCATGACCTTCTGGTCCGGCGTCAGCTCGGCGCGCACCGCATCGAGCCCGAGGCCGGCTGCGACGGCATCGGCTACGTCGCGGCGGTCGCCGGTCGCCAGCACGATGCGCTCGATGTCGAGCGCCCGAAGCCTTGCCAGCAGCGCCGCGATGCCGGCGCGAAGCTCGTCGGCGAGCACGATGTGGCCGGCGAGCTGTCCGTCGACCGCAAGCCACACCACCACGGCGCCCGGAGAGTCTTGGGCTTGTACGTGCTCGAGGCCACGCCCCGTTTGCGTCAGTTGCGCGCGCACATAGCTGATGCCGCCGACCGCCGCGCGACGACCTTGCACCGTTCCCCGGATGCCCTCGCCCGGTGTCTCGACCATCTCGGCCGGCACCGTCAACGCGAGGTGCCGCCGCTGGGCCTCGGCGACCAAAGCCCGGGCGATGACGTGCTTTGACGCCTGGTCGAGCGAAGCCGCGATGCGGATCACCTCGTCGTCGGCAAATCCTTCGGCGGCTCGGATCGCGACCACCCGTGCCTCGCCGTCGGTCAGCGTCCCGGTTTTGTCTACCACCAGCGAGCGGATGCGCGCCATGGCCTCCAGCGCCTTGCCGCCCTTGACGAGGATGCCGTGACGCGCGGCACGCGACAGGCCGGCGACGATGGCGACGGGTACAGCGAGAATCAGCGGACACGGGGTCGCCACCACCAGCACCGCGACCATGCGGACCGGGTCGCGCGTCCAGGCCCACGCGCCGCCGGCAATGACAAGCGTCGCGACCAGGAAAAACAGGGCATAGCGATCGGCGAGCCGCACCATCGGTGCTTTCGAGCGCTGCGCAGCCTCGACGAGACGGACAATGCCGGCATAAGTACTCAGTGCAGCCGGACGCGCCGCAATGAAATCGAAGGCTTCGCCCGCATTGGTCGCACCGCTCATCAAGGCCTCGCCGGCGGTGCGCTGCACCGGCAGCGACTCACCCGTCAGCGCCGACTGGTCGAGCACGGCGAGCGGGCTTGCAAGTGTGCCGTCGGCCGGCACGATCTCACCCTGGCGGATCAAGAGCCGGTCGCCCGACACGATCAGGTCGACGCCGATCTCCTCAAACTGACCATCGCGATGACGCATCGCGGTGCGCGGTGCGCGAGACAGCAGCGCAGTCATCTCGCGCCGCGCGTGGCCTTCGGCGAAGTCTTCGAGATATTGTCCGCCGGAATACATCAGTGCGACGACGACGGCGGCCAGCTCTTCGCCGACCGCGAGCGCCGACGTCATCGAAAGCGCAGCGACGATGTCGAGACCGAACTCGCCGCGCCGCAGCCGGCGTACGATTTCCACCAGCAGCGCCAGCAACGCCGGCAACGTCGCGACCGCCCAGACCAGATCGCTCCATTGGTTCCAGGCGGTGGCACGCAGGACAAACCCCAGCGCGAGACCGGCGGCCGGAAAGCCGATCAGGAACGGACGAATGGGGACGTCGGACTGAGGCGCGGACACGGCCGATCCCGGGCGGGTTGCTCGACAGACAGTATCGCAAGGCGGCCCGGCACCGTGATGACCTGGATCAAGCCATCAGCCATTCGACCTGGTGACCCGCAAGACGCTGCCATGCCCCGCGAAGCCGGACGATGACCGGGGACCGGATCATGCTTTAGCCCGCGGCGCCTGCAAGCTTCGCTTGCTTCGCCGGCACCACCTCGTTCGTCGCGATCAGGCGCTTCAGCTCGGGGATGCAAGAGCCGCAATTGGTGCCGGCCTTGAGCTTTGCGCCGATCTCGGCCGCCGTGCGCGCGCCGGCGGCGATGGTGTCGCAGATGGTGCCGCGGCCGACGCCGAAGCAGGCGCAGACGATCGGCCCGGTCGCGGCGGCGCCTTCGCTGGACTTGCCGGACAGCAGCATGCGGCGCTGATCGTCGGTGACGCGATCGGCGGCGAACACGCTCTTCACCACCTCCCAGTCGCCGGCATCATGCGCTGGGCCGACGAACAGGCATGTCTCGATGCGATCGCCCGCGAACGAGGCCGCGCGATAAACGCCCCCGCCGAAATCGCGGTACTCGGCGACATCTTCGCCCGCGACTCCATCGAGCCAGGCCGGCCAGCGCGCCAGATCGGCATTGTCGGCGAAGAGATAGCCGAAGCCGCCGGCGACGGTCGCGCGGGTCCACAACAAATTCGGCGGCAGATCGAGCTGCTTGCGCGACAGCGCAAAGCCGCGGAAGACGTATTCATATGGCGCGATCGCAGCCGGCGTCGCCTTCGATTCCGGCTGGCCCGAGAACGGATCGGTGAACGGCGCGGCCAGCGCACCGACCCGGCCGTGCGAAGCGTTCATCTCGCTCCAGTGGATCGGCGCAAACAGCATCCCGCGCTGCTGCCGATCGCTGACGACGACCTTCAGGATGCACTGGCCGTAATCGGTGGTGATGCGGGCGAAACCATCATGAGCGATGCTGTATTTGTTGGCGTCGTCAGGATGGATCTCGACGAAAGGCTCAGGCAGATGCGCACCGAGGCGCTTGCTCAGGCCCGTGCGCGTCATGGTGTGCCACTGGTCGCGGATGCGTCCGGTGTTGAGCCGCAATGGCCGTGACGGGCCGGTCTCGCCGCGCAGCGCCGGCACCTCCGGCGCGACGAAGCGGCCCTTGCCGTCATTGGTGAAGAAGCCGCCTTCCGCAAAAAGCGTTCGCGGGGCGCCTCGCCTTCGCGTGCCGGCCACAGCACCGGCTTCAAGGTATCGAAGGCTTCGTCGGACAGCGACGTCAGCGCGCCGATGTCGAAATCGCGGCTGCCATTGTTCTCGAAGGCCGAGAGCGCGGCATGCTCGCGGAAAATGTCGGCGGCGGATTTGTAATTGAAACTGTCGCCGAAGCCGAGGCGCTTGGCGGTCTCGCTGAGGATCCACCAGTCCGGCCGCGCCTCGCCCGGCGCCGGCAGGAACGAGCGCTGGCGCGAGATGCGGCGTTCGGAATTGGTTACCGTGCCCGACTTCTCGCCCCAGGCGAGCGCAGGCAGCAGCACATGCGGGCCGGCATCGACGGTGTCGTTGGACAGCACGTTCTCCGAGACCACGAACAGCTCGAGCTTCTTGAGAGCCTCGCGCACGAAGTCAGCATCGGGTAGCGACACCGCCGGGTTGGTGCCCATCACCCACAACGCCTTGACCTCGCCGCGGTTGATCGCCTCGAACAACTGCACCGCCTTCAACCCTTCATGGGTGGCAATGCGCGGCGCCTTCCAGAACCGCCGCACGCGGTCGATGTCGGGCGGCGTGAAGTTCATATGCGCGGCGAGCTGATTGGCAAGGCCGCCGACCTCGCGACCTCCCATCGCGTTGGGCTGGCCGGTGAGCGAGAACGGCGAAGCACCCGGCTTGCCGATGCGCCCCGTGGCGAGATGGCAGTTCAGGATCGCATTGACCTTGTCGGTGCCCTGCGCCGACTGGTTGACGCCTTGCGAATACAGCGTGACGACCCGCTCGGTCTCGCGGAACATCTTGAAGAAGCTCGCAACGTCCTGCTCGGTCAGCCCGGTCGCAAGCGCGGTCGCGGTGATGCTGCCGGCGATGTTACGCGCGCGGGCCAGCGCGTCATCGAAGCCCGAAGTGTTGCTGGCGATGTAATTCTGGTCCAGTGCACCGCTGTCGACGAGATGGACGAACAGGCCCGAGAACAACGCGGTGTCGGTGCCGGGCTTGAGGCCGAGGAACAATTCGACGTCGCTCGCGGTGTCGGTGCGGCGCGGATCGATCACGATCATGCGCGCGCCGCGCTCCTGCCGGTTCTTCACCATGCGCTGGAACAGCACAGGGTGGCTCCAGGCCGCATTCGAGCCGACGAAGACCAGAAGATCGGCCTGGTCGAGATCCTCGTAGCAACCGGGCACGGTGTCGGCACCGAAGGCGCGGCGGTGGCCGGCGACCGAGGACGACATGCAGAGCCGCGAATTGGTGTCGACATTGGCAGTGCCGACGAAGCCCTTCATGAGCTTGTTGGCGACGTAATAGTCCTCGGTCAGCAACTGGCCGGAAAGATAGAACGCGACCGCGTCGGCACCGTCGCGCGCGACGATGTGCTGCATGCGATGGGCGACGTGATCGAGCGCATCGCTCCAGGCCACGCGCTCGAGCACGCCCTTGCAGCGGATCATCGGATAGAGCAGCCGGCTCTCGAGCCCGACAGTCTCACCGAGCGCGGAGCCCTTGGAGCACAGCCGGCCGAAATTGGCGGGATGATCGGGATCGCCGGCGATCGCGGCGCCACCCTGGCCGTCGGGCGTTGCCAGCACGCCGCAGCCGACGCCGCAATAGGGGCAAGTCGTCTTGGTGGCGCGGAGGTTTGGGTCAATCGCCGTCATCGTCAAGCCGCCTTTGGCGGGAGTGCGAGCGCGCGGCCGAACATCATGTCGGTGCGGAACGCGGTGATCTTCTCGCGGGTGCGGATCAGCTCGAGATACCAGAGCGCATCGGCGGTATCGCCGATCAGCTCCGCGCCGGTGAGGCATCCATCGGCGATCACAAGCTTCTTGTAACTCCCACGCCTGCGGTCGGTGAGCACGAGGCTTTCGCTGCCCTCCCCGCCCACGAAGTCGCCGGCGGAGAACACGCTGACGCCGGACACTTTCAGATTGGTCGAGACCACGCTGCCGTGGTAGGCGGCGGGCCGGCCACCCAGATGTCGCGCCAGCACGCGCGCCTGCTCGTAGGCCGGCTCGACCAGGCCATAACAGGTGCCGCGATGCTCGGCGCATTCGCCGACCGCAAAAATGTCGGACGAAGCGGTCTGCATCACGTCGTTGACGACGACGCCGCGGTTGACCGCGATGCCTGCCTCCTTGGCCAGCGCAATGTTGGGCCTGATACCGGCGGCGAAGATCACGGCGTCGGCCTCGATGCGGCTGCCGTCGGCAAGCTCGACGGCTTCGACGTGACCGTCGCCATGAATGCACTTGGTGCTGGCATTGAGCAGGATGCGGATGCCCTTGCGCTCGACCAGCGTCTTGAGCAGGTCGGAGGCGGGCAGATCGAGCTGGCGCTCCATCAGCCGGTCCATCAGATGCAGCAGCGTCACCGGCGCGCCGGCCTTGGCGAGACCGTAGGCCGCCTCTAACCCGAGCAGGCCGCCGCCGACGACGACGACGCGCTTTTTGCCGGCTGCGAGCGTCAGCAACAGGTCGACATCGCGGGTGTCGCGAAAGGTGTGCACACCGGCCAGATCGGCGCCCGGCACGTTGAGCCGCAGCGGCGTCGAGCCGGTCGCGAGCACGAGCTTGGAATATTCCATGCTCTCTTCGCCAGCGATCTTGAGCTCGCGGCGGCCGGTGTCGATCTCGGTGACGCGATAGCCGTAGCGCACCGTGACGCCGCGATGGCGCCACCAGTCGGCGGGCCGCAGCTCGATCTCGTGCGAGCCGGTCTCCCCCGCAAGCACGGAGGAGAGCAGCACGCGATTGTAAGCGAGCCGCGGCTCTTCGCCGATCACAGCAACCGCGTAGCGGCCGAGCGCGGTCTTGGCGAGCTCGTCCACCAGACGCGCGGCGGCCATACCGTTACCGACGATGACGAGCGGTTCACTCACAAGGCATCTCCTATTCAGCGGCCTGCGACTGTGCGCCGTAGGCCTCGGAAATCATGAAGCCGGACAGCACGCCGTAGGCGTCGGTCCAGGCGGTAGCCAGTTCGGGCGTCCAGGCCTCGCCGAGGCCCTTCTCCAGGGTCCACAGCAAGGTCGCGCCGACCACGGGGTAGTGCTCGGCCTTGGCGCCATAGCCGACGTGACGCTTGGCAAGCGCGGAGGCCGCGGGAAGAATCGAGTCCAGGTTCGACAGGCCGCCGACGACGGCGGCGAGCATGCCCATCAGCTTCTTGCGCTGCTCGGTCATGTCTTCCGGAAACATCGCGCGCACGGACGGCGCCACCTCGAACAGGCGATCATAGAACAACACGGAGGCTGCTTCTGAAATCGGCGCGACCTTGGAAAAGCTCTGCTGGACGAGGGTGATCTGTTCGGGTGTCATGTTGTTCTCCTGCCTGTTTCGGTTTGCCTTGGTGCGCGCCGTTGCGAACAAGGTTCATGGGTCAAACGTCATCAGAGAGACCTCTCCCCGCGTACGGGGAGAAGCGAGTTTCATACCAAGTTGTCACACCCGTGCTTCAGCGAGGCTTGGCGCGCCTTCACCCTGCGGGCTACGACGCAGGTAGAACCACCAGGTCAGCGCGAGGCAGGAGGCGTAGAAGCCGAGATAGATCGCGAGCGCGAGCTGCGGCCCGCCGGTCATGGCGATCGACTTGCCGAAACCGGTCGGGATCAGATAACCGCCGACGGCACCGACCGCGCCGATGAAGCCGACCGCCGCACCACTCTCGATGCTCGCCGTCTTCAGCGCGACCGCGCGCGCCGCGTCGCCCTTGCCGCGCACCTTGAACAGGTTCTGCTCGCGGAAGATCGAGGGGATCATGCGGTAGGTCGAGCCGTTGCCGATGCCCGTCGTGACAAACAGGATCAGGAACATCGACAGGAAGCCGATGAAATCCTTCTGCCCGACGAAGTAGAGCACCCCGACCGTCGCCGCCGCCATCGCCATGAAATTCCAGAAGGTGAGGATGGAGCCGCCGATCTTGTCGGCGAGCAAGCCGCCGAGCGGACGCGACAGCGAGCCGACCAGTGGCCCGAGGAACGCGATCGCGATCGTCACCGTCGGAAACTGCGTCTTGATCAGCAGCGGAAACGCCGCCGAGTAGCCGATGAAGGATCCGAACGTGCCGATATAGAGATACGCCATGATCCAGGTGTGCTTGCGCTTGACCACCGCGAGCTGGTTCTTGATCGACGACTTGGCCGTTGTGAGGTTGTTCATGAAGAACACCGCACCGAACACCGCGATCGCGATCGGCAGCACCCACATCAGGCCGGCGTTTTGCAGGAACACACCGCCGACGGGGTTTGCCTGGAACAGGTTGATGATTCCGAGCGTCATCAGGATCGGCGTCAGGAGCTGCACGCTGGAGACCCCGATATTACCGCCGGCAGCGTTCAGACCGAGCGCCCATCCCTTCATCCGGTCCGGGAAGAAGAACGAGATGTTGGTCATGCTGGAGGCAAAATTGCCGCCGCCGAGACCCGCGGTCGAGGCGATCAGCAGCATCAGCCAGAACGGCGTATCGGGCTGGCCGACGAAATAGGCGAGCGACAGCGTCGGAATGAACAGGATCGCCGCGCTGAAGATGGTCCAGTTGCGGCCGCCGAAGGTCGTGACCGCAAACGTATAGGGGAAGCGCATCAACGCGCCGATGAGCCCCGGCACGGCCACGAGCTGGAACAGCTCGTCGGTCGTGTAATGGAAGCCCGCCTGCGGCAGCTTGGTGGTGACAATGCTCCAGATCAGCCACACCGAGAAGCCGATATGCTCGGCAACGATCGACCAGATCAGGTTACGCCGAGCGATGGTCTTACCGCCCGCATTCCAGAACGCCTCGTCTTCGGGGCGCCGGTCAGAAATCCAAGTCTGATTTAGAGACGGATCCTTCGTCATTGAATATCCCTTCTAGGCTCACCGCTGCGTCGTTGCAGGGTCTGCCTCCGGCCACGGAGGCACGCTCCGAGGCCAAGCCCCGGTGGCGAGTTCACGATGCTGATTGATGATGTTGAGGGACGTCGTCGTTGGCGTCGCGAATTAGCATTTCAAATTCCGTGCCAATTGCGCGCAGTCGAGAAATATAGGGAATTCAGGGACTTATTCGAATTGACCGAAATATTTGCAGGGTCATTTCGCACGCAAATTTTGCGATTCGCTCAATCCTTGTGCGGCGCACAAGGATTGAGCTTGATGGCTTCAAATTAGGCGCAACCCATCGCGCGTTAGCCACGCGTTTTACGCGGCTTCGACGAAGCGATGACGCTCGTAGAGGAATTCGAGCACGCGCTGCCGGCACTTCAAATAAGTCGTGTTGGTGGCGAGCTCGAGCCGCTTGCGCGGACGCACGAGCGGGACCTCCAGCACCTCGCCGATGCGCGCGGACGGCCCGTTCGTCATCATCACGATGCGATCGGACAACAGCACGGCCTCGTCGACATCATGGGTGATCATCAAAATGGTATTGCCGAGCTTCTGATGCAGCGCCATCACAGAGTCCTGGAGATGGGCGCGGGTCAAAGCATCGAGCGCGCCGAAGGGCTCGTCGAGCAGCAGCACCTTCGGCTCCATCGCCAGCGCACGCGCGATGCCGACGCGCTGCTTCATGCCGCCGGAGATTTCCGAGGGACGCTTGTCCCTGGCATGCGCCATCTGCACCAGGTTGAGATTGTGCATGACCCAGGCGTCACGCTCGGCGCGGGACTTGGTCCTGGCAAAAACCTTGTCAACGCCGAGCCTGACGTTCTCGTAAACCGTGAGCCACGGCAAAAGGCTGTGGTTCTGGAACACCACGGCGCGGTCGGGCCCCGGCGAGTTGACCTCGCGGTTCTCCAGCAGCACGCCGCCGGTGGTGGCGCCGGTCAGCCCAGCGACGATGTTGAGCAGGGTCGACTTGCCGCAGCCGGAATGGCCGATGATCGAGACGTATTGCCCCTTCTCGATCGTCAGGTTGATGTCCTTCAGCACCTCGGTCGTGGCATTGCCACGGGTAAAGATCTTGTCGATATGGTCGAGCTTCAGATAGGCGTTCATGTGCTCTCTCCCCTCAGTTCGGCGCGGTGCCGCGAGTGACGATCTTGCCGAGGCCCGCGATCAGGCGATCGAGGACGAAGCCGACGATGCCGACATAGAACAGCGCCAGGATGATTTCGCTGATATGCGAGGAGTTCCAGGCGTCCCAGATGAAGAAGCCGATGCCGACGCCGCCGATCAGCATTTCCGCCGCGATGATGGCCAGCCAGGACAGGCCGATGCCGATGCGCAAGCCCGTGAAGATGTAGGGCGCCGCCGCCGGGATCATGATCTTGGCGAAGAACTCGAGCGGATTGAGCTGCACCACTGCGGCGACGTTGCGGTAGTCCTGCGGGATGTTGCGGATGCCGACCGCGGTGTTGATGATGATCGGCCAGATCGAGGTGATGAAGATGACGAAGATCGCCGACGGCTGGCCGTCGCGGAACGCCGCGAGCGACAGCGGCAGCCAGGCGAGCGGCGGGATGGTGCGCAAGACCTGGAATAGCGGATCCAGCCCGCGCATCGCCCAGACGGATTGACCGACCAGCACGCCGAGCGCGATGCCGGCGATCGCCGAGAGCGAGTAGCCGAGCGCGACGCGCTGGAGACTTGCGGAGAGATGCCAGAACAGACCCTTGTCGATGCCGCCATGGTCGAAGAACGGATCGAAGATCAATTCCTTGGTGTCCTTGAACACCTTTGACGGCGGCGGCAGCGCCGAGCCGGCGCGGCGACAGACGAGCTCCCACACCAGCGCCAGCAGCGCGACCACGACGAGCGGCGGGATGACGCGCACCGCGGTCTCCCGCGCCATCCGCGCGTAAGCCTCAGCTCGCGGCGGGCGCTTCGGTGTCATCGCGACGACCGGCGCGGCAGCCCCCGCAGGCGTCGCGGTCTCAACATCCATCTTCGTGGCAGGCATGTTCATCGCAATCTCTCTCCGGCTTCGCAAGCAACGATGCGGCCGCCCTGGGGCGGCCGCAGGCTCCCATCAGACTTCGACGCGCTTGATCGCGAGCGACTTCAGATAGGCGGCCGGATTTTCGGGATCGAACACTTTGCCGTCGAAGAAGGTCTCCTTGCCGCGCGAGGTCGAGGCCGGGATCTCCGCCGCCGCGACGCCGAGCGTCTTGGCCGCATCGCGCCACATGTCCTCGCGGTTGACCTTGGCGATCAGCGCCTTGCTGTCGAAGCCGGGCTCGTATTTGCCCCAGCGGATGTCCTCGGTCATGAACCAGAGATCGTGGCTCTGGAACGGATAGGACGCGAAGTCGCGCCAGTACTTCATGATGTGCGGCGAGTTCTCCACGACCTTGCCGGCGTTGCCGTAGTCGAACTTGCCCTTGGCGCGGTCGGCGATGTCCTCGACCGGGCAGTTGATCCACTGGCGCTTGCCCATGATGGTGGCGAGCTCGTCCTTGTTCTCCATCTTGTCGGCCCATTGCTGGGCTTCCATCACCGCCATGATGATCGCCTTGGCCGCCTTTGGATTCTTGTCCACCCAGGCCGCGCGCATGCCGAGCGATTTTTCCGGATGCTTGCTCCAGATCTCGCCGGTGTTGACGGCGGTGTAGCCGATGGCCTGATGCACGAGCTGCCCGGGCCAGGGCTCGCCGACGCAGAAGGCGTCCATGGTGCCAACCTTCATGTTGGCCACCATCTGCGGTGGCGGCACGGTGATGGTCTCGACGTCCTTGTCCGGATCGATGCCGCCGGCGGCGAGCCAGTAGCGGACCCAGAGATCATGCGTGCCGCCCGGGAAGGTCATCGCGACCTTCGCCGACTTACCCTCGGCCTTCTTCTTCTCGAACACCGCCTTGAGCGGCGACGCATCAGCACCGATCTTGAGATCGGCATATTCCTTGGCGACCGAGATGCACTGTGCGTCGAGATTGAGCCGCGCCAGGATGTACATCGGCGTCGGCTGGCTGTTCTGCGTCACCTTGCCGGCCGAGATCAGATACGGCATCGGGGTGAGGATGTGCGCGCCGTCGATGCCGTTGCCTTCGGAACCGAGCACGAGGTTGTCGCGGGTCGTGCCCCACGAGGCCTGCTTCTGCACGTCGACGTCGGGCATGCCATACTTCGCGAACAGCCCCTTGTCCTTGGCAACGAACAGCGGACCGGCATCGCTGAGCGCAATGAAGCCGAACTTGGCGCCCTTGACCTCTGGGCCTGCGTCCTGCGCGAAGGCGCCGGCTGGGAAATTGAGCTTGGCGGCGGCGAGAGGGCGGCGGTGCTGCCGGCGGCCTTCAACAATTGACGGCGGCTGAGGCCCGAGGGCCGGCGGATGCGCTTGGTCATGATTGGTGTCGTCCTTTGCGTCGTTGCAGAATTGATGGCGTCAGTGCGTGCGAGCAGCCCGTCCGTCCGGTGACGCCTGAAAAAGGCGCATGCGAACGCGCGACGGAGGGAACCCCCGTCTGGTGGCGTCAGCAGTTCGGATGAGAAGTCTCGCGGGACGGCTTCAATGGCGTCAGCTTGAATGATTCAAGCTTCATGCCAAGCAAAATGACGCATAAAATATATTTATATCAATTACTTATAATGCGCGCGCCGGATTGTCGCAGCGCCCGGCGCACACGCCAGATCTGCGATCCGCCTAGATTTTGTGCGCCGCACATAAACTAGGCAGACCGGATTCACATCATGCTAGGCCGGCTCCGCCGCCTTCGTCCCCAGCGGCTTCGGTGCCATGCCGCCGCCCGGCTTGAGGTGGAATTCGTAGCTCATCAGGTGCCACTGCCCGCTGGCCTTGCTGCCGTCGGGCATCGTCGGATCGTTGCGCGGCTCGACCTTGGCGATGAGGTCGTCCTTGACCCCGAACACCACGTCGGAATCGAGATATTTGTCGCCGGCCATGAAGACGTGGGTGATCAGCGGCTCATAACCCTTCGCATTGACCAGGAAGTGCACATGCGCAGGCCGCATCGGATGCCGCTTGGTCTGCACGATCATCTCTCCAACCGGCCCGTCGGTCGGGATCGGGTAGCTGCACGGCAAAATGGTGCGGAAGAAGAAGCGGCCGTCGTTGTCCGTGATAAAGCGCGCCCGCGCCGAAGCGCCGACCTCGTCATAGTTCGTTTTCTGTGAATCGTAGAAGCCGTCATCGTCGGCATGCCAGACGTCGACGGGAACGCCTGTGAGCGGCTTGCCCTGGAGATCGGTGACGCGGCTCTGCACGAACATCCGCTCGCCGGTGAGATTGTTCGGCGAGATGTCGGTGCCGTGGGCCGTGACCTTGTGCTCGCCGACATAGAACGGGCCCAGCACCGTGGTCTGGGTGGCACCGTCGCGATCGCGATGGTTGACGGCGTCGACCAGCATGGAGACGCCGAGCACATCGGAGAGCAGGATGAACTCCTGGCGCGTGTCGGTGCATTTCTGGCCGGTGCGGGTCAGGAAATCGATGGTGTATTCCCATTCCTCGAAGGTGAGACCGGTCTTGCTCACGTAATCGTGCAGCGACTTCACCAATTCCTGGAGCAGGAATTTTGCACGCGGGTTTGGTGCGTTGTCGAAGCTCTTGACGACGGCTTCGGTGAGTTCGGTCTCGTTGAACTGGGTCATGATGCGCTGCCTTGCGTTTTTCTCGTTGGCCCCATTCGAGGTCCTTGGGGCTTCCTGGAGGCGTTCCAGGCTAGAGCCTACACCAGTACGCCTGCGCGCGTTAAGCGCGACTCGCTTGGAATATGGCTGTCATTTCGGCTATCACCTTCCTGAGAAACTGCCCTGAGGAACTGATGCTCGCCCCTACCCCCGCCTCGCCCGAATCCGTCGGCCTGTCCAAGGCCGCGCTCGACCGCGTCGATGCTCACCTGAAGACCCGGTACATCGATGCCGGCCGCTTCCCGGGCACGCATCTGCTGGTCTATCGCCGCGGCAAGATCGCCCACAGCTCGGTGCAGGGCTTTGCCGATGTCGAGCGCAAGGCGCCGGTCAAGGATGACACCATCTATCGCATCTACTCCATGACCAAGCCACTCACCAGCGTCGCCTTCATGATGCTGGTCGAGCAAGGCCTGGTCGCGATCGACGAGCCCGTCGCCAAATACATCCCGGAATGGAAGGATCTCGGCGTCTTCGTCGCCGGCAACGCCCCGGCCTTCCTGACCCGGCCGCCGACCCGGCCGATGCTGATCGTCGACCTCTTGCGCCACACCTCCGGGCTGACTTACGGCTTCCAGCAGCGCTCCAATGTCGACGCCGCCTATCGCACCGAGAAGATCGGCGAGGTCGAGAAATCCGGCACGCTCCAGACCATGATCGAGAGCCTTGCAAAAATCCCGCTGGAGTTCTCGCCGGGCGAGTCCTGGAACTATTCGGTCGCGACCGACGTGATCGGCTACCTCGTCGGCAAGATTTCCGGCATGCCGTTCGAGCAGTTCCTCAAAACACGTATCCTCGATCCGCTCGGCATGACCGACACCGACTTCCACGTGCCAACCTCCAAGGCGCACCGTTTCGCCGCCTGCTACAACGCCGATCCCAGTGGTGGCTTCACGTTCCATGCCGGCCAGCGCCGCGAGGGCCTGACGCTCCAGGACGATCCGACCAAGAGTTCGTTCCTCAACCCGCCCTCCTTCATTTCCGGTGGCGGCGGGCTGTGCTCGACAATGGCGGACTATCTCACCTTCTGCCGCGCACTGCTCAATGGCGGCGAGCTCGGCGGCGTCAGGCTGATCGGACCGAAGACGCTCGCGCTGATGACGAGCAACCACATTCCCGGCGGGCAGGCGCTGCCGGAAGTGTCGCGCTCGCTGTTCTCGGAAGCGAGCTATAATGGCATCGGCTTCGGTCTCGGTTTCGCCGTGACCATGCGCCCGGCCGAGAGGCTGGTCGCCGGCAGCCCCGGCGAATACAATTGGGGTGGCGCGGCCACGACCTCGTTCTGGATCGATCCCGCCGAGGAACTGATCACGATCTTCATGACGCAGGTGCTGCCGTCGAGCGCCTATCCGCTCCGGCGCGAGCTGCGCAGCATGGTCTACGCCGCGATCACCGAGAGCAATCTGTAAGCCTCTTTTGCACTGCACCTTGCGCGCCGCGCAGATGCCGGCGCGCAAGCCGTCCGAAAAGCGCAGTGGCGGAATACCGGCGCTGCTTTATGCTTCGCCGGTCCGGCGCCGTCGCGCTGGAACCAGGATACCCGCGTTTGCCAAAGTTAACTCTGCCGGTCCGGCTCGCTCTCCTGGTCGCGGGGACGACGCTGCCCATGATCGTGTTCGCGGTCAGCATCGCCTTCTACAATTACAAGCAGGACCGCAGCGACGCAACTCGCCGCGTGCTGGAGAACGTGCGCAGCATGCGCCTGGTGCTGGATTCCGAGGTGCAGCGGATGACCGGCAGCTTGCAGGTCCTCGCGCTGACGAATTCGCTCCGAAACGACGACTTCCCGAATTTCCGCCGCATTGCGCTTGGCTTTCTCGACCAGTATGGCAAGGGCGGCCTGGTACTGATCTCCGACCGCAAGGGCCGGATCCTGTTTTCGTCTGCGACGGAAGACACAGCTAACCTGCCGCCGCGCATCAATCTCGAGATCGTCGAGAAGATGTTTGCGGCCAAGGCGCCGCAATATTCCGACCTGTTCACCGGCGCGCTCAATCAGCGACAGGTTCTCACCGTCGAAGTTCCGGTGTTTCGCGACGGCGAGGTGATCTACGACCTCTGCTTCAGCCCGCCGATCAGCATCTTTCAGGACCTGGTGGAGAAGCAGAGGCCCGATCAGCAATGGACGGTATCCCTGCTCGACACCAAGGGCACCGTGTTCGCGCGCGTACCGAACCCCAGCGAAACCTTCGGCAAGCGCGCTACGCCGTCGCTCTACGAGGAAATGTTCCGCGCGCCTGAGGCGGCGCTCTCGTCGATCTCGCTCGATGGCGTTCCGCTCGCCTCCGCCTATACGCGATCGCGGCTCACGGGGTGGACCGTCGCTGCCGGCGTCCCGGAAAGCTCGTTGATCGCACCGCTCTGGCGCAACATCGCGATCACCAGCCTGATCGGCGGCGTGCTGCTGCTGATCGGCCTGACCTTTGCCGTCAGAATGGCGACCGCGATCGCGCGCGGCGAGATGCTGCACAATCTCTTGATCGAGGAGCTCAACCACCGCGTCAAGAACACGCTGGCGCTGATGCAGGCGATCGCGGTGCAGACCTTCCGCGGCGCAAGCCGCGACGAGCGGGCGAAATTCGAGGGCCGTCTCGGCGCGCTGGCCGAAGCGCATAATCTCCTCGGCCAGGAGAAGTGGCAGGGCTCGGAGCTGAAGGACGTGGTGACACGCGTGCTCCAGCCCTTTCTGCTCTCCGGTCCTGAACGCATCCGCATGACCGGCCCTGCGGTGCCGCTGTCGCCGCGGCTGGCCGTGGTGCTGTCGATGATCGTGCATGAGATCGCCACCAACGCCGCGAAATACGGCGCGCTGTCCAACGAGACCGGCCGGGTGGTGCTCGAATGGGAGGTCATCGCGGACACGCCGAAGCCGCGGCTGCGGCTGATCTGGAGCGAGATCGGCGGCCCGCCGGTGACGGTGCCTGTGCAACGTGGTTTCGGCTCACGCCTGATCGAGCGCAGTGCGCGCGACCAGCTCGGCGGCGAGGCAACTGTCGACTTCCTGCCGCGCGGCGTCGTCTGCACGGTCAGTTGCGCGCTGGACGAGGAGAGGTGAACGGACTGAGAGGAAAGCTCTCGCTTTGCCCCCGGAAGGTGACGTTGACATCGTCAAGCAACAGTCCGGACTGGTCGCTAGAGCGATAGTGGTGTGACGGCCTGTCGCACCTATTGTCTCAAACCGTTTTCATCGGCAATTTCAACGTTTCTCGGCGCTTCTCGGCGCGATCCCCGTTCAAGACATCGACAAATCAGCGCTACCGATCGTTCATTTGCGAAAACGCGCGCCTGCTTGGAGCAGGATCGGACAAAGCGTGGCTGCTTGAGGAAAGACGCTGCGCCTTCGATCGCGCATAGAACGCGGATCGAGCCGCACAAATGCAGGCCTGATCCGAAGCTTGAGGCGATCAGGAGAAGCCACGCAATGATCGGGAGCACCGCACTCATGTGCCATCCCTCGCACAAGGGCTTGCCGCCCACCCCTGGCACACGGCCAAACGATGGATCGAAGTCCGAGCCGCGCGCCGCCGATGCGGAGATGGCGCGCGTACTCAAGACGAAGCCGCTACGGATTGCGTCGGATTCACAAAGCGGCGCCATCGCCTATTGGAAGCACGAGCCGCTCCACGACATCGTCGAACCCATGGCCGATCACGTCATCATGACTTATCCGGCCGGCTCGCAGTCACTGGAGCGGCGCACCGGAAAACTGGCCGCAATTGGAACGGCGCGTCCCGGCGTCGTGACGATCATTCCAGCCGGCTCGACGTCGCGATGGGATATTCACCGTCCCGTCCATGTCGTTCAGCTCTATCTTCCGCAGAGGACGCTTCTGCGTATCGCCAATGATGCCAATACGGCGAGCCCCGGCGACCTCCTGGAAAGAACCGGGCATCCCGACGCCATCACGTCCCGGCTGCTCCTGAGCGCCGCAGACTCGCTCGAAGGCAGCGCCACGCTGGATACACTGTTTCGGCAGCAACTGACTGATCTTCTCGCCACGCGCCTGCTGGTTGCTCATTCGGGCATGCCGGCCACCCTGCAGCCGACCATCGGCGGCCTTTCGCCCGCGGTCCTCCGCCGGGCGATCGAACGCCTGCGTTCGGACAGCAATGCAGATGTTTCGCTCTCGGCACTTGCGTCCGACGCCGGTCTCTCGCGCTTCCATTTCTGCCGGTCCTTCAAGGAGAGCACCGGGCTCTCGCCGCATGCCTGGCTGCGCCAACACCGGCTCGAGCAGGCCATGAACATGCTGCGGGAGAGCGACCAATCGGTGGTCTCGGTCGCCGCGGCGCTTGGCTATTCCTCGCAGACCGCCTTCGCCGCGGCATTCAAGAAGCTGACGGGTGAAACGCCGAGCGATTGGCGCAGGCGCGTGCGTTAACAGCAATCTCTCGACGGGTACGGCAATCGCTCTGGGGCAGGCGAATAACTGGTTCGCTAAACATCTCGGCATCGCACCACGCGGACGGAGACAGACGATGGACTGGAGACACCTCGCAATCGCACCGCGACGGAAAGCCGTCGCGACGGCGCTCATGTACGGACTCTCACTGACCGTGCGTTTCACCTCGCCAACAGCCGAAGAAGCGCCGGCACTAACTGCGCTAAGCGCCAATCCCGCGGCTTCAATCCTGATCAATCAGAGCTGGCTCAGGAGACCTGCCGTGCCGGCGGCCCTGCGCAGCTGGCCATTGGGCCCGGGAAGCTGCCACGCGGCATGTGAAGGCCCTGCGCTGATGTCGTCACTTCCGGGCTGCACCGCGCGTTGAGGACCCGGCCGCCTCCGTTTCACCTCTTCGCGTCATCGTCGATTGCACTTGCTCTGCCGACATCGGGCGGCGGCGATGACGCGCGTGCGTCTTGAGCGAACCACCCCAGGAGTAAATCACATGCGACTTCTCATCATTGGCGCCGGCTTTGCCGGCATGTACGCGGCCCTCTCCGCCGCCCGCCTGCGCGACATCCAGGGCGTTTCGCCTGGCGACCTCGAAATCGCGCTGATCGCACCGGAGCCTACGCTGGTGGTCCGGCCGCGTCTTTATGAGCCGAAGCCGGAAACCCTGTCGGCGTCGCTGCTCGACGTACTCAAGGCGATCGACGTCGACTACATCCAGGGCAGCGCCGAAACGGTCAACACCGAGGCGAAGTCGGTGCAGATCACGACTCCCAAGGGAGGGCGAAAGACCCTGTCCTACGACCGTCTGGTGATCGCCACCGGCAGCCGGCTGTTCCGCCCCAACATTCCCGGCCTTGCCGAGCACGGCTTCAGCGTCGACTCGCTCGATGACGCAATTGCGCTCGACAGGCATCTGCATGGTCTCGCCGACCGGCCGGCCCTGAACGGACGCGACACGGTCGTCGTTGCCGGCGGCGGCTTCACCGGCATCGAGGCGGCAACTGAACTGCCCGCGCGCCTACGCGACATCTTCGGCCAAAACGCCAGGACGCGCGTGATCATCGTCGAACGCAACAGCGCAATCGCTCCCGACATGGGCGAAGACGCCCGCCCGCTCATCGAGGACGCGTTGCGCAAGCTCGGCGTCGAGACCCGGCTCGGGGCCGGCGTTGCCTCACTCGACAAATCCGGCGTGACGCTATCGACCGGCGAGCATATCGAAGCCGAGACAGTCGTCTGGGCGGCTGGCATTCGCGCAGCACCTTTGACGGCGCAGATTCCCGCAGAGCGCGACAATTTCGGCCGGCTTCTGGTGGACCGCGATCTGCGCGTGCCGGGCATCACCGGCGTCTTCGCCACCGGCGATGCTGCGCGGGCAGCCTGCGACGATGACGGCAATTACGCGTTGATGTCGTGCCAGCATGCGACGCGCATGGGCGCCTTTGCCGGCAACAATGCCGCCGCCGAACTGCTCGGCGTTCCGACCAAGCAATATCACCAGAAGGCTTACGTGACCTGCCTCGACCTCGGCGAAGCCGGCGCGGTGTTCACGCGCGGCTGGGAGCGCAAGGTCGAGATGGTCGGAGACGTCGCCAAGAAGACCAAGCAGGAGATCAACACCGTGTGGATCTATCCGCCCAAGGCCGAGCGCGCCGCGGCGCTCGCGTCCGCCGATCCGGAACGTGTGACCGAACTCTAGACGCACGAAGCGATGAGGCCGCGCTCACCTAGCTGCGCGGCCTGCTCAACCAAGACCAGCCAGAAGCCTTCTATCATGCAACAGGAGACCAACATGAACCTGCACAACACCTCATACCCCGTATCACCGGGACCCGAAGAGCTCGTTCCGTCGCGCTACGCGCTGAAGGTCGGCGAGATCGACGTGCTGGTGGTCAGCGACGGGGTGCTGCCGCTGCCAACCGCGATGTTGGGGCACAACGCCGACCCGGCCGCCCGGGCGGGCTGGCTGCACGACATGTTCCTGCCGCCGGACGCTTTCGACTGGGCGCTGAATGCGGTCGTGGTCCGCAGCGGCGGCAAGACCATCCTCATCGACGCCGGATTGGGGTCCGACCCGGACCTGCACTTGCCGCGGGCCGGGCAGTTGATCGGGCGACTGAGGGCCGTCGGCATCGATCTTTCGTCCGTGACGGACGTGGTGCTGACCCACCTGCACATGGACCACATTGGCGGGCTGCTCGTCGACGGGGTCAAGGAGCGGCTGCGTCCAGATCTGCGGATCCACGTGGCGGCCGCAGAGGTCAAATTCTGGGAGGCGCCCGACTTCTCCCACACCTCCATGCCGCCGGGGTTTCCGGACGCGCTTCGGGCGACCGCCAAGCGGTTCGTGAGCGAGTACGGGAGCCAGTTGCGGCAGTTCGATAAGGAGCATGAGGTTGCGCCGGGAGTCGTCATCCGTCGCACCGGCGGTCACACCCCCGGACACAGCGTGGTTCGCGTGACGTCCGGCGACGACGCGCTGACATTCGCCGGCGACGCCGTGTTTGCTGTCGGGTTCGACCACCCCGACTGGTACAACGGCTTCGAACACGACCCTGAAGAGGCAGCCCGCGTTCGGGTTCGGCTCTTGCGGGAGCTGGCGGAGACCGGCGAACTGCTGGTGGCCACTCATATGCCGTTCCCGTCGGTCGGGCGGGTGGCGGTTGACGGGAACGCCTTTCGCTGGGTGCCAGCCTTCTGGGACTACTGACGGCTTATTGGGCTAAGCCGAAGCAGGGCGCGGACTCATGGCGATGATGAGCCCGCGCCCTAACCGATCGTCTGCAGCGCCGGAAACGTCTCGAGCAGCCAGATGCTCACATTCGAGACCGCGCCGGTGAGAAAGCCGATGCCGGTGATCACCATCAACACGCCCATGGCGCGCTCGACGTTGGCGAGATGGCCCTTCATGCGCGCGAACAGCTTTGAGAACTGCTCGATCATCAACGCCGCAATCAGGAAGGGAATGCCGAGGCCCGCGGAATAGACCGCCAGCAGGCCCGCGCCCCTGGTCACCGTCGACTCTGCCGCCGCGATCGAGAGGATCGCGGCGAGGATCGGGCCGATCCAGGGGGTCCAGCCGAAGGCGAAGGCGAGCCCCATGATATAGGCGCCCCAGAGGCCGACGGGCTTTGGGATCGGAAGCCGGCCTTCACGCATCAACATGCCGATGCGCGTCAGCCCGAGGAAGTGCAGACCCATGATGATGATGACGATGCCGGCGAGGATCGACAGCTCCGCCGACCAGGCGCGGATCAGCCCGCCGATCAGCGAGGCGCTGGCGCCGAGCGCCACGAACACCGTGGAGAAACCGAGCACGAACAGCAGCGCCGACATCATGATCGCGCGCTTCGAGGCCGAGGCCTCCTCGTCGCTCTCGACATGCTCGATCGTGGCGCCGGTGAGGTAGATCAGATAGGGCGGGACCAGGGGCAGGACGCACGGCGAGAGAAAGCTGACGAGGCCGGCAATCAGCGCCGCGGGAATCGAAACATGTTGCATGGTGCAGTCGGAGCCATCCCGGGCCCCGTGGCTGCGCGCGAGGATGACGCGCGGGACCGGAGCCGAACCGGCTCTGGTGTAGCCGATGCCGGGGAATGCGCAACAGAGGCGCGATCAAACCAGGGCTCCTCCCGATGCCGCCTGTGATCACAGATGCGGCATCGGGACGCGCACAAATCTCGCCAAAAAGCGAGATTGGGCGGCGCGGCTACTTCACCACGCGGAGCAGCGGACGCCGGGGCTGGTCCTGCGTCTGCTTGGAGGGGGGCAGCGGTTCGCTGGCAGCGGACCGCAGCATTTCGTCGCACAATGCCTTGAGATCGGCACTGTCAATTCCTTTGAGCTTCATCCGCACGTCGAGGATGACGATCGAGAGCAGCTCAGCCGACTCGCGGCTGTTGCTCTCGTTGAGAACCTTGCGGCACTCCTCGAGCGTCTCGAGCACCGACTGCAATTGTTCGTCTGAATGCGACACCGGCGTACTTTCCGTTAATTCGGGCTGCGAGACGTGCTTGCAACGATCCCCTCGGCCCCCATGCGGAGCAAAGGATAACACGAGGAGTCTGTGGCCTCGAAGACGATTTCAGTTTGTTTCTGCGCCGAAACCGCAGTTCCGCACGACATCGCCCCGCGACGCGAGCGGCGAAATTCGAAACGATCAGTGGTGAGAGGCCTAAAGGCGAAACGACTGTCGGGCCTCCATTGATACAGTCCGCCAAGCCGCGCGAAATCTCGCGCGCCGCTCTCCGGTCCAGACAGACCCGGCAATCCCGCAGCCATTTGAAGGCTCGCAACGGAACGCACGCGTACCCCTATTCCGGGCGATAACTCGCCCGCTTCCCAGCCCCCAAGCACACTCCAATACCACTTTTAGCACGGTAAGTATGGCGTTCAAAACTCGCCGTTCCTCAACCCGTCGTGGTTGTGGTTTGCGCTATATTCTGCCAGTTTAGCGGCTCGAAGGGACTTGTATGCACTCCTTGGCGGAAAGGGGCGTTCCACTGGAGGAACGCCCAAAAACAAATCTCAGCGGCCTCTCTGATTGGGATGCAGCTCGGATATTCCTGGAAGTAGTCCGCTGCGGCAGTTTCCGCTCGGCGGCCGAACGCCTGTCCCTGTCGATCAACGCCGTTCGGCGCAGAATCGACGATTTCGAGCGCCAGACGGGCACCACTTTGTTCACCCGCGACGTCCACGGCACCCATCTCACGGATGAAGGCGCACTGGTGGTATCCGCCGCCGAACGTATGGAAGCCGCCGCCTTCGAGGTGCTGCGCAGCAGCGATTCGACGACCAACGTTCTGTCCGGCGAAGTTCGCGTCGCCGTCACCGAAGGGCTCGGGACCTTCTGGCTCGCCCCACGGCTGGTCGAATTCCAGCAGGCCTATCCGAAGATCCTGGTCGATTTGCATTGCGCGATGCGTTCGGCCGACGTCTCCCGCCACGAGGCCGACGTCGCCATCCATCTGTCGCGGCCCTCTGCGCTCGACGTCAAGCTGGTGCGGCTCGGCCGCATGCACCTGATGTTCTGGGCCTCCGAGAAATACATCGAGAAACATGGCGCGCCGCGATCCGCGTTGGAATTGATCAAGCATCGCCTGGTGCTGCAATTCGCCGACCAGATCGCCGCCAAGGAAACATTCGAGAGCTTCTTCCCGGGCGTTCCGGAACGTGACCTTCTGGTCATGAAGACCAACGTCTCAAGCGCCAACTACTGGGCTGTCGCGAATGGAGCCGGCATCGGCGTATTCCCGAGCTACGCCATTGCGCTTGGCGGGAAGTTGATTCCACTGGAGGTCGAGCTGAACAGACCGCTGGATATCTGGTTGTCCTACCATGCTGGTAGCGGCCGGATTCCGAGAGTGCGGCACATGATTGACTGGCTGATCGAAGCTTTCAGTCCAGCGCGATTCCCGTGGTTTAAGGAAGAATTCGTGCACCCGCATGAATTCAAGGACTCGTATATGGGCGAACCCCTGACCCAGCTCTTCGGGGGATTTTCAACCGAAGAACAACGGTGAGAACTAGCATGAAAACAGCGGCGAAAAGAATGAAGCAGCGCAGTGCCGGCAAGCCGGACATTGAGCTGGGCAAACGGATCCGTCTGCGGCGCGTCGAGATGAAGATCTCGCAGGCTGAACTGGGCGACAAGCTCGGCGTCAGTTTCCAGCAGGTCCAGAAATACGAGAAGGGCGTCAATCGCGTCGGCGCGGCTCGGCTTCAGCAGATCGCCACCGCCCTCGATGTGCCCGTGACCTTCTTCTATGACGGCGACAACAAGGCCCGCGAAGTCGAGAGCCTGCTCTTCCTCGATTCCGCTTTCAGCCTCCGCCTGCTGCGCGCCTACAGCAAGATCAAGGACCAGACGGTGCAGCGTCAGCTCGTCTCGCTGATGGAATCGATCGCGGCGAACGAAGCCTGAGATCGATCGACGGTCTGGCCCTGACGGCCGACGTTCAATCCGCCGCGTCACGGGGGCGCGGCCGGATTGGACGAGACTGAGTCGATCGGACTGACTGGATCAGATCTGGGCCTGCGCGCTGTCCGCGCGCGGCCTTGCTTCTCGGGATGGCCTGGCCGCCCCTTTTTCTTTGCGTTTTTCTTGGCGCTTTTCTTGGCGTTTTCTTGGCATTTGTCGCGGTTTTCGCGAACCCGTCCCGACCTTGTTGCGACCTAATCGAGAGCTTTCGCGTTGGACCGCGCGAGGGCCTCGATGCGCCGTGCTTAATGGGACCGCAACCCTGATGCCATAGCGTCTCGCCGAATTCGCCTCGTCCTCATGGGGGAAGACCAGATACATGTCGAAACGCCATGCCGTGATCATTGCCGTGGGCCTGTTCGCCAGCGCCTCGGCGCTTGCGCAAACCGAGACCACGGGCCAGGCCGGCCCCAAGCAGGCAACCCCGGCCGGCACGGTGCCGGCGACCGCCAATCCGGCCCACACCGCCGCGCCAAAAGCCGCCGCCGCGGCACCGGCCCCGACGGCGGAGAGCCGCTCGGCCGCGGCGCTCGCGCTGACGCACGAGCCGACCTATGACGAGGGCACCACCCAGCGCATCAAGGACGCGGCACTGAGCTATTCCGATCTCGCGGTGCGCGGCGGCTGGCCAGCGATCCCCGCGGACGCCAAATTCGCCCTCGGCATCCAGGGCGCCAATGACGATCTGCTGCGCAAGCGGCTGATCCTCACCAGTGACCTCGCCGCCGACAAGGCCAGCGGCGCCTTCGACCAGGATCTTGCGGACGCCGTAAGACGCTTCCAGGCGCGCCACGGCCTCGCGCCCACCGGCATGATGACGCCGCGCACGCTGGCGGCGATGAACGTGACGGTGCAGAAGCGCATCAGACAGCTGGAGGCTTCGCTCGAGCGGCTTGAGAACACCAATTTCAGCTTCGGCCAGCGCTATGTCGTGGTCAACATCCCCGCGGCTTTCGCCGAAGCGGTGGAGAACGATTTGGTGGTACGGCGCTATCGCGTCATCGTCGGCAAGACCGAAAAGCCGTCGCCGACGCTGACGGCCCAGATCACCAGCGTCGTGCTCAATCCGACCTGGACGGTGCCGTCCTCGATCGCCAAGACAGAAATCTCGGCGCACATGCGCAAGGATCCAACCTATCTGTCGCGCATGCACATGGAGGTGCTGGACGGCCACGACAATCCGATCGATCCGCATTCGGTCGACTGGTCGGGCACGCACACGCCGAACTTCACCGTGCGCCAGCAGAACGGCACGTTCAACGCGCTTGGCGCGGTCAAGATCGACATGCCGAACTCCTATTCGGTCTACATGCACGACACCAACCAGCGCAATCTGTTCAGCGACGACTACCGCTTCGATTCCCACGGCTGCTCGCGCGTCGACAATGTGCGCGATCTCGCCGCCTGGCCGCTGAAAGACCAGCCGAAATGGACCCGCGCCGCGATCGACACCGAAATTGCGACCGGGCAGCATCTGGACGTCGCCATGGCCAAGAAGGTGCCGGTGGCCTGGATCTACCTCACGGCCTGGATGACCAAGGACCAGACCATCCAGTTCCGCAACGACGTCTATAACCAGGACGAGCAGTTGCTCGAGGCCACCGCCGAGGAGGCGGCCTTCTTCAGCAATGCCGGCAACCATCCGCTCACCGCGCATATGGCGCAGTAGGCGCGACCGCGCCATGCAATCGTGGCACAGGCGGATGCAGACCCCCTCGCCTTGCCGCGGTTGACCCAGGCCTCGCCCCAGTCGCACATTGCGCCTCGCCAAATACAAGCGAGTGCGCGATGCCTGATCTCACTAATGAAACATCCTACGCCGCGGGCAAGATCCTCAAGCACGTCACCGGCGGCGTCGGCGTGATCACCTTCAACAATCCCGTCAAGCGCAACGCGATGTCGCTGGAGATGTGGGAGGGATTTGGCGAGGCGCTGACGAGCCTGCGCGACGACGACGCGGTGCGCGTCGTGATCCTGCGCGGCGCCGGCGGCAAGGCGTTCGTCTCGGGCGCCGACATCAGCCAGTTCGAGAAGACCCGCTACAACGCGGCCGCGTCCGAGGAATACGGCAGGCGCAGCGCCGCCCAGCGCGCGCTGCTCGCCAACTATCCCAAACCGACGATCGCCAGCATCCAAGGCTTTTGTCTCGGCGGCGGCATGCAGGTCGCGATGCTCGCCGACATCCGCATCGCCGCGCATGACAGTCAGTTCGGTATTCCCGCGGCAAGGCTCGGCATCGCCTATGGCTATGACGGCTTGCGGCATCTGGTGTCGCTGGTCGGCCCGTCCTGGGCGCGGCTGCTGATGTACACGGGCATGCGCATCGATTCCGCGGAGGCGCTGCGCATTGGCCTCGTCGAGCGCGTGATCCCGGACGAGCTGCTCTGGGGCGAGACCATGGCGATCGCCGAGACGATCTCGCAGAACGCTCCGCTTGCGATCAAGGCCGCCAAGATCACCATCGCGCAGGTTCTGAAGGACGAAAGCGGGCGCGACATGGACGCGATCAAGGCGGTCGGTACGGCTTGCATGGATAGTGCGGATTTTCGCGAGGGCCGGCAGGCCTTCATGGAGAAGCGCAAACCGCAGTTTCAAGGGAAGTAGCCTCGGGGTCCGGTCGCACCAGCAAAAAACTCGAAAACAACCCCATGCAAAGTAGAAATCGCTCAGCAATTTGGCCTGGGGTGGCTTGAGCTGCGCGATAGCGAGATTTGACTCGTCGGGCAAAACACCAGCCGTGCTCGAAGTGAGCATTTGCCCCAAAGCTGAGCAGCACCCGTTGCCGAGATGTGCTAGATTGCAAAAGTCTCAACAAGGGAAGCGATCGATGTCGCCTTCGGTCCTTCAGCCAAAACGCCGCTTCCAGCTGGTGATGGTCAAACCGTCACATTACGGCGAAGACGGATATGTGATCCGATGGTGGCGGGCGACTATTCCCTCCAATTCGCTTGCCAGCCTCTATGGAATTGCGCAGGAAAGCGCAGCGCGTCGCGCGCTAGGACCTGATGTTGAGGTCGATATCGAGGCGATCGACGAATTCAGCGCCCGCGTTGACATATCAGGGCTGGTGGCGCGTTTTTCGCGGCACGATAATTTCGGCCTGATCATGCTCGTCGGCGTGCAGTCGAACCAGTATCCTCGCGCTCTCGATATCGCCCGTCCGCTGCGCGAAGCCGGTGTTCAGGTCGTCATCGGCGGCTTTCACGTCTCGGGTTGTCTGTCGATGCTCGACGGCAGTGCGGTCGAATTGGACGCCTGCCGCGCAATGAAGGTTTCCTTGTTCGCAGGCGAAGCGGAAGGTCGCCTCGATATCGTCCTTCAGGATGCCGCCGCCGGCCGGCTGGAGCCCACTTACAATTTTCTCAAGGACTTGCCCGGCATTGAAGGTACGCCTGCTCCCTTCCTGCCCATGGAGAACGTGCGACGGACTTTAGGTCTGAGTACCAGCTTCGATGCCGGCCGCGGGTGCCCCTATCAGTGTTCTTTCTGCACGATCATCAACGTACAGGGACGCAAGTCGCGTTTCCGGACGCCGGACGATGTCGAGGCGCTGGTCCGCAGCAACTGGAAGCAAGGCGTCTGCAAATATTTCATCACTGACGATAACTTTGCGCGCAACAAGCACTGGGAGGAAATCCTTGATCGCTTGATCTGGCTGCGGGAATCCGAAGGCATCCCCCTTGGGCTTCTGATCCAGGTAGACACGCTTTGTCACAAAATTCCAAATTTCATCGAGAAAGCAAAACGCGCGGGCGTAACTCGCGTATTCATCGGGCTCGAGAACATCAATCCCGATAATCTCCTGGCGGCGAAGAAGCGGCAAAACAAGATCACCGAGTACCGCAAGATGCTCTTGGCCTGGAAGGACCAGGGCATTCTCACGCTTGCTGGTTACATCCTGGGCTTTCCGGCCGATACGCCAGAATCGATCCGCAATGATATTGCGATCATCAAGCGCGAGTTGCCGATCGACATCCTGGAGTTCTTTTGTCTGACCCCGTTGCCGGGTTCGGAGGATCACAAGAACCTCTGGACCATGCAAGTTCCGATGGATCCCGATCTCAACAATTACGACCTCGAGCATGTCTGCGCCCCGCATTCCCGTATGTCGGAAAACGAATGGAAGGCGATCTATTCGGAGGCCTGGGCAATATATTATACGCCAGAGCACATGAGGACGCTGCTGCTCCGGGGCGCGGCGACCGGTGTCAATTTAAGTAGCCTGGTGAAGCTGCTGCTCACGTTCTCGTTGAGCCAGAGGCTCGAGAATGTCCATCCGCTGCAATGGGGGGTCATTCGCCTGCGCCGTCCCTCCGAGCGACGTCCGGGGCTTCCAGCCGAGAGCGCTCTCTGGTTTTGGCCGAGGCTGACAATTGAGATCGCAAACAAGACGGCAATTGCAATTGCTGCACTGTCACGTCTTGCATTCCAGGGTATTAAAATCTCCCGTGATCCAAATCGCCTCAAATACACGGATCAAGCCTTGTCGCGCGCCAGCGACGATGACGATGAGTCACTCCAGTTGCTGACGCAAACTTCAAGCGCAAAGCAATCCGCAGCTCATCAGAAGAAAGTCTTCAATCTCACCCATGGCGCGGGGTAAATCCACTCGCCAGGGGACGCCTGCTGCCGCGCGGCAACGAGGTTTGGTTTGACTCGTCGGGCAAAACACTGGCAAAATTTCATCATGGCGCCGAGTGTAGGAACGTAGGCTTGATGGTTTCGATCTAACCGCCACGTCCAGCCGCCGTTGCTGCTCGGGTCGGGCGATGGCATTAATACCCCCCTGCCAGGCCGGTGCCACCGCGCGGATCGTTTGCACCATAGTACCTGTTCCGTCCAATCGCCTTTCCGCCAAGGCTCGGTGCGCCGACGATGATCGCGGCCAAATGGTTCGCAGGCTGCGAATCCTCGAGTCGATGGCCCATGCCCTCCAGCACTTTGCGGGAGTCAGGCGAAAGCGCGTATTTTTCGACGTTTGTCGTATCCGGCAGCCATTGCTGATGAATGCGAGGGGCATCGACGGCCTCCTGAATGTTCATCTCGAAATCGATGAGGTTCAGGATGGTTTGAAGAACAGCCGTGATGATTTTGCTCCCGCCGGGCGTACCGAGAACGAGTGCAAGCTTGCTGTCCTTTGTGATGATTGTCGGGCTCATCGAACTTCGAGGCGTCTTGCCAGGCGCGATCGCATTGGCCTCGCCAGACAAAGCTCCGTAGCTATTGGCAGCGCCGGGGTTGGGCGTGAAATCGTCCATTTCGTCGTTCATCAGCACACCCGTGCCTGATGCAACGACCCGCGCACCGAACCAGTCGTTCAGCGTGTAGGTCATCGAAACCGCAGTGCCGACATCGTCGACGATCGAGAAGTGCGTCGTGTTGCTGCCTTCGTGAGGTGCAACGCCTTGCGCGATATCGCTGGAAATCCCGGCCTTGTCCGGCTTGATTGCATCACGGATTTTTGCAGCGTAGCCCCTGTCGATCAGCTTTTGGCTCGGATTGCCCGTGAAGTCAGGGTCGCCAAGAAGGCCGCTTCGATCGGCAAACGCGTGACGCATCGCCTCAATTTCGTAATGCAGCGCCTGCGCCGATCCCCAACCCAGTTGCCGGAGTGAATATCCCTCGAGAATATTCAACATCTCGCAGATGGCAACACCGCCTGAACTGGGCGGAGGGGCCGAAATCAAATGATAGCTACGGTAATCACACTCGAGGGGAGGAAGCTCACGGACCGTGTAGCGATTGAGATCCTCCTGATCGATGATTCCTCCGCCGGCCCGACTGGCCTTGACGATGGCCGCCCCTGTTTCGCCTCCGTAGAAGCCGTCAACACCCTGTTTCCCGATCGAACGTAGCGTATCTGCAAGGTCACGCTGCACCAACCGTTGGCCGGCGAGAAATGGCTGTCCATTGTTGAGGAAAATTGCTGCGGTCGCAGGAAACCTCCTGAAATCCTCGGTCGCCGATTCGAGCATGTCGACGTCGCCCTGGTCCAGGATGAATCCATCCTCGGCCAGTTTGATGGCCGGTTCGATCAGCGCCTCCCGGGTCATTGTCCCGTACTTTTTCCGAGCATATTCCAGGCCCGATACGGTGCCGGGAACGCCAGCCGCCAGCCAGCCGATCGTACTGAGGCCTTTGATGACGTTGCCATCCTTGTCGAGATACATGTCCCGGCTCGCCGCGCGGGGCGCCCGCTCGCGAAAATCGAGGAAGGTCTTGCGTCCATCGGCAAACAGGATCGTCATGAAACCGCCGCCGCCCAAATTGCCGGCGGCCGGATACACCACGGCCAAGGCGTAGCCAACCGCAACCGCGGCATCTACCGCGCTGCCCCCACGTTTGAGAATGTCGACACCGATTTCTGTTGCGAGGTGTTGTGCGCTGACAACCATGCCCTTCTCCGCGGCCACGGGCCTGGCCGAGGCAGCATTGGCGGCGGAAATCGTACCCAGTGACCAGACACAGACGGCTGCCAGCGACCAAAAAGGTCTGGCAATCATGGTGGTGCTCCCTCGCTTCGGGTCAATTGCCGGTCATGGAACGGGCCATGAGTAGATGACAGCCCAAGCTCTCAACGGTCAATCCGTTATAGCGCCCAGAATCGGGCTTCAATGCCGCTGACTTGCGTTTGCCAATTCGATATCCTGTACTCCATCTCTCAACGGGGTTGAGTGCAAGTTCCCGATTATTCACAAGGCTATGCCCAAATGCTTCTTGCGCGCCGCCTGGCCGCCGCTGCGGCGACACTCTTGCTGATCGCAGCCGGATTTCTTGTTCCGCTCTTCGCAACGTCGGCATGGTCGGCAACGGCGGTATCCGACAAATGCGCGAACCCCGTCGAGGTCACCGTGTTGCCGTCGCCGAAAGCGGCCTGGAGCGGCGTTCCGCTGCGCGTCATGGTCATCTCCGAGAAGCCGATCGAGGGCGTGCTGTCGCTGATCGCACCCGACGGAAGCGTCGCGGCTCAATCGCCCGACCGGCATGGCGGCCCCCCCTATGCCTGGTTCGCCGAGGTCTCAGCTCCTGCCGCCGGCGCCTGGCGTACGACGCTCACCGTCAACGGTGCAGCGGCGGATTGCAGCCCGGCCACCCCCGAGATCACCGTCAGCGCACGCAAACCGGAGCCGACGCGCCCACCGGCGGGAAGCATCTGGCAAGTGCGCAATAGCTGGGACAGCACGAACGAAGCCCTGTTCTCGGCATGGATCGAAAAGCTCTTCGACGCACCGGCTGACCAGAATCTGGACTGGAAGGTCTGGTACGAAGTGCTTCGCGACCAATCCCGCAATTTCCTGTTCAATTATCTGGGACGCAACGAAGACATTACGCAGACCAGCATTCGTCCCGATTGCGCCGACTTCGTCTATTTCCTGCGCGCCTATTTCGCGTTCAAGATGGGGCTGCCGTTCGGCTATTCGAATTGCTCGCGCGGATTCGGCGGCAAGCCACCGAAATGCGCTCAATGGTTTGACATTTCTCATCCGGATGTCACGCGTCCGCCGCCCCCGCCGGAGCAAGTCGCCGCAGCCGCGACCGCGCCTGCCGCGCCGCCTCCGCAGAGCAAGGGGTTTCTCGGTTTGTTTGGAAGATCGTCGCAGCCACCTGCCGAGCAGGTCGACACACCGCCTGTGACTCCAGCTCCGCCGAAGCCACCGGCGCGCCCGACAAATTTCGGAGAATATCTGCGCGACGTCGGCGACGTCGTCCATACCGGCGCCGTGCGCGCGGGCGACGACAGCGCGGATTTCTACACCGTGCCGCTGACGCAAGAAGCATTGCGCCCGGGGACCGTGTATGCCGACCCCTATGGCCACGTACTGATGCTGGTGCATCGCGTGCCGGAAGCGAACGGGACGCCGGGCGTCGACCTGGCCGTCGACGCGGAGCCCGATGGATCAATCACGCGCAAGCGCTTCTGGCGTGGTAATTTCCTTTTCGTGCACGAACCTTCGCTCGGCAGCCCGGGTTTCAAGCATTTCCGCCCGATCATGCGCGAGAAGAACGGGGCGCTGCGGCGGCTGACCAACGCGGAAATCGGCAAGCATCCGCAATTCGGCGATTTCTCGGCTGAGCAGGCGAACATGTCGGCTGAAGATTTCTACGATCGCATGGATGATGTCATGTCCCCCGAACCGCTCGATCCGTCGCGCGCCATGAGTGACGCCATCACGAGCCTGACCGAACAGGTCAAGACGCGCGTCACGTCGGTGGAGAACGGGCGCAAATACCAGGCCAAGCAGGCCGGCGACACCACGATGCCGGATGGCGCTTCGATCTTCGAGACCACAGGCGCCTGGGAGGATTTCTCGACCCCCGCGCGCGATTTTCGTCTGTTGATCGCAATCGACGTGGTGCGAAATTTCCCCGATCGTTTTGCGCGGCGGTCGGATCGCTATGCGATACCGGCCGGCAAAAGCGCAGCTGACCTGAAGAACGAATTACAGGGCGTGCTGGCCTCGGAACTTGCTTCTCGCAAAGTGACCTATACCCGGAGCGACGGCTCGCAGTGGACGTTATCGATCAAGGATGTGGTCGATCGTGCCATTGATTTCGAGATGGCCTACAATCCCAACGATTGCGTGGAGTTGCGGTGGGGAGCGCCCGAGAACAGCGAAGAGGCGTCCACATGCAAGCGCCATGCGCCCCAGGCGCAGCGCGCGAAGATGTCGAACTATCGTGCATGGTTCCGCGAGCGGCACTGGCCGGCTCATGCCTGACGGTCTGGGCCTGCATCTCCTGGCACGACTTCTCCGAAAACCTCGATCAGGCGAAAGCGCTCGCACATGAGCATCATATCCTCGCTGAATCGTCCGAGCCGGCCGAAATAAGTGCGATGGGCGCTGCGCCAATAGGCCAGGCTTCGATCGCCTTCGCCCTCATCGTACGCAAAGGCGGCATCGACATCGTTGAAGCGACGATACGAGATCTCGGTGGTTTCGATGACACAGCGCGGTTCGCCCCGTCCGTCGAGCACGACCCAGCGTTCACCGGGCGCTGAGGTGTTTGGCTCGTCTTCGGTACTGCACGTTGCGGTCTTGACGCCCTTGACGACGAGTTCGAGCAATTTATCCGCGAGCGGGGGACCGTCGCCGAAAGCGAAAGTCCGGAGCTGTTGATACCGTTCGGGGACCGGCTTGCTCATTGTCTTGCTGCTACAGCGCCGCGAGCACCGCCTTCGTGATATCCGCCGTGCCGTTGTTGCCACCGAATTCCATCGGCTTGATGCCGCCGGCATAGATTTGATCCACCGCGCGCTCGATCTTTTCACCGGCCTCGGCTGCACCCTCGACGCCGTGCTTGTCGGCGAGCCAGTCCAGCATCATCGCGGCCGACAGGATCATGCCGGTGGGATTGGCCTTGCCCTGCCCCATGATGTCGGGCGCGGTGCCGTGGCAGGGCTGGAACACGGCGTATTTGTCGCCGATGTCGGCCGACGGCGCCATGCCAAGACCGCCGATCAGGCTCGCGGTGATGTCGGAGACGATGTCGCCAAACATGTTCTCCATCACCATCACGTCGAAATCCCAGGGACGCTTGACCAGCATCGCCGAGCAGGCATCGACATAGAGCCGGTCGGTCTTCACCTCGGGATGATTTTTCGCGATCTCGTCGAAGATGCCGCGGAAGAACGCAAACGCCTTGAACACGTTCGCCTTGTCGACGCAGGCCAGCGAACCCGGCTTGCCGCGCGCCTTGCGCCGTTCGGCGAGCCGAAACGAGAATTCGAACAGGCGCTCCGACGTCCTGCGCGTGATCACGAGTGTCTCGCGCGCGTCCTCATGGGTGACGACGCCCTTGCCCATCGAGGCGAACAGGCCTTCGGTGGACTCCCGGATCACGACGAGATCGATGCCGCGCTGATCGGCGCCGACGATCGGGCTCGCCACGCCCGGGATCAGCCGCGCCGGGCGGACGCCGGCATAGAGATCGAACATGAAGCGCAGCTCGATCTGCGGCGCGATCTCGGTGTTATCCGGGTAGCGCACCGACGGCAGGCCACAGGCGCCCAGCAGAATCGCGTCGGCCTCCTCGCAGAGCTTGATGGTGCTATCCGGCATCGACTTGCCGGTTGCGAGATAATTGGTGGCGCCGGCCGGTGCCTCGGTGAAGCGGAAGCGCAAATCCGACTTCGCCTCGATCATGCGCAGCACCTCGATGGCGGGCGCCATGACCTCGGGACCAATGCCGTCACCGGCGAGCACGGCAATATGGAAGGCGTTGTTTGCGGACATTTAGGAGCCTTGAGGAAGGAGCCAGCCAAGTCGTCATTGCGAGCGCAGCGAAGCAATCCAGAACTGTATCTGCGGAGACATTCTGGATTGCTTCGTCGCAAGAGCTCCTCGCAATGACGACGGAGAGGGCAACGACTACGGCGTCAGCACCGTACGGCCGACCACGGCCCCCTGCTGCAACTGCACCAGCGCGTCGTTGGCCTTGCTGAGCGGCTGCCGCGTCACCGGGATCGGCGGCACGTTCTTGGTGCGGACGAGATCGAGCAGCTGCTGCGTCTCGCGCAGGTTCCCGACATAGCTGCCCTGGATCGTCACCGCCTTGATCGGGATCAGCGGCAGTGCCCAGGTCGCACCGCCGCCGAACAGGCCGACGATGACGAGCTTGCCACCCTTGGCCAGGCAGTCGAAACCGAGCTGTGTGGTGGCGGCGTTGCCGACGAGGTCAATGACGGCGCGGATCGGACCTCCCGCCTTCTTGGCGAGCTGCTCAAGCGCATCCGGTGCCTTGGGATCGACGGTGGCGAGCGCGCCGGCCTTTTCCGCCGCCTCGCGCTTCCTCGCATCGATGTCGAGCATGATCGCGCCCTTGCCGCCCATCGCTTTCAGCAGCGACAGCGCCATCAGGCCGAGGCCGCCGGCGCCGAACATCACGATCGGCGTGTCGAAATGCTGCTCGACCTTTTTCAGAGCGCTGTAGGTGGTGACGCCCGAGCAGGCATAGGGCGCGGCCGACGCGGGATCGAGCCCTTTGAGACCGAGGATATAGCGCGGATGCGGCACCAGCATGTGGTCAGAATAGCCGCCGTCGCAATAGACGCCGAGCGAGCGCGGCGTCGCACACATGTTCTCGTCGCCGGCAAGGCAGACCGCGCATTTGCCGCAGCCGATCCAGGGATAGACGAGGCCGACCTCGCCGAGCTTGAGATCGGCTTGATCGGTCGGCTTGACGTCCGGGCCGAAGGCAAGGACCTCGCCGACCGTCTCGTGGCCCATCGTCAGCGGCAGATTGATGCCGCGATCTTTCAGCGACAGCGGCTTGCGGCCGTGGCCGAGATCATAGCCGCCTTCCCAGATGTGGAGGTCGCTGTGGCAGACGCCGGCCGCCTTCACCTTGATCAGCACCTGCGTGCCCGACGGCTGCGGCGTCGCCTCGTCGAACTCCTTCAGCGGCGCCTTGAAATCGGCGACCTTGAAACTCTTCATCGGCGTCCTCCCGGCATGCTCTTCTTGTCGCGCCACCATGCCACGGGGGACGGGACGAGACAAACTGGGACCTGTCTAGTTGACGCCGGCAGACCATGGCAAGGCGGCCGCGCGCAAAGCCGCATTGCTTGCGGCACGAAACCGTTCGTCAGCCCTCGTTTCGTCAGCGTTTGTTGGTCAGCCTTTGTTGGTCAGCCTTGCTCGGCCGTTTTGCCTGACGGAATTGGCACGTCGTCGGTGAGGCCAACCGCCTCGCGCAATTCGCTCGTGTGCTCGCCGAGCACGGCCATCTTCTCGCCCGGCGTGGTGTCGGCACCGCTCATCCGGAACGGCAGCTTGAGAACTCTGAACGAGCCGCCCTCGTCCTTCACCTCGGAGAGCGCCTGCCGGTGCGCAAGCTGCGGATCGGCCAGCGCCTCGGTGATGGTGCGATAAGCCGAGGCCGGCACACCGGCGGCGCCGAGCGCAACCAGGCATGCATCGGTCGAAAGCCGCCGCGACCAGGCTTCGACGCCGTCCATCATGTCCGCCCAGTTCTCGCGGCGCGGGGCGTAGGTGGAGAAGCGCGGATCGGAGAGCCATTCGGGGCGGCCGATCACGCCCATCAGCGCCTGGAACGTCTTCTCGCTCGCGACAGTGATCATGACATAGCCTTTGGCCGTCTCGGTCGGGCCGAACATCGGGCGCGGCGGCTGCTTCACCGCGAATTGCGAGTTCTGCAACTCGATCACCGTCAAGGTCAGCATCGATTCCAGCATGGAGACGTCGATGTGCTGGCCAAGCCCGGTCACCGTGCGCTGATACAGCGCCGAGGCGATCGCGCCAAAACCGTAGGTGCCGGTGACGACGTCGGCATGGTAGATGCCGCAATAGTCCGGACGGTTGCGGCCGGGCTGATAGGCGAGATGCGCCATGTCATAGCCGGAGGCCGCGTGGATCACCGGCGCATAGGCCGGCAGTTCGGCCGAGGGGCCGGACTGGCCGTAACCGGAGATCGAGCAGTAGATCAGCTTCGGGTTGACCGGGCGCAGGCTGTCGTAGTCCAGCCGCAGCCGGCGCATCACGCCGGGGCGAAAATTCTCGACCAGAATGTCCGCGGTCGCGACCAGCCGGCGCACCGCCTCCTTGCCGTCTTCGGATTTGAGGTCGAGCACGACGCTCTTCTTGCCGACATTGAGCTGGCCGAACACGGTGCTGCATCCGTTGCGCAGCGGCGGCCGGGTCCGCATCGTCTCGCCGCCATCGGTCTCGATCTTGATGACCTCGGCGCCCATGTCGGCCAACATCCGCGCGCAATGGGGACCGGCGATGGTGGTCGAAAAATCCAACACCCGCAGGCCGGCGAAGGCCTTTGTCGTCGTGTCTTCGTGCTTATTTGATAGCTCCATCCCCGGCCGTCCCCTAGGAACAATCACTGTTCTCTGTTGTTGGTGCGCAGACCCTAGATGGCGGCGGCTGAGTAGGAAAGTCTTTACCGAACGGACGCGTCCCGCAGGGGGGCTTGCGATTTTGAGGGCAACTGGACCCGTTCTTGCATAGCAGCAAACGGGATCGGCAGAGGGCAATCGTTCTTGAGGGTCTTATTTGTTACGACAGAGATGGACGACTTCGTCCGCGTTGGCGGACTTGGTGCCGTTTCTGCTGCCCTCCCCCGCGCCCTGCGCCCCTTCGCCGATATCCGGATCATGCTGCCCGGCTATCGCGACATCATCGAACAACTCACGCATATTCAGATCGTTGGGCGCTGCCCGGCCCTGGCCGAAATGCCGGCCTGCTCGCTCGGCCGGGCCGCAACCAAGGACGGCCTGCCGGTCTATGTGCTGTTGTGCTCACAGCTCTACGATCGCCCCGGCAATCCCTATGGCGACGAAGCGGGGCGCGACTGGCCCGACAACGACATCCGCTTTGCACGCTTTGCCTCGGCGGCCGCTGAGCTTGCCATGGGCAAGCTGGACAAGAATTGGGCAGCAGACCTGGTGCATGCCAATGACTGGCAGGCCTCGCTCGTGCCCGCCTACCTCGCCGGGCGCAGCGCCAGGATTCCCTCGATCCTGACCATCCACAATCTGGCCTATCAAGGCCTTTTCCCGAAGGATTCGCTGCGGCGGATCGGCGTGCCGGAAAGCTCGTTCCACATCGACGGCGTCGAATTCTACGACCAGCTCTCGTTCCTCAAGGCGGGGCTGGTCTACGCCTCGCACCTCACCACCGTCAGCGGCACGTATGCGCGGGAGATCACCACAACCGAATTCGGCTGCGGCATGGAGGGGCTGCTGCGCCTGCGCTCCGACGCGTCCGAGCTGACCGGCATCCTCAACGGCATCGACGAGAGCTGGGACCCGCGCTCCTGCGCCCAGCTCGCGCAGCAATTCGGCGCCGGCGACTGGGTCGGCAAGAAGGCCAACGCGGATTACGTGCGCAAGCAGTTTGGCCTGGCGGTCTCGCGCGGCCCGATGTTCGCGATCGTCGCACGCCTCGTGCACCAGAAGGGCATCGACCTCGTGCTGTCGGCCGCCGACGAGATCATCGATGCCGGCGGGCAGATCGTCGTCACCGGTTCCGGCGAGCCGGCGCTCGAACAGGCGCTGGTCGACGCCCATCGCCGCCGCCCCGACGCCATCGGCGTCACCATCGGCTTCAACGACGCCCAGGCGCGGCGCATCTTCGCCGGCAGCGATTTTACATTGATGCCGTCGCGCTTCGAGCCGTGCGGGCTGAGCCAGATGTATGCCCAGCGCTTCGGCTCGCTGCCGATCGGGCACCAGACCGGTGGCCTGGCCGAGACCATCAGCGACGGCGAGACCGGCTTCCTGTTCTCGAGACCCTCGCGCGAGTCTTTCCTCGGCGGCGTCCGCCGCGCGTTCGAAGCGTTCATGGCGCAGGACCAGCTCGACACCATGCGCCGCAGCGCCATGGGACGCTCGTTCTCATGGAGCATCTCGGCCGGCAGCTACAGCGCGCTGTACCGGAAGCTGGCGTCGGTGTGAGGCCGAGGTGCCCCCGCGTATTCCGTCATGGCGAGCGAAGCGAAGCAATCCAGACCGTCTCCACGGAGAAAGTCTGGATTGCCTCGTCGCATCAGCGCAAAATTGCTGCGCAATTTTGTCGCGAGCTCCTCGCGATGACGATGTCTGTGGCGGCCACAGCGCGCCTCACCCCTTCCCGCGCACGTCCATCTGCGGCCGGCCGATCCAGGCGCGGTTAATGCAGCGGGTCATCCAGTCGGGCTCAGTTCTGCCGTTCAGCCGCGCCTGCGCTTCCTGATAGGGGCCGACATAGCGCAGCCGGTCGGGCAATCTCGGATAGACCCGCCTTATCCATTTCAGCGCGTTGTCGGCGGATTGTGTGTCGCGCTCATCAAGCTCAAAACCGAAGCCTGCACGCAGTTGCTCCGGCAGCATCCTCGTCGTGAGCGCGCGGTACCATCGCGGCGGCCGCAACCATGGTCGGGCGCCGGTGAAGATTTGCGTCGCGATCTCGCGCGCCGCCGGGCTGACGGTGAGCGTGTCTGACTTCGCCATCATTGCGGTGTAAGCGGCAAAGCCGGACCAGTCCGCCGGCAAATCGTCCGCCGTCAACCCAAACAAGGCACCGAACATCCGGCTCTCGACCCAGTAGCGCTCGCGCTCTTCCGGCGAGAACGGCGGCAGGACGAGATCGTGCGCCATCAGCGCGGTTTCAACCAGCGTCGCATGAACCCAGCGCAGCGACGGGATGTCGTTGGCGCAGTAGCGCGAGCCCGCCGCGAAGGGACCGACAGTCGCCGGCATCTCGCCGACGATCATTCCGTGGCGCCTGTACAGTTGCCGTGACGATAGCAGCGCCCGGTCGAGCGAGCCGAACACCATCGCGAAGACGATGTCGAAGGTGCGATGGAAGCGGCCGATCGGATCGGCAAAGGTTTTCGAGTGCTCTGCGATGGCGGCCGCGACCCAGGGATGCGCCAATTGCAGCAACAGCGCACGGCCAGCACCGAGAAAGATGACGGCCTCGCGGTCGATCCGCCAGGTCACCGAGGCCGGACCGAACACGCCGGCAACCGGTCCTGCCGCGTCAGCGCGGACCTGATCGAGAGCCAGTTCCAGATCGTTCCCGGACACCACCTGCAGGGCCTCATCGACAGCGGACTGAGACCTACGATCCGCAAGGCCTGTGGCAATTCAATGAACGCAGCGACGGCTCGTGGCGCTATTCCGCCGCCATCGGCATCTCGTCCACGTGCTCGTGCAGAACCACGCCCGACAGCGGATCGAATTCGCCGATCCACGGCGCGCGCGCCAGTACCGACCTTGTATGCGCGTAGCCGGCATCCCAGCGCTGCATGATGCCGGACGGGCTGAAGTCGACGTCCTTGGTGTGGGTCTCGCGGTCGAGCTGCGGTGCCAGCAACCGCACGACATGCATGCGCGTCGAACAGCCATAGCCGATCAGGTCCCTCACCGCGGCATCGGTGCGCTCGCTCTCGGGCAATCGTGCTGCAAGCTCGTTGATGACGTGGCGCAGGCGATGGGCCTGCTGCTGGCGCTCGATCTGGCTCGTAATCCGGCTGGCATACATCACGTCCTTGTGCCGGTTCAGGACCTCGCCCATCGTCGTCGGCTCAGCGCCGATGGAATTACACAGATGCGCAGAGAAGATCGGCGAATCCCTGCGCGGATTGTCGTCGAACACGGCTTCGGTCGGCGAGTTCGACAGGATGCCGCCGTCCCAATAGAGCTCGCCGTCGATACGCACCGCCGGGAAGGCCGGCGGCAGCGCGCCCGATGCCATGATGTGCTTCACCGTCAGCTCGCCGTCGCGGCTGTCGAAATAGCGCATCTGGCTGGTGCCAACATGAGCCGCACCGACGGTCAGACGCGGCGCGCCGCGATTGGCGAGGTCGAAATCGACGAGCTCGCGCAGCGTGTTCTCCAGCGGCGCAGTCGAATAGTAGGCGGCGCGATCGGCGCCGAGCGGATAGGACTCGCCGGCATGCGCCGCCAGATTGGGCCGGAAGAAGCCGGCAATGCCGTTCGTGACGGTCGACCAATAGGCCAGCTTGTCATCAAAGCCGGGAACGCCGGTTCGCAAAGTCCAAGCCGGAGTCTGCTCCATCCGTTTCCAGAATTGCTTCAGGCGCGCGAGCCTGTTCTCAGGCGCATTGCCGGCGATCAGGCTCGCATTGATGGCGCCGATCGAGGTGCCTATGACCCAGTCCGGCTCGATGCCAGCTTCATGCAGGGCCTGGTAAACGCCCGCCTGATAGGAACCAAGCGCGCCGCCGCCTTGCAGCACCAGCACGATTTGTCCCGGCAGGTCGTTGGGCCTGCACACGGCATTACCCTGCATGCTCATCGCACTCCTGCTCCAGAGAGCCTGTCTCTTCTTCGCAAATCCTCCGGTATTGTTACGCCCGACGACCGTCGGCCGTCCAGCAACCATCGTCCGGGAGAGGGTGCAGATGACCGCGGAACCGGCGGAGCGTTAACGCTTTGCCGGCGCCTCCTGCGGCGGCGGCGGGTCGTCGTCGGCGATGGCCCGCCAGGCAGCGCCGTCGAGATCGTCGTACTGGCCGCTCCGCAGCGACCAGAGGAAGGCGGCGAGACCGGCAAGGCCGAGCATCAGCGCCAGCGGAACCAGGATGACCAGGATTTCCATCACAAAATCTCCCGCGCGCGGCTGCGGGCCCGCAGCGAATTCAGCATCACCAGGATCGACGATCCGCTCATGGCGGCAGCCGCGATCAGGGGCGTCACCACGCCGCTGATGGCAACGGGCACGGCGAGCACATTGTAGCCGATCGCAAGCCAGAGGTTTTGCCGCATCAGATGCAGCGCCTTGCGCGCGGAATCGATGGCTGCGACGACCGGCGCCAGCGGCCGGCCGAGAAAGACGAGATCGGCGGTCGCCTGGCCGAGATGCGCAGCAGAAATCGGCGACATCGAGACGTGCGCTGCCGCCAGCGACGGCGCATCGTTCATGCCGTCGCCGACCATCAGCACTTTCGCGCCGCGCCGCTTCAATTCTTCAATCCGCGCGATCTTGTCGGCCGGCGTGACGCCGGCGCGCCACTCGGCGATGCCGAGAGCGTGGGCTGCCGCGATCACCGCGGGCTCGCGGTCGCCGGAGAGGATCTCGATGCCGATGTTGCGCGCCTTCAGCGCCGCGATCACGGCCTGCGCATGCGGACGCAGCCCCTGCCGCACCGAGAGGATGAACTTTTCGTTTGCCTTGCTGAAAGCCACGATGGAGGCTTCAGGATCGAGATCGGCATCGCCGACCAGCGCCTCGGCGCCGCAGAAGGACGGACGGCCGAGGCGAAGCTCTGCGCCGTCCACGGTCGCGCGAACGCCCTGCCCGGCCTCCTCGACCGCGCCGACGATCGGCGATCTCGCGCCGGCGGCCTGCGCGACCGCGGCGGCCACCGGATGATGGCTCGACAACGCGAGGCGACCGGCGAGTTGAAAAATGTCGGCGGGGATATCGGCCGCATTCGTCACTTCAAGATCGGGCAACGTCAGAGTGCCGGTCTTGTCGAAGATGACGTGGTCGGCTTCGGCCAGCCGCTCGATGGCGTCGCCCGAATTGAGCAGCACGCCCGCCTTGAACATCGCGCCGGAGGCGACGGCCTGCACCGTGGGAATCGCAAGGCCGAGCGCACAGGGACAGGTGATGATCAGGACGGCAACGCCGGTGACGATCGCATCATGCCAGCTCGCGCCCGCGATGACCCAGCCGAGAATGGTGAGGAGCGCGGTCGTGTGCACAACCGGCGCATAGAGCCGCGAGGCGCGGTCGGCGAGCC
The DNA here is from genome assembly GCF_049993385.1 of Bradyrhizobium sp. McL0616. Classification (NCBI taxonomy): domain Bacteria; kingdom Pseudomonadati; phylum Pseudomonadota; class Alphaproteobacteria; order Hyphomicrobiales; family Nitrobacteraceae; genus Bradyrhizobium; species Bradyrhizobium sp. McL0616. The sequence goes on from NZ_CP188255.1 coordinate 6,460,872, forward strand.
GCATGTAGCGCGAACGCGCCTGGAGCGCGTTGTCGAGCAGCCGCGTGATCTCGGCGAGCAGCGTCGCCTCGGACGCCGCCGAGACCTGCACCCGCAGCGTGCCAGAGATGTTCATCGATCCCGCATAGACCGGCGTGCCATGTTCCGCCGTGACAAAGAGCGTCTCGCCGGTGATCAGGCTCTGGTCGATCTCGGAACGGCCCTCGATCACGGTGCCGTCGACCGCGCAGCGCTCGCCGGGCCGCAACAGCACGATGTCACCGGGATGGATCGCCGCCACCGGCACTTGCGAGATCTCGTCGGGCCCGACGAACTTGGCCGCGGTCTCGGCCTTGAGTGCAGCAAGATTGCCGGCGACCGCGCGGGTCCGCCGCCGCATGTTCTGGTCCAGGAAGCGGCCGACCAGCAGGAACGTCAGCAGCATGATCGCCGCGTCGAAATAGGCATGCTCGGCGTGATGGATGGTTTCGACCACGGACATGCCGAGCGCCAAGGTCACGCCGATCGAGATCGGCACGTCCATGTTCGTCGTCTTCGCCGACAGCGCGCGCCAGGCCGAGCGGAAGAATGGCTGGCCGGCATAGGCCGCCGCCGGCAGCGCGATCAGCGCCGACAGCCAGTGGAAGAAGTCGCGCTGCTCGGGCAGCATGTCCGAGACATTGCCCGACCACACCGGGATCGACAGCATCATCACGTTCATGGTGGCGAAGGCGGCGACGCCGAGGCAGCGCAGCAGGAAACGGGATTCGGCGACCTCGGTCGCCTCCGCACTCTCGGTTTCGTAAGGATAGGCCTTGTAACCGAGCTCCTCGAGCCGATCGATGAAGCGGGCCGGGTCGAGCGTGCCCTGCTTCCACTCCAGCGCAACGCGCCGGTCGGTGAGGTTCACGCGCGCCAGCGTGACGTCGGGAATGGCAGACAGCCCGCGCTCGATCTTGGCCATGCAGCCGGCGCAGTGAACGCCCTCGACGGCGAGATCGATATGCTGGAGACCCGCGCCCGCGGCCCGGACGTAGTGAGAGAAATCGCGTGTCACCTGCATGACGATATCCTTCAGTTCAGGATCACGCGATTACGCGACATGAACACGCGCTCGCCATGCGCTTCGCCCTCGATCACGAGATCCCACTGCCCCGGTGCGACGGACGCGGCATTGCCGCGATAGATGCCGACGCCGGCCTCGGACAGTTCGACCGCGAGGTCGGCGCGCTTGTCGGTCGGCCGTTCAAGGCGGCCTCCGAACTTCAAGCCGGACATCGCTTGGCCCGTCGCGTCGCGCGCCTCGACCTGGAGCGCGGCAGCGCCATCGGCGCGGCGCTCGATATGAGCATTCACCTGCCATTTGCGCGCGGCCTGGTCCTGCGCCGCCGATATCTCGCGGTCATAAGTGAGGCCTGCGGCGTACGGACTGTCGACGTCGGTGCCGGGCAGCGTCGCGATCGCGAGCTTCATCATGGTGACGTTGACGCTGATGACGACGCCGAAGAAGGCGACCAGCATCAGGAACACTTTTGTTCCAGTCAGCGGCTTGGATGCCATGGCGGTCTCCTGATCCTAGGGCGAGACGAAATTGTCGGTGGTGGATGCGACCTCGCCGAGACCGATATCGGTGACGTGGAAGCGCACGGGGATCGATTTCTCAGGATTGCTATCGGCCGGTGCGGTGACAAGGAGGCGCAGCTCACTGGTGGAGTCGCGGGGGATCACGATCATCGGCCGGTCCGGCGTCACGGAATCCGCGCCAACGACATGGATCGTCGCATTGGCCGGACCGTCGGCGTCGATCGCGACGACGCGGTCGTAACCGCTCTTGTTCAGGAGCCGCACCGTATAGGCGTTGCGGATCGAGCCGTCGCTGAGCTTGACCGCTACCGGATTGCGGTCGTGCAGCACGTTGACGTCGAGCAGGGTGCGGGTCGCCAGCACGTAGAGCATGATGCCGCCGACGGCCGCGATGATCGCGCTGTAAGCGACAGTGCGGGCGCGGACGATGCGATAGATCGGCGCCTTGCCGTCCTGGCGGCGCTGGATGTTGATGTCGTTGTCATAGCCGATCAGCCGCTTCGGCCGGCCGATCTTGGTCATGACGTTGTCGCAGGCGTCGATGCAGAGCCCGCACTGGATGCATTCGAGCTGCGGTCCGTTGCGAATGTCGATGCCGGTCGGGCAGACCGCGACGCATTGATAGCAGTCGACGCAGTCGCCGACATGCTCGCCAAGCGCACGCAGCTCGGCGGCCTTCTTCACCGAGGTGCGCTTCTCGCCGCGGTCATAGCGATAGGTAACGTTGAGTGCCCATTCGTCGGTGAGCGCAGCCTGGATCCGCGGCCACGGGCACATATAGGTGCAGACCTGCTCGCGCATGAAGCCGGCGAGCACATAGGTCGTCGCCGTGAGGATGCCGATCCAGATATAGGCGATCATCGGCGCCTGGAAGGTCAGGAGCTCCTTCACCAGCGTCGGGGCGTCGTTGAAATAGAGCACCCACGCGCCGCCGGTCCACCAGGCGATCATGAGCCAGATCGAATGCTTGAGCGCGATCTCGGAGACGCGCTTGAGCGTCAGCGCCCCGGCCGACTTGTCCTTCCGCATCCGCTCGCGGCGGTCGCCTTCGACGAAGCGCTCGACGGCGTAGAACAGGTCAGTCCAGACCGTCTGCGGGCAGAGATAGCCGCACCAGATGCGGCCGCCCACGGAGTTCATCAGGAACAACGCCACGGCTGCGACGATCAGCAGGCCGGTGAAATAGTAGATCTCCTGCGGCCACAGCTCGATGAAGAAGAAATAGAAGCGGCTGTTGGGAAGATCGATCAGCACCGCCTGGCTGGGGGCACCAAGGCCACGATTCCAGCGCACGAAGGGCAGGAAGTAATAGATGCCGAGGCAGAACGCCATCAGGCCCCATTTGATCCGGCGGAAGGTGCCGGAGATACTCTGGGGATACACCTTCTTTTGAGCCACATAGAGCGGCCCATTGTCGTCGTCCGATGTGAGCTCGTTCGGGTTCACGGTCTTGTTCATCGCCTGGCACGTCTCGAAAGGTGCGATTAAACCTAGACCCGGCGCCGCCGCGTCGATTGATCCAGCTCAAGCGGGGGCATTTTTGTTCGCCCCCGCCCGCAGCTACATCGGCTATTTTCCGCCGCCCAGCGAGTGGACGTAGACCGCCATCGCCTTGATGGTGGCGGGATCGAGCCGCCCTTCCCAGGCCGGCATGACGCCGGCGCGACCCTGGCTGATGGTCTCGATCAGCGTCGCCTCGTCCGAGCCATAGAGCCAGATCTTGTCGGTCAGGTTCGGCGCGCCGAGCTCCGGATTGCCCTTGCCGCCATCGCCATGGCAGGCGACGCAATTGTCCGCAAAGATCTTCTCGCCCTTGGCCGCGTCGTAGCCCTTGCGCGTCGGCAAGCCCGACAGCGACCGCACGTAATTGGCGACCGTGACGATCTCGTCGCCCTTCAGCACGCCGTCCTTGCCGAAGGCGAGCATCTGGCCTTCATGCGCCTTGGCGTGGCCGGAGCGCGCGCCGAACTGGATGGTCTGCATGATCTGCTCGAGCGTGCCGCCCCACAGCCAGTCGTCGTCGTTCAGGTTCGGAAAGCCTTTTGCGCCCGCACCGCCGCTGCCGTGGCACGGCGCGCAATTGTCGCCGAACACGGTCCTGCCTTTGGCACGCGCGAGCGCCAGCAAGGCCGGGTCCTTCTCGATGTCGGCGAGCGGTGCCGCCGCCAACGCCGCCATCTTCTCGCCGCGGAGCGCCTCGAGATTGGCGAGCTCCACCGCGAGGCTGGCGCGCGTCGAGTAGCCGAGCAGCCCCGTGGTATTGCTCGAGATCAGCGGCCACGCCGGATAGACGATCCAGTAGCCGATCGACCAGATGATGGTGAGATAGAAGCCGATCACCCACCAGCGCGGCAGCGGCGTGTTGAGCTCCTTGATGCCGTCCCACTCATGTCCGGTCGTGGACCGGCCGGAGACGGAATCGATGTCGCCATGATGATCGGTCATGATCTCTTACTCCTCCCGCAACGGCAAATGTGCCGCTTCGTCGAACGCAGCCTTGTTGCGGGGCCAGAATGCGTAGGTGATGATCGCGAGAAAGATCGCGACGAAGACCGGCGTCCAGACCGTGGTGACGAGACTGGAGGCGAGATTGTCGAGTGTCAGGATGGCTTTCATCGTTGATGCCTTCTCAGCGAAGATTGGCTTTCTCGTTGTAGATCTTGAAGTCGACCAGTGTGCCGAGCATCTGCAAGTACGCAATCAGCGCGTCCATTTCGGTCGGCGTGCCGGTCTTGCCGTCGAAATTGCGCACCACGGCCTTGGCGTAGCGCTTGCTGAAGGCATCGGTGCCGGCATTGTCCGGATCGGCCTGCGCCTTCATGTCGGCGCCGGCATTGGCGATCTGATCATCGGTGTAGGGCACGCCGACGGTCCGCAGTGTACGCATGTGGTCGGCGATCGTATCGGGATCGACCTCGGTCTGCGCCAGGAACGGATAGCCCGGCATCACCGATTGCGGTACGATCGCGCGCGGATTGGTCAGATGGGTGACGTGCCAGTCGTCGGAATACTTTGCGCCGACGCGGGCAAGATCAGGCCCAGTGCGCTTCGAGCCCCACTGGAACGGGTGGTCGAACATGCTCTCGGCGGCGAGCGAGAAGTGGCCGTAGCGCTCGACCTCGTCGCGCAAGGGCCGGATCATCTGCGAGTGGCAGAGATAGCAGCCCTCGCGGACATAGACGTTGCGCCCAGCGAGCTCCAGCGGCGTGTAAGGCCGCACGCCATCGACCGCCTCGATCGTGCTCTTGAGGTAGAACAGCGGCGTGATCTCGACGAGGCCGCCGATCGCGATCACCAGCAGAATGCCGGCGACCAGGATGATCGAGTTCTTTTCGAAAATTTGGTGGCGAGTCCAGAACGACATGGAAAGCTCCTCATTCCGCCGGCTGGAGAGCGACGGGCATCTGGATTTCCTGTTCGCCGACGCGAACGGTCATCCAGAGATTGTAGGCCATGATCAGCGCGCCGATCAGGAACAGCCCGCCGCCGGCGGCGCGGATGATGTAGAAGGGATGCATCGCCTCGACGGTCTCGATGAAGGAATATTCGAGGAAGCCGAGCGAGGTGTAGGCGCGCCACATCAGGCCCTGGAGGATGCCGGACACCCACATCGCCGAGATGTAGAGAACGATGCCGAGCGTCGCGATCCAGAAGTGCCAGTTGACGAGCTTCAGGCTGTAGAGCCCCTTGCGATTCCATATCCACGGCACCATGCAGTACAGCGCGCCGAAGGAGACGAAGCCGACCCAGCCGAGCGCGCCGGAATGCACGTGGCCGATAGTCCAGTCGGTGTAGTGGCTGAGCGAGTTCACCACCTTGATCGACATCATCGGCCCTTCGAAGGTCGACATGCCGTAGAAGGCGACGGAAACGACGAGCATGCGCAGCACGGGGTCGGTGCGCAGCTTGTCCCACGCGCCCGACAGCGTCATCAGGCCGTTGATCATGCCGCCCCAGGAGGGCATCCACAGCATGATCGAGAAGGTCATGCCGAGCGTTTGCGTCCAGTCCGGCAGCGCGGTGTAGTGCAGATGATGCGGACCGGCCCAGATGTAGAGAAAGATCAGCGCCCAGAAATGGATGATCGAGAGCCGATAGGAATAGATCGGCCGCTCGGCGCGCTTTGGAATGAAGTAGTACATGATGGCGAGGAAGCCGGCGGTCAGGAAGAAGCCGACCGCGTTATGGCCGTACCACCACTGGAACATCGCGTCCTGGATGCCGCCCCAGGCGATGTAGGATTTCGAGCCGAACACCGAGACAGGGAGCGCGGGGTTGTTACCGAGATGCAGGACCGCGATCGTCACGATGAAGGCCAGATAGAACCAGTTCGCGACGAAGATGTGCGGTTCCTTGCGCTTGATGACGGTGCCGAGAAACACCAGCAGATAGGTGACCCAGACGATGGTAAGCCAGAGATCGGCGCACCATTCCGGCTCGGCATATTCCTTGGACTGAGTCACGCCGAGCAGATAGCCGGTGCCGGCGATCAGGATGAAGAAGTTGTAGCCGACCACGACGAACCAGGGAGCGAGGTCGCCGGCAAGGCGCACGCGGCACGACTTCTGCACCACGTAGAAGGACGACGCGATCAGCACGTTGCCGCCGAAGGCGAAGATCACGGCGGAGGTGTGCAGCGGCCGCAAACGGCCAAAACTGGTCCAGGGCAAATCGAAGTTCAGCGCGGGCCAGGCCAGCTGCGAGGCGATGATGAGGCCGACGAGGAAGCCGGCGATGCCCCAGAACATCGCCATGACGCAGGAGAACTTGATCGGGCCCATATTGTAGTTGGGGCGGCCGCTGATCTCCGCCGGCGGCAGCTCTGCCGGACGATCGAAATAGCGATTGACGATGAAGAACACCGCGGCCAGGCTTGCGGCCGCGCTCAGCGCCGCGTGGAACGCGAAGGGCGCATCGACCGCCTTGGCCGCGGCGACCACGAAGACAAAGGCGGCGACCGCGAACACGAGCGCCAGTCCGCTTTCACCTGTTGTCATGGATTTGGAGATGGAGGGCTGGCTCATCGCGGATTCTCTCTGAAAGAACACGCCGCCAGAAACCACATTCACCCTCGCGGGGAATTGATTGAAATCAAGGGAGATGGATTTCTGTTCATGTGGGTGATGCGGCGGCGCCAGCTGCAGTGCCCTCTCCCCTTGGGAGAGGGCAGCGAGGACAGAGCCGCAAACTCGCTTGGGTGAGGGGTTGCCTCCGCAGCTAACAATGTCTCCGCGGAGAGACACCCCTCATCCGGCGCTTCGCGCCACCTTCTCCCACAAGCGGAGAAGTCAACAAGTCAGTCGCTCGCAGTCGCCTTGAGCGCCGTGATGACGTCCTCGCGCGCGATAATTCCCACCAGCTTCTGAAGAGCATCGAGCACAATGATGCTCCGGATGCGGTGCTCGACCATGATCTGGAGCACGCGCGTCAGCCGCGTGTCGGGACTGACATAGATGAACTCCGGCGTCATGACGTCGCCGACCTTGCGGCTCATCAGCTCGTGATAGCGCGGCAGCATCTGGCTCGGCGTGAAGGCAAAGCACTTCAAAATGTCGAATTTCGTGACAATGCCGACCACCTGCCCGTCGTCCTCGACCGGATAGGAGTTGAAGTCGTCGTGCTCGAACATCTCGCTGAGCGCGAGCATGTCGAGGTCGCGTTTCACCGTCCTGACGTTGCGCGTCATGTAGCCGTCGACGGTCTGCTCAAGGAATTTGTACACGGCGCATCCTCATTGATTCGGTTTTTGCCGGCGAGACCTTCAGTGCCTTGCCTTCAGTGCCTTGCCGTCAACGCGACAGCAGCACGCAGCGGGCGGATTGCGTGACCAGATATTGGGTGACGCCGCCGAGGATCAGCTCGCGGAAACGCGAATGACCGTAGGCGCCTGCGACGATCAAGCCCGCGCCGACATCGCCGGCAATTTTCTCCAATTGAATGGCGGCGGTTTCATGTCCCGCGGCTTCCGGGACGCGCGCGGTCGCGGTGACGCCATGGCGGGCGAGCCAGGCGGCGACATCGCTCACACGGGCCATCACCGCCGATCGGTCGTCATCCTGCTCCGGAATCTCGACGATGGCGACGTCCCTCGCCTTGCGCAGCATCGGCAGCGCGTCGGCCACCGCCCGCCGCGCCTCCGCCGTATCCTTCCACGCCACGAGCACGCCGCGCAGATCGAGCCAGTTGATCCTATCAGGCACGACCAGAAGCGGCCGGCCGGCCTGCATCACCAGATCCTTGGGGCTTGCTAGCGCGAAGGCATCGGAGAAGGCCGGGCTCTGCCCGCCGCTGACGACGATGTCGGCGCAGCGCGCCTGCGCCAGAACAAATCGCGCCGGAAAATCCATGGCGCCGCGCCATTCGACACGTCCGCTGCGATTTCGCGTCGCGGCGCGGAATTGCGCCTCCAGATCGGCAAGGCGCCTCTTGACGGAGGCCTCCTCCTGGTCGATCAGCCCCTGCGCTGCGGCACCATCCGCGAAATAGAGCGGCGGGGCGAAATGCACTGCGGCGACCCCAACGATGGCCGCCTCGAATCGTTCGGCGAGCTCGCCCGCGACCTGAAGACGCGAATCGTTGGGCTGGTCGAGTGCCAAGCTGACCATCACGGTCGCATATGTCATCGGGACTCTCCGGTGCAATGAATTGCCCCGGAATCTAACTCCACCGAAGCGCGGCAGGATGAGATAGATCAAATTGCCCCGCGTCCTGCCGTGGGAAATCCGCCAATGGAATCAGACATCCGAACTTGCCTCCGGGCCGCCCTTGGGCGAAATTGCCGGCACGTTCGCAGCACCTCGCCCGCGGCAGCAAAAATGGGAGCCATTAATTGTCGCCGACCCGCGTGACGCATCCGCCAGACGACGGTCGCGGCGAGCATTTCCGGGTGCGGATCGAGGGATTCGGCGTCGGCACCTGGGACCTCGACCTCACGACGCGCGAGCTGGAATGGTCGGAAACCGCAGGACGCTGCTCGGCATCGCGCGGGATCAACCGGCAAGCTATGAGCTCTTCCTGTCGCGCCTCGAACCTGCGGATCGTGCGCGCGTGGAGGACGCGATCAAGCGCGTCGCCGAGCGTGGCGGCAGCTTCGACGTCTCCTTCCAAATCGCCGACACCTCCGGCCCGGGACACTGGATTCGTGCCCGGGCGGGTGTCTTTCGCGACGAGGCCGGCACGGCCCGTCATCTCAGCGGCATCTTTCTCGATGTCGACGAGGAGAAGCAGGTCGAGGAGGCGCTGCGCACGCGCGAGACCCATTTGCGTTCGATCTTGCAGACCATTCCCGATGCCATGATCGTCATCGACGGCAACGGGATCATCCAGTTCTTCAGCACCGCGGCGGAGCGCCTGTTCGGCTGGTCCGAGCACGAGGCGATCGGCCAGAACGTCAGCATTTTGATGCCAGAGCCGGACCGCTCACGGCATGACAGCTACATCGCCCGCTACCGCACCACCAGCGATCCGCACATCATCGGCATCGGCCGCATCGTCACCGGCCGGCGTCGCGACGGAACGACTTTTCCGATGCATCTGTCGATCGGTGAGATGCAGTCGGGCGGCGAGCCTTATTTCACCGGCTTCGTCCGCGACCTCACCGAGCATCAGCAGACCCAGGTGCGACTGCAGGAATTGCAGTCCGAGCTGGTGCACGTTTCGCGCCTGACCGCGATGGGCGAAATGGCATCCGCACTCGCCCACGAGATCAACCAACCGCTGGCCGCGATCAGCAATTACATGAAGGGCTCGCGGCGTCTGCTCGCCGGCAGTACCGATCCGAACACGCAAAAAATCGAAGCCGCGCTGGATCGCGCCTCGGAACAGGCGCTGCGCGCCGGCCAGATCATCCGGCGCCTCCGCGACTTCGTCTCCCGCGGCGAGTCTGAGAAGCGGGTCGAGAGCTTGTCCAAGCTGATTGAGGAAGCCGGCGCGCTCGGGCTTGCCGGCGCGCGCGAGCAGAACGTGCAACTCCGCTTCAGTTTCAATCCGGACGCCGATCTCGTGCTCGCCGACCGGGTTCAGATCCAGCAGGTTCTGGTCAATCTGTTTCGCAACGCGCTGGAAGCGATGGCACGGTCGCCGCGGCGTGAGCTCGTGGTCACCAACACCAGAATCAGCGACGACATGATCGAGGTAGAGGTGTCCGACACCGGCTCCGGCTTCCAGGACGACGTCATCCCAAACCTGTTCCAGACCTTCTTCACCACCAAAGAGACCGGCATGGGCGTCGGACTGTCCATCAGCCGCTCGATCATCGAGGCCCACGGCGGCCGCATGGTGGCCGAGAGCAACGCATCGGGCGGTGCGACATTCCGCTTCACCCTCCCGGCAGCCGATGAGAATTGATTCATGACGACCAAGGGACATGTCTACGTCATCGACGACGACGAGGCGATGCGAGACTCGCTCAACTTCCTGCTGGATGCTGCCGGCTTCGGGGTCACGCTGTTCGACAACGCGCAAAGCTTCCTCGACGCCCTGCCCGGCCTCGCCTTCGGCTGCGTCGTCTCCGACATACGGATGCCGGGCCTCGACGGGATCGAGCTTCTGAAGCGGTTGAAAGCGCAGCACTCACCGTTTCCAATCCTGATCATGACCGGCCATGGCGACGTGCCGCTCGCGGTCGAGGCGATGAAGCTTGGTGCCGTCGACTTCCTGGAAAAGCCGTTCGAGGACGATCGCCTCACCACCATGATCGAATCCGCGATCCGCCAGGCGGCGCCTGCCGCCAAGAGCGAGGCCATCGCCCAGGACGTCGCCGCCCGCGTTGCCTCCCTGAGCCCTCGAGAGCGCCAGGTCATGGAGGGACTGATCGCCGGTCTCTCCAACAAGCTGATTGCCCGCGAATACGACATCAGCCCGCGCACCATCGAGGTATACCGGGCCAATGTCATGACCAAGATGCAGGCCAACAGCCTGTCCGAGCTGGTGCGGCTGGCGATGCGCGCCGGTATGCTGAAAGATTGAGCCAAGAACACTTGGGCCAAGAACACTTGGGCCAGAACACTTGAGCCAAGAACACTTGAGCCAGGTCCGGTTGAGATAAGTCAAAAACGTCCCCTTCGCGCGTGCTAGTCAATCCGGATGATCGAGATCGGCTCGCACCATGAGCGGCTGCCAATGGCATCACCCGCACAGCCCATCGTCTACGTGGTCGACGACGATGACGGCGTCCTCGGGTCGCTGCGATTCCTGCTGGAGACCGACGGTTTTTCCGTGCGGACGTTCCGGAACGCCACGGCGCTGCTCAACGCGACGAGCCCGCCCGGCGCCGACTGCTACGTGATCGACTACAAGATGCCCGACATCAACGGCATCGAATTGGCCGGCCGCCTGCGCCAGTCCGACGACGATACGCCGGTGATCCTGATCACCGGCTATCCCGATGGGAACATTTCGGCCCGCGCGGCGGCAGCGGGCGTCAAAGACGTGATCTTGAAGCCGCTTCTGGATGAGAGCCTGGCCAAATGCATTCGCCGCGCCATCCAGGACAGGCGCGGCGACTAGGCGTGGACGAAGATGGCGCGTTAGAAGGCGCTCCTGTACGGTGCGATCTCGCTGCGGGGGCCGTAAATCCACATCGGCTCGCCGCATTCGCTTGGGCCGTGATCCGTCATGCATGCAGCGCTCCAAGGCGCGCTATCACGGCCCTGCAGGGCCGGACCGTGCCCTGACCTACGGGATTCTACGTAAGGGCCCCTCCTTAAGATATCGCTCGAAATTTCCGGATCGCGCGACCCCGCGTATCAATGCGTCATCACAACGGAGACGGCGCAGATGCTGACCCAGACGCTCAACACCCAGGCGATCGACATACAGATCAAGGGCAGCAAGATCGCGCCTGGCCATCCCGTGTCCGACACGTTCGGCGCGATCGCCGGCCATGTCGGTCTGGTCGCCACCGAGTTCTCCTACCGCAAGGACGAGGAAATCTACGGCGAGGACGAGCCGGCCGAATATGTCTACCAGGTCGTCTCCGGTGCGGTGCGCAGCTACAAGCTTCTCTCCGACGGCCGCCGCCAGATCGGCGCCTTCCACCTTTCCGGCGATGTGTTCGGCCTCGAATCCGGTCCCAACCACCGCCTCGCCGCCGAAGCCATCATTGACACCAATGTGCGCCTCGTGAAGCGCGCAAGCTTGGAGAAGGCCGCCGGCACTGACGTGCAGGTCGCCCGCAATCTCTGGACGATGACGGCCGGCGAGCTGCGCCATGCCGAAGACCACATGCTGCTGCTGGGCCGCAAGACTGCGATGGAGCGCGTCGCGACCTTCCTGCTCGAAATGGACCGCCGCCTTGCGGTGGCCGGCATGATGGCGCTGCCGATGTGCCGCCGCGATATCGGCGACTATCTCGGCCTCACGCTGGAAACCGTGTCGCGCGCACTGTCGCAGCTTCACGCCCAGGGCATTCTGGGCTTTTCCGGCGCCCGCCAGATCCTGCTGCGGAACCGGGCACGCCTGCACAATCTCGACGCCTGATCACCGGGCCGTGCGCCGGGTCTCCGGCATCACCAGGAGAATGAGCAGAAAGCCCATCGCTGCGACGCTCGCCAGGCCGATGAAGGCGGTGGCATTGCCGAACTTGTCGCTGACATAGCCGCCGAGCGCCGTGCTCAGCGATGCGCCGATGCCGGTCGCAGTGCCGACAATGCCCTGCGCCAGATTGAAATGGCCGCTGCCGAAGGCGACGTCGGCCACGATCAGCGGGATCATCACCGCGAACACCGCCGCGGTGAAACCGTCGAACACTTGCACCAGCACCAGCAGATAGGGATCGCGCACGGTCGCAAACAACAGGCCGCGGATCGCCAGCGCGCCGAACCCGATCAACAGCAGCGGCCGGCGACCCCAAACCTGCGACTTCCGTCCGACGGTCGGCGACAGCAGCGCCACGATCGCCTGTGGCACGATGATGCAGAAGGCAACGAGGACCGTCGCCCATTGGCTCGACCGCGCCGTCACCGCGCTCGCCATCAGCGGCATCATCGCGGCGTTCGCAAGCTGCAACAGCAGCACGCTGAGTGCGAACACGATGAGCGGCCGCTGCCGCACCAGATGCCAGAGATTGGTGTCGCCGCGAACTTCCGCCTCGCGCGGCATCTCGCCGTGACAGCGCGCGATGTCGACCTCCTCCTCGCGGATGCGCGACAGCGCGATCAGGGTGGGGATCACAAGCAGGAAGGTCACCAGGAACACCGAGCGGCTCGACAGCAGATAACCGGCCGTCCCCATCACCGCGGCTGCGACGCCGTTGCCGAGCGAGGCAAAGCGGGCATTGCGGCCGAGCCGCTCGCCGATCGCGAATGGCCCGACCAGACCGAGGCTGATCGCGGCAATCGCCGGCCCCAGCACGCAGCTCGCCGCCGCGTGCAGCGTGGCAGCCACGATCACCACGGGGAAGATCGGCATCGCGGCATAGGCGAGCGCGCAGGAGCCGATGGTGGCGATCGCAAGTCCGGCGACCAGCCGCTCGGATTTGGCGGCATCGATGATGGCGCCCCCCGGCATCTGCCCGATCAGCGCGACGATGCCGCCGATCGACAGCACCAGCCCGATCTCGACCTGGGTCCATTTCTGCGTCGTCAGATAGACCGCGATGAAGGGCCCAAAGCCGGTCTGCACATCGGCGAGAAAGAAGATGAACCAGTCGAGGCCGCGCAGGCTCCGGCGCGACGGCGCCGGAATGCCCGCGGCCGATTGCAGGCCGGCAAAATTGCCCTGCTCAACGCGGCCAGTGCGATCGCTACTCGCACGGTTCGGCATTTTCGACAACAGCACAGGCGGCCATTCCTCCCCGCGCCTCACTGAACCGCTTGCAGCGGTTGCAGGCTGCCGGATGCGCCGAGCACGACCATTGGCGTATCTTCCTTGTATTCCGGCGCGGCCGCGACCTGCGCCTTGGTCAATTCCAGCGTGATGCTGTCCTTCTTGTTGACAATCTCGCCGAAGCGCATCGCGTTCCAGTCCACCACGATCTTGCGGCTGCCGACCCCGAGGAAGCCGCCGAAATCGATCACGGCGGCGCGCACGTGCCCGCTCCGATCGACGATGACATCCACGATGCGGCCCATATTTTCGTTCGCTGAGCTGAGCACATCACGGCCAAGCACACCGTGCGCATCACTTGCGCCGATGATGGTCACCGATGGTGGCGGCGCGGCATCCTTCGGCGTGACGGGCACCACCGAGGCCGGCGGCTGCATCGTCGGCGGCGCGTTCGCCTCGCTTGGGGCCGCGGACTGCTGCTCCGCGGCGCGTGACACAGCGACCGTCAGACCCGCGACGATCGCGACACTCAAAAACAACCAACCGATCGTACGCATGCACCCTCCTAGCGGCGCGTCGCTATCGCGCCAGCACGATCGACACCTGGATCTGGCCGCGCGTGCGCAGCACCTCCAGCGCCACGTCGTCGCCATGGCGGCTGACGCGCAGGTCGACGGCAGATTCGCCCAACCGCAGATCGTGCAGAATGACCTCGTTCAAAAACGCCGGCAGATGCGGATTGCGCAGCCGGATCTCGCTGCGGGCGACATCGAACTCGATGCCGAGCGCAGCCTCCAGCAGCGTGAACGGCGTGGCGCTGGCCCAGGCCTGCGGCGCGCAGGCGACCGGATAGAGCGTCGGGCCGCGCCGCTTCTCGCGCCGGAAGCCGCAGAACAATTCCGGCAACCGGCGCAAATCCATGTAGGTAGCGGCATCGAACAGGCCCTTGAAGACATGCGCGACCGAATGCTTGAGCCCGTAATGGGCGAGCCCGAGTGCAATCAGCGCGTTGTCGTGCGGCCAGATCGACCCGTCATGATAGGACATCGGGTTGTAACGCACCTCGCCCTGCGCGACTGTGCGGATGCCCCAGCCCGAGAAGAAATGCGGCCCCATCAGGTCGGCGGCGACCAGGCGCGCGCGATCCTCCCGGATCATGCCGCTGAACAGCACCTGTCCGGCATTCGAGGTCCGCACCTTGCAGGGGCGCTTCTTGCCGTCGAGCGCGAGTGCATAGGTGCCGAGTTCCTCGCACCAGAACGCCTTCTCGAAGCGTTCGGCCAGCGTCTTGGCTTCGGCCTCGAGCGTCTTCGCGCGGTCGGGCTTGCCGAGCCGCAGCGCGCAACGCGCGGCGAGTTGCTTGGCGGCGTAGACGTAGCCCTGGACTTCGGCCAGCGCGATATTGCCTTCCGCGAGCTGGCCGTCGGCATGGAAGATCGCGTCGTAGGAATCCTTCCAGCCCTGGTTGGCGAGCCCCTTTTCGGTGGCGCGCTGATATTCGACGAAGCCGTCCTGATCGGGATCGCCGGGACCGTCGATCCAGGCGAGCCCCGCCTCGATCGCTGGCCACAGCTCGATCAAAGTCTTTTCGTCACCGGTGCGCTCGACATAGCGTCCCGCGAGCAGCACGAACAGCGCGGTCGAATCCACGCTGCCGTAATATTGCGAGAACGGCACCTCGCGCAGCGCCGCCATCTCGCCGCCGCGCATCTCGTGCAGGATTTTTCCAGGCGCCGCATCGGCCAGCGGATCGACCGTCTTCGCCTGGAAATGGGCGAGCCGCCGCAGCACGCCCTTGGCGACCCGCGGGTCGACCCACAGCATCTGGAGCGCGGTGATCAGCCCGTCGCGGCCGAACGTCGTCGAGTACCAGGGAATGCCGGCATAGGGATAACGCCCCTGCGGCGTCCCCGTCATCAGCATGTTGAGGTCGGCCATGGCCTGGCACAGCACCTCGTTGAAAATGTTGTTGGAGGTCTCGACGCTGGCCGCGTGCGTCGTCGATTGGCGCATCTCGCGGCGATGGGCAAGCAAGCCCCTGAAAAAGCGCGCGGGCTTCTCCCCGATCGGCCGGTTGCAGGACGCGGCCACGAACAGCGATTTCGACTGGTGCGGATCGAGCTCGAGCTGCCAGGCGGCGGCATTCACCGAGAGCCGGGTCGGGCGCGGATCGAAATGCAGGCCCGTGGTGCGCTCGGCATCGTCGAGGCCGCGATAATCGAACAGCACATCGGTCGGCCCGAGCAACCGGCTCGTGCCGCTGCCGCGGCGCGGCCGCCGCTCGCCGCGGACTTCGAAGAGGTCGGCGAAATCATTGTCGAACAGCAGCGTCAGCTCGAAGCTGGCGCGGCGGTCGCCGTGATTCTGCACGCCGATGCGCTGATAGGCGGTGCCACGCCACAGGAAGATCGTGCGCACGATGTGCAGCAGGTCCTTTTGCAGCACGAGGCTGCCCTGACGGTAGATGTCCGGGTTGGTGAGATCGACAGTCAACCCCGAATTGTCGTCGCGCAGATTGGAGCCGAGCAGCAGCGGCTGGAGATCGTCGAGCACCAGCTCAAGCCGCGCGAGGTAGCGCGTGTCGTGATGGAACAGGCCGTCAGGCCCGCCGGCGGACGCACCGATGTCGCCATGACTGTCGAGCACGATGAAGGTGTCGTCGTGCTTGAGCGATCGACGCGGCCGCGCCGACGGCCCCGTCATCGGGATGTAGAACGGCTGCTCCGCGACCTGTTCCACCGTCCGCGCGACGGAGACGAACTTGGTGACGACTTCGGCTGCCATAGGCTGCTCCCCAGCGGCTTGTTTCGGAACGCAACCAACGCAAACACGACAGTTGAATTTACGCCGCGGCTTGCGCGAGGCGGCTCATCTCCTGCGTGACCAGCTCACGGTAGGGACCGTGGCCCTGCATCAGGCGGTCAGGTGCGCCGTCCTCGATGATCTTGCCGGCCTTCAGCACGACGACGCGGTCAAAATTGCGCAGCGTCGCCAGCCGGTGGGCGATCGCGATCACGGTGCGGCCGCGCATCAGCCGCGACAGCGCCTCGCGGATCGCCTCCTCGGACTCGCTGTCGAGCGCCGCGGTCGCCTCGTCCAGCAACAGGATCGGTGCGTCCTTGACGAAGGCGCGCGCGATCGCGATGCGCTGGCGCTGGCCGCCGGACATTTTCACGCCGCGGTCGCCGACCATGGTGTCGAGCCCCTCGGGCAGGCCATCGATGAAATCGCAGCGCGCCGCGATCGCGGCGCGCAGCACCTCGTCGTCGGTCGCATTGGGGCGGCCATAGCGGATGTTCTCGCGAATGGACCGGTGGAACAGGGAAATGTCCTGTGGCACCACGGAGATCGCCTCGCGCAGGCTCTGCTGCGTCACCATGGAAATGTCCTGGCCGTCGACGGTGAGGTTGCCTTCGTCGGCATCGTAGAACCGCTGCAGCAGCGTGAACAGCGTCGACTTGCCGCCGCCGGACTGGCCGACCAGGCCGACGCGCTGGCCGGGCTGGAGCCGGAGGCTGAAGCGCTCGAAGATCTTGGCGCCGCCGGGATAGCCGAAGGTGACATTGTTGAACGCAATCGCAGCGCCGCTCTTGACCAGCGGCTCGGCCTCGGGGTGATCGCGCAGCTCATGCGGCGTCAGGAGCGTCGCGATCGCCTCGGTCAGCCGCGCAACGTGCTGGGTGACGTCGACCAGCGCCACCGCGAGATCGCGCGTGGCGTTGAGAATGGAGAGGCCGAGGGTGCAGACCAGCACGACATCGCCGGTGGTCGCCTCGCCGTCCTGCCAGAGCGTGATCGCCCAGGCCATCAACGCGACGGTCAGAACCACGGTCACGCCGGCGTGAGTGAGCCGCAGCTTCTCCAGATAGCGCAGGCTGCGCCCGCGCGCGGTGACCTCCCGGTTCACTGTGGCATCGAAACGTTCATGCTCGTGGCCAATGCCGCAAAAGGCGCGCACCAGCGGCATGTTGCTGATGACGTCGATCATCTCGCCGTCGACGGCGGCCGCCTTGTCGGCAAAATCATCGTGCAGCGGCTTGCCAGCCGCAGCGAGACGGAACATCGCGGCCACCATGCCGCCCGCAATCACGATCAGACCGAGTGCCATATACGGACTTACGGTTCCAATCAGTGCGATTGCCGCAACTGTTGCGATGCACGGCGGCAACACATTCCAGACGAACATGTTCTCCACGGTGAACACGGCGTTGGATGTGGCGGTAATGCGGCTGGTCAGCATGCCTGGCATGCGGTCCGAAAAATAGCTCGGCGCGTGCCCGGTCAGATGACGAAAAATGTCACGTCGCAAATCACCGGTGACCCGAACGAAGGTGAAACTGGCAGTCCAGCTCGCAATCCGCCACAGGAAATTGTCGGCGGCAATCAGCGACATGAGGAAAATGAATGCCAGCCATACGCTGCCACCATGCGATGTGCCACCTGACAAACTGTCGACCAGGGATTTGACGCCGTACTGCGTGCCCACGGAGCAGGCAACCGCTGCAACGACAGCCGTCAGGATCACCAGATGCGACGCCAAACGAAGCCGCAGATAGCGCAAGACAAAGGCAAATGGCCTGCGCGCATATCCAGAAAGTTGATCCATTCTCTGCGACCCCGTCATGATTTCGAATTTTGTTACTGGTCGATTGAACAACGACCGCTTGGCCTCGGTTCCCGGGCGAAACCATCACGACATGCGGATGCGGACGATGTGAGAAGAGGAGATGGCATCATCGCGGCCACGCTGCGGTGTGTCGAAGAAGTAACGTTCGTTAAGAGGAACTTCGCATATGCGAGAACGTTCCCTTGTTGGCATGCCGGTGCCGAGGTGAGCTGGGTTTTCCACGTTCAAAATCGTAGAGGAGATGGTGAGATGCGCATCGCGCAGGTAGCTCCGTTGACCGAGGCTGTTCCACCCAAGCTGTATGGCGGCACCGAGCGGGTGGTGCACTGGTTGACGGAGGAATTGGTTGCCCTGGGACATGACGTAACGCTGTTCGCAAGCGGCGATTCGCAGACATCGGCGAAGCTGGACGCAACGTGGCCACGGGCGCTCCGCCTCGACGGTTCCGTGCGCGATCCCAATGCGCTGCACATGGTGATGCTGGAGCGGGTGCGGCAGAAATGTGACGACGAGGAGTTCGACTTCCTCCACTTCCATCTGGACTATTATCCGTGGTCGCTGTTCTACCGCCAGCCGACACCGTTCATCACCACGTTACATGGCCGGCTCGATCTTCCCGAGCATCAGCCGGTTTTCAATACATTCTCGAAAGTCCCGGTGATCTCGATTTCAAACGCGCAGCGGCGGCCGGTGCCGCAGGCCAACTGGGTAAGGACCATTCACCACGGTCTTCCAGAGAAGTTGCTGACGCCGAAGATCGCAAAGCAGGAATACCTCGCCGTGCTCGGCCGCATCGCGCCGGAGAAAGGCGTCGACCGCGCCATCAAGATCGCCGTCCAGTCCGGCATTCCCCTGAAGATCGCCGCCAAGGTCGATCGCGCCGATCAGGATTATTATGACGAGCTGATCCGCCCGATGATCGAGAACAATCCGCTGGTGGAGTTCATCGGCGAGATCGGCGACCACGAGAAGTCGGACTTCTTGAGCGGCGCGCTCGGACTGCTATTGCCGATCGACTGGCCGGAGCCGTTTGGCCTGGTGATGATCGAAGCCATGGCTTGCGGCACGCCGGTCGTTGCCTTCAACCGCGGCTCGGTGCCGGAGATCATCGACGAGGGCCTCACCGGCTTCGTGGTCGAGGACATCATCAGCGCGGCCGGCGTCGTCAAGCGCCTGCCGCAACTGGACCGCGCGGCCGTCCGCAAGCAGTTCGAGACGCGCTTCACGGCGCGGCGGATGGCGCTGGATTATCTCGCGGCCTATCGCAGCCTGATCGAGGCCCAGGCGCCGCGGATCAAGCTGGTGAGCAGCGCGGAGTAGCGGCGAAAATCTCAGCTGTCGTCCCGGACAAGCGTCAGCGCAGATCCGGGACCCATAACCACAGGGAGTAGTTTGGCGAAGACCCGGAGTGACCAGTCTCGCTCCACGACTTCTCCCTGGGGTTATGGGTCCCGGCCTTCGCCGGGACGACCCTGAGTATGTTGCGACAGATCGCTACACCACCACCGCCCGCTTCGGCTCGACGATCTCGAACATGCGCGGGAATTCGTCCATCAGGCCCATCAGTTCGGCGAGCCGCATCGGGTTGCCCGATAGCTTGACCTTGCCCGCCGCGACCGCTTCCGGGAAGCTCGTTAGCTTGGCGATCACCTCATCGAACGTTGCGCGCGCCAGCGTGAAGCTCGCGTCGGCATTTTCCGCCTGTACACCCTCGGTATAGGTCAGCGCCGAGTTCTCCAGATTGAGCACAAACGTCTCGCCGGTATCGGAGAAGCTCCAGTTCAGCACGATATGCTTGCCTTCGGCCTTGGGGCCGTTGAGGCGGATGCCGAGCACGTCCCAGAGCTGTGTGGTGCGAAGCGCAGCCAGCGTCTCGCGCGGCATCGGCGGGCGCGGCGGCGTCTTCGGCATGCCCTGGCGCAATTCCTGCGCGCCGAACAGATAAGCGTTGCGCCAGGTCGAGCTCTCGGCGGCATAACCGAGCTGCTCCAGCGTATCCGCCAGCAGCGCGCGTGCAGCCTGATTGTCCGGCTCGGCAAAGACGAGATGGCCGAGCGCCTGCGCGACGAAGCGGAATTCGCCCTTGTCAAAATCCGTCCGCGCCCGCGCGAGGATCGCATCGCCGCCGCCCATATACTCGACATATTTCTTGCCGGACTCCACCGGCGGCAACGGATCGAGATTGACCGGATTGGCATCGTACCAGCCGAGATATTTCTGGTAGATCGCCTTCACATTGTGCCGGATGTGGCCGTAATAGCCACGGCCGTGCCAGGCACCGTCGAGACTCTTCGGCAGCTGGATCGTCTCTGCGATCTCGGCAGCGTTGAGGCCGTGGTTCATCAGGCGAATGGTCTGGTCATGCGCGAATTTGTAGAGGTCGCGCTGCTGCCGGATCATGGTGCCGATGCGCTCGCGCCCCCACACCGGCCAGTGATGCTGGCCGCACATCGCCTCCGCCTTGCCGTCCCAGAGCTGCAAGGCCTCGTTGAGATACTTTGACCAGGCCAGCGCATCGCGCACGTCCGCACCGCGAAACGGCAGCAGATTGTGGAAATTGTGGGTGCAGTTCTCGGCGAGGTTCAGAAGCTTGTAGCGCGGGATGAAGAAATGCATCTCCGCCGGCGCTTCGCTGTTCGGCGCCATCTGGAATTCGAATGCGACGCCGTCGATCACGCGCGTGTCGCCGGTCGCCACGATCAGGTCGGTCGGCCGCAGCAGCGCAACGCCACCTGCCGCCATCGACTTGCCGAGCCCGTTGTCGACCTGCCCCCGCACACCCTTCGCAAGGAACGGGCCGAACTGATATTGCGCCCGGCGCAGCATCGCAGGGCCCGCAATGATGTTCTCGGAGACGGCATGCTCCATGAACAGGTTCGGCGCGATGATCGGCACCCGGCCAGTAGCTAGCGCATCCTCCTCCAGCACGCCGCGCGCACCGCCCCAATGATCGGTATGGGTGTGCGTGAAGATGACGGCAGCGACCGGCCGCACGCCGCGGTGCTTGTAATAGAGATCGAGCGCGGCACGCGCGCCCTCGATCGAGGTCAGGGTGTCGACCACGATGACGCCGCTGTCGCCCTCGATCAGCGTCATGTTGGCGATGTCGAGCCCGCGCACCTGATAGACGCCGGGCACGACCTCGAACAGGCCGTGCTGCATGTTGAGCTTCGCCTGCCGCCACAGGCTGGGATTGACCGTGGGCGGCGCCTGCTCAGTGGAGAGGAAACCGTAGGGCTTCAGACTCCAGACCGTCCGCCCCTGCGGGTTGGAGATCTCTGCGTTCTCGATCGTGCCGAGGAAGCCGCGCGCGGCGTCGTCGAAATCCCGCGTGTCGGAAAATGGCAACGCGTTCAACATCGCCGTTTGCTGCGCAATGACGGACGGCGTTGCGTCCTTCGGCATGTCGGCTGCTTCGGTGCTGCTCATAAGGCTCCTCCCGGCTCGTCTTGTTTGGGGAGGCATCTAACCGCATCTCGGTTGCGGTTCCAACCGATCCTTACGCGGCGAGCCCTTCGGCCGCCTTGCCCGATGCCGTCCTTTCCGCCGTCCGCAAGTCCCGCGCCAGCACATAGCCGCCGCGGTTCTCCTTGGCGCGGTAGAGGGCCCGGTCGGAGCGCGACAGCAGCGCTTCTGCGGTTCGGCCGTCGTCCGGCGCGACGGCAACGCCGACGCTCACGCCGAGCTCGATGATCTGCCCGTCGACGTCATACGCCGCACTGATCGACTGCACGATGCGCTGGGCCATCGGCTCCGCGTCGCGCGCGGCGCGCTGCACCAGAACGAATTCGTCACCGCCCATCCGGACCACGAGATCGTCAGCCGTAGTGAGCGCCTTGATCCGCCCGGCGACCTGCTTCAGCAGCGCGTCGCCGACGGGATGGCCGAACCGGTCGTTGGCTTCCTTGAAGCGATCGAGATCGAGCGTGTGGACGGCAACCATCCCGGCTGCGAGCATCGCGGGCAAATCCGTCGTCAGCACGGAGCGATTGGACACGCCGGTCATCGGATCGATGCGCGACAGCTGCTCGAACTGCCGCTTGAGCGTGATCTGGTTGATCGAGGCATTGAAGCTCAGCCGCACCATCTCGAAGCTCGCGACCACATACATCAGGATGAGGAGCCCGAGCCCGACATGGCGCAGATCAGGCTGCATGAAGGTGACGATCGCGGCAGGCCCGGCGATGGCGACGAGATCGAGCAGCGCCGCGACGGGGCGCAGCGCCAGCCGCGCCACCACGCCGGCGCCAAAGCCGAATCCGATGCCGATCGCCATCACGGAGCAGAGCGCGTCACCCAGCACGATGCTGCGCGCGGCAAATACGCCAAGCACCAAGGCCGTGACGACGGTGCCCGCAACATAACGCCGCTCCCAGAGCACGGCCTCGGCCCGGCCGAGCTGCTGCGGACGCGCAAGACGACGTCGGAATGCGAAAATTTCAAACAGGCGGACAATGGCCACCACGACCCCGGCAACCGTCAGCGCGGCCGTCACCGTGTCGCCGGTCTCGTAGGTCGTGATCGCACCGACCATCGCCTGGCAGGCGGCCGCGAGAACGGTCGGCATCGTCGTGCCGTGGAGGCCCGTGATCACTTCCATATAGACGGCGTCTGAAATCGACGCCCGTCCGGATTCCATTCTGTTGAAGAACATGCCAGCCCCATCCGCTGGCACCTTCTTACCGCAAACCCGTAAAAATGGGTTGCAAGTGCAAGACCCGCATTTGATCGCGCGAATTTACCGCGCGTTAGCCATGTGACGCCCGGAGTATGGCTAGTGCATCCCCAGCACCCGCGGCAGCCACAGCGTCAGATCGGGCCAGTAGGTCACGATGACGAGGAAGCCGAGCATGGTGAGCAGCCACGGCATCACCGCGACCGCCAGATCGGTGATCCGCATTCGCGCTATCATCGACGCCACATAGAGGTTCAATCCCACAGGCGGATGGCAGAGGCCGACCTCCATGTTGACGTCCATGACGATGCCGAAATGCACAAGGTCGATGCCGAGCTTCTTGGCCGCCGGCGCCAAGATCGGGGCCATGATCAGGATGATCGAGTTCGGCTCCATGAAGTTGCCGGCGAGCAGCAGCAGCACGTTGACGACCAGCAGGAAGCCGACCCAGCCGAGGTTCTGCGCCGCGATCCAGTCGGCGAGCGTCGCCGGCAGGTTCTCGTTGGAGAGCACGAAGGAGAACAGCACCGCATTGGTGACGATGTAGAGCAGCATCGCGCTGGTGTTGGCAGCGCGCAGCAGCACCCGCGGCACGTCTACAAACTTGATCGCCTTGTAGACGAACACGGCGATGACGAAGGAGTAGACCGCGGCCATCGCGGCGGCCTCGGTGGCGGTGAATAGGCCGCTATAGATACCGCCGATGATGATGACGACCAGCATCAGGCCCCAGATGCTCTCGCGGAAGGCGTGAATCGTCTCGCCCCAGGTCGCTTTCGCCATCCGCGGATAGTCGCGGTTGCGTGCCAGCCACCAGGTGACGATGCAGAGCATGGTTGTCAGCAGCATGCCGGGCAGCAGGCCGGCGACGGACGCACCCCGATCGAGGTATTGAGTAGACCGCGTAGACGATTGCGGAGATGACGGCAGCATCAATATGCCGAGCGAGCCCGCAACCGTGATGATGCCGGCGCCCGAACCGCATGGGATAGCCGTGGCGGACCATCTCGGGCAGCACGATAGCGCCGAATCGCCGCCACTGTGGCCACGCTCGAGCCGCAGACCAGCGCGAACATGGCGCAGGCGACGACCGCGAGGCCGAGGCCGCCGTGCCAATGCCCAATCAGCGAGGTCGCGAAATTGATCATGCGCGCGCTACGCCACCATGGGTGAGGAAATTGCAGGCGAGGAATAACAGGGATCGCCATGATCTCGAAGCCCTCAAATGCGTAAAGAGCTTCATCGAGACCGCCTCGATGCGCACCGTAAGTAGCGTGAACAGGAACGTCATGGCGGTGACCGAGCGCGATCGAGACCGGGGAATTGTCGGTCAGCATCAGCGCAATGGCGGCGCGAAAACGGTGAAGGCGCGCGGCCAATCAGGGCGTGCGACAACGCGACAAGGCGCATCGCGAAGATCAGGATGCGCGCCAGGATGATGCCAAGCGGCGAGACTTTTCGCGCGGCGGCTTTCGTCGCGGGCGCCTGGCTGCGGGTGCGGCGCGGCAGCGTCGGCCTCGACGCCCTCGACATGGGTCTCGTCATGATGCGGCAGCTCGCCAGTCCCAGTGAGTGAGAGCCACAAAACCTGGAGGGAGACGAAGCACATCAACCCGGAGCCGAGCGGGATCGCCAGATAGACGAACCACATCGGCGCTTCCAGGTCGTTGGACTGCTGGCCTGTCTTTGACATTCTCCACGAGGAAAAGAAGGCAGCGATGGTGCAACAGCACAGAGCAGCGAGAACAGGATGACATGCTTGCGCGAATGTTCAGGCAGGCGATTGGGCCGTCGACGCCGACAGTGGATGCCTGTGCGCACGCGGTAAGGCTCACAAAGCTCGCCGTGCAGATAATGCAGAGTTCCTGCGCCCAGGACAGATCCAGCTCGGACGGGAAGGTAAACACCGCCATGGACAGCGACGCGAGCCAGGTCAGCCCGTGCGCGGCGGCCCATCAGCGACACGATGGTCCTTCGCCGGCGCCGTAGCGGTGCGGCGCCGCGATGAAGATCAGGCCTGCGGCTCAATGAGCGTCGCGATCAACCATTCCTCGAGATGATTGAGTCACAATTTAGCGCGCCATGGTCATATATCAGACCGAAACGGCCGGGAGTGCGTACGGCTTCCGACCGTTCTTGTTGTTTTTCGGAAAGCGGCCGTCCGATTCATCTTGACGTCGAGTTCCTTGGCGACGAGATCGAGCACTTTACCCAGACCAGCCCTTCATGTATAAGTCGGCCGCATGGCTTCCTGCATGCCTTGCGATCGGCGTCGGTCAGATAATGCAGCGTGGGCTTGCCTGCCTTCTTGATCTGGGCAAGCGCAGTTGCTGGTTCTCCTGATGCGCGATCAAATTGGTGTAGTCGGTCGCGTCCACCATCGCCTTCTCGAGCTGCGTGCGGATGTCCGGCGGCAGGCCGGACCAGAATTTCGAGTTGACGATCACGGCATATTGCAGATGCGCATGATAGGACACGGTGATGTCCTTCTGCACCTCGTAGAATTTCTGCGTCAGATAGTTCGACGCCGTGTTCTCGCAGCCATCGACCACGCCGGTCTGGAGCGCCTGGTAGACTTCCGAGAACGCCATTATCTGCGGGATCGAACCCATCAAGCGGAAATACTGGTCGGCGATCTTCGATCCGGAGATGCGGAATTTCAGGCCTTTGAAATCCTCCGGCTTCGTCAGCGGACGATTCGAAGACACCATGTGAAAGCCGTTGTCCCAATAAGCGAGCCCGGTGATGCCCTTGGCTTCCAGCTTCTGGAACAGCCATTTGCCGACCGTTCCCTTCATCGCGTTGGAATAAGTCTCGTCGTCCTTGAACAGCCAGGGCAGGTCGAGCGCCTCGAACTCCCTGATGCCGAGCGGCGCGAACTTTGCGGTCGAGGGCGCGAGCATCTGCACCGATCCGAGCTGGAGCGCCTCGATCTCCTCCTTGTCCTTGTACAGCGAGGAGTTCGGATAGATTTCGATCTTGACCTTGCCGTCGGTGTACTTCTCGGCGAGCTCCTTGAATTTCAGCGCGCCCTTGCCCTTCGGGGTGTCGTTGGCGACGACGTGGCTGAACTTGATGACGATCGGACTCTGGGCCTGGACGGCAGCCGGGACCACGAAAATAGCAGCGGCCGCGACTGCAAGAAGCAGCTTGCGCATGAATTAACCTCCCAACAACCTCTAAAACCGGGTTCTTTTTTTGTTTTCCGATTTCAGTAGTGGCAGCAATCCACCACCCGAACAACTAGACCTAAGCCCAATTTGCCGCAGCCAAGCTATCTTGACGGCTGTTGCATACGCAACCCGGCGCCCGCTCCTTCCTAAGGAAGCGAGCGCTTATGTCGCATCGCGGTCGTGCCATTAACCTTTGCGCTGGGCGACCATGAAGAGACGCCGGAACGGGAACAGCGTTTGCCCCGCGGCATTCTTCGGATAGGCCTTTGCGACCCGCATCCCATAGGCCGCCTCGAACGCGGCTTTCTCGTCGCCCTGCAACACGTCGAGATAGCGCGTCAGCCAGGTACCCTTGGTCCATTCCTTCACGGGGTTCTCGCCTTCGAGCACCTGGAGATATTCGGTCTCCCAGATGTCGATGTTTTGCGACAGCGGCGCGAGCACATCGTGATAGAAGGCCGGCCCCTCGACCGGCGGCGGCGTGACGAGATGCTCGACCTTGGACCGCCAGGGGCCGTTCAGGGCGGTCTCGCCGATCAGCACATGCGAAGGGGCCAGGAAGTTGCGCGGCATCTGCACCGCGAGCATGCCGCCGGGCGCGACCTTCTCCATCACCGAGGGAAACAGTGCCGTATGATTGGGCAGCCAGTGCAGTGCGGCATTGGAATAGATCAAATCGTATTGCTGGGCCGGGCGCCAATGGCCGAGGTCTTCATGTGACCATTGCACCTCCGGCGCCGCCTTCCGCCCCGCAGCCACCATCTCGGCCGAGCCCTCGACGCCGGTCACGGCCGCGTTCGGCCAGCGTTCCTTGATCAACTTCGTCACGTTGCCGGCGCCTGCCCCGAGGTCGGCGATCTGACGCGGCGCGAAATCCGGAATTCGCATCAACAGGTCGACCGCGGGCCGGAGCCGGTGGCCGGAGAATTTCAGATATTGCTGCGGATCCCAGACCATCGCTGACGCCTTTTCTTTTTCGTGTTTCCTTCGCTGTCCCTCTTGGTTACCACTGCTCGTCCCGGTCGGGCAAATCACGCTGACAGGGACAGGGCAGGAAACGAACAGCAAAAAGCAACAAGAGAGCGTGTGACCATGGACCTCGGGCTTAAATCGAAAACCGCTGTCGTCACCGGAGCCAGCATCGGTATCGGCCACGCCATCGCCAAGGGCCTCGCTGCCGAAGGCGTGCGCGTGGTGGGCGTGGCGCGGCGGACCGATCTTCTCGCAGAACTGGTGAAGGAGGTCGGCGGCGGCCTGATCACGCCGTTCGAGCAGGACGTGATGGCGAAGGACGCAGCGGAGAACATCGCTGCCTTCGCGCTGAAGCAGCTCGGCCATGTCGACATCCTCATCAACAATGCCGGCGGCAGCCGTCCCCTGCCGGTCGATGCGCCCGACAACAAATGGGACGAGGCGATCGCGCTGAATTTCACCAGCTACCGCCGCATCGCGCACGCGCTGCTGCCGCAGATGATCGAACGCAAATGGGGCCGTATCGTCAACATCACCGGCAAGTCTGAGCCGGAAGGCCTCAACGCCGCGTTCGCCGCGAAGGCCGCCGTGCACGCCTGGGCCAAGGGCCTGTCGCGCGAGATCGGCGAGCACGGCATCACCATCAACTGCATCCCGCCCGGCCGCATCATGAGCGAGCAGATCCGTCGCAACTATCCGCCGGAGTACCGTGAGCGCTTCGCGGAGGAAGAGATTCCCGTCGGCTATTGGGGCGAGCCGGAGGACCTGGCCGCGCTCGCGGTGTTTCTGGCCTCGCCGGTGGCGCGATACATCACGGGCACGGTGATCCCGGTGGATGGCGGCTTGCGGCGGTATCAGTTTTAGGGTGTGGACTGCGCGGGCAAGCAAGTCATGAGGTCACTTATGCGAAGGACGCGGCGGCAAATGCGTCGCCGCGTTGTAGTCGCAATTCTTTAGTGTGTTACCTGCTCGAGATGCTGACGCAGCCCGGCGTTGATCTGATCGATAGCCGCTTCAGTCGAGGGGACCTGGCGCAGCGCGTTCAGCAGCACGAAATCGTGAATGGTGCCGTTGTAGCGAACCGCATCGACCGTGACGCCCGCCTCTTTCATCTTTCGCGCATATGCCTCGCCCTCGTCGCGCAGTGGACAGTTCTCCGCGGTAATGACGAGTGCCGGCGGCAGACCTTTCAGCTCGCTGGTGCTGGCCCGGAGCGGCGACACATAGGGATTGTCGCGGGTCTTCGCGTCGGGTGCGTAGAGATCCCACCCGTATTTCATGAACGCACGCGTCAGGAAGCGATCGGTCCCATAGGCGTGGTAGGACTCCGTATCTACGCTGGCATCGGTCGCCGGAATCAGCAGTACCTGGTAGCTGATCTTGGGTCCGTTGCGGTCCTTGGCCATCAGAGCGAGCGCAGCGGTCATGTTGCCGCCGACCGAATTTCCGGCAATTGCGATACGGGTGCCGGCTGCACCAAACTCGTGGGCGTACTCCGCGACCCACTTCAAGGCTGCATAGCTTTCCTCGAGCTGGGTCGGAAATTTTGCTTGCGGCAAGGGCGTGTATTCGACGAACACGCCGATCTGTCCGGAGCCGACGACGAGATCGCGCAGCAGGCGCTGATGGTTCTGGAAATTGCCGACGAGCCAGACGCCGCCATGGATGAAGAACAGTACTCCCGGATTGCCGCTGACCTGCAAGGGCTTCATGATGTACAGCTTCACCGCACGGCCATCCTGGCTGATCGTCCGTTCGGTCGTCGTGACGCCGGACATGTCGACGGTCGTCTGGGACTGGAGTTCGGAGAGAATCTCCTGCGGCTTAGGCTGAGGCAGCTGCCAGAAGGGGCTGCTGTCCTTGTTGATCTTGGCGAGAAACGCCCGAACCTGGGGATCGATCCGCGGATCGGTGGCCGCGTCGGGCACTGCGGCGACAGCTGCGTGTGTCATGATACTTGCTCCAAGAGTGAATGCGGCAATGCTTTGAATGAGCTTCATCCGGATTGGTCCTCGCTTGCGCTATCGCGCGTGGGCACTTGCGGCCGCGCACGACGACACGCGTCGGTCGCTGCAAGTGCGCGCTTCACTCTAGGCGTGCTAGCTATTGCCGCTCCTACAAAAGTTCCATAGTTTGCAAATCGCTGGAATTTCGCCGCCGCGCCGACTGGCTTGGCCTCGGCGACTTGGCATCGAAACAGGACCTGGCATCGAAACAGGATGGTTGGAGCGATCAGATGGAGCGTCGGCGCTCTGGTCCGGATGTGGACAACCTCACCTCATCCACGAGCTCACGCGCTGAAAACATCGTTCAGCCGGAGCTGGATTGGCGATCTCCGCCGCCAACCTTCACGCTGATCAGCGGTCGCCCCCTGCGGATCGCGATATCGCGATGGCGGGTACGGAGGCGGGAGCGAGTTGAGGTTGCATCGGATACAGACGATGATTGCCACGTCCTCTCGATCGCCCTTCGGAGAACGAGAAAGGAGCTTTTCATCGGTGGAAAGTCCGTTTGGCTGGGCGGCGTCCGGGATGAGATGTTGCTGACCGGACCGAAGCGAGGGGTTTGGAGGGCAACCGTCGAGGGAGGCTGTGATTTCCTGCGGGTTTTCCTGCCGCAAACGCTGATCGCGGAATGTTACGCTGAAGCCTTTGGCGGCGGCCCTTCGGACACTATTTCGATGTTCGGAGTTCTTCCGGTCACGGATTTGCGCCTGCGGCAATTGGGTCAGACCTTCAAGGCGCTTGACGGCTACGACCCGATTGCGGGCCCTTGTTTTGCAGATTCGCTTGGTCTGGCCGTTGGATTGCGCCTGGTTGAACTCGCCTGTGGCGCAGAGGAAGCTTTAGCAAATGGTAAACTTGCACGCCCTCAAATAACCCGCGTCGTAAGCTATATCGAGGACAATCTCGCGCAAGCGCTTTGCTTGCTGGAGCTGAGCGAAGTGGCGGGTCTGAGCAGAGTTCAATTCGTGAGGCAATTTAAGCAGGCGACTGGTCAACCGCCTCATGCGTATATACTGCAGCGGCGGATTGAACGGGCCAAGGCACTCCTGAAAAATTCCGATTCAACGATTGTCGGCGTCGCCCTGGATCTTGGATTCTGCAATCAGAACCACTTTGCCAGGGTTTTCAGCAAGACTGTGGGTATGACACCTGGCCGCTGGCGAAGCTTGCAATCTTAGCACCGGGGCACCGAAATTTCCGACTCGGGCCTACAAGCGATTATTCCTTCGCCACCGTGACGGCGGCTCACCGACCACCTTTCTAAATGCGTTGGCGAAATGCGCTTTGTTCTTGAAGCCGACCGCCCAAGCGACATCGGCTACGGAAATGGTCAGATCGTTCAGGAGGGTCTGGGCTCGCTCGATCTTTCGATGCAGGACGTAGGCATACGGAGCTTGACCCGTCGCGGCACGAAATTGAGCCGCGAAATGCATGCGGCTCAGTCCCGCGATTTCACTCAGCTCGGCGAGATAGATTGGGTGAAATAGATTCTCTTCTATAAAATCCCGGACCCGTCGGAGCTTCCATGTCGGCAAGGGGCTTACCCTTGGATTGATACGAGGTGTCCGGGGCGAGTAGAGGCGAAGAAGGTGGCTTGTTAAGGCGAGACCCACGCTGTCAACAAAACACGGGCCCAGAAACCCGCCGTCTTCATCGACACTGGCCAGCACCTGCGTCAGATTATCCAGAATTCGATCTTCGACAAAGTGCGCATCGAAGAGAGCCAGGGTCGAAATGGGCGATCTTCTAAAAATCGTTTCGAAACATTCGTTGAGGATATCCTGCGAGAAGTACACTCTGAAGAACTCGAACGACTCGTGGTAGATCGATTGACGCCGCACTGAAGTCGGACCTTGCAACAGCACACGGCCCGTCTTGACGACGCCGTTGGTGACAGCGCGATGGCCGATCGAGAATCGAACGTCCGCTTGCTTGAGCGAATACGTGATGAAATGCGCGTCGGAGGCTTCGTCGGCGCTCATCTCGAATGGAGCATCCGTTACTTCCTGCCCCCACCGCGCCAAACCAATTCGTGCGACGCGATCACCCGGCTTGATGGGCCTGGGAGGTGGGGTCTGCCATCTGGTCTCTCTGCTGATCAGCTGGCTCGCGGCCGCCTGCATTCTATCCGATCCTCAAACCACCGGCGTGAGAGAACAATAGGGGCCGCCATCCATCACGCAGCCAAATTGCCCCTCGATCTTGAATGATTTATGCGAAGTGGTAGCAGCCGACAATGGCCCGCCATTGAACGGGTCGTGCATTTTGATAAATCACCCGGTCATGATCTCTATCGACTGTCTCCCTGATCAACGAAGCCGCTCCACTCCTGTCTAATCACGTTGCGATAGATTCCCGGAGGTAGCGCTTCTTCTTTCGCGGTGTTGTTTGATTCCAGGAACATCCCAAACAAGGGCAAGCACACCTTGACGAAGTAGCTTGCAGCGTCATCAGGCGTTCGAACTCCGGCCGCTTGCGCATCACGCGCGTGCGACCGAACACATGTTCTGAGGCGGGAGACGGATGATTGCTCCCCTTGAGGCGTCTCAGCGGATGCCGCAAACGGCAACGTCAGAAGCAATGGTACAATTGCGGCGCTCAACGGGCGCTCCTATTGTCGAAACAAGGCTTGCGATAGTGGCCAATCTTGAGGCCGTTATCGGTTACCACGGAGCGACGCACGCACCACATATGAACAGGGCTAGCCGCTTGGAGAAAATGCAATGCGCTTTGTCTTGGGATTATGCCTTGTGATCACGTTGTGTGCGTCTGCGAACGCTGCCCCAAGGGGGCATCACACGTCGCGACAAGCCATCACTCGTTCCAGCCAGACTGTCACTCCGAGCTACATCACTCCGGGCGGTGTGCGGATCTATCGCGACGATTCCGTTCAGGGAGGTTTTCGGACCGACCACGACGATCCTCCGGCCTACAATGATCCATCCAGGCTTGGCGGCGGCTAATTTACGGCACTCAATCAGCCCGCAGGATGGGCAGAGCGCAGAGAAACCCATCGACAGTCAAACGTGAAGCGTGACCCTACGACGCTGGTTGAACGCCCACTCCACCCGTTCACAACCCTGTTATTGCGACCCATCGCGCTCATCGCCTTGGCTGGGCGTCTTGCGCTTATTGTTATATCCTTGAGGGAGCAACTGCTCGGTCGACGGGAGGAACTGACATGACCACCTTGGTACTCAACCGCCGCAACCTCCTCGCCGCTGGCGGCGCCGTCGTGACAACCGGGGTTTTGGCAACCGGGGTTTCCGGGCTGCTGTTGCCCGCCCGCGCGGAAGGCCTCGCACCGACGGATTCGATGTCGGGCGGGTCGAACAACTACCGCAAGGGCGCGCCGATCGTGGATCGGATCGGCAAGGGCGGCTTCTGGATGAGTGGCACTGTGCGCCGCGCAGGCGACGGGGCTCCGCTTGCCGGCCAGCGCATCCAGATCTGGGCGCACACCACCGAAGGGCAGGAGCACGAGCCGCAGAGCCATGGCGCCACGCTCACCGACAAGGACGGGGCGTTCCGTCTCGAGATGCCGCAGATCATTCCCATCTTCGGCCAACCGCATGGTCACCTCGCCTATGACAGTGATGAATTCAAAACCGTCTTTCTGCGGCCGGTGATGCGGAGCGCAAGGGAAACCAGCCTGGAGGCGCACTTCGTCCTTCAGCCGGCGTGACCGGGTCGGGATCAAAGGCGGGATCAAAGGGATGAGATTGGCCCGGGCAACCCTGATCTGGGCCGCCCTTGCAGCCGTCATTTGCGTGCCGATCGCCGCTGCAGCGGCAAGCCCGCTGCTCGCATGGCGCGGCCCGGTCTACATCCTGGCCGGATTCGCAGGGATTATCGCACTCGGCATCATGCTGTTGCAGCCCCTGCTGATTGGCGGTTACTTGCCGGGACTGTCGGGCCGTATGGGACGGCGTGCCCATCGCTGGATTGGCGGCACGCTGGTCGTGGCGGTAGTGATCCACGTCGCCGGCCTCTGGATCACCAGTCCGCCGGACATGATTGACGCCCTTCTCTTCTCATCGCCGACGCCGTTTTCCCCCTTTGGTGTGGTCGCCATGTGGGCAATTCTCGCCGTCGCACTCTTGGCTGCATTCCGCCGGCGATTGCGACCGCGAACGTGGCGCATCGCTCATACGTCCCTCGCGGTGGTCATCATCGCAGGGAGTGTGGTCCACGCCATGCTGGTCGAGGGGGCGATGGAGACGGTGTCGAAGGCGGCCCTTTGCGCACTGGTCCTCGGCGCGGCCATAAAGGTCATGGCTGAGCTACGGGTCTGGCGAAAGCGGCCCCCCAGTTCGGCGAGCTCCGCGATCTTCTGACTACCTTTTTTTCTCGGTTCCTTCCCGGCTGTCGAGCACGGGTTGATCTGTACGACAGCGGCTTTGAGTCGTGCTGTTGTCCACGAATACGCATGATCGACGGGGCCGTTCGCCGCTCATACAGCTTCTTCGAACGCTACTGCTGAATTGCGCGCGAAATCGAGAAAGAACTCCTGCATGTCCTGATCCGCCTTGGTCCGCGCTGCGGCCACTGCATCCGGACCAAGGGCCGATCCTTCAACGGAGAAAAACGTCAGATCATGCAGCCCGATGGTACCGAGGATGGCTTTTAGATACGGCGTGAGAAAATCAGGCTGATGCGTGCGCTCGCCGGAAAATCTTCCGCCCGAGGACACCGCGACAAAAACCGGACGGTCGCGCAACGCGCCTAGCTTTCCCTGGGCAGTCACGCTGAACGTTCGACGGACTCGAACGACGTGGTCTATCCAGGCCTTGAGAGCGACGGGTACGGTGAAGTTATGCATTGGAGTTGCGATGACCACGAAATCCGCGCTCTCCAGCTCCTGGATCAGATCTTCCGACCGGGACATCGAACCTTCGGCCAACAGTTCCGCGAACGATCGCTCCGTCCCACCGAGAGCAGTTGCGTAACTTTCGTCGAGGTTGGCGACGGCGCCGCCGATCGGTCGAACGATGACCGTTGCCGTGGGCTCTCTATCCAGCAAGTAGCCGAGGATTTTCTGGGATAGCCTGTAACTTTCCGAGGCCTGACCGCGGGGGCTGCAAATCAAATGTAGTATTTTCATCATCCGCTTTCCAATCGCTGCCGTCTGAACTCTGATCATCAACGATAAGCAATCGCGGCCTGCATCAAAGGACCATGAATGAGCTTTGTGACTGGTCCATGATTTGCCGCGCGCAAGCTCGACCATTGCAGCCCGCGAGAAGTGGAGACCGGTCCGAACTGTTATGGCATAGTGGGTTTTCTTCATCGAAAGATCGGATCGGGCCATGCCTGCCGTGAAGCCGGAAAAAATCCCGCCGCTTGATCCAACGGCAGCCGCACCGTTCTACCGGCAGATCTACGATCGGGTTCGCGACGCTATCGCCAGTGGAATGTTGAAGCCTGGTGACCGCATTCCCTCGGCAAGGGCGCTGACCAAGGAATTGGGGCTGGCAAGAGGAACCATCGAAACGGCTTATTCCTTGCTGGCCGCCGAGGGGTATATCGAGGCGCACGGGCAGGCCGGGACGATTGTAAGCCCGAACCTCACGCCGCGAATGTCCATTGCCGACCCGACGCCGCTGCCGGATCCCCGGATGGACGCAGTCAGTTTTCGTCCGGACTCCATCCTGCCATTCCAGATGGGCTTGCCTGCCCTGGATGCGTTTCCCCGCAAGATTTGGGCGCGTCTTGGCGCGCGCACTGCGCGAGCCATGCAGCCTTCCGACATGATCCATCCTCCCGTGTACGGCTTGCCTTCGCTGCGTGCTGAAATCGCGAGATATCTCCAGGTGTCGCGTGGGATCAACTGCTCCCCGTCCCAGGTGTTCGTTACCTCGGGATATCGCCAAACCGTGGAGCTGATCGGTCATGCCCTGCTGAAGTCGGGTGATCGCGTCTGGCTTGAAGACCCCGGATATCCGCCCACGCGAGAAATATTCGAGTATATGCATATCGACGGCGTCTCGGTCCCGGTCGACGGGGAAGGCATGGTTGTTTCCGACGCCGCCAAACTCGCACCCCGGGCGCGTGCAGCAGTGGTCACGCCTGCGCATCAGAGCCCGCTCTGCATGTCCTTGTCGTTGCCGCGGCGTCTGGCCCTGTTGGACTGGGCCGCGCGAAACAAGACATGGATCATCGAAGACGATTACGATGGCGAATATCGCTACATCAGCCGCCCACTCCCTGCGTTAAAGAGCCTCGATCGTGACGGGCGGGTGCTCTATGCCGGTACGTTCAGCAAGGTGCTCTTTCCGGGAATGCGGCTTGCCTATCTCGTGGTGCCGGAAGCGCAGGTCGAGCGGTTTGAGCAGGTCACCGAAAGCCTTTCGCCGGGCTGTCCCGGGCTTACGCAGACCATCGTCACCGCATTCATCGCCGAAGGACATTTTGCGCGCCATATCCAGCGGATGCGGAAGCTCTATGCCGAGCGCCGAGAGGCGACCGCGGCGGGCCTGGAAAGCGTGCTGGGAAAATATGTACGAATAGATTTACAGCCGGGGGGCATGCACCTGATCTTGCGTCTTCGAGGCAACCGTTCAGACCGCCGGCTCGTCGCAAGCATGCGGGAACAAAATCTTTACGCGGAGGCACTCACGGATTGGACGAGTCGCACTGATGGAGCGTCCGCCCTTCTTTTAAATTTCACAAATGTTGATTCCCGGCGCACCGCCGAAAATTTCGGACGGCGTATTTTGAGACTGATGTGACGGCAGCTTGAGAGGGCATCGCCGGAGCCCGAGAATCATGGCCCAGCACCGAATGCCGATCATGGACCTTCTTGAATAGGCCAAGATGCGAGACGATGGAATCCTTCAACCAGATGAGGATTCAGTCATGAACAAGCGAATTGATTACGCCAAGGCATCACCGGAAGGCTTCAAGGCTTTCGGAGGCGTCTACGTCTACCTTCAAAAGAGCGGCCTTTCGAAGCAACTGGTCGATCTCGTGTATCTGCGGGTTTCGCAGATCAACGGCTGTGCCTACTGCATCGACATGCACTCCCGCGACCTGCTCAAGTCCGGCATCGCCGTTGACAAGCTGGTGCTGGTGCCTGTGTGGCGCGACGCGGGGGAAGTCTTCAATGCGCGCGAACGCTCTGCGCTGGCCTGGGCAGAAACCGTGACGCGGGTGGCCGAAACCGGCGTTCCCGATGCCGACTACGAGGCCGCGGCGAGCGAATTCAGCGACAAGGAGCTTGCTGACCTCACCTATGCCATCGGTTTGATGAACGCGTTCAATCGATTTGGAATTTCGTTCCGCTCGATTCCCACCGCCGCCGGCAAGGCTTGAGGCACCCGTCAGCAACCGTGTCGCGCATGGACATTCGTCCATGCGCATCCTGCCCCTCACGAGCGCTGCCCGGCCGAAGTGTCCGGCGGCCAGCGAATGGATTGACCCACATGGAATGGATGATATTGGCCTCCGCCGGCTTTCTCGAGATCGGCTTCGCCTTCGGTATGAAGTGGTCCGCGGGTTTCACGCGGCTGATACCCGCGCTATTTACGGTCGGCACCGGCTTGTCGAGCGTCTTTCTTCTCTCGCTGGCGCTCCGCACGCTTCCTGTAGGAACGGGGTACGCGGTCTGGACCGGCATCGGCGCCGCGGGGACTGCCATTCTGGGTATCGCAGTGCTGGGCGACTCCGCGTCGCCGGCGCGGTTGCTTTGCATTGTTTTGATTGTGGCAGGCGTGATCGGACTAAAGCTTGTCTCGGCAAACTGAGCGTGCGGCTCAAGGCGTTTCGGTGGTGTCCACTATCTTGCGGGGCCAAAAGGCGACGCAAATGGAATCGTGGGCATTGGCTCAGGAAAGCCGTGTTGACACATTGATCCTCCGCCACGGACTTGTGCAATGTGTTACCATGGGCGCGAATGATTGCGGCTAGGGGTCCCAGGCCATGGTCCCTACAACCCACTACGCCAAAAGCGGCGACGTCCACATCGCATATCAAGTCGTTGGTGAAGGGCCCGTCGACCTGGTGCTTATTCATGGCTGGATTTCCCATCTTGAGTATCAGTGGGAAGATCCAGCATTGGCTCGGTTTCTCAATCGCCTGGCCTCCTTCAGTCGCCTGATCGTTTTTGACAAGCGCGGCACGGGTCTGTCGGACCGCGTTGCGGAGAGCGCTTTGCCGACCCTCGAACAGCGGATGGACGATATCCGCACGGTCATGGATGCCGTAGGTTCAAGTCGCGCCGTCATCTTCGGCGTCTCGGAGGGCGGGCCGCTTTCGACGTTATTTGCCGCGACCTATCCCGCACGAACCGCCGCGCTGATCATGTATGGCGCTTACGCAAAGTATATTCGCGCCGACGACTATCCGTGGGCGCCCACACGCGAGCAGCACGAAGCAGCTTTCATTGCTTACGAAAGGCATTGGGGAACGCCGATCGGCCTTAAGATCCTCGCCCCCAGTTCCGCTGATGACGAGCGGGTGCGTCAGTGGTGGGCGCACTACATGCGGGTGTCCGCCAGCCCTGGCGCCGGCGTCACACTCTATCGGATGAATGTCGAGGTCGACATCCGCGCCATCCTTCCGACGATCAGGGTGCCAACCTTGATTCTTCACAGGAGTGGCGATCGATTGGTGTCCTCCCAAGGTGCTCGCTACATGGCCGGGCAGATCCCGGACGCAAAGTTCGTCGAGTTTCCCGGCGATGATCACATTCTCTGGATCGGCAACACCGATCCGCTGCTGGCGGAGATCCAGGAGTTTCTGACGGGCAAACCTCCCATACTGGAGGCGGACCGCGTTCTTGCGACCGTCCTCTTCATCGACATTGTCCAGTCGACCCAGCGTGCGACGGCGATCGGAGACTCGCGTTGGCGCGACTTGGTCAACAACTATCAGCAGCACGTTGGCAAGGAGGTCGCCCGTCTCGGCGGCCGGGTCGTGAACACCGCGGGGGATGGTGTTTTTGCAACCTTTGCCGGACCAGCGCGCGCGATTGAATGCGCCCGCGCAGTCAGGGACGTAGTTGCCACTTTGGGATTGGCGATCCGCTGCGGTATTCACACTGGTGAGTGCGTAATTGAAGGCGACGACCTGGCAGGTATCGCTGTACACATCGGTGCCCGCGTAGCCGCTCGCGCCGAGCCGGGGGAGATTCTTCTCTCGAGCACCGTGAAGGACCTGATCGCCGGATCGAAAGTGGAATGTTCGGATCGAGGTTCGCATATCCTCAAGGGCGTCCCCGGCCGGTGGCGGCTTTTCGCCGTCAAAGATTCCTGATGCCGATCAGCCTGCGACAGCTTGCCGTTTTCGCGCTGCTGTTGGGAGCGGACCGCATGGCTCGTCTGGTCGAGTTGGCCGAGGGCCTGAAGGCGACATTTGCGAACATCGCTCGCGGGGCCAACGCCGGGGCCGCGTTCACATAAAGTTGCAGCTGTGATGGGGTGGCGTGACGAGAGACATCGTTCAACGACGAAAAATCGGCGCATTCCAATCTCCAACAATCACGAGCCATGCTGCAGCTACACCGCGGACTGCAGATGAACGAAACCCATTGCTTATGGAAGCACCACAGGCCCTGCCCTTGCCGATTCATCACAGGAGACGCGCACCATGAACGTTTGGGATCGGAAATCGCCAGGGCGTCACGCCTGCTCTACCTGTTGCGACCCGTCCTGGTCGCGGCGCGGCTTTCTCGCGGGAGTCGGTGCACTTGGCCTCGCCTCGGCCATCCCGACCGTTGCGGTGCACGGACAGACCAAGCCGGCGCTGATCGATACCC
Organism: Bradyrhizobium sp. McL0616; assembly: GCF_049993385.1. NCBI lineage: Bacteria > Pseudomonadati > Pseudomonadota > Alphaproteobacteria > Hyphomicrobiales > Nitrobacteraceae > Bradyrhizobium > Bradyrhizobium sp. McL0616. The sequence continues at coordinate 6,499,411 of NZ_CP188255.1, forward strand.
ACCTTCATTTCTATCCGCCCGAATATCAAAAGCTCTGGCTCGGCTACGAGGACGCACACAAGCAGCCGCACTTTCCCGGTCAGGTTGCCTGGACCCGCGAGAAGCTCGTCGAGGACATGGACCGCAACGGCATACGTACCGGAATCCTGTCGGTCGCCTCCACGCCAGGCGCGTGGTTCGACCTCGGGCCGGCGGAAGCTGGCCGGCTTGCGCGCGTCTGCAACGAATATGCAGCGGACATGATGCGCGACCATCCGGGCCGTTTCGGCCTGTTCGCGACCTTGTCGATGCTGGATATCGATGCGACGCTCAAGGAGATCGACTATGCGTTCGACGTGCTGAAGGCGGACGGGATCGGGCTGCAAAGCAGCTACGGCGACAAATGGCTCGGCCATGCCGCCTACAGGCCGGTGCTCGAAGAGCTCAACCGTCGCAAGGCGGTCGTTTACGTGCATCCGCTGGTCGCGAGTTGCTGTAGTGCGCTCAGCGTCGGCACGTTTCCGGCGGTGATCGAAGTGCCGCACGACACCACACGTGCGGTCACGAGCCTGCTGCTCAGCGGCTCATTTGCCCACCACCGCGACATCAAATGGCTGTTCTCGCACGCCGGCGGCACGATACCGATGATGGCCGGGCGGATCAATTCGTTCTATGGGGCGCGGCCCGACCTGAAGGAGTTTGCGCCGGAGGGGATCGAAGGCGAGCTACGCCGGCTTCACTACGACACCGCGAATGCGACTTTCGCGCCGTCCATGGCCGCGCTGCTCAAGCTCGTACCCGCCTCCCAGATCACCTACGGCACCGACTATCCGTATTTCGGCTCTGACCAGTTCGCGCAGTTGCAGAAGCTTGGCCTCTCGACAACGGATCTCGATGCGATTGGCCACGAGAATGCGGCACGTCTCGTGCCCCGGCTGCAGGCTTAGCCCGCAGGATGGGTAGAGCGCAGCGAAACCCACCCTACGAGCTCTGACATCCGACGCCACCAAGACTATAATGGACCCCGGTCAGCCACCTCTTGGCATCGATCTGGCTTCTTCCATCTTGCAAAAGGATAGCCCATGGCCCAGTTGTATTTTGAAGACGCGGAAATCGGGACCACCTGCAAGGCTGGTCCGTGTCTGGTCTCAAAGGAAGAGATTATTCAGTTCGCCAAACAATACGACCCGGTACCTCGCCACATCGACGAGGCGGCTGCGGCACTTTCCATTTTTGGAGGAATAACAGCATCGGGCGCCCACACTTTCGCAGTGTTCATCTCGCTTACGCCGAAGCTCCAGCCACGATTCCATGTCCTCACCGCAATGGGTTTCGATGAGCTACGCCTACCAAACCCGATACGCCCCGGAGATGAGCTCAATCTCGAAACGATTGTCCTGGAGAAGCGGGAGTCGAAGTCGAACTCCGAGCGGGGCATCGTGCGCAACCAGATCCGCTTGCGCAATCAAAGAGACGAAATCGTCTTGCAGTGTATCAGCAACATTCTTGTTGCGAGGCGACCAGGTCCATGACGACCAACCGTCGTCGCCATTGACGGCACTTGCTTCCCCGCCAGAACACCGGCTATCCAGGAGAAGCTCTCAGCTCCGAATATCGTGTCGCTGCGCGCCGAGGCCAGTGATGCCGCATTCCAGCACGTCCCCGATCGCCATGAATCGGTTTTTGCCGAAACCGACTCCGGGCGGCGTACCCGTCGCGATGACGTCGCCGGGAAGCAATGTCATATGCGATGAGAAATAAGCCACCATTTCGTGGACGCCGAACAGCATGTCACTTGTGTTGCCTTGCTGTTCAAATCGGCCATTCAGTTTGGTCCAGACATCGAGCTTCATGGCATCTATGCCGGTCGTGAGATACGGGCCGATGGGACTGTAGGTCGGCCGCGACTTGGCGCGGACCAAATGTTGCTGGCCCTCCTTGTCGACTTGCGTCGCACGGTCGGAAATATCGTTGATGCAGACATAACCGAAGATATGGTCCGCCGCTTCGGCTGCGGAAATGTTCGTGGTCTCGCGACCGAGGACGATTGCAAGTTCCGTTTCCCAATCCAGCTTCACCCCGTCATCACCGCCTCGAGAGATCGGGTCGAACGGTCCGGTCAGGGAGGTCATCGCCTTCAGGAACACCTCTGGCTCCGTGGGCGGCTTCATCTTGAATTCTTCAATGTGCTTTTTATAGTTGAAGCCCGTTGCTGCAATCTGACGAACGCCGTCGATGGGCGCGAGGTAGGTGAAATCGCCGCCGATCGGGGAAAGGCGCGACGTATCGACATCGATCAACGCGCCGCCGGCGATGCTGTCCGCACTGATGTCGGACACGATCGGACGCAGGTCAAGGTGCTCCGTCCCTTTCAGGATCACGGGAACGGCGCCCTTATCCGTATGTAAACGCGCGAACTGCTGCATCGCCTGCTCCACACATTCGTGACATCAAGGACCGCGCTTCGAGATCACCGATCAGTTGAAGGAAATCCAAGTGCCACTTGCCGCTCAGGTGACATATGCATCCCGGCCTTCGTTGTGAAAGTGTCCGTTGACCGGCGCCGGCATTTCATATTGCCCCGAAAAGAAACGCCTTCATTTTGGACGAAAATTGATCGGGCCTGCCACCCTTGTCCAAAGACGCGTCGCGCCGCCGGACGGCGCAGACAGCAACAACAAACTACGACAAAGAAAAACGAATCGATCCCGGGCCAGCTGGTTCGATCACGACCAATGAAGCCGTCGCCATGCGGTTGGCGTCATCCCCATCTCCTTCCGAAACGCCACTCCAAAAGCACTTTGGTTGCCGAAACCAACGCTCCCTGCGATGTATGAGAGGCTCAGTTGGGGACTGCGGAGCAGCGCCTTGGCCGTGTCTATCCGCTGGCGGCGCAACCAGCCATGAGGGGAAATTCCCGTGGACTGCTTGAACGCGAATGCAAAATGCCCTGCCGAAAGGCCGCACACACTCGCAAGTTCCGAGAGCGAGATATCGTCGCCCAGGTGACTGTTCATGTAGTCGCACGCACGACCGAGAATGACCGGCGGAAGCCCACCGCGGCGCAGGAGATTTGTCGGGCGCATCTGGTTCGAGAGGCTGCGCGCGACATGTAGCGCCAGAAGCGTCGCCGCTGTCTCGGAATAGAGCAGCCCCTGTCGGACAGCGCTCTCGCACTCTTCGAAGATGGCCTCGGCCAGATACCAGGTCAGCGGGTGATCGTGCTCCCACGTTTCGACGAATTCGACTGAACTGAGATGCTGGAGCTCCGCGGCTCTCAGGAGGTATCCGGGATCGAACTCCATCGCGAGAAAGCGGTAGTTCGACTTTTCCTTGATTCTGAATTCGACGTTCGCGCCTGGCGGCAAAACGAGGCCGTAGCGAGGCCGGTTCTTGTAGGCCCAGACCCGTTTGCCTGATTCCGCCTCCGCCTCCGCTACGCCAGAGTTCCACGAGAAGTGCAGCTCGAGCGAGCGCGTCCTGACTTCGGCGGCGCCGGAGACCTTGCCGATCTCGTGAGTTGCAGCAACGCCACCGGTCCATTTTATCATTCTCGAGTGGTCAACACTGCCTTTCACATCGGACCAGATCGTATCCCGATGCCCCGGGGCACTGAACATGGCGACCGGAGGCTCGGGCAACTGCAAAACCGAATCTGTTGAAGACATTCCTCGTTCTCCGAGGCTGACCGAAATCTAAATTCTGGTCCAACGATCTGCGCGCTGCCATGCCGTATTTCTTCCGACCGGCCTCCAAGCGCGACACGTCCCGCACGATAGCATCGTGCCGGTGTTTTGCCCGACGAGTCAACGTCGTCGCGGCCCGAGAATGTCGTCGCTGCGCAGATCGAAAAATCCCTTACCGATCAAGGGACCTTCTACTGTGCATGGGGTTGTTTTCGGCCTTTTTGTTTTGAGTCCCGGAGAAAAAGCGGAAACACGCGCAGCAACTCACTCCGCCTGCAATATCTCCGCGATCGCAGCCCCAGCCGCGATCGTGCCGAGCTTGCCGCCGACGTCGCGCGTCGCCCTGCCCCCTCCGATCGCCTTCGCCACCGCCGCCTCGATCGCACGCGCGGCTTCCTCGTAGCGGACCGCACCGCTCTTCTCGCCGTGCCAGCCGAGCAGCAAGGCCGTCGACAGGATCAGCGAGACCGGATTGGCCACGTCCTGTCCCGCGATATCAGGCGCCGAGCCGTGCGCGGCCTGCGCCATGGCGTAGCGGTCACCGACATTGAGCGAGCCGCCGAGGCCGAGGCTGCCTGACAGTTCGGCAGTGAGATCGGAGAGAATGTCGCCGAACATGTTGGTGGCGACAATGACGTCGAAGCGATCGGGGTTGCGCACGACGTGCGCCATCATCGCGTCGACCAGGATGTCATCGACCGCCAGGCCCGGATAGCCCTTCGCCGCCTCGCGGCAGATGTCCAGAAACATGCCGTCGCCGATCTTCAGCACATTGGCCTTATGCACGATGGTGAGATGCTTGCGCCGCTTCATCGCTAGGCGACAGGCGGCATGCGCGATGCGCTCGCAGCACAGACGCGTGATCCGGCGCAGCGAGATCACGACGTCAGGCGTGACCAGCAGCTCGCCATTGCCCTGCTCCATGTTGCGGTCGGCATAAAACCCTTCGGTGTTCTCGCGCACGACGACGAGGTCGAAATCACCGAGCCGGCCTGGACGGCCAGAATAGGTGCGCGCGGGCCTGATATTCGCAAAGAGGTCGAGGCTCTTGCGGAAGTGACGCGACGGATTGAGCTCGCCATGCGCCTCGTCCTTGAAGTCGAAGGTCGCGGTCGGCCCCAGGATCAGGCCATCGGCGGCGCGGACAATATCGAGCAGCTCGGGGCGCACCGTCGTGCCGAACTGCTTCAGGCTGGCATGCCCGACCGCGTGCTCCTCCAGCCGCAGATTGAGCTGGAAGCGCTCGGAGGCCGCGCGCAGCACGCCCGACGTCGCGGTCGTGATCTCCGGCCCGATGCCGTCCCCGGGCAAAACGACGAGTTGCATGGCGATCCCCTGAAATTGCAGCAGCTCGCGCGATCATACGCCGGGACGCAGGCTCAGCGCCTGACCTTCGCGCATACACAGCATGCAAGCATATGCCTGTGGAAGCAGCCCCGGCCGTAGTACATGCCGAAAGACCATTTCAGCCAGGCCATCGGAGAGCGCGCAAGGCAATGACAATCACGTTACCTGCCGCTGCGCACCAGCCCGATAAACCCGCTGCCGATGGCCTGCCGGCCGATCAACGCCGCTGGGCGATTGCCGCGATCTTCACCGCGCTGGCGATGGCCTCGCTCGACACCGCGATCGCCAACATCGCGCTGCCCGCCATTGCCGCTGATCTGCATGTCAGCCCGGAGCAGTCGGTCTGGGTGGTCAATGTCTATCAGATCGCGCTGGTGGCGACGCTGCTGCCGCTCGGTGCGCTCGGCGAGATCGTCGGGCACCAGCGCATCTATCTCGGCGGCCTCGTGCTGTTCACGATCGCCTCGCTGCTCTGCGCGGTGGCGTGGTCGCTGGACAGCCTGCTGGTGGCGCGCACGCTGCAAGGCCTGGGCGCAAGCGGCATCATGAGCGTCAACACGGCGCTGGTGCGCTTCGTCTATCCCGGCCGGATGCAGGGCCGCGGCTTCGGCCACAACGCGATGGTGGTCGCGACCGCCTTCACGCTCGGACCGTCGATTGCCTCCGCCATTTTAGCAGTGGGCCCGTGGCCGTGGCTGTTCGCGGTCAACATCCCCTTTGGCCTCGTCGCCATCGGCATCGGCTTTGCAATGCTGCCGAAGACGCCGCGGGCGAAGCACAGCTTTGACTTCCTCGGCGCGGCGCTGGCCTCCGCCTGCCTCGGCCTGTTCATCACTGGGATCGGCAGCGCCGCGCACAATCTGTCGCCTGCAATCGTCGCCGTCGAACTGGTCACCGCGCTCGTGCTCGGCTTCATCCTGATGCGCCGTCATGCCGATCATCCGGCGCCGATGCTGCCGATCGACCTGTTCGCCCGGCCGATGTTCGCGCTGTCGGCGGCGACCGCGGTTTGCTCGTTCGTCGTGCAGGGCCTCGCCTTCGTCTCGCTGCCGTTCTATTTCGAGGACGTGCTCGGGCGCTCGCAGGTCGAGACCGGCTTCTTCATGACGCCGTGGCCGCTGGTGGTCGGCATCATGGCGCCGATCGCCGGCCGCCTGTCCGACCGCCACGCCGTCGGCCTGCTCGGCGGCATCGGGCTCGTGCTGCTCGGCATCGGCATGGCGCTGCTCGCCCTGCTCCCGGCGAATCCCTCCATCCCCGACATCATCTGGCGCATGGCGATCTGCGGCATGGGCTTCGGCTTCTTCCAGGCGCCCAACATGAAGGCGGTGATGGGCAGCGCACCGCCGCACCGCAGCGGCAGCGCCTCGGGCATCGTCGCCACCGCGCGGTTGACCGGACAGACGACCGGTGCTGCCCTCGCCGCCGCCTGCTTCGCCATGGCCGGTCACAACGGCGCCACCGTCGCACTGGCGCTCGGCGCAGGCTTTGCCGCGCTCGGCAGCGTGATGAGCTTCTTGCGGCTCACGGTGAAGTAGGACGATCAGACCAAGTGCTGGGCTGCCGCCGCGCCTGCGATCGCCGCAGGGACGATCGGCTGCTCATCCAGCGTGGCCAACCGCGCATCGATGGCATCGATGACCTTGCGCGAGAACGGTCCGAGATGCGCATAGGCCGCGATCATCTGCACGGCGATGCGTGCCGATGACGTGTCGCGCTTGGCGCAGTTTAGAAAAGTTTGCCAGAGCGGACCACGCGCCTCCGGAATGGCGGTGACGACGCGGTGCACGGTTTCCATTGCGCCGACCCCGGCGCGGATGTCGCCCTCTGCCAGCTCATGGCGCTGCCTGGAACGGTCGAGCAGCGTCATCAACTTGTCGACACGGCTTGCATATGCCGCGGGGCTGTAAACGCGCTCCAGCACGGTCTTGTAGTCGGTCAGGATGTCGCGCAGCGGCCGCACCGGATCGAAATTGATCCCGCCGGTGCACTGGTCGCCGCCCGTCGCCGACGCCAGATCATGGTCCGGATGCAGCCGGCCTTCCTTGGCCAGGCGTCGCGTCAGCTGCGTGTTCGGCAAGGCATAGAGCAGACCAACCATGGCGACCGGGATGGCGGCCTCCTCGATGAAATCGACCATGGCATCCGCCATCGAGAGCTTCTCGCTATCGAAGCCCACGATGAAGCCGGCAGTGACGAGCATGCCGGCGGCATAGATCTTGTGGATGCTCTCGGCAATGTTGCGCCGCGTGTTCTGCTTCTTCCGCATCGCGACCAGGGTCGCGGGATCAGGACTTTCGATACCGACGAAGATAGCGAAAAAATTGGCTGCGCCCATCAGCTCCAAGAGTTCGGAATCGTCGGCCAGATTGACCGAAGCTTCGGTCGAGAGTTCGAAGGGATAACCGTGCGCGCGCTGCCATTCGGCGAGCTGGGGCAGGAACAGCCGTAGCGACTTTTTGTTGCCGATGAAATTGTCGTCGACGAAGTCGAGATGGCCGCGGTAGCCCATTGCGTAGAGCCTATCGAGCTCGACCAGCATCTGCGCATTCGTCTTGGTGCGCGGAACGCGGCCATAGAGCTCGATGATGTCGCAGAACTCGCAGGTGAACGGACAGCCGCGGGAATACTGCACACCGAGATAGAGGTAGTCCTCGAATTTGAGCAGGTCGAAACGCGGCACCGGCGTCCTGGTCACGTCGGCCTGGAATTTCGGTGCGGTGAAGACGCCGGAGCGCGCGCCGCTGTCCCAGGCCGCAATGAATTCGTCGAGGACACTCTCGGCTTCGCCGAGCACCCGAAAGTCCGCGCTGGCGTAAACGTGCGGGCTCGACGTCGGATCGGGACCGCCGACCACCACAGGCTTGCCCGCAGCACGGCACTCCTCGATCAGGCGTAAAGTGTCGGCCTGTTGCGGGAGCATTCCGCCGGTGAAGACGACATCGGCCCAGGCGAGATCCTCATCGCCAAAAGCTTGCGTGTTGCAGTCGACCAACCGGACGGTCCAGCTCTCCGGCAACATCGCAGCGACGGTAATCAGGCCGAGCGGAGCCGCGGGGCGGCGCACGCCCATCAGCTTGCAGGACTCGCCAAAACTCCAGAAGGACTCCGCGGTGAACAGCGGATAGAGCATCAGCACGTTGCAGGGGCTCGGCAGCTTCATGGAACTCCTTTTGTGTTGCCCCAGTGTAGCAAAGCGTCATCAACTTGCACCCCGGCAAAAGAGACATACTGTCGCTCACCCCAGAGGCGCCGACGTCGTCCCAGGCAATGTCCCTGGCGTTCAGGGAGATGGCGCGATCTGGGCGTCGGCGTGACCTTCTCAACGTCGCGCAACACCACTCGATCCATAATCTTCCCGCGGCGGCCAGAATCTTCGGCAGCCACCCTCAGACTATTGATTTGAACAGTTCCAATTTGCCGGACATTGTTCCCCCTTGAGTCCATTCGGTGGATTGGACCAATCAGGGGACTTGCGATGGCAAACCTAACAATCAACGGAAAAACCTTCACGCTCGACGTCGAGCCGGATACGCCGCTGCTCTGGGCGATCCGCGAGAATGCCGGACTGACCGGCACCAAATATGGTTGCGGCATCGCACAATGCGGCGCCTGCACCGTTCACATGGACGGCGTCGCGACCCGCTCCTGCGGTGTCACGGTCAGTGAGGCCGAGGGCAAGAAAATCACGACGATCGAGGGGCTCGCCTCCGCCAGCACGCTGCACAAGGTGCAGGAGGCCTGGATCGCCCAGGACGTCCCGCAATGCGGTTATTGCCAAAGCGGCATGATCATGGCGGTGGCGGCGCTCCTGAACGACAATCCGAAACCGACCGACGCCGACATCGACGAGGCAATCACCAATATCTGCCGCTGCGGCACCTTCCAGCAGGTGCGCGAAGCGATCCACACGATCGCAAGCGCATAAGGAGCCGCCAACATGAACAAGCACGTTTCCCCCAAGATGAACCGCCGTGCCTTCGTCATCGGCAGCACCGCCCTCGGCGCTGGCCTCGCCATCGGCCTCGATATCCCCTTTGGCGGCCCGGCCGTGGTCCGCGCGGCCGACGGCTCGCCCGAGATCAATGCCTGGGTCGTGATCAAGCCCGACGACACCGTCGTGATCCGCATCGCCCGCTCCGAGATGGGCCAGGGCTCACTCACCGGCCTCGCTCAGCTCGTCGCCGAGGAGCTCGAATGCGACTGGACCAAGGTCACGACCGAATTCCCCTCGCCCGGACAGAACGTCGCCCGCAAGCGCGTCTGGGGTGATTTCTCGACCGGCGGCAGCCGCGGCATCCGCACCTCGCACGACTATGTGCGCAAGGGCGGCGCCACCGCGCGCATGATGCTGATCCAGGCCGCGGCCAATGACTGGAAGGTGCCGGTCTCCGAATGCACCGCCGCCAACAGCGTCATCACCCACACCCCGTCGGGCAAAACCACGACTTACGGCAAGGTCGCCGAGGCCGCGGCCAAGCTGACGCCGCCGGCCGACGTCAAGCTGAAGGACCCCAAGGACTGGAAGCTGGTCGGCAAGGGCGTGAAGCGGCTCGACACCCCGGACAAGGTCACCGGCACCACCGTCTACGGCATTGACGTCAAGCTGCCGGGCATGCTCAACGCCGCGATCAAGGATTGCCCGGTCACCGGCGGCAAGCTGAAGAGCTATGACGAAGCCAAGATCGCCGGTATGAAGGGCGTCAAGAAAGTCGTGAAGGTCGGCGACAGCGCAGTCGCGGTCGTGGCCGACACCTTCTGGCACGCCAAGAGCGCGCTCGATGCACTCCCGATCGTCTGGGACGAAGGCGAGAACAAGAAGGTCTCCAGCGCCTCGATCGCCAAATGGCTTGCCGAGGGCCTCGACAGCGGCCCGGCCTATGTCGGCAACACCAACGGTGACACCAAGGCTGCGCTCGCAGGCGCCGCGAAGACGATCGAGGCCACCTACAACTATCCCTACCAGAACCACGCCACGCTCGAGCCGATGAACGCGACCGCGCTCTACACGGCCGACAAATGCGAGGTCTGGTGCGGCACGCAGAATGGCGAGGCGGCGTTCGCCGCGACGCTGGAAGCCTCGGAACTTCCGGCCGACAAGTGCGACGTCAACAAGCTGCTGCTCGGCGGCGGCTTCGGCCGGCGCGGCCAGACCGACTACGTGCGGCAGGCCGTTCTGATCGCCAAGCAGATGCCGGGCACGCCAATCAAGCTGTTGTGGACGCGCGAAGAGGACATGACGCACGGCCGCTACCACCCGATCACGCAGTGCAAGCTGACCGCCGGTTTCGATGCCAACAACAATCTGACGGCATTCCACATGCGGATCTCCGGACAGTCGATCCTGTCGAGCCTGCGGCCGGACGCGCTCGTCAACGGCATGGATCCGGCGACCTTTGCCGGCCTCAACGCAAAGGGCGATGCGCCGTTCGGCTACTCGGTCCCCAATCTCCTGATCGAGCATTCCATGCGCAACCCGCATATCATTCCGGGCTTCTGGCGCGGCGTGAACGTCAACCAGAATGCGATCTATGTCGAATGCTTCATGGATGAGCTGGCGCAGGCGGCAGGCCAGGACCCGCTCGAGTTCCGACGCAAGCTGATGAAGGACCACCCGAAGCATCTTGCGGTGCTGGACGCCGTGGCCGAGAAGATCGGCTGGGGCACCCCGCCGCCGCAGGGCATCTTCCGCGGACTCGCGCATTTTGCCTCCTACGGCAGCTATGTCGCGGCGGCCGCGGAGATTTCCGTGACCGATGGCAAGAAGGTCAAGGTGCATCGCATCGTCGCGGCGACCGATCCCGGCTACGCCGTCAACCCGGCGCAGATCGAGCGGCAGATCTCGGGCTCTTTCGTCTACGGCCTGAGCGGGCTGTTCTATGGCGGTTGCACGGTCAAGGACGGCGCCATCGAGCAGACCAATTTCGACACCTACGACTCGATGCGCATGGCCGCGATGCCGAAGGTGGAATCGATCGTGATGCCAAGTGGCGGCTTCTGGGGCGGCGTCGGCGAGCCGACGATCGGCGTTGCCGGGCCCGCGGTGCTCAATGCCTATTTCGCGGCAACGGGCAAACGCATCCGCTCGGTGCCGCTGCGCGACCAGAACATCACCTTCGCTTGAAGGAACAGCTGCGGCGGCGCACCAATGCCGCCGCAGCCTTTTGTCCGGATGATCCTGATGACCGCGCGCCCGGTGACACGGCGGAATGCCGTATTCGGCATCACCGCGGCGGTCGCGACATTGTCGCGGCCGTCGCTTTCGCGCGCGCAATCCACAGGCCGGGTCGTTGTTGTTGGCGGTGGCTTTGGCGGCGCGGCCTGCGCCCGCGCGCTGAAGCGTGCGCAGCAGAACCTGCAGGTCATCCTGATCGAACCCAATGCGGTCTTCACCTCCTGCCCCTTCAGCAACGAAGTGATTGCGGGCCTGCGCGAGATCGACGCGCAGCAGTTTGGCTATGACGGGCTCACGGCCGAGGGCGTCACGGTGATCGGCGAGGCCGTGACCACGATCGAGCCACAACTGCGCAGCGTCATGACGGCCGATGGCGTCGCGCTGCCCTATGACCGTCTCGTGCTCTCACCCGGCATCGACTTTCACTTCGAGGCGCTGCCCGGCTACGACGAGACCGCATCGGAAAAAATGCCGCATGCCTGGAAAGCCGGCGCGCAGACGCTGTTGCTGCGTCGGCAGTTGGAGGCAATGGAGGACGGCGGCACGGTAGCGATTGCGATCCCCGCCAATCCCTCGCGCTGTCCGCCGGCGCCTTACGAGCGTGCCAGCCTGATCGCGCATTATCTGAAGACGAAGAAGCCGCGCTCGAAAATCCTGATCCTCGATGCCAAGGACAATTTCTCCCAGCAGCGGTTGTTCGAGAAGGCGTGGAAGGAGCTCTACGGCGACATGATCGAGCGCGTGGCGCTCTCGCAGGGCGGCCGCGTCACATCGGTCGATCCCTCGACCAAAACCATCATCACCGAATTCGGCAACTATGCGCCTGACGTCGCCAACGTCATCCCACCACAACGGGCCGGGCGCATCGCCGAGATCGCGGGAGCGGCCGACACCTCGGGCTGGTGCCCGATCGATCCCATGAGTTTCGAATCGAAACTCGTCCCGAACATCCACGTCATCGGCGACGCCTGTCTCGGCGGCGGCATTCCAAAATCGGCCTCTGCGGCAAGCGCGCAGGGCAAGGCTTGCGCCGCCGCGATCGTCAACCTGCTCGTGGGTCGCGCGCCGGAGACACCGCGGCTCACAGGCGTCTGCTACAACACCGTCGCGCCCGGTTACGGCTTCTCGCTCGCCGGCAACTACCAGCCCAAGGGCGATATCTTTGCCGAGGTCGAGGGCGGCGCCACGAGCCCCTTCGATGCACCGCGCGAGTTGCGCGCCCGCGAGGCGGCCGAGGCGGAGCACTGGTTTCAAACCATCACGGCGGACACCTTTGGCTAGAGCATCCGTCCATATCGCGTCGCTGATAGCCGCCAGTCTCGCGTTCGTCCCCGGCACGAGGGCAGCGGGACTTGTGCCTTACACGATCGTCGGCGAAGGCATTCCGAAATCGCTCACGAGTGCGCCCGGCGATGCCGCGCGCGGACGCGCTCTGGTATTGACGCGTACGACGACCTGCATCCTCTGCCATTCCGGGCCGTTTCCGGAAACGCGGTTCCAGGGCGACCTCGCGCCCGATCTCACGGGCGCCGGGAACCGCTGGTCGGTGAGCCAGTTGCGGCTTCGTCTGGTCGATGCGTCGCGCTTCAACCCGGAGACCATCATGCCGTCCTATTATCGCATGGACGGACTCATCCGCGTCGGGCGCAATTTCGCCGGCAAACCGATATTATCGGCCGCGGAGATCGAGGACATCGTCGCCTATCTTGCAACGCTTCGGGACTAGGGCAATTCATGCGAACCACGCGACGACAATTTTTGAGCCTTGCGGGAGGCGTCACTGCCGCCGGGACGATCCCGATCATCACGCTGCGACCGCTCAACGCGACGCCCGCGATGCTCAATACCGCGATCCGCAATGTCGTCGGTGAAGCGCCGATCCGCACCGGCAAGGTCAAGATCGACATTCCGCCGCTGGTCGAGAACGGCAACACGGTGCCGATGACGATCAGCGTCGCAAGCCCAATGACGGCTGATGATTACGTCAAGAGCATCCACGTCTTCAACGAGAAGAACCCGCAGCCGAACATCGGCAATTTCTATCTCGGTCCCTGGGCCGGTCGCGCCCAAATCTCGACCCGGATCCGGCTCGCCGACACCCAGAAGGTCGTCGCGATCGCGCGGCTCTCCGACGACACGTTCTGGCAGGTCACAGCCGACGTGGTCGTGACGCTGGCCGCCTGCACCGAGGAGGTGAACTGATGGCCGCGGCCCTGATCAACGTTCCGGCTAAAGCCAAACGCGGCGACGTCATCGAGATCCGCACGCTGACCTCGCACATCATGGAAACCGGCTTTCGCCACACCATGGACGGCGCGCTGGTGCCGCGCGATATCATCACGAGTTTCACCTGCCGCTACAACGGCACGGAGATCTTTCGCGCCGATCTGTTTCCGGCGATCGCGGCCAACCCCTATTTGTCGTTCTTTACGATCGCAAAGGAGAGCGGCAAGTTCGAATTCGAATGGATCGGCGACAACGGCTATTCGTCCACCGCGTCGGCGTCGATCGCGGTCGAATGAATTTCTGGCGCGCGATAGCGGTGGCGGCGCTGTTCGCCACGGCCCCTGCCCTGCTCGCCGGCGAGATTCCGCCTGATTCGCGCCGCTCCGGCTATGCCTTCATGGGCCCGGAGACCCGCGCCATTCAGGATGACGACACGTCCAATCCGGGCATGTTGTTCGTGCTCGACGGCGAGGCGCTGTGGACAAAGAAGACCGGCAGCACCGACAAAGCCTGCGCAGACTGCCACGGCGATGCGCGCAGCAGCATGAAGGGCGTCGCCGCGCGCTATCCGGCTTTCGATAAGGCCGCGGGGCACCCCGTCACGCTCGACCAGCGCATCAACCTCTGCCGCGCCGATCATCAGCAGGCAACGCCGCTGCCCTACGAGAGCCGCGACCTCCTGGCGCTGTCCGCCTTCGTCGCGCACCAGTCGCGCGGTGCCCCGATCACGGCCGGCGACGATCCACAGCTTACGCCTTTCGTCGAACAAGGCCGTGCGCTGTTCATGCAGCGCGAAGGTCAACTCAACCTCGCATGCACCAATTGCCACGACGACAACTTTGACAGGCACCTCGCGGGCGCGCCGATCACGCAAGCGCAGCCGACTGGCTATCCGCTTTATCGGCTGGAATGGCAGACGTTGGGCTCGCTGGAGCGACGCTTGCGCAGTTGCATGACCGGCGTTCGTGCCCAGGCCTATGATTACGGCACTCCCGAGCTGGTCGCGCTCGAGCTCTATCTGATGTCGCGGGCGCGCGGCATGCCGATGGAGACACCCGCGGTGCGACCCTGATGCCTTAGATTAGGGCTAGGCATGCGCCGCGCGGACGCTAGTATCCCCCCAAACAAAATGAATCACAGGGAGGAATACAGTGGCTGACCATCGAATTTCGCGCCGCAGCCTTTTGGCGGGCACCGCAGCGGCTGGCGTGCTTGGCGTCACCGGATTTCCGGCGCGCGCGGAGCTCGCCTGGAAGAAATATTCCGGGACCAAGCTGGAGGTGATCCTCGCCAAGGGCCCGCGCGGCGATAATCTGCAAAAATACATCAAGGAGTTCACCGAGCTTTCCGGCATCCAGGTCGAATCCGAGCAGATCCCCGAGCAGCAGCAGCGCCAGAAGGTTGTGATCGAGCTCACCTCGGGCCGGCCGAGCTTCGACGTCGTGCATCTCAGCTATCACGTGCAGAAGCGGCAGTTCGAGAAAGGCGGCTGGCTCGCCGATATGACGCCCTACTTGAAGGATCCGACGCTGACGCCGCCGGACCTTGTCGAGAGCGATTTTTCGGCCGCAGGCTTGCAATACGCCAAGAACGACAAGGGCCAGCTGCTGTCGTTGCCGTGGTCGGTCGATTATTTCATCCTCTACTACAACAAGGAGCTGTTCCAGAAGAAGGGCATCGAGGTCCCCAAGACGCTGGAGGACATGGCGGTCGCCGCCGAGAAGCTCACCGATCCCAAGGAAGGCATCTATGGCTTCGTCGGCCGCGGCCTGCGCAACGCCAACATGGCGATGTGGACTAATTTCTATCTGAACTACGGCGGCGAATTCCTCGACGCCAAGGGCAACATCTTGTCCGACGGTCCGGAGGCGATCGAAGCCACCAAGCTCTATCAGCGCCTGCTGACCAAGTCGGCCCCTCCTGGCGTCGTTGGATTCAACTGGATGGAATCGATGGCTTCGTTCACGCAAGGACGGGCCGCCATGTGGATCGACGCCGACGGCTGGGCGCCCCCGCTGGAAGATCCGGCCGCCTCCCGTGTCGTCGGAAAGGTCGGATACACCGTGGTGCCCGCCGGCCCCAAAGGCCAGTTCTCGTCGACCTACGGCGACGGCATCGGCATTGCCGCGGCGAGCAAGAACAAGGAGGCCGCCTATCTGCTCTGCCAATGGGTGGCCTCGAAGGGACAAGGCGCGCGCCTGCTCCAGGCCGGGGGCGGCGTGCCGTTCCGCAATTCCATCGTCGATGATCCCGAAGTCGCCAAGGGCGTGAAGACCAAGGAGTGGCTGCAGTCGGTCATCGACTCCGCCAAGATCTCCAAGCTCGGTCTGCCCGTCATCATCCCGGTCGCCGAATACCGCGACACCGTCGGTGCAGCGCTCACCGCGACCTTGTCCGGCGCCGATCCCGCGACGGAGCTGAAGAAGGCGCACGAGCAATTCCGCCCGATCCTGGAGCGCAGCGAAAAAGCGTGAGCGTGATAACACAGACTACTCCGGCCGCGGCGCAAGACGCCGCGCCGGAGAAACCATGGCGTCGCCCCTCCTATTGGCCGTTCGTGGTGCCGGCGCTGGTCGTCGTGCTCGCCATCATCATCTTTCCGTGGCTGTTCACGATCTGGATGAGCCTGAACGAGTGGAAGGTCGGCTCGCCGACCACCTTCGTCGGGCTTGCCAACTATCTGCGGCTGCCCAGCGATCCCCGCTTTGTCGAGGCGGTCGGGCATACGCTGGTCTACACCGCGCTGTCGGTGCTGCTGCCGCTGCTGTTCGGCACGCTGGCAGCCGTGGTGTTTCACCAGAAGTTTGCGGGCCGCGGCTTTTTGCGCGGCATCTTCATCATGCCGATGATGGCGACGCCGGTCGCGATCGGGCTGGTCTGGACCATGATGTTCCATCCGCAACTCGGCGTTCTCAATTACCTGCTGTCGCTGGTCGGGATACCGCCGCAGCTCTGGGTGTTTCATCCCGCAACCGTGATTCCCTCGCTGGTGCTGGTCGAGACCTGGCAATGGACGCCGCTGGTCATGCTGATCGTGCTCGGCGGCCTTGCGGCGATTCCGACCGAACCCTATGAGAGCGCGCAGATCGACGGTGCCAGCTTCTGGCAGGTGTTCCGCTTCATCACGCTGCCGCTGATCATGCCGTTCCTGTTCATCGCCGGCATGATCCGCATGATCGACGCGGTGAAGAGTTTTGACATCATCTTCGCGATCACCCAGGGCGGACCGGGCTCGGCATCGGAGACCATCAACCTCTATCTCTACAGCGTCGCCTTCGTCTATTACGACATCGGCTATGGCTCTGCGATCGCGGTCATCTTCTTCCTGCTCATCGTCGCGCTCGCCGCGGTGATGCTCTATTTTCGCCAGCGCCTGCTGTGGACCGAGACGGGGAGCGACGCATGAACCTGCGCAGCCTTCTCGGCCAGATCGGGCTGTGGTTCGCGGTGCTCGTCATCGTGTCGCCGGCGATCATGTTCTTCCTCTGGATGGCCTCGCTCTCGCTCAAATTCGAGATCGATAACGCCGCCTACCCGCCAGTGTTCATCCCCGAGCATTTCGCCTGGAAGAACTATACCGACGTGCTCGCCTCCAACCGCTTCCTGACCTATTTCGTCAACAGCCTGATCGTCACCGGCAGCGCGACCGTGCTTGCGTTGATGGTCGGGGTCCCCGCCGGCTACGGCATCGCGCGCATGGCCGCGCATAAATCCGCGATCGTGATCCTGATCGCCCGCATCACGCCGGGATTGTCTTACCTGATCCCGCTGTTCCTGCTGTTCCAGTGGCTGGGATTGCTCGGCACGCTGGTACCGCAGATCATCATTCATCTGGTGGTGACGGTGCCGATCGTGATCTGGATCATGATCGGCTATTTCGAAACGACGCCACTGGAGCTGGAGGAAGCAGCCCTGATCGACGGCGCCACGCGCTGGCAGGTGTTTCGGCACGTCGCTCTGCCGATCGCCAAGCCCGGCGTCGCGGTCGCCTTCATTCTCGCTGTGATCTTTTCCTGGAACAATTTCGTCTTCGGCATCGTCCTGGCCGGCCGCGAGACGCGCACCTTGCCGGTTGCCGTCTACAACATGATCTCGTTCGACCAGCTGAGCTGGGGCCCGCTCGCCGCAGCCGCACTGATCGTGACTCTCCCGGTGCTGCTGCTGACAGTGTTTGCGCAGCGGCAGATCGTGGCCGGGCTCACTGCGGGCGCCGTCAAGGGCGGGTAAAAAATGAAACGGCCGGGCGACACGACATCGCCCGGCCGCTTTTCATGCCTTGCCTAGCCTACTCCGCAGGAGCTGCGTGCATCTCCGCATGCGGCATGTAGTGTTCGCTGCTCCGCCGGCTGAGAACATACAAGCCGGCTGCCATCACGGCGTAGGCAAAAGCGACGGATGGCGTGACGCCGAACCCTCCGCCGATACCGACGGCCTCGCCGTGCATGAAGCCAAAGTAAGTCAGGACTGCACCGACCAGTGCGAAGGCCGAGGCCTTCTCGAAATCACGCTCGATGATGAAGACGCCGATCGCACCCAGGATGAGACCGCCGAGGATGGAGCCTCCGCCCATGATCTCGAGCCCGTGATAGAACACGCCCTGCTGCGGCAGCGCTGCGATCGCGGCGGTCTTGACCGCGTCGGCCTTGTCGGCAGCCATGCCGCCAACCGTCGCCGCCGCAGTCATGGTCGAACCCAGCATGGTGTCGATCTGGAGCTTGGCCCAGGCCGCGAGATGCGGCGTCAGCGCCAGCACGATTGCCGGCGCATGCTTGACCGGCGTGGTCTGGAAGGCCTGCGCGCCAATGAGCATGCCGATATAGAGTAGGATCGGCGAGATCGCGACCACCGGCACCAGCGCCAGCAGCACCGGGATGATGCCGAACCACGCCAGCACGACCACCATGATGCCGGTCGCAGCCGAGTAGCCGATGCGGCCGCCCATCGCCTTCCAGCCGGGATGGCCGATATAGACGGCGTTGATGAAGGGATTGCCCATCAGGCAGCCGATCAGGCTGACGACGCCGTCGGCGGTCAGAACCCGCGTGGTTGGATAGTCGTCGCCGGCCGCTTCCGCGCTCTCGACATTGTCCATGGCCTCCACGAGGTCATAGATGCCGAACGGAATGGCCGTGACCAGGATGACACCGAGGAATTCGAAGCCCGAGAACACATAGTTCACCGCCGGGATCGGCACCGAGAAGCCGAAACTGGCAAAGGCATCGCCGACGCCCTTGACGCTCAAACCGCCGAGACCGAGACCGAACAGATTCGAGCCCCACGCGATGATCATGCCGGCCGCGATCGCAACTAGTCCGGCGGGGATGCCGCGCCAATATTTCACGCCGCCGAACCAGCTCACCAGGATGATGGCGAAGCAGACCAGACCGATCTGCGGCGTCATGTACATTTCGAGTGCGGGCCGCATCGAGATGAAGGTGACGGAGACGCCGGCGAGCGTGCCGAGCAGCGCGGCGCGCGGCGTGATTTTTCGAATGAAAGGCGCGATGAAGCCGCCGATCATGAGGATAAAACTCTGGAAGAATACCCAGACGAGGCCGGCCGACCAGCCCTTCAGCGGATCGCCGGTCTTGATCGTGATCGGCAGCATGATCACGAAGGTGACGATGAACATGTGCGGCACGCTGACGCCGGAAGGTAGCGCGCAGACGTCGCTGCGGCCGGTCTTCTGCGCCAGTTTGTACGCCAGGAATGCGTAGTAGAAGGTCGACAGGCACATCATCAGCCCGAGCGCGGGCAGGATGCGGCCGAACACGAGTGAGTCCGGCATCTTCAGCACGAAGCGCAAAAGGCCGGTCAGCACCAGCATGTTGACGAGGATGTTGGTGCCGAAGCCGAAAAACGCGTTCCAGTCGCCCGGTGTCCATAGTGCCGGCTTGAACTCGGACTTGCCGGCCGTCCCCGTCAAAGTGCTCATGATGTTACCCCTATGTGGTCGAAATCTTCATTGCCTCCAGAACTGCGGCTGAGCTTGCGACCCAGCCGAAGATGCCGCCCTGGGCCTTGATCATCTTCAGGCCCATCTCGTGAAACTCGGGAAAGTAGGACGCGCAGCCGTCGGAGATGACGACGCAGCGATAGCCGCGGTCATTGGCCTCGCGCACGGTGGTGTTGACGCACACTTCGGTCGTGACGCCGCACACCAGCAAATTCTCGATGCCGTATTTCTCCAGCACGTCGGTGAGCTCGGTGGCGTAGAACGCGCCCTTGCCGGGCTTGTCGATCACGACCTCGCTGTCGAGCGGATAGAGCTCCGGAATAATGTCGTGGCCGGCTTCGCCGCGAATGAGGATGCGGCCCATCGGGCCGGGATCGCCGATGCGAAGGCTCGGCGCACCGCGCTCGACTTTCGCCGGCGGCGCGTCGGAGAGATCCGGCAGATGGCCCTCGCGGGTGTGGACCACCAGCATGCCGGTGTCGCGCGCTGCCTTGAGCAAGGAGCCGATCGGCTTCACGGCGCGCGCGAGCTGGCTGACGTCATTGCCCAGCGTCTCGCCGAAGCCGCCGGGCTCCATGAAATCGCGTTGCATGTCGATGATGAGGAGCGCGGTACTCGCCCAGTCGAGCGTGATCGGCTCGGGCTCGGCGCTGATGACGCCCAGTGTCGACTTGGTTGAGTTCAACATGACTCAAGGCCCCCCGCGAGAACTCTCTTTCCCAAGAGTTCTGCAAACGCCATGCCATTGTGTACAATTGAATTTGAGCGGACAGCGCGGGGAAATTTGCTGCGCTGTCAGGATGTTATCGGAAGAGCGCGCGTCTGCTTATTCGCTGTGCGACGACTTTGCGACGGGCATTTGCTTAAAGGATGAGCGGCAGTGAAGCCAGCTTTTTAGCGCGCACCATCTCCATACAGCCGCCGATACTCTTCCTCATACGGCGCATAGGAATCCTTCAGCGTCGCCATGTTGAGCAGCATGGTCGCTACCACCGCGCCCGTCTGATCGAACACCCGCGTCTTGATCCAGGCGCTTTCGGTGCGGCGGCTGCTGGAGAGCATCACGACCTCGCGCTCGACTTCGTACGCCTCGTCGACAAGGAGCGGCCCCTTTACGAGCCTGATCTCCTGGTCGGCGAACAGGCCGACGGCAGGTCCCTTGGCCGGCAGCGGGTCGTCCTTGGAGCGGTACTGGAACAGCACGCTCAGCATCTCCATCGGGATGATGGCCTTGCCCCACGGATTCTCCGCGCCCGAATAATACGGCGAGTTCTCGGTGATGACGGCAAGCTTCTGCCGCAGCGAGAACGGATAGAGGTCGCCCATGTTCTGGTCGAATGCCATTCGCACTGCCTGCCGCTTGCCAGTTTGCGCCACCTTCACATCGCGCAGGATCACGGGATCGGTGAGCGGCTTGAGCTCGCCGAGGCGCGCCTCGAGCGCGGTCGAGACCTGGGGATCGCCGACCGAGGCCGTCCCGCGCAGCACCTCGGTGCCGTCGCGCTTCACCATCTGGATCTGGCACTGGCTGGTGCCGGGCAATGGCTTCGACAGGATCGCCTGCACCTCCTCGCCCTCGAAGCAGGCGTTGCGGTAGTGTGCGGAGAGACAGCCGCTCTCGAACCAGGCCTGTCCCCACAAGCGCTCGCCGAGCGGGGCGAACTGGCTGAAATGGGTCGGGCCCTCGATGGTGCCGCCCTTGAAGCCGAGCTTTTGCGCGGTGGCGTCGTCGTGGATCGAGGCGTGCGCGTCATAGACTTGCGCGTGCAGCATCTGGCGCGGCTGGCGCCACGGCCCGATCAGCGCTTCGGCTGTCTCGGTGATCTCGGTATCGAACGCGATTGCAGCCATGGTGTCCTCCGGTCGAAGCCATGACTAGCAGGAGCGCCACAGATGCGGCCAGCCATATTGACTTCGCTGGCCCATGCTCTTGACTGCGACGGCCCGCTTCGCAAGCCGCAATTCCCTCCCGCGGTGCAAACTCCACGCCGGACTAAGAAAAACAAGGACTTTCGACATGACGCTGATGCAGGTCGAGCTGGACGACAAATACCGGCTCGAATCGAAGCGGATCTACCTGTCCGGCACGCAGGCCCTGGTTCGATTGCCCATGTTGCAGCGCGAACGTGACCGGCTTCAGGGGCTCAACACCGGCGGCTTCATCTCGGGCTATCGCGGTTCCCCGCTCGGCATGTACGACCATGCGCTGTGGCGCGCGAAGTCGCACCTCCAACAGCACGACATCGCCTTCGTGCCCGGCCTGAACGAGGATCTGGCGGCGACCGCAGTCTGGGGCAGCCAGCAGGTCGGCCTGTTTCCCGGTGCCAAGGTCGATGGCGTGTTCGGCATCTGGTACGGCAAGGGCCCGGGCGTCGACCGCTCGGTCGATGCGCTCAAGCACGCCAACGCCGCCGGCACCTCGCTCAATGGCGGCGTTCTTGCGCTCGCCGGCGACGACCACGGTTGCCAATCCTCGACGCTGGCGCACCAGAGCGAGCAGGTGTTCGCGGCAGCGCTGATCCCCGTGATCAATCCCGCCACGCTGCAGGATTATCTCGACCTCGGCCTCTATGGCTTTGCGCTGTCACGCTTCTCCGGCTGCTGGGTCGGCTTCAAGGCCATCAGCGAGACCGTCGAAAGCTCGGCGTCGATTGACAGCGATCCCGGACGCATCCAGATCAAGCTGCCCGATGATTTCGAGATGCCGCCGGGCGGCCTCAACATCCGCTGGCCTGATCCGCCGCTGGAGGCCGAGAGGCGCCTGTTCGGTCCGAAGATGGCCGCGGTGCAGGCCTTTGCCCGCGCCAACCAGCTCGACCGCATCGTGCTTGATTCAAAGCCGGCCCGGCTCGGGATTGTCGCCACCGGCAAAGCCTATCTCGATCTGCGCCAGGCGCTCGCCGACTTGGGCATTACCGACAAGGACGCGCAGGATCTGGGCTTGCGCATCTACAAGGTCGCGCTGACCTGGCCGCTGGAGGAAAGCGGTGCACGGCGCTTTGCCGAAGGTCTTCAGGACGTGCTGGTGGTCGAGGAAAAGCGCGGCTTCATCGAAGACCAGCTCATGCGCATCCTCTACAATATCGATGCGTCGAAGCGCCCGACGGTCACGGGCAAGCGCGACGAGAGCGGCGCTCCGCTGCTGCCGAGCGAAGGCGAGCTGACGCCGACCATCGTTGCCTCCGCACTCCTGGCGCGACTACGCAAGCTCGGTCATCACAGCCCGCTGCTGGAGCAGCGATTGGCCCGGCTCGAAGCATTCGACAACCCCGTTCCGGCCAATGCGCAGATCAAGCTCGCGCGCACGCCGTTCTTCTGCTCGGGCTGTCCGCACAATTCGTCGACACGCGTGCCCGAGGGTAGCCGCGCCATGGCAGGCATCGGCTGCCACGGCATGGCGCTGAGCATGCCGACGCGCAGGACCGATTTGATCTCGCACATGGGCGCGGAGGGCGTGAACTGGATCGGGCAGTCGCCCTTCACCACCGAGCAGCACATCTTCCAGAATCTCGGTGACGGCACCTACACCCATTCCGGGCTTCTCGCTCTTCGTGCGGCGTCTGCCGCCGGCATCAACATCACCTACAAGATCCTCTACAACGACGCGGTAGCAATGACGGGCGGCCAGCCGGCCGAAGGCGGTTTCAACGTCGCGCAGATCGCGCACCAGGTCTGGGCCGAAGGCGTCAAGCGGCTCGCGATCGTCTCGGACGATCCCGGCAAATATCCAGAGGGCAATTACTTCCCGCAAGGCGCGACTATCCATCACCGCCGCGAGCTCGATGCCGTGCAGCGCGAGTTGCGCGACATCAAGGGCCTCACTGTCCTTATCTACGACCAGACTTGCGCGGCCGAGAAGCGCCGCCGCCGCAAGCGCGGGCTCTATCCTGATCCGGCAAAACGCGCCTTCATCAACGAACTCGTCTGCGAAGGCTGCGGCGATTGCTCGCAGGCCTCCAATTGCGTCTCGGTGCAGCCGCTGGAGACCGAGTTCGGTCGCAAGCGCCAGATCGACCAGTCGAACTGCAACAAGGACTTCTCCTGCGTCGAAGGCTTTTGCCCGAGCTTTGTCACCGTGCATGGCGGCACGCTCAAGCGGATCAAGACCTCGGGGGTTGATTCCGGACAGCTGTTCGCCGACCTGCCGCTGCCGCCCGAGCGTGAGCTGGAAGGACCGTACAACATCCTGGTCACCGGCATCGGCGGCACCGGCGTCATCACCATCGGCGCGCTGCTCGGCATGGCCGCCCATGTCGACGGCCGCGGCTGCTCGGCGCTCGACTTCACCGGCCTGTCGCAGAAGAACGGGGCGGTGATGAGCCATGTGCGCATCGCGCCGAAGCCGGAGGACATTTCCGCCGTCCGCATCACCACCGGCGGCGCGGACGTCATTCTCGGCTGCGACATGATCGTCTCGGCCGGCCCCTCCGCGCTCAGCCGTGCCGAGCGCGGGGTGACCAAGGCCTACATCAACGCCGACCTCCAGCCGACCGCAAGCTTCGTGCAAAACCCCGATCTCGATTTCGAGATGGGCACAATGCAGACCGTGCTGCGCGATGCCGTCGGCGACAAGAATCTCGACATCATTGACGCGACAGGCATGGCCGCGGCACTGATGGGCGACAGCATCGCGACAAATCCCTTCATGCTCGGCTTCGCCTTCCAGAAGGGCGCGATC
This sequence comes from Bradyrhizobium sp. McL0616, assembly GCF_049993385.1. Lineage (NCBI taxonomy): Bacteria > Pseudomonadati > Pseudomonadota > Alphaproteobacteria > Hyphomicrobiales > Nitrobacteraceae > Bradyrhizobium > Bradyrhizobium sp. McL0616. Next base: position 6,523,458 of record NZ_CP188255.1, read on the forward strand.
CCGTTGTCGCTGGAGGCCCTGCTCCGCGCCATCGAAATCAACGGCGCCGCCATCGAGATGAACAAGCTCGCCTTCACCTGGGGCCGCCTCGCCGCCCACGACATGTCGCGGGTGCGCAGCGTGCTCCAGTTCAAGAGCCGGGCGGCCGCGCCGACGAAGTCGCTCGACGACATCATCGCGACGCGCGCAGAGTTTTTGACCGGCTATCAAGACAAAGCCTACACCGACCGTTACCTCGCGGCGGTTGGCAAGGTTCGCAAGGCGGAAACCGCCGTCTTGCCCGCGTCCACGGAGCTCACGGAAGCCGTCGCGAAGAACCTGTTCAAGCTGATGTCCTACAAGGACGAGTACGAGGTCGCGCGGCTTTACACCGACGGCAGCTTTGCCAAGAAGGTGTCGGAGAAGTTCGACGGCGATTTCTCGCTGAAGTTCTACCTGGCCCCGCCGGTCTTCGCAAAGCGCGATGCCACGACGGGTCATCTCCAGAAGAAGGAATTCGGCGGCTGGATGATCCATGCCTTCCGCATTCTGGCGAAGCTGAAATTCTTGCGCGGCGGCACGTTCGATCCGTTCGGCCGCACCGAGGAGCGCCGGACCGAACGGAAGCTGGTCGAGGACTATCTCAACATGATCGATCAGCGGATCGCCGGACTGAAGGCGGCGCAGATCCCGCTGCTGACACGGCTCGCGCGCGTGCCGGAGACCATCCGCGGTTTCGGGCATGTCAAGGAAGCGAACATCCAGCAGGCGGCGGCCGAGAAGGCGCGGCTTGAGGCAGAGCTGGAGAACAGCCGGTTTGCGGCTGCAGCGGAGTAGCGGTTAGAGAGCGAAGGCCTCTCCACACGTCATTGCGAGGAGCCCTTGCGACGAAGCAATCCAGAGTCTTTCCGAGGAAACAGTCTGGATTGCTTCGCTGCGCTCGCAATGACGGAGATTATGGATACAGCGGAGACAGCAATTAGACAGACGCCTTCGCCGCACTCGACACTGTCGCGGCCCCCTCCGCCAGATGCCGCCCCGCGATGTACCCGAACGTCAGCGCCGGCCCGAGCGTGATGCCCGGCCCCGGATAGTTGCCGTTCATGATCGAACCCATGTCGTTGCCGCAAGCATAAAGGCCTGCGATCGGCGTGGCGTCCTCGCGCAGCACGCGCGCCTGGGCGTCGACCTTCATGCCAATCGCCGTGCCGAGATCGGCCGGATAGATGCGCATCGCGAAAAATGGCGCTCGCAGGATCGGCGCGACGCAGGGGTTGGGCTTGTGGCTGATATCGCCGAGGTGGCGCTGATAGATGGTGCTGCCGCGGCCGAATTCGGGGTCGCGGCCCTCTTTCGCATCGGCGTTGTAATTCGCGACCGTCGCAGCGAGCGCGGGCGGCTTGATGCCGATCTTCGCCGCGAGTTGCTCGATATCCGCACTCTCAATCAACTCACTGCTCGCAACATAGTGCCGAAGGTTGCGCGTGAACGGCTTGATGCGGCCGAGGCCGTAGCTCCACAGGAATTGCCGATCGCAAATCAGGTAGAAGGGATGATCGGGCACGCCATTGCCGTCGCGCAGCATAGCGAGGACGAATTCGTGGTAGGACAACGCCTCATTGACGAAGCGACGTCCGGCCGCATTCACGGTGATCACACCGGGCTTGGCGCGGTCAGTGACCGTATGCGGGAAGACACCGCGGCTGCCGTCGGCGCGCCGGAACAGCGAGGCCGGCACCCAATAGGCCGGGCTCGTCGCATCAGTGTTAAGCGCGGCGCCAGTTGCCGTCGCGAAGCGAATCCCGTCGCCTGTACCTGGCGGGTTTGTCGCGGAGACAAAACCGGCAGCTGCCGGGAAAAAACGTTTGCGCAAAGCGGCATCGTGCGAGAAGCCGCCGGTCGCCAGCACCACGCCGCGGCGCGCGGAGATCGAACGATCGCGGGAGCCGTGGCGGATCACCACGCCGCTGACGCGATCGCCTTGCATCGACAGATCCTCGACATCGGCGCTGAAGAGGATCTCGACCTGCCGCGCCAGGAGCGATGCATACAGCCGTGCGGCAAGCGCATTGCCGAGATGCAGCGTCGTGCCGCGTGGGCTGCGCAGCCGCTGCAACGCGTATTCGGAAACGAGCCGCGCCGCGCGCAAGGTCGAGTGCAGCGATCTTCCAACTTGCCGCAGATGCGGGATGTCGAGCCGATTGACCATCATCCCGCCAAACAGCGTGAACTCCGGCAGCGGCGGCCGCAATCGCGCAAAGCTCTTGCCCAGCCGCGAGCCATCGAACGCGACCGGCTCGAGCACTCGCCCGCCCGGCGTCGCGCCCAGGCGCTCCGGATAATAGTCCGGGTAGGCTTTCACCGGCTGGAGGCGCACCTCGGTGTTGGATTCGAGATAAGCGACTGCTTCGGGTCCGCGCGCGAGGAAGGCGGCGCGCAGGCCGGCGTTGGCGGGTTCGGGCACAGTGCTCGACAGGTACTGGACCGCATCGGTGATGCTGTCCGAGAGCCCCGCTTCTTTCATCTTGGCGTTGGCGGGAATCCAGACCATGCCGCCAGACCATGCCGTGGTACCACCCACGAAAGCGGTCTTCTCGATCACGAGCACGCGCAAGCCTTCAGCGGCGGCGACGGCGGCCGCCGCCATGCCACCGGCGCCTGCGCCGATGACGATGACGTCGTAGGTCTCATGCGCCGGCATCATGCGGCAAGGGTCCGGGATCGAGGCATGACACCGTCATACCTCGCCCGAGGGCTTGCAGCTAGCGCGACGGCTTGCGCTCGACCGGATCGATATCGATCGCCCGCAGCCGTCCAAGCCGCAGCACGTCCATGGCGAGCCGGCGGCCGATCCGGTCACGGTCGAGCACGCGGATCAGATCGTCGACACCGTTGATCTCGACGCCGTCCAACTTGATCACGACGTCGCCGGACAACAGGCCCGCCTTGGCCGCCGGGCCGTCCGGCTCGATCTGGGCGAGCAACGCGCCCATCTTGTTCTCGACACCGGCCAGCACCGCGTGCCGCCGCGGAACCGGCGCGGTCTGCCCGGCCACGCCGATATAGGCGCGGCGGACATAGCCGTGACGAATGATCTCCGACAGCACGAATTGCGCGGTGTTGCTGGCGACCGCAAAGCAGATGCCTTGCGCGCCGCTGATGATCGCGGTGTTGATACCGATCACCTCGGCATTCGACGACACCAGCGGCCCGCCGGAATTGCCGGGGTTGAGCGCGGCATCGGTCTGGATCACGTCCTCGATGGTGCGGCCGCTGACCGAGCGGATCGACCGGCCGAGCGCCGAGACCACACCGGCGGTGACGGTCGATTCGAAGCCGAGCGGATTGCCGATCGCGATCACAAGCTGGCCGCGGCGCAAGGTTTTGGAGTTTCCGAGCGCGGCATAGGGCAAGTCGCGGACGCCGTTGGCGCGGAGCAGCGCCAGATCCGTGTCGGGGTCGACGCCCAGCACCCGGGCGTCACCGACGTTGCCCTCGACGTCGCGCAGCCGGATCTCCTTGGAGGCGCCGACCACGTGGCTGTTGGTGAGAACGAGGCCGTCCGGCGAGATCACAATGCCCGAGCCGAGCCCGCCGCGCTCGCGGCCGTTCGGCACCTTCGGCCCTGTCTCGACGCGCACGACAGCAGGGCCGACACGGTCGGTCACGTCGATCACGGCATTGGAATAAGCATCCAGCAGGGCCCGGTCGTTGTCTGGGGCAGCCGCCGCCGTTCGCGATGACGATCCGTCATCGGCGATCTCTGAGGTAAAATCCAGCATGGCAAGAGTCCTTGAGGCTCACACAGATGGTGGCCTGTTCCCTCTCGCGCAAGGGACCCGCCTGGGGTGCAAGGCTGGGCTGCCAGCGATTGACTGCTAGGGCGCCTCCCGCAGTGTGCCACCTCTTGCCTTGACGGGATCGAGCAGCGACCAGTCGCCGTCCGGGAGCACGTAGCCCTTGGGGAACGGCGCGCGGAGCTCCAGCCCGAGCGAGCGCAGCACGCGGTCGTCGCGATAGTAGCATTGCAGCACGACGCGGACGAGCGTTGCGGCCGCTGCACCGCCGGAGCTGCGAAACTCCAGCGCCACCGCCTCGCGCCTGGCGGCATCGAGCTTGGCGAACGGCACGCCGGCGAGCCGGGCCAGGTGATCCAGCGCTTGACGCACCAGCGTCGTGTCACGGCCGAGCGTCGCGAGCATATCGGCCTGGATGACGGGGTCATCAGCGCCGGGCACCTTGTACGCGTCGCTGGCGGGAACGATCATCGCGGCGATGCTGCGGAGGTCATCGCGTTGGGCGCGCGTGAGTTGATCTGCGGACATGACGGCCTCAATCGAACAAATTGGCGAGACGCTGCTTCATCTGGTCGGCGATGTAGAGCGCGAGGGCCTGGATGGTGGACGTCGGGTTCACGCCGCCCGAGGTGACGAAGATGCTGCCGTCGACGATGAAGAGGTTTTTCACGTCGTGCGAACGGCCCCACTCATTGACGACGGAGCGCTCAGGGTCCGTACCCATCCGCGCGGTGCCGAGCAGATGCCACCCGCCCCACGGGATCGGCGAATTGACACAGATGTCGGTCGCGCCCGCCGTCTCGAGAATCTCGCGGCCGCGGGCGAGCGCATGCTCCATCATCTTCCGGCTGTTCTCTGAGATCGTGTAGTTGATCTTGGGCGCGGGAATGCCGTGGCCGTCCTTCAGGATAGGATCGAGCGTGACGCGATTGTGCTCCTCCGGCAGGTCCTCGCAGATCGCGGAGAATCCGAGCCGGTGGCCGTTGAGCTTGCGGAACACGCGGTGATGATCGGCCCCCCACGGCAGAATGCCCTTCTGCTCGCTGACGACCGCTTCGAACACCGGCCCGGCCCCACGCACGAACTGGACGCCGTAGCCGCGCACGAAGCCGCGCGACAGATCGGTGTCATACCACTCCTTGCTCCACAGGCAGGTCGGCGGCGCCCGGTTGCTGTCGGTCGGCTCCTTCACATAGCCGTAGATCTGCGCATAGGGATGGAACATCAAATTCTTGCCGACGAGCCCGGACGAATTGGCAAGGCCGTTCGGGAAGCGCCCAGACGCGGAGTTCAGCAGCAGCCGCGGCGTGCCGACGCCGTTGCAGGCGATGATGACGACATGCGCAGGCTGGAATTGCTCGACACCGTCCTTGTCGTAATAGACCACGCCCGAGGCCATGCCGTTCTCGTCGGTCGTGATCTCGCGCACCCGACAATGGGTGCGCAGCTCGACGCCGGCGCGGACCGCCTGCGGCCAGTAGGTGATGTCGGTCGAGGATTTTGCGCCTTGCGCGCAAGCCGGCGTGCAATGGCCGAGATTGATGCAGCGTGCGCGGCCCTCATAGTCTGTCGTCGCGACCGTCGTGTCCGACGGCCACCAGTGCCAGCCGAGCTTGTTCATGGCGTTGCCGATGATGGCGCCGGACAATCCCATCGGCTGCTGCGGCATCGGTGGATGTGTCAGCGGCGAGAGCGGATCGCCCGACAGGCCGGAGGTGCCCATGATGCGGTCGTTCTCTTCGAAGAACGGCGTCAGCGCGTCGTAATCGATCGGCCAGTCATCGGCGACGCCGTCGAGCGTCTTCACCTTGAAATCGGAGGGGTGCAGCCGCGGCCAGTGTGCGGTGTACATCACCGTCGAGCCGCCGACCGCATTATAGTTCACGACCTTGATGGGCGAATTGTCGTCATTGATCGGATAGTCTTCGGGCCGGCCGCGGATATTCGGGCTCGACGACCACTCGCCGTAGAATTTGGCTTCCCAGTCCCGGCCCGTGCTGGGATATTCCGCCGGGTTCATCCAGCCGCCCTGCTCAAGGCAGAGGATGTGCATCTTGGTCTCGGCCAGCGACCACGCCACCGCGGCGCCCGAAGCGCCGGCGCCGATGATCAGGACGTCCACGGGGTCTTTCATCGCAACATTGTCCTCCCGCCTTCGCCGCTTCCCGGGCGATTCGGCCATCACGGCTCGCAAGGCTTGCGCAAACGATAGGATCAGAGCGGCGGCTGAGTAAAGCCGCGGGGCCGGAATGTCGCACTTCGCAGGGCGCAGACCATTGGTGTTGCCACATCCGGATGCTAGGAACGAGGGGAAAGAGCAATTCCTAGCGAGACCGCATGTCCTTCCAAAATTCCTTTGCCCGCGTCCGCGCCTTCGCGCTCGTTCTGTTTCTCGCTCTGACAGGATTTTGGACCTCTTCCGGACCGGCCTCGGCGCTGACAGCGGCTGCGACCGTCCGGGACGCCAATTCCATCCAGCTTGGCGACGTCACCTACCGGCTCGACGGCGTCGATGCGCCGGAGCTGGACCAGGTCTGCATCGACGACCACGCCGATCCCTGGACTTGCGGTATCGAGGCCCGCGACCAATTGGCCAAGCTGATCGGCAAACGCTCCGTGCGCTGCGACGATGTCGGTCCGGAAAAGAACTTCGGCAAACGCCACCGCGCGATCTGCACGGCCGAGGGCGACAAGGTTTCGCTCAACGAGCAACTGGTCAAGCTCGGCTTTGCGATCGCGCGCGAGCCGATCAAGGCGAACGTCAAGCCGGCGGCGTCCGACGCCAAAACGGCTTCTGCCGGCATCTGGAAGGGCTGCTTTGTTGCACCGCAAGAGTTCCGCACCGGCAAGAGAGACGGCGCGCTTCTGGGCGCAGCCTGCCGCTCTGACCGCGACAAGGAGATTCGCTCGGTGCTGTTTCCGGATGACCTGACGATGCCGCCGAGCTGTGGCATCAAGGGCAAGCTCGCGGTGCGCGCACGCGTCACCGGCAATATCGGCATCTACCATTTGCGGGGCTGCCCGAGCTATGCCGCGACCACGAAGCCGGACCGCTGGTTCTGTTCGGAGGACGACGCGCAGGCCTCGGGCTTCCGCAAGGCCTATAATTGCCGCCGGCCAAAGTGACCAATTGGTTCACGCAGCCGTGAGTGGTAGCCGGAGACAGTATTGATCCGGAATTGAACGCCAGCGCGAGTTGCTGCACTTATAAACATGCGCACGCGCTTTGCGCGAGCGCTTCCTTGGCAGACGATCCTCATCGGATTGTCTTTGCTCGGGCGTTTCCTCCCTAGACTTGGGCCGCTTGTCACAACAAGCGGCTCTTCTTTTTTGTGCGGACTCTACCCGCGCTTTCATGCTTGCGCTAGCGATGCACTCTTGCCCGCGTCAGCGGCGCATCAGCATGATCTGGTCCATAGACGGCATGTTCTGATTGAGATGCCCCATGATCCAGACCGTACCACCGACCACCAGGAAGACGACCATCAGCCCGAACGCCAGCGCCAGCACGTTGTTGGTGTTGTCAGGCCCCGTGGTGATGTGCAGGAAGAACACGAGATGCACGCCCATCTGCGCAATCGCCAGCACAATCAGCGCGACCGGGATCGACGGCTGCCAGACCAGGTCGGTGCCGGCGATGAAGAACGAGGTCGCCGTGAGCAGCAGCGCCAGGACCAGACCGACGACGTAGCCGACGATCCGGGCACCGACACCGTGTTGCTCCTCCTCGCCCGGTGCGAGATCGCGTTCGACCGGAATGTGCGCTTGATCGCTCATACGGCACTCCCAAGCAGATAGACGACGGAGAAGACGCCGACCCAGATGATGTCGAGCGCGTGCCAGAACAGCGCAAAGCACATCATCCGGCGCAGGACGTCGGCGCGAAAGCCCTTGGCGAAGACCTGGGCCATCATGGTGAGAAGCCAGAGCACACCGGCCGAGACGTGCAGGCCGTGGCAGCCGACCAGCGAGAAGAACGAGCTCAGAAACGCGCTGCGCGATGGACCATAACCGCGCGAGACGAGATCGGCGAATTCGCGGAACTCGATGATGAGGAAGATAATCCCGAGCACGCAGGTCACGGCCATGCCGAGGTAGAACCAGAGGCGGTTGCGGACGTCGGCCGCAATGCTGGCCATGCCGCAGGTGAAGCTCGATAGCAGCAGGCAGACGGTCTCGATCGCGACGTTCCGGTGGTCGAAGATCTCCGAGCCTTTCGGGCCATCGGCAGTCTGGCCGACCAGCACCGCATAGGCCGCGAAGAAGCAGGAGAACATCACGATGTCGGAGAGCAGGAAGACCCAGAAGCCGTAGGCGGTCACGATGCGCTTCGATGCCGGTCCGGGATGCTCGACGACGAGCCCGATGTGATGGGGATCGGCATGTGCGCGGCCGACGGTTGCGGTCATCGACATCAGATCGTCCCCGCCATGCTGACGAGGCTGCGCCGTTCCTCCAGATTGATGCGGTCGATGCGCTCGACTTCGTCCGCCGGAATGACGTATTCGTCATGGTCGCGCCAGGCGAAAACGACGAAGGTCGCGAACGCGCCGATGCCGCCCAGAATCACCATCCACCAGATGTGCCAGATCAGGGCAAAGCCCATGATGGTGGCAAAGAACGCGCAGGTGAAGCCGGTCGGCGAGTTCCTGGGCATCTCGATGTCGTGGTATTCGGGCGCGGTATGGTCGAGCGATTGCTGCTGGGCGGCGACCTTCATGTCCCAATAGGCATCCTCGCCACGCACGTCCGGATGGAAGGCGAAATTGAACACCGGCGGCGGCGACGAGGTCGCCCATTCCAGGGAGCGGCCGTCCCAGGGATCGCCGGTGCGGTCGCGCAAGGCCTCGCGATTGCGGATGCTGACCACGAGCTGCATGATCTGGCAGATCACGCCGATCGACAGCACGGCCATGCCGATCGCCGCCACGATCATCCAGGGCCGCCATTCCGCGACATCATAGTGCTGCAGGCGCCGAGTCATGCCGAGCATGCCGGCGACATAGAGTGGAACGAAGGTGATGTAGAAGCCGAGAAAGGTGAACCAGAATCCGAGCTTGCCCCAGCGCTCGTCGAGGCGGAAGCCGAACGCCTTTGGAAACCAGTATTCGAAGCCGGCAAAGGCGCCGAACAGCACGCCGCCGATGATGACGTTGTGGAAATGCGCCACCAGGAACATGCTGTTGTGGAGCAGGAAATCGGCCGGCGGCACCGCGACCAGCACACCGGTCAGTCCGCCGATGATGAAGGTGACCATGAAGCCGACCGCCCACAGCATCGGCGTCGCGAAGCGGATGCGGCCGCCATACATCGTGAACAGCCAGTTGTAGATCTTGACCCCCGTCGGCACCGCGATGATCATGCTGGCGATGCCGAAGATGGCGTTGACGTCGGGGCCCGCGCCCATCGTGAAGAAATGGTGCAGCCAGACCATGAAGGAGATCACGCAGATCGCCATGGTGGCGAGCACCATCGAGCGGTAGCCGAACAGCGCTTTTCCGGAGAAGGTCGAGACCACCTCGGAGAAGATGCCGAAGGCCGGCAGCACGAGGATGTAGACCTCCGGATGGCCCCAGGCCCAGATCAGGTTCATGAACATCATGACGTTGCCGCCGGCCTCGTTGGTGAAGAAGTGGAAGCCGAGGTAACGGTCGAGCAGCAGCATCGCCAGCGTGGCGGTAAGGATCGGGAACGCCGCGACGATCAGGAGGTTGGAGGCCAGCGTGGTCCAGCAGAACATCGGCATGCGCAGGTAGTTCATGCCCTTGGTGCGTAGCTTCAGCACGGTGGTGACGAGGTTGATGCCGGCCACCAGCGTGCCGACGCCGGAGATCTGGAGCGACCACGCGTAGTAGTCAACGCCGACGCCCGGCGAATAGGAAAGTTCCGACAGCGGCGGAAAAGCGAGCCAGCCGGTCCGCGCGAATTCGCCGACCACGAGCGAGAGATTGACCAGCAGCGCGCCGGTCGCGGTGAGCCAGAACCCGACCGAGTTGAGCGTCGGGAAGGCGACGTCGCGTACGCCTAACTGTAACGGCACGATCAGGTTCATCAACCCGATCACGAACGGCATCGCCACGAAGAAGATCATGATGGTGCCGTGCGCCGAAAAAATCTGGTTGTAATGCTCTGGCGGCAGATAGCCCTGCGACTGGTAGGCGACCGCCTGCTGGATCCGCATCATGATGGCGTCGCTGCCGCCGCGCAGCAGCATCACCGAGGCAAGCAGGATGTACATCACGCCGATGCGCTTGTGGTCGACGCTGGTGATCCACTCGTCCCAGAGATAGGGCAGATGCCCCTTCACGACGACCCAGATCAGCACCGCCAGAATCGCCACCAGCACCACGGAACCTGCGATCAGCGGAATCGGCTGGCCGAACGGGATCGCCGACCAATCGAGCTTACCGAGCATCATGGCCTCCACTGTGCGGGCGGCCGGCATCGGAGATCAGCTCCGGTCCGGGCCCTGGCGGAATGTGCTGGGTCGCGATCAGGTCGAACAAGCGGGGATCGTCCAGGCGGTAGGTCGGCCTGCCGCGCTCGATACCCTGCTGCATCAACTTCTTGTAGCTCTCCTCGTTCAGCACGGCACCGGACTTCGCGGTCGTCGCCACCCAGCCCGGAAAGGCGAGCGGCGAAACCACGTTGACATCGAACATCATGTCAGGAAAACCGTCGCCTGAGAAATGCGCTGACAGGCCCCGAAGCTCGCCCTCGTTGTCGGCGCGCAGGTTCAGCCGCGTCACCATCCCGTTCATGGTGTAGATCATGCTGCCGAGCTGCGGGATGAAGAACACGTTCATCACGCTCGACGACGTCAGCTGGAAATTCAGCTCGGCACCTGCCGGCACGGTCAGCGTGTTGACGGTGGCGATGCGCTGGTCCGGATAGATGAAGAGCCATTTCCAGTCGAGCGAGACAGCCTGGATGCGAAGTGGGCTACCGGTGCCCGGAACCGGTGCTGCGGGATCAAGCTTATGCGAACCGATCCAGGCGACGCCGCCGAGCAGAATGACAGTGAGCGCCGGGATCGCCCACACCACCATCTCGACGCGGCCGGAATAGACGAAGTCAGGCTGAAACTGCGCCTTCGGATTGGAGGCGCGAAACCAGAACGCAAACGCCAGGATCGCGATGATGGTTGGCACCACGATCACGAGCATGATGAAGACGGAATCGACCAGGATGGTGCTGTTGGCGACAGCCACCGGCCCTTGTGGATCGAGCAGATTCATCGGCAAGCCACTGGCGAGGAAAACCCCGAGGGGGAGCGTAACGCGAAAAACCCCCGGCAACAAACACAGTTGTGCGAAGACGGTTCCTCGACATTCGCGCTCGCCGTGCCGTGCCGCGGCATGCAATTCCGTGCGATGTCAATGACATCTGCGCGGGGCGACCGGCCTTCTCACCTCTGCACTCCATTGCTAACTTGCACGAAAATATCGGGATGAAACAACATGCAGGGCCCTGAGGACGATGCCGGCCTCGCCGGCAAGGTGGCGTTGATCAGCGGTGGCGGCGCCGCGGGCGATGGAATCGGCAACGGCCGCGCTGCAGCAATCCTTCTTGCCCGCGCCGGCGCAAAAGTGCTGGTGGCTGATCGCGACCTCAAGCTCGCCGAACGCACGGTCGAGATGATCGCAGGCGAAGGCGGCACCGCCGCGGCGCATGGCGGTGACGTCACCAGCGAGGGCGATTGCAAGAAACTGGTCGAGGCCGCGCTCGATCACTGGGGCCGGCTCGATTTCCTCGACAACAATGTCGGCATCGGCAGCCGCGGCAGCGTGGTCGACGAGGCGCCCGAGCAATTTCGCCGCGTCATGCAGGTCAATGTCGAGACCATGTTCCTGCTCTCGAAGCACGCGATCCCCGCCATGATCAAGACCGCGAAGAGCGGCGCGATCGTCAACATCTCCTCGATCTCGGCGCTGCGGCCACGCGGGCTGACGAGCTACACGACGTCGAAGGCCGCCATCATCGGCCTCACGCGAGCGATGGCGGTCGACCACGGCCGCGACAACATCCGCGTCAACTGCATCTGTCCCGGGCCGATGTACACGCCGATGGTCTATGCCCGCGGCATGAGCGAGCAGGCGCGCGCCCAGCGCGCCAAGGCCTCCGTGCTGAAAACTGAAGGCACCGGCTGGGACGTCGGCCACGCCGTCAAATTCCTGCTCAGCAATTTTTCGCGTTACATCACTGGCCAGGTGGTGGTGGTCGATGGCGGCGTGACGCTGCAAGCTCCCGAACGTGAATCACAAGAACACTAACAGAAGGAAATACAAGGATGGCCCGCCTGCCCTATCTCGAGGCCGACCAGGTCGCGCCAGAATACCGCGACATGCTCAAGCGCAACACCAATCTGCACAAGCTTTTGGTCAACTCCCCGGAGATGGCACGCGCCTTCAACGGCATCGGCGGCTATATCCGCTTCAAGAGCAAGCTCGACCCGCGCCTGCGCGAGCTTGCCATCCTCCAGGTCGGCTGGATGGAGAAGTCGGAATACGAGTTCACCCACCACGTGAAGATCGGCAAGGAGTTCGGCGTCACCGATGAGGATATCGCCGGCCTGATGGCGGAGACCGAGGGCAAGCCGTCGAAGCTCGAGCCGCTGGCGAAGGCGATCCTGAAGGGGGCCCGCGAGATGGTTCGCCAGCTTGCGATGTCTGACGCGACCTTTGCCGAGATCAAGACACATCTCTCCGACGAGCACATGGTCGACCTAGTCCTGACCATCGCCTTCTATTGCGGTGTGGTGCGCGTGCTCGCCACCATGAAGATCGACAATGAGCCATATTACAAAGAGGTACTGCAGCAGTACCCGATCCCCGGAGTGAACTGACATGCGCTTGAAGGACAAGGTTGCAATCGTCGTCGGCGCCGGCCAGAGCCCGGGCGAAGGCATGGGCAATGGCCGCGCCACCGCGATCACCTTCGCGCGCGAGGGTGCGAAGGTGCTGTGCGTCGATCATCATCTGGAGTCGGCGCAGGAAACCGTCGCCATGATCGCGGCAAAGCAAGGCACCGCCGCAGCGTTCAAAGCCGACGTGACAAAATCGGCCGACATCAAGGCGATGGTGGCAGACGCGCAATCGCGCTGGGGCCGGATCGACGTGCTGCACAACAATGTCGGCGTCAGTCTCTCGGGCGGCGACGCCGAGCTGCTTCAGCTGACCGAAGAAGCCTTCGACCGCGTCGTCGCGATCAATCTGAAGAGCTGCATTCTGGCGGCAAAAGAGGTGATCCCGATCATGCGTGCGCAGAACAGCGGCGCGATCATCAACATCTCCTCGATGGCGGCAATCACCACCTACCCTTACGTCGCCTACAAGGCGACGAAGTCGGCGATGATCGCCTTCACCGAACAGCTCGCCTATCAGAACGCCGAATATGGCATCCGCGCCAATGTCATCCTGCCCGGCCTGATGAACACGCCGATGGCGGTCGACACCCGCGCCCGCGAATGGCACAAGGCCCGCGCCGAAGTCGAAGCCGAGCGCGACAGCAAGGTGCCGCTGCGCAAGAAGATGGGCACGGGCTGGGACGTCGCGAATGCCGCGCTGTTCCTGGCGTCGGATGAGGCGAACTTCATCACCGGCGTGACGCTGCCGGTGGATGGCGGGGCGAGTGTGAGGCGAGGGTAGATTGATGCTCTTCCCCTCTCCCCTTGTTGTGGGAGAAGGTGGCGCGAAGCGCCGGATGAGGGGTTGCATCCGCAAACTCAACTGGCAAAGGACTCGCGGATAGAACCCGTCTTCGCTGTCGCGAAGCCACCCTCTCCCACAAGGGGCGAGGGTGCACCTTCACCGCCGCGCGATTGCTAATGCGTCACCCGCCAGATCGTGCCGCCGGTATCCTCCGAGATCAGCAGCGATCCATCCTTGGCCACCGCAATCCCGACCGGCCTTCCCCACACCTGGGTATCATTGACGACGAAGCCTGTGACAAAGTCCTCGTACTCCCCGGTCGGCTTACCGTCCTTCATCTTGATGCGGATCACCTTGTAGCCGGTGCGCTTCGACCGGTTCCAGGAGCCGTGCTCGGCGGCGAAGGCATCGCCCCGGTACTCGGATGGAAACAGTGTGCCCTGGTAGAAAGTCATGCCGAGCGAGGCCGAGTGCGGCTGCACCAGCACGTCGGGCACCGTCACCTTGTTCTTGAGGTCCGGCCGTGCGCCGGCATGGCGGGGGTCTTCATTGTTGCCGACATAGAACCACGGCCAGCCGTAGAACGCGCCCTCCTTCACGCTCGTCACATAGTCCGGCACGAGATCGTCGCCGAGGCCGTCGCGCTCGTTGGTCGAGCACCAGGGCAGGCCGGTCTGCGGCTGGATCGCAAGACCGACACAGTTGCGGATGCCGGTGGCATAGAGTTTTCGATCCTTGCCTTCGGGGTCGAAGGTGAGCACCGCGGCGCGTTCGGCTTCGTAACCCCAGGACGCTCCCACAGCCTGCGCCTTTGACCAGGCCTCGAGCCCGCCGGGCGGGCTTCCCATGCCTTCGGCGACATTGCTAGCCGAGCCCACCGACACCAGCATGCGCTTGTTGTCTGGCGTGAACACGATGTCGCGGGTGGTGTGGGCCGATCCTGCCGGCAGGCTCGTAACCACCGTCTCCATCTTTGCCGACGCCTTCAGGTCGCCTGCGCGATAGGGAAAGCGAACGACATTGCTCATATTGGCCACGTAGACCCATTGCGGATTGTCGCCGTTCGGAAAGAAGGCGACGCCGAAGGGACGGCTGAGCCCGCTGGCAAAGACCTCGTTCGTGACAACCTTCGCACCCTCTCCGAGGCGCAGCACGCGAATGCGACCGGGTCCGGTCTCCGCAACGAAAATGTCGCCATTCGGCGCGACACGCAGCACGCGCGCGTCGGACAGGCCGTCAGTCAAAAGCTCGATCTTGAATCCCTCGGGCACGAGCGGTGTAGTGCTGCCGCGCGCCGTCACGCGCGTGGCATTGGAGACTGACGGCGAAGCGCCGGGCTTGGCCAGATCCTCCGGGCGGATCAGCCTGACGGTGCCGGGCTTGTCGGCCTGCCAGCTGCCATAGGCGTCCTTGCCCTGCAGCACGGGCTCGGCTTGCGCGCCGGCGCAGGCTGCCAAAAGCCATGCGGGCACCATCATGTGCGAAACATGAACCTTCACGTCATCTTCCTCCCGAACTTATCTGCCAAATCCCACGTCAGCTCATGCCCGCACGATGTGCAACAGCGTGGGCCCATCGTACTGGAAAACAGCGCGGATCGGTGCGACACATTGTAGGGGCACGGCCGCCGGTTGCGGTCATCAACGCTGCGGCATCGATGTCGCGATTGATGGGGTGATCATGTGGGGATCGATCTTATCGGAATGGGCGAGCCTGCTGCTGCGCTGGCTGCATGTGGTGGCGGCGATCGCCTGGATCGGCAGCTCCTTCTATTTCATTGCCCTCGACCTCAGCCTCAAGCCCAAGAGCGATCTGCCGGACGGCGTGCAGGGCGAGGCCTGGCAGGTCCATGGCGGCGGCTTCTACCGTATTATGAAATATCTGGTGGCGCCGAGCCAGATGCCGGACGAGCTGACCTGGTTCAAATGGGAGGCCTACACCACCTGGCTGTCCGGCTTCGCGCTGATGGTGGTGGTCTATTATCTCGACGCCGATTTGTTCCTGGTCGACAAATCGATCCTCGATCTGACGCCGGCCCAGGCCGGGCTGTTCAGTTTCGGTAGCCTCGCGCTGGCCTGGCTGCTTTACGAGGTCGCCTGCCGCACTGGGCTCGCGCAGCGCGAGCTTCCCTTCACCATCGGCGGCTATCTGTTCCTGGTCGCGCTGACCTACGCTTTCACCCATGTCCTGAGCGGCCGCGGCGCCTTCAACCAGATCGGAGCCATCATCGGCACCATCATGGTGGCCAACGTCTTCGCGGTGATCATCCCGAACCAGAAGAAGATCGTGGCCGCCCTGATCGCCGGGACGGCGCCCGATCCGAAGCTCGGCAAGACCAGCAAGGAGCGCTCGGTCCACAACAATTATCTGACGCTGCCCGTCGTCGTGCTGATGATCAGCAACCACTATCCACTGCTCTACGCGACGCGTTTCAACTGGATCATCGTCGCGATCGTGCTGGCGCTGGGGCCGGTGATCCGCCACTTCTTCAACGAGGGTCATGCTGGACGCAAATCGCCGTGGTGGGTGTGGGGCGTCGCCGCCGTGGGCGCAATTGCGATCCTCTTCCTCTCAGCCGCCGGCCCGCGCGAGGTCAAGACGGGCGCACTATCGGCACAGCCAACGGTCGCCAATGTCGAGGAAATCGTGATGTCCCGTTGCAGCATGTGCCATGCGGCCGAGCCGGTCTGGGCGGGCATCGTGACCGCGCCGAAGGGCATCCTGCTCGACGCGCCCGAGCATATCCATCGCAATATCCGCCTGATCGGCCGCGTGGCGGCATGGTCCAATGCGATGCCGCCGGGCAACATCACGGAAATGACCAGCGAGGAGCGCGCCATCCTCGCCGCGTATATCAGCGAGCAGGATCGCTGACGTCATCGACCTTCGCGTCGACGAAGCGTTTCGCGGAATGATATTCCGCATGTCCCCCCGATTTGAAAATGACTCGATCGCCTATCCGGCGTAGACAGGACCGGCGGCCACCGGTCGCCGTCCAAAGTCAGTTTGCATTTGCCGCGGGGAAATCACAGTGGCCCTCAAGAACGTCATCGGTATCGACCACGCCGTGGTCATGGTGAAAGACCTCGACAAGGCTGCCGAAAATTACCGGCAGCTCGGCTTCACTCTCTCGCCGCGCGGCACCCACAGCGCGCATATGGGCACCGGCAACTACACCATCATGTTCGATCCGGACTATATGGAGCTGCTCGGCGTGATCGCTGCGACCGAACACAATGCGCCGGCTCGCGCCTACCTCGACAAGCGCGGCGAGGGTATCGAGCGCATCGCCTTCACCGCAGTCGATTCCGCCGCGGGCGCCGAGGAAATCCGTGCACGCGGGTTCGAGCCGATCGGCCCGACCGATTTCGAGCGGCCGGTGACGCTGCCGAACGGCACGGTGTCGGCGGCGAAATTCCGCACCTTCATGTGGCCGACCGCAGAAGCGCCCGGCGGCGTGCGCATCTTCGCCTGCCAGCACAAGACCCGCGACACCGTGTGGATTCCCGAACTGATGAAGCACGCCAATGCGGCCAAACGCATCAAGCAGGTGCTGATCGCAACACCCAAGCCGGCAGAGGAAGCGGCGCACCTGGCACGTCTGATCGATCGCGAGACGAAGGCGGAGGCCGACGGCGCAATCACCGTGTCCTCCGGCGGCGATCGTGCCGACTTCGTCTATCTGACGCTGGACCGGCTCGGCCAACGCTATCCCGGTGTGCCGCTCGCAGGCCTCTCCGAGCGCGGCGGCGCGGCGCTGGTGCTCGTCAGCGGCGATCTCGCGGCGACCGAGAAGGCGCTGGGCTCAGTGGGGGTGCGTAGCGGCGCTGCGATCTGCGTGCCGCCGGCCAAGGCCAATGGCACTCTGCTCGCCTTCATTGCCGGCTGATTTGAGCTAATTCTTTAACGTGTGTTTACCGGGCGGTTCTAGGCTTCTGGCCTATCCAAGCCGCCCGGGGCCACGCGCATGTTCAAAGAGGAATCGCCGATCGCCTACGACGCGCCGGCCGAGCTGAAGAAGTGGCCGTCGCTCAAGGGCGAGCGGCAGAAGCACAGAGGACCGCCCTATCTCGTCTACAACGGCACGCTCGCCGACTGCGTCCGCGAGCTGATCGGAAAGCCGATCAAGGGCATCTCGCTGTACGACATTATGACGAAACCGCAGCAGGCTTTCGACCAAACCGTGTTGTCGCCCGGCGACGCCGCCGAGATCGCCATGCGCAAGGATTTTCCCAAGGCGTAAGCGTCACCCGTCTGCTGCAACACCGCTAGCAACACTGCATGTCCCCGCGGTTCCCGTAGATCAGCGGGGCTGACGCCGTATTTTCCGCGGCGGGAACACCGTACTAACACCTGCGGCCCCGCGGAATCGCAGCTTCGCCGCAATTACGGTTAAGAAGTCCTTGTCGCCGGCGCGCGCCGGTCGTTCCCCCACAGTTCGAGGACTTTTACCGAGATGCGATTTCTCGTCGCGGCTTGCGCTGCGTTCCTGATTCTGATGTGCGACACCGGCTCATCGCCGTCCTGGCAAGCTTCACATGTCGACAACGCCACGCCCAAAGCCGATCGCGCACCTTCACTGGTCCCGCTCGTCGAGCTCTTCCTCGCAAACGTGCAGGCCATTGAGCTCGCGAATGCGCGGGCGTCATACGAAGAGACGAACGAGACGAAGCGCGCGATCGAAACCGCCGCGCCGGCTCCGGCTTCACCAACTGAACAATTCTGCCACGCGCTCAGGGAAGCGGCCGAGGAGAGCGGCATTCCCGTGCCGTTCTTCGCCCGCCTGCTCTGGCAGGAGAGCCGCTTCCGCTTCAACGAGGTCAGCCAGGCCGGCGCACAGGGCGTCGCGCAGTTCATGCCGGACACGGCCGCCGAGGTCGGGCTCGATGATCCCTTCGATCCGATGAAGGCGCTACCCGCATCGGCAAAATTCCTGCGCAAGCTCCGCGACGATTTCGGCAATCTCGGCCTCGCCGCAGCCGCCTACAACGCAGGCCCCGGTCGCATCCAGAAGTGGCTCGGCAAAGAGAGCGAGCTGCCGCGCGAGACGCGCGACTATGTCCGCATCATCACCGGAACCAAGGCCGAGGACTGGATCGAGCGCTCGGAAGCGCTCGCAATCCGGATCGACCTGCCGCGCGAAGCGCCTTGCGAAGGCATCGGCAGCCTCTCCAAGACCAAGGACGTCGCCTGGGTTCCCGCGAACCTGACGCCTTCGGTCACCACCATCATTCGTAAGGCTGAGCAGCTGGCGGCGCGGCTCTCGGAAAATCGCGCCCGCAAGCGGTTCGCATCCTTGCTCAGGAAGAGCGCCTCGGCCCACGGCAAGGCGCGCAGCATGATCGTGGCACGCGCGGCCGGAAAGAGTGCGAAGGCTCACATCATCCGCGTCGCGTCAGGCGAACGCTGACCGGTCAGACCGGCCTGTCGTCGTCCGTCACTGGTGAAGTCACCACCAGGAACACGAGATCGGTCAGGCCGGAATTCGAGATCGCGTGCTCGACGCCGGCCGGCAGGAAGATCACGTCGTGCTTGCGCACGACATGGTTCTTGCCGGCGATCTCCATCAGCCCGTCGCCTTCGAGCACGTGATAGACCTGCTCCTGCACCTTGTGATGATGCCGCGCGACATAGGCCATCGGCTGATACATCGAGATGCGATAGTCGATGTGGCGCGCGCCCGCGGTCTCCGGCATCACCAGCGGCTTCGACAGCGCACCACCAAAATGGTTGGGAAATTCGCGCCAGGGCACCTCGGCGATGTTGCGGATGAAGGCGCCGTTGCTCTCCTCGGCCATGATCGTGCTCCCTTTCGTGCGGCTCAATTCACCAGCGCGCCGCCGTCGATATAAACGATCGATCCCGTGGCAAATCCGTTGGTCATGAAGCTCGCGATCTGCCGGGCGATGTCCTCGGCCATCCCGACGCGGCCGACCGGAAGTGCGGCCGCCGTCTTCGCCAGCATCTCCTTGCGCGCCGCTTCCGGCATCGCGGCACGGATCGGCGTATCGATCACGCCCGGCGACACCGCATTCACGCGTACCGGCGCAAGCTCGAGCGCAAGCGCGCGCGCAAGCGATTCCAGCGCGCCATTGGCCGCGCTGACGATCGCCGAATTCGGCCGCGGCCTCACGCTGAGGAAGCCGGTGACCAGCGTCAGCGAACCGCCTGGCCTGATCTCGGCCTCGCGCGCCACGCGCCAGGCACCCCAGAACTTACCCTCCATGGTGGCGCGGACGTCGTCCATCGCGACCGTCTTGAACGGACCGGTGCGAAGCTGCGCGGCCGTCAGCACGACGTGGTCGACGGGCCCGGTGCGGCGGAACAGCTCGGCGACGCTCTGGTCATTTGTGACGTCGGTGGGAATGGCCATCACCTTCAGCCGCTCAGCGACGGGATCGAGTTTTGCGGCGCTGCGCGAGGCGATGATGATTTCGGCGCCCTGCGCCTTGGCCAGTTCCGCCGTGGCGAGGCCGATGCCTGAGGAGCCGCCGACCACGACAACCTTCTTGCCTGCGAGCGTCATTCCCATCTCCCTATATTTTTGTTGATCGGTGAGGCCGCGCGATTAGCCTGGCTGGAAGCGCGTGCCGATGCCGGCCTTGCTTTGGCCAAGGCCCGGCAGTTCCCAGACGCCGGCGCCGACTGGATTGATGTCGGCCGCAATATCGACATCGATCAGATAGGGCTTGTTGGCGGCGATGCCCTTGCGGATCGCCTCGCCGAGATCTCCGGCACGATCGACGCGCACGCCCTCGACGCCGCACGAGCGCGCCATCGCCGCGAAATCGGGATTGTAGCGTTGGCCCGTCTCCGGGTGCCTGAAGTCGGTGGCAAGCTCGCGCCCGCCGAGATAGCCGCGCTGAAGCCCACGGATCGACGCGTAGGCGTAATTGTTCCAGACCACCCAGACCACAGGCAGATTGTATTCAACCGCTGTGCCCAGCACGTTGGCATGCATGAAGAAGGCGCCGTCGCCGCACACCGACACGCAGGGACGATCGGGTGCTGCGAATTTCGCACCCATCACGCCGGCAACGCCGAAGCCCATCGGGCCAAACCCCATCGATCCGATCAGCGAATCCGGCCGCTTCGGTTTGCAGAAGCCGAGCAGCCAATTGTGATGCACGCCGATGTCGGAGACGAGGATGGCATCCTCCGGCAGCGCCTTGTCGATCTCGGCCGCAGCGCGCTGCGGATTGATCGGCGTGGTGTCGTCGGAGAAGCCCGGCGCGACGAACTTGTCCCACTCCTTGCGATAGCCATCGATCTGCGCCAGCCATTTTTTTCGCGCATCGGACTTCTTGAAGAGGTTGTCGCGGCGATCGAGCTCGGCATGGACCTGGCGCAGGAAGGTGCGAACGTCCGCCATCAGCCCGAGCGCGACGGGATAGTTGCGGCCGATCTCCTCGGGATCGATGTCGACGTGGATCAACCGCGTCGGCGGGATCGTGAAGGAATAGCCGGGGATCCACGAGCTCGAGGTGCGGTCGTCGAAGCGGACGCCGAGCGCGAGCAGCACGTCGGCCTGGCGGGTCGCGTGATTGGCCTGATAATGCCCGGCGCGTGCGACGAGGCCGAGCGCGAGCGGATGATTGACGTCAAGCGCACCGAGCCCGCTCGCCGATGCAGCGACCGGAATCTGAAGCCGTTCGGCAAGCTTGCGCAGCTCATCCGCCGCACCACCATAGCGCACACCCTGCCCGACCAGCATCACCGGCCGCTCCGCCGAGAGCAGCATGTCGACCGCTTTCTCGACGCCTTCAGGATCAGCGCCGCAGCGGCTGGAGATATTGGCGCTCCACTCGCTCGCCTTCGGCGCTTCCTCGGCAGCCGCCTCCATGAAGACGTCGAAGGGCACGTCAATCACCACCGGCCCCGGCCGCCCCGTGACCATGGTCTTCCAGGCCTGCCGCACAGCGAGCGGCACCATCTCGCCGCGCGTCGGCTGAAACACTTTCTTGCACATCGTGCGCACGGTGGAGGGGAAGTCGGCCTGATAGTGCCGGTACATCTCCTGGAACGCGCCGCGATTGAACTGGCTGGTTGGCACGTTACCGGTGATCGCCATGAACGGCACGGAATCGAGGAAGGCGTTCGCGAGCGAGATCGGCAGATTGGCGGAGCCCGGCCCGCACGAGGTGAAGGTCGCGGTCGGCCTGCCCGAGACACGATAGTAGACGTCAGCCATGAAGCCGGCGACGCTCTCGTGATGTACGGAAATCGTCTTGATCTCTGAGGAGCGCTCGTACAGCGCGTCGATAAACTGGATGTTGCCGTGGCCGCACAGCCCGAACACCTGCGGCACCTTCTCCTGGATCAGATAATCGACAATGACCTGGGCGCCGTTGAGCATATTTCGCGACATCAACCCGTCTCCCTGCGGCCCACGACTTCTTATGGACCGATGCGGAAACGCGGCCGGTCATCGCTGGGCCGCGGGCACCCTATTTCTCATAATGCTGTACGTCAATTTATATTGTGATAGGCTATTGCCCCGAGGAAACGCGGAGCTCCGCGCCGACGGCTGCGCTTGATGCGTGCTACTGTCGCAACGACGGAGTCATGATGGATCGACAAGAGGGGGCCTCGTCCTTGAAATCGCGTACCAAGCCCACGACCGGCGAGAAGCCTGCAAGCCCGCGCAAGGCCGCGATTGCCAAACTGGTCCCCGTGCCGCAAGCCATTGGCGACGATGACGCTGACGACAAGCAGCGCGGCGGTGGCGTTCAGTCGCTGGGCCGTGCCTTTTCGATTCTCGAAGAGGTCGCGCGCCATCGCGAAGGGATCGGGCTCGCGGAACTCAGCAAGCTCGTCGGCCTGCACAACTCGACCACGTTTCATCTTGCCAAGACACTGGTCTCGCTCGGCTACCTCCGCCAGGAGAAGGACAGCAAGCGCTACCGCATCGGCCGGCCGCTGTTCGCGCTCGCCGCATCCGCGCTCGACGAGATCGAGATGGTCAATGTCGCTACGCCCGTGCTGGAGGAACTGTCGCGCCAGACCAGCGAAAGCAGCCATTTTGCCGTGCGAATGGGCGATGCCGTGGTCGTCATAGCCCGCACCAGCGGCCCCGGCGCGTTCCAACTGACCGACCGTGTCGGCGTGGTGCGCCCGGCCCATTGCACCGCGCTCGGCAAGATCATCCTGGCTTCACTGCGCCCCGAGCAACTCACACGGTTCATCGATCGCGTGGAGCTGAAATCGTCGACACCAAAATCCATCAGCGATGTCGGCGCGCTGATGCGCGAGATTGCCGAAGTGCAGCGCACCGGCGTCGCCTTCGACGACGGCGAGTTCAACATGGAAGTGCGCTGCGTCGCCGTGCCAGTCACCGATTTCACCGGGCAGGTGATCGGCGCGCTCGGCATTTCCGGCCCGATCTGGCGGCTCTCCAACCAGGCGCTGCACGCCAGCGCGCAGGTCGTGCAGGCCGCGGCTGACCGGCTCTCTGCCGAATTCGGCGCCAAAGGCGCGGCGCAGAAGGTGCTCACGCAAAAGGCCTGAGACGCGCGCAAGCGGCGATTTTGCCGGTTGACACCGGCGACGGCGTTCGGGATTATCCTCCAGCATTAGAAAAAGCTCTCTCACAATACCGGATACTCGGTTTTGAAGGGAGGCACACGATGCACCCGGGAGGAGACAGACATGATCCGCTACCGCAGACGGACGTTGTTGCAGGCGGGCGCAGCCCTTGTCGGCGCATCTGCACTGGGGTTTCCGGCCATCGTGCGGGCCCAGGCGGAGAAGATCCGGATCGGACACCTTACGCCGCTCACCGGCTTCCTCGGCGTGATCGGCAGCTACGCGCAGCTGGGTGCGAAGCTCGCTGCCGAAGAGATCAACCAGTCGGGCGGCATTCTGGGCAAGCCAATCGACCTGCTCTCGGAAGACTCGATCAACCCGGCAACCGCAGCGACCAAGGCGCAGCGCATGCTGGAGCAGGACGGCGCGGTGGTGCTGTTAGGTGAGATCTCGTCGGCCTCCTCGCTCACCATCATGCAGGTCGCCGAGCGCAACAAGAAGGTGTTCTTCTCGACCGGCGCGCGGTCAGACGCACTGCGCGGCAAGAACTGCAACAAATACTCCTTTCACTGCGACATCCCGAACACCGTGATGGTGAACGCGGTCGGCACCGCGCTGTCGCAGAAGGGCATGGTGAAGGGCAAGAAGTTCTTCACGCTGACGGCCGACTACATCTTCGGCCACGACCTGCTGAAGGCCGCCAAGACCTTCTTCGGTGCGCATGACGCCAACCTGATCGGCGACGAGCTGATCGCGACCGACGTCACCGATTTCAGCCCGTATCTCTTGAAAGTGCGGCAGGCCAGGCCCGACGTGGTCTGCTGCAACCTCGCCGGCAATCAAGTGACAAATCTCGTCAAGCAGTATGCCGAGTTCGGCTTTCCTTACCCGCTGGTCGGCTTCAATCTCAACACCGGCGACGCCTGGGCGGCCGGTGCGGGCAACCTCAGCGGCACCTGGCCGACGGTCTGGTATCACACGCTGGACAATCCGGCCTCCCAAGCCTTTGTCGCGGCGTTCAGCAAGAAGTACGGCAAGCCGCCGGAGAACCACGCCTGGATCGACTACGTCACGCTGAAGCTGCTGGCGGAGGCGATCAACACCACCAAGTCGACCGCGAGCGACGATCTGATCGCCTATTTCGAGAAGCAGGCACAGTTCGACATCATGAAGGCGCGCAAGGCCTATTTCCGCTCGTGGGATCACCAGCTGGTGCAGGAGGCCTATCCCTTCACCGTGAAGCCGAAGGACCAGATGAAGGACCAGTGGGACATGCTGGTGCTGGGCGATGCGGTGCCGGCGGCAAACGATCCGCTGGAGACGATCTATCCGACCAGGGAACAGAATCCCTGCGAGATGAAGGCCTGACACGCCGCTTGGACGCAACATGCAGTTCGAGTTCTTGCTGGAACAGGTGGTGAATGGCCTCGTGCTCGGAGGCTATTATCTGCTCATCGCGCTCGGGCTGTCGCTGATCTTCTCCGTCGGCGGCATCGTCAACCTCGCGCACGGCGCCTTCTACGCGCTCGGCGCCTATGTCTGCGTCGAACTGACAAAGCGTCTCGGCTTCGCCCCGTCCGTCGTGATCTCTCCGCTCGTCGTTGCCCTCCTCGGCATTCTGTTCGAACGCATCATCCTGCGCCGCTTCTACACGGCGGATCCAATCCTCAGCCTGCTCGTGACCTTTGGGCTGGCGATGGTCGCCGAGCAGGCAATTCGCATGATCTGGGGCGCCGCGCCCGTCTCGACCGAAATCCCGCAAAGTTTTCGCGGCTCGATCATCGTCGGCGACTTCCTGTTTTCGCGCTATCGCCTGCTGATCCTCGGCGTGGTTGCGGCGATCATGGTCGGGATCTGGCTGCTGCTGCACAAGACCTCGTTCGGACGCGTGGTACGCGCCGGCATCCAGCGGCCGGACATGGTCGCAGCCCTCGGCATTCGCCTCCAGCCTTACATGACCGCGATCGTCATGCTCGGCGTTGGTCTCGCCGCCCTCGGCGGCGCGTTCTTTGCACCGATCACGACGGTGCATCCAGCGATGGGCGCCGATATCATGACGGTGGCCTTCGTCGTTGTCGTGATCGGCGGCCTCGGCAGTTTTTGGGGCGTGATCATTGCGGCGCTCCTCGTCGGCGTCGTGCGCGGCATCGCCATCCATTTCGAGCCGGCGGCGGGTGAAGCGTCGATCTACATCCTGATGTTCCTTGTGCTGCTGGTGCGCCCGCGCGGTCTGCTCGGCGAGCGCATCGAGAAGTTCGAATGAGAAGCGCCTCGACCATCGACAGGCTGAGGCCGCTGCTGATCGCAGGCGTTGCGGTCATCGCGTTGCCTTTCCTGCTGAGGGCGCTCGGCCTGTCGCTCAACACCGGCACCTGGATGCTCGGCCTTGCCATTGCGGGGATGGGGCTCAACCTCTGCATCGGCTATACCGGCCTCGTCTCGTTCGGCCACAGCACCTGGTTCGGCATCGGTGCCTACGCCGCCGGGCTGATCCAGCTTCGCTTCTTCCCCGGTCAGATCTGGCTGCCACTGCTGGGGTCGATGGTCATCGTCGCGATCGCCTCAAGCGTGATCGGAATGCTGATCCTGCGCCGGCGCGGCGTGTACTTCTCGCTTTTGACGCTGGCCCTTGCCGCGCTCGTCTACACCACCGCCTTCCGCTGGACCAGCCTCACCGGCGGCGAGGACGGGCTCGGCGGGCTGAAGCGCGGCGGCATCGGACCCATCAGCTTCGACGGCGCGCTCAACTATTACGTCGTGGTCGCGGCAATCGGCCTCGCCGTGCTCTACGTGCTGATGCGCCTGGTGCGCTCGCCGTTCGGGCATGTGCTGGTCGCGATTCGCGAGAACCAGTTGCGCGCGGGCTTCCAGGGCTATCCGGTCGAGCGCTACAAGCTCGCCGTGTTCGTGATTTCCGCCGTCGTCACTGGACTGGCCGGCGCGCTGATCGCGTTCCTGAACTATCTCGTTTCGGCCGAAGCGGTCTCGGTGCCGTTCGCCGGCGAGTTGCTGGCGATGGTCGTCATCGGCGGCATGCGCAGCCTGCTCGGACCCGCGCTCGGCGCGGTGTTCTTCATCCTGTTCAGAGAACTGTTCTCGATCTGGACGTCGGACTGGCTGTTCTGGTTCGGCCTCACCTTCGTGGCCTTCGTGATGTACTCGCCCGGCGGCCTCGTCGGCATCGGATCGCTGATCATGCGGCGCTTCCGCCCCGCACCCGAAGAAACGGCCGCGATGAGCCGGCGCAAGATCTATGATGGCCTTCCGTTGCCGAGCTTTTTGAGGCCCGAAGCATTGAAGGGCACCGTGCTCGAGGTGAGCGGCGTCTCGCGAAAGTTCGGCGGCATCCGCGCGGTCGAGAATGCGAGCATCAAAATCGCGGCCGGCGAGATCCACGCGCTGATCGGGCCGAACGGCGCCGGCAAGACCACGCTGTTCAACCTGGTCTCCGGTCTCTACGCGCCCGACCAAGGCACGATCCGCCTGAACGGCCGCGACATCGCGGGCGTGCCGGCGAATTTGATCTGCCACCAGGGGCTGGCGCGCTCGTTCCAGATCACCAATCTGTTTCGCGGACTCCCGATCTACGAAAATCTCCGCCTGTCGCTGCAGGCGCGCCGCCCGATGCGCTTCAACATCTGGAACGACATCGACGCCTACGAAGACATCCATGCCGAGACCGCCGCGCTGGTCAAATTCCTGGGGCTCGAAGGCATCGAGGCGATCGAGGGCGGAGAGCTCTCCTATGGCGGGCAGCGGCTGGTCGATCTCGGCATCGCGCTAGGCTCCAAACCGCAGGTGCTGCTGCTCGACGAGCCGCTCGCGGGCCTGGCTGCGGCCGAGCGCGAGCGCGTGTCCAACCTCGTCAAGAACATCGCGACGAACATCCCTGTGCTGATCGTCGAGCACGACATCGACCGCGTGCTCGGCTTCTCTCAAGTCGTCACCGTGATGAATCAGGGCGAAGTGCTGATGTCCGCCTGCCCAAGCGCGGTGCGGGCCGATCTGCGCGTGCAGGAGATCTATACCGGCAAGGGCATTCCCGCCGTCCAGCATCGTCGCAGCGAGGACGCCACCGGCGCGCACGAGACCGTGCTGCGCCTGGACGGCGTCAACACGTTTTACGGCAAGAGCCACATCCTGAACGACGCCGCGCTCGACGTGCGCGAAGGCGAGATCGTCGCGTTGCTGGGCCGCAACGGCGCCGGCAAGTCGACGCTGCTCAAGACCATCGCCGGCCTCGTGCCGGCCGCCTCAGGCACGATCGGATATCGCGGCGCGGACATCGCAGGCGTCCCCGCCCCCGACATCGCGCGGCGCGGCATCGGCTACGTGCCGCAGGGCCGCGGGCTGTTTGCCGGCATGACCGTGCGCGAAAACCTCGCGCTCGGCCGCCTCGCGCGCAAGACCGACGGCAGCGACGGCGTGGTCTGGAACGAAGAGCAGATCCTGCAATATTTCCCGCGCCTCAAGGAGCGGATGAATATCGCGGCTGACTATCTCTCCGGCGGCGAGCAGCAGATGGTCGCGGTCGCGCGTGCGATGTCCGGTAATGTGCGCCTGCTGCTGCTCGACGAGCCCTTTGAGGGCCTCGCGCCGGCTGTGACGCTAGAGCTCTTCAAGGTGTTCGACCAGCTTCGCCGGCACATGTCGATCGTGATCGTCGAGCACAATCTCGACCTGGTGCTGGCGCTAGCCGACCGCGTCTTTGCACTGGAACGAGGCGCCGTGTTCCATCAGGGGCCGGCGGCGCCGCTCCTCAACGATCTCGGCTATCGCAAGCAGATCCTGTGGCTGTGACGGAAACAGGTGCGCTCCCTCTCCCGCTTGCGGGAGAGGGCTGGGGTGAGGGTATCTCCGCAACGAGACAATCCCCAAGCGGAAAGAGCCCTCACCCGGCGCTACGCGCCGACCTCTCCCGCAAGCGGGAGAGGTTAAGGAGCCCGCGGCGCTACCAAGCCCTACTCCGCCTTGATGTTGGCGGCCGCTACGACCTCGGCAAGCTCCCTGGTCTCCTTCGCGATCTTCACGGCATACTCATCCGGGCTGAGCACACTCACGACGCCCTGTGAGCCGAGCCGCTCCTCGACGATCGGATCCTTGGCGGCCGCCATGATCTCCCGATGCAACGTCTCGAGGATCGGCGCGGGCGTCGCCTTCGGCATGAAGAAGCCGACCCAGAACGACAGGTCGAAACCGGGATAGCCCGCTTCCGCGACGGTCGGCACGTCAGGCAGCGACGGCAACCGTTCGGCCGATGACACCGCGAGCGCGCGCAGCTTTCCGCCCCTCACCAGCGGCACCGCGGAGAGCGGATCGAACACAGCGAGCACTTCCTGCGCGAGGATGCCGACTTCGGATGCCGCACCTCCGCGATAGGGCACATGGATCATCTTGATGCCGGCGCGCTGGCCGAGCAGCTCCATCGCGAGATGGGCGAGGTTGCCATTGCCGCCCGAGCCGTAGGCGAGCGCGCCCGGTGCGGCCTTTGCCGCCGCGACGAGGTCCGCTACGGACTTGATGTCGGCGGTCTTTGGATTCTCGGGATTGACCACCAGCACGAGCGGCGCCGACACGACGGTGGTGAGCGGAGCAAAATCGCGTTGCGGGTCGTAGCGAATATCCTTGAACAGCGTCTTGTTGAGCGTGATCGTGGACGAGTTGCAGGCGAGCACCGTGTAGCCATCGGCTTCCGCATGCGCCACACCCTCGGCCGCGATCATGCCGTTGGCGCCGGCGCGGTTCTCGACCACGAAGGGCTGTCCGAGCTTGGCCCCGAGCCGGTCGCCGATGATTCGCGCGACCACGTCGACCGGACCGCCCGCGCTGAAACCGACCATGATCTTGACCGGCCGCGTTGGATATTTTTGCGCGACGGCCTGCGTCGACAGCGCAGGTGCGCAGAGTGCGGCGATGAGCGCCAGCAGGCGGGCCGTTCGTTGCATTCGTTCTCTCCCGGGATCTCGGCACCGCCTGTTCTTGTTGTTGGTCCGGCGCGTCCAGAGATCATGATGAGCGGCCGCGCTGATTTTCGCAATCATGTTTCGACGCGCGCAATACCCTGCAATTCCGTCGCACGGCAGGTGCGCGCCACCTCCAAACAAAAATGTCGAAAACAACCCCATGCACAGTAGCCGCCCCTCGCGGGATCAAGGGCTTGCACATCGTTCAAAGCCGTTTGACTCGTCGGGCAAAACACCGGCACAATGGCACCATCGCAACAATCGTCAGCGTCATACCGCGCCCCGCCATGGGCGCCGCGACCCGATTGCGCGTAAGCCTCTCATCGACATCCCGAAAATCACGCTCACGCGCCGCGATCGATCTCGCGCGCGCCGAACGCACATGCCTGCACGGCAAAGGACACGACATGACGACATCCCCGACACGCAACAGCGCCGCGCCGCTTGCGGCAAACGATCGCACCGGCCTCGCCACAAGCCCGCGGGTGAAACTCTCCCGCCGGCGAATTTCGATCGACCATCCGGACCCGCACGTCGGCGCGCAACTGCTGGCCGACGCACTCGGCGCCGTCGACCGCGACGCACTGGATGGCCTGCTCAAGCAATTGGTGAAGGCCAGCCTGATCGGCCAAAAGCCCGATGAAGCCAACCTCGCTTTCATGATCTCGATGATGAAGAGCATCGCCCCGCGCGATTCCGTCGAGGCCATGCTGGCGGCGCAGATGGTGTCTGTCCACGTGGCGGCGATGCGCTCCGCCTGCCGCCTCGCCTTCATCGACGACCTTCCTCAGCAGGAGAGCGTCACGCGCGCACTCGCTCGATTGGCTCGAACCTTCGCGGCCCAGATCGAAGCGCTGAGCCGCCACCGCAACAATGGCGAGCGCGCGATCACCGTGCGGAATTTGTCAGTGCAGGACGGCGGCAAGGCAATCGTGGGGAACGTTACGCAGCATGCGAGTATGATCATCGTACCGAGCGCTGCGGCAGCGGCGATTGACACAGGATTTGTCTCGACCCGCGACGTCGGCGAACAGGTCGAGGCCGAGCAAGGCGTCGCGTGATGGATGGCCATGCCCGCAACACAAGCCCGATGCTGGCGAGCGCGCGCTGCGGCGCCAGGACGCGCGGCGGCGCGGCCGGATCAGGGGCGCCAAGGGGAAACCGGAATGCGCGGAAGCATGGGCTGTTCGCCCGCGTGGCGGTTGCCGAACGAAGACGGGTCCAGGCGTTGCTGACCGAGACGCGGCAATTGCTGCGAGAGATGACGTCGGATTTGCCTAAGGAATAACGTCGAACGGTCTATTAATGGCCCGCATGGCTATCAATGGGTCATTGATGGACCAATTCAAGGACGCAACCAACCGGACCAAGCAGGCCATCAGCACCAGGAAGCCGCCCTCGATCGAAGGCCGCCCCCCTGGCCCGCTGGTCTTGATCTAAATCAAGCAACGAGAGGCCCAATAGTCCAGCACTGGGCGGGGGTCGCGAAAAATCGAGGCACGGACCAATTCGCATTGTTCGTCGCAACATGAGCTCTCGGGCCACACTGCGCACCTGTCGACGCGTGACCAGCGCCTTGTTAGTGTCTCTGGCGTGCGCGTCCTGTGCGGGACGCCCCTTGCAGGGCGTGCTCGTTCCGGGCGTCGAGTTCGCGGAGAGCACCTCGCGCGTGCCGGTCCTGGTTGCGACGACGCGGGAGCGCGCGGCCGCCGACACCGGTGACATGTTCAGCCGCGAGCGCGCGAGCGCGACGTCCTACGCGATGATCTCGGTCTCGATTCCACCCGACGAGGCCCGCGTCGTCGGCGCGATCCAGTGGCCGGTGGTGCCGCCCGGCGATCCGCGCCGCGAGTTCGTCACGGTGTCGGCCGACTACCTCGACAAGGCCGCCTTCAATGCCGCCGTCAACAGCGTCGCCAGGACGAGCCGCCGCAGCAAAGCGATGATCTTCATCCACGGTTTCAACAACCGCTTCGATGATGCGGTCTATCGCTTCGCGCAGATCGTGCAGGACTCCCGGGCCCCGGTCATTCCGATCCTGTTCTCCTGGCCCTCGCAAGGCGTCGTCGGACTGCGCGCCTACGCGCGCGATAGCGAAGTCGCGCGCGACTCCAGCGGATCGCTGGACGAGTTGATCGACCAGGTCGCGCTCAACCCTGCGGTCCGCGAGGTCACAGTGCTTTGCCATTCCATGGGATGCCTCCCCACGCTGAATGCCTTGCAGGCCAGAGCACGCCGATCGGGCAAGATCGGCGGCAAGATAAAAAACGTGGCGATGGTTGCGCCCGATGTCGAGTTCGAGGCGTTTCGCGAACAGATCCACGAAATGGGATCGTCCCGGCCGCGCTTTGCGCTGTTCTTGTCGCAGGATGACGGCGCATTGAAACTGTCGAAGTCGATCGCGGGCGGCCTCACCCGGCTCGGCGGTGTCAATCCGGAAGAAGAACCGTACAAGGGCGAGCTGGCGCACGCCAATATCATTGTGTTCGACATTACCCATCTGCAAGGACGCGCGCATGCGAGAGCATTTGAGGACGCGACAACCGTCATGGGCATGATCGAGCGCAGGCTTGCCCAGGGTCAGCAACTTGCCGAGGACATGTCGCGGCGTCCGGCAGCAGGCGCGGCATCACAGTAGCTCCACGCAGGCTGATTGCTTCCTGACCATCGCTTGAGCACCCGAGGTGGATGTGATACATAAATCGCTCGGGACATTGACAACCGCCCGATGAGCTCCTGCAGCCAAGTGTTGTTTCGCTCCGTACGGAGGTGAAACATGTCTTGCGGCAGCACTGCTTCCAATTCGACTTGCATCATCAACCCGCCATCACTGTCGCTTTCCGACGCAAGATGGTGGAAGACCCCGCTTGCGTGGCTGGCTGGAATAGTTTGCGCGTGGGACCGACGGCGCCAGTACAAGGAACTTCTCGACCTCGACGATCGGCTGCTCGCCGACATGGGCCTGTCGAGGACCACCGTTGAAGAGGTGCGCAGGTCTACATTGTACCTCGAAGCGTGGCGCCACAGCCTATGACGGGCACAATGACCCGCTATTCCTCCTGAGGTTGGCACTGGCCGCTTGATCGTGTAACCCCACCCAAAACCTTCTTGGGACGGGACGCTGATGACGACCGCTGCCACCGACGACGCGGGAAACGCCGCCCGCGCGCTGATCTTTGCGCTGGTTGCGCTGGCCTGCGGGCACATGCTGTCGACATTGCTGCGCACCATACCCGCGATCAGCCTCGATCTGATGGCGGCGGATTTTCGAATCGAGCCGCAGGCGCTGGCGAGCCTGACCTCGGTCTATCATTTCGCCTTTGCGGCTGCGCAGATCCCGGTTGGGGCCGCGATGGACCGGTTTGGCGTGCGGCCGGTGTCGCTGAGCCTGCTTGCGGGAACCGTGGTCGGCGCCGTCGCGTCGGGCTTTGCGACGGGGCCTGAGAGTTTAGCATTCGGGCAGTTGATGCTGGGGATCGCGACCTCCGGCATGCTGATGTGCCCGATGACGCTGGCGGCCAAGCAATTGTCGGCCGCGCGGTTCGGGCTGTGGTCCGGCGCGATCCTCTCGATCGGCAATATCGGCATGCTGCTGTCGTCGAGCCCGCTCGCCTTCGTTGTCGATCATTATGGCTGGCGCGCCGGGTTCTGGATCGCAGGCCTTGGCGGCGTCGTGGTGGCGCTCGCGGTGTTTGTGCTGGTGCCGAACCAGCCGGCCGAGCACAAGGACAACTCCTCTCCCTTGTCGCAGATGATCGAGGTGCTGCGGCTCGGCCTGTCGCGGCCGCTGCGCGGGCTGATCGCACTGGCGCTGGTATCGCTTGCAAGCTCGCTGGTGCTGCGCGGCCTGTGGGGCGGGCCGTGGCTGATGCAGGTCAAGGGATTGTCGCGGATCGAGGCCGGCAACCAGCTCGGCGCGTTCACGCTCGCCATGATCGCGGGGCCGCTTCTGATCGGCATGATCGACCGTAAGGTCGGCCGCCGCCGCGAACTGGTCGCCGGGACGCACGCGATCGCGGCGCTGCTGGTGGCGCTGATGGCGCTCGGCGCACCGCACTATGCGGTTGCATGGCTGTTCGGCGTATCAGTCATGCCGCCGCAATATGACCTGGTGCTGTTCGTACTGATCGGCCTTGCGACCTCGGCGCAACCGCTGCTGTTCGGCATGTCGCGGCAACTGGTCGACGCGCAGACCGCGGGCAAAGCGCTGGCCGCGGTGAACCTCGCCTTCTTCCTCGGCACGGCTCTGATGCAGTCGATCACCGGCGCGGTAGCGGCATTCGCGGGCCTGCCGGCGGTGCTGCTGTTCATGGCGGCGGCGCTTCTCGTCGGGGTGATGATCTTCCTGGTCTATACGCGGCCTGTCTGAGCCCTTGCGAAACGCGGTGCCGCGAGAGATGCTGACGCGCAATCTGCATCAAGGGAATGATCTCCATGCCAGTCGACACCAAAGCCGCCACCGACCGCCTCATGCGCTTTCTCGCCATCGAGGGCGTCACCGGACAGGAGGCGGCAATCGGGCGCGAGCTCACGGCCGCGCTGAAGGAGAGCGGCGTGCCGGCGAAGGCGATCCGGCTCGACGATGCCAACACCCGCATTCCGGTGCCGACCGAGACCGGCAACCTCATCGTCGATTTGCCCGGCCGCGGCGCGCTGCACAACCAGCCGCGGATCATGTTCATGACCCACATGGACACCGTGCCGCTCTGCGCCGGCGCCAAGCCGAAAAAATCGGGGCGCAAGATCGTCAATGACGCCAAGACCGCGCTCGGCGGCGACAATCGCTGCGGCTGCGGCGTGCTGGTGACGCTGGCCGCCGAACTGGCCAAGCAGAAGCTCGATCATCCGCCGATCACGCTGCTGTTCTGCGTGCGCGAGGAGAGCGGGCTCTATGGCGCGCGCCACGTCAAGCTGGACGAGCTCGGCTCACCGGTGATGGCCTTCAATTATGACGGCGGCTCGGCCTCCAACGTCGTGATCGGCGCCGTCGGTGCGGATCGCTGGAATGTCGAGATTTTTGGCCGCGCCTCGCATGCCGGCGTCGCGCCCGAGCGCGGCATCTCCTCGACCATGATCATGGCGCTGGCTCTTGCGGACGTAAAGGCCGGCGGCTGGTTCGGCAAGGTGGTGAAGGGCAAGAGCCAAGGCACCAGCAATGTCGGCCCCGTCACCGGCGGCGAGGGCCGCCCCGCGGGCGACGCCACCAACGTCGTCACCGACTACGTGCATGTGCGCGGCGAAAGCCGCAGCCACGACGGAAAATTCTTCAAGGAAATCACCAAGGCCTACAAGGCCGCGTTCGAGAAGGCGGCCAAGAAGGTGACGAACACGCAAGGCAAGTCCGGCAAGGTCAAGTTCAAGGCCGAGACCGACTATTATCCGTTCCGCATGAAGGAGAACCTCCCCGTCGTCAAACGCGCGATCGAGGCGGTGTCCGCGGTCGGGGGAACACCGAACGTCCGCGCCGCCAATGGCGGGCTGGATGCCAACTGGATGGTGCGCCACGGCGTTCCGACCGTGACGTTCGGCGCCGGGCAGAACGAGGCGCACACGATCGACGAATGGATCAATCTCGACGAATACGATCGCGCCTGCGCGCTGGCGCTGCAGCTTGCGACGATGCGGTGAGCTGCGTTGCGCTGCCCGCGCTTGCCGGGCAGCGCGCGGCGGCCTAGCCTGCAAAGAAAACGCAGGGAGGACGCATGCCGCGCATCGCAAATATCGAGACCGGGTTCTATCGGATCCCCCTCCCCGTCACGCTCTCCGACTCCACCCATGGCGAGATCGCGGCGTTCGAGCTGATTACCTGCCGCATTCGCGATGCCGATGGCGCCGAAGGCGTGGGCTACACCTACACGGTGGGGCGTAATGGCGGCGCTGTCGCCGACATTTTGAGGCGCGAGATCCCGCCACTCGTCGAAGGCCGCGAGGCTGATGATACGGAAGCCGTCTGGCACCACGTCTGGTGGGGCCTGCATTATGGCGGGCGCGGCGGGCCGGCGGTGCTGGCGCTGTCCGCGCTCGATATCGCGCTGTGGGATTTGAAGGCACGACGCGCCAAACTGCCGCTGTACCGGTTGCTCGGTGGTTTCGATGCGCACGTGCCGTGTTACGCCGGCGGCATCGACCTCGATCTCTCCGTCGAGGCGCTGCTGAAACAGACCGACGGCAATCTCGCAAAGGGCTTTCGCGCGATCAAGATGAAGGTCGGCCGGCCCGATCTCAAATCCGACGTCGCGCGCATCGCGGCGATGCGGCAACATCTCGGCGACGGCTTTCCGCTGATGGCGGACGCCAACATGAAGTGGACGGTGGAGGAGGCCATTCGCGCCGCCCGCGCCTTCGCATCCTACGACCTGACCTGGCTGGAAGAGCCGATCATTCCCGACGACGTCGCGGGACACGCCCGCATCATGCAGGCCGGCGGCGTGCCGATCGCGGCGGGCGAGAATTTGCGCTCGCTGTGGGAGTTCAAGAACTACATCGTCGCCGGCGCTGTGTCCTATCCCGAGCCTGATGTGACCAATTGCGGCGGCGTGAGCGCGTTCATGAAGATCGCGCGGCTCGCGGAAGCCTTCAACCTGCCCGTCACCAGCCACGGCGCGCATGACATCACCGTGCATCTGCTCGCGGCCTGCTCGAACCGCTCGTATCTGGAGGCGCACGGCTTCGGGCTGGACACATATATCGAGCATCCGCTGGTGCTCGAGGACGGCAAGGCGCTGGCCCCGGCGCGGCCGGGCCACGGCATCAGCTTTGACTGGACGGGGCTGGCGAAACTTGTGCCTTGAGCGACGCGCGTTGTTGCACGCGAGGCATTCCAAGGCACTTGATGCAGGGGGCGGATTCTCCGCTATGGTGCCGGGATCGACACCATCGGAAAGAGCCACGCCTTGACCCCCGAGCTGCACCAGAAACTGACCGCGTGGCGCCAGCATTTGCATGCCCACCCCGAGCTATCCCTCCAGGAAAAGGGGACTGCCACCTTCGTGCAGGAAAAACTCACCGAGCTCGGCATTGCCTTCAAGGCCGGCATTGGCGGCCACGGCGTCGTCGCGACGCTGACGCGCGGGTCGGCTGAGGGGCGCGTCGGCCTGCGCGCGGACATGGATGCGCTGCCGATCACCGAGGACACGGGGCTCGCCTACGCCTCGAAAACTCCCGGCGTGATGCATGCCTGCGGGCATGACGGGCACACCGCCTCGCTACTCGGCGCGGCGGCACTGCTGGCGGCGGATACGAGCTGGAGCGGGACTGTCGATTTCATCTTCCAGCCGGCCGAGGAAGGTTACGGCGGTTCGCGCGCAATGGTCGCGGCCGGGTTGTTCGAGCGCTTTCCGATGGACCGGGTGTTCGGCTTTCATAACTGGCCGGGGCTTGAGGCCGGCACCATCGCGGTCCATGACGGCGTCGTCATGGCCTCGGGCGGGCGCGTCACCATCACCATCGAGGGCCATGCGGGACATGCCGGCATGCCGCATCTGACGCGCGATCCGGTGATGGCGGCCGGACACCTGATCGTCGCCATGCAAGGAATCGTGTCGCGCAGCATCGATCCGCTCGATACCGCCGTGCTCTCGCTGTGCACGATCGAAGGCGGCACCGCGCCGAACCAGGTCGCGGGCAAAGTCACCATCCGCGGCACGCTGCGGCATCACCGCAATGCGGTGAAGGACATCATCGTCGCGCGGATCGGCGAGATCTGCGCCGGCATCGCCACGAGCTTCGGCGTCAAGGTCACCCCTGACATCGTGATGGGCGTCGGCGTCGTCATCAACATGCCG
Source organism: Bradyrhizobium sp. McL0616 (assembly GCF_049993385.1). Lineage (NCBI taxonomy): Bacteria > Pseudomonadati > Pseudomonadota > Alphaproteobacteria > Hyphomicrobiales > Nitrobacteraceae > Bradyrhizobium > Bradyrhizobium sp. McL0616. Next base: position 6,560,156 of record NZ_CP188255.1, read on the forward strand.
GAGGAAGCAGGTTTCGCGCGCACGGCTGCCGACAAGGTGCGGGCGCCGGTGCGCCGCGATCTCGCGGCCAGCATGGCCGGTGAGGATTTTGCATTTTATCTCCAGCAGCGCCCCGGCGCCTTTGTCTGGATCGGCAACGGTGAATTGCGCGACGGCGCCGAACTGCACGGCCCGCGCTACGATTTCAACGACGCGATCCTGCCGGTGGCCTCCAGCTGGATGGCCGAGGTCGCCAAGACGGCGCTGTCGGCGAACTAGAGCCATTTCCGTTCCGATGGAATCGGAACGGGGCTCCAGATTCCTATTTTGACGCGTTTTCTTGACGCGAACCGGTATCCACTTCGCTCGAAAACGCTCTAGCACGCGGAGGCGGCGGGCCTGGCGCTCGCCGCCTTCCGGCATGATCAGCAGCCGCGACAGATGAGCAGCTTGCTATCGATCTCCACATCGAGGCGTCGCAACTCGGTGTCGACGGACGAGGCCTGCACGGGCTCGGAGATGTCGCCGGGCCGCGGCTGCCGGTGTCCAACGGGAGCTTGTCGGAACAGATCCGCGAACCTTGTCGGGGCAGGACGGCCTGGTGCGACGATCGTCGTACGGGCGCCAGCGCCCACACTTTCTCCAGCCTTGAGGCTCGCAACCGACCCGAACAACACCGTAGCTGCGACAATGGCCACGCCAAATCTGATCGACATCATTCTTCTCCTATCGCGGTGACATTGCGAACACGCGCCCACGATGGATAGGAAATGCCGGCTACCCGGCGATGTCGCCGGCGATGAAATCGCGTTACGGCTGAAACCGCGCGCGCCGCCGCGGAAACGTCCCGCGGCGGGAGGCTTACGATGCCCCGGCGGTTCGCCTCAATCTTCGGCCCGTGGCCGACGAGACGAGGCTGCGCGCCAGCACGCCGGCGAGCTCCGCCGCGACCAGCGGGTGATGAACCAGTTCGGTGATGCCGGATGTCTTGAGCGACGGCATCGCCAGGTCGCGCGTCGAGGGCGCCGCCAAAATGATCGGCAGAGCCGGCACGGCATCGTGCAACGCCGCCGCGAGATCGAGCGAGGAGCCTCCGGGCAGGTGACACACCAGCGCCGCGTCGAAACGAGCGTACCCGGCCCGGCAGGCGGCGATCGCCTCTGCCAGCCTGGTGAAGCCGACGGGCTCATAGCCCAGCGCCGCGAGGATTTCCTCGTAGCGCAGCAGCCGGTGGCGGTCGGTGTCGATCACCAGCACGGTTTCGCCGGCGCCACGGAGCGCCGGATCGGAGCCATAGTGAGCCGACTGCGGCTCGTCATGCTCGCCCGCTGGCAGCCAGATATCGAAGCGGGTGCCGGCATCCGGCTTGCTCTGCACGGCGACGGCGCCGCCATGCTGCTCGACGATCTCGTTCACCGTTGCGAGCCCGAGGCCATTGCCGTCCGGGCGGGTGGTGAAGAACGGCTCGAAGATCCGCTCCAGCGTCGCCTCGTCCATGCCGGGCCCGGGATCGGCGACCGAAATGACGACGAAGCGGCCGGGGCCAAGCTCACTGCGCCCGATCGACCGCGGCCTTGCGAGATCGCGGCTCTTGATGCTGAGCTCGATGCGGCCGGGCTCCTTCATCGCCTGCGCCGCGTTGTTGCACAAATTCAGAATGACCTGCTGCAATTGGCCCGGCTCACCCGTCACGACGGCCGTCTCTGTCGTCTCGCCGACCTCGAACTTGACGTGAGAAGGCAGTGATGCGGCGAGCAGAGCCCTGGTTTCGTCGACCAGGGTCTTGACACACACGCGCTCCCGCCTGCCCTCGCCGCGGCGCCCGAAGCTGAGAATCTGTTCGACCAGCTCACGCGCCCGCTCGCCTGCCCGGCGGATCTCGGCCAGATTCGCGGCGGGCCGGCTTCCCGACGGGACCCGCGCATCGGCCATTTCGGCATGGCCGAGAATGGCGCCGACGATGTTGTTGAAGTTGTGGGCGATGCCGCTGGCAAAGGTTCCGATGGTCTCCATGCGACGCGCCTGTTGCAGGCTTGCCTGCAGGCGTTGCTTGTCGCCTTCGAGCCGGGCCCGCCGGATCGCGTTGCCGATGGCGTCGAAAGCCATGCGAAACAGCGAGACTTCGGACCAGTATGTGAGTGCGCCTCCGCGTACGGCGTCGAATCCGAGAATGCCATCGCGGCTTCCGTAGGCCGCCATGATGCACAGCCAGCCGCTGACGCCGGCCTCGGCGAGCAGGTCCATCGCGTCATGGGGATGCGAAGCGTTCACCTTCGGGATGTAGACGATGCCGTCCTCGCCGCCGTCAAATCGCGGTGCGAGGCTCAGTGCCCGCTCCGGCCAGCCTTGCTCGAGTTCGATGCCGTCGCGAGACCACCAATAAGTGTGCGTCGTGGTGCCGACCACGCAGGCAAAGTAGGCACGATCCGCGCCGATGCATCCGGCAAGCTGGTGAAGCGCCATCTCGACATCCGCGGCGATTCTCTCGTTGCTGGAATTGATGAACAGCATCGAGATATTGGCGATCACATGCTCGAACGCGGCGCGTCGGCGCAGCGTCACGGCTCGCTTGCGCAACAGCGATCCGAAATAGATGAGCCCGCAGAGCAGCGACAGCGAGGTGATATATTGCAGCAACCGCGTCTTGCGCGCCGAGGCCCGCGCGGCGAGCTGACGTTTCAGGATCACCGCCAACATGGCATCCTGCTCGCGGTTGCTGGATTCGGCGATGAGCGTCTTCAGGATAGTGTCGATATCGGGCAGAAGTTCATGCAGCATCTGTCCGTGGGTCAGCAGCGCACGGACCGTGTCTGCTTCCGCCGGCGGCGCTTGCAGCTGCGCCAGCTCCTCCAATCGATCCTGGACCTGACGCGCCGTGGCGTTCGACGTATCGAGAGTCAGGCGCAGCATCGCCGCTGCCAATGCGGACGCGGCCGTCACCAGCCGCCGGTCATCCGAGGCGGCCAGCTTGTCGCTGGACAGGCTAAAATAGGCAAAGGAGTTCTGCAGCAACGCGTTCCTGCTCTTGAACCGCTCGATCAGGTTCTCCTGCCGACCGGCACGCGCCGTCAGGACATCGATAGCCCTGGTCTGTTCGACATCGAGGTCCGCCGTTTCGCGCAGCCGCGCCAGGGCATCATCATAGGCATTCACCATCCGCACCAGCCCGTCATAGTTGCGCGACAGGCCGGTACGCGCGGTGAGAACCTCCCTCGTCATGCCGCGTTCGGACCGGGTGAAGTCGCCGAGCGCCTCGAGCTGGCTGTCGTAGCGTGCCGAATTGACATTCAGCCCGTTCAGCAGGAGCCAGGTGAGAAGAGCGAGCACGATCGCGAAGCTGGCCACAGTGGGAACAGGTTTCATGGCGAACCTCCGACCGGCGAGCCGCGGTAGATCCCGGTCAGGCTGTTAAGAAAGGCGACAAGCGCCTTGGCCTGCCGGTCCGTCAGCGTCGCGTTCAGCTGCGCCTGCGCCATCTTGCGAACCGCGTCGTCCAGCGTCGGCGCGCTGCCGTCATGAAAATAGGGCGGCGTCGTTGCGACATTGCGCAGACTCGGCACGCGCAGGATCTTCGGCTCCGGCGACGCGAGCGGCTGGAATATGCCGTGGCGTTCGTACAGATTGCCGCCGACGTTGACGCCCTGATGGCAGGCCGAGCAGCCCAGCGATTTGAACAGGCGGTATCCGTCCAATTGATCGGCCGACAGGGCTGCCTCGTCGCCCTGCAGCCAGCGATCGAACCTGCTGCCTGGCGTGACCAGCGTGCGTTGAAAGCTTGCCAGTGCGTCGATGACATCGTCGCCCTCGGGGCGGCGGCCATAGGCCGCCTGGAAACGATCGCGCATATCGGGATCGGCATCGAGCTTTGCTGCAATCTCCGCCGCGCTGCTGCCCATGGTGTGCGGGCTCTCCAGCGATGCGTCGATATCGGTCTCGACGGTGCGGAATTTTCCTTCCCAACCTAAACGAAAGCTGAGCGTCGAGTTGAAGACGGTGAGCGTATTGAGCGAAAGCTCGGTCCCATCAGGACCGACATCGTGCCGCTTTTGGGTCGCGCCGTTGGTCGCGACGTCGTGGCAATCTTGGCAGGTGCGGGAATCGTCATGCGAGAGCCGCGGATCGCCGAACAGCTTCTCGCCAAGCGCGACCTTCAGGGGGGCGATGGCGGGAGCCGCGGGAATCGGCGTGATTGGCTCTCCGCGGTCCAGTGCTGGTGCCGGCAGCGACTGCGACGACGGCGCGGGGGTGACTTCCACGCAGCACAACAACACCGCGCAGATCGCGATCACGCCGCCCCGATAGCCGGCGCCTGGCCCGGCTTCGCGAAATACATTCAATTGTCGCACTGTCAATCATATGGGCGGGGGTGGAAGTGGATGCAACGGCGCTCATTCAAGGGCTTTTGATCGAAGCGCGATGATCTCGTGAACGCGGCCATCGCCAGAAAAGGGCGTGGAGGTCACCCAAGATCGTCGACAAGATCATCGAACGGCACACGGCGCGACTGAGGCCGAGACCGGCGAAGGCAAGATAGACCGCATCAGCAATCATGACAGTACCTCACCGTCCACTCGATCTCCGAACGGCTGCTAATTCCGAGATCGCGCAATGTCCGGTCGTCGAGTTGCATCAGAGCGGCAATGGCCCTCTTGATCTCGCGCTCACGGCGTACATGCGCCAGCAAAACCGTTAGCGTCTCGCCGGCCGAACGCAGCCAATTCCAGCGTCGTTCCGGTCGGGCATCGAGCGGTAGGGCGCGATCGAATCTGATGACATTGCCGTTGCTCCCGGCGCCATCGCGACCGCTGGGCTGCGCCGACTCACAATTATCCGGGTCCGGTTCCCGCTCTCGCAGCGCCGTCAGTATCGCGTGAACCGGCATGGCCGCGGAAGGATGCAAGGCGGCACCATAGAGAGCAAACCCCTCCATGAAGGCAAAGGCCACCGACCTGAACAGGCTGACCTCCCGGTCGGGCGCCGCAGCAGGCAGCGCCGGATGCGAGCCGATGTCTGCGGTGCCCCGCCTCGCGATGCGCTCGGAACTGAGACGGGCCATGCCGCGACCATCGGACCATCCGATCCAGCCTTGCCCATCGGGCCCCGAATCATCCGGCCGGACAAGAGCGATCACCCTGCGAGAATGCGTCTTCATCGTAGATCTCCCACACGCTGTTGGTGGGAGGCAATGTGCAGGCCGGCCGTTACGCTGAGATCACCGTCACCAGCAAAGAGGTTACAACTGCAATCCGGCCGCCGCGTTTTTGTTGGAGCATGATCTCCGCGCAAACGCGTTCCGCGTTTGTCGCGAGGGCAAACCGCTGCACACCTTCCCGGATCATGCGCTAGAACGGATCTACGGGAACCGCGAAGACATAGCCGACGCCGCGCTCGGTCTGGATGACGCGGGGTGCACTCGGATCGGCCTCCAGCTTGCGCCGCAGCCGCAGCACTTGAACGTCGATGCTGCGATCGAAAATGTCTTCGTGGATGCGGGTCGCCTGAAGCAGATGCTCACGCGTCAGGGGTCGCTGCGGCGCCTCGAGGAAGGCCAGCAACAAGGCATATTCTCCTTTGCTCAGCGGCACCGTCGCTTCGCTGGGATCGACGAGCTTTCGGCCCCGGCGTTCCAGTTTCCATCCGCTGAAGCGATAGCCGCCGCGCTCGGGATCGCGGGCGCGCGCAGCACGGCCCATCTCCTGCCGCCGCAACACCGCCCGGACACGTGCCAGCAGCTCTCTCAGGGAGAACGGCTTGATAATGTAGTCGTCGGCGCCGAGCTCGAGCCCGACGATACGATCGATTTCGTCGGGGCGGTGGCCGGTCGTGATGATGACAGGCACGTCGGAATGCGAGCGTATCTCCCGCAGCAGATCCAGACCGTCGTCTTGACCGAGGCGAAGGTCGAGGATGATCAGGCTGGGCTGACTGGCCTCAAGATGGTGATTCAATTCCAACCTGTTGGACGCAGCCCTGGTCGGGACATTGTGCTCCTCCAGATATCTGATCACCATCTCTCGCAAGGTGGGGTCGTCGTCGACAACGACGATGTGGCCAACATCTGCAAGCATACTTCTCTCTCAAATTCCGCCGTCACCAACACAGTCGCGCTTTAAGATCCACGATCACTCATAATATTACGGGGAACAGCCAATATTTCGCTATGCGCGACACCGTCCGCAACGCCCTGATGACGCTGCAACCCGGTATTTCTGCGGCCAATTCCCTGGAATGTCGCAGACGTGAAGCATTGTGATCTGAGCCAATGCTACTTTTGAGCGATTCCAATCTGGTGGCCTGCGCGATTGTTCGCCCGTGACGAAGGGACCGTTCAGCTGTGACGACAGGCTGCGCGACTGGCGGCAAAAGGCCGTGAAGGTTTTCCTGCGCGCGTGACGTCGACTTCAACTGCGCGCGTGCTTCCGCTGATGCCGTTGCTCTTTGCGCGTATCCGAAGCGCGAATCACGACGGCGCAGCCGGGCGAGGCCGGCTGCGCCAGATCATTCGCCGGGATGCATCAGGAGCGCGGCAGACCCAGGAGGTACTGGTAAATCGCCGACAGTTCGTCGTCGTCCATCCGACCGATCGGTCGCCACGGCATTTGCTCACCGAGCCGATGTCCGCCCGGATCGACACCCGTGCGCATGGTGGCGATGAATTGCGCCTGGTCCCAGTCCTTGACGATAGCAAGGTCGGGTCCAAGCGGCGGCAACTGGCCCGGCACACCACCGGTGAGGTCCTTGCCGTGACATTCACGGCAGTCCTGATAGGACAGGAGGTACCTGCCATAACGAGCCGTCGGCCCCTTCGGCGGCGCGATGATCGTACCGGTGAAGACCTGCTTGGCATCCGGCAACAGTCCGGCGCCCAGCATCGCCAAGCCCAGCAAGCTGAAACGATCCGGAGGATCCGGGGTCTGTTCACCGCTCACCGGCAAGCTGCGGATGTAGGCAATCACGGCCTTGGTGTCGTCGTCACTGAGCCGCCCGGCATTGGTAAAGGACTTGATCGCGAGCCATTGTCCCCGCGCGTCGACGCCATTGCGAATGGCGCGAAAGATCTCGCCGTCGGACCAATGCTTCAGCGCTCCGGCGGGAGTCAAATTCGCGGGCACGAACGAACCGATTGGAAGTGGAAGATCCTTGCCCACGTCGCCGCCACCCGACAGCCCGCCGCTTTTCGAGTGGCATCCGGCGCAAAAGCCGTCGGCGACGGCCCTGCCGCGGGCAATCCGTTCCGGTGTGGTCTCGACCTTGAGATCGGGGACCGGCGCGGAACGCGAATGCTGCCTGACGATGCCCGTTGCGGTCAGCGCGCTGACGCCGGACAGCGCGACGGCCAGCACTGCCGCCAGCAGCACACCACCCCACTTCACCAGGGAATGCTTTGCCCGCAAGGCGCGAGCGCCAGACCAGACCAAGAGCGCGACGGCAGTGAGCATCGCGACGAGGGCGACAATATTCAGCATGGCGTATTCCTCAAGTAATTCTGTCTCAACCAATTTTACGCGGCCAAAGCCGTGCGATATCTCGATCGTCAATAATCGCCTTCGGACAAAATCAGCGTTGAATGTCCGCGGCGCGCCAATCGGCGATCTGGCGGATTACGCGCGCGGCATTACCGCTCCATGTCACCGCCGGCCACTCGCGTTACAAATGTAACCCTCGTGCGGCGCGCTATCGCGGCCCGCATGATGCCGGCCTTATGACGCCAGCCTTGGCGGCGCCACGATGCGTTGCCGCCGTAACCATTTCGCAGTCATCGGAAGCCTTGGTGTAATCGCGATCCCGTCAATTCCTCTTGCTCACTCGACCGGCCGCCCTGCGGCGACCGTGCATCGATCATCAAGAGGTCAGCTCACATGAAGATCCTTATCACCTCGACACCCGCGACGGGCCATCTCAATCCGCTGCTGGCGATTACGCAGATCCTGGTTGCCGAAGGCCACGAGATTGCGCTTCTGACGGGCACCGCCTTTCGCGCCCGCGTCGAAGCCAGCGGCGTCAAATTCTTTCCCTTTCCCGCGGGCGCCGATTTCGATCCGAACGACGTCTTCTCCATGGTCCCCGAACTCAAAATCATCCCGCCGGGATTGGAGTGGTTCCGCGTCGCCTGCGAGCGCATCTTCGTCGACGCCGTTCCGGCCCAGCACCAGGGGATGCTGCAAGCGTTGCAGCAATTCCCGGCCGATATCATTATCGGCGACGACATGGTGTTCGGCGTACTGCCGATGCTGCTCGGACCGCGCTCGCAGCGGCCCCCCATCGCTCTTTGCGGGACCTCGTTTCTGCATTGGGCGCGCGAGGACGGTGCGCCGAACTTCCTCGGCTTGCCGCCGGCAAAGAACGACAAGGAGCGCGATCAATATGCGACCATGGCGCGGGACTATGATGCGGCGGTCGATCAGCCGGTGTCACTGCGCCTGAACCGGGCGTTGAAGGCCCTCGACGTCGGGCCGATCTCGATGCCGCTTTTCCATTCCGTGGTCGCTCTCGCGGATGCCTATCTGCAACTGTCGGTGCCGAGTTTCGAGTTTCCTCGCGAGATCCCGTCCTCCGTGCATTTCGTCGGCACGCCTCCGATCATCGCAAAGCAGGTCCCGCCGCCGTCCTGGGCGAGGGACCTCGACGGTACGCGCAAGGTCGTGCTGGTGACGCAGGGAACGGTGGCCAATCACAATTTCAATCTGCTGGTCGCCCCGACGCTGGCGGCGCTTGCCAACGAGCCCGACATCCTGGTGGTCGTGACGACAGGCGGCCGCCCGACCGACGCCATTCCCGGCAAGGTCCCGTCGAATGCGCGTGTCGCAAGCTATCTGCCGTTTGAATGGCTGCTGCCGCACGTCGACGTGCTCGTCACCAATGGCGGCTATGGCAGCGTCAACCAGGCCATGAGCTACGGTATCCCGCTGGTCACCGCGGGACTGACCGAAGACAAGGCTGACGTCAACGCGCGGGTCGCGTGGTCCGGCGTCGGCATCAACCTCGAAACCAACGAGCCGACGCCGGAGGCCTTGCGCGACGCCGTGCGGACGGTGCTCGACCAGCCGCGCTATCAACTGCGCGTAACACAGATCGCGGACGAGTTCGCCGAGATCGACACGCAGGCGGAAATTCTACGGGTCATCGGCGAACTCGTGACCGACGAGCCTGAAGTGTCACGCCTCCGCGCGACCGCGGCGAGCCAGGGGCGGCGAGCCGGTCGGCGCGCCTGATCGCCACCGCGCAACGGAATGATGGAGCGCGGCGCGACCGCGCTCCATCGCCTCGTGAAATCTCGTCAAATGTCATCGGATATTCGTCCATGCGAATCGAACCTGAATCCTTTGCGTTCACAGTGCTGCTCGGCTTGCTGGCGGCCGTGCCTTATTCCGGCATCGACATCAATCTGCCGGCACTGGCCGCCACCGGCGCCGCGCTTGGCGCGAGCGCGTCGGATGTCGGGTTGACGATGAGCGCCTTCATGCTCAGCCTGGCCACCGCGCCGCTGATCTACGGACCGGTCTCGGACCGCCTCGGCCGAAAGCCGGTCCTGGCATTCGGCCTCGCGCTGTTCATCGCCGCCAGCATCGGTTGCGCACTCGCCCCGTCGTTGCCGGTTCTGCTGCTGTGCCGCTTCGTTCAAGGCATCGGCGCCGCGGCAACCGCCACGACCTTTGCCATCATCCGCGATGTATTCGATGGCGACGCCGCACGAAGCAAGATCGCCAACGTCATGGTCGCGGTCAACGTCGCGACCGTGATCGCACCGACGGCAGGCGCCGCCCTGCTGGCGGCTGCCGGCTGGCAATCGATTTATGCGACCCAGGCCGCAATAGGTTTCATGCTGCTGGTGGTGGTGATGTTTCGCTTCGCTGAAACCGCGACGATCGCTCCATCCGGGCGCCTGGTGCCGGCCGCCGTGGTCGACAGCTATCGTCGGGTGCTGACGCACCCGGTCTCGCTGCCTTATATCCTGGTCGGGGCTGCGGGCGGCGCGATGGTGTTTGCCTACGTCACCGGCGCCTCGCTGTTCTTCATCGACGCCGTCGGGTTGCGGCCCGAGCAATACGGCCTGATCTTCAGCGCCTGCTCGGCGGCGGTGATGAGCGGGGCCTTCCTCGATGGCCAGCTTGGCCGTCGCGGGATATCCTCAGGCCACATGCTCGCAATCGGGCTGGTGCTGTCGTCGGCAGCCAGCGTCGCCCTGCTCGCGATGACGTTGACCGGCTGGATGCCTACAGCGCTCGTCGTCGCGCTGCTGATGGCGGTGGCGCTCGGCTTCGGGCTGAGCGTGCCGAATGTGATGAGTGCGACGATGCAGCACCTCCCGGAGATTGCCGGCGCCGTCAGCGCGGCTGCCGGGAGCATTCAACTGATCGCAGGTGCCATTTCGAGCGGATTGGTGGCGGTGCGCTTCGACGGACGGACCGCGCTCTCGATGACTGCGGTCATGGCTGTGTCGTCGCTCCTTGCGTTGGTCCTGTATTTTCTGGTCGCGCGTCCCGCCGACCGTCGTCTGCAATTACGGACGATCGATGCGGGCGCGGCGATCGGGAGCTCCACAGGCTCCTAGTGTTCGCAGGACTCCTGCCGGTCGCATCCGCCTGGATGACTGACCGGCACGGCTCTGCGGACCAACCAGTCGCTAAGGTGCTGCGCCAGGGCTGGAACCGATCGCGTCAGCCCGCGCCGCGATGATCTCCGCAACCCTCTGAGCATGCTGCGGCAATGCCCGCCGGCGGGACGCGTCTTCCCGCCGGCTCGCGGCCGCATGCTTGACGCATGGCGTCCGGGCAGGTTTAATAATCCATAACAACATTTGTTCGCATTCCGAACATTGTACAGCCGGGCCAAGCGGGTCACACAACACCGCGTCCGCGTCACCAGAGGAAACGTCACCGATGCAAGCCATCCTCAGCGGCGACAGCGCGCTCATCGTCGCGATGATCGTCGCCTACATCGCCTTCACCTCATGGCTCACGTTCAGGCTGCGCAGCAGGACCAGCGACCAGTTCATGACCGCTTCGCGCGCGATGCCGGCCGTGGTCGTCGGCGTGCTGATGATGTCCGAATTCATCGGCGCCAAGTCGACTGTCGGCACCGCGCAGGAAGCGTTTCAGTCGGGCATGGCGGCCGGATGGGCCGTGCTCGGCGCCTCGCTCGGCTTCCTGCTGTTCGGCATGCTGATGGTGAAAAAGCTCTACAATTCGGGCGAGTACACCATCTCGGCCGCGATCGCGCAGAAATACGGCAAGTCGACCATGCTGACCGTGTCCGTAATCATGATCTACGCGCTGCTGCTGGTGAATGTCGGCAATTATGTCAGTGGCGCAGCTGCGATCGCCACCGCGCTGCATGTCAGCATGCCGGTTGCGATGTGCGTCATCGCTGTCGTCAGCACCTTCTACTATGTCTTCGGCGGATTGAAGGGCGTCGCCTGGGTGACGATCCTGCACAGCGCCTTCAAGGTCGTCGGCATCGTGATCATTTTTTCCGTTGCGATGTCGCTGACCGGCGGCATCGCGCCGATCCAGGCCAAGCTGCCGGCTTATTATTTCAGCTGGGACGGCAAGATCGGCTTCACCACCATCTTCGCATGGACCTTCGGCACGGTCGGCGCGATCTTCTCGACGCAGTTCATCGTCCAGGCGATCTCCTCGACGCCGAGCGCGGACGACGCCCGCAAGGCGACCTACTATGCGGCGGCGTTCTGTCTGCCGCTCGGCTTCCTGCTCGCGCTGATCGGGGTTGCCGCAAAATTTCTCTATCCCGACATGAACAGCCTCTACGCGCTGCCGGTGTTTCTGGAGAAGATGCCGCCGCTGGCGTCCGCCTTCGTGACGACTTCGCTGGTCGCTTCGATCTTCGTCAGCGTCTGCACGGTGGCGCTGGCGATCGCTTCACTGGTGGTGCGCGACTTCTATGTGCCGTATTGGAAGCCGACGCCGGAGCGCGAGCTGAAGATGACCCGGGTGTTCTCGGTGCTGATCGGAATCGCGCCGCTGGTGTTCGTGTTCTTCATTCCGGAGATCCTGAAACTGTCGTTCTTTACGCGGGCGCTGCGCCTGTCGGTGACGATGGTGGCGATGATGGGTTTCTATCTGCCGCTGTTTGCCAGCAACCGCGGCGCCACCGCCGGCCTGATTGGAGCTGCGGTCTCGACCACGGTCTGGTATTTGCTCGGAAACCCCTTCGGCATCGACAACATGTACATCGCAGCCGCAACGCCGCTGGTCGTGATGGCGCTCGAGCGCCTCGCCTTGGGCCGCACGCCCTCAGCGCCGCAAGCCGCGCAACCAACATTCGTGGAAAGGACTTCGACATGACCATCGATACCGAGGTCGCGACTAACAACATCGAGATCGCGACCGACGGCGCGGTACGCCAGGCTGCCGGCGATCCCGACCGGTGCGACGCCTTCATTCCCTCGCCCTGCGTGCAGAACCACGCGGCGAATTTGATGCCGCTCGCCAACGGCGATTTGGCCTGCGTCTGGTTCGGCGGCACGCAGGAAGGCATGTCGGACATCTCGGTCTATTTCTCGCGGCTTGCCCGCGGCGCGGCGCAATGGTCGCGCGCCGAAAAGCTGTCCGACGATTCCGGACGTTCCGAGCAGAACCCGGTGCTGTTCCCGGCCCCGGACGGCGCGCTGTGGCTGATGTGGACGGCGCAGCTCGCGGGCAACCAGGACACCGCGCTGATCCGCCGACGTATCTCGCGCGACAACGGCAAGAGCTGGGGCCCGATCGAGACGCTGTTTCCCGAACATCGCGGCCGCGGCACTTTCATCCGGCAGCCGATCGTCGTGCTCGACAATGGCGACTGGCTATTGCCTGTGTTCTACTGCCACAGCACGCCCGGCAAGAAATGGAACGGCGACGAGGACACCAGCGCGGTGAAGATCTCGTCCGATGCGGGTGCGACCTGGCGCGATGTCGACGTTCCCGGCAGCCGTGGCTGCGTGCATATGAGCATCGCGCGGCTCGACGACGGCTCACTGATCGCGCTCTATCGCAGCCGCTGGGCGGACAACATCTATCAGAGCCGCTCCACCGATCACGGCCGCAGCTGGTCGGCGCCGGTCGCTACGGTGCTGCCCAACAACAATTCCTCGATCCAGGTCACGCGGCTCGGCAATGGTCATCTCGCGCTGGTCTTCAACGATTCCAGCGCCAAGGATGCGACCGGCCGCCGCCTGTCGCTCTACGACGAGATCGAGGACGACCTTCCGCCCGTGCTCGCCGGCGACGGCGGCAAGGCGGACGGACGCACCGCGTTCTGGGGCGCGCCGCGGGCGCCGATGACGCTCGCTGTTTCCGCCGACGGCGGACGAAGCTGGAGCAAGCGCAACGTCGAGACCGGCGACGGCTATTGCATGACCAACAATTCGCGCGACCAGACCAATCGCGAGCTGTCCTATCCGTCCGTCAAGCAGACAGCCGACGGCGCGATCCACATGGCCTTCACCTTCCATCGCCGCGCGATCAAATATGTCCGTGTGAGCGAACCATGGGTGATGCGTGACTGAGATCATGGACAAGCGGGACGCGCTCGTCACGGGCGCCAGTTCAGGAATTGGCGCTGCGATCGTCGAGCGCCTCTTGCGCGACGGCTGGCGCGTCACCGGGATTAGCCGCCGGCCGGGACCATTCGACCATCCGGCGTTCGATCATGTGTCGCTTGACCTCAACGATGTCGATGCAATCGCGAACGCCGTCGCAGATCTCGCGCCGACCGCGCTGGTTCATGCTGCCGGCATGCTCAAGGTCGGTCCGCTCGGTTCGCTTGACCATGACGACGGCGCCGCGATGTGGCGGCTGCATGTCGATGTCGCCGAGCGTCTCGCCGACGCGCTGGCGCCGCGCCTGCCGCAGGGCGGGCGTATCGTCTTCATCGGCAGCCGCACCGCCTCGGGCGCAGCCGGCCGCGGACAATATGCCGCGACGAAAGCGGCGCTGGTCGCGCTCGCCCGGTCATGGGCGATCGAGCTCGCGCCGCGCGGCGTCACGGTCAATGTGGTTGCACCGGCCGCGACCGAAACGCCGATGCTGAAGAACCCGACCCGCGCCAATGTCGCGCCAAAGCTGCCGCCGATCGGCCGCTTCATTCAGCCGGAGGAAGTCGCGAGCGCGGTCGCGTTCCTGCTCTCGGCGGACGCTGCCGCCATCACCGGACAGCAGCTCGTCATCTGCGGCGGCAGCTCGCTCTGAATTCGCGCTCGGCCATCACGCCTCGTCGAGAACATCGAACAGCTCTTCGACCCTCTCGAACGGGCCATCCCGCATCTGGCCGTGGTAGACGACACGATCGCCATCGCGTTGCAGCGATCGCCCTCGGGATTTCCGCAATCGTCCCGGCAGGAACGTCGCGGCGACTGCCTCGCGCCCAACGTCCAGGCGGATGATGCCCCTGCGCTTGCAATCCAGCCGCAGTCTCGCTGCGGCAAAGACGTCGCGCGCCGCGGGCGGCAGTGGCCCAAAGCGGCGGGAGGTTTCCTCCTCCAGATCGTCAAGGTCGTCTTCGCTGGCGCATCGCGCGGCCCGGGCATAGAGCTCGAGCCGCACCGGCTCCGATTGCACGTAGGTTTCCGGAAGCATGTCCGCGACCGGCAGATTGAGGTCAGGCACCCAAACCTCGGCCCTTCCATCGGCCTTCTCCGAAGCCATTTTCAGGAGGTGGCTGTAGAGCACGGGCCCGAAGACCTGGACATGGCCGGATTGCTGCTCGGAGAACAGGTCGCCCGCACCCCTGAGATCCAGATCGCGCTCGCTGATGGCAAAACCCGCGCCCGGCCGGGTGAACTCCTCCAGCACAGCCAGCCGCTTCTCGGACTGCACGGAGGCCGACTCGGTCAGCAGATAGGCGAAGGCGCGTATGCCGCTGCGACCCACACGCCCGCGCAGTTGGTGAAGCTGGGCGAGACCGAAATTTTCGGGCCAGCACACCACGATGGTGTTGGCACGCGGGATGTCGAGGCCGCTCTCCACGATGTTGGTGGCGAGCAGGACGTCGGCCTTGCCCTCGACGAAGCTCATCATCCGATCGTCGATCTCGTCAGCAGGCAATTTGCCGTGGAGACAGACGATGGTCAGGTCGGGTGCCATCGCCTGTACGCGTGCCAGCATGGGTTCCAGATCCTGGATGCGCGGACAGATCAGGAAGCTTTGTCCGTGGCGTCGCTGCTCGCGCAGCAACGCCGAGACGATGGCGGCATCCGACAACGGAGCGATCTTGGTCGCGACCGGAAGCCGGTGAACCGGCGGCGAGGCCATCACGCTCAGATCCCGAAAGCCGGCAAGACCAGCGGCGAGCGTGCGCGGAATCGGCGTCGCGCTCATCCAGAGCGTATGGACATTCTTGGCGAGCCCAGAGAGTTTTGCTTTCTCGGCTGCGCCAAAATGCTGCTCCTCGTCGATGATGACGAGGCCGAGATCGTCGAATTTCACGTCCTTCGCGGCGAGCGCCTGCGTTCCGACCACGATCTTCATTCGGCCGCTGCGCAAGCCCTCCTTCGCCTCCCGTACCTCCGCGCCGGACGTGGCGCGCGACAGGCTTCCGACCTCGATGCCGAACGGGGCAAAACGCTTGCGGAAGGTCGCGACGTGTTGCCGTGCCAGGACAGTCGTCGGCACCGCGATCGCCACCTGTTTTCCCGACAGCACCACGGCGGCCGCCGCGCGCAGCGCCACCTCGGTCTTCCCGAAGCCGACGTCGCCGCAGATCACCCGGTCCATCGGATGGCCGGATGCAAGATCATCCAGCACGTCATGGATCGCCTTGGCCTGATCGATCGTGGTGAAATAAGGGAAGCGCGCGACGAACTTCTCGTAGGCCGATCCCGGCGGAACCAGCTTCGCAGCCCGCCGTCGGCGGCGCTGGCTGATGTGCTTGGCGAGCGCCTTGCCGGCGATCTGGATTTCCCGCTCGGCCTCGGTGCGGCGGGCCCACCATGAACTGCCATCCGCCTTGTCGAGCGCCAGCTTGCCGCGCTCGGACGCATAAGGCCACATCAGGGCCAGGTCAGGCGGCGGCACCAGAACCGCATTGTCTCCCGCGAAAGAAAGCCTGACCATCTCCCGCAATGCGCCGCCGCCCGTGTTCACGGTCTGCAAGCCATCGAGTACGCCGATGCCACGCTGGAGATGAACGACCACCGTGCCCTGCTCCGGCACATCGGCGTGGTCGAAAGCCGCGCTCCAGCTTCGCGCCATCGGCTGCGGATGATGCGCCCTGCTACCGAGCACGTCGGACGCCGTCAGGACGACGAGCGCTTTTTTCGCAAGGATGATAAAGCCAGCATCGAGATCGGCCAGCAACGCCGCTTCGCGCTTGTCCGCGCTCGCCGCCTCGTCCCAATTCGCGACGCGTTCCGCCTTCACGCCGCTCATCCGCTCCATCGCGCGCAGATCCTCCTCCTGCGCTGCGACGAAGACCAGACGCGAACCGGCCCGCCGCGTCTCCTCGACGAAGGCGCGAAGCGCTTTCCTGGAGGATGTCAGCTTGGAGAATTCCGGCGTGGGCTGGAAGGGAGACGTCCGCGGCAACACCTTCATGCCCTTGGAGGCCAGCTTCCAGTCGCGCGGTCCGAGATATTCGCGCTCCCTGTCCGCGCGACCCGCGCCCTCCTCGATCGTGTCCAGCCAGCCGTCGGCATGCAGGGGAACCCCAGCATCCGCGATCCATTTGGCGCGTCCGCAATAGTCGAACAGCGTCGCGCGCTTGTCGCGCTTGCCGGCGAAAGCGAGCCGCTCCGACATGGGATCGACGAGAAGCTCTTTGGTCTCGAAAATGATCTCGTGTTCTTTCGGGTCGAACGCCACGATCCGGCGGATCGCGCGCCCCGAATGCTCGACCCGGAACGGACCGAGCGCGCCGGCCGGAAATATCTCGAAGGTCTGCCCGTGAAACAGCACGCCGCCCGGATAATCCGGCTCGTCGTCCATGTCGTAACCCAGGGCTTCGAGACGGACGCGAAGGTCGGCTTCCGAGAACGAACCGCCGACCTTCAAGCTCGTGTTCAGGCGCGCCAGGCTCACCGGAGACGGCAAGCGCTCCATCACAGCCTCCGCCGTCGAGACGAGAAAGATCGGCCGTTTGGATTTCGCCAGCCGTCGCAGCACCGCGGCTCTGCGCCCTGCGATTTCGCGCGATGGTTCCAATTGATCGAACGGCAAGGTGTTCAATCGCGGAAACACCAGGACCTCGCAGGACGGATCAAGCGCATGAATGACGCTGCCGAGCCGCTCCGCCCTGTTCTCGCTTTCGGCCAGGAACACGAGTCCGTTGCGGCCGGAGTCCTTCCATTTCGCAAGCAGATGAAGCGCCATCATACCAAGCGGCGACGACGACGAGATCGCGGCGCGTTGCGATGCCTTGGCCTTCTTCGGCGAAGTCTTCTTTAGCGAGCTCTTGTTTGGCGCAATCTTTTTTGGCGAGTTCTTTTTGGCCGAGTGCTTTTTTGCCGATTTCTTGGCCGGGTTCATGGCCGCGTTCTTGGCAGGGCGCGCTTTTTTGGAATGCCGCACGTGAATCCGTTTCTGGTCGTCAACGATCATCGATTGCACGCGCGCCGAGCTCATGTCGATTCGGCAGTGCGGCGTCATGCATATGGGTTTTTGCCGTGCGAACGCACGCCTCCCATCAACTCTCGCGCGGCGTGCAGGTTGCTGGCAAACGCGAAAAATTGCGCGAGGACAAGCGACCAGTCGTCTAGCAGACGCGCCCGCCCATTTCTACCCTTCGCCAGAACTTCGCAACTAAATGATGCCGCTCTGCCGAAGCGCCGCAATTGCGGCAGTATCGTAGCCGAGCTCGGCCAGGACAGCATCGGTATGCTCGCCGAGCGTCGGCGGACGCGTCGCGATCTCACCCGGCGTTTCCGACAGCCGGACGGCGGCGCGCGCGACCGGTGCCTGTTTCGGCAAGCCCGGGTAATCGACGTCCTGCAAGAAGCCGGCGGCGCGAATGTGCGGGTGGTCCAGCGCTTGTTGCGGACTGAGGACGGGGCCGGTCGGAATCATCGCAGTTCCCAGCGTATCGACGGCCTCCTGCGTGGTGCGCTCGGCGCACCAGCGCGCCATGCGTTCGCTGATGACGGGGCCGTTGTTGCCGCGGCTGATGTCGTCGGCAAAGCGCGGATCGTTCAGCCACTGCTCCTCTTCGCCCATCAGCTTCGCCCAGCGTTTGAACAACGGATGTCCGGTGACCTGGCACAGCACCCAGCCGTCCTTGGTGCGGTAGATGTCGGCCGGCGCGGCGGTCTGGCCGAGATTGCCGGTCGGAACGCGATTGACGTTGATGACCGCCTGCTCGATCAGCGTGGCATTGGTGAAGGACAATGCGGTTGCGAGCAGCGCGCCCTCGACGATCTGCCCGCGGCCGGATTTGCCGCGCTCGATCAGCGCGGCGAGCGTCCCGAACGCGCAGTGCAGCGCGGTTCCGAAATCAACCCAGTTCACCGCGGCCCGGTAAGGCGGATCACCGGTGCCGGTCATGTACACCGAACCCGACATGACCTGGCCAACACCGTCGAAGCCGACGCGATCCGACCACGGCCCCGGCCCGCCGAAGGCAGTGGCCGTCGTCAGGATGATGTCTGATTTGATCGCCCTCAAGGAATCGTAGTCGAGCTTCATCGCACGCAGCGTCTGCGGCGGCAGATTGGCGACGACGACGTCTGCGGTCGCAACCAGGCGGCGCATCACCTCCTGCCCCTCCGGCTTCATCGGATCGAGCGTGATGCACTTCTTGTTGCGGTTGACCTGGAGGAACAGCGCACCTTCACCGCCTGCGCCGACCGGCGCCACGAAACGATCTTCGCTGCCGTCGCGCTTTTCGACGCGAATGACCTCGGCGCCGAATTCGGCCAGCAATGTCGCGCAATACGGCCCGGCGATGTAGCGCCCGAAATCAAGGACGCGCACGCCTTCCAGAACTCCCCCCATCGGCCTCTTTCCTTATGTGTTTTTTGTGAGATTACAGGGAATGGTTGCCACGGCAAGATGGCGGCGCACACTATGTCCTGCCCTTAAAATGTGATCTGCCAACCGTTTCGGCCGGCGGAAATTCTGTTCTAGTATGGACCTGTCCGTCCCTCCAGCGAGAAGCGCACATCCATGCCGCAACAATTCGATCGATCCGCAGAAGATCTCGGCAACGCTGTTCATTTCGAGCACGTCAACATCCAGGTTCCGGACCAGCGCCTGGCGACGTTATTCTACGTCACGGGACTAGGTCTCACGCGCGACCCCTATCTGATGGTGTCCGACACCAACATGTGGATCAATGCCGGACGGAGCCAATTTCACCTGCCGAGCGGCAGGCCGCAGGTGCTGCGCGGTCATACCGGCCTCGTCATCGAAGGCCGCGAGGCGCTGCTGGGGCGATTGGCGTCGGTCGCCAAGAAGCTCGAGGGCACGGCGTTCGCGTTTTCCGAGCACAATGGCTATGTCGAGGCGATCTGTCCGTGGGGCAACCGCCTGCGCTGTTATGAGCCGGACCCGGCGCGGTTCGGACGCATCGCGCTCGGCATTCCCTATGTCGAGTTCGAGGTGCCCATCGGGACCGCGCCGGCGATCTGCGCCTTCTATCCCGAAATCATGGGCATGCCCGCAGAGCTCTGGAATGGCGACGGCACGGTCGCAGCGGTGAAGACCGGCCGCAATCAGCACCTGCTGTTCCGCGAGAGCGATCGGCCCCAGGGCGACTATGACGGCCACCACGTCCAGATGTACATCACCGATTTCTCCGGCCCTTACCGCAAGCTCCTCGCGCGCAATCTGGTCTCGCGCGAGGACAATCAATACCAGTACCGGTTCTGCGACATCGTCGATCTCGGCAGCGGCAAGCCGCTGTTCACGGTCGAGCACGAGGTGCGCAGCGCAACCCACCCGATGTTCATGCGGCCAATGGTCAACCGCAATCCGGCGATCAACAACCGCAATTACGCGTTCGGACATGACCAGACGTCGTGGGCGATGGGGCCGGATCAGTACGAGGGATGATAGAGTAAAGCGAAGCTGCTGCGGCACGCTTTCATCCGAGCGCCGCTCCGACAAAGTCTTCGGTTAAGCTTCCACACACCCGAGCTGATAGGGCAATGCTCTTAACAACAAGCCCCTCTCACGCCAAATCGATTGAACGAATCCACTCATCGTCTGTCAGTACCGTCCCGAAATAGGCCGGGTACGTCGCTATCAGGCCACGGGTGAGATCACCGTTCGCCCGCACCCATGCGCGTGCAGTGGCAAAATTTGTGACTTGTGAGAAAGTTGCCGCAAGGCTCTTCGCAATTTCGCGGTCGGAGAATCCCACTTCGTACATGCCGAGCGCCGCCCCTGTCGTAAGACCTGCCTTCATCTGGCGCTGCAGAAACTTGAACGCGTCGACGAGCGCACCGTCCAACCCCTCGGCCAAGTCAGCAACCGTCGAAACGACCATTGCGCCTTCATAGGCAAATCCGCCTTCGCACAGCGCGATCGCGTGTTCGATAGTCGGCTTCCGGTTGTTACCACCGATGCGGACGTCGGCCTCGATCATACGCCCAAGGATCGCGGCGAAGGTTTCACCGGCAAGCCAAGCTTGCACGAGGGACGGAACAATCTCTTGCTTCGACAGGGCCGTGATCGTCGAGTGGCGGTTGTGCTGAAGCATCATGGGAATAACCGCGGCCGCGAAGTTGCCCGCAAGGGCCGCGAGCACCAGCGGCTCGACATTGCCCGACAACCACGCGCGTAGCGCTTCGACCGATCGCGGAGCCAGCGGGGAACGGCGCAGAGCTTGCCGTACCTCATCGGTCGTGGCGCGCGCGAGAAGGTCCTTCGCGATATTGCGGAAGACATTCTCGATCTGCGCGCGTTGTGCTTCGTCAGCCAAGAAATGCGCAAGCGTGTTCTTCGCAAGTTCCACCGCGCGTTCAGGCAGATCGTCGCCTTCAAAGTTGAGGTGAGCCAGGAGAAACGACGCGATCCCGTGAACGATACGGACCCGTTCCTGCAAGAACTTGATGAATTCGCGCGGCTTCACGTTCGGATTATTCGCACGGGCAAGCTCTGCCAGCCGAGCCAATGCCGCGTCATCGTCCGAAAACAAGAGCCGGTGAATTTCGCCGACATTAATGCGCACGACTTGATCGTCACGTTGTCCATACGCGAACGATTCGAACATCGCCGAAATGCTGCTCGCGGACGGTTCCGAATTTGCCGAGTCCAGCAACTGCTTCGCACCTCGCCAGCGCCGTCCTCCCCGTCGTCGGCCTTTCTCGTCGAAGATCGAATTGTCCGCGAAGATCACGCTACCTTCCGTATACATGCCCGCCCGGCCGGCCCGCCCGATGAGGTTGTGAAAGTCGCGGACGAGGATGCGGTCCTTGCCTTGATTTACGCTCGTTACGATCAGGTACTTGATCGGCAGATTAACGCCCTGCGCGAGCGTGGAGGTGCATACAACGAAACGCACCAAACTGACTTTCATCGCATACTCGATCGAAAGCCGGAGACCGTGTGGCACACTCGCGTGATGCGGGAAGATGCCGAGCGCAGCCGAGCGCGCGGCCGGGGCCGACTCGCCAAGTTCGCGCGCGAACAAGCCAGCAATTCGCTCGACCTCATCGGCGTCAGACACCCCGATCGGTTTGTCGTATTCGCCCGTACGCTCGAACAAGTCGGCCGCGTCCTCGCAAATTTTGGCTGCGGTGTCCTTGCGGCCGCAAAACACTGCCACGCTTCCGTTGGCGACAAGTTTGAGGCCGAGATAAAGTCCCGACGGAAGGGCCGTTCTTCTCGAGCGGGAACTCGTTCGGTTTTTTCGGCCTAGGTTCAAGCGAGATTTTCTCGATGACCCGAGGCACGAAAAACTCGACATCCTCAGGGTCGAGCGGGTCTACATATTCGAGCCTTCCGAGCGGATTGCGCCAACTCGCGAAAGCAATGCTGCGCGAGGTCGGAAGAAGACCGGTGCCGTCCACGACCAAGTCTGGGTCGCTCAAAAGCCATTTTGCAATGCGCGGCGCGTTTGCAATGACAGCGGAAATCAGGACGATTTGTGTTTCCGGGGCGAGAAGCAGCTTTAAGGACGTTAGGAGCAGCTCGTACGTGACGCCGCGCGCGCCACTGTCGAACTGATGCCCCTCGTCATATACAACCAATCCAATTTGCTCCGCGAGCTCTGGCGTGCGACGCAGCAGGTAGAGCAATTTTTCCGGCGTAACGATGAGGACGGTCTTCTGTTCGAGTAGCTCCGCTATTGATAGATCCTCTTGGAAGCTGTCCGTCGCTTCATTAATGACGACGTTGTCCCCAGCAAATGCGTAGGCCATATCGCTTCGGATGTCGTGGCACAGCGACCGGAACGGGCAGACCATCACGGCAAGTGAGAACCGGTTGGCAAGAAAGCCACTTCGCAATATCAGCTCAGTCGCACGGGTCTTGCCTGCGCTGGTGGGCATTTGAATCAGCGCCGACTTTCCTAGGAGAACGCCGGCTTCGCAGATACGCTGCTGTGAAGGCCAAAGCTCACGGGGAAAGCCATCGCGACCAAGGAAGGGCCTCCATGTGTCGATGTCTACACCTGACGCATCGGGCAAGATTGTCACAGCGGCGGCGTTGACCTTCTTGCTGACGAGCGCAGCGATTAGGTCAGCATAAAGCAGTTCGCGGCCATCGCCGCTCTCATAGGCGTCTTTGCGAATGGAAGCGGCCGGGTTGTAGACAGCGTCTACGCTGCCCTCGCCGCTGAGATAGGCTGACAAATTGGAGAGAACCGAGGTACCCGGTTGCTGATAGGGGCCGTCGGGTAGTTCGCCTAAATCACCGCGGAGAAGCCTGTAGGTCAGAAGCGCTAGGCCCGCCCCGACGGTCGGCTCCGGTGCAGTCGCCTGATTGATTAGGACCTTCGAGCTCCCAGGATTTCCGCCAAGATAGAAGCTCGCTGAGGCAAGGATCGGAAATTCGCCTTGGGCAAAATCATCAAGCTGGCTTTGCAGATAAGCATCGAAGTATGTGCCGGCAAAGGTTAGCGTTGCCAGCTCGGCCGGCTCGCGCGCAGTAACGAGAGCCGAGTCTGCAATCGTCGCGGCTGCGTCTCCCAATAGACCCACCGCGAGCGAGAACAGCTTGTTGGGTGATTGAGGGAGCTCGATATGCTCCTCTTCGGGCACATCGTACTCGTACATCTTCGCTTTCGAACGCGTTGTGGCGAGGAGACGATTTGCTGCGCGTTCAGGCCTCATCGGCGGCCCTCCGATAAAGTGCGTGAACGAGTTGCATCATCGCCGTGCCCGTCACGACGATCAACCTGAGGTTTGACGCATTAAAATGCCCGGTGGCCGTGACCGCAGCAGCATGTGCCGGATCGAACGTCGTTACATCGTGCACTGCGGCGGCGCCGCTAACGCGCTTGAAGGGCCTGTCGGTCTCGTTCTGGAAGCGTGCAATTTTATCGGCCGGCACGCGCTCGCCCCTCTCCAGAAAACGCTGCCTCAACGCATTAAGCGTCATCGCCTCGCGGAGCTTATCCTTGTTCGAGTCATCGATTGCGATCTGCAGGCGGTTTTGGGGCTCAGCTCCTAGGGCCAATTGCGCTTTTGCCTCGAAGACGAACAATTCGTCTTGCGGGCTCACAACGCCGTCTTGCGCGAACTTGAAGCCAACAACGTCGCAGCCTTTGGTCGATTCGTTTCGGTTCCATTTGAAGTCATAGCGGAGCTGCCGCGGGCACCAGTATCCCAGTTTGTATTCGATATAGTCCGCGACAATGATCTCTGCGAAATCGCCAGAGCGAACGCTCGGCCCGGGCGCCATCGCCGGATCCGGGAATTTTATCTGCGTTAGATACTCACTGTGACTCAAGCCCATCCCGTTCGCTAGGTCCGGTAGCATGGCGTCGTCGCAGTAATGCTCGCGGAAGTGCTTCGCCCATGCTGATAGAATCGCCGCATCGACGGCATGGTTCAACTCCCACAGCTCGACGGTTTGACCGTCAACACTCGTAATCGCATTGCCCGTGTTCACGAGCCAATTGAGGTGCGCAGGGGCTGTCATGGGGATCGGCAGGGCGAAACTTGGAAGGGAGACGGAACTCTATCATACGTTGAACGACTGACCACTGTGAACCGGTCTGTGAGCCATTTGCTGCGATATACACGAAAGTCGGACTGTCGTCATTGCTTCAGCGCGCCAACCAATTGCGCGTCTCGGGAGGTAGTCGTGGTCGAACGCTGTTTCCACCTACAATCTCCCCCTTGCCGGTGGCTGGCGGCGCGAACTTGATTCCCGCGAGGACAATCAATACCAGTACCGGTTCTGCGACATCGTCGATCTCGGCAGCGGCAAGCCGCTGTTCACGGTCGAGCACGAGGTGCGCAGCGCAACCCACCCGATGTTCATGCGGCCAATGGTCAACCGCAATCCGGCGATCAACAACCGCAATTACGCGTTCGGACATGACCAGACGTCGTGGGCGATGGGGCCGGATCAGTACGAGGGGTAGGAGCAGCAAGGGCTGAATGGAATCAGCCGGGCTACCGGGTCTTTCGCAAGAATTCGACCCGTGGCCACTCCGGATCGGTTGCTGTACCATGGACCTCGTTCAGGCAAGCGAGATCCAGATGGACCGACGCGAGTTCGTTTCGGGATTGACTGCTGCAAGCGCGTTTGCAGGCTTGATGCAGATCGCCGCCGCGGCGGAGGCCAGGCGGGTCGCGCTGGTGATCGGCAACGGCGCCTACAGGAACGTGCCCACGCTGCTCAATCCGCCAAACGATGCAGGTGATATCGCTGCGGCGCTGACGCGACTCGGATTCTCGGTTTCGCTGATGCCTAACGCCGGCTTCGATGACATGCGCCGCGGCCTGATTGCATTGGGACGCGACGCTGCCGGCGCCGACATGGCGGTCGTGTACTTCGCAGGTCATGGCATGGAGATCAGCGGCGAGAACTGGCTGATCCCCATCGACGCAGAACTGAAGCGGGACACGGATGCGGCAAATGAAGCCATCAGCCTACAGAGCGCGATGTTGCAGGTATCCAACACGACGAGCCTTGGCCTCGTCATCCTCGACGCGTGCCGCAACAATCCTTTCGCCGCCAAAATGAACCGCTCGATCGCCACGCGCGCGGCCCCGAACAATGGGCTCGGCCGGATCGAGCCGGTCGGTAACGTCCTCGTCGCCTATGCCGCGCGAGACGGCACCACGGCGTTTGACGGCGACCAGCGCAACAGCCCGTTTGCGGCGGCACTCCTGCGCAACATCGAGACGCCGGGCGTCGAGGTTACGTTCATGTTCCGGAACGTCCGCGACGAGGTCATGGAAGCGACTCACAACGAGCAGCAGCCCTTCGTCTACGGCTCGCTGTCTCGCAGAGCGATCTATCTAGCCGGTCGACCAGCCGGCGGCGCCGAGGGCGCGGCGGGTGTCACGCCGGCTCCGGCCGAGGTCTCCCCTGCGCGGTCGCAGGCGCCGATGTCGACGGCGGTCGATCCTGCGTTGGTCGGCACCTGGGAGATCATGGTGCCGAGCGGCCGTGGGCAGTCGCGCTGGATCTGGCAGATCATGGGGGACGGCACCTACAGCTTCCGCGCCGAGCCACCGCGCTCGGCTCGCCCGCACGAAGGCACGATCACCGCAGCGAATGGCCACTGGACTCTGCGCGCCCTCAAGGGCCTTTCGGGCTATAGCGATAGCGGCGCATATGAGATCCACGACACGCTGGCCATGATCACTGGCAAGCTGGGCAGCGGCGCCTGGAAGCGCAGCGTCGAGTAACTCACGATCAGCGCGCGGCGGCATCCCATCGGCTCAGCCATCGCCGCGAGCGCGAGGTAGACGGCGATATCTGGTAGCGCGCTGAGAAAGGGCGGCTCCGCTAAAGGGCGGAGCCGCCGCTCCTTGGCACGCCCGTCGACGGGCATGTCCCACCTTGCGCATCAGACGGGTGTGCGTCCCATTAGAAGTGGACCTCGGTGCGCATACCAAGAACCACGGCGTTGTCGGTCTTCACGCCCGCGGCGTTGAAGCCACGCCCGCCGGGATTGATCACATATTGCGCGTCGAACTTGAGGTTCAGCCAGCCGGTCGCCTGCCAGCCGTACCAGACTTCGATCGGAACCTCGTTGCCGCCGGCATTGGGACTGAGGGCCGCCGTATTCACATGGGTCGTGCCCACCGCGAAGCCGACTTCGTCCTGGGGACGCCAGGTGAACGTTCCGGTGTGCCGGAAGCCCCCGGCAATCTGGTAGTCCTGAAACGACGTCCGGTGATCGGCAACAGTCGTATTGAGGAAGGTGTGCCAACCCACGGCATCGGGGCCGTCAACGGTCAGCCGCTGCACGATCGACTCGTAGACGCCGTAGCGGCCCCTTTGATCCCCGAGATTTTGATCCGGGACGCCACCGACGCCCGGGATGGTGGAGATGATGCCGGGAAGGCCACCATCAATGGTCGATGCGCTGTCATACCAGCCGCCAAGTCTCCAGGTCCCGGACAAGGGACCCTTGGGCGCCCAGACCAACTCCACCGGCACCATCACGCCGCTGGCGCGGCTTGAGGCGGGGATGCCCGGCAAGAAGTAGGTGGTAGATTGGTCCGTCGTCAGATAATTCGGATTGGCGTCGTAGACGCCGACCGAAACCGTGAATTCCGGAGCCACCTTGTAGTGGACGACACCGGCCCACTGGCTCACCGGCCAGTTGTAGATGTAGCCACCCTGGATGTTGCCGGGCTGGCCGCCGCAGAAAGTCAGGTTGATGAACTCGCACAGACCGAAGAAGAAGTCGGAGCCGACGGGAAGACGGCCGCCCTTGAGTTCAAGGCGGTCATCGAAAAGCTTCTGCGAATAGTAGAGCTGTGTCAGGCGCAGAATATTGCCGCGGCCGAACACTTCGTTGGTCAGCTGCAAGGCGGGAATGCCTGCCTGGTCATTCAGATTGCGGCCGAAGCGGTCGACCAGCGTAAGACCGATGGTGCCGCCCTGGATTGAAGATGGTTCGCACAACGTTTCTCGGTGCGCCCGTCGCACCGCAGTGAATGTCTGTGACGGCCTTTGCCAGTAACTTTTGTTGAGCTTGAGAGAACGTGCCTTGCTGCGAAGTCCAGGCGTAAACGGGCATCGGGATTATTCCTTCATTTGGCCGGCCTAACGCGGCTGCGTATGCTGGTTGGTTCCGCGGGGTTACTCTCGTTGGCAATTACGGGTTCGCTCCACCGGTTATCGATGTTGCGACCGGCTCTCAATCTTGTGCGTCAAATAGTGCTGTGCGTAATGACGGCGCAGCTCCATTTTCTGCACCTTGCCCGTGGCCCCATAGACGAGCGCTTCGACGAAGACGATATCGTCGGGCATCCACCATTTCGCGATCTTGCCTTCGAGAAAGCTGTAGATCGATTGCGCTGTCGCTGGATTGGTCGCGGCAGGGACGATCACGAGCAACGGCCGCTCTTCCCATTGCGGATGATGAATCTCGATGACGGCAGCGTCCACTACCCCTGGACAGCCCGATGCGAGGTTCTCTAGATCGATGGAGCTGATCCATTCGCCACCCGACTTGATGACGTCCTTGGCGCGGTCGGTGAGGCGAATGTGATTGTCCTCGTCCATGACAGCGAGATCCCGGCTATTGAACCATCCGTCCTCCAGCAACGGCTTCTCATCGCGGAAATAGCTGCTCGCTATCTAAGGGCCTCGGAGCATGAACCGTCCGCTCGACACGCCGTCGCGCGGCAATTCATTTCCGTTCGCATCCGCGATCTTGACGTCCACCCCACAAGATCGGAGTTTGGAGTGCAGGCAGCCGAGGTTCGGCGACAACATCTGGACGCGACCGCCGAAATGCGTGATGCGGCCGTCCACCACGTGGATCACCACGCCCATATCGATGACCGAGGTGTAGTACTGATACGCCAACTGGTTGAGGAAGGAGGCGAACGGCTCAATCGTCCGGACGTTCGCGATGACACGTTGGATCGACTGTTTCCGAAGCGCCGTCTACCGCGCGACCCACGTTACAGCGCCCCGACAGAAATTGAAGGCGAGACGTCCATACAGAAGGCTGCTCCCCGGCTCTGCCACAGCCAGGCGATACGAATTGCCGAGAGCGCGGACAAACTCGATCCCCCCGTAAGGTCATAGTGCGTCAGCATCAAATATGTGCTCGCGAGCGGCAGCAGCAGGGCGTGAATGCCAATGCTGTTCATGACGGACCTGCTTTTGCGCGCGGCAGCGGCATGAATTGCGCGAGATAGGCGCTCCGCCATTGATACGGCGTGTCGCCGACAAAGCGCTTGAACACCGTGGTGAAATGCGCCTGGGTCTGGAAGCCTACGGTCAAGGCGACATCGACCAGAGTGACTTCGGCCTGCTTGAGCAGCTCCTGGGCGCGCTCGATGCGCCGCCTCAGCAGATATTCGTGAGGCCGAGCGCCGATGGCTGCGCGGAACTGTGCGGCGAAATGCATCCTGCTCAGGCCGGCAACGTCGGCCATGTCCTGAAGCGTGATCTTCGCGGTCAGATTCTTGTCGACATATTCCAGAACGCGCTTGAGGCGCCAGCTCTGCAACGACCGAACGGTCCGGCCGGCGTCCTCCTCGTGAACGCCGTCGGCCGGGTCGAGCTCGGCCAGCGCGCCGGACGCCTGCCGGCTGAACGTCCGGGTGAGGATCGCAAGCCGCAGGGCGTCGGCCATGATGGCGGAATGGGCATCGTGCGTCGCTTCGGTCGCCGCGAGCGCGTCCGACAGACGCCGCATGACCGGATCGGTGAGGTCTCCTGCTGCAAACGCGAGCTCGCTCTCGGCAGGCGACCCCGCAAGGAGTTTTGCAGAGAGTCTAAAGCGAGGCCGGCGAACGGTAGATCGTTCGACGTCAGCCGCGTGCGTCTCGACCGCCAGGGCCACGTCCAGATGGACGAGAGACAGCGTTGTGCCGTTTTCGTTGAACCGGTCGCGGAGTTTCGACAGCCCGAGCTGATGTTGGTCGATCGCCGAGATATCGATCGCGCGAACGTCATGATCCTTGATCGCCTGTGAGCGTGACATCTGCAGCGACATTGTCGAATCTCCTTGTCCCGTTTTCGATCCGGCATCGCCTGGCTGGCTTGTCCGAATGTCATGGGAGCAGAGTAGTTCGGCCGCCCGCGCGATCCATTCTACGCGCGGGTGCGTCGATAGGTTCTCGGGTTGACCGCGTCATACCTAGGTATGATCGCGGCAGCTTCGTGGGGTGAGCGCACCTGCGTGACGCCTCGCCGGCATTGCGGATGCGGACAGGAGTCGCGGCGTGACACGCCTGCGATAAGTTGACGCGCTTTTTGCGTATGATTCGCTGGTGGAACCATGTGAGCTCCCTGGTTTTTCCGCCGAATGCCGGCCGCCGGCGCTTTCGCCGGTTTGCTCGGTCCTACAAGTCTTCCACGAGAGCACGAAAATCGCGCGGCGGGATATTGTGAACGCGATCAAATCGCGGCATCAACGCTGGTGATATGGGAAGAACGACTGCCAGCGACGATGACGACTCATGATCGGCCCACGGGTTCATCCATGAGCCGCGCCGGCTTGCGGTTCTGGTCCGCCGT
Organism: Bradyrhizobium sp. McL0616; assembly: GCF_049993385.1. Taxonomy (NCBI): domain Bacteria; kingdom Pseudomonadati; phylum Pseudomonadota; class Alphaproteobacteria; order Hyphomicrobiales; family Nitrobacteraceae; genus Bradyrhizobium; species Bradyrhizobium sp. McL0616. The sequence continues at coordinate 6,589,678 of NZ_CP188255.1, forward strand.
CCTCGCCTTCGCGGTTTTCCTGGTTGACGTGTTGACGCCGCTCGAGGGCGCGGTCGCGGTCCTCTATGTCGTGGCGATCCTGCTCGCGGCGAAGACCAACCGGCGCGACGACACCATCGTCGCCGCGGCCGGCTGCATTGTCCTGACGATATCAGCCTATCTGTTGTCGCACGGTCTGCAGAACATTGCATCGCCCGCTCTTCGCGTGCTGGTGAGCCTCGCGGCAATCGGGATCACGACCCTGCTGGCGTTGGAAAATCACGCGGCAACGAGACGCCTCGCGGCGCAGGCGCGCCTGCTCAACCTCTCACATGACATGATCTTCGTCAGGGATCGCGGCGGCGTGATCACTTTCTGGAACAAGACCGCCGAGCAAGCCTATGGCTGGTCGGCCGACGAGGCGGTCGGGCAGATCGCCGACAAGCTTCTGCAAACCATATATCCCGACCGGCGCGAGGTCATCGAGGCCGCCCTGCTCGACAGCGGTCGGTGGGAAGGCCGCGTGCAGCAGCATACGAAAGACGGAACCGCGCTCACCGTCGATGCCCGATGGGCCTTGCAGCACGATCGCCTCGGCAAGCCCGTCGGGGTTCTCGAAACGCATACCGACGCCACCGACCGCGTGGCTGCGCACAGCGCCCTGGTGCAAAGCGAGCAACGATACCGCCGGATGTTCGACGCAAGCCGGATCGGCGTGGTCGAGCAGGACTGGAGCGGCCTGCGAGCCGCGCTGCAATCGCTGGACACCGCCGGAGTCAGCCTGCGCGATTATCTGGCGCAACATCCCGATTTCGTCCGGAATGCCCGCCGGCTCGCTAAAATCAAAAACGTCAATCCGGCCCTGCAAACGATGGCAGGCGCACATGGTGCCTCGGCCCTTATCGAGAACATGGAGCGGGTTCTCAGCGAGAACGACCGGAATTTCCTCGGCGCATTGATCGCGTTCGCAGAAGGCAAACCGTTCTACGAAGGAGAGACCGAGCTCGTCAGGCTCGACGGACGCAAGGTTCCAGTGCTGTTCACGATCACCTTTCCTCCCGAGTCCGACGGCGATCGCAACGTGCTCGCCTTCGTCGTCGACATCACCGAGCGCAGGCAGACGCAGGATGCATTGCTCGCGGCCCAGGCGGAGCTGGCCCATGCCGCGCGCGTCGCCACCCTCGGCGAGCTCAGCGCCTCCATCGCCCACGAGGTCAATCAGCCGCTGGCGGCGATCGTCACCAGCGGCGAGGCCGGCTTGCGCTGGCTGCGGCGCGCGGTGCCCGATCTGGACGAGGTCGCGGCCACGATCGTCCAGGTCGTCGCGGAAGGCCGCCGCGCCAGCGAAATCGTGGCGCGCATCCGGACCTTCCTGAAAAAGGCGCCTGCCCAGCAGGACAGTCTCGACATCGCCGAGATCATCGAGGAAGCGGCCCTTCTGGTCGCGCGGGAACTCGCGAACGACGACGTCGTCCTCACCTTCGAGACCGAGCATGGCCTGAGGCCAGTTCGCGGCGACCGGATCCAGCTTCAGCAGGTACTTGTCAATCTGCTGGTCAATGCCGGCCAGGCCATGTCGGCCCAGCCCGGTTCCCGCACGGTCAAGCTGCGCGCCGGTGCCGTCGACGGCAAGAATCTCGCCATCTCAGTGCAGGACAGCGGCCCCGGCATCCAGCCTGACGACCTGGCGCGCCTGTTTGATCCGTTCTTCACGACCAAGCGCGGCGGAATGGGCATGGGACTTGCGATCTGCAGAACGACGGTGGAAGCTCACGGCGGCCAGTTATCGGTCGAGAGCACGCCCGGCGCGGGGGCGACATTCCGCCTGACACTGCCATACAGCCAAGAACATCCCAGACCATGACACGACCAGACCAAGTGCAGCCGCCTGCCCAATCCCTCAACTCGGTCGTCATCATCGTTGATGACGACGCCGGGATCCGCACCTCGCTCGACAGCCTGTTCCGATCCGTCGGCCTCGAGACGCGCCTGTTCGCATCGCCCGCCGAACTGCTCGGCGGCTCGCTGCCGGACGGCCCCGGCTGCATCGTGCTGGACGTCCGCCTTCCCGGCGCGAGCGGGCTCGACCTGCAGGGTCAGCTCGTCCGGCAGGGTATCAGATATCCGATCATCTTCATGACCGGCCATGGGGACATTCCGATGTCGGTGCGTGCCATGAAGGCCGGTGCGGTCGATTTCCTCGCCAAGCCGTTCCGCGACCAAGACATGCTCGATGCGGTGACGGCGGCGCTCGAGCGGGATGCGCAGTACCGTGCCGAAGCCGCGACCAAGGAGGATATGCGCGCCCAATACGAAACCCTGACGGCGCGCGAGCGCGAGGTCATGGGCCATGTCACCGCCGGCCTGATGAACAAGCAGGTCGCCGCCCTGATCGGCCTCAGCGAGATCACGGTCAAGATCCACCGCGGGAACGTCATGCGCAAGATGGTGGTCCGGTCGCTGGCCGACCTCGTCCGCAAGGCCGAGGCGCTCGGGGTTTCTCAAACCCGCAGGACTACGGACCAAACCTGAGTATAATTCCGGCGGGGCTGCCGCGGGTGCATATAGGGCGTCATCGGCCGTGCAAAGGGAGATGCTCTCCCTGCGGAACACCGCGGGTGAGGATTGTGCACTAATGGCGAAAACCCCGGTGATTGCGATCGTTGACGACGACGAAGGCGTTCGCGCGTCGCTTGCGAGCCTCGTACGCTCGATCGGCTACGAGGCTCAGGCCTATGAATCCGGCATGGATTTCTTGCAGCGGGCGCCGGGAGACGATCCAGCATGCATGATCGCCGACGTTCAGATGGCTGTCATCACCGGTGACGAGCTGCAGGCCCGGCTGATCGCCGCCGGCCGCCATTTCCCGATCATCTTCATGACGGCGTTTCCAAGCGAAATTGTGCGCCAGCGTGTGATGGCCGCAGGCGCGCATTGCTTTCTCGGCAAGCCCTCCAGCGGTGACGAGATCATCCGCTGCCTCGAAGAGGCGCTTTCCGGCCACGCGCCGTAATCCGCAAGACGCCGCCTTCGACCCGTACCCGGCGTGCGTTCCGACAACTCGGTTGACGGAGTGGAAATACCGGTAAGCCCTGCAAACCTCATATTCGGTGCCAATTTCGCGAGATCGGCCAAGCCGCGCGCTCTGCCGGAAACGGATAAGGCACGATGCCAGTGAACGCCACCAGTGCCGCCGCGCCGCGTCAGCTGGTCTTTGCCGGCTTCCCGGCAGGCTCCTGGGCCTTCGCGCTGCGGGCATGGCTAGCCATGCTGCTGGCGCTCTATGTGAGCTTTTGGCTTGAGCTCGAATCCCCGTCGTCGGCGGCGCTGACCGTGGCCGTCCTGGCGTTACCGACACGCGGTCAGGGCATGGAAAAGGCCGGCTACCGGCTGCTCGCAACCGCCATCGGCGTCATCGCCTCGATTGCGATCGCCGGGATGTTCTCCCAGACCGGTGGCCTCCTGCTCGCGGTATTGGGCATCTGGGTCGGGGTTTGCACCTATGTGGCCGGCATGCTCGACGGCAATCGCGCCTATGCGGCAGCGCTCTGCTGCATCACAGTCGCCCTGATCGCCGTCGAGCAGATCGACACGCCGCTGCAGGTGTTCCCGACCGGTGTCGCGCGGGGTGCGGCCATCTGCATCGGGGTCTTTGCGGTCGCACTCGTGAATGAGGTTCTGGCCGCGCCGGACTATCATCCGGTTCTGGCGAGCCGTCTCGACGCGCTGCAATGCCGGGTCTCCGACTTCGCGCAGAGCGCCATCCGCGGCGAGGTTTCGTCCGCAATCGTTGCCGCGGACTTGTTGCGCGACATCGCGTCCCTGCATCCGGAGATCGCGAGCCTCACCACTGAATCGAGCAGCGGCACCGCGAGAACCGCGGCTGCACGGACCGCTATGGTTGATCTCGTCACCGGGCTGTCGCGTGCCCGCGCGCTCGCGGCGCTGCCGCGCCCCGTCGCGGCGACGCAGGACGGCCGGAACTATGGCGAATCCGGTCTGATGACGATCTGCCGGAACGTCTTGCTCCGCGAGATCGCCGGCAGCAGCGCGGACGTGCGCAGCAGCCTTGAAGCGCTGCGGGCCGGGACGCATCCTCGCCGGCAATGGCGCGCCCCGCTGTACCGTTCACGGCGCATCGCAGCAGAGGCCGGCGTCAGGGCCGCGATCCACTTCACGATCATCGCAATGATCTTCGTGATGGCGGGATGGCCGAGCACCGAACTTTGTCTCACCCTGGTCGCAGCCATCATCGGCCTGAGCACGACGGCCCCGGACCCGCGCGGCTTCACGACGCTGGCGGTCTTTGCCATGCCGATCGCATGCGTGGTGGCCGGTATCCTGAAATACCTCGTCCTCAACGGCGTATCCGAGTTCCAATTGCTGGCGATCGGCCTTGCGCCCGTCGTGATTGGCGCGGCGCTGATGATCACGCTGCCAAGCCGCCTGCTGTCGCCGATCGGCCGGCTCGTCCTCGTGTTCATGCTGGTCGTCCTCGCGCCGAGCAATCCGCAGAGCTACGATCCGCAGGTATTTGTGGTAACGTGTCTCTTTCTCCTGCTTGCCGCGGTGCTGGCCTTTGCGGCCCAGCTGCTGCTGCCTTCTCTGTCGGGCGACAAGCGCATCCGCCTGCTGGTCGGCGAGGCCCGCCGCGACCTGAACCGTCTCGATTCCGAGCGCGCGCCAAACCTCACGCCCGGGGAAGCCGCGTTTCGCGATGCCGTGCGGATCGAGCAGATCATGACGGCCAACGGCGAGCCGGCGACCAAGCATCAAGCCGTGGCTGAAGTCATGCGCTGGTTCGATCAGGCGGCGATCCTGCGCCGGTGCCGGGCCGAGCTGGACCTGTTGGCCGCAAGCCCGCTCAATGAGGCGGCCTCCGCCGCGCGAACTGCCCTTACCTTGAGAGACGAGAACGCAATCATGGCGGCTGCCGAGGCACTGCGCCGGACAGCGGCGGAGCACAACATTTCTGCCGATCAGGCGCTCGCCGCGCTCGTCACGGCAGGCGTCGCATTCCAACCCTCGCAGTTTCCCACCGACTCCAGCCAAGGGAAACGGCCATGACGAACACTTATCGGGAGCTCGTTATCGGCGGCGTGCTCATCGCTCCCATCGTCTCCTATGCAGCAACGGCGCTGCTCGCGTTCCTGTTGCTCCGCCCGCTGCTGCGCTTCGTCGGATTCGCGAGAGTCTTCAGCAACCCGTCGCTCGCCGAGCTCTGCCTGTACGTGACGATGTTCGGCATGCTCGCGCTGTTCTTTTAGGGAGAAGAGTCTTGGAAGCTACCCTGCCTCGCGACGCCACCCCGCTTCGCAGCGAACCATCAACCGAAGCACCGGTCGATGCCGCAGATACCCCGGAAGATTTGGCCGTGCTGGGGTCCGTGGCGCGCGACACCAGCGATCACGCGGCGAACGGCGGCAGATCCCCGGCGCAAGCGATGCCCTTCGCGAATCCGTTGCGCAAGGCGGTCGGCCGTTTCATGCTCGGCGCCGGCAAGCATCTAGCGACCCTCGGCATCGCATTGGTCGCCGTCTCGATATCGGTCGCGACTTGGCAGCACTACGTCACTGCGCCATGGACGCGGAACGGCAGCGTGCGCGTCCAGGTCGCCAATGTCGCGCCGCAGGTTCCCGGCAAGATTGTGGAGCTGCGGGTAGGCGACAACCAGTTCGTCCACAAGGGCGATGTGCTGTACGTCATCGACCCCTTCGACTTCGAGGTGGCCGTCCGTGTCGACAAGGCGCTCGTCGCCCAGAGGGCCGCGGACCTGGAGGTAAAGCAGGCCGAGTTCAACCGCCGCCAGCATCTGTCCAATCTTGCGACGACGCCCGAAGAGCAGCAGATCTTTGCGGGCAACGCGGCGCAGGCGAAGGCCGCCTATGAGTCCGCGGCGCACCAGCTTGCGTTGGCGGAGTTGAACCTGAGACGGACCAGCGTGGCCAGTCCCGTCGATGGCTACGTCACCAATCTCCTACTGCGCGCTGGCGACTATGCCGTCACCGGCGTCAGCAACATTTCGGTCATCGATTCCGGCAGTTTCTGGATCGACGGCTATTTCGAGGAGACCAAGATGGCCCGTGTCTGCGTCGGCGATCGCGTCGAAGCGCAATTGGTCGGTTACGCCAAGCCAATTCTGGGGCATGTGAAGACCATAACGCGCGGCATCAGCGTATCGAACGCCGCCGCAGGCACGCAGGGCTTGCCCAATGTCGATCCGATCTACACCTGGGTGCGGCTTGCGCAGCGCGTGCCGGTACGCGTCGCCATCGACACGGTTCCGCCGGATGTGCCGCTGGTCTCCGGCATGACTGCGACGGTGACGATCCGACAGCCCTCCGCCGGCGATCACCAAGCCCTGTTCGACCGGCTCCGCGCGAGCTTCGTCGATCCCGTCACTGATCTGTTCGGCGCGGGACGTCCGCCGCGTCCGAACTGCCTGCAGGCAACATCCCAGCAGCGCCCCGAGGTGGAAGCGGTTCCGTACTCGCGTGAACCCGCGGTTCCCCCGGTAGAGACGATTGCGCCCGGCCTTACACCCGGCATCGACGCCTCGCCACGCCTGCCCTGAATCAGACGTGCGCCTCTCGAGCGGTCCGTGCCGCTCCAACATCGGACCTCACAACACATCTACTTGATCCCTTGGTTCAATTGAACTTTTTGCGACACGCGGTCCCTCGCATTTGCAAAATCTAATACCGCTTAAGCATCCTTAACGAGCCTTGCGGTGAAATCGCACCTATCGTTCGAGCATGGACCATCTGCATTCCGCCGCCGTCACGACGGCAGCAGAATCCAAGAGACGGGACGAACAATGCTCACCGATATGCAAGCGGCCGGCGCCCGGTTGACGTATCAACCCAGCCGTCGCGAATCTGATTCCCGCGCATTTCCGCACGAACGACGGTGGCGCCAGCCCGACCCAAATGCCGCGACCGCGCCTGACGACATCACGATCTCGCGCTGGACTTGTTCGCAAACAGGCACAAGGCACGAAGAAGCGACGACGCCTTCCGACCGGTACTTCTTCGCCATCGCCTTGAAGACGACCCGCGTCAAGCTGACCAGAGGCCGTCACACCATCTTCGACGGCGTCATGCCGGCAGGCACGCTGTATATCGGCGCCCCGTCGCAGCAGCTCAGAGCGCAGTTCTACGCGCCGTGCGACTTCCTGCACTTCCACGTCTCTGCCGGCAGCTATTTTCCGAATCTTCGGGCGGGAGCTGCCTCGGCCGCAGGCTTCAACGACCTCGTCCTGCTTCGCGACCCCTTTGCCGAGCAGCTTGCGAAAGCGTTGACCGAACGTGCCCATTCGGCCGACCGGGAATTCGCGCGCTGCATCGGCCAGACGCTGGCCATGCACCTAGCCCGGCGCGAGCTGCCGCAGGCGAAGGTCAATGCCTTGCCGAAATGGCGGCTGCGGCGGGTCGAGGAATATGTCGGGACGCACTTCGAGCACTGCATCAGCCTGTCCGAGCTCGCCAAGGTGGCAGGACTGTCCCGGATGCATTTCGCGGCCCAGTTTCGCGCTGCGACGGGTTACCGGCCGCGGGAGTACCTGCTGCATCAGCGTATCGAGCGTGCGAAATCGCTGCTGTCGAATTCCGAGACGGGCCTGGCGCAGGTTGCGCTGACTGTCGGCTTCTGCACGCAGGCGCATTTCTCCACCGTCTTCAAACGGATGACGGGTGACACGCCCGCGCGCTGGCGCTGCGCCAGCCGGAACGCATCGGCCTCGACATCGAGAGCTGTGTCTCACGTGCTGCCCGCGAATTTCTCGTGAATTGAACCATGCCAAATGAGCAACGACCGGGGTGCAAGCGCTGTCGGCAGTGCTGGAAGAAATACGGAGTCGCTGTCGATCTTTGTCCAGTTGCACAGAAATGGAGTTAACAACGGTTAGGGAAATCCAGGCCCATGATGATGATGCTGCGGAACCGGCCTGCAGGGTCCTGGATTTCACGATGCGGCCGCAGTTAAGCGAGGAGTGTCGCCGCTGCCGAAAGTCGAATACGTAAAATATCGACCGCCGCGGCGAACGGGGAGGTTCGCGACCATCGCGACGCAGTCGCCGTCGGCTTCAAGGCGATGTTTTTAAAACCCGCAACGCCCAGCGGCGCCAACGCGGCTTCAGCGACACCTCAGGCTGAGTGTTTTGCACGAGATGGCTGAGAAAACGACGCGGCCTCCCAGTCTCGACCCAAGGCATGAGGTTTGTGGTATGCGGTTCGAGATGGTCAAGCAAGCCCTTCGAGGAGGGCTACAGTGATTGTCAGGCTCCGGCTCGGCGGTGTCATCTGATTGCCCACCTCGCGCGCCCGAGCGGCGCATCCTGCCCCCAGAACGGTCCGCAGGTCATCGTGAAGGGTCTCCCGCGTCATGGCGGAGAAACGACGCGAGGTGCCGACCCGCAGGCGTTACGCGCCGACCAAAGGTCTCTTCCAGCCCATTGCTCCTCAAGCCCGGGAAAGAACACCTTGTCGTAGGCTTGAATCTCTAGCGCTCCATAGTCGACGAGACGGCGCACGGCACGAATTCTGGACTCCGGAAGTCCCAAACCCTGGCGCTGTTCATCGTAGGCCGGCTTCAACAGGCGCCAGTGCGACCACTCGGCGACTGACCACAGGGGTTCGATCAAACCTTGGGGCAATCGAACCGGCAGGATGTGATTGTTCGCCTTGACGGGGAAGTAATGCAGGGCGGCAAACGGCGCCCCTCGGGCCTCGGCAACATTGGCGGCTACCTCTTGATAAGTAGTGCCGCTCGGTATCAAATCAGCGCCGACTGCCAGCTTCGTGAGAGCCTCACTCATTTCGGCCCAGCCGTTGGTGAGATACTCTCGAGCCTGCCGCAGGACCTTGATGGGATTGCGCAACTTAAACCAGTCGTGGAAAACCTCCGCCTCCAGTTGCTGTTGTGAGTCCGGGCCGTAAGAATCCACCGATAATAAACCAGCCGACTCGGCGAATTCGACGAGACTGGGAGGCACGGCCATATTCACTTCGTGACCGCGGCGCTGCAACTCACATGCAACCGCAGCCGCAGGTTCGATGTCTGCTCGTGTCCCGTGTACTGCGACGGCGAACTTTATGGTCCCGCGCCGGCTTTCGCGGTTTCAAGTTATGGCAATCGCTTTGGCGCGGGTGCCGTCGGCTTTATTTCAGAGTTTAGAGAAGATTTGGAGAATACGAAATCATGGATGTCAAGAGCCGCTTTTAATGCTAATTGACAGTCGTCAAGCGCATGGCTTACGGCTTTCTCAACGAGATATTTTCTTCAAAATCTGCGCTGCATTGCTCGGAAATCGATGATGAAACGATGACTCTGCCCCAAGCCCTGAGCGATGGCGCACCCACTGCCTCCGATCTATCCGCGCTTACGATCGATCGTAGCGCTGGCTCGCGGCGTCGCAGACAATTGCGCCGCATCCTGGTGCGGGTCCTTCTCCTCGCCATGCTTGTCGGCATTGGGGTCGCAACGTGGGTGTGGCGCCGGCATGCGCAGATCGTCGTCGACACGGCGGTCGTCTACTCTGTCTATCCGTCACAAGCGCTGACACTGCTAAACGCGACCGGGTACGTCGTTGCGCAACGCAAGGCGTCCGTCGCCTCGAAGGCGACAGGCCGTCTCGAATGGTTGGGTGTACTCGAAGGCAGCAAGGTGCGCGAGGGTGAGGTGATCGCCCGGCTCGAGAGCAGCGACACGCAGGCGATGCGCGACCAGGCCGCCGCTAACGTGCAGGTTGCGGAAGCCAACCTCGGCCAGGGGCGGGCGGAGCTCACGCAAGCGGAAATCGCGTTCAGGCGCTCCGAGGCCCTCGGCGAGAAGAATATCATCAGCGACTCGACGCGCGAAAGCGCCGAGGCGCGCCTCGCCAAGGCGCGGGCAGCGTTTGCTGGGTACGAGGCCGCCATCGCCGCTGCGCAGGCTAATCTCCGCGTGTCCGACGTTGCCGTCAGCCAGACCGTTATCCGGGCGCCCTTCGACGGCGTCGTCCTCACGCGGCACGCCAACGTAGGCGATACGATCACACCGTTCTCGCAGGCGGTCGACACCAAGGGCGCGGTCGTCACCATCGCCGACATGGATTCGCTTGAAGTGGAAGCCGACGTGGCGGAGTCATCGTACCTGAGCATCCACGTGGGGCAACCGGTAGAGATCCAGCTGGACGCGATCCCTGCCGAGCGCTTCGAGGGCGTGGTCAGCCGGATGGTACCGACCGTGGATCGCGCCAAGGCGTCCACCCTCGTGAAAATCCGGTTCCTGCAGGGCGACTCGCGGATGCTTCCGGACATGAGCGCCAAGGCGGCTTTCCTCGAGCGTGAAGTGGCCGAATCCGAGCGCAAGCCTGTTCTTGCAGTGCCTATGGCGGCCGTCTTCGAGGTGGATGGACGACAGCACGTCTACGTCATCGAGGATGGCAAAGCTCGTCTGCGGAGCGTGGATCTCGGCGCGAAGGTGGGCGACCTGATCGAGGTACGTGACCTCGAGGCCGGCATGCGAGTGGTGATCCGACCGCCGGAGGATCTTGTCGACGGGCACGCAGTCAAGCAGGCCGCGAAGTGACCGTGCTTCGCGTCTTCGACGCGGCGGCCGGGGAAGATGTGCTTATCGCGCTGAGCGACGTCAGCAAGAGCTACCGGCGCGGCCGGCAGACCGTCCCAGTCCTTTCCAAACTCACATTCGACATCCGTCGTAAGGAGTTCCTCGCGCTGATGGGCCCGTCGGGATCGGGCAAGTCGACGCTGCTCAACCTGATCGCTGGCATCGACAGTCCGGATCACGGCTCGATCAAGGTGGGTGGCGAGGATATCACGCGCCTTCCGGAAGCCGATCTCGCTGACTGGCGCGCCGCGAACGTGGGCTTCATCTTCCAGTTCTACAACCTGATGCCCGTGCTCACGGCGCTGGAGAACGTCGAGCTGCCTCTCACGCTCACGAGCCTAGGGCGGCGCGACCGCCGAGACCGCGCGCAACTCGCGCTCAGTCTCGTTGGCCTCAGCGATCGCGTCAAACATTTGCCCTCGGAGCTCTCGGGCGGACAGCAGCAGCGCGTCGCGATCGCGCGGGCGATCGTCACCGACCCGACGATGCTGGTGGCCGACGAGCCGACGGGCGACCTTGACCGGCAATCCGCGGAGGAGGTGCTCGAGATCATGCAGCGGTTGAACCGCGATATGGGCAAGACGATCGTGATGGTGACACATGATCGCCGCGCCGCGGCGCGTGCGAAGCGCATCATGAATCTGGAGAAGGGCGATCTTTCCTATCTGGTCGAGCAGCGCCTTGAGTGAGTGCCAATCATGAGCCAATGGCTCACGCTCGTGGTGCGTAACGTCTTGCGCCACCGGCTCCGCACGTCCCTGACGCTGGTCGGGCTCGTTGTTGCGATCCTCGCCTTTGGCCTGCTCCAGACCGTCGTCAAAACCTGGTACGCGGGAGTGGATGGCGCCGTTCCTTCGCGGCTGCTGACCCGCAACGCCATCTCTTTCGCGCTGCCGCTGCCGCAAGCCTATCAGAAGCGCATCAGCGCGGTCGAAGGCGTGCGGCGCGTCACCTACATGAGCTGGTTCGGCGGCATCTACAAGAATCCGAAGAATTTCTTTCCCCAGTTTGCCATCGATGCGGCGAGCTATCTCGATACGTACCCCGAGATCCTCGTTTCGGACGAGGTGCGGCACGCCTTCCTGCGCGACCGCCGCGGCGCTATCGTCGGACGCAAACTCGCCAACCGCTACGGCTTCAAGCCAGGCGATGTGGTTCAGCTACGCGGGACGATTTTCCCCGGGAACTGGGAGTTTGTGATCGACGGCGTCTTTGACGGCCGAGATCCCAAAACCGACACCTCGCAGCTTTTCTTCCGCTGGGACTACCTGAACGAAACACTACGTGTGCGCTCCAAGGCACAAGCTGACCAGGTTGGCTTCTTCGCCGTGGACGTTGACAGCATCAATCGCGTCGCGGAAGTCAGTCAGGCAATCGACGCTGTGTTCCGAAACTCGCTTGCCGAGACGCTCACCGAGACCGAGCGCGCTTTCCAGATCGGTTTCGTGAAGCAGACCGAGGCGATCCTCATTTCCATCCGGATCGTCTCGTTCGTGGTTATCTTCATAATCCTGGCCGTCATGGCAAACACCATGGCGATGACGGCCCGCGAGCGACTCCGCGAGTATGCCACGCTGAAGGCCATTGGCTTCAGCCCCGGCTACGTCGCACGATTGATCCTTGGGGAATCCGTCGTGATAGCATTGATCGGCGGTGCGATCGCCATCGGGCTCACGCCCCCGGTTGCCGCGCGCCTTGCCGTGCTCTCCGCGACGCTCTTCCCATCACTGATCGTGAGCGTCAACACTGTCATATTGCAGGCACTTGCGGCGTTGGTGGTCGGGGTCTTGGCCGCGCTCTTGCCGATGCGCCGGGCAGCCCGTGTCAGCATCGTCAACGGCCTTCGGGCGTTGGGCTGACCATGCCGTTGCTGCTCGCCTACAGCTTGCGTAACCTGCACGTGCGCAAACTCACCAATTTGCTCACCGCGACAGGCATGGCCCTCGTGGTGTTTGTCTACGCTGCCGTGCTCATGCTCGACTCCGGACTCAAGCAGACGCTCGTTGCAACCGGCGAGGACACGAACGTCATCTTCGTACGCCGCTCTGCAGAAGTCGAGATCCAGAGCCTGATCGACCGTCTGCAGGCCAGGATCATCGAAAGCCAGCCCGAGGTCATCATCGGGGCCGAAGGCGTGCCGCTTGTATCGAAGGAAGCGGCCGTGCTGATCTCGCTGCCAAGGCGCAAGACCAGGCAGGCGAGCAACGTTTTGATCCGCGGCGTTGGTCCAGCCGCTGTCGCTGTGCGTCCGCAGGTGCGGCTCGCCGAGGGACGCATGTTTCGTCCGGGATCGAACGAGATCGTGATCGGCCGAGCACTCGCGGGGCGTTTCGAAGACGTCGAGATTGGATCGAGCCTCAGGTTTGCTCACCGCGACTGGAATATCGTAGGCCGGTTCGACGCGGGCGGCAGCGGGTTCGATTCCGAGATCTGGGGCGATAGCGAGCAGCTCATGCAGTCGTTTCGGCGAGATTTTTTCTCTTCGATCACGGCGCGGCTCGCTGATCGCTCCAGCTTTGATGCGCTCAAGGCGCGCCTCGAAGCGGATCCCCGCCTTACCATCGAGGCCAAGCGCGAGCGCGTCTTCTACGAGGAGCAGTCGCGCCTGCTCTCCGGGTTCATTCAGCTTCTCGGGATCACGCTCTCGGTCATGTTCTCGCTCGGCGCGGTCATTGGCGCGACGATAACGATGTACGCGGCCGTGGCCAGCCGGATGATGGAGGTAGGCGTCCTGCGCGCGCTCGGATTTCGGCGCTCGCGGATCCTCGTTGCCTTCCTTGTCGAGGCGCTGCTGCTCGCGCTCGTCGGCTGGGTCGTTGGGCTTTCGTTCGCATCGCTCATGACGCAGGTGAAGATCTCGACGCTCAACTGGACGTCGCTCTCCGAGCTCGCATTTCGGTTTGTGCTGACGCCCGAGATCGTGCTGCGGTCGCTCGTCTTCGCGCTCGTGATGGGCTTCCTCGGCGGTTTCCTGCCGGCCGTACGGGCCGCCCGCATGAAGATCGTCGACGCGCTGCGCGTCGCTTGAGCGTTCGACAACCGCTTTTTTTGAACGGCTATCGTCAACTGACCGTCCCGCACAGGCCCATATCCGCGAGCGCATCGCGCACGAATGGCGCCAACTCGGCGCGGGTCGTTGCGCAGCCTGGCACGTAGCCGGACACAGTAAAGAACAGCCGTTCGCCGACGCGGTAGCACGGGATAAATAGCACCCCGCCCAGCCGTTCGAGCTCGGAGGCCGTGTAGCGCTCCAGAATGGAAATCTGCAGAAGCAATGCCTCGCCGCAGGGGCGGATCATGTCCAGCGGCAATTCGCCGATAAGGCTGCATCCAACGGGCAGGTCCGCCGCGAGCGCCGCCCGCTCCAGATGACGCGCCAGCCACAGCGGCACATACGGAATCAGCGGAAACAACGGCGACAAGTCATCACCGTGCCGGATCAGCGACGCCAGCGCAGCCTTGATATCTCGATGTAAGGCGCGCGGACAGTTGCGGCAAGCATCGGGGTCCGCCATCACCGTGATCGACCGCAGCGCGTTGCCGCGCCGGTCACTTGAATGGCGGTCGCTGACCGGCAGCACCAGCTTCACGCGCCCTAAGGCGTCCACGCGGCCCATCCGGAAAGCGAGCCGTGCTGCGAACGCAATGATCATCGTGTTACTTGCCACGCCCAGATCCGACGCACGCCGTTGGCACGCTCCTGCGTCCATGACCACCTGCACGAGCGGTACATCCACTGCCGGCTGAAAGTGGTCGTGGCTGCTTCGAGCGCCGGAGCTCGAACGCGACAAGCCCGCCCTCCCCTTGCGCGACCGCCGCACGAGAGCCACCAGAGCGCGCCAAACACCAGGCAGGGCGCGCAAGCTCTCAACGCTGTCGCGCGCCAGCATCACTGGAGACCATCGCCAAGATGGGGCTGGGAGTCCATGGTCGAGACGTCGGCCAGCCACCGCGTCAGCGATGGCCTGACTGGCGGCTTGCATGTCGGCGATCGTGTGCGACACCAGCATCGTCAGCGCGCAGCCACCGCCCTCCAGCGCTTGGACTGCCAGGCGCCAGCCCGGTCCGCGCTCGGGATCCACAGGTAGATCGAGCAGCACATTTCGCAACTTGGGCAGACACTCGTTGGGAAGCGGGTCGCGAAACCACGTCACTGGGCCCGGCACAGGGTTGGCCACCCAACGGTGCCGCCCCCATGGCAATGGCGAACGCTGCAGAAGGCGTCCTAGCAACCCGAGTGTGAGGCGCTCGCTGAACTGTCTCACGGCGGCTTCATCGATAGCGTGCGGATATAACCAGGTGAGATGCAGCGCTGGCCCGCGTCCGAGCGCGCGCAATCCGACGAATGAGCCTTGGTCCATATAGCACAGAACGTCGTCCGCGCCGGCGTCGCTCGCCCCGCCGCGGCGTCCGCGCAGTTTGTTGGAAGAAGGGTTCACCCCTCAAGCCCCTGGTTCATTACTGTGCGAAGCGACCGCCGCCCATGTCAATTTAACTCGATTTTGAAGACGCTTATCTTTTATTGACTGGGAATCCACATGCAAAAACCAGCCCCGATGGGCGCTGAGATCAGGCGTCAATGATCGCGTCGAGTCCGAAGTCGGCGAGTGTTCGCGAGACCGCCAGGCGAAGTTCGTCAGTCGTGGTTGGTGAGGGTCCCAACTGGCAGCCTTCGATGCAGAGGGAAACAGTGTTGTCGTAGCGGGAGGCCACAACAACGAGATGACCGTGGGAACGCTCCAGGTCCTGGCGCGTGACGTTGACATCCACAGCTCGTGCCAGCACATGGCGGCACGGCGCGCCGTCGATGTGCGCGAGCCCGTCCGGCAGCATTCCAAGGTCGGAACAGCTTGCTGCCAGCTCACCCGCATAATTGAACAACCGGTTCACGAGCGTCTTTGCGGCAGTGCGCGGCATCCAAGCGATGGCGGGTAGAAACGAAGCCAGTACGTCGGTCTGATTTTTCGTCGCGCCGCGAAGCAGCGCCTTCCGCGACGCATTCACGGGCCGCAGGTTCGTGGCCAGGCCTGCAGGCGCGACGTTCATCATATGGAATTCGATCGCCAGCGCTCGTTCGTCGTCCAGCCCACGCCTTCGGTTTATTGGGACAAGCAGACTGATGGCGCCGTCGGAGAAACGGCGGCGGCCCAGATGTGATGCCAGGGACGCTACGAAGCCTGGCAGCAGCGTATTCAAACCACCACCAAGCCGCTGCTCGCACGCGAACCAGACACGCGATTCAACAGTCACCGCAACAGCCGGAAGCTCCACGATCGTTGATGGGGCGTGACCTGCTTCGGCGGCTGTAACGGCCGGCCTCTGTATAGGGGCGGCGGACCTGTACCAGTTCGCGTGCGCAATCCGAGCGAGTGCGGCAACCGTACGCGGAGCGTCGGCGAGGATCTGCCAAGCGTCCGACACGCACCCGGACAGCCGCCCGCGGGCGCCTTTGGGCAAGTACGGGCTCGCGACGCCCGTGCCGTTTACGGCAGCCTCGATAACGCCCAAGGCGCCCATTCCGTCGAGCAGGAGATGCGATCCGACGATGCTCACGGCTGTGCTGCCATCGTCGAACGACTGGATGGCCATTCGCCTGGCCGGACCGATGACAGGATCTATGGGCGCGCGCGCGTGCTGGTTAGCCCACCGCAGCAGCCGCGATCGTGGCAGCACGTCCGAACTCTGCTCAGGCAGAATGGGCGTCCCGGCCGGCTTCACCCAACGAGGCCTTCCCCACGGCAAGGGTGACGGCTCAATGAGCCGATTGAAGGACAGTGCGGCGAGTCGTTCATTTGTTCGCGCCAGCGCGGCGAGGTTCACGTCACGGTCATAGAGCCAGACGCATTGCATCAACTGGCTCCGGCCGGTCACCCTAAACAATTCGTAGGCCAGTTGGTCCAGCCAGGCGAGGCGGTGCCGCGCGTATGTAGTGGCGCCGGGTGTGCTCGTCTCAAGCATCGAAAAACTCGCCAGCGAGTTCGTAGTCAGCCAAGAGCCGTTCGACGAGCGCACGAAGATGCTGAGGCTCCGTTACCACGCCGGGCTGGTAGGCAACGAAGCTCAGGGCGAGAAATCCGGGTATGACGCCGGCGAAGAGAGTCGCCACGCCTTGACGCGCCTCGATCGCGCCGCGCGCGACCGGACGGTCGATGCCGCGAGAGCAGATTCGATCAGCTGCGCCGCCATCGATCTGCAGCACGTCCTTGGGCAAGTCGCCCAAGTACGAACAGGTGACCGGCAGGTCAGCGAGCGCGCCAAGCGCCAGATGGCTGGCAGCCGAAAATGCGCGTCTAGGCACAAAGGGCACCAAGGGCAGCAGTGTGGCAAGTCGATTGGGTTCCCGTCTCGTCCGCAGCAGCGTAGCCCGCAGACGCCGCTGCAACGCATGCAGGCGCCCGCGCGGTTCGTCGACACGCACCTTCAATGTAGCAAGCGCGACGCCGTCCCCGCCGGTGTGCGACAGACCCTCTCGCTGATTCACAGGAATCAACAAGGTCACATCATCGTCACGGACGCGACCGAGCGCCTCGGCAAACGTCGCGGTTACCGCGGTCAGGAGCGTGAGGCGGTTCGCGCCGAGGCTCTGTGCTCTGGCGTCCCATACGGACGTGGGCAAGCGTATGAAGGCCGACGGAAACACGACTGTCCGGTCATCTGCGATTGTCACGACTGGCGATGCGGCGGGCGTGTTGGACGTGGCGCGCGAGGTGTATGCTGTACGGGCCAGCTGGGCGAGCGCCCGGAGCGTCGCCGGCGCGTCCCGCACAGCGCGCTGGAGTTCGGCACCCAGTGTCGTCGCGGCGCGGTGCGCTGACCAGACTGACCACGCGGGATAGACTGGAGGCCGTCGCTCTCCACGCACGGCTTCGCTCAAGGCCATTGCGGTCGTCAGTCCGTCCGCGATGCAGTGCGACACCACAAGCGAGACCACCGTGGAGCCGTCGGTGAAGGTTTGGATCGTCAAGGTCCATGCAGGTCCGCGCGCAGGGTCCAATGGAAGCTCCACCTGCGCGTCGATCCACGCCTGCATCGCCTCAGGGGCAAGCGCCGCCTCCGCGACAGCTAGAGCAGCCGATGGGGGTGGCGCGCTGACCCATTGATGCCGTCCGAACGGGAGCAGCGCCGGCCGGATCAGCCGCGCCAGACGACCGCGCGCGAGATTGTCACGGAACCGTGTCAGCGCGTCCAGGTCTACAGGCCGCAGATAGCGCCACAGCACCTGAATGACCGCATGCTGCCCAAGTGAGACATGCGCAAGGTAGATGCCCTGATCCGCGAACGACAGGAAGGGCGGCGACATACTCGACACGTTCTCTGGGTGAGATATCGCATGCGTCATCGTCAACGACCGACATGGGAGTACGCCGGTATCAATGCGTCGGCCGCCCGGCGGCATGCGCCCGTAAGCGCTTTGACATAGCGGTGCATCGAGGCGCGGGCTGTCCCGTTTGCCGGATAAGCCGCCGTAAGCGAGAGCCCGCATTGCGTACGGAAGAACCAGAGCGCAACCTGCGCGGACATGCCTTGGTTGATATAAACCCGCCCATTCCCCTGATGCCATTGGCGCGCAATGTGCGCACTGAGCGGAGGAACATTCACATCCATATAGGATAGCATGACGCCACCAGTGGCGACGGATCGAATCGTCGGCAGCCCGACGGCCAGTTCAAGTACGAGCTCGATTGGCACGTTGGCAAGGCGTAGCCGTTCGTCAAAGTTACGTTGGGCGGTGATGGCGAGTTCAGGAAACGTTCGTTCTTGCACGTCGAAGTCGATTGGCACCACTCCCACGCACCAGCCGGTCGTCCTGAAAGCCTGTGGCGATCTTCGCGTCGTTGTGGGCGTGACGACACTGTAGCGCGAGCGCCCAGCCAATTCCCGTTCGGTCAGGGCCGCGCAGGCCAACAGGCCGCCGATTGCCCGCGCGCCGGAAGCATGACACGCGGACTCGAACGCGGCCATGGCGGTATCATCGAGGATATCCAAGTGTACATACTCGGCGTGATAGCGATCCTCCGGCACACCGAGCGGCAGCGCGAAAGAGGGCATCCGCCCGTTGTTGCGGTGCAGGAACGCGATCCACTCCTTCACCTCGGGATCCGCCAACGTTGTCATGGCTGCCCGCTGGCGCTGGCTGGTGCAGTAATCCAGATAGCTCCCCGGCGGTCCGAGTTGACGCGGCGTCTCGCCGTCGAGCACAGCGCGATACATTGAGCGGATCTCTGTCATTAGGAACGCGATGACGGTCGCGTCGGCGTGCAAGTGGTCAATGCTTGCGAAGCAAGTGAACCCACTCGCGCGCTGGAGAATGCCAAATCGAAAGCAATCCCATGCGAACGGTGTAGGGGTTGCTATGACATGTTTTTGCCAATCCTCCGCGCTCACCTCGCCGAGCGTCGAAGGCTCCATCTGGATGGCGGCAGGGTCGGTAAGTACGTGTCGTACTATTGCTTCGCCGCGCTCCTCGAACCAGCTGTGATAAGTGTCGTGCCTGCGCACATGTGCGGTCACCACACGGGTCAAGGCTCTGAGGTCACACCGCCCGGGTTCGTCCCACACGACGACAAGCAGCCGCGCCATCGCCTCGTGCCGCTGCTCACACGCGCGGAAGGCGCGCAGATGCTGTTCCTGTTCGTAGCTCGGCAACGCGGGCGACACCGGTGCGCGCTTCGCGCTTTCTATCGACGCCGCAGACGGACACCAGAGAGTCAGCGTCGCAGGAGGCCCTGACCAGTCGTGCAGCGGAGCCAGATCAGTCACGGGCATCTGCTTCGGCTGGCTGCAATTCTTGCATCGCCCCACTCAGTGTGTCGGCCAGTGCACGCACAGTCGTCGCGTCCACGGCGCGGAGACGGATGCCGGTGTCGGCTTCGAGCGCCACCAGCAGTTGGAGCGTCCCGAGTGAGTCGAGGCCGTAATCGAAAAATGAGCGATCTGGATTCACTGTGCGGCGCAAGATGACACCGAGATGCTCGATGATCAGACGCCGCAACAGGGCCGGCCGCTCGTCGGGCGGCGTGCGTCTGAACTCCACGCGCGGGCGGCGCGCCCGACCGCCCGCTGCCTCTGGAGCCTGCGACCCGGCCGCTCCGAACGGACTCCGCGCGGATAGCGCCGTCAGCCACGGCGCGCCGTCGAGATGGGCGTATGCAGCATACCCGCGGTCGTGCCGCAGCAGCGTCTCGAATGCGTAAACACCGTCGCGTGGCTCGGTCATTCGCGCATCGCCGCGTGCCGAGAGATGCGCACCGGCGCCGATGTTCGCCCACGCGGCCCAGGCGATTGCCGACGACGGCAGCCCCTGCGCGCGCCGCCACTGCGTGAACGTGTCGAGCCAGCTGTTACCGGCTGCGTACGCGGACTGCCCAGGCGAACCAAAGAGCGCCGCGACCGAAGAGAAACAGCAAAACCAGTCGAGTTGTTGCTTCAGCGTCGCCTCATGCAAATGCCAGGCGCCTTCCGCCTTGGGTGCCCAGTTCCGATGTAGCCGCTCCTCGGTGACGGAGGGGAGGATGCCGTCCTCGACGACGGCTGCGCCGTGCAGGACACCACGCAACGGCAGGCCCGTCGCCGTGGCAACTTCGACAAGGCGCCGCGCGGTCGATGGCTCCGCGATATCCGCACTTATCACTTCGACCTCGGTGCCCCGCGCTCTCATCGCGACCAGCATGCTCGTGGCCGCATCGGTCGGCTTGGAGCGCGCGTTGAGGATCACGCGACCGGCCCCGGCGGCGGACATCGCATCGGCGACGAACAGGCCGAGCCCGCCAATGCCGCCGGTGATGATGTACGCGCCATCGCGCCTGAACGGCGTGAAGCGCCTCGGCTCCTCCAGCACGCGGTAGTGGCCGGTCCTTGGAACGGTGAGCACGAGCTTGCCGGTGTGACCGGCGCCGCTAACAACGCCAATGGCGCAAGCTGCGTCGGCGAGGGGATAGGTAGCGATGTCTGGCAGGGTCAGCCGCTTCTCATCGGCAAGACGCATGACGCGCGACAGCAGTGCCTGCACGCGCGCCGGAGCAGTAACACACATCTGCGCCAGGTCGACGGCGAAGAATGAAAGGTTACGCTTGAACGGAGACAGCCCCAGCCATGTGCCCCCATAGATGTCCTTCTTGCCGATCTCAACGAACCGCCCGCCCGTCGCGAGGAGCCCCAGGCCGGCGCGCTGCGACGCGCCCGTGAGCGAGTTGAGGACGATGTCCACGCCGTAACCCGCCGTGTCCCGCCGGATCTGCTCGGCAAATGCCACGGTCCGAGAGTCGTACACGTGGCTGATTCCGTCGGCGCGCAGCAGCTCTCGCCGCGCCTCGGAGCCCGCTGTTGCAAATATCTCTGCACCAGCCGCGCGCGCAATGGCCACAGCCGCCTGCCCGACGCCGCCGGTCGCCGAGTGAATGAGCACCTTGTCGCCGGGGCCGATCCGCGCCAGATCCCCGAGGCCGTACCACGCAGTGGCAGTTGTAGTGAGAATGGCGGCCGCTTCGGCATCCGTGAGCGTGCGCGGTATCGCGACAAGCAGGCGTGCATCGCAAGTGAGATACGTGCCCCAAGCGCCTCCGCAGCAGAGCCCGGCCACGCGGTCGCCGACGCGAAACGGCGAGAGGCCCGGCCCGACGGCGGTGACAATGCCGGCAATGTCCAGGCCAAGCCCCTGCGCACGACCATCAAATGAGGGATAGCGGCCAAGGGCAACGAGCACGTCGGCGAAATTGATACTTGTGGCATGGACGGCCACCTCCACCTCGCCCGCGTCCGGCGCGCGCCGCTCGAACGCCGCCATCTCCAGGCTCTGTAGGTCACCGGGCACGCGGATTTCTACGCGAAGACCATCGCGCGTCGCGTCGCGGTCCACCGTGCGGCGATCAGCGTGACCAAGGGGGCTTCGCTGCAGTCGTGCAACATACGCGCTCGCTCCGCGCAGCGCCGTTTCGTCTTCGTCCGAGCCGCTCAGCAACTGACGCTGAAGCAGCAACACGTCCGCCTGCAGGTTCACGTCTATCTGGGTGGGGTGGAGTGCGGGAAACTCGGCGCCGATGGCTCGGAGCCACCCACGCACACCGGCGTGCGCGAGCTGAACGGTGTCATCCGGCAGTACGCGTTGGGCCATGCAGGTGACGACGAAGAGGCGGGGCCGCCGCTCGCAGTCCGTCAGCGCGTTAGTGACGTGCAGCAGGCTGCTTATATTCGCCCGAGCTGCGTCCGGAGTCGCTGGCTCATTGCTGCGCGGCAATACCGCCACCACAGCTCCAGGGCGATGCTGATGCAGCGCGTCTTCGATCTGTTCGCGCCATACGCCCCCCTTCCCGGCCCCGGCGCTGCTGAGGATGCGAGTCTTGAACCCTTGCTCGCGCAGGCTTCCCTCCAACTCCATCATCAACTGGTGTCCCGCATCATCGGCGTCGAGCAGCAACCAAGCGCCATCGCCCGCCTTGACCGTGGCACGCGGGATGTCCCATGCCACCCAGACCACGTCGAGCAGGCGCGAGTTGCAGGCGACGGCGTCAGCATGCTGTCCGGCCGCACCGCTGCCCATTGCCAACCCATCGACGCTGAGCATCACGCGCCCGGATGCGTCGAGCAGATCAATGTCCACCTCAACGTGCAGTGCGTCCATCGCGACAAAGCGAGTAATGCAGTGCGCGGCGTCAGCGTCTGCGCGGTGGAGCCGGAGACTTCTCACCGAGAGTGGCAGTAGCAGGCGCCCGTTTGTCCCCAAAACGACCTGGGCGAAAGCACCAACGGACTGGAAGCACGCATCAAGCAGCACGGGATGCACTGTGTAGCCACGCGAGCCCGTTCGGAGCGACGTCGGGAGCCGAAGATCTGCAAAGAGCGAGGCGCCGTCAGCAGACAGGGCCAAGCTAGGGGCCAGTGCGCGAAATGACGGTCCGAACTGAATGCCCTGCGAGTCGAACCACCGCCACACCTCGTCCGCGGCAACAGGCGTAGCGTGAGCGGCGCGCAGTGCCGTTATGTCGTACGCGGCAGGCGGCTTTGCAGAGGCCGCCGCAGAGAGCTGAGCTCTTGCGTGGACCTGCGCTTCGCTTTTTGCCTGGCTCTCGAGCCTGAAGTTCAACTCACCCGGTCGGTCCAGCACTGCCGTACAGACGATCGGCATCGACGGTTCCAACCGGAGCGCGTGGTCGAACGTCATCGCCTGCACTTCGACGAGCGATGTACCAAGGACCGTTCGCGCGGCGGCAAGCGCCATTTCGCAGAAACCAGCGCCTGGGAAAAGCGGCATTCCGTTCACCCGGTGGTCCGCAAGCCACGGGTGCGCATTGAGGCCAACCTCAGACGCCCAGATGTGGCGTTCCGGTTCCTCGTGCAGTGCGCGATGGACGTTTAAAAGCGGGTGTGTTGACAGAACGTGATGCGCACCTGCGGCTGGCGTAGCCGGCGCAAGGAACAGGGGATAGTGTGTCCAGGCCGGCAACGGGAGGTCAAGCAGCGCGCCATCCGGATACAGGACACTGAAATCGATCGCCGCGCCGGCGACATAGATGGCGCCAACCAAGTCCAGAAGCCCGTTGCGCATGGGCTCGCCGCGCGTCATCGACGGAAGCGCGTGGACGGCGCAGTCCATCGCGGCAGCATTCTGCAACACCGCACGGGTCACGATCGGATGCGGCGAAAGCTCGACAAATACGCGGTGTCCGTCTTCGAGCGCCGCCTGCACGGCGGGACGGAAGCGAACTGGGTGCCGAAGGTTATCGATCCAGTAAGCGCCATCGCAAACGGGGGATTCGAGCGGATCAAGCAGGACGGTGGAGTACATCGGCGTGTGCGGCGTGTGCGCAGTTACTCCCGCGAGGCGCTCCGACAGCCGCGCGAGGATCGGCTCGACTTGGGACGTGTGTGAGGCGACATCGACAGCGACCTCGCGGGCGAACAGGCCTTCAGCCTGCCAAGCAGCGACGAGGCGTTGCACGGCCTCGACAGAGCCCCCGACAACCGTTGATGCCGGGGCCGCCAGTACGGCGATCTCCACGTCGTCAATCAGTCGGCGCGTCAGATCTTCGCGGAGCGCCGCTGGCGCCATCCCGACAACTGCCATTGCACCGGAGCCAGCGAGCGTGTGGCACAGCATTGCGCGATGACAGATCACCTGCACGCCATCTTCGAGCGAGAGTGCGCCGGCCACGACTGCCGCCGACACTTCGCCCATCGAATGGCCGATCACCGCCGACGGAACCACACCCTGGGCCTTCAGGGACGCCGCCAACGCGACCTGCACAGTGAAAATGGCGGGCTGGACACGTTCGATGCCGTTGAGTTGTTGGGGCCGACGCAGGGTATCGGTCACCGAGAAGCCGCTGAGAGTCTGAATCAGAGGCTCAATGGAGGCAACCACCTCGGCGAAGACCGCGTCGATGTCGAGCAGCGCCGCTCCCATCGACTCCCACTGCGAGCCGTGGCCAGAGAATACGAAGACGGGTCCGCGGCCATTGTGGTCGGCCCAATCTGCATCGATAGACGCATCGGCTGCGAGCCCACGCAATTGGGCAGTCAAATCGTCGAGCGTTTTCGCAATGAGCGCGTGCCGGACCGGCCGGTGCCCACGTCTGCAGGCGAGGGTCCGCGCTACGTCACTCGGGCGATGACTGCCGGCGGTCGCGTCTAGCCAAGACGCAAGGCGGCCGGCCGACGCGCGAAGCGCCTTTGGCGAGGTGGAAGAAATCGGAAACAGCCGCGGCGGTTCGTGTGTTCTGGTGCTCTCTAGCGGAAGAGGTGAGGCAAGTGCCTGAGGAGCCTGTTCGAGCACGACGTGCGCGTTCGTGCCGGACATGCCGTAAGACGATACGGCTGCACGGCGGAGTCCGTCCGCGCCAGTCGAGGGCCAGGGCACGGTATCCGTCGGGACGAAGAGCCGCGTCTCGATTGTCTGGAGATGCGCAGGCAGCCGACGGAAGTGAAGTGATCGCGGTACGACGCCGTGCGCGAGTGCGAGCGTCGTTTTGATCAAGCCAAGGACGCCCGCCGCTGATTCCGCATGGCCGAGGTTGCTTTTGAGCGAGCCGAGGGCGCAGGGCGACTGTCGTCCATAGTGCGTCGAGAGGCTGTGGAACTCCTCCGTGTCGCCCAAGGACGTACCGGTGCCGTGCGCCTCGATCATGCCGACGGACGAGGGGTCAACCTGCGCTTCGGAAAGGGCACGATCGATCACCGCGATCTGGGCCGCGCGGGAAGGTGCCAGTATGTTGTGCGTGCGTCCGTCTTGGTTGACGGCGCTACCGCGGATAACGGCGAGCACTCGGTCGTTGTCGCGTAGGGCGTCGCTCAGCAGCTTCAGCATCACGACGCCGCAGCCCTCGGCGCGCACGAAGCCATCGGCACGCTCGTCAAACGAATGACACCGCCCTGTAGGCGACAGCATGCCGAGCCCCGACGCCGAGACGAATGTCGTGGGCGAGAACATCAACATTGCCCCGCCGGCAAATGCAACGTGGCACTCGCCCTCAAGCAGGCTTCGCCGAGCCGCATGCACGGCGACGAGGCTGGACGAGCAGGCCGTGTCCATGGTGATAGCTGGACCCGTCAGGCCCATCGCATGGGCAACCCGCCCTGACGCCATGCTGAAGGGCGTTCCCGTGAAAGTGTAGGCTTGCCCCATCGCACCCGCGTCACGCGTGACCTGCATGTAGTCCTGATGCGAAAGACCGAAGAACACGCCGGCGTCGGCCCCAAGCAAGCTCCGCGGATCGCGACCAGAATGTTCGGCGGCTTCCCAAGTTACCTCAAGCAACAGCCGGTGCTGTGGGTCCATGGCAAGGGCCTCGGGTTCGCCGATGCCGAAAAAACGATGGTCGAAGCCCGATGGGTCGTCAAGGAACGCGCCCCAGCGTGAGACCGAGCCGCCCGGCGCGCCCGCCACGGGCACGTAGTAGTCGTCGGCATTCCAGCGCTGCTGCGGGATATCGGTAACGAAGTCGCTGCCTGCCAGCAGAGCGCCCCACAAGGCGTCCGGCGAGTCGATATGTCCCGGTAGTCTGCAGCCAATGCCGACAACAGCAATCGCAGTCACTTCGAGACCTTCTTCTTGGAGAATACTTTCGATCCAAATGCAATACTAAGTTATTGATCCTCTGATCAATGGTCCAGCACGCTGGTTGCTAGAGGTCAGAAAGCAAGACGATCAGCACGGCGTGCGGATGGTCGCGTGGCCGCCTCTTGCGATCTGGCTTCCCGCGGCCTCATGACTGCCCTGTGCACGCCGCGCGCGTTAGCATTGTCGAATATCTGCCCAAGGAAGGTCGGGTGTCGATTGAGCGTGTCGCCGCCGATGCCACGCTTGGTTTTGAAATGCTTTTGGCCTTGCGTTGCGCCTTGTCATCCCAGTGATTGTCAGCAGCATTCTGCTGGGTGGCGCGTCCGCAAACTGCGAGAAATCGACCACGGGGATGAACGGCGGGTAGTTGCGATCCTCGGTGGATCGTAGGAGCGATCCACCGAGGACTTGCCGGCGGGATGAACGGTTTTGGTGGATCGTTCTTCACAAGCAGCAGGCGATCCACCAGCCCCTCGTCTTCGTGACCCTCGCCCCGCCATAGCGGCGCTCGGACTGCGCCAGCGCAAATCTCATTCAGCGGAAGTACGTTCCTTGCGCCACGTCCATGTTCATGGCGGCCGAGGCGCACGGCGCCGCCAATGGTAGACGGCTTGACGGCGAAAGGTGTGGAAAGCCATGTTCGAGCGAAACCTGTGCAGCAGTGATGTGTCGTAGAGCTGCGCAGCAGCTCCCCAGCCAAGCCGGTTTCGTCAGCAATTTCAGGGTAAGCGGAGCGACCTGGCTGGCGACGCAGTGCTGATCGCACCGGTCTCCGGGCAAATTCCCTGCAAACAGGGAATTTTGCAGGGAATTTACGATTCTGAGGCATCGGACGGCATCCGTCCAGCCCGAAACCCCCGCGCCTGCAGGCACTTGCCGCGGAATTCCTTACGCAAAATAACAGGGAATATACATTGGGTATCAGGGAATCTCTTTGTGCTAGCAGGGAAACTAGATCCCTGAGACTCTCCGCCAGCTGCTGATTTTCCGCTTGCTTGAGGTCACGTCAGGTAAGCATCCGCGGGCTGGGATGCGACGGAACCCTCAAGATCAACCTGCATAGCTAATAAGCCGCTCACCGTTTTTCAGCATCCCGCTGAGCGCCCGCGTCAGCTGTGCCGGTGCTCTTCGCGGATACGACCGCTTTGCCTCCGAAAGCCGACATCCTTTGGTTCGGCGTCATGGTCCGCTATGGGCCGATTTTGTTGTAAAAGTCGAAAATCGAACAGCCTTAAAAATCTCGCGAAAGTTGATCTCCAGGCCTCTCGGTTGCTGCATCGGTCTTCACTGCCATTGCGGAGATCCGAGATCGATTTGGGATCAGTCGATATGGTCCCTCACGTCGCGGCGCGCAAAACGCATCAGCGGTTCTAAGAATTTCTGTTCGTCACCCAAAAAGACTTTTGCAACAATATCGGCCAATAACCGAAATCGCAGAGGATGGAACCATTTTTGCTTTCACCACGTGTAGCGCAGCGTGCCCGAGCCCGCGTAGGTCTGCGCGGTGGAGGCGAACTCGCCGTCGAACTTGACCAGCACCGACCAGTTCGGCGTGAAGAACAGCTGCGCGCTGGCGCTGGTGAGCGCCGAGTCGTGCGGAATCGGCGCCCCGAACACGGTGAAGCTCGCACCTGGCAGCGACTGGAACGACGCATTGAGCGCCGGATTGCTGACCCAGTCATGCGCCCACGCCACGCGCCCGCGCAAGATGAGCGGCATGGCGCGGATCGTTGTGAGATCGTCGAATCGGCCGCCCAGTTCACTGCGCGTATCGGTGCCGTTCATCGCCGCGTAAGTCAGTCCGAAGCCGCCACCGCTCAGATCGGTCTCGCTGTAGCTCGGCGTGCGGAAATTCTGCGCCTGGAGCGCCGCATAGGGCGTGATGCCGATGGCGTTGGAGGCGGCCGGGACCACAAAGCGATAGCCGCCCTCGAGCCGCGCCGCGTAGCTTTGGCCTTGGAATTTCGCGGTCAGCTGATCGCCCAAAGCGGTACGATCGGTGGAGAACCAGTTGTTGGCAAAGGCGAGCGAACCGGCGAGGTAGACCGGACCCTGATGGGTCACGCCGTAGATGCCGGCAAGAAACGCATCGCTGCGCCCACTGCCGAGCCCTTGCGCCAGGTTCCAGCTGGTGCCGCCGCCGGCGAGCGCGAAGCCCAAAACCGTGCCGGGCGAGAAGTGATAGTCCATGCCGGCCGCATAGCCGAATGTATTCGTCCTTACGTCGTTTGAGCCGATGATCGGATCGCCTTTGGCTGTCGAGCCGCCGCCGAAGGCCGAAGCCCACGCCGTCCAGCGTTGATCGAAGATTGGAACGGGCTTGGGCGGCGCCTTGAACACCGCACCATAGGCGAGCGCGATCTCCGGCGGCAGCCCGGCCTGCTGCTCGGGCGCAAAACCGATGGCGCTCAGCTCGCGGCACTGCATGGAATCGCAGGAGACGGGCACATGCGGGTCAAGCATCAGGTTCATGAACCCGTTCATCAGCTCGAAGGAGCTGCGCTCGGCCCCGGTTGCGTTCTCGCCGCTGAGTTGCGTCAGCGCGTTGGTGAGATTGGTCCCGGTGAGATTGAACAGATTGACGAACTCGGGCGGCAGCGCGCCGCCGGAATTGAAGAAGTTGTCGATCGCATGGCCGACGTTGAGCTGGTTGACGGTGAAGAACGGCGGCGGTTGCTCCGGGAGTGTTGGTCCCCCCGGTATTTCCGGTATTTCCCCCGGCGGTAGCGGGGGCTCGGGCTGTTCGGGCACCAGCTCGGCCATGATGTGGAGTAATGCGCTGTTGGCGGTATAGTGCAGGCTCGCAGCGAAGTCGGCCGGCAGTCCGAAAGTGGCGAGAGCGTTGAACGTGCCGGAGACGCCGCCGGCGGCCGTCAGAATAGTATAGCTGTGGTTGACGTAACTCCCCGAGGCGAAATCCGCCACTACGGTGCCGGCGAGCGCGGCGGTGCCGGTCACATTGGTGGTCGAGGCCGTCGAGGGATTGAGTTGCACGACGTAGAACGCGCCGGACTGGAACGCGAGACTGCCGGCGACGGTCAAGCTGCTGCCGGCCACGCCCACGGGACCGGGAACGAGAAAGCCGCCGGTGTTGATGACGGTGTTGCCCACGGTGCCGCTGCCGTGAAGCGCGCCGCCTGAGTTCACAGTGATCAAACTCGATGATGCGAGTGAGCCATCCACGACCAGCGCCGCGCCGTTTTCGACGGTCCAGGGCGATGTCTGCCCGAAGGTGTTGGACACCGTCCAGGTGCCGCCGATGACGTTGAAAGTCCCGAAGCCGCGATACTGCTGGGCGGCGCCAATCGTGCTCAGGTCAAAGCTGCCATTGCCGGTGCCGCCGAGTTGAAACGTATCTGCGCCGGTGCCGAGCACGTTGCCATGGATGATGCTGGTCGGCGCCAGCGTGAGCGTATTGCCAGTGCCGCCAAACTCGATGGCAGTCCCCCTAAAGCCGGTGATGGTTCCGGAATTGAATATACTGACGCCGCTCGAAGCGAAGATAGCCACGTCGCCCGAAATTGTACCGTTGTTATTGATTCCGCCGGAGAAAGCCCCGGAAATTGAAATGCCTTCGCGCAGGCCTCCTTCTTCACTCGAAATCAGGCCCGCATTGGTGATGCCGCCCGAAACGGTTCCGCCGAGACTAATGACCGGGCCGTTTTCGGACAATATCCCGGTGCTGGACAATATCCCGGTGCTGCTGTTGAAGATGCCACCCGACAGGGTCGACCCGACGCCTATTTGAATACCCCCAGCCGTGCCACTGTTCGTGAAACCAGCGGTAACGGTGCTCTTGTCCGTGACCTGAACAATCGAGTCCATGGTACCGGAATTGCCGATAAATCCCCCAAGTATCGTCGAACTCAGGAGGATAGAAGGACCGCGCGGTCCAGTATCGCGACTGAGCGTGCCTTCGTTGGTGATATTTCCGGTGATGGAAAGGCCAGTGGCGGCGATGCACTGAATCGTGGTTCCGGCTGGGTTGTCGAAACCGGTTGGCCCAGCGGCATTACATGGAAATTGGGCGTGGGCAGGATTTCCGCTGCCGCCGATCATGAGCGCTGCCACGGAAGTTGAGGACAATAGCGATAGAAATCGAGCCCAGGGCATCATCAACGGCGCCACATTTCCCGCACTGAGCGGGCGCGATATCGATGGATAGATGGCGACGGCGGCCGACTTTTTCATGGCCAACAACAGGTTTGAATGCCCAGTTCACTCGCTTCTCGAATATTTTTGGCTCCCGTGACAAAAATACTACTTATGGGTGAGTGATAACGGTCAGCCCTGCTTGAGGCCCAGGCGGAAGCGTCAGTGCCCGATCCTCGTCCCGCAGCGACCTGAACAACAGCTGATTGCGGGATCGAGAGCACGGATCGGCGGACACGCTGAAAAGCTGTCGTCCAACGGGGGGTACACCGGGCGGCAGGCGAAAATTGAAGTCCCTCTTGATGACACAGTGACGCGGCGGCACCTTGCCTCCAACCTTGGAAACAGACCCTCCAGAGCCGCCAACGTCGGCTGTCGCTTTCCACCAGCCCTATGGACAGGTATTGTCGCGGGTGTTCAACCGCCTCAGGGTTTCTCGAGGTAGCGGTGAAGGTCGTGCCGCGCATCCTTGAGCGGGGTCAAGGATGAGGACATTCGGCGTCGCGCCGAGCGACGGTGTTGCGGCCGATTCTGCTATCAAGATTCCTCCGTTAGCAGTTACTTAGGTCATGCTGAGATGATGACGGCAGCGCGCGAGGACTACAAGAGACTTCTTAGACAGCGCCTTGGCGGGCTTCAACCCTATCCTTCGGACCATTTCTCCGGGACCGGCATCTTGATTTGTGCCGGAGGACCAAGCTTTTTTACCAACGCTTACGTCCTGGTGCATCTGCTTCGCCTCACCCATGGCTGCACGCTGCCCATTGAAGTCTGGCACTTCGGCCGAGGCGAAATGTCAGGTCGCATGAAGCTTTTGCTTCATGACCTCGGCGCCGACACAGTCGATGCCGAAGCGGCTCTCGCCGTGCATCCGGCCCGCATAGAGAACGGCTGGCAGCTGAAGGCGTATGCGCTGATGTGGTGTCGCTTCGAGCACGTTCTGATGCTCGATGCCGACCAGGTTCCGCTTCGCGACCCGGCCGAACTCTTTGAATGGGATGATTATCGCCAAACCGGTGCGGTTCTATGGCCCGATAGCGGGGATGTCCTGGAAACAAATCCGATCTGGGACGCCTGCGAGCTGAAATCCCGCACTTGCCCTGCCATCGAATCCGGACAGATCTTGATTCACAAGGCCCGACATTGGCGTGGGTTGCAAATGGCCCTCCATCTCAATGAGCACTCGGCATATTACTATCAGCTGTTGTACGGTGACAAAGACACGTTCCTGCTGGGACTGCTAATAACGGATTCGGCCTACGCGCTCGTTCCCCACCGACCCTTCAGCGACGGGCCGTTCTGCCTGTTTCAGAGGAACATGGCCGGCGAGGTCCTGTTTCAGCATCGCAACGGTGCCAAATGGCGCTACGCGGATCCCCAGGTAAAGCTGCCGAAAGCTGAACTCGAAGAGGAGTGTTTGGCCGCGCTGACGACCTTGCGCGCGCAATGGAACGGTCTGGTCTTTACGCCGCCGCTGCGTAGCCTCCGCGCACGCGAAGCCGAAACTGGCCTTGCCGCAGTCCGCTTTTTTCATTTGCGAGGGCCCGGCGAAGAACCCGCGCGCCTTGAGTTGCTGCCGGAGTCCGAAATTGGCGAAGGGCGCGCCGCTGCGAGGATGAATTGGCACTGCGAGGAAACCGGCAGTGCAATCGAACTCGTGATCAGCGATGCCTTTTGTCCCGCCTGGCGGCTCCGTCGGGGAACGAACGGATGGGGTGGTCGGGCTGCGAAAGGGGGCGGGGAAGTCTATTTGACGGAAGAGAGCGCATCCTTGGCACCGGCGACTGAACATGTTCGATCGCTCACCGAGGAGATCTTGTCCGCCGCCGGTTTTCCTAACCCGGTCTGGATGAGGCGGCGTGCCGAAATTTCGGCCGCGCTCGGCCTGATCGCGGCGCTCGAGCCGGGCATCGCGGATGCGCTCGCCGTGATATCCGGGCGCTGCGGGCCTGCGGAGAAACAGGTGCTCGATGCAATGGCAAGCGAATTGCGGCGCGAACCTCGAAACGATGATTTCAGTGCGGACCGCGCCAACTGGCCGATGGCGGGCCGCTACACCGCAGCCGCCGATCTAGACAATTGATACGCATGGCCAGACCACGGGTGCTGTTTGTCGCTCCAACGCTTCCGGCTGTCACCGGCAACGGGCTCGCCATGCGCATGGGCGTCTTTGCCGAGGCGCTTGCCAGGTGGGCGGACGTCGATCTTGCGGTGGTGCCGGTGGCCGGAGGCTGCGTCGAAATTACGCCGTTCCTGCAATCTCTTGATTTGCGGCTGTCGCCCGTCTCCTGGGATCGGCGGCCGGACACCCGCTATGCGCTGCTGTCACGGATCGCGGATCCCGCTGCACGCCTGCAAGCCTTCAAGGCCTACGGCAAGCCGACCCTCGCCAACGCGTTGACGGCCCGCGTCGCTGAAAACATCGGCCAGCTTGCCGGCGACGGGCGCTACGATCTCGTCCATATCGGCCGCAGTTACATGTTGCCGCTTGCTCGCTTCCTGCCGGAAAAAACACCGATGACGCTCGACCTCGATGAAGATGATCGGGCGTCCTTTGCCAGCCGCGCGGTGTTGGCCCGACGCAGCGGAAATTGTTTTCTTGCGGACTGGCTCGACCAGGAAGGACACGCCTGCGACGGGATGATTACCGCAATGGCCAGCAGATTGCGGCGCGCGTTCACGGCGAGTATCCGGGAGTGCGAAAATCTGGCAAGGCGCCATCCGGGAGTAAGGTTCGAAACCGTTGCGAATGCGGTGCAGATTCCGCGCCATGCGCCCCGTATCGAAGCAGGCCGCAGCATTCTCTTTGTTGGTTCGTTGGGCTATGAGCCGAACGCCGACAGCATCCTGTGGTTTGCCAGAACGATCATGCCGCAGCTCAGGACAAGATTCGGCCGTTGTCGGTTGACGATCGCCGGGGCAAACCCACCGTCGGCTGTCCGCGCATTGGATCGGCATCCGGACATTCGCGTCCTTGGCTTTGTCGACGATCTCGCCGAAGTCTATCGAAGGGCCAGTCTGCTGGTTGCGCCGATGCAGGCGGGTGGCGGCACCCGCATCAAGGTTCTCGAGGCGGCAGCTTTTGGCGTAGCCACGGTTGCAAGCCCCCAGGCGGCGGACGGACTGTTTACGCCGCGGCAGCCCTGGGGATGGATCTGCCGGCGTCCTTCGGACTTCGTGGCGGCCTGCGCCGATGCGCTTTCGGATCCCCGCGAGCGTGACCGGCGGGGAAAGCTCGGTTACCGTTCCGTCACCCGGCAATATTCGCGCGATGCTGTCGTCTCGCGACTTGCAACCTTGTTGCAAGAATGCTGCGGGTGAAAAGTCTTGGAGGAGCGCATTGCATGGCTGGAGAGGACGATCGCTACCGCAAGATCGGGGGATTCGATCAGGACGAAGTCGTGGACGGCTATATCATCTATAGCCAGGCCAAGGACCGCGTCCATTTTCTCAACCCGACCGCCGCCATTGTGCTGGAACTGTGTACCGGCGTCCTGACCGCGCTCGAAATCGCGGAAGTCGTCCAACGGACGTTCAGCCTGCCGCAAACGCCTATCGGTCCGGTGCGAGATTGTCTTGCTACGCTTCTCTCTGAAGGTTTGATCGAAACGTGCGGGACATCGTAGTCCGAACCCTCAGGCGCGAATTTCGGATCGCTGCGCAACCCGAAGCATCGCTTTTGCGGTATGTTGAGGCTCGTCCCGTGATCGATGGCGCTGCCGCAGCGCCGCAGATCGTGAACATCGAACGCCATCAGGAATTTTTCAAAGCGCGATTGCCCTTTGGACGCAGCCTGGAAGGTACTCTTCGCTACGTCACCGAGCACCTCGATTACTTTGTCGAGTCCTGCGCCCGCGCTGATGAATCTGATGCGGTCAGCCTGCCTGCTGCGCTGCTGGTGTCGCCCGATGGCCAACGCGTCCTGTTCGCCGGCGGACGAAAATCCGGCAAAACGACGCTTGCCCTGGGGCTGCTGTCGGCGGGATGGACGTTCGAGGGGGACGCCCGGGTCTTTATCGGGTTCGACGGAGTTGCCGCTCATCCGCGGACCCTGCGGGTCCCGCAGTCGCTGGTGTGGCGCCACCCTTCTTTCGCGGATTTCCTCGACGGGGCGCCGTCGCTGGTCGTCGATGGTCAAGAAACGACTTTTGCAGTCGATCCGAGACGATGGGGACACGAATGGAGCATTGCCGCGGGTAAACTCGACGCGATCTTCTTTCTTGAAAATGCCGATTCGCAGCTTTCCGCGATACGCCGTACCAGTTCAGACGAAACCTTTGGTCGCGCCCTGCAACTTTTCTCTTCGGCCTTGCCCCTCACGGCGCGACACGTTTCGCTGCTCCGCTCCATTGTCGCCACTCCCCTTCTGCTTCATCTGGAGTTGGGAGCGCTTGACGGCGCCGTCCATCGGATCGTCGAGACCCTCCAGGCCATCAGGTTGAGTACCTCAGATTGACCCTTGTGAACGCAATGTTATGATGGACTTATCGCTCGGTTACGGTTTGCGGAGATGCCTATGTCCAAGACCGTCGTTTCCAGGCAGTTAGACGGCACGATAGCGGACGTTGATTCATCCGTCATGAAGACGGTCCAGCGTCTCGGCAAAATCTCGCGATATGAACCGCCAAAGGTCGTGTCTTTTCCAATCGACGGCATGCGGGTGGCCGAGCCGGTGTCTCATGCCGGCAATAGCTATTGATACGTTTCGTCGGTGGTTCGAATAGGTAGGTCGGATGATATCTGTCGCCGCGGCCATGATCGTCCGCGACGAGGAACGGTTTCTTCCGGGCAGTCTTTCTTCACTGCAGGGAAAAGTCGACGATGTCGTCATCGTTGACACCGGTTCAGTCGACGGCACGCTGTCCATCGCCAGGACGTTCGGCGCGCGCATTTTCCATTTCGAATGGAATGACAATTTCGCGGCTGCGCGTAATCGGGGGCTCGAGGAAGTTACCGCCGACTGGGTACTTTACATCGATGCCGACGAGCGCTTGCACACGCCCTGCGACCGGCCCGTCGCCGAATTTCTCGATCCCGACGCGATCGCGGCATTCGTGCGGTTCAGGCCGAAGCTCAACTACACCAGCTACCGGGAGCCGAGGCTTTTCCGCCGCGACACCCGCTTGAGATTTTCCGGCAGGATCCATGAGTCCATTCTGCCGGCGATTGATCTTATCTCTGAACACGACAGCCTTGCGATAACGCGGACGGCGGTCGGCCTCGACCATCTGGGTTACGAAGGCGATCAATCCCACAAGGCCGCACGCAACATTCCTCTTCTTCGGCAGGCTGTCGAGACCGATCCGAACCGGGTTTACTATTGGTATGATTTGGCCGAATCTCTGGCGGCCATCGGCCGGGTCGATGAAGCCATCGCGGTCGCGTTCCAGGGCTTGCAGGCCGCACGCCAATATCCTTCCGAAAAGCAGCGGACCAATGCCAGCATGATTTTCCAATTCCTCGCCCGCACTTATCTGGGGCGCGGGCAGGACCCATCGGCATTGATCAAAGAAGGGCTCGAGGCGGTTCCGGACGACCACGCGCTTTGGTTCATCGCGGCGCGCGACAGGCTCGATGCGGGTGAATTCGAAGCGGCGCGGCAAATTGCGGAAGATTTGCTCTCTGTTGATAGCGACGCGCTGTTCGACGGACTTTTGGCATTCGATCAGCGCATCTTCGAGGAGTTTGCCCATGATCTCGCCGGCGTTGCCGCCTTTCGGCTTGGTCTGTTCGCCGAGGCTTCGAAACATTTCTTGAGCGCTGCCGCTGCCGCGCCGGACAACGCCTCATATCGCATCAAGGCGCGCGCAGCGTTCGCGCAACAACGGCGACTGAAAGCCTGAGATTAGCGCCATGGCAGCCGTTCCGGAGAGAAATCTCGTTCTGGTTCACAGCAATCGATGGCAGTCTCGCGCCGACTTCGAAATGATCAAGAATCACGTCGAGGCCCTCGCGCCGGATATTGCCGTGTTCATTGCATCGAACGATATTCCTTCCTCGATAACGCGCAAGCGCGCGGCGTCGCGTCCGACCCTGATATTCTCGCCGATCCGGCTTTTGAGTTTCAAGCCAGCCCGCGGCAAACTGTATGCGGGCACACCGATGTCCAAGATCGACGAAATGCGGCGGCTGGCCGCGGCTGGACTGCCGATTCCGCCTTTCGACGTCATCACTCCAAACTCACGGTTGTCTCCCGACGAATACGGCCCCTTTGTCCTGGTGAAGCCATCATACGCATTCGCATCCTTCGGGCAGGGCATGGAATTGCGCCGAACCTCAACCCTGCGCTATCGAGCTTCGGCCGATTATCCGGAATGGCACCCGGGGCGGCAGGCGCCGATGTTTGCGCAGAAGTTCATTGATTGCGGGTACCCGATGTCCTGCCGTGTGCTAACGATCTTCGGCGAGCCGATATTCACCTATTGCCGCCAGTCGACTAAACCGCTCAACCTGGACCCGACGAAGGATCTCTTTGAGCAACACGAATACCTTCCGGCGCCGCCTAATCGCATTACCTTCACCACGCGCGAGCCGGACTTGCTTAAGCTCGCCGCGGATGCCTATCGTGCAATGCCTGAGGTCGCGCTGCAGGCCTGCGACATCTTGCGTGAAACGGACACCGGACGGCTCTATTTGCTCGAGGTAAACCCTGGCGGCGGCACATGGATGTTTTCGAGCGAAAGCTCCGCCAATTACAAGCAGTCACTGGGGATAAGCGATCTGACCGTGGAGTTCGATGCATTTCGAACGATCGCGCGCGTTCTCATCGATCGCGCACGCGCTGAGGCTCAGTAGATGAAAAGATGTTCTGACCATTGCAGCGACCAGTGAAATATTTACAAACGTTGTCATCCGCGCCCGCGACAGCCTTTAACCCAAAGCAGAATGCGGGCGTACAGCATACCGCAGAGCACAGGAAGTATGGCGATTCTATTGAATGCGGTCGCCGCTACGGGCGGGCCGCGGCCATTGCGGCGCTAGCCTGACGAACGTCCGCCCGCACCTGACGCGACGCGAATATGGGGCACTTGCAACATCAATCTTGTTCATCGGAATCCGCTCTCGCTATACGGTCAGCTGCCTCCAAACGGCAAGCGGCTGAATTGCCGCCCACCCTATCACGCCACCGTCACCGAGAGCAGCGTGGTACCCCACAGCAAATCTAGCCAGCCGACTTCCGCAACGGGCCGATATTGTTGCAAAAGTCTTTTTGGGGTGATGAAGGAAAAATATTGGAGCCGCTGATGCGTTTTACGCGTAGCGATGTGAGGGACCGTGCCGCTTCATCCGAAATCGATCACGGAGCTTCGTAGTGGCTTTGAAAGGCGATGCAGCAGCGGAGAAGCCCAAAAATCGACTTTCGCGAGATTTTTGGGGTCGTTCAATTTTCGACTTTTGCAACAATATCGGTCAAAATCGGAAGTCGCAGCTGGCTCAAGTCATTTCCGGTTCACCCCCGACAACGGACCCCCGTCACGGCGGCCGGCATGTCTGAAAAGCCAGCATAAGACATTCGCCCCTCCTCTCATCGCCCTCGCGCGACGACAGCTTTGGCCGGCAATAGCGGTCATTCGTATGGACGCGGTCTACGTGACGAGCGCCTATTCGGTCGACATTGGTTTCCCGACAATGATGCTCATGGAACACAGGGTTGGAATGACCTCTGCCAATTCGAACCCGCCGTCCTTCAGAAGGTCGAGGAACTCTTGACGCGTCCGTTCCAAAGCCGCGTATTGCAACATCATATTCAAGTCGGAGAATTTGCTGTCCGGGCTTTTATTTAGTGAATCAACGACCCGTTCGATTACGATGAGAAGCGCCTTGGATGACATAGCTCGACGCAGGTGCGCAAGATTTCAATTGCTTTGCCATCGTCACAATCATGCAGGATGGCTTTCATGAGATAAGCATCGCCGTTCTGGGGAATACCTTCAAAGAAACTTCCGGCAACGAGCTGGCAGCGCAGCGCCAATTCAGTGGGTATTTGTTCAGCAGACGCGATGACGTGCGGCTGGTCAAACAACACGCCATGAACGGAAGAGCAAGCACGCAAAATCTCTTTCAGTAAAAGGCCTTGGCCGCCGCCAATATCCACGACGCGGCCAGACCAGCTGAAATCATCGGCCTCAAGCACTGCCTGACTTTCAGTGCGCGAATTGCCTGTCATTGCGTCGTTGAAAACAGCATGTTCTTCGGGGTACTGCTTGCGATAGTTCCAGGCATCCTTGCCATGGGTGTACTCGGATGCACTCTCTCCTGATTTGATACAGTGGAGCAGATTAACCCAGGACTTCCACTGGCCGGGTGTTCCTATCCATCGTGCGTAGTTGCGCCGCGATCCCGGCGCATCGCTCGTCAGGCAGGCACCCAATGGAGTGAGCGAGAATTCTTTGCGGTTTGTTTCGTGAAATACACCGACCGCAGCCAGGGCCCGGAGCAATCGATAGAGTAACGCTGGATGGGCCCCACACATTCGCGCCACAACATCAAAGGGCTTCGACCCATCCTTCAGTTGATCCGCAACACCAAGTGTGGCCGCAACATGGAGCGCCTGAGACACCTGGTACCAATTGATCATTTTAGCTGAGCTGACGGGTCGGGTGCAGTCATTGGCGCCTCCAGCATCAATGTTCGAAATCACTGCGCGGCAACCCAGTGACGGTAGCGTACATAAGAAATGTCAGGAATGGGAAAGAGATGACCACTAGCATTTCCGTCCACGGCAGCAATGGGTCAGGAGCGCTGTTTGAGAGGCCGGTCGGTCACGTCCGGTCTGCCCCAACATGCGGACCATATCACAGTAGGCCTACACTTCGCTTTCGGTCATTTCCGCACTCATGCAACTCGGCGACGTCGGCGGCTATTCGATCACATCGTCGGCACGGGCGAGCACGGTCGGCGGAATCGTGACGCCAAGTGCCCTCGCGGTCTTCAAGTTGACAACCATTACGTATTTGGACGCTTGCTCCACTGGCAAGTCAGCCGGTTTGGTGCCTTTGAAAATTTTGTCGATATCGATCGTGGCGCGTCGATATAGATCATCTAAATCCGCGCAGACCACCCGCGTACACGTTTGCTCTATTTGCAAAGATCGGCGGCAGTCGGCGCCTCATTTGAAATTCAGCCAAGAGTGCGCCCTGCGCGCTGTATAGTGGCGACGATAGACGAGGATACCACTGGCCTGTTCTCGCGACATTGCCGCGAATGCTTTCTGGATTTCAGACCCGCTGCCACTTCGCCCTTTGTTGACGACGGGATCGACGCCATTCCGAAAGGCGTACCTGCGCTCGCTGATCGACGTCATCGAGGGTGGACGACAGCCAGATCCGGATTAAGGCAGCAAGGATGTGCTGGAAAAGGCGGTTCTGGCCAGCCGGTCGGGTGCCGAACCGATTCGCAGATGAGTACCAAGTGGCGCGCCGTTCAGAACAAAACTACGAACTCTTATATCATTGAAATTATTATATAATTTCTACGGCTATTTGGAGCCGGATCGTGCTGATGTCCGCTTTGCGGCGGATTGTGTTGCAAAACTCTGGTTGAGGCGACTCGCGAACCGAGATTCCGTTGGTTTGAGACGGCATTTGCGGGAGCAGCGGATGTTAGGGCGGCAGGAGAGCGGTCAGGGCCAGTTCCTCTTAGATGGCGGCGACGCTCCTCGATTTACGACGACTCTGGAGGAAGTGGATACACGCACTTTTCGGGCAGCGTGGGCGGGAGCGTTTTTATCTATGATCATACTGCCGGCGCTCATGTCTCTGGCGCGGCGACCAATTTCTACCATCACGGAACGAAGGCTGACGACGCCCAATGGCGTTGTCGAACCCATCCATCCCAAAGCCATGCCCGTGATCCTTTACACGGATTGGTAAGATCCCTTACGGCCATCGGCCGCGCATACAGCGTGCATAGGCATTGTCAAAGAGCGTGGACCGTTGAACGGCGCGGGACCTATGGGCGGCCAACGTACTCACGCCGGCGCGACGTCCCCCGATTCTGAAATTCGACCTCGCCCATGGCGTCGAATAGCGAAGAGAGTAATCCTCGGCGTAGGCATGGCAATTTTCCGATGACTTGGGCGAAGGAGGCTGAGATCACCGGCACCGATGATCCAAGCGTTGCTAAACCAGCCGCGACGACCAACTTTCGTAACCCCGCCAATAAATCGTCGTATTTCATTTTTCGCTCTCTTCAAGCCAGCCAGCCCACTATTGCTTCTCGATATCATTTTGGACAGCGCTCCGGATCGAAAACAGTGACGCCAGGAGCGCTCCGTTACGAGCACCGGGCTACCTCATTCTCCATCGTGACCGACACGGGTCCGCCTAGCTTCCTCTTTGCACAAGCGAAAGCGATGGCGGAAACCGTGATTCCGATGGTTCGTCTCTCCGCGGTTGAACGGTGCCCCTTATTCCATGCCGGAGCACATGTTGGCGTCGATGACGGTCTGACGCTACGCTTCGTGTATTCATACAGTATGCGCATGGTTCAAGCCGTCGAAGGTGACCCTGATCGCGGTCGCCCGGAAGTTGCTGGTGATCGCTAACGCCGACCGCGTCGCTGGTTCGCCGCTTACCGCACTCCCGACCGCAACAGCTCAAGTTCAATCTCCCGGTAGCATCGGTCATAGACCGCCTTGCTGTGATGTCGTTCATCGTCCTTCCACTTCCCCCACGACGAGCGGCGGTAGCGGGCAGTCGAGTGTATCGCAAATAGCGCGCAGCAGTTCCGCTTCGCGGACGGTGACCTGCTGGTTCGACAGGATACAGGCCGTGCAGGCGACAACGATCCGGCGCTTGATGGCCGGGACCGATTGATTAAGCATTTGCAGCGCCGCGTCGAACTCAGGGAGGAAGCATTTCTCGCGGGGCGGCAAGCGGTGCGTATGATCGGCGCCGATGTAACCGCGCATGCCGGTATCGAAAGCCTGGGCGGCTTGGTCGGGTTCCGCGTGGCCTTCCCAGGCCAATAGCGCCAACACCGTCGCCGCTGGTTGCGCCAGTTTTTGCGGCGAGCTGTGCATCGGACGCGTCTGACGCTGCGGCAGGAACTGGGCGTCGAGATGGCGATGCAGCACACAGCGAAGCGTATACTCGAACAGGCTCAGCCGCTGGTCGGCGATCATGAGCACCTCGACCTGCGCGCGGAAAGCCCGGTGCTGGCGGGGCGACATCTGCCGCAGCGCTGGCAGGGCCAGGTCCAGAAGCGGCAGCCGGTGCGTGTCCGGCAGGGCCTGAACAGGGGCGACCAGCCGCAAGGTTTCGGCAAAGTCCTGCGGCTCAGCGCCGGCCTTCAGCCGGGTCAGCTGGAGGTCCCGAAGGTCCGCCCGCGGATCCAGGAGAAGGGCGTAGACGAGGGCGCGAGCACTGAACGGCTCCTGGGCCCCGACCCGAAGCACGTCGGGCATGTCGTCGTGCAGCGCCTGAGCGCAGCTAATTGCTTCCGGATCGACGTGGCCGATCCGGGACGCCGCTTCGTCGGCGAACCCTAAGACCGGTAACGGCACCTGCGGCAGCCCCGGTAACCTCGGCATCCCGGCGAACGGCGGGACGCGATCGGGGCGGCGGCCTTCGAGTTCTTCCTGGTCGACACTGACGGGCCGCACCTCTGGGAACTGGCCGTTGAACTGGGGATCGAACCGGCGGATGCGCTTGACCAGGGGCGGGTGGGTGGCCAGCAGTCCGGCGAGCCCTTCGCCGGCGAAGGCGTTGGCGAAAAACATGTGACCGGCCTCGGCGGCCTGGGGGTTGTCGATGCGCGACCCCTCGGCCAGCCCGCCGATCTTCTTGAGCGCTCCGCCAATGCCGTCGGGGTTGCGCGTGAACTGCACGGCGCTAGCATCGGCCAAGTACT
Organism: Bradyrhizobium sp. McL0616; assembly: GCF_049993385.1. Taxonomy (NCBI): domain Bacteria; kingdom Pseudomonadati; phylum Pseudomonadota; class Alphaproteobacteria; order Hyphomicrobiales; family Nitrobacteraceae; genus Bradyrhizobium; species Bradyrhizobium sp. McL0616. Next base: position 6,631,322 of record NZ_CP188255.1, read on the forward strand.
CGCGTTGCCGAGACACCGCTGCCATGATCAGCCGACCGAAGAACGCTCCTACCAGGCCCAGCACAAACACGCCCAGGCCCAGCAGCATTAGGCCGCCACGGGAATTATTTCCTCCCGACGAGCGTCCGCCGGACGTGAACATGAGGATGCGGCCCATGATGGACAACGCCATGATCCCGAAGATCAGGCCGATCAGCCGGATGTTGAGCCGCATGTCGCCGTTGAGGATGTGGCTGAACTCGTGGGCCACCACCCCCTGCAGCTCGTCGCGAGTCAAATAGTTGAGGCAGCCTTGGGAGACGGCGACCACGGCATCGCCCGGGGCGTAGCCGGCCGCGAAGGCATTGATGCCGGGCTCCTCCAGAACATAGATGGGGGGTACCGGCACTCCCGCAGCGAGGGCCATTTCCTCGACGACATTAAGCAGCCGCTTCTGCCGCGCGTCGGTGGTCGTGCCGGGGATCTCCTTACCCCCCATCATCAAGGCGACGGCCTGGCCGCCGGAAGCGAGCTGGGCCACCTTGAACGCGCTGGCACCGCCGACCACAAGGCCCACCCCTGGCGCCGCGAACAGGAGCAACTCCGGCTGCCACCAGGACACCGGCTCGCCGGCATTATGCATGCTGAGAGCCAGCAACAGCCCGTAGACGAGGGCGATCAGAATCAGGATCGCCAGGACGAAATAGACCACCAGCTGGAAGGTCTTGCGTCGGGCCGAATCCTGCTGCTGAAAGAAGTTGGTGGCCATGGTCAGAGGCGGCTTTGGGAGCATGGGAATCCACAAAGTGGTGACGGCGGGTTACTAGAACGACACCTTGGGCGCTGCGCGCTCGGTCTCTGCGGTTTCGAGCAGTGCCGCCTCCTTGAAGCCGAACATGCCGGCCACCGTGTTGGCCGGAAAGACCTCGCGCCGGATGTTGTAGGTGGCGGCGGCGTCGTTGAACGCTTGCCGGGCGAAGCCGATCTTGTTCTCGGTCGAGGTCAACTCCTCTTGCAGGGCAAGCATGTTCTGGTTGGCCTTGAGGTCCGGGTACGCCTCGGACAGGGCAAAGAGCCGGCCCAGGGTGCCGCCCAGCTGGGTCTCGGCCTGATTAAGCTCCTTCATGGCCGCCGGGTCGCTGGGGTCGGCGGCGACTTTCTGCTCGGCCGCCATCGCACTTTTGCGGGCCTTGATGACGGCGTCGAGCGTCTCCCTCTCATGGCTCATGTAGCCCTTGACGGCTTCGACCAGGTTCGGAATCAGGTCGTAGCGGCGTTTGAGCTGCACGTCGATCTGGGCGAAGGCGTTCTTGAAGCGGTTGCGGGCGACCACCAGACCATTGTAGATGCCCATGAGCCAGAGCGCGAGCAGCAGCCCGACGCCCAGGAGCACGAGCAGGGTGATGATGACCGGACTCATTGGCTGATCTCCCTCTTCGAGCGAGACAGGTTGAAGAACGTCAGTGGAGGCTAATAGAGCCCTAGGGCCGCCACCCCCAACGCCAGATTGATGCCGAATAGACCAACGACCGACAACGGTTGCAGTGAGATCGTGCGGCTGGATCTTCTTACAAGTACGTTAGCGTCGAGTCCGATACCGAGCGATGCGTTCACGCTGCGCCCTCGAAGGTTCCCCGAAAAGCGCCTGGACCGATATGGCTCGTGGGCGGAAAGACGCTCCAGAATAACAACCGACATCCAAAACAAGGCGAGTAATCCTGCCCGCTAGGGATACAGCTGTCCTGTATTTGCGCGGAAGACACAATTCATCCCCTGTCGTGAGCCAATCAGCAATCCAACTCTCGGCCCAGTCTCGCAAGTAAGTCCACCCACGCGAACCGGCTGCCTTTGCGCATATGCCGGCGTAGCGAAGACGAGCGCGAGCTGTGCATATCGCCAACGAAGGAAGGCCTTTTAGCATCAATCTCTCCAGCGCGTCAGTCGCGGCACACAATCTTCTGTCGGTACCGTGTCGGAATCTGTTCGATCGCAATTCATGTAGCGGATCGAAGTAGTCATGAATGTAGCGTCTTGCCTAAGTCGTTCCATCGGGCAAAACCCTCAGCAAGAGCATGGGCGTTTCACAGACGTGGACAGCGCCTACCATCGCAAGGCACATGCTGAAGATAAGCATCGCTAACACGCTCTTTGCATAGGCTGCATGCCCGACATGGCGCTTTGTGTAGGGTCGTTTTCACGCTTAAGGTTCATACTTAACGTGCTTAACGACCAACCAAAACGGGTTGAGGCGCGCAATGCGCGAACCGGCAGAATACAGAGCCGCCAACGGCGTGGCCTTGGTCGCGGAAGACGAGGAACTGCCGCCCGGTAAAGCGAGAGAGACGTTGCTGTTGCGGGAAATGAAGATCTAGGTGAGTTAAGGTCATGGAGCGATTGACCTGAGCCCTGAACTTCCTCCAAAAATGGGTAGAATCCGTCACCTTTGAGGGAGACGGAGATGAAGCAGTCGAGGTTCACGGAAGAGCGGATCATTGCGGTGCTACGGGAACACGAGGCAGGATCGAAGACCGGTGATGTTTGCCGCAAGCACGGGATCTCAAGCGCGACGTTCTACAAGTGGAAGGCTAAGTACGGCGGGCTCGATGTGTCGGAAGCTCGTCGGTTGAAGATCCTGACCGACGAGAATGCGAAGCTGAAGAAGCTGTTGGCCGAGGCGATGCTCGACAACGCCATGCTGAAGGATCTCAACTCAAAAAAATGGTGACGCTCGTCGCAAGGCGGCAGACTGTGGCTCACCTTTGTTCGAGTTTTGAGGTCAGTCAGCGGCGGGCGTGCGAAGTGATTGGGGCTGATCGGTCCTCCGTGCGTTATCTCAGCCTTCGGCCGGACGACGCGATGGCAGCGGTGACGATGGGCTTTTGGATCGAAGTTAGCCTCGACGACAAAGGGAGAGCAGCCGTAAGATCATCGACTGATCGGAAGGTGTAAGATGCCGGCGAGTGAAGGCTGCATGTTCCATCGAGCGAGCGTCGCAATCGGTCAGCGAGTGTTGCTCGTTTTCGGTCCGCGTTATCTGGATGTTCTGTTCGTTCAGGGGACTCTATCTCCTCGCGTAACGTCGCAATCCTGTCGTTCTAACTATTTTGATTTAACAAGCCCCGAAAATCCAGCGACCGCCAGAAGGCTCAAAGCCCATCCGATGACCGAAAGAAAATAATAGTAATTGAGAGTGAGAAGTCCCATGGGTTTCGAGGGATCTGGCCTCCAATATTGTTTCTGCCCGATCTCCATGACTGGCAAAAGCGCATCCAGCGAATACATCCAAGGATTAAATTCGGGATAGCTGGCAGCTTCAGGTTGGCTGAGGAAGCAGGATAGCTGAGTCTGCCCGCTTGATGCACGACCAGCCAACACCTGTCCGGCAGAGGGCATGTAGCGACGTTCCGTTTGCTGAACCGCGCACATCGTCCATTCTAGAGAGCGAAGAACTATTGCGCTATTGGGCTTGAGAGCGCTGTTCTGCTCCGCAATACTAAACACGACGACTCCGACACCCCAGAACAGGATCAACCAGAGCAGGGCGAGCAGAGGCTGACGCCCATAGCCCAAGGTCACGGCAAGGGTACCGTCGCTTATCGCCAACGCTGCACGCAACAACGGATTTTTCGCCCGCGCTCGCCGCGCTCGCCGCTGGAGCCGCTCCTTCACAATAAGGACCGCGCGAGCCTCCTCGTCATGGCCCATCTCTCGAAGTACCGTCGAAAGCTGCTCGTAAGGTTGTGGCCAGAAGTCCTGTTGCCACCGCTCCGGCAGCTGGCGGGCTAGCCAACCAAGCCTGCTCGTCGCATCGATAGGTCCACCAATGAGTGCGCCGTATCGGCAACGATTGAGCAGCAAATCGCCCCTTGACGGCCAACATGCCTCCTCGTCGTAGATTGCGCCGATTGCCGCTGCCGTCAGATCAAGCGTACCCAAAACTGAAGCACCCTGCCGCAGAAAGAAAGCACCATCGACCCTGGCGCGATTGAGTCTCAGCGCATACCCCTCAGGCTCCGCAAGGATCGCCGACGTACAGTCGATGTCGCCCCCGAAATGCGCGCCGAAAAGACGGATCTCACCTGTAACCGTTGCACCTCGGAAGGCGAGGTCGCCCCGCGCCCCGATACCCCCGCCATTCAGGGCGACCCCGCCGGGCCGCTCGATCCGTGCACCAGCCCCGTTGACATCGCCACCAAGGCGTACTCCTGACAGATCAATACCTCCATGCACTTCGGCGCCGCGTAATAGGATGCCGCCCCGGGCCTCTAATCCGTTGGCATCGAGGGCAACGCCATCAGGGGACATGATCTTCGCGCCATCAGCCTCGATGTTGCCGCCTACGCGCCCACCACGAAGCCGGATCTCGCCGGTCACGGTCGCACCGCAAATGGAAAGTCCGCCGCGTGCTTCCAAACGATCGGTCTGCAGACCGGGCAATGCCGATCCATCTAGAAATAAATTATCGATAACGGCAGAGCGCAGTACCGGAGAGGCGTCAAAGAGGCAGTCGGTAAGCGTGATGTCGCGCGGGATTCGACAACCCTCAAGGTCGAGTGTGCCAACTATCTGGGCTCCGCTGATCCTCAGTCCCTTCTCGTGCAAGCGTAAATCGCTGCCGCTGCCAATGATAAGAAGACGCAGAAGTTCCGCCCGGACGATTCGCCCGGGGTCGTTCCCCTCGGGGCACAGACCGTTGCCGATTCTGATGAAGTCCCCCGACCCGAGTTCCGCAATGATCTTTTTCTCGGCGGCGTGGAGCGGTTCGAAATCGGCGAAGCGAACGGCGGCACCGACGGATGCAGTTTTCGAGGGGTTCATGCGACCGGCGTCCGCTGAGCCCCGACTTCGTATTGCGTCTGCGATCGGTGGATGTTCTGTCCAGAAATGGTTCTGGTAATAAAAGCAAGATTGCTCATGTGATCGCCTCTTCGCCGGCTTCGAGCCTAACCCCAAAGCTATTCTCGCCGAAATACTATTGGGTTGTGTCTCTATGATGCCTTTAATCGAAACTTCCGTAAGCAGCAGCAGAGACTCTGGAGAGTGGCAGGTCGGGGCAGTCGAGAACGAACGAATGCGCAGTAGCGCAAGGTTGCGCGCCTCCGAAGTCGGATATGGAAGTCCCGCTGACACAGATATTCGTTTGGCTATCGCTGGGCAACCCGGTGCCCGAGCGGAATAATCGCTCGCAAGGCTCGTAAGCACGACGGCCGGATAAGTCGTTCTGTAAGAGATGCCGTGCGCGACGGCGGGATTCTGAGCCATTTCAATCTCAGGCATCATTCAGGCATCATAGAGTACCTTGAGATCGATCCTGACGAATTCGGTTCGGTTGGAGCCGCGAAGATAGCAAAGGCCAGGACCATCGATTTGTTCGGGTAGGTAGTTGCCCTGGAACAATCTGGGCGTTTTCAGTATTCAACCGGGTTTTGATGCGCCTTATTGATTGTTCGTAAGGCAGCGTGCGAACAGACCGATCGCGCAACGACGAGCAATCCGCTCCCGCGAGGGCTCCGTCCAAACATGGTCCCTCAGATAATCGCCGCGCTCGCGCCCATGACGCCGGCATCTTCGGCGCGGGACTAGCGGGTCCATCGCGCCGGTTATGAGATCGGCGAGTTCGTGCGCGTATTGGCGTCCGTTCTTCCTCGTTGCTCTAATGGCATGGGTCGTTGTGGCACCACTGCTGCTCCGGCGGTGGCTATGGAGTGGAAGGATTTCCGATATGAGCACGCGCAGTGACGCCGTGAACACGGCACCTTCCAAGACGCTAACGCAAAAGATGCTGGACACCGTTGAGCGCGTGGGAAACAGCGTCCCGCACCCGATCGTGATATTTCTGATCCTCATCGCTATCGTGCTGGTGCTCTCTCACCTTCTCTACATGTTGGGGGCGACCGTCACCTACCAGGTCATCAATCCGGATACCCACAAGATCGAGACCGCAACCACGACCGCCAATAGCCTGCTGACGGCGGACGGAATTCGTCACATCTACACCCGGCTCGTGCCAAACCTCATGGGTTTCACCGCCGTCGGGCTGTTGATCGTCGCCATGATGGGCGTCGGCGTCGCGGAGGAAGCCGGCCTCGTGAACGCATTGATCAGAAAGCTCGTGGCCGTCTCTCCGAGTTGGGCACTCGTTTACATCGTCGCGTTCGTCGGCATTTTGTCCAGCATAGCTGCCGATGCAGGCTATGTGGTGTTGATCCCCTTGGCGGGCGCCGCCTTCCTGAGCGTTGGCCGAAATCCTCTCGCTGGACTCGCCGTGGGATTTGCCGGAGTCGCCGGCGCATTCACCGTGAACATGATCATCAAGCCGCTTGATGCGGTTCTGACGGAAATTACCAACGACGCAATCCACATGGTCAATCCGACCACTTCACTCGATCTGACCGCCAATGTCTCGTTCTCGATCGCGTCTGTCGCGGTCCTGACGGTCGTCATTGCGCTCATCAACAACCGCATCATCGAACCCCGGCTGGGCGTGTACCAGCCCGAGAAAACCGCCGACGCTCAACCGGGGCCGAACGGTGGACAGCTTTCCGCCGACGAGTCGCGCGGGCTGAGGTACAGCGGCTTTGCGCTGCTCGGGGTCGTGATCCTGTTCCTTCTGTTGACAGTTCCGTCGGGCGCGCCCCTGCGCAATCCAACGACCGGCGTCCTGATCGGCAACTCACCATTCATGAACGGCCTGATCGGGGTCATCATGGTGCTGTTCCTTGCGACCGGCATCGCATATGGCATCGGCGCAAAAACGGTGAACAGCTCCTCGGCCGTCATCGCGGCCATGACGAAAGCGGTTGCCTCGCTGAGCGGCACCATCCTCCTGTTCGTCGTCATCAGCCAGTTTGTCGATTACTTCAACTACAGCAACATTCCAACGCTCATGGCCCTGACGATGGCCGAGCCGCTGAAAAACGCGCATATCGGCCCGCTGTGGTTGCTGGTGGGCTTTATTATTGTGGTCCTGATCATAGACTTTGTGTTCACGCCAGCGATCGCCAAATGGGCCATCTTCGCACCGGTCTTTGTGCCGGTGTTCGTGCAACTCAACGTCGATCCCGCTTCAGTCCTGGCCGCTTACCGGATCGGCGACTCGCCGGTCAATGCGATCACCCCCCTCAACGCCTACTTCGCCATGGTGGTCGGCTTCGCCCAGATTTACGACAAGAAGGCGGGCGTCGGGACGGTCGTCGCGCTGATGTTGCCCTACACACTCTGGATCGCCATCATTTGGACTCTGCTGTTCGTTGTCTGGTACCTACTGGGCTTGCCTTGGGGATTGTGAGCTGCAAAACGAGAATTCGTAACCACGAACTTCGAGGCGCTCGGCTCGCGGGGTCAAAGATTGACGCTACGAGATCGGTCACGCAGCTGCTGAGAGCCGGTTCAAATCGATAGTGATCGATCTTCACAGAGCGACGCGCTTTTGCGGAGTGCCACCGAGTTCGACGTCTACAACTGGAGTGCGACCGAAACAGCACACTCCAGTCGAAAATTTTGATCCACCCACGGAGCCGCCTTGCGATCGGTAAAATCGAGCGCAAAGTTCGATGTGCCCTGAACGTGCCAACAGGAGGCTTTAATGCCGACATTCCGAGCGCTTTGCGGCATTGCATCAATCGCAATATTTGCCGGTCCGGCTTTGGCACAGACAGCCGCGAGTCAGGAGCAGAAGCCTTCCATCGAAGAGTTGTTGCGGCGTCTCGATGCGCTGCAAGCCCGCGCAACTGAAGGTGACAAGCTGATCAGCGCACTGCGCCATCGCGTCGACGAACTCGAGACCCGAGACAAGCATTCGAAGCTTCAGGCCACCACCGCGCGTCGTGAGGCCGCGGCACCAACCGCTGGGCAAAAGCCGTCGCCGATCCCGGCCACGTCGACTGAGCCACGAATGACCGCGAATGCAGCGGTCCTGCTACAACCTGCCGGGGCGGCCATTCCGGGTCTGCGTCCACCCGAACCGATGGGCAGCCAGTACGACGGAGAAGGCCAGGACGCGTTGCGTTCCGATCTCCCGGGCTTGTCGTTGCTTATCCCAGGTTCGCAGTCCGAGGTACGCTTCTACGGTTTCGCCAACCTCCATGGCTACCACGACTTCAATGGCCGCAATCAGTCCGATGCGCCGACAGTACAAACCATTCCACTTTCCGGAAGCCCCGCCGACCTCCAGGGAGGTGATACCGGATTGTCCGCCCGGTTCAGCCGCATCGGCATGGATACGCGCACGGCGATCGCCTGGGGCACTCTGGAAACCCGCCTGGAAGGAGACTTCGGCGGGGGCGCGGCGGCCTCTCCCAATGCGGTCTTTCGGCTCCGTCAGGCCTGGGGCGAACTCGGCACCGAACAGTTTCGCGTGCTGGTCGGCTGGGCGAACAGCCTCTGGAACGAGGGCGTCTATGAAACTGTGAACTTCTCGACCAATCTCAACCAGTCCTTCGTGCGCCAGCCGCAGGTTCGGGCGACCGCAACATTGGCCCCGGGATTGACCGGGCACGTCTCGATCGAGATGCCGGATACGCAGTACACGTCGGCGGCCGGCGTGTTCACGCAGATCAGCACTCCGGCTGGTTTTGGCGGGCTCAGTCCCGCATTTGCCTCCGTGCCCGATCTGCTCGGCCGGCTGGAATACCGGAACGATGGCCTGGGCCTCGACCTGCGCGGCCTGTTGCGCGATCTCACCATCCGTACCGCAGGCACTTCGGCAGCACCTCCCGCTGTCGAGCGCAATACCGCCGGTTGGGGTTTCGCGGGCAGTGGCCGCTTTCCGATGCGATGGCTGTCACCGGCGTTCGGTCCGGACGAGTTGGTTGGCATGGCCTATTACGGTCAAGGCATCGGGCGCTATTTCGGCGCCAATACCTTCGGCCAGGATGCGTTGTCGAACATCGGCCTGCCCGGCGTTGTGGATCCCAGTCTCGACGCCCTGCCGACCTATGGCGCGAGCGCAGGCTACCGTCACTTCTGGACACCGCAAGTGCGCAGCAATTTCGTCTACTCCTACGCATGGCAGCAATATCCGTCCTATGCGCAATTGTTCGTGCCGGGATCTGCCTCGGCGACGTCGTTGAACAGCACCATGCAGCAGGGCATCGTCAATTTGATCTGGAGTCCGTTCGCCGAGCTTCGTGGCAACAGCGTCGGGACCGGATGGCTCGATGTCGGTCTTGAATATGTCTACTCTCATCGGGACGTGTACGGCGGCACCGCAGCAACAGCCCCGGTCAGCACCGGTTCTGGTACCGCCAATCGCATCCTTGGCTCCGCCACCGTGCGGTTCTGAAATCTGCGCAGATGCATAGCTGCGATGAAGAGAAAACTGTGTCGGAGCGATTAACTTGAACAGCATCGCTGTCACCTTTGCGATCGTCGCCGTTGTCATCGTGCTGTTTGTCTCGAACCGCTTCCCCGTTGTGCTGGTGGCCATCGGCACGGCGATCGCATTGTATGGCACTGGGTTGCTTAAACTCGGAGAGTCGTTGGCCGGTTTCGGCGATCCGGCGGTTATCTTCATTGCATCGCTTTTCGTCGTCAGCGCAGGCCTCGATGCTACTGGCGTGACGGCGTGGGCGGGAGAGCTTTTGGTCGCCCGGGCGGGGCAGAGCCGCGCCCGGCTGTTGGTCCTTACGATGACGCTCGTTGCACTGCTCACCGCTCTTATCAGCATAAATGGGGCGGTCGCGGCACTTCTCCCGGTCGTCGTCGTGATGGCAACCCGCGTTGGCCGCTCGCCCTCGCAATTACTCATGCCAGTCGCGTTTTCGGCACACGCCGGATCGCTCCTGGCCCTTACCGGCACACCGGTGAACGTCCTCGTATCGGAAAGCGCAGCCGACGCCGGCCTGGCGCCTTTCGGCTTCTTCGAGTTCGCCATTGCCGGGGTCCCCCTGCTCGTGGGGACAATAGCAATCGTGATATTGTTCGGGCAGCGCCTGCTGCCGGAACGCAAGGGACGGGCGATCCCACCGGATCTCAGCAAACACGCCCGGACACTTGTCGAGCAGTACCGGTTGGACGACGGGCTGTTTCGGCTTCGCGTGCGCGCACGTTCTCCGTACATCGGCTCACCGCCGACTGTCGTTGACTTGACGAACTACGCAGGCGTCAGCCTGATCACTATCCAGGCTGGTGACGGCGGCGGACCCGTGCGCCAAGCAAAACTCAATGAGGGTGACATTCTCATTGTGCGCGGTGGCGCCGAAGCGGTGGGCGCTCTCGCATCGGACAATGTGCTGGCTTTCCGGGCTGATGACATACCCGAGGTCGCGGATACATTGTTCAACCGCACGTCTGGTCTGGCCGAGGTGCTGATTCCGCCACGCTCGGGCTTGGTTGGGCAGCCAATGTTTCCTGGCATGATCACGCCCAGCGGGGATCTGGTCATCCTGGCAATCCAGCGCAGGGGCGAGAATCTGGCCGAAGCCGTATTGATCGCAGGCGACACGCTGCTGCTGCAGGGAACCTGGAATGCTCTCGATAAGCATCTCAACGACCCGGACGTTCTGGTGGTCGACTCGCCGGAACTCATTCGTCGCCAGGCAGTGCCGCTAGGAACCGGGGCGAAGGAAGCGATCGCCGTGTTGCTCGTGATGGTGCTACTGCTTGCGACCGGTTGGGTGCCGTCAGTGATTGCCGGACTGTTAGCAGCCTGCGCAATGGTCTTGCTGGGAGTGCTAACTGTGGAACAAGCCTACCGCGCGGTCAATTGGACAACGGTCATCCTAGTTGGCGCGATGATGCCGCTCTCGACCGCCATGCAAAACACCGGAGCGGCGGACCTTATGGCGGCAACGCTGATCCATTTGATCGGCGACGCCGGTCCCTACGCGCTGCTTGCCGGCTTGTTCGTGTTGACGGCGATTCTGGGTCAACTTATCAGCAACACAGCGACGGCGCTTATTATGATCCCGATCGCGATGGCGGCCGCGACCGAAATGGGAGTATCGCCGCGACCTGTGCTCATGAGCATTGCGGTGGCTTCTGCGGCATCGTTCCTCACTCCGATTGCCACCCCGGTCAACTTGATGGTGATGGGCCCCGGAGGATACCGTTTCGGAGACTACTGGAAGCTCGGGCTGCCTTTACTGTCGCTTTTTTTCGTAGTGGCGACTTTCTTGGTTCCTGCATTCTGGCATTTCTGATCACCCACCACCCTGCCTTCCGCAAGATGTGCGACTGACGACCTGTCCCTGTTGTAAACCCAATTCTGTTGTCGGTTGAAGGAGAATCGGACGATGCTGCTCCTCTCCCATGTGAAGTTTCGGCTTATCTCTGCCGAAATCTTCAACGGCATTGCGCAGGCTATCGGGCGTTGTGCGCGAATCCCTTAAGCAGGCGTAGTAGTGTCTTTCGGAAGCTGGAGCCACGATAGCCATTAGCGCCAGCCAGCCATCCATAGAGCCAGCAAGATACGTATTGCGGTCGCCCCTATTGAGGGCGAGCCACTGGCTGAACAGCACATAGTCGGCTTGAGCCGGAACACTCCACAATACGCGATGATCAGAACGCCAAAGTAGCGCATGCTGGCCCCTCAACCGTGCAAGAGGATCAGACCTTGGCTGGCCCGCGAACGTCAATAGCGGGTCACGTTGCTGACGATTTGAGCCAACTTTTCCACACCCACGACCAGCAGGGTCTCGCGCGCGTTGCGAGGCCCAAGGGATTGACAATTTGCGCGGTGATCGCGGCCCCGCTTTGATGGCGGGATGCCGAGCCAAGTCCGACGCCACACGCCCACCTGCGCCGACGGCCGCCCGGTCAAGATCACCTTTGGCAACATGCGCGACGCCGGCGTGCGCGGCGTCCTGGTCTATTGCGCGGACTACCGATGCAGCCATAGCGTCGCCCTCAGCGCCGATCGCTGGATTGACGACGTGCGGCTATCGGACGTCGAGGCGCGGTTTGTCTGCTCGGCGTGCGGCAGGCGCGGCGCTGATGTTCGGCCGGATTTCCATTGGAATGGCGGCGGCAAGGGCGGGATGGGGTATGGAAACACGCGATGACCAAAGGCTGGGGGCGGCCTTTCGAGGAGCCGATAGTGATTGCCGGCCGCACGCCGCTGTGCACGCTCAGGGATGCCGGTGAGCACATTGCGTCCTTGCCCAAGGCTCAGCAGCAATTGCCGCACTGGCAGGCCGCGGCTGAGGCTCTGATGGTGGTTGCGGAGCGCGGGGGCCCGACGATGTTCGCCCGCATTGGGATCATGCGGGCGCTGAACCGACACTACGTCCCCGAGCTCAACCCAAAGGGCAAGGAGCCACACTGGGGCCGGCGCAAGCTGAAGAGGGATCAATGACCGTCAGGTAGCCAACTGGGGCCTTCACGGTATGACCGGTACGTCGCAAGCCTCGCAGTGAAAGGCCGGGCCGTACTGGGTTTTGACGACTTTAAAGCCAGCCCCGATGCGGTTGACGGTTGGAATTTCTTCGTTGCCCGGCAACATAAGGCTGACGATGCCAGTCCTGTGGCATTTCGGGCATCGGAGCATTTCGGACCATTGGTCTTTCATAACCGGATAAATGCGGAATCGGTCGCTTTGGTTCAAAATAGGTCGTCGTGAAGTCCCGCCAGGCCATGAGGGCGGAAGCCGGTCACCTTAACTTTACGGATCGACGTCCGGGAATAGGAACGACGCAACAACCCTTCGATTGACCGTAGCCGGCACGCCGCCGATCGCCGGTCAGAGCGACCCCGGCCGGCGAGATTTTTCCGCCCGAACAAATCGAGCAGAGACCAAAGCCGGCTGCCGAAAAGCCATGCCCCGTCTATCGAACCCCTCAAAAGAAAAGCCCGCCTTGCTCAAGCGACGGGCTCGAGGTCTGCGTCGACGGCGGCTTGAGCGCGGGACCGAAGCCACGCGCTGTTCGTCACCGCCCATCTGCCGGCGACGCGTGTCATCGTCCACCTTCGGTTTGGCGCTTTGCCAGCGTGAAGCGGTGATCGTCTTTTCCACACCCACGACGCGCAGTACCTCACGCGCGCTCCGAGCCACCAGTAATCGACAATTTGACTCGTGCCCGCGCCGCGCTTCGATGGCGCATGACCAACGCAGAGAACAGTGCGGCCCGCGCTGATGATTTTACTCGCCGGGGCGTTCGTCTATTGGATTTCCCACTGAGGCAGCCTAATCCTTGTTGGTGATCACGGCCCACGCACCGACGACCGCCGAGACGGCGCTAGCAGTCAGCACTGCGAGAACGTGATTTCGAGCCAATCCATGTACTGACCAGCTGCCGAGATGGCTTCACAGGCACTCTACGGCGGCTACTTCGGGGCCTGCAACCCCGGCGAGGTGAGCCAATCCTCAGCCGCGCGCCGGTCTCGGCGAGGCGGACCTTTCTAAGAAGGGCCTCGCGTTCCCGGCCTGCAGGAAGCTGGTCGGCTTGTTCTTTGAGATGGGCGGCTTGTTCGGCTAGTCGTTCTTCAAGAGGGCGGGTCTGTTTTACTCGGCGGCGCTCCGGCATGGCGCACTCCCTAAGCTATTAGGGACGACTCCAAAACGGCGGAGCATTAAATCGGTTCCACCATCGAAACCCATTCCGGGAAACGAGACGAACGACCGCAGGCGCCCCCTTAAGAAGCTCCTGCGGCCGATGCCGCGACGTTCCGCACGATCGGCGCGGCATGCAGGACGCTAACACAAGCCCGCCAGCGTTGCTGACGCTTGAGTTGTCCGAGCGCAACAGGAGCTCCTGTTCCGTTAACCGGAACAGCCGATTTAGTTTGAATTGCGGAAATATTGGGGCGTAGCTTTGGGGTACCGGGGCTGGACCAATATTTAACGTATTTTTTTTACCCGGTTTTTTTTGACAAGGCGGGGGCCGCGGCGGTTTTCATCGCTGCGGCCTTCTTTGTTTACTGCCTTAACGGCAGGGTGCGTCATTGGCGCCCCCTTGGATGACGCGCATGGCTGGACGTTGTGGTGCCCTTTCCGTGACGCCCAACAGCACCCAATTCCAATCGAGTTGGTGCTTTCTGACGAAGTTCACGAGGTCCTCGCGACGTATCCGACCCAACCATTTCATCTGATCGTCGGGGACGCCGCGGTGTGCCGCGACCAATCTCATTCGGGTCCGCGGGGCTTCGTTGAACGCGCGGCGCTCTTCCTTGCGCTTAGGATCCATCGCCGTTGCCCCGACCTGAGAGCCGCACCGCGGCGATCACGGCCCTCACCCTGGCCTCTGCTTTGGTCAGCAAATCCTCGCGGGCTGCGGCGTGCTCCCGATCACGCTGCAATTGCTCCTGGATGCCTTGCCGAGCTTCTTCTCGGGCCGCGGCCGCAAGATCTTGTCGGCATGCCCTTGGGTCAAACCCGCGATGTGATCGAGCTCGTGCCGCGACATTTCCATCTGTTCTGAACGGTCGCGAACTGCATTGACCAGCCCGGAGTAATCCAAAACATGCCGGCAGAACGGTGCAGCGCTCGCGTTCATGCGTTCACCGGCCGGCAACGCGGATCGGCGAAGGCACCGCCGGTTCAACGCGGCGCGCAAGTAGGTGGTCATGCGGCACCGCCCCGCTCAGGCCATCGTCGAGATAGAGACGCCCGGCGCGCCACGGGGATTGCGGCAGGCGCGATTTCATATGATCCCGGAGGTAGTCCCTCACCGCGATGGCGCTGTGGTTCAAGGGCTGCATCGTCAAATGTGGCCAAGCGGTCGTTTCCACGGTCTCCCCGGCGCTGATCCCACCGGGCTCGTCGCAGTATTGCCAAAGCGAACTGTGTGTAGAAAAGCTAATCGGGTTTTCGAACCGATGCCGCGCCAGGGGTGACGGATGCAAATCGGCCGGGGCGCAATAGCGCGGTACTACGCGATCCCAGCCCCTGGGCAACGGCTTCGAGAAGCTCCAAAAACCCCGCGACGCGCGGACTTCGTTTTCGGCGGCGACCGCGGAAAGAACCCGGGTCTCGCCACTGCGAGAATAGATCGTCATCGTCGCGTTCATCGCGGTGGCTCCATGGAAACTAGTGGTTCATCTGTTTCGGGTTGATCTCGCCCGGGGTTTTCGCTTTGCGGATCGTCTCGCGCGAGGTTTGCGTCGAGCCGCCGCTTGGCTTCGCCGGCTTGCGCGGGGGATCGCTGAAATGTTTGATGCGTCGCGTAGCGGGCGCAGGCCGGCTTGAACTTTTGCTCATCTCTCACTACTCCCATTCGAAAATTGATAGCGGCGCGCCTGGTGCGCTCGCGATGGCGTTCCACGCGGAGTCGACCTTCGGCACCTGGCCGACGCCGTCGACGCGGTAGGACTGATACGGCAGCAGCGTGATCGAGCCGGGACCATTGACCGTGCAGGTGATGGTCGGCGTCGCAGTGCGGCTGATGGTCGGGCAAACCGCGATCTTGGCGGTATCGCTCGAGTTATAGAACTCGATGCGCCGGCGCGTCGGGTTGACGCCAATGATCAGCGCCGACGATGTCCCGATGGATTGCGCGTACGTGAACGGCATCGCCGGGGACTGCGCCAACGCGGGAGCGGCGAACAGGAGCAGCGCGAGGAGGAAGGGGCGCGTGGCGGTCATGCGCCCCTCGGTCGGTTGGCGAGCTCCAGCGCCGACGGCATCCGGAAGTGCGTGCGATCGAAACCCGGGCCTGGTCCCTGATGGCGTCTTCCGAGAATTCAAAATATCCGACGACGTGGCCGTTGGAGCACTTGAGCTCGCGCTGCTCCGGCTTGTCGATCGGCGCACCGCTCGCGATGACATGCGCGGCGCGCTGGAGGAGGTTCTTGACCTCGTTCGCTTCCGACGCAGCGCTTTCTCCGAAAGACTGGGTCCTGCGCGTCAAGGTTAAATGAAAGAACGGGAGCGGCTGGTCAGACATTCGATCCTCGATGCGGTGAGGATGCTCGACCGTGGGTTTTGACCGTAGGTTTCGACCAGCAGCGGCAAAAGCGGCGTCTTTCCAGTGGCGTTTGGAGGATGGGATATCCGCAGACGTCAAAGGATCGGCCTGCAGATGCTGTTACCGCGCTCACTGTTCGTATGGTGCCTCGCAGTGCACACATTCAGAGCGTGCTGATTGGAGTCGAATTGGACCACGATTCAATGTCGGCTACTGCCGTCGTGGCATCAGCAGAGGTGCGCCCTACCCTAGCTAGCCTGTTCAGTCTTGTTTCAACCTGGGCCAGGAGCCAGCTAGTTTGGTAAGGTTCGCGTTTGAACTCTCCCGCGCCGTGATTACTGTGAATGGATTGCCAAATGCCTTTCCCGCCGCGCGGATGGGGTCGATGAACAGCTTCGCTGCCGGGTTCAAACCAATCGGACCACCATGTCCTCTAGCTCCAGCGCCAGTATCGCCAAGAAAGCTCGCACGAAGGCCGAGGCGGATTTTGCCACCTGGCTCATGATGGCCAAGCTCGGTGGTTTCGATGACCTGCCGTCTAACGCGCAAAGCTTTCTGACTAATTATCGAACCCGGCTCGAGACAATGAGCGAGGTCGAGTCCATGGCCCTGGCCGTTCGCGAGGTGTACAGCGCTTATTACAGAGAGATGGGAGGCGTCGGCGCGGCGCCGGAACCAAAGGCTCGGACGCCAACGACAGAGGAAAAAGTCGTGCGGTCCCAGAGACCGCCTAGACCTCAACGCGGTCAATCGGCTGCGCGGCATTCGACGAGGCCAATGACCCGGAAATTCCTCCCGGCACTGCTGATTTTCGCGAGCATGGTGGCACTGATTGTCGCACTCAGATTTCTAGCGCAGTAGACCGCCTGCGGATTCTGTGCGACGTCCGCTTTTCCCCCGATAGCGACTAAATAGCGGACAACGTGCGCCACGATGTCCGCCTTAGGTCCGGTCTGCCCTCGAACTCGGACATCAACCTATTCTGTCGGGACTTCTCAAAAGGGCCATGTGTGGACGGCTCCAGGTTGGCAAGGGTTTTCTTTACGCATGCGGCGGTAGTCGGAGCAGCCATGTGTTCGGCCTATTAGCGCGGTTCACGTGACCGCTGGCCATAATGCCCTCCGCGGATCAGGTCCCGGTCAATAGCACGCATTCGAAGATGCCATGGCCCATGTGGGTTGTCCTGATCGCCGGATCGACCGGCGCTGCATTACGTGCTGTTCGCCCTCCCAACCGTTACGTCACACCGGATGTCCGGCGCGATAGGTTACGCCGCGAGCGCGACGGGCTCCCTGTAGCGCTCACCCCTGGCCATCATGGCCCATGCCATCCGGGCAATCTTGTTGGCGAGCGCGATCGCAGCAACCTTGGTGGGTCGGCGCGTCAGCAGTCTCGTGAGCCAGGGCCGATGCCCCGTGCCATGGATCTTGGCATAGCGGATCACGGCGAGTGCGCCTGCCGTGAACAGGCTGCGCAAATAGCGATCGCCTTGCTTGCTGATACTGCCAAGCTTGTCCTTGCCCCCGCTCGAGTTCTGCTTCGGCACGAGCCCAATCCAGGCCGAGAAGTCCCGTCCCGATCGGAAGGCGTTGGCATCGGCAACACTCGCGAACAGCGCCGTTGCCAGCGCCGGCCCGACGCCGGGATCGCGTCCAGCCGTTGGCTCGTCGCGCTTGATCGATGCCAGGCGATGATGCGTCGGTCGAACTCCAGTATTTGGGCCTTCAGGGCCCGCAATTGGCTGCCGAGAGCCGCAAGACACGCGCGGGCCACCTCTGAGAGCCGGCGATCAGCTGTATCGGCGACGACTTCCAGCAACTGCTCGACACCCCTACGCCCGACGGGGGCGACAATCCCGAACTCGGCAAGATAGGCGCGAATTGAATTGATGACGGCAGTCTGCTGGCGGATGAAGAGATGGCGCGCTCGATGAAGCATCAGACAGCTCTGTTGCTCGACCGTCTTGGTCGGCACGAACCGCATGTTGGGCCTCGTGACCGCCTCGCAAATTGCCTCCGCGTCCGTGGTGTCGTTCTTCTGCCGCTTGACGTAAGGCTTCACATAGGCCGGAGGCATCAACCGTACCGTATGCCCTAACGCCTGTAACTCGCGAGACCAATGGTGCGATGATGCGCAAGCCTCGATCCCCACCAGACAGGGCGGCAGCTTCTGAAAAAACGCCAGCACGTGGCGGCGCTTCAACTGACGGCGCAAGACCACTTGGCCGGCTGCATCAACGCCGTGTACTTGGAAGACCGACTTCGCGATATCCAGACCGATTGTCGAAATTGACTGCATAGCTTGCTCCTCCGAATCGTGGGAGCCTCAAAATGGCGCCCACTCCTTGGCGCTCTCGCGCCGCTGGAGGAGCCGTCCACAGCATCAATAGCAGCCGTCCGCAGATGCAGCAACAGGGTGCAGAAAAGCCAGCCTTATTCGAAGCGAGTGCACTTCATCAGCACTAATCCTCTTCGGCCTCGCGTTTGACCGCGGGCGCGCCAGCCTGTTCCCGCAGCCAGATCGCGATCCGGTCGCGTACCTCAGGAGCGTCATACAGCGAGTGATTTAGGCCCGCGGGCTGCGCGTCGTAGAGGATTTCAAGCGCCATTTCTGCCCGCCGCAGGCCGTCGGAGGCGCGCGCATTTGGCAGCGGCTCGGCCTCCACTAGTGTCGCCACGGGCAGCATGAAGGCCTCACGCCCGGTGGCCAGGCTGATGCCGATCGTCGGCAGCGCCCACGCCAGCATCGCTGTCACCAGGACGAGCAGCCCCACGTAGCCTCCAACCAAGAGGCCAAGGAACCCCCACCAAAGCCAATCGCCCCACTCCTTGGGCAGTGGCGTCCAAAAGCCGAATCCCTCTCCAACCAGGCCCAGCAAGTTTATGCAGCTCCCACGACGAGTAAGAGCACGAGCACGAGCACGAGTAGCGTCAGCGCAGGCTTTAGCCGCAGCCGCCGCGCCGCCCAGCCAACGAACCACGCCACGGCATGCCCGAGCCCCTGCACCACCTGGCCGAGCCCGATGACGAGGCTGGCTTCATCGCGCGGCGCGCGCAGGGCCAGCAAGGGACAAGGCAGGCACAGCGGTTCCTCTTCGACATGGCGTTTCCCGGCCTTGGAAAGGCTGCGCACCCACTCTTCAAGAATCCTCCTTGACCTTGGGTCGTCTACGTTGCCTGCGGGACGCATTAGGAAGTTTAGGACGTAGCCCGCCATGATGATAAGCAAGAGGCCCCAAAGCAGCGGGTCCCGGTGGCCAAAAGCCAGAACGATGGCGATGATCGTCGTGGCCGCCACGATCGATGCGCGCCACATTGCCACCACGGCGGAAATAAGGAGCACAATCGCCACGGCCTGTGCAACACCATCACTGCGCCAGCTGAGTTGGAGCGCCATGAGCGGGGCCAACGCCAGAAGCATCCGCGGCAGCAGCGTGGCGACGAGTTCTACGAAGCCGTTTTCAGGCATCCGACCCCACCGCCACACCAGCCGCACGAAGGGCGTGCCCAGCGTGAGCAACGCTCGCACGTCGGCGGTCTCACCACCACCGCGGAGCTCGTCGCGCGTGTCCAGTGCCTTGACGGCCACGGTGCCGCCGTGACTGTGCGCGAGCACCACGTGCGACACACCCGGATGGTCGCGCGCGAACTCCCGCAGTGCGGCCCGAAGCGAACTCGCCGCCTGGGCCCGGTCGGCGAAAGTATTGCGACCAGACCAGAGAAAGCGATTGAACACGACGCTGCCTGGAGGCAATCCGCTGCGTCGCGCGAGATCGCGCTCGAATTCGCTACCCTGCTCGAACCAGCACCGTTGATCCGGTTTTGAATCCGGTGCTGGCCACAGCGCGGCCTCGTCGACTTGCCAGCCGCGCATGCGGGTCCGCAGCGCGCGTAAATTGCGCCTCAGTTGCAGCCACGGACCGCGAGGGAAAGTGCCATGAACGATCGTGACCGCCAGCACCGCAGGCGCAGGTTCGGGCGTGGTTGGGTCCATCGGATTGATGCGGCCGTCCTCTCGTCAACCCACATAATAGCACGTCCCCCAGCGTGCCAAGTTCGCTGCACTGCGAGATTTCGAGTAGGCTTATGACCGCAACGGGTCAAACTCGGAAGTCGCGTTCGGTCACTGCGGCGTCCGCTGTGCCCCGAACAACCGTCATGGTGAGGCCCACAACGGTGATCACTCTGCAGCGCTTCCGTGAGACACGCCTATCGCGCTGCGATAACCTAAGAGCCTTGGGTGCTGAAGTGGAGCGCCGTCAAGACGCTCATGAGCGCTACTGTTGCCGAGGGCGCCAGCAGGAGTGCCTTAGGCCACAGCGGCACGCGTGAATGCGTCACTTGTCCTTTTCGGTAACTCCTACCGCGCGCAGCGGCGCTGGCTTATTGGCTCTCGGGCGGGGCGCATCGACGACCAAGCTGTCTAGTTCCATGCTGGGAGCAGCTTTGATCACGGGGTCCTTCGGGGTACTGTCGGCAGGCTCATACCACGGCGGTTTTTCGAGTGCTCCGCCCTCAAGCGCCTGGGCCATCAACTGTCCGATTTCTGGTCCAACCAGCGGGACCAAGCTGCCATTCTCGTTCTTGTAGAGCTGAGGACAAAAATAGAGCGCATGTATCCTTGGATCGTATCCGTCGATGACAAGAAAATGCTCCGACTTGCGGAATAGCCTGCGCTTTTTTACGACCTTCCGTTCTTGCGTAGTCAGGGCGACCCGAAGCTTGTCGCGTTGCTGGCCAACAATGGTGGCTGCTTCCAGAAGAACGAGCCAATCTCTGGTTTTAGCGTTGTCCGCGTGAACGGGAACCAGAGTACCGCGGTGTCTGTCAAAAATGCCCATGCGGTCAGCCTACCAAGCCACCCTGTTACGTCAACCCGACGAGGCCGCGGCAGAATTGGAGGGATAGGATAGAGCTTGGGCGCGCTTAGGCGCTTAGGTGTCCACAGCGGCCGCGAAGCGTCATCCTTCTGATTCCCGTTGCGTTTGGACGCGAAATTAGCAAATGCACGCCCGTGTCCGGCAGCTTCTTCGGCCCGAGCAAACACAAAATCGTCACGCTTCAAATCGATCCGACGCGCGGTACAAACGACGATTCTCCATGCGCACGCCCGCGCGAATTAACGGCAAGTCTTGGTCCATACCGCATTCCATAATCGCCCATTACGCGCCAATCAGGAGGCGACGGCTTCGCCACCGGACTACACCGATTTGTGAACTACCTGGACTTGCGAGCACCCTTCTCGTTGGTATTCTAGAAACCTGTATAGTGTAGCTTTCGAAGCCACTCAGTAATTTTCGACTATGTCCGCAGGGCTCGGAGTCGAAGATTTAAGCCCCAGAAGCGTATCCCTAACATCACAGGTCGATCAAGGCATGCCGTCGCTTTTGCGGGCGGCTCCGCGATTTCGACTCCGAACGATGACAACGCCAGGAGCGTTGCCGCGGGTACGCCGTTGCGTCTGCAACCCCGATGACCGCGCTTCCGCTCCTTGCACCGACTGGAGGAAGAGCCATGACAATCAAGTCCCGGAGCTGGCGGATTCGACCTACCCGAATCGCTCAACCCAGTTACCCCTATTATGCAGTGTTTTTTACAGATCACGAGGGCCGTGAAGACTTACACTTTTTTGAACGGCTCTTATTGGCCGAGCATTTGTTCTTCAAATTAGCAACTGGCATTCTAAAAGGCGAAAACTTCTTTGACGTCGACGAAGACTTAGTTTCGATACCATTCATTCAGATGTTTGGCGTCGATACTGATGATCGTAGAATCGTGCGCAAAGCGATTGAAGACGGTGCAGCACATCAACTTTATTGCTCGATTCCCGGTGCCGGCAACGAAATCTTCGTCGAACATTTATTTCGTAGTCTGAATTGAGCGAGCCAACAATGTGCCCTGAAACAATCAGAGGTCCGCTGCCTATCCTTCGTAGCAATCACCTCGGCGTCCACCGCGTCCCGATTGACTCCTTGAAACCGATAGAGCCGGTCCTACGGCGCCACCCCAAAAAGCAGATGGAAGTTTTGCAGCGCGGGCTGGAGCGATTTGGCCAGATCATTCCGATCCCAGTTACGCCTGAGAGTCAGATCATCGATTTGGAGTTGGTCTGGCGGGCCCTCAAAGCGAATGGCGCCAGCCATGTCGATGTTACGTTCGTCCACGACAGGTCGCCGGCAGAGGTCAAAGCGCTCCGTTTAGCGCTCAATCGAACCGCGCAGGATGCGGTGTGGGATGACCAAAATCTGCGAGCTGTTCTTGAAGAGCTGATTTCTATCGACTTCGAGCTCGATCTCACGGGCTTTCCTGCGCCGGAGATAGACCAGAGATTGAACCTTGATCTACCTCAAGCCAATGTCGAGGAGAACGGCAGCGACATCCCATACGTGGAGGAAATCGCGATCTCAGCGCCGGGAACGATCTGGGTGCTAGGAAAGCATCGGATCGGTTGTGGCGACGCAACCGATCCGATCTTCGTCAACAGGGTTCTCGACGGTCGCTTGGCTGATGTCTGCTTTATCGACGCACCCTATAATCTGAAGGTCAACGGCTTTATTTCAGGGAAAGGCAAGCTCCGCCATCGTGAATTCGTGCAGGGCGCGGGCGAACTCACCGACGACGCGTTCTTCGACTTCTTGCGCCAGTCACTTGAGGTGCTGCGTACGTCCAGTAGACCGCAGGCACTGATCTATTCCTGCATCGACTGGCGACATGTTACGGAGATGAACGTGGCCGCACGTTTGTGCGGCATGCCGCTCTACAACATCTGCGTTTGGGTTAAGCCCAACGGCGGGATGGGCGGAATTTATCGTAATGCCCATGAATTTGTCTGTGTGTACCTCGCCGGCGCAGCACGTCCGCTAGATAATGTTGAACTTGGCCGGCATGGGCGTAACCGGACCAATGTTTGGTCATCGTATGGCGGCATGTCGTCGTTCGGCAAGGACCGTGACGAACTGTTAGGCTCGCACCCAACGGTCAAGCCAGTCGCGATGATCGGGGACGCCTTACGAGATGTCACAAAACGCGGCGGCCTGGTGCTGGACACATTCCTCGGATCGGGTTCAACGCTGATGGCCGCACACGAAACCGGTCGTATCTGCTGTGGGGTCGAGTTGGACCCCCTTTATGTCGATCTCGCCGTCCGCCGCTGGCAGAATGCCACCGGTCGTGACGCGATCTCCGTCGAAACCGGCGAGACCTTCAATGCAACCGTCCGCCGGCGGTTAGCGGCACCGTCGGAGTCCAGTGATGGCGCGTGAACCAGACGACGAAGACGTCGGTTACCGGCGGCCCCCCAAGCGCAGCCGGTTTCAGAAGGGACAGAGCGGTAATCCGCGGGGCCGACCGAAATCCAAGACCAGCTTCAAATCGGACCTCGCTGCGGAATTGCGGGAAAAGCTCGTCCTCACTGAGAACGGCAAGGAACGCAGAATTACCAAGCAGCGTGCTTTCATCAAGACCCTGACGGCAGCGGCCATCAAGAAGGACATTCGCGCAGTCAGCGCGCTGCTAGCATGCATGCGGCTATTTGGCGTTGATGACGACTCATCGCCCGCTTCCGAACGGGTCGACCTCGATGACCTTGAGCTGCTCGAGACCTACGTCACGCAACAACGCAAACAACAGGGGGCAGGCACCATGGAAAAGAAATCTTCAAAGGGTGGTCGCTCCTCGAGAGCGAAGGAGTAGACATGCCGAACCACATGAAATCCATCACGATTGAACTTGCTCGCTCTCAATTTCGTCAGTTCGTCCCGTATGCCTTTAAAAAAGTGCATGACAAAAAATTGGGCGATCAACCTTACGTAATGCACATGTGTCACGTCATCGAGGACCTGATTTCTGGCCATAGTAAGCGCCTGCTGATTAACCTCCCCCCGCAACATCTGAAAAGTTTCGTGGGAACAATCTGCCTAGCGGCCTATCGTCTAGGCACGAACCCGCAGCTACGAATTCTGCTGGTCGCGTACAATGACGACTTTGCGTCCGCACTATGCGACAAGATCCGCGACATGATGCGGACCAGCTGGTATCGCGCGATGTTTGCGACGCGCATTAAGGAAGGCCATTCCCGAGCGAACGATTTCCAGACGACGGAAGGGGGCGGTATATTTGCGATCGCCGCCACCGGCGCTGTGACAGGCCGGACCGCCGACTTCATTATTTACGACGACCCGCACGAAATCAGCGACTGGAACAACGAACGAAAGTTGAATTTAGTTCGTAACAACTTCAACACCATCCTCTCACGCCTCAACAACAAGATCGACGGCCCAGTACTGGTCATTGCCCACCGCATCAGCGCCAGTGACCTGTCCGCTGATCTTCTGCAAGAGAGTGGCTGGACTTACCTTCGTTTACCGCTCGTCGCTCCCAAAAGGCGCAAATATGATCTCGGTCATGACCAGTGGGTGCGCGAGAAGGGCGACATCCTTCAACCGAATGCCTACTCTCAAGCGGAGATAGAACGGCTGAAACGGACACAGCTCGCTCCGCCATTCGGTTTATTCCATCAGCAGGATCTCGACCCACGAGCATCATTTACTCCGTGCCCGGAGCACTTTGCCTTCTTTGAACAGCGCGAGGCTCCGATCGCTCCGGTTGTCCTCAGCATCGACCCTGGTCAGAGCGGCGGCAGCAACGCTAGTCGCAGCGTAATCCAAGCGTGGAAATTCGGCGGAGGGCGTTATTATGTTCTCGATCAGTTTTGTGATCATTGCGATTTTATGCAGCTGCAAAAGGAGTTCTGGCGTTTCGTGAAACGCAATAATCCGAGCGTCGCCCTCATCGAGAAAACGGCAAACGGTCCGGCCCTCTACGCCGCGATTCGCAAGAAAGTTCGCTTCGAGATCAAGCTGATCATACCTCGCGAGTCGAAAGCTAATCGTCTCGCTCGGCATCATCCCAAAATACGCGCCAAGAAAATTTGCTTTCCCGCAGACGCAGTCTGGCGCGAGCCGCTCATCGACGAAATAGTCGGATTCCCAGGAGAATTCGACGATCAGGTCGACGCCCTGACGCAATATCTTGATTTCATGGATACGAAGCCCATACTCCCCATACAACCACCACGTGAACATGGAATCGGAATCGCACTCGGTTCTCACTACCCACGTTGGTAAATGCTCCGCTGTAAGCAGCTACAGAATAAACTAGCCATTCAACACTGACTTGCCCCCTACCCCGCACCAGTTGTGCATGGCGGCCTCCGCGGCGAAGGCTGACCGTCACTAAAAAACTAAGCCTTTACGTTCAGCAGGTTCGTGACCGTAACGGCGCAATAAGAGCCACAAGATTGCTCCGAATTCGCTCGACTTCAGCAGCCAGCAGAGCGTCACTGTCCCCTGAAGTTAGGAGGACAACGTAGGGCCAGACCTTGTTTTCAACGATGCCGTTCGCGCCCATCGCCTCCATTAAATTCAGGCTTTCGCAGGACCGAAGCTAGGTTTCGGCCGCTCTCGCCCGGCCCTTAACGCCGGGCCTCTGTCAGTAGCAGCACGTCGCTGATACGATGGAGAGCCAGATGACCACACGCACAGCGAAGCCGAAATTGGAATTCCCGAAGGCACGAACAAGCCTACCGCCTCCCAAGACTGGCAAGCCCGCTAAGGCGCCCCCTCCGCCCAAGAAGATGGCGTCGAAGCCAACGGGCGCGCCTGTCCGTCCCTCCAAACAAGAGACCGTCCTGGGCCTGCTGCGCCAACCCGGGGGCACAACCATTACTGCAATCATGAAGGCCACGGATTGGCA
This sequence comes from Bradyrhizobium sp. McL0616, assembly GCF_049993385.1. Lineage (NCBI taxonomy): Bacteria > Pseudomonadati > Pseudomonadota > Alphaproteobacteria > Hyphomicrobiales > Nitrobacteraceae > Bradyrhizobium > Bradyrhizobium sp. McL0616. The sequence goes on from NZ_CP188255.1 coordinate 6,656,895, forward strand.
GCAGCACTCCGTCCGAGGCTTCTTCGCCGGGGTGGTCAAAAAGAAGCTTAAACTGAATCTGGCCTCGGAGAAGGTAGATGGCACCCGTCTCTATCGGATCGCCAAGGCGGGTGCAGCCTCGTGAAATCCCAGCTCAGTTCAATTGAAGCCGATCCAGCCGTTGAGGCAGAGCTGGATCGGCTGCCGACATTGCCCATTGTCGAACTCCGAAAGCGCTACCGCGAACTGCTCCGGACTCAACCGCCAAAGGCCTTCGGTCCGGACCTCCTGCGCCGCAGCATTGCCCACACGATCCAGGAGAAGTCCTATGGTGGCCTCCCCCCGGTGACGCGGCGGTTACTCAACCAGCTGGTAAAGACGGCCTCAGCGAGGCCCAACGGTCGCCTAGAGTTGCCGCGGCGGATCAAGCCGGGCTCTGAGCTGGTGCGGACCTGGAATCGACGGATCTACCGTGTGACGGTGATGGCCGAGGGCTTTACCTTCGAAGGCAAGACTTTTGCCAGCCTTTCCGAGATCGCCACCGCCATCACTGGCACCCGATGGAACGGCCCCCGGTTCTTCGGTCTGCGCGAGGCAGCCGGACGGAAGGGCACCGATGGCAAGTGACACCAAGCTCCTTCGCTGCGCCATTTATACCCGCAAATCCACCGAGCATGGCCTCGAGCAGGAGTTCAACTCGCTGGACGCTCAGCGGGAGGCCTGCGAAGCTTTCATCAAGAGCCAGGCATTTGCAGGCTGGCGAGTCCTGCCCCAGCAATACAACGACCCGGCTTACTCCGGAGGCAACCTAGATCGCCCCGCCCTCAAAAGACTCATAATGGACGTTGAGGCAGGCAAGGTCGACGTGGTGGTGGTCTACAAGATCGACCGTCTGACCCGTTCGCTCGCCGACTTCGCGAAGCTGGTCGACGCCTTTGACGTCAAATCAGTCTCGTTCGTTGCGGTGACACAACAGTTCAACACCACGACGTCCATGGGTCGGTTGACGCTCAATGTCCTCTTGTCCTTTGCTCAGTTTGAACGGGAGCTGTCGGCCGAGCGAGTCCGCGATAAGGTCGCCGCCAGCCGGCGCAAGGGCAAATGGACGGGGGGGAGCGTGCCGCTCGGCTACGATGCCGAGAATAAGAAGCTCATCATCAATAAAGCCGAGGCCGAGACGGTTCGGACGATCTTCGGACTTTATCTGGAGGTGGGCTCTTTCAGCAAGCTGGTGGCCGAACTTGATCGACGGAAGATCGTCACCAAGCGCCGCAACTCAAAGGTCTTAAAATACCGCGGCGGCATACCTTTCACCTACGGTCCCCTCGCCTATTTCCTCAAGAACAGGATCTACATTGGGGAAACCCATCACGGCGGCAAATGGTTCAAAGGAGAGCATGCCGCACTCCTCGACCGGCGAACATTCGATCGCGCCCAGGATCTACTTAAGTTCAACACCGTAAAGCGGAAGGTTAAGTTTTCTGAAAGCGGCGCCCTGCTCGGAGGCAAGCTCTTCGACGACAAGGGTAATCGCATGGGTCCGAGCTTTTCCAGCAAGAGTGGCGTGCGCTACCGCTTCTATGTCAGCGTGGCGTTGCGAGGGCGGAAGCACGAGGCCGGCTCTGTTAGCCGGATATCGGCTCCGGAGATCGAAGGTCTCGTCAAGGCCGCGCTCAGCGAAAAGCTGCAGGCACCAAAGGAAGAGGTTATCGAACGGATCGATACGATCACCGTATCGAACGGCCTTATTCGTGTGACGCTGAAGCAGCTAAAAGGGAAACAACGTTCAATCGAGATTCCCTGGACACCCAAGCCCCAAGGCGATGCTCAAGTGGCCGCTACGTTCGGGTCGAAGCCCGACCACAAGCTTGTGAAATCGATTATCAGGGCCCACGCTTGGCTCGACGACCTGTCTGCCGGGCACCACGCCTCCATCGAAGATCTCGCCTCCGCCGCAGACCTGCATCCAAAAGTAATCCGCCAGGGACTGCGGCTGGCGTTTCTACCCCCACTCCTGACGCGGGCTATCCTGGAAGGCGAAGCAATGTTTGAGCTAAAGCATATCCCAAAACTCCTGCCCTTGTCCTGGAGGCAACAGCACCGAGCCGTCGGATGAATGGCCCGCCGGATGTTATGGAACTTCTGATCAAACTTCGAGAACTGGTGCCCAGGAAAGAGATTGTCGTCCCGCCCGCACAACAGAAGCAAAATCAAGTACTTATGGCCGCCGCGTATTGGCGCTTTGTACCAAGCAAATGTGTCAATGGCAACTGACGTGGTGGAAATTCACCCCTCCTTGAGAAACGTCGCGAGCGCCGAGTTTCGTGAGGCATTTGCGATCACCCGCCGCCTTCCGCCTCGCAGCGCCGACGCCAGCCCGGAAACCAGAACCTTTCAGCGCCATGCTGCGATCCACAAAAGAAATCGACGATGGCAAAGGCCTACCGGGATCTGGAGGGTCGGAGCGAGACGAGGCTGGCCGACGTCGTCGGCGTCGACCTCCGGCGCATCAAGGCCGACTCGGAATTGTCTCTGCCAGTACCGGCGGCGGCTGAAGGACACGGTCGCGGCCGGAGACTTCGTCGCCTCCGGGATTCGCGCTGGCGCCAGCCATAGCCTGAGGAAAATGACCCGGACATGGCAGCGTTGCCATAAAAGTGTGCCGCCCGCACCGCGGATCGCGGATGGTCCGACGCAATCGGTCTGACCTCGAGCAAGTAGGTCTTGTGACCTTGGACAATCCGCCGCTGAGCGAGGCAAACCGCACGCGTTAGTTGTTCGCGAGCGTCCGGCCGCGGCGCGCCCCCCTTTTGCAGCGAAATGCTGATCACCCTGGGATAGATGTCCCGCATCACTTTTTGGGGTAGAAGGTTTTCAGCGTCGCCGTCGGCCCTTTTTCGCCTGTTATAGCGGCCTCTTTCGTAACAGCCACGATTCTGATGTGGAATCCCCTCGGGGAAACTCCCTCGATTATGATTTTGCCTTCGGCGTTTGCTGCGGGAAGCGGCTCTGCCTTGTGCTGCAGCATCACTGCGTAGACTTCATCAAGGACTTGTTCTTCCGTCAAATGGTCCGGAAACATCGTAGAGTCTTTTGTCTCTCTTACTCTGCCCTCGGCGTCGATGAACGTCACCTTTCCTCCAGCCGCGTCAGCGATCTCAACTCTTATCTGGTAGGTCTTGTCGACACCTGGTGCGCCTGGTCTCTTAAGCACCTTGACTTCTTTCGCCCTGGCTTTTGATCCGCGCGCCTTTGAGTGAAACCCGCCCTCCACGTCCCCCTCGAAGACGTGCTTAATTGCAGGGTAGTCGGAAAACACCTCTTTTGCGCTGTGGCCAGGGATGGACGTAATGGGGGAAACGGCGTGCGTGGGGGCACCCGGCACTTTTGGCTTCACAGGGTCGTTGGCGTAGCGTTGGCGGGCGCCCTTGCCGCGATCTATGGCCCCGACGCGGCGCCGGGTGCGGCCGGCCGCCGACGCGATTTCCTCCTCGGTGGTCGGAGCCGTCCGCGAATATCCGGTCTTCGACTGCGAACCGGACGGGCGGGCTTTCGCTGCCTCAGTGGATTCGGCCTTCTTGACTGCATCGAGCCAGGCTTCGGTTTGCTGCTGGGCGTTTGCGATCGTCTCCCGCTCGACCGAGGTGAGACCCGCTGCGACTTCCTGTCGCCAGAGTTTAAATGGAGGACTTACCGTCGCATGAATAAGTCTGAGTCCATCCATGCCAAGACGCCCCCAGTTGTAGTATTCAACGATCCCCTCGGCGACGTCCCAGGCCTCCAGGAATCGCCGTCCGAGCGCAGTCCTGGCGATCACGTCGCGATTGGCACTGATGAACAGCGTTCCGGCATTGATCGCAAAGGCAATGGTGTCAGCCCATCCCAATATGCCGCCTGCCCCTATTCCGCCCAATCCGACCGTGGCACCCATAACAGACACCGCCTTGATCTTGCCCAGGGTGTCTTCTTTTTGCTGATTGAAGAAATCTATCAACCTGATTGCCGGCACGGTTACTGTAGATCCCCCTTTGTCGAACAACCTGATAATCACCGGCTCATCGGGCTCGAGCGTGATGCCATTGAATACTGCAGACTCACCGTATCGTTGATAAAGGCTCGATCGCTCTCGCGTGAATTCCGGGCTCCTTAAGCCGGTGCTTGAGTCATAGAACACCTTGACCTTGCCATTCGGGAGCAACTCGGCGTGTATAGTGGCCGTGGAATCCCAACCAGTTGCCAGAGGAAAAATCGCCGGATCGCTAATGGCTTTCGTAACATCAGCAGCAGTGGGCGGTAGGGCTGTCTTTGCTTTGGCTAGGAGAATACGATCTGCTTGAAGCCTTTCAAATCCCGTCACATCTCCCGTTATCAAGGCTTCATAAAGCACATCCAGCATGGCTCGCCCTGCATCGCTGGCTGCGAACGTTTCAAGTCTGTCAGGGGATTGCAGGGCAATAAAACGGGAGGCGATATCGTCCTCAATAGAACTATCTTGACGGACCGTTTTGACAACGTCTCTGTAGCGCTTACTTGCGACATACTCATTTAACGCATCGGCACGCTTACGTGCGTACATGACTGCCAGATTTTCCGGCACATCGGGATCACGTAGTTGCGCAATCTTATATATTTCCGCTGGACTCGACTTCCATTTGGCAAAGAGGATCTTGTCCGCTTGCAGCTTTTCATAAGCTGTGACGTGCCCCGTCATCATTGCATCATAAAGAACGTCCAGCATCTCTCTGCCGGCTTCTGTGGAAGCAAATTTCTCGAGCTGGGCTAAAGACTGCGACTCGATAAAATCGGCAGACACGTTGTCATCAAGCTCCTGGGCTTTCGAAAAACGGATCACCTCAATGACATGCTGATAAGGGGAAGGATGCGTGGAAACGTACTCTTTCAGGTCGCGTACCCTGTCATCTGTCAAATCCTTGTCTGAGTCACGTTGCATAACTGCCAACGAGGCCGTGAACGCACTCGATTGCTGCACGACATGCGTCAGCTCATGGGCAATCAACCGCCGTCCCTCGTGATTCCTTGGTGCGAACTGACCCGCACCAAACACCATACGGTGGCCTACCGTGTAGGCACGGGCCCGCACGTCCCGCGCCGATTGCTCAGCAGCCGCGCCGGTATGTACCCGCACCCCGGAAAAGTCGTGGCCGAAGCGCTGCCCCATATCCTGCTGTAGCGTCGGGTCCAGCGGTTGGCCAGGACCAGCAAAGCCGCTCTCTACGCCGGCCGGTACTGTACCTACCTGCCCGGCCTCTTGCCCCATATTGCGCTGGATGGGCGGCGGTGCGCTGCTTACGTCGGGATGCGCGGGCCTGGCCAATACTTGATCGGCAACGCGATCCGCCTCACGCTCAAGCGGATCATTGGTCCGCCCGACCACGAGCTTAGCCTGAATTGGGAGACGTGGCGCCGGAAACGGGGACGGCATTTGAGTTCGCCCCAGATGGCCGGGGGAAAATACCGGGATTTTGCTGAAATCCCACGAAAGCGCCGCCTCTCGGCCGGTCACGCGAGTACCATCGTCCTCGTTTTCCCGCGCGCCGGGCACATTCGCGCGCTTCGCCAAAAGCCCGGGCGGCGCAAGGTTGCAGATTGTGTGCTGGAGCAGTTGGGCCTGATTAACTACAGACCGGCCAGGCCGTTGTGCCTCGAGCGTCGCGCGTCGTAATTCGATTGACTTTGTCTTTGGCTTTACGACCGGCGGTGCAAACATATTCACACCTTCTTAGCAAAGCCTGGCGGCTGTTAAGCATTGCCGTCCTGAGGGCTTTAGCTTCCAATTCTCATCGATCAGATCTTGCCAAGCTTCAATCAAAAAAATACGGCGTTTTTTTCGTCCCCGTCAACTTCCGAAGGTCACCCGAGATCGTCCCTCCGACTGTCTCTGCGGCGAGGCATTTAGTGCATCATACGAAAGAACGCTCGGACGTCAGGCCGCGTTTGATCAAGTCCATAATGTTCAAGCCGGTGAACGGCCCGCGTTTGACTCGAGTGATCAATTGTCGATCACGATCAACCGGCTGTGCATTGCCCGAACGCTGGCAATCGCCCGTTCGGCGAGCACACCGGTTTTGGCGCGGGCGGTTCTTCAACAGCCCATCCCTGATGAACGGAACCATGAGCCCACGGCTCCCACTGTGCCCGAAAGGCATCATAGTGGCGACACAGCGATTTCTGAACTGTTGCCACATGACCACCGACTCGGCGCGCCGATCTTCGATCCACCATGGAGTTTGCTGTTAGCGGTGCGATCAGATTTTTTCAGTGCCGCGGCCGCGCCCGATCATTTCGCGCGCAATCTTCACCATGGCCTTGACTCCGCCCTATAGTTGCAATCTAATTTCTTTTGATCAGTGAGCCTAAAGTTTATTCCGAGAGTGCCTGCCGGTTTGCCGTGAGGTGACCCGTTGGCGCGGAAACTGCATACCCGTTGCGCACGAAGCGATGGAATGTGGGGTGTCGTCTGATGCCGATCACACCGACTTTCCCAGGGATCTACATCCAAGAGGCGCCTAGCTCGTCGCACACTGTTATCGCGGCGTCGACCAACACGGCCGTCTTCATAGGATACACGCATCCCTTGAAGACCGACCCAAGTTTATTCGGCAAGGCGACCGAGATCTTCGGCTTCATGGACTATCAGCGCCAGTTCGGCGGCTTCGTGCGGAGCGCGGCGTTCGCCAACCAAGCCTACGACGTTAATGACGCTGACGATAACGTCGGCGACCTGGCCACGGCTGTGAACCAGTTTTTCCTGAACGGCGGCCTAACCGCCTACATCGTCGCTCTTCAAGTCAGCGCCGACACCTCTCCCCCGGGAGCGCTCGAAGGCGCGACGATAACTGTAGGCGGCGTCAGCTTCGTTCAACGCGAAATCACAGATCAGATTTACACCCTAAAGGTACAGGTCAGCCCGGTCGGGACCACGAACGGCGTCGCGGACGTCATCATCACCTACAGCGGCGCGAACTCGGCGCTGCCCAGCCTCAAACCGCCGGTGCAGGTCGAAACCTATCGGCAGGTGAACTTGACTGCGAACGACCCCAACAATATCGCCACTCGGATCAACGCGGCCTCGAGTCTGGTTAGGATCCCGACGGCGACAACGCTGCCTGCAAGTTTCACCGCCGATCAAGAACCGTTCCTGCCCCTGCTGGACCAGAACGCGACTTTCTTCAATCCGACCGACTTCATTGCGGTTCTGCAGCAGGACACCAGTTTGGACAAGATCCCGGTGATCAATCTGATGGTGTTGCCGGGCGTGACCGAATCTCTGGTGATCAGCACCGCGATCGCCTTTTGCGAGCGCAAGCTGGCGTTCCTGATCCTGGATCCCAAGGTCACGGACTCTGCCGACGGATCACTGCTGCCGGCCTTCCCCGACCTCGTGGAAAAGACGGTCGGCGATCCGTCCCAGCCGCGCAGCAAAAACGCTGCGCTCTATTTCCCTTATCTGCTCTCTTCCGACCCTGTGAGCGGCAACACGAAGAATCTCGTCACCGCAACGCCCTACGAAATCCCGCCGGCAGCGACTGTTGCCGGGATCTTTGCGGCGACGGACATTTCCCGCGGAGTCTGGAAGGCCCCGGCCGGCTTCCAGGCCGGGACCAAAAACACGCTCGGCGTCGTCGAGCGCGGCAAGATGACCGACGCGCGCCAGGGCGTCCTGAACCCGTTGGCTGTCAACTGCCTGCGCGACTTCCCCAATGTCGGAACCATCGTTTTTGGCTCGCGCACCTTGGATACGACCGAACAGCAGTGGACGTATGTGCCGGTCCGGCGGATGGCGCTTTTCCTGGAGCAGACCTTCTACGCCAGCCTCAAATGGGTGATTTTCGAACCCAATGACGAGCCCCTGTGGTCGGCAATTAGGATGAGCCTCAACGCCTTCATGCTTGGGCTCTTCAAGCAGGGCGCCTTTCAGGGCTCGACGCCGAGTGAGGCGTTCAATGTCCAATGCGACAACCAGACCACGACTCAGGCCGATATCGACGCCGGCGTGGTCAACATCGTGGTCTCTTTCGCGCCGTTGAAGCCGGCGGAGTTTGTCATCATCACCATCGCCCAATTGGCCGGGCAGACTCAGACCAGCTAACCGTCCTACCGATCGGCGCAAAGAGTAAGAGGGAGAGAGACCTTGCCTCCTATCTTCCCCGTGAATATAGCGCGCTTGGACCCATACAAGTCCTACGCCTTCCAGGTATTCTTCGGCCAGAACACCACAGCTGTCGCGGCGGTCAGCAAAATTTCGGCGCTGAAGCGTTCGTCGGATGTGATCGAGTACCGTGAAGGCGGCAACAAGATCATCCTGAAGGGTCTTGGCCGGACCAAGTACGAGCCGATCACGCTCGAGCGCGGCATCACCCAGGACCCCGACTTCATCACCTGGGCCGATGCCGCTCAAAGGCTCGATCAGGGCCACGCCGCGACGTCGCTGGCCAACCTGCGCCGCGAGGTTCGGCTGCAGCTAATGAACGAGGATGGCCAGCCGGTGCACGGATACATCATCCACCGCTGCTGGGTGTCCGAGTTCCAGGCCCTGCCCGATCTCGACGCCGGAGCGAACGCGATCGCGGTTGAGCACATTAAGTTGGAGAACGAGGGCTGGGAGGTCGATCCGTCGGTCGTCGAGGTCACGGAGACCTGACGTGGCCCCCACCCGGAAAAAATCGTTTGGTGGACTCGGCGTCATGCGCTCCGAGTTGCCGCTGAGCGGCCTCACCATCACCCTGCGCGAACCGACGGGCGCCGACGACGTGCTGTTCGCCGAGTACCGGGGCGACGATCCTCATCTCGTACTGCGGCTGGTCGAACGCCTAGCCGAGGCCGAGGCGGACGTCGACTGGGGCGACTTGGCGGTGATCGATATCGACACGCTGATCTTGCGCCTGCGCCAAGCGGTTGTCGGGGATCAAGTGAGTTCGCACGTCGACTGCGGCGGCTGCGGCGGGCGGGCAGAGCTGTCGTTTGGCATCGAGACCTATCTCGGTCATCATCGACCTCACCAAGGACCGCTCGAGAAGCGGAACTGGGGCGTCTCGGGGCCCGATGACGCTGGCTGGCGCCGACTGACGGGCGCCGGCGGAATTCAACCCCGCTTTCGCGTGCCCACACTCAACGATCAGATCGCAGTGGCTGACGCACAAGACCCACCACTTGCCCTGGCGCAGCGCTGCGTCGAGCCTTATCCGCTTCCCACGAAGCTCGCCGCCCGCGTCGAGACGGCGCTGGGCACCTACGCCCCGCCGCTCGCCGGACCGCTGCGCGGTTATTGCCCGGACTGCGGCGCGGCGATCGAAGCGCGTTTCGAAGCGCGGCAATACTGCTTCCAGGAGCTTAGCTACCGCGCGCGGTTCGTTTATGACGACGTCGGCACCTTGGCCGGGCGATACCACTGGTCCGAACGGGCGATATTAGCGATGCCATACGCGCGGCGAGCGCAATATGTCGAGCGCGCCCGGCGTCAGGAGAGATGACCGTATGACCCGTTCGTCCTATTTCAAGGAGATTGCCCCCACAGCTGGCCCATCGCCATCCGCGGCACTAGCGCCCGTTCCACCACTGTTCCGGCCAGGGGGCGTGCCCCCGGCCTTTCTCGAGGTCGAAACGCTGAATGCGCCGCCCCGCGAGACCGTCGAGATGCGTTCGAGCGCAGCGCCTCCTGCGGCGCATGATCAAGCTCAGCCCCCGGCGCTGGGCACGATCCAGGCCACGATCGCCGGCGCGGGGCGACAAGATCAATTCCCGCCGCCTGGACGTGGGCAGCGCATGGGTCGGGATGAGATCCGCGACGCCCAGCCGATCAACGCCCCGTCCGCCTTGAGGCCGCCTACGACCCAAGTGGCGCAGCACGCAGCGACCACCGCGACAGGCGCCGTCGCACCTCGGCCGACGAGCGAACCCGAACAACACCGGCCCACCCTGCGCGAAGAGGCTTACGCAGCCAGCGCGTCGCAGAGCGTCGTGCCACTCCTTACGCCACCGGTGTCGCCGCCAGCGCCTGCCGTTATTAAGCAGGCCCCCACCGGTTCTGCCGGCGTGCACATCGGCACGCTCGAAGTGCGAGTCGTCACGCCGCCAGCGACACCTCAGGCTTCGCCTCTGCGGCCCCGAATCCCGACTCGCGCGCCTCCCTTGCATCAAGCTCGAAGTGGCGCCCGGCTAAGCCGCAGCTTCGGGGTGTTCGGCTTGGGACAAACCTGATGCCAGACCGCCGTCTCCACATTGATCGCCTCGTGCTAAGCCTGCCAGGCGGTTCGGCCGCGGACGGCCGGAAGGTGGGTGACCTGGTCGTGGCCGGCCTGGCCGCAGCCGGCGCATTGCCCCAGTCAGGAGACCTGCCGAACCTCAGCGTCACCGTCAACGCGGCGACGGGCCGACGTCCCGAAGCCGTGGCGCGGCAAATCGTCGACCAGGTCCTACGCGCCCTAGCGCGAAACGTGTGAGGGCCGAGCATGGTGGGAGCAGTTCTCAAAGGCGCGCTGATCTCCTTCTCCGCCATGGGCGCGTCGACGGATATGACCTCCAGCCCAAACGTGATCGTCTTCGAGTTCAATCCAGAAATGATCCGTCACGACTGGACCGAAGCGACCACGGGCGCCACTGGCACAGATCCGCGGATGAACTTCAGCCCGCTCGCTACATCCGGCGTGCCGAGCGAAAGGTTCTCCTTCACTTTAATTCTGGATTCCGACGAACAGCTTGCCGATGTCAGCCTGAACCCGATCCCCGCCAGCCAGGCGAAACTTTTCGGCGTCTACCCTCAGCTATCGGCGCTCGAGATGCTGCAGTTCCCAGTTACGAGCGCCGTGTCCGTCCTGGTCGGCCAAGGCTCTGCTGCTGCCGATGCGGCCGGGCTGGGGCAATCGGCCCCCCAGTGCATGACGGTGCCGGTCTCGGAGGTGCCGGTAGTACTGTTCGTCTGGGGCCTGCAGAGGATCGTGCCCGTGCGAGTGACAGGCCTCACGGTGAAGGAGACCCTCTACGACGTCCTGCTCAATCCGACCCACGCCGAGGTCGAAATCAGCCTGACCGTCCTGACCCCTGACGAACTCGCCGCCGTCATTGGTCCGATGAAGAAGATCGCCAGCATGGCCTATAGCTACAACCAGGGGCTCAGGCAGGCGCGAGCGGCCGAAAACCTCGCACAGCCCGCGGCCAGCATCCTTGGAATGCTGCCGATATCGCTCTAGGGAGCGTCCGCCGATGTTTTTCCCAGGAAGTCGCTACATCGCCACGCCGCAGTACATCCTAACGCTTAAGGATGGGTCGGTCGTCCCCGTGGTGAAGGCGCCGACGCCAGGCGCGCCGGTCGTACTTGGCTACTACCGCCGCCAGACCGGCGACCGGCTCGACCAGATTGCGGGCCGGTTCTTGGGCAACGCCACCCAGTTCTGGCGGATCTGCGATGCCGACTGCGCCATGGTCCCCGACGCCCTCGCCGCGCGCCCCCTGGTCGGCGTGCCGCTGAATGCAACATGAGGTGGTTAGATGGCCAGCTGCTATCGTCTCATGCTGGGCAACAAACCGGCGGACGCGACGCTGATGCAGCTGCTCGCTTTGACCGAGGTTGAGGAGAGCATGGACATGCCCTCCGCGATCCAACTCACCGTGCCGCTCTCACGCAGCAGCAGCGGCGACCTGACCTACGCCTCCGATCCGAGGTTCAGCCCGCTGGCGCCGGTCTCGGTCGTCGCCTCGACCAAGGGAAGCGGGGCGCAGGGCGTGACGACGGGCGCGACCGGCGCCGCTGCCTCTGCAACCGGCGGCTCGGCCCCGGCCGCCGACGAATGCATCTTCGACGGCTACATCCTCTCGCAGAAGCTCCACCTCGAGACCGGCATCACCAACTCCACGATCACTGTTTGGGGCCAGGATGTCAGCTGGCTGATGAACCTCAAGGAGACGGTTCGCGAGTGGGTCAATGTAACCGAGGCCCAGGTAGCGGCGCAGATCTTCGACCACTACGGCGTCACGCCCTCCGATCAGAACATGGACGAAAACTGGCCAACCTACACTGAAGACAACCATAGTCTGATGCAGCATGGGTCGGACATTGCCTTCCTCAGGATGTTGGCGCGACGAAGCGGCAAACTCGTGCGTATCGCTTGTGCAGACAGGCCGGGCATCAGGACCGGTTACTTCGCCGCGCCCAATCTCAAAGGCAATGCTGTTGTCAATCTTGCCATGAACGACGATACCAACTGGACGGTCAACGCGCTGGATCTCGACTGGGACGCCACGCGTCCCACCGCCGTCATGGCGCGCTCCGCACTTTTCAGCGATAAAGATCCGAACGTTGCGAACGGCGATACCAGCGCCTCCGGGCTGGCGGCGCTCTCAACCCAGTCGCTTTCCGCCTTCACCGGCAAAGACATGACCGTGAGGCTGGCGACCGCCGTCGACAGTGTCGGCGCCCTCACTCAGCGCGCGCGAGGTGTACTGCGCGAGGCCGGTTGGTTCGCCAGATGCGAGGGTGAGGCAGACCTGGAGCGGCTCGGCGTCGTGCTGCGCGCCGGCATGCTGGTCAACCTCGTCGGTGTCGGCGCCCTACACTCCGGCAAGTGGATCGTCTGGACCGTCCGCCATCGGCTGACGCAGGAGAAACACACGATGCGCTTCACCCTGTTACGCAACGCGGTCGGAGCACTGCCGTTGGGCGCCGCCAGCGGAGCCTCGAGCCTGGCGGGGGTCGCATGAGCGATACCAGAATCTTATCAACCGCTGGTCCCCAGGAAGGGGCGTTGGTCGACGTGCTGGAGCGGCTGCGCAACCGTTTCTTCGGCAAGTACCGCGGCATCGTCGACCGGGTCGACCCCAGTACGATGCGGATCAAGGCCAAGGTCCCGGCGGTACTGGGTGACCAGGTCTCGGGTTGGGCGAGGGCGTGCACGCCTTACGCCGGCAACGGCTTCGGCTTCGCCTTTCTGCCAGACGCAGGCTCCGGGGTCTGGATCGAGTTCGAGGGCGGCGACGCCTCTCTCCCGATTTGGTCGGGCTGCTACTGGCACGACGGCGAGGCACCGCCCGACGCCACCGCTACGGTGATGGCGCTCGTCACCAAGGCCAAGCAAAAGATCCTATTCGACGTCGACCAGGGCTCGATCACGATCGAGGACCAGAACGGCAACACGATCACGATCGACGATAGTGGCGTCACCTTGAGCCGCGGCGGCCAGAGCGTCGCGGTCAGTGACGGCAGCGTGAGCGTAAATGACGGCGCGCTGAAGGTGACCTGAGCATGGGCGATTTCCTGACCACCGCGAGCGTGATGATGTGTCCGCACGGCGGCCAGGTGCAGCCCGTGTCGGCCAACACTCGGGTGTCGGCGGATGGCGCGCCGATGTTGCGAAATTCGGACACTTTTGTGATCGCCGGGTGTCCGTTCAACGTCGCCGGCACGCCACACCCGTGCGTCACAGTCCAATGGGTCACCACCGCTCTGAGGAGCACCGTCGGCGACCCGACCCTGACGACCGACAGCCTCGGCCTCTGTCAAGCCGCCGACCAGGCCGTGCAGGGCCCGGTGCAGATCGCCTCCACTCAGACCTCCGTTAGCGGAGAGTAGCCCATGCCGCGCACCGACTACGCCTTCCCGTTCCGGATTGACCAGGCCTCACGCCAGGGCGCCCAGTCGCCCTACGCCAAGCATGTCGACGAGATGATTCGCCAGATCCTGCTGACGACGCCCGGCGAGCGGGCCGATCTGCCGGAGTTCGGCTGCGGGCTTCGACAGCTGCTGTTCGCCCCCAATTCAGACGCGCTGGAAACCACCACCCAGGTGATGATCCAGCACAGCCTGACTCAGTGGCTCGGCAATCAGATCACCTTACAGCAGGTCAGTGTCACCCCGGGCGCCGACGGCGACTATTCGCAGGTGCAAGTCGAGGTCGCCTATCTGCTGACGGAGACTCAGGGCTCGCAGGTCACCCAGATCACGGTGGCCTGAGATGGTCCGCGACCGCAGAGCCCAGCTGATTCAGTCGACCACGACGAACGGCATCGATTTCGTGGCGATTGGCAACACGGCGCAGACGATACTGCAGGTGCATTTCCTGAACGCCGTGCCCGTGCAAGGTTCGCTGACCGGGCGGATCACGATCACTGGCGGAGAAACCATCCCGACCGTGAACGTGCTGCCGATCACGCCGGCCGACTGGGGCTGGGACGACGGCCATGCGGTGCTGACCCTCCGTGTCGTCACGCCCGGTGACTTCTCGCAGTATCTGTTGACCATCCCAAGCTTGGCGCTGGACAGTTTCTTCACCGCTGTCTCGTTTTCGTTCAAGGCCGGCTGCCCGTCAGACCTCGATTGCAAGCCCCAGCCGCCGGACTGCCCCCCGCCCGCCGGAGATGCTCCGCCGATCGATTACTTGGCCAAGGACTTCCTCAGCTTCCGTCAGGCGCTGCTCGACTTTTCGACCCTGCGTTATCCGTCCTGGAAGGAACGGTCTGAGGCCGACTTCGGGGTCATGTTCTTGGAGGCGCTGAGCGCAATCGCCGACGACTTCAGCTACCTGCAGGATCGCGTCGCCGGCGAAGCCAGCCTGATCACGGCGACGCAGCGCCGCTCGGTCCGCCGTCACGCCAAGCTGGTGGACTACGACCCCAGCCCAGCGCTGGGCGCGACCACGATGCTGCAGTTTGACGTCGCGCCTGCGGTCGCACAGATTCCGCACGGCGTCGTTGTGGTCGCCCCCACTGCGGACGGAACGCCGATTACCTTTGAGACCGGCTTTGGCCTGCGTGACACATCTGCCCCGCCGCCAGCCAGCTCGCTCTGGAACCGGCAGCAGAACATCGGCGCCTATTGGTTCGACGACTCCGTCCAGTGCCTCGAAGCCGGCGCGACCTCGATGTTCGTACAGGGCCGCGGCTATGGCTTTGTCGCGGGCCAGGCGCTGCTGATCGAGACGAAAGGCCCTGATCCTACCGATCCGCCGGTCCGGCAGATCGTGCATCTCATCGAGGACGGCACCGAACTCTGCGATCCGCTGTTCCCGCAGGCGTCCATTGGCGGCGGCCCTCCGTTCATGACCTGCCCGACCTCCCCGCCTGAGGCACTGGAGCCGACTGCGGTGACCCGGCTCGACTGGAAGCCGACGGACGAACTGACTACGGCGCGCGACCTCGCGGTCACGACGGTGATCGGCAATCTTGCCCAGGCGACGCAAGGGCGGACCGTGATCGAGACCTTCATGATCGAAGATCCCTCGGCGCTGCCGGCGAAAGCGCCCTACGCATTCGAGCGCACCGGCGCGCGAACGCTGACCGCGCCCGGCGTCTGCGGCGATGCGCCGCCGATACGGCTCTATACCCTCGCAAACGCCCCGCTGACCTGGTTCGCCCAGCCGGCGCTCGATCCCTCCGGCCTGCCGGTCGCCGAAATCCTGATTTCGCAGGCCTCGCCCTCGGGCGGCCCCCCGATCTCCTGGAATTGGGTTAGGAGCCTGCTCAGCGCAGGGCCGTTCGACGAAGGCTTCACCGTCGAGCCCGCGCTTTATCGTCCGATCGCCCGCAATTCCGACCAAAGTCTGCAGTTCGACTACGACAGCGACGCGGGCGACACGGTCCGCTTCGGCGACAGCGTCTTCGGCTCCAACCCAGATTCCGGCGCGGTCTTCACATCCACCTATCGGTTCGGGGCAGGCGCGCTCGGCAACGTCGCCGCGGGCGCGATCTCGCAGATCGACCCCTCAACGCCGTCAGCGTCCGACTATCTCGCAGTGATGAACCCTTTCGCCGCAAGGGAGGGGGCGGATGCTCAGAGCCTGAAGTCGGTGCAACGGCTCGCGCCCCAGGCGTTCCGGGCGGTGAAGCGCCGCGCGGTGCTCGCGCAGGACTACGCGGATGCCGCCGAGACCCTGCCCTGGGTGAAGAGCGCGGGGGCGACATTCCGCTGGACCGGCAGCTGGCTCACCACCTTCACCGCCGCTGAGCCGAAGGCGACCGAGCAGATCCCGATTGCCGAGCGCAGCGAGCTGATCGAGCTCCTCAACCGCTACCGAATGGCAGGGACCGAGAGCTACGCGCCGGACCCGCAGTACGTTTCGATCGACCTGATGATCGAGATTTGTGCCGAGCCGACCGCATACGCCGCCAGCGTCGAGCAAGCGGTGCTCGCCCTGCTCTCCTCCGCCGGCCCGAGGCCGGCTGGGGCCTTCTTCGCCACGAACCGGTTCGTCTTCGGCCAGCCGCTCGAGCGCAGCCAGCTGGAGGCGACGGTCCAGTCGGCGCCTGGCGTCGCGGGCGTCACCTGCATCCAGTATCGTCGCCGTGACCTTTTCACCGGTTTTGTGGAGATGGGCGACACCGTTCCGGTTGGCGTCAGCCGGATCCTGCGCTGCGACAACAACCCCAACCGGCCTGGCGCGGGCGCGCTGGCTGTGGTCGTGCGAGGCGGACGATGACCTGCCTCGCCCACCAGGACTCAGGCCCTTGCCCCTGCAGCCAGCCGCAGTTCCCGACCGTGGTCTGCAACCCACCCGATCTGCCTGCAATCGACTACCGCGTCGGCGATTATCTATTGTTCCGCGACAAGCTATTGCGGCCGTCGCCGGGCGAGATCCAGCTCACCGCCTGGCAGCCGGGCGCCCAGGGCGACCTCGCGGTGCAGATGATCGAGTGGTGGGCCTACCTCGCCGACATTCTCAGCTTCTACAACGAGCGGATCGCCAATGAGGCCTACCTCGGCACGGCGATCCTGCCCGAGAGCGTGAACCATCTGGTCCAGCTGCTGGGCTATCGTCCGCGGCCAGCGCTGGGGTCGAAGGTGACCTTGGCGGGCCTGTTGGCGTCGGGTGCGCGGGCTCCGGTCGCTCTGCCCAAGGGCATGCAATTGCAGAGCAAACCCGCTCCGGGCGCAGCGCCGCAGGTTTTCGAGCTGGATGCAGCGACCCAGCTACAATCGCCAGACATCATCTCTGCCAAAGTCGTTCCAAAGAACCACTTCCTGCTAACCAACCCCGGCGCGCCAGCGGCCGCCAACTCGCTCTGGCTCGATCGCAAGGTCGGGGGCATCAAGGTCGGAGACAGCCTTCTTTTGATCAACGCCAACGCGGTGAGCGCCTCGCCGAGTATCGCCGATTACGCCTGGATCAGTGTCACGGCGCTGCAGTCTACGACCAGCCCGCTCGGCGATCCGGTGACAGCGCTGAATTTCACGCCAATCGCCTCGACCCTTGTCGCGAACGCAAAGGCTTCCGACTACGTCCTGTTGCGCAGCGGCCAATCCTCGCCGCTATGGGGCTTCCCGACCACGACCGCCAGCCTGACGGTCAGAACCCTGGCCATCAGCCGCCGCGCCCCGCCGATCACAACCACCACCGTCCACCTCGCCGGACTTGCGCGAATCCTGACGCCGGGCGGTCTCTTCCTGCTCGACGCGACCGCGGGAAGCGGCCTCGCGCCAGTGCCCAGCCTAGTGCAGACCTATTCCGAGCAGTTCTGGTACGCCAACTGCGGCGCGAGCGCTGACGCTAGCGCGCTGCCGACGAGCAACACGCCGCCGCCGATCGGCATCCCGATCTCGACGCTGACTACCGACGCCGTCCCCCCCGCCTGGGAGGACAACGGGCCGAGCATCACCGTCCGCTACGCCTTCGCCCGCGTCGGCGGCCTGACCCCGGTGCTGCAGCACGCAGACGTCGCCTATCCGGGCGGCGGAACGACGCTTGCGCCCGCGATTGCCGATCAGAGCTTCCCGGACGCCGAAACCACAGTGTTGGTCGAGGACGGCGGCGGCGATGCATCCCTCGCCTTCATCACACCGACCGCTGACGGCGCCGCGCTGACATTGTCGCCGGCGCAGCCGACGCTGGCCCTGACCTCTCCTATCGATCTGATGTTCGACCTCCTGGCGTTTTCGCGCGGCCAGACCGTGCCGGCGGAGGTGCTGGGCAGCGGCAATCCGGTCGTGACCGCCCAGGATTTCACGCTGAAGAACGCGCCAGTGACCTATTTCGCTGACCCGGCATCGATTTCCGGCGACGGCTTCAGCTCCACGGTCCAGGTCTCCGTCAACAACGTGCTTTGGCGCGAGGTGCAAAGCTTCTACGGCCAGTCTCGCAACGCCCAGGTGTTCGTGCTTCACGAGGACGACAGCGGCAAGACGCACGCGACCTTCGGCGACGGCCTCAACGGCGCGCAGCTGCCGACCGGGACAAACAACATCGTGGCGACCTATCGCTATGGGGCGGGCGCAGCGGCGCCAGCGGGCGAGACCCTGACCGTGATCCAGAGCCCACAGCCAGGCCTGATGGCGTTGCGCAATCCGCTGCAGCCGACCGGTGGCGCTGACGCCGACGATCCGGCGCGGCTCAAGACCCTCGCGCCGCGGTCGATGCTGACCTTCGGCCGCGCGGTTTCCAAGGACGATTATGTCGCGATCGCGCTCACCGCTGGTGCCGACCAGGCTTCGGCGGCCTATGCGTTCGATCCGATCTCGCAACGGCCGAAGGTGACGCTCTGGGTCGCTGGCGACGCGAACGCCGGCGCCGGCGCCAAGCAGGCCGTACTTGCGGCCGCGATCCCGGGCCAGGGCCTGGATGTCGAAATCGCGACGCCGGTCGAGATGACGCTATCGCTGACGTTCCTCTGCGATTCCACGCTGGACGCGCCGGCAATCAAGACCGCGCTGACGGCCGCGCTCACCGACCCGGACACCGGCCTCTTCGGTGCGCGGGCGATCGGTATCGGTCAGGTGGTCTACGACAGCCAGATCTTGGCCGCTTGCCTCAATGTCGCCGGCGTGCAGGCGGTGCACGATCTGAGCTTCGCGAACGATGCGATCCTGGTCAGCATAGGGCGCCGGCCGCTGCGCCGCCTTCGCTTCCCGATCCCACGACCCGCGAACACGTGTAGCGGTCGCAGCTACAATCCGGGCGCGGGCAAGTTCTTCACAGTCAGCTCGTTGTCGCTCAATCCAGCCGTCACGGGGGTCGCATGAGCAACGCGGCCCACGACCATTACGACGTCTACTACGCCGACAAGCTCTGGACGCTGCTGCCTGCGGTCTATCGCGCCGAGGACACGACCGAGTTCGGCGCCAAGGGGCCGCTGCGCGAGCTGGCCGACCGCATCGGCGGAACCGCCGCCGAGCTTCGCCGCGGCATGGACCGGCTCTGGGAAGACCAGTCGATTGAGACCTGCGATGACTGGGTGATCCCCTATATCGCCGAGCTGGTCGACACGCGCCTGATCCTGGGCCTGGACGCGCGCGGCCAGCGGCTCGATGTCGCCAACACGATCGACTACCGCCGCCGCAAGGGCACGCTGAGCGTGCTGGAGCAGATCGCCTCGGACATCAGCGGCTGGGACGCCAAGGCGATCGAGTTCTTCCGTCGCCTGGCTCGCACCCGTCACGGGCTCGACCCGGCGATCGGCCCGGCCGCGACGGCGACATCCGACCTCGGCCAGCTTCAACGCGCCGAGGGCCTGATCGGTCCAGTGACCCGCACCCCGATCGGCGGCTTCGCCGACCTTCGCAACGTCGACGGCGCGCGCCAGAGTCGCACCGCGTTCGACGAGTTCTTCCACACCGCCGACACCCGCGCCGGCCAGGGGCTCTATGGTTGGCAGAACATCCCGCATCTCGGCGTCTTCGTCTGGCGGCTGCTCAGCCTCGCAGTTGGTCCTGTGACCCCGGTCGCGGTGCAGAACTGCCCCAACTGGTGGTGCTTCGATCCGACCGGCCGCGACATCCCGCTCTTCGCAGCGCCGCGCACCGCGGCCGCGTTCGGCGACAGCTGGGTCCCACCGGTCGAGGGTCAGTTGCCTGGTCCGATCTCGCAGGCGCTGCTCAACGCCGACCTCACGAACGGCGCGGCGGGGTTGCGACTCTATCCGAACGCGCTCTGCGTCTTCGAGCAGCTCGGCATCTCACCGCCGGACATCGAACCGATCGAGCCGACGCTGCCGCTCAAGGCGTCCGCGTTGCAGCTTCGGCCCGAACGCGGCCGGTTGTTCTACTCGACATCACCGCCGGCCGAGGCGCTGGTCACGACCTACCACTATGGCTTCCCATCGTTGATCGGCGCTGGACCCTATGACCGGCGCGGTCAGGCGTTCGCGCCATCGACGCCTCCACCAGCCCTAGCTTTCACGGGCGGCGGCGCAGAACTGACCGCCGTCCTTCCCCGCGCTGGTACGATCATGGTGACCGACTCCCTGACCTACGACGGCGTCTCCGATTTGACAGTCACCGGCGCGCTGACCATAGCGTCGGGCAACAACCAGCGCCCACTGATCCGGCTCGGCGCGGCCAAGCCTTGGATCATCACCGGCGGCAGCGCCAACGCCGTCCTCAACTTGGACGGCCTCTTCATCTCCGGGCAGGATATCGTGCTGACGGGCCAATTTGCGTCAGTCACTATCACCTGCAGCACGCTGGACCCGGGCAACGCCGCGACTGCCTCTGTATCAGATGCGCCGACGAGTTCGCCGCTGTTGCCGCTCTTCCAGGTTTCGGCGGATGGCCGTGACCTGCGCCCTACTCACCTCTGGATCACCGGCGAGATCAACACCCTGACCATCGACCGCTGCGTGCTGGGGCCGGTGCGCACCGTGACTCCGGGCGCGGTCGAGACAATGACGATCTCCAATTCGACGTTGCAGGCCATCCGCACAAGCGACCTCGGCGCGATCGTGGCCGACGAAGTCAAGGACTCCATCCGACTGCTGCGGGTGCTGCAACTGGGGCTCGATCCAGTTTCGCAACGACTGCGCACGCTCGATCCGTCGATCGCGACCCTGCTGGGTCCGCCGGCGAACCCGCCCCTCAGCGCGCCGCCGCCGCCGCCCGGTGCAGAGGGAGCGCTGCTGACGAAGCTCAATACCTTGATCGCCGGCCTCTCGCTCTACGACGCGGCAACATTCGCGGGAGTCTCGCTCTCTGCTGCAACCCAACGGAATCTGGCCGCCGCGCGATCGGGGCAAGCCGCCCCAGCGCTGAACCGTCTCCTGCTCGAGGACGCCTTCCCGTTGGAGCTGGCCGATACGGCGCTCGCATTCGGCGACGGCACGCTGATCCTCTCCCGCTGCACGGTGCTCGGCCGCGCCCAAGCCCACCGCCTTAGCGCCAGCGAGTGCATTCTGCACGAGCTCTGCGTGACGGACGATCTGCAGGACGGTTGTACTCGTTTCTCGGCCTGGGCGACCGGCAGTCGAATTCCGCGGCCATACGAGTGCGTGCAGATCCGTCAGCTTGCCCCACTCTTCACCAGTACCGATTTCGGCCAACCTGCCTACGCCCAGTTGCGAGCCATGGCCGACGCGCAGATCATCTCGCCGACGACGCCGAGCACCACACCGCTGAACACTATCTCCGCCGGCGCGGCCGATGGCTCCGAGATGGGCGCCTTCGCCCGCGACAAGAACCCGATCCGTGCCCAAGCCCTGCTGCTCAAACTGCAGGAGTTCATGCCTGCCAATCTGACCCCCGTAATTGTCGATGTCACCTGAGGGATCGAGGAGCAACAACAATGCCCAGCGACCGTAGCCGACTCTCAGATCGCCCGAGACGCCTGTATTCCGGAATTGTCGCCCAACAGGGCCGCGTCCTCCTGGATCGCGACGTCAACGAGCTGGAGGACATCGTCCTCTCGCGCCTGGCCACCGACGTTCGCGAGATCGTCGGGCCAAGCGGCACGCCGGACGATGGGTTCCGGATCAGCCCACCCAACACCACGCCGAGCCCCGGCTTCTTCAGCCCGCCTGAGCCGGCAACCAGCAGCCCGCCGGAGGTACTGGGCGGCGGTGACGATTTTCTGATCGGCGCCGGTTCAATGTACCTCGGCGGCCATCGCGTCGAGTTCCCGTCGAGGCAGGACGACCAGGCAGTCAGCTACAGCTATCTCGACCAGCCGGATTGGCCGCTGCCAGTCCAGATAGCCGGCGACCTCGCCCATGAGCTCATCTATCTCGACGCGGTCCTTCAGGAAGTCAGCGCAGTCGAGGACCCTGACCTGCTCGAGGTCGCCCTCGGGGGGCCGGACACATCGCAGCGGCTGAGATTCATTCCCCGGGTCAAGCGCGAGACGGTCGACGCCTCCGACTGCGCCACGGCGTGGGAGCAGGCGATCGGCAAATGGACCGCGCTGGGCCTCACCTTCGATCCGGCAACGATGCGGCTCTCGCCGGCCGCAAAGCTGCAGGTGACCTTCACCGAGGACGCCAGCACGGGCGACCCCTGCGATCCGACCGCGACCGGCGGCTATCTTGGTGCCGACAACCAGCTTATCCGGGCCCAGGTTTCGGCGCCCGATGGCACGCCGCCGACGTTAGTGTGGGGCTATGACAACGCCAGTTTCATTTACCGCATCACTTCGGTCAGCCCCGACGCGACGACGCTGACCCTGGCAAGTGATCCGCCCGACGCCGTCCACACACCACAGGCCGGACAGATCGTTGAGATCTTGACGACGGGCTCGGTGATTGCGGCCGAGCCGGATGAAACCGACCCAGCCGGCGTCAAGCGTATCGTGCGGGTGGCGGCTGAGGCCGTCGGCGAGTTCCACGGTCTCGCGCAACCCTACGGGCCAATTACCCAGGGCGATCCCACCAGCTACATCGTGCTGTCCGATCCGGTCGGGGCGGCGATTGCGGCCAGCGCCCTGCCGCTCTTTTTGCGGGTTTGGCAGGCCCAGCTGCCGCTGACCATCGACGCGCCGCTCACCCTGTTCGATCCGAACACCCAGATCAGCACCGGGCTCGAGGTCACGCTCTCTGGAGCGAAGGCGCTGGCCGACGGCGCCTATTGGGAGATCGCCGCCCGGCCCTCCACGCCCCAGGCGGTCTATCCCGAAGACCTTCTCACGGCGCCTCGCGCCGCTGATGGGCCCTTCCGTCTTGTTTGTCCGCTCGCGGTGATCGACTGGACTGCAAAGGGCGGCCCGAGCATCACTGACTGCCGCAACACCTTCGACAACCTCGTGAACCTCAGCCGACGCCGGCCGGGCTGCTGCGTGGTTTCGATCTCGCCGCGAGACGTGACAGCGACAGCCGACTTGCAGGCCCTGATCGACCGGGCGGCGGCGACGGCCGAGCGCGTGACGGTGTGTCTGGCGCCTGGGATCTACCCGCTGGCGATGCCGCTGCGGCTTGGTGCTGCCCACGCCGGGATCATCATCGAATCCTGTGGCGGCCCGGCGATCCTGCAGGTCGATACGGCCGCGGACGCCAAGGCTTTCATCGCTGGACTCGTGACGGTTGCTGGCGTGGCGGGCGTCTCGCTGGTCGGGTTGACGCTTAATCCGCCGCCTGCCCCGGCGACCGCGACGTTCAGCCGGCTACTGGTCGACCAACTCGCCAACGCGACGGATCGTGCCCAAGCGGCTTCGCTGCTACTCAATCCGCACATCGCCTTTGGCGTCCACGCCTTCGACGCGCCGGCTCTGACGGTAGAGCGTTGCACGATCGTCTTCGTCGGGGACGACACCCTCGCAAAGGACGACGTGCTGGGCGCCGCGATCTTCCTGCAGGGCGACTGCCGGGGTTTCCGCGCGCTGGACAACATGTTCGGCTCCACGCTCGCCCCGACCTACACCGCGATCACCACGACAACGGTCCAGGGCAAGTTTCCACTGAAGATCGCAGCGACGCTCCTGGCGACCACAGCTGCGATTCCTGCTGCGGAGACGGGCAGCAGGATAGTTTCTCCCGCCGCCGCCAGCACGGCTCCGGCTGCTGCAGCTCCGACCCCAACAGCGCCAGTTGAAGTGGCGACGCCCAGTGGTCTCGACATCGGCGTCAATGTCCTGAATGGCCAAAACCTGGTCTCGGTGTTGACCAATCGCGCCGCCGCGACGTTCGCCCAACAGCGCACGCCGATTCGCGCCACGGTCGGTGTCCTCGGCCTGGCGACGATCAAGTTCGCCACCCCGGTCGAGGGAACAGTCATTCAGAATTTGTCGATCGCCTGCGCCCTCGGCGACGCCGAAATACGCGGCAACCAAATGAACGATCTGACGTTCGGAACCCTTCTTGTGGCCGGCTTCGCCTCGTTGCGCATCCAGGAAAACAATCTGACAGGCGGCGTCGCGGGTTTCTGGATGGTGCTGCCCAGCGCGAGGAACCCGCAGGACGTGGACGCAGGCGAGTTCTTTGACACCATCGAAAACTTCGAAGAGTTCAAGCTCCTAACCGCCTTCGCAAGCCTGCTCTCGCCGCCGGCGGCCGAGGCGGCGAACGAATTGCCTGCTTTCACTGGCGAGGCGGCGGTCTTCATCAGCGGCAATCACATCTCGACGGGCCCAAACCTCGCCGCGACCCTGCCCAAGGGCCAACCCAGCGAAGATGCAAGCGTCGGCCACAACGCCCTGCTGCTCTGGCTCGCGACCAGCAACGAGGCGGCGGCGAAGGGTGCGGACCTTTCGGCGATCGTGAACAATAACCGCATGGTCAACTTCGACACGACCGCGCCGACCGCACTTCTGGTGCTGCCGCAGCTGCAGTCCTGCACGGTCACCGGCAACATCTTCGTCAACCGCCCAGCCCTCGCGACAGTCGACACACCAGCGGCGAGCCTCTGGGTCTTGATGGATAATTCTCTGAAGATCCCTGACCCAATCGCCATCACTGGCAATGTCCTGCGCGGCCAGTCGAACACGACCCGTTTCGTCCGCCCCGGCGCGACCGAGCGGGCAGGCTGGTCCAGCTACAACGCCGATCCCTCCTGAGGCACGATGAGCAACGCACTCGCCATCGCCGCGGTGACCGAGACCCTGGTCCAGCTTCTTCAGGACAACATCGGCGCGTCGGGCGTGACCGGTGCGCGCGTGACGGGTCTGGCACCGGACGGGACCGCGCCAATGCCGAACCCCGGCGTCAACGTCTTCCTCTACCAGGTCACGCCGAATGCGGCCTATCGCAACGCCGACCTGCCGACCCGCGGGCCTGACGGATCGCTGAAGAAGCGACCTCAGATCGCGCTCGACCTGCACTATCTCTTCACCTTTTACGGGGACGACAGTGCGCTCGAGCAGCAACGAATGCTGGCTTCGGTCGCCCTGACCCTGCACGCCAAGGCGACCCTGCCACGCAGTCTGATCACGTCGGTGCAGGCCGCGACGCCCTTCCTGCACGCTTCGAACCTGGACACCCAGGCCGAGCTGATCCGCTTCACCCCGATCGTCTACACGCTTGAGGAACTTTCCAAGCTGTGGTCGTTCCTGCTCAAGATCGATTACGTACTCTCGACGGCCTATGCCGCCAGCGTCGTCCTGATCGAGACGGACGACGCCGTGCCCAGTCCGGCGCTGCCGGTCCTGTCGTTTGACGTCACCGCCCAGCCCTTCGCCCTGCCGGTGATCAAGAGCATCGTCAGCGCGGCCGATCCGGCCGACCCGATCACCGACGGCACGACGATCGTCCTTGCAGGAGCCAACCTTGCAGCCACCGCGCCGGCGACAAGCCAGGTGCGCGTCAGCGGCGTTATCCTCACGCCGAGCACGGCTTCTCAAGACAGCCTAACGGTAGCCCTGCCGGCCGGCGATTTTCCCGCTGGCATCCAGGCAGCCCAGATCGTCCAGTCGCTCTCGCTCGGCTCGCCACCAGTCCCGCATCCAGGCACAGGCGTCATCTCAGGCGTCGCGTCGTTCGTGCTGGCGCCCACGATCACGCCCGGCAGCATCAGCGCCGGAGCCGGTCCGGTGATCTCATTCACCGTCACGCCACGGGTGCAGGCCAAGCAACGTGTGGTGCTGCAGCTCACCTCGCAGGCGACATCGGCGACGCACCTTTTCGACGGTGGAGCGCTCGCCGCTGCCAATTCGAACATCAGCGTGCCAACGCCCGGCCTGGGGCCCGGAACTTACTTCGTCCGCGTACTGATCGACGGCGCGCTCAGCCCGCTGACGCCGCCCACGGGCACACCGACCGGCCCACTGGTCACGGTCTGAAGCAGGAGCGCAGCGAATGCCCGACGTGTCAATTGATCAGCGTGAAGGGGGCAACGCCGACCTGAGGCGCCGCCTCGAAATGATAAAGCGGCGCCTGCGCAGCGAACCTGTCGGCGAAAAGCCTGACCCCTCGGAAACCCCCATCGCCCTAGACCGGCTGAGCCGGGCGTTCGGTCTCTCCGCATTCGAGACGGACCTGCTGCTGCTATGTGCTGGCATGGAGCTCGATTCCGAATTGAGGATGCTCTGCGCCCAGGCCCAGAACGACCCAGCCAGCCCATTCCCGACGTTTGGGCTCGCGCTCACCGTCCTGGCGGAGGCTCACTGGTCCGCCTTGTCGCCGGAAGCGCCCCTTCGCCGCTGGCGGCTCATTGACGTCGCGGCCGGCCCGATCCTCACCCGCGCAGCGCTGAAGATCGACGAACGCGTGGTGCACTTTCTGGTCGGCGTCAGCCAACTCGACGAACGATTGACGAGCCTGCTCGATCCCTTGGCCACGTCCACCGTGAACGATCTTGCTCCGTCTCACCGACTGCTCGCCGAGCAGATCACCGATAGCTGGGCTGAAGCCGACCGCAGCCGCGACTTGCCGATCGTGCAACTGAGCGGCCCCACTGCCGACGCCCTGCCGATCGCCGCAGCCGCCGCCGAGGCCTTGGGCCTGCGTGCGGCCATGCTGCCAGCTGACCGCCTGCCTCACGCCGCAGAGGATCTCGACCAACTGCTGCGCCTCTGGGAGCGCGAAGCCATTCTATCGGGGCTCGGCGTGCTACTGCTCGACGTTTCTGACACACAAGCGGCCGAGAGCGACGCGGGCCGCGTGCGCGACGAAGCCGTCTCCCGCCTGTTGGAGCGGATCAGCAGCCCCGTGATCCTGCGCGAGCGCGAGCCGCGCCGCATCACGACCCGCCCCGCCATTGTGCTGAGCGTCGGCCACCCTACCGGGCCCGAGCAGCTGGCGCTTTGGCGTGAAAGCCTGGGCGATCTCGATCTGGATGACGCAGCCGTCGCGGCAACAGCCAACCAATTCACCTTCGGCGCTTCGACGATCCGTACCATCGCAACCCAGCTGCGCGCGCACGCCGCGGCGAAGCCGGACGAGGATCTTAGCGCCGACCTCTGGACCTTCTGCCGCCGGCGCCTGCGCAGCGCGCTCGACGGGCTCGCCCAACGCATCGACTCGAACCTGACCTGGGACGATCTCGTCCTCCCCGAGCCGCAGAAGGAGACCCTGCGCTCGATCGCCGCCCAACTTCGTCAGCGCACGACCGTCTACAACCAATGGGGCTTCGCGGCGAAGTCTCAGCGGGGCCTTGGCCTTGGTGCCCTGTTCTACGGGCCGAGCGGTGTCGGCAAGACCATGGCGGCTGAGGTGCTGGCGAGCGAGATCCAGCTCGATCTCTACCACATCGACCTCTCGCGCGTGGTCAGCAAGTACATCGGCGAGACCGAGAAGAACCTGGGGCGCGTGTTCGACGCAGCCGAGGAGAACGGTGCGATCCTGCTCTTCGACGAAGCCGACAGCCTGTTCGGCGCGCGCAGCGAGGTGAGGGACAGCCACGACCGTTACGCCAACATCGAGGTCAGCTATCTGTTGCAGCGGATGGAGGCCTATCGCGGCCTAGCGATCCTGACCACCAACATGCGCACAGCTCTGGACCCCTCGTTCCTCCGCCGCCTGCGCTTCACTGTCGCCTTCCCCTTCCCCGACGCTGAGCAGCGTGCTGAGATCTGGCGTCACGTCTTCCCGAAGGATGCGCCGACGAAGGGTCTGCAGCCCGAACGCCTCGCGGAGCTGCGCATCCCCGGCGGCAATATTCGCAACATCGCTCTCAACGCCGCCTTTCTTGCCGCCGACGCCGGCGAGCCGGTGCAGATGAGCCATCTGCTGGCGGCCGCGCGCACCGAATACGCCAAGATGGACCGTCGCCTGACCCCCGTGGAGTCAGCGGCATGGGAGTAGCTGGCGACGCGTACCGCAATCAACCACTGATCACTGCTGAAGGGACGGGATTACTGTTCCCGGGAGTAGCAGGCGCTGCTTACGGCCTAGATCGCCAATCCATGCGGACCGTTCTACCCCGCACGCTCGAGGGCTTCCGCGATTTTCACCACGGCGACACGATCGTAGTCTGCGGCTGCGGCAAGTCGCTCGCCGACTTCGCGGATCACGAACAATATATAACGATCGGGGTGAACGACGTCGGACGCCTTTTTCAGCCCACTTATCTCGTGGTGCTCAACCCACGAACGCAATTTGCCGGAGACCGCTTCGACTATGTCGCGCGCTCGCGTGCCCGAGCGATGTTTACGCAACTAAATCTCGGCATAGATCATCCCCACATCGTACGATTCAATCTGGGAAAACAGAATGGCGTGTCGCTCGACACTCCTAACGCTCTGCCGTACGCTCGCAACTCTCCCTATGTCGCCATATGTCTTGCTGCCCTCATGGGGGCAAAGCGGATCGGCCTAATCGGCGTCGATTTCACCGACGATCATTTTTTCGGGCGGACCGGCCAGCATCCGTTGGCGAGCCAGCTCACCGCTATCGATCAGCAGTATCGGCACCTTGAACGAGCATTGCGGACGCGCGACGTGAGCGTCGTCAACTTGAGCAGCCGGAGTCGCCTCTCAGCGTTTCCCAAGGCACCCTTGGCTGATGTGAAGGAGCCGGAAAGAATGATGGACCCCCGCAATTGCGCGCAACCTGGAGAGAAACCACCGATCCTAGTTACCGGAATGTTCGGGATCGGCGATAACCTGCATCAGCGGGCGCCGATCCGGGACTTGATGCTGTCCCATGACGTCTGGCTCGAGACATGCCACATCGCGCTCTATCACGATCTAGTAGCGCAAGGTCTCAAGCTGCTGCCGCGACCGACGCGACTAAGGGCCCAGGCGCGGACAATCGCGACGGAGCGAACGCGCTATGCGTTCGCGTCGACGCCGCCGCCGCCCCACGTCGAACGGCGCAAGATTTCGTACAACAAGTCGGAAATCGACAAATTTGGCTCGATCCTGGGGGCCATGTACGGCGGCCTGAGCCTCCCAATGCCGGCCGCGCCCGATTTCCGGCTTCCCATTCCGCCAGCCTGGCAGTCCGATGCGCGCCGGCTGATTGAAAGCTGGCCACGGACGTCCAAGCCGCTGATGGTGCTCCGCCAGATCACCCTCCGGAAGGAATGGGACGGTGCAAACCGCAACCCGGATCCGATCGCCTACGGGGGGCTGGTCAAGGACATCCGCGATCGCTTCTTTGTCGTTTCGATCGCCGATCTCGCACCGAGCCTTGAGTGGGTCGTCGGACGGGAACTGCCAGCTGACGTAAGGCTGCACGCTGGCGAGCTCGACTTCGAAACAATGGCCGCGCTGTTCGCCGAAGCGGCGCTCGTCGTCTCACCGGCGGGCTTCGCGCCAGTACTGGCTCAAGCGGTCGGAACACCGGGCATAACCATCTATGGCGGGCGCGAGAGCTTCCGGACCACGCAGGCCGCCGGCGCGCATCTCGCGCCATCGTTGGGTATCGATCCAATCAATCCGTGCGACTGCCACTCGAACGCGCACCGGTGCGACAAGACGCTCGATCTAGTGGCGGCGCGCAGTAGACTCGCAGACTTCGTGAGGGACACCGATACGGCTAAGCCGCGAACGCTGATCTTCGCCACCACCTACGTCGATTGCGAGGATCGCGCTAAGCTGACGGATCATTGGCTGACGCTGACCAGCCGGCTCAACCCGGACTGCGACCTTATGCTGGTCGACTCGGCGTCACCCTGGCCAGAGTTGATCGACGAGAAACGGCAAGGCCACTTCGAAACCTATGCGCCCGGTGCGTCCGGCCGTCGGATGCTGCATCGGTTCGCGGACAATGTCGGCCATCTCTCGCGCGGCGGCCGCGACGGTTGGGGTCGCGCTTTCTGCTTCGGGCTGCAGGCGGCGATCGACGGTGGTTACGACTACGTAGCGCACATCGAAGGTGACAGTCTGTTTCGGCTACCGATGACGCCAATTGTACATCGCATGCGGGAGGAGAACGTTGAAGTCGCTTCGGTCCCCGTGAAAGGGATGAAGCGGGACATGCCGGGCTGGGTTGAGACCGGGCTGATGGTCTTCAGCACACGCTATCTAGTCGAATCGGATTTCATAGCGAAGTATGACTGGCCGCACCGGAAGGAGAGCCCGACGCCCGAGTTCGTAGTGGCGCGGCTGATCGGCAATCGGATCAAGCTGATGCCATGGCGCGCGTGGCGTGGCGACAGGAACGACATCAACCACAAGAACGTGCTCGATCTCCATCTCGATTGGATCACCCATTGCCACAACGACGTATGGGTCTATGACCGATTTGTCGCAGCCCTGGTGCCGGACCGGCCTGATCCGCTCGGAACGGCCAAGCTGAATTTCGGTTGCGGCACCAACCGAATTCCGGGCTGGCAGAATTTGGACGATGGCGTTGAGATCACTAAAAGGCTGCCGTTCGTGGACAATTACGCCGATTTCGTTTTCGCCGAGCACGTAGTCGAACACGTCGACTACTATCAGGCAATCGACTTTCTGCGCGAGTGCCGCCGTGTGCTGAAACCTGGCGGGATCGTCCGAATTTCGGTGCCGTCGATCGAGAACGTGATCAAGCGTGGCGATCCGCCTTATTTCAAGTTCACAACGAAATGGCAACCTGATGCGACCGCCCGCGGTGCGATATATGCGTTGCTCTATAAGCATGGGCACAAGGCAGCGTGGACTGATTCGTTGCTCGAGGCGACGCTGTTCTTCGCCGGCTTTGCAAACGTGACGCGATGCGAGCCGGGCGCGTCGGCACATCCCGAGTTGCGCGGCGTCGAAGGCCATCACCACGTCATCGGCGAACGTTTCAACTGGATCGAATCGTCGATCTTCGAGGGGGAATGCGAAAAGTGATCCTGGCGACGGGCGCCCGCGCCTGTCGGCCGCCTTTTTGGGTCGGATCTGAGCCGGTGTGAAATACCTTGAGATCCACCGGGTGGCGGTCTGCTCGTTTCCGCGATTCCGCGATTCCGCAATCAACCGCTGATCGATCTCGTGCGCAAACGTCCGCTGCTGGCGTTGTTGCGGCGTCTCCCCGAAGGTGATCTCCACCGGGTAGGTCATCAACGTATAGATGGGGTAATCGGCCGGCCAGCTTGTGGATAGCTGAAGATTTTGGAGTGCTGCGCTTCAGGCTGATGGTGAAACGAGGTCCCTTGTTATGACGGCCTCAAGCATCAGAAGGAGAAGCGCAGTATGGACCATTTTGCTGGATTGGACGTATCGGTTAGAACTTCGCGCACCACCGCATCGCAACTCTCTCTGCCGGCATCGATCCACTCCTCAGCCAAAGCCAAAGAAACGGACCTACACACAGCCAGCGGAGCTCTCCGACATCCCCGCCACCCCGGGCGGTATCATCCCGGAATGGTGGGCGAGGATTAATCGGAATGCCGGGCGACAATTAATCGGAATAGGTGGGCGGCTTGCCCCGGAATCAGCAGTATCGGTCAAGGAGGCCAGCATCTGCATTGTGGATGACACCGGCAGGATCGTGCGGGAAGTGAAGGTGGCAAGCGAACCTGAGGCCCTGCTGAAGGTTCTTGGGAACTCGATCTACTGCTTCAAGCGGATTCGATTGGAAGCGGGGCCGCTATCGCAATGGCTATTCAGCGCTCTCGCCGAAGCCGAGTTACCAGTGCTCTGTGTCGAGACGCGGCACATGCAGGCGGTGCTGATGGCGCAGATCAACAAGACCGATCGTAACGATGCACGCGGCATCGCTCAGATGATACGGGTGGGGCTTTACCGACCGGTGGATGTGAAGACGCTACGCAGTCAGAAACTGCGGATGCTGCTGACCCATCGCAAGCTTTTACAGTCCAAGGCGATTGCCATCGAGAATGATCTGCGCGGTACTTTGCGCAACTTCGGCCTCAAGGTCGGAATGGTCGGAATGGTGAGGTTTGAGGCCACTCAGCTCCCGGTCATACGGGTCGCTCTCCGAGCCCTCCTCGGTCTTCCACGTCTCCATGATCACGAGCTCGACGTTGGCATAGACGTTGAGCTCGGGGGGATCCTTGGTGATCTTTTCGGCTTCGGAGGCATGAGCCTTGAACGCCGCCTGAATGTCCGGGTCGTTCTTCTGCAGCAGCGTCATAACATGCGCGGCCGCCGCCCCCTCTGAACCTGCACCGCCTCTTTCATAGGTCAGCCAGGCGTAACTGAGCTCGATCAACGTCTTCAATGTATCGATGAGGGCCAGCACCTCCAGTCCGGTCACAAGGCCTGCGAGCACCCGCTTGAGGCCGCCCGTGCCCGCGAGCAGCGCGGTTTCATCGACGATCACGCTCTCGGTGACATCGCCCGCGACCGTCGGCACGCTCTTGTCCACTGCGATGATCTCGCCGGAGGTGACTGTCGATCTCCCCACATCCCGCGGCGGTGTCCCGCCTCCACGGTAGCGTTGCGCCGGATCGATATCGACCGTGGTGGTGGTTGAATGCTTGGGTGGGTAGTACTCCCGGACTGCGTCACCGACTCGGGTTGCGGCGCCGTGACCCCACCAGCGGCGGCTCTCACGGGCTTGGGTGTACCCCCTGACTGGGGCGTGCGCTTTGCCTTCTTTGCCTTACCTTTTAAATTCGATCGAACAGTTTGCGATCGAACGTGCGCGCTGGCACGACCGCCGGGGCTTCTCAACGACATACTTCGGTGTGAGCTGGGTCTCTGGTTTGGTCAACGTAGTCCAGCGCCGCATCCTTCAAAACGGGATTTTATGAGATGTGAGATGGCTCCCGCTAACGCAGGTCCTGGCTAACACCGCCGACTTACCAGCGGTCTAACAACATCAACCAGCGGCTTGATCAACCAATCCCGCATCGCAACGCGTGCTACGGGATGTGCAGAGAGCCATTTCGCAACGGGCGGCGAATGGCGGTAATACATACGCGCGAAGCTTCGTCCCACCGACGAGTTCGCCAGGACTTGATCGCGAAAGGCTCGCAGCACGTCTAGATCTTCTCCGTCCGAAGAGCCGTAACAAGCTGTTGCGATAAAGCAGGCCTTCGCTTCCGCGCAGGTCTGCTGATCTTCTGTCTTGCCAAACTCCTTCTCGAGTTCGGCTGCCTTCGGTGCGGGCAAGGAAAAACTGACGGTCTGCTCCCATATTTCGTTCTTGAACAATGTGGACTTCTCTCCCGTATCCGTCAGTGGTGTAGCGGAGCTCGCCTGCGCGCCATCGGTGACTTCGACCTCCCCAAGCTGCGTATCGTGAAGCATCAAATCGGAGACCGACTTTGGCTTCGAGTGTCTGCCGATGTTTTCAAACTCCACTCTCATTGTAAGCCGCACGTAGATCTGCTTACCCGCTTTCTCCAGTGCTTTGAGTTTGTCGATCCAGCACGCATGCAGAATGCGCCCGGCGTGATCCTTCATGTAAACGTCCGCGGCCTTCAATAACTGCTGTTGGATTTCCTGGCGCCTCTTCTTCTCATAGCGCTCGAGCATCTTCTTCAGCTTTTCGCGGGATTCGGAAAGCGCTCCATAAAGATAGAGCCCCGCAACCATGCCCAGAAGCATTGCTAGTCCGCCTGCTAGTCCGCCTGCGCGAGACCCGAGCACAGCCTCGCCCGCCGTCGCTTCTTCAGCGGCCGCGCCTTCCAGCAAACCTTCCGTCTCCGGCCCAAAAACTTCGGGGCCGACCGCTTCCGGTGGCAGCCGCCCAGCTCCTTCCAAGTTCGGTCCGCCGAGCTCTGGCTCCAGTGCCTTCCCGGACGTCGGCGCCAGCGCTCCTTCGCCGCCGCCAGACGCTGCTCTTCCTGGGGACTTCGGCGATGCCGAAGCTCCGGTGCCACCAGGTAGCGCGGCTGTGGCGCGACTCGCAGCGACAGCCGCACTCTCGGTTCCCCTGAGGACGATCAGGCCACTACTTTGAAGGCTTTTGATTTCGAAGGTGACCTCCGGGTATTTCAGGCTGAGCTTCTTCAGCACGCCAGCCGCGGTATCGAGGTTGACGACGCCCTGCGCGCAGGTAGCGCAGGGCTCCTGCTCGATGAGCATCCACACCGTGCGGCCCTTGAGCTGTTCACGTGGCACCTCAGTGATCGCTTTTTCGAGTTGGTCCGCGATGTGCTGCTCCGCATGAGCGTGTGTATGCGGCAAGTCCAGGACATCCGTGGCGGGAGGGAAACTGGATTCCGGGTTGTATCCGGGACCATCAGCGCGCTTCGACTGGCCGGTGAACACGCGGTTCTCCAGGCCGGGGATGTCGGTGCGTGCCGCTCCGACAGTCCCGCCCTCCACGTCGATATCCGGTGTGACGGCGCTGGGCTCGCGGCGACGGATGCCGGTCGCGGTACGATTCGCCGTGATATCCTTCGCCAGCGTCTCCTGCACGCCGGCTTTCGAGAAATTGCCCTGTCCCGCCGCCGCCTTAGGGGGAACCACCTTCTTCGCATAGACATCCTGGGCAATCTGGTCGGAGCCTTTGGCGTACTTTGCAAGCTGACCAGGAGTCATGGCTTCGTATCGTGCGTAGAGCGCCTCGGCAGCACCCTTGTCGCCCTCCCTGACCAGCTTGCGCAGCTGATCGATGGTGAGGCCGACGTATTTGTCGGGCGCGCGCCGCAAGATGGCCGGGCGAGCCGCCGGACCGCCCCCGCTTTGCTGAATGACATGCGCCAGCTCATGCGCCAGCAGGCGTCGGCCGGAAGTCGTCCCCGGCGCATATTCACCGGCGGCGAAGCTGATCCGTTTCCCCACCGTGTAGGCGCGCGCGCCGACCGCTGCCGCCGACCGTGCCGCCGTGGCGTCAGCGCTCACCCGTACGTCGCCTAGATCACGGCCGAAGCGACGCTCGAAGTAGGCGCGCGCGGTCGGGTCAAGCGATTCACCGGCCGCGCGCAGCACGTCCTCAACCAAGGCCGGCGCATCTCCGCCCCCGGCGTGCAGCGCAGCTTCTTTCCGGTGTAGCGCGTCTTCCTGCTCACAGGCAGCGCATTTGCAACTGACCTGCGGCTGGGCAGAGGTCATCGCGGCCCCAGGGTCAGGCATACGCATCACTTGGTCGGCGACGCGGTCCGCCTCATGTTCCAGCGGATCATTTACGAAGCCGACTTTCAGCTTTCTCTGGATTGGGCCGGGAAGGCGACGCGCCGGAACGGGCGACGCTTGCTCCGATCCGCCCGCCAGCTCCGGCGGACACAGCGGAATCCTGGAGAAGCTCCACGCCGCGCCGGGCGACCCGCTGTCGGGGAAGTAGGGGCCGGTCTGGACCGGAGCCGCACGTCGGCTGGTTTGCGCTTGTTCGATGTCCCGATCGTGACCATAGGCCGTCGCGCATCGGAACGCCGATATGTCACCCGACTGTGCGGCGGTCTTTGCTTGAGGCTTTACGATGAGCGGTGCGAACATCCTCGCTACTCCGCCAAAATCGGCCGGGCCGGAACCTCAACCGGGATTACCTATGTAAATCATCGCCCATCCGGGCGATCGTGTCGATGACCGCCTAAAGCCCGCAAGCGCGTGAAAATCCTCCGGCACAACTTTCCGGTAGCGCCAAGTGACCTGCTCCCCAATTTGCCCTCGTTTATAAGTAGAGTCCGTTCTGGGTTTGGCCCCTGTTGGGGCGGGTTGCGAACTCGGTCGGTGTGAGCCCGTTGAGGCTCGTGTGCGGTCGGTTGGTGTTGTAGTCGATCCTCCATTCCTCGATGATCTGGCGGGCCTCGTTGAGATTGGCGAACAGGTGCTCGTTCAGGCACTCGTCACGCAGGCGGCCGTTGAAGCTTTCGACAAAGCCGTTCTGC
This sequence comes from Bradyrhizobium sp. McL0616, assembly GCF_049993385.1. Taxonomy (NCBI): domain Bacteria; kingdom Pseudomonadati; phylum Pseudomonadota; class Alphaproteobacteria; order Hyphomicrobiales; family Nitrobacteraceae; genus Bradyrhizobium; species Bradyrhizobium sp. McL0616. The sequence continues at coordinate 6,692,596 of NZ_CP188255.1, forward strand.
ATCGGCTTGCCGGGCGCGATGTAATGCCACTCGATCCCGAGTTCTTCCTGCCAGGCCAACATCGCATTTGAAGTAAACTCGGTGCCGTTGTCGCTGACGATCATGCGGGGACAGCCGCGGCTTTCAATGATCTGGCCAAGTTCGCGCACCACACGCAAGGCGGTGAGCGAGGTGTCGACGACCAGGCCGAGGCACTCCCGGGTGAAGTCATCGACCAGGGTCAGGACGCGGAAGCGCCGGCCGCTGGAGAGCGTGTCCATCACGAAGTCGAGCGACCAGCGCAGGTTCTGATCCTGCGGGATCGATATCGGCGCCCGGGTGCCAGTGCCCGTTTACGGCCACCACGCTTGCGCACGGTCAGACGCTCCTCCTTGTAGAGCCGGTACAGCTTCTTCCGATTGATCCGGACCCCTTCACGGTGGACGAGCGTGTGCGCAACGGCGGCATCAAGGATTGGGCGTTCATGCGCTCATTCAATGCGGCCGCCCGCGCGCAGTCCCGCAATGCCCTCGGCCAAGCCTATCTGTTGGTCGGCAAGAACAACGTCACTCGGATCGATGTGCCCGAGAGCGACAAGCCAATCCCGATGGATGACGTGCAGCGCTCAGTCCGAGAACTGCCGATGGTGGCGCGCAGTCTCGTGGAAGGCGCCGGGCATCACATCGAGCAGGTGTTTTTCGATGGCGAAGTCGAAAAATTCATCCGTTGCCCGCTGACATAGGCGTCTGATCAGGTGGCCTACCACGAGGCTGGTCATCCTTGCGTCGCTCTGGGCTTCGAGACTAACGCGATGATGCTTTGAACCAAGTTCGCTCCCGGGTTGTGGTGGGACTATTCCCGATCCGTGTCGCCGGGATTCGAAGGTGGGCCCAGCATTGAGTGGCCAGGTCGGGCGGCAGTAGTGATCGAACCAGTCTCCGCCGATAGTCTCCGCAAAACGGGAATATTCGCGGACAAGGCCGGAGACTTTCCGCGGTTTCCGCCCCAAGGTCGGCGAACTGAGAGTCCGGAGACGAAATCGAAGGCGCGAAAAGCCGGGAGTTCCGGCCCATTCTCGCGTTTCTTGGGGAGGCCCTCCGAACACAGGACTGCCTGGCTGGCGAGGCAGTGCTGATCGAACCCGTCTCCAAGCAAATTCCCTGCTAACAGGGAATTTAACAGGGAAATTCGCGATTTCGGAGGTCTGCGAGGCGGTTTCGGAGCTGTTAACCGCTGTGCTGCAGCCACCTCCCGCGTATTTCCCTGTCCGGATTAACAGGGAAAATAATTCGAGTAGGAGGGAAATTTCTAGACGTAACAGGGATTAGTGGAGGGTGTTCGGCGTTATGTCGACGTCCGCTTTTGCTTCATTCTCTGCCGAAACGCCGTGTCCGCCATAGGTCCGGTGTGCCTCCGAAACCAGACATGACCTGATGCGGTCGAAACTTCGGTTTCGGGCCAGAGGCGGAAGTTGTTGCTTGGGATGAATAAAAGCGGCCCGCCAATTGAGGCGGCCTTACTTCATGAAGAGCGCGATCCCGACGACGACGGCGGGGAGCATGCCAAGGGCATGCTCTGTAGATCACTTCGCTTTTCATGCGCGGCACCAAGTACAACTAAGCGACCAATAGCCTACCCGTCATGGTCGAGCGGGCGGGTATATTTTCGCTATCAGAAACCGGCAAAATTGGGAGCCGACTGAGGCGGCCTAATCCTTGTTCGTGATCACGGCCCACGCGCCGACGACCGTCGCGATGACACCAACCAGTTGGACCAAGGGCCAATGACCAAAACGCAGAGTATGGATTTTGGGGTTCAACAGGCGGCATTCCAAGTGAAAAGGGGGCGAAGTGGGGCGATCTTACTCGTGTTGCCAAACCTTCACCGCTGAAATAACCAAGATCGCAGCCAGTCCCGGCAGCAGAATTGAAGTCGGCACGATGCCCAGAAGCAAGCCGCCGATGAACGTCCCAACCATTGATCCCGCTGCCATAGCAAGCGTGAACCGCCAATTGGCGCGCAGCACTGAAAAGCTTTGATCGCGGCTGTAGCGCGCGAAGCCTACGAGCATCGTCGGAAGGCTCACCGCAAGCGAAAGGCTGCCCGCCAGCTTCACGTCGGCACCGAACAACAAGATCAGAGTGGGGATTAGAAACTCCCCCCCGGCAACACCCAGCAGCGACGCCACGACGCCGATAACGAAGCCTGCGGCCACGCCCGCGACGATCAGGTACGCGCCGGTGAGCAGCGGTACGGTTCCTGCTGCGGTGTCATCCGCGAACAGCAGCACGCCAGCGATCAGGAGCAGCAAAACGGCAATGATCTTGTAGAGCGTTTCGGACTTGAGGCGCGTCGCCCAGGATGCACCCGCATATGCGCCAACAAGGCTGCCAGCCAACAGGTTGACGATGATCGGCCAATGCCCGCCAATTTCGGCAAACGGCACGGTGCGAGCACGGAACGGGAGCGCGGTGGCTACCACGATCAAGCTGGTCGCCTTGTTCAGGATCACGGCCTCAAGGCCACGAAATTTGAACAGACCAATCAGCAGCGGAAGCCGAAATTCTGCCCCGCCGAGGCCGATAAGGCCACCTAGACTGCCAATAGCAGCACCAGCGCCGAACGCTGCGGATTTGTTTCTCACGGTTTCACGACGGAAAGGCGCGCATAACGGCGCTCGGAAATATCTGCCCGTGATCCGTCGTGGCGGGGAGTTTCACACCTGCTTACGGCAGGGCGTGGGGCCGGGAAGACCCTATTCCAAAATCTGGGGCACTGGCAACACAACCATCGGACGCACGGATGTCCGTTGAGGGCCGATTGTGTTGCAAAAGTCGAAAATCGAACAGCCGTGAAAATCTCGCGAAAGTTGGTATCGAGGGCTCTCCGCTGCTGCATCGGTTTTCAGTGCCATTACGGGGATCCGAGATCGATTTTGGATCAGTCGATATGGTCCCTCACGTCACCGCGCGCAAAACGCATCAGCGGTTCTAAGAATTTCTGTTCGACGCCCCAAAAAGACTTTTGCAACAATATCGACCCGGAGCGGACATCGCGGCGGCGCTGGCTGACGTCGCCATTTGACGGCGGGTTCAACCGGTTTGTCGCAACATTCTAATCTTTTAGCAAAGATGGAGTGTGGAGATGAAGCGACGACCTCGCATTTTTTACTCGGCAGCTCAACGGTCTGATATCTGGGATCGCTGGCAGGCTGGTGAGGCGATGAGTTCGATCGGACGCCGGTTTGACCGGGAGTCTTCTTCTGTCTTTTCAGTGATCTCGCCGACCGGCGGCATCCGTCCACCGGATCGGCACCGTGCCAAAGAGACGCTGAGTCTTTCTGAACGGGAGGAGATCTCTCGACGGCTCAGTATGCGCCGCTCGCTACGGTCGATTGCGCGCCACTTAGGAAGATCTGCATCGACCATCAGCCGCGAGGTCAGTCGTAATGGAGGAGCGGACCGCTACCGGGCTGCGGGGTCCGATCAGGCCGCTTGGGATCGGGCGCGGCGCCCCAAGCCTTGCAAGCTGGCTTGCCGTCCGTTCTTGAGGCGGACAGTATCGATCGGGCTGCGGCGGCAATGGTCGCCGCAGCAAATTGCCGGCTGGCTCAAGCGCACATAACCGGGGGAGCCCCAAAAGCGGGTGTCACACGAGACGATCTATCGCAGCCTGTTCATTCAGGCGCGCGGCGTGCTGAAAAAGGAGCTTCTTGAGCACCTGAGAGCGCGACGCACGATCCGCCGCTCCAGGCACGCCAGCCTGAAACGAAACGGGCTCGGCCAGATCAAGAATGCCGTATCCATCAGCGAACGACCACCGTCTGTTGAAGATCGTGCGGTCCCAGGCCATTGGGAGGGCGACCTGATCGGCGGCTCCAGGAACATTGTCGAGCGCCATTCGCGCTATGTGATGCTAGTCAAGGTTGCGAATAAGGACACCGAAAGCGTTGTCTCGGCGCTGATCCAGCAATCGCAGCGACTGCCTAGCGAACTTTACCGCTCGCTGACCTGGGACAGAGGCAAGGAGCTTGCCGACCATCAGCGCCTGACATTGGCCACTGAGGTAGAGGTCTATTTTTGTGACCCTCGTTGTCCCTGGCAGCGCGGATCAAACGAAAACACCAATAGATTGCTACGCCAATATCTTCCGCGTGGCACCGATCTGTCCTTGCATAGCCAGGCCAAGCTCAGCGCCATCGCAAGGCAACTCAATGAAAGGCCGCGAAAGACCTTGCTCTACCAGAGCCCAGCTGAGAAGTTCGCAGAATGTGTTGCCGCGATCAGTTGAACCCGCCACCCATAGCAGTCGTTCAGGCCATTTCGCGTGACCACGTGAAGACTGCTCATCCATCGCGGTTCCAGTTCGCAGCAAAAGCCCCGCGAGGCTTGCCTTCGCGGGGCTCGTACTATCCGGGGTCATGAAAGGCGAGGGCCAAACCTAGTAGCAAGGTCCATAGGGGTAATACCCGCAGCGCGGTCTAGCGACGACGGCTCCCCCTACGACGGCTCCCCCCACTACCGCTCGCCGTGTCGTTCGACGTGCGACGCCAGCAACACTCACGGGGGTCAACGGGCGCCCCACACGCGCTTGCGCGCTGTCAACGGACAGTAAGAGGCCGTCATTTTTTGACCATCCAACTGAACCGCAAACTCCACACGCGACAATGGCGGCAACTAACAAAGCTCGTTTCAGGTCGATTTGTCTCATAACAATCTCCTCCCTATGAGGAAGCAGCTGTGCCTGAGCTATCCCTACGATTACTTGATCTGTGTCAACGCTCCCGAAGCTTGAGCGTACCGCCCAATGTCTGTCGTTGAGGGCAAAGCGGAAGTAATCCGAGTCTGTAGCGACTTCCGTTTTTGACCCCAACCCGACTCCCGGTATCGGTAGGTAATTAACTGCCGAAAGATCGGAAGTTTCCGCGATCATTTATTGCCGGTCTCAGCTTTCGCCAACGCCGCCTTGCACACATCCCCGAGATCGCCCATGTGCGATTTCATACATTCCCGGATTCCACTGCCACTCGACTTCGCGTTCGCACACAGCTTCTTGCGGTCGTCCGCACAAGCCCCAACGATGGTGACAACTAGCTCCACCTCCGCTCGACAGGCGCCGGAAAGCTCCGTCTGGCGCGACTTTATGCATTCCTGGAGGCGACCCCGCCCCGCTTGCTCTGGACACAGGATCTCGACCTGACCTGCGCACGTCTTCGCAACGCCGTTTTGCCGCGCCGTTGCGAGAGACGATCCCAGCAACAGCAAGCCCGAGGCGACAACGATTACGATTTTCAAATTTGTCGATGACATTGTTGGCTTCCTGTTGTGGCATAGGGCGCTTTTCAGCGGGGAGGCATCTACCCTGGCCTGGCCTTCGTAGCGCACGCCAAGCCGATATCGAGTTTGGCAGGTGCCCGGTAACAATATCCCCTAAACCCGTTGGGTGATGTGCGGCAGTGGCCGTCAAGGGACGTGTCGAGCGTGCCAACCGACGACCGCGTTTAGGAGTAGAGGAAATGCTCCAAAAAGACGGTGGTTTCCGGTTGTGACCCAAAAGCGGTCTATCAACGCGACTATCTTTGGCTCCGCTGCACTTCGGCGCTTGATCTATGTCAAAGGGCTTTAGTCTCGGCTACTTAGCTTCCAATGGTATCTGCAGCGTTGCTTCCTAAGAACGGAGTAAGAAGATGCCGAAGCGCCTTCTGGTCCTTCTGATCTTGCTGGCATGTCTGCCCGTCCATTCCCCGGCTGTTGCGGAAGACGTTGCTGCGTCGCAAAAAATCCAAGAGGAAATCTGGGCGCTACCCTTTCCACTACCGGTGCTTGCTGTCGTGGTAAGGCCAGTCGGCGACGGACCGTTCCCCCTTGTTATTATGAACCATGGAATTTCGCTGGGTACCCAAGAGCGAACAATGTTTCCGCTCATCGAATATCGGGCCGCCGCAGAGTGGTTCGCGAAGCAGGGTTATGTAGTCATTTCCCTGTTAGATATGGAGCGAGCAGCCTTGATGACAAAGATCAAGGGCTCTTTGGAGCTGTGTTTGCGCACGTGGGCAGCTGCGACAACCCGAACTTTCGTGGCCCCGGCCTCGCCATCGCCACTCTGAATGAGTGGGTCATCGACTACATGAGCAAGAAGAAGATCGTTCAGCCCGGCAAGGTCGTTGTCGTGGGGCAGTCCGGCGGCGGATGGGGATCGATCGCTCTTGCGAGCCTCAACCCATCATCAGTTCAGGCCATCGTGACCTTCGCGGCGGGCCGCGGAGGAAGAGTAGACGGCAAGCCTAACAACAATTGTGCTCCCGACAAGCTCGTCGCCGCTACAGGCGAATTCGGTCGGACTGCGCGAGTGCCGATGCTGTGGATATACGCGGAGAACGACACCTATTTTGGGCCAGAGCTGACAAAGAAGATGCACGACGCTTTCGTAACGGCGGGAGGAAATGCGGAGTATCGCATGCTTCCAGCGTTCGGAAGCGACGGCCATTTCATGATCGATTCACCTGATGCGGTGCCGATCTGGTCTCCGCTGGTAAGCCAGTTTCTTGAGAAGCATTCAGCAACCAGCAGCGCCGAACAGCGAGCAAACGTCAGCGCTTCTGCCGAGATGCTTCAAGTCAAGCCTCCGCGGGTGCGCATCCCTCAGAGAATTCAATACTCGCCTTGGCGAAAGCTTTGCTTTGACTCGTCCGATGGGACGACGATCTGTCGGACCACATCTACCGGAACCGATGATCTCGATCAGGTAGTGGCGCGCGTCGATCTGATTCAACGCGCCGATGGTCCCGCCCGCCTGCAACTGTTCGTCCCACAAGGAGCGAACCTGCAGCATGGAGTCAAGGTAACGATAGATCAGAAGCAGCCAACCCAAATCCCGTTCAATTGGTGTCTTACCAACATCTGCATCGCGGCCGGCCCCGTGGGGACGAGCCTGATAGCGGAGCTAGAATCGGGCAAGAATTTAGAGCTCGAACTTACCGATCTGAACTCTTCGACGGTTGCGTTGACTCTACCGCTCGATCAATTCGCCACTGTGCACAAGGGCATGCCAGCGCAAACATTTGACTTCGGCCTGGATGAGGAGTGAGGGGGAAATGGGCGTCCGCTCGTGATGCTGTGGACGGCTCCTCCACCGGCACGAGAGTGCCAAGGAGTGGGCGCCGTTTGAGGCTCCCACGATTCGGAGGAGCTAGCTATGCAGTCAATTTCGACGATTGGACTGGATATCGCGAAGTCGGTCTTTCAAGTGCACGGCGTTGATGCGGCCAGCCAAGTGGTCCTGCGCCGGCAGTTGAAGCGCGGGCAGGTCCTGGCATTTTTCCAAAAACTGCCACCATGCCTGGTGGGGATCGAGGCTTGCGCGTCGTCGCACCATTGGTCCCGCGAACTGCAGGCGCTCGGGCATACGGTACGATTGATGCCTCCGGCCTATGTGAAGCCCTACGTCAAGCGGCAAAAGAACGATGCCACGGACGGGGAGGCGATTTGCGAGGCGGTCGCGAGACCCAACATGCGGTTCGTGCCGACCAAGACGGTCGAGCAACAGAGCTGTCTGATGCTTCACGGGTGCCAAGGCCGAAAATAAACAGATCGCCGCCGGATTTCGGCGGGTGCGGATCACCTGCGCGGCTTGCTAACCGTGGGCGCTCTACCCGGGACACCGCATGCCTCAGCAAGGTGGAAATGTCGATATTGGGTCAAAAGCTGCCGCTTCGAACATGCCGCGATTGGTCGGCTAAGGGTCAAAATGCGAAGAACTCGGAGTGAGCAAATCGAATCCGCTCCGCCCCACTAAGCTGACCTCAATGAGAGGTGTCGCCACTTCGCATTCGGGCCAGGAGCGGACCTCGCTTGTTCTCGAAAATCGGGAACCGGCCTCTGTTCATCCTTCACGTCTCGCCGCGGCCGAACGTTCAGGGAATGATGCGCGCCATGCGCAAGCGGCCGAAGAGATCGAAAAAACTGTCGTCCGTTGCCTGATAATCGAGAAAGCCGAGCTTGCGGCTCTTGCTCATATCGGTCACGACTTCGATCGGGCGGCCAAGATCGGCATCGGTGTGCCATGCAGACGCGAGGACGCTGAGGTCTCCTTCCACCAGATCATGCTTGCGAGCGATGTCGGCCCAGAGCGAGGCTGCATCCGCAAGCTGATGCTCCAGCGGCGTGACTTCACTTGGAAAAGGCGCAGGCTGCAATCCGAACCAATTGGCGAGCCGCGTCCACATCCAGCTCCATCGGAAGACATCGCCATTCACGACGTTGAACGCCTGGTTTCGTGCAGCTTCTGTCGTCGCGGCCCACTCCAGGTGTCGCGCCAGCAATCTCGCATCCGTCATATCCGTCAAACTGTTCCACTGCGTCCAGGAGCCTGGAAATAGAAATGGTCGCCCCGTCTCCCGGCAGATCGTGGCGTAGGCTCCAAGCGTCGTTCCCATGTTCATGGTGTTTCCGATCGCATAGCCGATGATCGTATGCGGGCGGTGAACGCTCCAGCTAAAGCCGTCGCGCGTGGCCGCGACGAACAGCTCGTCCTCCTGCGCGTAGTAGAAATTCTCGATATCGAGCCGAGGCTGCACCTCGCGGAATGGCGTCGCGGGCAACTTGCCTTTGCCGTAGGACTCGAACGGCCCGAGATAATGTTTGAGTCCCGTGACCAACGCCACATGCGAGACCGAACGCGCGCCAGAGAGTGCCTGCAGCACATTGCGCACCATCGCGGCGTTAACGCGGACATTTTCCGACTCGGTCAGCTGGCGCAACCATGTGGCGAGAAACACGTGGGTGGGACAAAGGCCAGCCAGAGCTGTGCGAAGCGAGGCCGGATCCTGGAGGTCGGCGGCGACGGCACGGACGCCCTCGATATCGGCAGGCGGGCGCCTTGCGAGCCCAAGCACCTGCCAGCCGTGAGCGCGGAGGTGGCGGGCGAAATTACTCCCGACGATGCCGCTGGCTCCGACCACAAGCGCCGTATTCGTCATTACTGTGCCCTTCGGTGACTTGAGGGAGGTAGGAACTGAAGAAAAAGAAAACAGACGTTTCGGCCGGTCATCACCACTTCTTGAAGCGGGAATGGCCTGATGGAGCACTCGCCTTGTGCTGAGAAAAGCGGTCCCTTCGAAGCGGCAACTTCCGCAACGAGTCAAAACGCGAAGTGGCGACCAGCTCGCGGCCCGTCAGCTTATCTCTCAGAAGCAGACGTCGGCCGACACGATGCGCAGGTCCGCGACGGGCCACAACCGGACTCACGAGGCCATGCACATTCGTGCGCGCAGCCTATTGATGGAATCTGCTTTCAAGCAGCCGGTCTCGGACCTCCTCCGATACAAAGCGCTCCGCCCGCTGCCATGCCTCATCATTGTCGCCGCGGAACTGGAAGTACTTCCGGAACAGGACGCGCTGGGATGTTGCATCGATGGCAGCAGTCCCCGCTACCTGCACCAGCGTGCTCACCTTGTGAACGGTGCCGATGATCAGGACCTGCGTACCCGCCTGTGACGCCGCGCGCAGCCGGTCGCGCAACGCCGGTCCGTCGGTCGGACAATTTGATGCGCATGAGGACGGCACAAGCTCAAAACGGCGGTCTGCCGTGACGTCGTCCCGCAGCGCGGTCATGAAAGCCTGCAATCGCTTTTCATGCGTGGCCGTCTGATCGGTGGGCTCGTTCGACGTGTCGAGATAAATGAAATCATCGACGGAGACAGTCAAAGCGTGGTCGGCGGCCGCGGCGGATGCATCTGAGATGAGGCTGGATCCCAGGAAAAGACCGACCGTGGTAACAACGTGCAAGACGGAGCCGTGGCGCATGGCGATGCCTCGATCTCCCCCTACGGAGGCCATCTTAGAAGATCGATTCTTTCCGCCTCCTGTCGGAGGACTTAATTCTTTGTAATGCGTCGATTTGGCCCGCTGCCAGTCACTTCTGGTCTACTTCTAAATCCGGACATGCCGCTGCATGGCTCCAAGTGAAGATGGGCCAATTGCAGATGCTGCCGGCACAGCCGCAGCTCAGTCTCCTCTACTCAATGACCTCGTCCGCTATCGCGAGCACTGAAGCAGGCACGGTGAGTTCTAGCTGCTTCGCGGTCTTGAGGTTGAGAACGAAGTGGTACTTCGTCGGCGTCTGCACCGGAAGGTCGGCGGGTTTCTCGCCCTTGAGGATGCGATCCACATACGCTGCCGCGCGACGATAGTTGTCACCAAATTCGGAGCCGTAGGACATCAGCCCGCCCTCAGCCGCGAACGCGCGCTCGAAATAGATTGCCGGAAGCTTGTACTTGCCAGCTAATTCTACGAACAGCTTGCGTCGCGCGAGCGCCGATGCGCTCCCCGTCACGATGAGACCAGCGTCTTCGTTCCGAGCGAGTGAGCTGATGACCCCTTCAATCTCGCTCGCATCTTCCACACCAACCGGGGTTAATCCGATGCCGAGGGAGGTCGCGATAGATTGAATAGCGCCGAGCTGACCTATGCCCGTCGCGATAGTGGAATCTCGCACCACCACCACTCGCCTCAAGGCCGGGACGGTTTGCTTGAGAAGGTCAAGCCATTTACCGACCACACCGTAGTCAAACGAAGTGAACCCGGTGGCATTGCCGCCCGGCCGGGCCAGGCGTTCGACAAATCCAGCCCCGACTGGATCAGCGACGTTCACAAAGACAATGGGTAATGTGTGGGTTGCTTGTAGCATTGGCCCCGTGGCTGTGGCGCTAACAGCGACGAGCACGTCGGGCCTAAGCGCCACTAGGTCAGTTGCCGCTCTCTGTACCTCGGCGCTGCCGCCGTTCGACCAGTGAATGTCAATGCTGAGGTTGCGGCCATCGATCCATCCCAATTGCCGCAATCCATCACGTAGTCCCGCAATACCTGCCAGACCGCGGTGATCGCCCTCGCTGAGGGGTACGAGCACGCCGATATGACGCATTGCGCGTGACGATTGCTGGGCGTGCAGCAGCCACGGCCACGCGAGTACACTACCTATCACAACTCGGACAAGTTCCCGCCTTCGCATGGTCTCTCCCATGCTTTGTTGCAATGGTGGATCATACTCCGGTCGCGATGCTCCGGCGAGCCGCTTTGGCCGATTTTCGGTCGCCGACCTTCTTTGCCAGCGGGTACAGCTTCATCACCCTGACGGCGGTGAAGGCTCGCCCTGGTAACCAGGCGGGCGATGGCGGTGGCGATGGTGTATCCGACGCCGCGCCGGGGTGGTTACCGTGGCCCGAAGGGGCCAATTGTCAGCGTTGGAGTCCGCTTTGCGCGGGACACCAGACATTAGTGGGCTAGCTGGTCTTGGACTGCTCAGGGCCAACAGGCGACATACAAGGCTTCGCTTGGCAGGAAGAAGGCTGTCGGATGCGCGGCCTTAGGAACCTTGTTCCGGCAAGGAGAGCAAAGTCGCCCAAGAGTGCATCGTCTCTTTCTGCCTCTCCAAATCGGCGATCAGCGCCCTTATCCGCTCCTCGGTGAGCGGATCGAACCGCTGATTCAGAAATAAGCGATAGTGCGAGATCTTCTCTTCGAGTTTGTCGCACTGATCGCACATGGGTGGCCTCGATCTGGCATGTCGTCGTTAGGCCCTTGTGGGTCTAACGCCTCAATTCCGCAAAGTAAGAGGCGGGACCCGAAGAGGATTTGTCCGGGTCCCTGCCATTCTCGGAACAGCGTCCATCCCCCTCGGACCGCTCGGTAAGCTGGCGTCTCCTGACCGGCAACCCGCCGCCAACGAAAAAGCCCGGCGACCGGCCGGGCCCCTATCGCGAGAATGTTCAGGTGATGAAATGCGTGCAGCATTAGGGCACAGAAGGGTCGCGCAGGATGTTCTTTATTGAACACCCCGGTTGATTTTCTTGCGGTCGAGCCCGTGGCGGTCTGGCTTGTCGAAGCGTCTTGTCAGGACCGGATGGCTGTCGACTGAATCAGGGATTTCCCCGGCGTACGGCCCGCGTTAGAATATCAGTTCACCGAGCAGGAGGTGCTATGCGTCGTGGCTAAGGCGAAGAAGCAACCATTCAACGTAAAGGTCTTCCTCAACACGGTTGACGGCGGAAGGACCGTGGCGACGTACCCCAAGGATCAGAAGGTCTTTTCGCAGGGCGACCCCGCGGATTCGGTCTTCTTCATCCAAAGGGGCAGGGTCAAGGTTTATGTCGTATCGGACGAGGGCAAGGAGGCGGTCGTCGCCCTTCAAGGGAATGGGGACTTCTTTGGCGAAGGCTGCTTGACCGGCCAGCCGCTGCGGTTGGCATCGGTATCGGCGATTACAGAGAGCGTCATCTTGCGGCTCGATAAGGCTGCAATGGTGAGAATCCTGCAGACCGAACCGAAGTTCTCCGAGATGTTCATGTCGTTCTTGTTGGCGAGGAACGCCCGCGTCGAGGAGGACCTGGTAGACCAACTCTTCAATTCGAGCGAGAAGCGTCTTGCAAGATTGCTCCTTCTGATGGCGAACTTTGGCAAGGAGGGCAAGCCGATGCCTGTCATAGCGAAGATAAGCCAAGAGACGCTCGCAGAGATGGTCGGTACCACGAGGTCGCGGGTGAGCACCTTCATGAACAAGTTCCGCAAGCTGGGGTTTATCCAGTACAACGGAAAGTTGGAGGTCCATAACTCTCTGCTGAACGTGGTCTTGCACGACAATCCACATCTCAGGAACCGGAACGACTGATTTGAGGGGGACGCAAGCCGGGCTCCTTCCGGCGCGATACTTAGCACTGCTGAAAGCCGTCGACTTCCGGGTCATTCGCGTCGGTTTGGCCCCCGGCGGCAAACTTCGGGTCTGCCTCTACAAGCCGACATGTCGCTTCATCGCGTCAACGGAAGCGATGGGCCACAAGGTGACATTGGCGATAAAGCCGAATATCTGCGAAGCAACTCGCTAGTAGCTAGGTGGCCACGCTCACAAAGCCACGCTCACAACGCCCCAAGTCGAAATGTTGCTTGGTGGCGTTGAGTTAGCGCCAGACAGAGCAATCCCGATGGTCGCACAAATTGCACATCTTTGCTGTTGGGCCCGAGCATAATTGCTTACCTTGAGATGGCCTCACCGTTCCGCGCTGGCCTGTTTTGACATGACCCCTAGGGGCCTAGTTTAAAAACGGCAGTGGCCTAATTTGATTTTGGCGAGGGGTAGATCTGGATGCCGACGGTTCGAGGTAGAAGATAACGGACCGTCATCCCCGCACCATTGGCTCGCTCGAGAAGCAACGTATCGCCCGTCATAAATTCTGCTTCCATGGCGTCGCAGCAGGAAGTCGTCCCGGAACCACCATTGACGATAGAGCGACAGAGTTCCGCCGAGTTGACCAGAAGGTCTATCAGACCGCCTGTGGCCGCACGAGCCAACTGGGCTCGTAGTTCGTGTCGGAAGTGATCGGTCGAAACCATTTGCGGCGCCCCAGCAATGATTAGGCGCGCAATTCGCACCAATAGCTAGTCAATTCGCTTCGTAGCCTTCGGGACTATTCCCCAGCGGCGCAAACGCGTCATCATCCCGTGGGATCGACAGGACTCGGAACAGATGTAAATGTCTGTTGAGGGTCAAACTGCGACTTCAACGCTGCTTCAGGGCCGGTCCGGTCTACACACCGGATAGCGGACGCGGCCATGGTTCGCGTGAAGTTCAGCAGCGGGCCAACAGAGGAAGTGTCGTCGAGTGTAAACGGGGACGAGCGTGGGGCCGAAGCGCTCACCTTTTTTCTATTTCGAAGCTGGAGCATAATCCAGCTAGCCCCTGCGCGGAGTCTTCCCCCGTGAGGTTGGTCAGGCCCGGCACCGGTTTACGGACGGCGTCCGGGCCGCTCCAATGGGATCATCGTTAGAGCAGAAACGGCCGAGCGTGTTAGCTCTTTTGGGAAAATGATCGAGTCGAGCCTACTGGTATTTTGTACCATATTTGAGACTGATCGCGTTGATTTGCTCCCGCGTCAATTCCCTTCGCGGCTCGCCGGGTCGATTGCAGGTTTCGCGGAAGAACGCATCCAAGCCGGTGGGCGTGACGATCCAAAGGAGCAGCAGCTCACTGTCCGGGTTCGCGAACCCGTGCCACGAGTTTTTCGGGATGAATATCGTCGAACCCTTCTCGAAGGGATGACGCACGTCGTTGAGTATAAATGTTCCGCTTCCGCCTAAAACGTAGAAAGCTTCGTCCGAGTCAAAGTGTATGTGGATCGGAATGCCAGCCCCCATCGGCACCTCCTGAGTGCCGCAGGCCAAATTCTTGGAGCCTTTGATGGGATCAACCTTAATGATGATACTGCCAGGATTACGGTAGTGAATGAGATGTTCGCCCTCGGCTACGCCCATCACGTATCCATGCGCTTCAGTTTGAGCTTTCACTTCACCCTCCAGTAACGTGCGAGACGCCAATACCTAGCCATACCGACCAAGGAAAGATCGCCCGCCTTTTTCGGGGAATGTGAGCATAGCTCTTTGATGGGCCAAATGTCTCAGTTGGGTCAATCGCGTCGGTTCGGCCATCTGCCAGCCACTTCCGGTCTACCCCAAACTCCGGAAGTGTCGCTGCACCGCACTGAGTGAAGCGATGGGCCAGCAGGCGACATGGAAGGTGGGCCGCCTAGTCACAACTCGGGCATGCCGGCCTTTCGCAAGCCGGCGAACATCCGCTTGTCGTGGGCAGTTCGGGCTATTCGTTGGGCGAGTAGCGTACACGAGGTAGCTGTTCTGCTTGCTCGTCAGGTTGCGCGGAAACCGATCACCTAGTCCCGTGGATGAACGCTTGCATCTCCTCCATTGTAACCTTGCCGTCTTTATTGCTGTCCATTGCCTTGAAAATTCGTTCGTGAGCTGCCTGAAACTCCGCCAGTGAGATGGTCCCATCGCCGTCGGCGTCCATGAGGGCGAACATCATACGCATCATAAAGGGTGGTCCCATCCGGCCTCCACCCATCATGCTGTGCTCCATCATATGGCCCATCATGCCTCCGTGGCCCATCGTGCCCGCGCCTTCCTCGCCCATGGGATGCGATTGCATTTGTTGCTGATCTGGTTGGGGTGTCATTTGGTTCTGTGCAAAGGCACCAACGGTGCCGTACGCCAGAATGAGAACAGATGTCGTGAGACCCAAGATGCGACTGTACATTTGAAACCTCCTCAGATGCGTCACCACCGTCCGATAAATCCCGCCCCAAGCGATATTGATCCTATCACTTTTCGCCAAGGCTGCCGCTAAGCTAAACGACCATTGAGATCGGTAGCCCTCGGCCCGCCCTGGGTCGCGAGCGTCGCCCTTTCGAATGGCGGCTGCCCGCCAACTTCCGCTATGCCACCAGTAGCGACCGAGGTCGTGTGGCGGTGCAATATGTCGCTAAGGGCGGCCAAACCCAGACATAGCGCCGACACGGGACTTAGGACGCTCTTCACCACGCATTTATAATCAACCTCTACGGTTCTATTATAATAAAGACAACCGAAACGAAAGGCGCTAAAGTTTGCTTGCGATCCAGCGTGTAATGGGGAGAGGCGCTCATGGCTTTATCGGACCCAAGCTCGGCGATCCAAAGCATCATAGACGCTGCTGTCAGCGATTACATGGCGATGGCAGTATACGTCTTCACGGATTTTGACGGCTCCGGCGTTCCCTCCGCAAAGTTCTTCTCTCCCTCTAAGATTGAGGTTTGGGACTCAAGCCATAAATTCGTGAGCGCTGCGAACCTGCCAAATACTCTGTTCGAAATCGGATCCATTTCAAAAGTTTTCACATCCAGAATTTTTTACAGTCTTCAAGGCACATATGATGGAAATACGGTTGGGTCCTGCATGCCCTCGATTTCCCTGCCAGCAGTAATCAGCGGGATTCCGGTTGCCGACATCGTCACTTATGCTTCGGGGTTTCCGCAGGACAATGGCGAGCCTCCCGATCCGCGTGGACAATTCTGCCCGGCCAGTAACTTGCAGACCTTCGCCGAGCTCGTCGATTGGTTCAACAGTGGACAGAACTCGGCTTGGATCTGCCCGGCGGGCCAGTGCTACACGTATTCAAACCTTGCCTGGTCCCTCCTGGCTATCGTCGGCCTCAACCCGCAGAACCCCTACGTCGACGTCTATAATGCGTACAACGGGCAACTCGCGGAGCTGTGCGCGGATCTGGGCATGGGCAACACCGCGTTGTTCAATACGAGCCAAGTTCCCAGCATGGCGTGTGGATATGACGGGACGACGGCTTTCACCGTAAACCAGAGCTATCTGCCGTGCCCACCGATGGAGTTCGGGAGCGGATCAATCGTGAGTAGCGCCTCGGACATGCTTCAATGGCTGCTCTACAACATGGGCCAACTGCAGCCTTCACCAACGGAATTCGCCATCCTGCAGACGCAGCAGCAGACCGGCTCGGCCCGCGGCAAATGCGGTACGATGGGCACCTGCAGCGCGCAGGCGCAGGGCCCCACGGTCGGAATTGGATGGTTCTTTCCGAATATCGCCGGCGCCGCGGGACGTGTCCTGTCGAAAGATGGCGGCGTACCGGGCTTCAGCTCGTGGATGGGGTTTGAGAGCTGGGTTCAGAACGGCGCAAACGCTCCGTCGTGCAATGGCGTAGTGGTTCTGTCCGCCGGCTGCCTCGCGTCGCCAGTGGGACAGAAAATTATGTCCACTCTTCTGAACGCCGAGGTCGAGGCTGGTTTGTCGTCGAGTTGACCCAAGTCCGGGCTCGTCCTTTCGACGACAGTGTGACGGACAATCCTGCGAAGGGCCTGATCGTCTATGATTTCGATGATCCGGCCCTGCTCTCAAGTCGAACTGAATTCGCCCTGCCGTGTTAGGGTAAATGCCAGCCGGAGGTAATCGACCTAGACGGATTGTTGCAACTCATCCATGACGCGCCGTGCTTCCCGTCGCAGGGTCAAAATGCGAAGTGGCGGCCATCTCGCGGCCCGTAAGCTTATTTCTCAGCAGCAGACGACGGTCGGCACGATGCGGAGGTCCGAGACGGGCCAACAATGGACATTCCTCATCTGGCTCGCGAGAGCTATCGATGGTTGGCCGAGTCTGGCTTGGCTGCTCGCACGTATCGACCTCAACACCTCAGCCTTCGCCAAGTTCTCCGATATGATATTGGGCATAGAGCTCGGGGCCGATCTTCGTGACGAGATCGATCTGGGTTTCCAGAAAGTCGATATGCTCTTCCTCATCGTGCATCAGGGTCTCAAACAGGCTTCTGTCCAGTAATCTTTGACCGAATGGCAATGGGTCGCGGCTTCAGCGTAGAGGGAGTGCGCTGACAACTCAGCCTTCAAGTCGCTATCGAGCACCGCCTTCACGGTTTTCCCTATATGAAGGGACTCCAGCGTCTGCATATTGGGAAATCCATCGAGAAAGATAATGCGTTCGATGAGCTTGTCAGCATGCTGCATCTCTTCAATGGATTCCTTGCGCCATGTCTTGGCGATCGCCTTGTAGCCCCAATTGTCGAGCAACCGGTAATGCAGCCAGTACTGGTTCACCGCGGTGAGCTCGTGGCGCAGCGCTTTGTTGAGGTATTCGATAACGTTTTTATCGCTCTTCATACTCTGCACCTTTCGCGGGGTGCGACTTTGGGGTGATTTATCCACGCCCTAGCTTACCACACACGGCAGGCTCAAAATCGCGAAAGCGGACGCGGCCGCCTCGCACCGGCTCGCCATTCAGCGGGGTCCCTGCTTTTCGCAGGGAGAAGGATCGACTACAAACGGCGCAGGGAAAAAACAGGAGAGTTCTGTCCATGATCGAGGGGATCAGTGCGGTCACACTGGGCACCCACGAAATGCGACGAGCTGTCCGGTTCTACCGCGCGCTGGGGTTCGAGGTCCTGCATGGCGGCGAGGAGTCGTCATTCACAAGCTTTCGAGCCGGGACGAGCTATCTCAACCTCATCGCCCAACGTGCCGAGCGGCGCTGGTCCTGGTGGGGGCGGGTAATCTTCTACGTTGCCGATGTTGACGCACTTTACGACCGTGCGCTCGTAGCGGGATTCCAGCCAGCTACCGCGCCCCGCGACGCCGAATGGGGTGAGCGCTTCTTCCACCTGATCGACCCCGACGGCCACGAACTCAGTTTCGCTCGGCCTTTGCGCTCGGATTCCGTCCAATAGCAGCCCAAAGCGACCTGCCATTCCAAGAGGCGCTGGGAGAGCGTATGGTGCTCCGATTATCCGCTGAACCTGGGAGGCATTCATGCAGTTCAGGACAACCGGACTACTGTTGCTCGGCGCGATGGCGCTTCCCGCCTCCGGGACCGCGCAAACCACCCCGGCTCCACCGGCAATCACACGAACGGTGATCGCCGCAACCAAACTGCCGACCGTCACGGACGTGCCGCTCTATTTCAAAGCGGTGACCGTCACCCTTCACCCGGACGAGATGAGCGGCATCTCGGCAGCCAACGGCATCCTCTACCAGATGTCAGGTTCGACCCAGGTCGCGCTCGATGGCGGGGCCAAAAGGCTCAACGCTGGAGAGGGGCTGTTCATCGCCCGCGGAAAGACCGCTGCGCTAAGGGCTGGCGGCAACGGGCCATCTATTTTCCTCCACTTCTTGCTCGCGCCCGCCGGTGACCTGGACCGGTCTGCCCAAACGGCCCCTACCGCCGTGAGAGAGTTATATCGTACAGCGGATCCGATCCCCGACCTGAAGCCAGGCGGTTATGATCTCAATCTCACGCGAATCACGTTTCCGGCGGGGATGCCTTCCAACCCGCCACACCATCGGTCAGGCGCGGCTCTATACTTCATCATCTCCGGCACCGGGGCCAACACGGTCGACGGCAAGACGGAAGCAAGGGGACCGGGTTCCTTGATCTATGAACCGTACGCCCTCGTGCACCAATGGGGAAACCCAGGCAACGAGCCGTTGATATTCCTGGCCTTCAACATCAATCCGGAAGGTGTGGCAGCCGTGCTTCCGAGCGCGCCTGCAAAGAATCAATAGCGACTTTGTTGAGGAAGCTGAGGGACTCGCTGAGACAGAAAGGCCATCACCCTGACATCAGCTTCGGCTGGGGCTATGCTACGGTGTCTCTGAGCACCGAGAAAATCAAGGGATGGCAACGAACGGTCGCACCGTCACCGTGTTCGGCGGAACCGGCTTTCTCGGCCGCCGCATCGTTCGGCATCTGCGCTCTCGCGGATTTCCCGTTCGGATCGCGTCAAGGCATCCGGATCAGGGGCACAGGCTGTTTGGTCGTGATGATCCGAAACTTCAATCCGTAGGGGCCAACATTCACGACGAGCGATCAGTCGCGGATGCGCTTGCCGGCGCCTACGGCGTTGTAAATGCGGTTAGCCTTTACGTCGAGCACGGACAGGAGACTTTTCATTCCGTTCACGTCGAGTCCGCCCAACGGGTAGCGGCTCAAGCGCACCGTACTGGAGTCGATCGGCTCATTCACATCTCAGGAATCGGCGCCGATGCCGCTTCGCAATCACGGTACATCCGAAAGCGCGGCGAAGGCGACCTGGCGGTCCGGGCCGCGTTCATCGAGGCACTTTTCATCCGCCCGGCCGTGATGTTCGGACCGGATGACGCATTTCTCACGACCATCCTCAAGCTCCTCCGCCAGCTTCCAGTCTATCCGATGTTCGGCCGCGGCGTGACCAGATTGCAGCCGGCCTATGTGGAAGATGTGGCGGAGGCGATTGCCCGGGTCATGCAGCGAGCAGAGACGCCTTCAAAGATCTTCGAGTTCGGCGGTCCTCGCGTCTACACTTACGAGGAGTTTCTCAGAGCCGTTGCGCATCAGGCTGGACTTGCGCCCCGACTGATTCCAATCCCGCTTGCCGTTTGGCATGCACTTGCGTGGGCGTCCGAAATGTTGCCGAGTCCGCTCCTCACGCGCAATCAAGTGGAACTGATGCAAATCGACACCGTGTCATCGCCGGAGATGCCCGGATTTGGTGAACTTGGGATTTCGCCGCACTCGGTCGAGACAATACTCCAGGAGATGCTGTCAAATTGCGGATGAGGAGGCTCCTCGGTCAATCCGCTTCAACGGACGACGGTGTCGCGCGCTACATCCGCCTGTATTCAGCCACCTGATGTCCGAGTTGGGTCAAAATGCGAAGTGGCGACCAGCTCGCGGACCGTCAGCTTATCTCTCAGAAGCAGACAACGGTCGGAGCGGTGCAGAGGTCTGAGATGGGCCGATATTGTTGCAAAAGTCTTTTTGGGGTGGTGAACGAAAATTCTTAGGGCCGCTGACGCTTCTTACGCGCGACGATGTGAGGGACCGTATGGCTTCATCCAAAGTCGACCCCGAACCTTCGTAGTGGCGTTCAAAGGCAATGCAGCTGCGGAGAGGTCCAGAAATCGACTTCGGCGAGATTTCTAGGGTTGTTCAATTTTCGACTTTTGCAACACAATCGACCCAACTGAGACATTGGCGGGAGCTTCTGTCTCGCGTTTTGCGTTTAGGACCACGGCGGCTCTTCGCCCGCCCCGGCTGCCTCGTGGTTGATCGTGACACCCGCCGAACGCAACCCGGTCAGCAATACAGTTCTTACAGAGGCGGGATCAAATCCAATATCCTTGGCGTTTGGTGGATGTGCCTCGCTGTCCTTTCAATCGGAGCGCCAAGTGCAATTGCTCGCAAAGGTGCTGAACGACGAGATTGACTTGATCGTCAGTCATTATTGGCTTCTCCTGCTACCTTTTATATCAACTAGGTAGGACACTTGAAAATTGGGCGGTACGCGATTGGACCGCCCCAAGATCCAACCCCACGTTCATGGGCGGGCGGCCCCGCCCAATCGTTCGTTCGTGGCACACCGGAAGTTACTAGCGGCGACCAGAACGACGCTTCTGCCCACTTTCGGACAATCCAGTCCGATCAGCGCAATGCGGATGAGCTCGACTAATGTCGTTCGGCTTCGGCTTCTTGTTCCAACTGCAAGACGCGCTCGCGTAGCGCGTCGAACGTCTCTTCGGCTGCCTCGCTGAACAGCGGATCCTCAGGATTGGTCATAGCCGAAGCGATCTCCGTCCAATCTTGAGGCTCGAGAGCCTTTAGGGCGGCAGGAAAGAAATCGCGATCTTCCATCATGATGTGGCGCCGCTCGTACTCGGTGAAATCACGAACGGTGGCATGCACTTCTTGCCGAAGGAGTTCGCGATCCGCGAGAACACTGTCGACCGCATGAGCGACGCGGCGCAAACGTTCGGCCCCTCTTTGGTGTTCGCAAGCGAGATCACCGACCTTCGCAGCCGCACCGGGATCGCGAATTTTCAGCTTAGCGAAGACCAGGTCTTCCTGAGGGTGGTGGTAAACCTCCGGGTAAAGTTCGAAGTAGCTAATGACCGCGCCAATAACCTTATAGTCGGGGCGGTCGCCCCGGTCGAAAACCTGAAGTTCCCGCTCAAGGATGGCGAGCAGCTTCTCAATATTGCGATGCTCTTGGCTTAAGCGCTCAATAATCATTGCTGCGATCCACAAGGTGACCGATGGAGAGGCTTAGAAAGCTTAGCCCCAAGTCGCCTCAGCTCTTTGCGCTTAATCAAGCTCCGGGGCAATGATGCGCCCTCCGCCTGTTCTACGTCGCCGATTTTGCTACTGGCGCGTCATGAACGGGAGGTGGCTTTGACCCACCGCGTCATTTCATTGCGATGCGGAATTGGGTCCTTACCAGGGCTATGACGGACATTGGCCAGGCGGCGACACAGCGTATGCTGTAGGAGCGGTGTGAGATGCGAGAGGACGACGATGACCGGTTCTGCTCGATCCGCGAGCCAATCGCCCGCCGGAAAGGGAGAGCAATTTCCGAGATTAGGCCCGTAAACCGGACAATCCCAGACTGAACAAAACCGCCGCCCATGAGCTGTAGCGGAAGTCGCGCCTTTTGACTAACGGTCACTGTTATGTCGCAAGGATTGCACCAAACCGGTAGAGGCAGCGATACGCTGGTCAGCTAGCGCGGTTCAATTTGACGGGTCCAGCGACAAGCAAGGTCACCTAGGTCTTACCCGGCACCGCTTCAGCTTCGATAGCCGCTACGAGGTCGGGCGCAAGGTGCGCGGACAGGCGCTGAATGATGTTCGGTAGCTACAGGATTTCTTGCTCACGCAAGGCGTCAATCTTGTTGTGCGGCAGTTCGATCTCGAGTTCAGCCGTCACGTTGATCCGATAGTCGTGTTCTGCGTGCCTGCGGTCAATCTCGGACTGGCGTTACTTCGGCGGGTGCAAATCGCCTTGAAGCCAGCGTCCTAGGCCTTTGGACTTCGTCGGGTCTTCAAACGCAGCAAAGGTCGTAAGCACCTGATTGCAGACGGCGCATTCAAACGTTTGCAAGTCGACGCCCCGGGCCCGTGCTGGCTCGATGCTAACGAGCATCATCTGGGCCTTGCACTTCGGACAGGCGGGGCGCCCGGCATGAACCGCCGGGTCGGGCGGCGTAGGACAGCTCGCGCCCTCGTTGTCAGATCTCCTCGGTTTCAGCCTCCGGCTGGCTGCGGGTAGGCGTCTCAGAGCCACAGGCGATTGAGGGGGCCCGTCCGGGCTAAACGAGCGCGAGCCGCCGGGCTTCCCCAGCGCGGCTCGGGCGTTGCGTAGCGATGTGTTGCGACGCGCAGCGTCGCGTGGGGGAAAGTTGCGATGCGCCGAGGCGCGTCGCGTTGCCTACCGTGATGTCGATAAGTCCTACGCGTCTCATCGACTAAGCTAAGATGGCTGTCGTTAGGCGACCTTCAAGACAGCGCTGCTGCCGTAGTCGCGGTTTGTTTCGACCGCGCCGAAAAAGTCGCGACTGCTGGAATGGATACAAAAAATATCGGTCGGTTTGCCGCCGACTACGGTACTTGCGCATGGTGCCGATCAGCCATAGCACGTGTTAAGGCGTGATATGCCCAGCGAAAGCAGCGGGAGACCGAGATGTCAGAAGAGCCCTTATTGTCATAACAAGCGCCATCAAAACCGCTTTCATTGATCATCCCGGTTCTGGGCACGGCACGACCAAGTCACGAAGATCGGGCAATTGATTCCAGCAGCTGAACAGGCAACCTGTTGGCCGGGACTAGCGCTTCTGCGCTAGGCGCTGCTTCCACAGGGAATTGCACCGCATAATTCTTGCGTTTGCGGTGCGGACTGCATCCGCCCTTGCTTGCTGGTCTTTCGGTAGTGGCGTCCTCTGTGACTCGCCGGCACCATAGCTGCTGGGTTGGCCCTGTCTGGCTATGCTCGATAGGCGCTCATTGGGCCAGTGGATGGATTTGCGGTTAGGCATGAGGGACAACTCGTTGCTCTCGAGTTCGTTCAACGGATCTCCGACGGGACTGCCAGGCGAAAACCGCAAGCTCACTAGTGCTCGTCCAGAGAGTATCCCCACGCTGCCTGGATCGTGGCCGGTCTCCAAAATGCCCACCACGGCTTCCTTGCCTTGCTCGGATATGACCACAATCTTGACCCGGCCTTTTGAATATAGAGACCGTATCCGCCACGTCGCCCTGCGAAAAGACAATCTCATCCTTGCGAAATTCAAGGATGGTCTTCCCTTCGCCCACCTTGGCGAGAAATCCTTGGGATCAAGTATGCTTGATTGGTATTGTTTGGCATGTCCGCCTTCATCCCGCTGTGGGACGCCTACTTTTGCATTCACGCGCCGACGTCCGAAGTAAAAGTGCCCAGCACCGAGTTCCGATAACATCGAACAAGCGGGAACCAGCTTTTCGGTGCAACCATTGGTGACGCGCAACATTGACTCACTGCTGTCTAATCCAATCCAGAATAACGCAAATTGGGATTTATTATCACGGCTGCAGGAGCTTTTCCTTCCCGGGCGCCTTTCCATGGCTTACAGCGACTACACCAAGAACTCGTTTGAAGACACCAGGTCGTTTGTCGAGAAGCTTTCAGGCGTTTCCATCGCTTTGTTGCGTACTCGGCCCCGCTTCTTGCTCCAACAATGGGGAGAATTTGATGTCACGTTTCGTCGTCCATTTCGTGAAGGACGTGCTCGGTGAGAATGGTCGAGAACAAGAAATTTGCCAGTGCACTGTTGAGGTTGACGCTGTCAGCAAAACTGAGGCGACCCAGTTAGCCAAGCAGAAATTCTGCGAAACTCAGGGACTATCTGACTGGTCGGACCACGCTGATCGAATGCAGGTGAAAGAAGGCGATTTCCCGTCGTGAAATCAGGCAGACGTTGTCGGCATATGTCCAGTGCTTGGGAGGGTTATCTGTGCGGAAACAATCTAATCAGCTGGCAGTGCCCGCTGATAACAGTACCGTCGCGTTTATGCGCCTTAAGCGTGCCGTCGACGCGGTTGATGAAACCTTGCCAGACAGCGGTCGGGTCGAACAGATGTAGCCAAATGTTGCCGAGCGTAAGCGCCGTCTCAAAGAACAAGTGCGTATCCGTGACGTCGACGGCCAAATTGCTTCCGAATGTCCGAGAGTGCATCGTCCCCTCGTCCAGATTAACGGTGACCTGTTCCCCGTTTATGTAGACCGAGTTGCGCTCGCCACCCGTAAGGCCCCGCGCCCAGCATTTCAGATCGATCGTCTCGGCATGTGCAGCCGTTGCAGCTAGCAGCACAGCGACGACGATGGTTGCTTTCAGCTTCACAGTTATCTCGTCGCTTTGTGACGGCCCTGCCGGGGGGGCGGACACGGCAGGACATTCGATGACTTTGCCGAAATTTCGGTGTCGCCTTCGAAGGATGTGCAGAGGACTCAGTCGTTCAGAGATGAGCACGCGGTAATAGCCATCCCATGATCTTCTGATACGCATCGCGACGACTGCGGACGAATGCGTTCTCGTTCTGCTGAGCGGCGGTCCTGGCGAACTCAGAAATGCCCTCCATAGACTGCCGTTTATCCTTCGGAAGCTTCGCCCATTGGCGAATGATCTTCCGGCGGGCTTCGCGTTGCTTTTCCCTTACGTCAGGCATCGGGACGCTCCTTGAAGAGGATTATTCCAGTCGACCTAGTATTGTTTGGGCTCACTAGAAGTTCAACGTCCAATCAAGAACTCTTAGCCCCTCTAATCGTGCAGCGCTATACACGGGGCTAGTCTCATATTGGCTTTGCAGGCCCGCCGCCCTAGAATTGCGGCGATCGCAGGACGAGCGAAATGCAGTATGTTTGCGACGCGCCGAAGGGTAAGACCTGGTTCCGTATCGAGACCGAAGGTGAAGCGGCGCATGAGTCGCGCCTGATGAACCACACAGTCGAGAAATATTTCCACAACGAGCGGGAAAAGGCAGTCCAGTCCTGGCGTCCCGAGCGGCCCAACGCGATCGAGCGCGACATCGGCCTCGAGGCCCATGTACGGCGAGAGATGCCGGTTTTCCTCACGTTGCGCGACAGGGAGGGCAATGCACTGGCTACAGCGATGCTGCCACCGGGTGGCAAGGATCGCGGCAGGTTCCAGATCATCATCGTTGCCGCATCCAATGCCGATCCTTATCCCCAACAGGACGCGGCCATCGCTGCGCTGGGAGCGCATTTCGGTCTCACACTCGATCGCCACCGCTGCTTCCCTTACGGCCGCTAAGAAGCCTGGCAAGTATCGCGCTGGATTGGAGCGACGTCGGCTCATGGCCAAAACCGGAAGTCGCAGCGCGCTCATTTCTTCATTTCGCCGCGCATCAGGACTGACTTTAGTTCCCTGAGGCAAAACTCGAAAACAGCATTGACCCGCGGTATTCTGCGAACGTCCCGGTGTGCAAGAAGGAACATTGGATAGTCTAATTCCGGCAATGGACCGAGCACACTGACAAGCGCTTCGTCCTCCGCCGCATACACTGCCGGCAAGGGAGCGATACCGGCGCCAGACTTGATTGCCAAGTGTACGCTGGGAATATTACTGCATCGCACCGCGACCCTTGCGGCTGGCGCGTGCATCTTCATCCACCGCGCCGCCGGTAATGCCTCTATCTCATCAACCAGTTCGACAATGCTGAAGCCATTGATGTCGACAGGCGTGGCCGGCCGGCCTTGGCGTTCGACAAATGAATGGCTGGCGTAAATTCCCCAAGGGACCTCTGCAATTTTTCGTCCAACCAGCGCAGGGTCATCGTCAAGAATTCCGCCTCGGATTGCGATGTCCGCCTCGCCCTTGGAAAGATCGAGTTTGCGCTGCTCCATGATCAACTCGACTGTGATGCCGGGATTCTCCAAATGAAAGGTATCAAGGAAGCCCGATTTGATGATGCGCTGACCCACCGTCACGTGGCTCGTGAGCTTGACCAGCCCAGCCACGCGCTTGTCGAGCGACGCCGATTTGCGTTGCAGCGTATTGACGGTCGTTTCAACTTGCTCAGCGTGGGCCAATAGCTGTTGGCCGTGCGTTGTCAGCCGGTATCCCCCCGCCTGTCGTTCAGCAAGCGAGCAATCTAGAGCCACTTCGAGGGCCCGTAGACGGCGCTGAACGGTCGACTGATTAACGCCCAAGGCTTTTGCGGCGATCCCGATGCTACCACCGCGCGCGACCGCCAGAAAATAGCGAAGGTCGTTCCAATCGAACATCTGCCTATCCGCATTTTTGCCGAACCGACGCGCAGACCCGCGGCTCCCGTGCGACCACATCCCATGCTACACCGCATCTGCGTCGACTGAAGGCAAAACGTACTGATATTTGTCCAACGAAGGAGCGGAAATGAAACAAATCAATGCTCTTGTCGCGGTCGGTTTGGTCACCTTTGGGACAGCATCAATGTCGGGTGCACAGCAAACCGGCGGCAACGAAGATGAAATGGCCATTCGCAAAGTCATTGTAGAAATGACCGACGGTTTCAACAATCACGACGGAAACGCTGCTGCGCGAATGTACACGCCGGACGCCCGATTTGTCAGCGTCCGCGGTGACATGATGAACGGCCAAGCCGGAATCGAGAAGGGATTGTCGGCCATACTCTCGGGCAGGGCGAAGAACGCAACGCAGCGAACGATGGATGTCGCGGTTAGATTCATACGGCCCGATGTTGCGCTCGCGAATGTCACCAATGAGCTGAGCGGCTTGGTTGCTCCAGACGGACATGCATTGCCCTCGCATCAGGAGCTAAGTCTGCGCGTCTTCGTCAAGGACGCCGGGGTATGGCAGGTTGCAGCGTTCCACAATACGCTGGTTGCACCTTTCGCGCCTCCTCCTAGATGAGAGCTCTGTGATCGACTACGCTTCTGGGCGCACATGTCGGTACGTCCGTTTCGGGTCCAAATCGGAAGTCCCCTTCGGTCACTGATGCGTCCGCTGTACCCCGAACAACGGACATGGACAGGCTTACAGCGTTCCGCCATTTGTGGTCACCAGCGGAAGAGCCACAGCATTCGCAGCTCGCACCGCGATCCTGAGAACACGTCAGACACTCAAGGAGCGCGCGGGGCCGGACACTCATTGGCATCCATTTGCCGTTTGAGGGAACAATACTTTTTGCCCGCGCATTGACCGCAATTGGCAACAAGTTTCAGTAGAGTTCCATGAGTAGGCCGCCCGTCATTCTCATCGTCGAAGACGAGCCGCTTGTTCGCTTGGGCGCGGTAGACACCATCAGTGAAGCTGGCTTCGAAGTCATCGAAGCGCGCAACGCCGATGAAGCAATCGCCGTCCTTGAGCGGCGCACTGACATCCATCTTATCTTCACGGACATTCACATGCCCGGCTCAATGGACGGCTTGAAGCTCGCCCATTTCGTCCGCGGACGATGGCCGCCTATCAAGATCATTGCCACGTCAGGCCACGCCAGGATCGCGGAGGATGACATGCCCGAGGGTGGGCGCTTTCTGCCGAAGCCCTATTCTAAGCACGAAGTAATCGGCGCGATCCGGGAGTTAGTCGGCGTCGCCTAGATTGCATCTACTTGCTTTGGTCAGGGCAGATAATCCTCACAGCTGCCCCGCGCGGACTGAAGCGCGCTGCACAACCGCAGGAGCCACAGGAAGCACGAGCCCTGAGAGCACGTCGGACGCTCAAGCAAGGCGCGGGGCCTGCGGCAGCCCCATGATGGCCCGTTCCCGCGCAATAGCGCACCCATCGAGCGCTGGAATGTTTGCGAGTCACTGCTCGCTGCAAAACGAAAGACAAGAATGTGACTTACGCTCTCCAAGAAGACGCGCGCACATTGATCGTGTCCAAATGGTGCAATCATTTAGAAACCCTTCGGCGCCGCAGCACGTCAGTGACCGTGTCCTAGAGCTGACTATGACGTATAAGATGCGCATCCACAGGGCGATAAAGCGTGACGTTCACAATTGTTGGATCGAAGAACGGTCAGATCGCTTCGACAGTCCGCATAAGCCCGACTGCGGCGATCGAGAAAGCGCGCGCGATGGAGGCTTCTGGATGGCAGGTTCACATCAATGATACCGCAGGTCGCCAGGTTGCAATTTCGGATTTGAGCTCTACTCGTTTGCCGCCGCGTCCCGAGTAGCCCTTGTGCGCACGCTCCTCGGCTCATACTGACGCGGTGAGAACGTTTGAGTCGGGTGTCACCGTTGCATCCGGTGCCCGCGCAAATTGTAGCTTGAGCTCACAAGGCTATCAGCGGGCCTCCTGAGAGTAATCTGAACGACACCTGCTCCTCCCTCGACAGCGGAAATTCATCTGAGTGGTCGGCAGGTCTCAGAAGGGCCAGATGCGGACATCCCACACTTTCGGGTAGTGCCTCAGTTTGGAATTTGGTATGTCGAAGTACTTCGCGGTAAGCTTTGCTTGCTCAGAATCAATCGGAGCATTTCGATGGCTGGCGCTCGATGCAGTTGCGGTGCTGTCACGCTTTCGCTTCCAGAAGAGCCATCCAAGATAGTCGTTGCTTGTCACTGCATCGACTGCCAACGCCGAACCGGCGCGCCGTTCGGTGTAGGCGCCTATTACCCCGCTGATGTTGCCACCATCTCAGGAACCTCAAAAGAGTTCACGCACGACGCCGCAAGCGGCGGGAAAATCCATAACTATTTCTGTCCGCAGTGCGGCTCAACAGTCTACTGGAAACTCAGCAATCTGCCCGCGCTGATCGGCGTTGCAGTCGGCGCGATGGCAAATCCAAAATACCCAGCCCCTGCCATATCAGTTGAAGAGCAAACGAAACATGACTGGGTTCATATTGATGGTGCCGTTGAGCATTTCCAGCAAAACTACCTCCCAAAAAAATCAAACTGAGCCACCACCCACTTTCGCCTCAACTGAGTGTGGGTCAATCGCGTCACTTTGACAAGCGCGCCGCGAACTTCCACTCTTCCCCGATCAGCGGACATCGCCGATCAGGTGCGTCAGGTCCGAAAAGTGCCAAACCCAGACATTGGTCTGTATTGAATGGGGCCGCCTATACCGGGCGGCCTCATTCAGAGGTGTGGGCCCATATCGTGTGGCACGCACCGTTTCGGTTTCAGGGCTTCTGCTGCGCAGAAGCTTCGGCTCCGCGCAATTGCGTTGCCACCGTCAGTTCGCCGATCTTCTGTCCCATCTCTTTTCCAATTTCGGTCGAAAAGCGATAGTGGAAGCCGGCGTAGATGCGGGCGTTGGAAACCTCGTCGCTGTAGTCCTGCAGCCGCGACCATTTGCGGGTGACGCCGGCCGCAGTCGGACTGACAAGGGTAATCTCACCGATCTCATTGCCGGCGATGCTTTGCAGAACGGTGGAGATCGCAGCTGCCACGATACAATGCGCGCAGGGATATTCCGGATGCATCGGGGTCGTGCCCAGCGGCTGCCATGACGCTTCGCGCGGGGTCGCCGGATTGGACGTGAGGTCCGCATTGCGGATTGCCGTCACCGGGCGCCAGAGATTGTATGTATATTTACCATCGAATACCGCGATGAAGGCATCCATCCCCGCAATCGAGGTCAGGGCGTACAAGCGCGCGCAATCCACGAGATCCATCTTCCTGGCCGACGCGACCTGCCGGACGATCGGGTTATAGGTCCGGGGGCCGGTGAAGAACCAGAAGCGAGCCATCGTCGTCTGCTCGGCCGTGCGCCTGGTGCTGACGCTGCTTCCGACCTCCCTGATCTCGTTCAGGTCCCGAGTCCAGACTTCCGAGTTGAGCGCCGGAGGCGGCGCCGGACGGAATTGCGCGCCGGTCTGCATGGCAAACGGCGTTATTCTGGCGCTTGTCGATTCGATCGGCATCGCCGTCGGCACATAGACGCCCGGCGCCGTCACCGGACGATAGCCTTCCGGGACATTGCTGCCATCATTGGCACGAAGAGCAAGGATTCCGGCCGCCGCTTGTTTTCCTAGTTCAATCCCCTTGGCCTTCGCTTCAGATTCGGTAATTCTGGATAGCGAAGCCGCAAGCGTTGCGTCGAGGTCGGTCTTCTGGTCGGGGTAAAGCGCCGAGAGGATACCATAAGCGGCAGCAGAAGCGGCGGAATCGCGGGAGGTCGCGCTGTCTGCTGTGAGCTTGAGCTTGAGCTTGTAGGGCGCGTATCGCTTGTCAATGGCATTGATCGCTTCGAACATCGCGACGTGAAGCATCGCCTGGCCGCGAGCGTTTGCGGCGTTCGGAAGCTGCTTTTCGATGCCAATGGCATCCGCCTTGGCGTTCCAGTCCATGATAACGTCGCCGCGAGCGGGGGTGGCGATGAGCGCAATGGCAACGGCGCTGGCAAGCAATGCTGCAACGGGAGCTGTTGATCTCATTTTCATGGCCGAGTTCCTCCTGGGCGCAACGCTCATATCCGGGCGCGATAGCTGACACATCCGGGACGTGGCGTCGTGAAGAAGCGATGAAATTCCGGTGAAATGCTCTAGTGTATCAGCGGGACTAGCCAACCAAGGCCAATCACCCTGTCAGATTCATCGCGAACCAGCAGCTATCGTTTTGGGCGATTCCTCGTCGATCGCCGGACGGCTTGCTTGCGCCGCCATGGTATCGCGCTGTCATTGCGCCCGAAATCCTTCGACGTTCTGACATATCTCGTGCAGAACCCGGGCCGACTCATTCCGAAAGCGGAACTGATCGACAAGGTTTGGCAGGATGTCGCCGTCACCGAGAATTCGCTGGTCCAGTGCATCAAGGAGATCCGCCAGGCGCTGCAGGATGACACCCAGACCGATATCCAGACCGTTTCCAAGCGCGGCTATCTATTCGCGCCCGCCGTGGTCGAGGCCGATAGTCAAACGGCGAATTCTTCCGAGATCGCGGCTCCTGGTTCGACGGCGACTGACAAGGCTGGCTTCCTGCCGCTACCCAGTCGCCCCTCCATTGCGGTGCTACCGTTCGATAACATGAGCGGCGACCCGGCTCAGGAGTACTTCGCCGACGGCATGTCCGAGGACCTGATCACCGGACTGTCCCGCATTCGTTGGCTGTTCGTCATCGCCCGCAACTCGACCTTCGTCTACAAGAACCGCGCGGTCGATGTCAGGCAGGTGGCGCGCGAACTCGGTGTGCGCTATGTGCTGGAAGGCAGCATCCGCCGGGCCGGCAGGCAGTTGCGCGTCAGCGCCCAGCTCATCGACGCCGTAACCGGAGGCCATCATTGGGCCGAACAATATGACCGCGAACTGGGCGATATCTTCGCCGTGCAGGATGAGATTACCAGCAGCGTCGTCGCTGCGATCGAGCCTCACCTCCTGGCAGCAGAAGGCGTTCGCGCTTTTTCGCGCTCCCCAGATCATCTGGGCGCCTGGGAGTACGTGGCGCGCGCACGGACGCATGTCTGGCGTCTGACGCGATCGGATAATGCAGCTGCGATGGACGCGCTCAAACGAGCCGTCGAGGCTTATCCGGACTACGCCCCGGCGCGAAGCCTGTTGGGGTTTTGCCTGGTGTTTGCCGCACACAATGGCTGGATCGACCGGGATCAGGGCCTGCTCGCTGGTCGTGAGCACATCGTGCGGGCCGTCGCCCTAGACGATTGCGATCCGTGGGGGCAGATCGCGTTCGGTTATTCTTCCATGATGGAAAGACGCACCGAAGAGTCGCTCGCGGCGTTCCGGCGCGCGGTGACCCTCAATCCGAGTTCGGCCGCGGCGCATTGCTATCTCAGCCATGGCTTGGCTTTTGCAGGGCTGGATAGCCAGGCGATCACCCACGGCGAAGTCGCCATCAGATTGAGCCCCCTCGATCCGGAAATGGCGATGTTTCTCGGAGGCATCGCGGTCACCCACTATCTCGCCGGCCGGTATGGAGAAGCGCTCCTCTACGCCGAGGAACTTTTGCGCTTGCGTCCCGGCTTTCAGGGCGCCCAACGCATGCGCTGCGCGAGTCTCGCTCAGACAGGGCAGGTTGAAGAAGCCAAGCAATTTCTTGCCGAGATACGGTTGGAGCACCCCCAATTGTCGATTGACTGGATCAGAAAATGCGTTCCGTATCAGACACCGGAACTGATGGAACGCTTCTTGGACGGCATGCGAAAGGCGGGGTTGTCAGAGGAATGAGCCCGCTGAGATTTCCTGAGATTCAAATATATCCGGCAGCATTCGCGTTTACGCCGAGGGGTGGCGAGGTGATGCGATGTCCGAAATGGGTCTTGGCCGTGTAAAAACGCCCTAACAGGGTCGTCAGTCTGAAGCCAAAACTGGGCCGGCCTCAGGCCGCGACCGCGGCGATCAGCGGCCTAATCCCGAGGATATTCATTGCTCGGGTCAGATTGTAGGCCAGAACCGAGAGCGCCATCTCGGAGGCTACCCTTGGCAGAGTTTTGGTCAGGAAGTGCGTCGCTCCCATGCGTGCCTTCATCGTGCCGAACGGATGCTCGACGGTCTCGCGACGAAGGCGCATGGCGAGCGGGTTCGCATCGAGCCGTTGCTGCACGGCGTCGAGTAGATCCTCGTGCTCCCATCGCGTGATCCGGCGCTCTGACCCGGGCGTGCACTGGGGTTTGATCGAACAATTCTTACAGGCGTTGGTCCAGTAGCGCCGCAGCATCTTGTCGGCTTCTTCGTTGGTATAGCGATACGGCAATCGCTCCCCGGCCGGACAACGATAGGCGTCTTCCTCAGGCAAATAGACGAAGTCCTGCTTACCGAAGCGTCCGTCCGACTTGGCGCCCGAAGTCATCGGCTTGGGTAGAGTTACCGTGATGCCGGCCTCGTGGCAGGCGAGGATCTCCGGGCTGCTGAAGTAGCCGCGATCGGCAACGGCCTCGAGCGCCTCAGTCTTCAGAACAGTCTTCGCCTGCATGGCCATATTGGCAAGTTGTGCCCGATCTGAGCCGCTGTTCGTCACCTCATGCGCGATGATCAGGTGATGGTCGGTATCGACGGCGACTTGGACATTATAACCGACAACGCCGGATCCGCGGCCACTGGTTGCCATCGAACGGCTGTCCGGATCGGTCAGGGAGATTTGCTGATCCGGCGAAGCAAGCATCTGCTTCTCGTAGGCGGCAAGCTTGCCCATCTCCTCCTTCAACTTCGTCAGCTTCTCGGTAAGCCTCGTCACCTTCGCCGGCAGCGCCTCGCTCGGCTCCTGTCGGTCGGCCGTGTCAAGTTGGCTCAGATAGCGCGCGACGCTCTCCTCCAGCTGAGCACGACGCCGTTCCACCTTCGCCCGTGTGAAGTTCTTGTCCCGGTTGTTCACGGCTTTGAACTTGCTGCCATCGATCGCAACGCTTGCCGTCGCCAGTAAACCCATCTCTCGGCAGAGTTCAACGAAGCGCGCACATACCTTGCGCAGTGCCAGGCCGCTGTCCTTGCGGAAGTCGGCAATCGTCTTGTGATCGGGAGCGAGCCGACCCAGCAGCCACATCACCTCAACATTGCGGCCGGCTTCTCGTTCGAGCCGCCGGCTCGATTGTACCCGGTTCAGATAGCAATAGATGTAAAGCTTCAGGAGAACCGAGGGGTGATACGACGGCCGACCCGTTGCGGCTGGCTCCGCTCCCTCAAAGCCCATCTCAGCCAAATCGAGCGCATCGACAAACACGTCGATCACGCGAACAGGGTTGCTCTCGTCAATGAATCATCGAGGCATTCAGGCAATAAGGTGCATTGCCCACGATCCGCCTGCTCAACGAAGCGCCTCATCAGCTTCCCCCGCAGACTCACGAGAGAATCATAGCAAAGCAGCAGCGTTTTCACACATGGGGTAATTCCGGACTCGGAGCCATACTCAGGCTCCGGGAATCAGCTCTCCAGGGCTCGACGAGGCCTACCTCAGGGCCTTGCAATGACGGAGAGAGGCAATCGAGCACTATGTCGGATTAGACGTGTCACTGAAACTGACTTCGATCTGCATCGTCGATCGGACAGGAAAGGTCGAGCGCGAAGGGGTGGTTACGTCTGACCCGGAGGCGATTGCGACATTCATCAAATTGCACGCGCCACACGTCGTTCGGATTGGGCTCGAGACTGGAGCAACGTCGACATGGCTGTGGACCGAACTGAATAAGATCGGGTTACCCGTTATCTGCATTGACGCCAGGCATGCGAAGGCGGTTCTGAAGATGCAGATCAACAAGAGCGACCGAAATGATGCTGCTGGCATAGCGCGTATCATGCAATGTGGTTGGTACAAGGAGGTTTGCGTGAAGGATCTCGATAGTCATGCGACCAAAGCCCTTCTTGTCAGTCGAGCTCTGCTCGTCAAGATCAAGCGGGATATCGAAAATCAAATCCGAGGGCTCCTCAAGAACCTTGGGCTTGTCATCGGACGAGCAAAGATGAATATGTTTGCTGTGCGCGCCGCGCAGTTGGCCAAGGATCGGTCAGAGCTTTTTGCCGCGGTAGATCCATTGCTGAAGGCACGCGAGGCCGTCGAGCAACAGATTGTGGACCTTGACCGCAAAGTGCTGCGGCTGGCTCGCAACAATGCTCAGGTGCGACGGTTCATGACGGCTCCTGGCATCGGCCCGGTCACGGCCCTTTGCTTCCTTGCGACGATCGATGACCCCGCTCGCTTCAAGAGATCACGAAGCGTCGGAGCCTACGCAGGGCTAACGACCCGCCGATACGCATCCGGCGAGATTGACTGGACGGGCCGAATCTCGAAATGCGGCGATAAGATGCTGCGAAGTTACCTCTACGAGGCGGCCAATGTGCTGCTCACACGCGTAGCAAAATGGTCAGCACTCAAGGCGTGGGGCATTCGGCTTGCGAAACGAAGCGGGCTACGCAAGGCCAAGGTTGCGGTTGCCCGAAAACTTGCCGTCATTCTGCATCGGATGTGGATCGATGGTACCGAATTTAAATGGTCATCAAGGGATGCTGCTGATCAGCCTGCATAAAGGATAACGAGTTCCCGCCAAACAGCGGGAGCGAACGTCCCTGCCGGGACGCTGGCGTTGGTGAGATCGCCCCTGGCTTTGCGGTGCTCGAAAGGGCAAAGCGCGCTTCACACATTGATCCGCTAACGTCATCTTACGCCATCATGCGGAGGGCACGCCCCTACCGCGGAGAGAACCATGGCCCCGGCAAGGATGTTCAAGGAGAGCTTGACCTCACGCCCGGAATTAGAGAACAGCCAGGGTCAAACTGCGACATTGGCGGATGCTGACCGGAAGTCCACTTTACCCTCGTAAGCCGACATTCATCGGGATGGTTGACAGGTCTGAAAGGGGCCAGAAACGGACGTTCTAACTCTTCGTCATGCATGCTAAGCTGAGAAAATGCGGGATTTTGGCGAGTATTTGCGAGCTTATTTGGCCTATGTCTCGGTCAACCTTGGTTGGGGCAGAGCTGTCGGATTTGCACTTGTGTGGCTTGCTGGAATGTTCGCTCCGGTCGTAGCAAGAACGTTGGTGGAGTTGCCGAGTTGGATGGTGATAACGTGGATGATTGGCTGGGCGTTGCTTGGCTATGTTTTCACGCCTTACGGAATGTGGAAGCATCACCAGATTGCGAACTTGAGTAAGCCAGACGGAAAATAGTCGCGGACACAGGTCCGAGACGTTCGTGATGAATTTTTTCCGGCGACGTCAAGGTCGCCGCCATGGACCCGGAAAAGTAGCGCCTGTTTAGGCGGCAATCAGAGCCGGCCGGCGTCGACGATGGCCCGGGCGAAGGCCTGCGGCGCCTCCTGCGGCAGATTGTGCCCGATACCGCCCTTGATGACTCGGTACTCATATCTGCCCGTGAATTTTGCGCGATAGGGCGTGTCGTCCGGAAAGTGCGGAGCGCCGTTGGCGTCCCCTTCCATGGAGATGGTCGGCACAGTGATGACTGGAGCCATCGCGATCCTCTTTTCCACATCGTCGTACTTCGACTCGCCTTCGACAAGCGAAAGTCGCCAGCGATAATTGTGGATCACGATGGAGACATGATCCGGATTATCGAAGGCGGCCGCACTGCGGTCGAACGTGGCATCGTCGAATTTCCACTTCGGCGACGCGATCTGCCAGATCAACTTCGAGAAGTCGCGCCGATATTTCTCGTAACCGGCCCGGCCGCGCTCGGTGGCGAAGTAGTACTGGTACCACCATTGCAGTTCGGCTGCCGGCGGCAACGGCCCCTTATTGGCTTGCCGGTTGGGGACCGCATAGCCGCTCACCGTCACCAAGGCTTTGCAACGTTCCGGCCACAGTGCCGCAACGATGTCGGCCGAGCGCGCACCCCAATCGAACCCGGCCAAGGTGGCCTTCTCGATCTTGAGGGCATCCATCAAGTCGATGACATCGACAGCTACTGCGGCTTGCTGACCGTTGCGCGGCGTGTCGGCGGAAAGAAATTGCGTCGACCCGTAGCCGCGCACATAGGGGATGATCACCCGGTAGCCCTGCGCCGCGAGCGGGGGCGCAACCTCCACGAAGCTATGGATGTCGTAGGGCCAGCCGTGCAGCAGGATGACCGCTGGACCATCAGCTGGACCGGCCTCGGCATAGCCTACGTTCAGCAGCCCCGCGTTGATCTGCTTCAGCGGCCCGAACGAGGCAATCGCGTCGGACGTCGCGCTCTGCCGGACGACGTTGTCGGATTGCGCGCTTGCGGCCGCGACGATACCCAGATTGGCGGCGGCAATGGTCGCTGCCATGGTGCCAAAGAAGCGGCGGCGAGAATGGTTGACGTGTTCGGATGTCATGCTTGCAGCCATCTGCAATCCTCCATGGTTTCGAGCTTCTTTCGCCCGCGTGGTGTTGGCCGCCGCCCTGCTGTCCGAGAAACGTAAGAGGCGGACTTCGCAAGGATCAGTCGTGCAACAGCATATCTCGTAATCTCGCGTCCGCCGCCAGATTCGCGGCAGGGGGGGCCTGCACCTGAACAACAGCGCGATCAGTCACGTAGGCGACCCCCCTTTGCGGATAATCTGCCGTCGCGGTCTGTGCGACGAAGCCGACGATCAGGAGCGCGGCGAGTCTGATCGCGATGAGCGAAAGCAGTTTTTCGGATGTAGCCATGACCAGAGCCTTGTTCGAGGTTGGTCGAGCATAGTCGGCCGAAGATTTAGCGCAATTCGGAAGATTCGGTAGCAGCCTTCGGCCAAGACGAAGGCTGTATGCCGGCCGCACGGTATGGGACACAGCATGCGTCTCGATGTGGTCGATCTTTGCAGGCGGACAAGTTATTGTCAGCTTTGAGTCAAGGCTGTGTGAAAACGCATCTGAGCCAAGGACGCTCAGAATAGTTTTCTCAATTGCCCTCTACCAGCAGCACCTCCCGGTGCGATTGGTTTCCGCGGCGACGAAATCGAGATGGAAATTCTACGCGCAGATTCAGCGTCTGAGTTTTCGCACAGCCTGGGTCACAAGCCGAAGAACTCCCTTGGGGCACAATTGGTCTGCCGCGCTCCCTGAAGCGGACTTCGCTTCCGGCTTCTTGGCAGCGCCGCATAGGCCGGTGAGTTCTCCTGATCTGGCATGCCGCCGCCTCCTGCCGGGCCGCATGCGGTCAACGATCACGCCAGCAGCGCGCAGAAGCAGACATGCCGGGAGGTCCGAGAAAGGCCAACAGGCCGACATTCTGACGAGCGACGCCGCGAAGCGAGGCGCCGCTGAGATGACCACGATCGCAGCCACTCCCGGCAACAAAATTGAACTCGGCACGATGCCCAGAAGCAAGCCGCCGATGAACGTCCCGATCATTGATCCCTAGTCCGGGACTTGGGGGCTGTAAACACGGGATCGCCAATGTGTTAGACTTTGCCCAGCCGATCAGGGAGAAAAGCCATGACCGCCGAGTTCGATGAAGACCGCTTCAACATGGCTATCCGTAAGTTTCTGAAGCATGTCGGAGTTACATCGCAGCGTGAAATCGAGAACCTAGTGCGTAGCGGGGCGGTGAAAGGTGGCGAGCTCAAACTGCGAATGACCCTGTCCGCTGAGGGGACGCCGCTGAAACATGTTGTCGAGGAAACAGTCGCACTCTGACGAGGGCACACGCTGCGACCCAACGTCCGTTCAGGGTCAACAGGCGACGTCACGGGTTGCTATTGCAAAGTCCTTTCATTCGGGAAGACCAGCCAGTTGCAATGGATTGATCAACGCGTCGAGATGTTCCTGATTGCGATAGGGCAGGCCGTGCGCCCAGCGGGCGACGGAAAACCCGGGATTGCGAGCCAGCAACTCCTTGGCAGCGATACGCGCCTCCCCCTCATGACCCAAATTCCAGAGGGCCGCCACGAGAGTCGAGTGTGCGGTCAGCCAGCGGGGTTTCTCTTTCAAGACTTGTGAGGCGATATCTCGCGCCGCGATGAAATCACCCAAGTGGTACCTTGCCCGCGCTTCATCGACCTTGGATGTAAGAACCATTAGCGGACTCCATCGCTGTGCATGCTCCTCGTAGAGAGCGCAGCTTCTCGGAAATTACCGGCGTATCCATGATACATTCCCGTCATGTGATAAACGTCCGCGCCACTTGGGCTGAGAGCAACAGCCTTTTCTCCAGCCGCCACGGCTTCGTCATGGCGGCGCTGGAATGAGCGAACGTACCCGATGACCAGATAAGCTTCGGCGCAGCAGGTATCCTCTGCCAAAGCCCTGGCCGCGCAGTCCAGTGCTGCTTCGAAGGTGGTGGCTCGGTCTCTTTCCCAACCAAATCGAGCCTGATCGGTTAGCGTAAGGCCGAGCAGGTAGAGTCCCGGTGTGAAGGCGGGATTGATTTTCAGAGCTTGTTCAAATTGAACTCGGGCTTGCGCATGAGTGTACTTGGCAAAATTCTCGTAAAGCTTCCGACCTTTTAGGAAATGCTCGTAGACTAATGGGCTGCCGGAGCGCTTCCGCCAAATCCGGGCCTGCTCGGCACCCGTCAACTGTACTTCAATCGCCGCGACTATCTCTTGGGTGATACGGTCCTGCAGATCGAACACATCGTCCAGCCTGCCGTCAAAGCGGTCCGCCCACCGATGACTGCCGTCCGAGCTGTCGATCAACTGCGCGGTCAACCTCACTCGATTGCCGGCTTTGCGGACACTTCCTTCCAGCACATAGCGTGCACCGAGTATTCGTCCGATTTCGCGCACATCCTTTATCTGCCCCTTGAAGGCGAAGCTCGAATTGCGCGCTATGACCATCAACTCCTGTATCTTTGACAGGGTCGTCAGCACGTCTTCGGCTATGCCGTCGACGAAATACTCTTGCTCCGGATCGCCGCTCATGTTTTGAAACGGCAGCACGGCTATGGAAGGTTTGTCAGGTAGAGGAAGCAGCTTTTTAATGTCAAGCGCCGAGGTCGATGGCGCTGCCGTCCCCCCTGGTTTGATTGCATAGACGCGCACGGGACGGTCGATGTTCTTGAAGCTCTGCTCGCCCAAATCGACAAACTCGACCGCAACCTTGCTGCGAACCTGATCGTAAGCAGAAGCCGAGATAGAGATGCCGCCGGGTTCTGCGATGCCCTCAAGGCGCGCCGCAACATTGACACCGTCACCGAGAATGTCGTCGCCCTCGATCAGGATGTCACCGAGATTGATCCCGATCCGGTAAAGCATTCGCCGGTCCTGCGGAATGTCGTGGTTACGCTCGGCCATTACCGATTGCACAGCTACCGAGCATTCGACTGCGTCGACGACCGAAGGAAACTCAAGCAACACGCCGTCGCCCGTGCTCTTGACGATCCGGCCACCGTGCTTTGCTACCAGTGCATCGAAGACGGCCCGATGTTCGCGGAGAGCGCGCGCGGTGCCGACCTCGTCCAACCCCATCAAGCGGCTGAAACCGACAATATCCGCCGCCACAATAGCTGCTAGTCGCCGTTCGACCCGATTGCCGCTCAAGTGAGACCCCCCAAGACCGGGAAATCGTTCTTTCGGATCAGACCATACTGACCTGCTATCTCGCTAGGGGAAATGTCTCATTTGGGTCAAAAGGCGAAGAACTCAACGTGAGCAAATGTGGTCCGCTATGCCTCGCTGAGCGGACCTGAGCCCGGCGTTACGCCATAGCAACTAAGGGCCAACAACGGAAGTCTGGCGCGCTGACGTGAGTCCAATTTCTCACCCGCAGATGAGTAGAGCCTCGCGCGCTTCGATGTCTGGCATTTTGCTGGCATATGCCCGGTATTTATATGAGCGTATATGCTAGCTTTGGTCAACGAAGCTTTCGGAAACAACAGGGGGGGCGAGGATTGCGGAAACAGCCCGTTGCAATCGAACCACCGGACGACAGTCATCTAGACCTCGGCGACAATAGCCGGTGCAACAACACCGCTTTGCGGAAGGCGACGCGTCGCGTCTCGCAGCTCTACGATTCCGTGTTGGCGCCGACAGGTCTGCGCTCCACGCAGCGATCGATTCTGCTGAACATTGCGCGCTTCGGAAGCCCAACGATGGGCCAGCTTGCCTCATCTCTTGTGCTTGATCGATCCGCGCTTGGTCATAACCTCAAGCCGCTTGAACGAAACGGATTTGTCGTCCTCGATGTAGACCCCGACGATAAGCGGAACCGATTGGCAAAGCTTACCCGGAAGGGGGAAAGCAAACTCCGCGAAACTACCGCCTTATGGCAGGAAGCGCAGAAGCGCTTTGAACGTAAATTCGGCGTTGAGAGAGCGGCATCACTTCGAAAGGCGCTCGCTGTCATCGCTGCGGAAGAGTTTGATGATGCCTTCGAAGCTCCGACCACTTCGCCCACCGCTAAAGCGCGCCCGAAGTCGCAGACGACGAATTGAGTCACGTCCTATCGCGAACTACGCTGGGGCAACGGTGTGCAGGAACTTCACGAGTTGGTCACTCACCTGGTCCGAGGCTTCGTGTTGCACCCAGTGGCCCACATCGTCGAGTTCGAGCCCGCCCACGAGACCCGGAAGGCCGGCGCGCATTTGGTCGATGCTCAACGG
The DNA here is from genome assembly GCF_049993385.1 of Bradyrhizobium sp. McL0616. NCBI lineage: Bacteria > Pseudomonadati > Pseudomonadota > Alphaproteobacteria > Hyphomicrobiales > Nitrobacteraceae > Bradyrhizobium > Bradyrhizobium sp. McL0616. The sequence goes on from NZ_CP188255.1 coordinate 6,733,640, forward strand.
ATAGAGTTCTCTCAACCCGTCTGCCTTTCCCCAGATGAAAAAGCTGGGTTGAGTGACTTTTGCGCCTTTGAACGCGGCGGATAGATCGAAATAGGGCTCTGCGCCGCGGTAGTAGTTCAGACCACCGTGAAAGCCGGTGCGCTGGAACTCCGCGATGTTATGAGCGACGTAGTCTGGCTCAGCCCACGACGGTAACGGTCCAGGAGCGGCACGATAAAGGCTCCGTGCGGGATCCATAGGGCTCCAGCGTTTATCTGTCGGAGCAGAGCCTGATGCCCAGTACAGAATCCCCGGGATCGTGACCGCAGCGTCGGCCCAAATTTGGTCGGCGTCCAGTCGCATCTGTTCGAACATGTAGAAGTCGTTTTGATGGCCCGACTTCCGCATACGCTCGAAGACGCTGACGTCCCCACGCGGCACGTAAGGCACGCTCAGGCAAAAGACTGCCTTGAATCGGTCCGGACGCATCATCGCGGCGTTCCAGGCATGAGTAGCACCCCAATCATGCCCCACCAAAACCGCGCTGGGAATCTTTAGTGCATCTAGCAGGCCGACCAGGTCGCCGGCCGTTTGGAACGGCGTGTACAGGGTTGCATCCGCCGGAGCGGAACTGCGTCCATAGCCGCGCATATCCGGGGCTATTGCTCGATATCCGGCTGAGGCGGTGGCTTTCATTTGTTGGCGCCACGTGTAGGACGTATCGGGAAATCCGTGGCAGAAGAGAACCGCTGGCCCTTCCCCTTGCTCAGTGACATGCAAGGAGATGCTATTGGTCGCGATGTCGTACTCCTTGAGATCCGAGTCGCCTCTGGGATTCGCTGCCTTCGTCATTTGACTCTCCAACAGGCCTGCGACAACGGCCGTCCCGGCCACGAGCAAAGTGCGTCGCGAGATTGGCATTATACTTACAGACCTTTCGCTTTGAGCCACGACTGAATGGCTTCGGTCAATTCGGTTTTGCGCTCGAGCGGCAACCAATGGCCGGCGGGGAGGCCCGTTACGGAGAGATCCTGGCATGTGCTGCGCATGGGATCTCCGAGGCGGCCGTGGGTGATGTCGCAAAGCGCGTCCCAATTGCCATTGACGAACAGCACGGGCTGGCGCAGGCGTCCGCCGTCGGGTGCCGCATGGGCGTAGACGAGGTTGGCGGTGTCATTGAGGTACCAAGCGTTGGCCGTCCGGAAACCGCGAGCGCGAAACGCCTCGACCAAAGCATCGAAGTCGGCGGGTGGCCAGAGCGTAGGGTCGGGCTGAACTGCCGGGGCACGGCGTGCAGAACCAAACCACCCCCCGTTTGCCGAGACCAAGGCTGACCGATAGACTTTGCCGATCGCCGCAGGGTTTCCCTGTCGATAGATTGCCGCGAGCGTCGCGGGGATGTCCGCGTCGAAGTCGCCGACCGTCTGGTCGAAATGGGTCGTATAAAAGCGATAGTAGTCCCATGGCCCGTCGGGATATCCGTCGGCGGGGTAGAGCTCACGGTCGACGAGTGGCACGAGGCTCGGCAACGCGAAGGCCTCTGGCGAGTAAGGGACAGAGACGAACACCGCGCGGCGACAGCGTGCCGCGTGATGGGCGGCTATCGCCCCGACAACAGGACTTCCCAAATCGTGGCCGACCCAGACTGCAGGACGCGCGCCCAGATGGTCGTGAAGCTCGACCATGTCGTCGACAATCTCCTTCAGGGCATAGGCCTCTGAGGGGGCCGGCGCCGATGATCCGCCGTAACCGCGCATATCGGGCGCGATGCAACGCCAGCCTTCGGACGCGAAGGCCTCGACCTGCGCACGCCACATCAGGCCAATTTCGGGCCAGCCGTGAACGAAAATCATCAAGGGCCCGTCGGCGGGGCCGGCCTCCCAATAGCGCGTCGTGTGGCGGGGCGAGCTGAAGGTGTGAGCCTGCAGGAGAATATCATTAGTCGTAGTGTGAACGCCCTGGGCACTTCCAGAACCTTGCGCTTTGGCCATTTGACCCTCCAGGAGACCACTTGCAACAACGACAGTCCCGCCCGCGAGCAGAGCACGGCGAGAGATATCGGGCATCTTCTGAATCATTATCCATTTCCACGGTTCGGTCGGAGTAAAAGCCTGCACTCCCTACTTAAAGGGCGGACCCGGCCCCCTTGCGCATATCGTTGGCATATGCCCATAATATGCTGGCATATGCCCCTAACGTCAAGTGCCGACGAAAAACGCGAGATCGGCCGACCGTCGTCCTCGCCACGAAGGAGTCACATGATGACGCATTCCCATGGCGCCGCTTTCCCGGCCTTCACCGAACATCGAATCCAACGCGATCGCGGGAGCGTGTATGTCCGCGACTTTCCCGGCGATGGACCCGCATTTGTGGCGCTGCACGGATTTCCCGACAACTCGCACATCTATGATGAACTCATTCCGCATCTGGTCTCGGCCGGTCGCAGGGTGGTCGCGGTCGACTTCTTGGGTTTCGGCGCATCCGACAAGCTGGCGGGTGCGCACTACAGTTTCGCGCAACAGCTCGGTGATCTGGAGGCGGTAGTGGAGGCCTTGGGCCTCGATAAGATCATCCCCGTGGGACACGACGCAGGTGGCCCTGCAGCTGTCAATTTCGCCCTGAAGCATCCGGATCGCACTAGCGCCGTCACCTTGATGAACGCATTCTACGGCGACGCCCCAGGACTGCGGGTTCCCGAGTTTATTGAACTTTTCTCAAATAAAGGGTTGAAAGCCCTTCACATGCATTTCCTCGCGAGCCCACAGCAGTTTGCCTGGTTGCTGGGGTTTCAGCGTGACCAGATGCAGGTAGGGCTCACTGAGGTGCAGAAGGCCCGCTACACAGAGTTCCTCGGCCCGATTATCGACAACAACTTCAGGCAGCGGCCGAGCGCCGGACCTGCCTTCGCGCAGATGACTTACCAATTGACAGACGAGGTCGCTGCAAACACGGCCCGTCTGATGGAGTTTAGGCGGTCGAGCGTTCCCCTCCTACTGATCTGGGGGAAGGCCGATCCCTACCTTCATGTCTCAGTTGCCGAACACATGCGATCCCAGGCCCGGAATGCTGTCCTTCATGCCCTTGATGCAGGGCATTGGCCACAGATCGACGCGCCTGCTGACGTCGCCCGGATCATGCTTGCAGGCCATTAATCGCAAGTGGTCGCTTCGCAAAAGTCGACGTCGGCGCGCGCCCGAAGAGATTCGAACTCCTGACCCGTAGCTTCGTAGTTTGTCGCCCCATGCTCGAAATGGTCATCATCGTCAGGAGCCTACATTCCAAATCTACCATTACGCGAATATCTCCCTCTTTTTAAATATAGCCAATTATCAACAGGCCGATCGTGAACCTCGACCCGATTTTGAGTATCTTGGAGGCAGCTTCACAAACCTCCGAGCTCTCGATGAAACCGACGAAACGGAAGAGGATTGAACCGACACGGCCAAGCTTCAGGGAAGTAGCGGCCCTCGTCACGCCTAATGTGCCGCCCTGGCTACCGGCCTTTTTGGAATGGTGGGCTCAAGGAATTCAGCATGATCGCATGGCAGACGAGATCCGCCCCTCAAGGGCTAAAACAGCCGAAATGTTGTCCGAGATCGAAGACGCACTGGCTCTTGCTCGAAGCAATCTGAATAATCCTGACATTCGAAATCTTATTGAAGCGACAGAGAATCGATCACCGCCCCTCGGCGCGCTGATCGCTGCAGTACAAGATTTGTCCAAGAGGACTTCGAGGGCACGCTCATCGTCCATCGTCGCAGGAAAGGATGGAAAGACCAAGAGAGGAAGGGGCAAGCCGAAAACACCGAATATTTTCGATGCGAAAACACTTTGCGCTGCTCGGATCCTCGAACTGGGGCGGTTTCTCAACAAATTCGAACCCGGCATAAGGAGTCCAAGCGCAGCCAAGGCCGCTCAGGCGTACTGGCTTGCGTCCGGGGGCAGTTCAGACGGAGCTGGCGACCCAATCAATGGGTGGAAACACCATTTTAAGCTCGCGAAGGAAAACGCTGAATCGATCGGACTTAAGCGATTGATTTGGTGGCGCGATCTCGAGCAATGCCAACGCCGCGGGAGACCATCTTGGTTCCTTGGGACCGAATATCCCCCTCAATAGGCGGGAATTTAGGTCGGCTATCTCCCACGTCAGTTACCCCAATAACATCCTGTCAGGTTGCTGAACTTTCAGGATGTACGCGATGGACGACTATCTCTTCCGAGGGACGCCCTTCGGCTCCAATGCCGAACTGACGAAATTCACCTCTGGCCGGGCAATCCTCCAGTGCTTGGTGTCGGATCTTCAGCCCCACCCAAGCAATGCTCGGCAGCACAGCAAAGCTCAAATACGTGCGATCGCGAAGAGTATCGCCACGTTCGGTTTTAATGCACCGATACTGGCTAACAAGGACCTTCAAGTCCTGGCCGGTCATGGTCGCTGCGAGGCCGCCAAACTTCTCGGGCTGACGCATGTACCCGTGATCTTGCTTGATCACCTCACCGATACTCAGGCCAAGGCGTATATGTTGGCCGACAACAAGCTGACGGATAGATCGTCTTGGGATGAACCCAGATTGGCCATTCAGCTCAAGGAATTGGCCGATCTAGCGCTAGAATTCGATATTGAAGCCACCGGCTTCGAAGCACCCGAGATCGACTTTCGAATACAATCGCTGGAAGAGTCCGTTGACGAGGACGACGGACTTTTCATTGCGCAGGGTCCTTCGGTGTCTAAGCAGGGTGATCTCTGGCACCTCGGAGACCATCGCGTCTTCTGCGGCAATTCACTCGAGGAAGAAAGCTACGTCACACTTGGAGCCGGCCTCCAAGCAGACATGGTATTCACGGATCCACCATATAACGTAAAGATCGACGGTAACGCTGCGGGGCATGGAAAAACTAGCTATCGCGAGTTCGCTATGGCTGTCGGAGAGATGTCCGATGGGGAGTTTACCGGATTTTTGACGACGGCATTATCGAACGCTTCTTCGAGCGTTACCAAGGGCGGGATTATCTACGCTTGCATGGACTGGCGGCATATGGAGCAAATACTTGCCGCAGGCCGCGCATCAAAACTCGAGCTGATGAACTTGTGCGTATGGGTTAAACCAAACGGAAGACTCGGCTCCTTCTACAAGTCACGACACGAGCTGGTTTTTGTTTACAAGAACGGCAATGAATCCCATCGAAATAATATTCAACTTGGCCGCTTCGGGCGCAATCGGACCAACGTCTGGAATTACTCCTCTCCAAGCCCTCTCAAAGCCGAAGCCGCCAGATCAGCAGAAATGCCGGCGACACATCCGACCATAAAACCGGTTCAGATGGTTTCTGACGCCATCTTGGACTGCACGGATAGAAACTCGATCGTTCTCGATCCCTTCTTGGGTAGCGGCACGACTCTCATGGCTGCAGAACGAACCGGACGCCGGTGCTACGGCATCGAGCTCGATCCTCTCTACGTCGATGGCGCCATCACGCGTTGGCACGCGCGACTGGAAAACGAGCAATCAGCCCTCTTGGCGAGACATTCGAGTTCATAAAGGCAAAGCGGATGGACGGCAATGAGTGAGCCTTCAGACCAATATGAAGTTGGGTACGGGCGCCCTCCCCTGCGGACTCGCTGGAAGAAAGGTCAAAGCGGTAATCCTCGTAAGAAGCCCAGACGGCCGGAGAATGAGATAGAGATCCTCGATCGACTACTGCTGTCCGAGGTGAAGCTTACTTTGAATGGAGAAACAAAACGCGTTGCCGCCATCGAAGCCATCATATCGCGGCTTCAGCTAAAGGAGCTGTCTGGGAATTCCAAGGCATCCCGCACGCTCTTGAAATACCGACGCCTCGCGAACGAGCATGATGATCGACGTCAACCCCTGCAGTTGAGATTCACAAGCGACGTCGGATCAGTCGGAACGTCGGAGAGCGATCTTGGCTGACGACGCCGTCGGCTACGGCCGGCCACCAAAACAGTCTCAGTTCAAGCCCGGAAGCTCCGGCAACCCTCGGGGCCGACCGAGACGTAAGCCGACCGCTTTGGCCGACGTGATCTCGGGAACCCTCACAGCACCAATCCAGTACCGCGAGCATGGCCGCACCCGAACGACAACACGAGCAGAACTGGGTCTGAAGGTCATCGTCGACAGAGCGGTAAAGGGAGATATCAACGCAGCAGACCTGATCCTCAAGATTCGCGCAGATGCCCTGCGAGGCGGCGTATCCCGTAGCGAAATGCTTGAAATTGACGGTTGGCTCCGGGATTTTCCCAACCAGACGGCCGAGCAGAAGGCCGCAGATATTGCAGGGACCGCAGTGGCTGACTCGTTCAAAGAATAGACGCTGCGTTCCACTTTATAAAAGGCCTGAGGCTTCCGCAGTACTCTGATCAGAGGTTGCAGGTCCACGAACCAAATCGGTCTTCATCGAAAATGCGTCTCTCTCTAACTCCGCTCCACATCGGGCAAGAAGCCGCTCATTCGGCGCTCCGGACGCATCGCTTCAAAGCGCTTCGGTGCGGGAGACGGTTCGGCAAGACCGACTATGCGAAACTCTGGATCGCCGACGGCCTCCTCCGTGGCTGGGAATGCGCCTGGTTCTCGCCCCAGCACCGGACCTGGTCTGAGGTCTATTCCGAGCTAGTGGTCGACCTACGTCCTCTCATTGAAAGAACTTCCAAACAGAGCGCAGTCATGCGCTTTAAGACGGGCGGCCGTTTGGACTTTTGGACCCTTGAGAATCCGATCGCTGGTCGCAGCAGACGTTACCGGCGTATTGTGATCGATGAGGCCGCATTCGCAAAGGACGGCGACAATAAGGTCGAGGGTTCCATGATGAGCATCTTTGAGAAGGCGATTAAGCCCACGCTCTACGACTTCAATGGCGAAGTCCTCGTTTGCTCAAATTCTGCCGGAAAGAATCCCGACAATTTCTTCTACAACATCTGCACGGACGCTCAGTACGGCTTCGTCGAGTACCTCGCCACCACAGCGGACAACCCGCTCTTGCCCAAGAGATTGGGACATGAGGATATTGCCACTTGGACCGACCGCCGCACGCGCCTTCTGGCCGAACTTGCTCGAGACAACGACCTGGTATATGCGCAGGAATACCAGGCGGAGTTTGTTGATTGGTCCGGCGTCGCATTCTTCAGCAGGGAAAAGCTTCTGGAGACTGGCCAACCCGCAGCGTATCCCGGCTCTTGCGATGGCGTATATGCCGTTATCGATACTGCCTCGAAAACCGGGACTGATCACGACGCGACGGCGGTCACGTATTTCGCGATAAATCGCTTTGGGCCATCTGCGCCGCTCGTCATCCTTGATTGGGATATCGCGCAGATTGAAGGAGCGACCCTGGAGACGTGGCTCCCATCGGTCTTCATTCGACTTGAAGAGCTTGCAAGGATCTGCGGAGCCAGGGGTGGGGCGCTCGGTGCCTGGATCGAAGATAAGAACTCCGGCACAATTCTTCTGCAACAGGCGCAGCGCAGAGGAATGATGTCGAGGCCGATCAATACAAAATTGACTGCCCTCGGAAAGGACGAGCGCGCAATTTCCGTCTCAGGTTACGTCCATCGCGGACAAATTAAGTACTCCGGCCACGCCTTCAACAAGGTATCCATTTACAAGCGAAAATCACGCAACCACCTTCTTGATCAGGTTGAAAGTTTTCGGATCGGGGACAAGGACAGCGATCGAGAAGACGATCTGTTGGACACTTTTTGCTATGGAATTTCGATAGGCCTCGGCAATAGCGACGGTTTTTAATCTAGCCGACCAAAACAGCGCCTGCGGCCGTCTCGATCAGACTTGCCTTTTCAGAATGAAGCGTTTTCCACGTTTATGAACCGCATGATGAATTCGGGACTTGAGAGCGAGCCATTCATCGTCAGACTGTCTTCCAAGAAGCAATCGGTCGCCTTCGCGAAGAAGGAGCCTGAAAATTTCACATAGTCTCCTTGGACGGCTTCTCCAAGAGCGAAGTACAACTTGGTGTCAGGTTCGACGAGCGTGTCGGATCCGGCATCCGACAGGCTCGTACTGAACGTCTTGACTACAATGCCAGGTGCAATTTCAACCACAACAACACCCTTGCCGTCACCATTCGTCGTGAGGCGAACGAGTTTGCCTATCCAGTTTTTCACCTGAGTAGATTTGAAAAACGCACAGATTGCCTTGCCCGCTGTGGCCGGATTGCTCCCTTCGCGAAATCCGTCTTCGCCGCTTCGTAAGCACCGTGCGCTTTGGCCAATATCTCAATGAGTGTCGTTTCGTCAGCCGGCATTGGCACACTACGAGCTTTCATCAGGCCCGTTTCCGCGTCGTCATCGTACCAATCGATGTCGGTTTTGTCGCCGGGTGCAGCGACGGTCAGAACACCCGGGAATTTCTGGCCGTCGGCGATCACCATCGTCGTGTGGCATGCAATCGTATTCTTAGCCGGATCCGCGAGTAGTAGCTTGTCGCTCTTGTAGTCAATGATCTTTATCTTCCGCCCCGCGAGCTCTGACGAAGCATTTAGCTCATCGATTACTATCTTCTTTAGGTTTGGCGGATCGCATGGCGTGCCGCCCTTTTTTTGCGTTTGCTGGGCGAGCGACGGAGTTCCCGCGAGGATCAACAGCGATAAACAAACTAACGCCTCCTTGGCCAAACTAGCATTTCTCGTTCTGTCTCGCGCACGCAATGGTATGTCCTCCCTGATGTGCCGACAACTTCACGTTAGCTCGGACCACCACAACTATCCCGTTTTGGGATAATCCTTTTTCAGGATCAGATTGCTGGCCGCTTTGCGCCGGCGGTCAATGCAAAAATCTCTCAAATCGACTGAATATGCCCGTTTCATTGCGATACTTGTCGCGATGCGGAAAGACGCAGGGGTCCGCCAGCAGGCTCTGGCGAAGAAGCTTGGTCGGCCTCAATCTTTCGTAGCCAAATATGAAGGCGGCGAACGCCGGATAGATGTGCTCGAGTTTATTGCGATTGTTCGCGCTCTAGGCGCTAATCCCTCGAAAGTGTTTCGCGATTTCCTGGCTGGAAAAGAGGCGCCAACGAAGCGCTCGGGTCGCTGAGAGAGCGAGAGCGGCCGAGACCAGTTCGCTGAATGGCCCTGTCCCTAAAAAGAGCCAGAAAATTGCTCGGAATCCACTCGACTTCAGGGCGAAGGGGAGCGTCACTGTTCCTCGTAAACGGGGAGATGGGACATGGACAAACCAGCCTTCAACGACGCGGTTATCGCCTGTCTTGGCGAGATTCATAAACAGCTGTCCGAAGCGGCGCAGATCGCGAAGGCTGCCGAGGCCTGTGCGCTTGCCGGACGCGTCCCGGAGGCCATCACGATCTCGATGAATATCGAGCAACTGATTTACGAGGCCGGCCGGCTTCATGACGCCGCCTCCCTCATGCACAGGCTCGCGCAAGACTGACCAGGATTATCGGCTTGCGTGCCCGGTCTTAGGCCGGGCTCGTGTCAGTGGCAGCCCCTGTTGCTGCCTCTGGAACGATGGAGAGCCAAATGACCGCCCGAAAGTCCAAGTCAAATTCAAAGTCGTCAAAATCGCCACGAGGTCGAACTCCTTCCAATACCCGGGCGCCGGTCAAGGCGGCGGTTCTGGCCAAACCAGTCCGCTCTAAAGACCCAAAAGCGCGGGCAGCCTCGTCGAAGCAAGACACTGTGCTCACGCTTCTTCGTCAGTCCAAAGGTACGACGATAGCAGCCGTCATGAGGGCAACAGACTGGCAGCAACATTCGGTGCGCGGATTCTTCGCCGGTGTTGTCAGGAAGAAGCTCAAACTGAACCTGACGTCGGAAAAGATCAACGGCACCCGTGTCTATCGAGTCGTTCAAGCGGGCGCGGCCTCATGACCGGTCAGAATGCTCTTGCCAAAGCCGACCCAGCCGCCGAGGCTGAGTTAGGTCGGCTTCCCAGCATGCCGATCGTCGAGCTGCGGAAGCGGTATCGGGAGCTTTTCCGGGGCGAACCGCCCCCCGCTTTTGGCCCCGACTTGCTACGCCGGAGCATCGCCCACAGGATTCAGGAGAAGGCCTACGGCGGCCTTCCCTCTGCAACAAGGCGTCTCCTCGACCAGTTGGCCGCCTCAGCGCTGCCCAAAGGCCGGCTGGAACTGCCGCGCAAGATCAAGCCAGGATCCGAACTTGTCCGAAGTTGGAAGGGCAAAACCTATCGGGTGACGGTGTTGCCCAAAGGATTCGGATACTTGGGAAAGGCATTCGCTAGCCTCTCAGAGATCGCCTTCGTCATCACTGGCACCAAATGGAACGGCCCGCGGTTCTTTGGTCTGCGCTCGGCGCCCGGTCAGGAAGCGGCAAATGCCGAATGATGCCAAGGCCAGCTTTCGCTGCGCCATTTACACCCGTAAATCAACCGAGCACGGCCTGGACCAGGAGTTCAACTCGCTGGACGCCCAACGGGAAGCTTGCGAGGCCTACATCAAAAGCCAGTCGTTCCAGGGTTGGAAGGCCCTACCGCAGCAATACAACGACCCCGCCTTCTCGGGAGGCAATCTCGACCGCCCCGCCGTCAAAAGGCTGCTTGCCGACATTGAAGCCGGCAAAATCGATGTTGTCGTCGTCTACAAGATCGACCGTTTGACCCGCTCGCTGGCGGACTTCGCAAAACTCGTGGTGGCCTTCGACGCCAAATCGGTCTCATTCGTTGCGGTAACCCAACAGTTCAACACCACCACGTCTATGGGGCGGCGGACCCTCAACGTCTTGCTTTCCTTTGCTCAGTTCGAGCGCGAATTGTCCGCGGAGCGTGTCAGGGACAAAGTGGCCGCGAGTCGGCGCAAGGGGAAATGGACGGGCGGCACCGTGCCGCTGGGCTACACCGCCAAGGACAAGAAGCTCGTCATCAACAAATCTGAAGCGGACACCGTCCGCACGATCTTCAGCCTTTACCGAGAATTGGGCTCATTCAGCAAGCTTGTGTCTGAACTCGACCGGCGCAAGATCGTCACCAAGCGCCGTGACACCAAGATCGCAAAATACCGGGGTGGCATTCCTTTCACGTACGGCCCTCTCGCCTACTTCCTGAAGAACCGGATCTACATCGGGGAGACCCATCACGACGGGAAATGGTTCAAGGGTGAGCATGAGCCTATCCTGGACCGGCAACTCTTCGATGCAGTGCAAGAAAAACTCAAATCAAAAACGGTCAGGCGTAAGGTCGCTTATTCGGAAAGCGGCGCTCTGCTGCAAGGCAGGATTTTCGACGACAACGGCAATCTCATGGGGCCGAGCTTTTCGAGCAAGAACGGAGTTCGATACCGCTTCTACGTCAGCAGGGCACTGCGCGGTCGCAAGCAAAACGCCGGATCGGTCACTCGGATCTCCGCTCCTGAGATCGAAGGGCTTGTCGAGGCTTCGATGCTGGAGAGATGTGGTCTAAATTTGGAACAAGCAATCAACAACGTCGGGCGGATCGTGGTGTCGGAGAACAAGATCCAAGTCTCGCTGACCACCGGCCGCCCGAAGGACAAGCAGTTCGAGTTACCCTGGACGCGGCGGCCGAAGAAACTATCTCATGTTCAACTCGCCGGCTCGGAGGATAAAGCCGATCAAGCGCTGCTCCGGTCTATTGTCCGTGCTCGGCTATGGCTCGACGAGCTATTATCCGGCCGCCACGCGTCGATCGAAGGCTTGGCGGTTTCCGTTGGAATCCATCCGAAGATCGTGCGGCAAGGCTTGAGACTTGCTTTTCTGGCGCCCGATGTCACGGCCGCGATTGTCAATGAGGGCTTTCCGATCAAGCTGAAGCAGATTCCAAAAACTCTGCCTCTTGCTTGGAGCGACCAGCTAAGCATTATCGGTTAGCGTCGCCGCCTCGGCAGCTACGCGGCCTTGCTTCGGCCACCCTCAACCACAGTAAACAAAGCGCGCCGATCCACGGGTGATGTCGTTGGCGGCGTCTGCTCGCGAATGAGCTTCACATCTGATTCTGATACAGCTTCTTCCATCAAAGCCGGTGCAGGAGCGTCGCGCGTCGATTCAATCCAGGCCGGAGCGGCCCTAGCGCTCTCTTCCATCATCTCAAGCGCAGTCGCGCCCTTCGCCGTCAACCGCCAGCCGAATGAATATCTCTGCACGAAATCAAGCGAGAAGACGTCCAATGATGGGAATGCAGCACCCAGCCGCTTGCTGTAATTCGTCCAATCAGAGCCGCTGGTCGCCAAAAATGCGAGGTCGCTCTTGATGTTCGAAAGCGTAGCCAACCCATTTGGGTAGCTGGCGAGCACCTTCAAAATGGATACCTGGAAATTCACGACCGCAACCCATACAAATATACTCACCACTCTTTCAGCAAAGCGTTGCCCAAGCAATCATTTCCAATGGACTACGCGCTGAATCCGCCTTCGCCCTCAACTATCCCCTGACATCCCCGATTACCGCCAAGGCTCTCGGTTCATCCGGTTCGCAAGGCTGGTGGCTGGTCGAGCGGCGGGCTTAACGGTGTAGCATCGGCCCGCTTCGAGTCGCCGATCGAATGTTATGGAACATGCCTCACAGGGACTGCCATCAGGCAGTGCACTGCAGACGAAGCTCCAGTCAGTGGTGGCACTGGGGATAGAGCGGGCGAAAAGCCCAACGGCGATGGTTCGGTTGGCCATTACCAGCACCAGCGTGCCGCAGATCGCCGCCGTGACCGGCCGCTCCCTGAAGGAGTGGAGCCATTCTCGACGCGTACTACCGCGGTCGCGACATTCAGCTCGTTAATGCTTACAGCGGAACTGTAAATCGAAAGCAGAAGAAAGCGTCGACACTGATTTCAACGAGAAGAGGTAAAGCGGGCGGATCGCAATGAGCGAGGCCCGCCCTGAAGTACTTTTAACCAAGATCACATGCCGTAAATGATCTTCAAATCGCCGCCGGCCCGAAACGCGATGACGATGCCATCGGCGGGCAGATAGACCTTTTCCAGCTTCGCGGAAGCGAGATGCCCCGCCATGCGGAAACCGTCCTTCAGCGGCCGGTTGAGCTTGGCATTGGCGGCGTTAAGGAGGTTTTCGTAAGCAATGCCGTAGTCGATATTTGCCTTCGATCCGAGTTCAGCCGTGATCGGGGCGATGAGCGGTTCGAGCGCTTCATTGTTGGTCGTCACCGCCAGATCAGACAGACGGATGGCATGGCCATCTGCGTCGACCTGAACCGCGCCGGCAAGATAAACCCATTTGCCTGCATTGGGATCCGTCTCGGAGGCCTTCGCGACGCGTAGTCCGATGACGAGTTTGCCGGACGACGGATAGACGTCGATATCGCGAACCGCGATACCTGGCACTGCCGGCATCGCGGCGATGACCTGCTTCAGTTTGTCCTTGAGCACGTCGTAACCAATTTTGACCGGAAGGACGACATCGAACGCGCCGGGCGCATCAACATCGCGACCGAGGGACGGCAACGCCGTCGCGGCCACTGTCGGTGGGGCCTGACCGATAATCGTCGCGGCCGTGCCGGACAGTTCGAGCGAGCCGCGCAGAACCTTCGCATCGGCACGCACGCCGGCAAAGGACGCGTTCTGCGGCGTGATCTGCAACCAGACGGAGGGATTATCCGAGAGCTGGATCGGCTCAAACGCGTGCCGCCAGGCCGCCACGGCCTTGTCGTGGAGATCGAGGCGCCGCGCCGCAGCCAACGCGTGCGACCTGACCACGGCAAGCTGGCTATGAATTCGAGGCTCGGCATATTTCGCCAATGGAATTTCGCGGCCCATCACATGCAAGACCGGCGGCTCGCTCCAGTGGAAGCCGTCGCTGAAGTTCAGGTCGAGCGACCAGTCGCGGTTGAGCTGCGGATGCGCCTCGGCCTCGATCGTAGCACTGGCCTCGGTCTCGCCATGAATGCGCGCCGTGAACCGGTTGGCGCCCTGCCCTTCGAGGACGCCGTGGATCGGCACCGAACCATAGACCCGGTCGCCGTGGCCATACAGCGAAACACCACCGGAGCGCTCAACATAGCCCCAGACATCGCAATTGGCGTTGACGCGGAAGAACAGGACGCGGCGGTGCACGCAGCTAATCTTCTCGTCGATGCTGGCAAGACGACGGGGGATGTCCCTCTCGATGTCAGACGCCAGCGCCGGCAGTCCGAATTCGATCGTCGCGGAGATACGCGAATCCGTGCTGAACGGCGCCACGATATCGGGAGCAAGCGGCGGCTTGTCGGCTGCCGATGCAACCGAACAAAAGCTGATCAGGGTCAATGCGGCCACGGCAGCGCCGGCCTGAAAGCGCGATTTCGGAATGAAGAGCATGATGGGCCTCGATCTCTAGATGATGAAGTAAAGGTTGAAGGGCCGGTATGTCAGAGGCGGTGGCGGCCGCCGCCAAACCCGCCACCGCGAGCGAAGGATCGCGGCGCCGGCCGGAACGCCTCGGCACGGGAGCGCATGAACTGCGCGCGCGGTGCCGCCATCGGGCGATTGAAGCTCCGCGCCGGCATCGCCGCGTGGTTCGCCTGCCTTGCGGCCGACCTTGGGGCAAAGGACTTCGCCCCGTCCGGCGCACGCCGGGCCAAGCCTGCCGCGCCGATGGCCTTCGCGGCCTGGCCTGCGCCATCGAACTTGTGGTCGGCTTCGCGTGACAGCTCGGAACGACCGGCGTCCATGTGATCCTTCAACGCATCGCGCGCGGCGAGCGTGTTGCCCCGGCCGAAGCGTTCGGCGACCGCAGCATTGCGGTAAGGCACATCGCCACGGTGCGCGGGATTGTGGGCCCAGATGTTGTTGGTGATGTCGGTGCGGTTAAACGCGTTGAAGCGGTTGACGTTGATGATCACGTTGTTATGCCACCAGTCGCATCCGCCCCAGATTGCCGCGCCGACGGCGATGCCCGCTGCGAAAGAGACGACATTGCTGGCAACGAACCCCGGCGGGGACCAGAAAAATGGCGGATAATCCGGATAGCCCCAGGTGCCGTAAGCTGCGGCCGGGTCGTAGACCGGGACATAGTAGACATCTGGATCGACCGGCGCGATCACAATGGCCTGTTGCCGCGACGGCGTTGAAACGCCGGCCGGAGCGGGCTCTGTCGTGACGCGCTGCTGAGCATTCGATTGCAAATTGCCTGCCGCCTGCGACTCGGCGCGCAGCGTTTGCACGGCGTTCATGACGTCCTGCTGCTGGGCGAGAAAGGCGTCGCCGAGCTGCTGCGTCCAGTCGAGCTTGTCGTTCATCATCTGGAGCGTCTGCGGCACGGCGGCCAGCGCCTTCACGCTCGGATCCCAGGGCTGCGTCTGCATCGCGCTCTGCAGCGCCGCACCGTTCATGCCGGGATTGTCGCGAGACCAGCGAGCGGCCTCGACGATTTCGAGCGGATAGGTCGACGCCATAACGACCTGGGTGAGCAACGGATCCGGATAAAGCGCGATCGGCGCGACGAGTTGCTCGAGCTGGCCTTCGGTGAGCTTTTGATCGGATGGCGCCTGCCCTTGGGTTTGCGCCTGCGACGCGGATGCGTCCTGCGCGCGCACCGACGTGCCGGCCAACCCCAATGCGAGCACGACAGCCGCACCACAGAGTGTGAGGCGTCCGAGCGCCGATTTGATCTGGTTTGTCATCTTCGTGTCCTGTGTTTGATCCACGGACCGGCAGCACTGCCGGCCCGCAATTGGAGCTGGCTTACGGGCAGATGCGCTGGTTGTTGCGCCAGTAGCAGGTTGATCCGCGATGATAGGCATAGACGTTGCCGTAGCGGCCGACGGCGACGGCGCCGTTCCGGTTGAAGGCGACGCCGCCGCGCGGACCGACGCAACCTGCGCCGTAGACGTTTCTGCCGCAGGAAAATGCCTGGGCCTCGGACGGTGTGAACATGGCTGCGAGGCCGGCTATCGCCACAGCCGCGCAGGCTGACGCGGCCGCGCTCTTTACGGCTACTCTGCCTATTTTACTCGCTAAACGGGAATTTACGTTCGAGATCGTTTTCATGGTCGTTGTCCTTTGTCGGTGATGACGAAATTGTCCCGTGGGCGGCGTTTGAGCTCGCCTTCAAAGCGAGCGACAAATGCTCCCGCAAGCCTCCGAGCACAAATACCGCTTCCATATGCAGGTATCGGCGCGCGCTATAACCGCCGGTGAAACAATCGCTGGATTGGAAAAACGCTCGTAAATCAGCCTGCGGAACGAAAACCTCTATGACTTCAACTGCTGCTCACAAGAACGTGCTTCACGCGCCGCCGAGCGCAAGGCGACTGACCTCGTTCAGGCCGCGTCCCTCCAGTTCGGCCAGCACGGCCTCGTCCGAAAGCGGCAGCTTGCGCGCTCGCTTCCAGTCCTGCTTGACGGTCTCGAGGAGACGCCGCACCACATGGTCCGATGTGGTCTCGATTGCCAGCTCGCGCCGGTCATCGAAGCTGCCAGGGCTGAGATTGATAGAGCCGATGATCGCGCGATCGTTGTCGGCCACCATGATCTTTCCGTGTAGCTTCAGGTGCCTCAGCGTGCGAACCTTGGCGCCGACATCGTGCACGATGCGTAAGCCGCTGACGCCCTCGAACAGCTTCTTGTGCTTCAGCTTGTGCAGCGCGCGCGACATGATCCGGACCCGCACGCCGCGTTTCACGGCGCGAACCAGCCGCTCGATGATCACCATGTCCTGATAGCGCTCGTTCTGGAGCCAGAGCGTTTCCCTCGCACCGTCGATGAAATCGGCGATGCGTTGACGGCCGTTGTTGGGGCACCAGATCAGGTCCGAGTCCGGGTCGGGCGAAAACGGCTGTTCCGCCCAGTCAGCGTCGAAGCACCGGACCATCTCCGCGACTTCGGATGTATTAGTCGTTTGGACCGCGTAGTCGCGCGTCTCGGTGAGATCCCGCGGCTCCCAGTTCAGCGATTCGACAAATCCGGTGCGCCCGTCAATCACCATCGACTTCTGGTGGGTGACCGCAAACTCCGTGCTGCTGTCCTTCACTGCAACGCCCGCGGCTCGCAGCGCTTCGCGCGCGAGGTCGTTGTCGCTGGTGCCGTCGCGCCGCGATGGATTCAACATGACACGAACGTTGACGCCGCGCCGCCGGGCAGAGACCGCAGCTTCGAGCAGCGTCGGATCGGTGAACAGGAACATCCGGATGTTGAGGCTATGGCGGGCAGCGTTGATGGGAGCGATGATCGCATCTGCGGTATCGTCGGGAAGAACGATCAGCCTGTGTGACATGGTACCTTGATCCTGGTTTCGAGGCATTCAAGCCGCATTGGCGGAGCGGGCTTGTCCGGCCTGATGCTGAACATGATTGAGATCCGCGAAGACGCCGCCGCGCGCCAGCAGCTCTTTATAGCCGCCCTCCTCCGCGACCACGCCGTCCCGGAGCACGATGATTTTGTCGGCGTCAGCCAGCGTATTCAGACGGTGGGCGATCATGAGGACCGTGCGGCCTTTCATCAGGCGATGGAGGGCCTCGATGACGAGCCGCTCGGACTGCGGATCCAAGGCTGCAGTCGGCTCGTCCAGCACGAGGATGGGGCTGTCGCGTACGACGGCGCGGGCGATGGCGATACGCTGCCGCTGGCCACCCGACAAATGGTTACCGTGCTCGCCGACCAGCGAGTCGTATCCGTGCGGCATGCGCGCGATGAACTCATCCGCATTGGCGACGCGGGCAGCTGCTAGGATGTGCTCCTCGCTGGCGTCGGGCCGGCCATAGGCGATGTTCTCGCGGATCGTTCCTGGAAACAACACTGTGTCCTGAAGGACGAAGCCGATCTGGGCACGCAGCGCGGCAACCTTGTAGTCCGCGATATCGATGCCGTCGACCAGGATGCGGCCGAGCCTCGGATCGTAGAAGCGCGGCAACAGGCTCAGCAGCGTCGACTTGCCGGAGCCGGTCGGGCCGACGATGCCGACCACCTGCCCAGGAGCGATTTCGAAGGACACCTCGTTCAGCACCTGCTCATCGCCCTCGTATCCGAAGCTGACGCGGTCGAACCTGATGCCGCCCCGTACCCGGCCGGGTTCAACCGCGCCAGCTCGCTCGGCAATCACCTCGTCGGCGGACAGAATGGTCTGGATCCGCTCAAGCGCGACCGTGGTCTGGGCAATTGTGCTGGTCATGCTGGCGAGGTCCTTCACCGGCTTGAAGAATCGCTTGAGGTAAGCGAGGTAGACGGTCAGCGCACCGGCCGTCATGGTGCCGGCAACGATCAACGCCGTTCCCTTCCAAAGCACGATGCCTGTGCAGATCGCGACGACGACACTCACAAGGGGTGACATCAGCGATTTGATCTTGCGAGCTCGAAGGGCCGCCTCCACAGTGGCATGGCTTGCCGCCTCCAGATGTGCGATCTCGAGTTCCTGCCTTCCGAACGCCTTGGTGACCTTGATCGTGCTCAGCCCCTGCTGGACGATGGAAAGCACTTCGCTCTGGCGCATGCGGACGGCACGTGTCGCCTCCTTCACCGCTCGCTTGAAGCGGAACACGAACAGCAGCAACACCGGCGTGAAGGCGACCGCGATCAGGGTAAAATCCCAATCTAGCCACAACATCAGTCCCACCATGAACAGGATGGTAAGCAGGTCGATCACGATGTCGAGGGTCGAGGACGAGGCGAAATCCTGGATGGTCGCTACATCGCTCGTGATGGTCGACACCAGCGTTCCGACCTTGGCATGCTCGTAGTAGCGTAGCGACAGCCGGTGCAGATGCTCGTAGATACGCAGGCGCAGATCGTTGGCGACCCATTGCCCCACGCTCGTCGTGTAGTAATTATCGATGTAACCGGCGATCGCACCGATGACGGCAATGACGAGCGTCGCGACGCCTGCGAACAGGGCAACCCCTAGCGTGTGTTTGCCGAAGCCGTAGTCATGGGCCCATTCGAGCCAGTGCGGCAAATGGTGGTTACCGAGTGCATCGTCGATCACAAGCTTCAGCGGCCACGGTGCGGCGAGACCGGTCGCGATCTCGACCAGCATGGCGATGAAGACGATGGTCAGCCAGCCGCGGTAAGGCCGAGTCAGGTCGAGCACCAAGCGTGACATGATCTGACCTCGTCTATTGAGCCGACGCTTCGGCGGGCATCATGGCCGGAACCGGCTTGCCGCAATCATTCGGCACGGGCTGCCCGGCGAACCGGTCCATCATCCAGCCGACCGCTGCATTAGCGCTGTCGCGCGCGACCAAGCCGTGCCCGACGCCGGGGACCCACATCATGACAACCTTGCCGCCAGCCTTGCACTGCTGCTGCATGTAGGCGCGCGTCACGTCAGGACGGACGATGTTGTCGGCCGTGCCCTGCGCCAGGAACAACGGAATTTGAGGCGAAAGCGCAGCCGGGGTGTTGCGAATGGCGAGCGAACGCCAGGGCTCGACCGTTGCGATGTTCGGCACGGACATGAAGGTTTGCTCGAGCGGCTTCTCGGTCTGGCGGCGCTCGAGAATATCGAAGATCGATTCGATGCATTCGTTGGAGAGCCGGTCGACGGCCGGCATCGCCTGAGGTAGCACCACCTTGTCGATCGGTGCTCCATACACACGCGACCAGGACCACAAGGTCATGGCGGTGAGGTTCTTGCCGCCGGACGACTTGAAGTCGTCGCCCATCAGGGTCACGAGCGATGTCGCGGGGGCGGCTGCGGCAACGCCGACGAGGCGCAACTCGGGCGCATAGGTCTTGGCGATCAGCCCCGTGTAGAGCGATGCCTGGCCACCCTGCGAATGACCCCAAACGGCGAAGCTGTTGCCGTCACCGACGCCGGGCAGGCTCCGCGCGGCACGCACCGAGTCGATCACGGACCGCGCCTCGCTGTCGCCCACGAGGTAGGGATGCGGGCCGGTGGTGCCGAGGCCGGGATAGTCGGTCGCGGCAACCACCGCGCCCTGCTCGACCAGCTGGCGCAGCCCCGCCATCTGCTGAAAGACAAAGATCGCGAGCGACGGCGCACAATGCGGCACCACGCCGGTCGTCGGATGCGCCCAAGCCACGATCGGGCGGCCACCCGCTGGCGCGGGTCCCGGCGGCACGATGATCACGCCGGAAACGGCGATCGGTTCACCATGCATGCCGAGCGAACGATACAGCACGCGATAGGCCTGTGCGCCCGCCGGAGCGAACGCCATGGGCTCGGAGCGGATCAGGCTGCCAGGCGGCCCGGCAAGCTCCTGCGCCGATGCCTCATAGAAAGCTGTCTGCGCTTGCACTTTGGCAGTCGGCAGCGACAGCATCGCTGCGCAGAGCATCGCACCAAGCCACCGGCCCAGCGGCGGTGCGGCAGCCGAGAATTTCTTTGAAACTTTCATGATAGCCTCGCAATTGAATGTGGATGCGGGCCCGCGCCCGCCCGAGTCCCGACGCACAGTCGGGGGCCCTACTGAACTTCGCCGGAGTGGATGCGCGTCGTGCGCTCGTAGTCGTCCTGCTCGGAATGCTCAGGGAACAAAACCTCGCGGCACGGTTCGCTCAGCCTTGCCTCGTTACCCCGCAAGCATCCGACGATCGCGCCGACATTCGGGATGTAGCTGCCGCAGAGCCTGAAGACGTCCGGCCGGCATGCATTCTGCTGCTGCATGGTGCCTTGCGCGAAAGCGCTGGTTCCAATCGTCGACATGGCGACTGCAACAGCAACGGCTTTGGTGAGTCTCGAAAACATTCTGTCATTCTCCATTTGATATTAAATGCGCTCATGCAACAGTCTTAGGTTGTTGCTCGATGCATGCGACATGCGGGGCTAAACGCAGAACTGCAAACGTCTCAGATCACTTCATATGCAAAGAGCGTCGCGACGACCGTGATGGCAACCAGGCCACAGAGAAAAATTATGTCTGCGATCTGCTCGACCCAGACGCTGAGCCGGGTGCGGTTGGACCAGCGGATCGACAAATACGATGTCAACGCGCTGATCAGAAACGTTACTGCGGAAATCGCCGCATATTCGTCGACATGTGACGTGCCGTGCTTGGCTTCGGCGAGCTTGACCAGCCCGATCAAAGTTGCGCACACGCCAATCATCGTTCCCGACACCGGCAGGATATGCGACGCCAGACTGTCGTTTCGGGTCCGTATGGTGATCCTGTTCGACATGAAATGGTCGTTCGCTTTGCTGTGGTTTGCGCGCCGGGTTCAAACAATGCCGACGCACTCAGCCGTCATCAAGTCCACTGGCCGTTCGGGAGCCGACCATGGAATGGGGTATTGCGGCAGTGGCCATACGGTCCGTGCCAGTAGCCGGGAGGGCAACCGTTCCAGGCCCCTGGCGTCTTGTAGCCGCCGTTCGGCAGGCGACCGTAATAGGGGGTGTCGCGGCAATGGCCCAGGGACCGCGCCAGGCGTTGGGACCGCAACCGCCGGAGACCTGGATGACCATTGCGGGAGCGTCGGCACTCACTATCAGCGACGCAGCAGAGGAAGCAGAGGCAGTCGCCGCAAGCATCGCGGCGGCAACCATTGCGTCAGAAACTTCAACACGAGACCCTCCTTGGTTTTGATGATTTTCAGTTCAGAATGAGGACGCCCTACCGAGGGCGGCCGCGTAGATCGGGATGCTTAGATGCTCGAAGGCAGCCTGCTGCTGCGCGCCGAACACATCCCGTTCATCCATCGATGCCGAGATGTTCGGCCGATCGATGGAAATCTTGATCGCGTTGCAGGTGTCGACGAAGAACGTGCCGATGACCCGGCTCAGCGGGACACTGAGGATCTTCGCGACATTCTCGCGCGCGAAGACATTCGAATGCAGGGCCGCCTCGTAATTCTCCGCCGAGGTAAAGATGACGTCGAACGTCAGGCGATTGATCCCCGCATCTTTGCTGCGAATGACGACGGCCATATCAAGCAGGCGCTGGGCACCGACATGCGCGCCCACCGGTGCATGGTCTGCGATCAACGACAGGGTGCGGTCATCGACACTGCCGCGATAGCCGGCCTCTCCGAGATCGAAATAGCGCGGCCTCGCGTTGCCTTGCCTCTCCCATTCTGCCCCGTTGGCCTGATAATAGGTGATCGGGAACATCGCGTTCTTGATAACGTCTTCGTTCTGAAGCAGATGGTAGAGCGACCAGACGTAGGCGTCGGGCGCATCGAGGTTCAGCCGTGAATTCGTCTTCGGGCTTGCAACGCTTGTGATCCGCTCGATCTCGCGCTGGTGCTTAGACGCAAGCTTCTCCGGATCTAGATCTACGCTGCGCAATAGGACGGCGGGGTTCGAGGCATCGGCCTCGTTGATGGTGAATTGGGCTCCGGCAAGTGCATCAGGAAATTCTTCGCCGACGAGTTTGATCACGGCGTCCTTGATCCGCAGGTAGTTCTCGAAGAAGACAGGATCACGAGTCCCGCTCGGAACGATCGCCCCAAACAAGCCGTCCTCGCGCTTGAAGCTGACGAGGTTTGGCGACAATGGATAGGCGATGTTCCCCGCGGTCGCCTTGCGGCCGGGATAGCCGTAATGAATGAGATAGTGCGTGAGCAGGCTCGCAAGCAGGGTGGCTGCTTCCTGGGTCGTCGCCACGGTCTCGATGATGATGCCCAGCTCGCGCTGCGAGGCTTCGACTGGTGTCGCCTGGACGCCATTGCGGCCGTAAACCAGCACGTCGGGTGGAATCATCGGAAGAGCCACAGGATCGATGTAGATCAAAGACAACTTGCGTGCGCCCAGTCGGCGCGATCCTTCGAGCTTGATGCTCCATGGCCACGGTTTCCGCGAGCGGACGAATTGGCTGCCGCGAATGCCCGCGGTGCGGCTGTCGCGCGAGAAGAACTGGGTCTTCTCCATGACGAGAATGCCTTCCGGATAGAATTGCAACTGGGGGTGGCTCTCCTCGTAGAGCGAATGAGCCGCGATCGAATAGGCCGTGCAGCGGCGCGCGGGATTCGGTGCGCTG
Source organism: Bradyrhizobium sp. McL0616 (assembly GCF_049993385.1). Lineage (NCBI taxonomy): Bacteria > Pseudomonadati > Pseudomonadota > Alphaproteobacteria > Hyphomicrobiales > Nitrobacteraceae > Bradyrhizobium > Bradyrhizobium sp. McL0616. The sequence continues at coordinate 6,756,434 of NZ_CP188255.1, forward strand.
AACAAGGCCGTGCCATCATCATAGATCTCCGCGACAAGGCAGTCCGATGGCGAGCCTGGATCACAAGCGAGCGCACCGCATTCCAGGACGTGCCCGACATGATAGGCAAGCCCCGCGTCGATGCCGCGGCGGATCATGTCGGACGCGAACAGCGCGATGTCGCATGAGCGGCCGGCAAGGATATATTGTGCCCCGTCTTCCAGCGCAGTCATCAGGGGATGGATCCCCATCTGTCCGACGATGACGCTTTCGCGCAGCGCCTGCTCGTCAAGCTCTGGACCTGAGCCGGTCGGACGGAGCGTGCCATTACGGTACTCCTTGACGACGACCTCGGGATCCAACTCAGATCGGATCACCGCGACCTTGGCGTCTTCGACCTTCAGTTCGGCGAATATCTCCTTGGCGACCGCGATCATCCCGTCGAGATTGCGGTTAGCGCCGGCCATGCCGCTGCTACCGAGAATGACGGGACAGCCGATCTGCTTGCCGGCCTCGACCATGTGCCGGTAATCGGCCTTCACCGCCTCGCGTTCGAAATACTCCGTTCCCGTGCCGAGATAATAGGGGCCGGCATCCATCGACCCTCCATCGCAGATGATGGCGTCGACGCGTCCCTTCAGGGCCGCCTGCAACGATTCCTTTGGATACCCGTAACCAAGCGCACCGCAAGGAGCGACGACACGATAGATGAGGTTGGGCATCGAACAGTACCTTCTCGAAGAGGGGCAATCCGATGTGGCTCGCCCGCGAACGCGGCGGAGCAATGGTCCGAGCGGCCATCGAAAACAAATACGGCTTCGATATGGAGATATCGGTCTCGGTTATGGCTCGATCTGGTCAGCGTAATGCCAGGCCATGACAGCAAGCCGCATATCTCCCTCTTGGCGAGACTGATCAATGGCTTGCTCGAATGAGCAGCAACCGCGGCGGACAAGTCAAATGAAGGGGAAAAGTGCGGCTGATGCCGGCTATTCACATGTCCGTTATTGTCGAGTGAACGGAGACGAACCGTCGATGGCCGGCGACGTGGCATTGGAAATCGGTCCTCGACTAGCCATCACGCTCGTAAGCACTACAGGCGCGAGATTCGCAGACCTATCGCCGCCAGATATATCCTCATGCCGAATCCGTATTTGCCTCGCGCACCACTTTCGCCGAGTGAAACGCCAGTTCAGTGCGGCCGGCACTTATCCATTGCCCACCGCAGCTCAACCTTCCGCATATCACTCGAAAGGATTCACCATGTTTGATTCAAAGATTACGCGCCGCGGCTTTGCCGCCACCGCGGCGACCAGTGTAGCTGCGATCGGCCTCGTCGGTACCACCGTCAACTCCGCCGACGCCTATCAAGGCAACATGGAGCGTGCGCTCTCGTCGCTGTATCAGGCCCTTGGCGAACTGCGCCAGGCGACCGCCAACAAGGGCGGTCATCGTGTAAAGGCGATGGAGCTGGTTGGAGAAGCGATCGCTCAAACCCAAGCCGGCATCGAATTCGCCGATGAGCGGAGCGGCGGCTAGTATTCTTTGCGCGACTGCTGCCGACTCGGCAGCAACGGCAAGCCGCGTGACTGGGTGGTGGTGGAGAATTCAGCCTGATCGGGGCAAATCCTGCACCGAGACGCGCTCATTGATTCAGGCGGCACGTTCGAGTTCTCCGCCGCCGCACGGTGGAGCGCTCGCCTGCAAGCGGGACGATTTCCAGGTCCACCCCGCCGAACGGCTTCGTTCCGTTGTGGCAGCGGCGCCTGGAGCAACTGGTTTCTTACTCGTCGCCTATCGCTATCTCCAAGAAAATACTAGCGTTTTATGCCCCCTCCCGGCGCGGCCGCGGCAATTTTATAGGTGCGGAGCCGTCGGCGCTGTGTAAGATTGCGGCTTGGGGTGGTCCGCCGTCGAACTGGGCCGGTCGGACGGTGATCGAGCCGCCCAGAAAAGCTGCGGGCGACACGCGGTCATGCAATTTCGTCATCTTCGCTATTTCGTGAAGGTCGTCGAATCCGGCAGCTTCTCGCGCGCGGCTGCAACGATACACGTCGCGCAGCCCGCCCTTAGCCAGCAGGTCGGGGAGCTTGAAGAGCGCCTAGGCTTCACCTTGCTTGAGCGCAGTGCGCGCGGCGTACGTCCCACGGCGGCCGGCGACGTCGTGTTTCGCGAGGCCTCCGAAATCCTCCGTCAGCTTGAGCAGCTTCCCGGCCTTGTACGGTCGAGCGGCGGCGAAGTCGAAGGCATCGTCAACTTCGGAGTGACGGTAGCACTCGCGGGCGCCCTCGCGGGTCCGGCTGTCGCGGCATGCCAAGAAGCACTGCCGAAGGTGACGCTGAAATTCTCCGATGCTGACAGCGATGTGCTTCAGGCCAGGATCGAGGCACAGACGCTCGACATGGCCTTGGTCTTTGAAGATGATTTCGTACCGAATTTCTCACGTCATCCTATCTTCCGGCAGCGTCTTTACCTGGTGCGGCGCGATCCCCTGGCAGGGTGTAGCGGCGTCGTATCTCTCGAACAGGTCGCAAAACTGCCGCTCGTACTCCCGCCACTCCCCAAGCATCGTCGCGTCGTGATTGACCGCGCCTTCGCAGAAGCTGGGCTGACGCCAAACATCATCGCCGAGACCGATGCTGCGCTCAGCGAGTTGTCCGCGGTGCGTTCCGGCGTCGGAAGCTCGATCTTCAACGCCGGGACGTTTGAGAACGTCTATCCGGGTGCGTTCGCCGAGCCGCTGCTCATCGAGCCGCCGATCTCCCTCACGTGCTCGCTGGTTTCTTCAAGCGACTTTCCGCTCACTTATGCGGGCGAAGCCGTGAAAGACGTGCTGATCCGCTTCGTGAAAGATCAAATCGTGGGGAATACGCGACCGGGCGCGGAGCTGATCGCATGATGCAGTACCGCCATCTGCATTATTTTGTCAGCGTGGTCGAGGCTGGCAGCTTCTCGCGCGCGGCATCCACGATCCACGTCGCGCAGCCCGCACTCAGCCAGCAGATTGCGCAACTCGAAGAGCAACTCGGCGTGGACCTGCTCCTCCGGAGCGCACGCGGCGTTCGTCCGACTGCCGCAGGTGAAGTGCTCTATCGCGAAGCGTCTTCCATTCTGAAACGATTACAGCAGCTTCCCGGCATCGTGCGGTCCGAAACCGGAGCCGCGGGAGGCACCGTGCGGCTCGGGATGTCTTCAACCGTCATGGCGACGGCACCCATGGCATTCATAGAGCAATGCAAGGCGGCGCTGCTCAATGTTGTTCTCATGATGGCGGTCTCTGACAGCCCAACAATCAAACGGCGTGTGACCGAGCATGAACTCGACCTTGGCTTGATACTGGAGGACGAGCTCACGCCGACCGTCGCGCGTATTCCGCTGTTCAAGCAGCAGCTCTTTCTCATTCGGCCCCATGGGGCCTCGAAGGGCAAGCCCGTGCCACTCGCCGAACTTGCATCGCTGTCGCTGATCCTGCCGCCTTCGCCGAACATGACGCGCACCGCGCTCGATCGCGCTTTCGCGGCCGCAAAGCTCACGCCAAACGTCGTGATGGAAGCCGACATCGTGGCAAACATCATTACCGCGGTACGGGCTGAGGTTGGCGGCTCGGTGCTGCCGAAGGGTGATCTCTCCGACATGTCGGGCGGCGATCTCGGTCAGCCCGAGGCGATCGAGCCGCCGGTTTATCTCACCTGTTCGATGATTTCGTCCGGCAACTTTCCTCTCGCCAATGCTGCGGAGGCCGTACGCGATCTCTTTACTCGCTTTGTCGAATCTACTTTGCGAGAGACGCGGGCGCCTGGCGTCGAATGGATCGGCGCCAAACAATTCTGATCCGACATGCCGGTGCCCCTCCTGTTCAGCATGACACCTCCGCCGGTGCTCCTTCGATCGGGCGAGCGACTGCGCATTGATATTGGTAGCAGCATGGAGCTTCTGATCAGCGGTTAGAGCCACGGAAGGCAATGCGAGGCGACCCACTTCTGAAATCAGGCCGCCAACCGAAACGGTCTATTCGCTCAAAAAACAAAAATGAGGGGATAAGCTAAGATTGTTGAAAATATGCCAGTTCCCGTTATGGCGACTTCGAAAACGAGGACTGCTGCCAAGCGGTACCTCCGAGTCTGCAAACTCCACTGAATCCTACGCGCATCAATTCAAGGTGCAAGCAACCGCGGCTGAAGGTCCCATTTTCATTTGCCGTAGCCGTCCATGACTTCTCCTCAGCGGCCAAGGTATTGGGTGCGGCTATAGCTCTATATCGACATCGTCTTTGTAGGGATGGCGGCGATTAGCTATGACATTCGCCAAGCCGAACCCAGTGCGAACCGCGCGGCGATATGCAACGTCATTTTCGCGCCATACCGCAACAAAGCTGTCGAGGGACAGCGGATTGGCTTCGCCGCATCGCAACGAAGCGCTGCCATTCTCCCTTTAATATCATCGCAGGAGCGAGAGCATGAAGTCCCAAGTCTTGATTGTTGGCGCTGGACCGGTCGGATTGACGATGGCAGCGGAGCTTGCCCGTTATGGAGTTTCAGTGCGAATTGTCGATAAGGCGGCGCAGCGAACCGACAAGTCCAAGGCGGTCGTGCTCTGGAGCCGCACTCTGGAATTGCTCGATCGTGCAAATTGTGCAGACGCTTTCGTGGCCGCCGGAAACAAGGTCGATGCCGCAAACATTATCGCCGATAAGACGGTCATCGGTCATATTAATATCTCGGATGTGAACAGCCCCTATCGCTTCGCACTGATGCTGCCGCAATCGGACACCGAGCGGTTGCTCGAAGAACACTTGGGCCGCCTCGGTGTCGAAACGCAACGGCAAACCGAACTTTCGAGCTTCGAACAGGACGAAAGCGGTATAACGGCAGTCCTGCGGAATGCCGATGGGCAGGAAGAAGTGGTCAAGTCAGATTGGCTGATCGGCTGCGACGGCGCCCACAGCGCAGTGCGCCATAGTCTCGGCCTCTCGTTTCTGGGCAATACGTTACAAAGTGATTGGATTTTGGCAGATCTGCATCTGAGTGGATATCCGTTGCCTACAACGGAAATGGTGACCTATTGGCATGAGGATGGCGTGCTGCTCATCATTCCGATGTCAGCAACCCGCTTCCGCATTATCGCCGACCTCGGTCTCTCGAAGGGAGGCGCTCCCGTCAATCCTACGCTCGACCAGGTCCAGGCGATCATTGACAGTCGCGGTCCCGGTGGGATGACGACCGACAATCCAATATGGCTTTCAGCATTCAGAATCAACGAACGCAAAGTAAGCGACTATCGCTCCGGCCGAGCTTTCGTGGTTGGCGATGCCGCGCATGTGCATAGTCCGGCCGGCGGGCAAGGCATGAATACCGGCATGCAAGACGCATTCAATCTGGCCTGGAAACTGGCGCTGGTTTGCCGCGGCGAATCCGCGGAATCGCTGCTCGACAGCTTCAGCGTTGAGCGCAGCGCAGTCGGCGCAGAGGTGCTGAAGGCCGCGGGCCGGCTGACGATGGTTGCCACGATGCGAAACCACACGGCGCAAGCGGTGCGTAATCTGTTCGGCCGGCTCTTGCTGGGACTGTCGCCGGTTCGCAAAGCCATGGTGGATACCATGAGCGAGGTATCAGTCGGTTACGATCACAGTCCACTTAACGGACCCGGCGTTCACCGCGGTGATATACCAGCTCCCGGCCAGCGCTTGGGACCGATCGCTGGACAAACCCCGGTTGGCTTCGGGATTGCTCCGCGTTTCGCGTTGTTCGCTGCGAGAACTAGTAGAGTAAGCCGGTTGGCCGTGAAATTCCCCAGCCTTCTTGAGGCCGAGATTCGAGCCCCCCTCGATCCCAACGTAATGCTGCTAGTCCGGCCAGACGGTTACGTCGCGTGCGCGGCAGGAGCCGATGACGTCGGTATCATCACTGACTATTTGAGCGCAATCGACGTCTCGGAGGCCGTGGCTGCCTAGTTCTTGCGATCAGAATGCTTTGAGGCTGATTTGGTCGACTCGGCAGCTCGAAACCCTTGGGCATCGTGATAACGGACTTGTCGCGGTCCCTCTTGCATGAGAGCGACAAGAGTCCGGCCTCGTACTTCCTGCGTTTCGGGTTGTCGTACTCGTTAGCCAGCTTGCAAATGGCCGCCAGCGCGGCCGGTTGGAAGAACTCATCGACCTCTCGAAGCGTGTCAAGGACGGCTTCAGCGCGCTTGGCGAGGCCTTCCATCTTGGAGCGGATGGCCCCGATGATCGCCGCGACCTTCTCGGGTTCTCCGGCAAAGGGTGCCTTCGACGTAGAGATCAAAGGCCGTTTGCGCGAGCTCTTCGGGGCGCCGTTCTTGACACGTGCCATGGGGGGAGCCGTTGGTAGCGGGAGGGCGACTCCATCAAACTCCCCCCTCAAAATCGCCTTTGTCTTGAAGGCTCAACGGCTGCCCGCAAGAAGCTACTATCCCGCCTAGCCATCGCGATCAGATTTTGGCGTAGAGCCCGCTACCATATCCGCAGTTCCTTCTTGACGTGCTTCCGGCGGCTTGAGCACTCGTTTCCGCGGCCCGTTCTTCCAACGGGTTAGGCGGTGATGATCCGATCGGGCCGCTCTCTTTGCGAGCGCCCTCACAAGATGAAGCAACATTTCTTGCGTGGAAGCATTTCCGGGTTGTCTGTCGGACATGGCAAAGCCCCGCGCGGCTGGCACGACAGAATATCTGATTTTTAGATAATCTGGAATCTGTATTATTTGGACACCCCGTCAAAGTGGGGTTTGCAGTGTCCAAAACGATTCGATCGGCCAGACATGAAGCGCTTCGCACGCTCATTCGAGATCGGCGGAAAACAGCAGGACTAACCCAAGCACAGCTGGCGAAGCGCCTGGGTCGATATCAATCGTATGTCGCGATGATTGAAGGTGGCGAGCTCAGGATCGGTCTTATCGAATTTCTAGATCTTGCGAAGGCTATCGGGTTTGACCCTGCATTCGCAGTTCGAAAGCTTACTAAAATCGCGGAATGATGGCTAATTATAAGGAGATTCCTTTGGAAGTAAGTCCAGCGTCTCACGAATAAACACGGCTGGAATGATAACACCTAAGGAAAGGTCTTTGTCTTTGAAAATTGTCGAGTTCACCTGCTGGGTGATAAGACCGGCGAGAAATTGAATTGTCTCGCCCAAATGAGTGGCGCCGCCGTACACCCTGTTTCTATCCGCAAAGTAGACGGGACCACCGCTATTGCCGGGAAAAATTCGAAAATCAAACAACCAGTTCTTCTGGTCCTTGGCTGGGATCAGTGGATAAGAGGCAATTTTACCGCTTCTCAGGATAGGATAGCCGTGCTGTCCAGCGGCGAACAGAGGATATCCTAGACAAATTAACTCGTCTCCCGGATGGACCTCGAATTTTTTCAACCACTCGTCGGTACCGATCAGATCGATTGAAAGCAATTTGACCTTCTGAAACTCGGTCGGCATCTTCATGTACATGGCCGCAACGTCGACGTCCTTGTGCTTCACGTACAAGGCTTTGCCGTTCTCGCGAATCGCAAATTCATACTCTTGCTGACCGTAAGACCCATCATCGTTGCGCCAGCGGAAATTTATCTTTGCCGTGTCGCCGGCGATTTCCTCCAAGACGTGAGCGGCAGTGATCAGCACGAACGATGCTTTGGTGTCGCTCATGGGCTTTCCCATGATAAAAATAGTGCCTGCTGAAGTGGCGGCTTGTTGCTTTGCGCTGGCTCCAAAAACTTGGAAAGTTGCTTCCATCAATTGGGTGTTGATTTCGAAGTATTCGTTCTCGGCGCCTCGCGCGCTGCCTGCTGCAATCGCACCCATAATGATCCCCACCGCTAAAATGAATCTGATCAAGGTCTCGCCCTGCACCCTGAGGTTAGTATGCAGGGATGTACGCCTCTTCGACGGACTCGACTAGTGATTGCTTGATCCGAAATCACCACCTCCCGTCCATTTGGGCAAGACGGTGCTACTCGGCAAGATGGTACTACCCGCTACCAAAATTTACATTTTTTGCTGCAAAATCAGATATTTAGGCGATTTTTGGTAGCGGGAGAGGGACTCGAACCCCCGCCCCAAGGATATGATTCCCGTGCTCTCGTAATTGACTAGCTTTTGTTAGAAAGCAGTCAAAAAAGGACTACGTCGATCGGGCGGCAGTCCTGATCGAACTCGTCTCCGCCGATCGTCTTCGCAAAACGGGAATATTCGCGGATAGGGCCGGAGACTTTTCCCGATTTTCTCCCTGAGTTGGGCAGGCTGAGGCTCCGGAGACAAATTCGAATGCGCGAAAAGCCGGGATTTCCGGCTCATTTGCACCTCTATTGGGAAGTCTCTCCGGAGGCTGGACTGCGTGGCTGGGGCGGGAGGGATCGAACCTCCGAATGGCGGAATCAAAATCCGCTGCCTTACCGCTTGGCTACGCCCCAACAGGCGACCTAGGAACGAGGCGGAAGAACTGGCTACCGCGGATTCCCTCCAGTCGCAGCCGGTCTATAGGGAGCGGCGCGGCATTTCAACCGCCTGGAGGGGCAAAATACCACAGGCCCGGGATTGGCCGGGCCACACTCTATTATAGGCTCGATTATAGGCCCGGCGATGGCTCCGTTCCGGGCCGGTGCGACCCCGGCCGCCCCGGCAGTTGAGACCTCCGGCGTTTCATGGGAATACGGCGCCAAGACTGTCCACGGGAGCAAGCCATGACCTACCGCGCGCCGATTAATGACATGCTGCTGTCGCTCAACCATGGCGCCGGCCTGAAGGCCGCCGTGGAGGCCGGTCATTACGGCGATTTCGACGTCGACATTGCGGCGGCCGTGCTGGAGGAAGCCGGCAAGTTCGCAACCGACGTGCTGGCGCCGCTCAACCGGATCGGCGACGAGCACGGCATCAAGCTCGACGGCGGCAAGGTCACGACCGCGCCGGGCTGGCCGGATGCCTACAAGCGCTGGACCGACGGCGGCTGGAACGCGGTGTCCGGCCCCGAAGATTTCGGCGGCCAGGGCCTGCCGATCGCGATCAATGCGGCCTGCACCGAGATCTGGAGCGCCTCCAACGTCGCCTTCGGCCTCTGCCCGCTGCTCACGGCGTCCGCGATCGAGGCGCTCGACGCGCATGGCAGCGACGAGCTGAAAAGGATGTATCTCGAAAAGCTCGTTACCGGCGAATGGACCGGCACGATGCAGCTCACCGAGGCGCAGGCCGGCTCTGACGTCGGCGCGCTGCGCACCCGCGCCGAGCGCGCACCCGACGGCACCTATCGCATCAAGGGGACGAAGATCTTCATCACCTATGGCGAGCACGACATGACCGATAACATCGTGCATTTCGTGCTGGCGCGTCTTCCCGACGCACCCGCCGGCACTAAGGGGATTTCTCTCTTTCTTGTCCCCAAATTCATGGTCAACGCAGACGGCTCGCTCGGGCAACGCAACGACATCTTTGCTAGCGGCGTCGAGCACAAGCTCGGCATGCATGCTTCCCCGACCTGCACCATGACCATGGGCGACCATGGCGGCGCCATCGGCTTTCTCATCGGCGAAGAGAACCAGGGCATGCGCTGCATGTTCACGATGATGAACCAGGCCCGGCTCGGCGTCGGCCTCGAAGGCGTCGGCGTCGCCGATCGCGCCTACCAGCAGGCGTTGTCCTATGCGCAAGAGCGCAAGCAGGGCCGCGCCATCGGCAACAAGGGCGACGGTTCGGATGCGATCTTCGTGCATCCCGACGTCAAGCGCATGCTGATGCGGATGCGGGCGCAGACCGCGGCCGCACGCACCATCTGCTATGCGACCGCGGTCGCGCTCGACGTCTCGACGCGCGCCAAGGATCCGAAGGTCCGCGCTGATGCGGCTGCGCGCGCGGCGCTGCTGACGCCGATGGCAAAGGCCTATTCCACCGATGTCGGCAACGAGGTTGCCTATCTCGGCGTGCAGGTGCATGGCGGCATGGGCTTCATCGAGGAGACCGGCGCGGCGCAGCATTATCGCGACGCCCGCATCACCGCGATTTACGAGGGCACCAACGGCATCCAGGCGATCGACCTCGTCACGCGCAAGCTGGCGGCCAATGGCGGCGCGGCAGTGTGGGCGCTGCTCGACGAGCTCTCCGCGACCGTCAAGCAGGTCGAAACCTCCAACGATCCCGCCTTCGGCACCACGGGCGTGAAATTACGCGAGGCGCTGGATGCGCTGGCACGCACCAGCAAATGGCTCTTGGAGCGTGTCGCGTCGGCGCCGAACGAGGCGCTCGCAGGCGCCACGCCTTACCTCCAGCAGTTCGGTGCCACGCTCGGCGGCTGCATGCTGGCCTCCGAGGCGCTTGCCGCGAAGGCCGAGGGCTTTGCGGATGCGTCGCGCTTCGTCTCGCTCGCGCGCTTCTTCGCCGAGAACATCACCGTGCAGGCCGGCGCGCTGGAGCGCACCGTGACAGAGAGCGCGGAATCGGTCGCGGCGGCGGATGCGGTGTTGTTGGGGTAAAGCGGGCTACGAAGCTGCGATCTTAGCGGCTCTCCCCGGCCGCCACAGCACGACGCCGGCGGCAACGAGATCAAGCACCACACATATCGCAAACGCCATCGTGTAGTCGCCGGTCAGGCTGCGCACGAGGCCGATGATACCGGGGCCGAACGCGCTGACGATGCCGCTGATCGATGTTCCCAGCCCCATCGCAGCGGCGAAGGCCGCGCTGCCGATCTCGCGCTGGATGATCAAGGGCGGGAACGTGATCATGTTGCCGATCGAGAAGCCGTAGACGGCGCAGCACACCAGCAGCACCGTGGGGCTGGTGCTCTGAAGAAGCACGAACAGCGCCGCCGCCTGGCTCGTCATCGACGCCGCGCAGGCGAGCCGCGGATCGAGCCGGTCCACGAACAGGCCAAGCGACAGGCGGCCAACCACCGCCATGGCCGCCATGATGGTGACGGCAAGACCCGCAGCATAGCGGCCGATCATCGGCTCGAGGAACGTCACCTGATGGATGATGAATCCCATCTGCGCCAGGAGCGCGATCGCGATCGGCAGCACCATGGTCCAGAACGCTGCGTTGGCAAGCAGCGCCCTGCGCGAATGAGCTGCAGCGCCGAAGGCGCGCCCCGTTGACGCCCGCGACGCATCGGCCGGCCAGCCGGTGAAGATGACCACCACCGGCAACACCAGCACCACCATGACGATGGTGACCGCCAGCATGGCGGAGCGAAAGCCGATACTATCGGTCAGCACCAGCAGCACCGGAACGAGAACGATGCCGCCGCAGGTGGCGCCGTTGAAGGCAAGGCTGAGCGCGAGCCCGCGGCGCCGCTCGAACCAGGCGTTCAAGACGGTTGCGATCACCACGGTGCCCATGCCGGTCCAGCCCACGGACATCAGCGCATAAGCGAGATAGAGCTGCCAGGGCGCCTGCATCAGCCCCAGCAGCGCCGTCGATGCGCCAAGCGCCGACAGGCCGCACAGGATCAGCGCCCGCAGCCCGATGCGGGCGAGCAGATCGTCGGTGAAGATGACGAGCACGGAGGTCAGCAGGAACGAGAAGGTGCTGGCGGCGGATACCAGCGTGCCCGGCCAGCCATGGGCGCGCTGGAGCTCGGCAAGATAGACGCCCTGGCCGTAGAGGCCGAAGCCGAACATGAAGAAGGCCATCAGGAAACAGGCCAGCACCACGCGCCAGCCGCGATATTGCAGCGAGGATTCGTCAACGCCCGTTGCGGCAATCATCGATCGACTATTGGCCATATGGACCGTGCGGGCTCATCGTGCCGCACAACCACCGGTTTTTCAAATGAAACATTGTAGCCGATTGTTGCAGCGCGCAATGCAGCCTGAAATGCGATCCAGATTTCGTGACCAGGTTCCGCGGACCAATGCAACCATCGGGCGGGTGTCATGCAGCCACTCACGGGTGTCACGGTCGAAAAGGTTGAGCCGCAGGATTGGCATGCCTGCGAGATCATGTAGGCTGAGCGTCGCAGGACTCGCCGACGACAGGCGTCGCGGCGACCGCAGGGAGCCTTCATGGCGAACGGCAACATTATCGTCACGGAGGAACGCACCACACGCGTGATCACCCTGCGCCGTCCGGGCAAGAAGAACGCGATCACGCAGGACATGTATCGTGAGATGAGCCGCGCCATCGACACCGCGCAGAACAATCCCGACATCCGCTGCATGATCATCACCGGCGGCTCCGGCGTGTTCACGGCCGGTGACGATATCGACGATTTCCTGAAGGCCGACACCTCGCGCCCCGAGACGCTGTCGGACGGCGCCAAATTCCTCTATTCGCTGGCGCTCAACGTCAAGCCGATCATCGCGGCGGTGGACGGCGCGTCGATCGGCATGGGCACCGTGATGCTGTTCCATTGCGACTACGTGCTTGCCTCCAACGCCGCGACATTCTCGGCGCCCTACATCAATCTCGGGCTGGTTCCGGTCGGCGCCGCCAGCCTGCTGATGCCGCGCACCATGGGCTACCAGCGCGCCTTCGCCATGCTGGTGATGGGACGGGCCTTCACCGCCGCGGAGGCTCACGCAGCAGGCTTCGTCAACACCGTGGTCTCGCCGGGACATACCGAGGTCGAAGCCCGCAAGGTGGCGCGCGAGATCTGCCGGCTTCCGGCCGAGGCGGTGGCAATCTCGCGCAAATTGCTGCGTGCCGCGCCGGAAGAGCTCAGCCGCCGCATCGACCAGGAAGGCCATCTGTTCGGCGAGCGGCTGAAATCGGACGAGGCGATCGCCGCGTTCAACGCGTTCGCGAACCGGAAGAAGCGGTGAGCCGCTCTTCCACCTTTTCCCACAAGGGCAGAGGAAAGGAATCGCGGCGCGTTCACGACAATGCTTCGTGAAATCTTCGCGCGGAACGACTAATATTGTTCCATGCGACCTTTTCTCCGTCTCGCCTGCGTCACCCTCACGCTTGCTGCCCTCCCCGCCGCGGCCCAGACCGCGGCGCCGGTCGAGCTGCGCATTCTCGCGATCAACGATTTCCACGGCAATCTGCGGCCGCCGGCAGGCGGCATCCGCATCAATGATCCCGAGGACAAGAGCAAGAAGGTCACTGTCGCGGCCGGCGGCGCCGAATACATGGCGACGCTGGTCAAGCAATTGCGCGACGGGCACAGGAACACGATTTTCGTTGCCGCCGGCGATCTGATCGGCGCGAGCCCGTTTTTGTCGGCGATGTTTCACGACGAGCCCTCGATCGAGTCGCTGTCGATGATGGGGCTTGCGATCACCTCGGTCGGCAATCACGAATTCGACGAGGGCACGACCGAGCTGCTCAGGATGCAGAACGGCGGCTGCCATCCCCTTGACGGCTGCCAGGGCCCGCATCCGTTCAGCGGCGCCAAATTCCATTATCTCGCGGCCTCCACCATCGAGACCGCGACCGGCAAAAGCGTGCTGCCGCCCTACGAGGTCAGGGAGTTCGAGGGCCTCCCCGTCGCCTTCATCGGGCTGACCTTGAAGGGCACGGCCGGCATCGTCTCACCCGCCGGCATTGCGGGCCTCGAATTCCGCGACGAGGCAGAGACGGTGAATGCGCTCGTGCCGCAACTGAAGGCGCGCGGCGTGGAAGCCATCGTGGTGCTGATCCACGAAGGTGGCGAGCCCGCCGGCGACTACAATGAATGCCCGGGCATCTCGGGACCGATCGTCGAGATCGTCAAGAAATTCGACCGCGCCGTCGACGTCGTCGTCAGCGGCCACACGCATCGCGCTTACGTTTGTAATATCGATGGACGGCTGGTCACCAGCGGCGACAAATACGGCACGCTCGTTACCGCGATTGACCTCAAGCTCGATCCGGCAACACGCGACATCGTCAGTGCCAGGGCCGAGAACGTCATCGTCGCCAACGCCTCGCTGGCCAAGGATCCCGAGCAGACCGCGCTGATCGACGCCTACGACAAGCTGTCGGCGCCGATCGCCAACCGACCGGCCGGATCGGTAACGCAGACGCTATCACGCGTTCCGAACCAGGCCGGCGAAAGCCCGCTCGGCGACGTCATCGCCGATGCGCAGCTTGCAGTCACGAAGGATGCCAAGGATGGCAGCGCTGTCATCGCGCTCACCAATCCCGGCGGCATCCGCACCGACATCGTCCCGAAGGAGAACGGCGCGGTGTCCTATGGCGAGGTGTTCGCAAGCCAGCCGTTCCGCAACCGCCTCGTCACCATGACGCTCACCGGCAGCCAGCTCAAGGACATGCTGGAGCAGCAATGGCTCGATCCGAAGCGGCCGCGGATCCTCCAGGTGTCGAATGGATTCAGTTACAGCTGGGACGCCTCGAAGCCGCTTGGCGAGCGCATCATGACTGAGAAGATGACGCTTAACCGCCGGCCGATCGAACCGGCCACAGGCTATCGCGTGACCCTCAACGACTACCTCGCAGTCGGCGGCGACGGTTTCACGATCGCGAAACAAGGCACCTTGCCGCAATATGGCGGTTACGACGCCGACGCGCTGTTTGCCTTCTTTAGGGCACACGGGCCAATCGGACCGCTGCGGTCGGCCCGCATCCTGCGCGTGAATTGATCTGACGCAAACGGAATGGAACGGGACCACCCTTTGCCATTCCCGGCCAAATGCATAGATTGGGTTTTGCGTTGCGTTTTGGCGTCGGATGCGCCAAGCGACGTCGAGAGCCCGTACCCAGTGAGGCCGACCTAATGAGCACGCTTCTCCTCTCCCACAAGGCCTGCCTCGACCACGTCACGCCGCCGGGACATCCTGAAAGGCCCGACCGCCTGCGTGCGGTGGAAGAAGCGCTGTCGGTTGAGCGCTTCCAGTTCCTGGCGCGCGACCTGGCACCGGAGGGCGATCTCGATCTCGTCGCGCTCTGCCACAACGAGGACTACGTCACCGAGCTTCGCCACATCGCGCCGACCAGCGGCCAGGTCTATCTCGACGGCGACACCTCGATGTCGCCGGGCACGTGGGAAGCGGTGATGCGCGGCGTCGGCGGCGCGGTCGCGGCGACCGAAGCGGTGATGGCGGGCGAGCATCGCAACGCCTTCGTCGCGGTGCGCCCGCCCGGCCATCACGCCGAGATCGGCAAGCCGATGGGCTTCTGCTTCTTCGACAATGTCGCGATCGCCGCGCGCCACGCGCAGCGCAAATACGGCATCAAGCGCGCGGCCATCGTCGATTTCGACGTGCACCACGGCAACGGCACGCAGGACATCTTCTGGTCGGACCCGACCGTGATGTACTGCTCGACGCATCAGATGCCGCTGTTTCCGGGCACCGGCGCGATCGGCGAGCGCGGCGACCACGACACCATCGTCAACGCGCCGCTCGCCTCCGAAGACGGCGGCCCCGAATTCCGCACCGCGTTCGAGAATTTGATCCTGCCGCGCCTGACGGAGTTCAGCCCCGAGCTCCTCATCATCTCCGCAGGCTTCGACGCGCATTATCGCGATCCGCTGGCTTCGCTCAATCTGCGCGCGGAGGATTATACCTGGGTGACGCGCAAGCTGATGGACCTTGCCGACAAGACCGCTGGCAGCCGAATTGTTTCGGTGCTTGAGGGCGGCTATGATCTGCAAGGACTGAAAGAATCTGTTACGGCGCATGTCGGCGCCCTGATGGGCGCTTGACGACCCCGCCACATTAAGCCCGCAAAACTCTGCTGTTTTGCAAGAGAAGCGAATCGGGCAATCGGAAACGGATATGGCCGAAAACACCCAAGTCGACGTCTCCCGGCTCACCTTCGAGCGCGCAATCGAGGAACTCGAGACGATCGTGAAGCGGCTCGAGGACGGCAAGGTGCCGCTCGAAGAATCCGTCACGATCTACGAGCGCGGCGAAGCGCTGAAGCGCCGCTGCGAGGAGCTGCTGCGCCAGGCCGAGGCGCGCGTCGACAAGATCACCACCGATGCCAGCGGCCAGGCCACGGGCACCGCGCCGCTCGACGTGCAGTAAGCGCCCCGTTCAAAGCCGCCCGTTTTGGGCATCGGCCGCCTGCAATTTTTCATGATCGCACGCTGTTCCTCCGCTCATGAGGCCGGCTAGCTGGGCCATGAAGATTGAGGAACTCCCTCGCGAGGGCGTCCGAGCCTCTCGAATCCGTCCAAAAAGGCCTTGCTCTCGCCCAAAATCCTGCCAAGGAACCGGGCAAGATAGGAACCACCCGTCGACGCCGCGATTAACCACTCTGGCCCGCGGGTTGCACGGGTATGCCCGTAATCGGTCCGGCGGGTTGGCTTTGGCCCAAGCTTTGGTGTAAAGCTGCGCGGAGTGTGGCTTTTTGTTAGCCTTGCGTGGGCATCGATTACCGACGACAAGCGTTTCAAATCGCTAATGAAATTGGCTGGGACGGACGAAGCCGATCGAAGTGACAGGGATCACAGAGACTGAACCGGAGCGCACTTAAGCTCACCTAAGCTTGAAGACGGGGCTTTGCCCCATGCAGGTGGCTCCCACGGTTTGAGGACTCGCGCTGCGCCGATATTGTGCAAACCCATCGCGCACCGGAATGACTTTCCGGCGCTGACAAATTGGAAATCGCTGTGAACGAATACAGTAAAACGCCGCTTCTCGACACCATCCGGACGCCGGACGACCTGCGCAAGCTGAAGGTCGAGCAGGTTCGCCAGGTCGCCGACGAGCTGCGTCAGGAGACCATCGATGCGGTCTCGGTGACCGGCGGTCACTTCGGCGCTGGCCTCGGCGTGGTCGAGCTCACCACCGCGATCCATTACGTCTTCGATACGCCGCGTGACCGGCTGATCTGGGACGTCGGCCATCAGGCCTATCCGCACAAGATCCTCACCGGCCGGCGCGATCGCATCCGCACGCTGCGCACCGGCGGCGGCCTGTCCGGCTTCACCAAGCGCAGCGAGAGCGATTACGATCCGTTCGGCGCCGCGCATTCCTCGACCTCGATTTCCGCCGGCCTCGGCATGGCGGTCGCGCGCGACCTCGCCGGCGGCAAGAACAACGTTATCGCCGTGATCGGTGACGGCGCGATGTCGGCGGGCATGGCCTATGAGGCCATGAACAACGCGGGTGCGATGAACTCGCGCCTGATCGTCATCCTCAACGACAACGACATGTCGATCGCGCCGCCGGTCGGCGCCATGAGCGCTTATCTGTCGCGGCTCTACTCCGGCAAGACCTATCGCACGCTGCGCGAGGCGGCCAAGCAGATCAACCAGCGTCTGCCCAAAGTGCTCGCCAACCGGGCCAATCGCGTCGAGGAATATTCCCGTGGCTTCATGATGGACGGCGGCACGCTGTTCGAGGAGCTCGGCTTCTATTACGTCGGCCCGATCGACGGCCACAACCTCGACCATCTGCTGCCCGTGCTGAAGAACGTCCGCGACATGGAGACCGGCCCGATCCTGGTCCACGTCGTGACGCAGAAGGGCAAGGGCTACGGCCCGGCGGAAGCCTCCGCAGACAAGTACCACGCCGTCGTCAAGTTCGACGTCGCCACCGGCACCCAGGCCAAATCCAAGCCGAATGCACCGGCCTATCAGAACGTGTTCGGCCAGAGCCTCGTCAAGGAAGCCGAGAAGGACGACAAGATCGTCGCCATCACCGCGGCGATGCCGTCGGGCACCGGCGTCGATATCTTCAACAAGGCGTTCCCGGACCGCACCTTCGACGTCGGTATCGCCGAGCAGCACGCGGTGACGTTTGCCGCCGGTCTTGCGACCGAAGGCTACAAGCCGTTCTGCGCGATCTACTCGACGTTCCTGCAGCGCGGCTACGACCAGATCGTTCATGACGTCGCGATCCAGAACCTGCCCGTGCGCTTCGCCATCGACCGCGCCGGTCTCGTCGGCGCCGACGGCGCGACGCATGCCGGCTCGTTCGACAACGCCTATCTCGGCTGTCTGCCGAACATGGTGATCATGGCCGCGGCCGACGAATCCGATCTCGTGCACATGGTAGCGACGCAGGTCGCGATCAACGACCGCCCGAGCGCGCTGCGCTATCCGCGCGGCGAAGGCCGCGGCATCGAGATGCCCGACGTCGGCGTTCCCCTCGAAATCGGCAAGGGCCGCGTAATCCGGCAGGGCAACAAGATCGCCCTGCTCTCCTTCGGCACGCGTCTGGCCGAATGCGAGAAGGCCGCCGACGAGCTCGCAGCTCACGGCCTCTCCACCACGATTGCGGACGCGCGCTTCATGAAGCCGCTCGACACCGAGCTGGTGCTCAAGCTCGCCCGCGACCACGAGATCCTGATCACGATCGAGGAAGGCTCGGTCGGCGGTTTCGGCTCGCATGTCGCGCAGTACCTGACCGACCAGGGCGCGCTCGACAGCGGCCTGGTGCGCTTCCGCTCCATGGTGCTGCCCGACGTGTTCCAGGACCACGACACCCCGGCCGCGATGTACGGCCGCGCCGGTCTCGACGCCAAGGGTATCATCGCCAAGGTGTTTGAAGCGCTCGGCAAGGACGTCAAGACCGAGACGGTCAAGCTCGCCTGACGGCGAGCTTCGACCTTCGCCGAACAGCGCGACTTTCATGAAAATCTATCTGGCAGGCCCTGACGTGTTTCTGCCGGATGGGGTTGAGATCGGCCGGCGCAAGGCCGCGATCTGCGCTGCGCATGGGCTCACCGGTCTCTATCCCCTCGACAACGCCATCGACCTCGCCGCGCCCGACGCTTCGCGGCAGATCTTTGCCGGCAACGAGGCCATGATGAACGATGCCGACGCCATCATCGCCAATCTCACACCGTTCCGCGGCGCTGGTTCCGATCCCGGCACCGTCTACGAGCTCGGCTACATGGCCGGCCGTCGCAAGTTTTGTCTGGCCTATTCCAACGATCCCGCCACTTATGCCGACCGTGTCGGCCGCTTCATGAACGTCACGACCGAGGACGGGCGGCTGGTCGACGCGCAGGGGCTGACCGTCGAGGATTTTGGTCTCGTCGATAACCTCATGATGATCCACGCGCTGGAGCTGCATGGCTGCCCGTTGGTAACACCGGCCGCGATGCCGATCGACGTCTGGCACGATCTGGCCGCGTTCGAGGCTTGCGTCCGGATGGCGGCTGCGCGATTGATCGCACCATAAGCGCATCAGTCTTTTCCGGAGAGCCGATGTCCACTCCCCGCAAGCGCGCGGATGTTCTGCTGGTCGAGCGCGGCCTGTTCGAGAGCCGGGCACGGGCGCGCGCGGCGATCGAGGCCGGGTTGGTCACCGCGAACGACAAGCAGGTCGCAAAGCCGTCGGAGACCATTGCGGAGGACGCGGTGATCCGGGCCGAGCCCGCGCACCCCTATGTTTCGCGCGGCGGCGTCAAGCTCGCCGGCGCGCTCGAGCGCTACCCGATCGATATAGAGGATCATGTCTGCCTCGACGTCGGCGCCTCCACCGGAGGCTTCACCGAGGTGCTGCTGGCGAACGGCGCGAGCCTGGTATTTGCCATCGATGTCGGCACCAGCCAATTGCATGCATCTTTGCGCGGTCATCCCAAGATCGTGTCGATGGAAGAGACCGACATCCGCGCCTATGAGGGCAAGCGGTTGCCGGCGCGGCCCGATGTCGTCGTCATCGACGTCAGCTTCATCTCGCTCAAGGCCGTGCTGCCGGTGGCGCTGTCGCTGGCCGCAGCGCCGATGAGCCTGCTGGCGCTGATCAAGCCGCAATTCGAGGCGGACCGGAAGCACAACAAGAAGGGCATCATCCGCGACGCCGCGGTGCACCAGGAAATCTGCGACGACCTCGCAGCATTTGCCGCCTCGCTCGGCTGCACCGACATCGCGGTGTTTCCCTCCTCGATCGCAGGCGGCGACGGCAACATCGAATTCTTCCTGGGCGCGCGCCGTGGTTGAGCGATTGAAGATCGATCACGTCGGCCATCGCGGCGACGGCGTCGCGCTCGACGCAGGCGATACGCTCTACGTGCCCTATACGCTCGGCGGCGAGACCGTCGAGGTCGATCATGTCGCGGGCCACCATCCCGACCGCCGCAAGCTGCTCGCGGTGGAGACCGCAAGTCCCGAGCGCATCGCGCCGTTCTGCCCGCATTTCGGCGTCTGCGGCGGCTGCGCGATCCAGCACTGGGCGCCCGAGCCGTATCAGGCCTGGAAGCGCGGCATCGTGGTCGAGACGCTGGCGCAGGCCGGCATAGACTGCGAGGTCGCGCCGCTGGTCGACGCGCATGGTGTGGGGCGCAGGCGCGTCACGCTGCACGGAAGGTTCGGCACGCACAACGTGCTCAAGGTCGGTTTTTCCGCAGCAAGCTCGCACGACGTCATCCCGATTCATCGCTGTCCCATTCTCGATCCCGCGCTCGACGGCGCGCTCGATGCCGCCTGGGCGGTCGCCGAGCCGCTGACGTCAAAAATGCCGGTGACGAAACCGCTCGACATCCAGGTCACCGCCACCGCCAACGGCCTCGATGTCGATGTGCGCGGCTCCGGCCCGCTACCGACACCGCTGGTCACCGCGCTGTCGCGCGTCGCCGAACAGCACCGTCTGGCGCGGCTGACGCGACATGGCGAGCTGGTGCTGCAACGCCTGCCACCGACGCTGCAGATGGGCCGCGCCGAGGTGACGCTGCCACCGGGCTCGTTCCTGCAAGCCACCGTCGCGGGCGAAGAAACACTTGCTGCACTCGTCGCGGAGCGCGTCGGCAAGGCCAAGGACGTGCTCGACCTCTTCTGCGGCGTCGGTCCCTTTGCGTTGCGGCTCGCGGAGAAAGCGCGCGTCACCGCCTATGACAACGATGCCGGCGCCGTTGCCGCGCTTGCCAAGGCCGCGCGCACGCCGGGGCTGAAACCGATCACGGCCGAGCCGCGCGACCTGTTTCGACGTCCGCTGGTGTCGCCAGAGCTGCGCGACTTCGACGCCGTGGTGTTCGACCCCCCGCGCCAGGGCGCGCAGGCGCAGGCGCTAAGGCTCGCTGCGAGCAAGGTGCCGGTCGTGATCGCGGTCTCCTGCAACGTCGCGACCTTCGCTCGCGACGCAAGGCTGCTCATCGATGGCGGTTACAAGATCGAAACCGTGGTTCCGGTCGACCAGTTCCGGCACACGCCGCATGTGGAATTGGTGGCGCGCTTTACCCGGTGATGTCTTAACGCCGCAGCGCGCCGAGCGCGGGCGACTCGCCTGGCAGCATGTTCGATCTGATATCGCTGTCCATGCGGCCCGAGTCCTGCTGGGTGAACCCGGCCCCGAACGTCAGGCTGAGGTTGGAGGTCGGCTTGAATTCGACGCCCCCGAACGCGCCATAGCCAGGTGCGGCGCCGGAGGTCAGCGGCGCCACCGAGCTGCCGATGCCACTGCCGTATTTCAGCGTGTCGAAACCGGCAAAGAACGTCACGGGCAAGCCGCCCGCAATCTTGGTGTTGTAACCGAACTGCGAGCTGTCATAGGAGAGCGCGCTGAAATTGCCGGCTGGACCGGTCTGGCTGAGGCCGCTCCAATTGAGGGTGCCGCGTTGGCTGCCGACAAAGAAGCCGTTCGCAAAATTGGTGCGCCCGCTGGGATCGAAGCTCGGAAAATTGCCGTAGGTATCCGAGCTCTGGCCGGCACTGCCGCCAAAGCCGAAAGCTCCGCCCGGTATCCAATAACTCATCGGCGCAACTTGCGCATGAACCGGTGCTCCACCGAGGCAAAGCACGGCGAGGAGTGCTGCGAGACCGCAAGAACGCGCGAGGCTGGACATTCAGGCTTCCGTCGAAAAGGTTCCAAATTATACCCCCGGGATCGCGCGAATGCCAGTGGAGGGGCGCCGCACATCGCTTGATCCAGTTCCAGGATTACGTCTTGCCGACGCGTTGAACCTCCCCCGCGCCGGATTGACCCACATAAAGGATGCGCAAGCCCAGGCCGCGGCTTTGATCGCGAAGGCTTGGCGCGGATTATAGCGCGCAATTGCGCGGACCCTTGAGAATGCCCAACGTCTGTATGGAGGCTGTCATGGAGGTCAATTCCGACAGGTTGAATGCCTTTATGGGCAAGATGGTCACCGAGTTCGGTGCGGCGATGAATGCATCGCTGGTCCTGCTCGGCGACAAGCTCGGTCTCTACCGCACCCTCGCCGCAAAAGGACCGATGAACTCGTCCGAACTCGCGAGTGCCACCGGAACGGCGGAGCGCTATGTGCGCGAATGGCTGTCGAGCCAAGCGGCGTCCGGCTACATCGAATACGATTCCGCATCGGGAAAATTCTCGATGCTGCCGGAGCAGGCGATGGCGCTGGCCGACGAGGACAGCCCGGTATTCCTCGGCGCCTTCGGCAACGTCATTGCCTCGGCGTTTCTCGACGAGCCGAAGGTTTCGGACGCATTCAAGAGCGGCAAGGGCGTCGGCTGGAACCGGCGCAGCGAGTGCCTGTTCTGCGGCACGGCCCGCTTCTTCCGCACCGGCTACATGCATCATCTGGTGCAGGAGTGGCTGCCCGCGCTCGACGGCGTCGTGGACAAGCTGAAGCGCGGCGCCAAGGTTGCCGATGTCGGCTGCGGGCACGGCGTCTCGACACGGCTGATGGCGGAGGCATTCCCGAACTCGCGCTTCTACGGCTTTGACTATCACGAGGGCTCGATCGAGGCCGCGCGGAAGGGAGCGACTGCAGCCAAGCTTGGCGATCGCGCCACCTTCGCTGTTCATTCCGCCAAAACCTACCCGGCCGAAGGCTACGATCTCGTCTGCTTCTTCGATTGCCTGCACGACATGGGCGATCCCGTCGGCGCCATCCGTCACGTGCGCGAATCCATGGCGAAGGACGGCACATGCATGCTGGTCGAGCCGTTCGCCAACGATCGCCTCGAAGACAATCTCAACCCGGTCGGACGCGTCTATTATGCAGCATCGACCATGATCTGCACGCCGGCCTCGCTCGACCAGGAGGTTGGCCTGGCGCTGGGCGCGCAAGCCGGCGAGGCAAGGCTGCGCAAGGTCGCCAGCGAGGGCGGTCTGTCGCGCTTCCGCCGCGCCGCGGAGACGCCCTTCAACCTGATCCTGGAGGCACGGGTCTGATCCCCATCATGCCGGGCGTGTGCATGCGGCCATGCCGATGCCGCAGCCTCGCCCGGCGTCGGCATCCTTGCCTCCCTCGCGCCGCAACGTAAGCTGGCGTCGAACAAGGCGGCGATAGTCCGCCGAATGGGAGGATGACGATGAGATATCTTGGCCTGGCGCTGGCTGTGCTGTTCGCTGTGACGATCTCGGGAGCAGGCCGCGCCAGCGAGCCGACCAGCTTCACGCCGCTGAAGCCGGACGAGCTCACGCCGCCGCAGAAGGAATGGGCGGATGCGATCGCGGTGCCGCCGCGCAATGCCAAATTCGCCAACCCGCCCTACCGCGCCTATATCCGCAATCCCGAGCTTGCGCCAAAGCTCTCGGCGATGTCGGACTATCTGCGCTGGAATTCGTCGCTGCCGGCGCGCTTGAGCGAATTCGCCATCCTGATCACCGCGCGGCAATGGACGGCGCAATATGAATGGTTCGCGCATTACCCGCTGGCGATGAAGGCCGGGCTCGATCCGCAGGTCGCCAAGGACGTCGCAAGCGGCGTGCGGCCGCAGGCGATGAAGGATGACGAGGCCGCGCTCTATGATCTCGCGATGGCGCTCTATCGCGACAAGAAGGTGTCCGACGAGGTCTATCGCTCGGCGCAGCAGAAGTTCGGCGAGCGCGGCATCATGGATATCATCGGCCTGATCGGCTATTACGACCTCGTCTCGATGACGCTGATCACGATGCAGGCCGAAGCGCCGAACGACAGCGTTCCGCCGCTGCCGCCGCTTGCGGCCAAGTAGAAGCGCACACAGGCCCTGAGAACTCTATCACCATCACCCTGAGGTGGCCGCTTCTTCAGCGGCGGGATGACGGATTTGACAGCAGCGATTGCGAGCGCAGCGAAGCAATCCAGCGACAAGCAGCCGTAAACGGCTACGCCGTCCTGTCCACCGAAGACGATGAATCCGCCGGCGGATATTTCGTCACCGGCACCACGAACGACTTGGTGCCGACCTGGTAGATGATCTTGCCGTTCTGTCCGTCATCCGTTGCGATCTGCGACTGCCCGAACATGATGACGTTCTTGTAGACGATGCCGGTGCCCTGGCGGGTGATGCCGTCGGTGGTGACGCTGACCTCCGCTTCATTGCCGTTGACGGCGAGCACGCGAAAGCTCGCGCTTTTGCCGTTGTCGCTGGAATAGCCACCCCAGCTTCCCATCAGCCTGCTGTCGGAGGCCGGCGGCGCTTGTTTTTCGAGAGACGCGGTCTGCTTGCCGGCGCCGCCCGCCGAGAACAGGAGCACCAGGTTCTTGCCGTCCTTGGTGCCGACCGTGACCGAGCCGAAGGTGATAAGCGAGCCGCTGATCTGGGCAAAACCGCGGTCGGTGTGGCCGTTGTGGGTGTACTCGACCTGTGCACGGCTGCCGCGAATGTTCACGACCTTGAAGCCGACGGGCTGGTTGTTGCCGGCCCAATTGCCCTTCCAGTCACCGAGCAGAGCGCTCTGGTGATACATCCGCTCATTGGCGGGCGAAATCTGGCTGGTGCTTTGCGTGACGATGGCCATGGACTTGCTCGACGAATGGGTCCGACGAACCCGCTTGCTGTCGAGCACTGGCAAGGAGCGTCAGAAACATTCAGACACAATTCTGATTAGGGCCACGCCGTGGTTAACAAGCGGTTAATTTCAACCGCCGGGTGCGACGGGGCAAATGGTCTCATCGGGGTGTGCGCCTCAGCGCCCCCAGCGGTCCGACCAGATCTTCTCGCCGATCGTGCAGCTGACGCGCGGCTCCTTGTCCTTGTCGGCAACCCGCACCACCGGACGCTCGGGCGTGCGGCCTGCGACTTCCATCAGGAGCTTCGTGCGGATCGCTTCCTTGAACTTGTCGCGGTCCTTGATCGTGATCACGAAGGAGCCGGGACCGCCGACGACGCAATCCTCGTAATAGTAATCGAGATTGTCGATATCCATGGTCGAATAGGACGGCTCCTTGACCATGATCGGCAGACCATTGATGACGATGCCCTTCTCGAGCGCGGCGTCACGCGCCAACGTGACCGGGCTGCCGTTGTTGTTGGGGCCATCGCCGGAGATGTCGATGACACGGCGAAGCCCGTGATAGGGATCCTCGTCGAACAGCGGCATCGCGAAAGTGATCGCGCCAGAGATCGAGGTGCGCGAGGCGCGCCGGATCGGCGTCTTCAGGATCTCGGTGGCGACCGCATCCGCGGTCTCCGGTCCATCGATCAGCCGCCAGGGGATGATGATCTTCTGGTCGGTGGACGCCGCCCATTCGAAATAGGTCACGGCGATCCGGCCGTTGGGGCCCGCCTTCAACGCCTGCAGGAACTCCTTCGACTGGATCGCCTGCGCGTAGCCCTCGCGCTGAATCGCGAGCTCGTCCATGTCCATGGAGTAGGAGACGTCGACCGCGAGGATCAGCTCGACATCAACCGACTGCGCATCCCCGTCGGCTGCCTGCCGCTGCGGTTGATTTCGCGCCGGTTCAAATTTAGGCCCTGGCGCCGCGATCCCCGCGACGTCCCCTCCGGCAAGCACGCCGGCCACCAGCACAGCCCCGATCGAGAACAGCATGCGCATCGCAGTCTCCCGTCGTATGACGCGATGGTGACATGCAAACGGCTTGCCGCAAAGTGCGAAGATCGTTTGTGCTTCACATTCGAGTTAGGAATTCGCGCGGCATGGTTTTCGTGCGTTGCGCGAAACCGCCGTCATGTCGCCATGCTTGCGTCGCCGCGCATGCGAGCCACGGGAGCGCAGTTCCCGCCCACTTGTCCCGCGCGATTTCCATGTTAGGCTGACCGCACAGATGGGGATGGAGTCCCCCGACAACCGCCCGGCGGTCGACGATCGTAGTGGGCTGATGACTCCTGCTTAAGGTGAGGCAATCAGCCTCTGCCTTTGGCGGGAGCATGGAGAAACCCGCCGGAGGCGGGTTTTTTGTTGCCTGATGACGAAGGTCGGGACTTGAAGGAAGAGACTTGAAGGCAATGACGTGACGACGACACCGAATGCAGCGCGCGCGGGGCTGCCCAGGGGGATCTGGGTGCTCGGCTTCGTCTCGATGCTGATGGACATCTCCTCCGAGATGATCCACGCACTGCTGCCGGTGTATCTCGTTACCGTGCTCGGCGCCTCCACACTCACCGTCGGCTTCATCGAGGGCATCGCGGAGGCGACCGCCTCGATTACAAAAATCTTCTCCGGCGCGCTGTCGGACTGGCTCGGTCGCCGCAAGCTGCTTGCCACGCTCGGCTATGGACTTGCCGCCTTGACCAAGCCGCTGTTTCCCCTTGCTCCCAGTGTCGGCTGGCTGGTTGCGGCGCGCTTCATCGATCGCGTCGGCAAGGGCATCCGCGGCGCGCCGCGCGATGCGCTGATTGCCGACATCGCGCCCGCGGGCTCGCGCGGCGCGAGCTTTGGGCTGCGGCAATCGCTCGACACCATCGGCGCCTTCGTTGGCCCGCTCGCCGCGATCGGCCTGATGTGGTGGACGGCGGACAATTTTGCCGCCGTGTTCTGGGTGGCCGTGCTGCCGGCGTTCCTGTCGTTCGGCCTGATCGCGTTTGCGGTAAGCGAGCCGGAGCCGGACGCAAACCGGGAACCTGCAAAGAATCCGATCAACTCCGCCGCGATGCGGCAGCTCGGCGCAGTCTATTGGCGAGTCGTCGCGGTCGGCGTCGTGTTCACGCTCGCGCGCTTCAGCGAGGCTTTTCTGATCCTGCGCGCCCAGAACATCGGCCTCAATGCGATGTGGGTGCCAGCGGTGCTCGTGCTGATGAACATCACTTACGCACTCTCCGCCTATCCGGCTGGCGTGCTCTCAGACCGGATCAACCGGACCGCCCTGCTCGCGCTCGGCCTCGTCTTCCTCGCGGGCGCCGATCTCGCGCTCGCGCTGCTGCCGAGCCTTGCGGGCCTCGCGCTCGGCGTCGTGTTGTGGGGACTGCACATGGGATTGACCCAGGGGTTGCTCTCGGCGCTCGTCGCCGATACTGCACCACCAAGCTTGCGGGGCACCGCGTTCGGCTATTTCAATCTGTTCACGGGGCTGGCGCTGCTGGCCGCGAGCGTGATCGCCGGCGCGCTGTGGGACGCCTACGGCCCGGCCGTAACATTCCTCGCAGGCCTCGGCTTTGCGGTGGCAGCGCTGGTGGGGCTGCTCGCCATCGGCAACGGGCTGGCAGAGAAAGGCAAATGATGACGGGAGGCCATACATCGTGCTGAGCGGAGTGATCGCAATCGTGATCGGCAGCATATTCGGCGGCTGCGCGCGCTATTTCGTCTCCGGCGCGATCGCGCGGCGGCTGGGCGAAACGTTCCCCTGGGGCACCATGACCATCAATGTCAGCGGCGCTTTCCTGATCGGCATCTTTGGCGCGCTGGCGACGCATCCCGGCTCGGTCTTCGCCTCGCCCAACCCGTGGCTGTTCGCGGTGACCGGCTTCCTCGGCTGCTACACCACGGTCTCCTCGTTCAGCCTGCAAACGCTGACACTCGCCCGCAACGGCGAGCCGCTCTCTGCGCTCGGCAACGTCGCCTTCTCGGTCGGGCTGTGCCTCCTCGCGGTCAGTTGCGGCTTCTTCCTCGCCGATGGCTTTGGAGGCTAGAGCCAGATGAAAATACCCTCCTTCACCGACCGCTGGCCAAGCGCGATACTTTATGCCTGGGTTTCCTTCGGAAGCATCCTTGGCGGGCTGGCGCGCTATTTCGTTTCGCTCGTGCTCGACATCGGTCCGGGTTTTCCGTTTGCGACGCTGTTCATCAACGCCACGGGATCCATGATCATCGGCTTTTATGCGACCTTGACCGGTCCGGACGGCCGCGTGCTGGCGCGGCCCGAGCACCGGCAGTTCGTCATGACCGGGTTCTGCGGCGGCTACACCACCTTCTCCGCCTTCAGCCTGGAAACCTTCCGCCTGTTCCATGGCGGCATGAAATTGACCGCGTTCGCCTATGTCGCGGCTTCCGTCGTCTGCTGGCTGGTGTCGGTGTGGCTCGGACATATGATGGCGAGCCGCTACAATCGATTGAAAAGGAGCTGACCATGCAAATTCCCAGTCAGGCAGTTTCGCTCCGCATCTTCATCGGCGAGAGCGACTATTGCGACGGCAAGCCGCTCTATGAAGCAATCGTGCTGATGGCGCGCGAGCTGCACCTTGCCGGTGCCACCGTGCTGCGCGGCCCCATGGGCTTCGGCAAGTCGAGCCGGCTGCACACGTCGAAGATCCTGCGGCTGTCGGAGGATTTGCCGTTGCTGATCGAGATCGTCGACGGCGAGGACAACATCAACGCATTCCTGCCCATCCTGGATGGCATGATGTCGAGCGGGCTGATCACCTTGGAGAAGGTGCAGGTCCTGCAATATGGTAAGAAGGCCGCAAGCTGATCGCCGGCAGGAACCCAAGCCCGCCGTATCCGGGAGGCGGAATGAACGACACTGTCACCACACCGAAAACCAGGACCAAGACCAAGGTCGAGCGGCCAAAGCTGCACAAGGTCATCCTGATCAACGACGACTACACGCCGCGTGAATTCGTCACCATGATCCTGAAGGCGGAGTTCCGCATGACCGGGGATCAGGCCTACAAGGTCATGATCACCGCGCACAAGCTGGGCGCCTGCGTCGTCGCCGTGTTCACCAGGGATGTCGCCGAAACCAAGGCCACCCGCGCCACCGACGCCGCCCGCACGAAAGGCTATCCGCTGCTGTTTACGACAGAGCCGGAGGAGTAGGGCGCGAGCTAGTTCTTGAGGCGCGCCATGATGATTTCGTCGTGATAGATGCCGTCGACCAGGATGGCCATCCGCCTGGTGCCCTCCTCGACAAACCCGACCTTGCGATAGAGAGCTGCCGCAGCGGTGTTGGTCGCGAACACGCCGAGCTCGATACGCCGGAATCCGAAAACGTCCGCGGCCTGAACGGCCTGCCGCAGCAACCTCTCGCCAAATCCCCTGCCCCTGAACTCCGGCAGAAGCCCCATGAAGAGATCACCGACATGCGCCGAGACGGCGCGGCCGGCGGGCGGCACGTTGCACCATCCGACCACGGCGCCGTCAGCGACGGCGACAATCTGCGGATAGCCGCGCTCGACGTTGCGGGCAACGAAGGCGCGGACCTGCTCGATCGGCGGCGCCTCAACGAGCGCGATATATTTGCGCTCGCGGGCAACGACATCGACGGCGGCGCGAAAGGCATCCGTGTCGGCGACCTCAATCTGGCGAAACTCGACGGTCATGGGCGGCCTCGTTGATTGCGTCGGAGCATAGCCCCGCGTTCGCGTCAATTTTACCGATCCTCGCCACCACAGGTTTAATCTCCTGTGTCACGACCATACGATGACAACCGCACTGCGCAAACAGCTCGAGCTCCGGCCCGCCCGCCCCGAAACCTCATTCGGTCCGTTCAAGCTCCTGCATGCCCTGCCCTGGCTGGTCCTGGCGGCCGCGATGCGGGTGATCGCGTTCGGCGGTGGCGGCGTGGCGTTGCCGGCAACGATCATCGCCGCGATCTCGGTACTGCTGGCCTTCTTTGCGACCGCGCAACGGTCAATCGAAGCGGCCGGCGGTCAGTCCTCGCTCAGCGAGCTGACGATGATCCAGCAGTTCAGGCTCTCCTTCTCGATCTTCTGGCGGGTCACGCTTCTGATGCTTACTGCATGTCTCGCCGCGGAGGCGATCGGCCACCAGGGGTTCGGACCGCACCTCATGTTCGGACTCGACGGCATGGCTTTCGACCAGTTCACCCATCCCGGGCGGTTCTGGAGCGCATGGATCGCCGCCATCGTGCTGCTCATGATCGTCCGCGCCGATCGCGACGACGGCAAGATCGCACTGTTTGCCGCGATCGGCGAATTCGCCCGGCGCGGTCTGTGGCTCGGAGCAGCCGTGATCGTGCTCGGCATCGTCAACGTCGCCCTTGCCTATGGACAGGAATGGGTGCGGAGCGCGATCTGGAATTTCTGGCAGACGTCGTCAGCGACGCAGTTCATCAAGAACCTGATTTATTTCGTCTTCATCTTCTCCTTCGCCATGCTCCGGCTGTGGATCACCCTGACGATCCTGACGCTTGGCCTGAGGCAGTCCTATGTCCGCGCTGACTAGCTTCGTCGGCCGCGCTATCCGCTAGGCCATCACCACCGGCGTCTCCTCGGCCAGCCCATAAACGCGCTGCGCCTTGGAAAATCCCGCGATCGGAAATTCGCCGAGCTCGCGCCAGCCTTCGCGGCGGATGTTCGCGAAAGCCTCCGACGCCACCACCGTCCGACCGGTGCGGCCGGCGATCTTCTCCAGCCGTGCCGCGAGATTGACGGCGGGGCCGATGCAGGTGAAGTCGAGACGGTCGCCGCCGCCGATATTGCCGTAGAGGATGCTGCCGACATGCAGGGCGACGCCGAAGCGGAAGCGCTCGATCACGTCGCCAACCGGATGCGCAAGCGCCTCGACGCTGGCACGGGATTCGCGCGCGGCTTCCAGCACACGCGCGCAGACATGCCCGGCGTCGCCGACATATTCGTCGATCGGGAACACCGCGAGCAGGCCATCGCCCATGAATTTCAGGACTTCGCCGCCATGGGCGCGGATCGCGGTCACCTGACAGTCGAAATAGCGGTTCAGGATCTCCACCACCGTTTCGGGCGGCAGCCGGTCGGACAGCGCGGTGAAGCCGCGCAGATCCGACAACCAGATCGCGGCCTGCATAGTGTCGTTGTGACCGCGCCGGATCTGCCCGGCAAGGATGCGTTCGCCGGCGCGATTTCCCACATAGGTATCGAGCAGCGTCGCGGCGGTACGGCGCAGGGTGACGATCTCGCTGACGCGCGCGAGCGGTGCCACGATCGAGCGGATCGTCGCGATGTCGTCATCGCTGAAACCGCCGGGATGCCGCGTGGTCCAGCTCAAGGCATGGATCGAGTCGTCGAGAAACCGCATCGGCGTGGCGATGTAGTCGGTGACGCCCTCGGCGCGCATGTCTTCCAGGAACGGAAACCGCTTGGTGTCGAGCTCGTCGATGCGTCCTCTGACTTCCAGCCCCTCCTCGAACACGATCCGCAACGGGCTCCGGGCAAATTCCGGCGTGTCCAAAATCTCGAAATCGACCGTGCCGATTTCGACCTCCTGTCCTTCCCGCCAGATGAAGTTGCGGCCGAAGATTTCGGGATGCAGCGTACGGATGAAGATGCCGAACCGCCACAGCGGCAGGCCGGCCGCGACCAGTTGCTCACAGGCGTCGGCGATCATCTCGGCCGGCCCGCGAGATGACCTGGCGCCGTCGATCAGCCAATTGATGATGCGCTGGAGCTCGGAGGTTTTCATGCGCGCATTTGCGGATGAAGTTGTGGAGCCGTCAAGCCGCGCGGAGGGCTACCGCCCGACCTGCCCGCGGTCGCGCAAAAAGTGATCCGCCAGCACGCAGGCCATCATGGCTTCGCCGACCGGGACGGCGCGGATGCCGACGCAGGGGTCGTGGCGGCCTTTGGTCATGATCTCGGTGTCGGCGCCGCTGCGATCGACCGTCAGGCGCGGCTGCAGAATCGACGAGGTCGGCTTCACCGCGAAGCGCACCACCACCGGCTGGCCGGTGGAGATGCCGCCCAGAACGCCGCCGGCATGGTTGGACAAAAAGCGCGTACCGTCATTGCCGGTGCGCATCTCGTCGGCATTCTCTTCGCCGGTCAATTCGGCCGCGCCAAAACCGGCACCGATCTCGACGCCCTTGACCGCGTTGATGCTCATCATCGCAGACGCGAGCTCGGCATCGAGCTTGGCATAGATCGGCGCGCCGAGGCCTGCCGGCACGCCCTCGGCGACGATCTCGAGCACAGCGCCGATCGAGGAGCCGCTCTTGCGGATTCCGTCGAGATAGGTCTCGAAGAACGCGGCCTTGTCCTTGTCGGGACAGAAGAACGGATTGTTGGCGATCTCGTCCCAGTTCCATTTGGCGCGGTCGATCTTGTGCGGCCCCATCTGCACCAGCGCGCCGCGGACTTTGACATCGGGCAGCACTTTTCGCGCGATGGCGCCGGCGGCAACCCGCGTCGCGGTCTCGCGCGCGGAGGAGCGGCCGCCACCGCGATAGTCACGCAAGCCGTATTTGGCCTCGTAGGTGAAGTCGGCGTGACCCGGCCGAAACTTGTCCTTGATCTCGGAATAATCCTTCGAGCGCTGGTCGGTGTTCTCGATCAGGAGCCCGATCGGCGTGCCCGTCGTCACCTGCACGCCAGTCTCCGGATGTGCCATCACGCCGGACAGGATTTTCACTTGGTCCGGCTCCTGGCGCTGGGTGGTGAAGCGCGACTGGCCGGGCCGGCGGCGGTCGAGGTCCTGCTGGATCTCCGCCTCGGCGAGCGGGATCATCGGCGGACACCCGTCGACCACGCAGCCGATCGCCACCCCGTGGCTCTCGCCAAAGGTGGTGACGCGGAACATGTGGCCGAAGGTGTTGAAGGACATCGCTGCTCGCTCGGTTCCGGCGTGTGGTAACGCGCGGGGCGCTGGGGGTCAAACCCGCAAGCCCCCCCGGAATGACGGTTGCAGGGTCTAACTATACTTCTCCAGCCGGCCGTCGCGGAACACGTAGACGGTGCCCTGCTCGATGTAGAGCTCGGCAGCGCTGGCTGGGGTCTCGATACCGAGCGAGACCATCAGGGCCCGGCAGGTGCCGCCATGGGCGACCGCGACGGTGTCGGTCCGGAGCTCGTCGTACCAGGCGCGGACGCGGACCTGCACATCGGAGTAGGTCTCGCCGCCTGCAGGGCCCACCGTCCATTTGTCGGCGAGGCGCCTCGCATAGATGTCCGGATTGGTCGCCTCGCTCTCGGCCAGGGTCAGCCCCTCCCAGACGCCGTAGCCGATCTCGCGCAGACGATCATCGAGCGCGTAGTCGGCAGGCGGCAATTCGAGCTTGCCGCGCGCAAGTTCCATGGTCATGCGCGCGCGGCCGAGCGGGCTCGACACATAGGGCAATGCCGCCTTGTCGCGGCCGTCGCGCTTGAGGAGGTCGGCGAGAATGCCGCCGGCCTGCACCGCCTGGCCGCGGCCGCGCGCATTGAGCGGAACGTCCTTGGTGCCCTGCAGTCGGCCGAGCGCGTTCCAGTCGGTTTCGCCGTGGCGAAGATAATAGATCGTGGGCGCGGGCATTGTCGGGGCGGCGATCAGTCTTTCGATGTGTCCGGCGCGTCAGGCCGCATCATGCCCAGCACGTTGTAGCCGGAATCGACATGGTGGACCTCGCCGGTGACACCGCGCGACATGTCCGACAGGAAATACACCGCGCTGTCGCCGACCTCCTCGATCGTCACATTGCGCCGCAGCGGCGCGTTGACCTCGTTGTATTTCAAGAGCTGGCGTGAATCGGCGATACCGGCGAATGCCAACGTCTTGATCGGGCCGGCCGAGATCGCGTTGACGCGGATCGCCTTCACGCCGAGATCGGCGGCCAGATAGCGCACGCTGGCTTCGAGTGCGGCCTTCGCCACACCCATCACGTTGTAGCGCGGCATCCACTTCTCGGCGCCGTAATAAGACAGTGTGAGGATCGAGCCGCCGTCGGTCATCAGCTTCTCGGCGCGCTGCGCGAGCGCGGTGAGCGAGTAACAGGAGATCAGCATCGACTTGGAGAAGTTTTCCGGCGTGGTGTCGACGTAGCGGCCGTCGAGCTGTTCGCCATAGGCGATCGCGTGCACGACGAAGTCGATCTTGCCCCATTTTTCCTTGAGGGTATCGAAGGCCGCATCGATGGTCGCGGCGTCGGTGACATCGCAATGGCCGAGCACGAGCGCGCCGACTTCGGCAGCCAGCGGCTCGACCCGCTTCTTCAGCGCATCACCCTGGTAGGTAAATGCGAGCTCCGCGCCGGCGGCGTGGCATGCCTTGGCGATGCCCCAGGCGATCGAGCGGTTGTTGGCAACCCCGAGGATCACCCCGCGCTTACCCTGCATCAGACCTGAATTCTGCGCCATTTCCTTAAGGTCCCGTCGATCTGGGTTGAGATCTGGAGGTACACCAGCCCTCCCCTGCGGTACAGTCCTAATACGCGGCGTTAACGCTGTTTCGAGCGCTGGAATAGCCGTTCCGCTCGGGTGTTATGATCGTTGAGGCGTTCGCGCCGAAGGTGAAGGACGTCAAGACGGCATGAGTGCGTTTCGCCAGAGTGTTGAAGCCATGATCCCGGCGTTGCGCCGCTACGCACGCGCGCTCACGCGCGACGCGGACGCAGCCGACGATCTGGTGCAGGACACGTTGGTGCGTGCGTTGCGTTCGGAGCAATTGTTTCTCGGAGGCGACGTCAGGAGCTGGCTCTACACGATCCTGACCAACCTCAACAAGAACCGGCGGCGCTCGCTGGCAAGGCGACCGCAATTCATGCAACTGACGGAGAACAACCCGGATGCCAGCGGGACCGAAGCCGAGGGGCGCGACATCGAGAGGGCGCTCTCGACGCTGGTCGAGGAGCAACGCTCGGTGCTGCTCTTGGTGATGCTGGAAGGCATGAGCTACCGCGAGGTCGCCGACATCCAGGGTGTTCCGATAGGCACCGTGATGTCGCGCCTGGCGCGGGCAAGGGCCCACGTTAAAGCGTCGCTGGAAGGTGAGCGCCCGGCGCTCAGGCGGGTGAAATGATGGCAGGGTTGATGCATGGCGTATGTCGCATCCTCCACATGCAGAGGGACGAGACGCAAGTAAGCCGCGAACGATATTTTGGGCCGCAGAGCCAGAGACGACCGATATGAACGACCACAACATTTCAGTGACCGAAGACGAACTGCACGCCTATGTTGACGGCGAGCTGCCGGCCGAGCGCTGCGCCGACGTCGAGGCATGGCTAGCCAGCCACCCCGAGGATGCCGAGCGGGTGCAATCCTGGCGCGCCATGGCGGAGATGCTGCACGCCCGCTACGACGGCGTCGCCCAGGAGCCGGTGCCGGCACGGCTGGAGCTCGAACGGCTGGAGCGCCGCCCGCGGCAATGGCTCTACGGTGCCGTCGCGGCTACACTGGTTGCCTTCGTCGCAGGCGGCGCGGCCGGCTGGGTCGCGCATGGCGCCACCAACGCGCCCTCGACCTTCCAGAGCTTTACGACGGACGCGCTCGACGCCCACCGCCTCTATGTCGTCGAGGTGCGCCATCCCGTCGAGGTCGGCGGCAACGAGCGCGACCATCTCCAGGCCTGGCTGACCCGGCGCTGCGGCTGGACCGTGTTCGCGCCCAATCTGGAGGCGAGTGGGCTGAAGCTCGTCGGCGGCCGGCTGCTGCCGGGGCCGAGCGGGCCGGCGTCCTTCCTGATGTATGAAGGCGCCTCGGGCGAGCGCTACACGATCTACACCGCCAAGACCGAAAACGGCGCAACGCAGATGCGCTACGCCAAGACGGACAAGGATGGGGCGTTGTTCTGGGCCGAGCGGGGCGTCGGCTACGTCGTCAGCGGCGGCGGCGGCGACCGTGACCGGCTGACCAAGCTGGCGCAGGCCGTCTACGACCAGGCGGAGAAAAACGGCGGCTGAACAACCACGCGAATGCGGTGCCTCGATTCCGACATTGAAAATTTGGAATCTGACATGCGTGCGTCTCATTATCGCACTGGATGCTCACGCGAAAATGAGCAGCGTTCGATCCGCCGATCGACGCGGGCGGCCTCGATTGGGGTTTTTGGTACCGCGCTGGTCCCCCTCTCGAGGCCGCACCTTTTTATCGGCTGCCCCGCCGGACAGCCGACACGTCGAACACGTGAAGCGCTACCGCGCCTCAGGCATATGAGCATCATCTCCTGCGAGAGTGCTCTCAGCCTTTAGGAGAACCCCTTCAGTTGCGATCTCGCCCTAAGGCGCGATGGCTCGCGCTTTAGCTACTTGTTTGCGCATGATCTTCTCGGAAAACCGCTGCGCGCTTTTCCGAATCACGCTTTAGCCAAGCCCGCTACGTGGATTGTAGGGGTGTTGGTCCCGCCACTTTTCCATCAATGCTTCAAGCTCGGCGTCGTTCCCGTCCGGTAGCATAATCCGGATAACGACGAAGAGATCCCCGATTCCGCCTGATTTCGGCAAGCCCTTACCTTTGAGACGGAAGGTCCGGCCGCTGGAGGTGTTTTTCGGGACCGACAATTCGACCGCATTGCCGAGCGTGGGCACACGGACCTTGCCGCCGAGCACCGCCTCATAGAGCGTGACCGGCAGGTCGATCCGCAGGTCCGCGCCCTCGAACTTGAAGAACGGGTGCGGCGCGATGCTGATGGTGATCAGGAGATCGCCGGGCGGATGGCCCTGCGCATTCTCGCCCTGCCCCCTCAGCCGGATCTGCTGGCCCTCGACGACGCCGACCGGAATCTTGACGTTGAGCTCCTTGCCCGTCGGCAGCCGGACGCGCTTCTCGCCGCCCTGCACCGACTCTTCCAGCGAGACGGTCATGGCGACGTTCAGATCGAGATCGACGCCGACCCCGCCGGTGTCGAACTCGAACTGGGCACCGCCGCCGGCCCCGGGCCGCGCACCGCGCACCCCGCCGCCGAACATGCTGTTGAGGATATCCTCGAACCCGCCCGAGCCTTGGCCGGGGCCCGCGCCACCGCCGCGGAACGTGTAGCTTTCGAACCCGCCGGGACCCGCGCGACCGCGCGCACCGCCGCCGCCTGGAAAGCCCTGGAAGCGCGGCTTGCCGTCGGCGTCGATCTCGCCGCGGTCGAACTGCTTGCGCTTGTCCTCGTCGCCGATGATCTCGTTCGCCGAATTGATCTCGGAGAAGCGCTCGGCGGCCTTCGGATCATCCTTGTTGCTGTCGGGATGGTGCTTCTTGGCAAGCTTGCGATAGGCGCTCTTGATCGCGGCAGCGTTGGCGCTCCGCGGCACCCCCAAGACCTCATAGGGGTCGCGCATCCGTCACGTCTCCTCTAGGGAAAATCGGTATGTTCAAAGGGCTCCCCGCCCCACATTGACTTCATGTGGGGGGCGAGTGGTATTTTTGCAACTAGCCGACCGGGTCGATTCTCTACGTTTGGAGAATGATCTTATCGGAAAACCGGCCTCCACTTTTCCGGATCATGCTCAACTCCGCCACGGCTTTAGCGTATGAATCTCCCAACGGCCACGGCTGCTTTGGCAGCCGGCGCCCTGAAGCCAGCTTTCGGTGTTCCCGTTGACATAGCTCGCCAGGAAATCGCGGCACTTGCGGCCGTCTTCGGCGGCATAGGACTGCGCGATCGGGGTGACCGAGCCACGCGCGCCCGTCTCCGGATTTTCCCAGTGCTGGCTGGCATCCTTGTCGCCTATGCTCAGCACGTCGGAGGCGGCGTTGCGGGCAAAGGCGAGATCGGTCTCGGTTGGTGCGGCCAGCTTCGCCGGCCGCGCGACCGAGCCGGTGAGGTCGCTATCGTCGGCCTTGGCGTAAGCAGTGGTGTCGCTGCGGGAAAAGCTGCATCCGCCTGCGCCGAGCCCGATCAGAATCATCGTCATGGCGAACCCGGACGGCCGCATCGCCGATAGGCCAACGCGCCCCCATGCCCTATATAGGGCGGTAGCGGACAACAACGCGTTTTGGGCCGCGGAACGCAACTCGGACTCCAGACATGACCGACACGACCTCGATGAAACACCAGACACCCTTAACATCCGGTGATTTCACCGCGGCCGACGAGCCTTTTGCGCTGTTTGCGGCCTGGCTGGACGAGGCGATCAAGAGCGAACCGAACGATCCGAACGCAATGGCGCTCGCAACCGTCGACCCGGACGGCCTGCCCGACGTGCGTATGGTGCTGATGAAGGGCTTCGATATCGAGGGTTTCGTCTTCTACAGCCACATCGCGAGCCAGAAGGGCCGCGAACTCGCCGCAAATCCTAAGGCAGCGTTACTTTTTCACTGGAAGTCGCTGCGCCGACAGGTCCGCATCCGCGGCAACGTGACGCCGGTGACCGAGGCCGAGGCCGACGCCTATTTCGCCACCCGCCCCAAGCAGGCGCAGATCGGCGCCTGGGCGAGCAAGCAGT
Organism: Bradyrhizobium sp. McL0616; assembly: GCF_049993385.1. Lineage (NCBI taxonomy): Bacteria > Pseudomonadati > Pseudomonadota > Alphaproteobacteria > Hyphomicrobiales > Nitrobacteraceae > Bradyrhizobium > Bradyrhizobium sp. McL0616. The sequence goes on from NZ_CP188255.1 coordinate 6,794,322, forward strand.
CGCAAGAGCTGGAGAGCCGCTTCGCCTTCGAACAAGCCATCGCAAAAGTCGCGGCCAGGCACGTCATCGGGGAAGTGCCGCGGCCGCCGGGCTGGAGCGGCTGGCGCATCACACCCTCGCGCATCGAGTTCTGGCACGACCGCCCATTCCGCCTGCACGACCGCATCGAATTTCGCCGTGACGCGGCCGGCCAGCCATGGTCCAAGACGCGGATGTATCCTTAACATTTTGTTTGAGCATGATCTTTTCGGAAAGCCGCTGCACACTTTGCGCTAACGCGGCCCTCCGGGTCCGGATCACGCTCTAACCTGAAAGACCTTCATGCCGCAGTCCTCCAATGCGCCGCGCCGTACGCTGCTCCTGACCGGAGCCAGCCGCGGCATCGGCCATGCCACCGTGATCCGTTTCTCATCGGCCGGCTGGCGCGTCATCACCTGCTCGCGGCATCCGTTCCCGGAGGATTGTCCGTGGGATGCGGGTCCTGAGGACCACATCCAGGTCGACCTCAGCAATCCCACCGACACCGCGCGCGCGATCAACGACATCCGCAACCGCCTCGAAGGCGGCATGCTGCACGCGCTGGTCAACAATGCCGCGATCTCGCCGAAGGGACCGGGCGGCTCCAGGCTCGGCTCGGTCGACACTGACCTCGACACCTGGACCCATGTGTTTCACGTCAACTTCTTCGCGCCGATCATGATCGCGCGCGGGCTGATCGAGGAATTGAAGGCTGCGAAGGGCTCGGTGGTGAACGTCACCTCGATCGCGGGCTCGCGCGTGCATCCCTTTGCGGGCGCCGCCTACGCCACCTCGAAAGCTGCGCTCGCATCCCTGACGCGCGAGATGGCCTCGGACTTCGGCCGCGTCGGCGTCCGCGTCAACGCGATCGCGCCGGGCGAGATCGACACCTCGATCCTGTCACCGGGCACCGAGAAGATCGTCGACCAGCAGATCCCGCTGCACCGCCTCGGCACGCCCGACGAGGTCGCCAAGATCATCTACGTGCTGTGCACGGACACCAGTTCTTACGTCAACGGCGCCGAGATCCACATCAACGGCGGCCAGCACGTGTAGGCTCTCATCGTCATTGCGAGCGAAGCGAAGCAATCCAGACCGCCTCCGCGGAGACAGTCTGGATTGCTTCGTCGCTTTGCTCCTCGCAATGACGGAATTGAAAATGGCACCTGGGAAGCAAGGCGATCCAGACAAAGCCGCCGCAAGACCTGGATCGCCTTGACCCTTCCGTTCCTCAATCGGCGCGATAGCGACGCGACGTCTCGCGCAGCCTTGACGCTGCAGCATTTGGAGCGGCAGCGTTGATTGCAGTCGAGCAGTCGTCGTCGTTCTCGCCGTCGAGCAGCGGAGCACCACAGTGCCGGCACATGCGTGCCGACAACGACGGCGCCTTGCCGCTCGTCACGACCTGACGATAGCTCGCCAGATCGATGACGTTGCGGGGCGTCGTTATGTGTTTCTCAACCATGGCTTTTCCTCGCGGCTAGACGCTGCTTATCGCAGACAAGCTTCGCGTAAACGTTCAGCCCACCGCTCAAATTTTACCGGAGGAATTGGGGCGGAGATCACGTATCACAGCGCAGCCTCAATCCCGCTCTATTCTGCGACACCAACGGCTGTGTCTTTGCGACCGGCGTAAGGTCTCGGTCACTATTTGCCGAGAGCGCGACGAGATCACAGCCACTTCTTCCACTTGAAGATCCAGTACGGAACGATCGCCGCGCACAGCATCAGCACCAGCGCAAACGGATAGCCGTGCGTCCATTCGAGCTCCGGCATCGCCTTGAAGTTCATGCCGTAGATCGAGGCGATCAACGTCGGCGGCATCAGGACAACAGCCATGACCGAAAACAGCTTGATGATGTTGTTCTGCTCGAGATTGACGACGCCGAGCATGGCGTCGAGCACGAAGGTGATCTTGCTGGACAGATAGGAGGCGTGGTCGGTCAGCGAGACGATGTCGCGCTGCATGGTCTTGAGCTGCTCGCGCATGTCCTTCGACCATTTCACGCCCTCCACCACCGCCGACAGGAAGGCCACGACGCGGCCGATCGACACCAGGCTCTCGCGAACCTTGGAGGTTAGATCGCCCTTGCGGCCGATCGAGATCAGGATCTGCGAATATTGCTTGGCGTGGCCGTGACGCTCGCTCTCCGGCTCGAAGATGTCATGCGAGACCTGGTCGATCTCGGCGCCGCAGCGCTCCAGAATGTCGGCGCAGCGGTCGATCACCGCGTCCAGGAGTTCCATCAGCACCATTTCGCCGGTGATTCCGGGCGTACAAGTGCGGGCGAGCTTGCCCTCGACCAGGGCGAATGGCTTGGGCTGGTCGTAGCGCACCGTGACCAGACGGTGGTCGCCGAGAATGAAGGTGACCGCCGTGGTCCGGGGCATGTCGGTGTCGGAGTGGCACATGAGCGTCGCGGTCATGTAGCGGGCGCTGTTCTCGATATAGAGGCGGCTGGAGATCTCGATCTCCTGCATGTCCTCCCGGGTCGGGATCGCGATCCCCGAAAGCCGCTCCACGGCCTTGTCCTCGGCCGCGGTCGGGTTGAACAGATCAATCCAGACCGCGTGCTCCGGCACCGCAGCGAGATCGTTGACAACAGCCTTCTTCAGGGAGGAGTCGGAGGGAACAAACACAGAAAACATGCACAACTCCAGCAAGGGCCCGCGACAGGCTGACGCCCCTTAGCGCGATTCCGACAAGTTCACGATGACAACTACATTAACGGAGCGTTCCCATTTGTGGCTGCACCGTGGCACGGAATCGACAGTTCGACATCCTTAGCCCCAAAATCAGCGCAAGGTCGCAAAACTTGCGGCAAAAAAGCCACAGGTTGGATCTCGCAGCGCGGGACAAGCTCTGAAAGGCTGGAATTGTGGCGGATTTCAACGATAATAAGGGCTACGGAGTCGTGGAATTGAGCGTGGATCAAGCCCCGCGACAGCTTGTTGTTTTCGATTGGAACCAAATCATGTCGTTGCTGAAAGTTACGCTTGGTCTTTTGGCCGCCGGCTTCATGCTGTCGGGCTGCATGCAGTCCACGCACTTCGAGGCAACCAACACGCAGAATTTCAAGCCGAAGGACAAGGAACTGCTCGCCAAGATCCGGTATGAGAACACCCCGGTCGCTGAGCCCTTCCGCCGCGCCATCGTCGACTACCACCGCAAGGAATCGCCGGGTTCGATCGTCGTCGATTCCGACAACCACTACCTCTATTACGTGATGGATGGCGGCAAGGCGATCCGCTACGGCATCACCGTCGGCGAGGAGGCCATGGCTTGGTCCGGCATCGCCAAGGTCGGCAGCATGACTGAATGGCCGGCCTGGCACCCGACGCCCGGCGAGATTTCGCGCCTTGGCGTGCCGACCTTTGTCGCTCCCGGCCCCGACAATCCGATGGGCTCACGCGCGATGTACCTCTACTCGGGTGGCAAGGACACCCTGTTCCGCATCCACGGCACCAACCAGCCTGAATATATCGGCGCCTCGATCTCCTCGGGCTGTATCCGTCTGACCAACGAGGACGCGATCGATCTCTACAGCCGGGTCAAGGTCGGCACCATCGTCGTGGTGCTCGAGCCGAAGCACGGCGACTCGCCCTACAATTCGCGCCTCGCGCTCCAGGGCGGCGGCACGGGACAGGCCGGCAGCTACTGATCGCCGCCTGATCTCACGGACCTTCAAAAGCGCCGGTTTCACCGGCGCTTTTTTGTTGCGGGCTTGCTCTTGCTGGAATCGGCGGGCGCGGCAGGTTTTGCGGTGTCCGGATCGTCGGCTCCATCCTTGCTCTCGGATTTGGCCGCGACCTCGCGCGGCGGCGCTTCCTCGGGGCGCTCTGCCGGAAGCAGTGGCGCGACGTGCGGCAGGGGATCCCAGACATTCCATTGGCAGATCCGGTAATCGTTGCGCCGCTGCGCCAGGTCGAGATGGATATGGTCCTCGTGGTACCAGTCCGAGCCCGGGCCGAGCACTGTGGAAAAGCGCGAGCAGACCGAATGCAGCACGCGCTCGCGCACGTCGCGCGACATGGTGCGGTCGGTCAGGCCGATCGACTGCCCATTGGCGAGCTTGATGGCGCGGACATCGAGCGCGTTGGCCTTGCCATGCTCGGACAGCATCGCGCCGACGATCCGATTGCGGCCGCGGCATTCGAAGCTATCAAAATTGTCGAGATCAGAGATGGTCGAGCCGAGGCTTGCGGCGAGCGGCACCATGTCCGAGCGCACCCAATCCGCAATCGCAGTCGCCATGGTGCAGCGGAGGACCGCCGCTGGCTTGACCGCGACCTTGCGCTTGTCCGGCAGCACGATCGCCTCCAGCCGCACCAGATCCTCGCCGCCGCACCCGCCGGGGCCGCGGATGTCCGGAACTGAGGGCGCGATCGCGATCTCCTCGGTCAGCGCCACCCGGCAGGCCGAGGCCTGCTTCTCGGGCGGCGGTGCGGCCTCGGCAGGCTTTTCTGCGGGGGCCTTGGCCTCGGCGGCCGGAGCCTCCGGCGCGGCCTTGTCGGACGCTTTGGGGGCCTCGTCCGGCCGCGGCCTGGGCAAGGGAATCCTCGCGGAATGAGCTGTCCCGCGCGCCCGTGGTGTACCAAGGCCAAAGATATCGAGCGGCGCAGCATAATTTCGCGCGGCCGCCGGCTCAGGCAGCGCAAGCGATAGGCCGATCCCAGCGGTAACCATTGCCGCGCCGATGGACATATAGCCGCGACAAGACCATTTGCGGCGAAAGTCCGGCAGGCTAAAACTCATGACAATTCTTTGGCCCAACGCTGAGAGCGATAACACGCCCAGCGAATTCTCGGAGGAACGACGGAATGCTTGGTTTGATGCAAGACTGGCCCCTGCTCTGCCACAAGATCATCGAACACGCCGCGAAGATTCATGGCAAGCAGGAGGTCGTAACGCGCTCGGTCGAGGGGCCGATCCATCGCACCAGCTATGCCGAAATCCACCAACGTGCGCTCAAGGTCTCGCAGATGCTGGAGCGCGACGGCATCAAGCTCGGCGACCGCGTCGCCACCATCGCCTGGAACACCTGGCGCCATCTCGAAGTCTGGTACGGCATCATGGGCATCGGCGCCATCTGCCATACCGTCAATCCCCGCCTTTTCCCCGAGCAGATCGCCTGGATCATCAACCATGCGCAGGATCGCATTGTGATGGTCGACCTCACCTTCGTGCCGGTCGTCGAGAAGCTCGCCGACAAGCTGCCGAGCGTCGAGCGCTACGTTATCCTGACCGACAAGGCGCATATGCCGCAGACCACGTTGAAGAACGTCGTGGCCTACGAGGACTGGATCGCGGAGGCCGACGGCAAGTTCAAATGGAAGGACTTTGACGAGAACACGGCGGCCGCGATGTGCTACACCTCCGGCACGACGGGCGATCCCAAGGGCGTGCTGTACTCGCATCGCTCCAACGTGCTGCACGCGTTGATGGCCAACAATGTCGACGCGCTCGGCACCAGCGCCTCCGAGACGATGCTGCCGGTGGTTCCGTTGTTCCATGCCAACAGCTGGGGCATCGCCTTCTCTGCGCCCTCGCAGGGCACCAAGCTGGTGATGCCCGGCCCCAAGCTCGACGGCGCCTCGGTCTATGAACTGCTCGCGACCGAGAACGTGACGCACACCGCCGGCGTGCCCACGGTGTGGCTGATGCTGCTCCAGCACATGGGTGCCAACAATCTGAAGCTGCCTGACCTGAAGATGGTGATCTGCGGCGGCTCGGCGATGCCGCGCTCGATGATCAAGGCCTTCCTCGACATGGGTGCGAACGTCCGCCACGCCTGGGGCATGACGGAGATGAGCCCGATCGGCAGCGTCGCCGCGTTGAAGCCCCCGTTCCAGAATGCGACCGGAGAGGCGCGGCTCGACGTGCTCCAGATGCAGGGCTATGCGCCGTTCGCTGTCGAGATGAAGATTACCGATGATGCCGGCAAGGAGCTGCCCTGGGACGGCAAGACCTTTGGCCGCCTGAAAGTCTCCGGGCCTGCGGTCGCCAAGGCCTATTTCCGCCTCGACGCCAACATCCTCGACGAGGAGGGCTTCTTCGACACCGGCGACGTCGCGACCATCGACGAGGCCGGCTATATGCGGATCACCGACCGTTCCAAGGACGTGATCAAGTCCGGCGGCGAGTGGATCTCCTCGATCGACCTCGAAAACCTCGCGGTCGGCCACCCAGCCGTGGCGGAAGCTGCCGTGATCGGCATCTTCCATCCCAAATGGGACGAGCGGCCGCTTTTGATCGTGCAGCTCAAGCAGGGCCAGCAGGCCACCCGCGACGACATCCTCAAATACATGGATGGCAAGATCGCCAAATGGTGGATGCCCGACGACGTCGCCTTCGTCGACGGCATCCCGCATACCGCCACCGGCAAGATCCTGAAGACCGCACTGCGCGACCAGTTCAAGGAGTACCGCTTCCCGAACGCCGCGGCGTAAGCGACGGCCTCCAACGTCGTTCGGGGGCGCCCGCAGGGCGACCCCGGAATGACGAGCCGTAACAACCCGGAATCCCTTGAATTTGCTGCCGGGCCGTGGTCTCAACGGCTCATTCGGCAATTCCGCCGTTTCGCGCGGCGACGCCCCAAAACCCCGGCAGAGCTCACCCGATGGCCCGCAGGTTTTCCGCTCCCTATCAGTCGGAGCCCGTGTCCAGCCTCGCGAGCTGGGCGCGCAATCTGGCCGTGTTTGCGGTGGTCGCGGTGGCGGTGTCGATCATCATCGTCCGCTTTGGCTTCCTGGAGATGAAGCCTGCACTCGCGACCTTCTTCGGCGGGCTCGCGATCGCTGCGCTCTCGATCCTGTTCGGCCTCGCCGGCTTTGCCGCGATCTGGCAGAATGGCTCGCGCGGCATGGCGCGCATCCTGCTCGCTTTCCTGATTGCCGGGGTGATCCTCGCTTATCCGGCCTATCTCGGCCTGCAATACCGCAAGCTGCCGGCGATCCACGACATCACCACCGATCCGATCGACCCGCCGCGCTTCGACGCCTTAGCGCGCCTGCGCACCGGCGACGGCGCCAACAGCGCAGTCTATGCCGGCCTCTATTCGGCCGAGCAGCAGCGCCAGTTCTATCCCGACATCGAACCGATCGAGCTCGAAATTCCCGTCGACCGCGCTTATGCGATCGCGCTCCAGCTGGTCAACAAGCGCAAATGGCTCGTCATCGACGAGCGCGCGCCGCAGCCGCCGCGCCGGATCGGCCGCATCGAGGCAGTGGCGCGCACGCCGATCATGGGCTTTCGCGAGGACATTTCGATCCGGGTCGTGCCTGACGGCGACGATTCCCGCGTCGATATCCGCTCCGCTTCGCGCTATTTCGACAGCGATCTCGGCAGCAACGCTGCACGTGTGACCAAATTCATCGACGATCTCAACACCGCTGCGGACGCCGACGCGCTCAAGCCGGTGAAGAAGACGCCGGTGGCGCCGCCCAAGGCGCCGGCGAAGACGGTGAAGAAGTGACCGAAGGCTAGCCGGCCGCCATCCGGTACGTCCCGCCGATCACGGGATCGCCATCCGTCGCCACCACGCCGCGCGCGACCAGATCTTCCAGATGCGCCAGTACGGAATAGCCGGCGGCCGTCGTCAGCCGCGGATCGATGCCGATATAGATCGCGCGCACCATGGTCGGGATATCGGCCTCGCCCTTGGCGAGGCGGTGCAGTATCGACGCCTCTCGTGCCTTGCGGTGCCGGATCAGGAAGCGCACGAAGCGCGGGCCGTCCGGGATCTCGGGGCCGTGGCCGGAGAAATACAGATCCTCCTCGCGTGCAGCCAACCGGTCGAGCGATTCCATATAATCGATCATCGAGCCATCGGGCGGCGCCACGATCGAGGTCGACCAGCCCATGACGTGATCACCGACGAAGTTGAACTTTCGCTCGGGCCAGGCGAACGCGAGATGGTTGGCGGTATGGCCCGGCGTAGCCACAGCTTCCAGACGCCAGCCGGCGCCTTCGACGACGTCGCCGTGAGCGATCCTGACGTCGGGGATGAAATCGCGATCGGAGCCGGATTCCGGGTTGTGCTTCTCGCTCTCGAAGCGCGGGCGCGAGGCACGATGCGGGCCCTCGGCATAGACGGTTGCGCCGGTGGCTTGCTTGAGCCGCGCGGTGTTCGGCGAATGGTCGCGGTGGGTGTGGGTAACGAGGATGTGCGTCACGGTCTCGCCACGCACGGCATCCAGCAGCGCTGCCGCATGCGCCTCGTCATCCGGGCCGGGATCGATCAGCGCGACCTTGCCCCGGCCGACGATGTAGCTGACCGTGCCGGTGAAGGTGAAAGGGCTCGGATTGTTACAGAGCACACGCCGCACGCCGGGGCGGACTTCCTCGACGATTCCAGGCTTGAGCGGAAAGTTGCGGTTGAACGGGATGTCGTCGTTGTCGGACATAGCACTTCCTGCATGCTGCTGCCCCACCCTCCGCCGTCATACCCCGCGAAGGCGGGGTATCCAGTACGCCGCAGCGTCTGAGGCGAAGACGAGGTCTCTGGGATACTGGATCGTCCGCTCCTGTGCGCAAATGCGCACAGGAGCGGACGACGACAGTCGAGCCAAACAACCGCTACGGAATTCCGCGGCGACTAAAAGAACGCCTGGATGCCCGTGATCGCACGTCCCAGGATCAGGGCATGGACGTCGTGGGTGCCCTCGTAGGTGTTGACCGTCTCGAGGTTATGGACGTGACGCATCACGTGGTACTCGATCGAGATGCCGTTGCCGCCGTGCATGTCGCGCGCGACGCGGGCGATGTCGAGCGCCTTGCCGCAATTGTTGCGCTTGACGATCGAGATCATCTCGGGCGCGAACTTGCCCTCATCCATCAGGCGGCCGACGCGCAATGAGGCCTGGAGGCCCAGCGCGATCTCGGTCTGCATGTCGGCGAGCTTCTTCTGCACCAGCTGGGTCGCGGCCAGCGGCTTACCGAACTGCTTGCGGTCGAGCGTGTACTGGCGGGCGCGGTGCATGCAGTCTTCGGCGGCGCCGAGCGCGCCCCAGGAAATGCCATAGCGGGCGCGGTTGAGGCAGCCGAACGGGCCCTTGAGGCCGGAGACGTTGGGAAGCAGCGCGTCTTCCGGAACCACGACGCCGTCCATCACGACTTCGCCGGTGATCGAGGCGCGAAGCGACAGCTTGCCGCCGATCTTCGGCGCGGACAGGCCCTTCATGCCCTTCTCCAGCACGAAGCCGCGGATCTGGTTGTCGTGCGCGGCCGATTTGGCCCAGACCACGAACACGTCGGCGATCGGCGCGTTCGAGATCCACATCTTGCTGCCGGTCAGGCGATAACCGTCCGACACCTTCTCGGCGCGGGTCTTCATCCCGGCCGGATCGGAGCCGGCGTCGGGCTCAGTCAGGCCGAAGCAGCCGACCCACTCGCCGCTGGCGAGCTTCGGCAGGTATTTCTTGCGCTGGTTCTCATCGCCATAGGCGTAGATCGGATACATCACCAGCGAGGACTGCACCGAGTTCATCGAGCGGTAGCCGGAATCGACCCGCTCGATCTCGCGCGCAACGAGGCCATAGGCGACGTAGCCCGCATTGGCGCAGCCATATTCCTCCGGCAGCGTGATGCCGATCAGGCCGAGCTCGCCCATCTCGTTGAAGATCTCGCGGTCGGTCTTCTCTTCGAGATAGGCCTTGGCGATGCGCGGCAGCAACTTGTCCTGGGCGTAGGCGCGGGCGGTGTCGCGCACCATGCGTTCGTCTTCGGTGAGCTGCTCGTCGAGCAGGAACGGATCGTCCCACTGGAAAGAAGCCGAAGCCGGCTTGTCCTTGGCCTGAGGGCGCACGCTCATGAAACGTCCTTTCACGTCTGGTTCCGTCAAGAATTGCCCGACAAACTAAAGCGCCGCGGCAACAAGTGCAATTGCGTTGCAGATGTATGGGTCTGCGTGAATCCCGGGGACGCGCTTCGCACGCCCCGGGATGACAGCGCTAGCTTTCAAGCTGCTCGTTAGCGACGATCTCGATGCCGAAGCCCGACAGACCCTTGTAGTCGTGCACCGACGAGGTGAGATGGCGGATCGAGCTGACGCCGAGATCGCGCAATATCTGCGCACCGACGCCGACCTCGCGCCACTGGCGGTTGCGGTCGGCCTCCGTCGACGTCTCATCCGCCAGCGGTGCCACGGGGACACCGGCCGCGCCGTCGCGCAAGTAAACCAGCACGCCGCGGCCGGACTTCTTGAAATGCTCGAGCACGGCCGCCATGCGCTTGTGGCCGGTGAAGGTGTCCTTGACGATGTTCGGCTTGTGGAAGCGCGTCAGCACGTTCTTGCCGTCGCCGACGCCGTTGTAGACGAAGGCGACGTGGGCAATGGAATCGAACGGCGAGCGGTAGGCATAGCCCTGCAGCGGTCCGATCGGGCTTTCGGTGACGAAGGTCGAGACCCGCTCGATCAGCTTTTCGCGCGCCTGGCGATAGGCGATCATGTCCGCAATGGTGACATGCTTCAGCTTGTGCTCGGCAGCGAAGCGGGCAACCTGCTCGCCCTTCATCACGCTGCCATCGTCGTTCATCAATTCGCTGATGACGCCGACCGGCGGCAGGCCAGAGAGCTTGCAGAGGTCGACCGCAGCCTCGGTGTGACCGGAGCGCAGCAGCACGCCGCCGTCCTTGGCGATCAACGGGAAGATGTGGCCGGGACGGGCGAAATCGTTGGCGCCGGCATTGGGATTGGACAGCGCGCGGCAGCACGAGGCGCGCTCCTCGGCCGAGATGCCGGTGCCGCCGTCAGGCTTGTAGTCGATCGACACCGTGAACGCGGTGGTGTGCGCGGAATCGTTGTGGGCGACCATCGGGTCGAGTCGCAGCCGGCGCGCGTCCTCGGTGGTGATCGGCGCGCAGACGATGCCGGAGGTATGGCGGATGATGAAGGCCATCTTTTCCGCTGTGCAGAACGAGGCGGCGACGATCAAATCGCCCTCGCCCTCGCGATCCTCGTCATCGGTCACGACGACGAGCTCGCCCCGGGCAAAGGCCTGCAAAACTTCCTGAACGGTATCGGGCATTTCCCAATCTCTATCGGTTATGGGCCGGAGGCTTAGCCGGACGCCTTAGCTGGACTTGGGCCCAAGCGCTAGTGTCCTGGACGCAACCGCATATGTCCCGACACAGGCCTCTCAAGGAAGCTTGCACCGAAGATACCAAGATATAGGCGCGGGTGTCCCGGGCGGAAGGCGGCCGTCAGGGCAGCACTTCGCGCCGCTCGCTCAGCCGCACGTCGAGCTCGGCGCGCTTGTCCTCCAGCAGGCCGGCCTGGGCGGCTTCGATCACCGTAAACAGCTCATGGGCGTCGCTGAGCCGGGTCACGGTGACATAGCTGGCGCCGGCCTCGTAGAGCTCGCCGACGTCGGACAACAGATCGGCGGTCGCCACGATCAGGGCGTTCGGGTTGAGATTTCGCACGTGGCGGACCAGCTTCTCGTTGCTGGCGCCCTTCAACAGCGCATCCGGCACGCTGAGGATGATCATCTCGGACTTACCGATCCCGGCATGGAGCAGCGTGTCGACATTGCTGATGTCGCCATAGATCACGTGCAGGCCGCGCGAAAGCAGGGTCTGATACACATTGGGGTTGAAATCGACCACCGTGATCTGCTCCAGCAGCAGCGGGTTCTGCCGCTCGATCTCGGCGAGCAGCGCGCTCGCCGCACGAAAAAAGCCGAGGATGACGATGCGGCGGGCCTCGCCATGGCCGCCCTCGTCCCCCTCCTCGGCATGGCCGTGGCCATGATCGAGGTCGCGCAGGCCGATCCGCTTCAGGGGGCCTATGGCCCAGCGGGTGATCTCGTCGCTGCGCGTCATCACGAAGGTCGAGAGCACGGCCAGCACCACGAAGGCGAAGGAGGCCGCATTCGCCGTCTCGGCTGCGATGTGATTGTCGCTGACGCCGGTCTGGATCACCACCAGCGAGAATTCGGAAATCTGCGCGAGGTTGATAGCCGGCAACAGGCTCGCACGCAGGCCCTGCTTCATCAGATAGAGCGGCGTGAAGGTCGTGACGAGGCGGCTTACCACCGTGAACGCCGCGATCATCAGCGCGAGCCCGATCACGGAAAGACCAGGGACGGGAATGGTCATGCCGAGCGCGACGAAAAACAACGTGATGAAGAAGTCGCGCAGCGTCGTGACCTTGGCGGTGACGTCGAGCGCATAGGGGAAGGTCGAGAGCGAGACGCCGGCGATCAGCGCCCCCATCTCGCGCGACAGCGAGAGCTGCTCGGCGGTCTCGGCCACGAGAAAGCACCAGGCCAGCGCGCCGAGCAGGATCAGTTCGGGACGCCGCGCGATCTGGTGGAACAGTCGCGGCAGCACGTAGCGGCTGACCAGCAGCGCGGCCGCGACCAGCACCGCGACGCGGCCGATCGACAGCAGGATGACGCTCACTTGCAGATTGGCAAGGCTTGGCTGCACCGCCAGGAACAGGATGGCGAAGATGTCCTGGAGCACCAGCACGCCGAGTGTGACGCGGCCGGGCAGCGTATCGAGCTCGCGCTTCTCGTAGAGCACCTTGACGATGATTACGGTGCTGGAGAGCGCGCAGGCAATACAGAGATAGAGCGCATCGAAATGGCCGCCTCCGAGCGACAGCCCAATGCCTGCAAAGAACAGGATGCCGAGCAGGCAACCGCCGAGGAGCTGGCCGCCGGCCGCGAACAGGATCACCTTGCCTGCCCGCACAATCTTCTTCAGGTCGATCTCGAGCCCGATCATGAACAGCATGAAGATCAGGCCGAGCTCGGAGATCACACCGATCGATTCCTGCGACTTGACCCAGCCGGCGCCGAATGGACCTATGCAGAAGCCGGCGATAAGATAGGCCAGGATCAGCGGTTGCCGGGAGAAATGGGCGAGCAGGCCCAGCATCCAGGCAAACAGAATACAGAGAGTGATGTCGCGAATGAGCTCGTGCATGCCAGATGGGTCCGTTTCGTCGCACCCTAGAGACCGAGCGCAGTGCGGCAAGCGAGCAATTCGTCACATGCTGACGGCGCTCGCACTTGCAATGCTGCTATGCCCGCTCGCCTCTGCCCTGCCCGCGCTCGCGCAGCCCAAGGTCAATATCGAGCAAAATTTTGCGGATTCGCTCACGGCGATGCCGAAGGAGGAACTCGGCGTTTCCGGCGGCTTCTACGTCCCGGCCTATTCCAGTGTCGCGATGAGCCAGGGCAAGCTGCGCGTCGATTTTTCGGTGACGCTGAGCGTCCACAACGCCTCCGAGACGCAGCCGCTGGTGATCAAGCGCATCGCCTATTTCGACACCGCGGGCAAGCAGGTCGAGAGCTATCTGAAGGCGCCTGTCGCGCTCAAGCCGCTCGCCACCGTCTCGATCTTCATTCCGACCGACGATGTGCGCGGCGGGACCGGAGCCAACTTCATCGTCGACTGGGCCGCCACAGGCGAGATCACGGAGCCGGTGGTCGAAGCCTTGATGGTTGGCGGCGTCGCCAATGCGCATTACTCTTTCATGAGCCAGGGACGTCCGACCCGGACGGTTGGCAAGAAGTAAAGCAGGTCCAAGCGTCCCGCATTGAGGACGTCTATCGGCCGCGGCTTCGAGCGAGCGCTGTCGCGACCGCAGATCGAAAACCCGAAAACAACCCCATGCACAGTAGCCCGGATCTGCAAAATCAACGGCTTATTGGTCCGCGTAACACAGATGCGGATTTTACGAATTTTGTTTGACGCGTCGGGCAAAACACTGGCATGATGACATCATCGAAATCGCGGCGCCCGGTCGGCACCAGGTCGACCGCTCAATAAAAACAACGAGGAACGCTCCCATGACGTCCAGCTTCGATTTCGCGCCCCTGTTTCCCGCAGGGCTGCCGGCCCCTTCTGCGCGCTGGACTGGCCTCGCCAAATACAGCTTCGTCGGCGGCAATAACGACAGCGAGCAGTTGCCGCTCGACGAGTTGGTCGAGGCCGCCAATCAGGCCCTGCGACGCGAGGGACGGTCGCTCGCCACTTACGGGCTGGCGCACGGCCCGCAAGGCTATTTGCCCTTGCGCGAATTCCTCGTCACCAAGTTGAAGCGCGATGCCGGCATGAACTGTACCGTCGACGACATCATGATCGTCTCCGGCTCGTTGCAGGCGCTCGACCTCGTCAACCATACGCTGCTCACGCGCGGCGACACCGTGATTTTCGAGCAGGAGAGCTATCAGGGCTCGTTGACCCGCCTGGCACGCCTCGGCGTCAACGTGGTTGGCATCCCCCTCGACAAGGATGGCATGCGCATGGATGTGCTGGCCTCGACGCTGGCGGATCTGAAAAGCCGCGGCATCCGGCCGAAATACATCTACACCATTCCGACCGTGCAGAATCCGACTGGCAGCATCATGCCGGAGAGCCGCCGCGCGGAGCTGCTGCGGTTGTCGGCCGAATACGGCGTGCCGATCTTCGAGGACGATTGCTATGCCGATTTGGTCTGGTCGGGACAGCGGCCACCCGCGATCCACGCGATGAGCCCGAACGGCGGCGTGATCCATATCGGATCGTTCTCGAAGTCGATCGCGCCGGCGCTGCGCGTCGGCTTCATCGTGGCGCCTTGGGATGTGATGTCGCGGATGCTGGCGCTGAAGACGGACGCCGGCTCCGGTGCGCTGGAGCAGATGGTGCTCGCCACCTATTGTCGGCCGCACTTCGCAAGCCACGTGCCGGCGCTGACCAAGGCACTGCGCACCAAGCTCGACACGCTGATGGAAGCCTTGAACGAGCAGTTCGGGACCACCGCGGAGTTCGAAGAGCCCAAGGGCGGCATCTTCCTGTGGGTCAAGCTGCCCGACCAGGTCGATACGCTCAAGCTCTATCAGGCTGCGCTCGCGGCGGGCGTCTCGATCAATCCGGGGCCAGAATGGTCGACCAACAAGGGCCACTCCGGCTCGCGCCTGCGGCTGTGCTTTGCGAGCCCTTCACATCAGCAGATCCGCGAGGGCGTCGCCGTGCTGGCCGAGGTCTGCCGCAAGGAGTTCGGCGTGCCGGCCCGCAGCGCCAACATAGAGAAGGCGCGGGCTCAGTAGGCAGCCTGCCCACGCCGTCGCTGCGATTCGCATGTCTCCTCTCCTAGCGCGCGACCGTCACCGACCGTTCTGTTCGCGCCAGCGAAAAGAACAGGATTGCGGAGAGCACGAAAGCGAAGACGAAGAAGATGGTCCGTCCCAGCACCAAGAGCTTTGCTGAATCCGGCGGCAGAACGGAGATCAGGACGCCGCAGGGAATGTAGCACCACAGCACGATTGCGATGAGGCGCCCCACCCCGCCGAGGCGAAGAAAGCCCAGGGAGAACAGAAAGGTCGCGAGATAGCTCGCGTGAAACTTGATCTGCGACGCGGCCATCTGGAACTCGCCGTCGCCGGCAGAGACCGGGAGTCCCGCCTCGATCGCGTGCACCGTCGTCATGATGTGATGATTTTCGAGCGAATCGAGCAGCAGCGTCAGCATCGCGGCCGCGAGCGCGACGCCGACGAGACGGGCGTCCAGCACCTCGCGCAGCCGCGCGGCCAGCACGACAAAGAAGGCGCCGTAGAAAATCATGAAGAGGTTGTCGAGGCCGAGATTGATCCGCAAGCCCACAGCTCCCGATGGCGCTCCGAGGAAAGCACGATAGTCGTCCACAGCCCGCGCGCTCTGGAAGAAGTCCTGCGAACTGTGGGTCAGGAGAATGCCGGCAACCATTGCGGCGACGGTCGCGGCCGCAAGCGTTGCGAGCAGCCCGAGTGTGCGGTCCAAGCCTTGGTTATCCATGCTATATGCCCTCTCGTAAGCAGCCAATGCGTTACAGATATCATATGATATTCAAAAATCAATTGATATCTGAAGGAAGGATGGCGGTGTCGTGCCGAAGCTAAATCGTGAAGAGAGTCAAGCACGTACCCGGAGCCTTCTGATCGAGGCGGCTCGCCGCGAGATCGTCAAGAAGGGTTTCGCGACCGCCTCGATCCGCGACATTGCCGAGGCGGCGGGCTTTTCGCTCGGAGCGATCTACTCGAACTTTCCGGACAAGGAAGCGATCCTGCTCGAACTGATCCAGCAGCATCAATCGGAAGAGCGCGCGCGGATCGAAGCCGCGCTGACACGTGCGAACGGCGAAGCCGCGAGCGCCATGGCCGGCATCGAGAAATGGGCAGAGACCGTCAATTCGGACCCTGATCTCGGCGTGCTGGCGATCGAGTTGCAGCTGCACGCATTGCGCAGCCCTGCGTTCGCCGAAGTCTATAGCGAGATGAACCGGAAACATCGCCGCGCGCTGGGCACGATGATTGCCCAGCTATTCGAGCTGTTCGGCAAGCAGGTGCCGGGAGACCCATCAGAGATTGCGACGGGACTTGCCATGCTCAGCCGAGGGCTATCGCTGGCGCCGGCGGCCGGCGACAACCATCGCGCCGGGCGAATCCTTTTGACTTTCCTGAAGGCACTGATCGAAGCCGCCCCCACCGCACAAAAAGCGAAGAAGGCTCGCAGCGGCAAGGCGTCTGGCTAGTCCGGTCCAGGCCCGCAGATCGACAGATGTCACGCCGCCTGCTTCTGGCTGCTGTGGATTGCGGACGCCAGCCGCAGCAGCAGGACGATCGAGACATTGCCCTTGCCGGCCTCGATCTGCGCGATGTAGCGCTCGGAAATCCCCGACCTGCGGGCAAGCTCGCGGCGCGACAGGTTGCAGCGCATGCGCGAGGACCTCAAGCGCTCGCCCAGTTCGGCCAGGAACGCGGTTTCGGAATAAGGCGGCGCGGCACAGCTTCCCGGCAGCACCTCGCCCGCGAAATCCATCACTTGGTTCAGCATCGGTCTATCCAATTTCGCCTTCCGGAAACGCCATCTTAGCCGGCAAACGGCCGGCTTCATTGACGCGGATCAAATTCGTGCGCGATTGGCGGCTGCCGTGGACGATCGCGACGGGGATGCTACACTTTGGAATTCGTCGAGGCTGGGCTTGCAAGAACATGACGCGTTGTTTGAGCCGCTGGATCACGGCTGCGGTGCTGTGGATCGCGTTTGCGCCCCAGGCGCGTGCCGAGACGCTTGCGGCGACGGTCGAGCAATGGGGCCTGCTCGGCTCCTGGGCCGTGGATTGCTCGCTGCAGCCCGACCGCGACAAGGGCGCGCTGCTCACCTACGAGATCAGCAAGGACGGCCGCGTGATGTACCGGCGCAATTTCGGCGAGGCCAAGGACGAGAGCGAGGTGGTGTCCGCTGCGGTCAACGCGGAGGGCCTGCTCAATCTGATGGTGTTCTTCCCGTCGCTGCATCAGAGCCGCGAGTTCGGATTGCAGCTCGTGAAGGACGGCAGCCTGCGCGCGATCTACAATCGCAGCGAGCGCGGCGAGTACACAATCAAGGACGGCAGATACGTCAAGACCGGCGCGCCAACCCCGCCGCAACAACGCTGCGACTAGTCGCCTGAACAGATGTTCAGAATTCTCCCGCAGTTTCTCCGGAACGTTCGCACGCATGCGCCGTTCTCATTGGCATTACGTTGGAGGAGGACATCATGAAGAAACTTGGTTATGTGGTTGCGGCTCTCGGCGCGCTTGCGATTGTTGCACCGACGATGGCGAGTGCCGAGACGGTGGTGATCAAGGGCGGTCATCACGGCGCCTACGGCGCTCGCGCCGAAATGCGCGAGCATCACGACAATGGCTGGCATCGTCGCTGGCACCATCACGACCGTGTCGTGGTGATCAAGCACGGTCATCGCCATCACTGGGATTAATGCGCAACGCAATACGGAAATGGCCCCTCCCGGGGCCATTTCTTTGCGTTGGCAAAGCCTGCCGACGATACTAGTCCCACGCCGGCGCGAAGCCGGGATTGACGCAGCGCTTGTCCTTGGGCAGTGCCGCGATTTTCTTGCGGTCGGCATCGTCGAGCACGATCTTCAGCGCGTCCAGATTGGCCTGCTGGCTCTCTCGGCGTGACGCCTTCGGGATCGCGGCGACGCCGTCCTGGTCGAGCAGCCATTTCAACGCCACTTGGGCGGCGCTCGCGTTGTGCTTGGCGCCGATCTCGCCCAGCACCGGATCTGTGGCGACGCGGCCCTGCGCCAGCGGGCAATAGGCGACCAGCGGGATCGACTTGGCCGAGAGATAAGCCAGCACCTTCGATTGATCGAGCATCGCGTGATATTCGATCTGGTTGCAGGCGATCGGCGCCTTGATGTCCTCGACCACGGTCTTGAGCAGCGCCGTGGTGAAATTGGCAACGCCAATCGCCCGCGTGCGCCCCTCCGCCTTCAGCTTCATCAAGGTCTCGAACACCGCGCCCCAGTTCGCCGACTTCGACGGCCAGTGCACAAGATAGAGGTCGACATGGTCGAGCCTGAGCTTGTTCAGGCTCGTATCGAAGGCGCGGCGGATCGCGTCGGGGCTGAGGTTCTCGTGCCAGACCTTTGTCGTGACATGCAGCTCGCCACGCGGAACACCGGCGGCCGCGAGCGCGGCGCCGATGGCTTCCTCGTTGGCGTACATCTCGGCGGTGTCGATATGGCGATAGCCGATCGACAGCGCGCTCTCGACCGCGGCGCGGCAGGCATCGCCCTGCATGCGGAAAGTGCCGAGGCCGAGCTTGGGCATGCTGATGCCCTGTGTCTTCAAATTGTCCATTGAACAGGCTCCTGAGGTATTTCACCCCGCCGGATGCGCGCGGCGATGCCGCGTGAGCAGGCTCTTCGGTGATGGAAAAGAGGTGGCGGGAGAGGCCAGTATAGCGTGCTGGGCGCGTGGCGGCCAATCAAGATCGGGTTAGGTGCTTCCCCACCGTCATGCCCGGGCTCGTCCCGGGCATCCACGTTCTTGATGCCGAGCAGCGACGCGTGGATGGCCGGGTCAAGCCCGGCCATGACGGCGGAGAGTCGCGCACCCCTCAGGAATGCTGGGCGACCATGGCCGGACGGGCCTGCGGCTGCGGCACGATGTCGACCGACCAGAGATCGCGGTTGTCGACGTCCTTCAAGGTCACCGTCATCACGCCGGTCGCGCCGTCGATGTCGACGCGACCGAAGAACTGCAGGCTGAAACAGGGCGCGAGGTTTTCGCCCTGGGCTTCGCTACAGCCGTTCTGGTACATCGCGGCCGGGCCAAAAGTGTTGTCGAGCTCGCCAGGGCCCCAGGTGCCGGCATGCAGCGGGCCGGAGACGAACTCCCAGAACGGCTCGAAATCCTGGAACTGGGCTCTGTTGGGATCGTAGTAATGCGCGGCGGTGTAGTGCATGTCGGCGGTGAGCCAGACCACGTTGCGGACACCAGCGTGCTTGATGGACGCAAGCAGCTCCGCGATCTCATGCTCGCGCCGGTCGGGCGAACCGTTGCCGAGCGCGACGGCATCGAGGCTGATCAGGCCGATCGGCAGGTCGGCCGCGATCACCTTCCAGGTCGCGCGTGAGGCAGTGAGCTCCCGCTTCAGCCAGGCGAGCTGCTCGGCACCCAGAATCCAGCCGCGATGGTCACTGCCCTTGTTCCAGCTGTCGTCGCGATAGCTGCGCATGTCGATCATGAAGACGTCGAGCAGCGGCCCGTGGGCGATCTTGCGATAGACCCGTCCCTGACGCGCACCGATGTCGCGGATCGGCATGAAATCGAAGAAGGCGCGGCGAGCACGCGCGACCAGGCGCGGGGTGCCGTCGTCCTCATAGCCGGCCTCGTCGTAGCTGCCCCTCGGCGACCAGTCGTTGGTGACCTCGTGGTCATCCCACTGCGCCAGCATCGGCACCTGCGCGTGGAAGGCGCGAAAATTGTCGTCGAGGTGGTTGTATTTGTAGTTGCCGCGGAACTGCGCCAGCGTGTGCGCGACCTCCGCCTTTTCCTCGGTCACGAGATTGCGCCAGGTCTCGCCGTTCGGCAGCTTCTGTTCGGACGGGATGGTACAATCGGCATAGATGTGATCGCCGGAGTGGATGAAGAAGTCCGGGCGGTTGTCGAGCATGGTGCGATAGCTGCGGTAACCACCGCGCGCGATGTCGATGCCCCAGCCTTGGCCGGCGACGTCGCCGGACCACAGGAACGAGATCGACTGCTTCTCCGCCGGCGCGGTGCGGAAATGGCCGATGCGGCTTTCGCCGGCGAGGCCAGTCGCGATATCGTCGAACCGGACGCGATAGAAGATGTCCTGCCCGGGCGGCAGATCATTCAGCAGCAGCTTTGAGGTGAAGTCGGCATCCGGCGTGGCGTCGCTAGATGCCGACGCAATGATCGTCTTGAAGCTTTCGACGGTCGCGCATTCCACCTGCATCCGCGCCGGCCGGTCGGCGCGGGCCCAGATGACGGCAGAGCCGTCCGACACGTCGCCGGACTGGATGCCGCCCGCGATTTGCGGGCGATCGACAGCGCGACTGATGCGTGGTGTTGCGAGCGTGCCGAGCGACGCGATGGCGAGAGAGGACGTGGAGCGGACCAGGAACTGCCGCCGGGTCCATGCGCGCGAGGCGCGGAGCGTTGCCATTCAGGAGACCTTCGTCGAATCGTGACGGAAGGTGCCTGCGCTCCTTGACTCCCGGCTTACGGTTTCTTGACTCCGCGCCTACGGTTTTGCGACGCGGGGATGACGGCCTCAGATTGGACTAGCGCTGCCAGTTGCAGATGCCGCCGGTGCGGCACGGCCAGGTCTGGATACGGGTGTCTCTCGCCTGCGCGTCGAGCGGATTGCCGTGACGATGCGCGAGCTTGGTACGGGCCGCACCGCGCGGCTGCACGCTCTTCGTCTGCGCGACCTTTGGTTCCGACACATGCACGCGCTCGGCCGCGACCTTCTTCGGCACATCGACTGGTTGGGCCCGGGCCTGCGCCTCATTGCCGCCGCGTGCCTCTAACGCGACAGGCGCGAACTGCGTCTCGGGCCCAAGCCGCTTCGGCGACAGCACCGCCTTGGAGAGATCGAGTCCAAGATATTCGTTGGGCTTGTAGTCATCAGCGCGCGCAACACCGCCCCCTGCGAGCACGAGGGCAATTGCAACAGCAAAATGAACGCTCTTCAGGACCACGGACGCCTCCTGAAATGATGATTTAAGAGGTAATTTACCTCTATTTAGGAGGCGTCGCGCGCAATTCCAGCGGTCAATTGCCGCCGTGGTTAAGAAGTTTGACAGTGTCAGGCGACCTTTCTTGCCGTTCCCATATCCTCTAGGAACCCCATCAGGCGGCCGCGGATGATTTGTTCCGCCTCGCCCATGATGCGATCGACGAGTTCCTTGCAGGAGGGGATGTCGTGGATGAGCCCTGCGACCATGCCGCAGCTCCAGGCACCGGCATCCATCTGCCCGTCCAGCATGACCTTGGGATAGACGCCCGCAACCTGATCATGGATGTCGTCGATCGTGAGCTTGTCGCCCTTGGCGTGCTCGATCTCGAGCAGGCGATCGACATTGGCGTTCTTGAGCACGCGCTCGGTGTTGCGGAGCGCACGCATGATCAGGCGGGTGTCGAGTTCAGTCGCCGCGACCAGCGCGTTCTTGACGTTCTGATGTACCGGCGCTTCCTTGGTCGCGATGAAGCGCGTGCCCATGTTCATGCCGGCCGCGCCGAGCGACAGCGCGGCGACGAGGCTGCGCCCGTCAGCCATGCCCCCGGAGGCGACGAACGGAATCTTCAACTCCTCCGCCGCACGCGGCAGCAGGATCATGTTGGGAATGTCGTCCTCGCCGGGATGACCGCCGCACTCAAAGCCGTCGACGCTGACGGCGTCGCAGCCGATGCGCTCGGCCTTCAGCGAGTGACGGACCGAGGTGCATTTGTGGATCACCTTGATGCCGGCCGCCTTCAACGCCGGCATATAGGCTTCCGGGCTGCGGCCCGCGGTCTCGACGGACTTGACCCCGCCCTCGACGATGGCCGCGATGTATTCCGGGTAAGGCGGCGCCGCGAAGGTCGGCAGGAAGGTGAGGTTCACGCCGAACGGCTTGTCGGTCATGTCGCGGCAACGCGCGATCTCTTTCGCAAGCAGCTCCGGCGTCTTCTGCGTGAGGCCCGTGATGATACCGAGCCCGCCGGCATTGGAGACGGCGGCGGCCAACTCGGCAAAGCCGACGAAATGCATGCCGCCCTGGATGATCGGGTGCTCAATGCCGAACAGTTCGGTGATCGCGGTCTTCACTCAAGTACCTCCCGGAATTTTGCTTGATGTTTGGATCAGTCTAGCCGGACTTTTGCGCCGCGGTCACCATTTCTCTCCGAAGGGACGGATCTCCATCTCGAACGTCCAGGCGCTCTTTGGCTGCTGGTAGAGCTGCCAATAGGAGTCAGCCACCGCCGACGGCGGCATCAGCAGATCGGGATTATCGAGTGCATCGGGCCCGAGCGCCTCGAGCCGGCGCTGCCGCACCCACTCGGTATCGACGCCGGAATCGATGATGAGATGGGCGACATGAATATTCTTCGGGCCAAGCTCGCGCGCCATCGCCTGCGCCACCGCACGCAGTCCGAATTTTGCACTGGCGAACGCCGCAAAGCCGCTGCCGCCGCGCAAGGACGCGGTCGCGCCGGTGAAGAAGATCTTGCCGCCGCCGCGCGCCAGCATCAGCCGCGCTGCTTCACGGCCGGCGAGGAAGCCGGAATAGCAGGCCATCTCCCACACTTTTCGGAATACGCGCTCGGTGGTGTCGAGGATCGGGAAATTGACGTTGGCGCCGACGTTGAAAATGCAGACTTCCAGCGGCGCATGCTTGTCGGCGTCGTTGAGGAAGGAGATGACTTCCTCTTCCTTCCGCGCATCCAGCGAACGGGCGTGGATCTCCCCGCCCGCCGCTTCGATGTCCTTCACCAGCGGCGCCAGCTTGTCGCCGTTGCGACGGCCGGCGAAGATCGAAAAGCCTTCAGTGGCGAATTTCTTCGCAATCTCGGAGCCGATGAAATCGCCGGCCCCGATCACGGCCGCTGTCGCGTTTCGCTTGGGCAAGGTCGCCTCCTCCGGTTGAGACCAATATGATTGGGCAGGACGCTATAGTTCTAAAATAGAACTGTCAAATTTTGCGTCGGAATGCTAGGTATGGCTGCAAATTGCGCTGACCATTCAAGTCAGTTCCTTTTTCTGACTTACTCGACCAAGCCGGAGACGGATCATGAAGTGGGATACGCTGGACGAGGAGCCCTGCTCGCTCTCCCGCACGGTCGCCGTGGTCGGCGACCGCTGGACACTGCTGATCCTGCGCGAATGCTTCTTGCGCGTGCGCCGGTTCGAGGGATTTCAATCCTCGCTCCAGATCACGCGGCACCTGCTGTCGGAGCGGCTGAAGAAACTGGTCCGCTTCGGCATCCTGCGCCGCGTCCCCTATTCCGAGGCACCGAAGCGCTATGAATACATCCTGACGCAGAAGGGCCTCGACCTCTATCCGATCATCATGGCGATGGTGCATTGGGGCGACACCCACATGGGCGACGAACGCGGCCGCCCGCTGCTGCACGAGCACAAGACCTGCGGCAAGCAGTTCGACCCGGTGATGGTGTGCTCGGAATGCGGCGAGGCGCTGCATGCGAAACAGGTGCATGTGCATGCGGGGCCGGGGCGGAGGGAGGTGGCGGCGGGGTGAGCCCCAGTGCTGCCGGGCTAGATCAAGCCTACGCGAACGGAACACCATAATAAGCGTTGATGCCGCGCACCGTAGCGTCGTCACCCCAATTCCACTCGCTCTGCTCGCCATATTTCGGCGCGTCTTGCAGCTCCTTGGCCGTGATGCCCGTGACATAGCCGCCGAGCTCGGTGTCGTATTTCAGCGACTGCCAAGGCAACGGGTAGTGGTCGTTGCCGACGCCCAAGAATCCACCGAAGCCAAGCACGGCGTAAGACACTCTGCCGCTCGTCTTGTCGATCATCACGCGCTCGATCGAACCGATCTTGCTGCGATCGGCTCCATAGACCGACGTTCCCTCGACCTTGTCGCTGCCGATCAACCGACCCAGTTCGGCGCGATCCAGTTCGCCTTGATTCAACATCTCAATTCTCCGCTCGGCCAATGTCGAGGATCAACTTGATGCTGGGGTGATCGTTCCAGATGGCGTTGTGCGGCATCCTGCAGCGCAAGATCAAGAAAGAGCGCCGCACCGCGCTAGCAATCCCCGGTGATCTCAAGGAGGAAGCCTTCTGCAAGAAGCTGATCGAGCGGGCCGCGCAAGGCCTCGGCGGTCTCGACATCATCGTCAATAATGCGGCACGGCAGCAGACGCGCGCCTCGATCCTCGATCTCTCTTCGGAAGATTTCCACGCGACCATGAAGACCAACATCTATACGCCGTTCTGGATCATCAAGGCGGCGCGGCCGGCGGATCAGGAACCTTCGCTCGCTCCCGAGCTTTACGAAACTGTCATGGAGAACTTTCGTCGGCCGCGGACCAATGGCGCTCGTAACAGTCAAACCCACACGGATCGATACCGCGATCGCCGATCAGATCGCAGTTCGTACCAATTACGAGCTTGAGGATGCCGCGGAAGCGCTGACCTGGGGCGCAGACGAGCATGTGCTGCTCGCGCTGGCGGCGGCGGGCGGGCTCTATGTCCAGCTGCGCAAGCCGCAGCAGCGTCCTGTCGCAAATCATGTTTTGACCGTTTCACTGGTAACCGCCGTCCTGCCGCATATCCTCAAATCCGTATTCGACCAGACCAGGCCGGACCGGTTGACTGTTGTCGGCCATCGGCATGGCGTTCCCGTCTCAGGACGGGCTCGCGATGCCTTTCCGTCCGGTCATGCCGTCCACATGGGCGCGCTCGCGTCCGCAGCCGGTCTGCTGCCGCCGGCGCGGCGTCGCGCGGTGCGCGCGATTGCGGTCGCGCTCTCGCTGACGCGGATCGCGCTGCTCGCGCATTGGGCGAGCGACGTCGTTGCAGGCTTCGCGCTCGGCGCCGGTGTCGAGAGACTCTTGCGGCCGTGGACGCTGGCAAAACCGCGCCGCAAGTAGGCCGAGTCGCGCGATCAGCGAGCAACCACGACTTGGTCTGGTAAGCGCAGGAAATCATGCATCTCCGCCGCGACCTGCAGCTGCTCGATGCGCACGCTGACGGCGTCGCGCTGCTTGCCGTGTGGCAGGCTCGCAAGCTCATACTCGAGCCGCAGCCTTTGTGCCTCGATACGTTGTTCGAATGTGTGGGGCTCAGACCGTCTTCGCATCGTCCGTCCTTGGTGGTTGCAGGCCCGGGCTGTTGGCCCAACGCTCGACTTCTTCGATGATCTTCCGATGGCTCGGGCGCACTGGTTCTGGCGCTACGAACTCTTCGGAAAGCTTGCGGGGCAATCTGACTTCGTCCCTCATGACCTCGTCTCCCTCCCCAGTAAAACGCGCTTACGCGAAAGTAGTTTCACTATAACTTATTGATTTTGCTTGGTAATATTACTCAATTGATGATTCTTCCGACTCCGGCGGAACTCTTGTC
Source organism: Bradyrhizobium sp. McL0616 (assembly GCF_049993385.1). Lineage (NCBI taxonomy): Bacteria > Pseudomonadati > Pseudomonadota > Alphaproteobacteria > Hyphomicrobiales > Nitrobacteraceae > Bradyrhizobium > Bradyrhizobium sp. McL0616. The sequence continues at coordinate 6,819,709 of NZ_CP188255.1, forward strand.
AAATTGGTTCATTGAGCAAACTACTCACCTTGCTCAATTTACGGATTGACCATGAACGATCTTCGCGCCGAGCGGCTTCAAGTCATGCTCTCGCCTGAGGAACTGGCCGCACTTGATGATTTCCGATTCAAGCATCGCATGCCGACACGCGCGGCCTCCGTGCGCGAGCTGCTCAAGCTCGGGCTTGCCACAGCGGGGGTCGATGCGGTGCCCGGCGTCAAATCAAGCGATTTTGGCGTGTTCCGCCGCGGACGCGACGGACACACTCAGGCAGATCCTGAGGGCGGCGCCGAGGAATGAATCAAACGGCCCCGGCACAGGGGTGCCAGGGCCGTCCTTGGAGATTGCTTCCGGAGCACCGGGGGCATGACACCCGAAAGCAACTCATCGACGCTTCGCGCGGGGATTCGTTCCTCGCGGGACGCCTTCTAATGTTTGAGCACGATCTCTTCGGAAAACCGCTTCGCACTTTGCGTTAACGCGGCCCTTCAGTCCGGATCATGCTCTAGCCGCTCGGCGCGTCGCCGGAATCATCCGGCGTCATGCCGGAGCCCGGCGTCTTGCTGTCGTCGTTCAGCTTGGGATCGCGCGTCGCCTCACGCGACGGCGAGCCTTTTTCATTTTCATTTGTCTTATGCACGGTCTGCGCGCGCTGCTTGTCGCGCGGCTGGTCCTCAGCCTTGTTGTCCTTGACGATACCGTGGTCAGAATGCGCCATGATGTCCTCTCGCCTCTGCTGATGCTTCGAAGCGCTTACGCGCCGGGACGTCGAATGTTCCGGCGCGTGCGAGAGGGCGGCAACACTAGCTGTGCACAGCATGCACTGCGGCCGATGCATTCTCCTGATGCACCTGCCGGACCGTGGTCACCGTCGCGAACGCGACCGAGACGCCGAAGGCGAGAATGAGTGAGAGAAGAGCCAGACGTGGAGCCATCATAAAACCTCCTCCTGGAATCAAAAAATCAAGCGATCGACCATGCCCAGATGATTGTTGATTGGTCGCGCTCATTCCGTGCGCGGTCTCACACGCGGATTCACGAAAACGAGAGCGATCACGCAGCCACCCTGTGGCGGATGCGGACCCTCACGGGCGGGATTTCGCCGTCAAGCCAGTCCTGCTCGTTCGCCAAGGCGGTCCAGGCATCCGCCATACGCGAATAGCGATTATGGGTGGGCTGCCCTTCCGCGCGCTCGGCGAGTTGCAGGCAGTTGTCGGCGTTGTCCCTGAAGATATCAGACTGTTTCATGGATAAAACGTGGGCATGGAGCAGGCGTTCCGCAACCGCCCTTACGGGATCGTAACGTTGAGCGGAACTTCGCACGCTACCGGTCATTGGCTATTCATGCGAATTCTTGTCGCGATAATCCTGGTCTTCATCAGCTCCGCGGCGCTCGCCGACAGCACCGCTGAGCAAATGCGGGGTGATCACACGCCGACTGCAACCGATGTCATCGGCGGCCTCTACGCATTCGGCCGCTTCCAGCAGGGCCTGTTGGAGAGCACCGACCTGAAGGGCAATACGGAGGTCAAGAACCTCGCCGCCCTGCGCGCCGAGGAGGCGGCCAAGCGCGACAAGGCGCTGAAGGAGATCCAGGACACGATCGGCGCCGAGCCGCGCGTCAGCAAATCAGCGTCTGCTGGCGCCAGCCTTGCCGAGCCTGAAAGCGCGGATGGGCCAACTTACGTCAGACGTTTCTACGCAGCCCAAATCCCCGAATACGAGGCCGCTATCGGCTTGATCGAGCGCTATCTGCGCGCGCCTGACGACGCCGCACTCGGCGTCTTCGCGCGCGAGCAACTGCCGATCCTGCGCGCGCAGTTGAATGATGCCGAGCGCACCATGGCAGACAAGTAGCAGCCCTCATCATTGATGAACCGGCTGGCGCCACGGCCACATGGCGCAGTTGACGCCCCTTCCCGCCGGCCTGCAGCCGGACCATTCTCGCAAGGCTCCAGAAATCAGCTCCAATTTCTTTGGAACCGAATGGAACCGATTGCATCTTTCGCTGTTAAAGAGCCGGGCTGAGCAAAGCAGGTTCCATTTTCGCGTGCCGCAACCTTGGCGCTTGATTTCGAATTTGGCTGACGCTCTTGTTGAGTCATCGCGTCGTGCCTGGGATTCGGCCGACGCCTGCGGGGAAATCATATGAGCGACCTCGATTCCGGAACTGCATCACGCTCCGGTCGTCGCGTCCCAAAGCCAAAAACCAACGGTATGTCGGAGCCGGATTCCCGGCCGGAATTGCTGCTCGCGCTTCAGGCCATGCGCAGCGGCGATTTCTCCGTTCGGATGAGCGGCGACTATCTCGGCATCGACGGCAAGATTGCCGACACTTTCAATGAAATCATCGCCGCCAACCAGCGCATGGCGCAGCAGCTCGAGCTGGTCGGCCAGGTGGTCGGGCGCGAAGGCAAGACGCGGCAGCGCGTGAAGTTCGGTCTTGCCTCCGGCTCCTGGGCCGACATGGAAGGCTCCGTCAACACGTTGATCGACGATCTGTTATGGCCGACGCGCGAAGTGACGCGCGCGGTCGCAGCCGTTGCGCAAGGCGACCTGATCCAGACCGTCAAACTCGACGTCGAGGGCCGCCCGCTCCGCGGCGAATTTTTGCAATCGGCGACCATCGTCAACACGATGATCAAGCAGCTCGGCGTCTTCACCTCCGAGGTGACGCGCGTGGCGCGCGAGGTTGGCACCGAGGGCAAGCTCGGCGGCCAGGCCCAGGTGCCGGAAGTGACCGGCGTCTGGAAGGACCTGACCGAGAGCGTCAACTCGATGGCGAACAATTTGACCAACCAGGTTCGCAACATCGCCGAGGTGACGATCGCGGTCGCCAACGGCGACTTGTCCAAGAAGATCACCGTCGACGTCCGCGGCGAGATCCTTCAGCTCAAGGAAGCCATCAACACGATGGTGGACCAGCTCCGGTCCTTTGCCTCCGAAGTGACGCGCGTGGCGCGCGAGGTCGGCACCGACGGAAAGCTCGGCGGCCAGGCGATCGTGCCGGGCGTCGCCGGCACCTGGAAGGATCTCACCGACTCCGTCAACGCGATGTGCGGCAACCTCACCGCACAGGTGCGCAACATCGCCAACGTCACCACCGCCGTGGCGCGCGGCGACTTGTCCCGCAAGATCACCGTGGACGTGCGCGGCGAAATATTGGAGCTGAAGGACACCATCAATACGATGGTGGACCAGCTCAACTCCTTTGCCTCCGAAGTGACGCGCGTGGCGCGCGAGGTCGGCACCGAAGGCAAGCTCGGCGGCCAGGCGCAGGTGCCGGGCGTCGCCGGCACCTGGAAGGACCTCACCGACAACGTCAACTTCATGGCCTCGAACCTGACCGCGCAGGTCCGCAACATCGCCGACGTTGCCACCGCAATCGCCGGCGGCGACCTGTCGAAGAAGATCACGGTGAACGTCTCGGGCGAAATCCTTCAGCTGAAGGAAACGCTCAACACCTGCGTGGACCAGCTCAATGCCTTTGCCGGCGAAGTCACGCGCGTCGCGCGTGAGGTTGGCACCGAGGGACGGCTCGGCGGCCAGGCCAACGTGCTCGGCGTCGCCGGCACGTGGAAGGACTTGACGGAGAGCGTCAACTCGATGGCGTCGAACCTGACGGCGCAGGTCCGCAACATCGCCGAGGTGACCACGGCGGTCGCCGGCGGCGACTTGTCGAAGAAGATCACGGTGGACGTGCGCGGCGAGATTCTGGAGCTGAAGGACACCATCAACACCATGGTGGACCAGCTCAACGCTTTCGCCGGCGAAGTCACGCGCGTCGCGCGCGAGGTCGGCACCGAAGGCAAGCTCGGCGGCCAGGCTCAGGTGCGCGGCGTCGCCGGCACATGGAAGGACTTGACCGACTCCGTGAACTCGATGGCGTCGAACCTGACCGGCCAGGTGCGTAACATCGCAGAAGTCGCAACCGCCGTCGCCAAGGGCGATTTGTCGAAGAAGATCACGGTGAACGTCTCGGGCGAAATCCTTCAGTTGAAGGAGACGCTCAACACCATGGTGGACCAGCTCAACGCTTTCGCCGGCGAAGTCACGCGCGTCGCGCGCGAGGTCGGCACCGAGGGCAAGCTCGGCGGTCAGGCCCAGGTGACGGGCGTCGCCGGCACCTGGAAGGACCTCACCGACAACGTGAACTCGATGGCGGGCAACCTCACCGCCCAGGTCCGCAATATTGCCGAGGTCGCAACTGCGATTGCCGGCGGCGACCTGTCGCGCAAGATCACCGTGGACGTGCGCGGCGAAATCCTTCAGCTGAAGGACACCCTGAACACGATGGTCGACCAGCTCAACCGCTTCGCGGGCGAAGTCACGCGCGTCGCGCGCGAGGTCGGCACCGAAGGCCGCCTCGGCGGTCAGGCCAACGTGCCCGGCGTCGCCGGCACCTGGAAGGACTTGACCGACTCCGTCAACTCGATGGCGGGCAACCTCACCGCCCAGGTCCGCAACATCGCCGAAGTGACCACCGCCGTGGCGCGCGGCGACCTCTCCCGCAAGATCACCGTGGACGTGAAGGGCGAAATTCTCGAGCTGAAGAACACCATCAACACCATGGTGGACCAGCTCAATGGCTTTGCCGGCGAAGTGACGCGCGTCGCGCGCGAAGTCGGCACCGAAGGCAAGCTCGGCGGCCAAGCTGAGGTTCCCGGTGTCGCCGGCACCTGGAAGGATCTCACCGACAACGTCAACTTCATGGCCTCGAACCTGACCGCGCAGGTCCGCAACATCGCCGAAGTCGCGACCGCGATCGCCGGCGGCGACCTGTCTAAGAAGATCACGGTGGACGTGCGCGGCGAGATCCTGCTGCTCAAGGACACCCTGAACACCATGGTCGAGCAGCTCCGCTCCTTCGCCGCCGAAGTGACGCGGGTGGCGCGCGAAGTCGGCACCGAAGGCCGGCTCGGCGGTCAGGCCGTCGTGCCCGGCGTCGGTGGCACCTGGAAGGACCTCACCGACAACGTCAATTTGCTCGCGGCGAACTTGACCACGCAGGTCCGCAACATCGCCGAAGTCACCACGGCCGTGGCGCGCGGCGACTTGTCCCGCAAGATCACTGTGGACGTAAAGGGCGAAATTCTCGAGCTGAAGAACACCATCAACACCATGGTGGACCAGCTCAACGCCTTTGCCGGCGAAGTCACCCGCGTCGCCCGCGAAGTCGGCACCGAAGGCGAGCTTGGCGGCCAGGCCCAGGTACCCGGCGTCGCCGGCACCTGGAAGGATCTCACTGACACCGTCAACTTCATGGCGGCGAACCTGACTGAGCAGGTCCGCGGCATCGTCAAGGTCGTGACCGCTGTTGCGAACGGTGATTTGAAACAAAATCTCACCGTGAAATCGAAGGGCGAGGTCGCTGCGCTCGCCGACACCATCAACAACATGACCGAGACGCTCGCGACCTTCGCTGACCAGGTGACGTCGGTGGCGCGCGAGGTCGGCGTCGAGGGACGGCTCGGCGGCCAGGCCGACGTGCCCGGTGCCGCCGGCACCTGGAAGGACCTCACCGGCAACGTGAACCTCTTGGCGGCCAACCTCACTTCGCAGGTACGCGCGATTGCGGAAGTCGCGACCGCGGTGACCAAGGGCGATTTGACGCGGTCGATTCAGGTCGACGCCCGCGGCGAGGTCGCGGAGCTGAAGGACAACATCAACACGATGATCACGAATCTCCGTCTGACGACGGACGTGAACACCGAGCAGGACTGGCTGAAGACCAACCTCGCCAAATTCACCAACATGCTCCAGGGCCAGCGCGATCTCACCACGGTCGGCCGGCTGCTGCTGACCGAGCTCTCGCCGCTGGTGAACGCGCATACCGGCGTGATCTACCAGGTCGAGAACGAGGACAATCCACAACTCCTGCTGCTCGCCTCCTATGCCGGCGACGGCATCTACCCCTATCAGCGCGTGCTTCCGTTCGGCGACGGCCTGATCGGGCAGTGCGCACTCGACCGGCGTCCGCGCGTGGTTGCCGACATTCCCTCCGACGTCGTGCCGATCAACTCGGCGTTGCTGCGCGTCGCGCCGAAGAACCTCGTGGTGCTGCCGGTGCTGTTCGAGGGCCAGGTCAAGGCGGTGATCGAGCTTGCCTCGCTCACCTCCTTCACGACCTCGCAGATGACGTTCCTCGAGCAGCTGACAGACTCCATCGGCATCGTGCTCAACTCGATCGAGGCGACGATGCAGACCGAAGGCCTGCTCAAGCAGTCGCAGCAGCTCGCAGGCGAGCTCCAGACCCAACAGCGCGAATTGCAGCAGACCAACGACCAACTCGAACAGAAGGCGCAGCAGCTCGCCGAGCGTAACGTCGAAGTCGAGCGCAAGAACCAGGAGATCGAGCAGGCCCGCCGCGCGCTGGAGGAAAAGGCGACCGAGCTCGCGCTGACCTCGAAGTACAAGTCCGAGTTCCTGGCCAATATGAGCCACGAGCTGCGGACCCCGCTGAACTCGATCCTGATCCTCGGCCAGCAGCTCACCGACAACCCGGACGGCAACCTCACGGGCAAGCAGGTCGAATTCGCCCGCACCATCCACGGCGCCGGCACCGACCTGCTCAACCTCATCAGCGACATTCTCGATCTGTCCAAGATCGAGTCCGGCACTGTGACCGTCGACGCCGAAGAAATCCTGACCGCGAACCTGCTCGAGACGGTCGGGCGGCCGTTCCGGCACGAGGCCGAGAACCGCAATTTGTCATTCAAGATCGAGGTCGATCCGAACCTCGCACGCAGCATCGTCACCGACTCCAAGCGCCTGCAACAGGTCCTGAAGAACCTGCTGTCCAACGCCTTCAAGTTCACCGGCGAAGGCGAAGTGCGGCTGAAGGTCGCCGGCGCACTCGGTGGCTGGGGCACGGATCACCCGGTGCTGAACGCCGCGCCGGCCGTGATCGCCTTCGAAGTATCGGACACCGGCATCGGCATTCCCCTGGAGAAGCAGAAGCTGATCTTCGAAGCGTTCCAGCAGGCGGATGCCGGCACCAGCCGCAAATATGGCGGCACCGGCCTTGGCCTTGCGATCAGCCGCGAGCTTGCAGGCCTGCTCGGCGGCGAGATCCATCTGCGCAGCGCGCCCGGCAAGGGTTCGTCCTTCACACTCTATTTGCCGCTGAAATATTCCGGCCCGACGCTCGCCCCGCGCGTTGCGCCTTCGTCGCAACAATACAACCAACCGCCGGCACTCCAGCCGGTGATGACCGCGCCCGAGCGCGTCATCGAGCAGCTTCCCGACGACCGCCTCAATCTCGAGCCCGGCGACAGCATCCTGCTGATCGTCGAGGACGACCCCCATTATGCGCGCATTTTGGTCGACCTCGCACGCGACAAGGGTTTCAAGGTCCTGGTCGCAGCGCGCGGCGCGGAGGCGCTCGAGCTTGCCAAGCAATACCAGCCGAGAGCGGTTTCGCTCGACGTGTTCCTGCCGGACATGCTGGGCTGGACGGTGCTGAGCCAGCTCAAGCACAATCCGCTGACGCGCCACATTCCCGTGCAGATCATCACGCTCGACGAGGACCGGCAGCATGCGCTGGCCCGCGGGGCCTTCGCCTTCGTCAACAAACCGACGACGACGGAAGGCGTTTCGGCCGCGCTGACGCAGATCCAGGAATATGCGCGGCCGCGGCGCAAGCGGCTCCTGATCGTCGAGGACAACGAGGCCGAACGGCTCTCGATCCACGAGCTGCTGCATCATGACGACATCGAGATCGTGACGACCGATACCGGCGCCGGCGCGCTCTCGACTCTACGCCATTCCCCCTGCGATTGCGTCGTGCTCGACCTGCGGCTGCCCGACATGAGCGGCTTCGAGGTGCTGGATCAGATCCGCCACGACGAGGCGCTGTCGAACATTCCCGTCGTGGTGTTCACCGGCCGCGAGCTCTCGGCCGAGGAGGATGCGGAACTCCACACCATGGCGCGCAGCATCGTGGTCAAGGGCGTGGAGTCGCCCGAGCGCCTGCTCGACGAGACCGCGCTGTTCCTGCACCGCGTGATCACGGAACTCCCGGTCGAGAAGCAGCGCATGCTGGAGAAGCTGAACAGTTCCGACGAGGACCTGATCGGCAAGACCGCGCTGCTCGTCGACGACGACGCTCGCAACATCTTCGCGCTGTCGAGCGTGCTGGAGCGGCGCGGCATGAAGGTGCTGACCGCGACCACCGGCCGCGAAGCGGTGACGCTGGTCGAATCCAACCCGGAAATCGCTATCGTGCTGATGGACATCATGATGCCGCAGATGGATGGGTATCAGACCATCGGCGTAATCCGGGAGAACCCGGCCTTCTTGCGCCTGCCGATCATCGCGCTGACAGCGAAAGCGATGAAGGGTGACCGCGAGAAGTGCCTCGAGGCAGGTGCGTCCGACTATCTCGCCAAACCCGTCAATACCGATCAATTGCTGCTTGCGATCCGCATGTGGCTGCACCGCTGAGTGGGGTCCGATTAAATGGACCATAAAAAGGTCAACATCCTCCTCGTCGACGACCAGCCGGCCAAGCTGCTCGCCTACGAGGTGATCCTGAAGGAACTCGGCGAGAACCTCGTGATCGCCTCCTCCGGCCGCGAGGCGCTGGAGGTGCTGCTGAAGACCGAGATCGCGGTGATCCTGGTCGACGTCTGCATGCCCGAGCTCGATGGATTTGAGCTCGCCGCAATGATCCGGGAGCATCCGCGCTTCCAGAAGACCGCGATGATCTTTATCTCGGCGATCCAGGTCTCCGACATCGACCGGTTGCGCGGTTACGAAATGGGCGCGGTCGACTACGTGCCCGTCCCGGTCGTGCCGGAGGTGCTGCGCGCCAAGATCAAGGTGTTTGCCGAGCTCTACCGCAAGACGCGAGAGCTCGAACGGCTGAACCGGGAGCTCGAGGACCGCGTCCGCGCGCGCACGGCTGAGCTGGAGAACTCCACGGCAAAGCTGCGCGAGAGCGAAGGGCGCCGCAGCATGGCGATCGCGGCCGGCAAGATGGGATCCTGGGACTGGGACTGGGTCAACGGCGACTGGATGTGGGACGAAGGCCAGTACCGCATCTTCGGCGTGACGCCGGAGACCTTCAGCGTCTCCTTGGTGAACATTCAGGCCTTGCTTCACCCTGACGATGTCGACCAATTCCGTCAGGCCATCGCCGCGTTCAATACGGGCGCGCGCGCCTATGAGGGGGAATTCCGCGTCGGCCGCCCTGATGGCGAGGTGCGCTGGTGTGTCGGCACGGCGGCGGCGACGGTGGACGAGAGTGGCCGCGTGGTGCGGGTGAGCGGCGTCACCGTCGACATCACCGAGCGCAAGCGCGCCGAGGAGCGGCAGAATCTTTTGGCGCGCGAAGTCGATCATCGCGCCAAGAACGCGTTGGCGTTGGCGCAGTCCATCGTGCGCCTGACTCGCGCCGACGGAGTCAAGGCCTATGTCAACGCGGTCGAGGGCCGCATCAATGCGCTCGCGCGCGTGCACACCATCCTGTCGCTGTCGAGCTGGCAAGGCGCCGAGCTCTCCAAGCTGATCGAGGAGGAGCTTGCACCCTATTCGCTGGGCGGGCAGATCAAGCTTGCGGGGCCCGAGGTGCAGCTGCTGCCGACCACCGCGCAGACGCTGGCGCTGGCGCTGCACGAGCTCTTCACCAATTCGGCAAAATATGGCGCGCTCTCGACGCGATCGGGGCGGCTCGCGATCGGCTGGCGGGCCGAGAACGAACTTCTCACGTTGACCTGGGAGGAATCCGGCGGGCCGCTGGTCCGAACGCCGAAATCGCGCGGCTTCGGGACAAGGAGCCTTTTGGCGAGTGTCGAATCCCAGCTCGGTGGACAAGCGCAATTCGATTGGCGAGCCGAGGGCCTGTTGTGCCGGCTGGAGGTGCCGCTGACGCTAAAGACTGGGGCCGCATCGGCAGCACAGGACAAGTTCGACGCCAACACCTTGCTCGAGCTGCAGCGTGCGTTAGGCTAACGCGACGCAGCTATTTTCAATCGCGGCATCGACCGAGATTCATCGGCGAGGCGCCCTTCGAGCCAGGCTTCCGTTTGTGCGAGATCACGCAACGCCGTCGCGTAGCGGCGGGCCGCGCTGCGCTCCGTACCGCGCGGCAGGCTGCGCGCCTTGCGCAACATGTCGGCCGCGGCGTTGCGGTACGCCAGCGAGCGATAGAGAAAGACCACCTTACCCATCTCGAATGTTCCCGTGTTGATGGCGCTCATCCTCGCAAGGCGGGCATGAACGCCGGATGAAGCGGCCAATGACAATTCCTTCATGCGGGATGGAACCCGCGATCACCCCGCGCGTTTGTATGCCAGATCGAGCGGCAGTTCCATGCGCGCAAAAAAGTCGCCGAAAAAATCGCCAGGCCTGATCTCTCCCGCGGGAGTCATCAAGCTGATGACGCATGCGCTGATGGGCGCCGCGCTTGGTCTAGCTCTCACACTGGCTCTGGTCTTGGCTAATCCTGCGGTCGCAGAATTGCTGAACCATGGCGGAAGCGCGGCCGTCTTCGTCTTTGTCGCCACGCTGGTGACGACGTTTGCAATCGGTGCAGCACTGACGGGTGTCGTGTTCATCCTCAATGAGGACAAGGAGTCTTGAAGCGTGCGTGACGTGCGTGCGACGCTTTATTCGGATTCACTCAGTCTCGCGACAACGCGCTCGCGCGTCGTCGAAATGTCTTAACGGCGCGCGGCCACGCGAACCGGCTTGCTCTCGATCGTCGCTGAGCGAAGACGCACCCGGTTGCGGATGTCGGGCAAAACCTCGCCGCCGCCGGCCGCCTTCCATTCGCTGATCAGCAGTTTGATTTTCCGGCGCAGATCCATCTGCGCCAGGGCGTGCTCGGTGCATTCGCGATCGCGGTTGACGAGGTCGCGCACGGACGCCTCGATACCCGCCATCTCCAGCCTCAAGACACTGATTTTACGTCGAATTTCATTAATTCTGTTGTCCATGGCTTGTTAGAACAAAATAAGAACATATAGTCAAGTCGCGAATTCAGTTTGGAGCGTGGACATGCAGGTTCAGGGTAAATACGACGCCAAGGTTTTTCTCATGGAGCAGATGAGCCGGACGCAGGGATTGAGGCTGAAGCGGCTGAGCGAAGAGGCCTACCAACCCGCGCAATACGATCGGGGGCTGACCTCGGCTGAAGCCGCGCGCCGCATCCAGGTGCTCGAAGCGGAGATCGAGCTGGCGAATTCGTTCTGAGCGCGCGGCCCGCGCATTTGGAACGTTGCGTAACCGATGCGGTTCTCTCTCCCCGGGCCAAGGGAGAGACTTGATGGCACGAAAGGCAAAGAAGCGTCGCTATTCGCGCAGCGCCGGCAGCGATGTCGAGCGCGAGATGCGGCGTTACAAGAAGGGTACCGCGAAGAGCGGACCTGGCGGTCGCGGCGGACGCGTGAAGAGTCGCAAACAGGCGATCGCGATCGGCCTGTCCGAAGCGCGCAAGAAGGGCAAGAAGGTCCCGAAGCGGACGACGGCCAAGAAGGCGACAAAGAAGGCGACAAAGAAAACGGCCAAGAAAAAGTCGAAGCGCAAATCCGCCAAGCGGTAAGACTCACTGGTCTCAGATCATGCTGCCCGGCATGAAGCAGCGGATCGAAATGCCGAAGGCCGTCTTGACCGGCCAGACCATGGTGCGGCCAGCGCGGTTCGGCTCGGTGATGACGGCGTCATCCGGTACATCCACCCATTGTTCGTCAAGGCGCACCCGGTAGTGCCCGTTGTGAGATTCCCAATCGGGATCGGCCACGGCAACGCCATCGGCATCCGAGCAGCACGGGCCGAGATGGCTGCGCAGGCTGTCGAACCAGGGTTTGAGCGGCGAATCGGCGTAGCGGCCGTCGTCGCGCCCCATGGCGCTTCCGGTCCACAGCACCAGCGGCGCCACGAACAGCGCACGCCTCAGCGAGAGCTTCAATCGATCCATATCGGCACCGATCAAAAGCGAACCACCGGCGGGTTCCAGGAAGCAGCCGGACGTCCGAAGTTCCACGCTTGCAAATCACCTCGGCGTTGTCACGCCAAAGCACAACACGCGAATCCAAAGTCTGACGAGCGAACGCGGCTTTTTCGGACGAACCCCGTCATCATTGCTGCCGTTAACGAGAATGTTATCGGTGCCTGTGGGTATCTGGCAAACAGGTACGAAAAAGGCGGCCCGCAGGCCGCCTTTTGAATTTGCCTGGGTACGCTGGGCTTAGGCCAGTGGCACCGCGACGAACCGGGTCGCCTCCGCGCTCTTCACCTGCAACAGCACGCTGTTCTTGCCGGACGATTTGGCCTGCGCCAGCTCGGAGCGGACGTCGCCGACATTGGCGACGGGCTTGCCGCCGACATTGAGGATGACGTCGCCGGTCTGGATGCCGCGCTGCGCTGCCGGCCCCTGCGGATCGACCTCGGTGACGACGACGCCCTTCTGGCCGGCGCCCTGCACGTCACCCGCCGGGGCCAGGCTGAGACCAAGGCGCGGCGTACCGGCGCCTTGCTGAGCCTTGCCGTCATCGCCCTTGCCTTGCGCCTGCCGCTCATTCGGCAACTCGCCGAGTGCGAGCGTCACAGTCTTGCTCTCGCCCTTGTGGAAGACATCGAGCTTCACGGACGTGCCCGGTGCCAACGTGGCAATGGTACGGGCGAGATCGCGGGAGTCCTTGATGGCGGTGCCGTTGACGGCGGTGATGACGTCGCTGGCCTCGATGCCGGCCTTTGCCGCCGGGCTGCCGTCCTGCGGATTGTCGACGATCGCGCCGCGCGCCTCCTTGAGGCCGAGGCTATCGGCGATATCCGATGTCACCGGCTGCACCTGCACGCCAAGCCAGCCTCGGGTCACCGCGCCCTTGTCCTTCAACTGCGCGATGACGAGTTTCGCGGTCGAGGCCGGGATGTCGAAGCCGATGCCGACCGAACCGCCGGAGGGCGAGAAGATCGCGGTGTTCACCCCGATCACGTTGCCGTTCATGTCGAAGGCCGGACCGCCGGAATTGCCCTTGTTGATGGGCGCGTCGATCTGGATGAAGTCGTCATAGGGGCCGTTGCCGATGTCGCGGCCGCTGGCCGAGACAATGCCCGCGGTCACGGTGCCGCCGAGGCCGAAGGGATTGCCGACCGCAACCACCCAGTCGCCGATGCGCGCCTTCTGGTCGGCGAATTTGACGAACGGGAGGTCCTTCTTGCCTTCGACCTTGATCAGCGCGAGATCGGTCTTCGGATCAGTGCCGACCACCTTCGCGGTGTAGACCGTGCCGTCGTCCGTCGTCACCTGCACCGACTGGGCGTGGTCGACGACGTGGTTGTTGGTCACCGCAAAACCGTCAGCAGAGATGAAAAAGCCGGAGCCCTCGCCCGTGATCATCTGGTGGCGCTGGCGCGGCATGCCGTTCCTGCCGCCGGGGAAGCCGAATTCCCGCGAGAACTGGTCGAACGGCGTCTGCTCGTCCGAATCCATCCGGTTCTGTTGCAGCATCGCGCTCTTGTCGTTGTCCTGGTCGATTTTCACCCGCACCGAGATGACGGCGGGTTTGACCTTGGCAACCAGATCGGCGAAGCCCGGCGGCGTCGCGACCACCTCAGCGGCCTGCGCCGGCGTGATGAGGGAGTTCACGCTGAGCGGTGATGAACCGGGAGACGCAGCCAGCACAGCCACGCCCAGCGCGGCCACGGTGCCCAGCAGCGCCAGCCGGCGCGGCCGCAAAATCTTAGCGGACGTGGTGGTGTCGGAATTGACGCGATCGTTCATGTCGAAATGTCCATGTTGGTGAAGGTTGTCGCCCTGCACCCAACATGGGCGTTGCCACCTTACGGTGTCCCGTCCACGCGATTAAATCTTGGCAAAGGTGCTGCGGCCGGCGGCCGCAGGACATTCACGCCGCAGCGGGTCTCTCCGATGCCGCGGAGGCGATCGCGTCTTCTTCGCGTTGCGCATTGCACGCGTCAAAATGCGCTTTTAGCGCGACCTCGGCGAGATGTTCGAAATGTTCGGCTTGGCCGAGGAGTTGCCAGTTCTGGAGCGGCCGGTAGGCCGCCTGCTGGCGACAGAGGGACGCCAGCGCCCGGTAGCGACGTACGTTCTCCATGAGACCCTCCCTCGCGTTCACAGGGCTTATTGCCCTGATTTGCGTCAGGCCGATGGCGGTTGTGCAAAACATTTGTTGCGCGCACAGCGCGCCTGAACGCCGTTAACTTTTGAGAAATGCGCGCGCGCACTTTAGTTCCAGAAGCGCAGGCCTGCACGTGGAACCTGAGGCGTAAGGCATGCACTCTAAGCGTAGAGGCGACGATCCACGTTGACACCGATCAGATCGAGATACCGCTCGATCAGGTCGGGACGGCCGATGAGATAGCCCTGCATTTCCTCGCAGGCTTCGCCCGCACGCCCGGTACAGCCGGCACCACAGCGCCTGCGTTGCGCGAATCATCCGCAATCTAGCGGATGCGCGCGGTCTCGCCGACCCGCACGGCCTGCACGGAATTACCCTGCATTTTCGGAACCCGGCCGGCCTCAGCGGCGATCCGAATGGCAGCGATATTGCCGGCGTAATCGGCGCTGCTCTTGCCGCGAAACACGGCGGAACCCGCGACCAGCGTATCGGCGCCCGCCGCGGCAACGGCGGCGGCATTGTCGCGCGTGATGCCGCCATCGACCTCGAGCCGGATCGGCCGCTCGCCGATCATGGTCCGGATCCGCGCGATCTTCTCAAGCTGGGATTCGAGGAAGGACTGACCGCCGAAGCCCGGATTGACCGTCATCACCAGCACGAGGTCGATACGGTCGAGCACGTATTCGATTGCGCTCTCGGGCGTGGCTGGACACAGGCTGACGCCGGCCATCTTGCCGAGCGCACGGATCGCCTGGAGCGAGCGGTCGAGATGAACACCCGCTTCGGCGTGAACCGTGATGACATCCGCCCCTGCCTTCGCGAACGCCTCGAGATAGGGATCGACCGGCGCGATCATGAGATGCACATCGAACGTCTTCTTTGTTAGCGGCCGGATCGCCTTGATGATGTCGGCGCCAAAACTGATGTTCGGCACAAAGTGCCCGTCCATGACATCGCAATGGATCCAGTCGGCGCCGGCCGCATCGATCGCCGCGATCTCCTCGCCGAGGCGTGCGAAATCCGCCGCCAGGATCGAGGGGGCGATGAGCATTTCTCTGGTCATGGCTTTGCACTCCGCGCATCGGCTCCGCCGCTGAAGACGCGACTCGCCAGGATATCGGCTGGATCGATGGTTTCGAGGTCCGCTACATCGAGCATGCGGTCGAGATCGGACACCAGGCGATCGGCCTGCCGCAGGCGGATGCGATCGACCGCATTGCGGATCGAGCGCGCATTGGAGAAGAACGGCTGGGTCCGGCGCAGCGCGATGTATTTTTCAAAGGCCTCGCGCGCGGCAGTCGAGAAGCGATAGCCGCGCTCCCTGAGCATCAGCTCGGCGATGACGAGCAGCTCGGTTTCCGCATAGTCCGGAAAGTCGATGTGATGGGCGATGCGCGAGCGGAAGCCGGGATTGGAAGCGAAGAAGCTCGTCATGCGCTCGCCATAGCCGGCGAGGATGACGACGAGATCTTCGCGCTGGTTCTCCATCACCTGAAGCAGGATCTCGATCGCCTCCTGGCCGTAGTCGCGCTCATTGTCCGGCCGATGCAGGTAATAGGCCTCGTCGATGAACAGCACACCGCCCATCGCCTTCTTCAGGATCTCCTTCGTCTTCGGCGCGGTGTGGCCGATATACTGGCCGACGAGATCGTCACGCGTCACCGAGATCACCTGCCCGCGCCGCACGAAGCCGAGCCCGTGCAGGATTTTTGCCATGCGCAGCGCCACCGTGGTCTTGCCGGTGCCGGGATTTCCGGTGAACGACATGTGCAGCGTCGGCGGCGTGGAGGCCAGGCCTGCGCGCTGGCGGATGCGCTCGATCAGCAGCAGCGACGCGATTTGGCGTACGCGGTTCTTGACCGGCTTCAGGCCAATCAGCTCCTGCTCGAGCTGTTGCAGCGTGTCGGTGATCCCGGCCGCTTCAGCTTCCTTGCGGAGATCGAAATTGGTCTCGCTGCCTTCGGTGGTCGCGTGGGGCACATCAAGCATCGTCACCTCGAAGAAAAGAGCTTCGCCGCGGGGGAAGCGGCGAAGCAGTGGTCCGCCAAGGATACGGAGCAGGGAGTGCTCCGCGCGGAGAAAAATAGCTATTGCGAAGCGTGGGCCGCCGGCTTGCGTACGGTACTGTACCGAATTGCGCGCCCGCCAACCTCCTGCCGCACCAGCTCAAACTCGGCCTCATGCGGTGGCCGGTTGACGAGGAAGGAGATCCGCACCGACTCCCAGCCATGGCTGGAATCGGTGCCGCTGATGCGGATGTAGCGGTCGCTGTACACCCGGCGGCACTCGGCGAGCTCCATCATCACGCCGGCGGCGTCCTGGAGATCGAACATCGGCAGGCCCCACATCTCCCAATAGGTGTTGCGCGGATGCGGATCGTCGGTGAACTCGATGTTCACCGCCCAGCCATTGGCGAGGCAGTATTGCACCTGCTTGGTGATCTGGTCGTCGGTCAGATCGGGCAGGAAGGAAAAGCAGCCCTGGGTGAGTTTCATGTTGCGTCTCCTCAAACGGTTTCGAGCGCGGTCGGCACGAAGTCCGGCGTGTCGGTGGATTGATAGTTGAAGCTGACGTCCTTCCAGACCTCGAGCGCCGCCTTCAGCGGCGTGCAGGTCTCGGCCGCCCTCGCCAGGATCTCCGGCCCTTCATGGACGTAGTCGCGCCCCTCGTTGCGGGCGAGGATCATCGCCTCCAGCGCCACGCGGTTGGCGATCGCGCCGGCCGCAATGCCCATGGGATGACCGATGGTGCCGCCGCCGAATTGCAGCACGACGTCTTCCCCGAGCAGATCGAGCAGCTGATGCATCTGGCCGGCATGGATGCCGCCGGAAGCGACCGGCATCATCTTGTTGAGGCTCGCCCACGACTGGTCGAAGAACAGGCCATGCTCGAGCTTGGTCGGATTGAAATCCTCGCGGCAGACGTCGTAATAGCCCCGCGTAGTGTTGGGATCGCCTTCGAGCTTGCCGACCACCGTGCCAGCATGGATGTGGTCGACGCCAGCAAGGCGCATCCATTTGGCGATGACGCGGAACGACACGCCGTGACTCTTCTGCCGCGTATAGGTCGAGTGACCGGCACGATGTAGATGCAGGATCATATCATTGCGGCGCGCCCATTTCGCCATCGACTGGATCGCGGTGTAACCGATCACGAGGTCGATCATGACGATGCAGGATCCAAGCTCCTTGGCGAACTCCGCGCGCTCGTACATGTCCTCCATCGTTCCGGCGGTGATGTTCAGGTACGTGCCCTTCACCTCGCCGGAGGCAGCCTGAGCGCGGTTCACGGCCTCCATGCAATAGAGGAAGCGGTCGCGCCAATGCATGAAGGGCTGCGAGTTGATGTTCTCGTCGTCCTTGGTGAAGTCGAGCCCACCCTTCAGCGCCTCGTAGACCACGCGGCCGTAATTGCGGCCCGAGAGCCCGAGCTTCGGCTTGACCGTTGCGCCGAGCAGCGGCCGGCCAAACTTGTCGAGCCGCTCGCGCTCGACCACGATTCCGGTCGCCGGTCCCTGGAACGTCTTCACATACGCGACCGGGAAGCGCATGTCTTCCAGCCGCAGCGCCTTCAATGGCTTGAAGCCGAACACGTTACCAATGATCGAGGCCGAGAGGTTGGCAATCGAGCCCGGCTCGAACAGGTCGAGGTCATAGGCGATGTAGGCGAAATACGAGCCCGGCGTACCCGGCACCGGATCGACGCGATAACACTTCGCGCGATATTTCTCGGCGGCCGTCAGGCGATCGGTCCACACCACCGTCCAGGTCGCGGTCGAGGATTCGCCGGCGACTGCGGCCGACGCCTCGATCGGATCGACGCCCTCCTGCGGTGTCACGCGGAACAGCGCGATGACGTCGGTGTCCTTTGGCACATAGTCGGGCTCCCAATAGCCCATGCGCGCGTATTCCATCACACCCGAGCGATAGCGCTCCTTGCCGCGGACGGTTCCTGCGTGTGCATTCATGACTCTCTCCTGCTCTTCTCTCTCTGAATGATTAGGCGGCGACCGGTTCACGAGCGTCGATGCGCGGATCGAGCTCGCCTGCGCGGTACCGCCGCGCCATCTCGCTCAAGGGAACGACCTTGATCCTGCTGGCGTGGCCTGCGGTGCCGAACTGCTCGAAACGCTCGCGGCAGAGCTCGCGCATCGCGTCCATCGCGGGCTTGAGGAATTTTCGCGGGTCGAACTCGGAGCGCGCCTGCGCAGCCACCTTGCGAAACACCGCGGTCATCGCCAGGCGGCAATCGGTGTCGATATTGACCTTGCGCACGCCGCTCTTGATGCCGCGGACAATTTCTTCCACCGGCACGCCCCAGGTCTGGGGCATCTCGCCGCCAAACGCGTTGAACATGTCCTGGAGCGGCTGCGGCACCGAGGACGAGCCGTGCATCACCAGATGCGTGTTCGGCAGCCGGTGGTGGATCTCCTCGACCACCCGCATCGCCAGGATGTCGCCGTCCGGCTTGCGGCTGAACTTGTAGGCGCCATGCGAGGTGCCCATCGCGATCGCGAGCGCATCGACTTTTGTCGCGCGGACGAAGTCGACGGCTTGGTCGGGATCAGTGAGCAGCTGGTCGTGGCTAACCTCGCCTTCGACACCGTGGCCGTCCTCCTGCTCGCCGCCGCCATGCTCGAGCGAGCCGAGCACGCCGAGTTCGCCTTCGACGGAGGCGCCGACCCAATGCGCGAGATCGACGACGCGGCGGGTAATCGCGACGTTGTAGTCGTAATCGGCCGCGGTCTTGGCGTCGGCCTTGAGCGAGCCGTCCATCATGACCGAGGTAAAGCCGTGGGCGATCGCGGAGGCGCAGGTCGCCTCGTCATTGCCGTGGTCCTGGTGCATGCAGAGCGGAATGTCGGGATAGGTCCGCTCCAGCGCGTCGATCATGTGCGAGAGCATGAGATCGCCGGCATAGCTGCGCGCGCCGCGCGAGGCCTGGATTATGACGGGCGCGTCGACCTCGGCCGCCGCCTGCATGATCGCAATGCCCTGCTCCATGTTGTTGATGTTGAACGCCGGCACGGCGTAACCGTGACTAGCGGCGTGATCCAGCAGTTGCCGAAGGGTGATACGGGCCACGAAGAGTCCTCCTGTTATCGCTTGCCTGCACGGGCGATCGCCCGCCGGGCGGCTTCCGCAATACCTTGCGATGTGATGCCGAATTCGCGGTAGAGCACGGGCGCCGGCGCCGACGCGCCGAAGCCGCGCATGCCGACGAACTCGCCCTCAGTGCCGATCCAGCGCGGCCAGTCGCCGAGCACGGCTGCCTCGACCCCAACGCGCGGCGCGGTGCCGAGCACGGAGGCGCGGTAGTCGTCCGGCTGCTCCTCGAACAGCGCGAAGCAGGGCGCGGAGACCACGGCGGCGCGGATGTGCTCGGTCGCAAGCAGGCGTCCGGCTTCCAGCGCGATTGGGACCTCAGAGCCGGTTGCTATCAGCGTCACGTCGCGGCCGCCGTCCGGCGAGACGATGAGATAGGCACCCCGCGCGACGCGGTTCCTGCCACGCGCATCGCTGCGGAAAGTCGGGAGCGCCTGCCGTGACAAGCACAGCACGGAGGGACGATGCTCGGACTCGAGTGCGCAGTCCCAGGCTTCCAGCGTCTCGACCGCATCGGCTGGACGGAATACAAGCAAGTTCGGAATGACGCGCAGCGCGGCGAGGTGCTCGACCGGCTGGTGCGTCGGGCCATCCTCGCCGAGTCCGATAGAGTCGTGCGTCATCACATGGATGACACGCAGCCGCATCAAAGCCGCAAGACGGATCGCTGGCCGGCTGTAGTCAGAGAAGGCAAGGAAGGTGCCGCCATAGGGAATGAAGCCGGCATGCAGCGCGAGGCCGTTCATCGCGGCCGCCATGCCGTGCTCGCGGATGCCATAGTGGATGTAATCGCCGGCGAAAGCGTCGCGCGTGACGGCGGTTTGCGGCTTGGCATGCGTCAAGTTCGAATGGGTCAGGTCCGCGGAGCCGCCGATCAATCCGGGAATCGTCGCCGCGATGCCATCGAGCACCTGTTGCGAAGCCTGCCGCGTGGCGAGCTTCGGACGCTCGGTGGCAAAGCGCTCGCGCAGTTTCGCCGCGGCTAGCGCATAGGCGCCCGGCAGGGCAACGGCTTTGCCCTCGATGAAGAGGTCGCGCTGCTCGGGCGTCGCGCATTCGTAGCGATCGAGCCAGGCGAGACGATCGACCTGTCCGCGCTGCCCGATCATCCGCCACGCCTTCAGGATCGGGATCGGCACCACGAAGGGCTGATAGTCCCAGCCCAACATCCTGCGCGCAGCGGCCGTGTGCTCGGTGCCGAGCGGCGCGCCGTGCGCCTTCTCGGTGCCCTGCCGGTCGGGAGCGCCATAGCCGATGATGGTGCGGCAGGCGATCAGCGACGGTTTTGTCGTCTCGCGCTCTTCCGCAATCGCCTGCGCGATCGCCTCGGGATCGTGCCCGTCGACACGGCGCACCGACCATCCGGAGGCGGCGAAGCGCGCGAGCTGGTCATCGGAGGTCGCAAGCGAGGTTGGTCCGTCAATAGAAATGCCGTTGTCATCGAACAGGACGATCAGGCGGCCGAGCCCGAGATGGCCGGCAAGCGAGATCGCCTCCTGGCTGATGCCCTCCATCAGGCAACCGTCGCCGGCAATCACGTAGGTGAAGTGATCGACAAGCCCGTCGCCATGCCGCGCGTTGGCCATGCGCTCGGCGAGCGCCATGCCGACCGCGGTCGCGATCCCCTGCCCCAGCGGCCCCGTCGTGGTCTCGACGCCCGGCGTATGGCCATATTCGGGATGGCCCGGCGTCTTCGATCCCCATTGCCGGAACGCCTTGATGTCGTCGAGACTAACGTCGCCGCCAGTGAGATGAAGCAGCGCATAAAGCAACATCGATCCGTGGCCCGCCGAGAGGACAAATCGGTCGCGATCCGGCCAATTCGGATGCGCCGAGTCGAACTTCAGGAAGCGCGAGAACAGCACGGTCGCAACATCGGCCATGCCCATCGGCAGGCCGGGGTGGCCGGACTGCGAGATCTCGATGGCATCGACCGCGAGAAAGCGGACGGCGTTGGCGAGATCGCTATGCGCGACTGCCGTGAGGTCGGCGTCGGCGTGGACGGAGATGTTCATCGGATCCTCCCCTCGTTCACTTCAGGTTTCGCTTGCGCTCGATCAGCTGCATGATCAACGGCGTCAGGATCAGCTGCATCGCCAGGTCCAGCTTCGCGCCGGGACACACGATCGAATTGGCGCGCGACATAAAGCTGTGCGGCAACATCGAGAGCAGATAGGGGAAGTCGATGCCGCGCGGATTCTTGAAGCGGATCACCACCATCGATTCGTCCGGCGTCGGTATCCAGCGCGCGATGAACGGATTTGACGTGTCCACCGTCGGCACGCGCTGGAAGTTGATGTCGGTGTCGGTGAATTGCGGGCAGATGTAGTGGATGTAATCCGGCATCCGCCGCAAAATGGTGTCGGTGACGGCCTCGGTCGAATAGCCGCGCGCGCTGCGGTCGCGGTGCAGCTTCTGGATCCATTCGAGATTGATGACGGGCACGACGCCGATCTTCAGGTCGGCATAGCGCGCGACATTGACCTTATCCGTGACCACGGCGCCGTGCAGGCCCTCGTAGAACAGCAGATCCGAATTTTCGGGCAGCCGCTCCCATTCGGTGAAGGTGCCGGGAGCTGCGCCGTGCAGTGCGGATTCTTCGGCGTCGTGGACGTAATGCCGCGTCACCGCGGTGCCGGTCTCGCCATAGTCGCGGAATGCCCGCTCCAGTTCCTCGAACAGATTGGTCTCGGGACTGAAATGGCTGAAATGCCTGTTGCCGCGCTCGGCCTCCGTGGCCATCTGCGTGCGCATCTCGGTGCGGTCGTAGCGATGGAAGGCGTCGCCTTCGATGTAGACGGCGTTGACCTTCTCGCGGAAGAATATCTGCTCAAAGGTCTTCTTGACCGAGGTGGTGCCGGCGCCGGAGGAGCCGGTGATGGAGATGATCGGATGCTTCCTGGACATGCGCTACTCCCTCACAGCCGGAAGAAGCCACGCCGCGCGAACAGCGGCGCAGAGACGCTGGCGACCAGCAGTGGATCACAGTGCAGTTCCGCGACGCGCCGCACCTCGTTGCTCGAGCCCATGATCAACGGCACGCGCTGGTGCAGGCTGTCAGCGGCAAGGTCGAGGATGCGTTCTCGCCCGGTCGATGCGGAGCCGCCGGCCTGCTCGATGATCATCGCCATCGGGTGCGCCTCGTAGGTCAGCCGCAGTCGGCCATCGCCATAGCCGGGGCGTGCATCGGACGGATAGAGGAAGACGCCTCCGCGGGTGAGGATGCGATAGGCCTCCGCGACCAGCGAACCGATCCAGCGCATGTTGAAATTATGGTTGGCGGGCCCATCGACGCCGGCGAGACATTCATCGACGAAG
The DNA here is from genome assembly GCF_049993385.1 of Bradyrhizobium sp. McL0616. Taxonomy (NCBI): domain Bacteria; kingdom Pseudomonadati; phylum Pseudomonadota; class Alphaproteobacteria; order Hyphomicrobiales; family Nitrobacteraceae; genus Bradyrhizobium; species Bradyrhizobium sp. McL0616. The sequence continues at coordinate 6,842,219 of NZ_CP188255.1, forward strand.
GCGCGCACCGGCGGGTCCCAATGCCGGCGGTTCGACGCATTGATCGCGAACTCGTCGCAGCCCTCGGAGATCTGCACGCCGCTGCGCGCGAGACGGAAGCAGCCGGCCTTACGGTCGAGCGTGAAGGTGTCGACGCCGTCGCCGAGCGTCAGCACCAGCGAGGTCTGCGGACCGTAGGTGATGAAGCCCGCCGCAAGCTGCGCCGAGCCGCGCTGATGGAAGGCGAGAGCGAGATCATCCGGCGCAGGCAGGATCGAGAAGATCGTGCCGACGGTCATGTTGATATCGATGTTGGAGGAGCCGTCGAGCGGGTCGATCGCGACGCAGATTTTTGCCGCGCGGTCGCCGATCTGGGGCTCGCGCATCTCCTCGGACGCCAGTGCCGCGATCGGCAGCTTGCCGAGACACCGGCGCAGGACCGCATCTGCCTGAACGTCGAGATCGCGCTGAAGATCGCCGTCGCTGTTGCGGCCCGTGGTCAGGCCCGAGGCGTCCGCGAGGTCGCCGGTGCCGATGAGGTCGGCGATCTCGATTGCGGCCGCTGCGATGGCATCGACTGCGGCCGCCACGGCCAGGGCATGCGGCGCCGTCTCGGAATACCGTTGAAGATGCTCGTCCAGCCTGAGTTGCCTGGTCATCTGCGTCCATCCCCTTGGCGGGCGCCGCATCCAGTTCCCTCCCCGGCGGAGGTCGGTGCGGTCGGTCCCAGCACGATGAGATTGACAGGGGCAGCTTAATAAGGAAAATTTCTATTCATAATGAGCGCCAAAGAATTTTCTTATAATGGCCCCGGCCACGCGGCGACCCAGCTCCGGCATCTGACGATCCGGCAGCTGCGTTCGCTTGCGGCGCTGTCGGCCAGGGGCAGCGTCACCGCCGCGTCGACCCAGCTCGGGCTGACGCAACCGGCCGTGACGCAGCAGCTCCGCCAGCTTCAGGACCTTGCGGGTTTGCCGCTGGTGCAGCGGACCGGCGACGGCATGCTGCTGACGGAGGCTGGCAAGGAGGTGCTGGCGCTCGCCGAGCGGGTCGAGGCCGCAATCGCGGACTGCCAGGGCGCGCTCGACCTGCTCGCAGGGAAGACCGGCGGCACCGTGCATCTCGGCGCGGTCTCGACGGCAAAGTATTTCGTGCCGCATGCGATCGCGGCGTTCTCCAAGCGCTCTCCGAAGATCGAGATCAAGCTCACCATCGGCAATCGCGAGGAGATCCGCGAGGCCATGCACGGCTACGAGCTCGATTTCGCCGTGATGGGTCGGCCACCGGCCGATGTCAGCGTCGACGTGCGTCAGCTCGGGCGCAATCCGCACATCATCGTCGCGCGCAAGGGGCACTGGCTGGAGAAGGATTCCGGCCTCAGCCTGACCGATCTCGTGCACGAGACCTTCCTCACCCGGGAGCCGGGATCAGGCACGCGCACGCTGATGGAGGGCATGTTCCAGAAGTCGGATCTCGAGCCGATCATCGGCATGGAGATGAGCAGCAACGAGACCATCAAGCAGGCGGTCATCGCCGGACTCGGCATCGCCTTCATCTCGGCGCACACGGTGGCGCATGAACTCGCCGAAGGCCGGCTGGTCGTGCTCGACGTCGCCGGCCTGCCGATCGTCCGGCAATGGTACGTAATCCGCCGCAGCGACAAGGTGCTGCTGCCGCCGGCGCAAGCGATGTTCGATTTCCTGGGCTCTGAGGGAGCGAACTATCTGCCCGAGGTGCCCGAATTCGGCGGGCGATAGCCCGACAATGTTCAGCCGATCAGCTTCATCGCGACCGTTGCCGCCAGAATGACGATGATCTGAAGCAGGCGCTCTGTCGTAAAGATGCCGTTGAAAGTGATCATCGCTCGCCCCGGGCCGTCGTGAAGGAGATCTGGGCGAGTTGCTATCACACGGGGACACCGGGGTAACTCCGTAGTCGTCCCGGGTCGTGCCTCCGCACCGTTTTCCCGGGACTCGAAATGTTTCGAACGATTCAAATCTGATTTCCCGGAATTGCTGGACGCCCAACGTGTTCATGCACGCAGTGACTTCGCGTGCACGGACGGGCCTTGCCCCGCGTCCGGCCGCATCATTGGGGAATCCGGGCGAGTTTTGAAAAGTAAGGGAGGGCGCGATGAATCGCATCGCCGCCAACGGAGAGCTATTGTCTTCTGCTGGTCGTTTTTCCAATCATCGAGTTCCGGGTCTTACGGGCGTCCTGCTGACCGCACTGATGACCTCAGGCGCATTCCTCGCAAGCCCACAGGCGTTCGCGCAATCCGCGACGGGACAGGGCGCTACGCTTCCCCCCGTCACCGTCACCGCGCCGGCGGCGCAGCGCAGCGCCAATCCGTCTTCGCCCTCGCGTCGGTCGGGTGGCGCGCGGACGCGGCGCACGCAGACGGCGCGGCGGCCGGAGACGGCCGCCGAGCCGAAACCATTCGCGCAGTCGCAGGATGCCCGCACCGGCACAGTCGGCTATTTCGCCAACAGCACCGCGGTCGCCACCAAGAGCAACACCGCGATCGTCAACATCCCACAATCGCTGAGCGTCATCACGCAGCAGCTGATCCGCGACCAGAACTACCAGGGCCTGACCGATGTGACGCGCTACGTGCCCAGCGTCGCCGTCCACCAGGGCGAAGGCAATCGCGACGAGCTCGTCATCCGCGGCGTCGATTCCAGCGCGAATTTCTTCGTCAACGGTTTTCGCGACGACGTCCAGTACTTCCGCGATATGTACAACGCGCAGAGCATCGAGGTGCTGAAAGGCCCGAGCGCGCTGACGTTCGGCCGCGGCGCCGGCGGCGGCCTGCTCAACCGCACCCTCAAGGAAGCCGACGGCACCCGCATCTACGAGGCGACCGCACAGACCGGCTCATGGGGCGACCGGCGCGTCACACTGGATGCCGGACAGGCCATCAACGAGAACGTCGCGGCGCGGCTGAACGTGTTCTACGAGGGCAGCGATGCGTTCCGCGACTTCAACCATCTCGAACGCTACGGCATCAACCCGACCGTCACGCTGAAGCCGGACGACTTCACCAAGGTCAAGCTCTCTTACGAATATTACCACGACGGCCGCACCGCCGATCGCGGCAACCCCTCGCAAGGCCTGCCCGGCAGCGTCACACGGTTCAATCCGACGACGCCGTTTGCGCCGAACGGAAATCTCCAGACCTTCTTCGGCAGCCCGAGCCTCAATACCGCACAGGCAACCGTGCAGACCGGCATGGCGATCGTCGAGCACGATTTCCAGAACGGATTGACAGCGCGCAACGGCACCATCGCGGCCGACTATCAGAAATTCTACCAGAGCGTCTATCCGGTGAACGGCGCGCTTGCGGGCGCGGTCAATCCAGCCGACACCGCGTTCAATCTCGGCGCCTATCAGCACACCACCAACCGCGACAATGTCTTCAACCAGACCGATTTCACCTACAAGGGCTGGACCGGCCCGGTATTCCATACGGTCGGCTTCGGCACCGAGTTCGGCCGCCAGACCGGCGTCGACATCCGGAACACCGGCGTCTTCCCGAACGGCACCAACACCATCGTCCAGAACCCGTTCGCGCCGACCTATTTCGGGCCGGTGACCTTCGTCCACCACCCCTCAGCCGTGAATGCCGACGGCGTAACCACGCCGGACTCCAACAGCAAATACGGGTTGAACATCGAGTCCGGCTATTTGCGCGATACGATCGAGCTGTCGCGATTTCTCCAGGTCATCGCCGGCGCGCGGTTCGACCGCTTCGAGATGTCGGCGCTGGACATGAACACCAACATCAACCGCAACCGCACCGACAATCTGGTGTCGCCGCAGGCGGCCCTGATGGTCAAGCCGATCGAGAGCATGTCGATCTATACCGCCTACAGCATCTCATATTTGCCCGCCTCCGGCGACCAGTTCTCGGCGCTCACTGACGGCACGCTGATCCTCCAGCCACAGAAGTTCGAGAACACCGAGGTCGGGATGAAGTGGAACATCAACCCGAAGCTGCTGTTCTCGACCGCGATCTACAATCTGAACCGCACCAACCAGCCGATCGCCGACGGTAACAATCCCGGCTTCTTCTTTCCGTCCGGCAGCACGCTGACGCGCGGGTTCGAGGCAAGCCTCGTCGGCTACGTTACCGATCAGTGGCAATCCTCGCTCGGCTATGCCTATACCGATGCGAAGATCACCAGCGCGACGTCGGCGACTGTCGTGCCCGGCAACCGCGTTCAGCTCGTGCCGTACAATCAGTTCGCATGGTGGAACAAATATCAGTTCACGCCGATGTGGGCGGCGGCGCTCGGCATCATCTATTTCGGCGATTCCTTTGCCTCGTCCGACGACACGGTAAGGCTGCCGAGCTTCGTGCGCTTCGACGCCGGCGTCTACGCCACGATCGATGCCAACTGGCGCGCGCAGCTGACCGTCGAGAACATCTTCAACAGGGGATATTGGGCATCGGCCGACGGCAACAACAACATCTCGCCCGGCCAGGGCCGCACGGTGCGAGTCCAGGCCAGCTACAGGTTCTGATGGTGGCGCCTGCGGTCACGTTGATGGTTAACAATCAGGCGGCGAGCTGGGCGGTATAGTCCGCCCGGCTGGCGAAATAGCCTTCCAGCTCCGCCAGCGCGCGGGCTTCCCAATCGCTTGCCTGCTCCAGCAGCGACCAGCTCTGGCCCGGTCGGAATGCCGCGGTCTGGCGGTAGAGCGATGCGATACCGCGGTAACGGCGCACATTCTCAAAGATGGCGTGACCGTTCATTTGGCCGTTCATGTCTAAAACTCCCTCGTCCTTCCTGCGAGGGAATTTGCGGCCAAATCTTTTTCGAAAAGTTAGCGTCGCACGCCAAGCGCGCGGATGGTTGCCGGACTGTTGCGCGGGCGCAACGCGCAAACCTCATTTATTGCGGATTCGTTGCCGCGCTATCGCCCGAGGACTTCAGCCCGCCGCGGCTGATGAGCGTGATCGTCTCGCGGCAGAGATCGGCGAGACCGATCAGCAGCACGGCGAGCAGGAAGAAAAGGTTGATGGAATCCGTATAGGCGCTGGTCAACGGGCTGAACTCGAAGAAGGGCGGCATGAACGCCCACCACACCAGCGGAATCACGAGCAGCACGGCGAACACCGCAGCCGGCGCGCCCGCCAGAATTCCGACCAGGAAGATGCTGGGAATGAACGCCGCGAAATAGAGCTTTGCGCCGAGCGCAACGCATACGCCTTGAATGGCGGCCGACGCCGCCACGATTGCAAAGCCGAGCAGAAATGCCTGCCACGACCATGGCCGTACTCGCGGTACGCCAAACAATCCCGCACGCCTCATCAGCCTCCCCCTGCCGCCCGTTAACCGGGCCCGCTTGCGACCAAAGTACAACAGCCGCGCCGAAATCGCGAGGCGGAAATAGCTCGGTCCAGGGCTTCATATCGAAGGCTTGGTTAAGCCGGCCGCAGCGCACAATCGGACCATGCCGCGATCACTCGGTGGCCGCATAGAGCAAGGCCGCGACAGGCATGGCCAGGCCGATGCCTGAGGCGAGCGTCCAGCCGCCTTGCGCGAAGGCCCAGGCGCCGAGCGCAGAGCCGGCAGCGCCGGCGGCGAAGAACGTCGCCATGTAGAGGCCGTTGAGGCGGCTGCGATGCTCGTGCCCGAGCACGAAGATGGCGCGGAAGCCCAGCACGACATTGCCCTGCACGCCGAAATCAATGGCGATCCCAGCCACGACGAGGCAGGCAAGATTGAGCGCCGACCCGGCCGCGCCGATATGCGTCACCAGGAAGCCCACGGCTACGAGCAGCATCGCAACGATGGTGGCGATGCGGCTATGGCCGCGGTCGGCGAGCCGGCCCGCGATCGGCGCCGAGGCCACGCCAGCAACGCCGGCGAGCGCGAACAATGCGATGCCGCGCTGGGTGAAGCCGAATTCGCCGGCGAGTTGAAGCGGCACCACCGTCCAGAACAGCGTGAAGGCACCAAACAGGCCCGCCTGATAGAGCGCGCGACGGCGCAGCAGCGGCGTGGTGCGCGCCAGATGCGGCATCGACATCAGCAGCTCACCATAATGCATGCGCGCGACTGGCTTGCGCTTCGGCAGCGTCATCCAGAGCACAGTTGCAAGCACGATCATCAGCGCGGCGGAGCAGAAGAACACTGCATGCCAGGACAGCGCCGCGGTGACGAAGCTCGACACCGGGCGCGCCAGCATGATGCCGAGCATCAATCCGGTCGAGACGTTGCCGACGACGCGGCCGCGAATGGCTTCCGGCGCAAGATGCGCCGCATAGGGAATGATGATCTGCACCGCCACCGAACCGAGCCCGATGAACAGCGCCGCGATCAGGAATGGCACGGCATGGGTCGCAAATGCGGCGGCGAGCAGGGACGCGGCGCCGAGGGTGATGACGGTGCAGATCAGCGTGCGGTTCTCGACGAGATCGCCGAGCGGCACGATGAACAGCAACCCCGTGCCATAGCCGATTTGCGTCATGGTGACGATCAGCCCTGCCGCAGCATGCGACAGGCCGAGCGCGGCGCTGATCGGGGCGATGAGCGGCTGGGCATAGTAGATGTTGGCGGCGATCATGCCACAAGCCGCCGCCAGCACGAAGGTCAGTCGTTGCGACACCGCATCCGGCTCGGGCGCGGTGTCGATGGTGGCATTCATCGTCATTCCAACTCTCCAGATATAGGAAATGTTCATTTCCTAATTTGACAAATGTTCAAGCGAGCAGCTTCATCGCGACGCCGACCAGGCGCTCGCCGTCGAGCGGCAGCCGCGCCTTGCCGACGACGCGCAGGCCCTGCGTCATGCAGATCATCAGCCGCGCGGTGTCGTCGGCCTCGACATGGCCGGGAATCGAGCCGTCCGCGTGCCCCTCGCGAATGAGGCCGGCGATGAAGGTCTCGTTGGTCCTGAGTTGCGCGGTGACGCGCGCGCGGATCACCGGATCGACCGCGGAGAGCTCGACCGCGCTGCCGACCACGATGCAGCCGCGGCGCCCCTCACTGCCCTGGGAGTGCTCGACGTAGGACAGCAGCATAAGCCGCACCCGCTCGCGGCCATTCGCGCCGCGCACGGCTGCGCTGCGGGTCTGCTCCCGGCGCACCGTGGCGTAGCGCTCGAAGGCGGCGAGGAACACGGCATGTTTGTCGCGAAACGCCTTGTAGACGCTGCCGGTGGCAAGCCGCATCGCGGCAGTCAAATCTCCGATCGAGGTGGCATGATAGCCGCGCTCGCAAAACACCCGGATCGCCCCGTCCAGGGCGGTGTCCATATCGAACTCCCGGGGACGGCCGGGCGAATGGGCAACAGGCTGGGACTGGCGGGCGGCTTTTTGCATTGCGGAATAATAGGGAATGATTGTTTCCTAATCAAGACACCTGGTTGTGATTGGATGGGGAGAGGCGCGGCGGCACGCGCCTCAAGAGCGGCTGTCGCCCCCTGGCGACGGGAGCCGCTCTCTTCCGCGAGACTCCTACGGTGATCGGCACGGGCGTGGGACTATCCTTTCGCAGCACGCTCGTCGTTCGTGTGAGAGATCACGCCTCGGCGTGCACTGACCCGCGCCGGCGCAGACCTACAGGCGGGAACCAAGACCTCCATCAATGCGACGAAACAAAATCTGCCGGGATGAAACCATTTTCTGGCGTTCACGAAGGCGTGGTGAAACCGCCGGCCGTTAGGAAACGGCCATTGGAAGCGACGGGCCAAGGGGCGTTGCATAAACAATGACAATCGCCATGGGGCGAGGGGCGAAGCCATGTCACAGATTCGCAAAGCTTTTTTAGGCGCTGTCGCGACCGCATTGACGCTCGGTGCCGTGCAGTTCGCCTCAGGTCACGACCTTGTAAAACGCGGGCAGGCGGTCTCCGAACAGCCAAGCCACATCGTCAATCGCGCCGGCAAGGCAGACCGTCTTGCCGACCGCAAGCCTTTCGCAGTTCCGACGAAAACGGTTTCTCTGCGCTTGGATGATCTCGCCGATACCTCGGTCTTGCTGCGTATTCCGTCTGCGCAGGCCCGCACCACCAAGCCGCCGACTCTGCCGCGGAATCAGAGCCGCAAGCCGACACTTGCCTGCGAGCCCGTGGTCAGCGCACTCACGGAAGTCGCAAGGCTTCTGCAGCCCGGCCGTTGCGTGACCTGATCGGCTCAATCCTCACCGCTTACGTCGCAGACCGGAACGCAAACGCTACCCAGCCGGCGAAGTTCCTGGTGTTCCTGATCCAGTACACAGGCGATGAGTCGCCACCGAGAACTAGTTAAAAGCAAACCAGGCCTTCGCAACGAACGTCGCGCCGCACCAGTTCGAGACCAGGCCGTCAGGGTTGGTGACGGCATTCACGATGCCGCCCGGGCGCGCATTTGGATCGCCCGTAAAGACAAAGCAGTTCTCCTTCGACAGATTGGTGTCGTAGTAGCGCAGATCGAGATTGAAGGCCTTGTGGGTGAAAGTCACGCCCGCCTGCCAGTTGAGATAGGCGGGTAGCGGGAATCCGCCGAGTTGCGCGGCCTGATTGCCGAACCACGAATAGCCGGCAGCAGCGGTGAACGACACGGCCAAGCTCTGCGGTAGCAGCCGGCCAGGTACATCATAGCCGACGCCGGCCGCAGCATATTGGCTCCAGGCGCCGGTGTTCGAGACGTTAGGAGAATAGGCGTAGCCGGCCGCGACATGGATGTATTCGCCGATGCGACGATCGCCGCGGATAGCCGCTTCCCAATAGTTGATGCCATTGGTCTCGCCGGGAAGCCTTTCACTGGGGTAGGCGAAATAGGTGACGCCAAGATCGAAATCGATGTTTGCGATCTTCGGGCGGACCCCGCCGGCAAACGTGAGCTCGGCGGCCGGCTGGGTCGGTAGCTTGACGGTGGCCACCGTAGTTCCGACGTAGATCGCACCAAATCTTGTTTCGAAGGCGGCGCCAGCCGCGGGCCCATGATCGGAAAGCGTGGTCCCGCGGTAGATGTAGTCGGATGCAACGCCCGCGCGAGCGCTGAATTCGAGTTCGTTTGCTGAGGTTTCACGGTTGGTGTCTGCCGCTGACCATCCGCGGTTGCCAAGACCGATCGCACCGCCTGGACTTGGGGGATTGGCCTGTGCCAGGGCGCCGGTCATTGGTGCAAGGCACAAGCCGACCAGTGCAGCGCATGAGGCATCGGGTAACCGCCGAACCGATGCAAAACCCGGCCACCTCACTGTCGCTATCCTCCAAGAGCCACCGCGATTCCAACCAGCATGCCACCAACAGCCACCATCACAAAGCCAGCGGCCCAAGGCCGCAGCCCGCTCTGAATTCCAAATACGTAACCGCAGCAGAACAGCATCACGATAGCGACGGCGTAGGAGACGCGCAGCGCCACTCTGGCGTCGCTGAGAAATAGAAACGGGATGACCACCGGGAAGGTCGAAAGGAAGCTTAGCAAGCAAAGGCCCAGCGCCCCCGTCCAATCACGTTTCGTCAGTCTCGGGCCGTGGGATGGCTCGGGCAACAGCTGCAACTTCTGCCGCATCGCTTCCAATTGCTGCGCAGGCAAGAACACCGCCAATTCCTCTGGCAGTGCGCCGGCGATGACGCTGCGTACTGTCTCGGAATCCGGCGCTTGCCGCATCGCTTGGAGCATTCGAATCTCGCCTCCCCGGCTGTTGATCCGACCCAATAGATAAAGACCGCCATCAACGATGCCCCAGGCAAGGTTGCAGCCGAGCACACCGATCAACATGGTCTGGAGATTGATGTTGGACCCCGCTGCGATACCCAGCGAGCAGATAAAGGTGAGAGCCATGATCAGGCCGAACAAGGTCTCCGAGATCCGTTCCATCGGATCCAGCACGCTACCGAACAGAGAATCTGAAGCTTCTGACATCTTAGTCGCAAACCTCATGACCAGATGTTCGGGGATCGAGCGGTCTGCACGATGCCGCTGCTGGCGTATTCCTGGAAGGTCGGTGCGGCGTTGCTCGCGCTTCTGTCCATACGGATTCACTCGGATCAGAAATGGCCGGGCAAGTGGTCCTCGATACCAGCTTACCTCCACTCGGCGTGACATCGCGGACTATCTCGGCCTGGCGGTAGAGGCCGTCTCGCGCTCGGCTATCGCATCTGCGCGAGCTCGGTATCGTTCGCTTCATCGAAACAACCAGCGTCACATCCTCCTCATGGACAGGCCGCAACCGGCTGGATTTGACCGCCAGAACTAACGCTGGACGCGACGGATTTCTTCGCGTTTCTCCGGCTTCCCATGAAAAAGGGCCCCGGTTGATGCCGGGGCCCGGGTTCACTGGGAAGATACGAGCTCAATAGCGAGCAGTGACCGGCGCACCGTAACCGCCGAAGCGATAATTGACGCGCAGAGTGATCATATCCACATCCTGGCTGACGCCGTTGCCGAGCAGAGTGATGCGTCCGGGTGTGACCACGCCTGCGAAGGTGGTGTTGTCACGCCCCATCCAAAGATGGTCATACTCGACGCCGACCGACCAGTTCGGCGCGAAGCCATATTCCCAGCCGACGCCCAGGGCACCGCCCCAGCGCGTGTGACCAGCAGAGGCGAGGCCGACTCCAGTGACGTTGTTGAATATATCAAAGCGATTGCGCGTCACCGCAGCGCCACCCTTTACGTAGAAGAGCGACGCGTTCCATGCCCAGCCGAGTTGGGCCGTGAACAGCCCAATGCCATCGATCTTGCCTGTGGTTGAGATCAATGGATCGATCAGGCTGACGCGCGTGTTCTTGATCTCAGCCCAATCGCCCTGCGCTTCCAATCCGAGCACAAACTGATTGGTTTGCCAGCGGTACCCGATCTGTCCGCCCGCCAGACCTCCGGAGCGATCGGCGCAACCACCTGCGAGTGTCCCTGCGGGCGTCAGGAAATCCACGCAACCATGGCTCTGCCCCCAGCCTCCGTTGGCGCCAATGTAGAATCCGCTCCAGTTGTAGATCGCGATCACCGGTGCCGGCGGCGGCGCCTTGACAGCCATATCGGCGGCCATGGCCGGAGCCGCCATGCTCAACGCCGCAAGGCCGATCGCAGCTATCGAAAGCCTTTTCATCATCGTCATGTCCCCTTTGCTTAGCTCTCTTCCGTTCAAAACGTGAGCGCCTATGCAAGCTAGCGTGCATAAGCACCGCGAACATCCATAAGTTTAAGATCAATGCGACCCCAAAGCCCGTATCAAAATGGCAACACTCCAGCGCTATGTAGGTGCACGGTAACGTGCTTATTCTCCATCAGGACCTACATGTCGGTCAGGGTCCCATTGTTCGTCGACAAGCCAGGCTTGGATGCGGGACGACGGAATGAGTTGCCTAGGCGCGTGCGGATTGATCGTGCCCGCAAATACAGCGAGGCCTTCGTCAAGCTTTGCACGAACGAACGCCTTGGCTTCTGCTTCCGTAGCGAATGTCCTTGTTTCTCGAGGACTTCGCTGCTTCGGAAGCGTGCTGCGCTTGCGAACCTCGAAGGTGACGTACCAAGTCGGCGTCATTGCACTCACCAACAAATCACCCCAGCCCCCCGTCGGTCTCCTGTTGTGGTGAGCGCGTCACATAGTCCCTTGATCTGAATCAAGATCGAGCCCGACGTTGCCAGACATCGGACAGGCAAGGAAACCGTCGTTACTTTGAAAGACCCCGCTCAAGCTTTCATTTGAGGAGCGAGTTCGCCCGCCCTGCCCTTGGCCTCTCGTGCCGACGCTGCCGCGTCCACGCAAGCCCGGCTCGCGAAACATGACGACACATGATCGCCCCTCAAGGTCGAGCCGGGATGGCGGACACATACGACAAATCCGAATTTCGGCAGAGTGGGATATTTTGTGAGAAAGGATTGGCGGGCTTGAGGGTGTTTTGCCCGACGGGCGGGTCAACTCAAATCATGTTTGCAAGCGCGTCGAAGAGCGCAAGATTAAGGCTCTTTGTCTCGTTGCAAACGGGGATGGGTTGCGAGGAGAACTTTGCCACACCCATCTCGGCCCCCGGGTCCACATACAGCCATTGCCCGTGAATGCCGAGGGCAAAGAACGCGTTGCTGCCAGCTCGTCTCTGATACCATTTATTTCGATAACGGCCTCCAGGCTGCCATTCGGCGAGCGTGCCTGAACTCCATCGCCCCGAAGGAGCGCCCGTTGCGGTGTCGAGCACCCACTCCTGCGAGACAGTACGGCGTCCGTCGACGACACCGCCCAATCGCATCATCTCGCCGATGCGGACAAGATCGCGCGGGCTCATGCAGATGCCGCCGCCGGATCGGGCCGAGCCGGCAGCATCGACCGTGACATAGGCATCCTGCCTCGCCCCGAGTGGCACTCGCGAGACGGACCTGGCGAGAATAGCGAGTGTTTTGTCCGTCGGGCTACAAGAGCGTCATCCCTTGGCCCGCACCGGTGTCCCATCCGCCATGGTGGTCACGCCCTTCCGCTCCACGATCATCCCATATGCGCGAGGCTGGCGATGAACGTCGAAATTGAACGTCGTGCGCTTATAGGAATTGCAGAGATCGAGATCGCAGCGGGCCAGCGCGATCTCGTCGCCTTTGGTTGTGCATCTCGCCACGATTTCACCGGAGGGCGCGATGATGCAACTGCCTCCGATATGGTCAACGCCCTCCTCGATGCCGGCCTTGGCGACGCCGACCACGAAGGTGCCGTTCTGATAGGCGCCGGCCTGCATGACCAGATGATTGTGGAACAGCGAGAGGTCGTCGTGCTCGGGCGCGGGCGGATTGTGCACCGGCGTGTTGTAGCCGATCATCACCATCTCGGCGCCCTGGAGCCCCATCACCCGATAGGTCTCGCTCCAGCGACGGTCATTGCAGATCGCCATCCCCATCACGCCGCCGAATGCGTTAGTGACACCGAAGCCGCTGCCGGGCTCGAAATAGCGCTTCTCCAGATGCTGAAACTTGCGCCATGGCTCGTGTTCAGTATGGCCGGGCAAATGGACCTTGCGATATCTGGAAACGATCGCGCCGCCTTTGTCGACCAGGATGGAGGTGTTGTAGCGATGGACAATTCCGGCCTCGACCGTCAGCTCGGCATAGCCGAGGTAAAATCCGATGCCGATCTCGCGGGCGAGATCGAACAAGGCTTGCGTCTCGGCCCCTGGCATCTCACGCTCGAAGAAACTGTCGATCTCGGCCTGATCATCAAAATACCAGCGCGGAAAGAACGTGGTCAGCGCCAACTCGGGATAGACGATCAGGTCGCAGCCATTGGCCTTCGCCTGGCGCATCAAGGCCATCAGCCGCACCACGACTCCGGTCCTCGTCTCAGTCCTGGCAATCGGGCCAAGCTGGCCGGCTGCGACATCTACAAATCTCGTCACGCGTCTGTCCCTCGTTCGCTCGATTGCGTCGAGACCGAGCCTATCGCGCGGCACGCCGCGCGCACAGCCTCCCTGCCCGGCACGATGCCTAACCGGGAGGCAGGCTTGCTTCCGCCATGCGGAAAGTGCCGACGACAAATTGTAATCTTGCGCGCCTACGCTTCTCTCGGATCGATGCACAGAGCGGAGCAAGCAAGATGTCGAACCAACTGGCTGAGGACGTGAGGGCGTTTTTCCAGGGCTATTGCGCGGCGTTCGAAACGCTGGACGTGGAGGCCATCGCCAATCGCGTCGCCTATCCAAGCCACATCGTCTCGGACGGCGATGAAATCACCCTGATTGCGATCGCGAACAGGAAGGACTGTCTGGCGACGATGCACAGGGTCGTCGAACTGCATCGCCAGCTCGGCGCGCCCTCGGGGCGCATTCACGACCTGTCGATTCTGGCGCTGTCGCCGCGACTGGTACAGGCCTCGCTGCGGATGGATGTGCTCGATGGCACGTTGAAGCTTCTCTATGACTTCCAGGCCACCTACAGCCTCGCGAAATTCGCTGGTGCCTGGCGCATCGTCGCGATCGCACACAATCAGATCCCGCGCCTGCTGCGATGCGTATCACAGCGGCAATCCGGGCTCTAGCTGAACGCCACCTACCAGCCTGCCGCGATCGGCTCGCTGAAGGACATCATCCGACCGGACGCCGCTGCGCGGGACAGCTGGCGCCGACGATGCCGCTCCGCGATCCGCCTGTTCGGACCGGCCGGCGCAGCCTGCTTCGGCTGCTCGGCGGGTTTCGTCACCATCGCAAAAGCCTGGCGCGGGCTCTCTTGCGTGGCCGGCATTGCGGTCGCCGCAGGTGCGGATGCCGGCGCGACCGCTGCGACCCTGGACAACGGAATCTGGCGCACGCTGGTGTCGAAGGCGATCTTCTCGGGCCATGTCTGCGTGGAGCGAATGCGAGCTATCGATACGTCCGGCCCGGCCTGGAGGGTCGCGCTCAGGGGGGCATCGACATAGCGGTCTGCAAGGATCAGGAGAGCCAACAGAGCTCCGCCAACGAAGACGAAGTAGCGGATGAGCGGCATGGGTCCCCCGGTCGCCTCGGTGTCGAGGTCCTGCGGCAACGGGAAAGAGTGGCAATCGTTCCGGCAAGACATAGAGGCAATCTCGTCCGGCGAGGAACCAGACGCGTCGGCCTCACTTGTTCCCCAAAGCGAGGAGACGGACATGGCCAGGCATCTGACACGAGCGCGCCTTGCGCGCGGCGTCACCGGCGCGATTTCGGCGCTGGTTCTCTGCACGATCGCCGCCTTTGGCGCTGCGCATCATTTCGCGGTGTGAGGGAGACGTTCGCATGACATCTGACCCCGAGGAATCAGTCAGGCTGCAAGGCTATGGCGAGATGACGCTGCGCACGGCCATCGCTACGGTGATGGCGCTCGCGCCACGGGACCGTTCAAACACCGCCGTCTTTCGCATTCGCGACGGTGCAAAACTCGCTTCACGCGAGATCGCCGACCTCGCATCGGACTGGGGCATTGAATCGACGGGTGAAATCAGGTCCCCGCCGCGCGACCCCGATCGACATTGGAGCGAGACCGTTCGCGGCATGGTCCGCGAGGCGCCGTTGCCCGCGCTCATGATTGCGTTCCTGGCAGGTGTGGTGGTGGCGCGGAGGTGACGAGCCGCGACGCGCAACGCGTCAATGCCAAACGGCCTGGCAGGCCAGCTCGCGCAGTCCGTACGTTGGCATCCTCCTTGCTGTGCTGAGGTCAATCCCTCAGACCCGCGGTGGGTCTGTCTCATGGTGAGGCGATCACATGCAGCCGATTTCCCGTTTTGAAGCGACCATCCCGACACAGCTCCACGCGCTGATCTCCGATCTGCGTTGGCGGACGCAAATGCTCGACGCCGACATTCAGGAAGAAGAGCGCAAAGCGGCAATCTTCGACCCAAAGAACCCTGCCTATCCGATGCTCGCTCTGACCCTGAGGGCCCGGCGCAACAATATCCAGACGAGCATCACGATCCTGGAACGCGGCCTCGACAAGCGATCAGGCGAGCGGGCGCACGCCGCCTGATGAAGGGTGCCGGGCTCCGGCCCGGCAAGGCGCCGGAATTTGCGTTGCTTAACTGCAACGGTTCCCGACTGTCTAATGCCGGCCAAAAGAAACGCCCATTGCGGCCACGAACCCCGCTCACAACGCTGTGAGACAAGCAGGGGAACGACGATGCGCGCACAACGCGTTTGGAACGTGAATGGAGCCGCCAGCATCGGGCAGCTTCAATCCAGACTGGATGATCTGAACAAGCGGCTCAGCCAGCTCGAAAATCAGCATCCCGCGAGCTGGAAGATCGAGGAGCTGAAATCAGGCGCGCTCAGCCTGTCGCGGGACATCGACGACATAAGGTGCGCCGAGGCGACGGCCGCGTTGGGAGAATTGCTGCGGAAGTAGTCGGCGGTTGCCGAGCCGCAGTTCTGATGCCGATTTGCGGCGACAGGGCGCTTAATCGCTTACCGAATCGCTGTCGCCCATTGTCCGGCGAGTTATGGGCGCTGTCATCCCTCGATGATCAGGCAGCCATAACTGGCACGAGCGGACCAGCGTGGGCTTCACCACCCTCTCATCCGAACCGTCGAACAGAAGCCATGCCGCGCCGGCAGGCCGCCCTGCTTGGCCCAAATCGGCCGTGGACCCGCCTCGCAAATCGTTGCAATAAGGCGCTTCCGAGGCGCTGGCGGCCGGTCCGCCAAGCCTCTGGAACACGTCAACTTTTGGAAGAATGGTCGGAGTGGCAGGATTCGAACCTGCGACCCCTGCGTCCCGAACGCAGTGCTCTACCGGGCTGAGCCACACTCCGACAAGAAGGCGGCTTATAGCGTCGGGTTTGGCGCACCGCAAGCGGCCGATTTGAGGAATTTCGTCCCAGTGAAAACGGGCCTTGAAACACTGATTTTGCCGGCCGGCGCGGCTGGCGCCGAGGCTGCC
This sequence comes from Bradyrhizobium sp. McL0616, assembly GCF_049993385.1. Taxonomy (NCBI): domain Bacteria; kingdom Pseudomonadati; phylum Pseudomonadota; class Alphaproteobacteria; order Hyphomicrobiales; family Nitrobacteraceae; genus Bradyrhizobium; species Bradyrhizobium sp. McL0616. Next base: position 6,858,503 of record NZ_CP188255.1, read on the forward strand.
GCCCGGCGGCTGGCCGCCGGCGGACTGGTCGCGTTCCCGACCGAGACGGTTTATGGGCTCGGCGCGGACGCCGGAAATGCCGTCGCGATCGCCCATCTCTACGCCGCCAAGGGCCGTCCGGCCTTCAATCCGCTGATCGCCCATGTCGCCGACCTCTCAGCCGCCCGCCGGATCGGCCGATTCGACCCGCGTGCCTTGAAGCTTGCGGAGGCGTTCTGGCCCGGGCCACTGACGCTGGTGGTGCCGAAGACAGAGGGGTGCCCGGTGGCGGATCTCGCCACCGCGGGCCTCGACACGGTCGCGATCCGCATTCCCGCCCATCCGGTGGCCCAGGCGATCCTGCGCGCTTTTGGCGGGGCTGTGGTGGCACCGTCCGCCAACATTTCCGGCCACGTCTCGCCGACACTGGCCGCCCATGTCGAGAGCGACCTTGCGGGGCGGATCGACCTGATCATCGACGGCGGGCCGGTCGAGGTCGGCGTGGAATCGACCATCGTCGGCTGCCTCAACGCGCCGATGCTGCTGCGTCCCGGCGGGCTCTCGCGCGAGCGGATCGAAGCCGTGCTCGGCGCGCCGCTGGCGCGGCAGCCTGTGGAGGCCGAGAGCGCTGACAGCCAGCCGCTGGCGCCGGGGATGCTGGCCTCGCATTACGCGCCGCGCGCCAATGTGCGGCTCAATGCGCGCGACATCGCCCCGGGCGAAGCGCTGCTGGCGTTCGGCCCTGCGCACCTGCCCGGCCTTGACGCCGCGTCGGCTGTCATGAATTTGTCGCCCGCCGGTGATCTCGATGAAGCGGCCGCCAATCTGTTCGGCTATCTTCGCGCCCTCGATGCGAAGGGGCCGCGGGCGATCGCGGTGATGACGATCCCCGAGGAAGAACTTGGCGAAGCGATCAACGACCGGCTGCGCCGGGCTGCTGTCGCGCGGTAGCGCATGATCCGGAAAAGTGTGGTGCGGTTTTCCGACAAGATCATGCGCAAAACGAAAAGAGCAAGAGACGAGGACATGAACATCAATAAATCGGCCACCCCTCCGCTTGCGCCCGACCTGATCGACCAATTCCGCAAGATCGTCGGCGACCGCCATGCGATCACGGATGCGGCCGACATCGAGGCTTACATCACCGAGGAGCGCAATCTGTTTCACGGCCGCTCGCCGCTGGTGCTGCGCCCGGGCACGACGGCGGAAGTCTCTGCGATCTGTAAGCTCGCCTCCGCGCACAACATCGCGCTGGTGCCGCAGGGCGGCAATACCGGGCTCGTCGGCGGCCAGACCCCGCACAATGGCGAGGTGGTGGTGTCGCTGCGAAGGCTCGACAAGATCCGCGAGGTCGACGTCGCTTCGAACACCATGACCTGCGAAGCCGGCGTGGTGCTGCAAATCGCGCAGCAGAAGGCCGCCGAGGTCGACCGGCTGTTCCCGCTATCGCTCGGCGCCGAAGGAAGCTGCACCATCGGCGGCAATCTTTCGACCAATGCCGGCGGCACGGCCGCGCTCGCCTATGGCGTCGCGCGCGAGATGGCGCTGGGGCTCGAGGTGGTGCTGGCCGACGGGCGCGTGCTCAATTTGCTGTCGAAGCTGAAAAAGGACAACACCGGCTACAATCTGCACAACCTCTTCATCGGCGCGGAAGGCACGCTCGGCATCATCACCGCCGCGACGCTGAAACTGTTTCCGAAGCCGCGGGCGATCGAGACGGCGTTCGTCGGGCTGAAGTCGCCCGACGCGGCGCTGAAGCTGCTGACGATCGCACAAAGCGAGGCTGCGAATGCGCTGACGAGCTTCGAGCTGTTGTCGGAGATGGCGGTCGACTTCTCGATCCGCCACGGCATCGACGTGCGCGATCCGCTCCAGGCGAAGCATCCCTGGTACGTGCTCATGGAATTGTCCTCACCCGGTGACGATGCCCGCGCGCCGCTGGAAACGATCCTGACCCGCGCGATGGAAGACGAGATCGTCGACGACGCCGTGATCGCGGCCAACCTCACCCAGCGCGCCGGCTTCTGGAAGCTGCGCGACGAGATGTCATCGGCGCAGAAGCCGGAGGGCGGCTCGATCAAGCACGACATCTCCGTGCCGGTCGCCACCGTGCCGGACTTCATCACGGAGGCCAATGCCGCTGTGGTGAAGTTGATCCCCGGCGCGCGACCAGTGCCGTTCGGCCATCTCGGTGACGGCAATCTGCACTACAATGTCAGCCAGCCGATCGGCGCCAACACCACGGATTATCTGGCGCGCTGGCACGAGATGAACGCGGTGGTGTTCGCGATCGTGCTGCGGATGGGCGGCTCGATCTCGGCCGAGCACGGCATCGGTGTACTCAAGCGCGACGAGCTGCCGGACGTGAAGGACAAGACCGCGATCGAGCTGATGCGGTCGATCAAGGCGATGCTCGATCCGCATGGCATCATGAATCCGGGGAAAGTGCTGTGAACACGTCCGTCTCTCCTGCCCTTACGATCGATGCGATTGGAGATGCCGATGTCGAGCCGGTGGTCGCGCTGTGGCAGCGCTGCGGCCTGACGCGGCCCTGGAACGATCCGCATGCCGACATCTCGCTGGCGCGTCGGCGCGACAACTCCACCGTCCTGATTGGCCGCGATGGCGGCGCGATCGTTGCCACCGTCATGGTCGGCCATGACGGCCATCGCGGCTGGGTTTATTACGTCGCCGTCGACCCTGATGGCCGCAAGCGCGGCCATGGCCGCGTGATCATGGCCGCGGCCGAGGACTGGCTGCGCCAGGCGGGAATCGCAAAGCTGCAGCTCCTGGTCCGCCGCGAGAATGCGCAGGCCAATGCGTTCTACGCCTCGCTCGGCTTCGAGGAATCCACCTCGGTGATGTTCCAGAAGTGGCTCGATGGCCGCGCTCCCACAACGTAGCCCTACTGGAAGACAGCAATGACCATTTCCGATCGCGTCCGCATCAAGGACGTCCGCGTGCTCTCGGACAATTGGACCACCCTCAAGAACACGACGTTCGAGTACCGGCGCGCCAATGGCGAATGGCAGACGCAGCACCGGGAAACCTACGAACGCGACAACGCCGCCGCCGTGCTGCCCTATAATCGCGCCCGGCGTACCGTGATCCTGGTGCGCCAGTTCCGTCTGCCGGTGTTTATCCGCGGCTACGATGATCTCCTGATCGAGGCAGCCGCTGGCGTGCTGGACGATGCCTCGCCAGAGATGCGCATCCGCGCCGAGGCCGAGGAAGAGACTGGCTACCGCCTGCACGACGTCCACAAGGTGTTCGAGGCCTTCATGAGCCCCGGCGCGGTGACCGAGAAGCTGCATTTCTTCGTCGCCGAGTACGAGCCGGAAATGCGGGTCAGCGCCGGCGGCGGCCTGGCGCACGAAGGCGAGGACATCGAGGTGCTGGAGCTCGGCATCGACGAGGCACTGGTGATGATCGCCGACGGCCGCATCATCGACGCCAAGGCGATCATGCTGCTGCAATATGCGGCGCTGCATCTGTTTCGGTAGCGGCTTCTTCACCTCGCCCCGCTTGCGGGGAGAGGTCGGATTGCATCGAAGATGCAATCCGGGTGAGGGGGACTCTCCACGAGTCTCGCTGTCACCTCCCTCGCCGAGACTCCCCCTCACCCCAACCCTCTCCCCGCGAGCGGGGCGAGGGAGCGCACCTACCGAGCGGCGTCTCCTTTGCGAAATGCAATTCTGGCCTGCGCCGCCCCGCTCCCTGTTGAGCTACCCGCCGACTATCTCTAGTCTGGTCCTAACCAAGAACCACAGGAGACGCGCCCCATGTCCGCTTCGCGCGACGATGAATTCGGCTTTGCGCCCGACTACGATGCTCCCGTCCCCTATATGCAGCGCACGCGCGATTATTACACGGCGATCGGCTACGCCACGGCGTATCGCTGGGCGCATTACACCGAGGCGCCGTTCCAGCCGCTCAAGAAGAAGCTGGCACAATCTCGCGTTACCCTTATCACCACGGCCGCACCGTACGATCCGACCAAGGGCGACCAGGGGCCGGGTGCGGCGTACAACGGCGGCGCGAAGTTTTACCAGGTCTATGACGGCGACACCGCCAAGCAGCATGATCTGCGCATCTCGCACATCGGCTACGACCGCAAGCACACCAGTGCGACCGACAACGGCACCTGGTTTCCGCTGCCGCAACTTCTGAAGGCCTCCGCTGCCGGGCGCATCGGCGAAGTCGCCCCGCGTTTCTTCGGCGCGCCAACCAACCGCAGCCATCGCGTCACCCTCGACACCGACGCGCCGGAGATTCTGGCGCGGTGCCTCGCGGACCAGGTCGATATCGCCGTGCTGGTGCCGAACTGCCCGGTGTGCCACCAGACCACGGCGCTGGTGGCGCGGCATCTCGAGGCAGGCGGCATTCCGACCGTGGTGATGGGCTGCGCCAAGGACATCATCGAGCACGCCGCCGTGCCGCGCTTTTTGTTCTCCGACTTCCCGCTCGGCAATTCCGCGGGCAAGCCGCATGACGTCGCCTCGCAGTCGCAGACCTTCGAGCTGGCGCTCAAACTGCTGGAGACCGCGAGCGGCCCGCAGACCACGATGCAGTCACCGCTGCGCTGGAGCGAGGACGCCTCCTGGAAGCTCGATTACAACAATGTTGCGCAGCTCTCGCCGGAAGAGCTGGCGCGCCGCCGCGCCGAGTTCGACAAGCAGAAGGAAATCGCGCGCGGCAATCGCGCCGCCTGACGTCCTCCAACAACGATAATCAAAAGGGGAGAGCGACGTGACGCGACCGTTCGAGGGCGTGAAGATCCTGGACTTCACGCAAGTGCTGGCCGGCCCCTATGCGAGCTACCAGCTCGCGTTGCTTGGCGCCGACGTCATCAAGGTCGAGCGGCGCGAGGGCGAGGACATGCGCCGCACGCCGCTGTCGCGTGAATGGGCCGAGCGCGGGCTCGCCCCCGCATTCCAGGCCATCAACGGCAACAAGCGCAGCCTGACGCTCGACCTGCAAAAGCCCGATGCGATCGCGATCGTGAAGAAGCTCGCCGCGCAGGTCGACATCGTGATGGAGAATTTTCGCCCCGGCGTGATGGACAAGCTCGGCATCGGCTATGAGGCCCTGTCGGTGATCAATCCAAAGCTGATCTATTGCGCGGTGTCCGGCTTCGGCCAGACCGGGCCCGATCGTTTGCGGCCCGGCTATGACGGCAAGATGCAGGCGCTGTCGGGCATCATGTCGATCACTGGCCATCCCGAGACCGGGCCGACACGCGCGGGCTTTGCGGTATGCGATGTGCTCTCGGGCGCGACCGCCGCGTTCGGCGTGTCGAGCGCGTTGTACCAGCGCGACCGCACCGGCAAGGGGCAGTTCGTCGATGTCTCGATGCTGGAGGCGACGATGGCGTTTCTCTCGGGGCAAATCGCGGACTGGTCGGTCGCGGGCCATCGCCAGCAGCTCTCGGGGAACCAAGCCGTCAGCCGCAAGACCACGGCCAATCTCTTCAAGGCCGGCGACGGTTACATCCTGCTCGCCGTCAACAACGAGAAGCAATACCGCGCGCTGATGTCTGCGCTCGGCCGCGAGGATACGCTGTCCGATCCGCGCTTCGCCGACTGGTTCGCGCGCAACGAGAACGAGCCGGCGCTCCGCGCAATCATCGAAGAGGCGCTCGCGGCGAAGCCTGCGCGCGAATGGGAGACGATTTTGGAAGACGCCGGCGCGCCCTGCGCCAGCATCTGGAAGATCGAGGAGGTGATCGACCATCCGCAGATCAAGGCCCGCGGCGCGATCCAGGAGCTCGACACGCCCTATGGCCGCCTGCGCTTTGCCGGCAGCGGGTTCAAGCTCGCACACGGCGGCGGCAGGCTCGACCGCATGGCGCCGGAATTGGGCGCGGATACGGACGCGGTGCTGGGCGAGCTCGGGTTCAATGCGGCGGAGATCGCGGCGCTGAGGGCTAGGGAAATTGTGTGAGAGCGCCGCTACAAACTCAATTGTCGTCCCGGCGAAGGCCGGGACCCATAACCACGAAATTGAGTTTGGCGAAGGTTGCCCACCACGATCGCGCGCAATAACTGCGTCCTGGGGGTATGGGTCCCGGCCTTCGCCGGGACGACATTATGTTTTGGAGCGCCACCTCGCCTAAAACAACGACCCCTGCCCGTCATCCGCCGATCCAGCCGCAGCCTTTCTCACCGCCCGCTTCGGCTTCGACGTCTCCGCCTCGGCCTCCATCTCCTCCGCACTGATCGGCAGCAGCAATTGCTCATCGTCATTGGCGACGCGGTTGACGCGGGTGGAGACCGGGTGCCAGGCGAACTCGCCGATGCGCGGGGCGACCATCAGCGACAGAACGCCGTCGACGTCGTCGCCGCGGCAATCGAGCCAGCGCTCGAGATCGCGCGGGCTGATGGTCACCGGCACGCGGTCATGCAGCGCGGCGAGGTCCTCGCTTGCCGCCGCGGTCACGATCGCGACCGTATCGACCTCCTCGCCGTTCGGCCCGGCCCAGGTTTCGAACACTGCGGCGAAGCCGAGCGGCGCGCCATCGGCGCGATGAATGAAGAAAGGCTGCTTGCGGCCGTCGACCGCCTTCCATTCGTAATAGCCGTCAGCCGGGATCAGGCCGCGCCGCCGGCGTATAGCCTTTTTGAAGGCTGGCTTCTCTAGCACCGTCTCGGAGCGGGCGTTGATCAGCAACGTAAATCCGCGGGGGTCCTTGACCCAGCTCGGCAACAGGCCCCAGCGCATCAGGCGGAAATGGCGCGCGCCGTTCTCGACCAGCACAACTGGAATCGGTTGTGTCGGCGCAACATTGTACCGCGGCGGGAAATTCGGCTGCTCGACATAGCCAAACAGTTGCCGCAAAGCCGCGGGGGCCGAAGTTATGACGAAGCGTCCACACATCCTTGGGTGTCCATATAGGGTCCGTTCAGGTCCTTTTAACCCCGGACGTTAACACTGCGGCAGATGAGCTCAACGGTCTCCCAAGCCGCGCGGACGCATGGACAGACGGGGCCCGAGGCCGCGGCCTGGGCCGAGCGGCTGCGCGTGGCCAACATCAACCCGCGGACCGGGCTTGCCACTGACTATCTCAACCATTTCAATGAAGCCGTGATGCTGCTGGAAATGGTCCCGGACATGCCGGAATGCGCCGAAGATTTTCTGACCTGGTCGCCGCTGTCCTATGCCGAGCATTTCACCGCCTCGAATTTCAAGGCGCGCGACCTCGCCATCGAAGCTTATGAGAAGGCCGAGCCAGCCGTGCGCGCCCAGTTCGACAACATCACCGACACCATGACCTCGATCCTGACCGCGGTCGGCTCGGCCATGCGCGAGGTCGAGAAGGACACGACCCGCGTCCGCCTCGCCGAACAGGCCGCACTCTGGGTCAAGCCGCTGATCGCGGCCTGCGGCGGCATCATCAATGGCGGCGCGGAAGCCGACGTCGACACCATCATGGCGAATTGAGCCAGGGTAGATATGACCGCGGTCGTCCAGCCCAACCATCCCCAGCTCGCGGTCTCGGCCGCGATTTTCCGCGACGACAAGGTGCTGCTGGTCCGCCGCGCCCGCTCGCCGGCCAAGGGCTTCTATTCGCTGCCGGGTGGCCGGGTCGAGTTCGGCGAATCCCTGCACCAGGCACTGAGCCGCGAGATCGACGAGGAGACCGGGCTCGACATCGAGATCGTAGGGCTCGCCGGCTGGCGCGAGGTGCTGCCGGCCGCCAGCGGGGCCGGCCATTATCTGATCATGTCCTTTGCGGCCCGCTGGGTGGGCAAGGAACCGGCTCTCAATGACGAGCTCGACGATTTCCGCTGGATCGACCCGGACGCCCTGGCGAGCCTCGGCGACCTCAAGCTGACCGGAGGGTTGGAGGAGGTCATCCAGTCCGCCCGCCGGCTGATCGGGTCCTGAAGACCTCCGCCCTGCCTTGCGTCCATCGCCCTGAGGGGGCATACACGCCGCCGATGTCCACGCGATTTCTGGCCATTTTTGCCCTGATTCTTGCCTGCGCCTCCGTGCCCGCCCGGGCCCAGGACGTGGCGGCGCCGTTTGACGCCGATTTGCAGCGGCTGGCCGAGATCCTCGGCGGCCTGCACTATCTGCGCGGCATCTGCGGGTCCAACGAAGGCAACAAATGGCGCAGTGAGATGCAGGCGCTAATCGACGCCGAAACCCCGGCCGGCGAGCGCCGCACCCGCATGATCGCCGGCTTCAACCGCGGCTATAACGGTTTTCAGCAGACCTACCGGAGCTGCACACCGGCCGCCACCGTCGCGATCCGCCGCTATATCGAGGAAGGCTCGAAGATCTCGCGCGACCTCACGGCGAGATACGCGAACTGATTTCCCTCCGTCAAACTGGCTCTTGAATCCCTCATCCTGAGGAGCGCGGAACGCGCGTCTCGATGGATGAAAGGCGCGGCTGCCGCACCGGGGCCTCTATGGTTCGAGACGCGTGCTTCGCACGCTCGTCACCATGAGGGTTTGGCAGCCGGAACTCTGTCATCGACTTTGTTCACAGCCGTTAACCGTTCCTAAAGATGTGGCCTAGCGGGCGTTAATCCGCGTGCTACACCACTTTCCCAGCGCATCGCCGTGGATCGCGCCCCAGCCCCCGTCGAGTTTCATGAGCCATCCAGTGTCCTACGCCCCCGCCCGCGCGCCGCTGCCCGATCACGAGCAGAAACAGGCCGCGCTGAGCTATCTCAACGAAGCCTGGGCCGAGGCGCGCCATGACGGCGTCGACGGCGACTGCCTGGCGCAAGCGAGCCTGTTTGCGGCGCTCGCCGAGCTCGTCGGCACCTATGGCGAAGACGCGGTGGCGAAGTTCGTCGAGGGTTTTCCCGCCCGCATCCGCAACGGCGAATTCTCCGTCGACATTTCCCGGCAATAAACACTTTTCGAAAATGACCCCGCCACGCGGGCGGGGCCAGTCTACGGATGAATGACTTTGCGAAGGTTCGCGAAGTCTGCCGCGCTTATCGCATGGAAGCCGCAGACCCGAGACAAGCATTAGTCTCGCGATGACCGGGACGTTTTCCCGAAACGACCGGGAACGCTACGGCACGACCTTGAGCGTCGCTTTCATGTTGGGATGAAAGCGGCAGTAATATTCCACCGTCCCGGCCTTCTTCACGACCATCATTCCTGATTTCTTCGCTGGCAGATTCACGTCGAAGTCGCCGTTTCCAGCGGTTGCAGTGTGCGCGAAGACGTCCTTGTTGATCCACTCGACGGTGTCGCCGACCTCCACGGAGGCCTCAGCCGGCGATATCACCAAATTCTCCATCGTGATCTGAACGGTCGCCGCCTGTACCGGGACGACCATCGACGCGAACGCGATCGCACCCGCGACCGAAGACAGCCATCCCGGTTTCATAGCGGCCCTCTACTTCAGCATCGCCGCGACATGCTCGGCGTGCTGCTGATGCCCCTGGAAGATCTTCAAACCCGTCTGCAACAGGCTCTTCAGCTCCCCATTGCTGGCCGAGGGGATGAGCTGAGTTTCCAGAGCGCCGTTGACCGCCTTGTGATAGGCGACCTCATTGGCGACATAGGCCTTGTCGAAGGCCGCGCCGTCGAGCTTGTCGAGCTCCGCAAGCTTGTCGCTCGCCTGCTTCGACAGCGCGCGGCTGGTGTCGTTGTCCTCGGGCGTGACGTTGAGCTTCTTGACCAGCGCGAGCGCCTGCTTGTTGACCGCCTCGTGATCCCTCAGCATGTCCTCGGCGAACGCCTTGACGTCCTTGCTCTTGGCCTTCTTCATCGCCTGATTGGCGGCGTTGATGTCGAGAACCCCCGCGGTGTAGGCGATATGCGCGATCTGGGGATCGGTAGGCTTGGCGCCTTGCGCGAGCGCAGGGCTGGACAAAAGGGCGATCGCAGCGATCGCCGCGCTCAATCGGACGAACATAGTTTGACACTCCTGTGGCGCCGAGGCTTTGCCGGCGCGTTGCTTTGCACAGGAGTTGGATGAGAATTCCGCGCGAACGTTCCCGAAAAATTACGTGCCTGCCCCAAGACGTTTCAGCACGGCTTCCGTGAGGCGCTCGCAGCGCTGGCCGGCAAACGGGAACGCATCCATCACCACCGGGCCGATCTTCTTCTCGACGTTCTCGCGCAGCATCGTGCGCGCGCGGTGCAGCCGCGTCTTCACGGTTTCGGGCCGGACGCCGAGCAGCTCGGCGGTCTCTTCCATGGTCATTCCCTCCATCACGCGCGCGATGAAGACCATACGGAAGACATCTGGCAATTCGTCGACCGCGTGCTCGACGACGCGCTGGATCTCACGTTGGGCCATGGACTTTTCCGGATCGCTTGCGGCGGACGAGAGGGGAAACCGGATGATCTGCGCTTCGAGCACGGACTCCGGCAACATGTCCAATTGGACGTGCGGCTTCCGGCTCCTCACCCGGGTGAAGGCCTCGTTGATCGCGATGCGCGACAGCCATGTCGACAGGCCGGACTCGCCACGAAAGCGGTCGAGATGCGTGAACGCGCGGACATAGGTCTCCTGCACCACATCCTCGGCTTCGCTGTCGTTGCGCAGGATGCCACGGGCGAGCCGGTAGAGCCGGCGGTTGTTGGCCTGCATGATGGTGCGCAGCGCGGCCTCGTCGCGGGCCTGCGCGCGGCGGATTAGCTCCGCCTCCGGCGCGCTGGCATCCAAGGCCGGAAATGTTGCGGTGCGATGGATAGCAGTCACGGGCACGTCTCCAGCTTTCGGGACATTAGATGCAAGCCTGAGAGAAAGGTTCCGGGCCTTTCTTACCCCCAAGGGGAAGGTTAAGAGTGCGGCATCCTAGTCCGTCTCGATCGGCAGCGCCGGATCCCGCGCCCACTCCCCCATCGAGGCGTCATAGAGCGTGAGCTTGTCGTAGCGGAGTTGCGTCAGCAGCAACAAATCGATCGTCGCCGAGATACCGCCGCCGCAATAGCAGATCACGTTCTTGTCGCGGGTGATGCCTTGGGCGGCGAATTTCGCTTCGGCATCTGCAAGCATCGTCAGCGTCTTGTCGGCATTCACGAGCGTTGCCGCCGAAACATTGACGCTGCCGGGAATGCGGCCGGGTCGGCCGTAGCGGCTCGGCTCGAGGCCACGATGGAATTGCGGACCGAGCGCGTTGACGATGACGGTTGCGGGATCTCCGATCCGTGCAGCGACCGCATTTTTGTCGACGAAGAAGCCGGCGCGTGGCGCGGCCTTGAAGGTCGTGGCCGGATATCCCTTCGGCGCTCCCGTCTCGACCGGCCGCCCCTCTTCCTTCCATTTGTCGAAACCACCATCGAGCACGCGCGCATCGACGCCGAGCGAACGCAGCATCCACCAGAACCGCGTCGCCCACATCATGGTGCCGATGCTGTAGAGCACGACGGTTTTGGTCGCATCGAGGCCATGACGGCCGAAGGCGGCTTCGAGTTGGGCGACGCCAGGCATCATGAAGAACTGTTGCGCAGAGGTGTCGGAGAACTCACCTTGCAGGTCGAGGAAATCGGCCCCGGGGATGTGGCCGGCCGCGAACGTCTTGTCGCCGGGCACCGCGCGATAGGGCACGTCACTGCCCGGCGGCACCGGCTCGTTGTAGGTCGTGCAATCGTAGAGGCGGAGATTGGGATCGCCGAGGATGGCGGCGAGTTGTTCGGTGGTGATGAGGGCCGTTGGCTGGGACATCGGACTGCACTCCCGTTCGAGAGGAAGTGTAGACCTCTCCCCTTGTCATTGCGAGCGAAGCGAAGAAATCCAGAGTCTTTCCGCGGCAGCAGTCTGGATTGCTTCGCTGCGCTCGCAATGACGAGAGTGTGGCGGCACCTTACGCCTTCAGCGTCTCCAGAAACCGCACCGGCTCGCCTTGCGAGGCCGTCACGAGTTCGCCCTGCCACATCACGCGGCGGCCACGGATGAAGGTGCCGACGGGCCAACCCGTAACGCGCACGCCGTCATAGGGCGTCCAGCCGGCTTTGGAGGCGACCCATTTGTTGGTGATGGTTTCGCTGCGCTTCAAGTCGACGATGGTGAAGTCGGCGTCGTAGCCCGCCGCAATCCGGCCCTTGCAGGCCATGTTGTAGAGGCGCGCAGGGCCGGCGCTCGTGAGATCAACGAAGCGGGCGAGCGACAGGCGGCCGGCATTGACGTGATCGAGCATGAGGGGCACCAGCGTCTGCACGCCGGTCATGCCGGAGGGCGAAGCGGGATAGGTCTTCTGCTTCTCTTCCAGCGTATGCGGGGCGTGGTCGGAGCCGAGCACGTCGATGATGCCCTGCTCGATGCCGCGCCAGATGCCGGCGCGGTGATCGGCGCCGCGCACCGGCGGGTTCATCTGCGCCAGCGTGCCGAGCCGCTCGTAGCATTCCGGTGCGGCCAGCGTGAGATGATGCGGCGTCGCTTCGCAGGAGGCGACATCCTTGTGGTCACGCAGGAACTCGATCTCTTCCTTGGTCGAGATGTGCAGCACGTGGATGCGCTTGCCCGTCTCGTGCGCGAGCTTGACCAGACGCTGCGTCGCCATCAGCGCTGCGGTCTCGTCGCGCCAGACCGGATGCGAGCGCGGATCACCCTCGATGCGCAGCGATTTGCGGTCGTTGAGGCGGTATTCGTCTTCGGCGTGGAAGGCGGCGCGGCGGCGGACCACCTGGAAAATGCGGCGCAGGCTCTCGTCGTCCTCCACCAGCAGCGCGCCGGTGGACGAGCCGATGAACACCTTGACACCCGCACAGCCCGGCGCGCGTTCGAGCACGGGCAGATCCTGCACGTTCTCGCGCGTGCCGCCGATAAAGAAGGCGAAATCGCAATGCATGCGGTGATGGGCGCGCTTCACCTTGTCGGTGAAGGTGGCCTCCGTCACGGTGAGCGGCGAGGTATTCGGCATCTCGAACACGGCGGTGACACCGCCCATCACGGCGCTGCGCGAACCTGTCTCGAGGTCTTCCTTCTGCTCCAGCCCGGGCTCGCGGAAATGCACTTGCGTGTCCATGACGCCGGGCAGGATGTGCAGGCCCTTGCAGTCGATCACCTCCGCGGCGGAGGTTTGCGACAGCGGGCCCAGCTCGGCGATACGGCCGTTGGTGATGCCGATATCCCGAACGCCCTCGCCGTCCTGGTTGACCACGGTGCCGCCCTTGAGGATGACGTCGAAACGCTGGGTCATGGCTGAAGGCCTCTCTCATCCCCAAGCGCAGGGCTCGAGGTCTTGTCGTTTAATCCTTGCGGGCTTACGTTCCGGAGCAACATGTCGCAAGAGATTTTCGCATGAAATCAGCGTTTCTTCCCGACCGAGGCGTGGTCAAGGTCGCGGGCGAGGATGCGCGCAACTTCCTCAACGGCCTCATCACGACCGATCTCGACAGGCTCAAGCCGGGCTTGGGGCGATTCGGTGCGCTGCTGACGCCGCAGGGCAAGATCATCGTCGATTTCCTGATCACGGAGGCGCCTGCCGGCCATGGCGGCGGGTTCCTGATCGACTGTCCGAAGGCGCTGGCCGATGGCCTCGCCACCAAGCTGAAATTCTACAAGCTGCGCGCCAAGGTGACGGTGGAAAACCTCTCCGACAGTCTCGGCGTGCTCGCGGCCTGGGGCGGCCCGCTTGCGGCCCAGCCGGACCTCACCTTCACCGACCCGCGCAATGGCGAGATCGGCTATCGCATCCTGATCCCCGAAGATCTCAAGCAGAAGCTGTCCGATCTCATCGGCGCCGAACTCGTCGATGCCGCCGAATATGAAGCCCACCGAATCGCGCTCGGCGTGCCGCGCGGCGGGCTCGACTTCATGTACAGCGATGCCTTCCCGCACGAGACCAACATGGACCGTCTGGCCGGCGTCGATTTCGACAAGGGCTGTTATGTCGGCCAGGAGGTCGTCTCGCGCATGCAGCATCGCGGCACCGCGCGCACGCGCAGTGTGAAGGTGCTGCTCGATGGGCCCTCGCCCGAGACCGGCGCCACCATTCTCGCCGGCGACAAGCCGGTCGGGACCATCGGCTCGACAGCCGCCGGCAAGGGCATCGCGCTGGTGCGCATCGACCGTGTCGCCGATGCGCTCGATGCAAACCAGCCGCTCAGCGCCGGCGGCATCACGTTGAAGCTCGCAGAGCCAGAGGTCGTGCGCATTCCAACCAAGCAGCCCATCGCATGAGCCGCGCTCCTCGCCTGCATCCCGACGGAAAGACGCGCTGCCCCTGGCCTGGTGAAGATCCGGTCTATGTCGCCTATCACGACACCGAATGGGGCGTGCCGGAATATGACGACCGCGCGCTATATGAAAAGCTGATTCTCGACGGTTTCCAGGCCGGCCTGTCCTGGATCACGATCCTGCGCAAGCGCGACAATTTCCGCAAAGCCTTCGACGATTTCCAGCCGGAGAAGATCGCGCGCTACAACGAGAAGAAGGTGCACGCGCTGATGAACGATGCCGGCATCGTGCGCAACCGCGCCAAGATCGACGGCACGATCCTCAGCGCAAAATCCTATCTGGAGATCATGGAGAAGGGGCCGGGCTTCTCAAAACTGCTGTGGGACTTCATGGGCGGCCGGCCCCAGGTCAACCAATTCAAGACCACCGCGAGCGTGCCGGCCTCGACGCCGCTGTCGGTGCAAATCTCCAAGGAGCTGTCGTCGCGCGGCTTCAAATTCGTCGGCCCGACCATCGTCTACGCCTTCATGGAGGCAACCGGCATGGTCAACGATCATCTCGTCGACTGCCATTGCCATGCGAGCTGCAGCAAGACGCAGCGCAAGCCCCGCCTCAAAGTCAAATGACCGCCAAGAAGACGGCCGCGCGCGACGTACAATCCCGCGCCTGGCAGCGCATGCTGTCGGGCCGGCGGCTCGATTTGCTCGATCCCTCGCCGCTCGATGTCGAGATCGGCGACATCGCGCATGGGCTGGCCCGCGTCGCGCGCTGGAATGGCCAGACCATTGGCGCGCACATCTTCTCGGTCGCGCAGCACACGCTGCTGGTGGAAACGGTGATGCGCCACGAATCACCGCGCGTCGACCAGCGCGTGCGGCTCGCAGCGCTGCTGCATGATGCGCCTGAATATGTGATCGGCGACATGATCTCACCGTTCAAGGCCGTGCTCGACGGCCATTACAAGGCGGTCGAGAAGCGCCTGCTCGGCGCTATCCACATCCGCTTCGGCCTGCCGCCGGTGCTCCCCGAGGAGATCACTTTAGCCATCAAGGCCGCCGATCGCGGCGCAGCCTACCTCGAGGCGACCGAACTCGCCGGCTTTGGCGATGCCGAGGCCAAACGCCTGTTCGGCCGCGATCCCGGCCTCTCCGACAGCGTCCGGCGCGATTATCTCACGCCATGGACCGCGGCGCGGGCCGAGAAGCAGTTTCTGGAGCGGTTTGGCGCGGTGTTTGCGTTGGCCTCGTAGGGTGGGCAAAGGCGCGTTTGCGCCGTGCCCACGATCTTTTCGCGGTTGCGACAGGCGTGGTGAGCACGCTTCGCTTTGCCCACCCTACGAGCGCTCGCTATAATCGCCGGCAAAAAGGTCCCCCCGATGATCCACGTCTGTTCCCTCGCCGCCCTTCCCGAAACCGTCCGCCTCACCGGGGCCAGCCACGTGCTGACCGTGATGGCCAATGTCGAGCAGGTGGTGCGGCCGGTGTCGGTGCTGCCGGCCAACCATCTCAAGGTGTCGATGGACGACATCACCGAGGAGATGGACGGCTTTGTCGCGCCGTCCGAAGCCCATATCGATCAGGTGCTGAACTTCGTCCGCGGCTGGGACCGCAACGCGCCGCTGGTGGTGCATTGCTATGCCGGCATCAGCCGCTCCACCGCGAGTGCGTTCGCAACCGTCTGCGCGCTCAATCCAGATCGCGACGAGATCGAGATCGCCAGGAAGATCCGCGCGGCCTCGCCGATCGCCTCACCGAACCGGCGCATCGTCAGCCTTGCCGACCGCGCGCTGGGGCGCAACGGCCGCATGCTGCGCGCGCTCGACGAGATGGGCCCGGGCGCGATGATGGTCGAGGGCCGCCCCTTCGTGATCGAGCTCGAATGACCCCAGCGCCTGCGATCGCTGCCGCATGAGCGACAGACTGACGCCGATCGAGATCGGCCTGACCGCGGCGATCGTCGCGATCGAGGATCATGAGCCGCTGGTCCTCACCGCGCACAGCAGTGACGGGCTGGCCGGCCTGCCGTTCGGTCCGTTCGATGCGCCAAGCCACCGCACCTTCGAGATCGGCCTGCGCGCCTGGGTTGAGGCGCAGGCGGGATTGCGGCTCGGCTATGTCGAGCAGCTCTACACCTTTGGCGATCGCGGCCGGCATGCGGAGACCGGCGACACCGGCGCGCATATGGTGTCGATCGGCTATCTCGCGCTGACGCGCGCCGCTGATGGCGCGGCGACCGCGGCCAGCTTCGAGCCCTGGTATCGCTTCTTTCCCTGGGAGGACTGGCGCGAGGCGCCGCCCGCGATCATCGCCCGCGACATCATCCCGGCTTTGACGAGATGGGCCGAGGAGGAAACGCCCGAGACCACGCGCGCGCTGCCGCGCAAGGATCGTGTCCGCTTCTATTTCGGCCTCGACGGGGCGCCCTGGGACGAGGAGCGCGTGCTCGACCGTTACGAGCTGCTTTATGAGGCCGGGCTGATCGAGGAGGCGCGGCGTGACGGCCGCCCTGCGGCATTGGCGCGCAAGGCGCTGCCCGCGCTCGGCACCTCGATGCGGTTTGACCACCGGCGGATCCTTGCCACGGCGATCGCGCGGCTGCGCGCAAAACTGAAGTATCGCCCTGTGGTCTTTGAACTTTTGCCGGCCGAGTTCACACTTACCGAATTGCAGTACACGGTGGAGGCGATCTCCGGCCGGCACCTGCACAAGCAGAATTTCCGCCGCCTTGTCGAAATGGAAGCCCTGGTCGAACCGACCGGGGTGATGTCGACACAGACCGGTGGACGGCCGGCGGCGCTCTACCGCTTCCGCCGCGACGTGCTCCAGGAGCGGCCGGCGCCCGGCTTGCGCGTGCGCTCCCGGCGTTAGGTTAAGATTGCGCGGTCGGCCCATGCGCGCCGGTCGCCAGGAGGCTTCATGTTCGACAGCTCGTTTGACGACATTGCGATGATCATTGCGATCATCGCCTTCCTGATCGCGATCAAGGCCTCCAGCCAGGCGGCCGAGCTGCGCCGGCGGCTGAACACGCTCGAGGCGATGCTGTATGCGCAGCGACAGGTCCAGCCACCGCCGCTTATGCAGGCGCAGGAGCAGGCTGAAGCGCCCGCGACAACCGCCGCAGAGCCACCGCCGCTTGCGCCCGAAATCGAGCCGGCGCCGCCGCTCGTCACCGAACATGTTTCACCGCCGCCGATTGAGGCGGCTGCGGACAATATCGCGCCGCCTCCCGTGCCGGCCGCAGAGCCCGGCTTCGAGGAACGGCTCGGCACCCGCTGGGTGGTGTGGATCGGCGGCCTTGCGCTCGCGCTCGGCGGCTTCTTCATGGTGCGCTATTCGATCGAGGCCGGCCTCATCGGCCCCGGCGTACGCGTCTTCCTCGGCGGCCTCTTCGCGCTGGCTCTACTCGGCGCCGGCGAATGGTCGCGGCGCAAGGAGAGTATCTCCAACATCGCTGTGCCGATCGCCAACATTCCCGCGATCCTCACCGCCGCCGGGACGGCGGTGGCGTTTGCGACCATCTACGCAGCCTACGCGCTCTACGGCTTCCTGGTGCCCGCCACCGCCTTCGTGCTGCTCGGCCTCGTCGCGCTCGGCACGCTCGCCGCGGCGCTGCTGCATGGACCGGCGCTCGCTGGCCTCGGCGTGGTCGGCGCCTTCGTGACGCCGGTCCTCGTCTCCAGCGGCAAGCCGGACTATTGGGCGCTCTACGTCTATCTCGCCATCGTCACCGCCGCGAGCTTTGGGCTCGCCCGCATCCGGCTGTGGCGCTGGCTGGCCGTGACCACCATCGTCTTCGCCGTGCTCTGGATCTTTCCCGGGCTCGATCTCGGCGAATTGCAGGTCGCGCCGCACGCTTTCCACGTGATCGCAGGCTTTGTGCTCGCGGCCCTCCTCGTGGTCTGCGGCTTCATGTTCGGCCCGACGATCGAGTATGGGCAGATCGAGCCGGTCTCGTCGAACGCGCTCGGCGCCTATCTGTTCGGCGCGATGCTGATCGTGCTGTCGAGCGCGCATGCCGATCTGGCGCTGATCGCCTTCACCCTCCTCATCGGCGCAACATTGTTCGTCGCCTGGCATGCGCCGGCGGCGACCGGCGCGCTGGGCGCGGCGGCAGCGGCCGTCTTCATCGTGTTCGCCGAATGGGCGGTCCGTGCCAATCCGGACATGCTGGTGCTGCCGGGCGGACCGATGCCCGGCATCGGACCGGTCGCGACCGACAGCGCGGTGACGCTGCATCTGGTGATGGCCGCGATCTTTGCCGCCGGCTTCGGCATCGCGGGCTTTCTCGCACAGGGCCGATCGAGTTCGGCGATCATCCCCGTAGTGTGGTCGGCGGCTGCCGTCGCCACGCCCATCGCGATCCTGGTCGCGCTCTACGCGCGCATCGCCCATCTCGACCGCTCGATCCCGTTTGCGATCCTCGCCGTGCTGCTCGCCGCCGCCTTCGCGGCTGCGACCGAAACGCTCACCCGCCGCGAGACCCGGCCGGGCGTTGCGATCTCCACCGCGCTGTTTGCCACCGGCACGCTCGGTGCGCTGGCGCTGGCGCTGACCTTTGCACTGGAGAAGGGCTGGCTCACCATCGCACTGGCGCTGATGTCGCTCGGCACCGCCTGGATCTCGATGCAGCGGCCGATCCCGTTCCTGCGCTGGCTCGCTGCCATCTTCGCAGGCCTCGTCACCGCGCGCATCGGCTATGATCCGCGCATTGTCGGCGACGCCGTCGGCACCACGCCGATCTTCAACTGGCTGCTATGGGGCTACGGCCTGCCGGCGGCATCGTTCTGGACGGCAAGCATTTTCCTGCGCCGCCGCGGCGACGACGCGCCGCTGCGCATGGTGGAGGCTGCCGCGATCCTGTTCACCGCGCTGCTCGCCTTCATGGAGATCCGCCATCTCGCCACCGACGGCGACATGACGGCAGCGCCGTCACTGCTCGAATGCGCACTCCAGGTTTGCGTGGCGCTGGCCATGGCGATCGGGCTTGAGCGGTTGCGGCTGCGAAGCCGCAGCATTGTGCACAATGTCGGCGCGGTCGCACTCACGGCCATCGCGGGCCTCGTCGGCCTGTTTGGCCTGCTCATCATGGAGAACCCCCTGCTGTGGCGCATCGATGTCGGCGGCGCTGTGTTCAATTTGCTGTTGCTCGGCTACGCGCTACCGGCGGTACTGATGCTGCTGCTCGCCTATGCGGTGGTCGACGCGCGCGGCAAGGCCTATGCCAACACCATCGCGGGCGCAGCGCTGGTGTTCGCGCTCGTCTATGTCACGCTGGAGATCCGCCGCTTCTATCACGGGCCGATCCTCAGCAGCGGCGAGACGACGGGCGCCGAGCAATACACCTATTCGATCGGCTGGCTCGCCTTCGGCATGGTCCTGCTCGGCATCGGTGTCGTCGTCAATTCCGAGCGGGCGCGGCTGGCATCTGCCGCCGTCATCGCGCTGACGATACTGAAGGCCTTCGTGATCGACATGTCGACGCTGACAGGCGTCTATCGCGCGCTGTCGTTCATGTGCCTCGGCATCGTGCTGGTTGCGATCGGCTGGCTCTACCAGCGCATCCTGTTCCGGCGGCAGGTCCCGCCGCCGGCGCCGCAGGCAAGCGCGTAAACGTCAGGCCGCGCGGACCGAATCCAGGAACTGCGCGACCTCGACCTTGAGACGCGTGCTGTCGCTCGCGAGCGATTTTGCCGCCGACAGCACCTCGCTCGAGGCCTCGCCGGTCTCGATCGCACCGCGCTGCACGTCGGTGATGTTCGACGAGACCTCCTGCGTGCCAACCGAGGCCTGCTGCACGTTGCGCGAAATCTCCTGCGTGGCCGCGCCCTGCTCCTCGACGGCGGCGGCGATGGCCGCCGCCACTTCGGACAGCCGCTCGATGGTGCCGCCGATCTCTTGGATGGCACTGACGGATTCTCCGGTCGCGGCCTGGATGCCCGTGACCTGCGCCCCGATCTCGCCCGTCGCCTTCGCGGTCTGTTCGGCCAGCGCCTTGACCTCGGAGGCGACGACGGCGAAGCCGCGGCCGGCTTCGCCCGCGCGCGCCGCCTCGATGGTCGCGTTCAGCGCCAGGAGATTGGTCTGGCCAGCGATCGTATTGATGAGCTCGACGACGTCGCCGATCCGGGAGGCGGCCTGCGACAGAGCGTTGACGCGCTCGTTGGTGCGCCCCGCCTGCTCGACGGCTTCCGCCGCCATCCGTGCCGAATCCTGCACCCGGCGGCTGATCTCGGTGATGGAGGACGACAGCTCTTCCGAGGCCGAGGCCACCGCCTGGACGTTGGTGGAGGCTTCCTCGGACGCAGCCGCGACGACGGTCGCGAGCTCCTGTCCGCGCTGCGCGGTGCTGGTCAGCGTCGTCGCGGACGCCTCGAGCTCGGTCGAGGCCGCGGAGACGGTGCCGACGACTTCGCCGATCATAGCTTCGAACTTGCGGGTGATGGCATCGACGCGGCGGCCGCGTTCGATCTTGGCGTCGGCGTCGGCGGCCGCGGCCGCGTCGGCGGCCTTCTTGGCGATCAGTGCCTCCTTGAAGATCTGGAGCGCATCCGCCATCGAGCCGATCTCGGTCTTCTCGCCGCGATGCGGCACTTCGGCCGAGAGGTCGCCCTCACCGAGGGCCTGCATCGGGCTGATGATTGAAGCAATACCACGAGAGACGTCGCGCACGAGATAGTAGGCCGCGCCGATCGCGATCACGACCGAGGCCACGATGATGCCGACGAGGACGCGGAAGATCGTGGCGTAGCTGTCGGCCGCCTGCTTCGTCTCCGATTCGGCGCCGCGGTTGTTGAGTTCGATATCCTGCGTCAGCAGCGGGTCGGCGGCCTGGGCCATCTTCGCGACCTTGGTCTGCAACAGCTCGTTGGCGTCGGTCGGGAAGCGGCCGAGGTTCTTGCGCGACAGCGCCATCACGTCCTGCACGCCATTCAAATAATCACCCCACGCCCTGGTCCATTGCTCGTAAATGGAGCGCTCTTCGGCGGTCGTGATCAGCGCCTCGTAGGTCTTGCGCGTCTTTTCGATGCGTTCGCGCAGCGAGGCGAGGCGCTTCTCGGCCGCTTCCTTGCCTTCGGCATTGTCCTGCATCAAGTGCAGACGGAGCGCGACGCGCAGCTCGTTGACGTCAGCGCGGATCGAGCCGAGGGCGCGCACACTCGGCAGCCAGCTCTGCGCAATCTCGACGGTATGAGAGTTGATGTTCTGCATGGTGCCGATCGCCACCACGCCGACGCCGGCGAGCGAGAGCACGAGGACCGACAACACGGTCAGAAGCTTGAAGACGATCGACAACTTCGACATCACAACAAATCCCGATGATACCCGGCAACGCACAACTGACCTGCACCGCAATCGTCACGACGGACGACGAGGTGGGGGTCATTCCAACAATGCTGGCTGGTTCTTATCCGGTAAGATTGCGCTAATAGTTGCAAACAGGCGTTAACAAGAACCTAGTGGAACTACTGATTTGCCGATTCTCGACACTTAACGTCACTGCAATCATTCGTTGCAGTGACGGAGATATGACGCCGCGCCACAACCCACGGACCGCGGCCGGCGCAGCGCAACATCCGCGTGAGGCGATCTACGCCCTCACGCTGCCCGAACCGTGTCCAGGAAGCGCCCGACCTCGCTCTTCAAGCGGTTGCTCTCCTGCGACAACGATTGTGCGGCTGAATGCACCTGCGCCGAGGCAGCTCCGGTCTCGCCGGCGCCGCGCTGGACATCGCCGATGTTCGCTGAGACCTCAGACGTGCCGTGCGCGGCATGCTGGATGTTGCGAGAGATCTCCTGCGTCGCGGCGCCCTGCTCCTCGGCGCCGACGGAATCCTGCGTCGCGGTCTGGATCGCGCCGATGTGCTGGCCGATCTCGCCGGTTGCCTTGGCGGTCTGCTCGGCGAGCGCCTTCACCTCGCTCGCCACCACGGCAAAACCCCTGCCGGCTTCGCCCGCGCGCGCGGCTTCGATCGTGGCGTTGAGCGCGAGAAGGTTGGTCTGACCGGCGATGGTGTTGATCAGATCGACCACGTCGCCGATGCGCCCCGCCGCCTTGGTCAATTCGGCGACGCGCGCATTGGTGCGCTGCGCCTGCTCCACCGCGACGTCGGCGACGCGGGACGATTCCTGCACCTGACGGCTGATCTCGGAGATCGACGACGTCATCTCCTCGCTCGCGGAGGACACCGACTGCACATTAGCGGACGCCTCCTCCGAAGCCGATGCCACCGCGGTGGCGAGCCCGTTGGACCGCTCGGCCGCCCGTGTCAGCGTGTTGGAGGATGCTTCCAGCTCGGTTGCCGCCGATGAGACAGTCTCGATGATCTCGCCGATCGCGCCTTCGAAGTCGTCGGCCAAGCCGCTTCATATCGGCCCTGCGCTGGGAGCGGCGGCGCGTGTCGGCTTCCGCCTGCTCGGCGCGCAGCCGTTCCGCCTCCGACATGTTAGTCCTGAATACTTCGACCGCACCGGCCATCTCGCCGATCTCGTCCTTGCGCCCGACGCCGGGAACGGAAGTCGAGAGTTCGTCGCGCGCAAGCCGCGTCATCGCATCGACCATGCCCGACAGCGCCTTCGAGATCGAGCGTCCGAGGAAGAAGCCGACCACGGCGAGCACCGCGACGGTGACGAAGAAGGCTATCATCATCCAGAAGCGCACAGCGTCGCGGGTCGCTGCTTCCGCAGCGTCGGCCTGCTTGTAGAGGCCTTCGACTGCGGTCCGCACCTCCAGCATTCCCGGCTCGAGCTCGCGAAAAGTCTTCATCATGCTGGCGTCGTAGGCCGCACTCTGCTGCGCGGTCTCGGCCCAGGCCACGAACTCGGACTGGTATTTCTGGAGCTTGGCCGTGATATCGGTCATGACGGATGCGGGCACGGAAGCGGCTTCCATCGCCTTGGAAAATTCAGTCGCGGCCTTCTTCAGTTCAATGACGTATTTGGGATCACGCCGCAGCATGAAATCCTTCTCGTGCCGGCGCATCATCAGCATCCAGCTCGTCAGCCGCGGATTGTCGAGCTCCTTGAGCTTCGCCTCGATGTCGTGAACGGCGCCGCGCAGCGAGCCGGACAGACCGAGCGTCTCATTCAAACCGAGCCTGGTCTCGGCGGCAACCAGCGCGTCGAAATCGGTCGCGTAGTGCTTGAAGCCCTCCTGAGCCTGCTTGGTCTTGTCGGACAGCGCGCTCATGCCGCCCGCCGACATCAGCCGCTCCACCTCGTCGAAATCGCGATTGACCGGGCCGATTAGCTCGGCATGCGCCTTCGCATAGCTTTCGTTGCGGCGCTGCTGAAAATTCTTCTCATTGCGGCGAGCCTCCAGCATCTCAATCGAGAGCTGCTTGTTGAGGTCGGCGATCGCGCGGGCCCGGTTGGCGACGGTGCGGGAGGCATCCTGGGAGAGACTACCGATCTCGTAGATCGCGCCGAAGGCGACGAGGCCAACGAGACCGAAGAGTCCGATCGCCATCACCTTGTGGGTCAGGCGGATGGAAGGGCCGCTCATGAATGTGCTCCAAAACGCTGGCTACGCAATACGGATTGGGCGACTCAGCACCCGGAATATTGCGGGGATCATGACTGCTTCGCTTTTCTGGAAAGTTAACCCTGCGCCTCATTCGTCGCGGGCGCCGCAATATGCACGCGCGAAGCCTCCGCGCTTACACGCGCGGCGGTTGTAGCGCCTGATCTATTGGAAGGCGCCGCTTCAGGCGGCGCGCACAGTGCCGAGAAACTTGCCGACCTCGAGCTTGAGGCGGTTGCTGTCTCCGGACAGCGACTGTGCCGCGGCCAGCACCTGCGAGGAGGCCGAGCCGGTTTCGCTCGCCCCGCGCTGCACGTCGGTGATGTTGGACGATACCTGCTGTGTGCCTTGCGAGGCCTGCGCGACGTTGCGGGAAATCTCCTGCGTCGCGGCACCCTGCTCTTCCACCGCGGCCGCGATCGCCGAGGAGATCTCCGACAACCTTTCGATGGTGTCGCTGATGTCCTTGATGGCGCCGACCGATTCCTGGGTGGCGGCCTGGATGCCCGAAATCTGCTGGCCGATCTCGCCGGTTGCCTTCGCGGTCTGCTCGGCAAGCGCCTTGACCTCGGAGGCGACCACGGCAAAACCACGCCCGGCCTCGCCCGCGCGGGCCGCCTCGATCGTGGCATTGAGCGCCAGAAGATTGGTCTGGCCGGCGATGGTGTTGATCAGCTCGACCACGTCGCCAATGCGCGTCGCCGCCTTCGACAGCTCACCGACACGCTCGGTCGTGGTGCGGGCCTGGCCGACCGCCTCGCTGGCGACACGGGCGGATTCCTGAACCTGACGGCTGATCTCGGTGATCGAGGAGGACAGCTCTTCGGTCGCCGACGCCACCGACTGCACATTGGTTGAGGCCTCCTCGGAGGCCGAGGCGACGACGGTCGCAAGCTGCTGTGCATGCTCGGCGGTCGAAGTCAGCGTTGTCGCGGAGGCCTCGAGTTCAGTCGAGGCCGAACTCACCGTCTCGATCACCTCACCGACGGCGCTTTCGAACTGGTCGGCGAGCCGCATCATGTCCTGCCGGCGCTGCGCCGCGCCGCGCTGCTCCGCTTCTTTCTGTTCGGCCTCCATCCGGATCTTGGCAATGCCGTTCTCGCGGAACACTTCCGCGGTCTTGGCAACTTCTCCGACCTCGTCCCTGCGGTCGAGGCCGGTGATCTCGACCTGGTAACGGCCGCCGGCAAGCTCCTGGAGCACGCCGACGATCATGCGGATCGGCCGGGCAATTCCATACTGACCGATGACAAAACCAACCACGCCACCAATGACCACGCCGAGCGCTGCGAGGATGGTCAAGAGGCGCGACGTCGATTCATACTGTTCACGCGCTTCCTTGCTCTTCTCCTCGACGCGCGAGTTCAGGCGATCGGCCAGCTCGCGAATCTTGCCCTGAAGGTTCTCCGCGGCTGTCCTGCTCTTCAAGGCGGTGTCACGCAGCTTGTCAGCGCTCTCGCTCAGCTTCGACGACTTCTCGGCTTCGACCGCCGCCAACGTCGCGTCCATCTGGCTCTTGTAGGCCGTGAACGCCTCGCGCACGCCGGGGAGCATCGTCTTGGCTTTTTCGTCCGGGGTCTGGCTGACCTCGTCGAAGCGTTCCTGATACTGTTTGAGCTGAGCGTTGATGATTTCGCGCGCGGCCAGACGATTATCGTCACGAGGATCAAGCGCACTCCGGAATTCTGCTCGGTTCAGCGAAATGACGTTCTGGTTGGCGCGCGCGGCGAGCAATGCCCGCCTCGAGGAGGTCGACATCACGTCGGCCTTTTCGCTGAGATCGCCGAGCGCCGATACGCCGATCCAGGCGATCGCCGCACCAATCCCGCACAGCAGGACGACGATCCCGAGGATCTTGCTCAGGATGCGGAAGCGGCCGAGAAAATGCATGACAAGAATCCTTCAAGGAAATTTCCGCTCAAGCGGCTCAATCTCCATGAGGTTCATCTAAAATCTTTCTGGTTCCCTTAACTACGGTCGCCGTAGAAACACGGAGTCTCGGCGAGGCCTTAAGCTTCGATGGCTGCGCAGGAAGCTAGACAGCTCCCTGCGAGTTTCGTCAGGCCGCGCGGACGGTATCGAGGAACCTGCTGACCTCGAGCTTCAGGCGATCGCTATCGCTGGACAGCATCTGCGCGGCGGACAGCACCTGCGAGGAAGCCGATCCGGTCTCACTCGCCCCGCGCTGCACGTCGGTAATGTTGGACGAGACCTGATGGGTGCCATGCGCGGCCTGCTGCACATTGCGGGAGATTTCCTGCGTGGCCGCGCCCTGTTCTTCGACGGCCGCAGCAATGGTCGAGGAGATCTCCGACAGTCTTTCGATGGTGGCGCTGATGTCCTTGATGGCACCAACCGATTCCTGCGTCGCCGCCTGGATGCCGGAAATCTGCTGACCGATTTCGCCGGTCGCTTTCGCCGTCTGCTCGGCGAGCGCGTTGACTTCGGAGGCGACGACCGCAAAGCCCTTGCCGGCTTCGCCCGCGCGCGCCGCCTCGATCGTGGCGTTGAGTGCCAGGAGATTGGTCTGGCCCGCGATGGTATTGATCAGCTCGACCACGTCGCCAATGCGTGTCGCCGCTCTGGACAACTCGCTGACACGCTCGGTCGTGTTGCGGGCCTGGCCAACGGCCTCGCTTGCCACGCGCGCGGACTCCTGCACCTGCCGGCTGATCTCGGTGATCGAGGACGACAGCTCATCCGTCGCTGATGCCACCGACTGCACGTTGGTGGAGGCCTCTTCCGAAGCTGCAGCAACCATCGTCGTCAACCCTTGCGCCCGCTCCGCGGTCGAGGTGAGCGTCGTGGCGGACGCTTCGAGCTCGGTAGAAGCCGACGACACTGTGTGGACGATCTCGCCGACCGCGGCTTCGAAGTTATCGGCGAGTTTTCGCATCTCGGCTTTGCGCTGCTCGGCCGCGATCTGATCCTGCCGCACCTTGGTTTCCGCTTCCTCGCGGGCCTTCTGCTCGGACACGATCTTGAATTTTTCGACGGCACCGGCGACCTCGCCGACCTCATCCTTGCGGCCAAGACCCGGCAGCACCACGGAGAAGTCGCCGCCGGCAAGCTTTTCCATCGCCGCGGTCAGCGCGCGCATGGGCCGTGCGATGCTGAAGACGGAGAAGATGCACGCACAGATCAGAACGAGCGCAACCAATATGCCGGTGATGAACGACGTTCGCGCGACGGACGCGGCCTCCGCTTCCGCCTCGGCGCGGGCGTCGATGCCTTTCTGCTTGGCAAAGCCGGTGATCTGGTCGGTCAGCTCGGATATCTCTTCGTTGATCGGTGCCAGGGTCTCCTTGCGGATGCGATCGACGTCCGCCGCCAGCTTTGCGAGTTGCCCTGCCGCTTCACCGTCCTTCTTCGCGTCGAGCGCAAGCTCCTGCTTGCGGATGGCTTCGATCTGCAGCGCGCCCTTGCTGAAATTGTCGATCAACGCGGTCAGGCGATCGATCCGCTTGTGGTTCTCCGCCGAGCGCGAGAGCCTGGCCATTTCGGCCGCGAACTGCAGGGCTGACTTCTGCCGATCGTTGAAATAGATGACGGCCTTCTGCAATTCTGCCGGCGAGGACGATGTCAGGATATCGCGAATGCCGATTTGCATGCCGCGCACCGAGGCCTTCGCCTCAGCGGCATTCTGCGCGATCGTCTGCTGCTGCGATGCTGCTGCTCCGAGCTTCTGAACGTCGGCGTCCCCGCTCATCTGGAGGAAGATCATCAGCGCGACGAGCCCGATGGTCAGCGCCGAGGTGATGGCGAGCTTGGTGCCAATTCGCAGGTTCTGAATGAACGACATTGAAATATTCCCAGGATACGCATTGCCGCGACGAAGCGCGTGAACAGGTTGGGAAATCTAACCGGCAGGTCCGTCGTTAACGTTAAGTACGGCCGCCGCACCCCGGGTAGAAATACGGGAATCGCTGCTCAGGCCGCCGCACTTGCACAGCTTTCACGAGCAGAGAAGCGATGCTTCGCGAATTTGCAGGTGTTACGTTCGTTAACGCCTGCCCACATTCGCCGCCGCGTCACAGCCCATAGTCTCGCCGACGAGGCTGATGCGAAACACCGGCTTCTTGTTCTCGTCGAGCAGCTCCATCCGCCACTCGGCGTCCCGCCTCAGGCCGCGCGCGATGGTGCCGAGCAGATTGGCGCAGACCTCGGTCATCTCGGTCCAGGCGGCGGCGCCATCCTCGAACTCATACGGCTGATCGGCGGCGCCGGAGTAGCGGCCGGTGCCGATGCGGAAGAAATACAGCGACATCGTTGAACCCTTGTGTAGGGCCACGCCCCCCGGCCGTACGCAAACTGAGGCGCGAGTCGCTACCAACGCATGAAAGCTGCCGTCCGTATGGCTACGGCGCGGCGGCTTCATGATCGATGGATGTCGTCAACGACAGAGTGCGCGAGCAGTCACGCGCAGCCCACTCACTGCGTCGAGCGGCGCAGCTCCAGCGGGGCATCGTCCTTGGCGGGCTCGGACTTCACTTCCGACTTCACCGGCTCAATCCGGCTGCTCTCGACACGCGGCGTCTCGACGCGCGCGGCGACCTCGGTGCTCGATGCGTTGACCGAACCGGTCTGCTCCGGGCTACGCAGCGAGCGCGGCCGTGCGACGGCGCGCGCCATCAGCATCTGGTTGCCACCCTGATGGTGGAACTCGCAATAGGCGAAACTCATGCCCGACACCGAGCCGCGGAAACTGCGATCATCGGTCTTTTCGAGGTTGAAACAGGGTTCGAACGGAATGCCCTTGATCGAGGCGCAGACGTTCTGGCCGCGGATCTGGAGCGTGTTGCCGGGCAGCCGGAGATGGCGCACCGGACCTGCGCCGGAGAACTGCACCGCGCCGGCGGCGCCGAGATCATCGAGGATGCGGCCTGCGCCGCGGGTGCCTTCGAAACAGGTGAAGGCGAAAACCTTGCCGGCAACGAAGCGGCGCGCCTCATCGGCGTTCATGCTTCCGGCAAGCGCCGGCGCAAACGTCACGGCCGCCGTGACAGCCCCCAACACAATACGCGCAAGCATGCTCTACTCCGAACCAACCCCGCAGCGGGCGATGCCGTATCTCTTTACCCGCTGCTTACCATACTAACCGTGGCGACATTGAAGCAGCTTGGTTGGTAAAGTCTGAACGTCGTTAGACAATTTTTACCACGATGCGGCCGCGGACCTGGCCGGCCAGGATTTTCGCGCCCCATTCGGAAACTTCGTCGAGCGCAATTTCATGAGTTATTTCAGATAGTTTTGCCCGATCCAGATCGGACGCAAGGCGCTGCCAGGCGGCTTTGCGCGGCTCAATCGGGCACATCACGGAATCGATGCCGAGAAGGCACACTCCACGCAAAATAAACGGCGCGACCGAGGACGGCAGGTCCATGCCGGCAGCCAAGCCGCAGGCAGTGATCGCCCCGCCATACTTCGTCATCGACAGCAGGTTGGCGAGCGTAGTCGAGCCGACGCTGTCGACACCGCCGGCCCAGCGCTCCTTGGCCAGCGGCTTGGGCGCCGCCGACAATTCGTTGCGGTCGATGACCTCGGCGGCGCCGATCTCCTTCAAGTAGTCGGCTTCCGATGCGCGGCCGGTCGAGGCGATGACGTGGTAACCGAGCTTCGAGAGCATTGCGGTCGCAACCGAGCCGACGCCGCCCGCCGCGCCCGTCACCACCACGGGGCCGCTCTTCGGCGAGATGCCGTGCTTCTCTAGCGCCAGCACCGAGAGCATCGCGGTGAAGCCCGCGGTGCCGATCGCCATGGCGTCGCGCGTAGATAAGCCCTGCGGCAAAGCGACCAGCCAGTCGCCCTTAACCCGCGCCTTCTCGGCATAGGCGCCGAGATGGGTCTCGCCCATGCCCCAGCCGGTGCAGACGACCTTGTCGCCGGCCTTCCATTGCGGATGCGAGGATTGCTCGACGGTGCCGGCAAAGTCGATGCCGGCGATCATCGGGAAGCGACGCACCACCGGGGCCTTGCCAGTGAGCGCGAGGCCGTCCTTGTAGTTCAGCGTCGACCATTCGACGCGCACGGTGACGTCGCCCTCCATCAGTTCGGCTTCGTCGAACTGCGCCAGTTGCGCGGTGGTGCCCTTGTCCGCCTTGTCGATCCGGATCGCCTTGAATGTGGCCACAGCAATACTCCCTGACTTGTTTCAGGGGATGTTTAGCCGATCAGGCAGGCTGCGCAACCGCTCGCGGAGCCGGTTTCTCCACGATCGGAAGATTGATCAGCGCCGAGAGCACTCCGAACAGGATCGAGAGCCACCAGATCGGCGTGTAGGAACCGAAGCGCTCGAACACGATGCCGCCGAGCCAGACGCCGAGGAAGCCGCCGACCTGATGGCTGACGAAGGCGAAGCCATAGAGGGTTGCGAACCAGCGCGTACCGAACATCAGCGCCACGAGTGCCGAAGTCGGCGGCACCGTCGACAGCCAGGTCAGGCCGGAGACCGCGCCGAACGCGATCGCGGAGAACGGCGTGATCGGGAACGAGATGAAGGCGAGCGTTGCCAGCGCGCGGGTGAAATAGATGGTCGAGAGAATGTAGCGCTTCGGCAGCGAGTTCTGGAGATAGCCGACGCTCAGCGAGCCTATGATGTTGAAAAGACCGATTGCCGCGATCACCCAGCCGCCGGTTTGCGTCGAGATGCCGCGATCGACCAGGAACGCCGGCAGATGCACAGTGATGAAGGCGAGCTGGAAGCCGCAGGTGAAGAAGCCGAGCACCAGCAGCACATAGGAGCGATGGCCGAAGGCTTCCGCGAGCGCCTTGGTGATGGTCTGCTCATCCGCAGGCGCCGTGCTGGCGGTGCTTGCGACGGGCGGCGTCGAGATTGCCAGCGACAGCGGGATGATCAGCAGCATCAGGAAGCCGAACACGGTGAGCGTTTGCTGCCAGCCGACATTGTCGATCAGCGCGACGCCAATGGGCGCGAACAGGAACTGGCCGAGCGAGCCCGCCGCAGTTCCGGCACCGAGCGCAAGACCGCGCTTCTCGGCCGGCAGCAGCTTTGTGAAAGCCGACAGCACCAGATTGAACGAGCAACCCGCAAGGCCAAAGCCGACCATCACGCCCGCGCCGATGTTGAGCGACAACGGCGTCGACGAATAGCGCATCAGCAGAAGTCCGCCGGCATAGAGCAGCGCGCCGACGCACATCACCCGGAACAGGCCGAAGCGATCGGCGATGGCGCCGGCAAGAGGCTGGCCCAGCCCCCACAGCAAATTCTGAAAGGCGATCGCGAGGCCAAACACGTCACGGCCCCAGGCGAATTCGTGGCTCATCGGCTGCACGAAGAAGCCGAGCGCCGAGCGCGGGCCAAAGCCGAGCATGCCGATCGCACAGCCACAGAGGATGATGACGGCCGGCGTGCGCCAGTTGGAAGAACGTGAGACCGGACCGAGTTCGCTCACCTGCGTCGACATGCTGTTCCTCCTCGGCCATTGGCGGATCCGAAAACAGGCAACCGCTGTTCAGCCGTTTAATGCAAGTGCATGGAAACCCCAAGTCGAAAATGATTGCGTCCTCCGAAGAGCTGCCACGGGAGCGTTGCGTTTCGCCAGGGCCTCGCCGGACGCGCGATGCCAAGTCTTGACGAGAATGTGTGGAGGGAGACCTAGCGGCTTCCCTCCAGGCGTGTTATCTCTGATCTACTCAGATTGAGCATATTAGAGCGACGACGGAATGTGCCCGGCCTCTCGGCCGGATTTCTCGGGCTCCATATATACTCTATTTGAGTATAAGTATCATGCACGGGAGGCTTCAATGCCGATCACTGGAATTTACGGCCCTGACGATTTTGCCAATCGGCCGCAGGGGCAGACCATCACCCACGTCGCGCCCGCGCGAAAGGGCCCCGCATTACCGATGCCCTCGCTCGAATGGACGCCGGAGGTCGAACAGGCCACCGCGCCGCTCTACGAGCGCGTCAAACAAGTGATCCCGCCGATCGAGTGGCCGCTGATGGCGCCGACCATCAAGGCGATCAACGAGCTGAAGCGCGCGCGCAACGCGGTCATCCTCGCGCACAACTATCAGGCGCCGGAGATCTTTCATTGCGTCGCCGACATCGGCGGCGATTCGCTCCAGCTGGCGGTCGAGGCCACCAAGGTGAAGGCCGATGTCATCGTGCAGTGTGGCGTGCACTTCATGGCGGAGACGTCGAAACTGCTCAACCCGGACAAGACGGTCTTGATCCCGGACCAGCGTGCCGGCTGCTCACTCGCCGCCAGCATCACCGGCGCCGACGTGCGACTGCTCCGCGAAAAATTCCCCGGCGTGCCGGTCGTTGCCTATGTCAACACCTCCGCGGAGGTGAAGGCCGAGGTCGACATCTGCTGCACCTCGTCGAACGCGGTGCAGGTGGTCGAGAGCCTGAATGCGCCGAGCGTGATCTTCCTGCCTGACCGCTATCTCGCGAGCTATGTCGCCTCCAAGACCGACGTGAAGATCATCGCCTGGAAAGGCGCCTGCGAGGTCCACGAGCGCTTCACCGGCGCCGAGCTGCGCGCGTTTCGCGACGCCGATCCCTCGGTGCAGATCATCGCGCATCCCGAATGCCCGCCGGACGTGCTGGCGGAGGCCGATTTCACCGGCTCGACCGCGCACATGATCAACTGGGTGCGCGAGAAGCGGCCGCGGCGACTGGTCATGATCACGGAATGCTCGATGGCCGACAATGTGCGCGCCGAGCTGCCGGACGTGGAGATGCTGCGTCCCTGCAATATCTGCCCGCACATGAAGCGCATCACGCTCGCCAACATCCTGGAGAGCCTACTGACGCTTCGCGACGAGGTCACAATCGATCCCACGCTTGCGGTGCGTGCGCGGCGGTCGGTCGAGCGGATGATCAATTTGAAAAACTGAGATAACACCATGACAAACAACATCCACAACTTCACCCGCTCGACCGACGATGTCGTCATCGTCGGCGGCGGCCTTGCCGGACTGTTCTGCGCACTCAAGCTTGCGCCGCGGCCGGTGACACTGATCTCGGCCGCGCCACTCGGACAGGGCGCATCATCCGCATGGGCGCAAGGCGGCATCGCCGCCGCCGTGGCCGAAGGCGACAGCCCGGAGGCGCATGCCGCGGACACCATCGCGGTCGGCGGCGGTATCGTCGATGAAGCGGTCGCGCTCGGGATTGCGCGCGAGGCCAGCCAGCGGATTCACGACCTTCTCGCCTATGGCGTGCCATTCGATCGCGATCTCGAAGGCCGCCTCGCCGTGGGGCGCGAAGCTGCGCATTCGGCGCGGCGCATCGTGCACGTGCGCGGCGACGGCGCGGGCGCGGCCATCGTCGCAGCGCTAAGCGATGCCGTGCGCCGCACGCCGTCGATCCGCCTGATCGAGGGTCTTGTTGCCGAAGCACTGCTGACCGAGGACGGCGCGGTCACCGGTCTGCAATTGCGTGAGGCCGGCAATTTTGCGGCAAGGCCAGTGATGATCGCCTCCCGCGCCGTTGTGCTTGCCACCGGCGGCATCGGCCATCTTTATGCCGTCACCACCAATCCGGTCGAGGCCGGCGGATCGGGCCTGGCAATCGCCGCGCACGCCGGTGCTGTCATTGCCGATCCGGAATTCGTGCAATTTCACCCGACTGCCATCATGGTCGGGCGCGATCCGGCGCCGCTCGCAACCGAGGCGTTGCGCGGCGAAGGCGCGACGCTGATCAACGGCAATGGCGAGCGGTTCATGACCGCGAGCCATCCGCTCGCCGAGCTTGCGCCGCGCGACATCGTGGCCCGCGGTGTGTTCGCCGAGATCGCAGCCGGCCGCGGCGCCTTCCTGGATGCCCGGGAGGCGCTGGGTACGCGCTTCGCCGAACAATTCCCGACCGTGTATGCTAGCTGCATCGCCGCCGGCATCGATCCCGCCACGCAGGCCATCCCGATCGCGCCGGCCGCGCATTACCACATGGGCGGCATCACGGTGGACGAGCGCGGTCGCAGCTCGATCGACGGGCTCTGGGCCGGCGGTGAAGTGTCGTCCACCGGTGCGCACGGCGCGAACCGGCTCGCATCCAATTCGTTGCTCGAGGCCGTCGTCTATGCCGCGCGCATCGCCGACGATATCGCCGGCGGCGCGATCCCCTCGCCTGCCCGGCACCCCGATACGTTGGTGACACCGCGCGCCAGCGCACAGGACACAGCGAGCGTGAAGCGTCTGCGGGCAATGATGAGCGCGCGCGTCGGCGTCATCCGCGATGGTGATGGACTTGCGGAAGCCGTACGCCAGTTCGCCGCGCTCGAACGTGAAACCACCAGCATTGCTCTTCGCAACATGGCGACGACCGCCCTGCTCGTGGCCGCCTCGGCATGGAACCGGCGAGAGAGCCGCGGCGCGCATTTCCGCTCCGATCATCCGGCGGAGAACCCAGCGCAGGCGCAGCGAACCATGACCACGCTCGCGGCGGCACGCGAGGTCGCGGAAAGCCTCACCGATCGTCCACTTCCACGCACAGCGCAATCCATGATCGCCTGATGGAGTTTTCCATGATCACCCCGACCTCACTGCTCAATCCCGACGCCTTCCTGTCCCCGCTTACGATCGACGAAGCCGTGCACCGCGCACTCGACGAGGATCTCGGCCGCGCCGGCGACATCACCTCGCTTGCAACGATACCGGAAGCCACGAAGGCACAAGCGATCCTGGTCGCGCGTCAGTCCGGCGTGATCGCGGGATTGCCGCTGGCGCTCGCGACACTGCAAAAGCTGTCGCCCGACATCGAAGTGCGCGCGCATGTCCGCGACGTTGCGCGGGTTGCCCGCGGTCAGCATGTGCTGACGATCTCAGGTCCCGCGCGCGCCATTCTCACGGCGGAGCGGACAGCCTTGAATTTCGTCGGCCGCCTGTCCGGCGTCGCGACGCTGACGGCCGACTACGTTGCGCGAACCGAAGGCACAAAAATGCGCATCTGCTGCACGCGCAAGACGACGCCGGGATTGCGGGCGCTGGAGAAATACGCGGTGCGCTGCGGCGGCGGCTTCAACCACCGCTTCGGCCTCGACGATGCGATCCTGATCAAGGACAATCACATCGCGGTCGCCGGCGGTATCCGCCCCGTGCTGGAGCGCGCCCGCGCCCATGCCGGGCATCTGGTCAAGATCGAGATCGAGGTGGATACGCTGGCGCAACTGCGTGAGGTGCTCGATACCGGACTTGCCGAGGCGGTGCTGCTCGACAACATGGATATCGCGACGCTACGCGAGGCGGTGAGACTCAGCGAAGGCCGCGTCGCACTGGAGGCGTCCGGCGGCGTCACGCTGGAGTCGATTGCAGCGATCGCGGCGACCGGTGTCGACTATGCGTCCGCAGGCGCGCTGACACATTCGGCGCCGAATTTCGACTGTGCGCTGGATATCGAGGCTTGACGTAAAGCTACCGCCGCTCGCTTACGCCCATCTCGGCGGAGCTCTTGGCTTCTTGCGCGAGCTCGGCCGAGAGCGCGGCGGTCTGGGCGGGCGTGCCCCAGCTCGGCTCCTCGTTGCCGTCGCCCCAGTTGCGGGGCCGATAGAAGGTGTGCACGCCGAATTTGTACATCTTCTTCATCTCGGCGACCCAGGACGGACGCACCCAATAGGCGTGATAGTGGGTGGATTTACCGACCTCTGGCAACCAGATCTGGCCGTCCAGCATCGCCTTCGATATCTTCCTGGCCCGCTCCCACATCTCGGGCTCGCGGATCACGTCGGGATTGTTGTCGCAGGCGAACGTGAACTGGCAGGCGAAGTGGCGATATTTGTTCTGATAGACCACACCGCACACGGTGTCCGGATATTTCCCGGAGAATACGCGGTTCATCACGACTTGCGCGACCGCGATCTGGCCCCGCACGGCTTCGCCGCGGGACTCGAAGTAGACGGCTTCGGCGAGACATTTCTCAGACTTCGCGCGTGACTTGTCGTCGAGCGCCAGCCGCTCCGCCGGCGATCTGGCGTGCTGATTGTCAGCGTTGACCTCGCCCTTCGGCGCAACGCTCTCGCCGCTATCGGTGGCGCTGGGAATGTCTTCGGTCGGCGGCGACAACGAGGCCAGCTTCATGTCAGGGTCGGGCATCACGATCAGCGGCTCGGCACCGGGCTGCCAGCTCTCAATGCTCTCGATATTGCCGCCGAGCGAGGAACTGCCGAAGAACAGGTTTGAGGTCTTCACGCTAAAGGGATCGCGCGGCGGCGCGGCGAGCGTCGCCTGCTTCAGCGCGGCAAGCGGCTGGGCCGCAAAGGACAACGCATTGTCGCCGGCCTTCGGCGGATTGGCATATTGCGGCAATGGCGGCGCGCGCAGCGCCTCCTGGAGCTCGGGATCGAGCGCAGCTGCGGACTCCGGCGACATGGCTTGCGGCAACGCGGCCGGCAACTGAACGGTCTTGGCGCCAAACACCGAGCTGTTGGAGGTCGCCGGATCTTGCTGCGCGGGAGCCGCGGACGGCGCAACCGTCTCCGGGGCAGGCGTCGCGGTCGCGAGGCGATCGCCCTTCAGCGCGCGATCGACCTTGGGGAAATCGGCGGCCTGGTAGCGCGGCGGCGCCTGGAGCGCCGGATTGCGGGTGATGGTGCCGGTGATGTCGCGGCCATCGAGGCTCGCGAGGCGAACCATCGTGCTCTGCGGCACCGAGGTTCCGATCGGTCGGGAAAAGCTATAGGTGGCGAGCTGGATGGAGGAGGCAGCAGAAAACACCTGCTTCTGCCAACGCTCGGCGACGCCGGGCTGACGGGCCAGCAGAGAGGAAATGTCCTGATAACCGGTCTCTCTCGGCATCAATGCGAAGATGCAGAGACCGATTCCGAAGGACGCGAACCGCGCGCCCTTCGGATGGTTACGCAACACAAACATCGATACGCTCACGCTAGGCTTACGCTAGAAAAATCGAGCAGCAGTACATCCGTGCAATTCGATCTTTCTCGTGAGTATCTAATTTAGGTTGCCGGGGCGTTAATCGACGTTGCGCAGCGAGCACACTCAAGCAGTCTCAGGTGTTTTCAGTGGTGATTGCGTGCGTTGGTAAATGCGTCCTCACGTGACACGGTAAACATCCGGTCAACGCGAATGGTGAAGGAACCCTTGCTGATAGTTCTTGCGCGCACGTATCATTATGGGACGCGTGATGAGTTCCCGTCGCGCGACAACCTCGTCATTGCGAGCGTAGCGCAGCAATCCAGACTGTCTCCGCGGAGGGATTCCGGATTGCTGCGCTGCGCTCGCAATGACGTGTGGATAGAGTGTCGCCTGAAATAAAAGAGGCGGGGTTTTGCCCCGCCTCTTTCGCTTTCAACAATTCTACTCTTGCTTACGCCTGGCTCGCAACCGCCTTGCCGAGCGCGGCCTGCGCCGCGGCGAGGCGGGCGATTGGCACGCGGTAGGGCGAACAGGAGACGTAGTCGAGGCCGATCGCGTGGCAGAAGGCGACGGAAGCGGGATCGCCGCCGTGCTCGCCGCAGATGCCCATCTTGAGCGAGGGGCGTGTCTTGCGGCCGCGCGCGACGCCGATCTTGACGAGCTCGCCAACGCCTTCCTGGTCGAGCGAGATGAAGGGATCGATCGCAAGGATGCCCTTCGACACGTAGGGACCGAGGAAGCTCGCGGCGTCGTCGCGGCTGATGCCGTAGGTCGTCTGCGTCAGGTCGTTGGTGCCGAACGAGAAGAAATCGGCGCTCTGCGCGATCTCGCCAGCGAGCAAACAGGCGCGCGGCAACTCGATCATGGTGCCGACCTGATAGGAGAGCTTGGTGTTGGTGTCGCGCATCACCGCTTTCGCGGTCGCATCGATTCGCGCCCTGACGAGGTCGAACTCCATCTTGGTCGCGATCAGCGGCACCATCACCTCGAGGCCCACCGCCTTGCCGGTGCGCTTCTCGGCTTCGACCGCAGCCTCGAAGATCGCACGTGCCTGCATCTCGGCGATCTCGGGATACGCGATCGCGATCCGGCAGCCGCGGAAACCGAGCATCGGATTGAACTCCGACAGCTCGCGCGCACGGTCGGCGAGGCGCCTGGGGTCGGTGTTCATGGCGCGCGCCACTTCCTCGACCTCGGCATGGGTGTGCGGCAGGAACTCGTGCAGCGGCGGATCAAGCAGTCGGATCGTGACGGGCAGGCCCTTCATGATCTCGAACAGCTCGACGAAGTCGGCGCGCTGCATCGGCAGCAGCTTTGCAAGCGCCGCACGGCGCGACTGCTCATCCTCGGAGAGAATCATCTCGCGCACCGTGCGGATGCGCGTCTCCTCGAAGAACATATGCTCGGTGCGGCAGAGGCCGATGCCTTCGGCACCGAACTTGATCGCGGTGCGAGCGTCCTCCGGCGTATCGCCATTGACGCGGACGCCGATCTTGCGGACCTGGTCGGCCCATTTCATCAGCGTGCCGAATTCGCCGGAGAGTTCCGGCTCGATCATCGGCATGCGGCCGGACAGCACCTGGCCGAGCGAGCCGTCGATGGTGATGACGTCGCCGGCCTTGAAGGTGCGCGAACCGATGCTCATGGTGCCGCGGCCGTAATCGACGCGGATGGTGCCGCAGCCGGAGACGCAGGGCTTGCCCATGCCGCGCGCGACCACGGCGGCGTGCGAGGTCATGCCGCCGCGCGTGGTCAAAATGCCTTCGGCGGCGTGCATGCCGTGGATGTCTTCGGGGCTGGTCTCGATGCGGACCAGAATGACCTTGCGTCCGTCGCCCTGGAGCTTGGCCGCTTCGTCCGAGGAGAACACGATCTCGCCGGAGGCAGCACCCGGCGAGGCCGGCAGGCCGGTGGCGATCACGTCGCGTTTGGCGTTGGGATCGATGGTCGGATGCAAGAGCTGGTCGAGCGAGGCGGGATCGATCCGCGTCACCGCTTCCTTCTTGGTGATGAGGCCTTCATTGGCGAGCTCGACCGCGATGCGCAGCGCCGCTTTCGCGGTACGCTTGCCGCCGCGGGTCTGCAGCATCCAGAGCTTGCCCTGCTCGACCGTGAACTCCATGTCCTGCATGTCGCGGTAGTGCTTCTCGAGCAGCGTGTAGATCCGGGTCAGCTCCTTGAAGGCCTCCGGCATCGCCGCTTCCATCGACGCCTTGTCGGAGCCCGACTCTTTCCGCGCATCCTCGGTGATGTCCTGCGGCGTGCGGATGCCCGCCACCACGTCCTCGCCCTGTGCGTTGATCAGGAACTCGCCGTAGAGCTTGCTCTCGCCGGTCGAGGGGTTGCGCGTGAAGGCGACGCCGGTCGCCGACGTCTCGCCCATGTTGCCGAACACCATGGCCTGCACGTTGACCGCGGTGCCCCAGGATTCCGGAATGTCGTGCAGCTTGCGGTAGGTCACCGCGCGCGCATTCATCCAGGATGAAAACACCGCGCCGACCGCGCCCCAAAGCTGGTCATGCGGATCCTGCGGGAAATCCTTGCCGGTCTCGCGCGCGACCGCGTCCTTGTACTTGCCGACCAGGTCGACCCAGTCCTCGGCGGTGAGGTCGGTGTCGAGCGTGTACCCCTGGTTGTCCTTGAAGGTGTCGAGGATCTCTTCGAAGTGATGATGCTCGAAGCCGAGCACCACGTCGGAATACATGGTGATGAAGCGGCGATAGCTGTCATAAGCGAAACGACGATCGCCCGACAGTTTCGACAGCGCTTCGACGGTCTCGTCGTTGAGACCTAGATTGAGCACGGTGTCCATCATGCCCGGCATCGAGGCGCGCCCGCCGGAGCGCACCGAGACGAGCAGCGGATTCTTGGTGTCGCCGAACACCTTGCCGGTCAACTTGCCGACATAGTCGAGCGCCTTCTCAACCTGCGACTGCAATTCCTTCGGATAGGACTTGTCGTGCGCGTAGAAATACGTGCAGACCGTGGTCGGGATGGTGAAGCCCGGAGGTACCGGCAGGCCGAGATTGGCCATCTCGGCAAGGTTGGCGCCCTTGCCGCCGAGCAGGTCGCGCATCTCGGCTTTGCCCTCGGCTTTGCCGTCACCGAACGTGAAGACCCACTTGCCGGCCTTGACCGCAGCCGGTGGTGCTTTGGCCGGGGCCGACGCCTTCACAGCGACCTTTGCCGCAACCTTCGGCGCGGCCGACTTGGTCACAGCCTTCGAAGCCGGCTTCGCTGCCGGCTTGGCAACCGGCTTTGCGGCGCTCTTGGAGAGCGCCTTGCGGGCCGCCGGCGCGGCCTTCGCCTTGGCGGAAGGCTTTGATTTCGCTGGGAGTTTCTTAGGCTTCGAGGCGGCTTTGGCCATAGCTTGCACACAACCTTCGAGAGGGACGGGAGTTGCGGGCCTTACACCACTTTGGGCAGGCCCGCGCAAGTCGCAGAGTTCCGGAAAATCAAGGCCTAGAGATGGAGCCACCTCAACAATCCGAGCCCGATAGCACCATTGATGATGAGAAAGATCGCGACGATCAGGTTGAGAAGGCGCGGCGTGATCAGGATGAGCACACCCGCGATCAGCGACAGGATCGGAGAAATGTGAGCGACGGTGAGATGCATGAAAAGTGTTCCTGTGGCGTGAGGCGAATCGCGGGCGGATCATAGCGGACCGGGTTCCGCGGGTAGAGACGCACTGAGGCCGCACGAGTTCCCCCCTTCACGAAAACCGCCCGAAATTGCCGCGTATGCGGCAGGGCTTTTTCGGAACATCGCGCACGGCGCAGCATTGGCAAACAGTCGCGCCACTGGCGCCGGCTGAAATCACTTTCGAAGGAGTTGCCCATGCGGAACAGGATTCTCGCCCTCGCAGCGCTTGGCGTCGCGCTCGGCACGCCGATCGCAGCCTCTGCGCAATCCAGCGTCACGGTTGGGCGCGCGCCCGTCGTCGTCGACAGCGGTCCGACCATCGCCGTCGAACAACGGCCCGCCTTCCGCGACTATGTCGTCGAACAACGTGTGCCTGCTTTCAGCATTCCGGATCGTGTGGTGGTCGGTTCCACCTTACCCGAGACCGGCGTCACCTATTATGACGTGCCGCAACGTTTCGGCGCCACCACCTATCGCTACACCGTCGTGAACGGCGCGACCGTGCTGGTCGAACCGCGCTCGCGGCGTATCGTCGAGGTGGTCGAATAGACCTTTGTTTGGACGCGTCTGCTTCGCGCGGACCGGTACCCGCTTCGCTCGAAAACGCTCTGCACAACTCGATGTCCGGCGCGCCACATCGGACTGGCGCGAGCAGCGTAAAATCGGACATCAGGCCCCGCCCGGTCTTCCCCCCGCCGGGCGGGGCTTTTTTGCGAGATCAGTCCTGGATCTTCGAGAAATCCGCGACCGCGCGCGTGGCGCTGCGGATTTCGTTGAGCAGCTTCAGGCGATTCTCGCGCACCTTCGGGTCGTCGTCATTGACGCGGACTTTTTCGAAGAAGGCATCGACCGGCGGACGCAGCTTTGCCATCGCGCTCATGGCGGCGGCAAAATCTTCCTTGGCGACGGCGGCACTGGCTTCCGCCTTCACTTCGCCGATCGCCTTGGCTAACGCCTTCTCCTCGCCCAAGCCGTAGAGCCCAGAATCAGGCGCGCCGTCGAACGTGCGCTTGTCCTTCTTCTCCTCGATGCCAAGGATGTTGCTCGCGCGCTTGATGCCGGCGAGCAGGTTCTTACCGTCGTCAGACTCGAGGAATTTGCCGAGCGCCTCGACGCGGCGAACGATCATCAGCAGATCATCCTGGCCACCGAGCGCAAACACGGCGTCGACGAGATCGTGCCGCGCGCCCTGCTCGCGAAGCTGCACTTTCAGGCGATCGGCGAAGAAGGCGAGCAGGTCGCTCGGAATCTTCTGCGCATCGGCCGGCTTTACCGACAAGCCGGCGAGCCCGGACGCAGCTAATTTTGTGAGCGACAAACGCAACGTGTTCTCGGCGATCAGCCGGATCACGCCCAGCGCCGCACGACGCAGCGCGTACGGGTCCTTCGATCCCGTCGGCTTTTCGTCGATCGCCCAGAAACCAGCAAGCGTATCGATTTTGTCGGCGAGCGCCACCGCAACGCTCACCGGCTCGGTCGGCACGCGATCGGCGGGGCCTTGCGGCTTGTAGTGCTCCTCGCAGGTTGCAGCGACCGAAGCATCTTCGCCCTGGGCCAGCGCGTAGTACTTGCCCATAAGGCCCTGCACTTCCGGGAATTCACCAACGACTTCGGTCAGCAAATCTGCTTTGGCCAGATGCGCAGCACGGGCCGTCTTGGCAACATCAGCGCCAACCAGCGGCGCGATCTCGGCGGCAAGCCGTTCGATTCGCTTGATGCGCTCAGCTTGCGTGCCGAGCTTCTCGTGGAACACGATCTGCTCGAACTTCGGCAGACGATCCTCGAGCTTCGTCTTCAGGTCCGTCTCGTAGAAGAACTTCGCATCCGACAGGCGGGGGCGGATGACGCGCTCGTTGCCGGCGACGATGGTCTTGCCACCGTCCGGCGCCTCGATATTCGCGGTGAGCACGAACTTGTTGGTCAGCTTGCCCGTCTTGGGATCCCTGACAACAAAGCACTTCTGGTTGTTGCGGATGGTGGCGCGGATCACCTCTTCCGGGATCGCGAGATATTCCTTCTCGAACGATCCCATCATGACGACCGGCCATTCGACGAGGCCCGACACCTCGTCCAGCAACGCCTGATCCTCGACCAGCTCAAGTCCCTGCGCGAACGCCAGCTCCTTGGCGTCTGCGAGGATGATGTCCTTGCGCGCTTGCGGATCGAGAATGACTTTGGCGGCCTTGAGCTTGGCTTCGTAGTCCTCGAAGCGACGCACATTGATCGCGGCAGGCGCCATGAAACGATGACCGTAGGTGGTCTGTCCGGTCTCGATGCCGTCGATCGAGAACTTCACGACGTCAGGCTCTTCGGTCTCGATCCCGAAGGTCGCGGTGATCGCGTGCAACGGACGCACCCAGTTGAGCGAGCCAGGCTTGCCCGAGCGCACGCCCCAGCGCATCGATTTCGGCCAGGGGAAGGTGCGGATGATCACCGGCAGAATCTCGGCGAGCACCTCGATCGCGTCGCGGCCGGGCTTCTCGATCAGCGCGATGTAGAAGTCACCCTTCGGATCGCGCTGAATCTTGGCCTCATCCAGCGATTGCAAACCTGTCGCTTTCAGAAAGCCCTGAACGGCCGCATCGGCCGCGCCGATTTTCGGCCCGCGGCGTTCGGTCTTCAGATCAGGCTGGCGCGCAGGAATGCCGTGCACGGTCAGCGCGAGGCGGCGCGGCGTCGCGAACGCTTTCGCGCCCTCATAGACGAGGCCCTCGGCGACGAGCTTGTCGGTGACCATGCGGCGCAGATCCTCGGCCGCCTTGGCCTGCATCCGCGCGGGGATTTCTTCGGAAAACAGTTCCAGCAACAATTCGGGCATCAGGCTGCTCCACCGGCTTCGGTGTGCACCCAGGCTTCGCCGCAGGCTTTGGCCAGTTCACGCACGCGCAAAATATAGCTCTGCCGCTCCGTCACCGAGATCACGCCGCGCGCATCCAGCAGGTTGAAGACATGGCTCGCCTTGATGCACTGGTCATAGGCCGGCAGCGCCATCAGATGCGCCTCGCGCTTGCCGTCCTTCCAGCCCAAGTCGAGATATTTCTTGCAGGCCGCTTCCGCCATCTTGAACTGCTCGAACAGCATCGTGGTGTCGGCATATTCAAAATTGTGCCGCGAATATTCGCGTTCGGCCTGGAGGAACACATCGCCATAGGTGACCTTGGCGTCACCGTCGCGGCCGTTGAAGTTGAGATCGTAGACGCGATCGACGCCCTGCACATACATCGCGAGCCGCTCGAGCCCATAGGTGAGCTCGCCCGCGACCGGCGCGCATTCGACGCCGGCGACCTGCTGGAAATAGGTGAACTGGCTGACTTCCATGCCATCACACCAGCATTCCCAGCCGAGGCCCCAGGCGCCCAGCGTCGGGCTCTCCCAATCGTCCTCGACGAAGCGAATGTCGTGGATGGCCGAGTCGATGCCGATCGCGGCGAGCGACTTCAGATACAACTCCTGAAGGTTCGGCGGCGACGGCTTCATGATCACCTGGAACTGGTAGTAGTGCTGCATCCGGTTCGGATTCTCGCCGTAGCGGCCGTCCTTGGGCCGGCGCGAGGGCTGCACATAGGCGGCGTTCCACGGCTTCGGGCCAAGCGCGCGCAGCGTGGTCGCCGGATGGAAGGTACCCGCGCCCATCTCCATGTCGTAAGGCTGCAAAATCACGCAACCCTGCTCGGCCCAGAACCGCTGGAGCGCGAGGATAAAACCCTGGAACGAGCGTTCCGGGCGCATATGGGCGGGCAATGAGGCGTCCATCGTCAGATCAGGCTCTCGCGGGGGTTTTGAATCGCGCGGGACCGTATCGACGGCGGGGGTGGGAATCAAGGCAAAGGGGCGCTTCTTACCTCTTCCACTTGCGGGAGAGGTC
The DNA here is from genome assembly GCF_049993385.1 of Bradyrhizobium sp. McL0616. Lineage (NCBI taxonomy): Bacteria > Pseudomonadati > Pseudomonadota > Alphaproteobacteria > Hyphomicrobiales > Nitrobacteraceae > Bradyrhizobium > Bradyrhizobium sp. McL0616. Next base: position 6,902,445 of record NZ_CP188255.1, read on the forward strand.
GGCGCTCGCTGGGCGATGCGAAGCATTGTCCCGAGAGCGACGGGTGAGGGCTCTGTCCTCTGCGGCAGTCTCGCCTGCCGGAGACACTCCCTCCCCAACCCTCCCCCGCAAGCGGGAGAGGGAGCGCACCGTGCGTGCGGAGAGAGTGCTAGCCCGGTCGGTAAGCTCCGGTCACGGGGTCACGCTTCAGCGTCGGGATGGTGCCCATATGGGCGGCCTCGGCGACGCGCGAGAGGCGCATCTCCTCCAGCTCCTGGTTGATCCGGAGTGCGGTCTTGTACGCCCAGCGGACCACGGCAAGCCCGCCCAGGACGCCCGCGAATGCAACGAACGGCGGCATCGGTCGATCCTTGTTCAATGCTCAGCCCCCACGCGCATTCTTGCGCAGACCGGGCCGCGCCGCAATTGGCTCGGCCCGGACCAAATGGCGCGGGAGGGCTTTCACCTAGAACCCGAATTTTGCCCAAATCGCGCGGGTTTCAACCGCCGAGATCAGATCGTCCGGCAGCCCGGCCATTGATTCCATGGCCGAAAGCCGGCCTGCGCCGGGCGATTTCCGCCCCAAAAGGCCGGAGAGCAGCCCGGTCGGCTGGGCGATCACAGGGGTGAGAACCTTCTCGCCAAAGCGGGCACGAAGAGTCGAGCGGAGATCGCCGATGCCGTCGGCCAAGCCCAGGGCGATCGAGCTCTCGCCGGCCCAGTACTCGCCGGTGAACAGGGTGTCGTCGGCCCCCTTCAGCCGGGTCCCGCGGCTTTCCTTCACCAGCGCGATGAAGATCTGGTGGATTTCGCGCTGGAGCGCCTTCAGCTTCGCGACATCGTCGGGGTTTTCGGGCAGGAACGGATCGAGCATCGCCTTGTGCGCGCCGGCCGTGTAGAGGCGCCGCTCGATGCCGAGCCGCTTGATCGCCTCCTGGAAACCAAAGCTGCCGCCGACCACGCCGATCGAGCCGAGGATCGAGGACGGATCGCAGAAGATCTCGTCGCCCGCGCATGCGATCATGTAGCCGCCGGAGGCCGCGACGTCCTCCACGAACACCAGCACCGGCAGCTTCTTCTCCGCCGCGAGCTGCTTGATGCGCAGATAGATCTGCCGCGACTGCACCGGCGAGCCGCCGGGCGAGTTGATCACCAGTGCCACTGCCTTGGCATTGCGGACCGAGAACGCGCGCTCCAGCACCCGCGCGACGCCCGCGAGCGACATGCCCGGGCGGAGCGGCGTCACCGCGCCGATCACGCCCGACAGCCGCACCACCGGCACCACCGCCGTGCCGGGGCGGAAGCGCGCCGGCAGATATTGCAACAGCTTGTCGACCAAGCCGGAACCTGCGGGATCGTTCAATTGTTCGGCCATGCCGTTACCTCTGATTAACCAATTCTTATCACGCGACTGTCATTGAAACTTGCTGGAACGTGTTTTGCAGATTCCTCGTTGGGAAGCTGCAATGAAGCAGCGGAGGAAATGCCATGAAGATCTATCTGCTGTTGATGCTGATCGGTGCCCTTTTCGCGGCTATTCGCTTCACGTCCCCACAAGAACAGCAGTCGGAATCGCTTCCGCAGTAAGCCGTTACGGCTCCGCCAACTGCAAGACCGCCCTCCCCTCCAGGATATTCCTGACCTCTTTTTTAGGCACGCGTGACTCGTCATTGAGCACGAGACCCGGCAGTAATCGCGTCGGTGCCCGGCCGCCTTTGACCGCGCGCACCAGCACCCGGATCGCAGGTCGCCCCGCCTCGCCGTGAACCGGCAAGATCGACAGGCTGCCGAATCCGCGTGACAGCGCTGCCAAAACCTCTGCTATCCCATCCGCACGCCAGATCAAGGTGAGCACACCGTTCGATCTAAGGATACGACGGGCCGCATGCACCCAGGCATCCAGCGTGTCGTCCGTTGCGACATGTGCGATCTGACGCGCCTGATCCGGCGAGCCGCGATGCCGTGCGGGATCGTTGAAGGGCGGGTTCATCAAGACGCTATCGACACTGTCGGGCACGAGCCCATGTGCGGCGAAGGCCTGCGCATCGGCCGTGACGTCGAGCACAATCGCTTCCGCGGCAATCGCATTCGCCGCCGCATTGGCGCGCGCAAGCTCGGCCAGCTCCGGATCGATCTCGACCAGACTGAGACTGATCCCGGCGACGCGCCGGGCGAGCGCCAGTCCGGCCGTGCCGATACCGGCGCCGAGATCAACCACACGATCGCCTCCCCTGGCCTCCGTCGCCGCCGCAAGCAGAATGGCGTCGTGCCCGGCGCGATGGCCGGACCGCTTCTGCTTCAGGAGCAACTGCCCGCCGAGAAAGGCGTCCTCGGTGATATCTGCCAAGACCTCACTCATCCAAGACTTCACTCATGCAAGGCCTCAATCATCGCCGCGCAATTCGTGGCTGAGGCCGGCCTCGGTGAGCAGCTGCCGGGCCTCCAGGGCATCGTCCTCATGGACCAGGATCCGTCGCGGCAAAATGCCGAGCGAGCCCTCGATGATGCTCATGTTCTGGTCCAGCACCAGATGATGGATGTTGGCGCCGTCGAGCAGGGCGCCAATCGCCGACACCAGCACGATATCGTTGGTCCGAACCAGTTCACGCAAAACACAGGCCTCCTGCCTGACGGGGGATAAGCGGCAATGTCAATGGTTCCACAGCCCTTGCCGCATCCCCGTCCAGTTTCTATTGTCTTTCCATCAGAATAGCCCTTCCGGGGCAAATATTGGAGACCGGCGTGGCCGTCATCGTACCTTTCGAAACTCCCGGCGCGTCGATCGAAGAGCTGGTTGCCCTTGTCGCCGGTGACATGGAGCGCGTCAACGCCACGATCCTGTCGCGGACCGGCTCCGAGGTGACCATGATCCCGGAGGTCGCCAACCATCTGATCTCGTCCGGGGGCAAGCGCCTGCGGCCGATGCTGACGCTCGCCATGGCCAACCTCGCCGGCTACACCGGCGACGGCCACATCAAGCTCGCCGCGTCCGTCGAGTTCATGCACACCGCAACCCTGCTCCACGACGACGTCGTCGACGAGAGCGAGATGCGCCGCGGCAAGCTGTCGGCGCGCATGCTGTGGGGCAATGAGGCGAGCGTGCTGGTCGGTGACTTCCTGCTCGGCCAAGCCTTCCGCATGATGGTCGAGGTCGGCTCGCTCCGCGCCCTCGATATTCTTTCGGCGGCCGCCGCCACCATCGCCGAGGGCGAGGTGATGCAGCTTGCCGCCGCCAAGAACACCGCGACCACGGAGGACGAATATCTCGCCGTGATCCGCGGCAAGACCGCCGAGCTGTTCGCGGCTGCCTGCGAGGTCGGCCCCGTGATCGCCAACCGCCCGAAGGCGGAGCAGACCGCCTGCCGTTCGGTCGGCATGAACCTCGGCATCGCCTTCCAGCTCGTCGACGACGTGCTCGATTATGGCGGAAAGAGCGCAAAACTCGGCAAAAATACCGGCGACGACTTCCGCGAAGGCAAGATCACCCTGCCGGTGGTTCTCGCGTTTCGCCGCGGCAACGACACCGAGCGAGCCTTCTGGATTCGGGCGCTGGAGCGCGGCGAGATCGGCGACACCGATCTCGATCACGCCCTCGGCCTGATGAACAAGCACCGTGCGCTCGAGGACACAATCAGCCGCGCCCACCACTACGGCGCCATGGCGGTCGACGCGCTCGCGCTGTTCCCGTCCTCGCCGATGAAGAGCGCGCTGGAGCAGGTCGTGGCGTTCTGTTTGGCACGGTCGCACTAGTCGCGCCGGCCAACGTCCTTTTCCGATTCCGCACCGCTGATAGTCCCGTCATCCTGAGGCTCGACAAGCGCCTCAGGGTGACGGTGACGCGTACGCGCTCGCGGCTTCCACAACATCATTGCGAGCGCAGCGAAACAATCCAGTCTGTCCCCGCGGCAAGATCCTGGATCGCTTCGCTGCGCTCGCAATGACGGAAGATGGCGCCCAGCCATCGTCCAATAACTACCACTTCAAGTCACAGCATTGACTTCGCGATCTCGTGGCCCGCTCCACCCGTCCCGCTGCTGCCTGTCCAGTGACTTGCATTTTGCAAGTAACTTGCCTAGCTTCCCCGCCATGCAGCCCAAATCCTCCTCCATCCTGGAATGCCCGGTCGGCCGCGCCGTGGAAACGGTTGGTGAATGGTGGAGCATTTTGATCCTGCGGGATGCGTTTCAGGGCTCCACTCGGTTTGACGAGTTCGAGCGCAATCTCGGCATCGCCCCGAACATCCTGTCGCGGCGCCTGTCCCATCTCACCAAGACCGGCATGTTCGTACGCCGCCGCTATCATGAGAGGCCGCCGCGTCACGAATATGTGCTGACAGAGAAGGCGCGGGATTTCTTCCCCGTCATCGCGACGCTGCTCGCCTGGGGCAACAAGCATCTCGCGCCGAAGGGCGAAGCCATCCTGCTGGCGAACCGGGACGATCGTCGCCCGCTCGATCCGGTCGTGGTCGATGCCGCCGACATGCGGCCGATCACGCTCACCAATGCAGTCGTGATCGCAGGTCCCGGCGCGAGCCGCTTGATGCGCCGGCGGCTCGCCTTGCTCAAGGCCATGAACCCGGCGGTTGCGCCGGCTGGAGACTGACATGCGTCGTATTGTCGTGACGGGAATGGGTGCGGTGTCGCCGCTCGGCTGTGGTGTCGAACTGTCCTGGCGCCGGCTGCTCGCGGGCCAGAGCGGACTGCGCCCCCTGCCCGAATGGTCGCAGGCGCTGCCCGCGCGCGTTGGCGGCCTCGTGCCTGAGAAGGCCGCGGATGCGGAAGGAGGATTTGACCCGGCCGAGGCGGCCCCGCCAAAAGATCAGCGCAAGATGGACCGCTTCATCCTGTTTGCGCTGCTCGCCGCCGCAGAGGCGATCGCACAGGCCAAATGGACACCGCAGGATGTGGCGCCGCTGGAACGCACAGCGACGATCATCGCCTCCGGCGTCGGCGGTTTCCCGGCGATGGTGGAAGCGGTGCGTATCACCGACCAGCGCGGCCCGCGCCGGCTATCGCCGTTCACGATTCCCTCGTTCCTCGCCAATCTCGCCGCCGGTCACGTCTCGATCAAATACGGCTACAGGGGACCGCTGGGGACGCCGGTCACGGCCTGCGCCGCCGGCGTCCAGGCGATCGGCGATGCCGCGCGCATGATCCGCGCCGGCGAGGCTGACATCGCGATCTGCGGCGGCTCTGAGGCCTGCATCGATCTCGTCAGCCTCGGCGGCTTCGCCGCGGCACGCGCGCTGTCGAGCTCCTTCAACGACGAGCCAGCATGCGCCTCGCGCCCGTTCGATCGCGACCGCGACGGTTTTGTCATGGGCGAGGGAGCCGGCATGCTGGTGATTGAGGAGCTGGAGCACGCGCTCGCACGAGGCGCCACGCCGATCGCAGAGATCGTCGGATACGGCACCACGGCCGACGCCTATCACATGACGTCAGGCCCGCCCGACGGCGACGGCGCCCGCCGTGCCATGGAGATCGCGCTGCGGCAGGCGAACCTTGCGCCCGCGGATTTGCAGCACCTCAACGCGCATGCGACGTCAACACCGGCCGGCGACGAGAGCGAGCTTGGCGCCATCGCCGCGCTGTTTGGCCGCAACCGTGGCATCGCGGTGAGCGCAACAAAATCGGCCACCGGCCACCTGCTCGGCGCCGCCGGCGGCCTCGAAGCGATCTTCACTGTGCTGGCGCTGCGCGACCAGATCGCGCCACCGACGCTCAATTTTCAGAATCCCGATCCCGGCGCTGATGGCATCGACATCGTCTCAGGCGCAGCGCGGCCGATGGCGATGCAGCACGCTATCTCCAACGGTTTCGGCTTCGGCGGGGTCAATGCCAGCGTGATCTTCCGCCGAATGAGCTAGACGAGAGCACTTGCAATCCGCCAAAGAAGAAAGGGGCCGAAGCCCCTTTCTCAGCGCTTACCACTGATGCCAGTGGTGCCAATGATGCCAGCCATAGCCGCCGGCCCAATGACGGTGGTGCCAGCCGTAACCACCCCAATAATGCGGGTGATAATAGCCGCCGCCGTCATAGTGGCGGTGCCAGCAATGGCCCCATTCGTTGCAGATATAGCCGGAAGGAACGACGCCTGACGCACTGGGGACGTCGATCGGCTGAGCCGATGCGGCCCCGCTGGACAAAGCGACGCCGCCAAGTGCGGCGAGGCCAACAAACGCGGAGACAAGTTTCATGATTTCACCTCCTAACATCTGTTGGAGGCGACGAACGACGAACGCGTTCGGTGCGTTACGAAGGTTTAACGCCGATGAACACGCCTGCGTTGATTAACAAGCCTTGCGCTGGTCTCTGGCCAACGCACGCGGATGATATGTGTCGCATCAGGCCCGGCACGCTTTCCAACTTGTAATGACTTGCCGAGATGTAACGCGCGCGTTTCGAACGGAGCATCGCCGAGAGCCCACCCATTGATGCTGCGATGGAGGGTTCGATGAAGATGATGTCCTGGTCGCGTTATCATCTCCTGCCAAGGTCGTTGTCGCGCGCCATGCGTCGCTGTCGCGCGGCGAAGCTGCTCAAGGCTCGACAACGCTGCCGCGCCACGCAGCCGCCGGCCTCTCGCACCGGCCCGGCTCCGAAGCGCGCATGACCAGCACCTCGCTTGTGGAATGGCCGGCGGCAGGCTACTCCGATCTGACTGTCGTCTTGACCGCGCACCGAAGAGGATCGCCGCACAATGCTCGTCCCGGAGAGCCGCTTCTATGAGTCCCACGGCCTGCGGCTGCATTATGCCGACTGGGGCAATGATGGCGCGCCGGTCCTCATCCTCGTTCATGGCGGCCGCGATCATTGCCGGAGCTGGGACGTCATCGCCCGCGCGTTGCAGCCGTATTTTCACGTGCTCGCGCCCGACCTCCGCGGTCACGGCGATTCCGACTGGACCAAGGGCGGCAGCTACGCCCTGACGGAATATGTGTACGATCTCGCCCAGCTCGTCCGTGCCATCGCAGCGCCTCAAGTGACTCTCATCGGCCATTCGATGGGCGGAATGGTGAGCCTGATCTTTTCAGGATCATTCCCGGAGCAGGTCACGAGGCTGGTCGTCCTCGACGGCGTGACAATGTTGCCGGATTCACCAAAGCCGCCGACTCATGAGCGCATCAGCAAATGGGTCGCACAACTCGACAAGCTACACGACCGCACGCCGCGCCGCTATCCGACCCTCGATGACGCCGCCGCGCAGATGGTGCTTCACAACAAGCGGCTGTCCCGCGACCTCGCGCTGCACCTCGCCACGCACGGCGCGCGCCGAAACGAGGATGGCACTTATAGCTGGAAGTTCGACCCCTACCAGCGCGCCTCCGCGCCGCACCGGCTCTGGCCGGACGATCATGTCGCGCTGTGGTCGCGCATCGCCTGCCCGACGCTGCTGCTCAATGCAGGTGAAAGCTTTCTGGCCGGCGCCCGGGCGGCAGGCCTGGAGCGCTATTTCCCGCAGGCGCGCGTCGAGACCATCTCTGGCGCCGGACACTGGCTGCAGCATGACAAGCCGCAAGAAGTGTTAGATGCAATCCGGCTGTTTCTGGGGCTCGCGGACAGAGGCGCCTAGCTCAACGTCCCCGCATGCACCCACCAGCCGGGGTGATCGCGCCGGATCTTTTCGGCGGCGGCATGCGCCTCAGCCGGCGCACCATAAATCGCAAAGCACGTCGCACCCGAACCTGACATCCGAGCGAGCTTGACGCCGGCGGAGTCACGCAAGGCTGTTAGCACCTCGCCGATCACAGGCTCGATCCGCATGGCAGGCGCTTCGAGGTCGTTGGCCACGGTCTCGAGAACATCGACCCAGTCGGCAATCGACCCGCCCTCTTCCGGCCAAGCAGGAGCATCGAGGACGGAGGTGGCCCCGACCAAGAGCTCGCCATTGCGCAGACCCAGCGCCTGGAACACGTCCTTGGTCGCGACCGGCACGCGCGGATTGACCATGACGCAGGGCATGCGCGGCAGCGCCAGCGGCAACAGCTGCTCGCCGACGCCGGTCATGTCGCAGGCGCGCGAGAAGAGACACACCGGCACGTCGGCGCCGGTGGCCAGCGCCACCTTCTGAAGGCGGGCGTCATCGAGCGGGAGGTTGTTGAGACGCGCCAGCAGCCGCAGCGCCGCCGCCGCGTCGGCCGAGCCGCCGCCAATGCCGGCTGCGACCGGTAACACCTTGTCGAGCGCGAACGCACCGAGCTTCAAATTCGGCACAGCTTCAGCCAATAGCTTAGCCGCCTTGAACACGAGATTGTCGTTGGTGTCACCGCATGCGCCAGCGAGCGGACCGGTGGCGGTGAGCTTCAGCTCGCCACCCGGCTCCAGCGTGAGCCGGTCGGCGCAATCGGCGAACGCGACCACGCTTTCGAGATCATGATAGCCGTCGGCACGACGGCCGACCACGCGAAGGCTCAAATTGACCTTCGCGCGCCCCTCTTCAATCAACGCCGGCATTGGCGATCAACCCCAAAACGCACTCAGAATTAGCCGCCCTTGCCATCGTCCTTCTTCTTGTCCGCCTGCGCGGCCGAAGAGTTCGAATTATCGTCCGCTATGCCATTCGCGATCTTGGCCTCGATCTTCGGCAGATCATCCGGCTCGGGCTTGAGATCGCGGGCGTGCGCCCACTGGAATTTTGCCTCCAGCGTGCGCCCGACGCGCCAATAAGCATCGCCAAGATGGTCGTTGATGGTGGGATCCTCGGGCTTGAGGTCGATCGCGCGCTCGAGGTTCTTCACCGCTTCCTCGTAATTGCCGATGCGGTAATAGGCCCAGCCGAGGGAGTCGACGATGTAGCCGTCGTCGGGACGCTGCTCGACGGCGCGCTTGATCATCTTCATGCCCTCGTCGAGGTTCACGCCCTGGTCGATCCAGGAATAGCCGAGATAGTTGAGGACATGCGGCTGGTCGGGCTGGAGCTCGAGCGCCTTCTTCATGTCGGCTTCGGCCTTGCCCCATTCCTTGGAGCGCTCCTCGCAGATGCCACGATAATAGTACCAGACGCTGTTGGCCTTGTCGTTTCCGGCCGGCAGCACGTCGATGCCTTGCGAATAGGTCGCACCGCAGTCGCCGAACTTCTTGCGGCCGCGCTCGAGATTGCCGAGCGCCATGATGGCTTCGAGGTCTTTGGAATCCTCGCTCACCACGCCCTTGAGGATCTTGATGGCCTCATCGGTGCGGTCGGCTGAATCGAGATCGACGGCGAGCTGGATCTGGGCATTGCGCTTCAAGGGCGACGACGACGGCACGCGCTCATAGACCTTGATCGCCATCTGCGGCCGCTTCACCGATTCATAGAGATCTGCGAGCGAGAGCAGGGCCAGCGGGTGAGTGGGCTGGAGGTAGAGCGAGAGCTGGAGATAGACCAGCGCAAGCTCCTCGCCGCCGCGGCGGGTCAGCGTGGCGCCGATGCCGTAGAGAGCCTCGGCCGCGCCCGCCTGTGCGGAATCAACCAGCGGCGGCATCTTCTTGCCGGCCTTGGTGTCGCGCAGGCCTTCCACGATCAGCGGATGGCGCGCGAGCTTCTTGTCGAAAGCCTCATAAACGGCGGTTGCCGAGGCCGCGTCCTTGTTGCGCGACAGCCAGCGGCCATAGGCCTCGGTGATGCGCAGCATGGAATCGTCGAGCTTGTAGGCGCGCTCGAATCGGGTGCCGGCGTCCTTTTCCTTGCCGGCGAGCTCGAGGATCAAGCCGGCGTGGAGATCCTTGAACAGCGGATACCATTCGGGACCCGCCAGCTTGTCGATGTTGGCGACAGCGCCTTTGGCATCGCCGGCGCCATAGGCCGCCCAGCCTGACAACAGGGTTGCGACCAGATCGGTGATCGGTCCGCGGATCGACTGGTTGATGTTGCTTTGCGCGCTCGGATATTTCTTCAGCTTCAGATCGTGAACGCCGACCACGAGGCGCGCGACGCGATTGGTCTTGTCGATGGTGAGAATGCGTTCGGCGAGCTTGACCGCTTCATCGATGTCGCCGTCGGCAACCGAGGAGATGAAGGCGCGGTCGAGCAGCTCGTTGTTCTTGGGGTCGGTGCGCAGCGCGGAGCGGTAGAAGGCAGCGGCCGAGGTCGCGTCACGCTCGACGCTGGCATGGCGGGCGGCGAGATAGCTGCCGGACGTGGTCAGCGACTTCAGATCGTTTCGGGTCGGAAACTGCGCCGCCGTGTCGGACGGATGATCCGGCGTCTGCGCCTGGACCGCGCCGGGGACCGTCGCGATCGCTGTGCCCATGAGGGCGATGGCGGCAACAGTCCAGCGGTTGAAACGATTTGAAAACATCAGGGCTCGCCTTGAGTTGGTAGTGCCTGGGTTTGAAGCAAAAGGCCGTCTCGCATGCGAACGCGGCCGGCGACACGGGACCCGGAACCGTCAGGGCCGGACAATGCCGCTTTTGGCGCTTCACCGCAAGGATTCGGACCGGACGATCCCCTCCGCACGCCCCAAATCGGTCAAGAGCGCCCCAAGACGATGCTAGTATGGCCTTATCGTGGCCGGGGGCGCCTGCTGTGCCCCTGATCTCACGCGAACGTGCGCAACCATCACCTTTCGTGACGCGAGACGCCCTTACATCGCCTCGTAGTTCGGCCCGCCGCCGCCCTCCGGGGGAACCCAGGTGATGTTGCCGTTAGGGTCCTTCACGTCGCAAGTTTTGCAGTGGACGCAGTTCTGGGCGTTGATCTGGTAACGGGGGCTCGCGCCCTCCTCCACCCACTCATAGACGCCGGCCGGGCAATAGCGATTCGACGGACCTGCGAACACATCATGCTCGGACATCTTCTGGAGGTTCATGTCGGCAACCCGAAGATGGACCGGCTGGTCTTCCTCATGATTGGTGTTGGATAGGAATACTGACGACAGCTTGTCGAACGAGATCTTGCCGTCCGGCTTCGGGTAATTCTTCGGCGCGTGGCTCTTGGCCGGATCGAGCGTGGAGCGATCGGGCTTGGCGTGCGACTGTGTGCCGAACAGCGAGCCGCCGAACAGCGTGTTGCACCACATGTCGAAGCCGCCGAGGGCAACGCCGATCACGGTGCCGAATTTCGACCACAGTGGCTTGACGTTGCGGACCAGGAACAGGTCCTTGCCGACCGACGACGAACGCCACGCGTTCTCATAGTCGACGATCTCGTCATTGGCGCGATCGGCGGCGAGCGCAGCCGCCACATGCTCGGCGGCAAGCATGCCGGTACCCATCGCATTGTGCACGCCCTTGATACGCGGCACGTTGACGAAGCCAGCCGCGCAACCGATCAGCGCACCGCCGGGGAAGCTGAGTTTTGGCACCGACTGGTAGCCGCCCTCAGTGATGGCGCGTGCGCCGTAAGCGAGCCGCTTGGCGCCCTCGAAGGTGCCGCGGATCGACGGATGGGTCTTGAAGCGCTGGAACTCGTCGAACGGCGATAGATACGGGTCGTCGTAATTGAGATGCACGACGAAGCCGACGGCGACGAGATTGTCGTCGTAATGATAGAGGAACGAGCCGCCGCCGGTCTTCAGGTCGAGCGGCCAGCCGAAGGAATGCTGGATCATGCCCTTCTGGTGCTTGGCGGGATCGATCTGCCAGACTTCCTTGAGGCCGATGCCGAACTTCGCCGGCTCGCTCTTGGAGTCCAGGGCGAACTTCGCGATCAGCTGCTTGGTCAGGCTGCCGCGGGCGCCTTCGGCGAACAGCGTGTACTTGCCGAGCAATTCCATGCCTCGGGTAAAGGAATCCTTCGGCTTGCCGTCGCGGCCGATGCCCATGTCGCCGGTGGCGATGCCCTTCACCGCGCCCTGCTCGTCGTAGAGCACTTCGGCCGCGGCAAAGCCCGGATAGATCTCGACGCCGAGCGCCTCGGCTTTCCGCCCCAACCAGCGGCAGACATTGCCGAGCGAGCCGATGTAGCAGTGATGGTTGTTCATCAGCGGCGGCATCATGAAGTTCGGCAGCTTGATCGCGCCACCGCCCGTCATCCAGTAGAAGCGGTCGTCCTTCACCTGCGTCTTCAGCGGACAGTCGGAATCCTCGCGCCAGTCCGGAACGAGCTTGTCGAGCCCGGCCGGGTCGATCACGGCACCGGAGAGAATATGCGCGCCGACCTCGGAGCCCTTCTCCACCACAACGACGTTGAGATCGGCGTTGAGCTGCTTCAGCCGGATCGCGGCCGCCAGGCCCGAGGGGCCAGCGCCGACGATGACGACGTCGAATTCCATGGATTCGCGCGGGGGAAGTTCTTCGGTGCTCATCTGATCTCAGCCCTTGAGACGGTTCCTCGGTCGTTTGCGCTCCCTTGTTTCCGATTTTTCCGGGTAGGACAACCACGGAAATGCGTTCCGCCGGGATGCAAGGCGGCCCAAACTGATATAAAAGCCTGACCTTCCAGATGATCCCCGAACCCGCCCCCACCGTCCGAGAGCTTCTCGCCTTCTATCTGGAGGCGGGGGTCGACTGCGCGCTCGCGGAGGAACCGGTCGACCGGCTGGCTGAGGCGGATGCCCCGCCGCCGGCCCTGCGCGCGGCACCGCCGGTCGAGGCGCCGCGGCCTGTCGCAGCCCCCGCGGTGATACGTGGCGAGGCTGCGCCTGCCCCCGACATTGCGATCGCCTCGGCGCGTGATGCCGCGCGCACCGCGCCGACGCTGGAAACCCTGCGCGAGCTCATGCAGAGCTTCGAGGGCTGCGCGCTAAAGCACACCGCGACGCAGCTGGTGTTCGCCGACGGCAATCCGCAGGCCCGCATCATGTTCGTGGGGGAGGCGCCCGGGCGCGACGAGGACATCGAGGGGCTGCCCTTCGTCGGGCGCAGCGGCAAGCTGCTCGACCTCATGATCGGTGCGATCGGGCTGAACCGCACCACCGCCTACATCGCCAATGTGATTCCGTGGCGTCCGCCGGGCAACCGCACGCCGACGCCGCAGGAGACGCAAGTGTGTCTGCCCTTCATCCAGCGCCATATCGAGCTGGTGAATCCCGACGTGCTGGTTACGCTCGGCAATCCCTCGACGCAGACGCTGCTGTCGACGCGCGAAGGCATCATGCGCACCCGCGGGCGCTGGTTCGACTACGACACCGGTCAGCGCACGATCCGCGCGCTAGCGACGTTCCACCCGGCCTATCTGCTGCGTTCGCCGTCCTACAAGCGGCTGGCCTGGCAAGATCTGCGGGCGATCGCGAAGGTGCTGGCGGGCGCGTAAGGGGCGGAGCGGCCTCTCGGTGGAGGTTACGTCCCCTTCGGCCGCACGATGGCCCAGCCGATGCGCAGCAGCTGCTGACGGCCGGTCACCAGCCATTCGAAGGCGCGCGGCACTTCCGGGACGATGCCGGGAAAGCGCGCGAGGATTTCGGGCGGTGGCGTCCCGGCGGTATCGGAGGCGCGCCAGACCACGACGCCGCCGGTCTCGTTGAACTTGGCCTGATTCACCCAGGGCGTGCGCGCGGGCTCGGCATCGATGAAGAGATGCGGCCGGCCGGAATGCAGCGTGATCAGGCTCGCAAGCTGGCTTTCACCTGCGACCGCGCGCAGTCGATGATTGGTGCGGCGGGCAAAGCTGTCGTCGAAGAAGTCCGAGATCGCGCGCGCCGGCATCGAGGTCGCGATCTCGCCGGTGCCGCTCCAGGGCAGGAACAGCACGGCCAGCACGACTCCGGCGGCGGGCGCCACGACGGCAGCGGCCCACACCGTGCGCAGCATCCGTGCGCGGCGCATCGCGATGAGATCGCCGGCCACCACGACCATTGCGAGGCCCGACATGACCAGCACGACGCCGGCGCCACCGACGACGGCCTCTAACCCGAACAGGCCGGAGATCAGGACCGCGCCGATCAGGGGGGCCAGCGCGAAGAAATAGACGAAGTTGCGCGCAAGCGGCTCGACCGGCGGCCGGTAGATGATCGGCGCGTCCTCGGTCTTGCCGGCAAACAAGCCGGTGTTGAGGAAGGTCAGCACCGGGATCGCCGCTGCGCCGAGCACGAGGCCGCCAAAGAGCCAGGCCGCGTGCAGCGCGCGGGCGTTCAGCTCGGAGAGCTGAGGCAGGGCCGGCAGGACCAGCGTCTCGGCACGAGACAGCCAGACCGCATAGGGCAGCGCCAGCACGGCGACCACGATAAGCGCGAACAGCGGATCGAGCGCACGCAACGTGCGGCGGCCGCCGGCGGTTGCGACCGCGAAGATGAAGAGCAGCGCGAGGAGAAAGATCGCCGCGGGCGTGGTCAGCAGCAGGAGGCCGGCCTCGATCGACCAGGCGAACCAGGCATTGCCACGGCGCTGGCCTATGATTTGCCAGGAATGCAGCAGCAGCAGCGTCCATAGCGGCCGCGCCAGTACCAGCGGGCCGAAGTCGAGCGCCGGCGAGGAGAAGGCCAGCACCGTCATGGTCAGCAGCACCGCGAGCACCGCCTGCTGGGTGCCGACCACGGCGCGTGCGAGGTGATAGAGCGTGATGAAGGTGGCGATCTCGCAGAGCTCGGCCAGGACGTAGACGCCGAACATATGGCCGCCGGCGCCACGATAGGCGATGTCGGCGAGCCAGACCGGCAGCGGCGGGCCCAGATCAGTGCCGACCTGGTATTCACGGCCGAACGCCAGCAGCGTCGCGAGGCTGCCGGGCGGGCTGCGGTAGAACGCCAGCGCCACGAACAGCCACATCGCGGCCTGCAACAGCACGGCGATCCACACGATCAGCCGCGGCCGGGCGCGAATGAGCTCGATAACCAGGGAGGTAAACCGCATGCAACGTCCGAAAGATGCAGCCAACCCGTCCAGCCGGCCCTATTCGCTCACGACTGTTTTGATAAAGGGCGCTTCGCGTCGTGGCAACGACAGTCTGCGCTAGAGGCTGGCTGAAGCATCGATTTCGACGGCCGCTTCCACCTGCACGTCGACCTCGGTGACAACAAACAAGTCCGGCACCGGCTCGACGGTCCAAGGCATGTGCTTGGCGCGGGCGGCGGCGACGGGGGCGAAGAAGGTGCGGTGGTGGACGGTGGGACCGAGGCGGTTCAGCGCGTCGAGGTGCTCCGGGACGCCGTAGCCCTTGTGCTGCTCAAAACCGTATCCGGGGCAGTCCTGCGCCAGCGCGCACATCAGCCGGTCGCGCGTCACCTTCGCGATGATCGAAGCTGCCGCGATCGACAGCACAATGCCGTCGCCGCCGATCACGGCTTCGCAGTCGCAGGCCGTATCGAGCCGGTCGCGGCCGTCGACGAAGACATGGCGCGGCGCCTCGGGCAGTGCCACCACCGCGCGCTTCAATGCCCACAGCGAGGCGCGCAGGATATTGTCGCGGTCGATGCGGGCGCGCGAGGCAACGGCGACCGAGACCTGCGCGGTCGCGCAGATCTTGTCGAACAGTCTTTCGCGTTCCTCGGCCGTCAGCCGCTTGGAATCGTCGATGCCGCGCGGAATGCGGTCGGGATCGAGGATCACGGCAGCAGCCACCACCGGCCCAGCCAGCGGCCCGCGCCCCGCCTCGTCGCAGCCTGCAACCGGCCAGACCCCGCGCTTGATCAGCGCGCGCTCGCGGCGGAAACTCGGCCGGGTGACGGCGATGACGCCTCTGGCCGCCTTCGGCGCTTGCGCGGTCTTACCCCTGGCCTTCTTCGTGGATTTGTCCCGAATCATGGCCGGGATCGTGCGCAAGCCGCCTTGCTTGCGCAACCGGGAACCCCGGACAATTCCCGCTATTCAGGCCGAGGCGTCAGTCCGCCAGATGCACCCGTCGGTCCTCGCCCACCTCGATGCCGGGCGCGACCACGACTTCCCAGGGATGGCCGTCGGGATCGGCAAAATAGCCGGAGTAACCGCCGTAGTCGGTCTCGTGCGCGGCCTTCAGCAGCTTGGCGCCCTTGCCGATGGCGAAGGCCAGCACCGCATTGACCTCGTCGCGCGTTCGGCAGTTCCAGGCGAGCGTCATCCCACGGAAGGCCGATGGCTTCGGCTGATCCGGCAAAGTCGCGTCAGCCGCCAGTTGATCCCAGGGAAACAGGGCAAGCACGGGACCGCCGGTGTCGTAGAACGCAACCGCCTCGCCGGTCGCCTTTAGTCGACGCGAGAAACCGAGAGCGTCATAGAAAGCGATGCTGGCTCGGATGTCGTTCACGCCAAGCGTGATCACCGTGAGCCGCGGCACCGGCGGAGGCAATTCCTTACTCATGACACAACACCTCGTTCGTCCACGCCTCAAAACAGACTGAGCTGATCGCCGTTCCGCTTCGGCCTGGCAAAGTGATCCGTCGTCAGCTTTGCGCGCCGCTTGTTGAGCCCGAGCCTGTCGCAGGCGATCTCGAAGCGGCGGCCGATGGTCCAGGCCATCGGGCCGGTGCCCTTCATGCGCTCGTCCCATTTCGCGTCGTAATCGCGGCCGCCGCGCATGTCGCGGATCAGCGTGAAGACGTGGCGATAGCGGTCCGGATAGTTCGCCATCAGCCATTCGCGGAAGAGATCGCGCACCTCCAGCGGCAGCCGCAGCAGCACATAGGAGGCCTCCTTGACGCCGGCATGGGCCGCCGCATCCAGAATGCGCTCGATCTCGGAATCGTTCAGCGCGGGAATCACGGGCGCCACCATCACGGTGGTCGGAATGCCGGCGTCCGACAGTTGCTTAAGTGCCTCCAGCCGCTTCGGCGGCGTCGACGCTCGCGGCTCCATGGTGCGCGCCAGCTTTGGATCGAGCGACGTCACGGAGATCCCGACCTTGGCGAGATTGCGCTTGGCCATCCGCGCGAGGATGTCGATGTCGCGGGTGACCAGGGCAGACTTGGTGACGATGCCGACGGGATGGCCGGCGCGCTCCAGCACCTCCAGAATGCCGCGCATGATTTTGCGCTCGCGCTCGATCGGCTGATAGGGATCGGTGTTGGTGCCGATTGCGATCATCCGCGGCTCGTAGCCTGAAGCTGCGAGTTCCTTCTCGAGCAGCGCTGGCGCGTCGGGCTTGACGAACAGCTTTGACTCGAAGTCGAGCCCCGGCGACAGGCCGAGATAGGCATGCGTCGGCCGCGCGAAGCAGTAGACGCAGCCGTGCTCGCAGCCGCGATAGGGATTGATCGAGCGGTCGAAGCCGATATCGGGGGAATCGTTGCGGGTGATCACCTTGCGCGAGGTGTCGACGCCGACCGTAGTCTTGAAGGCCGGCAGTTCCTCAAGGCTCTGCCAGCCGTCGTCGAAGGCGACGCGCGCCTCGGCCTCAAAGCGGCCGCTGGCGTTGGATTGCGCGCCCCGCCCTCGCCTGCGCTGTTTGTCGATGGCGACAGCCAGTTCGGGGAAATCAGAAGGCGCACCCGCCGGCTCGGAGGGCGCCGTGACCGGCGGGTGCTTGAGAGCATGAGAGGATGCTGGACTCATGAAGCCAAGATAGCATGCGATCGGAACAAATCAAGAACAAGAATAAAAAACTCGAAAACAACCCCATGCACAGTAGCGCTGCCCAAACTTCGCGCGCCCGGCCTTGACCTCACGCAACACCGCACGCGCCGCGATCCCGTTTGATCCCGAGCAGGATCAATTTTGGGATCGATCGTCCCGGAACACAGTTGGTGACGATCCTTGGTGAAGGTCGGCAGGAACATGACAAATCAACAACAATCGGCCGTCGCGCACAGCGAACTCGATCTCCTCGATCGCTACTGGCGCGCCGCCAACTATCTGTCCGTCGGGCAGATCTATCTTCTGGACAACCCGCTGCTGCGCGAGCCCTTGCGGCCCGAGCACATCAAGCCGCGCCTGCTCGGCCATTGGGGCACGACGCCCGGGCTGAACTTCGTCTACGCCCACCTCAATCGCGTCATCCGCGCGCTGGACCTTGACATGATCTATGTCTGCGGTCCCGGCCATGGCGGCCCCGGCATGGTCGCCAACACCTATCTGGAGGGCAGCTACAGCGAGATCTATCCGACCATCGGGCGCGATGCGGACGGATTGCGCAAATTGTTCAGGCAGTTCTCCTTCCCCGGTGGCATCCCGAGCCACGCCGCGCCGGAGACACCGGGCTCGATCCACGAGGGCGGCGAGCTCGGCTACGCGCTGGTGCACGCCTATGGCGCGGCGCTCGACAATCCCGATTTGATCGTCGCCTGCGTCGTCGGTGACGGCGAGGCGGAGACCGGGCCGCTGGCGGCGTCCTGGCACTCGAACAAGTTCCTCAATCCCGCGCATGACGGCGCAGTGCTGCCGATCCTGCATCTCAACGGCTACAAGATCGCCAACCCGACCGTGCTCGGACGGATGCCCGACGAGGAGATCCGAAACCTGTTCCGCGGGCTTGGCCACGAGCCGCTGTTCGTCGAGGGCGACGATCCCGAATTGATGCACCGGACCATGGCGGATGCGCTCGATGTCGCGCTCGCCAGCATCCGCTCGATCCAGCAGCATGCGCGCGACGGACGAAAGACGGTCGAGCGTCCGCGCTGGCCGATGATCGTGCTGCGCAGCCCCAAGGGCTGGACCGGCCCGAAGGAAGTCGACGGCAAGAAGGTCGAAGGTTTTTGGCGCGCGCATCAGGTTCCCGTCGCGAGCTGCCGCGAAAATCCGGCGCACCTGAAAATTCTCGAGGACTGGATGCGCAGCTACGAGCCCGAAAAGCTGTTTGGTGCGGACGGCGCGCTCATCCCCGAGCTAAGGGCAATGGCCCCCGAAGGCAGCCGCCGCATGGGCGCCAACCCGCATGCCAATGGCGGGCTGTTGAAGAAGGAGCTGAAGTTGCCGGACTTTCGCAGCTTCGCCGTGGACGTGCCGCAGCCCGGCGGCGTCACCGGGGAAGCGACGCGCGAGCTCGGCAAATTTTTGCGCGACGTCATCCGTCTCAATGCAGACGCGCGCAACTTCCGCATCGTGGGTCCGGACGAGACCGCGTCAAACCGGCTCGATGCGGTGTTCGAGGCAACCGAACGCGTCTGGATGGAACCGACCGAACCTTACGACGTCCATCTCGCCCGGGACGGCCGCGTCATGGAGGTGCTGAGCGAGCATCTCTGCCAGGGCTGGCTCGAAGGATATCTGCTCACTGGCCGTCACGGCTTGTTCTCCTGCTACGAGGCCTTCATCCACATCGTGGATTCCATGTTCAACCAGCACGCCAAATGGCTCAAGGTGACGCGGCATTTGCCGTGGCGGCGGCCGATCGCCTCGCTCAACTACCTCCTGACCTCGCATGTCTGGCGGCAGGACCATAATGGCTTCAGCCATCAGGATCCCGGCTTTGTCGACCTCGTTGCCAACAAGAAGGCCGACATCGTCCGCATCTATTTCCCGCCGGACGCCAACACGCTGCTTTGGATCGCCGACCACTGCCTGCGCACTTATGACCGTATCAACGTCATCGTCGCCGGCAAGCAGCCGGCGCCACAATGGTTGTCGATGCAGGACGCCGCCACGCATTGCGACGCCGGCATCGGCATCTGGAATTGGGCCGGTACGGAAGATGCGAATGGCGAGCCCGATGTGGTGATGGCCTGTGCCGGCGACGTGCCGACCCTGGAGACGCTTGCCGCCGTCGACATCCTGCGCAAAGCGCTGCCAGATTTGAAGATCCGCGTCGTCAATGTCGTTGACCTCATGACGCTGCAATCGAAGGAGCAGCATCCACATGGGATCAGCGATCGCGACTTCGACAGCCTGTTCACGCGCGACAAGCCGGTAATCTTCGCCTATCACGGCTATCCCGCCCTGATCCATCGCCTGACTTATAACCGCACCAACCATGCCGGCCTGCATGTCCGCGGCTTTGCCGAGGAGGGCACCACAACGACGCCGTTCGACATGGTCGTGCTCAACGGGCTAGACCGCTATCACCTCGCGATCGAGGCGATCGAACGCGTGCCGGGGCTTGCGACCAGGGCCGCGCAAGTGAAGCAGCAATTCCGCGACATGCTGATCGAGCATTCGCGTTACATCCGCGAGCATGGCGAGGACATGCCTGAGATCCGCGACTGGGTTTGGCCCGGCAAGGCGGGCTGACATCATGCCCGTGTCCGATGCGGTTCTCGTTCTCAACGCCGGCTCGTCCAGCATCAAGTTCGGCCTGTTCGAGATATCGGCGGCCGAGCCTGTCCTGCTCTGCAAGGGCCTGCTTGACGAGCATGAGGCAAAGCCCCGGCTCATGGTGAAAAGCCCTGCGGGCGAGGATCTGTTCGAGAAGCACCGGACTGCGGAGGACACCGACGGCGACCATTTGTTTGCCGACGTGCTGGCCTTCATCGAGGATCGTTTTGGCAGCCTGCGCACGGTGGGACACCGCATCGTTCACGGCGGTCCCAATTATTCAGGCCCGGTCGAATTGACTGAAGATGTCTATGCGAAGCTGGAGGCGCTGACGCCGCTTGCGCCGCTGCATCAGCCGCGCTGCCTGGCGCCGGTGCACGCCATCAGGGGGATGCGGCCCGCGCTGACGCAGATCGCCTGTTTCGACACCGCGTTTCATCATGGCCTGGCGCCGCCCGCAAGCTGCTTCGCCATTCCGAGACGATTTGAAGAGCGCGGCATCCGGCGCTACGGCTTTCATGGGCTCTCCTTTGAATATGTCGCGGGTCGGCTCGCGGAAATCGCGCCCGAGCTCGCGGGCAGGCGCACCGTCATCGCCCATCTCGGCAATGGCGCGAGCCTGTGCGCACTTCACGACGGCCGTAGCGTCGACACCACGATGGGACTGACGCCTCTCGATGGCCTCGTGATGGGCACGCGCTGCGGCACCATCGACCCCGGCGTCCTGCTCTATCTGCAACAGCATGAGAGGATGTCGGTCGAGGACGTCGAGCACCTGCTCTATCACGAGTCAGGCCTGCTCGGGGTCTCCGGCATCTCTGCGGACATGCGCACGCTGCTCGCGAGCGAGGAGACTGCGGCGCAAGAGGCTGTCGATCTCTTCACGTTCCGCGTGGCGCAGGAAGTCGCGGTGATGGCGAACACGCTTGGAGGGATGGACTGCCTGGTCTTCACCGGGGGCATCGGCGAGCACGCCCGGGAGATCCGCAGCGCAATCGGCGAGCGTCTAGGCTGGCTCGGCGTGCGCATGAATGCCGCGGCGAATGACGCGGCGCGCGAGCGCATCGGCGGCGGCGAAAGCGCGGTCGATGTCCTCGTCATTCCGACGAACGAGGAACTGACTATCGCGCGACATTGCGCGGCGGTGCTGCAAGCGATCACGGAATGAAATGCGGCCGGACTTTCCTTCTCCCCTTGTGGAGAAGGTTGGTGCGAAGCGCCGGATGAGGGGTTCTGTCCGCGCGCGCATATGCAAATGAGTGAGCGGAGATAGACCTCTCACCCAATGAGTTCGTGTCTCCTAGCGATGCTGCCCTCTCCCACACGGGGCGAGGGCACAGTCACGCACGCCTCGCTCGCGGAAAAATTCATCCCGCACTAGTGAATGCCAGACAAAATCTGGATGCAGCCGATCACGACCTCGATCACGATCAGCACCACCACCGCGATTTCGAGACGCAGCGAACGCTGGGTGTCGATGATGTCGGTCAGTGCGTTGGCGGTTGCCGACACCGCGGTGAGCTTGCGCTCGAGCGTCTCCAGACGTTCCTTCAGCTCGTACTCGTCTTCGAGACGGCCATAGAGCCGGTCGAGCTCGGGCTTCTCCCAGAGCACATCGGGTTTCTCCGCAACGGCAACGCGGCCGGCCACGCGCTGCTGCACCAGCAGCGCATTGCCGATCAGTTGCAGAATGCTCTTGCGCCGGCGCGGCGTGCGGCCGCGCTCGGCGAGCTTGCGTGCGAAGGGCTCGATGACGTCGAAGACCGCGGCGACGCGCCGCTCGTCGCGTGCCAGCGACGTGCTCTTGGCGAGCGCGTCCGCAACCAGGAGCAACCGGTCGTCGGAGAATTTGGCAAGGTAGATCGGCCCGCCGGGCTGGATCGCCTCAGTGCTTTCATCCTTGCAGAGTTGCGCGTGCGCGATCTCCTCCTCATAGGGGCTGAGCTCGCCGATTACGCGCGGCTTGAGGCTATCGATCAGCACCTTCTCCTCCGAAGGAAGAAGGCCGATCAGCACCACGACGCCGTAACGGAAGACCACGGCAAGGCCGGCATGGACACGGAAGGCGGCTGGCGTCGAGGACACCAGCGGGCCGAGCTCGAGGCCGGAGGCATTGATGCGGTCGCCCAGCATCAGCGCGCGAATCCGCAGGGTTGGCGCGGCGTCCGGCTTCGACAATGCTGGCGCAGAGCCAACGGGAAGTTGATCGGCATTCACGCGAACATCCTGCTTTCGTGTCACCCGGCCTTCTACGGAGCACGCATCGGCGCCGAAACATTCGGCAATACAGCCACCCCGCGCGCGACACATTCGGCTGCGATCAGGGGCCCTGAGTTTACCATCGCACGCCGAAGCACCGGCAGAAAGTTGCACTCGGCAACGCCGCGTGTTTATGACAACATCATAACAAGCTACGCTTCTCCCGAAGTCGCAGACACCGAAGCCTCAATCATGCTGAGCGTCATCATACCGACCGAAGGCGTCGAGCAGACGGCGGTCGCGACTCTGGCCGCACTGGTGCCCGGTGCCGCGGCCGGCATCATCCGGGAAGTGCTGCTGGTCGACGGCACCCGCAACGGGGTCATCGAGCGCGTTGCCGACGTCGCGGGCTGCCGTTTCATCGGCTATGAGGGATCATCGCAAGGCGCCGCGCTGGCCGCCGGTGCACTCCAGGCCCGGTCGCCCTGGCTGATGTTCCTCCCCGCCGGTGCGGTGCTGGAAACCGGCTGGATCGAGGAGACCACCCAATTCATCCAGGCCGTCGCGTCCAGCGGCCGCGATCGTGCCGCCGTGTTCCGATACGCCCGTTCCCCCTACGCAGATACCGGGTTCCGCGACTTCTTGCGCTCCGTGGTGCGCAAGCTCGCAGGTCCCCTGGGAGATCAGGGACTTTTGATCGCGCGTGATCATTACGACCGGATCGGCGGCTATCCGCCCCAGGCCCGCCGTTCCGAGGCGCGGCTGCTGCGGCGGCTTGGCCGCTCCTCACGGACGCTGCTGCGCAGCCGGATCGTCATGGTCGGCTGACATGCATCTAATACTTGCCAAAGTCAAATAATTGTTTGACAATGGCAAGTATCGAGGTGCCCCATGCCATCCAACCCGACGCATTCGACCGACCCATTGGCCAGCGACCAAGTCGCTCAAGATCAGGTCTTTCAAGACCAGGTCTTGGAGGATCAGGTCTCCGAGGACCAGGTTCTGGCGGTTCGCGCCTTCAACCGCTTCTACACCCACAAGCTCGGCGTGCTCGACCAGCAGCTGCTGAAAAGCCCGTTCTCGCTGAGCGAGGCGCGCGTGCTCTACGAACTCGCCCACGGTGGCGAACAAGATGGCGGCGAGCAGTCGGCCAAGGAGATCGGCATCGCGCTCGGGCTCGATGCCGGCTATCTCAGCCGCATCGTGCAGAGCTTTGACGAGGGCGGGCTGATCGCGCGCAAGCCGCTTCCCAGCGATCGCCGGCAGGTCCAGTTGAGCCTGACTGCGAAGGGCCGCCAGGCTTTCGCCAAGCTCGAACGCTTGTCGCAGGACGACGTCGCCGCGATGCTGCGGCCGCTGCCGGGCGAAGATCGCAGGCGTTTGACCGGTGCGATGGAGACGATCGAGCGGCTGCTCGGCCTGCCGCGCACGCCGGCACCGCGCGCAACCTTGCGCGATCCGCGCCCCGGCGACATGGGCTGGGTGGTGCAGAGCCACGGCGCGCTCTATGCCAGCGAATACGGCTTCGACTCCGGCTTCGAGGCGCTGGTCGCCGAGATCGTCGCCAAATACATGACGTCCTACGACGCCTCGCGCGAGCGCTGCTGGATCGCCGACATCGAGGGCCGCCCGGTCGGCTCGGTGTTTCTGGTGAAGGCGAGCGACGACGTCGCCAAGCTGCGCCTGCTAATCCTCGATCCGGCCGCGCGCGGACAGGGCCTCGGCCAGCGGCTCGTCGCCGAATGCGTCGCCTTCGCGCGCGCCTGCGGCTATCGGAGGATGACGCTGTGGACGCAGAGCAATCTGATCGCCGCGCGAAAAATCTACCAGGATGCCGGCTTCAAGCTGACCGCGACCGAGCCGCACCGCAGCTTTGGCCAGAACCTGACCGGCGAAACCTGGGAGCGCGATCTCTGATGCGCCAGCGGCACGAACCCGCGCGCCGTATCACTGGAGAGCTCGTCGATCTCTACAAGCGCCGGGCACGACGACTGCGCGCGGAGGCGTGTCGGAATTTGTGGCTGATGGTGTGGGGTTCGCTGCGGCGGAGGACCTAGTCGAGAACAAGCGCTGCAACACGCGAGATGCGCATTGCCGTGCCCTCGCCCCTTGTGGGAGAGGGCAGCGCCGGAAGTAGACACAAACTCACTTGGGTGAGGGGTTTGTCTCCGCGAGCGCCTGTGTGAGCGGACAGAACCCCTCACCCGGCGCTTCGCGCCACCTTCCCCCACAAGGGGGGAAGGGAAAAGAACACCTGCGTTCGCGACTACACCGTCGCGCCCTGCGCCTTCGCTCTTCGCAAATGCTCGTCCAGCCGCGGCATGATCTCGACGAAATTGCAGGGACGCGTGCGGTAGTCGAGTTGGGCATTGAGGATGCCGTCCCAGCCGTCGCGGCAGGCGCCGGGAGAACCAGGGAGGCAGAAGATGTAGGTCGCGCCCGCAACGCCAGCGGTGGCGCGGCTCTGGATCGTCGAGGTGCCGATCTTGGCATGGCTCAGCATGTGGAACGCGATCGAGAAACCGTCCATGCGCTTCTCGAACAGCGGCTCGATCGCCTCCGGCGTGACATCGCGCCCGGTAAAGCCGGTACCGCCGGTGGTGATGACGACGTCGACACCGGCATCGTCGATCCAGCGCCGGATGACCGCGCGGATCGCCTCGACGTCATCGGTGACGATCTCGCGCGCGGCGAGATGGTGGCCGGCAGCAAGGAGACGATCGGCAAGCGTCTGGCCGGACTTGTCGTCGGCGAGTGCGCGCGTGTCGGAGACCGTGAGCACCGCGATGTTGAGCGGGATGAACTGCTTTGTTTCGTCGATGGACGCCACGACTTCACTCCTGCTTTCCCACCCACCAACGTCATCCCCGAGCGAACGCAAATGCGTTCGTCCGGGGATGACGCTACGACCAGTTTACTACGACCCGCCGCCGAACGTGTTGCAGGCCTGCACCGTGCCCTGCTGATAGCCGGTCATGAACCACTGCTTGCGCTGGGCCGCCGAGCCGTGGGTGAAGGAGTCAGGCACGACGCGGCCCGTCGCCTGGCGCTGCAGCGTGTCGTCGCCGATCGCGCTTGCGGTGGTCAGCGCGGCGTCGATGTCACCGGCCTCCAGGAAGCCCGGACGTTTCTTCTCCTCGCGGTTGACCCAGACGCCGGACAGGCAGTCGGCCTGGAGTTCCACCTTCACCTGAAGCGCGTTCGACTCGGCTTTGCTGCCGGCCTGCTGCTGCAGCCGCGTCACGCGCGGAATGATGCCGAGCAGGTTCTGGATGTGATGACCGGCCTCATGCGCGATGATGTAGGCCGCGGTGAACTTGCAGGCATTGCCGGAGCAGCCGTGGAAGCGCGTCTCGACCTCGCGGAAGAAGCCGGTGTCGAGGAAGATGGTGCGGTCCGGCGGGCAATAGAACGGGCCCATCGCCGACTGCGCCATGCCGCAGCGGCCGCCATTGGTGGCGTTGCGGAACAGCACGATCTTGGGACCGGTGTAGGACTGGCCGCTGGCCTGGAAGATTTCGCTCCAGCGATCGTCGATCTCGCCGAGCACGCCGGCAATCATGCTGCCCATCTCGTCGGTCGGCGCGCCGCGTTTGGCGGTCGAGGACGACTGGCGATCGGTCTGGTAGCTCGGCGCCTGGCCGCCGCCCGTGAGGATCTCGGCGCCGCCGATCAGGATGCGCGGATCGATGCCGAAGGCGTAGCCGATCAGGCCGAGCACGATGACGGTGCCGATGCCGAGCCCGCCGCCGCCCATGGGAAGACCGAACCCGCCGCCGCCTCCACCGCCGCCACCATCATCGCCGCGACGATCCTCGACGTCGTCGCTGCGGCGGAAATCATCGTATCGCATGGTGGCTTCCCTCGGGTCGTCGATTGCTTGGCAGGGGCACGCAGAAACGCGAAAAGCTCAACGCGCCACACACGTAAAATTTCCATTGTGTTAATCAATATCCCGCTCGGCAAATATTGCCTAGTCCGACAGCGTGCGACGTCAGCAATTTTTTCCGGGGTCACTGCAATTTTTTCCGAGAGAAATTTGGAGTCTTTTGGAGCCTCGGCCGCTCCCGCACCGCGAAGAAATACGAAATACACCGTAAAACATAGCGAATGTGCGCAACCAAACTCGCGCAACGCACGATGCGACGCCTGCTCACAAAAACAGCGGGTTAAGTCGATTTTTACTTTGCCGCTTCATTGTAACGGTCAGTCGGTTGTTTGGTCCCGCGTCGCCGACAGCGTCGCCTGAGTCAGAGTTCTTGAGTCATGGTAGTGTCGCGTCGCGGGGCGTCTGCAAGGGCGCCCCGCACAAATTTTGAGTCCGCCTCGCATCGCATCATCCTCGGTGATTGCGTCGCCGAGATGTCGAAGCTTCAGGCAGGTTCGGTCGATCTGGTGTTCGCAGATCCGCCCTACAACCTCCAGCTCAAGGGCGATCTCAAGCGCCCCGACGAATCCCATGTCGATGCCGTCAACGACGACTGGGACAAGTTCGAATCGTTTTCCGCCTATGACGATTTCACCCGTGCCTGGCTGCTCGCCGCGCGCGCTGCGATGAAGCCGTCGGCGACGATCTGGGTGATCGGCTCCTATCACAACATCTTCCGGGTCGGCGCGATCATGCAGGACCTCGGCTTCTGGCTGCTGAACGACATCGTCTGGCGAAAGACCAATCCGATGCCGAATTTCCGCGGCCGCCGCTTCACCAACGCGCACGAGACCATGATCTGGGCCGCCCGCGACGAGAAGGCCAAGGGCTACACGTTCAATTACGAAGCGCTGAAGGCTGCGAACGAGGACGTGCAGGCACGTTCCGACTGGCTGATCCCGCTGTGCACCGGCGAGGAACGCCTCAAGGGCGCTGATGGCAAGAAGGTTCATCCCACGCAGAAGCCGGAAGGCCTGCTCGCGCGCGTGCTGCTGTCATCGTCGAAGCCCGGCGATCTCGTGATCGATCCCTTCAACGGCACCGGCACCACCGGTGCTGTCGCAAAACGTCTCGGCCGCTCCTATATCGGCTTCGAGCGCGACAAGACCTATGCCAAGGCTGCGGAGGCCCGCATCGCCGCGGTCGAGCCGCTGCCGGAAGCAAGCCTCGCCCCGTTCATGACCGCGCGCGAAGCGCCGCGGGTCGCATTCTCCGAGCTGATCGAGCGTGGCATGATCATGCCCGGGACGAAATTGTTCGACGCCAAGAAGAAGCTCGGCGCGCTGGTCCGTGCCGACGGCGCCATCATGCTCGGCGACAAGGTCGGCTCGATCCACCGCATCGGCGCGGTGGCGCAAGGCGCGCAAGCCTGCAACGGCTGGACCTTCTGGCACATCGAGACCAAGAAGGGCCTCAAGCTGATCGACGAACTCCGCGCCGAGATCCGCGCCGGCATGGCGGCGGGGTAGCGCTCCGCTCCATCGTCATTCCGGCGCGCCAGCAAGGCGAGCGAGCCCGGAATGACGAGGGGTGGTTGAACGCGATCGCCGTCAGCACTAGATTTGACCGATCAGTCCTCGCCCGATCGGTCCGCCCCCATGCGACGACAGTCCGAGACATTGCTGCTGGTGCCACTGCTGCCGATCTTCCTGGTCGGCATGTTTCCGATGTTCCTGATCGCCCTGCTGGGATTTTTCGGTCTGGCCCTGTTCGGCGTGCTCGTGGTCTGTGTCGGGCTCGCCAGCAGCAACGAGGCGCACGACGCCTTCAATCACGACGTCATCGTTCACGGCTATGCGCGGGGAACCGAGCGCGCCACCCAGGCGTCCAACATGCGCTTGGCCGCGCGGCTGGGGCTGCGGCTGGAGGCCGTCGGCGCTGCCATGATCGTCGCGTCGGGGATCGGCCTGTTCTACGTCGGCTGACCTGCGCGGGGCGCAGGTACCGCACGGCAAACTCGCCGGTTGCGCCCCCGGACCAGGTTCAGGCAAGAGAAGGCCGCCTGCGGCACGACGCTGCGTTCGTTCTCTAAAAAGTGGATTGGGGAGATAAACATGCTCAAATTCTATTTCAACGGATCGCCGAACCCGACCAAGGTTGCGCTTTATCTCGAAGAGAGCGGTCTCGCTTTCGAGCCGGTGAAGATCGACACCCGCAAGGGCGAGCAGTTCACGCCGGACTATCTGAAGGTCAATCCGAACGGCAAGGTGCCGGCGATCGACGATGGCGGCACCATTGTTTTCGATAGCAACGCCATCCTGCTCTATCTCGCCGAGAAGACCGGCAAATTCCTGCCCGCCGCCGCCGTTCGCGGCGAGACGCTGTCCTGGCTGATGTTCATTGCCACCGGCGTCGGGCCGTATTCGGGTCAGGCCGTGCACTTCAAGCACTTCTCGCCCAAAGACCAGGCCTACGCGCACAACCGCTACCAGTTCGAGGGCCACCGCCATTACCAGATCCTCGACGATCATCTCGCCAAGCACCGCTACATGGTCGGCGACAGCTACTCCATCGTCGACATGGACCTGTGGGGCTGGGCGCGCATGGCCGCCTTCGTGCTCGGCGAGGATGCACCGAGCAAATATCCGAACGTGAAGCGGCTGGTCGATGAGATCACCGCACGCCCGGCGGCGGCGCGCGCGATCGCGCTGAAGGACAAGTTCACCTTCAAGGCCGAGATGGACGACGAGGCCCGCGGCAACATGTTCAAGCACATGACGACGAAGGTCGCCTGATCAACCCACGCCGTTATTCGAGGCCACGCGCATGCGCGTGGCCTTTTTGCTTTTGAGACGCTCTCAGGCCGCGTGGACCGAGTTCAGGAACTTCGCGACTTCCTGCTTCAACCGGTTGCTGTCGGCCGACAGCGAACGCGCTGCCGACAGCACCTGCGAGGAGGCCGAGCCGGTCTCGAAGGCACCGCGCTGCACGTCGCCGATATTGGTCGAGACGCGCTGGGTGCCGTTAGCGGCCTGCTGCACGTTGCGGGAGATCTCCTGCGTGGCGGCACCCTGCTCTTCCACGGCGGCTGCAACCGTCGATGAAATCTCCGACAGCCGCTCGATGGTGCCGCTGATCTCCCGGATCGAGCCGACTGACTCTTCGGTCGCAGCCTGGATGCCGGAGACCTGCTGGGCGATCTCGCCGGTGGCCTTCGCGGTCTGCTCGGCCAAGGCCTTGACCTCGGAGGCGACGACGGCGAAGCCGCGGCCGGCCTCGCCCGCGCGCGCCGCCTCGATGGTGGCGTTGAGCGCCAGAAGGTTGGTCTGGCCGGCGATGGTGCTGATCAGCTCGACCACGTCGCCGATACGGGCAGCAGCCTTGGAGAGCGCGCTGACGCGATCGTTGGTCTTGCTCGCCTGCCCCACCGCCTCGCCGGCGATGCGGGCGGATTCCTGCACCTGGCGCGCGATCTCGCTGACCGAGGAGGACAGCTGTTCGGTGGCGGACGCCACCGCCTGCACATTGGCCGACGCTTCCTGAGAGGCGCTGGCCACTTCGGTCGACAGATCCTGTGCGCGCGTCGCCGTCGCGGTCAGCGTACCGGCGGACGCCTCCAGCTCACCCGACGCCGAGGACACGGTATCGACGATCTCGCCGACCGCCTGTTCGAACTGATCGGCGAGCCGGACCATGTCTTTCTTGCGGCTCTCGGCCTGGCGCGCCTCGACCTCGACCTGCTCGTGGCGCAGGCGTTCGGTGTCGACCATATTGTCCTTGAACACCTGGATCGCCTTGGCCATGTCGCCGATCTCGTCGGCCTTGCCGCGCCCGGGAATCTCGATCTCGAGATTGCCGCCGGCCAACGCCCCCATCGCGCGGGTCATCGAGGTCAGGGGACCAACGATGCTGCGGGCAATCAGGACAGCGACGATCAATCCGAACAGGATCGCGAGACCGCCCGCGATCTCCTGCACGGACGTCGTGCCATCGATCACGGCTTCGGCCGTGACGCGCGACTCCTTGTAGTCCTTCTTCAAAGCGGTTTCGGCGGCCTTGAGCTTGCCGATGCTCTCGACGATGAGGGGCGCGAGGTTCCTGTGGTAGATCTCGTCGGCCTGGAGCATTGCGGCGGATGTCGTCTCGAACGCGGATTTGTAGATTCCGAGCGCGGTCTTCACCGGCACGATCGCATTGCGCAATTCCGCCGCCTGAGGACTCTTTTCGAGCGCTGCGAGCCGCTGCGCGGCCCTGTCCGCGTTCGTCCTGAAATTCGCCGGCCCCTTGGTGTCGCGCAAGGCCAGGAAACGCCAGTTCGCGATCTGAACAAGAAGAAGCCTGGATTCGAGGTCCGCGACCAGGGCCGCGGTGTCTTCGTCA
Source organism: Bradyrhizobium sp. McL0616 (assembly GCF_049993385.1). Taxonomy (NCBI): domain Bacteria; kingdom Pseudomonadati; phylum Pseudomonadota; class Alphaproteobacteria; order Hyphomicrobiales; family Nitrobacteraceae; genus Bradyrhizobium; species Bradyrhizobium sp. McL0616. Next base: position 6,932,826 of record NZ_CP188255.1, read on the forward strand.
GCCGATGCGCGCGCCGCATCGACCAGCTTGCCCATCTTGACGGTCAACTCGTCGCCGCTCGGCAGCAGGGTCGCCTTGCCCGTCCTCGCCTCGTTGACGGCGTCGCCGAGATTGTCGCGCAGGGTCTTCATTTTGGCGATGTCGTCGATGAGACCGCTATAGAGCCTCCGCCGCTCCTCGGAGAGCGTGCCCGTCGCCCCGACCTTCAACAGCTCGGTCGCAGCCGCCTCGCGTTCCGGGGCCTCCCGCATTGCGGGTTCGTTGGCGTCGTAGATGTAGCGAAGGTTGGCTCGCTGGATTGCCTGGAGATGGGTCGAGATCTCCAGCACCCGCGCCGTGCTGTCCGAAAACGCCGAGGCCTTTGCGACCTGCTCCTGCACCGCCCGCAAATTCCAGACGGCAACCACCGCCATCACGAGACCAACCGCCACCAAGGCCATGAAGCCTGCGTACAGGCGTCCCCTGATCCGCAAACGAAACTTCGGCATTCCCACTGTCCACCCAGAAGCATGTGAATTCGAGCGGCCGAACAATTCCGGCAATCGTCACCGGCCACCCTGGCAGCCGCGAGTCGATTCTCGGCGACCCACGCTGCACCGCGACACAATGGGGGACACTTGTTAATTGAACCTTCCGATTGTTCGCGCGCACCACATTGGCGCGCGCGAAATCTGATGATTTTATAAGCCCCTTGCGCAAGGTTTGGCGCAAGGCCCGCAGCTTCATGCAGGCCGCTGCACGCAATTCCCGGATGAACGTTTGTTAGGCGGCCGCTTGCGGAAATGGCCCCAGCGCACTTTCAGTCAGCACCGAGTCGCAATATTCCCTGATCTCCTTGATCTTGCCGTCCTCGAGGCGAAACACCAGGCAATAGTCGTTGTCGTAGCGGACACCCTCGGGCGTGACGTTGTCGCCCTTGGCTTCCACCGCGACGATGTCGCCGTCGGCGATGAAGCGGTGGGCGACGGTGCGCGTCCGGTCGCGAAGGCGGGTCCGCACATAGCCGTGCAGATCATTCATGATCGCTTCTTTGCCCGTGAAGGTGCGCGACCAGGAATACTGACCGGTCACGACCCATTTGGCGTCATCGGCAAGGCTTGCCGCAAACAGCGCGCGGTCGCGCACGGCCGGGTCGGGGTCGGCGGCGGCAGCAAAGATATCCTGCATCAGTTTCTTGTTGGCTGCGGCGCTCATGGCGGCATCTCCGTGTGGTGGCATCGCAGAGATCATCGCCGCCGGATCGGAATTCTTCAAATCGATAGCGGATATGATATCTATTCGCCTCATGAATTTGAATTCGTTTGACCTCAATCTATTGACCGCGCTCGACGCGCTGCTGCGCGAGGCCAATGTCAGCCGTGCCGCCCTGCGCATCGGCCTGTCGCAGCCGGCGACAAGCCACGCGCTGCAACGGCTGCGCGACATCTTTGGCGACCCGCTCTTGGTGCGCACCGGCGCCCGGATGGAGCTGACGCCGCGGGCGCAAGCGCTGCGCGCGCCGCTGGCGCAGGCGCTCGACCAGGTACGCGGGCTGTTCGTGCCGGAGGATTTCGATGTCGCGCGCAGCGAGCGGCAATTCCGGCTGATGATGCCGGATCTCGCCGTCGAGCTGCTGATGCCGCCGCTGATGGAAAAGGTGACGCGCCTTGCGCCCAACGTCCGCATCGACGTGGTGCCGTGGCGGGGGCCCGCGATCTTCCACGCCGAGTTCGCCCGCACCATCGATCTCGTGATCTCGATCGGCAACGCCTTCAAAGGCTTTCACCGGCAATTGCTCTACACCGACAGCGACGCGCTGGCGGTGCGGCACGGCCATCCCATGAGAACGAAGCTGAAGCGGCGCGAGGCTTTTTTGGCCGCACGCCATGTCGGCGTCATCATCCGCGGCAATAGCGAGGATTTGATCGACACTTGGCTGCGCACCAAGGGCATCGAGCGGCACATTTCGCTGGTGGTCTCAGGCTATCTCGAAGCGCTGCACGTCGCCGCCCGCACCGACCTCGTCGCCTTCGTGCCGCGCCGGCTGATCGCGGCGCTGTCCAGGCAGTTCGGGCTCATCACGGTGACGCCGCCGCTCGACCCCGGCATCGACGAGCAGTTCATGTTCCACCCGACGCGAGCGCAGATGGACCCGGGATCGATCTGGCTGCGGCGGCTGATGCTGGAGACGGGACGGGAGCTGGAGAAGCGGAAGGCTTTGCAGGGTGGTAGGGTGGATTAGCCGAAGGCGTAATCCACCACTTCTGTCACCGTGGAGATTAAAGAGGTGGGTTACGCCGAGCAGATGCGCTTCCGCGCATCTGCGGGGCTAACCCACGAGACCTCACGCCTTCTGCGCGTCCATTACCTTGCGCACGGCGGGGCGGTCGGACATGCGCTTGAAATGGTCTGCGATCTTCGGCGTGGCGTTGATGTCGACGCTGTCGCCCTCGAGCCAGTGCGAGAGCGTGTGGAGGTAAGGATCGCAGATCGTGAACTGGTCGCCCATCACCCACGGTCCTTTGAACATCTTCTGTTCGATCAGGGAGAAGCAGGCGCCCATGGTTTTCGGCACCATCGCTTTCATGTCGACGAACGAACTCTCCTGCGTCGCCCAGCGCGCACCGCGCATCTTGTGGGCATGGTTGATGTGCGCCGTCGAGCAGAGATAGGAGTTGAACGACTGCAGCTGGGCGAAATCGAAGGGATCGTCAAGCGGCGCCAGCTTCGCGTTGGGAAAGGTTTGCGCGATGTAGGCCAGCATCGCCGGCGTCTCGGTGAGGACGCCCCGATCGGTCACAAGAGCCGGCACGCGGCCCTTCGGGTTGATCGCGAGATAGTCCGCGCTGTTCTGCTGATTGTCCTTGAAGCTCAGCCGTTCAGCCGTGTAGTCGGCGCCGGCCTCCTCCAGGGTCATGTAGGTGGCGAGCGCGCAGGTGCCGGTGGCGTAGTAGAGCTTGAGCATGTCGGACCTCATGGGAAAATTGGAAATTATCCACTGTCAGCCGTCAGGTCCATAGCACGGCGTGCTCTTCGCAGTTGCCCACCGCCGCCCGCCTGTGCCAAGACGCCTGCAATCGGAGGGGATTTGTCATGACCGTACTCATCGCCGGTGGCGGCATCGGCGGGCTGACGCTTGCGCTCAGCCTGCACGGAATCGGCGTTCCCGTGAAAGTGTTCGAGAGCGTCGCGGAGCTGAAGCCGCTCGGCGTCGGCATCAACGTGCTGCCGCATGCGGTGCGCGAGCTGATCGAGCTCGGGCTGATGGACAAGCTGGACGCCAGCGGCGTGCGCACGCGCGAGCTCGCCTATTTCTCCAAGCAGGGCAAGCCGATCTGGAGCGAGCCGCGCGGGCTGGAAGCCGGCTACAAATGGCCGCAATTCTCGATTCATCGCGGCACGCTGCAGCAGCTCCTGCTCGACACCTCGGTCGAGCGGCTCGGCCGCGACAACATCCTGACCAGCCATCATCTGACCGGATGGAGCGAGACCGCTGAAGGCGTCCGCGCCGATTTCATCGACAAGGCGACCGGCAAGGCCGCAGGCACCTACGACGGAGCGATCCTGATCGCCGCCGACGGGATTCATTCCGCCGCGCGAGAAAAGCTCTATCCAAACGAAGGCCCGCCGATCTGGAACGGCCGCATCCTCTGGCGCGGCGTCACGCCGTCGAAAGCCTTCCTCAGCGGCCGCACCATGATCATGGCCGGCCACGAGATCCTGAAATTCGTCTGCTACCCGATCTCGAAGGCGCCGGACGCCGCGGGCAATCACCTCATCAACTGGGTCGCCGAGCGCCACATGCCGCCGACCTATCAGTGGCGCCGCGAAGACTATAATCGCACCGCGCGGCTCGAGGAGTTTCTGCCCTGGTTCGAGAGCTGGCAGTTCGACTGGCTCGACGTGCCTGGCCTGATCAGGGATTGCCCGCACGCCTATGAATATCCGCTGGTCGACCGCGATCCCGTCTCGCAATGGACTTTTGGCCGCGTCACACTGATGGGCGACGCCGCGCATCCGATGTACCCGATCGGCTCGAACGGCGCGTCGCAGGCGATCCTCGATGCCCGCACGATAACGCGCGAGATTCTGGCACATGGTCCAACCCCTGCGGCGCTGCTTGCCTATGAAGCCGAGCGGAGGCCTGCGACCACCGACCTCGTCCTGCTCAACCGCAAGAACGGTCCCGAGCAGGTGATGCAGATGGTCGAAGAGCGCGCGCCTGACGGCTACAAGGTTGTCACCGACGTGCTGTCGCAGAAGGAGCTGGAAGACATCGCCGCGAACTACAAGCGCGTCGCGGGTTTCCAGGTCGAGGCGCTGAATGCGAAACCGCCGATCGTGAGCAAGGATGCGAAGCGGGTGGGGGCGTGAGCTTTCACTCGAAGCGGGACGCATGTTGATGCGCCCTCGCCCCTTGTGGGAGAGGGCAGCGACATGCGCGGCCAGACTATCTACTCACCACCCTCGCCGCCTCCAGCAATCGCTCGCTGGCCGTTGCTGTCGCCAGCACCGTGCCATCCTCAGTCATCAGCTTCGCCTCGACGAACGCAATCGTCTTGCCAAGTTGCGTCACCCTCGCCTCGCCGATGATCGGCCCGGGCTTTGCGGGGCTCAGAAAGTTCACAGTCATGCTGATCGTGGTGGTGTAGAGCCGGCCCTCGCTCATCACGAGGACCGCAGGCCCCATCGTGTCGTCGAGCATGGCCGAGAGCATGCCGCCCTGGATGAAGCCTGCCGGATTGCAGAACTCCGGCTTGCCCTCGAAGCCGAGCTTGATCCAGCCGTCCGCGGGGCGGGCATCAAGCAGGCGCCATCCGAGCAGTTCCGCGCAGGGCGGCCTCTTGAAGTTGTCGAGCGCGGTCTTGACCATGCGAACCTCCGTGACCGTCAACAACTAGCCCAAGCCTGCTGACACCCTCATGGCAGCAGGCGATACGCCGCAGCGCAACACTCCGTGGAAATACGGAAGTTTGTGCGAATGCAGGGCATTCCGCATGCCATTAAGCTTGCTTCAACCAAGCGATTTCATGACCGATTCAATACGATCCAATTGAACAATCGGCCGGTAAGCGGTTGGAAGTTACGAGATGGGAGAAGCGACGGTGAAACCGGAGCCTTTCCATGCGAGCCCTCTTGCAGCAGGTCGCAGACCGCCTGCACGCGATCGAAGATCACCTGACGGTCCGGACGCAGATCGCTGCAGCCGTCGCTGCAATGTCCATCGTGCTCGTAGGCACGCTGGCTGCCGGCGCCGCACTCATCAGCTACAGGCACACCGCCGCCCTCATCGAGAGCGGCCTTGCCGGAATCGCGTCCACCACTTCAGCCCGGCTCGACCGCTTCATGGCGAGCGCAACCGCACCTTCATGATGCCGGCGGAGGACGAGCGCGCCGCGCGCGCCGCCTGAGATCCTAGCCCAGCGCATGCGCAATCACCTTGCGCATGACGTTGGGCAGCGCCTCGTCCGCAAGGGTCGCGATCGGCACCCAGCGCATGCCTGCGGGTGCGCGCGCGCGGGCGTCGGCCTTCGCGGTGTAGACCACGAGTTCCAGCGGAAAATGCGTGAAGACATGGGTGACGACGCCGACCTTGCGTTGCCAGCGTGACAACCCGTTCACTTCCGGCGCCTGCTGCTTCGCGGCCGTATCCTCATGACCGGCGAGCCAATCCGAGCCCGGCACTTCCGTCATGCCGCCGAGCAGGCCTTTTTCGGGCCGGCTGCGCACGAGGAGTTCGTCGCCGCGCGTGACGACGAAGGCGGCGCCACGCCGTAACGCTCCGCTCTTCTTCGGCGCCTTGCGCGGAAAGCTCTCCTGCGTTCCCTGCGCGCGTGCCGTGCAATCCTCATTGAGCGGGCATAGCGAGCAGGCCGGCTTCTTCGGCGTGCAGATCGAAGAGCCGAGATCCATCAGCGCCTGCGCGCTATCGCCGGCGCGAGACGTCTCGTCGCCGGCGCGGGTATCGGCGAGCAGCGTCGCCGCCAATTGCTGGATCAAGGGTTTTGCCTGCGGCAATTCCTCCTCGACCACGAACAGGCGCGACACCACCCGCTCGATATTGCCGTCGACCGGCATGGTGCGTCGGTCGAAGGCGATTGCCGCAATCGCAGCCGCCGTATAGGGCCCGATCCCCGGCAGCGCGCGCAGCCCTTCCTCCGTGTCGGGAAATGTGCCGCCATGGTCACGCGCCACCGCGACCGCACAGGCGTAGAGATTGCGCGCCCGCGAATAATAGCCGAGCCCGGCCCACATCCGCAGCACGTCGTCCAGCGAGGCGCGGCCCAGCGCCGTCACGTCAGGCCAGCGCGCGAGGAATTTTTCGAAATAGGGCCCGACCGCCTTTACCGTGGTCTGCTGAAGCATGATCTCCGACAGCCAGACCCGGTAGGGGTCCGACGTCTCGCCGGGCGCGGCGCGCCAAGGCAACCTGCGGCGATGGCGGTCGTACCAATCGAGCAGCAGCTTCGGACGCGACGACGTCTCCGGCAGAACCGGTTCCGACTTGGCCTTGAGGGCGGCTTTAGGGCTCATACGCTCACTGTAGCGGCGTCACGCCGATCTCTCCACGTCATGCCCGCGCTCATCGCGGGCATCCACGCATTTCTTCACGGCGAGGAGCCTGTGGCCCGCGCTTGGTGCTATAAGGGCCCATGTCCAAGCTTCGTCCTATGAAACCCGGCCCCATCAACGCCAAGCCGCTCTCGCTGCTGCTCAACGACGTCTTTGCCGAGGCCTATGCCAAGCAGGGTTTTGCCGCGCGCGAGCTGGTGACGCGGTGGGCGCAGATTGCCGGGCCGGAGATCGCAGCTCACGCCGAGCCCTTGAAGATGCAATGGCCGCGGCCGGTCGAGGGCCAGCCGCAAGAGCCGGCGACGCTGGTGCTGCGGGTCGAGGGGCCGATGGCACTGGAGATCCAGCACTCTGCCGACGTGATCCTGGAGCGGGTCAACCGCTTCTTCGGCTGGAGCGCGGTCGGCAAGCTCGCCTTCCGCCAGGCCCCCCTGTCACGCGCCCGGCGCCCGGTGCGGCCCGGCCCACCGGACCCCAAAGCCGTTGCCAAGGTGGCGGAGGGCCTGGGCGACATCGAAGACGAAGAATTGAAGACGGCGCTGGCGCGGCTCGGGGCCGCCATCAAGCGAAATTGAGCCTCATTCCGCGGCTAATATGGACCCGTCCTTATCGCTCGCCATTGCCTCAAACCACGTTTCAAGCTAGCGACAGGCCACCCGGGAACCTTGATATGGACTTCAACAGGATTCTTGGGGCGAGACCACGCCAATTCGGGAGCCGACCTTGATCATCACCCGCCGCGCCTTCAATACGATGCTGTCGCTGACCGGGCTTGCCGCGCTCGCCGGGCTCTCGCCGCTGCGGTTCATCTCCGAAGCTATGGCGCAGGCCGCTGGCGATGTGGCCAAGCCGGTGTCGCTGCCCGACATGGCGCTCGGCCCGAAGGACGCCGCCGTCACCATCACCGAATTCGCCTCGATGACCTGCCCGCACTGCGCGGCCTTCAACGAGCAGGTGTTCCCCAAGATCAAGTCGGAATACATCGACACCGGCAAGGTGCGTTACGTCTTCCGCGAGTTCCCGCTCGACATCAAAGCCGCCGCCGGATCGATGCTGTCACGCTGCATCGCCAATGGCGACGCGCCGAAATATTTCGCGGTCACCGACATGCTGTTCCGCCAGCAGAACGACTGGGTGGTGAAGAACACCACCGAGACGCTGGCGCGGATTGGCAAGCAGGCCGGCCTCACCCAGCAGCAGGTCGAAGCCTGCCTGAAGGATCAGGCGCTGCTCGACAAGATCGCCGCCGACCAGAAATATGCGAGCGACGTTCTGAAGGTTGATTCAACGCCGACCTTCTTCATCAACGGCGAGAAGATCAAGGGCGAGACCTCGTTCGAGGAATTCGCCAAGAAGATCAATCCGCTGCTGAAGAGCTGATCTTCAGCGCGGACCTCCTGATTCGCATCTCCAAAGCCGTATCTTTCCCGGCATAAATCCCTTGGGAAAAGCGGCTTTCGCAGGTTGCCCTCGCGGCGCACCGCGGCCATTGTCCGCCGCATGAGGCGCCCCGCGCGACTCACCCAGAGAGTGACATTGCCTTTCATGGTATTGTCCCGGCAGGGGGATTCGCGCCTGCCAACAGAGATGCGTGCTTATGAAGATCACCCGCCTGCGCCTACACGGATTCAAGTCCTTCGTTGAGCCCACGGACTTCGTCATCGAGCCCGGCCTGACCGGCGTGGTCGGCCCCAACGGTTGCGGCAAGTCGAATCTGGTCGAGGCGCTGCGCTGGGCGATGGGCGAGACCTCCTACAAATCGCTGCGCGCCGCCGACATGGATGCGGTGATCTTCGCGGGCTCCGGCAACCGTCCCGCGCGCAACCACGCCGAAGTGACGATGACGATCGACAATGCCGATCGCACAGCGCCTGCGGCGATGAACGACAGCCAGCTGCTCGAAATCTCCCGCCGCATCGAGCGCGAGTCCGGCTCGGTCTATCGCATCAATGGCCGCGACGTGCGCGCCCGTGACGTGCAGATCTTGTTTGCCGACGCCGCTACCGGCGCGCGTTCGCCGGCCCTCGTCCACCAGGGCAAGATCGGCGAGATCATCCAGGCCAAGCCCGAGCAGCGCCGCCGCGTGCTGGAAGACGCCGCCGGCGTCGCGGGCCTGCATGCCCGCCGCCACGAAGCCGAGCTGCGGCTGAAGGCGGCCGAAACCAACCTCACCCGCGTCGAGGACGTGATCGGCCAGCTCGCCGGCCAGATGGAGGGCCTCAAGAAGCAGGCCCGCCAGGCCGTGCGCTATCGCGAGGTCGCGTCCAAGGTCCGCAAGGCCGAGGCAACCCTGTTCCACCTGCGCTGGATCGGCGCCCATGCCGACGTCAGCGAGTCCGGCCAGACCCACGATCTGGCTGTCCGCGAAATGGCCGAACGGACCCTGCATCAGGCCGAAGCAGCTCGCATCCAGGCGATCCGCGCAACCGAAATGCCGGCGTTGCGCGATGCCGAAGCCCGTGCCGCGGCAGGCCTTCAGCGCCTGACCAATGCACGTGAACTGCTCGACCGCGAGGAAGAGCGCGCCAAGGAGCGCGTCACTGAACTCGAGCGCCGCCTGGCACAGTTCGAAGGCGACATCGCCCGCGCCCAGCAGCAGACCATGGATGCCGACGTCGCGCTCGAGCGGCTCGACACCGAGGACGCCGAGCTGAAGGAAGAGATCAAGTCGCGCGTCGAGAAGCGCTCCGGTGTCGACGAGCGCGTGGCCGAGGCCGAGGCGGTGCTGACCGAAACCGAGCAGCAATTCTCCGAGCTCACCACCGCGCTGGCCGATCTCACCGCCAAGCGCAACCAGCTCGAAGCCAATGTCCGCACCCACCGCGACAAGCTCGCCCGGCTCGACCAGGAGATCGCGAATGTCGCCGCCGAAGAGCAGAAGCTCGCGGACGAGACCGGCGGCTTCGGTGATCTCGACGAGCTGACCGCGACGGTCGAGAACGCGGAGCAGACGCTGGCGGCTTCCGAAGCCGCGGCGCAAGCAAGCGAAGCCGCGCATGTCGCCGCGCGCCAGACGCTGGAATCCTCGCGCTCACCGCTCAACGAAGCCGACAAGCGCGTGCAGAGGCTCGACACCGAGGCGCGCACGATCTCCAAGATCGTCAACGGCGAGACCAAGAATCTGTGGCCGCCGATCATCGACGGCATCACCGTCGACAAGGGTTTTGAAAAGGCCATCGGCGCCGCACTCGGCGACGATCTCGATGCACCCGTGGATCCGTCGGCGCCGATGCGCTGGACCAATGCCGGCGTCACCGAAGGCGATCCGGAACTGCCCGAGGGCGTCGTGCCGCTCTCCAATCACGTGCAGGCGCCGGCCGAGCTGGCGCGCCGCCTGGCGCAGATCGGCGTGGTGCCGCGCGAGCGCGGCGCCGAGCTCGTCTCGCAGCTCAAGACCGGCCAGCGACTGGTCTCGCCCGAGGGCGACGTCTGGCGCTGGGACGGCTTTGTCGCCGCCGCTCACGCCCCGACCGGCGCCGCACGCCGGCTCGCAGAGCGCGCCCGCCTCGTCGACATCGAGAACGAGCTGGAGCAGGCCCGCATCGACGCGCAGATCCAGCGTCAGGCGCTGGAGAACGCCGAGTCTGAATTGCAGATGGCGGCCAGCACCGAAGGCGCATCGCGTGAAGCCTGGCGCGCCGCGCAGCGCGAGCTGAACGTCGCGCGCGAGCGCCATGCCACCACTGAGCGCGAGATCAACCGTCACGCTGCGCGCAAGGCGACGCTGTCGGAAGCGCACAGCCGTCTCGCCGCCGACCGCGCCGAGGCAGAGGCCGCCTACGAATATGCCGAGGCCGGCATCACCGAACTGCCGTCGAGCGAAGAGACCGAGACCCGTCTCGCCGCGGTGCGCAGCGACATCGAAGGCCATCGCCGCATGGCGGCGCAAGTTCGCGCCGAGGCGCAGGCGCTGGCGCGCGAGGCAGAGCTCGCCGACCGCCGCGTCCAGGCGATCCTCGCCGAGCGCACCGAGTGGCAGAACCGCAAGGGCAGCGCGGCCTCCCATATCGACACCATCCAGGCCCGCATCACCGAAGTCTCGATCGAACGCAGCGATCTCGAAAACGCGCCGGCCGTGTTCGCCGAGAAGCGCAGCGCGCTGATCACCGAGATCGAATATGCCGAGAACGACCGCCGCGTCGCCGCCGACGCGCTCGCCTCCGCCGAGACCGCGATGGCGGAGACGGATCGTGCCGCGAAGCTGACGCTCGAAGCGCTGTCGAGCTCGCGCGAGGCGACCGCGCGTGCCGAGGAGCGCATGGAGGGCGCGCGGCGCCGGCTTGACGACATCGAGCGCGAGATCCGCGACATGCTCGAAGTCGAGCCACAGGCGGTCGCCGGCCTCGCCGAGATCGAGCCCGGCGCGGAGTTGCCGCCGCTTGGCGAGACCGAGGAAGAGCTGGAGAAGCTGCGCCGCGACCGCGAGCGCCTCGGCGCAGTCAACCTGCGCGCCGAGGAAGAGCTGCGCGAGGTCGAAACCCAGCACACCAGCCTCACCACCGAGCGCGACGACCTTGTCGAAGCCATCAAGCGGCTGCGCCAGGGCATCCAGAGCCTCAACAAGGAAGCCCGCGAGCGGCTGCTGACCTCGTTCGAGGTCGTGAACAACCATTTCAAGCGCCTGTTCGTCGAGCTGTTCGGCGGCGGCGAGGCGGCGCTGCACCTGATCGAGAGCGACGACCCGCTGGAAGCCGGTCTCGAGATCATTGCAAAGCCCCCGGGCAAGAAGCCGCAGACGCTGTCGCTGCTCTCGGGCGGCGAGCAGGCGCTGACCGCGATGGCGCTGATCTTTGCGGTGTTCCTCACCAACCCTTCGCCGATCTGCGTGCTGGACGAAGTCGACGCGCCGCTCGACGACCATAACGTCGAGCGTTACTGCAATTTGCTGCACGAAATGACCGCCTCGACCGACACGCGCTTCGTCATCATCACGCACAACCCGATCACGATGGCGCGGATGAACCGGCTGTTCGGCGTCACCATGGCCGAGCGCGGCGTCTCGCAGCTCGTCTCGGTGAGCCTGTCAGAGGCGGTGGACATTCTCGACCAGAACGTGGCGTGAGGCTCAGGATGCCCCGCCTGCGCGGGGCATGACGATGGGAAGATGATTTCACCGACCCTTCCTCCTGAACTAAAGGCCGCTCTCGACGGCAAGCTCCAGGGCTTTTCGCGCACTGACGCCGCACAGCGATCGCAGAAAATCTCGATCACCTATCGCGCCGGCGGCGGCTCGGGCACGATCAAGTCCGACGCCGACGCGCTCGCCTATGCGCTCGCGCGCATGCCGGCTACCTACGCCGCCGTTGCCGCTAGCCTGAACGCATTGACCGAAATTGCGCCGGATCTCGCCCCGGAAACGCTGCTCGACGTCGGCGCCGGTCCGGGCACCGCGAGCTGGGCCGCTGCGGAGGCATTTTCGTCGCTGCAAGATTTCACTTTGCTCGATGCCAACGCCACCCTGAGCCGGCTCGCGCTCGACCTCGCGCGAGACAGCACCCGGCTGGCGGATTGCCGTTACCTGCCGGGCGACGCCGGCGCGAACCTCGCCGAGGTCTCGCAAGCCGATCTCGTCGTTGCCAGCTACATCATCGGCGAACTCGGCGAGCGCGATCAGCGCGCGCTCACCGAAGCGATGTGGGCCAAAGCCCGCCACGCGCTGGTCGTGATCGAGCCCGGCACGCCCGCGGGTTACGCGCGTATTCTCGCGCTGCGCCAGCAACTGATCGCGGCTGGCGCCCACGTTGCTGCGCCCTGCCCGCACGAAAAGCCCTGCCCGCTCGTAGCGCCGGACTGGTGCCATTTCAACCAGCGCCTGCCGCGCTCGCAGGCACACCGCCAGATCAAAGGCGCCGACGTGCCGTTCGAGGACGAACGATTCATCTACGTCGCCCTGACCCGCACGCCGCCCACGATGCGCGCCTCGCGCGTGCTGGCACCACCGGATGTCGGCAAGGCCGAGATCACGGCAAAGCTTTGCACTGAGCAAAACGTCGAACTCGCAAAGGTACCGCGCCGCGACAAGGCCGCCTATGCCGGCGCCCGGCGCTGGCGCTGGGGCGATGCCGTCATGGCCGAAAGTTAACCTCGTTCCCCGCTTTTGCCTTGAACTCGGATGGCTCCCCATTCGACCAAGTCTTACCTTTCCTCCGCGCCGGGCTCTCCCTCGGCCCCGTTTTGGGTTACGCTGCCCGCCTCAATCCCCTTCAGGAGTTCTCCATGTCGACCGGCTGGATCGTTCTCGGCGTTATCGTCGTCCTCGTGTTCTTGGCCTTCAGTGCCTACAACCGGCTGGTGGCGCTGGGCCAGCGCGTTGGCCAGGCCTTTGCCGATGTCGACGTGCAGCTCAAGCAGCGCCACGATCTGGTCCCGAACCTGGTCGAGACGGTGAAGGGCTATGCCTCGCATGAGCGCGGCACGCTCGACGACGTCATCAAGGCGCGCAACTCGGCGATGTCGGCGCAGGGTCCGACGCAGGTGTCCGCGGCCGAGAACCAGCTCTCCGGCGCGCTCGGCCGGCTGATCGCGCTGTCGGAGGCCTATCCCGACCTCAAGGCCAACACCAACTTCCAGCAGCTCGCCAGCGAGCTTTCCGACCTCGAGAACAAGATCGCGGCGAGCCGCCGCTTCTTCAACAGCGCGGTCCAGGAGTACAACACCGGCATCCAGCAGATGCCCGCCGCGCTGTTCGCCGGCATGTTCGGCTTCACCAAGAAGGACTTCTTCGATCTCGGCGCGAGCCGCACCGAGGTCGAGGCGGCGCCCCAGGTGAAGTTCTGATTTGAGCCGATAGGCCGGCAGGGCAACGCGTCATGGCCGCGTATGGTCTCTACACGCACATCGCCTCGAACAAGTTTCGTTCGATGGTGCTGCTCGCCGGCCTATTCGCGCTGGTCTATGTGCTGGTCTATGCCGGCGCGCTGGTCGCTGAGGTCGTCATCAACGGCAATGAGACCGCCGCCTATTATCTGAGCCGTGCCTTTGCCGACCTGCTCAAGGCAGCGCCCATCGCGACAATCGCGGCGGTCGCCTGGATCGTCATCGCCTATTTCTTCCACCAATCGATGATCGATGCCGTCACCGGCGGCCACGACGTGACCCGGCAGGAGGAGCCGCGGCTCTATAATCTCCTCGAAAATCTCTGCATCTCGCGCGGCATCACCATGCCGAAGCTGAAGATCATGGATTCTCCGGCATTGAACGCGTTCGCGACCGGCCTCAACCCGCGACAATATGCGGTCACCGTCACCACCGGTCTCCTGAAGGCACTGAACGACCAGGAGATCGAGGCGGTGCTCGGCCACGAGCTCACCCACATCAAGAACGGCGACGTGCAGCTGATGGTCGTCGCCGTCATCATCGCCGGCGTGGTCGGCTTTTTCGGCGAATTGTTCTTCCGCCTGTTCACGAATTTGAGCTGGAGCTCCGGCGGCTCGTGGTCGTCCGGCTCCTCCTCCTCGTCGTCGCGATCGTCCTCGTCATCGAGCGACAGCAAGAGCTCCGGCGGCGGCGCGATCGTTGTGATCATCATCGCGGTCGTGCTGATCTTGGTGGCCTGGCTGGTGTCGCAGGTGGTGAAGCTCGCGCTATCGCGCTCGCGCGAATATCTGGCGGATGCAGGCTCGGTCGAACTCACCAAAAATCCCGACGCCATGATCTCGGCGCTGCGCAAGATCGAAGGCCGCGGCGAGTTGCCGGGCGCGACCTCGGCGGTGATGGAGCTGTGCCTCGACAATCCGCGCGAGGGCTTTGCCGATTTGTTCGCGACCCACCCGTCGGTGCAGTCCCGGGGCGACGCGCTGGTCAAGTTTGCCGGCGGGCACGATCCCGGCCCGCTGCCGCCGCCCGCGGATGAGACAGAAGAGCCCGAAGAACAACAAGCCGACCAGCAGGACGCCCCGCCGCCGCTGCCACAGGGTCCGTGGAACGATTCAGGCGGCCGGTCAAATCCGCCGCCCGTCCCCGCGCCAAGCCCCTCCGGAACCGCAGCCGGCAATCCGCTGGGCAATCCCATGGGTCCTTGGGGCCGTCATTGAATGTGTGATTTGCCGCGCCTTACGGCCGATTTTACAGCGATCGGGAAAAACCTCGGGAATTGCCGCAACGGCGGCCTGCGGAATTGAATTCTCCCTTGTTTCTGCCATGTTCGCGCCCAACAGCAGACTCGGGACATCGATTTGGGGCCCGGCCGATTGCGACCTCGCGATCGGGGGCGCGCGTTAGGGGACAGCAATGGCAAAGCCGGCAGTGGTTGTGGTGGGCGCAGACAAGGGCGGGGTCGGCAAGACCACGGTGTCGCGCACCCTGCTCGATTATTTTTCCGCCAACAATGTGCCGACCCGCGCCTTCGACACCGAGTCGCCGCGCGGAACACTGAAGCGCTTTCACCCGGACATCACCGAGATCGTCGACATGACGACGACGGCCGATCAGATGAAGATCTTCGATACGCTCAATGCGACAAGCCCGTCGGTCACCGTGATCGACGTTCGCGCCGGCCTGCTCTCGCCGGCTCTGGCCTCGCTGCGCGACATCGGCTTCCTCGACGCCGCCAAGGCCGGCCAGATCACCTTTGCGGTGTTCCACATCCTCGGACCCTCGATCGCCTCGCTGGACGAGATCGCCGAGACGGCCGGTTTCATGACCGGCGCAAAATACTTCCTGGTCAAGAACTTCATCAACGATACCCAGTTCTTCCAGTGGGACCAGGCGACCTACAATTCCTACTTCCACCGCATCAAGGACGCGACTGAGCTGACGATCCCCAAGCTCAACGAAATGGCCTATGAGCAGGTCGAAGTCTCCTCCGTCCCGTTCCTGAAATTCGTCGCCAACAAGGGCGTCCACGACGAGGCCGCCAATTATTCCTTTGTGCTGCGCGGTTATGTCCGGCATTGGCTGGCCAACGTCTGGAGCGAGTTCGACCGGATCCACCTGACCGATATCGTCGGTTCCAAACCCGGCGGCCGCAGCAGCGAAAAATAGTTGCAGAGCGCGAGCGGATACGGCTGGATTGGGGCGGTGAGTTCGCTCAGATAATACCCGTGATGCCCGCAACGCCTCTCTACATCATCTGTTCGCCCCGCCCGCTGGTCGGCAAGACTCTGCTGGCGCGGCTGCTCGCCGAATTCCTGCTGCTCAAGAACGGCAACGTCACGGCCTTCGACGTCAATCTGAAGGAGCCGTCGCTGCTCGATTATCTGCCGAAGGTCACCGAAACGGCTGATGTGATCGACACCTTCGGCAAGATGCAGCTGATGGACCGCGTCATCGTCGATGATGGCCTTGCCAAGGTGATTGACCTCGGCTTTCACGCCTTCGACGAATTCTTCAAGATGACCGACGAGATCGGCCTCTTGAAAGAGGCTGCACGCCGCCATGTCGCGCCGATGATCCTGTTCATGGCCGATACCGACCGCGTCTCGGCCCGCGCCTATGAGATGCTGCGCGGTCAGATCCCGCGGGTGAACCTGATCACGGTCGATAATGAATTCATCATCCGCGGCGAGCTCCCGCCCGCGATGGCCGAGGGCCGCTTATTGCGCCTGCCGGCGCTGCCCGGCTTCCTCAAGACCTATATCGACCGGCTGAACTTCTCCTTCACCGGCTATCTGCGCCAGGAGAAAGACTCCTCGACCGAGCTGCACCAATGGGTCCGGCGGAATTACCTCGCGTTCCGGGAGCTCGAGCTCAGCCTGATCCTGCAACGGTCCTAGTACCGCTGCACGCAGGTTTTGACCGGTTGGCCTGCTTGGTTGGCCCAACCCAATGTCGGCAGGCGCGTCCGGATTTGGACCGGCCCATCTCCGCGATCATACTGACCGTTTCCCTCGCAGCGAGTAGAATGCACCATGAGTTCCAGTCATCGCGTTGTGCTCGATCGCGCTGTGCTGGCGACGGAAGTGGTCGGCAGCGGCGAGCCAGTCGTTTTTCTGCACGCCGCCATCTGCGATCGCCGCATGTGGCGTGCGCAGCTAATTGGTGTCGGCGCTCGCAACAAGGCGATTGCCTATGACCGGCGGGGCTTTGGCGAGACCAGCGCCGACAGGGAAGATTTTTCCGCAGTCGCGGATTTGATGGCAGTGATTGACGCCATGGCAGACGGCAAACCTGCAATTCTTGTTGCATGTTCGGACGGCGGGCGAATCGCGCTCGACGCCGCCCTTCGGCATCCATCATTCGTTCGGGCGCTGGCGCGCTTCCTCGACATGAACGGCTTAGCACTCCGGTCGCCTCCGATCGGAGCGAACCTCGATGTCGCGCCTGCCTTCCATCGGTTGGCCGAGATATCGGTGCCGACGCTCGTGATGAGCGGTGACCTGGACCTACTCAACATTCAGGAACGAAGCCGGCATGTTGCAGCTTAGGTGTTGAACGGGGTGCACCATGAGCTGACCGGCGTGGCCCATTTACCGAGTCTGGAACGGCCAGCGGATATCACAGGCCTGCTCACCGGCTTCATCAAGCGCTGCTCTGGCGTTAGCGAATAGGCCGATGCGGATCGGGGCTCAGACGCGTTACGCGATATTTTTACCCGGATAATATTGACTACGCATCAGTTCGAGCTTATTGAGGGTGCCCATCAGCGCCCCCTCTAGCCAAGGTCTCACCCGTGAGCATCGACCGGAAAGCTGCCATCGCCGCCTACAAGGAGCGGAAGACCATTGCAGGCATTTACGTCGTCCGCTGCGCGGCCTCCGCCGAGGCCTGGGTCGGCCAAGCTCCGAACCTCGCGACGATCCAGAACCGCATCTGGTTCTCGCTCCGTCAGGGCGTCCATCCCTGCCGCAGCCTCCAGTCTGCGTGGAACACGTATGGCGAGGCGGGACTGACGTTCGGCGAGTGCGAGCGCCTGAAGGATGACGAGACGGACTATGTCCGGAGTGCGCTCCTCAAGGAGCGCGTGCTGCATTGGCGAGCCGAGCTGAAAGCCGAGGCGATCTGACGATCGCCGCAGCGAAGACTCAGTGCCCTTCGAACGTCATCAGCGTGCGCACCGGCACGTCCATGGCGCGCAGCTTGGCCGCGCCGCCGAGCTCGGGCAGATCGATGATGAAGCAGGCCGCGACGACATTGGCGCCGATCTGCCGCAGCAGTTTTACCGCGCCCTCCGCAGTGCCGCCGGTGGCGATGAGATCGTCGACCAGGATCACGCGCTCGCCGGGCTGGATGGCGTCGACATGCATCTCCATCTCGTCGATGCCGTATTCGAGCGAATAGGCGATGCGCACGGTGGTGTGCGGCAGCTTGCCTTTTTTACGGATCGGCACAAAGCCGGCGGAAAGCTGATGCGCCACCGCGCCGCCGATGATGAAGCCGCGCGCCTCCATGCCGGCGACCTTGTCGATCTTGTTGCCGGCCCAGGGATTGACGAGCTCGTCCACCGCGCGGCGGAACGCACGCGCGTCGGCGAGCAACGTCGTGATGTCGCGAAAGATGATCCCCGGCTTGGGATAGTCGGGAATGGCGCGGACGCTCGCCTTTAGATCGTGGTCAAAGGTCATTGGTGCCTCTCAATTGACCGGCGCATCCAGCCGGAACGCGTTCTCGACGATACGCAAGCCCACTTCGTTGCCGAGCGACATCAGCGATTCCGGATGGAATTGCACGCCGCCGACCGGCAGCGTCTTGTGCTCGAGCGCCATGGCGACACCGTCCTCGGTGCTGGCGGTGACGGACAAAACCTCCGGCATGCTGTCGCGCTCGACATAGAGCGAATGATAGCGGCCGATGACGATCTCGTTCGGCAAATTACGCATCAAGCGCCCGCCGCGCACCTGAACCCGCGAGGGCCGGCCGTGGGCGGGATGCGCGAGCTGACCGAGCTCGCCGCCGAAATATTCGCCGATCGCCTGCACGCCGAGGCAGACGCCGAATACCGGCAGCTTGTTCTCCAGCGCCGCGGCGATGGTCTTCTTGATCCCGAAATCCTCCGGGCGCCCGGGCCCGGGTGACAGCACCAGCAAATCCCACCTCTTCTGCTTGAGCATGTCGAGCGCATGCACATAGCGGACCACGGTGACGCTGGCGCCGACCTGGCGGAAATAATCGGCGAGCATGTGGACGAAGCTGTCGTCGTGATCGATCAGCAGCACCCGCTTGCCCGAACCGGTGGCATCGGGCGCAAAGGCCGACAGCGGCTTCGGCGGATCGCCGCGCAGCGCCTGGAACAGGGCCGCGGCCTTGACCTGGCACTCGCGGTCTTCCGCGGCGGGATCAGAGTCGAACAGGCAGGTGGCGCCGACGCGAACCTCGGCGAGACCGTCCTTCATGCGAATGGTGCGGATGGTGAGGCCGGTGTTGATGCTGCCGTCGAAATTCACCGCACCGATCGCGCCGGCGTACCAGCGGCGCGGCGAGCGCTCGTGATCCTCGACGAACTGCATCGCCCAGAGTTTTGGCGCGCCGGTGACGGTGACGGCCCAGGCATGGGTGAGGAAGGCATCGAGCGCATCGAAGCCCGGGCGCAGCATGCCCTCGACATGATCGACGGTGTGGAACAGCTTTGAGTAGG
The DNA here is from genome assembly GCF_049993385.1 of Bradyrhizobium sp. McL0616. Taxonomy (NCBI): domain Bacteria; kingdom Pseudomonadati; phylum Pseudomonadota; class Alphaproteobacteria; order Hyphomicrobiales; family Nitrobacteraceae; genus Bradyrhizobium; species Bradyrhizobium sp. McL0616. The sequence continues at coordinate 6,951,889 of NZ_CP188255.1, forward strand.
TCTCGATCTGGCGGCGCGCCAAGACCTTGATCGTGCCGGGGACACAGACGCGCGCCTTGTCGTTGCGGTCGACGTCGGTGCACATGTTGAGCTCGAACTCGTCCTTCTCCGAGTTCAGCAGCTGGCGGATCTGTTCGGCGTCGCCGATCGCATCGGTGCCGCGCGCGATCGTACCGGAGATCGGGCAGGTCTCGACGCGGCGTCCGTCGGAGCGCACGAACATCTCAGGCGAGGCGGAGACCAGAAATTCGCCGTCGCCGAGATTCATCAGCGCGCCGTAGGGCGACGGGTTGATGACGCAGAGGCGCTGGAACACTTCGGCCGGCGAGCGGTCGCAGGGCTCGGCGAACAGTTGGCCCGGCACCGCCTCGAAGAGGTCGCCGCGCGCAAAGGCGGCGCGGGCGGTTTCCACCGTGGCCTGATATTCGCCGGGTGCGTGATCGGCAAAACCCTGGCGCGGCGTCTTCTGATACGGGCTCTCGGCGGTCTCGCGCGGCAGGCCTTCATTGGACCTGCCCTTCCACGCAAAATCGTAACTCAGCACCACGCCACGCCCGGTGGCGCGGTCGTAGGCGAGCAGGCGATCTGGGATATAGAGCACGATGTCGCGCTGATCTTTCTCGCGCGGACGCTTCTGCACGAGGTCCTCGATCTGGAATACGAGGTCGTAGGCAAAAGCGCCGAACAGGCCGAGCAGGCCGTCGTCATTGGCCGAGAAAGCCGCAACGATATCGCGCACCAGCGACATCACGCTGGCGCGGCGCGTGCGCTGGTCTTCCTCGACCGGCGCCTCCCCGCGGATGATGTGGCCCGACAGACGCATCGTCGTCTTTTCGGAGATCACCACGCAGGGCTCGTGCAGCACCTCAGCGAGGAAGGCGATCAGCACCTGGCCGCGTTCGTTGAGCGCTTCCAGCTTGAAATTGACGCCAGTGGTCTCGAGCTTGAGCGGTGGATCGGAGAAGCCAAGGTCAAAGCTCTCGTAACGACCGGGCACGGTCGTGCCCGACGACAGCACCACGCCATGGCGGCGGTCGAGCAGGCTGATGAGATCGTCGAGCCTGTTGGCGCCGCCGGTAAACTGCTCCGCCACTCGCGTGATCGCCAGGCCGGCGCGGGTCACATAGTCACTTCTGGCCGGGAGGGTAAAGACGGTCCTGTTCATGGGGTCCTCTTACGAAACTTGCCGAGGGAACGCCACACAGGACAAACGATCAGGCCGCCGCACTGCGTGGGCGACCTTCGACGATTTTGGGAAAAGAAATCGCACCGGCCACCTCTTAGGAGGTGCGCCACCAAAGACGGGTTGGGCAGACTGCGGTGCTCATGGGGCGGATACTCACCATGGCCCGGAGGCGGCGTCAAGGGTGGCCCCCGCAGCCAGGAAGATGGCTGTTACCCCAGATGCTTCCGGAAAAACTCCGTCGCCCTGCCCCAGGCGAGCTCGGCGGCTTCGCGGTCGTGAACGGCCTGGCGCTGCTCGTTGACGAAGGCGTGCTCGGCGTCATAGCGGAACAGCTCCAGCGACTTGCCGGCGGCCTTCATGGCTTTCTCGAAGCCGTTGACCAGCTCTGGCGTGCACCAATCGTCCTTGTTGGCGAAATGCGCTTGCAGCGGAATCTTGACGTCGGCGGGCTTGGCGGCCTGCTCGGGCGGGATGCCGTAGAACACGACGCCCGCCGCGAGCTCAGGCACATGTACCGAGCCGATGATGGTGACGGCGCCGCCGAGGCAGAATCCGGTCAGGCCGACCTTGGCGCCGTTGCGCGACAGATATTGCGTAGCGCCGCGCACGGTCTGCGTGGTGGCGTCCATGAAATCGAGCGAGTTCATCTCTTTGCCGGCGGCGTCCGTGTCGTGATACGGCACCACCTTGCCCTTGTAGAGATCGGGCGCGAGCGCATCGAAGCCGGCGAGCGCAAAGCGGTCGCACAGGCCCTTGATCTGGTCCGACAGCCCCCACCATTCCTGGATTACGACGACTCCCGGCGCATTGCCGCGCGCGGCGTTGGCGAGATAGCCCGAGGCGTCCTTGCCGTCCGGGCGCTTGAAGGTGATGGCGGTTCCCATGGGTGTCCTCCGAAGATGTGCTGGGGCGTGGCTGGAGGCATCTTGGCGGCTACGCGCGCGATAGGCAATCGCGCCAAATAACACACGCTCGTGTCCAACAAAAAAGCCCCCGTCTCGGGGGCTTCTTCATTCTCGTCTCGCGTGCGCCGCTCAGTGCGAGTCGGCCCAGACCTTCTTCTTGGTGAAGTACATTAGGCCCGCGAAGATGATCAGGAAGACAAACACCTGGAAGCCAAGGCGCTTGCGCGCTTCCATGTGCGGCTCAGCCGTCCACATCAGGAACGTGGTGACGTCCTTGGCGTATTGCGCGACCGTTGCCGGCGAGCCGTCATCATAGGTCACCTGGCCGTCGCTGAGCGGCTTCGGCATCTTGATGGCGTGGCCGGGGAAGTACCTGTTGTAGTACGAGCCCTCCGGGATAGTCACACCCTCCGGCACCTTGTCCTCGAAGCCCTGAAGCACGGCCGCGACATAATCAGGGCCCTGCTCCTGATACTGGCTGAAGAAGTCGACGAGGAACAGCGGGAAACCGCGGCCGTAGGAACGCGCCTTGGTGATCAGCGACAGATCGGGGGGTGCCGCGCCGCCGTTCGCCGCGCGAGCCGCCTGCTCGTTCGGGAATGGCGAGGGGAAGTAGTCGGCCGCCCGGCCGGGGCGCTCGAACATGTCGCCCTGATCGTTCGGACCGTCCTTGATCTTGTAGTCGGAGGCAAACGCCGCCACCTGCGCCACCGAATAGCCGGGGCCGCCGGCATCGCCAAGATTGCGGAAGGCGATGAAGGACAGGCCGTGGCAGTTGGAGCAGACCTCCTTGTAGACTTTCAGGCCGCGCTGAAGCGCACCGCGGTCATACTTGCCGAAAGGGCCCGCGAACGACCAGTTGTTGCCCGGCGGCGTGGGGCCGCCTTCCTCGGCGCGAGCATCCTGCAAGCTGCCGACCAACAGCGCGCCGGCGGCGACGAGCGCGACCGCGATCGAGGCGACGGCCTTGCCGCTCTTGGCAAGGATCGCCTCCGAGATCGAGTTCGGCACCGGCCGCGGCGTCTCGATGCGCGAGAGCAGCGGCAGCACGATCAGGAAGTAGGCGAAGTAACAGACCGTCAGGACCCGGCCGGCGATCACGTAGATGCCTTCCGGCGGCTGCGCGCCGAGATAGCCGAGCAGGATGCAGACCGCGACGAAGATCCAGAAGAACTGCTTGGCCAGCGGACGGTACTTCGACGACCGGGTCTTGGCAGCATCGAGCCAGGGCAGGAAGCACAGGATGATGATCGCCGAGAACATCCCGATCACGCCCGCGAGCTTGTTCGGGATCGAGCGCAGGATCGCGTAGAACGGCAGATAGTACCATTCGGGCACGATGTGCGGCGGCGTCACGCCCGGATTCGCCGGAATGTAATTGTCGGCGTCGCCGAGATAGTTCGGCATGTAGAAGATGAACCAGGCGTAGAGCAGCAGGAAGCAGGCAACGCCGAACCCGTCCTTGATGGTCGCGTGCGGCGTGAACGGCACGGTGTCCTTTTCCGTCTTCGGCTCGACGCCGTCCGGATTGTTCTGGCCGGCGACATGGAGCGCCCAGACGTGCAGTACGACGACGCCCGCGATCAGGAACGGCAGCAGGTAGTGCAGCGAGAAGAAGCGGTTCAGCGTCGGGTTGCCGACGGAGTAGCCGCCCCACAGCAGCGTCACGATGCTCTCGCCGACATAGGGAATGGCGGAGAACAGGTTGGTGATGACAGTGGCGCCCCAGAAGCTCATCTGGCCCCACGGCAGCACGTAGCCCATGAAGCCGGTCGCCATCATCAGCAGATAGATGATGACGCCGAGGATCCACAACACCTCGCGCGGCTCCTTGTAGGAGCCGTAGTAAAGGCCGCGCAGCATGTGGACGTAGACCGCGAAGAAGAACATCGACGCGCCGCAGGCATGCATGTTGCGCAGCAGCCAGCCGTAATTGACGTCACGGACCAAAAACTCAACCGACTTGAAGGCGAGATCGGCGTGCGGCGTGTAGTGCATCGCCAGGACCACACCGGTCAGGATCTGCATCCCGAGCATGAATGACAGGATGGCGCCGAAGGTCCACCAGTAGTTCAGGTTACGTGGGGTGGGATAGACGACGAAGGAAGAATGCACGAGACCCAGGATCGGCAGACGTCGCTCGATCCATTGCAGGGCCGGATTGCTCGGCTGGTAGTCGGATGGTCCGCTCATGATGCGATCCTGAGGCAATAATACGACGTGACGGTTCGAGGCTTCGGACTAGGATCCGAAGCTCAGCCGATCTGGATTTTGGTGTCGGAAACGAACTGGTACGGCGGCACCGGCAAGTTCGCGGGCGCGGGCCCCTGGCGGATGCGGCCGGACGAATCGTACTGCGAACCATGGCAGGGGCAGAAGAACCCGTCGTAATTGCCTTCATGAGCGATCGGGATGCAGCCGAGATGGGTGCAGATGCCGATCACGACCAGCCACTGGTCATGGCCGGCTTTGACCCGGTCCTGGTCGGACTGCGGATCGGGCAGGCTCGCCACAGGAACGGCGCGCGCCTCGTCGATCTGCTTCTTGGTGCGGTGACTGATGTAGATCGGCTTGCCGCGCCAGAACACCTTGATGTCCTGCCCCTCGGCGACCGGGGTCAGATCGACTTCGATCGGCGCACCGGCGGCGATGGTCGAGGCGTCCGGATTCATCTGGGAAACGAAGGGCCAGAGCGCAACTGCGCCCCCTACTGCTGCAGCTGCCCCCGTTGCAACGAATAAGAAATCACGGCGTGTCGGATGGTCCGCCGAAGACGCTGTCGTCACGATTCCAACCCTTTCTTCTTATGCTGCCGGTGGAACCGCTCCAGGAGCCCCCAAGGTCCCCAGAACAGGCTGCCGGCGCCCGCGGCCCCCCGCGGCGGCAGAACTTGGCTTGTCCCCGCCAAAACAAGGCGAAAAACAGCAGTCCAGAATCGTTCTATTGGCACCCTTGCCGGGCGAGCGCAAGCCCGCTAACGGCGTGGAAGCGTGCAATGCACGAATTCCCGCGCTAGCGATGTTTTATTGAGACATTTCCGGCCCGCAACCAACCTGTCACCGCCCATGCAGATCGCACTTTTCCAACCCGACATCGCCCAGAACACCGGCACGATTCTCAGGCTCTGCGCCTGTCTGGGGCTGGCTGCCCATATCATCGAACCGGCGGGCTTCCCCGTCTCTGACCGGCTGTTCCGCCGCGCGGGAATGGACTATCTCGACCATGTCAGTCTGACCCGCCACGACTCCTGGTCGAAATTCGAGGACTGGCGCGCGGCACACGGGACCCGGCTGCTGCTCTTCACCACCAAGGCCGCCACGGATTACCGCGATTTTCATTACCAGACGTCGGACATCCTGCTATTCGGGCGCGAGAGCGCCGGCGTCACCGACGCGGTGGTCGAGGCCGCCGATGCCCGCCTGGTGATTCCGATCACGCCCGGGCTGCGGTCGCTCAATGTGGCGATGACAGTGGCGATGGCAGCAGGCGAAGCGCTGCGGCAGGTCCGGAACCCGCAAGCTTGAGACGATTAAGGAGAGACCAGTGAGTTACGCGGTCAAGGAGATCTTCCTGACCCTGCAAGGCGAAGGCGCCCATGCCGGGCGCGCCGCCGTGTTCTGCCGTTTTGCCGGCTGCAACCTCTGGAGCGGCCGCGAAGCTGATCGGGCGGATGCGACCTGCAAATTCTGCGACACGGATTTCGTCGGCACCGACGGCACGCTCGGCGGCCGCTACGCCTCGGCCGCGGAACTTGCCGACACCATCGCCGGACAATGGCGTGCGACGGCCGCCAACCGCTACGTCGTGCTGACCGGCGGCGAGCCGCTGTTGCAGGTCGATGCTGCGCTGGTCGATGCGCTCCATGCCCGCGGCTTCGAGATCGGCGTCGAGACCAACGGCACGGTCGCGCCGCCCGAGGGGCTCGACTGGATCTGCGTCAGCCCGAAGGGCGGCAGCGATCTCGTGCTGAAGCGCGGCCACGAGCTGAAGCTGGTCTACCCGCAGGCGCTGGCGGCCCCTGAGACGTTCGAGGGCCTCGCCTTCGAACGCTTCTCGCTCCAGCCGATGGATGGACCCGAGGTCGCCCAAAACACCGCGCGCGCGATCGACTATTGCCTGCACCACCCGCAATGGCGGCTCAGCGTGCAGACGCATAAATCGCTCGGCATCAGATAGGATTGGTTGACGGACAGATGTGGGAATTGACGAAATCGTTCCGCTTCGAGGCGGCGCATTCGCTGTCGGGAACGACGTTTGGCCCAGCCAGCGAAGAGATCCACGGCCACTCCTTCCGCGCCGAGGTGACGGTCCGCGGCACGCCGGACCCTGCGACCGGCATGGTGGTCGATCTCGGCCTCCTCCAGCGCGCGATCGAGGACGTGCGCGTGGTGCTCGACCACAAGTTCCTCAACAAGATCGAGGCGCTGGGCACACCGACGCTGGAAAACCTGTCGCGCTTCGTCTGGGAGCGGCTTGCCCATATCGGCAAGCTGACCCGCGTCAGCATCCACCGCGACAGTTGCAACGAAAGCTGCACCTATTACGGTCCGCAGGCTGACGGATGACATCTACGATGGACCCAAACTTGATCGACGATCGCAAGGCCCGCGCGCGCACCTGGTTCGAATCCTTGCGCGACGACATCTGCGCGAGCTTCGAGCGGCTGGAGGACGACGCGCCGCAAAGCCTCTATCCCGGCGAGGCCGGCCGCTTCGCGCGCACGCTCTGGCAGCGCACCGACCATTCTGGCGCGGCCGGCGGCGGCGGCGTGATGTCGATGATGTCCGGCCGCCTGTTCGAGAAGGTCGGCGTGCACTGCTCGACCGTGCACGGCGAATTCGCGCCCGAGTTTCGCGCGCAGATCCCGGGCGCGGCGGATGATCCGCGGTTCTGGGCCTCCGGCATCTCGTTGATCGCGCACTTACGCAATCCGCACGTACCCGCCGTGCACATGAACACGCGCTTCGTCGTCACCACCAAGGCGTGGTTCGGCGGCGGCGCCGATCTCACACCGGTGCTCGACCGCCGGCGCACGCAGGACGATGCCGACACGCTCGCCTTCCACGCCGCGATGAAGCAGGCCTGCACGCAGCCGAACGGCATCGCCGACTACGACAAGTACAAGAAGTGGTGCGACGAGTATTTCTATCTGCCGCACCGGAAAGAGGCGCGCGGCATCGGCGGCATCTTCTACGACTGGCACGACAGCGGCAACTGGGACGCCGATCTCGCCTTCACCAAGGATGTCGGCCGCGCCTTCCAAAAGATCTATCCTGACATCGTGCGGCGCAATTTCGCGACGGCCTGGACCGCAGAAGACCGCGAGGAGCAACTGATCCGGCGCGGCCGCTACGTCGAGTTCAACCTGCTCTATGACCGCGGCACCATCTTCGGGCTCAAGACCGGCGGCAATGTGGATTCGATCCTGTCGTCGCTGCCGCCCGAGGTGAAATGGCCATGACTATGCTGAAGCCGCTCCCCCGCGCCATGCTGATCGACATGGACGACACCATCCTGTCGGCCTATGGCCGGCCCGAGATCGCCTGGAACACGATCGCCAACGAGTTCGCCGAGGAGCTCGCGCCGCTGCCGCCGCCTAAGGTCGCAACTGCGGTGCTGGCCTATGCGCGAAACTTCTGGGCGAATGCGGAGGCCGCATGGCGGATGAAGCTTGGCGAAGCACGGCGACTCACGGTGCGAGGCGGCTTCGCCGCGCTCGCCGCCGACGGCCATCGTGCCCTCTCCGACGATCTCGCCGATCGCCTCGCCGACCGCTTCACCACCTATCGCGAAGAAGCGATCTTCATTTTCCCGGGCGCGCATGATGCGATCGACGCGTTGAGGGCGCACGGCATCAAGCTCGCACTGGTCACCAACGGCGCCGCCGACATGCAGCGCGCCAAGGTCGAGCGATTCGAGCTGACCCATCGCTTCGATCACATCCAGATCGAGGGCGAGCACGGTTTCGGCAAGCCCGAGGAGCGCGCCTATCTGCACGCGATGGACGCGCTCGGCGTCACCGCGAAAGACACCTGGATGATCGGCGACAATCTGGAATGGGAAGTCGTGACGCCGCAGCGCCTCGGCATCTACGCGATCTGGATCGATGTGCATGGCGAGGGCCTGCCCGAAGGCTCGGCCGTGAAGCCCGATCGCATCATCCGTTCGCTGACCGAACTGGTGCCGGGCCGGGCGTAACCAGAGCGCGACAACAAAATATCGAAAACAACCCCATGCACAGTAGCCGGCTGCTGCAATTTCAACGGCTTGCCGCAAACGCAATGCATTGCTGATTTTACGAAACCTTTTGACTCGTCGGGCAAAACAGGCGCATGGTGCCATCATCGCCGCGCTTGGGACGGAATAGCCGTTGGGACGGAATAGTCCTCGGGCGACCATCGCGCGATCACCCACTCGAACCTCTGCCATCGACGTTTCGCGCAGTCTGCGCAAGCCGGCGCACATTCACGGTCTCGCAGCCCGTGATCGGCGTGTCATGACGCCTTGCTAGCCTTCCGTCTCGTCGATCAACCCGAAAAGGACCACCCATGGAACTGAAAACCGGCGACGTCGTGATGCTGAAATCCGGCGGCCAACCGCTGACCGTCGCAGAGGTGAAGGGCGACGACATCCTCTGCCTCTGGATGGGCTCGGAGGGCGATCTGTTCCGCGAGACGCTGCCGCTGGCCACGCTCGAACACCTGGAAGTCGAAGACCACGACGAGGATGATGACGAGGAAGAAGACGAGGAGTAGGCACGCCTGATGTCCGCTTCTCCGCCAATAACGGCGCAATAGCGGACATCGCTGCGTGTCGCACAAGGGCCGATACCCGAAGTGGCCGGGCCTAGTCAGCGCACGCAAGGAATTGTGCTGACGCTTCTAAGCTAAGGACGCCCTCGGCAGCACACGATCTGGTGATCAAGTCGCACGACGTTTGTGTGGTTGCTGGAATCGTTCGCCAATTTCGGCGAGCGGCGACGCAGGAGGAAGCATACGCCGCAAAGCGTCTCCTTCCTCCATGCGACGCGGCAGATGAAGATTCCGGAATGGCCGTCGAACGACAGCTCAAATTCGTTGGCAAATATGTAGTACGGCGTGGAGATGCAGGCCCCCAGCGCGCTGATATCGCGCACCATGCACGGATGAGTCCCACTAATTTCACCAAATGACAGCCGCGCCGCCCGGTTGATCGGTATGCGCTTCATTGCACGACGTTCGATCATGGCGAGATACTCCGAATAAGAATTTAACCTCCAATCAAACGATCGCAGCGATTGCGATCGCACTTTACGAAGTCAGTTTTCCGGTCCCGCCGACGTTCGGAAAACGGCAATACCTGCACGTTGATTTGCGCGGCCTCCGCTAACAAGCAGTATTGTTGTCTTATTAAAATTGGATCGGAGTTAGTGGTTAATTCGGGAGCCGAGCTTACAAGTGGACCTTCGTGCTTTCGAAGCGGCAGGTCGGCCTCATCACCGATACCGAATAAGTGGCGCCTTTAGCCGGAGGCATAATGGCTATCTTGCTCAGTTGGCGTCTGACCATAGCCAGTCATTCTCGATCAATGGGCTGGATCGCCTAAAGGACCCATGCTCTCCCATCCGACGGGGCGGCACTCTTGTGACATGGGCCTCGGCAGGTCGGTTTCGTGCCAAAGAAACGGGCATAGCTAGAACAGGGCTTCGTCAAGGGGCGCGTTAGTTCCTAGGAGCCTTTAGGGCTTCATGCGCTGCTAAGAATGCTTGGCGGCCCGCGGGGGTCCCGCAGTACACGGTAATCTGAACCAAGGCTTCTTTGATCTCATCGACCGTTACACCGCTGGCAACCGCGGCATTCGTGTAAATGCCCAGCTCTTGAAAGCGGCCGAGCCCTGCGAGGATTCCAAGCGTCAGGATACTCCGTGTCTTCTGGTCAAGCCCGGGGCGACTCCACGCATAACCCCAAGCCAATTCCGTGACGGCGTGTTGAAACGTCATCATGAAGTCGTCAGAACCCGCAAGGTTCGCGTCCACGTACTCCGCGCCGAGTACTTGTCTTCGTGTTTCGAGACCCTTCGTAAACAATTCGCTCTCGACCATGGCTTGCCTCTTCTGTTCTGGTCACGGACTAGCGCAGCTAAACAGGTTTCGGTTTCGCCCTCAATGTCCGCCATGGGTGGTCAAGAGGACGTCGATCCTGGCCCTGTCCTCTTCCGCTTTATCCACGAAGCCAATGAGCCAACGGCCGGTGAACAACCTTTCGTCAGCGGCACCGCGATCATGTTCGATGTCCGCTTCGGGCCAACAGCCGGCGTGACCACTCGGTCTTGCAATCGCGGCCGGAGATGACCCGGTGATCTCGATCGCGGTTTGTCGTGCTCATCGCGATCTCCGTCGCGACTAATCGCACGAGAAGCATATCGTCTCCGGCTTGGAATTCGCGGCCTCAATTCTCGAAGCATGTCCGCAGATGATCCAGGCGACGACGTGCACGACGAGAAATGCGGCGGCGACTCCCAAAAGCCAGCCCATTTCATTTTGCGCCGGGGACCTGCTCGTCAATCCTGTTTGCGCCGCCCTGTTCGCAACGACCATTCGCGTTCTCCGGAATTTTGTTTGAGTTCGTTTGTGAGCAGGCGCTCATATTGGCGCATGACGCGACGCGCCTAGCGGCGTCGCGACGCATGCAGCGCGGACATGATGAAAGCGATGATGCTTCGCTTCCTGGGTTCGACGGGACGATCGGAAGCCCGGGAGACGGCTTCGGATCGATACGAAATGGTGCTCATTCCCGATCCCTGTTGGCTAGAAGAAGCCGGCGCTGAGATCCAACCCGTAGGTCAGCGACAACAGCCACACGAACAGGACGGCTCCGCAGAGCAACGCGATCTGTTTGAGGAGATTTGCCCGCAGCGATGAAGTGGGAAACGCCCGCACGAAAGCTTTTGCGATGGCGGCAGTTGTGAGAGCCCGCATGATGGGTTCCAGGGATTGCTAGTGGCCCGGCACTATCGAGCGCCGCGCGTCTCGCACGAACTCGCGGCGGTGCTGTCGATGTCTGCGGGCTTGTTCGATTTCCCAAAAAGCCCAGACAAAACACGCCCCAAGGCACACCGAAATCACGACGAACCAAAATGCTTGATCGCCGGCGGTCTGGATCATGAAATGTCCATTGCAAATCGAGCTTCAAAGCGAAGGAAATGTGCTCAAGAACGCCTGATCAGGGAACGCTGACGCTCGGCATCGGCGCGGTCGGGCGGATCGACGCCTTGGTCGGTGGCTGCTGCGCGAAAGCTGCGAGTGCAATCAAAACGGCGCACGACAGGGCAATGAAAAAGCCGAAACGCCATCGCCTTTCGGTCCGGTCGTCGCCGGGCCTCTCAAGCCGGCGCGCGCCCGTTGCTGTGCGCATCGTTGGTCTCCGAATGTCGTGACGGTTGAGAGGACCCATCTTCCCAACACCCGTGCTGAATATCGCGCCAATTGATGCGTCTGAAAACTACCTAGAAAGGTGGTGCGGTGTCCCTTATGTATGATCGCGCAGGTCGGCGACCTCCGAGGTCGGCGAACTCTGCACACGCTTTGGGAATGACATGCATCCATCCACGGATCCCACCGATCCGCAAAATCAAGAAGTTTACGCACTCTGGGATCAGCTTGCCGAGTTCTCAGTCGGCGACGGCGACGCCGCGCTAACACATTTGCTGGCCGCACTGCGCACCATGTTGTCGGCTCGTAATGTGCTATGGGGCGTGGTCGTGCGATTGCCTTCGCGCAGGCGGGCCGATCCCTTGCTCGGCTGGCGTCCGCGCCTCGTCCGGGTGCTGGACCCGATGCCGGTGGTGGCAGCTTCCGTGCAGAAGCAGTTCGATACGCTCTGGTCCGACAACGTCGACCTGTCTCAGATCCTTTCCATGTCGGGAGATGAGCCGTTCCGCGTCCGCCTGCTGTTCGAAGCGCTGCCGCCGGAATGGTTCGAGGGCGAGCACTATCGGCGGCACTATCTGGACGCCGGCTTCGCCGACAGCATTTCCGTGCGCATTGCGCTCAATAACGACGTGAGGGTTCGCCTATTCGTATTTCGCGATGCGCAGGCACCCCGCTTTACGGCGCAGGACGGTCAGCGTCTGGGCTTCGTGATGCGCGCCTTGAGATGGTTTCACCGTCAACAACTGCTCAGCCACGGCCTGCTCATCGCCAACGCGCCCCTGACACCCGCTGAACGCAGGGTGCTGCTCGCACTGCTCGACGGACAAACGGAAAAGCAGATCGCGCAGAAGCTCGACCAAAGTCCGAACACCACGCACTTCCACGTCAAGTCGATCTACGCCAAGTTCGGCGTACGCAATCGTTCGGCGCTCGCGGCGCTGTGGCTCGGCAAGCTGCGATAACGACAGCGGTCGCAGTCGCATGCGGCGGGCTCGGCGGGAGGAGCCAGCAGCTTACATGGCAACGGCTTTGGGCGAGTCGTCCGCGTTCTCCCTGGCCACCATGTCCATGGCGGGTCATCGGCGAAAATCCCGGCGCACCTGATGTCCGCTTCTGTGCCGACAACGGCGCGATAGCGGACATCGCTGGATGTTGTAGATGGGCCGGAAGTCCCTCGATCGAGCGGAAGACGTGATTTTGCGAGAGGGCGAGCACAAGCGGCGTCATGCGGCCTCAAACGTCAATCCAACGGAACGTTCAGACTGGTCCCTTTGGTCATGATGCCACCACGGTTGCCAATCTCAATCGAACCATAGCGCTGCTTGAAACAATCGGGCAGCGGCCGGTCACCTTCCATGCTGAGCCAAAGGCGCAACAAATGGCGCTTTTGGCCTGCATTGGGCCAATCGCGAAATCCGGTCCGATCATGCAACAAAGCATGATTGTAGACGAACTGCATGTCACCCGGTTGAAGCCGCATGCCAAAATGCAGAGTGGGGCTGTTTGCGAGCGCGTCAAAGAGATCGAGCGCCTCGACGTGAGCCGGCGTCAGTCTTGGCGCATCGGGAAAGCGCTGCGCACTGTCGATATATTGGCGCTGATAGAACCCGGTCAAGAAACCCACATGCCAATTCAGCACCGGGATTTCAAGATATGGCTTTTCGTTCTCCGGCACCTCGCCTCGCCGGTCTGTCGCGATGGGATCAAACAAGAGGGCGGCAAGGTCAGGACGCCGGTCGAACATCTCGTTGTAGATGGTCGCCGTACTGACAAGGAGGGAATCACCTCCCTCCATCGCCTCGCGAATGCATAACAGTCCAACCACGTCGGACGAATCCGTGTGGAAGGTTTGCCTTTCCGACGTTTGATAAATTCGGGTGTTGGGATCCCTCGCATCGGCGCCGACGTCACGGACGTGACCAAGAATGTGCCCCGCTGCATTTTGGGACCGCGCTGATCCGAGATGCGCGCCCACCCCGCAAAATATCGTAGCGGCAAACTCCTGGCTATATTTTGCCACCGCGAGGCCGCGTATGACTTCGAAACCCAAGCCAACCAGCAGCTTTGTCTTGAGCTCTTCCAGGTGCGCGCCGAAGTGAGGAAGCGGGAAGCTTTGCTTCGTGATCTCGGCGATTTTCTTGCTTCTGCCAAGATAGGATTCAGCCGCGTTCTCAAGCTCGGTGATCTCGCTGGCAACAAGCGATATCAACCATCGATCAGGATTGGCCTTCATCTCGGCGCCTAGCCAGGCAGATGGGATGTCGATCTTCCCTTGAGGGCGATTGATCCCGCTGGGCACTGAGACCACGTTCATAGTGTTGGCTCCTGAGAAGATGTGTCGCGACCTGCCTGTTTATTCGATCACTTGATCGGCAGTTGCGAGCAGCGCCGTCGAGATTGTTAGTCCGAGAGTTTTTGCGGTCCTCATATTGAGCCACAATTCGATTTGAGTCGGCTGCTCTACTGGCAGATCGGCGGGATCGGCTCCTCCCAGAATTCGCTTCACATAGTAACCCGCCCTGACCAGAAATTTCTTCCGCGGAGGACCATACGCGAGAAGGGAGCCAAATCCGACTATCGGTGGAAAAGTCGAAAAGAGCGGAATACGCTGGTCTTTGGCAAATGCGGAAATTCGGTCGCCAAGATCCAAGTTTGCTGCATCCTGGAGCAGATGAATCACCTCAGGCTTTGTAGCCACAAGGGATGCAAACGTGGCGTCGATTTCTTCCGGCAGGCTCAACGGAACGGAATGAACCGTCATCCCCATCGCGCTCGCACGGGTTCTGAAATTCTCGAGGATGCGAGGATTTGACGGATTGGCGGGATTGTAGATGACGCCGAGGACCTTCGCCTCGGGCACCACCATTTGCTGATATTCCAGCATCTTTGGTGACAGGTCTTGGGCCAGGGTTGCCAAACCCGTGGTGTGGCCGCCGGGCCGAGCGAGGCTTCCGATCAGGCCGTTGCCTACAGGATCGTTAATGCCCGCCATGACGACGGGAATTGGCGGCAAGAGGCCCTGCGCCGCTCGAGCAGCTGCAATCGTGTTCGCCAGCAAGACCCTCGCGCTGTTGCGCGCCAATTCCGTCGCCAAGGCGGGAAACCGACCGTAGGCGCCCGCGGCAAAACGCGATTCAAGGACGTACTCGCGGCCCTCGATCAAACCGACGTCGCGCAAGCCCTCGGTGATCTCTGCGAGTGACGCCTTGGATTCGGGCGATCCCTCGGCGCCTGCGGATAGAACTCCGATGCGAGGCGGCGCAATCTGCGAGGCCGCCGCAATCGGCCACGCCGACGCCGCTCCACCCAAGACACCAAGAAATTCGCGCCGCCGCATTTAAATGCTCCCCGGTGAAGCCCATTCGAAATAGCAATACACGGCACCGGCAGACTGCGATATGTCCACCTTGGCGCACAAGCCGACGCTTATGAGCGCGAGGCCCGATTCGCGGCCCGAGCGCGAAATGCTCATTGGGCCAGGGTCATCTACGCGATCAACTGCTTCGCCGCAGCAGAGATCATCACCAGCCCGCCGGTGACCACGGCGACATCGAGAATGGCCGTATGGATGTGCACCGGCATCCGTTCGACGAAAGCCTTTGCGAGGAATGCGCCGGGGATCGCTATCCCGCCGATCAGCAGCGCAAAGGCGAGCACCTGCACGGTGACGGCGCCGGCGAGGCCGAACACCGAAATCTTGATGAGGCCGGTGCCGAGCGAGATCATCGCATCGGTTGCGATCACGGCGGCGCCTTCGAGGCCTGCGGCCATCAGCAGCGAGAGCAGGATCACGCCGGAGCCGGAGGTGCCGCCGACCAGCACGCCGTGACCGACCGAGCCGGCGGCAAGGCCGGTATCGCCGATCTTGACCTGGCGGCGGCGGAGCACGCGGCGCAGCGGCACGCTCAGGATCAGCATGGAGCCGATCACCAGCGCCGCGCCGGCATTGGTCAGGCGTGTGTAGCCATAGGCGCCGAGCGCGGTCGTCAGCGCCGCGCAGGCGAGCACGATCAGCGCGCGGCGGCGATCGGCATAGCGTAAATAAGCAATCGCGCGGCTCGAATTGGTGAAGATCGCGGAGATCGCGATGATCGGCACCACCGGCTCGGCGCCGACCAGAGGCACCAGCACCAGCGGCATCAGGGCGCCGGTGCCGTAGCCGGCGAGACCACCGATGATCGAAGCAAACAACGCCATCAACGCGACCAGCAGGAGCTGAAAAATCGAGATGTCGGCGAAGCCTGAGACGATGGTCACGTTCTCTCATCGCGGCTGATGCGTGCCGCAGCTTGATCGGCGATGGAAGCGAGTGCGGCTTCCTCTAGTGGAAAATCCGCGGCAAGCCAAGCGTCCTCGGCCAATGTCAACACATGTCCGAGCGCCGGCCCCTCAGTCATGCCGCGCGCGATGAAGTCGGCGGCGCGAAGCGGGAATTTCGGCGCGGTCCAGCGCTGCGGCAGCTCGGCGAGTTCGCGCCAACGCGACGACGTGACGTCGCCGCCGGCCCGCGCCCAGCCCAGCAACACACGATCGTGATAGCGCTCAGTGCCGAGCCGGTACAGCAGCCGCCGCGCACTGGCCTCGTCCTTGGTCGGGAAACGCCACCAGCGATGGCCCATCGAATCCAGTGCCTTGGCCTCGGCATTGGAGAGCCGGAGGCGCGTCGCGACCCGCTTGGCGTCCTCGGTGACGGCCACCGACAGCGCGGCCAGGCGGCGCGTTGCATTCGCCGGCAGGCCGAGTTCGCGCTCGATCGCGATCATCGCCGACAGCGGCCCGGCATAGGCGACGCCGCCGATCAGCGTTTGCAGCAATCCGGCATCGACCATCGCAAGCACCGCGCTGGATGCGCCGCCCGCCACCAGCAATTTCAGCATCTCCATGCGCACGCGTTCGGCCGACAGGGTCGCAAGACCCGAACGTCCCCGGATGCAGGCGAGATAGCCGTCGCGATCGGGATCGCCGGCGCCGAAGGCGGCGTGGATGCGGAAGAAGCGCAGGATGCGCAAGTAATCCTCGGCGATGCGCTGGTCGGGATTGCCGATGAAGCGCACGCGGCGTGCCTTGGCATCCGCGATCCCGCCGACATGGTCGTGGACGACGCCATCAGCATCGACCGACAACCCGTTCATGGTGAAGTCGCGCCGCTCGGCGTCCTTCACCCAGTCGCGGCCGAAGGCGACCTTGGCCTTGCGGCCGAAGGTTTCTGTGTCCTCGCGCAGCGTCGTGACTTCATAGGGCTGGCTGTCGATGACGAGCGTGACGGTGCCGTGGTCGATGCCGGTCGGCACGCACTTGATGCCCGCGGCTTTCGCGCGACGCACCACCTCCTCCGGAGGCGCCGTGGTCGCGATATCCATGTCGCCCGGCGGCAGATCGAGCAGTGCGTTGCGCACGGTGCCGCCGACCACGCGCGCCTCCTCGCCGCCCCCGTTGAGCAGTTGCAGGACGCGCGCGGCCCCGCCTGAGGTCAGCCAGGGCGCATCGGCAAATATCGGCTCCGCGCTCATCGTCGGCCCTTATCTTTCCGTGCCCGGCACGAGCTTGCCGTTCACGACATGGGCGGGAACGTAGGTCGAATCCGGTGCTGCGCCGGAGAAATGTGCGAACCCGATCAGCCCCGCGATCACAAGCACGAGCGCCGCCAGGGCAAGCCGCGCGATGACATAGATCCGCCAGGACGATTGCACGAACAGCCCGGAACGGGTGGCGGCCAGGAACAACGCATAGACGGCAAAGGGGATGAGGAAAATTCCGATCTCGGTCAGCACCGGCCGGATCATGATGCGTAGATCCGCTCATAGAGCACACGCAGCATGCCGGCCGTCGCGCCCCAGATGTAGCGTTCCGCGAACGGCATCGCGTAGTAAAACCGCTCCATGCCACGGAATTCCTTGCTGTGCATCTGGTGGTTCGCAGGATTCATCAGGAAGGATAGCGGCACTTCGAATGCGTCATCAACCTCGGAATGGTTGATGGTGAGCGCAAAACCCGGCCGCACCCTGGCGACGGTGGGCAGGATACGGAAACCGAAGCCGGTGCCGTAGAGATCGAGATAGCCGATCGGCTCGACGAAATCGCGCGACAGCCCGACCTCCTCCTCGGCCTCGCGCAACGCGGCATCGAGCGGGGACGCATCGGTCGCATCGATCTTGCCGCCGGGAAAGGAGATCTGGCCGGCATGGTCATTCAGATGCGCCGAGCGCTGCGTCAGCAGGATGGTCGGCTCGGGATGGTCGACCACCGCGATCAGGACCGCCGCCGGCCGCACCGGCTGCTCGCGCGCGACGATCTCGAGCATCTTGTCGGTGCCGGGATCGCCGGAGGGCGGAATGATGTTCGGATCAAACAGCCCCGGCGGAACGTCGAAGCCGAGCCGCGCCCGGGAGCGGGCGAAGAAATCCGCCGCGCCAATCGCAACGGGCTCGTTCTCGGGCTCGCTCCTGGAGATAGGCTTGTTCAAAGCGCGGCCCTCACCTGCTCCGCGTCGGCCATGGCGAAGAATTCGCCGGCCGACTCGACGCCGAACATCGGCTGGCCATCGACCATCCGCTCCTCACCCATGTCAACCAGATCGTAATAGAGCGCGCGGGTGACCTTGGCCCAGAGATCGGCGCGAACGTGCAGATAGGGCGTCAGTCCGCCATCCTTCGCCTGCTCGAAACGGAGCCGGTGCGCGCCGTCGCAGATGACCCAGTCGTCGACATTGGTGCGGAAGCGCAGCACGCGATGGTTGTCCTCGCCGGCCTTCTGCATCTCGACCGCCATGAACGGCGCGTCGTCGACGCGGATGCCGACCTTCTCCACCGGCGTGACGAGAAAATGCTTGTCGCCTTCGCGCTTCAGGATGGTCGAGAACAGGCGCACCAGCGGCGCCCGTCCGATTGGCGTGCCCATGTAGAACCATGTACCATCGATCGCGATTCGAATGTCGAGATCGCCGCAAAACGGCGGATTCCACAGATGCACCGGAGGCAGTCCTTTTTTGACGCCTTCGGCATTGGCAGCACTTTTGGCGGCGGCAGTCAGCCCCTCAAGACCGCGATCGGCGCTCTGCCCTTGGTTCGCCATGGTTTGCCCTGACTTTGTCATTTGGCACGATTGGTGCAAGTCTGATTTGTACGTTGACGTGTAGATCGGTGCGCGGTTCCACCCCCGGATTAGTCCGGTGTGGAGGTCGCCACTTCGTGATGCCCTACATAACCCTAAGCCGATAAGGTGGGGATAGGTTAATTCAACGAATACATGGCCTTCCTGCAAGTCTAGCATAAGGCGCAAAAGACACGTGGCGAGATCACGTGACGACAGACAATTTGACGACGCAAGATAGCCGCGTGGCAGGCTTAAGGAGCTAACGGATGGCGGAAAGTGTCGAGAAACTCGAGGACGGCATCGTCCGTTCGGCCGAGCAGGTGTCGAGCCAGGTTCGTGCGGCGAAGGACGCGATCGCGTCCGTCATCTTCGGCCAGGATCGTGTGATCGAGAACACGCTGGTCACCATCCTCTCCGGCGGCCACGCGCTTCTGATCGGCGTGCCCGGCCTTGCCAAGACCAAGCTGGTCGAGACGCTCGGCATCACGCTCGGTCTGGATGCCAAGCGCGTTCAGTTCACGCCCGATTTGATGCCGTCGGATATTCTCGGCGCCGAAGTGCTCGACGAGAGCAACGCGGGCAAGCGCTCGTTCCGTTTCATCGCCGGCCCCATCTTCGCGCAGCTCTTGATGGCCGACGAAATCAACCGCGCGAGCCCGCGCACGCAATCGGCGCTGTTGCAGGCGATGCAGGAGCAGCACATCACCGTCGCCGGTGCGCGCCACGATCTGCCGAAGCCGTTCCATGTGCTCGCGACGCAAAATCCGCTGGAGCAGGAAGGCACCTACCCGCTGCCCGAAGCGCAGCTCGACCGCTTCCTGATGGAGATCGACGTCGACTATCCCGATCGCGACGCCGAGCGCCGCATCCTGTTCGAAACCACGGGCGCCGAAGAGACGCTTGCAAAGGCATCGTTGACGGCGGATGCGCTGATCACCGCACAGCGGCTGGTTCGCCGCCTCCCCGTCGGCGATTCCGTGGTCGAAGCGATCCTGTCGCTGGTCCGCGCGGCGCGTCCGGGTCCGGACAGCGGCGAGACCGGCAAGTTCATCGCCTGGGGCCCGGGCCCGCGCGCCAGCCAATCGCTGATGCTGGCGGTGCGCGCACGCGCGCTGATCGACGGGCGTCTCGCGCCGTCGATCGACGACGTGCTCGACCTCGCCGAACCCATTCTGAAGCACCGGATGGCACTGACGTTCCAGGCACGCGCCGAGGGGCGCACGATTCCGGACGTGATCCGGCAATTGAAGACACGGATCGGTTGATGGCCGCAGACACCGGGCACACAGCGAAGGAGATTGTCGCGATCCGACGTGCCGATGGCGAAAGCCGTACGCTCGCCGCTTCGCTGCCGCGCCTGGTGCTGGAAGCCCGCCGTATCGCCGCCAACGTCATCCACGGACTGCACGGCCGCCGCCGCGCCGGCTCCGGTGAAAATTTCTGGCAGTACCGCCGCTTCGTCTCCGGCGAACCGTCGCAGAATGTCGACTGGCGCCGCTCGGCGCGTGACGACCATCTCTATGTCCGCGAGCTTGAATGGGAAGCCTCGCACACGGTCTGGATCTGGCCCGACCGCTCCCCCTCGATGGCCTTCGCTTCAAAGCAGGCGCGCGAGTCCAAGCTCGAGCGCACGCTGATCGTCGCCTTCGCGCTGGCCGAGTTGCTGGTCGCCGGCGGCGAACGCGTCGGCATTCCCGGGCTGATGGCCCCGACCGCGAGCCGCAGCGTCATCGACAAGATGGCGCAGGCGATGCTGCATGACGATGCCGACCGGCTGAGCCTGCCGCCGTCCTTCGTCCCCTCGGCGCTGGCCGAGATCATCGTGCTGTCGGATTTCTGGTCGCCGATCGACGAGATCCGGGCCACGCTGGCGGGCCTGTCCGGCTCCGGCGCGCATGGCACGCTGGTGCAGGTCGTCGATCCCGCCGAAGAGTCATTCCCCTATTCCGGCCGCGTCGAATTCGTCGAGCCCGAAGGTTTCGGCGTGATTACCGCCGGCCGCGCCGAGAGCTGGGCGCAGGATTACACCGCGCGGCTCGCGCTGCACCGCGACCAGATCCGCGCCGAGACCAGCAAGCTCGACTGGCTGTTCACGACGCATGCGACCGACCGCTCGGCGGCCGAATTGTTGCTGTTCCTCCATGCCGGCATGCAGGTGAGCAAGTCGGGCGCCCGCACCACGACGATCAAGGCGGGGCCGGCCGCATGATGGGATTGCCGCTCGCCTTCACCGAACCCCTGCTCCTGATCGGCCTCGTCAGTCTGCCGGTGCTGTGGTGGCTGCTGCGGGTGATGCCGCCGCGGCCGCGCCGCATCGAATTTCCGCCGACGCGGCTGCTGTTCGACATCGCGCCACGGGAAGAGACGCCCTCGCGAACGCCGTGGTGGCTGACCGCGTTGCGCCTGCTGGCTGCGGCGCTCGTCATTTTCGCCGCCGCCGGCCCGATCTGGAATCCGCAGACGGGGCTCGCCGGCAGCAAAGCGCCGCTGATGATCATGTTCGACGACGGCTGGAGCGCCGCTTCGAACTGGGACATCAGGATCAGAGCCGCCGACGAATTGATCGCCAATGCCGATAACGACCGCCGCGCCATCGCGCTGGTGCCGTTGTCCGAGCCGAACCGCGACATCACCCTGATGCCGGCGGGTGCCGCGCGCGTCGCGCTGCGCCAGCTGACGCCAAAGCCCTATTCGATCGATCGCGTTGAAACCCTGACCGCGGTCGACCGTTTCCTGAAAGCGACCGGTGATTGCGAGATCGCCTGGCTGTCTGACGGCGTCGACACCGGTCGCGGCGAAGAGTTCGTGCAAGCCCTCGGCAAGACCATCGGAGATCGTAGCTTGACGGTGTTCGAAGGCGGCACCTCCTCCCCGCTGGCGCTGGTCGCGGCAGAGAATGCGGCTGCCAAGATGACGGTGAAGGTGCTCCGCACCGACAGCGGCATCGCCGCCGGCACCGTGCGCGCGCTGGACCAGAAGGCCTCGCCGATCGGCGAGGCCCGCTACACCTTCGGCCCGCAAGACAAGGAGACCGAAGCGGCGTTCGACCTGCCGGTCGAGCTGCGCAACGACATTTCCCGGCTCGAGATCTCCGGCGAGCGTTCGGCCGGCGCGGTGCAGCTGCTCGACAAGCGCTGGCGTCGCCGCGCCATCGGCATCGTCTCGGGTGCAAGCAGCGAGACCGCGCAGCCGCTGCTGGCGCCGACCTTCTATCTCACCCGCGCGCTGGCGCCGTTCGCCGACGTGCGGCTGGCCGACAAGGGCTCGCCGCAGCAGGGCATCACGCAATTCCTCGACCAGAAGCTGCCGATGATCATCCTCGCAGATGTCGGCACCGTCGCGCCCGAATTGCGCGAACGTCTCAATGCCTGGATCGACCAGGGCGGCGTGCTGGTGCGGTTCGCAGGTCCAAGGCTGGCGCAGGCCGAAGACGATCTCGTTCCGGTCAAGCTGCGCAAGGGCGGTCGCACGCTCGGCGGCAGCCTGACCTGGGAGAAGCCGCAGCATCTCGCCGCCTTCGCCGCCGACGGTCCGTTTGCCGGCGTCGTCGTCCCCAAGGACGTCACCGTGAACCGGCAGGTTCTGGCCGAGCCCGATGCGGTGCTCGCGACCAAGAGCTGGGCCTCGCTTGAAGACGGCACGCCGCTCGTGACCGGCGAGCATCGCGGCAAGGGACTGGTCAGCCTGTTTCATGTCAGCGCCGATATGCGCTGGTCGGATCTGCCGATGTCGGGCACCTTCGTCGAAATGCTGAGGCGGGTCGTCGACATGTCCGGCTACACCTCCAAGCCCGGCGCCGGTGTTGCCGGCGAAGCCAGCACCGAGACGCTGGCGCCGCTGCGCATGCTCGACGGCTTCGGCGCCTTCGGGCCGCCGCCGGCCACCGCCAAGCCGCTGACGGCTGATTATCGCGACCGCGCCACGCCGGATCATCCGCCCGGCTTCTACGGTCCGGCAGAAGGACCGCTCGCCGTGAACACGCTCGCCAGCGCCGACCGCATCGCAGCCCTCAACACCGCGAGCCTGCGCGCCCGGCACGCCACCTACACCAATGCCGAGCCGCGTGACTTGCGCGGCTGGCTGCTGTCGACATCGCTCGCGCTATTTTTGGTGGACGCCATCATCGTCGCACTGCTCGGCGGCGGTCTCGCCGCGCTGCTGCGCCGCCGCGCCGCACCCGCAATGATCCTGCTCGGGCTCGTGCTCACAGGCGTCGCGGTGCTTTCGCCGACGCCGTTGCGCGCCGACAGCGCCGCGGACGAGTTCGCGATGAAGTCGACGTCGCAGACCCGCCTCGCCTATGTCGTCACCGGCAATGCCGACGTCGATTCCATCGTCAAGGCCGGCCTGTCCGGACTGACGCTGTTCCTGGCGCAGCGCACTGCGCTCGAGGCCGGCGATCCCGTCGGCATCGATCCGGCGCGCGACGAGCTCGCCTTCTTCCCGCTGATCTACTGGCCGATCGTGCCGGGCGCGCCGAAGCCGCCGCAGGACGCCATCAACAAGATCGACGCCTATATGAAGCAGGGCGGCACCGTGATCTTCGACACCCGCGACGCGGTCGAAGCACTGCCCGGCGAGAACGGCGCCTCGCAGACGCCCGGCATGCAGGCGTTGCGCGAAATCCTGTCCTCGCTCGACGTGCCCGAGCTCGAGCCGGTGCCGCGCGAGCACGTGCTGACCAAGACCTTCTATCTCTTGCGCGACTTCCCCGGCCGCTTCAACTCGGGCCAGACCTGGGTCGAAGCGCTGCCGCGCGAGGACGACGACGAGACCGCGCAGAAGCCCGCGCGCGGCGGCGACGGCGTCTCGCCGATCATCATCACCTCGAACGACCTTGCGGGCGCCTGGGCGCTCCGTCCCGACGGCCAGCCGATGCTGCCGCTGACCCCGGGCGAGCCGCGCCAGCGCGAATTCGCTTACCGCGCCGGCGTCAACATCGTGATGTACACGCTGACCGGCAATTACAAGGCCGACCAGGTGCACGCACCAGCGCTGATCGAACGGCTGGGGCAATAGGATCGATATGAATTACGGCATTGCGTTCACGCCGCTTGTTCCCGCGATCGTCCTGTGGATCGCGCTGGCTGCGATCGTCGTTATCGCGGGCGTGCTGCTGTTGGCACGGGCGCGCGGTACGGCCGTGCGCGTGGCTGCGCTGGCGCTGTTCCTGCTGGCGCTCGCCAATCCATCGTTCACGCGCGAGGACCGCGATCCCCTCACCTCGATCGCCGCCGTCGTCGTCGACAAGAGCCCGAGCCAGAATTTCGGCAAGCGCAACGAGGAGACCGCGAAGGCGCAGGAGGCGCTGGTCGACAGCCTGAAGAAGATCAAGGGGCTGGAGGTCCGCGTTGTCGATGCCGGACAGGCCGACGGCGAGACCGACGGCACCAGATTGTTCGGCGCGCTCGCCTCCGCGCTGTCGGACGTGCCGGTCGACCGCGTCGCCGGCGCGTTCCTGATCACCGACGGCCGCGTTCACGACATCCCGGCCAATGCCGCCGCGCTCGGCTTCCAGGCGCCGGTGCATGCGCTGATCACCGGGCAGAAGGACGAGCGCGACCGCCGCATCGCGGTCACGGCGGCGCCGCGCTTCGGCATCGTCGGCCAGAACCAGACCATCACCTACCGGCTCGACGACCAGGGCGTCTCTGGCGAGCGCGCCAAGGTCACGGTCCGCCGCGACGGCGAGGTCATCAACGAGCGCACGCTATCGAGCGGCCAGACCGCAAGCGTCGACGTCGAGATCAAGCATGCCGGCCCCAACATCGTCGAGATCGAGGCCTCGCCGCTCGAGCGAGAGCTGACGCCCGTGAACAACCGCGCCGTCGTCGCCATCGACGGCGTGCGTGACAAGCTGCGCGTGCTGCTCGTCTCGGGCGAACCGCATTCCGGCGAGCGCACCTGGCGCAATCTGTTGAAGTCCGACGCCAGCGTCGATCTCGTGCACTTCACCATTCTGCGGCCGCCGGAGAAGCAGGACGGCACGCCGATCAACGAATTGTCGCTGATCGCGTTTCCGACCCGCGAGCTGTTCCAGCAGAAGATCAACGAATTCCAGCTGATCATCTTCGATCGCTACGCCCGCCAGGGCGTGCTGCCGATCGCCTATTTCGACAACATCGCGCGCTATGTGCGCGCGGGCGGCGCCGTGCTGGTCTCGGCCGGGCCCGATTACGCTTCCAACACCAGCATCTGGCGCACGCCGCTGGATTCGGTGCTGCCGGCCGAACCCGTCGGCGTCACCGAAAAGCCGTTCTATGCGCATCTGTCCGACGTCGGCAAACGCCATCCGGTGACGCGCGGGCTGGAGGGCTCGGCATCCGAGCCGCCGCATTGGAGCCGTTTCTTCCGCACCGTCGACACGCGCAACTCCGTCAATCCGCCGGTGATGACGGGCGCGGACGGCAAGCCGCTGCTGTTCCTGACGCGCTTCGGCGAGGGCCGTGTCGCGCTGCTGCTGTCCGACCACATCTGGCTGTGGGCGCGCGGCTATGAGGGCGGCGGACCGCATCTGGATCTGCTGCGGCGGATGTCGCACTGGCTGATGAAGCAGCCGGATCTGGATGAAGAGGCGCTGCGCCTCCAGGTGCAGGGCAAGGACCTCGTGGTGGTGCGCCAGACCATGTCAGACAGCGTCCAGCCGGTGAGTGTGACCTCGCCCTCCGGCGTGTCGCGTGATTTGACGCTCACTGCCGGCGACCCCGGCGAGTGGCGCGCGAGCCTGCCGGCCAGCGAGCTCGGCCTGTGGCAGGCCACCGACGGCACGCTGAAGGCGCTGATCAATGTCGGCCCGACCAATCCGAAGGAGTTTTCGGAAGTCACCTCCACCACCGAGACGCTGAGGCCACTGACGCAGGCGACCGGCGGCAATTCGGTGCGGGTGGTCGACGGCTCCAGCGTCGAGCTGCCGCGCATCGTGCCGGTGCGCTCGACCAGCGTCTTCGCCGGCGACGGCTGGATGGGCGTGCGGATGCGCGACGCCAGCGTGGTGAAGGGCGTCGGCGTGCTGCCGATCTTCGCTGGCCTGATCGGACTCCTGCTGCTGCTCGGCGCATTCGCCGCGACCTGGGTCCGCGAGGGACGCTAGTTGCACGAACGACACAATTAGAAACGGCCCGCGCGGACCGTTGCGGCGGCGGTTGACATCCGTTCGTCGTTCCTGTGATGTTACATTATAACATCGTGATGGCCGGGGGTTATGGCCTCGCGATGCGGGGTGCGTTTCCAGATGAAGTGGTTCCGGTCGAATGTCAGGCACGGTGCCCGGCTCGCGATTTTCGCGATGCTGGTGCAGCTCGCGCTGACGTTCGGCCACAGCCACTGGTTCGCCCAGGCAGCGCCCCTCGCCCAGTCTCAGCTGAGCGACAGCGCCAAGGGCATCGCTTCGATCGACCGCGCCGCGCTCCAGAAGCCGTCGCCAGCGGCCCCCGACCGCGAGCAGCCCGGCGACGACAATTGCGCGATCTGCGCCGTCATCGCGTTGGCAGGCACGGTCATGTCTGCGACGCCGCCTCTGCTGCTGCTGCCGCAGGCGATCGAACTGCTCTACCGCGCCACTGATGCCGAATTCGTCCATCTGAAATCGGCGGCCACGGCGTTCCAGCCGCGCGCCCCTCCCACCTCCTGATCCCCATCGATTGAGCTGCCATCGGAATCGGCTGTTTCGCCGGTCTCGCAAGGCTATCGAAATTGAACCGTCGCGTGTCGACGGCGCGTGCCGCCTGCAAAGCCTCGAAATGAGCGCGGCGGTGCGCAATCGGAATCAGGACAATGGTGTCTCCAAAACCAATATTGGCGGGCTCGAGCCTCGCCGCACTCACGCTTGTCTACCTCGGCGGCAGCGCCATGGCGCAGACAGCAGCGACCGGCGCCGTCACGACGCTGCCCGGCATCGAGGTCGACGCCCCCAAGCAGACCAAGCCCCCGCGCAAGCCCAAGGTTCGCGTCGTCACCGACAAGCGACGTGAAACGCCGCAAGTGCAGCCGCAGACCGAGGCGCAAGTCACCGCCGGCCGGAGCGAGAAGTTCGACAGCGCGCGTCAGGCGATCCTCGCGCCCGCAGGCGCCACCACGCACACGCTCAATCGCCAGGCGATCGAGGCGCTGCCGCAGGGGACCAACGCCTCGCTCGACAAGGTGCTGCTGCAATTCCCCGGCGTCACCCAGGATTCGGCGGCGAGCGGCGACCTGCATGTCCGCAACGAGCACGCCAATCTGCAATATCGCATCAACGGCGTCATGCTTCCCGACGGCGTTGGTGCGTTCGGGCAGATTCTCGACACCGGCATCGTCGGCAGTCTCAGCCTGCTCACCGGCGCGCTGCCTGCACAGTATGGGCAGCGCACGGCGGGTGTGCTCGACATCCAGACCAGGGCCGACGCCTTCAACAACACGGGCGTGGTCGGCGTCTATGGCGGCAGCAACGGCACGATCTCGACCAATGTGGAATATGGCGGAACGGTCGGGCAGACCCAGTACTTCCTGTCGGGACGCTTTCTCCAGAACAATCTCGGCATCGAGAACCCGACGCCCTCGGTCAACGCGATTCACGACCGCACCAACCAGGAGAAGGGATTTCTCTATCTGTCGACGATGATCGATTCGACCAGCCGCCTCACCTTCATGAGCGGCGTGTCGAACTCGACCTTCCAGATTCCCAACAATCCCGGCCAGACGCCGAATTTCACGGCGTTCGGCGTCTCGAATTTCGACTCGTCCCAGCTCAACGAACACCAGAACGAGTTCAACCAGTTCAACGTCGTTGCCTACCAGACCTCGAACGGCGAATTCGACACCCAGACCTCCTATTTCAACCGTTACAGCCAGTTGCACTTCTATCCCGATACAGTTGGCGATCTCGTCTTCAACGGCGTGTCCTCGGACGTCTATCGCCAGAGCGTGGTCAACGGCATCCAGCAGGATACTTCCTGGCGCATCGGCTATGCGCACACGCTGCGCTTCGGCTTCTCGTTGAGCGCGGAGCGGACGCTGGTCAACAGCGGGACGACGGTGCTGCCGCTGGTCGATCCCGCAGACCCGACCGCGGGCACGATCGATGCGCCGTTCTCGGTGTTCGATTCCAGCGCCAAGACCGGCTGGCTGATCGGGACCTACGTCCAGGACGAATGGAAGATCACCAACAATCTGACTTTGAATGCCGGCCTGCGCTTCGACCAGATGTACCAATATGTCGATGCCAACCAGCTCAGCCCGCGCGTCAGCCTGACCTGGAAACCGTTCGACGGCACCACGTTCCACGCCGGCTATGCGCGCAACTTCACCCCGCCTTCACAGGTGATCGCCGCACCCGTCAATCTCGCGCTGGTGACACCACCCGGCGCGCCGGCCAATACGCAGACGCCGGAGGTCGGGCAGAACAGCCCGGTCCTCCCCGAGCGGGCGCACGTGTTCGACGTCGGCGTGGTGCAGAAGATCTATCCGATCCCCGGTCTCGAGGTCGGCGTCGACGCTTACTACAAGAAGGCGCGCGACCTGCTCGACGACGGCCAGTTCGGCGCGGCCTATGTGCTGAGCGGCTTCAACTACGATCGCGGCGAGAATGTCGGCGTCGAACTCAAATCGACCTACAGCAACGGCAATTTCAGTGCCTACGCCAATGTCGCCTGGGCCAAGCAGATCGCGACCAGCGTGGTGTCGAACCAATATCTGTTCGGCGCGGACGAGCTCGCCTATATCGCGGGTCATTACGTCTACACCGACCACGCGCAGATGCTGTCGGCATCGGCCGGCGCCTCCTATCTCTGGGAGGGAACGCGCTACAGTGTGTCGATGATCTATGGCAGCGGCCTGCGCTCGGGCTTTGCCAATACCGATCATCTGCCCGGCTACACGCAGGTGAATTTCGGCCTGTCGCACGATTTCAACATCGTCGCACCGAACAAGCCGACGACACTGCGGTTCGACGTGGTCAATGCCTTCGACACGATCTACCAGATCCGCGACGGCTCCGGCATCGGCGTGTTCGCGCCGCAATACGGACCGCGGCGCGGATTCTACTTCGGCGTCTCACAGCGGTTCTAGCCTCTGCTTCAGTCGGGGCCCGCACGCCCCGACGCACCGCGCGGCCAGCGAAGATTCAGGTCATCAGAGATGACCTGAACAACCAATAATTGCAGGATTTACGGATCACTCTCCTGCAATCGTTCGTGATCGACGCTACTCCGAACCTGTGGTAGCATTGTCAGAAGTAACTCTACTAGCGTGCAATTATTTTGAACGCCATGGCAGGTTGCAGTTGCAACACTGCCGGTGCCCCGGTACGGCCAGCAAAGATCGCATTGCTTACGATCACCAAGCCGAGAAGCTCAGCAAATTTATCGCGCGCAGGCGCGGGCCTGGCAAGCGTCGGCAAGCCATAGCACCTTGCACTCCGGAATTTCTCGATTGGCGCGAAACGGCGCCTGACGAACACCAGCATCGATCGAGAGAAACGCAGTCCAGGAAGAGGCGAACATGGCTCTCAGCAGCAACAATCTGAACACCACCGGTGGGAAGACGACCAACTTCTGGATACGATACGAGACATCGCTGGCCGATCAGACAAACGTCATCAACAATGCCAATTCCCTGCTTGGTGTCGTCGAGACCGAATTCGGCGTCACGACCGGCTGGTTCGGCACGCCTTCCAACCAGTTCGGGACGAGTCACCAGCAGGAAGTGCGCCTCGATCAGGCCGACACCGACAATGGGGGCGGCAGCTTCAGCTTTCCCGGTGCCTTCAACAACGGTTTCGGCAATCCGATCAGCCTCGACTCGCAAAATCTGATGAGCGATGCGCCGTTGCCGGCGCAGCGCGTCGGCATGGTGTTCATGGCCGAGTGGGTCGAAGTGCTGATGGGCATCCGCGGCAACTGGAACGCCGGCGACAGCAGCGGAGAGGGGCTGTCGCATTGGTCCGCCATCACCCGCTTCCAGCAGGGGCATGACAATTACTACGGCTCGTTCGTCGCGAACTGGCTGAACGGGACCGGCAACCCCAACCAAGGGACGATCCTGCCGAACCCGGCGCGCGGGGACTGGGTCAACACGACCTATACCGGCTCGACCGTCAGCGACGGCACGTTCGTCCACGGCGACGGAGATCCCGTCAGCTACGGCTGTGCCCTCGCCTTCATCTACTATCTCAACGTCCAACTCGCCTTCAGCATCAACCAGATCATTTCGAACTACAATTCCAACCTCGCCAGCATCTACCATACCCTCACCGGCGACAATTCCGACCCGTTCGCGATCTTCCTCGGCCTCCTCCAGACCGTCTATCCGGCGTCGGCGACGGCGTCGATTTCGGGATCCAACCGAAACAACCCCTTCCCGATCGCCCGCGTCAGCTTCGGCGCCGGCAAGAACACCTTCGGCAAGGACGAGACGCAGGACATCATCAATACCCAGGGCGGCTACGTCCCCAACGCCTTCACGATCTTCATCGAAGGCTTCAGCAAGACCTCGTTCCTGTCGCTCGGCGTCACGGTGGGAAGTTTTGGCGGCTCGTTCTCAGGTCTGTCCGGCGTGACGATCACGCCCAATCCGATCGGCGTGCAGTTCGAGAGCGGCATCAACGATGTTACGCCGCAGCGCATCGAGATCGCCTACGATCTGCACCTCGACAACACCTTGCTGGCGCACTTCCCCGGAAGCGGCGAAAGCCAGTTCGACCTGTCGGTATCGCTCAACGCCTCCGCGACCGGTCAGGTCAGCGGCTCGCAAGCCTCGATGCAGTTCGAGCTGATCGCGGGTGCCGATCCGTATTTCACCAATTTGAACGCAGATCACAGCAACCTGCCGTATCTGAGCCAGGATCTGCGAGTCTTCACGGTTACCCCGGCGCTCAATGCAACGCCGGTCCCCGGCGTGCCCGCGCTGGCCGACAACGTCACCGGGGCCTACAGCTATATCCAGAACCTGCTGTCGCGCTGGAATTCCGCGACCAACGGCTTCACCAATCCGAACGGCCCCGATCCGTTCACGACCATCCTTCCCGGTCAGGGCGATGCCAACCAGGGTGACTCGTCGGTCAGCCCGTTCACCGTGCAGATCACCGGCTCGCCCTTCCCGATCAACATCACCATCAGCAACAATTACAGCTTCGTCGTCGCCCGCGTGCGGCTGCGCGGCTCCGCCGCATCGCAGGCCAGCAATGTGCGCGTCTTCTTCCGGCTGTGGACCACCCAGACCAACGATACCGACTACGACATCAACGGCGCATATCTTTCCAATGCCGATGCCGCCGGCAAACCGGGGTCGCCGCAAATGGGGGTCGGGAACACGACGATCCCGTTCTTCGCGACCAACAATTTCTCCAGCGAGAGCGACTATTCGACCGGCCCCAACATCCAGACGCTGACGATCCCCGACCATCAGGACCAGCTCTGGACCTATTTCGGCTGCTTCCTCAATCTCTACGACACCGGAAACGTCATCAACGGCGCGCAGGTGCAGACCTATCTGAACGGCACGCACCATTGCATCGTCGCGCAGATCGCCTTTGACGACGCGCCGATTCCGCAAGGCGTGTCACCGCTCTCCTGGGACCAGCTCGCACAGCGCAATCTTCAGGTCACGCGTTCCGACAATCCGGGCCCTGCCGCGACGCATCGCATTCCGCAGACCTTCGACACGAGGCCCGGCCGCACCGTCCGTCCGCCGACCGGACCGAACACGATCTATCCGGACGAACTGATGATCGAGTGGGGCAACGTGCCGGCGGGTTCGGTCGCGTCGCTGTATTGGCCCCAGGTGCACGCCAACGACGTGCTGGCGCTCGCCAGGACGTTCTACGGCGTCTCGCCGCTCGGCATCAGCGACGCCAACACGATCCGGATTCCGATCACGCGCGGCGTCAGCTACGTGCCGATTCCGCCTGGCGCAGGCGACAATTTCGCCGGCCTCATCACGATCGATCTTCCCGCAGGCGTCCGCAGCGGCCAGGTGTTCGACGTGACCGTCAAGCGATTGGGCACGCGCATCGGCAAGGCATCGCCGCCACCCCCGCCACCGCCGCCCAGGCTGCAAACCGCAGCCGCCATGTTCCACCCGGACGGCACGACCACGACGACGCATCCCCGGACCGCCAAAGGCGGGTCCAAGCAACATCGCTCGCCGCCGATGGAGGTGGAGCGGCTGACGCAGTGGCGTTACGTCGTCGGCACATTCCAGATCCGCATCCCCGTCACCACCGGCGACAAGATACTCCCCTCCGAGCAGACGACGCTCGCGATCATGAAATGGCGGCTGGAACAGATGTCGCCGTCCAATCGCTGGCATCCGGTGCTGGTGCGCTACATCAAATATCTCTCCGATCGCGTCGACGGGCTGGGCGGCAATTCAGCTGCCGTGCCGCCTTCACTGACCTTTGTGCCACCCTTGCCGCTGCATCCGCATCGACCCGAGCGAGAGCATTGCGGCAAGGTTTGCGAGGTTCTGTTCGACTGCCATGGCGAGTTCTCCGGATTCGTCCTCGACGATTGCTGCGAGCGGCACGTGTTCCACAGCCGCGCCAAAAACGTCGGCAATCTGGCACTGAGAGCCTGTCGTTACGGACTGACGCTGTGCGTCTGGGTTGACGGCAAGGATGGGGAGAGGATTCGCAAGCTCGCGATCAAGGCGTAGCGAGCCGGGCACAAAACCATCAGCGCCCAGATCGGCTTCGGGCGAAGCAATCCAGGCTGTCTCTGTGGAAAAATTCTGGATTGTTTCCGTGCGCTCGCAATGACTGAGTGTGAGGCGCCGCCGCTTCGCTTGGGGCAGAGCAACTGTAGCGACAGGTTTCCCGGATCGCGCTTCGCTCCATCCGGGCTACGACCTGCTACTGCGAAAGGAAGCGCACCAGATCAGCCATGCTCTGACCCTCACCGTCCGGAATGGCGTCCAGCTGTTCGCGCGGCTGCTTCTGCCGATTGACCCAAAACGTGGGATAGCCGAATAGCCTTGCGCCGGAGGCGTCCCAGCCGGCGAAAGCCGCAAACAGAATTTCCTCGCGTTTCAGCCCGAAGGCGTCGACGCCCATTTGATAGGCCCGCGGATCGGGCTTGTAGGCACGAACCGCATCCGTGCTCAGCTGAAATTCGAACATGCCGTCAAGCGACGTCCCGCGAATATTGCCATCGAGCATCGCGGGCGAGAAATTGCTCAAGAATGCCAGTCGAATGCCACTTTCCTTCAATCCGGACAATGCGGGCACTGCGTCGGGCCAGATCGTCATCTTGAGATAGCTCTCGACGAGCGCGCTTCTCTTGACGCCGGTCAGATCGATATCGAGCGACTTGCAGGCGAACACCAGGGCATCATCGATGACGCCGAGAAAGTCGCGATAATGATCCGTCATCGTCCGCAGCCATGTGTACTCGAACTGCTTCGCGCGCCAGACCTTCGATAGCTCGGCACCGCGTCCGGGAAACAGCTGCTCCGCCATGGCAAAGATCGGACGCGGATCGAAGATCGGAAAGCCGTCGAACGCGATCGCCCGGATCGACCCGCCTGCTCCCCGGGAGGTGTTCGCCATGCCGGATGCGACCGTCAACGACGCGATGGCGAGAATTTGGCGACGACTGAGGGCCATCGGAGTGTTCTCATGCGGCGGACGATTTGTCCGCCCAATCACGATGCTCCATCGGCTCAAAATATTCCCGTTTGCCCCGGAGATATTCGCCCGGCCTCTAGCCCCGCGCCCTGCTCCAGTCGGGGGCGACCGCTCCCGACACGCCCTCGAAGGCGCCGTCGACGAGCTCGAACACCAGGACGCGCGCCGCGTCGACCGGGCCCGGCATGGTGACGCGGCCCTTGGCCACCGGCTTGAAGCCGACACGGCTGTAATAGGGCTCGTCGCCGACCAGCAGCACAATGGCGTGGCCCTTGGCCCTGGCGTCTTTCAGCGCGCGATCCATCAACAGGCGGCCGATGCCGCGGCTGCGGAACGGCGGCTCGACGGTGAGCGGCCCGAGCAGCAGCGCCGGCGTCTCGCCGATCAGGATCGGTAATTGCCGCACCGAGCCGACCAGCAGCGTGCCGATGCGGGCGGTGAAGGAGACATCGAGCAGATGGTCGACGTGCTCGCGGATGCGATAGGCGCTGAGCACGAAACGGCCGGGGCCGAAGGTGCGCTCGTGCAGCCGCTCGATCGCCTGGGCGTCACGGGCAGCTTCGGGAAGGATGGTGAGTGAAAGATCGGTCATAATTGTTTCGCGATTAGCATCTGGAGGTCGGGACGTCCATGGCAGCGCCCGGCGTCAGTTCCTTTTCGGCGCCGGCTGGGACAAATAGGCCAGGATCTTCATCTCCCGCCGCCCCCGCGTCACGGTGTCGAGCACCAGCCCGGACGAGACCGACAGCATCGCCATGATCATGAGGCCCATCGACAGCACGGCGGTCGGCAGCCGGGGCACGAGGCCGGTCTCGACGAAAGTGATCGCGATCGGGATCGAGAGCACGATCGACACCACTGCCAGGAGAATTCCGATGGCACCGAAGAAGCGCAGCGGCTTTTCGGCGCGATAGAGTTTCAGCATGGTGCCGAGGATGCAAAAGCCGTCGCGCCAGGTGTTGAGTTTCGAGAACGAACCCTCGGGCCGCGCGTAATAGGGCGTCTCGACCTCCGCGACCGGCAGTGACAATTCCAGTGCATGGACTGCGAGCTCGGTTTCGATCTCGAATCCATCCGACAGCACCGGGAACGATTTGACGAAGCGGCGCGTGAACACGCGGTAGCCGGACAGGATATCCTGAAAATCGCGGCCGAAGGTCCATGCCAGGAAGCCGGTCAGCATGCGGTTGCCGGTGCGATGGCCAAGGCGGTAGGCCGCCTGCGACTGGTCGATGCGGAAGCCGACCACCATGTCGAGATGCTCGTCGAGCAGCTTGTCGATCATGGGCGGCGCGCTCGGCGCATCGTAAGTAGCGTCGCCGTCGACCAGCACGTAGATGTCGGCCTCGACATCGGCGAACATGCGGCGCACGACATGGCCCTTGCCCTGCCGCCGCTCGCTGCGCACGATCGCGCCGGCTTCACGCGCGACGGCAGCGGTGCGGTCGCGCGAATTGTTGTCGTAGACATAGATCTCCGCCGATGGCAGCGCCTTGCGGAAGTCGGCGACGACGCTCGCGACCGCCGCCTCCTCGTTGTAGCAGGGCACCAGCACCGCGATGCGAGGTTGCGCCAATGTCATCGCGGCAGCGCCTCCAGGTTCGCCGGCTCGCGACAGACCGATGCAGCCTCGCGCGCCTCGGCCGGCCGCATCAGCCGGGCGAACGACAGCGTCCACAGCGACAGCATCGCGATTGGCACGACGTAATAGGGCGTGAAGATCGGGTGACTCAGGAAGAAGACGATGTTGACGACGAGATTGCCGACAACGACGAGGGCTGCCTGCCGCACATGCCCCTCGCCGGTCCGCAACAGCCAGACCGTCGAACCGATCGCGAGTACGATCAGCACGAACTGCATGTCGCGCAGATACTGGCCGAGCACGGCGAAGTCGAAGGCCGGTGCGACCACGTCGGCGCTGCCGTAGGTCGTCGCCAGCGCACTTCCGGCGTTGACGGCCTGGGCGACCAGCGTCGGCGCCATGCTGACGAGCACGCCCGCACCGAAGGCGAGGCCCTGCACGAAAATCGCCAGCGAGCGCGTCCACAGGAAAGGAATTCCGAGGAACAGGAGATAGCCGGACGCGAGCAAAGCATTCGGCAATCTGAAATTGACGGATGCGCCGAGCAGGAGACCGATCAGCGCAATCAACACTACGCTGCGCTTGTCCCTGGTCAGCCACAGCGCCGTGAGGAAGCCGGCGACGGCGCACAGTGCCATGGTCGGTGCGACCGAATAGCTCGCCTTGGCCGGATTCACCATGAGATAGACGGCGAGCGCGCCGAGCAATCCTGCTCCGGCTACCGAAGGCAGCGTCCGCGCCATGGCAATGCCGAGCAGCGCGAGGCCGCACACGATCAGGCTTGCCGCGACATAGAGCGGCGGCACCTGTTGGCCTTCCGGAAGCAGCGCCAGCAGGAAGCCGGTCCCGGGCGGATATTGCAGCACGATCTTGCCGTTCGACATCGGGTTATGACACGGCCAGAGCCTGGGATTGCTCCAATCAGCGTAGCCGATCTCCTTCAGCTTGCCCTCGAAGTAACGGTCGTCGTCCCTGACTGCGTCGGTGTTCAGCCCATCGGCGCCGAAGCGCTGGAACAGGTGCGCCTGCCTGAGATAGCAGATGTCGTCATAGACCCCGCGCGCCTCGCTCCAGCGCGACATCGCGACGATATTGCTGGCGAGGATCGCAAGGCAGATCAGGCCGAAGGCGAGTTTTGCGATTTTCATCCGGTTTCCGTGGCGCCCGTTCGGACGGGTTACTAGCATGGCCCGCGCTCAGCGCCACGTCGCCATCAGCGGCTTGCCGTCCAGCACTTCCGCGAGCCGCAGCCGCGTGCCGGGCGTGGTCCCCTCGGGCAACGCGGCACAATCGAAGAACCCGCATGCGATGATCTCGCGGTTGGGCGCGGGCAGGCGGTCCTGCTTGAAGTGCCTGACGACATAGACCGCGACATGGTCGCGGCGGGAGATGTGGCTGTTGAGGAAGATGCCATGCAGCGCGGCCTCCCCAGTGAGATCGATATCGCCCTCTTCCTTGAGTTCGCGGCGCATCGCCTGCTCCATGTTCTCGCCGTAGTCGACGCCGCCGCCGGGCAGATACCAGCCGCTGACGTAGCTGTGCTTGACCAGAAACACCCTGTTGTCGGCATCGAGCACCACGGCGCGAACGCCGAGCGTCATGCCGCGGACGAGCAGGAAATAGGCGTGGAAGACACGCCGCAGCAGCGGCTCGAATCTCCGTCGGATATTGTCCAGGCGTTCTGCCATCAGCCTCTCGTGATGCGCCCCTTGAGGCTTCGCTTGCGTGTTGCCAGCGACCTTGTCATTACAGCAAGGGAATAGCGAGGCAAGCGCGCGCCATGGCACCTTTCACACTCGCCCACCTGTCCGACCCGCATCTGCCGCCGCTGCCGAAGCCGCGGCTGATCGAGCTCGCCGGCAAGCGTGCGCTCGGCTATGTCAACTGGACGCGCAACCGCCACAAATACCAGCGCCGCGAAGCGCTCGACGCGCTGGTCGCCGACATGAAGGCGCAGGCGCCCGACCACATCGCGGTGACCGGCGATCTCGTCAATCTGGCGATGGAGGCGGAGTTCGCGCCG
The DNA here is from genome assembly GCF_049993385.1 of Bradyrhizobium sp. McL0616. NCBI lineage: Bacteria > Pseudomonadati > Pseudomonadota > Alphaproteobacteria > Hyphomicrobiales > Nitrobacteraceae > Bradyrhizobium > Bradyrhizobium sp. McL0616. The sequence continues at coordinate 6,988,685 of NZ_CP188255.1, forward strand.
GCGCGCGCCTGGCTCGACGGCGTCGGCGCGCCCGACCGCGTCACCACGATTCCCGGCAATCACGACGCTTATGTGCGCGCCACGCGCCATCGCTTCGGTGAGATTTTTGCGCCTTATCTTGCGAGCGACGACGGCAACACCGGCTTTCCCGCGATACGCCGCCGCGGGCCGGCCGCGCTGATCAGCCTCTCCAGCGCGGTGCCGACGCCGCCTCTGATGGCGACGGGCACGCTCGGGCGCGATCAGCTCGCCGCCCTCGCCGAGGTGCTCGACCGGCTTGCCGCCGAAGATGTCTTCCGCGTGCTGCTGGTGCATCATCCCCTGAAGTCCAGCGCATGGCAGAAGCGACTGACCGATTCCGCCGCACTGCAGGCGCTGCTCAAGCGCCACGGCGTCGAGCTGATCCTGCACGGGCACGACCACATCCATTCGACGATGTGGTTCGAAGGCCCCAACGGCAACATTCCGGCGATCGGCGTGCCGTCGGCCTCCGCGCTCGCGCATGGGCGCTATCCGGCCGCAGCGTATAATCTGTTCGCGATCGAGAAGGACAATGCCGGCTGGCGCTGCGAGCAGATCGTGCGGAGTCTCGATCATGGCTTGCAGGTGCGAGAGATCAAGCGCGCGCAGTTGATGTAGCTTGTCGTTGCAAGCCACCGGGTCGGCGCAAAGCGCGGCCCGATGACAGGCTCCGCGAAGCAATCGAGAGTGCCTCCGCGGAAACATTTCTGGATTGCTTCGCTTCGCTGGCAATGACGACGTCACCAGCTCCGCAACGCCGCAAGCACGGCTACACCGAACAGCGCGGCGGCACCGAGGATGAATCCAAGCACGAACGGCCAGACCCGCGAACGGCGCGGCGGCTCCGTGACCTCCGGCTTCGGCTCGGGCAAAACCACCATCGCGCGCTCGCGCTCGATCATGCGGCGGGCGACATAGTCGGTGACGGCCTCGGAGATCACCGCGGTGTCGTGCGATTCGGCGAGCACAATGCGGCCGAAGCGGGTGTCCTGGACGAAGCGATACATCCGCTTGTCGCGCCCCATCACGATGTGCGCGACGACGTCGATCCACAGCCTCGGCGTATCGCCCTGGCTGATGCCACGGTCGAACAGATCGATCTGCTCGGGCACCTGTGCGAACAAGGGATCGAGCGCATCGTTGAGGATCTCGAGCCGCGCCACCTCGGCATCCCTGAGGTCGACGACCACGCCGGTCCGGTCGGCGGCCTCGATCCGCGCGCGCAACAGTGCATCACGCAGCCGCACCGGGCGCGGCTGGCTGGGATGGGTCCCGCTGGTCTCGGGCTCTGACATTGTCGGCCTCGTCCTCGACTTTCCTCCATTAACCTATCAGCAACCAAACGGTCCGCAAAGGGCCCATCATTCCAGATACTTACGGCGCCCACAGGGGCCTGACCTGTGCCAAAAACAGACGATCCCACCCGGCTTGCGCCGGATGGGACCCTCCGTCCTTGGACGTCTTCTTGGGTAAGTCAGGCGGCCGTCAGGCCGAGACCCGCGACGGCTCTTCCACGATCGAGAAGCGGACGCCGGCCTTGTGGCGGTTCTCTTCCGAAACCGAGCGCCAGGCATCCTCGGCTTCCTTGCGGGTCTTGAACGGACCCTGCACCTGGGCCGAGCCTTCCACGAGCTTGTGGAAGTTCATCGAGCCGAACTCGCCGCCGATCACCCAGAAATTGCTGCTGGTCATTGTCAGTCTCCTGTTACCCGGATTAGCCGAACTGGTTCATCGTGTTGTGGGTGCCGCCCGCCTTCAGGGCCGCCTCGCCGGCGAAGTATTCCTTGTGGTCGTCGCCGATGTCGGAGCCGGCCATGTTCTGATGCTTGGCGCAGGCGATGCCCTGACGGATCTCCTGGCGCTGGACGTTCTTCACGTAGCCCAGCATGCCCTGCTCGCCGAAATACTCCCTGGCGAGATTGTCGGTCGACAGCGCCGCCGTGTGATAGGTCGGCAACGTGATCAGATGGTGGAAGATGCCGGCGCGCTTGGCCGAATCCGCCTGGAAGGTGCGGATGCGCTCGTCGGCTTCAAGAGCCAGCGGCGTATCGTCGTATTCCGGCTTCATCAGCTCGGCGCGGTTGTACTTGCTGACATCCTTGCCGGCTTCCTTCATCGCGTCGTAGACCTGCCAACGGAAGTTGAGCGTCCAGTTGAACGACGGCGAGTTGTTGTAGGCCAGCTTCGCGTTCGGAATGACCTCGCGGATGCGGTCGACCATCTTGGCGATCTGCTCGATATGCGGCTTCTCGGTCTCGATCCACAAGAGGTCAGCACCGTTCTGCAGCGAGGTGATGCTGTCGAGCACGCAGCGGTCTTCGCCCGTGCCGGCGCGGAACTGGTAGAGGTTGGAGGGCAGCCGCTTCGGACGCATCATCTTGCCGTTGCGGTTGATGATGACGTCGCCGTTGCGGGCGTTCGCCGCGGTGATTTCCTCGCAATCGAGGAAGCTGTTGTAGAGGTCACCGAGGTCGCCCGGCTTGTGGCTGACGGCGATCTGCTGCGTCAGGCCGGCGCCGAGCGAGTCGGTGCGGGTCACGATGATGCCGTCTTCGACGCCGAGCTCGAGGAAGGCGTGACGGCAGGCGCGGATCTTCGCAATGAACACCTCGTGCGGCACGGTGACCTTGCCGTCCTGGTGGCCGCACTGCTTCTCGTCCGAGACCTGGTTCTCGATCTGGAGCGCGCAGGCACCCGCCTCGATCATCTTCTTGGCGAGCAGATAGGTCGCCTCGGCATTGCCGAAACCGGCGTCGATGTCGGCGATGACGGGCACGACATGGGTCTGGAAATTGTCGATCTTCTCGATCAGCGACTTCTCCTTCGCCTGGTCGCCTGCCTTGCGGGCGGCGTCGAGGCTGCGGAAAGTATCGTTGAGCTCACGGGAATCCGCCTGACGGAGGAAGGTGTAGAGCTCTTCGATCAGCGCCGGCACCGAGGTCTTCTCATGCATCGACTGATCGGGCAGTGGTCCGAACTCGGAGCGCAACGCAGCGATCATCCAGCCGGAGAGATAGAGGTAGCGGCGATCGGTCGTGCCGAAATGCTTCTTGACCGAGATCAGCTTCTGCTGGGCGATGAAGCCATGCCAGCAGCCCAGCGACTGGGTGTACTTGGTCGGGTCGGCATCATAGGCAGCCATGTCGGCGCGCATCAGCGCCGCGGTGTAGCGGGCGACGTCCAGGCCGGTCTTGAAGCGGTTCTGAAGGCGCATACGCGCGACAGCCTCGGCGGAGACGCCGTTCCAGGTCGGCTGGGTCTTGAGGAGCGCCTCGGCCGCCTCAATCTGGCTCTGATACGACGCCGGTCCCTGAATGGCCTGGTCGATCCCGCGCGGTTGGAAGTTCATGTCCGTGATCCCTTCAGTCTTCGTCACTATCGACAATCTTGACAGTGCATTGCGAAATGCGTGGCGTAAGCTAAACGCGAGAACACGAAGTTCGTATAGAGGCCTTGTATTTGAATGGTGATGTCATGTAACATAAGAACATGTAATAGATGTAATTTTGTAAATCTTGTAAATATATAGGTCAGCTAGACTGCCCTTAGCGCCGCTGGAGACGTGAAAATGCCCGCCGAGTCCGGGAAAAAACTGTTCGTCGGCCCGCGCTTCCGGCGGATCCGGCAGCAGTTGGGGCTGTCGCAGACCCAGATGGCCGAGGGGCTCGGGATCTCGCCGAGCTACATCAACCTGATCGAGCGCAACCAGCGCCCGGTGACAGCCCAGATCCTGCTGCGGCTGGCCGAGACCTACGACCTCGACTTGCGCGATCTCGCCACCGCCGACGAGGACCGCTTCTTCGCCGAACTGAACGAGATCTTCTCCGATCCCCTGTTCCGCCAGATCGACGTGCCCAAGCAGGAGCTGCGCGATCTCGCCGAGCTCTGCCCCGGCGTCACCCACGCGCTGCAACGGCTGTACGCGGCCTATGCCGAGGCGCGCCAGGGCGAGACGCTGGCGGCAGCGCAAATGGCCGACCGCGACGTCGGCACGCGCTATGAGGCCAACCCGGTCGAGCGTGTGCGCGAGCTGATTGAGGCCAACCGCAACTATTTTCCGGAGCTTGAGCAGGCCGCCGAGACCTTGCGCGACGAGTTGAACGTGCCGGCCGAAGAGCTCTATGCGGCGCTCGCCGCGCGCTTGCGCGAAAAGCACTCGATCCAGACCCGCATCATGCCGGTCGACGTGATGCGCGAAACCTTGCGGCGGTTCGACCGTCACCGCCGCCAGCTCCTGATCTCCGAGCTGGTCGATCCGGCCGGCCGCGCGTTTCAGCTGGCCTTCCAGCTCGGACTTGGCGAATGCGCGCAACAGCTGGAGACTATCATCAGCCGCGCCGGCCCGCTTGATGACGCGCCGCGGCGGCTGTTCCGCATCACGCTCGCCAACTACTTTGCCGCCGCCGTGATGATGCCCTACCCGGCGTTCCTGGCTGCCGCCGAAGCGCTCAATTACGATATCCATTTGCTGGCGCAGCGCTTCAATTCCGGCTTCGAACAGGTCTGCCACCGGCTCACCACCTTGCAGCGGCCGAATGCGCGCGGCATTCCGTTCTTCCTGCTGCGCGTCGACAATGCCGGCAATGTGTCGAAGCGCTTTTCGTCCGGCACCTTCCCGTTCTCGAAATTCGGCGGCACCTGTCCGCTGTGGAACGTGCATTCGACCTTCGACACGCCGGATCGCCTGTTGAAGCAGGTGATCGAGCTCTCCGACGGCACGCGCTATTTCTCGATCGCGCAGATGGTGCGCCGGCCGGTGGCGCCGCACCCGCTGCCGCAGCCGCGCTTCGCGATCGGCCTCGGCTGCGAGATCCGTCACGCCTCACGCCTGGTCTATGCCGCCGGTATGGATCTGGAGAAGGCGGAAGGCACGCCGATCGGCGTCAACTGCCGCCTCTGCGAACGCGAAAACTGCGCCCAGCGCGCCGAGCCACCGATCACGCGCACGCTGATCCTGGACGAGACGACACGGCGGGTAAGTTCGTTTGCGTTCTCGAATGCACGGGAGTTGTGAGGGGGCGGGCATCTGCCTCCTCGTCATTGCGAGCGAAGCGAAGCAATCCAGACTGTCTCCGCAGTGACAGCCTGGATTGCTTCGTCGCTTCGCTCCTCGCAATGACGAAGGGCTCACGCCAGCGTATGCACGATCACCGGCCCTGCGGCGGCGCTGGCGTGGCCGGCGAGCAGTGAGCCGAGATCCTTCTCGATCCAGGCAATCGCACGCCGGTTCGCCTCCTCCGCCTGCTCGAACTTGTCGAAGATGGAGATCGCGGTCACCGTGTCGTCGCCGGCATAGACGACGTAATAGGCCCTGAAACCATCGACATCGCTGATGATCGGAACGGCGCCGTCCTTGATGCGGCGCGCCAGCTCTTCCGCGCTTCCGCTTTTCGCCTTGGCCTGACGGATGGCGGCATACATGGCATCCTCCTCCGGCTATTGCTGTGGGGCATGGTGCCCGGCTTCGATCCTACGCCGAAGCGCGGATCCGGGATACCCTGCTTGGTTAACCCGGGACTAACCTCACCCCGCGATCTGCAACCAACGATTAAGCACGCCTCAACATCGGTGCCTTAGTCTCGCCCTACTCACTTTTCGCAAACAACGGCAGCCTATCCTGCCGCGCGAAAGTGACATCAGGGGGTTCATCATGCGCATTGCGCTGCTGCTGACTGCGACCATTATCGGCGCGCTCTCCGCCAATCCATCCAATGCCGGTCCGCTCGACGCTGCGTCCGCCGATGCCGCGCAGGCGCTGCCGCCCGGCTTCCAGAGCTACCGCGGCTACATGTTCGACGTGTCGGAGAACTCCGACCGCAAGGATGTCGACAAGCTCACCAATAATCTGAAGCAGCAGATCGACGTCGTCGAGGCTGCCGGCTTCTCCCCGCGCGTGCTGCGCTTCTTCCATACCGTTCCGATCATCGCGAGCGAGCTGGCTTGCCTCGACGAAGGCGCCGCCACCGCGTGCTACGGCCGGGTCACGCCGGACATCCAGCGTACCGCGCCCCGGACGCTGACAGTGTGGGACCACGACAAGCAGCGCTGGACCAATCCGAATGCCGTCGACCTCGCGGTCGATTCGGGGCTCGGCGTGATCATGGTCCGGCCGGACATGATGCGTTACGAAAAGGAGGCCGTGCTGCTCCACGAGATGCTGCACGCCTATCACGCGCGGCTGCTGCCGGACGGTTACGCCAACAAGGGCGTGATCGGCTATTACGCCTATGCCAAGTCCAAGGATTTCCTGCCCAAGGAAGCCTATGCGCTGAAGAACCACATGGAGTTCTTTGCCGTGACCGCCAGCATCTTCCTGGCCGGCAAGAGCGAATTCCACGATCCCAAGACCCGCGAAGCGCTCAAGGAGAAGATGCCGGACTACTACAAATATCTGGTCGGCGTGTTCGGTTTCGACCCCGATCCGGCGGCTGCCTCGAGTGGGCCGGTTGCCTCGCTGAAGTGATCGTAGCGCCCTCGGGCCAAGCTACGTCAAAGCCACGTCAAAGCCGCGCGAAATGCGCGGCTTTTTCCGTTTTGGTAACCGGAAGCTGCGGATGACGCACCGCCGGGAATTGCCAAGGCGAGGCTCGATCTGCATAGTCCCGCCGCATCGATACTGCTTTCAAGAGGATAAAAGAACATGGCGGACGCCGACCTGGATGTCGTGATCCGGCAACTGGCCAGACAGCTGCATACGGGCCTGATGACCCGCGCCAAGGAGCGGCGGGATCGCTTCAACGGCCTTGCGGCCAAGGCCAAGGGCAAGGAGACGGGCGACCGCTTCAAGATGATGGCCAAGGCCACCATGGAGCAGGCCGCCGCCGCCGCCAATCGCCTCCAGATGTCCGCCGACAACGTCGCCGACAGCTACGCGCGGTCAATGCGAATCGTGGCCAGCACGCCCGTCGCGGTGAAGGCGGAGAAGAAGCCGGCGAAGGAAAAGCCGGCGAAGAAGGCCGCGAAGGCGAAGAAGAAGAAAGCCAAGTAGCGCGGCTTGCACGCTTCACCTCGCCCCGCTTGCGGGGAGAGGGAGAGAAACTCATCTCACCGCCGCGGCGTGGAGGCGCGGGTCGGCTCGGCATTCGAAAGCTCGGCGAGCTTTGCGCGCGCGGCGTCGTGCGTGCGGCTGTCCTCGCCGGGGGGCAGCGCCAGTGCGGCTTCGAAATCGGCGCGGGCGTCGTCGGCCTGGTTGCGGGCGAGGAACGCCAGGCCGCGGTCGAGGCGGGCCTGCGCGTCCGACGGGTCGAGACGGACGGCGGTGCTGTAACTTAAAATCGCGCGATCGAGATCGCCCTTGGCGGCGAGCGCGAGGCCGCGCTTATGATAGGGCGCGGCGAGCTTGGGATCGAGCGCGATCGCTTCGTCGTAATCGACAATCGCAAGCTCCGCTTCGCCATTCTGCTGGTAGGCCAGCGCACGGTCGCGATAGAGCGAGGCGCGGTTGGGATTGAGATGGATGGCCTCGTTGAAATCGGCGATGGCCCGCCGGTGGTCGCCGTGGCGCAGCGCGATCCGCCCGCGCCCTTCATAGGCAAAGGCAATCAGCGAACCGCGGAACGGCGAGAAGCCGATTACGGCCGAGCAGATATCGGGCTCGTCCTCATCGCCACAATTCACGACCGTATGCGTGGACAGCCCAATGGCTACGCCCAGGACGATCAACAATGGCACAGCAGCTTTGGTCATCTTCGACGGTGACCGGCGCAAGACCAGCCACGCATCCCCTTTCGAAGGAACACTCTCCAGCTGGTATTAACACCGGCCGAAACCATCCTGTGTGCGCCAGGTCACAAAGCCGGACGCGATCTCCGGCGGGTTCCGTTAGCCCCAAGGACCACGTGAAGGACCACGTGAAGACGAGCGGCCCCACGGTCCCTGCGGTGGATAGTTTTCATTGGCGCCCACCGACGGCGCCGCATGGGCACCGAGCTCGGCCGCCAATTGCTGAAGCGCTGCGATGCGGTTCTGCGTCGAGGGATGGGTGGCGAAGAGACTGTCCACGCCATGGCCCGACAGCGGATTGATGATGAACATGTGCGCGGTTGCCGGGTTGCGCTCCGCCTCGACATTCGGCACCTGATGCGCCGCGCTCTCGATCTTCACCAGCGCGGACGCCAGCCACATCGGCTGGCCGGCGATGCGCGCACCGAGATTGTCGGCGGCATATTCGCGGGTGCGGCTGATCGCCATCTGCACCAGCATGGCGCCAAGCGGCGCCAGGATCATCATCAGGATCGAGCCGACGATGCCCGGGCCGTTGTTGCCGCGGTTGCCGCCGAAGAACATGCCGAATTGCGCCAGCATCGAGACGGCGCCCGCAATGGTCGCGGTGATCGTCATCAGCAGCGTGTCGTGATGCTTGATGTGCGCAAGCTCATGCGCGATCACGCCGGCAAGCTCCTCGCGGCTGAGCTGGCGCATCAGGCCGGTGGTGACGGCGACGGCGGCATTCTCCGGATTGCGCCCCGTGGCGAACGCGTTGGGCTGCGGCTCGTCCATCAGGAACACCCGCGGCATCGGCAGCGCGGCGCGGCCCGCAAGCTCGGCGACGAGCCCGACCAGCTCCGGCGCGCTGGCACGGTCGACCTCATGTGCGCCGTACATCGAGAGCACCATGCGGTCCGAGTTCCAATAGGTGAAGAGATTGGTCGCCGCGGCAATGGCGAGCGCGATCGTGGCGCCGGCGGCGCCGCCGATCAGATAGCCCACGCCCATGAACAGGGCGGTGAGGCCTGCGAGAAGCATTGCGGTACGAAGATAGTTCATGGCCGTCTCCCGGGCCGGCCGCGGCCGCTGGAGGCGGCTCAGGCCGGCACGCATGAGGTAGGGATGACCCCGGCCCGGGTGCAAGGTTTCCGGGTGCGTCGCGGAGCCGCGGCACTGGTTTGGGCTGGATCGTTCCATTAAACTTCGTCAAGAATCCAAGCGTCCCCTCCCCTCCGGAACCCTCATGCTCCAGACCCGATTTGCGATCGCGGCCGCCGCTCTTCTCGCGCTCTCAGCTTCAGCCTCAGCTCAATTTGCCGCGCCGCCCGTGAGGCCCGCGGCCCCCAAGGCCACCGCGCCGTCGCCGCGCGCGGCGTCGTGCCACAATGGGCAGAACTTCGACCGCTTCCTGGCTGACGTGAAGCAGCAGGCCATTGCTGCCGGCGTATCGCAGCGCGCGCTTTCGGAAGCTTCGCCCTACCTCGTCTACGACCAGGGCATCGTCAACCGCGACCGCGGCCAGCGCGTGTTCGGCCAGCTCTTCACCGAATTTGCCGGCCGCATGGCCGCGCCTTATCGCATGCAGAACGGCCAGCAGCACATCAAGCAACACGCGGCGGCGTTCGCGCGCGCCGAAAAGGAATACGGCGTGCCGCCGGCGGTGATCGCCGCGTTCTGGGGCCTCGAAAGCGATTTCGGCGTCAACATGGGCAATCTGCCGACACTAAAATCGCTGGTGTCGCTGGCCTATGACTGCCGCCGCTCGGAGATGTTCGTGAACGAGACCATCGCCGCGCTGAAGATCATCGACCGCGGCGATCTTACGCCGGACGAGATGATCGGCTCCTGGGCCGGCGAGCTCGGCCAGACGCAGTTCCTGCCCGTGCATTACGTCAACTATGCCGTCGATTATGACGGCGACGGCCGGCGCGACCTGTTGCGCAGCGAGGACGACGTGATCGGCTCGACCGCGAACTACATCGCGAACGGATTGAAGTGGCGGCGCGGCGAGCCGTGGCTGGAGGAGATCAAGGTCCCGCAAAACCTGCCGTGGGATCAGACCGATCTCACCGTGCAGCAGCCGCGCTCGAAATGGGGCCAGCTCGGCGTCACCTATCCCGACGGAAGGCCGCTGCCGAACGACAATCTCGCGGCCTCAGTGTTGCTGCCGATGGGACGGACCGGACCGGCCTTCATGGCGTATCCGAATTTCGCGGCCTATACCGAGTGGAACAACTCGCTGATCTATTCGACCACCGCGGGCTATCTCGCCTCGCGCATCGCAGGCGCTGCGCCGATGCGCAGGCCGGCCGGTCAAGTGGCGCAACTGCCGTTCAACGAGTTGAAGGAGTTGCAGCAGCTCCTGGTGCGGGCCGGCTTCAATGTCGGCAAGGTCGACGGCGTACTCGGCCAGCAGAGCCGCGCCGCCGTGAAGGCGATGCAGGTCAAATACGGCCTGCCGGCCGATTCCTGGCCGACCGCCGAGCTGCTCGCCCGTATGCGCGGCGGCACGGCACAGGCGCAGCCGGCGGCGACCGTGCGGTAGAATTTTCGAACTGCAAAGGCTGCTCCGGCGATTGTATTTTGCCATGCCGATCCCATGTGAGTGGGTCAGGTTTCTCCTGAGTTTTCCCCTCATTCGAGCGAGCATCACATGTCCTTCCACGAAGCCGTCGTCCCCGCCTATTTGCAAATGCTGAACAGCCTCACCAGCCTGCTCGCCAAGGCTGAGGCGCATTGCGCGGCCAAAAAGATCGACCCGGCTGTCCTGCTCGGCGCCCGCCTGTTTCCGGACATGCTGCCGCTGTCGAAACAGATCCAGCTCGCCAGCGATTTCGCCTCCAAGGGCTGTGCTCGGTTGACGCATAGCGAGGTGCCCTCGACGCCCGACACGGAGAAGACGTTTGAGGAGCTGAAGCAGCGGCTCGCCAAGACGATCGACTACGTCAAATCGTACAAGCCGGAGCAGTTTGAAGGCGCCGACACCAAGGACGTGACCTTCCCGGCGGGTCCGGACCGGTCCATGACGCTCAAGGGCCAGCAGTTCTTCAGTGCGGTCTCGCTGCCGAACTTCTATTTCCACGCCACGACCGCCCACGGCATCCTGCGCCACAACGGTGTCGAGGTCGGCAAGCGCGATTTCCTCGGCGCAAACTGAGTTTGCGGGGCCACGGCAGCGCAAATCCGCTGCCGTGGCCCAAATTGCACATGAATTATGCTGCGCAGGTCCTCCTGCGTAGCTCGCCTGCACTTTCCGTATGGCTCATCCCTTGCGCTGATTGCCGCGATGCACAAGTGTTCCGGACCTCTCACCGCCCGGAAACACCTCAATGAGCCGTCCGACCAAATTGTTTGAGACCTACAAGCTCGGCCCGATCACGCTGGCCAACCGTTTCGTGATGGCGCCGCTGACGCGCAACCGCGCCGCGCCCGGCACTTTCGTACCCTCCCCGCTCGCTGCCGACTATTATGGCCAGCGCGCCTCCGCGGGGCTGCTGATCACCGAAGCGAGCCAGGTCTCGCAGCAGGGCCAGGGCTACCAGGACACGCCCGGCATCTATTCGAAGGACCAGGTCGCCGGCTGGCGCAAGGTCACCGACAAGGTGCATGAGCGCGGCGGCAAGATCTTCATCCAGCTCTGGCATGTCGGCCGCATCTCGCATGTCGACCTCCAGGCCAATGGCGTGGCCCCGGTGGCACCGAGCGCGATCCGCGCCAAGGGCAAGACCTTCGTCAACGGCACCTTCGCCGACGTCTCCGAGCCCCGCGCGCTCGAGCTTTCCGAAATTCCAGGGATCATCGACGACTTCAAGCGCGCCACGAAGAATGCGCTGGAGGCCGGCTTCGACGGCGTCGAGATCCACGGCGCCAATGGCTATCTGCTCGACCAGTTCGCCAAGGACGGCGCCAACAAGCGCACCGACGCCTATGGCGGCTCGATCGAGAACCGCGCCAAGTTGATGCTGGAAGTCTCCAAGGCTGTCGTAGCCGAAGCCGGCGGCGACCGCACCGGCATCCGCATCTCGCCGGTGACGCCCGCCAACGACATCGTGGATTCCAATCCGCAAGCCTTGTTCGATTACATTACCGACGGCCTCAGCGCGCTGAAGCTGGTCTATCTCCACGTCGTCGAAGGCGCCACCGGCGGCCCGCGCGACTTCGCGCCGTTCGACTATGCGGGCCTGCGCAAGCGTTTTGCCGGCGCCTACATCGCCAACAACGGCTACGATTTCGAGCTCGCCACCAAGGTGCTCGACGCGAACGCGGCTGACCTCATCGCGTTCGGCAAGCCGTTCATCTCCAACCCCGATCTGGTCGAGCGGCTGAAGAAGGGCGCGGCACTGAACGATTGGGACAAGAACACGTTCTACGGCGGCGGCGCCAAGGGATACACGGATTACCCGACGCTGGAGGCGGCGGAGTAGCCTCCTCCCCTCTCACCGCTCGTGCGGGGAGACAGTGAAAGAAACAAGGCCGGGATCATTCCCGGCCTTTCGTTTTGGCAAGAGCAGGGAACCGTCCACACGCGCCGTAGCGCCCGCCACGAGGTTGGCCAGCGAGAGCACCCCGTATTGCTGCCTCGTTGCTTCCTTGCTCTAATGCCGCGATGAATGACACCGAGACACTTGTTCGCCGCGCGACTGAAGCGTTCAATTCGGGCAAGCCGGATGAGGCGCAACGTCTGTGCGAACGAGGCCTTGCACGCGAGCCCGGCGATCCGGTGCTGCATCATCTGCTGGCCGCTGTGTTGTTCTCCAGGAATGCCATCGCCCCTGCTCATGCCCATATTGACGTGAGCCTTGCCAAGCGCCCCGGCAATGCGGCAGCCCGGCTGCTTGCCGCCCGGATTGCGCGCAGCGAAGGGAATTTCGAGGTCGCGCTCGCGCACATCGATTCCGCGATCGCCACGAGTCCGCAACGCGAAATCTTCGTCGAGAAGGCGAGAACGCTCGATCAGGCTGGCTTGAGGGCTCAAGCGCGCGAATCCTGGCGAGCAATCCTGAAGGTCATCCCCGGCCACCAGGAAGCCGCGGCACGGCTCGGCCGGCTGGCGTGGGAGGATGGCGATCCCGCCACCGCCGCAAGTTTGCTCGCGCAGGCGGTCGCAACCAGCGCACCGGCTTCGGTGTGGTTCGATCTTGGCGTCGCGCGACAGGATTTGCGCGACCACGCCGGCGCCGCAAGCGCCTACCGCAAGGCCTTCGAACTCAAGCCCGACCATGCCGAGGCCGCGCTCAATCTTGGCATCGCCTTGCAGGAGGGTGGAGACGTCGATGCCGCCATGCGCGCTTTTGCGCAAGCCTATCGCTTGCGCCCGCAGCTTTTTGGCTCAATTGCGATGGCGTTGACATCGGCGTCGCACGGCCGGCTCTGGCTTGACGAAGACGAATTGCGGCGCGCTTTAGCGAGTTAACCGGCCACGCTTCGCGCGAAAATGCTTGCGATAGACGTTGGGCGCAGCCAGCACATCGGCGACGACCTTCGCGTAGGAATTCTGGTGCGCCTCGTCGAACACTTCAAATACCAGTTCTGGCGCCTCACGCGGCACCGCAAAACACTGCGCGACCGGCGTGCCTTTTTCGAGAACGCCGGAAAAATCGGGCTGCGTCCATACGGCTGGAAAGTTGATGCCGCCGTCGTGAAACCGGTCGGCGTCGACCAGACCCGAAACAAGGCGGAATGGCAGATCATCGCGATTGACGGGATGCGTCGCGAACAGCGACCAGCCAGGCTCGAGCTCGATGGTCCAGAAACTGTTGAACTTGATCGCGGACCGTCCGTTCGCAAATGGCGCAGCAGCGAATTGCGCAACTGGATGAAAGCTCAGAGGCGCGCGCGGATGTCCCGACGTGGCCGGCTCGGGAATATCCCAATCCCAGGTGAATCGTCCAGACTCAACCCTGATGTCGCACGGCAGCGGGATCATGACCCCATAGGCCATCGCATCGACAAAGGGCGGACATTGCTTGACCGTGCGGATGTCTCGATCGTGGATGTCCGAGTGCGCCTTCGCGGGCATCGCGCGCAGCCAGTCAGGCAAGGCTGTGCGCGCCGGATAGGGCCTGGCCAGATGATCGGTCAGCTTTGGATCGCAACGGAACGTCATGCGCATGGCGAAGTCTCGCTTCGGGATCTCGGCTCGCCAATTCAGATCAAGGCCGTCGATAACGCAAGTGGCCAACACGACAAAAGGCCGGGATCGCTCCCGGCCTCCTGCTCCTGGATAGCCGGGACGAACCCGGCCATCATGATGTCTGCGAATTACTTCGCTTCTGCGCGCTTCGGCGGCGAGGCCGGCCACGACTTGATCAGCGTGTCGTAGTCGATGGTCTCACCCTTCGGCTTCTCGTTCGCGAGCTTGCGCTGCGGAGCGATGTTGCCGTCCTTGGCCGACTTGGCGAACCAGTATTCGGCCGTCTCCTTCTTGTTCAGCTTCGGCCCGCAGGCGCCCTGGACGCCGGATTTCTCCAGACGCTCCATGACGGAATCCTGCGCGGCTGCCAGCGAATCCATCGCTGCTTGCGGCGTCTTCGCACCGGACGACGCATCGCCGATGTTCTGCCACCACAATTGCGCGAGCTTCGGATAGTCGGGCACGTTGTTGCCGGTCGGGGTCCACTGCACGCGCGCCGGCGAGCGGTAGAACTCGATCAGGCCGCCGAGCTTCGGTGCACGTTCCGTGAAGCTCTTGTCCCAGATGTCGGACTCACGCGTGAACGTCAGACCGACATGGCTCTTCTTCAGGGTCACCGACTTGGAGTTGATGAACTGCAGATAGAGCCAGGCTGCCTTGCGGCGGTCGACCGGGGTGGACTTCAGCAAGGTGGCCGAACCCACATCCTGGTAACCCAGCTTCATGCCTTCCTTCCAGTAGGAGCCGTGCGGCGACGGAGCCATGCGCCATTTCGGCGTACCGTCCGCATTCATCACCGGCAGACCGGGCTTCACCATGTCGGCGGTGAAAGCGGTGTACCAGAAGATCTGCTGGGCGATATTGCCTTGCGCCGGCACCGGACCGGATTCGGAGAAGGTCATGCCCTGTGCCTGCGGCGGGGCATATTTCTTCATCCAGTCGAGGTACTTGACGATCGAATAGACCGACGCCGGACCGTTGACGTCGCCGCCACGTTCCACCGACGAGCCGACCGGACGGCAGCCTTCCATGCGGATGCCCCATTCGTCGACCGGAAGGCCGTTCGGGAGACCCTTGTCGCCGTTACCGGCCATCGACAACCACGCGTCGGTAAAGCGCCATCCGAGCGAGGGATCTTTCTTGCCGTAGTCCATGTGGCCATAGACCCGGACGCCGTTGATCTCCTTGATGTCGTTGGTGAAGAACTCGGCGATATCCTCATAGGCCGACCAGTTCACGGGAACGCCGAGATCGTAGCCGTATTTGGCCTTGAACTTGGCTTTGTAGTCGGGATTGGAGAACCAGTCGTAACGGAACCAATAGAGGTTCGCGAACTGCTGGTCGGGCAGCTGATAGAGATGCCCGTTCGGCGCTGTGGTGAACGACTTGCCGATGAAGTCGTTGACGTCGAGCATCGGGTCGGTGACGTCCTTGGCTTCGCCGGCCATCCATTCCGTCAAATCGACCGCTTGGCCGTAACGGAAGTGGGTTCCGATAAAGTCGGAGTCGTTGATCCAGCCGTCATAGACGTTCTTGCCGGACTGCATCTGGGTCTGGATCTTCTCGACGACGTCACCTTCCTGGATGATGTCGTGCTTGACCTTGATGCCGGTGATTTCCTCGAAGGCCTTGGCCAGCGTCTTCGATTCGTATTCGTGCACAGTCAGGGTTTCGGAGACCGCGTTGATCTCCATGCCCTTGAAGGGAGCGGCGGCCTTGATGAACCACTGCATTTCCTTCATCTGGTCTTCCTTGGACAACGTCGAAGGTTGAAACTCCGAGTCGATCCACTTCTTCGCGGCTGCTTCATCCGCGAAGGCCGGCGCAGTGAACGAAGCTGCCGTCAACGCAACGGCGCTCGTCATCATCCAAAACCGGGTCCTGGTCACAGGACCCTTCTTTCGTCGCTCTAAATATCGCATGTTGTTTCCTCCGTTACAGCGATAAACTCTCAGGCCCGGGTTACCCCCCGGATCTGCTCTTTTTCGTTCGCCTAGACCGTGCGGAATATTGCGACGGCAGAGGCAAGCGAAATCACGGTAGCGAGCCACAGGCTCGACAATTCAATTCCTTCTCCGACCGGCAGCGTCGCGATCGTGTCGGTGCCGGCGAAACCGATCCACAACAGGTGGATCACGGCGGCCATGATCAGCGAAATGAACAGCCGGTCGCCGCGCGTGGTCGGAATACGCAGGATCCCGACGCGCTCGGCCTCCGGATAAGCGACGGCGAGCCACGTCATCACCGCCAGTGTCATCGCCAGCAACACGAAGAAGATCGCCGTCGGCGGCGTCCAGGCCATCCATGCGATGTTTTCCATGAAAGCCTCCTAGACCCTGCCGAGCGCGAAGCCGCGCGCAATGTAGTTGCGGACGAACCAGATCACGAGCGCGCCGGGGATGATTGTGAGAACGCCGGCCGCGGCCAGGAGCCCCCAATCCATTCCGGCCGCCGAGACCGTACGGGTCATGACGGCGGCGATCGGCTTGGCGTTGACCGAAGTCAGCGTGCGCGCGAGCAGCAGCTCGACCCAGGAGAACATGAAGCAGAAGAAGGCGGCGACGCCGATGCCGCTCGCGATCAGCGGCACCAGGATCCTGATGAAGAAGCGCGGGAACGAATAGCCGTCGAGGAAGGCAGTCTCGTCGATCTCGCGCGGCACGCCGGAGACGAAGCCCTCGAGGATCCATACCGCCAGCGGAACGTTGAAGATGCAATGCGCGAGCGCAACCGCCCAGGGCGTATCGAACAGGCCGATCGCCGAATAGAGGTTGAAGAATGGCAGCGCATAGACCGCGGCCGGCGCCATGCGGTTCGACAGCAACCAGAAGAACAGATGCTTGTCTCCGAGGAAGCGATAGCGCGAAAACGCATAGGCCGCCGGCAACGCCACGGAAATCGAGATGATGGTATTGATAACGACGTATTCCAGCGAGTTGATATAGCCGGAATACCAGCTCTCGTCGGTGAAGATACGCTTGTAGTGCTGGAGCGTCGGCGCATGCGGCCACAGCGTCATCGTCGAGACGATCTCGGCGTTGGTCTTGAAGCTCATATTGACGAGCCAGTAGATCGGCAGCAGCAGGAAGATCAAGAACAGCACCATGATGAGGCGGCGGCCGGGGATCGAGTGCATCACGCGGCTCCTTCCTGCGGCTTCCGCTCGGCGCCGGCATTGGTCATGACGGTGTAGAAGACCCAGCAGACGATCAGGATGATCAGATTGTAGACCAGCGAGAGCGCCGCGGCCTTGCCGAGGTCGAACTGGCCAAGCGCGATCTTGACCAGCTCGATCGACACGAAGGTGGTCGAGTTGCCAGGCCCGCCGCCGGTAAGGACGAACGGCTCGGTGTAGATCATGAACGAGTCCATGAAGCGCAGCAGCACGGCGATCAGCAGCACGCGGTTCATCTTCGGCAGTTGGATCGCCCTGAACACCGCCCAGCGCGAGGCGCCGTCGATTTGGGCTGCCTGATAATAGGCCTCAGGGATCGACTTCAGGCCGGCATAGCAGAGCAGCGCGACGAGGCTGGTCCAGTGCCAGACGTCCATCACGATGACGGTGACCCAAGCGTCGAACTCGTTGGAGACGTAGTTGTAATCGATGCCGATGGCGTTGAGGACATAGCCAAGCAGGCCGATGTCGGGCCGGCCAAAGATCTGCCAGATGGTGCCAACGACGTTCCACGGGATCAGCAACGGCAGCGCGAGGATGACGAGACAGGCCGCAACCGTCCAGCCGTCGCGCGGCATCGACAGCGCCACGACGATGCCGAGCGGCACCTGGATGGCGAGGATCACCATCGAGAAGAACAAATTGCGGCCGAGGGACGCCAGGAAGCGGCCGCCGAGATCCGTCGAGGGGTCGAGCAGCTCCTTGAACCAGCCGACACCGTTCCAGAAGAACTGGTTGTTGCCGAACGTATCCTGCATCGAATAGTTCACCACCGTCATCAGCGGCAGCACCGCCGAGAACGCGACGACCAGGAACACCGGCAGCACCAGGAACCAGGCTTTTTGGTTGATGGTCTTGTCCATCAGGCGGCTCCTTCCACGAGAAGGCTATCGGCATAGACGTGGATATGCGCCGGATCGAATTTCATCCCGGCCGTGCCGTCCGAGCTGGTGAAGCCGGCCGGCGCGCGCGCCGCGAGTTTCGCGTCGCCGAGGCGCGCACGGGCAAAGCGGATGCGGCCGAGGTCGTCGATGCGCTCGATCTTCGCCGTGAGCAGGCCGGGCGTGGGCGCGACGACCTCGACGAATTCGGGACGCACACCGATCTCGATCCTGGCACTCGCCGGCAATTTGTCGTAGCTGCGGTTGAGCGCGATGACATGGCCGTCGATCCGCGCCTCGCGTCCCTTCACTTCGGCCGGCAGAATGTTCATGCCGGGTGAGCCGATGAAATAGCCGACGAAAGTGTGCGCCGGCTTGTCGAACAATTCTGCCGGCGTGCCGCTCTGCACCACGCCCCCGTCATGCATGACGACCACGGTGTCCGCGAAGGTCAGCGCCTCGGTCTGGTCGTGGGTGACATAGATCATCGTGAGGTCGAGCTCGCGATGCAGCGCCTTCAGCTTGGAGCGAAGCTGCCATTTCAGCTCGGGATCGATCACCGTCAGGGGCTCGTCGAACAGCACGGCGGCGACGTCGGAGCGGACGAGGCCGCGGCCTAGCGAGATCTTCTGCTTGGCATCGGCCGTGAGCCGGGTCGCCTTGCGGTTCAGATACGGTTCGAGGTCGAGCAGGCGGGCGATCTCGGCGACGCGCTTGTCGATCTCGGCCTTCGGAACACCGCGGTTCTTCAGCGGAAACGCCAGGTTCTGCCCCACCGTCATGGTGTCGTAGATCACCGGAAATTGGAACACCTGGGCGATGTTGCGCTTCTGAGTTGACAGCAGTGTGATGTCCTGGTCGTCGAACAGGATCTTCCCCCGCGACGGCGTGATGATGCCGGAGATGACGTTGAGCAGCGTGGTCTTGCCGCAGCCGGACGGCCCGAGCAGCGCATAAGCGCCGCCCTGCCGCCAGGTCATGGTCACCGGCTTCAGCGCAAAGCTCTCCTGCGGCGCGTCATTGCCGCCGTAGGAATGGGCGAGATCGACGAGGTCAATGCGAGCCATGGCGCATCCCTCCCTTACGAGCTCGGCGCGGCGACCAAACGGTCGGCCGCGTCAAACACGAAAACATCATTGGGGTCGAGCACGGCATCGATGGTCTGGCCGGGCTCGAACTCGTGCACACCGTGCAGCACCGCAACCCAGTTCGATCCGTCGCGGGTCAAATGCACAAAACTCTCCGAACCGGTGATCTCGGTCACCGTCACCGTGGCATGGAAGGCGTGGCGGTCGGCCTCGCCGTTGGCGAGCGCAAGCTGATGCGCACGAAAGCCGACGCGATAGGCGCCGTCGGCGAGAGAGGAATAGAGACCGGACGCCGGCGCGGCGATGCCTCCTGCATATTGCACGGAGCCGTTCTTCTTCTCGATGCCGACGAGGTTGAGCGGCGGATCGGAGAATACCTGCGCGACGCGCAGGGTCTGCGGCCGGCGGTAGACACTGGCGGTCTCGCCGATCTGGAGCGCCCGGCCCTGCCACATACACACCGTGTTGCCGCCCAGCAGCAGCGCTTCGGTCGGCTCGGTGGTGGCATAGACGAAGATCGCGCCGGAGGCCTCGAAGATGCGCGGCAGCTCGGCGCGCAGCTCCTCGCGCAGCTTGTAGTCGAGATTGGCGAGCGGCTCGTCGAGCAGGACCAGGTCGGCGCCCTTGACCAGCGCGCGCGCCATTGCGGTGCGCTGCTGCTGGCCGCCGGAAAGCTGGAGCGGCGTACGCTTCAGGAATGGCTCGAGCCGGAGCAATCTCGCAGCTTCAGCCACGCGCTTCTCGATCTCCGCGCGCGGTTTGCCCTGGACGCGCAAGGGCGAAGCGATGTTCTCATAGACCGTGAGCGAGGGGTAATTGATGAACTGCTGATAGACCATCGCGACCGAACGCTGGCGCACATCGACACCCGTGACGTCCTTGCCATTCACCAGCAGCTTGCCTGTTGTCGGCTTGTCCAGGCCGGCGAGCAGCCGCATGATCGAGGTCTTGCCCGACAGCGTCGGCCCGAGCAGCACGTTGAGTGTGCCGCTCTCGAGCGTCAGCGAGACGTCACGGATGTACGGGACCCCGTCGACGGTCCGGGTCACGTGATCGAGTGTCACGCTCATGAGCGTCCTCCTGCTTCCAGCAAGGGACTTTGCGGCACAGCGTGGGTCCTGATCCAGTCGTCCAGAGCGGCAATTTCGTCGGCAGATAGTCGCAGACCGAGCTTTGAGCGGCGCCAGACGATGTCCTCGGCGGTCATCGCCCATTCATTGGTCATGAGGTAGCGGACCTCGCGTTCGGTCAGTGTTGCACCAAAGGCCTGGCCGAGATCGGCTGCCGATTTTGTGTCGCCCAGCAGCTTGATGGCGCGGGTGCCATAGGCGCGTGCGAGGCGCCGCGCATGCTCATGGCTGAGGAAGGGATAACCGCGCTGGAGCTCGCCGATCAGGCCGTCGACGGCCGAGACATCCATGTCACCGCCGGGCAGCGGCCATTTGCCGGTCCAGCCTTCGCGCGCTTTTGCACTGCGAAGATAGGGCGCGAGCCGCTCCAGCGCCTCCTCGGCGAGGCGGCGATAGGTCGTGATCTTGCCGCCATAGATCGACAGCAGCGGCGAGCCGCCAGGCGTATCGAGCTCGAAGACGTAGTCGCGGGTCGCGGCCTTGGCTTCGCTGGCGCCATCGTCATAGAGCGGACGCACGCCGGAATAGGTCCAGACCACGTCCTCAGGCGTCACCGGCTTGGCCAGATATTCACTTGCAGCCGCGCAGAGATATTGAATCTCCTCCACTGTGGCCTTCACCTTGGACGGGTCGCCGTCATAGTCGCGGTCGGTGGTGCCGATCAGCGTAAAGTCGTCCTGGTAGGGGATGACGAAGATGATGCGGCCGTCGGCGTTCTGGAACATGTAGGCGCGGTCGTGGTCGTAAAGCTTCTTGACCACGATGTGCGAGCCCTGCACCAGCCGCACTTTGGCCTTGGCATTGACGCCAGCGCCGCGGCCGAGCACGTCCTCGACCCAGGGGCCGCCGGCATTGACCACCGCACGAGCCTGGATCGATGAGCGCGCGCCGGTCAGCGTGTCGACCATGCTCACGGTCCAGATGCGGTTGGCCTGGTTGATCTCGGTGGCACGGGTGCGGGTGCGGATCTCGGCGCCCTTGTCGGCGGCGTCGCGGGCGTTGAGCACCACAAGCCGGGCGTCATCGACGAAGCAGTCAGAATATTCGAACGCGCGTGAATAGCGATTAGGGATCAGCGGACGGCCGACCTCGTCGCGCCGCAGATCGACCGAGCGCGTTGACGGCAACAGATGACGGCCGCCGATGTGGTCGTAGAGGAAGAGGCCGAGGCGCAGCAGCCAAGCCGGGCGCAGGCCGGCGTGATGCGGCAAAACGAAACGCAGGGGGCGGATGATGTGGGGCGCGATGCCCCAGAGAATCTCGCGCTCGATCAGCGCCTCGCGAACCAGCCGAAACTCGTAATATTCGAGATAGCGCAGGCCGCCATGGACCAGCTTGGTCGACCAGGACGACGTCCCGCTCGCCAGATCGTTCATTTCGCACAGGAAAACCGTGTTGCCGCGGCCCACCGCGTCACGCGCGATGCCGCAGCCGTTAACACCGCCTCCAATGATGGCGAGGTCGAAAATACGCTCCAACAGACGCATCCCCCGGCGACCGCCCGTTCAATCGAGCGGCTACTTTCGTTTTTGATTAGATCACACCGAAAAACGAAAGCAAGATGAAAGAGAGGCGAAGGGAAGCGAAAGCGGAACTTTTTTATGGGCAATCCGGCGTCGAACTGAGCAATCCAGAAGACAATTCGAGCAGCAATAGGCGCCTTGAATACTCATTCAGGGTGATATAGTCAGTATAGTCAATATGGTTCTTTTCGACATGACAGACCACAGCACCGCACCCGACGCGCCGCCGACTGACACTTGGACGCTTGCCAACGCCAAGGCACGACTGTCCGAGGTGGTGGACCGTGCCCAATCAGGTCCCCAGATCATCACACGTCACGGCAAGCCCAATGCCGTGATCGTTTCCGCCGAGGAATGGGCGCGCAAGACCGCACGCAAAGGCACGTTGGCCGAATTCCTGCTGGCTTCGCCGCTGCGCGGCGCCGACCTCGAGCTTGAGCGCGTGCGTGACGCGCCGCGCGACGACATGCCGTGAACCTGCTGCTCGACACCAATGTGCTGTCTGAGGTTCAACGGCCCGCGCCCGATCCGAAGGTTCTGGTCTGGCTGGACAGCATCGACGAGGACCGCGCCTTCATCAGCGTCGCTTCGATCGCCGAGCTTCGGCGCGGCATCGCGTTGATGGACGATGGCCGCCGGCGCACTGCACTGGCCGACTGGCTCGCCAACGATCTGCCCGCACGTTTTGCCGAGCGCATCCTGCCGATTGACCAAGTGGTGGCCGAACGCTGGGGCGATCTGATGGCGCAAAGCCGCAGAAGCGGCGTTGCCCTGTCCGTCATGGATGGATTCTTTGCCGCGACCGCGCTCGCGAATGACCTCACGCTGGTCACGCGCAATGTGAGGGATTTCGCAGCATTCGGCGTTTCGCTACTCAACCCATGGGACGCCGCATAACCCTAGCGCAGCCGCACCACCGGCGCCGCTTCAGGTGCCGCATCCTGCGCATCGGTCTGACCATCGTCGATATCCGCCCCTTTCGGCATCGCCTCGACCACCTCGATGCCCTTGCCGTGGCAGATGGTGGCGAGGCGCTCGGGCAGCTCCTGGTCGGTGACGAAAGTCTGGATCTGGCTGATATGGGCGATGCGGACCGGTGCGCTGCGCCGAAGCTTGGTGGAATCAGCGACCAGCATCACGGTGCGGGCGTTGGCGATGATGGCTTGCGCCACCTGCACCTCGCGATAATCAAAGTCGAGCAGCGCGCCCTCCTCATCGATCGCGGACGCGCCGATGATGGCATAGTCGACCTTGAACTGTCCGATCAGCTGGGTCGCGGTCGAGCCGACCACGGCGCCGTCGGCGCGCCGCACCGTGCCGCCGGCAACCACCACCTCGATGCGGGGGTGGCGATAGAGCAGCATCGCGACGTTGAGATTATTGGTGATGACGAGCAGATCCTCGTGCGAGGTCAGCGCGCTCGCGACCTCCTCCGTCGTGGTGCCGATGTTGATGAAGAGCGAGCAGCCGTTCGGGATCAGCGAGGCGGCCGCGGCGCCAATCGCTTTCTTCTCGTCGGCAGCAACGAAGCGTCGGGCCTCATAAGCGAGGTTTTCGACGCCGGAGGCGATGATGGCGCCGCCATGGATGCGGGTCAGCGAGCGGCGCTCGCAGAGATCGTTGAGATCTTTGCGGATGGTCTGTGCCGAGACTTCGAACCGGCGCGCGAGCTCTTCGACCATGACGCGGCCCGAGGCGCGCGCGATGTTGAGGATTTCGGCCTGGCGATGTGTCAATCCGGTCACGGCAAATGGCCTCAAATCAGAATGTTGCATGGTGCGGCGGTTCGCGCCGTCGGTCAATGCGAGAGCTGATCACGGTTAACGGACGAGGCTCCTCACCAGGCCATCGCAGCAGCAAGGCGCACGAGCAGCTCCGGATCGTCGAAAGCGCTTGCGGAGGCGAGCGCGCCGGCGTCGACAAGGTCAGCATGGCTGAGGCTGGTCCGAATGCCGATGGTCGGAATGCCGGCCGCTGCCGCCGACTGCACACCGGAGCGGGAATCCTCGAACGCGATCGAGGCTGCTGGACTGGCGCCGGCGAAGCGCAGCCCTTCCTGATAGGGCAGTGGATGCGGCTTGCCGTGCGGCAGCTCGTCGCCGATCACGATCGCCTTGAATCGATGTGTGATGCCGAGGCCGGACAGCAGCAGCTCCGCATTCAGCCGCGGCGCATTGGTGACGGCGACCATGGGAATGCCGGCCGCGTCAGCCTGGTCGAGCAGCGCCATCAGACCCGGCAGCGGTTCGATCTGCCCCGCGACCAATGTCCGGAACACTTCCTCCTTCTCGCCGAGGATCACGGCGCGCCGCTCCACCGATTCGTCGGACAGAAAGCGCTCGCCGATCGACGCATTGGCAAAGCCTTGTAGTTCCTTCGAGAAGCGCGCGTGATCGAAAACATGGCCGCGTGGGCCGAACACGTGGTTGAACGCCCTCAGATGCAAGGGGTCGGTGTTGGCGAGCGTGCCGTCGATGTCAAACAGCAATGCTTTGCCATTGGCCTCGATCATGTCCGTACTTTCCCAAATGCGCGATGCATCAATGCGAAACACGTATCAATACAGCCCCTATCGCGCAATGACGCACGCGCATGGCGACCACGCGCCGCTCGACAAAGCCGCGCGCGACTGCAACAGTCCATGCAAGATCAAAAAGGAGAAACCATGACGATCAACCGACGCGATCTGGCCCTCTCGACTCTCGCCGCCTCTGCGCTCGCTCTCGCAACACCGGCGCTGGCGGCGTCCGCGGATGAAGAAGCCGTGGCGAAGAAGGTCGATGCCTTCCGCCTCGCCCAGATCGCCGCCGACCCGAAGGCGCTCGGCGCGCTCTGTGCCGACGAGGTGAGCTACAGTCATTCCAACGGCAAGGTCGAGGACAAGGCGACCTTCGTCACCAACGCCACCGACGGCAAAGCAAAATTCCTGTCGATCGAATATCAGGACCCGACCATCAAGGTCGTCGGCCCCGCCGCGATCGTGCGCTTCCACTGGGTTGCGGAACAGGAAATGGCGGCCGATGGGAAAAAAGTGCCGACCAATCTTCACATCCTGATGAACTGGCAGAAGCAGGGCGACGACTGGAAGCTCTTGTCGCGGGCCGCGACGAAGCTGTGATGACGATTCTTACCCTCTCCCCCTGTGGGAGAGGGTGGATCGCCGCGATAGCGGCGAGACGGGTGAGGGGTCTCTCTCCGCGAGAGCCTCTCTCACTTCTGAGTGCTCAGAAACAACCCCTCATCCGGCGCTTCGCGCCACCTTCGCCCACAAGGGAGAAGGAAGAGCAGCGGCGCACGCGGCAAAAGATTCCGACCTGCACGACGCTCGCCCCGGAATGATAGGCAAAAACTACGCCGCTTCCTTCACATCGCCGTTAACCAGCTTGCGCGCCGCGCGTTCGGCTTCGCGGGCGTTGCGGAAGAGCTGGCCTTCGAGGCGATTGAATTGGTGAGACGCGGCGAAGAAGCAGTAGCCTCCCTGGCCGCGAACGACGATACCTGCGGTCTGTGAATTAACTTCGATGATGTAGCTGTCCGGCATGGCCCGTTGATTCCTCAAGTGCGGGCAAATAACAGCACTCCTGCCCAAAAGTTCCGAGGGCATTTGAGGCCGCTTCCACCCCGAATCGACATGCCATTGAGTACGCCGGGACCTCATCCATTTTATGACTTGTTCTTGGCGAAGCCGCGACGATGACGGACGCAACGCCGCGCGGTCATGCGTCGCGCGCGATTACGTCGCGATAGGCGGATCGGTGCGGCTGATCGGCTGCGGATGGCCGCTATCGTCGATCGAGACGTAGGTGAAATTGCCGTCGGTGACGAGGATCGGCTGCAGCTCCCTGCGCCGCAGCGCCCAGGCTTCCAGATGCACAGTCATCGATGTGCGGCCGACCCGCACGAGGTTGGCGTAGACCGAGACGAGATCACCGACATAGACCGCCTTGCGAAAATTCATCGCCTCGATGGCGACCGTCACGGTGCGCGACTTCGCAGCCTTTGAGGCGAACACGCCTCCGCCGACGTCCATCTGGCTGAGCAGCCAGCCACCGAAGATGTCGCCATTGGCGTTGGTGTCGGCCGGCATCGCCAGCGTGCGGATGCAGAGATCACCGCTCGGCTCGGTAGTCCCCTGTTCGCTCATGCCTCTCCCACTTGAAATTTGCTCACTTGAAACTGTCCCAGCCCGGATCGGGTGCGAAGCGTCCGCCGAATCGTTCGGCCAGGGCGCTCAAGCTGGATACGACATTCTCCACGCCGCGCGCACGCGCGTAATTGAGCGGACCCCCGCGGAATGGCGCGTAGCCGGTGCCAAAGATCATGGCGCCGTCGACCGCATCGGCGTCGTCGACGATGCCTTCACGTAAGCTCGCGACGCAGACATTGGACATTGGCAGCACCAGGCGGTCGATCATCTGGTCGGTGACGCGCGGGCCGGTCTCGGGCAACGGCGCCTTCTCGGCCTTGCCGTCCGTCCAGGTGTAAAAGCCCTTGCCGGTCTTGCGGCCGAGTTCGCCCTTGGCGACCTTGTCGCGCAGCCAAGCCGGCGTCGGCGGCAGCAGATCACCGAACTTCGCGCGCAGCATGTCGCCGACGGCCAGACAGATGTCGAGCCCGACCTGATCGGCCAGCTCGATCGGCCCCATCGGCATGCCGAACTGTTCGGCTGCCGCGTCGATCAGGCGCTGGTCGACCTTCTCGTCCAGCATCACCATGGCTTCCAGCATGTAGGGCGTCAGCGCGCGGTTGACGAGGAAGCCCGGCGAGCTCTTCACGGAGAGCGGCAGGCGATCGATCGCACCGACGAAAGCGAGCGCATCCTTCAGCACCTGTGGGTCGTTGCCGTCATGGCTGACGACCTCGACCAGTTGCAGCCGCGACACCGGGTTGAAGAAATGCAGCCCGACGAGCCGCTCAGGCCGCGCCAGCGTGGTGCGAAGATCCTGAAGCGGAATGCTCGACGTATTGGTCGCAAGAATCGCGCCCGGCTTCATCTTCGGCTCGAGGCCGGCATAGACCTTCTGCTTGAGCTCGAGCTTTTCCGGCACCGCCTCGATGATGAGATCGGCGTTGCGGACGCCCTCGCCGTCCATGTCGGGGATCAGGCGATCGAGCGCGTCGCGCACCTCGGTCGGCTTTCGGATGATCTTGCCGTAGAGCTCGGCGGCCCGCTTCACCGCGCCAGCGATCGGCTCCGCCTTCATGTCGGCAAGCGAGACGCGTACCCCCTGCCCCGCGCACCACGCCGCGATATCGCCGCCCATGGCGCCGGCGCCGATGACGTGAACATGCTTGATCGTGTTGCTGCTTCCCGCCGCCTTCTTCATCTGCTCGCGCAGGAAGAACACGCGGATCAGATTCTGCGCGGTCGGCGTCACCATCAGCTTGGCGAACGAGGACTGCTCGGCTTTCAGCATCGCGGCCTTGCTGCCGCCATGGGTCTCCCAGAGATCGATCAGCGCGTATGGCGCGGGATAGTGTTCGCGGGGCGCAGCCTTTGCCGCTTCGCTGCGCATGCGCTTGGCCAACAGCCCGCGCACAGGTCCGAAATTGGCCGCGCGGGTCAGGAAGCCCGGACGCGCCTTCTTCAGCCGACCAAATAGCGCGTCCTTCACCGCGTTGCGGACGTGGCGCTCCTGCGTCACGGTGTCGACAAGGCCAAGCGATTTGGCGCGGCGCGCATCGATGGTGCGTCCCGTCAGCATCAGAGCCATCGACTGGGTCGGATCGACCAGCGCGGTAAGGCGCGCTGTGCCGCCAAGGCCGGGATGTAGCCCCAGCATCACCTCCGGGAAGCCGAAGCGCGCACCGTCGATGGCGATGCGCGACTGGCAGGCGAGCGCGACCTCGAGTCCGCCACCAAGGCAGAAGCCGTGGATGACCGCAACGGTCGGCAGCTTCAGCGCCTCCAGATGATCGACCACCGCATGCGCGGCATGGATGCGGGCCTCCACCATCGCGGGATCGCTGGCACCGCGAAATTCGTTGACGTCGGCGCCGGCAATGAAGCCGGACGGTTTGGCCGAGCGAATCACGAGGCCTGCGGGACGCTCGGTCTCGATCGCGGCGAGCACCGCGTCGAACTCTTCCATCACATCGGCGGACAGCGTGTTGGCGCTGGCATCAGTGCGGTCGAACAGCAGCCAGGCGACGCCGTCGGCGTCGCGCGTCAGCTTGAAATTCTTGTACGGATTGTCGGCTGCGGGCTGGGGCCCGAGCTCCAGCACGCGGTCACCGAGCGCGGTCATGATCTTCGAATCCATGGTCACACCGCCTCGATCAGCATGGCACCGCCAAGCCCGCCGCCGATGCATTCGGTGGCAACCCCACGCCGCGTGCCGAGCCGCTTCATCGCATTGACAAGATGCAGCACGATGCGGTTGCCGGACGTGCCGACGGGATGGCCGAGCGAGATCGCGCCGCCATCGACGTTGAGCCTGTCGCGATCGATCTCACCGGCGGCGCCGTCAAGTCCCAAAATCTCGCGGCAGAATTTGTCGTCGTTCCAGGCGGCGAGGCAGCCAAGCACTTGCGTGGCGAAAGCCTCGTTCAGCTCCCAGGTCTCGACATCCTTGACGGTGAGGCTGTTGCGCGTGAGCATCGGCGTCGCCGACAGCACGGGACCCAGCCCCATGATGCTCGGATCAAGCGCGGCCCAGTTGCTGTCGATGATGACAGCCTTTGGCGTCAGCTTGTGCTTTGCGACCGCCTCGTCGGAGGCGAGGATCACCCAGGAGGCGCCATCGGTGATCTGCGAGGAGTTGCCGGCGGTGACCTGGCCCCAGGGACGCTCGAACACCGGCTTCAGTTTGGCCAGCGTCTCAGACGAAGAGTCCGGGCGGACGCCGTCATCATGATCGAAGAATTTGCCGTCGCGGGAAAACGCGGTCTCGACCTCGCCCTTGAGGAAGCCCTGCGTCTGCGCGTTCGCAAGCCGGCGGTGGCTCTCGGCGGCGTAGGCATCCGACTGTGCGCGCGTGATGCCGAAGAGGTGGCCGACGACTTCGGCGGTCTGGCCCATGTTGAGATCGGTGATGGGATCAGTGAGCCCGCGCTCCAGGCCGATGATCGGCTTGAGATAGCGCGGCCGCAATTTGAAGGCAGCCGCGGCCTTTGCAGCAATGCCTTTGGCCGTGGCAAGCCCAGCAAACCAGCGCACGCCGGAATTGGGCCAGACCAGCGGCGCGTGGCTGAGCGCCTCGGTGCCGCCGGCGAGGATTAGGTCGGCATGGCCTTCGCGGATGTAGCGGTAGGCGGTGTCGATCGACTGCATGCCGGAGCCGCAATTGATCTGCACGGTAAAGGCGACCATGTCCTCGCCCATGCCGAGCCGCAGCGCCGCCACGCGGGCCGGGTTCATCTCGTCCGCGATCACGTTGACGCAGCCGAGGATGACCTGGTCGAACGTCTCAGGCGAAAACGGCTGGCGCGCCAGCAGCGGCCGGCCGCACTGCACGGCGAGATCGACCGGCGTGAATGGCCCCGGCCCCGAGCGCGCCTTGAGAAACGGCGTTCGGCTGCCGTCGACGATGAAAACCGGTCGTGCCATCAGCTCGCCGCCCTCTGTTCACCGAGTTCCTGGAAGAACTGATGCACATCTCCGGTTTTCTTGTAAATCGGCGACAGCGCCTCCGGCGCAAAATCGTCGACCTCGATCACATTTGTGACAGCTTCGTGGGCCGCGGCTAGCTGCTCGCCTTCGGCCTGCGTGATCACGCCCTTGGCCACGGCGTCCTTCCAGTCGCTGATATGCGCGGCGCGCATCCGCTTGGCGATCGCGTCGGAGCTTACGACCAGCGCGAATGCGCGCTCCAGTCGCGCAAAACCGCGATCATCATCGACATGGGCGAGATCAGCCGTGAGGCGGTCGCGCGCGGCCGACGGCTCCAGCACGAGGCTCGCGCATTGATGCACGACGCGGTCGGATGGGCCGAGCACGCGGGCGCCGAAGGGCTGGACCACGAGCTTGAGGATCACAGCGACGAAGCGGTTCGGCAGGTTGGCAAGGATTTCGGCAAGACGGTTCTCGATGGTCCTGAAGCCGCTCGCCATGCACCATTCCAGCGCGGCAAAATCCTCCTTGTGCCGGCCCTCGTCCTGCCAGCGTTTCAGCGCGGCCGAAAGCAGATATAACTCCGAGAGAATGTCGCCGAAGCGCGCCGAGAGCATCTCCTTGCGCTTCAGCGCTCCGCCGAGCGTGAGCAGCGCCATGTCGGCGCAGAGCGCAAAGGCCGCCGAATGGCGCGAGAGCTGGCGATAGAATGGCGTCGCATCGCCCGCGTCGGGCGCAGGCGCAAACGCACCAAAGGTCCAGCTCCGGCCGAAGGCACGGAACAACGTCTGGAAGCTGTGGCCGACATGCTTCCAGAACGCCTTGTCGAACGCTGTCAGGCCGCGTTCGTGGTCGGTATCGGCGAGCGCATTCATCTCGGCGAGCAGATAGGGATGGGCGCGGATGGCGCCCTGCCCGAACACGATGAGATTGCGGGTCAGGATATTGGCGCCCTCGACGGTGATGCCGACCGGCACGGCGCGATGGAGGTTGCCGAGATAGTTTTGCGGACCGTCGATCACGGCCTTGCCGCCATGGATGTCCATGGCGTCGTCGATCGCGGTGCGCATCCGCTCGGTCGCATGCAGCTTCATGATGCCGGAGATGACAGCGGGATGGACGCCGGCGTTCAGTGCGGCGCAGGTCAGCCGCCGCGCCGCGTCGAGCTGATAGGCGGTGGCGACGATGCGCGCCAGCGGCTCCTCGACACCCTCGAATTTGGAGATCGAGATGCCGAACTGCTCGCGGATGCGGGCATAGGCGCCGGTAGTGCGGGCAGCATAGGCGGCACCGGCCGCCGACAGCGACGGCAGCGAGATGCCACGGCCGGCGGCGAGCGCCGTCATCAGCATCTTCCAGCCCTGCCCCAGCCGCTCCTGGCCGCCGATGACATAGTCGAGCGGAATGAAGACGTCGCGGCCCCAGTTCGGGCCGTTCTGAAACACCTGCATCGACGGCAGATGGCGATGGCCGATCTCGACACCGGGCAGATTGGTCGGGATCAGCGCCACACTGATGCCGAGCTCGTCCACATTGCCCACGAGATGATCGGGATCATAGGCCTTGAAGGCAAGCCCAAGCAGTGTCGCGACGGGCCCGAGCGTGATGTAGCGCTTGTGCCAGTTGAGCTTCAGCCCCAGCACCTCGCGGCCCTCGAAATTACCCTTGCAGATGATACCGGTGTCGATCATCGAGGCCGCGTCAGAGCCGGCCTCGGGACTAGTGAGACCGAAGCAGGGAATGTCGCGGCCGTCGGCGAGGCGCGGCAGCCAGCGCCCCTGCTGCTCCTTGGTGCCGAAGCGCATCAGAAGCTCGCCCGGTCCGAGCGAGTTCGGCACCATCACCGTGACGGCGGCTGCGATCGAGCGGGTCGAGATTTTCCGAACGACTTCCGAATGCGCATAGGGCGAGAAACCGAGGCCGCCAAATTCCTTCGGGATGATCATGCCGAAGAATTTTTCGCGCTTAATGAAGGCCCACACGTCCTGCGGCAGGTCGCGCCATTCCCAAAAGATCTTCCACTCGTCGAGCATGGCACAGAGCTCGTCGACGGGCCCGGTGAGGAAGGCCTGCTCCTCGTCGGTCAGGCGCGCCTGCGGGACCTTCAGAAGCTTTCCCCAGTCGGGATTGCCGGTGAAAAGGTCGGCGTCCCACCAGACGTCACCGGCCTCCAGCGCCTCGCGCTCGGTGTCGGACATCGCGGGCAGCACGCCACGTGCCCAGGAGAAGATCGGCTTTGTCAGGGTGTCGCGGCGGAAGCTCATGGCTGACCTCATGCATCGGCGCGTTTGACCGGCATTTTAGCGGAAACTGGCGGGCAGAAGTGAACACTTCGGGAGCAAAAAGCAGCGAATTGACGCGGCCGGGCGGCCGCCCCGGGCCATAACGGCCGGGTGCGGTACCAGTTCCGGGCTCCGAGCTTGGCCGGCCTAATCCGGCCGGACCATCTCGAACATGTTTTCCGGCTTGATCTCGAAATAATCGCCGCGGCGGCCGGCACGGACGATCGGGCGGGCGGCGGCGGTCTGGTAGACGCCGTCCTTGATCATCGCCTTGTCGATGTGGACGGCGACGACCTCGCCCAGCGTCAGCCAGGCGTCGGCCTCCTTGCCGTTGGCGCCCTTGAGGCGGACGATGTCGGACACCTTGCACTCGAACGCCACCGGGCTCTCGCCGACGCGCGGCACGTTGACGAGCTTGCCGGGCACGGCGGTCAGGCCAGCAACCTCGAACTCGTCGACCTCAGGCGCGACATGCGCGGCGGTCGCGTTCATGTGCCTGGCGAGATCCATGGTGGCGAGATTCCAGACGAATTCGCCGGTCTGCTGGATGTTTGCGACCGTGTCCTTCCAGTTGGTGGAGGAGAAGCCGATGATCGGCGGCACGTAGCAGAAGGCGTTGAAGAAGCTGTAGGGCGCGAGGTTGACGTGGCCCTTGGTGTCGCGCGACGAAATCCAGCCGATCGGCCGCGGCGCGATGATGGCGTTAAAGGGATCGTGCTTGAGGCCGTGGCCCTTGGAGGGCTCGTAGAAGTAAAGGTCTTTGTCGGTCACGCGCTGATTCCTTCTCGTCATTGCGAGCGCAGCGACGCAATCCAGAATCCCTCCGCAGAGACAGTCTGGATTGCGTCGCTGCGCTCGCAATGACGGAGTTTGTTGGTCCCGTTATTGCCCGCTATCCGCCCTTGCTGGGCGGTGCGAAGCTATCTATAGGAGAAATTCCCCCGCCCCGTCAGTGACGCGGCGACAGACCCGCGATGACGAAATCGATCATCTCATCGATCGAGGGGCCCGGCTTGGTGGCGCACTGGGCGATCATCTGAGGGTGGAAGAAGCGCATCATCGCGGTGCAGGCGCACATCGAGGCCAGCTGCAAGTCCGGGGCCTCGAACTCGCCGGAGGCCGTGCCTTGCGCGATCATCTGGCCCATAACCCCGGCAATGCACTCCATATGGGCGACGCAGACGTCCCAGTCCTCCTGCATCGCGATCTCGACCATCTCATGCAGCTTGTTGTCGCCGACATAGCGCTCGGTGTTCATGCGATGGATGGTGGTAAGCAGCTCGCGGAAGCGTTCAAGCACCGGACCGGGCCCGGCCACGATCCGCTCAGCCTCGAGTTCGACCTCGCCCATCAAGGCTCGCGCCACCGACTGGTGGATCGCTTTCTTCGATTCGAAGAAGCGATAGACGTTGGCGGGGCTCATCCGGAGCTCCTTGGCGATGTCCCCGACCGTGGTCTTTTGATAGCCGATCTGGCGAAACAGCCGCTCGGCCACCTCGAGGATACGATCCCGGGTGTCCCCTTCGATATGTTCCGCAACCAGTGTCATGTGTCAGGACTCGTTAGTCAGCAGTCTTCTCATTTATTCAGCCGCTTCAGCAAGCGGAATTGCGTGCTCGTCATTGCTCCCATGCTGCGGCGCGGCAGGCTGCTCGGGGGTGCCGGCCTCATCCAGGCTCTTGCGGAACCAGAGGGCGTAGAGACCCGGCAGGTACAGCAGCGTCAGGAAGGTCGCGACGAACAAGCCGCCCATGATGGTGATCGCCATCGGACCCCAGAAGGCCGAGCGCGACAGCGGGATCATGGCGAGGATCGCGGCGAGCGCCGTCAGCACCACCGGGCGCGCACGGCGAACGGTCGCCTCGACGATCGCCTCACGGCGCGTCAGGCCGTGGGACACGTCGGTCTCGATCTGGTCGACCAGGATGACGGCGTTGCGCATGATCATGCCGGCGAGCGCGATCAGGCCAAGCAGCGCCACGAAGCCGAACGGGGCGTTCGCGATGTTGAGCCCGAGCGAGGCGCCGACGATGCCGAGCGGCGCGGTCAGGAACACCAGGATCAGGCGGGAGAAGCTCTGGAGCTGGATCATCAGCAGCGTCAGCATCACCATGACCATCAGCGGGAAGAGGACGAAGATCGAGGCGTTGCCCTTGGCGGACTCCTCGAACGCGCCGCCAGCCTCGATCCGGTAGGCCGGCTCGAGGTTGTCCTTGATGGCTTGCAGCTTCGGCGCGATCTGGCCAGTGACGTCGGGCGCCTGCACGCCGTCGACGACGTCGGAGCGCACGGTGATCGCCATGTCGCGGTTGCGCCGCCACAGGATCGGCTCCTCGTGGGCATATTCAATTCTAGCGATCTGCTGCAGCGGCACGGCAACGCCATTGCGCGAGGTGATGGTGAGATCGCCGACGCTGCCGAGATCGAGGCGTTCGGAGCCGACCGCACGGGCAACCACACCAACCTTCTCGATGCCGTCGCGCACGGTCGTGACCTGCGAGCCCGAGATCAGCATCGACAGCGCCTGCGACACGTCCTGCGGTGTCAGGCCCATGGCACGGGCGCGATCCTGATCGACGACGAGCTTGAGGTATGGCGACTGCTCGTTCCAGTCGAGCTGGACGTCCTTGACGTTCTTGTTCTCGCGCATGACGTCGCGGACCTGGTAGGCGATCTCGCGCACCTTATTGGCATCGGGGCCGATGACGCGGAACTGGACGGGGAAGCCGACCGGCGGACCGAAGTTGAAGCGGTCGACGCGCACGCGCGCTTCCGTCAGCATGCCGTCGGCAACCGCACCCTCGATCTTGGCCTTGACGCGCTCACGCGCCTCGACGCCCTTGGCGACGATGACGATCTCGGCAAAGGCCTCGTTCGGGAGCTGCGGGTTGAGGCCGAGCCAGAAGCGCGGCGAACCCTGGCCGACATAGGCCGTATAGGTGTCGATATCCTTGTCGTCCTTCAGCAGCGTCTCGGCCTTCTTCACCGCCTTCTCGGTGACGTTGAAGGCGGTGCCTTCAGGCAGGCGGAGCTGGAGGAACAGCTCGGGCCGCTCGGACAGCGGGAAGAACTGCTGCTGGACGTGACCGAAGCCGACGATCGAGGCAACGAAGACGCCGACGGTCGCGACGACCACGGTGATGCGGTGGTTGACGCACCATTGCACGATGGCGCGCAGGCCGCGGTACATGCGGGTCTCGTAGACGGCGTGCGGATCGTGATTGTGGTGCACCTTGATATTGGGCAGCAGCATGACGCCGATATAGGGCGTGAAGATCACCGCCACGAACCACGAGGCGACCAGCGCGATCGCCACGATCCAGAAGATGCTGCCGGCGTATTCGCCGACCGCGGAATTGGCAAAGCCGATGGGGAGGAAGCCAGCGGCCGTGACCAGCGTTCCCGTGAGCATCGGAAACGCAGTGGATTCCCAGGCAAAGGACGCCGCGCGCATGCGGTCCCAGCCCTGCTCCATCTTCACCACCATCATTTCAACCGCGATGATGGCGTCATCAACCAGGAGCCCGAGCGCGATGATCAGCGCGCCGAGCGTGATGCGGTGCAGGTCGAGCGACATCGTGTTCATGACGATGAAAACGATGCCGAGCACCAGCGGCACCGACAGCGCGACCACGATGCCGGTACGCCAGCCGAGCGCCAGGAACGACACGAACAGCACGATGACGAGGGCTTCCATGAAGGAGTGCACGAACTCGCTGACGGCGTGCTCGACCACCTTGGGCTGGTCGGCGATGAGCCGGACGTCGACACCTTGCGGCACCGCCTTCATGAATTCAGCGGTCGCCTTCTCGACCTCCTTGCCGAGTTCGAGGATGTTGGCGCCCTTGGCGGTGACGACGCCGATGCCGATCGCAGACTTGCCTTCCTGGCGCACGATGAAGCTCGGCGGATCGACATAGCCGTGGGTGACGGTGGCGATATCGCCGAGGCGGAACACACGCCCGTTGCTCTCGACCGGGGTCTCGGCCACGGCCTTGGCGCCGTCGAGCGCGCCGGTGACGCGCAGCGGCACGCGCTGCGACGAGGTTTCGACCGTACCGGCAGGCGTCACGTTGTTCTGCTTGGCGAGCGAGTCGAACAGCGCCTGCGGCGTGATGCCGAGGGTCGCGAGCTTGGCGTGGCTGAATTCGACGAAGATGCGCTCGTCCTGATTGCCGTAGACGTCGACCTTGGTCACGCCCGGCACCTTCAGCAAGCGCTGGCGAAAGCCTTCCGAGACCTTCTTGAGCTGGGCATAGTCGGCGCCGTCGCCGGTCATCATGTAGAGGATGGAATCGACGTCCGAGAATTCGTCGTTGACGACGGGTCCGAGGATGCCCGAGGGCAACTGGCCCTGCACGTCCACCAGCTTCTTGCGCAGAAGATAGAAGAGATAAGGCACGTCCTTCGGCGGCGTGGAGTCGCGGAAGGTTACCTGGAGCGCAGTGAAGCCGGGCTTGGAATAGGTCTGCACCTTCTCGAAGTAAGGCAGCTCCTGGATCTTCTTCTCGATGGGATCGGCGACCTGCGCCTGCATCTCCTGGGCGGTCGCGCCCGGCCAGAGCACGGAGACGTTGACGACCTTCACCGTGAAGAACGGATCCTCGGCACGTCCGAGCTTCTGATAGGAGAAGAAGCCGGCGACGCCGAGCACGAGCATCAGGAACAGCACCAGCGTCGGATGGCTGACGGCCCAGGCCGAAAGGTTGAAGCGCTTCATCGCTCTCTCCGAAAAGACGATCCAATTGCCAAAACGACAGCCACTCTCTTCAAATCGTCGTCGTGAGGCAGCGAAGCAATCCAGGGGGCTGGGCAGGTTCTGGATCGCTTCGCCGCTTCAGCCTTCGCATTTGCGCGACGGCCGAAACTCACCTCACACGACGTAACTCGTAAAAACGCCTCAGAAGGACAGTGACGAGACGATCCGGACCTTCTGGCTCGGATCGAGCTTCTGCACGCCGAGCGCGACGATCTTGGCGCCTTCTTCGACGCCGCTGGTGATGACGACGTCGTTGCTCTCGTAGGACTTGACCGCGACCGGCTTCAGCGTGACCGCGCCGTTGTCGTCGACGACGTAGAAGGAGGGCTTGCCGCCTTCGTTGAACAGCGCCGACAGCGGCAGCCGCGCGACGCGCTCGGTGGCCGCATCCGACAGCGTCAGCGTCGCGGTCATGCCGAGCGAAACCTTGTCGTCGGCCTCAGGCAGCGAGAATTTTGCAAGATAGGTGCGCGTCGCGGAATCCGCGGTGGGCGCGATCTCGCGCAGCTTGGCCGTATATTTCTTGCCCGGCTCCGACCAAAGAGTGACGCTGGCGGCGCCCGATTTGGCACGTCCGACCAGCGTCTCAGGGATCGCGACGACCGCTTCCTTTTCGGCAAAGCGGGCGACGCGGATCGAAGTCTGGCCTGCGGCAACCACCTGGCCGGGCTCGATCAGCGTTGCGGTGACGACGCCACGGGCGTCGGCGTTGAGCGTCGCGTAGGAAAGGGAATTCTTGGTCAGCTCGACCGAGCGCACGGCGCGGTCCAGACGCGCGCGGGCCTCATCGGCAGCGGCGCGGCTCGAATCCATCGCCGCATCCGTGGTCCAGCCCTTGGCCTTCAGATCCTTGGCGCGCTGCTCGGCAGCGGCGGCCTGCGCCAACACGCCGGTCGAAGCGGTTTGCTCGGCGACGGCCTGCTCGGCCTGGAGCTTCAGATCGATCTCATCGAGGGTCGCGAGCGGCTGGCCGATTTCGACGGTCTGGCCGACCTCGACCAGGCGCTTGGCGACCTTGCCGGCGACACGGAAGCCGAGATCGCTCTCGATCCGGGGTCGGACGGTGCCGACGAAGCTCCGCTCCGGGGTCTCGGCATCGTAATGGGCCGTCGCGACCAGAACCGGCCGCGGCGGCTCGGCCTTCTGTGCCACGGTGTCATTGCATCCAGCCAGCGCGGCTGCCATCAGGGCCAGCGACGCACCTGCCAAGAGCCTGGAATAGCTCAATAAAACTGACCTGACGAACATCGGAGGACACTCCTGCGAGCTGCAACGAGACGAATGTCGACTAATCACTGATAAAAGTCAATAATCGTCAGTCATCAGGAAAGCGTGATCGTTAAGGTGTGGTAACCCTCCCCGTCACCCTGGCGAAAGCCAGGGCCCAGTACCCCTAAAGCTGGCTATTGAAAGAAGACGTCTCCCCGCGCGCCCCAAGAGAAGCCGCAGGGTTTGGGCCCTGGCTTTCGCCAAGGCGACGACCGGAAACTACCGCCCCTGTTCGGCGAACTCGTGCTTGCTCTCGTGGCCGCCGATGAAGACAAGGATGCCGGCAATCAGCGGCAACACCGCGAGCACCAAAAGCCCGGTCGAGGTCTGGCCTGTGGCTTCCTTGACCCAGCCGATCAGATAGGGGCCACCGAAGCCGGCGAGATTGCCGATCGAGTTGATCAGGGCGATGGCACCGGCCGCCGCCGTGCCGGACAGCCAGGCGGTCGGCAGCGTCCAGAACACACCGAAGCAGCAGAAAACGCCGATCGCGGCCACCGTCAGCACCACCATCGTCATGGTGGGATCGGTGAGATAGCTGGAGACGGCCAGCGCGACGGCCGTGAGCAGCAGCGGCGCGCCGACATGCATCACGCGCTCGCGCGTCGCATCCGAATGCCGCGCCCACAGGATCATCGCGATGGTACCGAACAGATAGGGGATCGCAGTGACGAAGCCGGTCTGGGCATTGGTGAGGCCGAACGCCTTGACGATCTGCGGCAGCCAGAACTGCATGCCATAGAGCGCGCCGACGAAGCCGAAATAGACCAGGCTCAGCATGATCACCTTCGGCGACGACAACGCCTCACCGAGCGACAAATGCTTCACCGCCTGCTTGGCGGCGATCTCGGAATCCAGCCTCGTCTTGAGCCAGGCCTTCTGCTCGGCCGAGAGCCAGTCCGCCTTCTCCGGCCGGTCGGTGAGGTAGAACCAGGTGACGATGCCGAGCAGCACGGCAGGGATGCCTTCGATGATGAACAGCCACTGCCAGCCCTTCAGGCCCATGGCGCCGTCGAGCCCAAGCAGAAGGCCCGAGATCGGCGCGCCGATCACGGTCGAGACCGGGACTGCAATGGCGAACGCCGCAAGAAAGCGGCCGCGATATTCGGCCGGGTACCAATAGGTGAGATAGAGGATGATGCCCGGGAAGAAGCCGGCCTCGGCGACGCCGAGCAGGAAACGCAGCACGTAGAAGCTGGTAACACCGCTCGTCAGCGCCATCAGCGCCGAGATGATGCCCCAGGTCACCATAATGCGGGCGATCCAGCGGCTGGCGCCGAACTTCTCCAGCGCCAGATTGCTCGGCACTTCGAAGATGAAATAGCCGATGAAGAAGATGCCGGCGCCCCAGGAGAAGATCAGCGGCGTGAACTTCAGCTCGGCGTTCATCGTCAGCGCGGCAAAGCCGAGATTGACGCGGTCGAGATAGGAGAAGAAGTAGGCCAGCACCAGGAACGGAATCAGGCGCCACGAGATGGCGCGGATGGTCGAAGTCTCGATTTCGCTTTTGGCTGTGCCGGCAGAACCGGCAAAGGTGGTCGTGGTCTGGCTCATGGCGTCCCCCGAATTGTTGCTTTTGTGAGCTAAAGGGCGGTTTTCAGCATCGCGGGCAAAGAGTCAATGGAGCAAGCAATGCACGGGGCGCAGCCGGATAAACCTGTTGCGCCGCGACAGCGGTCGCTGATCCGCGCCGCCCTGGCGCTGATCGTAATCGCCTGCGGGCTGTGCTTGCGCTGGTACGGCTTTCCGCTCGGGCTTCCGGCCTTCGTGGTGAAGTATGGCGGCTCGCTGTTATGGGCGACCATATGGTGTTTTTGCTTGTCGGGGTTTTGCTGCCGCGGCTTTCGCGGAGCCAGCTTACAGCGATCGCGGTGGTGATCGCGATCGTGGTCGAGTTCTCACGGCTGGTGCATATGCCTTGGCTCGATGCGTTCCGGCTGACGAGGGCAGGCGCACTGCTGTTGGGGCGCATCTTCTCGCCGTGGAATTTGGTTGCTTATGCGGTCGGGATTGCGCTCGGCCTTTGGATCGATCGGCGGGTCCTCATTCCGCCAATTGAAACCGCTCGAATCGATCGAGCTCCGCCTCGATCTTCTGCTTGAGCTCCTTGCGCCCCGCGGTCTTCTTGCCCTGCCCGACCCAATTCCATTTCTGCATCAGCACCTTCTTGCCTTGCCGGTCGGTCTTCAGATCGAGCGCGGCGACGATCTCGTCGCCGACCAGCACCGGAAGCGCGAAATAGCCGAGCTTGCGCTTGGCCTTCGGCACATAGGCTTCGAACAGATGGTTGTAGCCGAAAATGAGATTGGTGCGCTTGCGCTGGATGATCAGCGGATCGAACGGCGAGAGGATGTGGACGAGATCCGGCAACACCTCGGCCGGCTCCAGCGCGGACGGCTCTGCCCAATGCTCCTGCTTGCCGGCGCTGTCGATCGCGACCGGGACTAGCTCGCCACGGCGAACGCGCGAGGCGATCAGGCCTGCCACACCCTTCTTGCTCGGCGCGTCGAGATGGCAGATCGAATCCAGGCTGACGATGCCCTGTGACCGCAATGCGCGATCGAGCAGATAGGCTGTGATCTCCTTCACTGATGCCGGCTTCGGCAGCTTGTCCCAGCCAAAGTGGCGCGTCATCAACTCATAGGTCTTGAGCATGCCCTGGCGCTCGCTGACGGTCGCGACGCCGGTATAGAAGGCGAGCTGCAAGGCCCGCTTCGATGGTTTCCGGCTCTGCCAGAGATGCTCCTTCTCGGTGAGCACGTCGTCCTCGATATCGCGGATCGTCAGCGGGCCGGCGCGAAGCAGCCGCATCACCTTGCGCGTGTCGGCCGGCGTTACCGAGGCGTACCATCTGTGGCCCTCGCGGCGGTGCTCGCGCATCCCCGGCAGGAAGAAGCGAAAATCGTTCGACGGAACGTAAGAGAGCGCATGCGTCCAGTATTCGAACACGCTTTTGTCGACACTCTGTGCATGACGCAGATCGGCGCGGCGGTAGGACGGGATACGGCTGAACAGGATGTGGTGATGGCAGCGCTCGATCACGTTGATGGTGTCGATCTGCACGTAACCGAGATGGGCGATCGCCTCCGCCACGGCACTTGCACCCTCCCCGAACGGCGCGCGCACGTCGAGCCTCTGGGCGTGCAGCCAGATCTGCCGGACCTGTGTCGTCGAGAGCGGAAGGAGTTTTGGTGCGCGGGACATTGCGGGAGACAATGTAGCGGGATTCGCGCCGGGAGAAACAAGAGGACGGCAAAAGAAAAGCCGCGCTGCCATCTGCTGACAGCGCGGCTGGATCATGCGGCCGAGGCCTACTTCATCATCATGGCCTTCTGCGCCTTCATATAGTGCATGCAGCCGTCCTTCATCTTGCCCATGCTCATGTCGGTGTTCGCCATGGCCATTTCCTTGTTCGCGGCAGTCTTGCCGGCCGTGTCGGCGGGGCCAGTCATCGTGGCCGTCGATTTCATCAGATTATCGCTGGTGCACGCCATCATCGCGGCGGAGGCGGGTGAAACTGAAAGAGCGAACGCGACAAATGCTGCGGCGGTGAGCAAGGTTTTCATCGAAAAATCTCCTGAAGTAAAACGAAACCGGCGTCATGCCGGCCTTCGCAACTACGTATTCTCTGCCGACAATGTTTCGCGGAGAAGAAAATTTTCTTACTGCAATGCGAAGGCACCAGGGATCAGCGGCCGTCCTTTGGCGCTTTGGACCGGTTGCTGAGGCTGCCGGTGGCGATGTCCGGCTCGCAGGAGGCCTTGCCGCGCCCCTCGGACTGGCATCGATAGACGCTGCCGGTGAGGCGGTCGACCAGCCACATGTTCTCGTCGGTCGGGTTTTCGAGGCCGACATAACGGGAGGTCAACCCCGTGATAAGCGTCGAGAGCAGGATCGCCACCGCGATCATGGCCGCGCCGATGTAGACGGGCATCGAGTTCAGGAACACGGTCCGATCCGGCGGCCCATTGCGATAAAACTGGTAATCACCTGGCCTTGGCACTGGATGGAACTCGGCTCCCCTTGTTTGCGGTTGTCGGATGAAGGGTTTTTGCTAGGCGTGCATCTGGCCGATTTCTTGTTCGCGAGCAGGCCATGCGGCGACCGCTTTGCGACGATTGATGTAGCTGGATTTCCAAGGCAGAAGCGGCCCGGCTCGGGCCGCCTCGCCGTTTGCCTTTGCCTCTCAGCGGCGGCCGAACAATCCACCCATCATGCCGCCGAACAGACCGCCGGGGCCGCCTGTCGGCGCACCGCCGCCACTACTATAATGGCGCCGTCCGCCACCACCGGAGGAATGGCGACGCGCCGGCTCATCGTCTGCCTGCTCGGAGGGCGCAGCACGGGTCGA
Source organism: Bradyrhizobium sp. McL0616 (assembly GCF_049993385.1). Lineage (NCBI taxonomy): Bacteria > Pseudomonadati > Pseudomonadota > Alphaproteobacteria > Hyphomicrobiales > Nitrobacteraceae > Bradyrhizobium > Bradyrhizobium sp. McL0616. Next base: position 7,030,556 of record NZ_CP188255.1, read on the forward strand.
AACAATCTCCGACAGCAGAGCCTTGTGCTGGAGCTTGTTGAGGTAAGCGGTGGCGGGATAGCCACGTGCCGCCTGCCACCGCTTGATCACGGAGCGGGTCTCGTCGTCGAACGTCCCGGTCACCTTGACGTCGAAGCCGAGCCCGGTGAGGCGGCGCTGCGCGTCCCGGCGCTGCCCCTTGTCGAGACCGATCTGGTCCTCGGAGATCTGGTTGGCTTCTTCGGTGAAAGTCGCGGGATCAATCCCGGCCGACAGGTTACGGGTGGTGTTGGACGGTCCATCCTGCAACGCTGCGATGCGGGAGAGTGCGATCGATTTGAACGTGCCGTTCGGATAGTTGGTGAGATAGGCGTTGAGCTCTTCCACCTTGTTGGTGTCCTTGATCGAGCGCCAGAATTCGAGCTCGATGTCGGAGCTTTGCTTGGTTGCGGCCGACACCGGCGCGTTCGACGGATCGGTCGTGGCCGCAACCGACGCGGCAACCGGATTGAGATAGACGTTGCCGGTGAGGTTGGTGTGTCCCCAGGGTAATTGCCCCTTGCTCGTCTCGTCACTGACCTGGGCACGAACCTTGGTCATGGCCTGTTGGATCTCGACGCCCGGCTGGGCAATGTTGGCGACGAGGGCGCGGGTGAACGGGCTGTTGGTGCCGGCCTCGCCGTCGAGCGCGGTCTGGCCGGGGCCGGTGGCAAAGGCAATCAGCGTGCCCTCGCCCGACTTCATTTCGGCGAGGCCAGTCTGCACGCTGACGGTGCGAGTGGCCTTGGCCGAACGGATCTTTGCCGCGAACGGGTTATCACGGCAAGCGTCCAGGAATACGAGCTTCACCTTCGCATCCGCCATGGTCTGGTCGAGCGTGATGTCGACATTGATCGCCGCGCCGAGCTTGACGTCGATCTCGGATTTCAGGTCTGCGTCGATCGGCAACAGGTAGTTGACGCCGTTCACGGCAATCCCGTGGCCGGCATAGAAGAAGACGGCGACATCGGCGCCTTCGCTCTTCTTGCCGAACTCGAGAAGCTTCGCCGTCATCGCGTCGCGGGTAAGGTTGGCGCCCTCGACGACATCGAAGCCGACATTGCGCAGCACCCTGGCCATCGTCTTGGAATCGATCGCCGGGTTGGGAAGCTGCGGCACATTCTTGTAGGCGGAGTTGCCGACCACGAAGGCGACGCGCTTGTCGGCCAAAGCTGCGTTGCCACTGACGAGAAATGCTACGATCGAAATTGCTGCGATCAAGAAGCGCATGATCATTCTCCCCTGATCTAAACTTCTTCGCTGCTCTCGGATCAGCTTGAGCCGATCCGATGAGAGCAATTTGATCCAGTTCACGACGATGTACTGTGATCTGGATCACCCGGGGATTTCTGCTGCTCGAACCGAGCTGAGACACGCTGCGACGGTTGCTTTTCGGGCTGCTGACGCAGCGGGCAACAACGGCTGGTGACGAGCAATGGCGGCGAGATTGTACCCGCGTTGGCCGTGAGTCCAGCGCGTCGCGGGGGACGATCTCGAAAAGACTTGCAGGATTTGCACACGGCTTTCGAGGATCGAATGAGACAGCGTTACTTCCTGACGCGGGGCCTTGTGCTGCACCGGCGGTAGGTCACTGCCGCTGGCTGGATGCCATGGATGCCGACCGGCACTGGCGTTAAGATACGCGTGGAATTGTGGTCGGCTCTGAATGTGACTCGTATCACATAAGAGCCTTTGAACCTAGCTTACGCTCGCAGCATCAAATCGCCATCAGGCGTCACAGCGAGGATACGACAATGACCCATTTCAATAAGTTTTTTGGACTGAAGGCGATGACACTCACGGCCGCGCTGTCGATGACGGCGAGCCTGGCTTTCGCCGCGGACAACAACGTCTCCTCCAGCCAGATCCTGGATGCGCTGAAACCGAAGCCGGTGACCCGCGGTCTGTCTGTCGGTCCGCAGGCCGATCCGACGGCGCAGGCCAAGGAAGCGACCTTCCTGAACACCGTCCGCAACCGGCAGACCCGCTCGCTCTCGATGGGCGAGCGTGATCAGATCGCCGAGCTCGCGGCGGCCAAGCCGAACATCGATCTGGAGATCCAGTTCGATTACAACTCGGCCGACATCGCCAAGACCTCGGTGCCGTCGGTGCAGGCGCTCGGCAAGGCGCTGTCCGACCCGTCGCTAAAGGGCTCGACTTTCGTCGTCGCCGGCCATACCGACGCGATCGGTACCGAAGAATACAATCAGGGCCTCTCCGAACGTCGCGCCGATACCATCAAGAAGTATCTGGTGCAGAACTACGGCCTCAACAACGGCGATCTCGTCACCGTTGGTTATGGCAAGACCAAGCTGAAGGACACCGCCAACGGTGCCGACCCGGTCAACCGCCGCGTCCAGGTCGTGAACATGGACACCAAGACGGCGTCCAAATGATCTGAGACGTGATCACCACAATCGACAAGCCGCCTGCCGCGTGAACGGCAGGCGGCTTTCTCTTATCAGATCCAGCTCTGAAACAGCATCAGCCGGTTGAACGTCTGCATCGACGTGCCGACGAAGGCCGCCGAGATCGGCAGCATCGCCGCAAAGCCAATCGCGGCGACGCCGACATAGGCCCACAACAGCCAGCGCGGCAGCCTCTCTTTGCGCAGCACATAGACCAGCGCGAGAGAGGCCGCGGTTGCGGCCGGCAGATAATAATAGATGAAGCCGAGCGTGCGCGGCAGCAGCGCCCAGGCGAGCCAGGGGCCAAAGAAGAACGCCGCGATCAGGAACGCATCCCACCGACGTCCGACGATGAAGTCGCGCAGCACCACGACAAGCGCGAGCAGCGCCGGCCACGCTACCAGCGGATTGCCGAGGAAGACGACCGCGGAGACATTGTCTTCCGCGGTCTTGTCGAACAGGAACCACACCGGACGCGCAAGCAACGGCCAGGACGGCCACGAGCTCATATAGGTATGGCCCGCGATTGCCGTGGTGGTGTTGTCGGCAAAGATCCGGCGCTGCGCCTCGATCAGATCCGGCAACGATAATCCGTAGAGCGGAACGAAGGCAACAAGATAGGTCAGCGCCGGCAGCGCTGCAAAGCAGAGCGCGACATGGTGCAGCCTGAAATCAGGCCAAAGATCCGGCCGATACCAGTCGCTCGGCTTGGCGTCGGCAAACAGCGTGTGCCAGCTCTGCATCAGGCGGACGACCGCAACGATAGCGATGCAGACTCCGAGCGGAAACAAGCCACTCCATTTGCAAGACGCGGCTAGGCCAAACAGCGCCCCCGCAAGCGCGAACAACGCATGCGGGCGCTCTCTTCGAAAGCCATGCATGAAGGCGGCCGTCGCGAGCAGACCAAAGCCAAGCGCAAAAATGTCGAGCATCGCGATGCGCGCCTGGACATAGAGCATCTGGTTGAAGGCCGCGATCATCGCCGCCGCGATCGCAGGCCCTTGCGCGGCAAACAGCGCCAGACCACAGAGATAGATCGCAACGATCGCGAGCGCGCCGAACAGCGTCGCCGGATAGCGCCAGCCAAGCGCGTTGTCGCCGAAGGTCGCGATCGATGCCGCGATCAGCTCTTTTGCCAACGGCGGATGCATCGGGTTGAGCATCGGCTGCGACAGCGTGGAGCCGAGCAGTTGCCGCGCCGCCGGCACATAATGCACCTCGTCGAAGACGAATTTGTCCGGCGTCGCCAGCCCGATGAGCAGCGCGAGATGCGCAGCTAGGAAGATCGCGACAGCGATCACTGCGCTCCGCGACACCTTTGGGACCGCAGGCAATTCACGCGGCGGCTGTGGGGCTATTTTGCGTGGCAAATCTGCGTCACCGCGGATAAAAAAATAACTCAGCACCTGCATTGAACGCATTCTACCGCGGCTGTCACTAAGCTAACGCGCGTCCTGCGCCGCTTGTGATAATTCTGCCACAACACAAGTGCGCGCGGTCCGGTACGATCAGGGACATATCGATCGGTAGCGACATGAATTTCCGTTTCTTGCTTTTCCCCACACTGCTATCGGCCGCATTGTTCGCGGCGCCGTGCGCGCAGGCGCAAACGAAGACGCGCGTCGGCGAAGCCGTGCTGGTCCAGAACGAAGTGGTGCGCGTCGCCGCGACCACGACGCCGATCAATGTCGGCGACAGCATGCTGCGCGACGAGACCGTGCAGACCGGTGCCAACAGCGCGGCGCGTTTCGTCATGGCCGATAGCACCAACCTCTCGCTCGGCCCGAGCGCGACGCTGAAGCTTGATCGCACCGTCTTCAACGACGAGCACAGCTACCGCGACGTCGCGATCCGCATGACCACCGGCGCATTCCGTTTCGTCACCGGACATTCGGAAAAGACCGCCTACAAGATCACGACGCCGCTCGCAACCATCGGCGTGCGCGGCACCACACTCGATATCCTCTCCCAGCGCGGCCGCTCCATCATCGTGCTTCAGGAGGGTGCGGCCAGTGTCTGCACGCTGAGCTTCCAATGTGTGCAGCTCACCCAGCCCGGCGACACCGCAATCATCACCTCGACCGGCGGCAAGGTTTTGATCACCAAGACCAACACGCCACCCTGGACGTTTGCCGGCGCCTGTGCCGCGAATGCCGGGCTGTGCTCTGTCAACCAATATGCCGACGCATCGCCAACCATCACGCCCGCCGTCCATGACGACGGCATGCTGTGCGGGCGTTGATGATGGCGAAGCTCGGCTTCAGGCGGTTTGCATTGAGCGCCGCCGCAATCCTTGCACTGTTGGCGTTTGCGAACGACGTCCGTCCGGCTGCGGCGCAGTCCACCTGTGAGACCGAGTGCGGCGGGCCGAACCCCAATCCATCGCCGACGTACTCGCCTTCCCCCTCGTCGAGTCCATATCCCTCACCGAGCCCCTATCCGTCGCCGAGCCCGTATCCATCGCCGAGCCCGTATCCATCGCCGAGCCCGACGCCGACCGGCTCCGATTCCAGCGGCAACTCGATCGGCGGCCTCGCCAACCAGCGCTTCAACCAGATGATCACCAACCGGGTGCTCGGCACGGTGCTGCTCGGCGTCAACGAGCAGGTCAATTGCAGCGATTGCATCAGCGCGTTCGGTTCGGCCGGCTCGTTCTCGGCGGGCATCCACGGCCGCAAGGAGCTCACCCCCAATCTGTCGCTGCTCGCCGGCATCGCCTACACGCAATACAGCGAGGGCGGCTACAACATCACTAGCGCGCCGATCGGCGCCTTCGCGCTGCGCTTTGACTTCACCGATTGGGGCTCGTCGCGCCCGTTCTTCGACGTCGGCACGATTCTGACGCCGTGGGAGAAGGCGCGCTACACCCGCAGCTACAACACCAGCCTCGGTCCGGTGAGCGTGACGAGCTCGACCAACGCCGCCAACTACGCGGTCTATGGTCGCGCCGGCTGGATGAGCCGGCTGTCACCGCGCGACGAGGTCGCGGCCTCCGTCGAGGTCTGGCAGCTCTGGCAGCGCGTGTCGGGCTACGCGGACAATGCGGCCGCGTTCAATCCGTTCGACGCCACCATCGCGACGGGCACCGACCGGACCAGCCTGGTCAAGATCGGCGGCCAGTGGACCCATCTCTACGGCAGCAATATCGAAGCCAACGTCAATGGCGGCTGGGTGCAGTCGTTCGCCAGCCACAGCGGCATCGTCGCCACCGTGACCGGCGACGGCGTGGTGGTGCCGACGATGGGCAACCAAGGCTGGTTCGAATATGGCGGCCGCCTGGGCTTCCGCGTTTCCAAGGGCTGGATCGTTGACCTCTTCGCCAACGGCACGATAGGCCCGCAGCCGGTCGGCAACACGATCCATGGCGGCGTAGGGCTGAGAATCAATTACTGAGACGCGATCTCGCCTCAGACTCCGCCGTCATACCCCGCGTAGGTACGCCGCAGCCTATCGATTGACCACTACCGTTTCGGAGTACTGAATCGCCCGCCCTAGTGCGCAATTGCGCACAAGGCGGGCGATGACAGTAAGCATGTGGCGAAAGCGTACACCTCACGCCGCCGACTTGCCCTCGAACGCGCGACGCAAAACTTCGACATCCAGCTTCACCATCTTCATCATGGCCTGCATCGCGCGTGCGGCCGCAGCCCTGTCCGGACTCGTGAGAAATTCGAACATCACCTTCGGCACCACCTGCCAGGACACGCCGTAACGATCACTGATCCAGCCGCACTGCTGTTCCTTGCCGCCATGGGCCAGGAACGCATTCCAGACGCTGTCGACCTGGGCCTGATCGTCGCAATGGATCATCAGCGACAGCGCGTGGGTGTACTCCACCTTCATCCCGCCATTGAGCGCGACCAAAGGCTGTCCGGCCACCGTGAACTCGACGACGAGCACCGAGCCCTCCTTGCCGGACGGATTGTCCGCGACATTGCGCTGGACATGCGTGATCTCGGAATTCGGCACCAGCGAAACGTAGAATTTTGCGGCTTCCTCGGCATCGCCGTTGAACCACATGCAGGGCACGACCTTGGACATCGTGAGTGCTCCTCTTCAGTTTTCGATTTTCTCGAGGCTGGATCAGGCCATCGCGGGCTGCGTGGGGGCAGCCCCAAGGTCCATCCAGTTCACACCCCACATATGACCATCGGGATCCTCGAAGCTGCGGCCATACATGAAGCTGAACTCCTCCTTCGGGCTGGGATCGGCGGTGCCGCCGGCGACCTCGGCCTTGCCGACGATATCGTCGACGTCGTTGCGGCTGTCCGCGGACAGGCAGAGCAGCACCTGGTTCGAGGTCTTGGCATCCGCGATCGGCTTCGGCGTGAACTGGCGGAATTTGTCGTGGGTCAGCAGCATGGCGAAAATGGTCTCGGAGAAGACCATGCAGGACGCCGTCTCGTCGCAGAATTGCGGGTTCTTGACCGCGCCGATCGCCTCATAAAAGGCGGTGGCGCGCTTGAGGTCGGTCACCGGCAGGTTGACGAAGATCATCTTGGGCATCGGAAGCTCCTTGGGCGGGGTACTGCCCAAGGACGGATCGCCCGGGGGCCATCCGACATCGCTTCCGGATATTTTTTGACCGGGGCCTGCGTGGTTCTGCCGCAGCGGAACCACGCAGGCTTCCGCCCGTCCTACTTCTTCTCGTTCGGATCCCGGTGCACCGGATCGATCCACAGCACGGTCTCGGGCTTCTCGACCGGCTCGATGTCGAGATTGATCGCGACCGCCTCGCCGTCGCTGCGCACCAGCACGCATTCCAGCACCTCGTCGCGGCTGGCGTTGATCTCTTGATGCGGCACGTAGGGCGGCACGAAAATGAAATCGCCGGGGCCGGCCTCCGCGGTGAATTGCAGGCTCTCGCCCCAGCGCATCCGCGCCTTGCCCTTCACCACATAGATGACGCTTTCGAGATGGCCGTGGTGATGCGCGCCGGTCTTGGCATCGGGCTTGATGCTGACAGTGCCCGCCCACAATTTCTGCGCGCCGACGCGCGCGAAATTGATCGCGGCCGCGCGGTCCATACCTGCCGTCGACGGCACGTTCGTATCGAGCTGGTTGCCGGGGATGACGCGCACGCCGTCATGTTTCCAGCGATCGTCATGATCGTGGTCATGGTGGGAATGCGTGTGGTCATGGCCGGTCATGTGACTTGCTTTCTGTTGGTTCCGTGCGCGGCAAGCTAACCAAAGCCGGCCTATCAAGCCATACCCAAAATCGGAACTCTCGTAGCCGCCCGACGTTGTCATTCCGAGCCAACTGGAAGGAGAGTTTCATGGGTAGCACGAGCGACAAGATCAAGGGCACCGCCAACGAAGCCATCGGCAAGGCCAAGCAGGGCATCGGCGAAGCCACCGGTTCCGATCGCCTGAAGGGCGAAGGCGTGGTCCAGGAGGTACAGGGCAAGGGCCAGAAGGCCATGGGCGACGCCAAGGAAGCCGCAAAGGACGCGGTCGACCGCGCCGCTGCGGCGGCCAAGCGCGCGGCAGAATAACGCGCGTTAGATTGAAAGCGAAAAGACCGGCCGGAAGGCCGGTCTTTTTGTTTGGACGGTTACTTCACCGCGAGCAATTCGACATCGAACATCAGCGTCGCGTTCGGCGGGATCACGCCGCCAGCGCCGCGCGCGCCATAGCCGAGCTGCGGCGGGATGATCAGCGTACGTTTGCCGCCGACCTTCATCGTACCAACGCCCTCGTCCCAGCCGGCGATGACGCGGCCCTTGCCGATCGGAAACTCGAACGGCTCGTTGCGGTCGACCGACGAGTCGAATTTCTTGCCCTTCTGGCCGTTCTCATAGAGCCAGCCGGTGTAGTGCATCACGCAGATCTGGCCGGCCTTGGGCGAAGCGCCGGTGCCGACAACGCTGTCGATAGTCTGCAAGCCTGAAGCTGTGGTCATGGTCTTTCCTGCGGTCTGGGCCGAGGCCGTGGTGGAAACGAAATCGGACACGCTCGCGATCATTGTGATCGCGAGTGCCGACATGATGGCGAGGAGCACGCGTTGGAAACGCTGCATAAGACACCTTCCGTTTGAGGCGGGAGGTGTCTAGCGCAACGAAGGTGCGGTTTCCAGCCGTAACGTTTGCAGTTCTGGGCCGCGCTCAATAGCCAAGCGCGCAGCCGTCCTTACGCGGATCGGAACCGCCGGTGAGCGTGCCCTTGTCCCAGTCGATCCAGATCGCCTGGGCGCCGCCGAGCGGGCCTACCACGCTGGTGGTCTTGTGGCCGAGCTTCTTCAGGCCCTCGACGATATCGGCCGGCACGCTGTCCTCGAGCTGGTACTGGCCCTCGTAATGCAGGCCGCGCGGCATATCGATCGCCTCCTGCACGTCGCAGCCATAGTCGAGGATGTTGGTCACGACGTGGGTCTGACCGACCGGCTGATACTGGCCGCCCATCACCGCGAACGGCATCACGGACCGGCCGCCCTTGGTGAGGAGGCCCGGCATGATCGTGTGCAGCGGGCGCTTGCCGCCTTCGATGCAGTTGGGATGGCCGGGCTGGATGCGGAAGCCGCCGGCGCGGTTCTGCAACAGCACGCCGGTCTTGTTGGAGACAATGGCCGAGCCGAAGGAATGCGCGACCGAATTGATGAACGAGCAGACGTTGCGGTCCTTGTCGACCACCGTGATGTAGATGGTCGACGGATTCATCGGCGGCGCGACGTTCGGCAGGTCGAGCATGCCGTCCAGGCGGATCTTGCTGATATACTCGTCGGCAAAGCCCTTCGCGAGCATCTCGGCAACGTTGATCTTCATATGCTCGGGATCGGCGACATGCATCTCGCGATTCATGTAGGCGATGCGCGCCGCTTCCGCTTCGAGATGGAAACGCTCGACGCTGAGCGGCGCGAACTTCGTCAGGTCGAAGCGCGACAGGATGTTGAGCATCAGCAGTGCGGTGACGCCCGGGCCATTCGGCGGGCACTGCCAGACGTCGTAGCCCTTGTAGACGGTGCCGATCGGCGTCGTCGTCTCGGTGGTGTGCGCGGCGAAATCGTCGAGCGTGTGCAGGCCGCCGATTCCGCGCAGGGTCTCGACCATGTCTTCCGCGATCGCGCCCTTGTAGAAGGCGTCACGGCCGTCCTTGGCGATCGCGCGCAGGGTCTTGCCGAGCTCCGCCTGGCGGATGACGTCGCCGGCGACCGGCGGCTTGCCGCCCGGCAGCAGGTAGCGCACGGTGTTGGTGCCGTTCTTCAACTTCTCGAACTGGTTCTTCCAGTCGAAGGCGATGCGAGGCGCGACGACATAACCTTCCTCCGCCGCCTTGATCGCGGGCTGGAGCAGCCGGTCGAAGCCGAACTTGCCATGATCGCGCAGCACGGTCGCAAAGGCGTCGATCACGCCGGGGATCGAGACCGCATGCGCAGACGTCAGCGGTACGGACGTGATCTTACGCTCGAGATACCAGTCGGCATTCGCCGCCTTCGGCGCCCGGCCGGAGCCGTTATAGGCAATGATCTTGCCCTCGCCGCGCGGCTGGATCAGCGCGAAGCAGTCGCCGCCGATGCCGGTCGATTGCGGCTCGATCACGCCGAGCACCGCCGAACCTGCCACCGCCGCGTCCACCGCCGTGCCGCCCTCGCGCAGCACCTCGATTGCGGCGAGCGACGCCTGCGGATGCGAGGTCGCGACCATTGCGTTGGTGGCGTGGACCGTGGACCTGCCGGGGAAGTGGAAGTTTCTCATCGAATTCTTGCTCTCTCAGACGTCTCAGCTAAGGCTTGGGGCGCGCGGCGCTCCATCGCGGAAAAACCGGGCCTTCATGACACATTCCGGGCCGCCCGGGCAATGCTGGCATACCAGGGAAATGGCTGCCATTCGCTGGGAATAGACCTGTCGGTTGCGGGTTTTCTGGGCGCCGGCCGCCTGCTAAATGGGCCCATGATTTACAAGGTCTGCGCCTTCTACCAATTCGCCGCCCTGCCCGACTACCGCGAGTTGCGGGAGCCGCTGCGCGCGTTCTGCGCCGGCCTTTCGCTGAAGGGCAGCGTGCTGCTGGCGCATGAAGGCATCAACGGCACGATCGCCGGCGCGCCCGAGGCGATCGACGCGTTCGCTCACGAGCTCGCGCACGGCGACCTGTTCGGCGGCAGGCTGAACAATCTCGAATTGAAGTTCTCGACCTCCGAGGCGATGCCGTTCGGCCGGCTCAAGGTGCGGCTGAAGAAGGAGATCGTCACGCTTGGCGATGCGGCCGCCGATCCGACCCGGCAGGTCGGCGCTTATGTCGAGGCCGCCGAATGGAACGCGTTGATCTCGGCGCCCGACACGCTGGTGCTCGACACCCGCAACGCCTTCGAGGTGGCGATGGGCACGTTCGAGGGCGCGGTCGATCCCCGTATCAAGCGCTTTGGCCAGTTCAAGGATTTTGCCGCAGAGCAGCTCGATCCCGCAAAGCACCGGCGCATCGCGATGTTCTGCACCGGCGGCATCCGCTGCGAGAAGGCGAGCGCGCATCTGCTGGCGCGTGGCTTTGCCGAGGTCTATCACCTCAAGGGCGGCATTCTCAGATATCTCGAGGAGGTGCCGGAGGCGCAGAGCCGCTGGCGCGGCGAATGCTTCGTGTTCGACGAGCGCGTGGCGCTCGGCCATGGTCTGCAAGAACTTGGTTTGCGCCAACGGGACAAGGACGCCGCACGTGACGAATGAGATCAAGGCGCTGAGCGAGCGTATCGACACGATGGAGACGCGCCTGGCCTACCAGGACGACACCATCGAGACGCTGAACCAGACCATCACGGCGCAATGGAAGCAGATCGACGCGCTGACGCGACGGCTCGCACAGCTCAGCGAACGGCTGCAGGAGGCCGAGGCGAATGCGCCGGGTCCCGCCAACGAGCCTCCGCCGCATTACTGAACGGGATTATTGACCAGACGGCTTACTGGCCAGACGCTCTCGCCAGCAGGTTCATGACCTCGCCCGACATCATCAGGCGGTCGCGGCCGGCGTCCTTGGCGGCGTAAAGCGCCCGGTCGGCAGCTTCCACCAGCGATCCCGCGCCCGCGGTGCGCTCGAACGACGGCCGGCAGGCCGCGCCGCCAACCGAGACGGTGACGCACTTCGCCGCCGGATTGGCGGCATGAACAAGGCCTGCATCGTGGACAGCGCTGTGAATCCGCTCGCCGATCCGGGCGCAGCCGGCGGCATCGGTGTTTGGCAGCAGCATGGTGAATTCCTCGCCGCCATAACGGGCCGCGAGATCGCCGACCCGCTGCATCTCGGCGGCGATGATCTTGGCGACCACGCGCAAACAGGCGTCGCCTGCGGGATGGCCATATTCGTCGTTGTAGGCCTTGAAGTGATCGACGTCGATCATCAGCAGGCCGAGGCTGGAGCGGTCACGATAGGCGCGCGCCCATTCCTCGTTCAGCCTCTCGTCGAAACGACGGCGGTTGGCGAGACCGGTGAGGCTGTCCTCGATCGCGAGCGTCTCGAGCCTGGTCTCCAGCTGCTTTTGCTCGGTGATATCGCGCGAGATCGCGACGACGCCGTCGACATTGCCATTGTCCTTGCGCGTCACCCGCATGGTCGATTCCAGCCAGACCTCGGATTTCTGCCGGTGCACGTTGCGATAGGTGAGGCGCGCCTCGTCCCTCTCGCCGCGCTTCAGGGCATCGACGACGGCCTGGACTTGCGGCAGGTCCTCCGGATGGACGCCCGCGAGCGCCTGCGTCCCGATCAACTGATTGGCGCGCCAGCCCACGACACGGTTCGACGAGGGCGAGACGTAGCGCAGTCGTTCATCGAGCCCGATGCTGGTGACCATGTCGCTGGAGCCTTCCGCAAGCAGGCGGAAATGCGCCTCCTTCTCGACCAGGGCGGCGGCCATGCGCTGGCCGCGCTGCAGCTGCCGCACCAGCACCGCGCCGATCACCGCGATCAGCATCACCAGCGCGAGCACATAGAGCATGCGGGAAATCGCGGCAGCACGCCACGGCGCGAGCAACTCGTCCTTGTCGACGGTAGCGAGCAGGACGAGCGGATAGCGGCCAGAGCGCTTGAAGAAGCTGACGCGCTCGGCGCCGTCCAGCGGCGACTTGAAATGATAGGCGCCGTTCGGCCGTTGCAGGCTGGCGTCGCGGAACAGCGGGGTGTCGCCGACATTGCGGCCGACGAATTTGTCGTTGCTCGGGTTGCGCGCGATGATCATGCCGTCGCCGTACATCAACGCCACGGAGCTGTTGCGGCCGATCTCGAACTGCTCGTAGAAATGCGAAAGATATCTGGAACTGATGGCCGCGAGCACGACGCCGCCAAAACTGCCGTCCTGCTTGTCGAACCGGCGCGACAGGGTGACCACCCATTCGCCGTCCAGCAGGCTCTTCACGGGGTGGCCGACAAAGGCCTCGCGCTTGGGCGAGAGCTGGTGGTGACGGAAGAACGCGTCATCGCTGAGCGTCGAGACGATCGTGCCCGGCGAGGTCAACCAATTGCCCTGATCGTCGATGATGGCGAGGCTATGGACGCGCTCCATCGCCTTCTTGCGCACCTCCAGCAGGGTGCGCAGCTTGGCGATCGTGGCGGGATCGGTGCCGTCCATCTCCAGCCGGCTGACGACACCGACGACACCGGAATCCAGCAGATCGAGGCTGTCCTCGGCATGCTGCGTCAGCGAGCGGGCGACGTTCGCCATTTCGGTTTCGGCGCCCTTGAGCACGGCGTCCCGTGCTGCCCATTCGCGCCAGCCGCTGACGCCTAGGATGGCCACGCAAGTGAGCACGACGAACGCCGCCGCGCGTAGCGGCAGGCGGCTCCATCCGGCTCTCTTCGAGACGACATTCATGCAGCAGAAATCTCCGATGATCGGAACTTCTGCCGCTTCTGTTATTGAACCCTGAAACGCTTGCCGACATTCGCAACGATCTGCGGGTTTTCCCGTACTCCTACGGACGCAAGCGTCCGCAGATCGCTAACAATGCGTTATCGACCCTATCGGAAACCGGCGACCCGGCGCGCCTTAGCTGAAGATCGACTTAACCTTGGCCCACAGCGAGGGGCCGTCAGCTTCCGCGTCGGCCTTCGACGGCGCCGGCTGGGCAGCGCTGACAGGATCGGATGCGGGGAAACTATCCTTCAGGCCGGCGTCGAGCTTGGCGTGGCGATCGGCGACGAGCGCCTCGCGCAGATCGTCGGCGTGCTTGTCATGCGGCGCGGGATTGAATGTCTCAGCCATGGATTGCTCCTCCGTTGGCTGGTCAACGCGGCGCATTTGCGCTGGTTCCCCTGTTCCGCTCGGGCTTTCGACGGTGTATCAGGAACCTCAATCTGCATCAGGACAGTCCGTGCCCCAGTCTGCGACAAAACCCTTCATCGACGTGCTCTCCGGCCAGCGGCAGGCAATCCCGCCGGTCTGGATGATGCGGCAGGCCGGCCGCTATCTGCCGGAATATCGCGAGGTCCGCGCCAAGGCCGGCGGCTTCCTCGATCTCTGCTTCAATCCCGAGCTTGCCGCCGACGTGACGCTGCAACCGATCCGAAGGTTCGGCTTCGATGCGGCGATCATCTTCTCGGACATCCTGGTGATCCCCTATGCGCTCGGCCGCTCCGTGCGCTTCGAGGTCGGTGAAGGCCCACGACTGGAGCCGCTGGATGATCCCGCCAAGGTCGCGACGCTGGCGGCACACGCCGATTTCGGCAAGCTCGTGCCGGTGTTCGAGGCATTGCGCATCGTGCGCGGTGCGCTCGATCCGAAGATCGCGCTGATCGGCTTCTGCGGCGCGCCGTGGACGGTCGCGACCTACATGGTCGCAGGCCAGGGCACGCCGGACCAGGGACCGGCGCGGATGATGGCCTACCGGCATCCCGAAGCCTTCGCAAAAATCATCGACGTGCTGGTCGAGAACTCAATTGAGTACCTGCTGGCACAGCTCGCCGCCGGCGCCGACGTCCTGCAGATCTTCGACACCTGGGCGGGCGTGCTGCCGCCGGCCGAGTTCGCGCGCTGGTCGGTCGAGCCGACGCGGCGCATCGTCGAAGGCGTGCGGGCCAAGGTGCCGGATGCCAAAATCATCGGCTTCCCGCGCGGCGCCGGCGCGCAATTGCCCGGCTATGTCGAAGCGACCGGCGTCAACGCCGTCAGCATCGACTGGACCGCGGAGCCGGCATTCATCCGCGAGCGTGTTCAGTCACGCGTCGCCGTGCAGGGCAATCTCGATCCACTGGTGCTGATCACCGGCGGCGCGGCGCTCGACCGCGCGGTCGACAATGTGCTGGCGAATTTCGCGCAAGGGCGCTTCATCTTCAATCTCGGCCACGGCATCCAGCCGGAGACGCCGATCGCCCATGTCGAGCAGATGCTGAGGCGCGTGCGGGGGTAATTTGTCCCGCCCTGGTGGCGGGAACAAAAAACCGCGAAAACAACCCCATGCAAAGTAGAAATCATTGAGGGATTTCGCCCCGCGCGGCTTTGAGCCTTGTCGCGACGACGTTTGACTCGTCGGGCAAAACAGGCGCACGATCCTATGATCGCACCGATGATCGTTTTGAGAACGGCTAGCGCGGCCGGCTGCGCTCGATGATCTCGGCGGCGCCCTTCGTCAGTAGATCGAGTCCCACCGCACGGCCGAGTTCACGCGGGCGGTTCGCAGGTCCCGCGTGCGAAACCTCGATGATGGTATTGCCGGAAAGATCGAGCACGGACGCGGTGAGGGACATCTGATCGCCGTCGATGGTCGAGAAGCCCGCGACCGGCGAATTGCAGTGGCCGTTGAGCACCCATAGCACTTCGCGTTCGGCATCGGCACAGGCGTGCGCAGAGGGATCATCGATCGATGCGAGGATCTGCCGGGTCTGCCAATCCTGCGCGGCGCATTCGACCGCGACGATGCCCTGCCCTGCCGCAGGCAGCATCTCCGCAGCGGTGAACTCATAGGCGATGCGATGTGAAAGACCAACGCGATCGAGGCCGGAGCGCGCCATGATCAACGCATCCGCGGGCCCGACCGCGCCGCCATCCGGCAAGCGCTGCTTCTCGCCATGGTCGAGCTTTCGGACGCGCGTGTCGGCGGCGCCGCGAAAATGGATCACCTCGATCTCCGGAAACAACCGCCGCACATACGCGGCGCGGCGCACGGCATTCGTACCAATCTTGAAACCCTTGCCGCGCGATTGGCGCAGCGCCTCCAGCGTCACGCCCTCGCGCAGCACCAGCGCATCGCTCGCGGGATCGCGCGAGAGCGTGGCGCCGATAACGAGGCCGGGCGTGTCCTCGTTGCCGGGCATGTCCTTCAGCGAATGCATCGCCGCATGGAGTTCGCCCGATAGCACGGCGGCGCGGATCTGTGCCACGAAGGCACCGCCCTTGCCGCCATGCGGCAACAGCTTGCTGGTCTGGTCGAGATCGCCGGTGGTGTCGAACTTGACGATCTCGACCTCGAGACCGGGCATGGCGGCGGTCAGGCGGCGCGCGATCTCTTCCGTCTGTGCCAGCGCCATCGCGCTCTTGCGGGTGCCGATCTTCAATCGAGTAGCCAAGTCCAAACCCTCTCACTACGCGGGTTTACCGCGCATCCTCCAGTATCATGTCCGACGCCTTTTCGGCGATCATGATGATCGGCGCGTTGGTATTACCCGACACAAGGTCGGGCATGATCGAGCCATCGACCACGCGAAGGCCTTCAAGCCCCCTCACCTTCAGGCGCTGGTCCACCACCGCAAGCGCGTCATTGCCCATACGACAGGTCGAGGTCGGATGGTAGATGGTGCTGCCGCGCTCGCGGCAATAATCGAGCAGCTCGGCATCCGTGGATACCTTCGCCCCGGGATCGTACTCATTGACCACGAACGGCTTCAGCGCCGGCGCATGCAATATCTTGCGCAGGATCTTCAGGCCTTCGACATTCGTGGTGCGATCGGTCTCGGTCGACATGTAGTTGATGCGGATTTCCGGCGGCACCGTCGGGTCCGCGCTCTTGATGCGCAGGCTGCCGCGGCTTTCGGGCCGGAGCTGGCACACGGATGCGGTGAAGCCGGAAAAATCATGCAGCTTCTCGCCCATCTTGTCGGTCGAGAACGGCAGGAAGTGGACCTGTATATCGGGCGAGGCCAGCCGCGGATTGGTCTTGAAGAATGCGCCCGCCGTGCCGGCCGCGATCGTCAGCCAGCCTTTCCGGAACAGCGCATAGCGCGCACCGGCCAGCGTGCGGCGGATCGGATTGTTGACGGTGTCATTGAGCGTGACCTTCTGCGCGCAGCGCATCACGATGCGGACCTGCATGTGGTCCTGGAGATCGTGACCGACACCTTTCGCATCGAGCACGACGTCGATGCCGAGCTTGCGCAGGAGATCGCCGGGACCGACGCCGGAGAGCTGAAGCAGCTGCGGCGAGTTGTAGGCGCCGCTCGACAGCACGATCTCTTTTCGCGCCCGGGCGCGGCGGACAGCAGCGCCTTGCCGGTATTCGACGCCGACCGCGCGACGCCCCTCGAACAGCACGCGCTGGCCGAGCGCGGAGGTTTCGATCTTGAGATTGCTGCGTGTCTTCGCGGGTCCGAGATAAGCCACCGCCGTCGAGGCGCGGCGGCCGTTGCGCGTCGTGGTCTGGAACAGGCCGACGCCTTCCTGCGTGGCGCCGTTGAAATCGGGATTATAGGGCAAGCCGTTGGCGACCGCGGCGTCGATGAAGGCTTTCGACAGCGGATCGGTCACGACCATGTTGGACACCGGCAGCGGACCGCCCGTGCCGTGATATTGATCGGCGCCACGCGTCTGGTTCTCGGCCTTCTTGAAATAGGGCAGCACGTCGTCATAGCCCCAGCCGGCGTTGCCGTGCTGGCGCCAGCGGTCATAGTCCTCGTGCTGGCCGCGCACATAGAGCAGGCCGTTGATAGAGCTCGATCCGCCCAGCGTCTTGCCGCGCGGCTGGAACACCTGGCGGCCCTTCAGCTCGGGCTCCGGCTCGGTCTGGTACATCCAGTTGACGGTCTTTTCCTTGAATAGCTTTCCGTAGCCGAGCGGGACGTGGATCCAGATATTGGAATCCTTCGGGCCGGCCTCGAGCAGCAGCACGCTGTGCTTGCCATTCGCCGACAGCCGGTTGGCGAGCACGCAGCCGGCGGAGCCGGCGCCGACGATGATGTAGTCGAACTCAGAGTCGGACGGCGTGAGGGAGGAATTTGCGTTCATGCGCTACTGTTCTTCTTGTTGGCGTGGGCGTTTCCAGTTCGTCACTAGCATAATCATGCGCGCAGTCGCAGCGCCTCGACCAGCGACTTGAACGCACGGGCATATTCCGCGCCCGCCCTTGCGATATCCGTGCGTCCGGCGCAGGCGACGGCGGCCTCCGTCACCGCGCCGAGCAGCAGGCGCGCCAGCGGCTCGACCGGCTGCCGCGCGATCAGGCCAGCTTCCATCGCCACCGAGAGCGCACGCGGCATCTTGCCGCCAAAATGCTGCGCGTCGATCTCACGCCAGCGCTCCCAGCCGAGCACGGCCGGGCCGTCGCGCAGGATGATCTGGCCGGTCGGGCCCTTGGCGGTCGCCGCAAAATAATGCTGGGTGCCGGCAACCATCGCGGCCAGCACGTCCTTCTCGGCGCGCGTAGTGCTGTCGATCTCGGCGACGAGGTCGCGCGAGACGGCATCGAACACGGCTTCGAACACCGCCTCCTTGGTCTTGAAGTGATGATAGACCGCGCCCTTGGCGACGCCGGCGGCCTCGGCGATCTCGTCCATGGTGGTGGCGGCAAAGCCATGCGTCCCGAACAGCCGCCGCGCCGCCGCCAGGATCGCCTCCGATGTTGCGGCCCGCCGCTCCGCCTGTTTCGCCATGCATCTCGTCTAATCGAATTCAGCCGAGACAGCCAGTTGACTTTTCGACTATCGGTCGGTATTTACCGACTATCAGTCGGTTTTAATCGTGAGGTGATCCATGCCGAGCCGTGACATCGTCGAAGCCTTTGCAAAGCGGTTGGAGGCCGGTGACTTCATCGGCGCCATCGAGCAATTCTATACGCCCGATGCCGTAACCTATGAGAACAACGCCGCGCCGACGTTCGGCCGCGACAACCTCGTCGCCAAGGAGCGCGGCGTGCTCGCGGCGTCGAAGGAGGTCAAGGCTGTCCGCATGGGGCCGAGTATGATCGAGGGCGACCATGTCGCGACGCGCTGGAGCTTCAGGTTCACCAATGCCGAAGGCTTGACGCGAACGCTGGATGAAATTGCGTGGCAGACATGGCGGGGCGATCAGCTGATCGAAGAGCGGTTCTATTACGATCCGAAGCAAATCGGGCGGTGAGCGCGCCTCCTGGACATAGGTGTCATCGCCCGCGAAAGCGGGCGATCCAGTATTCCACCAGCGCTGGTGATTGAACCGATAAGCCACGGCGTACCGGATGCGCCACGTTTGCGGGTGACAGCGGAGACTGTGGCAAACATTCCGCTGCCGGTTACAGCCGTAACGCGCGCACCGCATTTGTATCGATTTGTTATCGATACCGCGGGTTCCACACGCGGAAGTGGTCGCGGCGATGCCGCATCGCGGGGATAATTCATAGTTCGTCAAAGGTTTGCGGCGAATTCTCCGGACCGGGCTGGACAAACACGGCCATACTAGGCTTTGGAATGCGGACACAACTGACCAGCTATTTCGCGCGGCTGTTCGCCGGCGATCTGTCGGCGTTCGGCGGCCCCGCAACCGACGAAGCCGTTGCCGGCCATATCCGCGCCGAACAGATGTCGCTCGTGCTCGGCTATTCCGTCGGCATCATGCTCGCCAATGCCTGCAACGCCGCCGTGCTCGCGGTCGCGCTGTGGAATTCGCCGGACGGGACATTTGCGCTGGCCTGGGCGGTCGTCGTCGCCGGCGCGGCGATCGTGTTCGGCCTGCAATCCCACGCCTCGCGGCGCATCACCAAACCGCAATTCGTCTCCCGCCGGGCCATGCATCGGCTGGTGCGCAATGCCTTCGTCCTCGGCGCTGCCTGGGGCATCGTGCCGGTTGCCTTCTTCGCGAACGCTGCCACCGGCGGACAGCTCGTCATCACCTGCCTCTGCTCCGGCATGCTGGCCGGCGGCGCGCTGGCCTTCGCCACCATCCCGATCGCGGCCATCGCATTCACGACGCCCATCTTCATTGGCATCGCGATCTGCCTCGGCCAGGACGGCGATCCCGCCTATGTGCTGATGGCGGTGCTGGTAGTGGTCTACGGCAGCGTGCTGCTGCGCGCCGTGTTCGTCAATTCCTTCGCCTTCGCGCGGCGCGTGATGCGGCAGATCGACGCCGAGCGCACGGTCCGGCAGGATCCGCTGACCCATTTGCCGAATCGTTTTGCCTTCAACGAGACGCTCGATGCCGCGCTGAAGCGGCTCGCGCTCTCCGG
Organism: Bradyrhizobium sp. McL0616; assembly: GCF_049993385.1. Classification (NCBI taxonomy): domain Bacteria; kingdom Pseudomonadati; phylum Pseudomonadota; class Alphaproteobacteria; order Hyphomicrobiales; family Nitrobacteraceae; genus Bradyrhizobium; species Bradyrhizobium sp. McL0616. Next base: position 7,050,308 of record NZ_CP188255.1, read on the forward strand.
CGAGGAATTCGCCGTGCTGCTGCTCGACCTCGATCGCTTCAAGGAGGTCAACGACAAATTCGGCCATCCCGCCGGCGACGAATTCCTGGTCCAGGTCGCAAGCCGGCTGCAACGCTGCACCCGCGCGGCCGAGCATGTCGCCCGCATCGGCGGCGACGAGTTTGCGCTGGTGATGGCCAATCTGGCGCGGCCCGAGGATGCGCTCGATATCGCGGAGCGCTTCGTTGCGGCCTTCACCGAACCGTTCCTGATCGAGGGCTGCGAGATCGTTGGCGCAACCAGCGTCGGCATCGTGCTGGCGCCGCGCGACGGCAACACGCAGCTCGACATCATGAAGAACGCCGACACTGCGCTCTATCGCGCCAAGAAGGCGGGACCGGGCACGGTCTGCTTCTTCGAGCAAGCCGACGACAAGGCCTCGCGCGACCGCAAGGCGCTGCAGACGGACCTGGAAGGCGCGATCGCGCGTGACGAGCTGTTCCTGGTGTTCCAGCCGTTCCTCGATCTCGACGACAACAAGATCACCGGCTTCGAGGCGCTGCTTCGCTGGCAGCATCCCTCGCGCGGACTGGTGCCGCCGAGCGAGTTCATTCCGATCGCCGAGGAGACCGGGCTGATCCACGAGATCGGCGAATGGGTGATCCGGCGTGCCTGCGCGACACTGGCGGACTGGCCCGAAGAGATCCGCGTCGCCGTGAATTTCTCCGCGGCGCAGTTTCACAACGCCGGCATCCTCCAGACCATCGTGCAGGCGCTCGCCGACGCCAAGGTCGCCCCGCAACGGCTCGAGATCGAGATCACGGAATCGATGCTGCTGTCGAAATACGGCTCGGCCGCGTCGATCCTGAGTGCGCTGCTGCAGCTCGGCGCCACGGTGGCGTTAGATGATTTCGGCACCGGGTTCTCGTCGCTGACTTACCTGCGCAAGCTGCCGTTCAACCGCATCAAGATCGACCAGTCCTTCATCCGCGACATGCTGGTGCAGCCGGACTGCGCCGCGATCGTGAAATCGGTGATCTCGCTGGCGCGCGACCTGCGCATCGGCGTGGTCGCCGAAGGCGTCGAGACCGCCGATCAGCTCGAATATCTGAGGCAGATCAGTTGCGAGGAAGTGCAGGGTTATCTCATCAGCCGGCCGGTGTCGGCCGAGCAGGTTCTGGCGCTGCTCGACACGAAGAAATTTCGGGCGACCTACGCGGCGTAGGGCGTAGACTCGTAGACGCGGGGAGGTCCGATTCTAGCGGGTGAAGCAGACTTACGCAGGCAACCCCGGCGTTTCGCCTTTTGACCCCTTGGCGGATTTGGCGGGGACCCGCTAGCAGCCACGCGACGCTAAGTTGAAGGCTGACTCAGGATAGCTCATTCCGGGCAACTCGTGTATGCTGGCCGTACGCGGCTGGAAATAGCCAAGGGAGCGGGAAAAATGAGCGAAGAAGGTGCTCGCACGCGGCCTGCCGTCCCTCTCGCAGCTTCCCTTGCCCAGTTCACCGAAAAGCTGATCGCACGACGAGGCGTCGAGCAATCCAATGTCCTGTTCGGAGGCCAGATAGGCCCCGCTACAAAGGCTTTGAGCGCGAGGACCAACGCCATCGGTGTCGGCGACAAGGCACCGCACTTTTCGCTGCCAATGGCAGAGGGCGGAATGTGGAGTCTGGGGGAGCATCTTGCCCTTGGCGAGTACGGCTCACTGGTCGTCGTGTTCTATCGCGGCACCTGGTGCACCTACTGCAATCTCTATCTCCGCGGATTGCTCGAGGTTCGATCGCAGCTGTCCGACGCCAACGCCGCTTTGATTGCGGTCTCACCGGAGGCCGCACCAGCTTCCGGTGACGATGCCAGCGCCGAAGACGCGAGATTTCCGGTCCTAATCGATCATGGTGGCAAGGTCGCCGAACAGTACGGCCTCACCTTTGAAATGAATGATGCTGCCAAAAACGTGCTGAAGAGCTCCGGCCTTGATCTCGAGAAACGAAATGCCGATGGGCGATGGATACTTCCTGTGCCCGGGACATTCGTGATCGATCGCTCCGGCAGTGTTGCCTACGCTCATGTCGATGCAGATTATCGCACCCGGCCTGAACCGCAGGAGATAGTTGCAATGTGCCGGTCACTACGGAGCTAGCCGGTATCGCATCGACGTGGGCGACAGATTAATCGAAACGAGACACAGCACCACTTCCGCCTTTGGACCCACTCGCAATCGCGGTCGATCAGGACGACGCCGACGTAGAGCCGGGCAAGCGTGGCAACCAGCGCGACACGTTGGCGCAATAGGTGTCGTACTCCGCTCCAAATCCCCCACGCAGCGTCGGCTCCTCATAAGCCAGAACGAAGATGTGGAAGCCGATCCACAGTAGCGCGCCGTAGACCAGAAGCCTTGCGTTTCCGAGGATCAGTCCTTGGCCGAGTACAATCGCCACTAGGGCAAGATAGATCGGATTGCGGACATAACGATTGGGGCCGGTGATCACCAAATGTTGCGGTGGTTCAACCGGCGCTGGCGTGCCGCCGCCTTGCAGCGCAAATCGTGTGAAGGTTTCGACCAACACCGGAATGCCGAGCAGGATCAGAACCACGCCGAACCATCGGATAAGCTGGAGATCGAAGAACGGCGCTTGCAGACGCCATTGCGAAATCCACCACGGCACGACACCGGCCACCGTCGTGGGGGCAATCAGAAAAAAGACCGCCGACCCCAGAACTGCCAGGCCTCTGGTCATGATGTTGCTCTCGGCCTCACAAATCCCAGCGTGCACCCGCGATAGTGACGCAGTCGCGATCGCCGGCCTCATCGTAGCGCCCGGCGACTGGGGCGACAAGGATCGACTGGCCCGGGTCACACTGCTCACGACCGCTCATGGCCCCTTAACCGACTAGCTTGCGCGAACTGAACCCGTCCGCTCCCGAGGCCGGAGCGAGCAAGGCATGGCTTCGCGGGTTGATCGTATGAGGGCACGCATTGCACCCGGTCAGACCGCATCCGCCCGGAGCAGCGTGTCCACCGTGATGGTGCCCCGCGCGCGGGAGACGCAGGCGCAGATCTTCTGGTTGCTTTGCTTTTGATGGTCGCTGAAGAAGACGTCGCGATGATCGATCTCGCCGTCGACTTCGACCACGTCGATGGCGCAGAGGCCGCATTCGCCGCGCTTGCAGTCGTACATCACGTCGTGGCCGCTGGCATTGAGCACGTCGAGCATCGAGCGCTCGCGCGGAATTTCCAGCTCGACTTCAGAGCCCATCAGGCGCACGCGAAAAGCTTCGGTCGGCAGCGTGCCGCTGGAGCCGAAGGTCTCGTAGCGGAGATCGGGAAGCAGATGGCCAGCGCCGACCCAGGCGTGGCGGGCGGCATCGAGCATCCGCATTGGGCCGCAGAACAGCGCCAGCGCGCCTTTCGGCACTGAGGCAAACAGGGCGTCGAGATCGAGCCGCTTGCCTTCATCGCTCGCATGAACGGCCAGCCGCTGACCTAGCGCCTCGGTGAGGTCGTCGAGATAAGCGGCCTCGCCGCGCGAGCGCACGGCATAATGCAGCGTGACATCAGCCCCGCGCCGCGCCAGCGCCTGCGCGGCACCGAGGATCGGGGTGATGCCAATGCCGCCGGCGATCAGACAATAGTTTTCGCGCGCCCAGTCGACGGCGAGCAGCGACGCCGGCTTCGTGATGTCGAGCCGCGCGCCCGGCGCGAGCTGCCACATATAGCGCGAGCCGCCGCGGGAATCCTCGGCCCGGCCCACTGCGATCCGCAAGCCCCGCGGCGAGGCTTCACCGACCAGCGAATAGGACCGCGTCTCCGGCTGGCCGTCGATGGTCACGCTGACATTGATGTGGCTACCGACCGGATAGGCGGCGCCGTCGAACTGATCCGGCAAAATCAGGAATTCGCGAATGCCCGGCGAAAGATCGCGCGTCGAGACCAGCGTCGCAGGGGTCCAGGTTTCGATGAAGCGCATGGTGACTGCCCTCAGTCGGTTGCGGTCTTGATCAGCGCGAGCGCCGGCAGGAGGTCGAGATGGGTCCGGTTGCGCAGCGCGAGCCGAAGATTGCGCACGGCGAGCCGCGCATGCTCGCGCATGACGGCCTCGGCGCGCGCGCCTTCGCGATTCTCGATCGCGTCGATGACGACGCGGTGGTGCTCCTGGCCGATGATCAGGATCTGCTGCGCCTCGGGCAGCGCCGACTGCGCCATCACGAAGCCGCTTGGGGAGGCAAACGGCAACGCCGAGGCGCGGTCGATCTGCCGGATCAAGGGCGGGCTGCGCGACAATTCGGTGAGCAGGGCGTGGAAGCGCGCGTTCAGCGCGACATAGGACGAGAAGGCGTCGACCGAAATCGGCACCTGACGCAGCAATTCCTCGATCGCGGCGAGACATTCCTTCAGCGGTTCGAGCTCGCGTGCTGACACGCCGCGCTCGGCCGCGAAGCGCGCGGCGAGGCCTTCCAGCGTGCCGCGCAGCTCGATGGAATCGGAGATGTCGCGCTCCGAAAACGCCTTCACCATGAAGCCGCCGGAGGGGATCGCCTCCAGCAAGCCCTCTTCCTCCAGCCGCACCAGCGCCATGCGCACCGGCGTGCGCGAGGCACCCGTCGTCTCCACCGCCTGAAGCTCGGAGATGCGCTCGCCGGGGCGCAACGACCCGGACAGGATCTGGTCGCGCAGCGCGAGCTGCGCCTTCACGGTCTGCGAGACGGAGCGGTCGACCTCGCGCTCGGCCATATCCTACTCCGCGGCCTGAAGGTGTTGCGGCGGGTTTTCCTTCGCCACCATCTTGTCGATCAGCTTGCGCGTCCACATCGCGCCGGCGTCGATGTTGAGGTTGTAGAAGATGCGATCGGGGTTCTCGTCCATCGCGCGCTGCTGCGCTTCGAGGATCAGCTCGTCCTCGTGGAAGATGCCGGAGACACCGTCGCGGATCTCGGAGGTGATGCGCTGCTCGCCGATCTGGTAGTTGCGGACGAAGGCCCAGAAATAATGGCAGGTCTTTTCGGTTTCGGGCGTGATGGTGTTGAGCACGAAGCCGTTGACGCCCTGCGAGCGGTCGCCTTCCGGCGCGCCGGTGCCGGTCGGCGCGACGCCGACGTCGATCGCGATGGTGCAGGGAGCCTCGAAGCGGATGATCTGCCAGCGGTCGACGAGGCCGGACTTGCCAAGCTGTTTCGCCCAGAACGGTGGCGCCTCGATGCCGCGCATCCAGCGCGTCACCGTCACCGTCTTCTCGCCATGGGTGACGTCGAACGGCGCTTCGGCGACCGCATCATTGCCGATCGACGAGCCGTGCACGAAGGTCTCGTGGGTGAGGTCCATGAGATTGTCGAGCACAAGGCGGTAGTCGCAATTGACGCGGATGGTCTTGCCGTCGCCAGCCCAGGCGGGATCGTGATTCCAGTGCATGTCGGGCACCAGCGCGGGATCGGCAAGCGCGGGGTCGCCCATCCAGAGCCAGATGTAGCGGTGACGCTCGACCACGGGATAGGCGCGGACACAGGCCGACGGGTTGATGGTCTCCTGCGAGGGCATGAAGGTGCAGCGCCCCTGCGCATTGTATTTCAGGCCGTGATAGCCGCAGACGACGGTATCGCCTTCGAGCCGTCCCTTGGACAGCGGCACCAGGCGATGCCAGCAGGCGTCCTCGAGTGCGGTCACGGAGCCGTCAGCCTTGCGGTACATCACGACGTGCTTGCCGCAGATGGTGCGCGGCAACAGCGCCGGCTTCACCTCGGCATCCCAGGCGGCGGCGTACCAGGCGTTCATGGGGAAGGGCTTTGTCACCGGGCGATCTCCCAAAGGCTTATGGATACGTTGTGTATACAATAGCGGAGGAGGAGAATGATTCAAGCCCAGCATTACCCTACTTAATTACCTTTCGCATTCTTGCTGTATACATTCTGAACTAAATATTGTGCTCACGCCCCGAACACCTTCTTCAGCCCGGCCTGCGCCTCTTCCTGAATCCGCTTCAGGTGCTCGGTGCTGCGGAAACTCTCCGCGTAGATTTTGTAGACATCCTCCGTGCCGGAGGGACGCGCGGCGAACCAGCCGTAGTCCGTCTCGACCTTGATGCCGCCGAAGGGCTGGCCGTTGCCGGGCGCCTTGCTCAAGGTGGCGCGGACGGGATCGCCGGCGAGATCCTTGAGGCCGAGCTGCTCGGGCGTGACGGATTTCAAAATGTTCTTTTGCGGCGTGGTGGCGGCGACGTCGATGCGCGCGTAATGGGGCACGCCGAGCTCGGCGGTGAGATCGCCAAAGACCTGGCTCGGATCGCGGCCGGTCTTCGCCATGATCTCGGCTGCGAGCAGGCCGAGAATGATGCCGTCCTTGTCGGTGGTCCACACCCCGCCGTCGCGGCGCAGAAACGAGGCCCCTGCACTCTCCTCGCCACCAAAACCGAAGCCGCCACTGAGGAGGCCGTCGACGAACCATTTGAAGCCGACCGGCGTTTCGACCAGCTTGCGGCCGAGTTTTTTCGCGACGCGGTCGATGATCGAGCTCGATACCACGGTCTTGCCGATCGCGGCGTCCTTGCTCCAGTTCGGGCGGTGCGCGAACAAATAGGAGATCGCCGTCGCAAGATAATGGTTCGGATTCATCAGGCCATTCGTGCGCGTCACGATGCCGTGGCGGTCAGCATCGGTGTCGTTGGCGAAGGCGACGTCGAAACGGTGGCGCATCGCGATCAGGCTCGCCATCGCGTAGGGCGAGGAGCAGTCCATGCGGATCTTGCCGTCCCAGTCCACCGTCATGAAGCGGAAGGTCGGGTCGATCGCCTCGTTCACCACGGTGGCCTTGAGGCCGTAACGCTCGATGATCGGATGCCAGTAATGCACGGCGGCGCCGCCGAGCGGATCGATGCCGATATTGATGCCGGCGGATTTGACCAGGTCGAGATCGACGACGTTGCCGAGATCGGCAACGTAGGGCGTGATGAAGTCGTAGGCGTGGACGTTCGCGGATTTCTTCGCCTTCGCATAATCCATGCGAGCGACGCCCTTCAGGCCATCGGCGAGATAGGCATTGGCGCGCCTCTCGACCACGCCCGTGACATCGGTGTCGGCTGGGCCGCCATGCGGCGGATTGTATTTGTAGCCGCCGTCTTCAGGCGGATTGTGCGAGGGCGTGACGACGACGCCATCAGCAAGGCCCGAGGTGCGGCCCTTGTTGTAGGTCAGGATCGCGTGCGAGATCACCGGCGTCGGCGTGTAGCCGCCGTCCTTGTCGATCATGATGTCGACGCCGTTGGCCGCAAAGACCTCGACGGCGCTGGCGAGCGCCGGCTCGGCCAGCGCGTGGGTGTCGATGCCGATGAAGAGCGGACCGGTCAGCCCCTTTTCCTTTCTGTAGTCACAAATGGCCTGCGTGGTCGCGAGGATGTGCCCCTCGTTGAAGCTGTTCTTGAGCGAGGAACCGCGATGGCCGGAGGTGCCGAACGCAACCCGCTGCGCCGGGTCGGACGCGTCCGGCTTGTTGGCGAAATAGGCGGTCACGAGCCGCGGAATGTTGGCGAGCGCGTCCGGCGAGACCACTTTACCCGCCGCGGGATGAACATCAGCCACTGAAATATCCTCGTCCTGTCGTAAAGCTGCGGCGCACCATAGCCGGCCACCTCTCCGCCAACAACAACCCGCGCAACCTGTAGGCTGTTCCGCACAGTCACCATCTGCGGTACACGCGGCGCTTAGGGATACCGGGCTGATTGAGGGAGATGGCCTTGCACGACGGGAAACCAGGCCGTGGATGAGCTGAACCGCCAGATCCTGGAGAGCCTGAAGAATATCGAGTCCCGCGTGGCAACGCTGGAAGCCGCGCACGACCGCTTGGCCAAGGCCTATTCCAAAGCGAGGACCACGCAGAGAAGGCCCTGGGTTCGTCCGCCGATCTGGACCTTCGAGCAGCATTCGCCGCGGCCGCTCAAATTGACTGCGCCCTTCGACGTCAACATTCCTCCGGCGAGCGCCCCCCGGATCGGAATCGTGACGCCGACCTACAACTACGCCCGTTATCTGGCAGCGACCATCAACAGCGTGCTGGAGCAGGGATATCCGAATCTGGCCTATCATGTTCAGGACGCCATCTCGACTGACGACACTGTCGCCCTTCTGAAGAAATACGGCGATCGATTGAGCTGGCGAAGCGAACCCGACAACGGACAGGCTCACGCAATCAATTTGGGCTTCGCTGGGAACGATTTCGACATCATGGGTTACCTCAACAGCGACGACACCCTGCTGCCAGGTACCCTTGCCTATGTCGCGAACGCTTTCCAGACGCGGCCGGACGTCGATATTGTTTATGGGCATCGGATCTTCATCGACAGGGATGGCCTTGAGATCGGCCGCGCCGTGTCCTGCCTGCTCATGACCCGCAAGCGCTGCGTTTCGCCGGCTACATTCCGCAGGAGACCATGTTCTGGCGCCGCCGCGTCTGGGAAAAGGTCGGACCGCTGGACGAGAGTTTCCAATACGCGCTCGATTGGGACTTCCTGTTGCGCGCGCAGAACGCCGGCTTCAAACTGGCAAGACTGCCGAGATTTCTCGCCTGCTTTCGTGTGCACGATGCGCAAAAGACGTCGAGCGAATACGATGTCGGCTACGCGGAGATGCAGCGGCTGCGGCAGCAGCATCTGGGCTTCGCACCGTCCCAACGGGAGATTTACCGCGCGCTGCGTCCCTATTTGATCAAGCAGCTTCTGTTACACTGGAGCTTCAAATCAGGATTGCTGAGGATATGAAGGGCGTCCCGGGACGCATGTCCCGACGGCCCATTTCAAGCGGGACTACAATCAGGACGGACGCATGAACCGCGAAGACATCATCCGGCTTTACGACGATGACTACGCCTCCTCCTATGAGGAGGAATTCCTTCTGTCGGACCTCACCCGGTCGGATAGCCAACACGAGATCGAACTGCTGCGCAGCCTGCTCGGTCCCGGCACAAACTGGCTCGATGTCGCGTGCGGAACCGGCTACTTCCTGCGGCAATTTCCCGAGATCGATCGAGCCGGCATCGACCTTTCACCCGCCATGCTGCGACGGGCGCGCAGTTCGAATCCGGGTGCCTTCTTTGCGGAGCATGATTACCGCGAGCCCCGTCCGGATTGGACGGACCATTGGGGTCTCGTGTCATGCATGTGGTACGCTTACAGCCTGGTCGACACGGTCCGGGACCTGACACGGCTGATCGAAAATCTGGCGTCCTGGACGGCGCCGGAAGGGACGTGCTTCGTGCCTCTCGCGGACCCCCGGTTGATCACCGGCGTCAACCTGCCCTATCAGGCCGCAAGCCCGAACGCCGGCAAGGTCATGATCACCGGCATTCTCTGGAGCTACGTCGAGAATGACGGTCGCAAGGTGCATGCAAACCTGATCGCGCCCAACGTCGAGTTCATGGTGGAGCAGTTTGAAAAACACTTCGAGTCCGTCGCGGTTGTCCGCTACCCACCGGCATTCGAAGGCTGGCAAGGTCGGCCCGCCCTTCTGGCGACGCGAAAAAGGCAAAGACGGAGCGGCGTAGATTCAACCCCGATTTAGGGACTGCGCGCGCCCTCCGGCCCATCGCCTCGGCCAGCATGGAACGTTCTTGGCTGCGAAGATAAAGATATCATGATGACGATGGCAGCCTTTCCCCGCCTCGCCGGCTTCGCAAGGGTCGACAATTGGTGGCATTCGAAGATTCCGCCGCTGTTGTCCGTTGCGTACGTTGCGATCCTTCTGGAAGCCCTCGACGCCCACACCGCCATTCCGCTTCTCGTCTGCTACCTCCTTTCGGTCTGCTGCGCCGCGATCTACGGTCATATCGTCAACGACATCTTCGACGTTCAATCCGACTTGAAGTCGGGCAAGCACAACGCGATGGCGCAAATCGGCTGGACCGGACGCGTGCTCCTGTGCGTCACCTTCCTATGCGCCGGCTTCGTTCCGGCACTCGTGGTCGATTACTCGGACAGCGCGCTTCTGCTGCTGGCGATGAACTACCTTTGGCCGACACTGTATTCCCTGCCTGTCGTGCGATTGAAGGAAAGAGGCCTGCTCGGCGTCGCCTGTGACGTCCTGGGCTCGCACGTTACGCCGACCTTGCTTGCTCTTTCGATCTTCAACGTTCTGGACAACGGTGCACCGGCGGGACACTTCGGCTTTGCGATCCTCGCGGTCCTGTGGGCTGCCGCGCTCGGACTGAAGGGCATCCTGCATCATCAGGTGCTTGATCGCGAAAGCGACCTGCGCGGCGGTACCAGTACTTTTGCGACGGGGACCGGATCGTACCCGATCATGCGCTTCCTGACCGGGTTCAATCTTTGTGTCGAGCTTCCGATCAGTTGCGCGCTGGTCGCGGTGATCTATCGATCATGCCCGCTCGCCGCCGTCGCTCTGTCGATCTATTGCGCCCTGGAAACGATCCGCTTCGTCTCGGGCGACACGTTTGCGCTGACGTCCGAGGCGGCCACGACACGCAGGATTGTTCCGTTCACCAATGAGATGTTCTACGTGTTGTGGTTTCCGATGTCCGCCGCCCTGCAACTCGCCGGCACGTCTGCGGCATGGTGGTGGCTCCCGTTTTTTCAGGTCGTGATGTTCTATCGACCGATCATCATGCAGCGCTCTGAACTGGCGTTCATCATTCAAAAGGTGCGCGCGAACTCTGTTCAACCGGCTGCTCTTCCGCGGGCGATCGAGGCTGCACGTCCGCGGCAGGAGGTCAGAGACTGCGAGCAGGAGAACGATGCCCGCAGGTCGACCGATTGGACGATCTTTCTCTTTGCAACATCTGCGATGGCCGAGTTTGTCAACAATGCCCTGGCCGGAATCAGGCAATGCGGGATCGACCCTGATCGGGTGCAGGTCGTCTTTCCTGCCAGTTCCGAACGCAAGCTGGGCCCGATCGTAAAGGCCTTTGCGGCGAGAACCCGCATCCTCGAACAAATGGTCGATGTGTCGCCGGACGACATTCCGAATGACTATGTCGAATGGGACACCGCCGAATTCAACGTTCTTTTGACCTACCGTTTCCCGGTTCTTCGCATTCTTCTGTCGGAAGGCAGCAATGTCGTGTGCGCCGATGCCGATGTGGCATGGTTGCGAAATCCCCTACCGTATCTGTCAGACGTGCTGGAGCGCTATCCGTGGGCCTGCCAGATCGAACCCTACGCGCAGTTTCCATCGCACTTCTGCCTGGGATTTTTCGCCCTCAAGGCGACGGCTGAGACGATCGAACTGATCGACCTCCACATCGCCCGGAACGTCGGGGAAGCCCTGAAGCAGGCCGACCAGACGCTGTTTCGTGACATCCTGCTGGAAACTCCGCGCTATTTCGCCAGTGTCTTCGCGCTCCCGGAAAGTCTGTTTCCGACTGGCCGATTGTACCAGGCGCTGCAGTTTCGCGGCGTGCCGCCGCCGGTGCCCATGCTGGACACCCAGGGCCCCTTCATCTTCCATGCCAACTGGTGCGTTGGGCTCGACAACAAGCAGCGTCTGCTGAGCCATGCCGGCGCATGGTTCGGCCCGACGACGGAGGCCATTCGCGACGAACACCAGGAGATTCTCGACATTCATCTGAACAAGCCGGGGCTTCATACCTTCAGCGTGCCTGCCCATGTCGGCGTGCTGCGCCTCCTGAGCGAGAAGGCATTCGCGCCAAACGACGACAGGCAACTCGGCGCGGCCATCACGATGATCAAGATCGACGGCGTCAAGCTGCCGCTCGACGACCCCTCGTTGCACGCCGGCTTTCACATGCTCGAGCGAGATCGCAAGCGGAGCTGGCGGTGGACCGACGGAGCGGCGATCGTGCAGCTACCCATCACGACGAGGGGACGAAAAGTCGAGATAGACTTGTTCGCCGTTGCCGCCGCCGGCGCGCAGCAGCGCGCGGATCGATCACCAGAACCACCCCCGTCGTAGTTTGGGCCAGGAAATAGCTATAACCATAAGAACGCAAAATGCTTGTTTGGCTCGCTTCCTATCCGAGATCCGGCAATACTTTCTTTCGCGTGCTGCTGAAGACACTCTGCGGCCTCTCCACCTACGATTTTCATGAGCCCTTCCCGCCCCGGAGAGACTTCGAAAACTTCATTGGGGAGGCGAGCCTTGGCACCCCCCTCCCGGAGCTCGCTCGGGACACCGGCACGCACATCGTCAAAACCCATGAGATGCCGCAGGAGGACTATCCGGCGATCTACCTTGTTCGGGACGGTCGGGATGCGGTCGTTTCCTATGCCAGGTTCCTGCTTAACTCCGGATATGACGCCGGCGGCCAGGATTTCACCGGCCTCCTGCGGCGCCTGATCGAGTCGTCCGAATCCTATGGCGGATGGAGCGGCAACGTCCTCGCGTGGCGCCAACGGAAAACCTCTACAGTCATGGTTCGCTTCGATGACCTTATCGCCAATCCGATTGATGAGCTGCGGCGGGCCACGGCCGCGGCGGGTCTATCCCTGGCGGAAACCGGCTTGAGAGGCCCGCCCACGTTCGAGGAACTTCACAAGCTCGACTCGAAGTTTTTCTCCAAAGGGCGAACCGGCGGATGGATCGACGATATGTCTCCCGAATTGCATCTCTTGTTTTGGCGCCGCCATGGTCACGCGATGCGCGCCCTGGGTTTTCATGATCAGGAGCCCACGGCGCAGGAACTTGCCGGCAAGCCCTTGCAAGCGGGTGAACGCTTGTTGTTCGGCATCGGCCAAGCCGGTCAAGTGACGCTCGGCGCTGGCTGGGGGGAGCCGGAGCAGTGGGGAGTATGGTCCATCCAGCCACAGGCGTCGTTGCACGTTTCGGTCGGCCCGCATCACAACGCCCCGATTCAAATTGATCTTGGCTATCGCTCGTTCATCGAGGGCGGCCGCGAACTGGAGGTGACCTGCCTGGCGGAGGGCCGGCAGTTGTCATCCTGGACGTGTCGTCCCGCCACCTGGCGCGGGGTGCAGCGGATCGTCATCCCGTCGAATCTCTCAGGCGCGTATGGACTTCTCAATCTGGAGTTCAGGATCTCGGAGCCGCGATCTCCAGCCGAGTTGGGCCTCAGCTCGGACACGCGTCAATTGGGGATTGGACTCGAATCGATGCAGCTCACCGGGCCCTGATCGCGCAAACCTCAGCATGACGGTGATGGATTGGCGCCTGCGGCGTTGGGCGCACGGCCGGCGGCGCATTCCCGGGATCATGCTATGGTCGGTGCTATCGAGGCTCATCGAATCGTCCATGGCTCCTCTTTCACGCAAGCTCCCGCCTCTGCTGATTGCCTGGCTTGTCGCGGCGACGCCGGCGCGCGCCGCGGAATTCTACACCGAGGACCTACGCATCCCGATGACGGAGGCGGGGCCGCAGGGGCTGGAGGCGTTCCTGGTTCGCCCGACGGGGACGAAGCGTTATCCGCTCGCGCTGCTAAGCCACGGCTCGCCGCGCGACTTCGACGATCGTGCGACGATGTCGGCGCACAAATATTACGGCATTGCGCTCGAATATGCCCGGCGCGGCTTTGCCGCGCTGGTCGTGATGCGGCGCGGCTACGGCACCTCGCCCGGCGGGCGCGTCGATAGCGTCGGCGGCTGCGCCAACGCCGCCTATCTGCCGGCGGCAGCCGTCGCGGTCGCTGACTTACGCGCCGCGATCGATGCGATGGCGCGGAGAGCCGACGTCACGACATCAGGCATGATCGCGGCCGGCCACTCCGCGGGCGGGCTCGCCACCGTCGCGCTGACGGCGCAGGCGCCGGCCGGTCTCGTCGCCGCGATCAGCTTTGCCGGCGGCCGCGGCTCGCGCGACGATGACGACGTCTGCAATCCGGTTGGGCTGGTGCAGGCCTTCGCCAGCTTCGGCAAGACCTCGCGGGTGCCGATGCTGTGGGTCTATGCGACCAACGACCTGTTCTTCGGCCCTGATCTGGCAGGCCGCCTCTATGACGGATTTCGCGGCAATGGCGGCAACGCAAAGTTCGTTGCGGCGCCGCCCTACGGCGACGACGGCCACTATCTCTATTCGGTGGTGGGCCGCCCGCAATGGACGCCGCTCGTCGACGCCTTCCTGCGCGAGCGCGGGCTCGGCCACGACATCCTGAGCCCGCCCGATCCGCTGCCTTCGCCAAGCGGCTTCAACGACGCAGCGCGCGCCGAATTCTCGCGCTATCTCGCCAGCACGATGCCGCACAAGGCTTTTGCGGTATCACCCAATGGCGGTTACGGCTGGCGTTCGGGGCGCAACACGGCGGATGACGCGCAACGCGATTCGCTCGCGGCCTGCATGAAATGGTCGCCGACCTGCACGCTCTATGCGGTCGACGACCGGCTCGCTGGCGCCTCGCCTAGAGCCGCTCGCTGAGCGCGAGCTTGTAACCGACGCCGGTGACGGTCGCGATCACGGGCGTGCCGCTGCCGACCAGCTTGCGGCGCAGTCGCGCCACCAGCGCATCGACCGTGCGGATGTCGACCTCGGCCTGGCGGTTGCTGACGACTTCGATCAGATAGTCGCGGCTGAGCGGCCGTCCGTCGGCGCCGACGAGGGCCGCGAGCAGGTCGAATTCGGCGCGCGTCAGCGCCACCGGCTTGCCGTCGCTGCCGAGCAGCTCGCGCCGCGTCAGGTCGATGATCCAGTCGCCGAACGCGATCGAATTGTGATTGCGCGCCGCCTTGCGGTCGATCGAGCGACGCCGCAGCACGCTGCGTGCGCGCGCGAGCAGGTCGCGCAGATTGATCGGCTTGGTGACGTAGTGATCGCCGGCAATCTCGAGCCCGAGGATGCGATCGACGTCGGTGTCGCGGCGGGTCACGAAGATGATGCCCGCGTTGCTGGTCGCCTGGATCTCCTTGGCGAGCTCAAAGCCGTCGCCATCGGGCAACTGCACATCAAGGAAGACGAGGTCCGCGCGCCCGCGCAGCGCCTGGCGGCACTCCGCGCAGGAGCCGGCGCCGACCACGTCGAAATTGTTCTCGCTGAAGTAACCGACCAGCATCGTCCGCGTCACCGGATCGTCCTCGACGACGATCAGCCGCTCGCGGCCGACCGGACGCAATTCCTGAAGCGCGGAATCAGTCACGGTATTGGATGTCCTGTGTGCGTTTGATCCGACCTGAAGATTCAGGTCGTCGCGCGATGCGCTGTCCTGTGAACGAACATTCACGGCTTATTCGAGCCCCCGAAATTGCCCGCCGAATACTAGGCTTGTTATGCTGCCCGAACAATATTGGTCACGGTATTGCAGTAATAAGTATGAATTGCCCCACACTTCTCACCGAGCGCATCGTTGTGCGGGGCCGTGCTCGTATTGTCCGCCGCAGCACCAACAATCTCGCTCATCCGGTTCGGGATTCAACCGCTGGTTCATGTAAACGCTTCCTGCGCATCACACAGCCGTTCTGGCTCGCAATCCTCTCTACCTGGTCATCGCGCTGTCCTTTGTCGCCGACCGCGCGACCTGGCACCTGATCGAGCGGCGCGCCCAGGATCTCGCGCATCGCCTGACTGCTTCGACGGCCAAGGCCACGCGCGCGGAGCCCGTCACCACCGCAGGCGTGGTGCCGAACGGCCGCAGCGCCGGCGCACGAACCGCCTCAGGACGATCCGACCTCGATCCGGTACGACAACTCTTCTTCCGCGCCGGCTGCGATGTGCATCAGGCCCGGCTTGTCGCTGAACTCGCCGTCGAAGTCGGCGGGGCTGGCATAGCCACGCCAGGGCTCGATGCAGAGGAACGGCGCGCCCGTCGGTTTTGACCAGACGCCGAGCTCGCGAAAGCCGCGCCATGACATTCTGAGCCAAAGCCCGGCGCCCTGTCCGGCCGCATAACGGACCGCATGGCTGTTGATGCGATCCAAGATGACGGCGTCGTTGGTGAACAGGGATTCCGACAGAGGAAGCACCGCGCCCTGGACGGGGCTCGGATCCGTTGCCGCGAGCAGCAGTCCGCCATCGACGCGGCGAACCGGACCTGGCTCTTCGTTCGTGAATGTCAGCGCGTAATCCGTTTTGGACATTCCGGGCTGAAGCGGCCAGTTGAAGGCGGGATGGCCCCCGACGGAAGCCGGCAATGTCTCCTCGCCGGTATTGACGATCTTCAGCGTCACATCGAGTCCGGCCGCGTCGAGTGCGTAGGTTACAGCCAACCGGAACGCGAACGGGTAGAGCGCGCGCGTCGCTTCGCTGTCCTCGAGCACCAGCGTGCAGCCGTTGTCGCCGCGCTGCGCCCATACAAAACGGCTGTCGCGCGCAAAGCCGTGCTGGGTCATCCGGTACGTCTTGCCCCGGTGCCGCATTTCGTCATTGGCGAGACGCCCGACGATCGGAAACAGCAGCGGCGCATGACGCGGCCAGGCCGGCCCGGCCTGCCAGACGAATTCGACGCCGCCGCCGTCCCTCAGCGAGCACAGCTCGGCGCCTTGCGCCTTGATGATCGCGGTGAGACCGCCGCTCCGGATCGTGTGCGTGTCGTCGGTCATGACCGTCTCCGTAGCGACAGCGAGGCTGGCGGCGCAAAACACCGCAGCCCTGTTCAGGCGGACCATAGCGCATTGGAGGATGTTGCGCTCGCCTCGGGATAAGGCGAGCGCAAAATTGCGGAGCTCTGCTGCCCTGCTACGCCTGGGACGACCGCCCGATGCTCTCATAGACGAAGCCGGCCGCAGCCATCTCTTCGGGGCGATAGATGTTGCGGAGGTCGACGACGACCGGCTGCGCCATGGTCGCCTTTAGCCGGTCGAGATCGAGCGCGCGGAACTGCACCCACTCGGTGACGATGACGATTGCATCGGCGCCTTGCGCGCAGGAATAGGCATCCTCGCAATAAATGATGCTGGGCAGTTCGCCCTTGGCCTGCTCCATGCCGACGGGATCGAAGGCCTTGACCTTCGCGCCCATGTCGATCAGGCCGGTGATCAGCGGGATCGACGGCGCATCGCGCATGTCGTCGGTGTCGGGCTTGAAGGTGAGGCCGAGCACTGCGATGGTCTTGCCGCGCAGCGAGCCGCCGAGCGCCTGGCTCACTTTTCGCGCCATCGCGCGCTTGCGGTTCTCGTTGACCGCCAGCACGGATTCGACGATGCGCAAGGATACGTCGTAGTCCTGCGCGATCTTGATCAGCGCCTTGGTGTCCTTCGGAAAGCACGAGCCGCCGAAGCCGGGACCCGCGTGCAGGAATTTGGTGCCGATGCGGTTGTCCAGGCCAATGCCGCGCGCGACCTCCTGCACGTTTGCGCCGACTTTCTCGGAAAGGTCGGCGATTTCGTTAATGAAGGTGATCTTGGTCGCGAGGAACGCGTTCGCGGCGTATTTGATCATCTCGGCGGTGCGGCGTTCCGTGAACATCAGCGGCGCCTGGTTCAGCGACAGCGGGCGATAGATGTCGCCCATCACCTTGCGGCCGCGCTCGTCGGAGGTACCAACGACGACGCGATCGGGAAACTTGAAGTCGCGGATCGCCGCGCCCTCGCGCAGGAACTCGGGGTTCGATGCGACGACGACGTCGGCCGCAGGGTTGGTCTCGCGAATGATGCGCTCGACCTCGTCGCCGGTGCCGACCGGAACGGTCGACTTCGTGACCACGACGGTAAATCCGGAGAGTGACTGCGCGATCTCGCGCGCGGCGGCGTAGACGTAGGAAAGATCGGCATGACCGTCGCCACGGCGCGACGGCGTGCCGACCGCGATGAACACGGCGTCGGCATCCGCGACCGGCTTCGACAGATCGGTGGTGAATTCCAGCCGCTTGGCTTTCACATTCGCTGCGACCAACTCGTCGAGCCCGGGCTCGTAGATCGGGATCTCGCCGCGATGAAGCGCCGCGATCTTCTTCTCGTCCTTGTCGACGCAGGTGACGTCGTGACCGAAATCCGCAAAGCAGGCTCCAGACACCAGTCCCACATAGCCCGTGCCGATCATCGCAATTCGCATGAATAACTCTTTCCGTTGACGACGGGTGTTCCAACGAACACCCTAGACCATTTCTCTACCCGACCGCACGCCCAACATTAGGGCAAGCTGCTTCGCGAACCGAATAACCTTAACCGCTCCGCGTGACAGGAATTGCGGACAGTCTCTGGAACACGCGACATGCGGCAGTTGCATTCTACATATGCGACAGATACGCCGCATAGGCCCGCTTCAAGCCATCGTGAAGCGACGTCGTCGCGCGCCAGCCGAGCTTGGCGAGACGGCTGACGTCGAGCAGCTTGCGCGGCGTGCCGTCGGGGCGAGCCGTATCGAAGGAGATCTCGCCGCTGTAACCGACGACCTCAGCGACGACACGGGCGAACTCGGCGATGGTGATGTCCTCGCCGGTGCCGATGTTGATCAACTCTGCGCTCGAATAGGTCTTCATCAGGTGCACACAGGCATCCGCCATGTCGTCGACATAGAGGAACTCGCGCCGCGGCGTGCCGGTGCCCCACACGACGACGCGCTTGGCGCCTGAGAGCTTCGCTTCGTGGAAGCGGCGGATCAGGGCGGCAACCACGTGGCTCAGTTCGGGATGATAATTGTCGCCGGGGCCGTAGAGATTGGTCGGCATCACGCTGATGAAGTCGCGGCCATACTGGCGGCGATAGGCCTCCACCATCTTGATGCCGGCGATTTTCGCGATCGCATAGGGCTCGTTGGTCGGCTCCAGCGGGCCGGTCAGGACCGCGTCCTCGCGCAGCGGCTGGGCGGCAAGCTTCGGATAGATGCAGGACGAGCCGAGGAACATCAGCTTCTCGGCACCGTTTTGATGCGCGGCCTGGATGACGTTGGCAGCGATCGCGATGTTCTCGTAGATGAACTCGGCCCGCAGTGTGTCGTTGGCGACGATGCCGCCGACTTTTGCCGCGGCAAGGAAGATCACCTGCGGCCGGACCTTCGCGAACCAGTCGAACACGGCGGCCTGGTTGCAGAGATCGACCTCGCGGCGGTCCACGGTGACGAGCCTGACGTCCTCCTGCGCGAGCCGGCGCACGAGTGCGCTGCCGACCATGCCGCGATGGCCGGCGACGTAAACACTTTTGCCCTTCAGTTCAAACGGTGCGCTTGCCATTTGCGACATCCCGTTTGGCCTCTGTCAGATCGCTCGCCATCATCTCCGCAACAAGCTCTGCGAACGTCCGCTTCGGCTTCCAGCCGAGCACCTCGCGCGCCTTGCTGGCGTCACCGACCAGGAGATCGACCTCGGTGGGGCGGAAGTAACTGGGATCGATCTTCACCACGGTCTTGCCGCTCTTGGCATCGATGCCGGTCTCGTCAACGCCCTCACCGCGCCAGTCGATGCGGCGGCCGACTTCCGCAAACGACAATTCGACCATCTCGCGCACCGAACGCGTCTCGCCGGTGGCGAGCACGAAATCGTCGGGCTTGTCGGCCTGCAGGATCATGTGCATGCCCTCGACATAATCCCGGGCATGGCCCCAGTCGCGCTTCGCCGAGAGGTTGCCGAGATAGAGCGTCTGCTCGAGCCCAACCTCGATGCGCGCCACGCCGCGCGTGATCTTGCGGGTGACGAAGGTCTCGCCGCGGATCGGGCTTTCGTGATTGAACAGGATGCCGTTCGACGCGAACATGCCGTAGGCTTCGCGGTAGTTCACCGTGATCCAGTAGCCGTAGAGTTTTGCGACGCCATAGGGCGAGCGCGGATAGAACGGCGTGGTCTCTTTCTGCGGAACCTCCTGCACCAGGCCATAGAGCTCGGAGGTCGAGGCCTGGTAGAACCGCGTCTCCTTCTCCATGCCGAGGATGCGGATCGCTTCCAGCAGCCGCAGCACGCCGATGCCGTCGGCATTCGCGGTGTATTCCGGGCTTTCGAAGCTGACGGCGACGTGGCTTTGGGCGGCGAGATTGTAGATCTCGGTCGGCCGTATCTGCTGCATCAGGCGGATCAGATTGGTCGAGTCCGTCATGTCGCCGTAATGCATCAGGAACGGCACGTTGCCGACATGCGGGTCCTGGTAGAGATGGTCGACGCGCGCGGTGTTGAACGAGGACGAACGCCGCTTGACGCCGTGCACGACATAGCCGAGCGACAGCAGATATTCGGCGAGATAGGCGCCGTCCTGCCCGGTCACGCCGGTAATGAGAGCGATCCGCTCACGCATGGCTCTGCGCCTTGTTCCCAGTCAAAGAGGTTCAGTGAACGGGATAACCACCGTTCGCTCTCCCTGACAAGCTCGGCGGCAACGGAAAATGACGCGAACGAGGCCTGCCCGGATGACGGGCCTGCCGTCCGATAGCGCGATCACACGCCGTGGTACTTTCGATACCATTCGACGAAGCGGCCGAGACCGTCCGCGATCGTCGTCGATGGCGCGAAACCGACGTCGCGCTGGAGGGCGGAAATGTCGGCTCGCGTCTCCAGGACGTCGCCGGCCTGCATCGGCAGCAGCTCGCGGATCGCAGGCTTGCCGATGATCTTCTCGAGCGTCTCGACGAACTCGATCAGATTGACCGACCTGTTGTTGCCGATGTTGTAGACGCGATACGGCGCATAGCTCGACGAGTTCTCGGGCTGCTCCGCGCTCCATGCGGGATTCGGCGCCGCGGGCCGATCGAGCGTGCGAATCACGCCTTCGACGATGTCGTCGACATAGGTGAAGTCGCGCCACATATTGCCGTTGTTGAATATCTTGATCGGCTCATTGGCAAAGATCGCGCGCGTGAAAAGATAGGCGGCCATGTCGGGCCGGCCCCACGGACCGTAGACGGTAAAGAAGCGCAGACCGGTCACCGGCAGCTTGTGAACATGCGCGAACGTGTGCGCCATCAGCTCGTTGGCCTTCTTGCTCGCGGCGTAAAGGCTCACCGGATGGTTGACCGAATGCTCGGTCGAATACGGCAAGGTGCGGTTGGCGCCATAGACCGAGCTCGACGAGGCGTAGACGAGATGTGCGAGGCCATGGCGCCGACCGGCTTCGAGCACGGTGACAAAGCCGTCGCAATTGGCGCGGATGCTGGTGATGGGGTCGTCGATCGACGCGCGCACGCCGGGCTGCGCCGCCAGATGCACAACCCGATCGGGTGAGACCTCGTCGAAAACGCGCGTCACTGCGGCAAAATCTGCGAGGTCGATCTCGTAGAATGTGAAGCCGGGACGGTGCTGGAGGGTTGCGAGGCGCGCATGCTTCAGCGCAGGATCGTAATACGGCGTAAATGCGTCGACGCCAACGACCTGCTCGCCACGCGCCAACAACCGTTCACAAACGTGCATTCCGATAAAGCCGGCAGCACCGGTAACAATCACTGGCCGCAAAGTTGTCATCTCGTTCATTCCGCGAAGCAATGCCAGACCAGGGCATGAGAGGCAAGGTTTTGACGATAACGACAACCATCAGGCCGAGCGGGTCCATGTAAGCACATCGAAATGTGTAGGAAACGTGATGGTGTCATGCATCCTCGCATGCTATCCGCCTGCGAGGATGCTCGGACGGTAGCGCCACATGTGCTACAGATCATAGATAGATCGTACATTCGGCGCGGATGCTCAGTCTTGAGGCATCGTTCGCGCAAGATACGCACAAAGAAAAAGATCGACTTTGAAACTCTCCATCAACGGCAGGTTCCTGTCACAGTCGCTTACAGGCGTGCAACGCTATGCCGCCGAAATCGTCAAAGCGATGGACCGTCTGCTCACGAGCGGCCAGGCCCCGCAGCAACTGCTGGCTGCAGAGTGGCAGATTCTGGTGCCGCCGACTGCACAGGCGCTCGCCGGTCTTCGCCGCATTCAGGTCAAACAGGTCGGAACTTTGCAGGGCCACGCGTGGGACCAGATCGATCTGGCGCGCGCGGCCGCCGGCACGCGCCTCGTCAGCCTCGCCAATTCCGGCCCCGTGCTCCACCGCGACCATCTCGTCGTGATTCACGACGCGCAGGTGTTCAAACGGCCGGACTTCTTCAGCTGGCGGTACCTCGCTTTGCATCGGACGCTCGGTCATTTGCTGGCACGCACAGCAACGATCGCAACAGTTTCAGCGTTTTCACGCAACGAACTTGCCGAGATGTTATCGCTGGATTCCGCATCGATCCCCGTCGTTCCAAACAGCGCAGAACACTTCGCGTCGGTCGATCCCGATTTCTCGATCATCGAGACGCTGCGCCTTGAACCCTATCGCTTCTTCCTCTTCGTCGGCTCGATGACGAAGAACAAGAATGTCGATACCGCCATTCGTGCGGTCGAACGGCTCGGCCGCACGGATTTTCCGCTGGTCGTGGTCGGAGGCGACAACAGCAAGGTGTTTGGCGGGAGCGCCGGCGAATCGAGGACCGGAATCGTCATCGCCGGCCGCCTCAAGGACGAAGAAATCGCGGCCCTGTTCTCGAAGGCCGCTGCATTCGTGTTTCCGAGCCTCTACGAGGGATTCGGCGTACCTCCCCTGGAGGCGATGTTCTTCGCCTGTCCGGTCATTGCGAGTTCCGCTGCGGCCGTGCGCGAGACCTGCGCCGACGCAGCCGCCTATTTCGATCCGCTCGACGCCGACGAGTTGTCCGCGCGGATGCACGAAAGAATCGATCTCGGCCGGATTTCTTCGGTGGAACAGGAGAAGCAACGGCAGCGGCTGGCGACATATTCGTGGACCAAATCGGCCGCAACCATGCTCGAAGTCCTTGCCAAACCGGCTCCCCAAGCCACAACCGGCAGCGCGGCACGATGACGCGGCCCAAATATTGCTGCTTGGAGGCGTTACGCGTGGTCTCCGCCAGACAAGGAAGGATCGACGGTTGTCCAGCGGTCTGAAGGTTCTGCATGTCGCCGAAACGGTAAGAGGCGGCATCGCAACCTACCTCAACGAGCTTCATCCCCATCAAAGCGACAGTTTCGGGCGTGGCAACGTCAACTATGTCGTTCCGTCCGACCATCGCAGCGACCTGGTCAACATCGAGGATGACGCCGTCACCACCTTCCCGCGCGACGGTCGCAACGTGATCGGCCTGTTTGCCATGCTGTCCGCAACCATGCGCGCGGTCCGGCAGCTTCGGCCGGATATCATTCATCTTCACTCGTCGTTCGCCGGGCTCGTGGTGCGCCCGGTGCTGTGGCTGACCTATCGGCGTTCGCGCATCGTCTACTGCCCGCACGGATGGGCCTTCGGCCGCGAAACCGGCCGCCTCAGCCGCGCCGTCACGCAGTTCACCGAACTCGTGCTGGCGAAGCTGACCCATCGCATCGTCTGCATCTCCGAAAGCGAGCAGGTCGATGCCATACGGGTCGGAATTGCGACGAAGCGCCTCGCTCTCGTGCACAACGGGATTTCCAAACAGCGCCCCGTGCTCGACCAGCGGAGCGCGCCATGGCGGTCGGACAAGATCAGGGTCCTGTTCATCGGACGTCTCGACCGTCAGAAGGGATATGATCTCCTGATCGAAGCGGCTCGGGCGCTCGGAGACGCGATCGACGTGCGCCTCATCGGCGCGTCGGTCGTCAGCAAATTCAGCAGAAGCGACCTGCCCGCCAACGTCTCGCTGCTGGGCTGGATGGACCGAAACCAGATCGAGGCCGAACTGGACCAGGCCGACATGGTCGCGATTCCGTCGCGCTGGGAGGCGTTTGGCCTTGTCGCCATCGAAGCGATGCGGGCCGCGAAGCCGATCATCGCATTCCGCATCGGCGCCCTGCCGGAAATCGTCGAAGACGGTGTGACGGGCGTGCTGTGCGACCAGGTCTCGCCCGAAAAGCTGGTGGAAGGATTCCAGCGCGCAACCAGGCTGGACCTGCCTGCGGTCGGCCGGGCCGGATACGAACGTTTCACCCGGCTCTACGACATCGAGCAGACCCACCGGGGGCTGAGCCAAGTCTATGCCGACGTCCTGCATACGCACGAGAGCGAAGCCGGGCAGCAGGCAAAATTGCAGTCCGATTTCTCGAACAATCTGCAACCGTAGTAGCGACCGGCCGATCAGGCTGTCCGATGGGCATCGCTCCGCGCGAGGTCGGCGTCGATCACGCGTTGATCGGAGAACGACCACGCAATCGCGAACATGACGGCCATCGTACAGATGAGAAAGCCGGCCGCGAACAGCCCGGTTTGCAACATTGTCTTCGCCTTCCCTTTTGTTTGACCGACAGGTAGCCGGATCACGATTAGGAAGACCTTACGGACAGCGGCGCACTGCCGGCTTCCGGATCGCAGCCTTAACGGAGGCGGAATCCCGCCGCAGAAATTATCGATGCGGAATCGATGCAGGCTCACGCAAGCGCCCGCCAAGCTTGACGCAAGCCCGCGAAACACAACGCAGGGTAAGCTCAGATCCGAATCCAACACTTGAAGTCTACGGCGGTACCGCCTCGCGAAACGCTGTCGAACGCGCAGATCCGCCGTCGCGCGTCGTTCACAAGATCGGCATCAGCCGCATTCGCGACATCGATCTGACACGCGCATGTCTGTTTTGCGAGCTGCTTATAAAAGAAGACGTGCCGCCCAACATTTAAACAGCCATTTGCACGTGTATCGCGATTCACAAGTTGCAATAAGGTCACAGCCATAAGTGCTTTACCATAATCACGAAGACGCAGCAGTGACTCAGTAGCTGGACAGTTGCTACGGTGATTCAGATTTTAGGTGTGTGCGAGGGAAATGACATTGGCTAAGACCGAACAAGCTTATTGGGATTTCGGGATTAGCCGGATTCTGGCCGTCGCTGCGATCAGCATTTCGTTGACCGGCTGCGCGGGCTTCATTCCCCTAGACGCTCCGGATGCCGTTTCCACGCAAACAAATGCTGCGCTCGTCACCGAGCCAACCGCGCCGATGGCCTACGCACTGATGCCGGCCAATCCGGCGGTGCTGCAAGCGACCAACTCGTTTACGGACACCTCGGGACTGATCTTCTCCCGCCTTCCGGGCGGCAATTACCGCGACGTCACGATCGGCGTCGGCGACATCGTCACCGTGACCGTGTACGAAGCCCAGGCGGGCGGCCTGTTCATTCCACGCGAAGCAGGCGTGCGGCCGGGCAATTTCGTCGATATCCCGCGGCAGCAGGTCGACCAGTCCGGCAACATCAACATTCCCTACGCCGGATCGATCAAGGTCTCCGGACTGACACCGCGCGCCGTCTCGAACATCATCCGCGAACGCCTCAAGGATCGCGCCATCGATCCGCAAGCGGTCGTGAGCGTCGCAGAACAGCGCGGCAACCAGATCAGCGTGCTCGGCGAGGTCAATTCGCCGCAGCGCTTTCCGGTCGACCCGGGCGGCATTCGCTTGATGGGCGCGATCGCGCGCGCCGGCGGCCCCAAATATCCGTCCTACGAGAGCACGATCACGATCAAGCGCGAGGGACGCACCTACAACGAGTCGATGTCCTCAGTCGTACATAACCCCAACGAGGACGTGCTGCTCGCTCCGGGCGACGTTGTCTTCCTGACCCGCATTCCCAGGGTTTACATGGCGTTCGGCTCGACACCGTCGCCGGGATCGATCGGTGGCACCAACAATCGCCGCTTCACCTTCGAGAACGACAACATGTCACTGGCCGAGGCACTCGCCAAGGCGGGCGGTCTCGACAGCTCCCGCGCCGATTCCAAGTCGATCTATGTCTATCGTTTCGAGCCGAAGCCGCTGCTCGAGCGCATCGGTATCAATGTGTCGCAATTTCCGACCAAGACCATTCCTGCCGTCTACAAGTTCGATATGAGCAAGCCCGATGGCTGGTTCCAGGCGGACACCTTCAGGATGCGCGATCACGACGTGATCTCGGTCGCGGAATCGCCATCGACCGAATTTATCAAAATCATGGCCCCGCTGGACGCAGCTTCAACCAACGCGTCGAACATCTCCAGCGTCGTGATCAACTCCAAGTAACAGCGACAGCGCTCGATCGTTTGGATCTGCCCGGACGGGTTCCGCCCTTGCGGACGTCCGGGCAGTTTTCCATGGCCCGCTTCTTGAATATCGCGTGAATATTTCGGCCCCGTCCCGGCGTAATCATTCACGCGGTTTTGGGCGCGAATGCGATTGCGGATCCAGCTATTGCGTGGCAAGCGGGGTGCGCCCCCGTCTACGATCAACGCATGAGGCGATCGTTGAAGATACTCATCGTCAATACCCTCTATCCTCCCGACATCATGGGGGGAGCCGAGGTATCAGTATCGCTGCTCGCAGAAGCCTTCATGCGCAACGGCCACCATGTCGCCGTCGTCTGCCTGCAAGAGGCGGGCGATGTCGCGGTCGGCGATCGCAACGGTATCCGTACCTACAGGGTGCAGATCGACAACGCGTACTGGCCGTTCGGACAGGACCGCAAGCCGCCGGCGCTCGATCGCCTCCGATGGCACCTGCGCGATACCTGGAACAGGCGGGCGGCGAAGCGATTTGGCGCCATCCTCGACACCGAGAAACCGGACGTCGTTCACACCAACAATCTGACCGGATTTTCCGTGGCGCTGTGGGCTGAGGCCAAACGTCGCAATATCCGCATCGTCCATACGCTGCGCGATTACTCGCTCATCTGCAAGCGATCGACACTTTTCAGCAAAGGCGCCACCTGCGAGCACCGCTGCCTGGCGTGCAAGACCATGACCATGCCGCATCTCTACGCCTCCCGTATGGTCGACGCAGTGGTTTCCAACAGCCAGTACGTGCTCGACCGGCACCTGCAACTCGGATTCTTTCCGGACGTATCCCACAAGGTGATCTACAACATCGCGGACGCCAGCGTGCAGCCTGCCCCACCTTCCTCGGACGCCAATCTCACGTTCGGCTTCATCGGGCGGATTGAGCCGGAAAAGGGTATCGATGTCGTCCTCAAGGCGATTTCGCTGCTTCCCAATTCGGGCTGGCAACTCAAAATCGCCGGAAAGGGCCTCGAAGCTTACGAGCGAGAGTTGAAGGGAAGGTATGATAATCCGAGGATCAAATGGCTTGGCTTCATAAAGTCGCCGGAATTTTACGCCGCCGTGGATGTTTGCCTAATTAGCTCGGTTTGGCCGGAGCCATTGCCGCGGACACTGATAGAAAGCATCAATGCCGGTCGGGCGACCATTTGCTCGACCGCCGGCGGAATACCAGAAATCTCTCATTTCTCGACCTCACTCGGCTCGTACGAACCAAGTGACTTCCACAAACTGGCCGAACTGATGAAGCAGGCAATCAGCGAGGCGCCGAAATGGAAGCAGACTTTCCCACCACGGCCTGACTTTGCAGCCAGCTTC
This sequence comes from Bradyrhizobium sp. McL0616, assembly GCF_049993385.1. Lineage (NCBI taxonomy): Bacteria > Pseudomonadati > Pseudomonadota > Alphaproteobacteria > Hyphomicrobiales > Nitrobacteraceae > Bradyrhizobium > Bradyrhizobium sp. McL0616. Next base: position 7,077,390 of record NZ_CP188255.1, read on the forward strand.
ACACCCGAAGCTGTTACCAGACGATATCTCGACGTTTATTTAGAAGGCACCTCGAACACCGATGGAGAAAGATGAGAAGGACTCTCGGGGTTCGTTCACAGATGTATATTGGATGAGATCCTTCCCATGAGGATATTGATCACATCGTCACTGTACCCGACACCGGGCGCACCGAAGGTGGTCGGCGGAGCCGAGATATTCGTGCGCCGCATTGCCGAAGGCCTTCTGAAGAATGGCGATGCCGTCGAGGTCGTTCGAGCAGCCTCGCTTCCCGAACAGCCGATGGAGACCAGCAACGGCATCGACGTCTACTCGGCGCCGGTCAAGAATATCTACCGGCCGTTCACCGGACAAAGAAGCGCGCCTGCGCGCGGATTGTGGCATGCGACGGAGGACTGGCGTCAACGTGCCGAACTTGTCGCCGGCAGGATCAGGGCATTCAAGCCCGACGTGCTTCACTCGAACAACCTCTCGGGCCTCACGACGGCGGTGTGGAAGGTTGCGGCCGAGCTTGACGTGCCGGTCCTTCACACCTTGCACGATTATTATCTGACCTGCCCGCGGTGCTCGCGCTTCTCGAAGGGGAAGGCCTGCGAGCACACTTGCATGAGCTGCAGGTTGCTGACCATCAACCGCCGAAGCGCGACCAAATATCTGCGCGGCGTCGTCGGCGTGAGCCAACGTATCCTCGACATCCATCTGGAAACGGGTCTGTTCGCGGACACTCAGCTGCGCAAGGTCATTCCCCATGCGTCCACGATGGCAGTCTCCGCACCTTCGAAGGAGCCCCCGGGTCCGGTACTGACCTTCGGATTCATCGGCCGCCTGACGGAAGAGAAGGGCATCTATAATCTCGTCAAGGCCTTCGCCTATCTTCCTCGCGACCGGGTGCGGCTTGTCATTGCTGGCGTCGCGGACGCCGATGTGCAGCACGAGCTCAGAGCCATGGCCCCCAAGGCCAGTATCGAATTTCTCGGATTCGTCGAGCCCGAGACATTCTACAGCCAGATCGACGTCGTCGTGATTCCGCCGATCTGGGAGGAGCCGGGTCCGCTCGTCGTCGCCGACGCCCAGGCCGCGCGCAAGCCCTTCTTGGGGACGCAATTTGGCGGAATTCCCGAGGCGGTGAAACGCGGTGCCGTCGGCTGGCTGACCGCGCCCGACCCGAAATCGCTCGCGGACAGCATCATGCGGATCATGTCGAATCCCCAGGAGTTGGCCGCGATGCTCGACAAGCTCGCCCAGAAGAATGATCATCGAACCTTCGCCGATGTCATCGCCGAATATCGGGGCGCCTTCGAACTCCTGAGCCGGCGCAAGCAATAGCCCTCGGATGACCGCATTGCGCAATCAGCTCGTTCTTCCCTGCGCATCACCCCGCAGCCTGACCATCCCATGACTCGTTTGTTCGCGCTTGTCGGAGTCATCTACCAGAGCGCGGCAGCGATTATTCTCATCTTCCTGCTGGGCCGTGTCCTCCCGCCTCTCGCTTACGCCACGTTCTCCCTCACGCTCGCTTCCAGCCAACTGCTCAGCGTGCTGATGTTCGAGTGGCTGCAATTGGCCGGCGTGCGTTTTCTGGCTGCCGCCGCCGAAGAAGACGCAGCTCGGCTGCGATCTTCTTTGTTCGGCGCGGCGCTGCTCAGCGCCCTGGTGCTTCTGGTGATCGGCGGCCTCGCAGCTTCAATCGCGACCCCGATTTCCACGAGTGTTGGTTTCGTCGGCCTTGCACTCGCCGTGGCCCAGGGCGCGACGGATCTCCACTTCATGGTTGTCCGCGTTTCACACCGGCTCGGCGCAGCCGCCTTTCTGCTCATCCTGAGGGCCACATTGATGGTGGCCGGAGCAACGGCCGGCGCATGGTTCTACGGCACTGCCAACGCGGCGCTCCTCGGCATGCTATGCGCCCAAATTGCCAGTCTGCTCGTCGGCCAGTTCGTGCATACCCAAACGCTTCAGAAAGTGTCGCGCCCTGCCCTGCTCGATGATTGGGGCAGCTTCGCCCGCTACGGCATGTTCGCTGCCGGCGCCTCAGTGCTCCACCTTTCAGTCCCGGTCTCGATACGCTTCGTCGTCGTTTCTGCCCTGGGCGACGCCGCTCCGGCGGTCACCGCGGGATTCTCGATGGCGATCGACCTTCTGCAGCGACCGTTTGCGGTGCTGGTCGCGGCCATCCATACCGTCAACTACCCCGAAGTGGTCCATCAATTCGAGCGCGGCAGCGCGGACGACGCCCGCGCTTCCGTCGCGCATCTTCTCGATTTCATCATATGCGCCACATTGGTGATGCTTGGAGGACTTATCGGCTTTCTGCCGGATGCGGGACTATTGTTCGTTCCGCCGTCCATTCTCGCAAGCTTTCTCCAGACGTCGACCGGCGCGGCTTTGTTCTATTTCATGCACTGTCACCTGCAATCGACGCTCGCGATCGCACCACATCTGACAAAGTCCGCCACCCGTCTCGTCGTCGTCGCTCTTTGCCAGTTGCTGCTTGTCCTCGCGGTAGCGGTACCGACACAAGCCATAACGGGCGCACCGACCTACGTCCTGGTCAGCGCCATCGTCGCGACCGCGGTCGTCATCGTGCTTGCGAGCGGACCAATGATACGATTCGGCGCAACGCCGCGATGGGGCCTCGTCGCAGCGTCTGTCGCAGGCGCCGCCTTCATAGGCGCATTTTCGGCCGTTCCTTCGCAGAGCCCGGTCTGGCTGATCGCGAAAATTGTGGTCGCCACCGCGATCGTCGCCCTGCTCGCGTGGAAGGGGCGCTTTTTGGAAGCAGCGGGCTCATCCCGATCGGATCTGTAACGACAGCGTGACATCTCGATGCACGCCAGACTGAAAAACGGCCTGCCCAACAACTCGGCAATCCCGCGCATTGTCCGATTGCTTGTCTTGCCAGTTGTGCATGTGCGAGATAAAGGCGCGGTGGCAGGGCTGGGTCATATGGAACCCGAGTGGGCGTCATTCAGTGACACCCGGAGATCGACGTGATGCTGAAGAATCTGCTGTCGATGTCCGGCATGAACGTTCTCAAGTCCGGTCTTCAATTCGCGATGACCGTCATGATGACGTATTTCGCGGCGCCTTCTGAATTTGGACTCGTCACGTTTTCACTGCCGTTCGTCGGTTTCATCGCGCTGTTGACCGATCTGGGCATGTCGAGCGCCATGGTGCAGCGGCCGACGCTCGATCGGGACGACGCGGGCGCCGCGATCACGCTGATCTGTGCCATCGGCCTGCTCTGCGCCGTGATGCTGGCGGCGATCTCCGCGCCTCTCGCCGTCGGCCTCGACATGGAGGGGTTGGGAAGCGTTCTCGCCACGTTGTCAATTTCGGTGGTGCTCTCGATTGCCGCGCTCGGTCCGCGAGCCGTTCTTGAGAGGCATCTGCGCTATCAGGTCGTGGCGACCGTGGAGATCATCGCTGTCATCGTTTCGGTATTCACATGTGTTCTGGGCGCCTTTCTGGGCTGGGGCGTATGGGCGCTGGTCAGTTACTATGTGGTCGTCCAGATCGTTCGGGCAGCGGCCTTCGCAATCATCGCGCGCAAGGATGTGCGGCTTAATTTTCAATGGGGCCGCGTGCGCACGATCCTGACCTTCGGCGGTTGGGTGTTGGCGAGCAATCTGCTCAACTTTGCCGGTCGCGCGGTCGGCAACGTCCTGATCGGCGGCGCCGTCGGCTCGGCCGCCGTCGGTCTGTACGGCCTGGCCTATCAGATCATGATCCTGCCGCTGATGGTGATCACCTGGCCCGGCAGCGGCGTCCTCATGGCGACGCTCAGCCGTCAGTCCGCAACAGGAACGCTCAAGGAGCGCAATCAGATCATTTGCGGTGTGCTGTCGCTGACAGCGACCGTGGTTTTTCCCGGCATGCTTTATCTCACGTTCGGCGCCAACTACCTCTTCACCGCATTCTTTCCAGCCAAATGGACCGGCATCATCCCGTTGGTCGGGCTGATGTCGATTGCAGGGGCAGCGCAGTCGATCACGGCCTACAGCGGCGCCATGCTGCTGTCGCGAGGCAAGGCACAGCTTCAATTCTGGGTTTCGACCGCGAACAGCATCTCGACGATTGTGGCATTCGTCGTCGGGCTCAGATTTGGGCTCATCGGGATCATCAAGATCTACCTTGCGGTGACGCTCATCGTTTCCATCGCCACGATGCTGATCACCTCCTGGGAGACCAAGCTGCCGGTTCTCGATCTGGTCAAGGCGCTTGCGCCCGCGACGATTGCCACGATTCTCGGCCTCATTGCCGCGGACGGCGCAACGGGCATGGCCACGACACCGACTTCCGCCTGGTTGTTCGGCACGGCCGCCTACATCGTGACGATCGCGATCTGCTATCTGCTGTTACATCGACAGCTGGCCCGGAGTCTCCTCGGCCTTCGCGATCTCAAGCTGAACAAGGAGCAGCTTCCTGCCACTTAGTCATCCTGTTGCCGGGGCTCTTCACACCAAAGCGCAAACCTGCAAGACTCGGGCAAGCCATCAACAACATTGCGATACTGTCTCGCGCCGGAACGCGCGAGCTTGATGAGGTGAAATCGAAAGGGCCCATGAATATTCTGATCATGACGGCGACCATCACGCCGAAAGCCGACGTCCGTAGCCTCGGCCGCAAGGATCCCGCCCTTCGCCGTAAGGATTACGAAGACGCGCTTTGGTTCTATGGCCGGCTGGTCGGTCAGTGCATCGACCGGATCGTCTTCGTCGAGAACTCGGAATCGGACCTGTCCAGCCTCAAGGCAATTGCCCAACAGTTGAACATCGTCGACGACATCGAATTCATTTCCTTTGCGGGACTGGACTATCCGCAGATGTACGGCCGAGGTTACGGCGAACTGTTCCTGCTCGACTACGCGATGGAGAACTCGCGGTTTATCAGGGAATGCGATGCTGGAACACCGATCTGGAAGGTCACCGGCCGGTACGTCGTCCTGAATCTTGCCAAGCTGATCCAGAAGACCCCAAAAGGGTTCGATTTCTATTGCAACATGCGGAACTACCCCAAAAGGGTGGTCGACATGTACATGATGGCGTGGACCGCGGCGGGATATCGCAAATATCTCCAGGGCAGATGCAAGCTCTACGAGGAGACTTCCGCCGCGGCGTTTCCCGAAAAGGCGCTGCGCGACGATTTCGAGGCCGCGCCGAGAACGCCAAAATTCGTTCGACGGTTCCAGACGGTGCCGCTCGTCAGCGGCATACGCGGCCTCGACAACAAGGGATACGCAACAGACAACATCTGGAAGTTCTATATCCGAGTCGCGCTGGACAAGGTTTGCCCGTGGCTCTGGATCTAGGCCAAATGTTGCAATAGGCGCGCGCCTACATTCCGCGCTTGGTTAGCTCCTCGGCCTCGTGGGGCGCGAGAGTCTTTCCCGCAAAACGCGACAGCATGTAGAGCGGCACCTTCGGAGTATGGAGGTCGTACATCAGGCCGAAGCGGTTCTCCGGCGGGGCCTTGGCCGGCTCGTCGAACAACTCGTAGATCAGCACGCTTTCGATGTCGGCATCGACCTGGTTGACGATGTAACTCAAAGTGGCATGCAGGCTCTTGAAGCATGCCTCGGTCATGGGCTTGCCGGCCTCGTTCTCGTAGGTCGGCTTGTAGATTTCGGCGCAATTGACTTCATTGAAGACGACCGGCTTACCATACGAGCCGAGCTTCTTGAAAAGATTGTAGGCCTGCCTGCTGCCTCCCCATGCGCGGTTCGGATTCTGGTTCAGAACTTCGTAATAGTGATACGAGATGACGTCGAATCCGACGCCCTTCGAGGCCATAAAGTCGAGGAAGCCGAACATCGTCGAGGTGGTGTTGAGCACACGCCGCAAATGCAACCCGTACTCGCGGTTGATTTTGTCGATCGCATCCGACATGCCTTTGAGAACCGCAACCCAGTCATTCATGACCGGCATGTCGAATTCCTCCGCGGTCCAGCCGTGGCCGTAGAGCTTCTTGCCGCTTGAATCGAGCGCGAGAAGGTTGATTTCGTTGCCCATCTCCCAATCGTTGATCTGGTCCTTGAAATTGACCACGAACGTATAGGTTCTTGAATAGGCCTGCTGATACAGCGCCTTCGCGTCGCCGGCCGGATACTTGCCGCCATCCGTGCGATCGCCCCAGGCAAACGGCGTCGCCAGGATCGGCTTGAGCGTGATGCCGTAGGTCTTGGCGAGCGCGATCATGTCCCGATACATCTGAACCGAGTAGGGATCGGTGTCGCGCGCGAGATTTGCGCCGACCCTGTACTGGGTAAGCCCGCGGGCCCGCATGACTTCGAAGATTGCCTTCAGGTCCGCGCGCCGCCCATCGGGGCCATCGACCCCCCATGTGAGCGGGCCCGCGACGGCATTCTCGACGGATGCCACCAGACCGAGTGCCAGCAACAGCGCTGCCAGTAACAATCTCTTCATTACCAGGAACATTGCGCCTCCATGCGCCCGAGAAACCGCATCCGTTCGATTCTGATCTGCCATTGCCTGCATCCGCTCGCGCCTTCACAATATGATCACAATACGCTCTCACCGACAAAAGCGCAGCCGCCGCGCACTGCTGGCGCGAGCAGCACGATTGCAGGCTTTTGTGGCGAAAATTACCGGAGGAATTGCCGTTTCAATTCCACTCAGTATCTATAATGTCGCCCCAATGGAACGACATAACGCCGAGCGAGAATGAATTGACGAACGCCACCCTCGAATCGAAGCCTCAGGCCGCCCTCCATCGTTCGACCGAGGCGGGGCGCTCGGTCGCATGTGTCATCGTGACTTATGGACGGCGCGAGCAACTGGTGCGGCGGACGGTTGTGGCGGCTCAAGCCAGTCCCGCGGTCAAATGCGTGATCGTAGTTGACAATGGATGCAACCGCCCGGTGAGCCCGGAGGATTTCGCGCCGGAACCACGTGTCGATATCGTCAGGCTCCCTTCAAATCTGGGATCGGCCGGCGGTTTTCATGCCGGCATCACCGCCGCCCAGCGCCTCGAAGACGTGCAATTCGTTCTCATTCTGGACGACGACAATGTCGGCGAGGACGGTTTCCTGGATCGCCTGCTCGCGCTGCATACTGCGCTCGGAGCGACAGACGATATCGGTCTGTGCGCATTGCGCCGGGATCGGGGCATCTATCCGACGCTGCTCGCCGACCAGAATGCTGTCGCAATTCGCGCCAACTCGTTCCTGAATTTTCATCTCGCCTCGCTTCCGTCGAAACTATGGCGCCGGATCGCACGATCCGGCAGGCCGCATCCGGACAATTACGGAGAGTTTCACCTGCGCCGGATCGAAACCGCGCCGTATGGCGGGCTGCTGCTGCCGATTGCCGCCGTCCGGAAGGTTTCGCCTCCAAACAAGGAATTCGTCCTCTATAGCGACGACCATGACTACTCGCTGCGCCTGACGGACGCGGGGGTCGTCATCTATTTGACCGATGTCGGTTGCATCAACGACGCGGAAGAATCGTGGGACAAGCCCAGCACCAGCGCGCGCAGTGCGCTCGTCAGCCCGGATGCGCCGGCCTGGCGGCTCTATTATGCTTGCCGGAACCGAATCTTGATTGAGAAACGGTATACAACCTCCCCGATTGCCTATCGCATCAACCGAATGAGTTACGTCGGCATCCTCGCGATCGAGGCAATGCTGGCTTATCGCAATCTCAACGGCGCCAGAAAGGCACTTCGACCGCTGCTCGAAGCCATTGCCGACGGCGACGCGCAGCGGCTCGGATGGCGAACCGACTACCAGTTGCCCGGCGCACAGCCGACGAGCACTGCACACACGCACTAGCGCGCAACGAATCATCTTCGTTCGCCCAGCAATTTTCATCTCGCCGTCATGAAACGTTGTGCTGCGAAACTCATCACTCATGAATCGTGATTGGGCAATAGCGGCAAGTTCCTGCGCGGAACAAGCCGTCTCTCGCAATGTGCTGAAAATACTTGCAGTTCTTCTCGCGGAAAAGCCGCTGATCTTTACATCTTTAGCCTTCTTTCTAACGTCACTGACAAACTCTGCCGCTATGCATTTACCAACAGCGGGAATCACCAGAGCAAGTCATGGCGACCATCACCAGCAGCAATCAAACCGTTCTCTCGGCAAGTGCGTTCACCAGCTCCATCGGCGTCAACACGCACGTGTCGTATGCGTGGGGCAGCTACAACAATCTTGCGCTCGTCGAAGCAGACCTCAAATATCTCGGCGTCACCACGCTTCGTGACGGTTTGACGAACATTCCGGCGGCACAGCCCGTGCTCGACGGCCTGGCGAACGACGGATACAAGTTCGACCTCGGCGTTTCATCGTCGATCCCGGCGACGGGGGCGGCGGGACTGCAGCAATATGTCGCCGCGCTCGACGCGTTCGAGGCAGCACACCCGGGCAGCATCATCGCGCTCGAAGGCCTGAACGAAGTCAATCTCCAGGCGTTCAGCTACAACGGCAGCTCGACGATCGAGGCTGCGGCGCAATTCCAGCAGGCGCTCTACACCGCGATCAAGGCAGACGCGTCGCTGGCAAAACTTCCTGTTTACAATCTGACTCTCGGCTACGACGATCCCGCGGATTTCGCCAAGCTCGGCAATCTCAGCTCGTCCTCGGACTACGCCAACTCCCACGCCTATGTCAGCACCGGCACTACACCGGCAGCCGCACTGGCTTCGGCGTTGAATCTCGCGAGCTCGGTCACTCCCGGCGACCCCTCGGTCATCACTGAAACCGGCTACACGACGCTGAGCACGACGCCGTATCTCGGCGTGGACGAGGCGGTCCAGGCGAAATCGATCCTCAACACCTTGATGGACGCCTTCAAGGACGGTGTCGGCACGACCTATCTCTACGAATTACTCGATCGCAACTCGTCGAGCAGCGATACCAATGCGCAGAGCCATTTCGGGCTGTTCTACGACGACGGAACGCCCAAGCTGGCCGCCACCGCAGTCCACAATTTGACGACGATCCTCAATGACGACGGCACAGGCAGCGGCCAGCCGACGAGCCCGTTGAACTATACGCTCAGCAACATGCCGGACTCCGGCAACAGCATGGTGCTCGGCAAGAGCAACGGTGCCTACGATCTCGTCGTCTGGGCTGAACCGAAGGTCTGGGATCCGAATACGAACACCGAGATCAGCAATCCGAGCCAGACCGTCACGGTCCAGCTCGACGGCGTCCATCAGTCCGTCAAGGTTTACGATCCCACTGGCGGAACGGACCCGATCGCGACCTACACCAATGTCAGCTCGTTCACGATTCCCGTGAGCGACCACCCCATCATCATCGAGATCGACGGGGTGTCCAAGGCCCCCTCGAATCCGACCCAGGCCACCGACGTCACCGGCACGGCCGCCGAAATCGTGGCTGAACTCGCCGACCTTTCCGCGTCCACCACCCTCCATTCGATCACGCTTACGGACACCCACGTGCTCGCCGTCGCGTCCGTATCGACGATGAATTACATCATCTCGCACTACGGAAACGCCCTTGCGGCCATTCAGGGCGGATACTCGTTCTCGGTGACGACCTCCACGACGAGCTGGAGCGAGACGAAGTTCTTCAACACGACCGGCACGCAGACGGGAACGTCGACCTCGAACTTCACCAACGGCGTCATTACCAGCAAGTCGCTCGTCAATGTCGACTCGAGCAGCGACACGGTGCTGTACTCGGCTGGTGTAAAGACGCAGGAAACCATCGTCAGCGCAAATGGTGCGAAGCAGATCATCAACTACAATCCGGATGGCAGCATCTCAAGCGAGACTGTCTACGGCTCGGACAAATCCACCACAACGACGGTTTACGCCAACGGCTTGAAGTCCAAGATCTATGTGACCAATGCCGACGGAACCCACACCAACACGTTCTACGGCATCACCGGGCAGGCATACGCCACCCAGATCCAGATCACCAAAGCTGACGGAACGGTAACCTCAATCACCAATCTGCACGCCGATGGTACGACCCAGTATACGAAGGTGGTCAACGCCGACGGCAGCACCACCACGGGCCTCTACAATAGCGCAGGTCAGAAAACGTCGGAGGTGCGGAACTATAGCGATGGCTCAAGCCTGACTACGAACTACAACACGTCTGGCGTCGTAACGCAGACCGTCGCGAAGGCTGCCAACGGCGGCACGACCACGACCAATTATGCCGCGAGCGTTCTGACTTCGATCTACATTACCGGCGCGGACGGCACCAAAGAAACCAAGCTCTATACGGCGGGCCAGATCGCTAGCGATCTCGTCCAGAAGACCGACGGATCGTCGACGATGACGGTCTATGCGAATGGCGTCACATCCAAGGTGTATGTCACCAACACCGACGGCACCCATACCAACGCGTTCTACAACATCACCGGCCAGGCCTACACGACGCAGATCCAGACGACCAAAGCCGACGGAACGGTCACCGCCCTCACCCAACTGCACGCCGACGGCACGACGCAGTATACCAAGATCACGAACGCGGACGGCAGCACCACCACTGGCCTCTATAATACCGCGGGCCAAAAGATTACGGAGGTGCGCAACTACACCGACGGCTCAAGCCTCACCACGACTTACAACACGTCCGGGGTCGCGACGCAGACGGTTGCCAAGGCGGTCGACGGCACCGCTACGACGACGAACCTCAGCGCGGGCGTTCCGACGTCGATCTACATCATCGGCGCCGACGGCAGCAAGGAAACCAAGCTGTTTGCGGCCGGCGTGATCACGAGCGATCTCGTCCAGAAGACCGACGGGTCGTCATCGATGACGGTCTATGCGAGTGGCGTCAAATCCAAGGTCTATGTCACCAACGCCGACGGCACGCACACCAACACCTTCTACAACATTACCGGCCAGCCCTATACGACGCAGATCCAGACGACCCAGGCCGACGGAACGGTGACCGCCTTCACCAACCTGCATGCCGATGGCACGACGCAGTACACCAAGATCACCAACGCGGACGGCAGCACCACCACCGGCCTCTACAACACCGCCGGCCAGGAGATCACGGAGGTTCGCAACTACACCGACGGTTCGAGCCTCACTACGACGTACAACACGTCCGGGGTCGCGACACAGACGGTTGCCAAGGCCGTCAACGGCACCGCCACAACAACGAACCTCAGCGCGGGCGTTCCGACGTCGATCTACATCATCGGCGCCGACGGCACCAAGGAAACCAAGCTGTTCGCAGCCGGCGTGATCGCCAGCGATCTCGTCCAGAAGACCGACGGCTCATCGACGATGACCGTCTTCGCCAGTGGCGCGAAATCCAAGGTTTACGTCACCAACGCCGACGGCACACATACGAACACGTTCTACAATGTCACCGGACAGGCCTACACGACCGAGATCCAGAATACCAAGGCCGACGGCACCATCACGGCGATCACCGACCTCCACGCGGACGGCAGCTTCCAATACACCAAGGTCGTCAACGCCGACGGCAGCATCACCACCGACCAGTATGACAGCGTCGGCCACAAGACGACTGAAGTCCAGACCTACACCAACGGCTCGACGCTGACGTCTTCCTATGACACCTCCGGCAATGTGACCCAGACTGTCGCCAAGGCCAGCGGCAATACCACGACGACCAACTACAGCAGCGGCGTCGAGGCTTCGGTCTACATCGTCAACGCCGACGGCTCGAAGGAGTCCGATCTTTACACGGCGGGCCACCTGACCAGCGTGGCGATCCAGAAAACGGACGGCTCGTCGTCGACGACGATCTACAGCAACGACGTCAAGACGGCGACGTATGCAACGAATGCCGACGGCACGCACACCAACACGTTCTTCAACGTCACCGGCAAGGCCTACACGACCGAGATCCAGCAGACCAAGGCGGACGATTCGATCACATCGATCACCGATCTGCACGCCGACGGCACCTTGCAATACACCAAGGTCGTCAACTCGGACGGCAGCATCACCACGGACCAGTTCGACACCACCGGGCACAAGACGACTGAGGTGCAGAACCACACCGACGGCTCGACCTTGACGTCCACGTTCGATACGACCGGCAGCGTGACCCAGACGGTGGCGAAGGCCAGCGGCAACACCACGACGACCAATTTCAGCGGCGGCATCGAGACGTCGGTCTACATCACCAATGCCGACGGCTCGAAGGACACCCAGACCTACTCGAACGGCAAGATCGCCAGCGACTACGTTCAGAACACGGACGGCTCGAACTCGACGACCGTGTACGCGGACGGCGTCAAGACCAAGGCTTACGTCAACAACGCCGACGGATCGCACGACAACTTCTACTTCAACGCAACCAATACAGAGCATGACTCCTACAATACGGCCGGCAATCTCGCCTATATCGACATCCTGAACTCGGACGGAACGCACAATTCGTCGGCCAAGGTCGCAGGCATCACGCTCGCCGGCGGCGCCGGAAACGACACCTTTGCGGTGGCCGGCGCCGGATCGACCACGGTCTCTTTCGGCGGCGGCAACGATTTGGTGAACGGCTTCCATGCCGGATCGGCGACGGGCCACGACACGGTCGCGATCGCGAAGCTGATGGCCGCCGATTACAGCCATCTCCAGCTCAGTCAGTCCGGTGCCGACACCCTGGTCCACGTCACGGCGAACGACTCGATCCTGCTGAAGAACGTCGTCGCCGCGAACTTGACCAGTAACGACTTCCTGTTCGTCTGATCGCGAGGATGGGTGCGGCGAAATTTCGCTTCGCCGCACGCATCCAGGGATCAGCGGGCGCAGAACCCGCCATGCTGGACATGGCGCGCCCGCATGAGATTGCCTGACCGCGACGTCATTGCCTGATACATCATCATTGCGCCCCAAAATCAGGATTTGACCGATCCCTGAAGCGGTCGGTAAAATCGAGACGCAGCGCGGCATTGAGGCGACATTGACGGATATCGAGGGCGCACGGTCCCCAAAAGGCGGGATCGTACCGGGAATTCAATACCTGCGCGGTTTTGCAGCCATTCTGGTCGTAATCTGGCACGTCAACTGGCTGGTCAGCCTTCCGCCTTCTTACGGCGAGAGCCCGTTCCTGCTCGCGGAAACCGGCCTGTTCGGCGTCGCAATCTTCTTTGTCATCAGCGGCTTCATCATCACGATTGTTTCATTCGGCCCGGTCCGCAGCACGCCCGCGGAGTTCTTTCTCCGGCGCTTCGTGCGCATCATTCCCTTCATGTGGGTATGCGTGATCGGATACAATCTGCTGTCGCTGGCAGGCTCCGGAAAGCTCGATCTTCTCCCCGGCCTGAGGGCGCTGGCGCTCTGGCCAATCGGGGAGCTGCGGCCACATGTCGTCTGGACCCTCCGGCACGAGTTCATTTTCTACATTCTCTTCGCATGGACGATGCTCCAGCCACGCCCTCGGTTTTATGTGCTGATCGCCTGGTTCCTTGCGCCATTGGCCTGGTACGCGACGGCACATCTGCTGCCATGGCCGGAGCTGCTGCAACCGGAGAGCACGGGTCTCGCGCTGGCGACCGTGGTTGGCTATGGCAACATCATGATGCCCAATCTCCAATTCGGCATGGGCTTCGCGCTCGGCTTGCTGTGGCTGAAGGGCCATCCGCTGGTGCGCAGCCGATTCCCGGCAGCATTCCCCCTCACCGTCGCGGCGACGACGCTCGGGGCGGTCGTCGTGGGGATCATGCTTTCGGAAGACAACGGGCTGCGGGCCGTGTGGTGGACTCTGCTCGCGACGATCGTGGTCTGGCTGGGCGTCGTTTCCACCGAAAAGCCAGGACTGCTGCATTCCCTGGGCATGTTGCTCGGGGACGCCTCCTATTCGATCTACCTCACCCACGCGGCAACCGCGGTCGTGCTGATTCAGATCTCCGCCCGCCTCCACAATCCATTGCCGTCTGCTCTCTTCGTCATCCTTGCGGTGATCGCGTCGGTCATCGCCGGGATCCTGATTCATTGGTATGTCGAGCAACCCCTGATCGGTTATTGCCGCCGGCTGGGACGCCGCCGCTCGATCATCGCATAGCGGCGATCGGTTGGGCGAAAACTGCAATTCGGTGCTATGCCAACCCGGCCTCGGCACCGTCACCGCCATGAATTGGCTTCAACTCCGTGGCATCCGCTGATGCTGCCAAAACAGACGAATGAAAGGCCGTAGGAGAATGTCGCAATCGGATCGAGACGCAGGGCTCGCAACCGTGTCGTTGCCGGGCGCCCTCGACCGCGAGCGCTCCTCCGCTCCGTCTAGCTTCCGGCGGCTGTCCGACACCATTCAGTCGAGCCTGGCGCAGAGGGAAACCGCCGAGAGCATCCTGGCAAAGAACAACGGTCTCGGACCGGGTTTCAACATGATGCGGCACCTGCTGTCGCTGGTCATCCTGTCGCATCACTGCCGTGTCGCGGTTGCCGGCCTGTTCGCCGGCGCCGTCTTCGTCAAGAAGCTCGATGAACCGGGAATGGCCGTCTACGTCCTCAAGGATCCCGGCGCCGCCGCCTTTGACAAGATGGGCGGATTGACCGCCCTGTCCTTCAGCCACCTGCATGCATCCGAAATCATCCAGGAGCTGCTCAGGCCCGGCCTCATTGCGCTCGTGGGGATGTTCTTCGCGCTGAGCGGCTTCCTCGTGACCGGCAGCGCCATCAAGAACCCGGATATCAAGACGTTCTTCGTCAACCGCGTCTTGCGCATCGTCCCGGCGCTCAGCGTCGAGGTGACGCTCTGCGCGCTCGTGGTCGGACCGCTGCTGACGCAACTGCCGCTGTCGCAATATCTGTCCGAGTACCAGTTCTTCCGCTATTTCGGCAACATCGTCGGTCACGTCACGTTCGAGCTGCCGGGCCTGTTCCTGCACAATCCCTGGCCGGAGATGGTCAACGCCAATCTCTGGACGCTGCCCTGGGAGCTCTGGTGCTACGTCTTCGCCTTCGCGCTCCTGCTCGTGCGCATGATCTCGAGCGAGCCGCGAAAGATCCGCTGGCTCACGCTCCTTGTCGGCGCCGCGCTCATCGCCGAACTCCTCGCCTACTTCATCGATCCTGCGACCTTCAGCGTCCGGCAGGATTCGACGAGGCTGGCCGGCTGGTATCTCGTTTTCATGTTCTTCTTCGGCATGGTGTTCCGCCTGAACGCCAGATACGTGCCGATCCACTGGGCGATCTTTGCGATCTCCGCCGCTTGCTACGCGGTGATCATGTGGCTCAACGTGCTGCTGCCGCTCGCCGGCATATTCCTGACCTACTGCACGGTCTATATCGGCATGCAGAGTTTTCGGACGTTCGATCGCCTGTTCAGCCAGGATCTTTCCTACGGCATCTATCTCTACGGTTTTCCGATCACGCAGGCGACGATCGACATTTTCCAGCGCTTCTTGGGGCCAGATCACCGCCTCTCGCTCGCGGTGATCCTGCCGATCGTGGTGGTGCTGACCCTCGGATTTGCGGCCTTCTCCTGGAACATCATTGAAAAACCGGCGCTTCGGCTGCGCCGGTTCTACCAAAGGCCCGCTTGACGGGATCAAGCCGCCGGGCTTTGCGCCATTTTCCGCGCGAAGATGTTCCGGAGCGTCCCGTCGATGATCCGGCGCACGCGCACTTCGATGATCTCGTAACTGAACGCGCTTGCGATCAAAGCGAGCGCAAGCCCGAAAATCACGAACCCGCTCCACAGCAGCCAGCGATCGACGCCGCGATCGACCAGCTTCAACCCGATGACTTGCAGCGGAAATAGCACGAAGGGGTGAACGAGATAGAGACTGTAGCTGATCTTGCCGAGGTATTGCAGTGGCGCCAGTCTCAACAGACCTGCGATCCCCGATCCCGTCGCCAGCACCATCCCGAACAGGAGAAAGCCCGGGATCAGCGCCGCAAACGGATGCAGCACGTCGAGCGCGACATACATTGCGGCAAAACAGGCGAGGCCGGCAACAACGCCCGCGACGCCTGTCATCCGAAAGCGCAGATTGCTCGCGCTGAACAGCATGCCGACGACGAAGAAGGCGGCGATCGGCCAACTCAGGATGCAAAGGAAGCCCAGCAGGATCAACGGCGCTGCAAGCAACCAGCTCTTCAACCGCACGACCGCGGCGAAGCACAATGCGAACAGGATGTAGAAGGCCCATTCATAGGTCAACGTCCAGGCGTTCTGCTGGGCGATCGGAAGTCCGAGCGCATCCTGGACGAAGAACAGATTGGCAAAGAACACCTGGAGGTAGGTCGGCAGGTCGATTCCCCGGAAGAACTTGTATCCGACGATCGGGCCGGCCACGAACAACGCCAGATGCAGCACGACGAAGACCGGCATGATGCGCAGGACGCGATCATACATGAACTTCCCGATCGATCCGTGCCGCACCAGGCTCGCGGGAATCAGAAAGCCGCTGATCATGAAGAACAGTTCGACGCCATGCCCGCCGGAGTTGATCACCGATTGCAGCCACGGCCATATCGGCGGCAGAAAGCCCGGATTGGGGATGTCGTAGAAGCCCCCCTTCGGCATATCGCAAAAATGGTCGATCAGGACGCTCAGCGCGGCAATTCCACGCAATCCCTGAATTGACGGCACGAACGGGCCGCCGGACTCCGCGTAGGTCTTTTCGCCCTGGCTGTTCATTCGGCCCCCTGTCCCCGCAGTGACGGTTGAAGCGCAACCGCGGAAAACGCCTGCGGACGAAACCGGTGACCGAAGGTCACCATGGGCTTCTCCACAGCCAGATAGTTCAGCCAACTAACCAAGATCGACCCCGATCCAACTCCGATCACAAAGAGAGACCATTGCCCCGGGCCCTGACCTGTTCCGAAAAACTGCACGATCACGACCAGCACGTAGGGCCCCATCAGGTAGACCGAATAGCTGACACGGCCGACAAAGGACAGGATGCTCGAAGCCCCGCGCTCGCCGAGAGCGGCAAACGCGAGGAATACGACGGCAGCCCCGATATAGGCGGCCCCCATGCCGTAAGCGCAGAAGAAATTGTCCTGATAATCCACTCCATAGCGCCGGTATGCGCAGGCGGCCGCATAGAGCACGTAAAGCAGCGTGCAGATCGCGACATGACGCCAATCGAGGCGCTCGCCGATCACGGCATCGCGAACCACCTTGCCGAGAAACATCGCCGTGAGGTCCAGCATGAGCTCGAGCAAGCCCCAAAAAAGGTGGTTCGTCACAAAGGGAAGCGCCACGATTGCGGTCAGAGACGCTGCAATGATGATGCAAATCGCAGTCCAGCGCGCCCTCAGAAGACCGACAGCGAACAGCGCGATACACGCAACATAGAAAATCAACTCTACGGCGAGCGTCCAATATCCGATGTTGAGGTTCGCGACATTCATGAACATCTGCAACATGGTGATATTGGCGACGACCTGCGACAGAGGAAATGTCTTCCCCTCCATCGCCGGCGCAATGAGCAGAACAACGACGATCGACACCCAATAGGCCGGGTAGAGCCTGAAAATGCGACCGATCGCAAAATCCCGGATCGGCGCAGAGCTATTCGGAAAACTGTTCGGAATCACGAAGCCGCTGATGAAGAAGAACAGCACGACGCCGAACCGGCCGAAATTGAAGTACTGGCCGACTGCGTTATGGAAGATCCGGTAGTAGTCCCCCGCCGCGTGGTTCAGTACGATCTGCTCCAGCGCATGCTGGAGCAACACGGACAGAACAGCGATACCGCGCAGGGTATCTATGAACGCGAGCCGCTTGTGCATTGCCGGCCCTTCAGCCCGATTCACTTAATCTGGGCGTAGCGCCGCCCATTGCTGGCGCGCCTTGAGCGGGCGCATTTGCGTGCAACGCGTAGCGTCTTTTCGGCTTCCCCCCCTGGAAAACGAAGGAAGCTCGCTTGGAGAATACGCCGCTGAAGATAAACGACATCAGCAAGAGGCCCGACGCCGGCCCGTAGTCGGCCACCGTGACGCTGAAAATGTTCAGCACGAATGTGAGGGACAATTTGTAGATGTCGGTCGTCAGCAACGTCGCACGGATCACGAAGAATATGAAGATGATGAATGGCACGCCAAACATCAGATAGGTGACGAGATAGAAATTATCGACCGGCACCCAATAGGACGTCAGGTTTGAAAACTGATTCTGCGGATAGTTGAAACAGCCCACACCGCATCCGGTAATGTAGCCGATCGGCATCAACTGAGACATGAAGATGAACGGCTTCTGCCAACTGTTGTTGATCCGATCGACCAGGCTGAAGAGAAAAGCCTTTGCACCGACCGACGTCCCACCAAAGACCAGGATCAAGAAGATAGGAATAAGGATCGAGGCATAGGACCATGCCGCCAACATCCTCAGGGTCGGGAAGCGCATTCTTTCAGGCATCATCCGGATGACGATCAGCGCCATCAGATATATGGCAAGAACGCCCATGGTCGTCTTACTCGTCGTCAACTTCAAGGCATAGAGAGCAACCCCGCCGCAAAACAGGCACCACCACACGTTCTTTCGTATCGAAGTCATGACGAAAGAAACGAGAATGAAGAGGCTGACGATGGTGCTGTCCTCGCAAAAGCCGGAGAGCCGTTGCTCGGAGCCTGCCCACCACAGGCGCCCCGCCTTCCGCTGCACGCCGAACGCCTCATAGGTATAATTGAGCCAAGGCGCTTTCCAATAAGCCGACAGGACCACGCCGAAGATCGATGCGTAGAACAGTATCGAGATCAAAAACAGAAGCTTTTTGTAGGCACCGGTATCAGCATCGCAAAAGCTGAAGCCGATGAAGACAGGCAGAATCATTTTGAACGACGAGGCGAGCGCTGTGACGTTGCCCAAAAAGAGATAGCCGATCCCGAGCGACATAAAAATCCACAACAGCACGACCACGGCAATGATGCTGCGATTTTGTATGATGCAACGATGAATAAACAGGCCAAGGCAGATCAGGCCGAAACCATCCGGCACGAACCAGAGCGGGCTCAGATGGGCAATGTAGAGATAATACCGAGCGGCGGCCGAGAAATCGTCACGCAGGAAATACGTGGCCATCGCAACCGCTTCGAGACTGAATCCCCCCCACATGATCAGCGGAAGTCGCAGTAGCGGCATTGTCCGGCGCAGCGCTATCGTCGTCGTCATATTCGTCCTTAGCTCGACAGGCGTGTGGAAGGCTTGGCCGGTGCCGGCGAATACTCTGCCGCCCTGCGAAAGATGTTTCGCACCAGCCTGCCTCCGGGCAGTTCAATGTACCGATAGGTCAATTGCGACAAAGCGAGTACGGCGCCGAGCACGATCATCAGATTGAGCGTCGGCGCCAGTCCTGGACGGATTGCCTCCAGACCGGCTACCGCATGCTTGCCCGCAGCGCGAACAAAATACTCGGCAAGAAGCACGATGAAGGCGTGGACCATGTAAATGGAGTATGACCGCTGACCGAGCCATAACAGCGGTCTGATCGTGAGCATGGCAGGAACGACGACGGCCCCAGGAAACGCCAAGAGCGAGCCAAGAAGCACGGCAAAGGTTACGGGCAAAAGGTAGCTGATCCACGGATAGGCTTCAGTCAGGGAAACATGCGCAACGGTCGCAACCACGGCAGCGAACTGAATGGCGCCCTGCAAACCGGGACTGATCCCGCGCGGCAGCGCCTCTACCGCTTTCGCAGTAAGCACGCCAAGAAAGAAGCTGGTGAAGCATCGCAGCAGGCCCCAATCAAATTGGACGTCCAGTTGGGGTGTCGCGATCACCATCGTGAGGATCAACCAGCTGCCGATCGCCAGCGTGGCGGCCCCGAAGTAAAACCAGGCAAGCGAATTAAACCGCTGCGCGACAAGCAGCATCAGTCCAAACACGAGATAGGTATAGAATTCGACGCTGATGCTCCAGCTCGGCGCATTCCAATTCAGGTAGTCAACAAAGCCCAGCGAGTGCAGCAGGAAGACATTCAAGAAAAACGAATACCCGTTGTTGACTTCAAAAGCCGCTGGAGCAGTTACGACAACTCCCGCCATCACCAGTCCGAGCCCGATCCGCGCGAGACGGAACAGCAACAGCACGAGAAGCATTACGATGTGCAACGGATACACGCGCGCGAACCGTCGAAGCATGAACTCGCGCAGGGAGAAGTGCCCGTAATCGGCTTGCAGATAGCCCAACGACATCACGATGCCGCTGAGCACGAAGAACAGATCGACCAGAAATCCGCCGCTGCGGAAGAACGGACAGTCAATCCACGCACGATTCGGAAACGCCGCAAGGAAGGTCGGCATCAGGACCACATGGTGAATCACCACGGTGACCGCCGCAATTCCCCGAATGCTGTCCAGAGTCAGGACATGCGCTTTCTCGCGATGAACGGGCACCGTCACGACAATTTCCTAGCACCTTGCAGTGCAGCATTTCTACTGGGCATTCGAGGTGAATACAATGTCCCGCCCGGTACTGGTCGCATGCATCTCGATTGGAGGAGTCGCCCGCATCGAAAGCCGTGACGCTACGGTTAATTTGCCGCAGGCAACGCACCCGGCCAGCGACGATGAAGCGGTCGCTTGCCCGCGGGATGAGCAGCTTGCCATTTGCGGAACGAGAAGCTGACCGCGCAACACATCTTTGGCGTCAATGCTACGCGCCTTGCATGTTCGCGAGACCGTGCAATTAACCTATTCATTCGGCACGAATGTGGCAAAAGAGCACCCAATTTCGGGAACTGGAATGCGGAGCTGCGGTGCGGCTCTCGGGAGTTGATCTTGTACAAGGCTTCGCGGTTTGCGGCGATCGGAGTGTTCATGCTGGCCCCACTGCCGTTCGGCTCCGCCGAGACGGTTTGGATCTGCATCTGGACGGCGCTGCTCGCGTTGAGCCTCGCCACCGCCGATCTGCGCAATGCGACGCTCGATGATTTCTATCTGTTGCTGCCGCTATTCGCCGTTCTCGTCGTCGTCGCGGCCGTGGTCACGGTTCAGTTATGGCCGAATCCATCCTTTCATGAGGTCGATGCCGCATGGGAGGTGGCGCGAGGGGCGGTGAGAGCAGATCTGCCCGGCCGCGTCTCGATCACTGCCAACGCTCCATGGCTCGCATTCGGCTATCCGCTGTTGTTCGTGCTTGCCTTCACGCGAGCGGTCTACATTGCAAGCGACGCGGAGGATGCGCGGCAGTTGCTGCGCATCCTCGCCTGGACGGGACTTGCCTACGCTCTCTACGGAATCCTCGCGGGAATCGGCGATCCGACCACGCTCCTGTTCCGCCGCAAGGAGGCCTATCTCGGCTTTATCACAGGCACATTCGTCAACAGGAACACGGCGGCCACCTTCTTCGGGACCTGCGCCCTGCTGTTTCTGCTGCCATTGTTACGCTTCATCTATCGCCAGGATCGGCCGAATCGACCGCCGTCGGGACAGGTGACCGCGCTGATCGCATACTACGTCTCCTCGCCCCTGGCGCTGGGCGGCGGCTTTGTCGTTTGCCTGGTTGCGACGGCGATGACGGGTTCTCGCGCGGGACTCCTACTGCTGATCTTGACCGTCTTTCTGGCAACCGCACTCTTCTTCGCGCCGCTGCGCATTGGCAAGCTTCGCCGCTGGGGCTGGCTCGCAGGAATAGCCGTGGCGGTGCTGTTCCTGTTTCAGCTCGTCGGCGGCGCAGTCGGCGGACGAATCCTGACCTACGGCCTCGTGGATGAACAGCGGTTCACCATGTATCGAACCGTATTGATCATGATCCAGGAGCACCCGCTGCTTGGGATCGGTTACGGAAACTTCGAAAGCGCCTTTCCGGCCTACAGGCCGGATACCCTTGGCAGCCTTGGGGTTTGGGACCGCGCGCACAGCACGCCGCTCGAACTCGCAGTTGAGCTGGGCATCCCTGCCGCTTGTTTGATTCTGATCACATGTCTCTGGTATCTTTACCATTTGTTAAATGGAAGCTTGCATCGGCGGCGCGACCGCTACATACCGATCATCGGTGCAAGCGTAGCGACACTTGGCTTCCTGCATACGAGCCTCGATTTTTCGTTGCAAATTCCAGGCTTCGGTGTGTTTTTTGCGGCGATCACCGGCTGCGGGCTCGCGCAATGCAGGCCCTCATCCGAGCAAAAAAAGTAGCGTAATTTCAGTTTTGGCAATATGTTGATTCATACTTTACTCGATTGCATGGCTGGGGAGTCGAATGCGTAAATCAGTGGGGCTCGGGGCTGCCTTGCTCGCGATGACAGCAGCGACGTCAACTTTTGCAGCCCAACCCGGCTGCGTTCCAAATCCTGATCCCGTGACCTCCGAACGGGCAATTCAGTTCCTCGATAAGCCTGAGGCCCTCCTGGACAAGTTCAAGGACGGTCAAGGCGGCCTGGCGTCTCAGGTCCGAGATATGCTGACCAACAGGCCTGAAACGCTTGAAGGCATGGGCTCGCTCGCCAAGGCGAGTTCGGATGACCAGGGCCGGGCAGTTGGCGCGGGAATGGGAACTGCCGCCGCGGTCTGTGTGTTGACGCAGCCCCAGTTCGCGCAACAGATCCAGGCCGTCGCGTTGAAGACTGAAAAGCCCGGGCTGATTCAGTCGTTCACGGGCATCACAGGCGACATCCCGACCGAGGCAACCGCGGGCGCGGACGCCAACGGCGACACGACTGCAGGTGGTGGACAAGGCACACCGCCGGACGCGCGTGCAGGCGGCGCGATCAGCCCGCCTCCGCCGCCCTCGTTTTCCGCCGGAGCAGGCCCAGTCTCCCAGACGACGACGACAACAACGACCCTGTTCGCCGCGTCGACAGGAACCTCGTCACTCACGCCCACTAGCCCGTCGCGCTAGGCCCGGAACGAAATCAAACTCAGCGTATTGATTAACCAAGCCGGCCACGCACAATCGTGGCCGGTCATTTGCATTCAATTTTAAGGGCTCGGGGAACCTGGCTCTAAAATCTTTGTGCGAGACCTGTTGCGTCAAGAATAGACCGATAACGGGGAATGACATGAAACTGTTGTACGCGCCCTTGCTAGCAGCCTTGATCGCATGTGCCGGCAACACCGCGAAGGCCGAGTCGGATTCGGCACAGCATCCGGCCGAAGCTTCGTTCATCGAAGAATTCGATAGCGCACTTGCGCCGATGAACTTCGTCAAGTTCTGCATGAAGAATGATGCGGAATGCGGCGCCGATGCCGGCGAGCGCACGTTGCCGCCTGCCGGCACCGCCATGGGGATGCTTCGTCAGGTGAACCTGTCGGTCAACGAATCGATTGCACCGATGCGCAAGCCAACGGATCCGGTGACCGCAAATTGGACGGTTTCGCCGTCAGCCGGCGACTGCAACGACTACGCAGTCACCAAGCGACACCAATTGATCGCGATGGGATGGCCGCAGAGCGCCCTGCGCCTTGCGGTTGTGCGGATCGACGGCGGACAGGGCCATTTGGTGCTGGTGGCGCGGCTTCCGGATGGCGACATGGTGCTGGACAATTTGTCCTCGACCATTCGCCCCTGGAATTCCCTCGGCTACGAATGGATTTCGATGCAGTCCGGCATCAACCCGCACTTCTGGGTGAACATCGGCGATCACGGGCGCAAGCTTCGCGAAAGGCGCGTCGCGCTGCTCTCGGGTTCGTCGCTCTGATTGAGGTTCAGATCCCGCTCCTCAACGGGATCGTGTATATCAACGCCCGTGGCTCCCGCCGCGGGCGTTGTCGCGTACGCGTTCACAACAGGTCATCGACGCATCATGAAATTTGCTATGAATTTCTGGGGCTTCAGACTATATTTTGCACCGCACAAGAATTTGA
This sequence comes from Bradyrhizobium sp. McL0616, assembly GCF_049993385.1. NCBI lineage: Bacteria > Pseudomonadati > Pseudomonadota > Alphaproteobacteria > Hyphomicrobiales > Nitrobacteraceae > Bradyrhizobium > Bradyrhizobium sp. McL0616. The sequence continues at coordinate 7,101,069 of NZ_CP188255.1, forward strand.
CATAGTTAAGCGCGACACTCGGTTTGAGCGAAGTTCTGCGGCAATTTGAATGAACGCGGTGAGTGGTTTGGTCCTGCCTCAACGACGACAATTTGCCGTTCGCGCCATCGGCGGTTTTCGCGCGGCAATCGTTTTGGCGCTGCTGATGGTGGTGTGCGCCGCCGGCCGTTGCGAGGCCCAATGCGTCGAGCAGTCGCAGCGTGTCCCCGCCTCCATCTTGAAGGTGTTCCAGACCGAGCCTGCGTCACTGCTGCGCGACCGCGACGTCCGCGGCGACCGCGCCAAGCTCACCGGTCGCCTCGCCGCCTATGTCGTGAGCGATATAACAATTCTGTCCGCAGTGCGCGATCTCGTCAGCGAATCTGCCAATGTTGACCGTACCTCAATCGGCATGGCGCTGCGCCGGGCGCAGCTGATCTGTGTGCCCCGCAAGCCCGAAAACGCCCAGAAGATCAGTCAGTTTGTACAAAAGTTGGCGGACTCGGCCGTGAGCTCCGGTTACTCCGCGGAGCTCGAGGCCGTCGAATTCAATCCGAATTCGGTGGCGTCCCCGTCGGCGGGAAGTGCGCCAGCGTCGCCAACCAAAAATCCTTCTGGTCCTGCCAACAGCCTCATGTCTGGCGAATGGAGTACGGATGTCGGCGATCCGTTTGCTCCTGCGCCGACCCCCCAATAATCTCACGTCAGGTCGATGAACATTCAGATGTATCAGCCCAGAGAGCAATTTCACCTGCAAGAGAGGTCCGCTCTAGAGTTGGCGGGATCGACACTTAGCCTCGAGCGCATCATCGGGATTTTGCGCCGGCAGTGGCCGGTCGTAGCGGCGGTCACCGGCGTCGCTTTGGCGATCGTCCTCGTTTACCTGCTGACGGCGACGCCGATGTATACGGCGAACACGCGCATCCTGATGGACACCCGCCAGACGCAGGTGCTCGACAAGGATAACGGCACGTCCAACGCGCTGATCGACCCCGGCTTCGTCGACAGCCAGGTCGAGATCATCACTTCCGACGATCTGATCCGGTCCGTCGTCCGTCGCATGAATCTGACGGACGATCCGGAGTTCAACGGCTCGGATCCGGGCCTGCTGCCGGCCATCATCGGAAAAGTCATCGGACTCTTTGGATCGGACGGGCCTGCATCGAAGGAACGCATCGAACGCGGAACGGTCGCCGCGATTGAAAACAACCTCAAGGTCGAGCGCCTGCTGACGACATACGTCTTGTCGGCCAGCTTCCGCTCGCGGGACGCCGATAAGGCGGCCCAGATCGCCAACGAGATCGCGGATGCCTATATCGTGGGCGCCCTCGACGCGAAGTACCAATCCACCAAGCGCGCCAGCGAATGGCTGCAGCAGCGCAGCGCCGAGCTGCGCGAGCAGGCCACCATCAGCGACCGCGCCGTGCAGACCTTCAAGAGTCAGAACAACATCGTCGGCACCAGCCGCGGCCTGATGAACGAGCAGCAGCTCACCGACGTGAACACGCAGCTCATCCAGGCCCGCGCGGCGACCTCCGAGGCCAAGGCGCGGCTGGACCGCATCGAGGCGATCAGCGACAAGGATCTTGCCCAGCCGACGGTCACCGACGCGCTGAACAACCCCGTGATCACCCGGCTGCGCGCCCAATATCTCGATCTCTCGGCGCAGTATTCGGATTGGTCGACCCGGTACGGCAAGACCCATCAGGCGTCGATCAATCTCGCTAATCGCATGGATGAGCTGCGCAAGTCGATCGCAGACGAGGTCAGGCGCATCGGCGATGCCTATCGCAGCGATTACGAAATCGCCAAGAGCCGCGAGACGTCGCTGGAGGAAAACCTCAAGAATCTCGTCAGCCAGGCCGGCAGCACGGGACAGGCGCAGGTCAAGCTGCGCGACCTCGAGAGCGCGGCCGACACCTACCGCAACCTGTACAACAGCTTCCTGGAGAAGCAGCAGCAGGCAATGCAGAACCAGAGCTTCCCGATCAGCGAATCCCGCATCATCGCCACGGCCGTCAAGCCGGATCGCAAGAGCTCTCCCAAAACGGTGCTCTCTTTAATCGGAGCCCTGTTCGGTGGCCTTTGCTTCGGCTTGGGCGCCGCCTTCGCTCGGGAGATGTTGAGCGATGTGCTGCGCGCTCCGAGCGAGGTCGAGGACGAGCTCGGCGTCAAATGTCTCGGAGTGCTTCCTGCCATCGGCTCAAGGCCGATGGGCTTGCCGAGGATACGCGGATCGCGATCGCCGGACGGTACGCCGATCGAGCCAAGCGCCCAGCTTTCCCGCTACGTCATCGATCATCCCTTCTCGCGCTATGCCGAGACCATGCGCAACATCAAGGTCTCGATCGATCTCGCCCGCTTGTCGCGGGACGTGAAGGTCATCGGCGTCGTGTCCTCTCTTCCGAAGGAAGGGAAAACCACGGTTTCAGCCAATTTCGCGCACTTGACCGCGTTCACCGGAAAGCGCGTGCTCCTGATCGACGGCGACCTTCATACGCGCTCGCTGACCAGGGAGCTTGACCCGACCGCCAAGACCGGGCTGCTCGAGTCTCTCAAGGATCCGCAATCGGTTGGACACCACATCAGGCGCAGCGCGGAGACCGGGCTGGATTTCCTGCCCTCTTTTGTCGTCTCGCGGATGGTCAACTCCGCCGACATCATGGCCTCGAAGGCGATGGCCGATCTGTTGTCGTTGCTGCGAAACGAATACGACTACATCGTCATCGATCTGGCGCCGGTGATGCCGGTCACCGATGCCAAGGCGATCAGCCATCTGATGGACGCGTTCGTCTATGTCATCGAATGGGGCCGCACGACGCGAACGGCCGTTCAAGAATCGATGTCGAGCTCAGAAGGAATTCAGAAAAAGGTGATCGGCGCCGTTCTCAATGGTGCAAACCCGAAGATGCTGAAGCGCATCGAAGGCTACAAAGGCTCGCACTACAACGCGTACTATGTCGAGGGAGCCTAAAAACGAGGTCGGCGGCGCGTCCAGCGGTTCGCGCTGGTTCGCGCGAGGCGCCAACTTCTTGCTGGCGGGATCCGCCCTTGCGTGGGTGGTATCGACCATCCCGAACATCACCGATCCCACCGTATCGCGCGTTGCCAGGCAAATTGCCGCTGGCGAAAGCTACGACGCGCGGTTGCTGCGTCAGATCGTGACGACGAACCTGCCGGCGGCTCAGCGCCAGTGCGAACCCAAGGCTCTTCGGGAGCTGCTCGTCCTGCAATTGTCGGCCGCCGACATGACCGTGCGCGGCACAGACCTGGCGCAAGCGGATGCGGACGTTGATACCGTGCAACGGACGAGCAGGATCCTGTTGGGATGCGCCCCAACCGAGTCGCTGGGATGGCTGGGGTTGTTTTGGTCCGGCTCCCGCCAGGATGGGCTAACCGCCAGAACCGTCGCGCTTCTCGGCCAATCCTACCGCCTGGCGCCGCATGAAGTCTGGCTGCAAATGATGCGCGTGCCCCTGACCTTCCGCGCATTCGACGCGCTGCCCCCCGCATTGACGGACGCCGCGATACAGGATTTCAACGACGTCTTCCACGACCGACTGTTCCCCAGCGCCGCCGCGCTCTACGTCAAATCCCCGACGTCAGCACGCAGCAGGCTTCTGGATCTGACCTGCGACCTGTCCGAGCGCGAGAGGCTGGCCTTCTGGTATCTCGTCCGCGGCGCCGGGGGAAATATCCAGCACCGGTGCTATCCGCCCGACGACCGTCCGCGCTATTTGCGCGACAACTAGCCCTCGGGTTGCGGGTCGTACGGATCGCGATGCTAGCCGAAGCGGCCCGTGTTGGGCTTACGGTCGATATGATCTGGAACCGATGCCTGCGCGCGCGTATGAACTGCAGGCGCGGGCCTCTCAGTAGGCTTCCTGATGGATCAGCGCCAGCGCGGTCTTCAGGATGATCCTGATATCGAGCCAGATGCTCCAATTGCTGACATACCAGACATCGTACTCAACGCGCTTTTCCATCAGATCGATGGTCGGCGTCTCGCCACGGAAACCGTTGACCTGGGCCCAACCGGTCAGGCCCGGCTTCATGTGATGCCGGTACACGTAGTTGCTGATGAGCTGGTCGTAATAGTTGTCATGTGCGAGCGCGTGCGGCCGCGGTCCGACCAGCGACATCTCGCCGCGCAGCACGTTCCAAAGCTGCGGCAATTCGTCGATGCTGGTCCGCCGCAGCATGCGACCGATGCGCGTGACCCTCGTGTCGCTCTTCGTCGCCTGGGTGACGACATGACCGTTCTCGGCAACCGTCATCGAGCGGAACTTCCAGATTTCGAACTGCTTGCCGTTGAACCCGCGCCGGGACTGCTTGAAGATCACGTTGCCGAGTGAATCGAGCCTGATCATGATCGCGGCGGTCGCCAGCAGCGGCGCCAGCAGAAGCAGGGCGAACGAGGCGAGCCCGATATCGAGACAGCGCTTCTGCGCCCGCTCGAAGACGGTGAGCGGCGCACGCTGGATCTCGATCGCAACCGTGCCGCTGACGGGCTGGAACGGACGCGAGACCAGATCAGCGATCGGAAAGTCCGGCAGAAGACGAATCGGCTGCGGAACCACACGCAGGTGCTGGCTCAGCTTCTGGAGCAGGGGCATTTCGTCCCAGTCGATGACCAGGAGATATTCTTCCACATCTGCCGTCCGCGCCTGACGCACCACGTCGCGAATCTCGTGATCCCACCCCGCGCCGTCTGCTGACGGATCGAGGACGAAATGCCGCACGACATTGAAGCCGTGCTTGCGCAGATCCTTGAAGCGGGTCGACGTGAAATCGAGCGGCTTGAGGCTGAGGAGCACGACCTTTCGGTCAACCAGGCGGCCCTTGGCATAGCTCGAGTTCAAGGCGACGCGCCACAACACGCGAAGCCCACCCAGGGCAACGCCGCCGGTCGCGGCAAACAGCAGCGTGGTTCCGCGCGACAGATCCGCGGACGATTTGAGCAGGAAAGCCTCGACCGCGAGAATGGTCAGCGAGATGCCCCATACCGCGAGGATCTTGCGGAGCTGCCAGATCGTGCTCAGCAGCCGATGGTGATCGTAGATGCCCTGGAAGTACGCGATCGTCACGAACACTGCGGCGACGACGAGACCGGCTCCGACGGACGAATCCTGCTCGGCGACGAGCAGGCCATACAAACCGCTCGCCACGAAATAGCTGAGCAGGAGTGCAAGGAAGTCGCCCGCGATCAGAGCGATCTGGAGGGGTCTTTGGAGGGCACCGCGACGGTTCGATAAAACCGAATAGTGATTTTCTGAACCGTAAGTTGCTACAGCCATCCGAACCTCGCTGCCTCGTCCACGCACTCGCCATCGAGAAATTGCAAACAGTCGATCTAAATTTGCGATGCGTCTTCGACAGTCTCTTAACTAAACAAAGCAACAATGCGGCACTGCACCAAAGAAATCAAATGTATTTTCTGCAATGCAGTGACGCAAACACTTGATGCTCAACGCACTGTCACGAGCTTGACATTTAAGTGAGCAGCACGCCGCGTTTCGCGCCATATCGCGTCATTTTCGTTCAATATTGCGCGAGCATTTGAACGGTTGTTCAACCTTGTTGCTTAAGCCGACGTTAGCTCGCCGCCGTTAACACTCGTGGCTGTTTCGGGAGTTGTTGCGCGTGAGCACCGTAGTCGTTTTCAGTCTGTTGATCGGGTCGTTGCTGGGGGGCCGATTCCGGATTTTCATCCTGCCCCCGGCGATTGTTCTTGGCGGGGCGATGATTGGCGCTGCCTCTGTCTGGCAAGGGCATAATTCAACGCACACTGTTGTTGCGATCCTCGTCTTTGCGGGTGTGCTCCAGCTTGGCTATCTCTGCGGCGCGATGCTGGTCCGCGCGCGTGCGACAGTCTATCGCGGCAAGGCCACGCCGCCGCTCGACAGCCGCGGCTTCGGTTAGGCGGGCCGAAGCGCGGCAAATCGACGCTTCGCTGGTGCCCCGTCAACCGTGCGAATGAGCACTCATATGACGTGAGTGGGAAAAAAGCGGCTCGTGGCCGCCCTATTTCGTCGATAGCATATTGACATCTCGGGCGAAGCTCTCTGAAAGAGATGCACCCCATGGTCATGCCCCCGACTCAGAACTCGCCCCGGCCGAAGCTGCCGAACGGCGTGCGCATTTACGCACTCAGCGATATCCACGGCTGCGCGCATCTGCTCGAACAGATGTTCGCCGTGATCGACGCGGACATGGCGAATAGCCGGCCGTATCGCGCGATCGAGGTTTTTCTCGGCGACTACATCGATCGCGGACCGGACTCGCGTCGCACCCTCGATCTCCTGATCGAGCGCAGCCGCCATCGCAACACGGTCTTTCTCAAGGGCAATCACGAGGCCTATTTCACCTCGGTTCTGGATGATCCCTCGCGCATCACCGACTGGTTTCAGTTCGGCGGACTGCAGACCTTGATGTCATATGGGATCTCGGCCTCGCCCGAACTCAGCACGGATGAACAGTCCGATCTCGTGCACGAGCTCACATCCGCGATGCCGCCACACCACATCGCGTTCCTGCGCCAGTTGCGCCCGACATTCACATGCGGCGACTTCTTCTTCGTGCATGCGGGCGTTCGCCCGGGAGTTCCACTGTCCGAGCAGCGCGAGCAGGACCTGCTATGGATCAGGGACGAATTTCTCCAGAGCAAGAAGCGTTTCGGGAAATATGTCGTGCACGGCCACACGCCGGTGCGGCAAGCCGAGCTGCTCGAGAACCGGGCCAACATCGATACCGGGGCTTATGCGACCGGCAATCTGACCCTGCTGTCCATTCAGGGCAACAGCATGCTCGCGATCTAGCAACGCGCGCGCGGTGCGGACCGTCAGTTGGTCTGGCTTGCCGGCGGCCGGTATTCCGGGAACCGACTGAGCATCGCGGCCTTGAGAAACTTGAAATGCGCGATCGAGGCACCGAGTTCCTTGAGCCTGCGCTGGCCGTTCAGGATTTCCGTGTCGAACAGATCCTGGTGGTGATTGTCCAGCGCCTCGCGCTCGAGATATTCGTCATTACCGTTGCCGAAGGTCACGGCCGCGCGCGCCAGCACGTCTTCCACGCGACGGTTGAGGCCCGATTGCTCCCGCTCTGCCGCGTGCAAAGCGTCTTCGATGGCGATCATGATGGCTTCAATGCGCGTGCGGTCGGTTTCGGCGTCGCGCTCGGGCGAGCGGGCACGGAACGTCTGCTCTCCGCCAAAACGGTCTTTCAGGAAATTATGAGTGCGGGCCCGCAAGAAGAGCTGAAACATGCGTGCATTCCGGTTCGAGGCGCCAGACCGGAAAATGGGCCCTGGATGGTTAACAAAGGTTGAAGGCCTTAGAACGTTGTGCTCCGCTCCCACCTGGTAACCGGCCAGAGGACGTTCAGATCGTCGCCTTGAGGTCGTCCAGCTCGCGATCGAGCGCCTGCTGCCAACTCGGCGGGGTGATGCCGAACCGCTCGCGCAGCCGCGTGAGATCAAGGCGCGAATTGAACGGCCGCTTCGCCTTGACGGGAAATTCGTCCGAACCAATCGGCACGATTTCCTTCACGGCAAATTTGGCGCCCCGCAACTTCAATCCGGAAACGATCGCAGTCGCAAAGCCGTGCCAGCTGGTCTCGCCCGCGCAAACCAGATTGACGACCCCCCCTCGCTGCTCGAACGTCTTGCGAACGTCGTCGTCGCTCTTTGGCAGCATCGCTACCACCGCTTCTGAAATCGCATTGGCGGTCGTCGGAGCGCCGATCTGGTCGGCGACAATGCGCAACTGCTCGCGTTCTCCGGCGAGCCGCACGATCGTCTTGAGGAAATTCGCACCGGTTGCGGCGTAAACCCACGACGTGCGCGCGATTAAATGCTGCCCCCCCGCCTCGGCAATGGCCTGGTCGCCGGCGAGCTTGCTTTGGCCATAGACCGAGAGCGGACCCGGAGTGCTGTCCTCGCGCCAGGGACGATCGCCAGAGCCGTCGAAAACATAATCGGTCGAAAAGTGCACCAGTGGCACGCGGCGGGGCGCGGCCCACCGGGCGATCGCCCTGGGAGACTCCGCATTGATCCGAAACGCGAGCTCGCGCTCGTCTTCCGCACGGTCGACAGCGGTATAGGCAGCCGGATTGATGATCAGATCCGGCTTGATCGAATCCAGCTTGCCCGCAAGTTCGTCTGGCCGCGAGAAATCGAACTCTTCCAACGACGGCGCAACGATATCGGCCCGCCCCTGAAGCAGCGGAAGCAGAGCTCCGCCCACCTGCCCCGCAGTTCCCGTCAGGAGAATCTTCATGTCAGATTTCCCCGTAGCGCGGGAGATTCTTCACATCCGCCAGCAAAGGCGCGTCGGCATCCTTGGGCGAAAGCGAGGGATCTGCGAGACCCCAGTCGATGCCGATCGCAGGATCGTTCCACCGAACCGATATCTCATCCTTCGGACTATAGAGCGCGTCGCACTTATAAAAGAAATCAGCCGTCTCGGAGAGAACGGCAAAACCATGGGCGAAACCACGAGGAACCCACAATTGTCGCCGATTCTCTTCATTCAGTTCGACAGCAACATGACGCCCAAAATTTGGGCTACCGACGCGTACATCGACCGCAACATCCAGAACCCGACCGCGGAGCGCCGTGACCAGCTTGCCCTGCGTGAACGGATTCTGTAGGTGCAGACCGCGCAAGACGCCATAACGCGAGCGTGAAAGGTTGTCTTGCACGAATGGCTGTGCAACCCCGTTCTGCGCATAACGCTCGAATTGGTAGGTTTCCAAGAAAAAGCCGCGTTGATCTCCGAATAGCTTCGGCTCGATGATCAAAACTTCGGGCAGGTCCGTCTTGATAACGTTCATTCCAGCGACTTCAGCTCCGCGCGCACAACAATCTTGTGCAGCGCACACTATCTGATAATTTCGAATTGGTAAACCAGAGGGACCTATGAAGGGAATTATACTCGCTGGCGGAACTGGCTCGCGCCTTTATCCCGTCACGACAGTGGTATCGAAGCAGCTGCTTCCGGTTTTCGACAAGCCGATGATCTACTATCCGCTGTCGACACTGATGCTCGCTGGAATTCGCGACATCCTCATCATCTCGACGCCGCAGGATAAGCCGCTATTTCAGCGCTTGCTCGGCGATGGATCGGAGATCGGCGTCAACTTCTCGTACGCCACACAGGAAACCCCGCGCGGTCTTGCCGACGCATTCATTGTTGGTCGCGAATTCGTCGGATCAGATTCCGTCGCCCTGGTTCTCGGAGACAATATCTTCTATGGGCACGGACTTCCCGAGATGCTCGCCAAGGCCGCTGCACGCAAGAGCGGCGCCACGGTCTTCGGCTACGTCGTCAACTCACCCGAACAATATGGCGTGATCGAGCTCGACGGTGACGGGCGCGCGCGCTCGATCGAAGAAAAGCCCAAGCAGCCGAAGTCGAATGTGGCCGTGACCGGCCTCTACTTCTACGACAATGCCGTGGTTGACATCGCTGCAGGGATCAAGCCTTCGGCGCGCGGCGAGGTCGAGATCACCGACGTGAACAACGCCTACCTCGAGCGCGGCGACCTGTTCGTCGAAGTGCTTGGACGCGGGTTTGCCTGGCTCGACACGGGCACGCACGCCTCGCTGGTCGAAGCCAGTCACTTCGTTCAGATCCTGGAACAGCGCCAGGGGTTGCGCATCGCCTGCCCCGAGGAGATCGCCTTGCGGCGCGGCTACATTTCCCTCGAAGCCTTCATGAAGGTTGCCGAGAAGACCGCCAAGAGCAGCTACGGCGAGTATCTGCAATCGGTGGCCCGTTCCTACGCCGCTCACGACTGAGGCAGATCCCCATGCGATTCGAAGGCTCCACGATTTTCGTTACGGGCGGTGCGGGTTTCATCGGCTCCGCAGTCGTCCGTCATCTCCTCCGGGACACGCACGCGCGCGTCGTCAACATCGACAAGCTGACTTATGCGGCGAACCTCGAGTCACTTCCTGGTGCCGAAGCAAATCCGCGCTATGCCTTCGAAAAGCAATGCATTTGCGAGGCTCTGTCGCTTCGCAAGCTGTTCGAAAAGTACCAGCCCATCGCGGTGATGAATCTGGCTGCCGAGAGCCATGTCGATCGCTCGATCGATGGCCCCGGCGAGTTCATCCAGACCAATATCGTCGGCACCTTCACGCTGCTGCAGGAGGCGCTACGATACTGGAGGAACCTGACCCCGGATCGCCGTTCACAGTTCCGCTTTCTCCACATCTCCACCGACGAGGTGTTCGGCTCGCTCGGCAAGGACGGTTACTTCACCGAGACGACGTCCTACGCGCCCAACTCACCCTATTCGGCGAGCAAGGCGTCATCCGACCATCTCGTCCGCGCCTGGCGTGAGACCTACGAACTTCCCACAATGGTGACGAACTGCTCGAACAATTACGGGCCGTATCACTTCCCCGAGAAGCTTATTCCGCACATCATCATCAAGGGGCTCGCCGGAGAGAAGCTGCCGGTCTATGGCGATGGGCAGAACATCCGCGACTGGCTCTACGTCGAGGACCACGCCAAGGCGCTCACCCTCGTGCTCGAGCGCGGCGCGGTCGGCGAGACCTACAATGTCGGTGGCCGCAATGAGCGCACCAATCTGCACGTCGTGGAGAGCATTTGCGACCTGCTGGATGAAATGTCACCGGGCACCGCGGCCTCGCGGCGCGGCCTCATTTCCTTCGTCGCCGACCGTCCCGGTCACGATCGCCGCTACGCGATCGATGCCTCGAAGCTCGAGCGCGAACTCGGATGGCGCGCTGACGAGAATTTCGAAAGCGGCTTGGCCAAGACGGTTCGCTGGTTCTTCGACAACCAGACATGGTGGAAATCCATTCTCGATCGCGGCTATCAGCAGAAGCGTATCGGTCTGGGATAGCGGATCGACACGCTTTCGCGGCACCTGTCGTCGTGCAAGACACCGGCGGCAGGCTGACCGCGTCGACCTGCGGAAGGGGCGCGCACAAGGATGGACGAATACTACTTCGTCTGGATTCGCGGCCTGGATGGCCGTCCGAAGCCGCAGATCTGGGCCGCGGACCAATTTTCTGGCCCGGAATGGAAGTTCAGGCAGGTGATGGCCCGGCATGATCTCGATGCAAGGGCGCGCGGAATGGGGCTGGATCGCCTCGCGAAGCTTTTTCCCGCGCCGCCGGGTCTGGACGAGTGGGCCTAGGTTTCCGGCCGTAGAAGTCTAGAGATAGGGTTGATCGACGCGGCTCTGCGCCATCCAGACCTTCCAAGCGCCTTCATGCTTGGCGTAAAGCTCCAGCCAGCGCTTCTCACCGGGGGCAGGCTGAGAACCGCACTCAATCCATATTGCCTCAGTTCGACCGCCATCCGACTCGCTATCGAGCCGTTCGAACTCAAAGGTCTCCTCGAGCGTAAGACCGATCAGAACGCGCCTGCCAATCGCATCGACAAAATACCGCCGCGGCGCATTATTGTTCCTGAAGCCAGTCATGGCGCTCCTCTTTCGCGATCGACGGACCGCTCAAGCCATCAAGACGATAACCGCAGGCCCGAACGAACGCTGACAGGCCTTCATTAGCAGCGCGTCTGCCGCCTCTATTCGGGCCCCGAACATTCTCATCTTCGAGTTGTGTCGAGATCATGATGACGGTCGCTGATTTTGTCGTCAGGGGCGGGAATTTTTGAGCAGCACCGTGCTCGTGTTCTGATCGTTCGCATCAACCGACGACCCAGAAGAAGAACTTCACCGACAGCAGGACGATGAAATAGACCCACACGGCCATTGCGATCAGCGCGATACTGAAGAAAATTCCCTCGAAGGCCCGTTCTCTCATCTTCGCAAAAGGCATAGCTGACAGTGCTTTTTGAAGCATCTCGATCTTCTTGTCTGTTCGTATCGTTCACACGATCATAGCCGAACGAATTCGACGATCTCGTGACGGACGCAGGCGAGAAACGTCCGCTGCGCATGCGATCTCCCTCGCAGTATCGCTCTTCAACGAATTTTGAATCGATGCGCCGTGCGGCATCGAACAACGGAACGGTTTTTTTCATGACGGGCTTGAACGAAATTTGATCCAATTTAAGACTTGCAACTTTCACGCGATCTCGTCTCCGCGGCCTGCGAGGATTTCGAAAGCGGAAGACCGAGAGATGGTTCCGCGGCGACCAGACTGGTGGCAGAACATCCTCGATGGCGGCTACCGTCACACGCGGATCGGACTCGGCTGACGAAAACCCCGGAGTTATACGGAGCCCTCCGCGCCGATTTTATCCCGGTAAGGTTGAGCAGTTAGCTTAATCCGCGTTGTTTGTTGCGAAGTCTCACCAATCGAATATCCGTCTCCGCACCGGGCTTCCCCCAAGGGCCCGGCCCCACCCAAGCAAAGCCGTCGAGCGCCATGGGTCCGCTTGGCGGCTTTGTCGTTGTGTCGATGCGAGAGGATCATTTCGGTTATGGCGCGGAAGCCCTGGTCGTTCAAGGAAGACCGCCGGCTCATGGAGCTGGCCAAGTCTTCGACGTCGCTGGAAGACGCGGCGAAGCAGCTCGGACGCTCGCCCGACGCGATCAAGCGCATGGCCTTGCGTCTCGGCCTGGCGCTGAAGTCGAAGGCCGGCAAGAAGAGCTAGCGGGCGTACACGACAATTCGTGGACGCGGGCGCCTCCCGTCATCACCTGATGAATCGAAGCCGCCAAACGACGCATCCCGAACGCTTCGGCGCTCTCGATCTCTCCACGCGCGGATGTTAGACTATCCAACGATGAAGATTGAACGTCATCTCTTTTTGGCGGAGAACGGTCGCTTGATTGGCCTCGGTATCCGCTCGACAGTCTGTTGGAGGATTGCACCATGTTGTTCCGCGCACTCGCCGTAGCTTTGCTCCTGAGTCTGCCTTCGGTGGCGTCGGCGCAAGTTCCCGTGCGGTTCGGATTCCCGAACGGGGCGCCATGGTGTGCGTTTGGCTTCGATTGCCGATTCCTGAATTTCCACGAATGCGCGGACAGGATCTATGATCCCGCACGCAACTGCCTCAAGAATCCATACTTCGCAGCCCGCTGGCCGACCAACGTCGACAAAGGTTGGTCCTACAATCGGCGTTGACCGTCGCGCCGCCCTACGCACATAAGCGGAACTCTCGGCCCGCCTCAGCATTGTTCCGGAAAGGCATGCTGGAGGCGAAGGCCGTCATGGCAAACTCTTTCCTTGTTATGGTGTCCATTTGGTTCGCCATGAACATCTTGTTCGTGGCGTGGAGGCTGTGGGTTACGAGGCCGGACGGCTGGGAAATTGGCGCCCGCCCTCACCAGCTCTGTCCCATCGGCGTGAGATGGCATTTGCGTCGTCGCATCTGACGTCATCCAGACAAACGATCGCGACCGGGACCCTCGCTGATCCCTGTCGAATGCTCCGTGAACTTCGGTTTACACGGCCGCAAGCGCGATGGCCTTAAACCCTATTTTAGCGGCTCTGAGGTAGAGTCCGGGTAACCCTCTCTTAACCTCCGCGGGCCGGATGAAAGCAGCACGGCCGAAATTGTCATTCGCAGCGCTCGTGCTTGCGGGCATGGCGACGTTCGGCCTTGCCGGTCACATCGCCGCGACGCGATTCATCCATGATCAGCAAGCACGCCAGCTCGACGGGCTGACCGAAGTCGTGCTGCGCCGATCCGAATTCGCCATCGACTTTGCCACCGCGAGCCTCGACGACTTGGCCGGCCGCGGGCTCGCCACATGCGATGCGGCCTCGCTCCAGGCGATCCGCCTCCACGTCTATCAGCGCTCGACCGTGAAGGACGTCCGTCTCGTCAATTCCGACGGCTCGGTGATCTGCTCGGCCTATTCGGAGACGCTCGAATTCGACAAGGGCTGGGTCGATCGGACGGACATGCTCGCCTCGCGCGATTCCAAGCTGATGCTGTTCCGCGTCGAGCAGTTCGGCGGCGACGCGCTTGGCGTGCTCAGGGACATCGGCGACAAGAAGGCGCTGGTCGCCATCCTCGGCATCAATTCCAGCCTGTTCGACATCATGCCGGCCGAGTTGCGCGCCCGCGGCGAGGTTCTCCTCGCGCTCACGAACGGCGCACAGCTCGGCGAGTTCAGGCTCGACGCCGACAAGGCGCTGGCGCATCCGGCCGATTTCGAAAAGAGCTCGGCGCGCTATCCGCTGCGTACCGTCATCCGCGTCGACAAGGCCGTACTGTCGACGTGGAACAGCGAGGCCTATTGGCCGGCGCTGGCAGTCTCGCTCGGCCTCGGCGCCCTGTTCGGCCTCCTCCTGGCGCGGACCCGGCGCATGGAAGGCCCTGTCGCCGATCTCGATCGCGCGCTGGCGCGCGGCGAGTTCAAGCCCTATTTCCAGCCGATCTTCGATCTTCGGACCGGCGAGATCAGGGGCTGCGAGATCCTGGCGCGCTGGCTGCGCGAAGACGGCACGGTGGTCCCGCCGATGAATTTCATTCCGCTGGCGGAATCCAGCGGACGGATCGAAGCCATGACCTGGCAACTGCTCGGCCGCGCGCTGGCCGACCTCCAGCCTCACCTCAAGGCCGACAAGGATTTCAAACTCTCGCTCAATGTCGTGCCAAAGCACATCCTGGGCACAGGCTTCGTCGAAACGCTGCGCAGCAACGTCGCCGCGGCGCGGGTTTCGGCGCGGCAGATCGTGCTCGAGGTGACCGAGCGGGACGAGCTCGAGGATCTCGCGCGCGCCGCAGCCGTGGTGGGCGAGCTGCGCGACTACGGCTTCCGCGTCGCCATCGACGACGTCGGCGTCGGCCATAGCGGACTGTCGCGGCTGAAGGGCCTCGGCGCCAACACGATCAAGATCGACAAGTTCTTCGTCGACACCATCACGGTGGACGCCTCGACCACGACGATCGTGGAGATGCTGGTGGCGCTCGCCAAGGACTTCCACATGACGGTGATCGCGGAAGGCGTCGAGACCGAGGAGCAGGTCCGCGCGCTGATCTCGTGCGGCGTCGAAGAGGGACAAGGCTATCTCGTCGCCGCGCCCCTGCCCTTTGCGAAGTTCAGCGAGTTGATGGCGTCGCGGCGTACGGCGATTGCCGTCGCAGCTCCGGTCGACGACGCCGCGCTGGTGGCTTGACCGACCCAACAGGCCCGAATTCGGACAGCTCGGCGACAGGCAGTCATGAACGCTGCATCGGCGATGTGCGCACCTTAACGATATTCTCGCTTTCGAGAGCGGCACGCCGACAGAGCTGCTATGATGCGGCAATGCGCCGAAACCATCTTATCGCGGCCGCGGCCATCTGCCTCGCGCTGATCGTCTATGCCACGCTTGCCAAGCTTGCGGGCAGGCCGGCGCTCATGGGCCATGCCGAAGCCTATTGGGTCGTCGTCATCGAGCGCTTCAGCGCCTACGGCCTGCTGGGCTTCCTGCTGTCCTTCCTGCTGCCGGGTCGCTTCAAGCTGGCCTGCGCGTTCGTGATCGCCGTCGCAGCCGGGCTCGAATTGTTGCAGGCGCTGACGCCCGACCGCGATCCGGGGTTCCTCGACGTGCTGCAAAAGGCGGCTGGCGGCACCGTCGGTGTCATCCTCGCCCAGACCATTCTGGCGTTCCTGCCCAGACCACCGTCCTGACGCCTGTCGCGTCAAGTCACATCGCGGGCGCGATGTGCGGACAAATCCGACAGCCTATTTCGTCATCTGACCGCGCAGCTCGCCACCCGGATTGGCCGCGGTATGGATGTTCGCATACCATTTGCCGGACAGCAGATCGGCAGCCTGCGCCTCGGTGAGGGTCGCCGTGCCCTGGATTGGGGTTTGCGCCGATTTGAACGGGAGCGCGATGCCGGCATTCTTGCCGGCCTCGCTGGGTCCATGGAAATGCGCGCCCAGCGCGGGACCAGTCAGACCGGCATAAGTGACCGTGTAGGTCAGGACCTTCGTATCGGTGTCGAAAGCCGCCTCGGCCTTGCCGGAGCCGGAGCTCGCATTGGGCGGCACCTCGTTGCTGCCCTTGAGCTCCCCCTGCAACTTAATCACTTCGGCACGGACCGCCGTCACGAGAAGAACCGGGAGCGCAAAAACCAACACCCCCGCAAGGCACGCGGCTCTCTTCATGGCAATCTCCCAGCCTGGATTCTGTTAGTTTCGACCTGATCCGATGTGAAACACCAGAGGCCGCACCAAATTCCGGCTGGGTGAGTATGCCTGATTCGACCGAGGCCGACTGCGGCAGCGGCGGAGTTACGCCACGCCGCGCGTGAGGCTCGCCGGATCGGCCGTGAGAACCCCGGACATCTGCCGATGGGTTTCCCGCAGCGCCGCAATCGCATGATCGAGATCGAATTCGGTTTCGCGAATGGTCTCGAAGAACCGGGCCATCAAGGCTGGGTTCAACTTGACGCGGGTGTTTCCATCGCGGCTCTTGCGGCGATCGAGCGACAGGTGCAGCGCCTGCACCCTGGCTTCGGCAGCGCTACAGCCGCTGAGTGTCGCGAGTTCGTCGTATGTCATCCAGATCTGAGGCATATCCCTGTCCGCCTTTTGTTATGGGCCGCAACCTAGATTTGACATCTAAAAGCACTCTTGCCGCAGTGCCGTCGCGACATGCTTTCGCGATAACAGCGTCAACGCAAAGCTAAAGAGCGGGAAGCGTCAGGACAAAGGCGTCCTGGGCGGCGCGAACGGATGGTGCGGCCGCGATCGGCTGTCGAGGCCCTTGGGCAATTTGTCGGCATTGAGCTTCACGACCGCGCATTTGGCGTCTGCCGCGGGCGTATCTTCCTGGCTGTAGATCAGCGTCGCCTCGAACTTGATATCAGGCGCCTCCTTGGCCGTCCCCGTGCAGGTCGCCACCGCACCGCTGCACACACCCGTGAGATTGACCTCGACCTCGTCCGGACCGAACACGCTGGGATTGCCCTCGGCATGCCGTTTCACGGTCAGGACAGCCGTGAAGCGTTGCTGATCGACCTGGTAGGAGCCGCCATAGGTGAAGAAGCTATCGCGGCCCGAAATTCGCCCCTCGGTTAAATCGACGAGGCCAGTGCCCTGACCACGCGAGGTTCTGAACCAGGCAGCGTATTTGCCGTCTCTCAGCATGAAAAAACATCCGCCGTACAATTCAAACGTATTTGCAGCCAACTCTTGGGCGCGACAATGACTGTTGCGGCGCGCATTCCGTCACGGTTAATGCCGTGCAAAGCCAATTCCTCAAATTGCCTGCGCCGCGCGCGATGCAGGCAGCAGCGTCAGAACAGATCTATGCCATCGTCCGCGGGTTCGAACCCGTGGCGGTCTGACACGGCGTATCCAGTAACGCTTTGCTACGGCACCGTTTTCTGCCATCACCGGTTTGAACCTCTTCCTGCTAGAGTGCACCAATAACAAGAGTGAGTCTGATCACACGCGCCTGCCGCAACCTCTGCTAACGTTGCGGCAGGACGTGGATCAGTCGCGTATCGTTCGAATTGGATCGGAAAGCCCATGAGAAGCCTGATCGGCGCCATTGCCGGCGTGTTTTGCCTCGCGGCCCCCGCTCTCGCGGAGACGCCGGCCGCGATCGTCGAGGACGTCCAGGGCAAGGTCGACGGCGTCGAGTTCATGGACTATGTGGCGCCCGGCAAAATCATCAAGCTCGGCCCCAAGGCAGGCATCACACTCAGCTATCTCAAATCCTGCCTGCGCGAGACCATCAGCGAAGGCGTCGTCCTGGTCGGCGCCGAGCAGAGCACCGTACAGCTCGGCAACGTGCAGCGGGTCAAGGTGCCCTGCGACGCCAATGCGGCGCAGCTCTCCGAACGCGAAGCAAACCAGAGTGCGGCAACCACGTTCCGCACCATGCGGTCCGACGCCAAGGGCACGCCGTCGAAGCTGCCGACGATCTACGGCACGGCGCCGCTGATCCAGGCCAAGAGCGGCAGCACGCTGGTGATCGAGCGCACCGACGGCAAGGAGCCCACGATCAGCGTGCCGCTCAAGAGCGACTTCATGGTTGGTGGCAAATTCTATGATTTGACCAGGGCCGGGAAGTCGCTGACCCCCGGCGGCACCTATCTCGCGACGCTCGGCGCCAAGCACTATGCTTTCCAGGTCGATGCCAGCGCCACCTCGTCGCCGACGCCGATCGTCGGCCGCCTGTTGCGGCTTGAATAGAGAGCCTGCGACATCGCGATGCGGCGGATCGGCAGGCGGGACATCGTTGCGGCGATCCTGATTGCGCTCGTTACGGGCGCGATCTTCACGTCGCCCCCGCTTCAGACGCTGCAAGGCCTTTCGCTCGACATCCTCACGGCCTTGCGCTGGAAGCTGATCGGCGATCGCCGCGATCCCGCGACATCGCCGGTCGTCGTGGTGGCGATCGACGGCGAGACCTACGACACCCCGCCCTTCAAGGGATCACCGACTCAGACCTGGACACGCGAGATCGCCCGCGTGCTCGGCAGCATCACCGAAGGCGGCGCCAAGGTGATCGGCTTCGACGTGATCTTTCCGAGCTCGATCGAGCAGTCAGAGATTCCCTTCGGCGACTCACCGCTCGGCACCCGCATGAAAGGGTTTGACCGGGATTATCTCATCGCCTTGCGGAAGCTGTCCGACAGCGGCAAGCTGGTGCTCGGCGAGATCCTGAGCAACGACCATCCAGACACACCCTACCCCGCACAGCGCCTCGCGGTGAAAAACTATGTCCGTGCCCTCAACGTCCACACCGACCCCGACGACGTCATCCGGCGGATGCCGCTGAGCTTTTCCATCGACGGCAAGCCGGTCCCTGCAATGGCCGCCGAGCTCGCCGCGCGCGCGCTCGGCGCAACGCCAGAGACTGGGCCATCCGGCGTGTCTGGGTTGTCGAGCTATGCCATCCCGAGCGCGGTGCCCAACACGCTGACGCTCAACTTCCGCGGCATGGGCCGCGACGTCCCAGCCTATTCCTTCGCCGATTTGCGCGCCTGCGCCGAGAAGGGCGACCACGACTTCTTCCGCCGCGCCTTTGATGGCAAGGTCGTGCTGCTCGGCACCATCCTGAATTTCGAGGACCGCAAGCTCACCTCGATGCGGCTGTCCGGCGGATATGACGGAACGCCGGCGGCGCGGTGCGCCGTGCCCGCGCCGGCGGGCGCCGCACAAAAGGCGCGCAGCGAGATCGCCGGCGTGTTCGTTCATGCTGCGGTCGTGCGCAATCTGATGGATCAGGATGGGGTGACCGAGCTCGGCTTCCCCACGCGAACCATTCTGACAATTGCCTTCGCGGCGATCGTCGCACTGGCGGCGTGCCTACTGGCGCCGACGGGAGCTGCGATCACGTGGCTCGCGCTTGTCGCCATCTATGCGGGTATCGCCCTTGCCCTGTTCGATCGTGCGGTCGCGCTGCCCCTGACCGAGCCCGTGGTCGCGGGTCTCACCGCGCTCGCGATGATGATCGGCTACCGCTTCATCATCGCCGATCGGGAGGAGCGTTTTCTGCGAAAGAGCTTCGCGTTCTACCTCGCGCCCGAGGTGATCAACAGCATGGTCGCGTCCGGCAATATGCCCGTACTCGGCGGCGAAATGCGCAACATCACCATGTTCTTCTCCGACCTCAGCGGCTTCTCCTCGATTGCGGAGAAGATGACGCCGGGCGAGCTGGTCGCGTTGATGAACGACTATCTGTCCGCGATGACCGACATCATCGAAAGCCATGGCGGCTATGTCGACAAATATATCGGTGATTCCGTCGTCGCGATGTTCGGCGCGCCGGCCGACGATCCTGATCATGCCCGGCACGCGGTCGCGGCCGCGCTTCAGTGCCGCGACCGGCTGGCGGAGCTCAACCACGGCCATCCCGCGTTCCAGGGCCGCGGCCTCGCCCACCGCATCGGACTGAACAGCGGTGAAGCCGTGGTCGGCAATATCGGCTCGCACCGGCGCTTCAACTACACCGTCATGAGCGACACCGTGAACCTCGCCTCGCGGCTCGAAGGTGCCAACAAATATTTTGGCACGACGATCATGGCCTCGGAAATGACAATGAGCCAAAGCCATGGCGCCTACACCTGGCGCGAGCTGGACACGGTCAGGGTGCAGGGGCGTGACGAGCCGATCCGGGTGTACGAGCCGCTGGCCGACATGAACCAGGAGACGCAAGAGCAAGCCCTGCGCGCGTCCGTTTACGCCAAGGGACTTGCGTGCTGGCGAGCCCGTGACTTCGCGCAAGCCGCCGATGTGTTCGAAAGTGCGGCCGGCGACGATCCGCCGTGCAGATATTTTGCCAGGCGCGCCCGGGCAATGGCGGCTAGTCCGCCACCAGCAGACTGGACGCCGGTGAATACGCTGGAAGGGAAGTAGCGCCGCCCTAAAACGGCAGCCCGACATAATTCTCCGCGAGCAACCGCTGCGCCGTCTCGGACGAGACCAGATACTCCAGCTCTGTCTGCTGAAGCCTGTCTTCGTACTCGGAACGGTCGGGGAAGCGGTGCAGCAGCATCGTCATCCACCACGAGAAGCGTTGCGCCTTCCATATCCGCGCCAGTGCCTTGGCTGAATAGCCCTTGAGCCCGGAATCGTCGCCGTGCTGATAATGCGCGAGCATGGCGTGGTAGAGATAGTAGATGTCGGAAGCGGCGCTGTTCAGCCCGCGCGCGCCGGTCGGCGGCACGATGTGCGCGGCGTCACCGGCAAGGAACAGGCGGCCGTAGCTCATCGGCTCCGCGACGAAGCTGCGCAGGGGCGCGATGCTCTTCTCGATCGACGGCCCCGTGATCAGGCGCGCAGCAACGTCGTCCGGCAGACGACGCTTCAGCTCGGCCCAGAACGCATCGTCCGACCAGTCCTCGACCTTGTCGGTGAGCGGCACCTGGACGTAATAGCGGCTCAACACTCGCGAACGCAGCGAGCACAGCGCAAAGCCGCGCGCATGCTTCACATAGATCAGCTCCGGCGATACGGGTTTGGTGCGCGACAACACGCCAAGCCAGCCGAACGGATAGACTTTCTCGTATTCCCGCAGCACATCCTTCGGGATCGACTTACGGCTGACGCCGTGAAAACCGTCGGCGCCGACGACGTAATCGCAATCGACGCGGATCGTTTGCCCATTAGAACGGTAGGTCACGTACGGCCGGTCCGACGTCAGTTCGTGCGGCGTCACGTCCTCGGCGTTGTGCACGACCTTGCCACTGAGCCGATCCCGCGCCTCGTAGAGGTCGCGCGTCAGCTCGGTCTGGCCGTAGACCAGCACCGAATTGCCGCCGGAATGTTTGTGCAGATCGATGTGCGAGAGAACCCCGTCATGGGCGATCTCGAATCCGTTGTGGATCTCGCCCTCGCGGTCCATCCGCTCGCCGCACTGCGCCTCGCGCATCAGCTTGGCAAAGCCATGCTCGAGCACGCCGGCGCGGATGCGGGCCAGCACGTGGTCGCGGCTGTATTTCTCCAGCACGACGGTGTCGATGCCCTTGAGGTGCAGGAGCTGGGACAGCAGCAGCCCGGACGGCCCGCCGCCGATGATACAGACCTGCACTTTCATTTTTCCATCCTCCCGTCGACGCAGTTTTTGCAGAATCATCTCTGCAAACCGATGGAGGGTTTCGCCTTTGTCTTGTACAATTCGAACATGAGAACCGCAGCCCCAGCCCCGGCGATCCGGGTCTACAATCTGTTCGGCGAGTCCGGCGACCTGCCGGACGTCGTGCACTGCGAGACGATTGCGTCCCGCTCGGTGCTGCACGACTGGACGCTCGCCGTGCACCGCCACGCCCGGCTGCACCAGGTGCTCTTGATCGAGCGCGGCGGCGGCGAAGCAACGCTCGACGGACGCGTGGTGCCGCTGAAGCCAATGCAGATCGTCAACGTCCCGGTCGGCCACGTCCACGGCTTCCGCTTCGTGCCCGGCACGCAGGGCTGGGTGCTGACCATCGCCGCGGAAATCCTGGACGAGGCGCTGCTCGCTGCCGAAGGCCTGCGCGGCGCGCTGTCACGATCGGCCGTGGTACGCGGCACGCCGCAGATCCGTATCACCATGAAGCAAATATTTGCCGAGCATGCTGCGCGCAATTTCGGCCGCGCGCATGTGCTGCGCGCATTGTCGGCGGCCATGATCGGACTTGTGGCGCGTGTGCTCACGAGCGAAAGCGGCCGCCATGGCATCGCGGAGTCCGGCCTGTTCCGCCGCTTCGAGGCCCTGCTCGAACAGCATCATCTGGAGCGCTGGACCGTTGCAGATTACGCCGAGGCGCTGTCGATCACGCCGACCCATCTCAACCGGGTGACGCGCGCGGCGACCGGCGACACTGCTTCGCATCTGATCCTGAACCGGCTGATCCGCGAGGCGCGCCGGAACCTCGTCTATACCAACCTTCCGGTCTCGACGATCGCCTACGCGCTCGGCTTCGAGGACCCCGCCTATTTCAGCCGAGTCTATGCTGCAGCTACCGGCCTGTCGCCGCGCGACTTCCGCGCGCAGCTCCATCGCGGAGAATAGCAGGCCTGGACCAATTCAGGAGCCGAACCTCCGACGATAGTCCTGCGGCGCGGTGGCAAGCACGCGCAAAAAACTGCGGCGCATGGTTTCCTCCGAGCCGAAGCCGCAGCGCTGGGATATCCTCTTCACCGGCAGCCGTGTCTCGGACAGCATTCGCCGCGCAGCCTCAACCCGAAGCCGCTCGATCGCACGCAGCGGCGTCAAGCCGGTGGCGCGCGCATAATGCCGGCTGAAACTGCGTTCGCTCATCCCGGCCTGACGCGCGAGTCTTGGCAACGACAGGTCGCCGGCCAGATGCGTGTCGATCCAGTCGTGCAGCGCGCCGAATTCGTCCTCGGCCGATTGCAGCGACAGCGCCTCGCTGAACTGCGCCTGACCGCCCGGCCGCTTGAGGAAGACGACGAGATAGCGCGCCACCGCAAGCGCCGTGGTGCGGCCCAGATCCTCTTCCACCAGCGCCAGCGCGAGGTCGATGCCGGCCGTCACCCCCGCCGACGTCCAGATCGTGCCGTCGCGCACGAAAATCGGATCGGACTCGACGCGCACGGCGGGGAAGCGGCGCGCGAGCTCGGCGCAGTACGACCAATGTGTCACCGCGCGCCGCCCGTCGAGCGCGCCCGATGCGCCTAGCAGAAATGCGCCTGTGCAGACCGACGCCACGCGCCGCGCCTTATTCACGCGCCGCCGCAGCCACTCCAGCAGCGCCGGATCGGCCGCGGCCAAATCAACGCCCGGGCCACCTGCGACCATCAGCGTGTCCAGCGCGCTTGCGCCGCGCGGAAGCGGCTCTGTTGCAATCTCCAATCCCGACGATGCCGTGACGCGCGCGCGGTCTTTCGCCACCACCCGAAGGATGTAGGGCGGCGTTCCGCCCCCCTCTACGATCTGCTCGTTGGCGGTCGCGAACACCTGGAGCGGCCCGGTGACGTCGAGCAACTGCACGGCTGGGTAGGCCAGCATCTCGATCACGCGAACGGCGCTGCCCCGGCCGGAGGCGCGCGTTTCGCGTGCGACGGAATTTGGCGGGAAACGAGGGGACTTTGGCATCTCAGCCACAGCGTGCCCCGTTAGGTTATTGCTGTCCAGCTTCGAATTGAGAGCAAACCCATGATCCCGCACGAGACGCACCTGCACATCGGATCCCTGCTGTTCGACGGCCTCGACCAGATCGATCTGACCGGTCCCTTCGAAGTGCTGTCTCGCATTCCGAATACGACCTATCGCATCTACGCCAAAACGACCGAACCGGTTCGCGACGTCAGAGGCCTGCGGTTGACGCCGGATGCAACGTTCAACGACGCTCCCCGGCTCGATGTGCTTCATGTGCCGGGCGGCTTCGGCCAGGAAGGCGTGATGGAGGACGACGAGGTCCTGTCCTGGATCGAGCGGCAGGCTGCGGGCGCGCGCTGCGTATTCTCGGTTTGCACCGGCGCCTTGCTTCTCGGCTCGGCGGGATTGCTCCGGGGACGGCGGGCGACGACCCACTGGGCTTCATTTCACCTACTGCCACTGTTCGGCGCCATTCCTGTCAACGAGCGGGTTGTCATCGACGGCAACTGGATCTTTGCCGCTGGCGTCACGGCCGGCATTGACGGGGCCCTCCGGCTCGCGGCCGAGCTACGCGGCGACGACGTCGCGCGCGTAATCCAGCTCTACATGCAGTACGCGCCGGAACCGCCGTTCGACAGCGGCACGCCGGAGCGTGCCCCCGGCCTGATCCTCAACCAAGCGAGGCGTGCCGTGGCCGACATCACCGCGCAACGGGAGGCGACCGCCCGACGCGTGGCCGCGAGGCTCGGGATCGCCACCGCGAGCGGCTAGTTCGCAAGACCTCACACTCAACAAATCAACGGAGAGACCATGAGCACGAAAACCTTCACCAAAACCGCGCCGCCGGAATGGCTGCTCGCGATGTGGAAAGAGATCGACGACAAGACTTTTGGCAAGGGCTTCGACTGTTTCGCCGAAGACGCGATCTGCAATCTCGGCGTCGCCGATTGGCACGGCCGCGAGGCGATCCGCAGCAATTTGCGGCAGTTCATCGACCGCGGCTTCACCGCGCTGCACGACGTCGTCGAGTTCTGGGATAGCCCCGGGCTCAAGATCTTTCACGGCAAGGTCGCGATGCGTTTCGACGACCCGAACATTGCGCCGGTGCGACCGACGATGGCCCATTTCTTCTACATGGACGAGAAGGACCCCACCAAGGTCAAGCGCTGGATCGGAGCAGTGGGGCCGACCGGCTTCTAGCCCGCGCGTTGCGACAACAGGATCGGCCCCAACTTCGGATGGGGCCGATTCATTTTGGGCGGGACGAATCAGACGTCGAAGAACATCGTCTCGTCCGGCCCCTAAAATTGGTCGCAAAGGAGGAGCGACCTTCCCGGCGCGCGCGTCGTTCGAAAATCGAAGGCGACCGTAGCCGGGATCTGGCCAATTTGGACCGGACCCGCCGTTATTTCCGGCCATCTACTTACCTTCGTATAGAGCGTCCAACCCTTTGGATAAGGTCCGTTTACCTCCGTACGATTGAGCCTGGAATGCGCGCGCCTTAGCGTGGCTGCATTCGGCGCCCTGGCGCTGGTGGCACGGGACCTCCCTAACCTTGGCGCAAGACGGCCACACCCTGTCCGGTCGTCTGCGCTATTTTTTCAGCAAGCCATCGGCGACTTGCGTATTTCCCGGCCGACACAACGAGCCGAGATACCGTGCCTTGGCGACCGAACCTGCCGGCTTTCGTGCGGAACTGGAGATTTGTGCATAATGTCTCCGCTTGAGAAGATCGCACTCTTCATCGATGGCTCCAATCTCTATGCCACCTCCAAGGCACTCGGTTTCGATATCGATTACCGGCGTCTGCTCAGCGAATTTCGCGGCCGAGGTGTGTTGCTGCGGGCCTTCTACTACACGACCATCATCGAGGATCAGGAATACTCGTCAATCCGCCCGTTGATCGATTGGCTCGACTATAACGGGTACACCGTCGTTACCAAGCTTACCAAGGAGTTCGTCGACGCCACCACCGGCCGCCGCAAGGTGAAGGGCAGCATGGATGTCGAACTCGCCGTGACAGCGATGGAGCTCGCCGAGCACGTCGATCAAATCGTGTTGTTCTCGGGTGATGGGGATTTTCGGTCGCTGGTGGAAGCCGTGCAACGCCGCGGCGTCCGGGTGACCGTCATCTCCACGCTGACCAGCCAGCCGCCGATGATCGCCGACGAACTGCGCCGGCAGGCGGACATCTTCATTGATCTGGCGGAACTGAAGTCAAGAGTGGCGCGCGATCCGGCGGAACGGCCGGGATCGCGCGAGATGCGTCAACAACCACCGCAATCCACCGCGCGCGGAGCGATCAATCGAGGTGACCCGGTGGAATGATCCTGCAGGACGATCGGCGGACCGTCAGACGTCGAAAAACACCGTCTCCTCCGGCCCCTGCAAGTTGATCGTGAAGGAATACACGATCTCGCCCGCCCGTTCGCTGCGGGCAGCAATCAGCGTCTTGCGGCGCACCGGCGGCTCCACGAGATTGAGCACGGGATCGGCGGCATTCGCGGCTTCTTCGTCGGAGAAATAGAGCCGGGTGTTGAGCCCGATATTGATGCCGCGCGCGACGATCCAGATGTTGACGTAAGGCGCGCATTTACGGCCCGCCTTGTCGATGATCGCGCCCGGCTTGATGGTCTCGAACGTCACCAGCCCGCTCTCGAAATCGGAGCCGGCGCGGCCCCAGCCGCGGAAGTCTTCGCCCAGCGCGCCGGCCGAGCGATCGGCCGGATGGTGGTAGCGGCCGGCTGCGTTGGCCTGCCAGATCTCCAGCAGCACGTCGCGCAATGGCGTGCCGCTGCCGTCGATCACCTTGCCTTCAAGCGTGATGCGCTCGCCCGGCGTGGTCGCTGTCACCAGCACGTTGGAAAAGTTCTTCTCGAAAATGTCGAAGCCGGCCATGGCCGGGATCAGGCCGATATGGACGTAGGGCCCGGCGGTCTGCGAGGCGGTTTCCTTGAGATAGTTGAGCGGCTGCGGCATGGCTCAGTTCCCCTCAGTGCGGTTTTCGAAATAGGTGGAGCGCTGGCCACGCAGCACGATGTCGAAGCGATAGGCGAGCGAGTCGAACGGCGTCGAGGCGTTGAGGTCGAGCGGCGCCACCAGGCGGTCCAGCGCGTCCTTGTCCGGGATCGTCGTCAGAATCGGGCAGACCGGGATCAGCGGGTCGCCCTCGAAATACATCTGCGTGATCAGCCGCTGCGCAAAGCCCGAGCCGAACACCGAGAAGTGGATGTGGGCGGGACGCCAGCTATTGACGAAGTTGCGCCAGGGATAGGGCCCGGGCTTCACGGTGCGGAAATAATAATAGCCGGCGTCGTCCGTCAGCGCGCGGCCGCAGCCGCCGAAATTCGGATCGATCGGCGCCAGATAGGTGTCCTTCCTGTGCCGGTAGCGTCCGCCGGCATTGGCCTGCCAGAACTCGACCAGCGTGTTCGGAACGCCGCGGCCGGTCTCATCCAGCACGCGGCCGTGGACGATGATGCGTTCGCCGACGGGATCGCCGTCCTTGGCGTAGTTGCGGATCAGATCGTTGTCGAGCGGGCCGAGATCGTTGTGACCGAACACCGGCCCCGTGATTTCCGAGACCGAGTTCTCGATCGACAGCAGCGCCTGGCGGGGCGAGCGCAGCACCGAGGATTTGTAACCGGGCGCATGGGCCGGCGGATGAATAGTGCGGTCGCGCTGAAAGAAGCCGACGTCGCGAGGGCTGAACGGCTCGGGGCGGTTGAGGCGGGGATCCTGCAAGGCTGGCGCCTGGGCATTCATCGGCGTTGTCTCTCCCTGTAGCGCCCGGTTCCGGGCGCGGCTTATCGGGAGATCATGGACCGGTCTATTCCCCGGATAAATAGATCGATTATAATGAATTCCATGAAGAAAATCGATCATTTGGCACTGGACGGCCACGCCCTCGAACTCTTCCTGGCGGTGCTGGAGGAAGGCTCGGTGACGGCGGCGGCCACGCGACTCGGCCTGACGCAATCGGCTGTCAGCCACGCCCTGAACAAGCTGCGGCGGATCGCCGGCGATCCGCTGTTCGCAAAATCCGGCCGCGGCATCGTCGCGACCGCCCATGCCCATGCGCTGGCCGCGAAGGCGCGCGCGCTGATCGACGAGATGCGCAGCTTTGCCGGCGGCATCGTTTTCGAGCCGGCGCTTGCACAATTATCGCTGACGATTGCCGCCAACGATCTGCAGCGCGATCTCCTGCTGCCAAAGTTCTTCGATCATGTCTCCGCACAAGTAAAGAGCCTGAACCTGCGCGTGATCCCGTCGCAATCCCCCTCGCCTGCGATGCTGCGTGAGAACCGCTGCGACCTCCTGATCACGCCGCTTCCGCCGTCCGGCGTCGATATCGTGCAGAAGCGCCTGCTGAGCGATCATTACGTCTGCTACTTCGATCCCAAGGCGCGCACCGCGCCGGACAGCCGCAGCGCCTATCTCGCGGCTCGCCACGTCACCGTGGTCTATACCGACAATGAGCGGCTCGACTTCGATCGTCGGCTTGCTGCCAACGGCTTCCACCGCGACATCGCCATCTCCGTGCCGAGCTTCTCCGGCGTGCCGTCCTTCCTGCGCGGCTCGCAGATGCTGGCGAGCATGCCGAGCCTGCTGGCGTCCGGCGTGATGCGCGGATTCGGGCATGTGCCAATTCCGCTTGCTTCACGCACAAGAACGCTGGCCGAGCTGCCGATGTTCATGGTCTGGCACCAGCGTTATCAGAAGGACCCCGCACATCGCTGGATTCGCGCACAACTGGAGTCCTTAGCTGCAACAGCCAGTGCGTGAGTTTGACGCGCTGATTGCGAACGGCGGTTCACGTCAGAACTATTGGCTGCACCACGAAGACTAAGCTAAAATTTGGTTCGACGTGCGAAGGGAACGCCAACGGCGTTCGGAAGGGTCTCGTGAAGTCCAGCGTGTGCCTTCTGACAGCCTGCGATTCCGTTCAGAGGCCGCTGGCAGATTTTACACTTCCCCGCATGAAGGCCTTCGCGGCGGCTCATGGGTATGAGCAGCGCTTCGTTCACGGCAACGACTGGGAGCGTCCACGCGGATGGCTGAAGATCCAGGCGATCCGCACGGCTCTCGACGGCAATTTCGACTTCGTGCTCTGGATGGACGTCGATGCCATCGTGCTTCGCAACGATGTCGACGTCAGGACGGCCGCGGTGGATGATGCCCATCTGCACATGGCCTGGCACGGTCCGGAAACGTCCGAGATCATGGCCGCCGATTTCGTTCCGCACTTCAACTCAGGCGTCATGCTGATCCGTGCGAACGACTGGTCGCGCGCATTCTTCAAGCGGGTCTGGGAGATCGGCCAATTGCCGCATCCCTGGTTTGACCAGGCGACAATACTGCACGCACTCGGTTACGATGGTTGTCTGGGGCTCGGACCGGATCGCCCGGACGAGCCGAACCGGTCCCGTCTCGCGCGTCTCGATACCGCCTGGAATTCGATACCCGGCCTCGCCACCGCACCGGATCCGATCGTTCACCACTATGCCGGGATCAGCAATCCGTCGACGCGGCTCAAGATGGTCGAGGCGGATGCACTGACGGCGTCGATGCGCGAACGGCTCAACGCCGATTTGCGTCAGGCAATCGCCCGTCAGTTCGGCCAGTGGCGCGAGGACGCGGCCATGCGCGACTGGGTCACAGGGGAGCGGGATTCCGCGCTGGCCGAGCGGTACGAAGTCCTGTCGGAGCGGGATCAGGCGCGGGCGCAATTGGCGGCGGTCCAGAACTCCACTTCCTGGCGGGTGACCGCGCCGCTGCGCTGGACCCGGGAATTGTTTCAGCGGCGGTGATAGCAGTGCTTCGCCGGCTGCCAGGCGGTGGCCAGCCCTACGCCAAACCCACTGGTTGGGCAGCGGCGGCCACGCTAGAATTATCCCATGACAGTGACCGACATTGCGAGCCGGACCTACAATCACAGCTGGCGGCTGGATCCCATCATCCGCAGCCTGCTTGATACCGACTTCTATAAACTATTGATGTTACAAATGATTCGGGAGAACTACCCGAGTCAGCAGGTGACTTTCTCGGTCATCAACCGCTCGCGCCATGTGCGCCTTGCCGAGATCATCGACGAGGGCGAACTGCGCGCCCAGCTCGACCATGCCCGCACCATCCGTTTCACCAAGAAGGAGCTGATCTGGCTTGCCGGTAACACCTTCTACGGCAAGACCCACATGTTCTCGGCGGACTTCATCCGCTGGCTCGCAGAATTCCGCCTTCCCGAATACGAGCTGCGCAAGGTCGAGGGGCAGTACGAGCTGCATTTCCATGGGCCCTGGACCCACACCACGATGTGGGAGATCCCGGCGCTTGCCATCCTCAATGAGCTGCGCTCGCGCTCGGCGATGAAAGGCCGCGGCCGCTTCGAGCTCGACGTGCTCTATGCCCGCGCCAAGGCCAAGCTGTGGACCAAGGTGGAGCGGCTGCGCAAGCTCGAGAATTTGCGGCTGTCCGACTTCGGCACCCGCCGCCGCCACGGCTTCCTGTGGCAGCGCTGGTGCGTCGAGGCGGTGAAGGAAGGCCTGGGTTCGTCCTTCATCGGGACTTCCAACGTGCTGCTCGCAATGGACAACGATCTCGAGGCGATCGGCACCAACGCGCACGAGCTGCCGATGGTGGCGGCCGCGCTCGCCAGGGATGACGAGGAATTGCGTTGGGCGCCCTATCGCATCCTCGACCAGTGGCGGCAGACCTATGGCGGCAATTTGCTGATCGCCCTGCCCGACGCTTTCGGAACCAAAGTTTTCCTGCGCGATGCGCCGGAATGGGTCGCTGACTGGACCGGCTTCCGCCCCGACAGCGCGCCGCCGATCCAGGCTGGCGAGGAAATCATCAAATGGTGGGAATCGAAGGGTCGCAACCCCAGGGACAAGCTGCTGGTGTTCTCAGACGCCATGGACGTCGGCTCGATCGAGGAGACCTATCACCATTTCGGCGGCCGGGTGCGGCTCTCGTTCGGCTGGGGCACCAACCTCACCAATGATTTCGTCGGCTGCCCGCCGGATGGCTCGATCAATCTCGATCCCATCTCGCTGGTCTGCAAGGTGACGTCGGTCGACGGACACCCAGCCGTCAAGCTCTCTGACAATCCGGAAAAGTCGACCGGCATGCCCTCCGAGATCGAGCGTTATTTGCGGGTGTTCGGCGATGCCGGCCGGGTGCGCAAGCCGGTGCTGGTCTAGCGCCAGGCTCAATTTCTCTCGATCGGGCAAATTGCACGGAACGATTCCGAGGCATCGGCTCGCTCATACAGCGCCAATTCCGGCTGTCGAAGACGCGATGCGGCGCGAGGCTGACACTTGCCGCAGTCATGAACGATACGACGCGCCGGGTCACTTGAGCAGGAGATAGCGGACCGGATTGTCGTCGCACTGGCCCGCTCCACACTCCAGCACGGTGGACAGGAGATTTGCGGCAATCAACAATGCGAAGATCGCGAACAGCGCGTTCGATGCCAGCCCGTTCATGGACGCGTCTCCGCCGACGTCCCGTTTGCCCGCGACATCCTTCAGGACGAAGACAAGCGCGACGTAGCACACGACGCCTACCGCCGCGATCAGCGCCCAGGTGTAGAAATGCAAACCAAACAGCGTCGAGCCGTATCCGGGATCGCCCGGGGCCAGATGCAGCGACATTTGCCGGATCGAGATAAAGCCGGTGACGAGGCTGCCGATGAGAACCATCGCATAGTGCGACGCACGTTCCCCGATGCGCAGGTTGAACAGAAACCCGATGCCGATCGCGATGAACCCGGCCCGTTGCAGCAAGCAAAGCGGACAGGGCAGCTCGCCGAGCGCCAGTTGATAATAGAACGCCACCGTCAGGACCAACGAGATCCCAAACAGCCCAAGCATATTCAGTATCGCGGCGGGTGACCGTCGTTCGTTCATCTTCGTCGTGTCCATGTCTTGCGCGATCAGAACGAAAATCTCAGCGGATCGGTCGCGTGGTGGAAGAACCATGCGACCGTGACGACGACTGTTGCGCTCCAAAGCAAATACCCCAGTCCCGCGCGCGAACGCCAGACGCAGCCGCAACCCACGAGCGCCAGCAGGAAAGGCAGAAACATGTACATCCGCGTCGGCTCCTCGGGCGATTCGCACCCTGCGTAAACGGGGCGAGAGACACATACATCTCTCCGCGATTCGGCGCTTCCCGTCGGCACCGCCGCGTCGTTCAAGAGCCGGCTTCGCTGCGCCGCTCCTGCGCATAGCGCACCAGCGCCGCGAAGCGATAGATGCCGTGCACAAACTTGCCATAGGGCATGGTGATGAACAGCGCGAACACCGCGCCAAGATGCAGCGCCAGCAGCGGCCCCATGGCGGCAGTCTCTCGCAGGATCAGAAGCGCGAGGCCGGTGAGGCCGGTCAGGAACAGCATGGCGATGAAGCCGACATCCATGCCGTAGCGGTGCTCGTCGAGCAACTCGGGGGCACGGCGCGATTTAGCGATGAACAATCCAATCGGTCCCACGATGAGGCCGAGGCCGCCGAGCGTGCCGAGCACGACGGGCAGATCCCACCAAGGATACGGCGCCTCGCGGCCCCAGAGATAATGATACAGAGTGGCCACCGACGTTGCGGCAAAACACAGCAGGAAGCCGTAGAAGGTCAGGTGATGATAGAGCTTGCGTCGGTCGGTAGGCCGCTCGTCCTCATTGTTGCAGCCGACCCCGCCGCCATGGAGATAGCGCAGCTCGCCGGCATCGCGGATCGCCTGAAAGATCGAGCCACCGTCGGCGCGTCCCCCGATCGGCGTGCCGATGTCGCGCCAGAAGGCGCGCACGCTCATCACCAGCGCGAGGATCGCATAGAGGAAGGCAGCGCTGAACAGTGCGGCCATCGCGTTGTGCGGCATCAGTCTGTAGAACGCGCCCGGCCCGGTGTGAACGCCGAACAGCACGCTGCGGTCGTTCAAGGCCGCAAAGCCGAAGATGAAGGCGGCCATGCTGAGCGCGGCGACGACGCTGATGACGAGGCCGTTGCGCGCAAAGGCGCCGGACAGCTCCTGCGGCCACGCATAGGCCGCATAGGACTCGGCGCGCGCGATCGCCAGCGTCTGCGGAACGTTGACGTTGAATTCGTGCGGCGGCGAGAACTGACAGTCGACGTAGCAGGCGCCGCAGGAATGGCAGAGATTGGCGAGATAGTTGAGGTCGCCGTCGGAGAAGGCACGGCGCATCTCCATCGCCGGAAACACCGCGCACAGACCCTCGCAATAGCGACAGGAATTGCAGACCGTCATCAGACGGTCGGCCTCGTCCAGAATTCTAGTTCCGTGCATGTTTCGCCGCTTCCCGTCCTGCGATCCGCCCGAACACGCTGCCGATGGTCATGCCTATGCCGGCCGCATAGCCCCTGCCAAGCACGTTGCCGGCCATGATCTCGCCGGCCGCAAACATATTGGCCGACGGCTTGCCGTCCGCCATCAGCATGCGCGCCTCCTTGGTCACGCGCGTGCCGAGATAGGTGAAGGTGATGCCGGGCCGCACCGGATAGGCGAGATAAGGCGGCGTCTCGATCCGCCGCGCCCAATGCGTCTTCTGCGGCGTGATGCCTTCGGTGCGACAATCGTCCAGAATGGTGTGGTCGAAGGTGCCGGGCCGCACCGCGGCGTTGAATTCGGTGATCGTCTTTTCCAGCGCGGCCGGATCGAGCGTCAGCTTGGCGGCGAGCTCGGCAATCGTCTGCCCGGCGATCGGCGGGAACAGCGTCGGCATGAACGAGGTGACGACGGTCGAGTCGAAGATGATGTAGGCGATCTGGTCGGGCTGCGCCGCGACGAGCCGGCCCCAGATCGCGTAACGCTTCGGCCAGATGTCCTCACCCTCGTCGTAAAAGCGCTGCGAGTGCTTGTTGACGACGATCCCGAACACGACGGAGTCGTGGCGCGTGATGATGCCGCCGTCGAATTTCGGTGCGCGGGCATCGATCGCGACCGCGTGGCACTGGGTGGGATCGCCGACCTCCTGCACGCCCTTGGCGAGCAGCATTTTCAGGATCGTGCCACGGTTATAGGGCGTGCCGCGGATCAGGAAATTATCGGCGGCATCACCCCAATATTGCTTCAGCCATTCGATGTTGGCCTCGAACCCGCCGGCCGCGGCAACCAGCGACGTCGCGCGGATCTCGGTCTCGCTGTTGATCGGCCGCTTGAGGCGGGCGGCGAGGAACATGCCGTCCTCGATCACGAGGTCGGTGACCTCGGCGTCGTATTCAACGTCGACGCCGAGCCGTTCGGCGGTCAGATACAGCGCGTTCAGCATCGCCCGGCCGCCGCCGAGAAAGAAGGAATTGGTGCGGCCGAGGCTCAGCGTGCCACCGAGCGACGGCTGCCAACGCACCCCCTGCTCCACGATCCAGTTCAGGATATCCTTGGACTCGCTGATCATGTGGCGGGCCAGCACCTCGTCGGTCTGCCCGCCGGTGACGCGCAGCAGATCCTCCCAAAACTCCTCCTCGGTGTAGGGGCCGGTGAGGATTTCAGTGGCCGCGTCATGGGCACAGCGCATGTTGCGGGTATGGCGGGTATTGCCGCCGCGGTAGAATTTTGGTGCCCCCTCGAGCACCAGCACCGACGCGCCGCCGCGCCGTGCCGCGATCGCCGCGCACAGCGCCGCGTTGCCGCCACCGATCACCAGCACGTCGTATTTGCTGCTCATGCCGTCTGCCTGATGGGACGAAGTTAGAGACATTCTGCGCGCAGGAGGCCCCGGTCAAGCCGGTCCGCTATTGCGTACTTTTGTATACAAAGATATACAGAACCCGCGCAAGCGGCATCTCTGCATGGGCAGGATGCGCATCGCGTTCAGAGGTCACGTGGCCAGACGCCCGGCAAAGGCAAGCGGATCGATCGCACGTGGCGGTGGCGTGGCGCTGGGCGAAGCGGTGTTCCGCTCGCTCTGCGAGGCGCTCCAGGCCGGCAGCTACCGCGCTGGCGACCGCCTGCGCGAGGAAGAAGTCGCGCAGAGGCTGAAGGTTAGCCGCACCCCGGTCCGTGAAGCCCTGGGCCGGCTCGCAGCGCGCGGCTTCGTCGAGCCCGCCGGAGGCCGCGGTCTGATCGTCCGCAATCTCGATATTTCCGAGATGCTCGAGCTCTACGCCATGCGCGAGATCATGGAAGGCGCCGCCGCGCGCCTTGCCGCCGAGCACGCCTCTGCGACCGAGGTCGACGCGCTCAGGGATATCGAGCAGACCTTTGTCGAGGCTTCCGAGACCGACGCCGCCGAGATGGCGAGACTGAACCGCGCCTTTCACGAGGCGATCTGCCGCGCCGCGCGCAACCGCTATCTCGACAATGCATCAGGCGAATTGCAGGACTGGATCGCCCTTCTCGGCCCCACCACGTTCACGGTGTCGGGCCGGCCCTCGACCAGCCATGGCGAGCACCAGGCCATCATCGACGCCATCGCCGCACGCGACGGCGACAAGGCCGAGCAGCTTGCCCGCGCGCATATCCGCGAGGCGCTGCGCTGCCGACTAAAATTGTTGCAGAAGCAGTAGCGCCCGAGCCTTACGCGACCACATCCGCGACGACCGCCTTCAACGCATCTCGCGCGTCGCCGGGTTTGAGCCGCACTTGCAAGCCGCGCTGGCCGCCATTAATATAGACCTGATCATGCGCGAGCGCGCTCTGCTCGATCACGGTGCTCACAGGTTTCCGCTGCCCAAACGGACTGATGCCGCCAACCTTGAAGCCAGTGACGCGCTCGGCTTCAGGCGGCTTCATCATCTGCGCCGACTTGCCGTTCACGGTGGCGGCGAGCTTCTTCATCGAGACTTCCTGGTCGGACGGAACGATCACGCAGACCGGCTTGCCATCGACCAGCGCCATCAACGTCTTCAGCACCCGCGCCGGGTCTTCGCCGAGCGCAGAGGCCGCTTGAAGCCCGATGCTTTCTGCGTCGGGATCATAGTCGTAGGTGTGGACGGTGAAGGCCATACCGGCGGCTGAAAGCGCACGGGTGGCTGGGGTGATTTTGGACATGATTCACATTTACCACCGTCATTGCGAGGAGCGAAGCGACGAAGCAATCCAGGATTTCCCCGCGGAGACGGTCTGGATTGCTTCGCTTCGCCCGCAATGACGGGTGTGGGTACACCTGCGCGCCACGCACTCAGCTGTCGTCCCGGCGAAGGCTACTCCGCCGCGTCGCGCATCTCCGCGCGCTCGGCCCTCGCCGCGCAGAACTTGAACTCCGGGATCTTGCCGAACGGATCGAGCGCCGGATTGGTCAGCAGATTCGCCGCCGCCTCCGCGTAGCAGAACGGCATGAACACCATATTCTCGGGCACGTCGCGGTCGGAGCGGACCTTGACCTCGACGGCGCCGCGGCGGGTCTCGAGGCGGATGAAATCGCCGGGCGCAAGCTTCTTCCTGTGCATGTCCTTCGGCGACATGAAGGCGACGGCCTCCGGCTCGATCTGGTCGAGCACCTGGGCGCGGCGCGTCATCGAGCCGGTGTGCCAGTGCTCGAGCACGCGACCAGTCGATAGCACCATCGGATATTCGGCGTCGGGCACTTCGTCCGGTGGGATGACGTGAGCCGGCACGATCTTGCCGCGCCCACTCGCGGTCGGGAAACCGGTGGTGAAGATGATCTCGTTGCCGGGCTTGTTCGGATCGTCCGCCGGATAGGTGACGGCGCCTTCACGCACCAGCCGCTCCCAGCTGATGTTCTTCAGCGACGGCATCAGCTCTGCCATCTCGGTGTAGACCTCGCCGGGGCCGGCATAATTCCAGGGCAGCCCCATGCGCTTGCCGATCTCCTGGATGATCCAGAGATCCTGTCGCGCATCGCCCGGCGGCTTGACCACCTGGCGCGCGAGCTGGACGCGGCGATCGGTGTTGGTGAAGGAACCCTCCTTCTCGGC
Organism: Bradyrhizobium sp. McL0616; assembly: GCF_049993385.1. Taxonomy (NCBI): domain Bacteria; kingdom Pseudomonadati; phylum Pseudomonadota; class Alphaproteobacteria; order Hyphomicrobiales; family Nitrobacteraceae; genus Bradyrhizobium; species Bradyrhizobium sp. McL0616. The sequence continues at coordinate 7,137,387 of NZ_CP188255.1, forward strand.
GAAGGCCGAGGCCGGCAAAATGACGTCGGCGTGGAAGGCGGTCTCCGTGACGAAGAGATCCTGCACCACGAGATGATCGAGCATGGCGAGCGCCTGCCGCGCATGCTGGAGATCGGGGTCGGACATCGCGGGGTTCTCACCCTCGATATACATGCCCTTGATCTGGCCGGCATGGATCGCGTTCATGATCTCGACCACGGTCAGGCCGCGCTCGGGATCGAGATCCTGGCCCCACAGCTTCTCGAAGGCGCCGCGCATGTCATCGCGGCCGACCGGCTGGTAGTCCGGCAGGAACATCGGGATCAGACCGGCGTCGGAGGCGCCCTGCACGTTGTTCTGGCCGCGTAACGGATGCAGCCCGGTGCCGGGACGGCCGACCTGGCCCGTGATCAGCGCCAGCGCAATCAGGCAGCGCGCATTGTCGGTGCCGTGGACATGCTGGCTGATGCCCATGCCCCAGAAGATGATCGAGGATTTTGCCCGCGCATAGGTTCGCGCCACCTCGCGCAGCGTCTTCGCCGGGATGCCGCAGATCGCCTCCATCTTCTCCGGCGTGAACTCCTTGATCTTCTCCTTCAGGTCGTCAAAGCCCTCGGTATAGCCGGCGATGTACTGGTCGTCGGTCAGGCCTTCGGTGATGATCGTGTTGATCATCGCGTTCAGCATGGCGACGTCGGAGCCGGGCTTGAACTGCAAATGCCTGGTCGCGTGCCGCGACAGCGTCTGCCGGCGCGGGTCCATCACGAACAACTTTGCGCCGTTCTGCTTGACCGCGTTCTTGATGAAGGTCGCGGCGACCGGATGGTTCACGGTCGGATTGGCGCCGATCACGATGATGACCTCGGCGTCCATCGCCGCGGAGAACGGCGCCGACACCGCGCCCGAGCTCAGGCCTTCGAACAGCGCCGCCACCGACGAGGCGTGGCACAGGCGGGTACAATGGTCGACATTGTTGGAGCCGAAGCCGGTGCGAACCAGCTTCTGGAACAGATAGGCCTCTTCGTTCGAGCCCTTGGCCGAGCCGAAACCGGCCAGCGCCTTCACGCCGTTGGTGTCGCGGATCTTGACCAGACCATTGGCCGCGATGTCGAGCGCTTCCTCCCAACTCGCCTCACGGAAATGCGTGAAAGGGTTTGCAGGATCGACCTGGTCGTTGGAATCCTTCTTCGCATTCGGCAGCCGCACCAGCGGCCTTGTCAGGCGATGCGGATGGTGGATGTAGTCGAAGCCGAAGCGGCCCTTGACGCAAAGACGATTGTGATTGGCGGGGCCGTCACGGCCCTCGGCATAAATCACCTTCTCGTCCTTGACCTCATAGGTTACCTGGCAACCGACGCCGCAGAACGGGCAGAGCGAATCCACTTTCTTGTCGGCATAGGTGACGCGGGTCTGGTTGTCGTCGAGCATCACGGCCGGCATCAAGGCGCCGGTCGGGCAGGCCTGCACGCATTCGCCGCAGGCGACGCAGGTGGACTCGCCCATGGGATCGTCGAAGTCGAACACGATTTTCGAGCCATGACTACGATAAGCCATGCCGATGACGTCGTTGACCTGGACCTCGCGGCAGGCGCGCACGCACAGGCCGCACTGGATGCAGGCATCGAGATTGACACGCATCGCCGGATGGCTGGCGTCGGTCTCCCAGCGTTCGGCGGCGGGGAAGCGGCTTTCGGTGACGCCGGTGGTCTCGGCCCAGTGCCAGAATTTCGATTCAGGATCGTGCGAGGTCGCGCGCGCCGGCTGGTCGGCGACCAGCAGCTCCATCACCATCTTCTGCGCCGACACCGCCCGTGCGGACTCGGTCTTCACCTTCATGCCGACCGACGGCGTGCGTTTGCAGGATGCGGCCAGAACGCGTTCGCCCTCGATCTCGACCATGCAGGCGCGGCAATTGCCGTCGGGGCGATAGTCCGGCGCGGGCGAATAGCAGAGATGCGGGATCTCTCGGCCCTGGCGTTTGGCGACCTGCCAGATGGTCTCGCCGGCATTGGCCTCGACCTGCTTGCCGTCGAGCTCGAACGCAATCTTGGTCATTCGGCCGCTTCCTTGAACTCGTCAGGGAAATATTTGATCACGGTGGTCAGCGGATTCGATGCCGCCTGTCCGAGACCGCAGATCGAGGCATCGCGCATCGCCTGGCTCAATTCTTCCAGCAATGCCCGGTTCCAGACCGGCTGCTGCATCAGCAGCGCGGCCTTCTGGGTTCCGACGCGACAGGGCGTGCACTGGCCGCAGCTCTCATCCTCGAAGAACTTCATCAGGTTCAGCGCCGCCGCGCGCACACTGTCTTTCTGCGACAGGATCACGATCGCTGCCGAGCCGATGAAGCAGCCGTATTTCTCCAGCGTGCCGAAATCGAGCGGGATGTCGTCCATCGCCGCCGGCAGAATGCCGCCGGACGCGCCGCCCGGCAGATAAGCGTAGAACCGATGGCCATCGGCCATGCCGCCGCAATATTCGTCGATCAGCTCGCGCACGGTGATGCCCGCGGGCGCAAGCTTCATGCCGGGGTTCTTGACGCGGCCCGAGACCGAGAAGCTGCGCAGGCCGTAGCGCTCGTGCCGGCCGTTGCCCTTCCACCAGTCGGCGCCCTTCTCGACGATGTCGCGCACCCACCACAGCGTCTCGATGTTGTTGATCAGCGTCGGCAGGCCGAACAGACCGACCTGGAACGGATAAGGCGGCTTATGCCGGGGCAGACCGCGCTTGCCCTCGATGCTTTCGAGCAGCGAGGATTCCTCGCCGCAAATATAGGCGCCGGCACCGCGCCTCATGTGCAGCGTCGGACTACCTGCCGGAAGCCTTGCAAGCTCGCGTTCGAGGATCTCGCGCGCCGCCGGATATTCGTCGCGCAGATAGATGTAGATGTCCGACGCCTGCACCACATGGGCGCCGATCAGCATCCCCTCGATGAAACGGTGCGGATCGCTTTCGAGATAGACGCGATCCTTGAACGTGCCGGGCTCACCCTCGTCGCCGTTGATCGCCATCAGCCGCGGACCGGGCTCGCCGAGCACCGCACGCCATTTGCGGCCCGTCGGGAAGCCGGCGCCGCCGAGACCGCGCAGCGAGGCGTCATCGAGCGACTTCAGCAGATCGTCTTTCGACAATTCGCCGGAGAGCACCCGGTTGAGCAGCTTGTAGCCGCCGCCGGCGACATAGGCGTCGTAGTCGATATATTTCGGCAGGTGCACATGTGTGTCGCCGGCTTTTGCGGCCGCCAGCACGTTGCCGACAGTGGCGTGGTCGACGAAATTGTGGCCGACTTCCGCGGCAGGCGCGGTGTCACAGCGGCCGACGCAGGGCGCGCGGACGACGCGGATGCCGGGACCCGATGCGTTTTGCAAATCCGCGAGCAGCTTCTCGCCACCGAGCATCGCGCAGGTCAGCGAGTCGCAGACGCGGATCGTCAGCGGCGCGATATCCGGCTCGCCTTCCTTTACGATGTCGAAATGCGCGTAGAAGGTCGCGGTCTCGAACACCTCGGCGAAGGCTAGCTTCATCTCGTCGGCAAGCGCGGCGAGATGCGCGGCCGAAATCTGGTGATATGTGTCCTGGATCAGGTGCAGATATTCGATCAGGAGATCGCGTCGCCGCGGCCGGTCGCCAAGCAGTTGCTCGATCTCATGCGCGGCGGTGGGGTCGACCTGCCGCCCCTTGGGCGTGGCCTTGGCGCGCTTGCGCCCCTCACCGGGATGCTCGAATTCGCGAACCTTGTGAACGTCGTCGTTGCTCATCGGTGCGTCTCGTAGACCTTCTTTAGAACAAGTCCAACCCTAACCCTTGGCATGCCAGATGCCAAGAGAATTCAAGTGATCCGATAAGCATTTAAGGGCATGCGGCCAACAAGCCCCATGCCCCTCACGCAAACTCCACGGGGAACCCGACCTCAAGTCTTGTCCATGCACTCTTCGATGTAGAACCAGCGGTCGTCGCCGATCAGACCCTTGGACTTCACGTCGGCCCGGCAGGCTTTCAGCTTCGGCTTGTTGGCCGACCACTTCGCCTTCATGTCCTTCAGCTTCTGCATGGTGAGCTTGATCTTGCCCGGCGGCTTGGCATCGGTGGTTGCGGCCGGCGCCGGCGCAGCGGGTGCGGCTGCGGTCTGGGCAGACGCGGTGTGGAGGCCCGCAGCCAACAGCATGGCGGCGAGGCAAATACGGGTGCGAAGCATAGAAATCCCCCTAGTCCCATTCTTGATAATTGGCAGGCGAACACCGCGGGAAGCTGAACAGCCTCCCGCGGTAGTGGGTTGCGATCAGAGGATCTTAACCGCGCTCTCGAGCGTCTTGTACACGCCCCAAGCCAGCGGAACGCCGACGAAGAGCCAGAACAGCGCAGCTCTGACGTCGAGGCCCCCAGTACCGATCCCGAACGAGCCCGTCTGGACGGTATTCGCGCCCGCGTTCGCCGCCTGCAACTTGGCTACTTCTGCCTCGCTCATGTACCATTTCGCATCGACCGGCTTGATCAGGTAGTTGCAGATGATGCCCGCAATAAGCATTGCGCAGAGTATGTACATGGTCGTGTTGTAGAGCTGGTCACGCGGCACGCCCGCCGCGAGTTGAAACTCGCGGATGTAGTTCACCACGACGGGGCCGATGATGCCCGCGGTCGACCACGCCGTTAGCAGCCGGCCATGAATGGCGCCGACGAACTGGGTGCCGAACATGTCGGCGAGATAGGCCGGCACGGTCGCAAAGCCGCCGCCATACATCGACAGGATGATGCCGAAGCCAAGCACGAACAGCAACTTCGAGCCCATCGCCGCGAAGGTCGGCGCCAACGCGTAGAGCACGATGCCGAGGATGAAGAACGTATAGTAGGTGTTCTTGCGTCCGATATAATCCGACAGCGTCGCCCAAGCGAAGCGGCCGCCGATGTTGAAGAGCGACAGCAGGCCGGCGAAGCCAGCCGCGATCCCGGCGATGACGGTCTTCTGCTCGACCGAGAGCTGACCAAAGGCGAGTTCCGGATGCCCTATCAGCTTGCCGGCGAAGATTTCCTGGAGCATCGGAGAGGCCATGCCAATCACGCCGATGCCGGCCGACACGTTCAAGCATAGCACCCACCAGATCAGCCAGAACTGCTGCGTCTTGTGGGCGTTGTCGAGGTGGACGTGATGCTCGGAGATCATCGTCTTCTTCTCGCTCGGCGGCGTCCAGCCATCGGGCTTCCAGCCAGCCGGCGTCACGCGGTAGGCGAACGCGCCGATCGTCATGAAGACAAAATAGACAACGCCCATGACGAGGAAGGTCTGCCACACGCCGACGTCGGTCGAGGTCTTGAAGTAGTTGATCAGGAGGTTGGCGAACGGCGCGCCGATCATGGCACCACCACCGAAACCCATGATCGCCATGCCGGTCGCCATGCCGCGACGATCGGGGAACCATTTGATCAGCGTCGACACCGGCGAAATGTAGCCGAGACCAAGACCGATGCCGCCGATCACGCCGGAGCCGAGCCACATGATCCAGAGCTGATGCAGATAGATGCCGATGGCGCCGAGCAGGAGACCACCGCACCAGCAGATCGCCGCAACAAAACCGGCCTTGCGCGGACCGACCCGCTCCAGCCAGCCGCCCCAAACAGCGGCCGCAACGCCGAGCACCACGAAGAACAGGGTGAACATCCACCCGAGGCTTGCGACCTTCCAATCGCAAGTGGTGGTGAAGAGCTCCTGCCAGAGCGACATATCCGGGCAGGCTTTCGGCGCCGTGATGCCGATCGCGCGCGACAGCGGAAGCCAGAACACCGAGAAGCCGTAGGCCATGCCGATGCAGAGATGGATGCACAGCGCCGCGGGCGGCACCAGCCAGCGGTTGAACCCGGCGGTCGCGATGGTCCGCTCGCGATCCAACAAACCTGCGCCAGCGCCCGAAATCCTCCCAGCGCTTTCAATTGTCGTCATGCATTCCTCCCCTGCAGCCGCCCTTTTGAGCGGGCCAGCCACTACCATCCTGTTCCTCAGCCCGGTGCGGTGCAGCTGTTGTCCCTGCTGCTCCGCACAATCATCCGACACGCGCCAGGATCGTCACGCGCGTCTGAAAAGTTAACCCCTCGAGCGGGGCTCTATGCCCGATACGACGTGCAGGCTTCGTGAGTGGCCCGTTGATCCGCGTATCGCAGACAAGACTCAACCTCCGCGCCTGCGCGGACAAAGTCAATTTGGGCAGAAGCCATGATCGATGTCGATAGACAAAAGGTCGGTATCAGCGCGGTAACGCGGCTAAGAACGCAGTGCAGCATTGGCGCTGTCTATCGAGCCATTCGTCTTTTCTATCAGAAACACGATGCGCGCATCGTTGCGCTCGGTGATTTCCACCTTGTCGCCGGTCTCGCGGATCAGGTTCGGAATGTCGATTACCGACAAGGGATCCGTGCAGTGCACTTCAAGCTGATCGCCCGGCTGCAATGGTTTCAGCGCCTTGCGTGTTTTCAAGGCAGGCAGCGGGCATTTCAGCCCGGTGAGGTCAAGCGTTGTTCTGGTCGTCGTTCTTGTCATGGGCGCAACATGGCGGGAGGGGTCGATGACGTCAACGCGTTGCCTTAGATCAACTCGGCATAGGACAGGAAACCTACACTGTCGCCCGGCTCGACACCCGTGATGTCCTCGCCGAGTTCAACGAGGCCGTCGGTCTCCACCAATGACGACAGCAGCCCGGCGCCCTCGCGCGGGAACTTGACCGCCTCCAGCACGCCATCGTCTCCGCGCCGCAACGAAGCGCGAACATATTCGCGGCGGGCAATCTTCTTCTTGTAGGTGAACGCGGCGCGGACGGGGATCGGCAAGAGCTTTTCCGGCGGGCTGCCGGCGAGCGACAGCACGGTCGGCCGCACCACATGGACAAAGGTAACAAAGCTCGCGACGGGATTGCCGGGCAAGCCGATCAGCGGCGTGCCATCAATGATGCCCATCGCCACGGGCCGGCCGGGCTTGATCGCCATCCGCCACAGTACCAGCGAGCCGATGCTCTCCACCGCCGCCTTGACGTGATCCTCCTCGCCGGTCGAGACGCCGCCGGTGGTGAGAATCAGATCATGCCTGCCTGCAACCTGTTTCAATCCGTCCGCAAGCAAGCTGCGCTCGTCGCGCAAGATGCCGAGATCGCTGACCTCGCAGCCGAGCCGGCGCAGCATCGCCATCAGCATGAATCGGTTGGAGTCGAACAGCTGCGACGCCGCGCGCGGTTCGCCGGGCGAAGCCAGCTCGTCACCGGTCGAAAACACCGCGACGCGGATGCGCCTGACGACATTGAGCCGGTTCAACCCGAACGCCGCGGCGAGCGCGACGTGCTGCGGCCGCAGCCGCTGGCCGGCGCGTAGCGCAACGTGGCCTTGCGGAACATCTTCGCCCGCGGGCCGGACGTTGGCGCCCGGCTTCAGCCCCGGCGGCAACACGACCTGGCCGCTCTCGTCGATGCGAACATCTTCCTGCATGAAGACAGTCTCGGCGTCCGGCGGCATCGGCGCGCCGGTAAAGATGCGCGCGGTGTGGCCGGGCTTGATCGCGGCGTTTGCGAGGCCGCCGGCCTGGATGCGGCCATCGAGCGGGAAGGCTCGCTCCGCTTGTCCCGGAAGGTCCGCGTTGCGCACGGCATAGCCGTCGACGGCGGAATTGGTGAAGGGCGGCAGCGGCAAGGGCGCCGCGATATCGCGCGCCAGCACGCGCCCGTCGGCATCAACCAGCGCCACCGTCTCGAGATCGGCAATCGCGCTGACGCGCGCCGTGATCAGGCCAACGGCCTCGTCGACCGACATCATCGGTCCACCGAAGGCAAAACAATCGTCCGACAGTTGCGCCATGGTGCCTCGTCAGCGCATCGCAGCGCTTTTCGCGACCGCTTCCTCGACCGGCATCGCCGCGCGCAGCAGCAATGCGGCGGCGGCCGGGATATCGTCGAGATGGACAGTCGGCAGCCGGGTTTCAACCGCGACGTCGGTCGCGATCCCGACAATGCCGGGATCGTCGGGAAACAGCAGCGGCTTGCCGTTGGCAGCGCGATGCACCTCGATCTTGCGATGCGGCTCGCGCTTGAAACCTTCGACCACGATGAGATCGACTGCGGACAGCTTGCTCAGGAGTTCCGGCAGCCGCGGCTCTGGCGCGCCGCGCAGCTCGTGCATCAACGCCCAGCGGTTTGCCGAGGCCACCAACACCTCGGCCGCACCGGCCTCGCGATGGCGCCAGGAATCCTTGCCGGGCACGTCGACGTCGAACTGGTGATGCGCATGCTTGATCACGGAGACGCGCAGGCCCTGCGCATGGAAATGCGGAATGAGCCGCGTCAACAGCGTGGTCTTGCCCGCACCGCTCCAGCCTGCAAGGCCGATGACTTTCATAACAGCTAGATCTCCACCAACGGCTCGCCGGCCGATGGAACCCCCGGCCTCTCCCCGTCATTGCGAGCGCAGCGAAGCAATCCAGACTGCCACCGCGGATATAGTTCTGGATTGCTTCGCTTCGCTCGCAATGACGATGAGGCGGCATTTCGCTCTCTCGCCCGCATGCTTATATCGGCTTGACCCGAATGTCATGCTAACGTCGCGGCCATGATGAAAATCGACAAAGCCCCGGTGCCCCTGATCGTCCCGAACCCAGACGACCCGCGCCTGACCCAAAGGGTGACGGGGACCGACCAAACCGGCGCCAAGGTCGAGATCAAGGTGCCGATGGAGCGGCCGCTGACGCTCTACCTGAATGCTCAGGAGATCGTCACCATGATGACGATCGGCGACTATCCGGAATATCTGGCGCTGGGCTATTTGCTCAACCAGAACATGCTGAAATATAACGACGCTGTCACCGAGGTCGAATACGACGACGACCTCCAGGTCGTCGTGGTGCGCACCGAGCAGCACACCAATTTCGAAGCCAAGCTCAAGAAGCGCACGCAGACCTCGGGCTGCGCGCAAGGCACAGCTTTCGGCGACCTGCTCGAAGCGGTCGAAAGCGTCGCGCTGCCGAAGGCCGAGCTGCGCACCTCCTGGCTCTACCAGATGACGCAGACCATCAACACCATGCCCTCGCTCTATCTCGAAGCCGGCGCGATCCACGGTTGCGTGCTGTGCAAGGAAGACGAACCGCTCTGCTACACCGAGGATGTCGGCCGCCACAACGCCGTCGACAAGATCGCGGGCTGGATGTACCGCCACGGCGTCGATGCCGGCGACAAGATCCTCTACACCACTGGGCGCCTGACCTCCGAGATGGTGATCAAGACCGTGCGGATGGGAATTCCGATCCTGGTGTCGCGCTCCGGCTTCACCGCCTGGGGTGTCGATCTCGCCCGGCAAGTCGGACTGACGCTGGTTGGACGCGCCCGCGGGAAACGCTTCATCGTGCTCGCCGGCGAGGAGCGCATCGTCTACGACCAGAACCTCGCTTACGTCGAGGAGGAGTCGTCGAAACACAAGCGCAAGGGTGAAGCTGGTGACGATTAATCTTCCGCCGACGCAGGGCGTGCTGCTCGCCGGCGGCCTCGCCCGGCGCATGGGCGGCGGCGACAAGCCGATGCGCACCATCGGCGGCCTCACCATTCTGGAGCGCGTAATCGCGCGCCTTTCGCCCCAGTGCAGCGGAATGATCATCAACGCCAATGGTGATCCCGCTCGCTTCGCGGGGTTCGGCTTGCAGGTGATCGCCGACGACGTGCCTGGCTTTCCCGGCCCGCTCGCCGGCATCCTCGCCGCGCTCGACTGGACCGCGGCGAACCGGCGGGACGTCGAGTGGGTGCTGAGCGCGGCCGGCGACTGCCCGTTTCTGCCGCGCGATCTCGTGGCGCGCCTGCACGAGGCACGCGAACGAGAGAACGCGCAACTCGCGGTCGCCGCGTCGGGCGAGCAGTCGCATCCGGTGATCGGGCTGTGGCGCGTGAGTTTGCGCGAGGAGCTACGTCATGCGCTGGTGGTCGAAGACCTCCGCAAGATCGACCGCTGGACCGCGCGCTTTCCGCTCGCGACGGTGACGTGGCCGACAGAGCCGCTCGATCCGTTCTTCAATGCCAACACCGTCGAGGACATTGCGGAAGCCGAGCGCCTGGCTGCGCTGGATGCGGCGTCTTAATCGAGCTCAGGCCGCCAGCGGCACGGTCCAGGCGTCGTAGCCGTAGACCCAGCTGGTATCGGTCCGCTGCTTTAGCCAGATGTTCGCGCGCGAGGTTTCCTGCGCCCGCGTGGTCCGGACCTTGCGCGTCGCCTCGAAGCGGCGGAAAGCGTTGGCGATGCGGTCGCGGTCGACGCCATCGAGGCAGCGCGACAGCACCGCGGCGTCCTCGATCGCCATCGCTGCGCCCTGCGCCATATAGGGCGTCATCGGATGGCAGGCATCGCCGAGCAACGTCACCTTGCCCTCCGACCAGCGGTCCAGCGCATCGCGGTCCATGATCGCCCATTTGTGCACGTCAGGGCACGCCGCGAGCACCTGGCCGACCTGCGGATGAAAGCCTTCGAACGAGGCACGCAGATCGCGCACGTCGCCCTTCGCCGACCAGGACTCGATGCGGAAATCCGGCTCGGGCTGGCTGGTGACGAGATAGACCTCGCTGCGGTCCGGCTTGACATAGTAGATGACGATATGGCGATCCTCGCCCCACCATTTGGTGCAGTCGTCGATCTTCTCGCCACCGAGCAGCGATGCGGGGTAAGTCGTGCGATAGGCGATGCGGCCGGTGAATTTGACCGGCGCGGTGTCAAACAGGATGTCGCGCACCACCGAATGCACGCCGTCCGCGCCGACCACGGCATCGGCCACAGTGCTTGTGCCGTTGGCGAACGTGAGCCGGACACCATCGCCGGTCTCGTCGAGACCGACCAGCCTGTGGTTGAGCCTCACAAACTCATCCGGCACCGCGCTCGCCAGCGCCGCATGCAGATCGCCGCGATGCGCAAGCAGATAGGGCGCGCCAAATTTCTCTTCCGCGCTCTCGCCAAAGATCATGTCGAACTTGATGTCGCCGCTCTTCCAGTCACGGTTGTTCCAGGAACGCGGATAGAAGGATTGGCTGCGCATCCGCGCTTCCAGCCCCAGCGCGCGCAGCACCTTCATCGCGTTGCAGCCGATCTGGATGCCGGCACCGATGCGGGCGAACTGCGAGGCCTGCTCGTAAACCATGACGTCGATACCGGCGCGCCGAAGCGCAGCGGCGGCCGCGAGCCCGCCCATGCCGGCACCGACGATCGCAACCGAAAGCGGCCTTGCCATCGCGTCCCCCACCCCATTTGTCGCGCGGCTTGAACGCCGCGTCGTCCACTTAAGCTGGCCGGAAGCCAGCGCGCTCCAGCGCTGCGCGGGCGTCGTCCGAACCGAGTGCGTCGAGAAAGGCCTGCACCGCCGGACGTTGCTTGCGCGCTGTCACCAGCGCAAAATCATAATGCTCTTCCGCCAGCGGAATGAAACCGAGGCCGACCGCATGGGCGACCGGCGCAATGGTCATGCCCCAGTCAGCGCGGCGCTGTGCGACGGCGGCGGCAACCGCGTTGTGCGAGCGCGGCTGGTTCCAATAGCCCTCCGGACGCGCGCCGCCGAGCAGCCGGTCGATCAGGATGCGCGTTCCGGCGCCCTGGTTGCGGTTGACCATGATGCAGGCGGCGTCCGCGAGCGCGGCGGCAACCGCGTCCTTTGCGCTCAGGCCGTCAAAACGCTTGTCGCCCTTGCGGAAGACGATGCCCTGCATCCGCCGCCAGCCCGGCACGAGCTCCAGCCCCTCGACGAGATAGGGCGTATTGTACGTCTCGCTCTTGTCATCGAACAGATGGATCGGCGCGAGATCGCATTCGCCGCGTCGCGCCGCCGCTAAACCGCCGAGGCTGCCGACAGCGATCGAGCGCACGGTCAGGCCTGCATGCGCGAGCGGCGCCGTGACGAGATCGAGGCCGGTGCAATGGCTGCCGACGATGACGAGATCCGGCACCCGCACATGCGGCGTGAACAGCGTCACCTCGGCTTCGGTGCCGGCCGGCATCTGGTCGGCCAGCGCATCGATGCGCAGGAAGCCGTCGGCCTGCGCAAAGGACGTGATCGCGCCAGAACCCTTGCCGGATGGATAGGCGATCAAGCCATCTCTGCCATCGACGAGCGAAACCATGACGAATTCGGTGCGGCCGAGTTCGGAGGCAATCCGCACCGGCACGGTCGCATTCACCTTGGCATCGGAGCGCGGCGGCAGCCCGGCCATCTTGCGCAACACCGGCACGATCATGTCGTGGAAGGTGAACATCGCCGAGGTCGGGAAACCCGGCAGGATCACCACCGGCTTGCTTCCGCAGACCGCGAGGCACAGCGGCTTGCCGGGCTTGAGCGCCACGCCATGCGCGATGATGCCGGGCGTGCCGAGCCGGCCGATGATGCGGTGGGACAGGTCGCCCGCGCCCTTCGAGGTGCCGCCTGACAACACCAGCATGTCGGCGTCCGCAAGCGCGTGCCGCATCGAGGCTTCGAGCTTTGCTTCGTCGTCGGGAACGGCACCCAGGAAGATCGCCTCGCCGCCGTTCTCGTTAATTGCGGCTGCGACGATTGCGCCATTGGTGTCGTAGATCGCGGCGGGCGCGAGCGCCTCGCCGGGTTGAACCAGCTCATCGCCGGTCGAAATCACTGCGACACGCGGCTTGCGCGCAACAGTCACCTCGGCAATGCCGCAGGCCGCCAGCATGCCGATCTCGCGCGAGCCGATGATCGTGCCCGCGCGCAGCAGCGCCTCACCGCGCGCGATGTCGGACCCAGCATACGACACGAACTGCCCTGGCGACGCGGCGCGACGGACGTCGATGGCGTCAGCGCTTGCCGGCTGGGTGTGCTCGACCATGACCACGGCGTCGGCGCCGCGCGGCAGCGGACCGCCGGTGGCGATCGGCGTTGCGGTTGCTGTCGCCACTTGCAGCGCAGGCGCGGTGCCGCAGTGAATGGTCTCGCCGTTCAGCGTGAGGCGCACAGGCGCGCCTTCGCCAGCCGCGGCAAGATCAGCCGAGCGCACGGCAAAGCCGTCGACATTGGAACGGTCGAAGGGCGGCACGTCGATCGGTGCCGTGACGTCTTCGGCCAGGGCCGCGCCGAGCGCATCGGCAAGCTTTCGCGTTTCGCGCGGAATCGCGCGCGGGAACAGCGCAGCCTCGAAGCGCGCCAGCGCATCCTCGCGCGACAGTACCTTGAGGAACTGCTCCTGCTCGAGGGTACTGCGATCTTGTGGCTGCGGGACCTTCGTCATGTCGGAGTCTCTGTCATTCCCGCATCAGATAGGCATCGACAGGCGTACCTGCCGCAAATCCCTCGCTGCCGCCGGGAATGAGCAGCCATGCGTCGGCACGGGCAATTGCCTGGAGCGGCCATTCGCCCACGGCAAGCGGCAGCCACGCATGATGTTCCTCGACCAGCACCGCGATTTCGGCGATGCCGACATTGGACGCGATCTTGCGAGCGAGCGGCAAGGCGACCTGCCGGCGCGGCCGCCGCGCCGACAATCGATCGATGAGTGGAAGCGCCAACGCAAGCCAGACCGCGAGCGCGTGATCGGGCGAGCCGGGCAAGGCGATGACGGGAACTTGTCCAATCCGCCCAACCGCGGCGGTGCGTCCAGGCAGAAGCGCAAGGCCATGGGCGAACACGTTGCCCCGCTGAGCCAGCGCCAAGACAGCGGCATCCTGGCGACCGACACCGCTGCCGCCGATCGTCAGCAGGAGATCGCAGGCAGATGCGTCGATCGACTCGGCGATCGATGTCGCATCGCGCGCGCCGGCTTCATGCGCACTCACATCCAGTCCCGCCGCCCGCGCGATCTCGGCAACCATCTGCACGGTCGCTGTTGCACCCGGAACGTTGACGATGCGTAGCCGTGGCCGCCGTACGCTCAGCTTGTCCGCACCGGCGACTCGCGCCAGCAGCAGAGCGGCCGCACCGATGGGATATCCCTCTGCAGCGGCGAGCGTGTGTTCGGCGATATCGCTACCGGCACGCCTGACGCCCTGCCCCGGCACACCCTCCGCCAGCACTTGTGTGAGCGGACCTGATACCTCGACCGCATCGGCATCGAGCACGCAGTCGCACCCGTCCGGCATCGCGTCGCCGGCATCGACCCACGCGGGAAGCCTGGTCAGGGGCAGCGGCGAATAGGACGACGCGCCGACGAGATCGTTGGCACGCAACGCCCAGCCGTCCGCAGCGGCGATGTCGCGAGGCGGATGGCCTGCGAGCCGCGGCGTCCCCGCCGCGATGCAGCCGGCCGCTTCAGGCAGCGGCAATCCAACCGGCGCGATCGGATCGACGCCGCGCAGCTGCGCGGCGAGCGCAGTGTCGAGCGGCGTGAGCGATGGCGGCAGGCGCTGGGTCATAGGCCATGATGGACCATGCATCGCCAGGTTTGGCAACCGCTCGCGCCGCGAACATCAACCGCCCGGCCTCTCCGCATTCGGAAAGAACACCTGCTGCCCGTCGACCTTGTAGCCGGCGATCGCCGCCTGCCCCTCCGGCGAAATCAACCAGTCGACGAAGCTTTGGCCCAGCTCCTTCTTCACGTTCGGATGCTTCTCCGGGTTCACCAGCAACACGCCGTATTGGTTGAGCAGCCGCTTGTCACCTTCGACGACGATGTCGAGATCGCCGCGATCTTTGAAGGCGATCCAGGCGCCGCGGTCGGACAGCACGTAGGCGTTCGCCGTGCGTGCGGCGTCGAGGGCAGCGGTCATGCCCTGCCCGATCTCGCGATACCAGGCGCCCTTGGTGCTGGCGACGTCGATGCCGGCGACGATCCAGAGCGCGAGCTCCGCCGCGTGGGTGCCGGAGCGGTCGCCGCGCGTCACGAACGGCGCGCCCTTGGCCTCTATCGCCTTCAGCGCGGTCGCGATGTCCTTGCCCTTCACGCCGGCGGGATCGCTCTTCGGGCCGATCAGCACGAAATCATTGTACATCACGTCGAAGCGCTTTGTGCCAAACCCGTCAGCGACGAATTTCTCCTCCTGCGGCCGGGCATGCATCAGCACGACGTCGGCCTCACCTCTTCGCGCCCACTCGAGCACCTCGTCAGTCCGTCGTGCGATCACCGTCACCTCGATGCCGGTCTTGTCGCGGAAGATCGGCAGCAAGTAATCAAGCAGGCCCGAATCCTGCGTCGATGTCGTCGAGGCCAGCACGATCGCGCGGTCCTCGGCGGATGAGGCCGCAACGCCCGCGGCAAGGCCGCAGAGAAGTGTCAGCGCAACGGACAGTCGGCGAGCGGCCATGAAGGAGTTCCCATCGAACAGGATGCAATCATGAGGATCGATTGCGCCGCGCTCGTGACGCGTTTGCCCGCTGCGGCAGCAACATGAGATTGAGATCAATTTGAGATACTACCGAAAGACAGGCTGCGCCGCGCGTTGGCGACCACACCACACCCAGGCGAGTTCTCTCGGGAAATTTCGGCAATGAACAGCCCGCATGCTGATTGCAATCGCGAGCGAGACGGCCGCAAGGCCCGCACCATTCGGGCCTCTCAAGATCGTCAACCAAGATCAGAACCCGCGTCGGGATGTGTTGCAAAGCAGCGAGATCATCAGGCATGGTTCGCGCGGACGAAATCGAAGTGCAGAATTCCACCTGCGTTGAACGTCAAAAAGAAGCAAGAATTTGCATAGGAATGCAGGATGGAATTCCTGACGACCAGCGAAGCCGCTGACTATCTACGCCTTGGCGAACGCAAGCTCTACGAACTCGTCACCACCGGTTCGATCCCCTGCACCAAGGTGACCGGAAAGTGGCTGTTTCCCAGGCACGAGCTCGATCTCTGGGTGCTGTCCGGACTGGCGCGCCCCGCAGGCATGCTGACCGCGGAGCCGCCGCCGGTTGTCGGCGGCAGCCAGGACGAGCTGCTGGATTGGGCCTTACGCGAATCCGGCTCTGGCCTTG
Organism: Bradyrhizobium sp. McL0616; assembly: GCF_049993385.1. NCBI lineage: Bacteria > Pseudomonadati > Pseudomonadota > Alphaproteobacteria > Hyphomicrobiales > Nitrobacteraceae > Bradyrhizobium > Bradyrhizobium sp. McL0616. The sequence goes on from NZ_CP188255.1 coordinate 7,153,261, forward strand.
GATCGATGAGCGAGGGGAGCGCGCGCGGGCTCGAGCGGCTGCAGCGCGACGAGGTCATGGCCGCGGCGGTGCACTTCCACAGCCTGGACGCCGCCGGCAATCTCGCCTCCGACGCCAGCATGACGGCGCTGCGTGACGCCCCGGACCTGCATGATGTGCTGCTGGTCGCCTTCGTGCGCCGCGAGCAGGGCCTGGTGCTGCCGCCGGGCAATCCGAAGCGGCTGCGTGGTCTCTCCGACGTGCTTGCCCTCGGCGCCAGGATGGCGATGCGACAACAAGGCACAGGCGCGCAGATGCTGCTCGACATGCTGCTGAAGCGCACCGGTGCTTCGACACGGGATTTGCGCCGGGTCGAGACGCCAAGCCTGACCGGACCGGATCTCGCCGAGGTGGTGCGCGCGGGACAAGCCGATTGCGGGGTCGCGACGCGCGCCGCGGCGCGCTCCGCCGGCCTCGATTTCGTGCCGCTGGTCTGGGAGAATTTCGATCTGGCGATGCGGCAGCGCAGCTATTTCCGCCCCTCCATGCAGGCCCTGATCCGATTCCTGAGCGAAAGGCGGCTGCAGCAGCGCGCCGAGGAGCTGACCGGCTACGATCCCTCGCCGGCAGGACAGATCCGCTTCGCGGCCTGACATTGACGCCCGCCCCCAAATAGTTGCAAAAGAAACCAATTCAGCCGGGCCATACCCGGATGCAACAGCGGCCAACGAGCCGACGAGGGAGGACAAGCGTGAATCCAGCGAGATTTGGACTGCCGGTCGCTGCCGCCTTTTTAGCGATGCCCTTGGCGGCGGCGCTGATGTCAGGCGCGGCGTCAGCGCAGGTATCCGACGATCTGGTCAAGATCGGCGTGCTCACCGACATGAACGGCCCGGCCTCCGCGCCGACCGGCCAGGGCTCGGTGACGGCAGCGCAGATGGCGATCGACGATTTCGGCGGCACCGTCCTCGGCAAGCCGATCAGCATCGTGATCGGCGACCACCAGCTCAAGGCCGATATCGGCGGCGGCATCGCGCGGCGCTGGTACGACGTCGATCAGGTCGATTTGATCGTCGACGTACCGGTCTCCGCGGTCGGGCTCGCGGTGCAGAACGTCGCCAACGAAAGGAAGCGGCTGTTCATCACCCACTCCACCGGCACCGCCGACTTCCACGGCAAATTCTGTTCGCCCTACGCGATCCAGTGGGTGTTCGACACCCGCGCGCTCGCCGTCGGCACCGCAGACGCAGTCATCAAGCGCGGCGGCGACAGCTGGTTCTTCATCACCGACGATTACGCCTTCGGCCATTCGCTCGAGCGCGATGCGTCCAGCGTCATCACCGCCAATGGCGGCAAGGTGCTGGGCTCGGTTCGGCCGCCGCTGGCAACGCCCGATCTCTCCTCCTTCGTGCTGCAGGCGCAGGCCTCCAAGGCCAAGATCATCGGCATTGCGGCAGGTCCCCCCAACAACATGAACGAGATCAAGACCGGCTCGGAGTTCGGCGTGTTCAAGGGCGGCCAGCAGATGGCGGCGCTGCTGGCGCTGATTACCGACATCCACGGCCTCGGCTTGCAGGCAGCTCAAGGGCTGTTGCTGACGACGTCGTTCTATTGGGACATGGACGACAAGACGCGCGAATGGTCGAAGCGCTATTTCGCAAAAATGAACAAGATGCCGACGATGTGGCAGGCCGGCGTCTATTCGAGCGTGATGCACTATCTCAACGCAATCAAGGAAACCGGCACCGACGATCCGCTCAAGGTCGCGGCGAAGATGCGCGAGAAGCCGATCGAGGATTTCTTCGCTCGCAACGGCCGCTTGCGCGAAGACAATCTGATGGTGCACGATCTCTGGCTGGTGCAGGTGAAGACGCCGGAAGAGAGCAAATATCCGTGGGACTATTACAAGATCCTCACGACCATTTCGGGCGAGAAGGCGTTCGGGCCGCCGGACCCGGCGTGTTCGATGGTGAAGAAGTGATGGGCGGAAAAAAGCTAGCCACGACGTCATGGCCGGGCTTGTCCCGGCCATCCACGCGCCTCCGCGAGCGCTGCTAGACGTGGATACCCGGGACAAGCCCGGGCATGACGATTGTGGTTAGCACCGAGCGCTACTTCATCACGCCGATCTCGCGAAAGTACTTCATCACGCCCGGATGAATCAGCTCCGGCTTCGGCGCTGCGGCGACTGTGTTCGCCGCGGTGGTCTCGCAGGCCTGCGCGAGCTTCTTGCAGAAGGTTGCCTCGGCGCTGTACAGCGTCTTGGCGAGACGATAAGCGACATCGTCCGGCAGATCCTCGCGCGTCAGCACGAAGCTCCAGGAGCCGAGCGAGGCGATCGGCTCGGACTGCTTCGGATAAGAACCCGCCGGCACATTGAGCGGCTTCAGGAACGAATGCTTGGCGCGGATGCGTGCGATCTCCTCTGTGCTCGGCGCGATGAAGCGCGCGCCCGATGGACTTGATGCCATCGCCGCAAAGCCGGGCCAGCCGATGCCGGCGCCCCACAGCGCGGCGACACGGCCATCCTCGACCATTGCGGGGCCGTCGCCGGCGCGGTCGAGATAGATCGCCTTGAAGTCCTCGTCCTGCTTCAAGCCGAGGCCGTCCAGCACGTAACGCGCCAGGATCGGCAGGCCCGAACCCTTTGCGCCGAACGCGACGGGCTGGCCCACGAGATCGCGGATGGTCTTGTAGGGACTGTCCGCGCGCACCACGAACATGCCGGGATTGGAGTAGATCGCGGTAAGAATCTTCAGCCGCACAGGCGCGCGGCCGATGCCGGCGAAGGCCTCATAGGCGGGCTCGCCTGCGACCAGTGCGAGATCGAGCTCGCTTTTCTCCAGCAGCGGAATGTTCTCGTTGCTGCCCTTGGTGTTGCGCGGGACGATCGTCAACGCGTGATCGGCCGCGTTCATCACCTCCGCAAAGGCGTTGCCATAGAGCGGGAAGCCGCCGCCGGGCGTTGCGGTACCGAGGCTGATGATCGAGGTCGGAATGGCGTTGCCTCCGGTTTGAGCTGTGGCGGGACTTGCCAGCGGTTTTGCGAGCAGCGCCGCGCCGAGCAGGATAACGAATGCAAATTTCATGGTCGTTCCCGGCGGGCCCGCGTCAACATCGACTTCAGGCGATGTAGGCAGCGACCCGAATTTGTGAAAGCCTGGCCACAACGACAATAAAGCAATGGGAGGCGACATGTTGAAACTTTTACGGCGCGCTGTGTTCGGGCTCGCGATCATCTCAGGCCTGTTCAGCGCCGCGCCTGCTGCCTCCGCCGCCGACTACCCCAATCGCCCCGTGCACTGGATGATCGGCTTTGCCGCCGGCGGCCCGGTCGACATCGTGGCGCGGATCATGGCGCAGTGGCTGTCGGACCGTCTCGGCCAGCAATTCATCGTCGAGAACCGCGCCGGCTCCGGCGGCAACATCGCAGCTGCTGCTGCGATCAACGCACCGGCCGACGGCTACACGCTGCTGTTCGTCGCGCCCAACAACGCGATCTCGACCTCGCTCTACAAGAAGCTGCCTTACGACTTTTTGCGCGACACCACCCCAGTCGCCAGCATCATGCAGCTGACCAACATGCTGGTCGTCTCCAACGCGATGCCGGTGAAGACGGTTCAGGAGTTCATCGACTATTGCAAGGCCAATCCCGGACAGATCTCGTTTGCCTCGTCCGGCAACGGCACCTCGGTGCACATGTCGGCCGAGCTGTTCAAGGTGATGACCAAGTGCGACATGGTGCACGTGCCCTATCGCGGCTCGGCGATCGCCTTCCCCGACATCATCTCCAACAAGGTGCAGCTGATCTTTGACAACCTTCCCTCCGCGCTCGAGCAAGCGAAGGGCGGCACTGTCCGCGCGTTGGGGGTGACCTCGCCGCAGCGCTGGCCGATCGTACCCGACGTGCCCGCGATCGCCGAGACCGTGCCGGGCTTCGAATCGGTCGGCTTCTACGGCATCTCCGCGCCAAAAGGCACGCCGCCCGAGATCGTCGACCTCCTCAACAAGGCCGTCGGCGAAGCGCTGAAGGACCCGAAGCTGGTGGCGCGCCTCGCCGAGACCGGCGGCATCCCCAAGCCGATGACGCCGGCCGAGTTCGGCAAGCTGGTGGCGGACGAGACGGAGAAGTGGCGCAAGGTGGTGGAGTTCGCCGGGGTCTCGGTGGATTAGGGCCGGCGATCTGCCGCGAGCTTGCAGCTCGCCAGCAAGACATCGGAAGGGGGTCGGAAGCCCCCTTCGATCAAAAATGTTGAAAACAACCCCATGCACAGTAGAACAGCCGTGCGATTACAAGGAGTTACGGGGAGCGGAAAACGAGTCTTCGCGGGGGCGATTTGACTCGTCGGGCAAAACAGGAGCATAAGGGCATCATCTCCAATTTCGGCTATTCGAAAATAACCAACGATGCTGCGCCGGCATTTCCATCCGCCGGAGCCAGCATTGCACCCCCGCCTCCATCCCTGTAAACGAACCGCGCACCGTTGCCGGCCGCACATTGCCGCGGCCGTCTCGCGGCGGGGCCTGTAGCTCAATGGTTAGAGCCGGCCGCTCATAACGGTCTGGTTGCAGGTTCGAGTCCTGCCGGGCCCACCAAGAATATCAGCATCTTGCCTGGTCTTCGTTGCCCGCACGGCGGAGACCGCACCAGATACGTGCGCTTTTCGTTCGTGCACAATCGTGAGGGTGGCCGGAGCTGATGAGTGGATGCGAGCTGAAAAGCGATAAGAAAATCTAATGAAGGACCAGTCGATGCCGCACGATTCGGCGTAATGCTCCGCGCTATGGCGAAACAGCAAGCTGCACTCTGAATCTTCAAACGCCCACACGCGCAGCATCGAGGACAGCTTCAAGAAAGGTTTCAGCGTCCACACCGGGCAGAGAGGCCATCGTATTCCTCAGGCGGCCATCAAGCAAAAGCATGGCCAAACCATGCACGAGGGCCCAGGACGCAGTTGCTCTCGCTGCCACTTGCACAGGCTTCATCGGCTTGGCTTCGGCCGCGGAAATCACCGCCGTTCGTAACGACTGGCGCGACTCGTCAATTGCCGCCAGCAGCGAAGGCCTTTTCATGTCCAGCCTTTCGCTATGGAACATCAGGAGAAATAGCTTAGGGTGAACTCGTGCGAACGCGACATAGGCCGATCCCATCGCTCTCAACCGGTCGCGAGCGTCACCAGAAGTCGAGTTGCCTGCTTCCGCAAGCGCTTCGGCAAACCTCAGATAACCGACGGCGGCAAGCTCACTCAACAGCCCGGTGAGATCGTCAAAATGATTCTTCGGCGCAGTGTGCGAAACGCCGACAGCCCGGGTCACCGCGCGAAGTGTCACGGCCTGGAGCCCATCGCGCTCCAGAATCTTTTCCGCAGCGAGAAGGACGGCCGACTTGAGATCGCCGTGATGATATTGCGCCGATGAACGCGTAGTACGCTTGCCCATGCTAATATTTACACTGGAAATATTCCGATTGACAAGCGCCGCTTGGGCTCCTATGAAATGTTTCCACTGGAAATATTCAGCTTTGGCGGCGCGATGGCCGGCCCGAAACGACGTTCAAACGTCGTAACGCGAGCAGCTATGCAGGGCGCTGTGCCGATTGCTTGATGAAGGTGAAGTGCCATGCTGGCTGAACTTATCAAGATGACGATCACATTCGTGATGTCGAACTACTCGCTGAGCTTCTTTTCACTCGGACTGATCGCTTCATTTGTTGCGATTGCACGATCGGAGAATTCAATCGACCAGTCGCTGGTCGTCGAGAAACTGCTGGCCTGGTACGTGTTCTTCAGCATCGGGATCGATAATTTCTATGACTTCGTGATGCACGTGTTCTTCGGCCAGATGTCCGCTGCTTTTATCGGTTGGGCCGATAGTCCGTTCCAGTTCGAGGTCGGGACCGCGAGCCTTGGCTATGCCGCCGTTGGGCTTCTCGCGGCCTTCAGGAGCTATGATCTGCGTCTCGCAGCCGTGCTTGGCCCAAGTGTCTTCACACTGGGAGCGGCGGCCGGTCACATCAATCAGATGGTCACCGCGCACAATTTCGCACCGGGCAATGCCGGCATCATCTTCTGGACGGACATTTTGATCCCGCTCTTCGGATTTGGCTTGTTGTGGCTGCATCGACGCGACGTCGGCGCGGTAGCCGTGCCGATCCCGACCTAACCACCGCAGACACCTGACCCGTCCCGAAAGGCATGGAGCGCAAAATGACTGATGGCATCACGAGGCGGAGCTTTAACGAATTTTTGCTCGCTGGCGCGGCGGCGGCGGGTTTGGGCCTGGGCGCCCGCCCCGCGACGGCCCTGCAGACAGCAGATATTGCATGGACCTCCGACAATCCGCATCTTGGCGGGAACTTCGCTCCAATCGGTCCGGAATTGAATGTCGACAACCTGCCTGTAATCGCAGGTCGTATCCCGGCGGGTCTGAGTGGCGCCTATATGCGCAACGGTCCCAATCCACTCTTCAAGCCCATTGCCTTCACTTATCCGATGGACGGCGATGGAATGATTCACGCAGTGTATTTCGACAGCGGTCGCGCCCGCTATCGCAACCGCTTCGTGCAGACTGCCGGCCTGGTGGCGGAGCGCCGCGCCGGACGCGCGATCTATGGCAGCTTCACGCACCCGGTGCCGATCGATCCGACGCTACTGCAACCGCAAGATCCACAAGGGCCGTTCAAGAATGGCGCCTTCATCAATGTCATTCGACATGGCGGTCATTTGCTCGCACTCGATGAGTCGACGACAAGCTACGAAATGACCATGGATCTCGATACCATCGGTGAATGGAAAGCGGGGACCGATAAGCCGCTCAGGCTTGGCGCGCACAACCGTCGCCACCCGAAAACCGGCGCGCTATTCGCGATTGCCTATTCGCACGCGGAGCCGACCGTTCAGATCCATCAGATCGATTCGGCTGGCAATCTCGCCAAGACCTTTTCGATTGCGCTCGCCGCGCCGACCATGATCCACGACTTCGTGCTGACCGAGCGTTATATCGTGCTGCTCGCCTGTCCGGCCGTGTTTGACAGTGCGGCCGCACGCCAAGGACAGCCGTTCCTCCAATGGCGGCCCGGCATGGGCACGCGCATTGGTCTGATCGCGCTCGACGGCAGCACGACCCAGTGGCTCGACGCCGATCCATTCTTCGTCTTCCACTTCGCCAATGCCTTTGAGCGAGGTGGCAACATCTTCATCGACTACGTGCAGCACGAAAGCCTCGCGCTCGGCTATGCCCAGCAGGCGCAAAAGTCGCCGACGCTGCACCGGATGACGATCAACCTGGCTGCTCGCAAGGTCAGCGACACGCAGGTCGCAGGCATGGTCACCGAGTTTCCTCGTATCAACGACGGGTTCGACGCGCTGCCGACACGTTTCGTCTATTTGCCGACGCTGACAGACACGTTGCGGCAGGTTAAGCCACCGTCGGCCACTTTCAACACCATGATGAAAATCAACACGGAGACCGGCGACGTGCTCCGCCACGATTTCGGCAACAGGATCGCCGGCGAGGCGACCTTCATTCCACGAGGTACGAACGGCGAGGACGACGGTTATCTCGCAATTTATGCCTTCGATCCGGAGAACCAAACCAGCGATCTTATCCTGCTTGACGCGGCACACATCGACGCCGACCCGGTTGCAGTGATCCGGTTGCCCCAACGTGTACCGCAAGGCCTGCACGGAAACTGGATTCCGAAGGACTGAAGCCTGCCCGGTCTACAAAGCCACACCGATGCGCTGAAATGGATCAACTCGAGGAATGACGATGACGCCCAACCAGGAGAACGCAGCGGAGTCGTGCCTGCGCGGTGCTGAAAGCAATATTATGACGTTTCCCGAAATCGTTCAGATCCTTACTCGATCGGGTTTTGAGAGCTACGCTATCGACTTTCGTCGAGGCCGTGCAATCTACTATCTTCCCGATGCTCAGAGCGTCGAATATCCGACCCACGCCGTGATCCCAGTTGCCAGGAATTTCGAAGCGGCCGCCATCCAAGAGGCCATCCGAGAGGCGCAGCAATTGGTGCCTGGCTATACTTACAATGGATTTTGCCAGAAAGTCGCAAAGGCGGGCTGTTCAGGATACGTCGTATCATTCGTCGGCAGGCGCGCGGTCTATATGGGACGCACAGCAGAGACGCACGTTGAATACTTTCCTTCCTGACGCTCGCTTCGGGTCAAAAGCTGACGGTGTCCGACCAAGAGACGGCTGTCTCCTGTCGCTCGATAAGCAGACATGTAGCTTAGCTTCCAGCCCTTTTCTCGCTATCGCTCAGGCGCATCAGCGGGGGCGTCTCGAGCGTTGTGGTAGCAAAGAACTTCTCGAGCTGGATCCTTGTTCAGTGTGAAGCCGTTTGCGACGACATATCGCCGCCTTGGGTTTATGGCGCGCTCGGAGGGCGTCCGCATTTGGGACTACGGTGACAGTACTGGACTGCACCCGAAGGCTCACGATTGAGTGCACTGTCACCGAATACGTAATACCCGCACGATCGATCACAGAAGGGTCGCGAGCTCATAAGCCAGGACGACTCCGCCAAGGCAGCGTCGCCATGGGTTCACCCCGCGGAAAATCTCGTCGAGGGACCACACGATGAGGCCGCCTTTGAACACGATGTCCAGAGCAACGGCGGCAGTGCCCGGCGGATGCCAGAGCCAGCGCAGGCCGCCAGCCGCTATGACGACCCAGAGAACGAGGTTGGGGGCCTGCGCGATCGTGATGTCACCGGTTTCGCGATTCCGAAAGAACCATTGCAAGAACCTGGACATGATCGCAGCTGCCTCTCCGGTGGCCAAGATACTCGAATACTCAGATCGCCCCGATTGCCGCCGTCTCGATGTCTGCCATCGAGGGCCGCATCAGGTCTTCACGATCTCGCTCATGACTTAAGTGCACAGTCATCGTAATAGCGGTTGATTTTATTGGCGCCAGACCTGATCAATATCGCAACACTCCCCATTACGATGCGCGATGTCCGCGAGCGCATCCAGCGGCGGACGTGCGGCGCCGCTCCGGGCTCTCTCATTTCAGGACTGAATATGCGCAAGCTTCTGGCAATTCTGGTGATCTCGTGCTGGGCCACTTTGGCTTACGCACAAAAGGCCGACCTCATTGTCACCAACGCAAAAATCGTAACGCTGGATCCAGCATCGACGATCGCGCAGGCGCTCGCAGTCCGCGAAGGCAAGATCGTTGCGGTTGGCGGCAACGATGCCATGGACGGCCTGATCGGGTCCGCGACACGCCGCGTCGACGCCGGCGGACGCACCATCATTCCGGGATTGATCGATTCCCATATTCACGCAGTACGCGCCGGTCTGACCTACGCAACCGAGGTCAACTGGATCGGCGCAAAGACGATTGGCGAGGCAATGGAACGCTTGCGCCAAGCGGCAAAAGCGCGCCCGGCGTCCTGGATCATCGTGGCCGGTGGCTGGAGCGAATTGCAATTTGCAGAGAAGCGGCGGCCAACCCTGGCCGAGGTGATGTCGGCAGTTCCCGACAATCCGGCTTACATTCAGCTGTTCTACTCGGCGGTGCTGATGACGCCGAAAGCGCAGCAAGCGCTCGGGATTTCCACGGATCAGTTGCCGCCCGGCATCACGGCCGAAAGCGCTGCATCGGGCGAAACCTCGGGCTGGTTCAACGGCACCATCGTCAGCATCTCCGCGCTGTTCGATCGCCTCCCAAGGCCGAATTTCGAGGACAATGTCGCCGGGACCCGGCAGTTCTTCACGGAGCTCAATCGTCTTGGAATTACCGGGATCGTGGATCCCGGCGGCTTCAGCATTTATCCCGGCCACTACGCCGCCTTGCAAAAACTCTGGCGCGACAAATCACTTTCGGTGCGGGTCGCCTTCAGCCTGTTCGCCCAGAATGTCGGCGCGGAATTCGAGGAGTACAAGACTCTCACGCCATTCCTGCCGATGGGATTCGGCGACGACATGCTGCGATTCAACGGAATCGGCGAGCGGATCACCGGCGCCATGTACAACAACAACGCGCCCGATGCGGCCGCCAAGGACAAGTTCCTCCAGATCGTTCGCTGGGCGGCAAAACAAGGGCTCACCGTCACCATCCACTGGCAGGAAGACAAATCCGTTCATCAGCTGCTCGATCTCTATGAAGAGGTCAACAAGGAGACGCCGATCGCGCCGCTGCGCTGGTCCATCGCCCATCTCGACAACGCCTCGCCCGAAACGCTGGCGCGGATGAAGGCCCTTGGTGTCGGCTGGACCATGCAGGACGCCATGTATCTCGGAGGCGACCGTATCGTGGCGCAGGCCGGCGAAGCTGCGCGCAGCATGCCGCCCATCGTCACGGCGTTGCGCGCAGGCGTCCATGTCGGCGCCGGCACGGATGCGCATCGGGTCGCGTCCTACAATCCGTTCGTTGCGCTGCAATGGATGCTCGACGGCAAGACCGTCGGCGGACTATCGACGCGCGGCCCGGACGAAACACCCAGTCGCGAAGATGCTCTTCGCCTTTATACCGTGGGAAGCGCCTGGTTCTGCTTCGACGAGACGCGGCGCGGCACACTCGAAAACGGCAAGCTCGCCGACTTCGTCATTCTCGATCGGGATTTCATGTCCGTCCCCGTCGAGCAAATTGGCGCGACGGCGTCTCTGCTGACGGTGGTGGGCGGCAAGGTCGTCTACGCAGCGGATGTTTTCTCAAACGTAAAATGAGAACTGGAGGGCCGCTGTTGCTCTTACGAAATCCCGGCTTGTTGTCCATTTCAGCGATATGTGCTCTCGGCTCACGCCATGCAGCTTGGGCGGCCGAACCGGATGGCGCTGGCGGCAATGTTTAGCCGAGGATCTGAAGTTCACCTTGACCTTCGTCACCTCGTTTTCGATCACCTGCCCCGGAGAGAAATGTCCAATGCCGGCTTCGACGAGCGGAATCGACCGCAGGGTTGCCGGGGAATACGGTGAGAGTGCACTCAATAGTTCCGGCCGCTTTCGCGGGTTCGGAGGCTCGTGAATCAAGTGCACCCCCGCCGTGACTGCAGCCTTTGGAGACTATGACGGCGAGACCATAGCCGATAACGCACATGGACCCACGACGCGTATGGGACCATATTGGCGAGCATCACTTTGTTCGACGAGCAATGGAGCCACCGAATGTACGCCAACATTCTCTTGAGCACGGATGGATCGGACGTCGCGCGAAAAGGCCTTGAGCATGGCATCACCTTGGCGAAGGCCTTGAACGCCAAGCTGACAATCATCACCGTGACGGAAGCGCTGCCGGTGGACTATGGGAGCGGGCACGCCTCGGGATGGATTCCCACGCAGGACGAGGTTGATAGCTTTGACGCAACCTGCAAGGCCCGCGCCGGCAAGGTGCTCGATGAAGCCCGCGCACTGTCGGAGCAGATCGGTAAATCTGCAGAACTCTTGCATGTTCCGAATGCGCACCCGGCGACTGCGATTATTGAAACAGCAAAGTCCAGGGGCTGCGACTTGATCGTCATGGCCTCTCACGGGCGTCGCGGCCTCAGGAAGCTGTTCCTGGGCAGCCAGACATCCGAGGTCCTGGTGGACGGAAGCGTTCCGGTGTTGGTAGTACCGAAGCCGGCATAAGTGCGGGGCTTACCCGGCGCCGTTCGGCAGCTCCGCCGAGCTGCCGCACAAGAAAGCCCGCGTGTTCTCGCCGAGCACACCCCCTACAGACCGCCAGTTGACCGCTCTCTCGCGGCAGGAGAATTTCATGGTTAGTGAAAAAGGCCCGAACATCAAGAAGAAGCAGAAATGCAAAAATTGTGAGGGCAAAGGTTTGCTCAAGAAGGGCGACAAGGTGGTGAAGTGCCAGCGCTGCAAAGGCACCGGAGTGCGGTGATGTGAGTTTATGATCTCTCCGATACTGGTACCGGCGCGGTCCGCTTCTCAGCATATCATCGGGTTGTCCCCGTGGTCACAAACTCCACCCGGTTGATCCGAGGGCACTGGCGCAAATGCGTTGGGGGCCGGCGGAGCGATCCACCCATCGCCCTCGATGCGAGGGATGCTCGACCCCACGCTCTGTTCGGTCTGTCGATCGCTGGCGCGGTTCTCACGCGCCTGGAGCGGCGTCGTAAAGATCGTGGTGACAACCAATCCGGTCAACAAAGCCTTGGACAAGACTGACCCGATAGGATTTTTGAATGTAGTCATCGTGGCGATTCCTTTCGATTGGGTGATCCCGCGCGAGGCATGAGATCATATCCACCACAACTAGACGTGCGTGTCGCGCGCCTGTTCCCGGATCACACCGATTTGCCCGGGGCGCATACAATTTTCGCGAACACGAGATCGAGGCCTGCGCCGGATTCGGTTGCCCTGCATCGAACGTGAAGAAGATTTTAGTTGGACGAGAATGAGAAGTGTCTACCTCGTACGAGGCCAGCCCTTCGAGGCTTTGCGGCCGAGGCCAGCACAAGCTCGCGGACACGCTTCGCGAGCGCTGATCTACCGCGCCAAAAACGCTGCGTGTTGACCGGACGACCTTACAGGCTCGCCCGCAAACGAGGCGCGGCGAAATCGAGGAAGCTTCGCATCTTGAGCGGCATCAGGCCGCGACTGGCGTGGATGAGGTTGATGGGGATCGGCTCCGGTTCGAACTTGACCAAAATCTCTTCGAGGGTGCCTTGCGCAATCGCGCCCGCGGCCTGATAGCGCAGCAGCCGCGTCGCGCCGACGCCTTCTACGGCCGCGTCGACCGCGGCCTCGGCGGTCGTCACCGACAGGCGTGGACGGATCAGCACGTCCAGCGAACCGGGCGATCCCGGCGCGCGAAAACGCCAGGTCGAGGCTGGCGCCATGATCTCGAAACTGACGCAGGGGAGTTTGGCCAAATCCTGCGGCGTCTTCGGCTTGCCGTGGCGCGCCAGCAAGGCCGGGCTCGCGCAAACCACGGTCCGCATCGCGCCGATTTTTGTCGCGACCATCGTGCTGTCGGGCAGAGCGCCGATGCGGACGGTCATGTCGACGCGGTCATCGACGAGATGAACATTGCGATCGGAGAGCAGCAGCCGAATGTCGATCTCGGGAAAATAGGCGAGGAACGCATTGACGATTGGCAGGACGTGGAGGCGTCCAAACAAGACCGGCGCGGCAAGCACCAGTTCGCCCTTCGGGGTGACGAATTCGCCGGCGGCGATGCGTTCGGCGTCCTCGACCTGTTCGAGGATGCGCCGGGCAGCGGCGACATAGGCCGTCCCGGCATCGGTCAAGGCCAGTTTTCGCGTCGAGCGGACCAGCATCTTCGCGCCGAGCAGCGTCTCCAGATCGGAGATCTTCCGGCTGAGCGTCGGCAGCGGCACGCCCAGTGCGCGACCGGCGGCGGACAGGCTGCCCTTCTCCACGGCCAGCAGAAGCATCGACATGGCCTCGAGGCGGTCCATTCTGTCTTTCCATAATCTGGAAGGATGGTTTCCAAAACTACATGATTATCCCAAATCCTGAAACAGGCCATTTTGCGGGTGTCGAGCCGCTCATGGTTCGAGAGCAAGGACAAGCAACGATGACCCGCATCAGCATCCCGACCCGTGACGAAGCCCCCGAAGTCTCCAAGCCGCTGCTCGACGCCGTGCACGCGCAGCTTGGCGTCGTCCCCAATCTGTTTCGCCTGATCGCCAGGAGCCCCGCGGCGCTTGCCGGCTATCTCGGCTTCAGCGGCGCGCTCAAGAAGGCGCTCGACGTCAAGACCCGCGAGCGGATCGCGATCGCCGTCGCGGAGATCAACGGCTGCGACTATTGTCTGTCGGCGCACAGCTATCTTGGCCTGAACCTCGCCAAGATCAGCCCGGAAGAAATCGCGCTGAACCGGACCGGCCATTCGAGCGACCCGCGCGCCGATGTCGCGGTCGCTTTCGCCGCCAAGGTGACAAAGGATCGTGGCCAGGTCAGCGACTCTGATATCGCGGCCGTACGCGAGGCCGGGTTCACCGACGCGCAGATCGTCGAGATCGTCGCGATCGTCGCCGAAAACGTCTTCACCAATTTCCTGAACGTCGTCGCCGCCACCGAGATCGACTTCCCGGTCGTGCGTCACGCCGAGGCGGCGTGATGCAAGCGCGAGCCGGAGCCCTTCCCGGGGCTCCGGCTCGCAACGGCCGTCACCGGCCGGATCGCCAACTCACCCTCTATCCACGACGCACTCCGCACCATCGATCACGTAGGCTGCGTGACGAAAATCCCTGATGGTGGCGAGCTTGTCGGCGGACCAGTTCAGCAGCATGAAATATTTCGCCCGTCCATTCGGCTCATTCGGATCGAACACCAGGATCGCGGGACGTCCCTCGACCTGCCCCGTCACCAGGTGCCAGTCGCTGATCTTCGAATAGTTGCCGAAGTAATTCGAGACCTCGGCCTTGCCTTTCAGCCTGGTGCGGTTGACGAGCTCGAGCCTGACGTCGTCGGCGATCATGGCGCGGATCGCGTCGAAGTCGCGGGCATTGAAATGGCCGACATAGGCGTTGAGCCGCGTGCGATCGGCTTCCGACAGGCCCGGCTGCGGCACATCGTCAGGCTCCTCCGCAAACTCACGCAGCTGCGTGCGTCCACGATGCAACGCGGCCTTCACCGCCGGCAGGCTGAAATCCATGATGTCGCAGACCTCGGCAAGCGAGCAGCCGAGCACGTCCATCAGGATCACGCTGGATCTCTGCGCGGTCGGCAGCCGCATGAACGTGCGCAGGCTGGTCGCAGCGATCTGGCGGCTTTCCACGTCATCGAGCTGGTCGGCGATCATTTCCACCTCCTCAGCCGAATGCAGCGCCTCTTGCCGGTTGCGGCGACGCAGAAAATCCAGCGCAGTGTTGTGCGCGATGCGGAACAGCCAGCCCTCCGAATTGACGACGGGCGCGGCCGATTGCAGCGCTTCCATCGCCTTGATCAGCGCATCCTGCAGCACATCCTCACCGTCGATGACCGAGCCGACCATGCGCGCGCAGTAGCGATGCAGTTTCGGTCGCATCCTCGCCAACAGGGGCTCGATATCGATAGTGGCCAGCGGGTCTGGCGCCATTGCTTCTCCGCCTCGCCTGTTCAGGACTCGTCCAGCATACGGTAGTTGCCGACGATCCTCACATCCCGAACCAGCGGCGGCTCGGCGCAGCGGTCGCGGATGCCATCCTGGAACGCCTGAAACGCCTTAAGTTTCGGGATCGGGCTCGAGCCGTCCTCGGCCGCGGCCTCGACAAGATGGATGAAGGTGTCGTCCTCCAGCCGCAGCGTCATATAGCGCACGCCGTCCGGCCTGGCCGCCTTCAATTCCGCAAATACGGCCGAAACCAGTTCGGCGTTCCTGTCGGCCAGCTCCGGCTTGGTCTTGTATCTGATCAACGTCCTTCTCATCGCGCGCTCCTTGCTCATGTCGCGACCTGGCTCGCTCATCGCGCTCCATCTTTCCATTCTACCATGACCTTCCCGGAAAACCGGTGCCCCGTTTTTCCGGATCAATCTCGCGCAAAATGGCCGCGTCACCCCCTAGGACGTTTGCCGGCCGGCGAAGGATGCGGCCCGGAATAAATTATTTCCGGGCCGCATCCTTTGCCGCTGCGGCCTCGTCTAGCCCACAGAACGCGCCGCGACAGGGTGGCTCGACACACGGAGAGAGGGCGATGCAGACCCCGACCAATCGCGCCGAGCAGAACTGGGTGCTTGGCGTCACCGCGCTGGCATCCTTCATGATGGCGCTGGACGCCATGATCATCACGACGGCATTCGCGGCCATCCGCGCCGAATTCGGCAGCCCGGTCGAGACGCTGCAATGGACCGTCAACGCCTTCAACCTGACCTTTGCCGTGCTGCTCTTGACCGGCGCCGCGCTCGGCGACCGCTTCGGTCGCCGCCGGATGTTCGCGGCCGGGATCGCCCTGTTCGTCGTTGCATCGGCGGCCTGTGCGCTCGCAGGCAATGCCACCGCGCTGATCGCCGCCCGCGCGCTGCAGGGCGCCGGCGCCGCGCTGGTGATGCCGCTGGCGATGGCGATCCTGAGCGGCACGTTCGGCCGGGAGGAGCGCGCCCGCGCGCTCGGCATTTTCAGCAGCATCACCGGCTGCGCGCTGATCATCGGCCCCGCCATCGGCGGCTTCATCACCGAACATTTCGGCTGGCGCTGGGTGTTCTGGATCAACCTGCCGATCGGCCTGATCGCGATCGCCCTGGTGCTGGCACGCTTGCGCGAAAGCTTCGGACCGGCTGCTGCATTGGACATCCGCGGACTATCGCTCGTCGCCCTCGCGGCGCTGGCGCTGGTCTGGAGCCTGTTGCGCGGCAACGCCGTAGGGTGGGCGAGCGCCGAGGTCATGGGCACGCTGATGTCGGGCCTGGTGTTCACAGCCGGCTTCGTGCTCTGGGAATTGCGCGCGTCCGCGCCGATGGTGCCGATGCGGCTGTTTGCATCGCGCGCCCTCGCCTCCGGCATGTCCGCAAGCGTCCTGTTCTACGCCGCGATGTATGGCGTCTTGTTCCTGCTGCCGCAGTTCCTGCAGACCACGATGGGCTTCGACGCCTTCGGCGCCGGACTTCGCCTGCTCCCCTGGACAGCGACGCTGTTCGTCACCGCCCCGGTCGCCGGCGCGGTCGTCAACAGGCTCGGCGAGCGGCCGCTGGTCGTGACGGGATTGCTGATGCAGGCGATCGGCCTTGGCTGGATCGCGGAGATCGTGAGCCCCACGGTTCCCTACTCCGCTCTGGTCGCGCCGCTGGTGCTGGCCGGCGTCGGCGTCTCGATGGCGATGCCTGCCGCGCAGAACGCCATCCTGAGCTCGGTCGCGGTGGCCGAAATGGGCAAGGCGTCCGGCGTCTTCAACATGGGCCGCTTCCTCGGCGGCATGTTCGGCATCGCTGCGCTGGTGGCGAGCTTCTCGGCCCACGGCGGGGTGGATTCGGCCGCGCATTTCGAGAGCGGATTTGCCTCGGCGATGAGCCTCGCCGCAACGCTGTCGCTGGCCGGCGCGATTGCGGGGCTTTTCCTCCCGGCACGGCGACGCACCGCCGGCGCAGCCGCGCCGCAAGATGCGTGACGAAACGCATCGTCCCCCTCAATACTCCACCCGCCAAAGCCGCCACCGCTCTGGCACGCCCTTGAGCTGGTGAACACCGTGATCCCTGAAACGGATCTGGGACTGCGACTTCAGCAGGTCCTTCACCGCGCTCGAGACCAGGACCTCGTCGGCACGCGCTTTCGCGGCAACGCGCGTGCAGATGTGGAAGGCGAGACCGACCATTTCGCCCCCGCTCATCGTATACTCGCCCGCATGCAGCCCGACCCTGATGTCGAGGCCCAGCGTCCGCACCGCCTTGCGGATCGCGGTTGCGCAACCGATCCCGGCAGCCGGCGCCTTGAATGTCGCCAGCACGCCATCGCCCGTTGTCACGACTTCCTTGCCGCGCGAGCTCTTCAGCTCCTTGCGGACGGCGGCGTAATAGTGGCCCATGATTTTCGTCCAACGCGTATCACCGAGCTTTGCCGCCTTTTCGGTGGAGCTGACGATATCGACGATCAGGATCGTGGCGAGCGCTTGCTTGGGCCCGGCGTCACGGCCGGCGGATCGAGGCCGGGACGCAATCGATCCGGTCAGCGGTTCATAGCGATGATTGCGGCGCCGCGCGATTGCGGCCTTTGCATAGTCCTGGGCCCGTTGCGCCGTGCCGCAACGAACCGTCTTCTCCTGCGGCAGACGGGTCCAATAGACCTTGCGGCCGGCTCCGGCGCCTAGGACCTCCACGGCGCCCCATTTGAGGAAAACCGCCGAGCCGACGCGCCTGACACACCACGCTTTCGAGGTGTATCCGGACACGTTCGACTGATGGAGTCCAATGCGAAGGAATTTTGGCATGACCATGCGGCCAATCGAAGAAACGTCTGGGCGGCCTGGGGCAAAGCGTAGTCATACAATGCTGCGTTGGCAACCGGATGGCGGCGCGGCTAGCTTGCCTATCTCAGATCACCCGCCGCGGCTGTTGAAATGAGCGACCAAAAGCCTCTTCCTTCCGCGTTCGGTAGATGGTGACGACCTCCCGGCACGCTTTGACATTCAACCGGTGGAAATCGAGCTTCAATCGCTCCAGCTCACCGGCGGTGATGCGGTAGTTGTCCGCTCCCAGGAACAGCAGCGCCATCGTGGTCGGCCACGAGAAATCGAGAGACTTGGCCAGGATCAACGCCGGCTCGCGATCCTTCTCGATCAAGGCCCGTTCCGCGATATCGATCGGCAGCTGACAGAGCAACGACAAGGCGACCGTGGTCTCGTTGAACTTGAGGGAGTGGGCGAGCTCGAAGACCTTGTCTTCGGTCAGTTCGCCCCGCTCGTGCAGCTTCGCGACCGTGCGTTTGGCCGTGAAGTAATCCTTCGAAGCCGGGCCAAACCGGGCGTGAATGGCCCCGGTGACGTCGACAACGACGCGATGGATCGCGGCTTCGATATCCGGACGCTCCTTCTGGAGCTTTTGCCGCACCTCTTCGGAGGCTTTGGCGATCAGCTGGTGGAACAGATGTCGGGGAATGTCCTTTCGAAGGCCCACCGACTCCGCGAGGATCGAATCCCCTTCCGAGCGGCGGACCAGATGAAGAAATCCGGAGTTGGAGAAATTCGCTCCCTTGTTCGAGGCGACTGAGGTGACGACCTCGGACGACCCCCGCACCACCAGCACATCGGTGACCGCCTCCGGAACCGCCTGCCGCTTCGAGATGGCAAGCAGATGCTGCTGGCTCTTGCTTTTGGCGCACGCGATCAAGGTCTCGGTGTCGAGGCGCTCCGACTGGCTGAGAATCGGCCACGCGACGTCGATGCAGTCGTCGCTGGCCATCTGCCGTGTCAGCGCGAAAGGCGCGTTCGGGCTGCAGGCGAGCTTGCCTGCGAGCTTCGCCCGCGCGCTCGTCTCGATCTCCTGCGCGAGGCGACCGATGACCTCGCCGAAAGTCCAGACCTGCTCTTCCGAATAAGTGCCGGCGATCAGAATGTCCGCCGCGTGCCAGAGCGCCCGCAGACAGCTCTCGGGATTTCCTCTCGCAACCGCTTCGTCCAACTCGGCCAGGAAAGACGCTGTGACAGCCATTGATGCGCTCGCAATTTTGAAAACGATCAAACGACAAAAAGGGATTTGGACCAAACGAGGCGATAACATCACCTCAGTCGTCAACGCGCGGTAAAACGTCCCCGACAGCCTCAAGCCGGGCTTAAGGCGCGCCTAATCGGATCGATTGGATTTTAGGTATTGCGGGAGCTGGCCGAAACGACCGCCTTCAACAGTCTGCATTGCGCAGGCGAGCGCTGCCTCTGACGGGGGACATCGCCCTCACCCGGGAAACGCAAACAACTCGATCGGCTCGCTGAAGCCGCGCACGGCGTGTTCGCCCATCCGCTCCAGCTCGAACTCCCGCGCCACAAGGTCCGCAAAGTCGCGCGACAGCAGCACCGTCTTTCCGAGCTGCTTGGTGAGGGCTTCGAGGCGCGAGGCCATGTTGACGGCGGGGCCGATGACGGTGAAGTCGAGCCGGCTGGATGATCCGATATTGCCGTACATGACGTCGCCGACATGGACGCCGATGCCGTAGTTCAGCGGCGCGCGGCCCGTACCGTTGTTGCGCTCGTTCAGGGCGACCATGGCCTGACGGGCCTCGGTCACGGCGTGCAGCAAATTGGCGCAGGCGTTAGGCGCGCTGAGCGGGAAGATGGCGAGCAGACCGTCACCGATGAACTTCAGGATTTCGCCGCCGTGGCGCGCGATCGGCTCCGACATCGCGTCGAAATAATCGTTGAGGAGATCGATGACGTCGTCGCGCGGCCAGTTGTCGGAAATCCTGGTGAACTCGCGCAGATCGCAGATCATGATCGCGGCGCGCACCGTCGTCCCAGTGCCGCGCCTGGTGGCGCCGGCCAGGATGAGCTCGCCGGCATGGGAGCCGACATAGGTCTCCAGCAGCGTTCGCGCCAGGCGATTCTTGACGCGGATTTCGCTGACCAGCGCCAGCACGGGCAACAATTTCTTCAGCGCTACGATATCCGCCTCGTCGAAGCCGCCGCGGCGGTCGGTCGCGAAGGTGATGAGATGCTGCTTGCCGAGGGTATGGTAGAGCGGCCAGGCGATATAGTCGGTCAGGCCCTTCGCCCGCATCTCGTCATAGAGCGCGTGCTTGCGGCCGAGCGCCGGATCCTGTTCGAGATTCTCGCGCACCTCGGTGGCGCCGTCCTGTATCTCGTTGGCTGAACTGCCGATATATTCGGAGCGCTCCCTGACATCGAAATCGACCCGCGCGAGCTCCGCCTCGCGCATGCCGTCGGACCACATGAAACGGGCGCCCAACCATTGCGGGTGCTGGATCAGGATATGAAGCGTCGCGCGCTTGAGCGGAATTCCGGCCTGCTGGAGCCGGACGCACATCTCGGCAAAGATGTTGTCGATGAAGCGCTGATCGCGCGTGCCGTTGGTGAGCCAGTCGACGACGGCGTCGCTGCCGGAACGGAGGGATTCATGGTTTGGCGGCGCATTCATTTGTCTGCCCTCGACGGCGGTCTACGTCACCGACATATCGTGTTCCGGCGCAACGGCGTCAACCTGGCCAGTTGCACGGATTGTACGCATCGCCCTGGTGGGCAGGATCGCCGTTTAGGCGACGATTTCGATAGACCCCAGCACTGCCAGCCCCGCGACGAGCGCGAGCGTCGACGCCCCGGTCAGTTCGACCTTCAACGTGTTTTCGTGCGAAATCGCAAAATCGGCGCCGTCGAGACGGATGCTGCAGTCGCCGCGCGCCGCATAGAGCAGATGCGTGCCGGCGGACAATTGCCGATTGCCAGGCTCGCTGAGTGCCAGGAGTTCGATCTCCACGGCGCCGCGCCGCGCCATCAAGTTCACAACCTCGACCGGACCGGCCTCGAGCTCGGTCACGATCGCGTGCTCACCGGTGAAGCGCACGGTGGTGAACGGCTCGCGCTCGTCGAATTCCTGCCCCGGCGCTTTGAGCACCAGCCCGCGCCCGCCGACGACCATCTGCAAACGGTCGATGCCCGGCATATGGGAGAACGGCCCGGGCGCCACGATCGGCGTGGCGGCGAAGCGCCACAGCAGGCTGTCCCAATCCTTCACCGGGCTATCTGCCCGATGCGCATCCGCGATATCGGTGAAAACGCCGCCGCCGTTCTTCCATGGCGAGCGGGCGTAGTCTTCGGATTTCAGCAGCGTGGCTTTCATGGCCTGGAGTTTACCACAAAAAGGCTCCCGCCTCACACCTTGGCGTCGAGCTGAAGTCTGTTGGTCAGCTCGTTGACCAGCGAATCCACGAACTGGTTCTGATAGGCCGAGATACCGTTGAACGAGACCGGGCCGCCGGCCTGCACCAGCATCGCGCCGCCGGAGACGGCGGCGTCCGTGCTGCCGCCGGCTGATTTGGTATCGAGCTTGCCCATGGCGTCGTTGAGCTGGCTGGCGATTTTGTCGTCCATCTCGCCATTGGCCTGGAGCGTGGTGAGCAGCGACTGATAGGCGCTCGAGAGATCGGCTCCCGTGCCTGTCTCCGCAGTGGCGGAGAACGTGCCGTTGGTCTTGCCGTTGTAGCTCTTGTAGGTGAGCGTTTCGGTGGTGGCGCCGTCGCTGCCCGTCTTGCTGTCCAGCATCAGCTCGAACGCATTGCCATAGGCGCCCGTGGTCAGCATGTTCGGATCGTTCGGATTCTTGTTCCTGCTCGCGCCGGACTTGTCGGAGCCTGCGGTCCAGTTCGGCGGGACGGTGTAGCTGACGTTGGTCACGTCTTCATTCCTGCGGTCATTGCGCGGAAATATTTAGCAAAATTTGTGCCAGCGAAAGCGTCGTTGATTTTCATCGGCTTTCGTCGATGGAGCTCGCCAGCAAGCTGCGCCGCACTGTGCACGCTGCAAAAATTGCCCGGCAGTTTGATCCCATCGCGCGGTTGGGCGAGGCTTGCGCGACTCGCGACGTTGGGGAGACATCGCGCTACACGCCCCCTCACTCGCCCTTGCCGGCCTTCAGCTTCGGCAGCGTTTCGACGATCTTCTGCTTGCCGTCGACGATCTCGGCGAGAAAGCTGGCGCGGTCGATGTCGCCGTTCTGGTCCCAGCTGGCTTCCATCAGCATGCCCGGCGCCTTGTCGGGCGTCAGGGTCAGGCCCTTCATGGTCGCGCCAAAGGCCTTGCTGTCGAACTTGCCGATCTTTTCGGTGACGTATTTGACGAGATAGACGGCGGTATAGCCCTTGATGCCGTTGTGGTCGGGTCGGTATTTGTAGCGCTCGCTGAATTTTCTCGTGAACTCCTCGATCGCGGGGACCGGCGCGTCGGCGCTGAGGCCGACATGGCCGCGCACGCCGTTGGCAGCGGGGCCGGCGAGCTCGACCACTTTCTGACTGAGCAGCGTGGTCTCGCCGAACAACGGTGTTGAAAGACCCTGCCGCTTTGCCTCGATCAGGAAGCGCGCGCTTTCCTCCTCGTTGGTGTAGACGAAGATCGCGTCGGCCTTGGCGCTTTTCAGCTTGATGACATCCGAGCCGAAATCGACCTGGCCCTGCTCGGTGGAGATATCGGCTGCGACTTCGATGTTGCGCGCCTTCATCTCCTTCACGAAATTGTCGCGGCCGCCCTTGCCGAAATCATTGTTGACCCAGACCACCGCGACCGACTTCACATTGAGCTTGTCGTGCAGATAGTTGGCGATCTTCGGCATCGAGAATTGCTGGCCGAAGGCGGTACGGAACACCCACGGATTGCCCTGCGTGGTGATGTCGGCGGCCTCGGCGCCGACGATCTGCGGGACCTCCGCCTGCTGCGTCAGCGCCATGTTGACCTTGACCGAACCGGAATAGATCGGCCCGAGCACGACATAGGGATCCTTGTCCAACACCTTCTGCACCTGCGCGCGCGAGATGCCGGGGTTGCTCTGGGTGTCCAGATGCTCGGTCTGGATTTTGCGGCCCAGAATGCCGCCGGCATTGTTGATCTCGTCGACCGCGAGCGCGACGCCGTCGCGCCAGTTGGTGCCGGAGACCGCGCCCGGGCCGGACAGCTCGATGACATCGGGGATGTACACGGTGCTCTGCGCGCTAGCCCCACCCGCCCACAGTGATGCTGTGATGACGAGGCCGAGCGGCCCTGCAAGATGCCTCATGATGTCCCTCCCGTTTTGTTCTGTTGTTATCTTGTTTGATCCGCCGCGCCGTCGAAGCCGAGCAGTCTTGCCGGCGTTCGCCATAACAGGCGATGCTGATCGCTCGCGTCCGGAAACAGTTTTGTCAGCACCGCGAGCAGTGGTCCGTAGTCGAGCCGTTCAGCGGCGCGCAGGAATGGATAGTCTGATCCCCAGACGCAGCGGTCGAGCGTGAAAGCATCGACCAGCGCGGCGATGAACGGCCAGGTATCCTCATAAGGATGCGGCTGTTGCGAGAATTTGTAATAGCCGGAGAGTTTGATGTGCGCGTCGCGTTCGCGGCCGATCGCCAGCAGTGCCTGGAAGGCTTTGCCTTGTAATCCCTGCGCAACCGTGGGACGCCCGCAATGGTCGAACACCAGACGCACGGGCGACTTTTCGATCAGCGGCAAGAGCGGGATCAGCCGATCGTTCTCGACCTGGATCTGGAGAAACAGATCGAGGCTCGTCAGCTTCTCCAAAAGCGGCGCCGTCTTGAGATAATAATCGGCGCCGTGGAACGGCACGTTATAGGCGACCCCGATCACGCCGGCGGCCTTCAGGCGTTCGAGCTCCCTGATGTCGACATCGTTCTCGACGACGGCGACGCCCCTGAAGCGGCCGCCGCCCTGCTTCAGGGTATCGAGCAGGATGCGGCTGTCGCTGCCATAGCCGGTGTTGGTCGCGACCACGAGCGCGTGACGAACATCGAAAGCGTCAAACACGCGGATCAGCTGCGCCGCGGTCGCAATCTCCTGCCCGCTCGGCCGGTACGGTGTATCGTCGGAATAGGGAAAGCGGACGGGATCGATGGCGTGGATGTGGCAATCGATCCTGGGGGACGCCGGCAAGGTCATGGCGCAAAAACTCCCCGTGCGTCTCAGAACGTCGCCTCGATGGCCTTGATCAGTTCGGGCGTCACATCCGGCATGACGCCGAACCACGCCTTGAAGGCGAGCCGGGCCTGATTGAGCAACAGGCCGAGCCCGTTCACGGTGACACAGCCGCGCGCGCGGGCCTCGGCGAGGAATGGCGTCTCGAGCGGCGTGTAGATGAGATCGGCGGTGAGTGTCGCGGGCTTGAGCCGCGACAGGTCGATCTCCAGCGCATCCTTGCCGACCATGCCGCGGTCAGTGCAATTTACGAGCAGCGCCACATCCGCGAGCGCGGCGCCGCGATCCTCCCACGCAACGGTGCTGACGGCGGCACCGAATTCCTTCGCGATCGCCTGCGCCTTCTCGGGCGTACGATTGGCGATGCGGATCTCGCGCGCGCCGTTTTCAAGCAACGCTACGACAACCGCGCGCGATGCGCCGCCCGCCCCTAACAGCAGGATCGGCCCCGTATCGCCGCGCCAATCGGCCCTGGCATCGCGCAGGCTCTGCACAAAGCCGTTGCCGTCATTGTTGAAGCCGGAGAGCGTGCCGTCCGCTTCGACGACGATGGTGTTGACGGCGCCGATGCGTTTTGCGGTCTCGTTGACGCGGTCGAGCAGCGGCATCGCCGTCAGTTTGTGCGGCATGGTGACGTTGCAGCCGCGAAAGCCGAGCGCAACAAGTCCGCGGAGCGCATCCTCGAGCCGTTCAGGCTTGACGGCGAGCGGCACATAAGTGCCGCGGATGCCGTGCGCCTTCAGCCAGTAATTCTGAATCACGGGAGAGCGAGAGTGCGCGACCGGGAGTCCGATAATGCCCGCCAGCCCAAATCCGTCCGCCTGCGACATGCTGCGCTTCCATCCTCGACGGCGCCATTCGGCGCGCGACCATTTTATTTGGTCATTTGTCCAAGACAATTAGAGGGAATGGCTAGCACGTGCAATCTGAATCTCGGAACCGCGATACGGACGGAAATTGACGTCGGCCCACTGAGCGGCCGCCTTCCCCTCCCCTCGTCTGTGGCAATTCAGGTCAATAACCCACCCCTTTTGGGTGACTTGCACGACGTTTGAAGTACCGCGATAATCTACACTTACCTAAAGGTGATCCGCTCGCGCTTCGGCAGGCAATTACGTAACGCGCTCCTTTCAGTAGGAGAATTGCAATGCCCGTGTTGGACTTGCCGCATTGGTTGATGATTGCAGGCTCCGCGTTGGTATTGGGCGGGCTCATTGGCTTGGGTGTCAGCCGCAACAAGCAAGTTGAAGGCGATCCCATTCTGCTCCCGGGCGACTTAGCAGCATGGAGAGCCGAGGGATCAGAGACCCCGGGCCTTGCGGCCGTCCGGGATTCCTGACGGCTTGCGCCTGTGGCCAATTCTGCGAAGCAAACTCTGGAAAGGCATATGGCCCTGCACTTTGTTCGCGTCGATACTCCGGTGCATGCGCTTGAAATCTGGATGGCGTGCAGCGGCGGATTTTCGTTTGTGATCAGTAACGAAAGCCGCACCGGTCCTGGCCTTCACGGAAAGCCGGGCCTGGTTGCCTCGTGGCGACCCGTCCAGGCGAACAAGTCCGCAATCAAGCTTGGCGGCTCCCCCTTCCATACCTTCGCTGAAGCCGCGAAGGCGTGCGAGGCTCTCTTGGAAGCACTTGAGCAGATGAACGCATTGCACCCCCCGGAGATTGCAGCACCGCCGCAATAAAGAGAGGCCTCTGCGCGGCCGGGGCTTCGAATTCCATGGTGCCGGCTTGCGCTTACGCCTTACATCCCGCTCAGCCCGCTATCGACCGCGAGCGTCTGCGCGGTGACGTAGACGCTTTCATCCGCGAGGAAGAACAGCACGGCATAGGCAATCTCCCAGGCTGTCGCCTGACGGCCGAAGGGAACGTTGCTCTTACCACGCGAGGGACGGCCGGCGCCGGCTTCGCGGCCGTTCGGGGTATCGACGAGGCCGGGATAAACCAAATTGGCGCGGATGCCGCGGCGCGATCCGACATGGGCGATGTTGCGCATCAGGCCGCCGAGCGCAGCCTTGGAGGAATCATACACCGCCATCTGCGAGCCGGCCTTCAGCGCGGCGATCGAGGAGATGAAGACGATGGCGCCGCCATTGTCGAACTTCGCCAATGCCGCGCGGCAGCACAGCATCGGGCCGCGGACATTGACGTCGTAGATTTTGTTCCACTCTTCGGGGCTGACGGCATCGAGGCCGACCTTGCCGAAGGTACCGATGTTCAGCACCATGCCGTCGAGACCGCCCATGGCGCGGTGCGCCTCGTCGATCATGCGCTGAACGTCAGATTCAGACGTGACATCGGCGGCGATCGCAAGAGCTTCGCCGCCCTCATCCGTGATGCGCTTGACGGTCTGCTCGGCTGAGGTGCGGTTGAGATCGGCAACCGCAACCTTGGCGCCCTCGCGCGCGCTGAGAATGCTCATGGCGCGACCGTTGCCGATCGGATCGGTGGCGGTGTCGAACACGCGCTGACCGCCGCCGACGATCAGGATGCGGCGGCCCTTCAACCGTCCCCTGCCCGGCGCTTCGCCGAGCGATTCCGCGCTGGGCGGGCGGACGTAGCGATCGGGCTTGGTTTCGGTGTTTTCCGCCATCTGAGCCGCCCTACTTCTTGCCGCCTTCATAGACCTTCATGCCGGCCGCAGGATCGAGATCGGTCTCGGTCGCCTCGGTCAGGCGCGCCATCATCATGTAGAAGCCCAGCGCGACGATGGATTCCACGATCTCCTGGTCGCTGAAATGTTTTCGCGCGGCAGCAAAGTTTGTCGCGGGAACGCGAACGTTTTCGACCACCTCGCGGCCAAATTTGAGTAGCGCGCGCTCCGCCTCACTCAGCGCCGCGGAATCGTACTCGCTGCGCTCCACCGCATCGATCTGCGCCTGCGTGCAGCCGACACCGAGCGCGATCGGCACGTGCTGGCGCCATTCATAGGCGCCGCCTTCGAGTTGGGCGGCCTGGAGGATCAGCAGCTCGCGGTTGACGGCTGAGAGCTTCTGCTTGTGCAGGATGGAATTGCCGAGCCGCATCGCCGGGATCATGTTGGCCTCGGCATGGGCCATCATGCGAAAGATGTTGAGCTTGACCGGCATGCGGTCGAACGAAGCGCGGATGTCGCCGCTTGTCGTTTCCGGATCAATCAGGGGCAGCCTTGCCACGCGTTTCTCCCTTGGGTTTTCGTTTCTTGTTGTCGTCATTGCCTGCCGCAATCAGCGACAGGAAGAAGGCGAGATAACGGTCGATCACCTCGATCACATTCGGCCGCGGCGAAGGGGCTGCGCCCATCACATAATGCTCGAGGCGGATGTAGATCAGCCCGGCAGCGAACAGCCGCGCGGTCTCGCGCGGATCCGGTGTGGACACCAGGCCGGCCAATGCAAAACCGCGAAAATAGTCCGTCATCATGCTCTGCTCGCGCGCGTAAAAATGATCGGCGAATTTGGCGCGAATGCCGGGCACGCGGTTGCGCTCGGCGGTGATGACCTTCTGGAACTGGTGCTCGCGCGGGTCGGACCATTGCTCGACGAGGTCCAACGCAAACTGCCGGCAGAACGCGGCGGGCTGGCGCGCCAGCTGCTTGTAGCGCGGCTCCTCCAGCCGGCTCGCCGAGCTTGCGGGGCCATGCTCGGCAACGATCGCTTCCAGGATCGCGGCCTTGCCGGAGAAATGGTTATAGAGGCTGCTCTCGCGGATGCCGACGCGGCGCGCCAGCTCGCGCATCGAGGCGCCGCCATAGCCGCTCTGCGCGAACAGATTGAGCGCCTCGGTGAGGATGCGTTCGCGCGTGGAAGGCGCAGCCGCTTCCGCGGCAGAGGACGTCTGGACAGCCATGCGACTTGACTAACGAACGATCGTTCGCTAGTCAACCATACGAACGATCGTTCGTTTGCCGGTCTGCCGGCGACGGTCGTGGCCAGCAAGTTCACTTGCTGGCGCTGTTCTCGCGTTTCAACTCCGCTCCATTGAGAGGCGGAGAGCAAATTTGGGGAGACGATTTCATGGCGCGCTTTGCCCGCCTTCGCTTGGCCGCGGCCTGCATCCTGCTGCCGCTGCTCACAGCAAGCACCGCTCAAGCCCAAAGCAAATATGATCCCGGCGCCGACGACAAGACCATCAAGATCGGCACCACCGCGCCGCTGAGTGGCCCGGTCTCGGCCTTCGCGCAAATCGCGAAATCGGCGGAGGCGTATTTCCGGAAAGTGAACGACGACGGCGGCGTCAACGGGCGGCAGATCCAGATGATCATTGCGGATGACGCCTATAGCCCGCCGAAGACGGTGGAGCAGACGCGGCGGCTGGTCGAGAGCGACGAGGTGCTGCTGATCTTCGGCGGCGTCGGAACGCCAACCAACAGCGCCGTGCACAAATATCTCAACGACCGCAAGGTGCCGCAGCTCTTCCTGGGATCGGGCGCGGCGAAATGGGACGATCCAAAGAACTTTCCGTGGACGGTCGGCTGGCAACCCACCTATCGCGACGAGGCGATCGCCTACGCAAAGTACATCAAGGCGAGCCATGCCAATGCGAAGATCGGCGTGCTCTACCAGAACGACGATCTCGGCAAGGACTATCTGAAGGCGCTGGAGGAAGGGCTTGGCGGCGGCGAGGCCATCGTGGCGCGCGCGGCTTATGAGACCTCGGCACCGACCGTGGACACCCAGATCCTGCAACTGAAGACTGCCGGCGCCGATGTGGTGCTGGTGGCGGCGACGCCGAAGTTCGCGGCCCAGGCTATCCGCAAGATCGGCGAAATCGGCTGGAAGCCCGTGACCATCATCTCCAACGTCTCGGCTTCGATCAGCGGCGTGCTGGAGCCAGCCGGCAAGGACAATTCCACCGGCGTCATCTCCAGCCAGTATCTGAAGGACGCGACCGATCCGGCCTCAAAGGACGATGCCGGCTATAAGGAATGGGCCGCCTTCATGGACAAGTACCTTCCTGACTCCAACAAGAGCGACTGGCTCAACGTCTATGGCTACACCATCGCGCAGACGCTGGTGAGCGTGCTGAAGGCGTCCGGCAACGACCTCACCCGCGCCAATGTGATGAAGCAGGCGACGAGTCTCAAGGACGTGCACCTACCGATGCTGATCAACGGCACCGCGGTCAACAACTCGCCTGAGCACACTACGCCGATGACGAGCCTTCAGCTGATCCGCTTCGACGGCACGCGCTGGGTGCCGTTCGGCGATCTCCTGAAGAACTGAGCAAATGCGGCAGGTCAGGGTTGGCAGCATGCGGGTCGATCTCGTCAGCGAGATCCCCGCGCTCGCTTTCGACAAGACCTGGCTGTTCGCCAACGTCACCGATGAGGTGATTGCGGAGAATCGCAGCTGGCTTGATCACCGCTATGTCGAGCCGGAGACCGGCCGCTTCATCCTCAGCCACCACTCCTATCTGGTGCGGACGCCGCGCTGGACCGCGATCGTCGATACCTGCTGCGGCAATCACAAGCCTCGGCCGCGCGTGCCGGTATGGAACGATCTCAACCAGCCTTATCTGGAAAACATGCAGGCGCTTGGCGTCGCGCCCGAACAGGTCGACTTCGTGATGTGCACGCATCTGCATGTCGATCACGTCGGCTGGAATACGCGCCTGATCGACGGCCGCTGGGTGCCGACCTTCCCCAACGCGCGCTATCTGATGGGCCGCGATGAATATCGTCACTTCGAGGCCGCACACAATGCGGCGCCGAAGAATCCCGTGAACCACGGCTCGTTCGAGGACTCCGTGCTGCCGGTGGTCGTGGCCGGGCTCGCCGAATTCGTCGAGACCGATCACCGCCTGTTCGACGATCGCGACGCCGCCTTGCGCTTCGCGCCGGCGCCGGGCCACACCGCCGGCAACATGCAGATTCACCTCGATGGCGGCCACGATCACGCGGTGATGTCGGGCGACGTCATCCATCATCCGATCCAGTGCGCGGCGCCGTGGCTGTCGAATGCCGCCGATGTCGATCCAGCCGCAGCGGTCGCGACGCGAATGGCGTTGCTCGAAGAGCTCGCGGATACGCCGAGCTATCTGCTCACCGGCCATTTTCCGGCGCCGACCGCGGGCCGCGTGATTCGGCATGGCGAGGCATACCGGTTTCGTTTTTGGGATTAGGGGGAGGCACTCATGAAGCTGCGCATCGTCACGCTCTCATTGCTCGCATTGTTGTCGTCGGCGCTCACCGCGCGCGCCGAGGATCCCAGCGCCTATCCCACGCACAAGATCAGGATGCTGCTGCCCTACGCGGCCGGCGGCGGTGGCGACGTGATCGGCCGGCTGCTGGCGGACCGGATGGGCAAAACGCTGGGACAGAGCATCTATATCGAGAACCATACCGGTGCCGCCGGCACGCTCGGCACGCAGATGGTCGCGGCATCAGCGAATGACGGCTACACCATCACCGTCGGCGGCATGACCACGCATGTGCTGGCCCCCGCAATCTATCCAAAGCTGCCTTACGATTCGATCAAGGATTTTACGACGATCGGCCGCATCGGCACGTCCTCGATCATGCTGGTCGCGACCAAGGATTTTCCTGCCGATGACATCAAGGGCCTGATCGCGCTTGCCAAGAAGGGCGAAGCGATCCAGTACGGCAGTTGGGGTGTCGGTTCGACCGGGCAGTTCTGCGCCGAGATTTTGACGCAGCAGACCGGCATCAAGATGGAGCACGTTCCGTTCAACGGCATCGCGAAACTTGCCGGCGATTTGCTCGGCGGTCACATTTCGCTCGCCACTCTCGACATGGCGACCGCGACGCCGCTGGTGAAGGACGGCTCGATCAAGGCGCTGGCCGCCTGCGGCGAGCGCTCGCCGAGCCTGCCTGATGTCGCCAGCTACAAGGAACAGGGCGTGCCATTCGACCGCAGCCTGTCCTGGGCGATGTATGCGCCGGCAGGCCTTGCCGAACCGATCGCACAAAAGCTGTCGGCCGCACTGAAGGAGGCGCTCGGCGATGCCGAGGTGAAGGAGAAGCTGCTTGCGCTCGGCATCACGCCGCAATTCGTGCCTGGCGACGAGCAGCGCGACATCAACGCCCGCGACATCGCGGCCTGGAAGCAGGTTGCCAGGGACGCGGGCATCGAGGTCAAGTGAGCAAGACAGCAACAGGAGCGCGGGCATGAGCCGCATCTTCGGCGCGGTGCGCCAGAACGGATATGTGGTGCGGGATATCCACGCCGCGATGAAGCACTGGATCGACGTGATGGGCGTCGGCCCCTGGTATTACATGGACCGCGTCAAGACCGACTGGTTCCGCCATCGCGGCCAAAACTCCGCGGTCGAGATGAGCATTGCGCTGGCCAATTCCGGCGATCTCCAGATCGAGCTGATCCAGCAGCGCAACGACGCGCCCTCGCTCTACAAGGAGTTTCTCGACGCCGGCCACGAAGGCCTTCAGCACATGTCCTATTGGAGCCACGACTACCAGGCGCTCTACGACAAGGCGATCGGGCTCGGCTACAGGATCGGCCATGAGGGCCAGATCGGCGGCGACAAGGGACGCTTTGCCTATTTCGATACGCAGTCGCATCCGGGCACGGTGATCGAGATCTCCGACATCAGCGGCACCAAGGGCCCGTTCTTCGAGAAGGTCCGGCAGGCGGCGATGAACTGGGACGGCGCCCGGCCGATCCGTGAGGTCGGAGGCGCGAAATCGTAGAGCCTTTCGCCTCGTCTGGACAAGTCATGCCGTTCCGGGGCGGACGATCCATGATAGGATCCCCGTCCTGTCCAAGAGTTCAGCGAGGCAAGCATGTCCGCGACTGACAAGGTTTTCGCCGGGTCGATCCCGAAGATCTACGACGAATATCTCGTCCCGATGATCTTCTCCGTTTATGCCGACGAGATCGCAAGACGTGTCGCGGCTCTCTCTCCTTCGGTTTTGCTCGAGATCGCCGCAGGCACCGGTGCGGTGACGCGCGCCGTAGCGGCGGCGCTGCCGCGCGGCATCCGCTATGTTTCGACCGACCTCAACGAGCCGATGCTCGCGGTCGCAGCGCAGCGTCAGGCGGAGGATGATCGCATCACCTGGCGTCAGGCTGATGCATCGACCCTGCCCTTCGGCGATGCTGAATTCGACGTAGTCTGCTGCCAGTTCGGCGCGATGTTCTTTCCGGATCGCGTCAAGGCTTACGAAGAAGTGAAACGGGTCCTGAAGTCGGATGGCACATTCGTGTTCAACGTCTGGGACCGGATCGAGGACAATGTCTTCACGCATCATGCAACGATTGCGCTCGGCAAGATGTTTCCCGATAATCAGCCTCGTTTCATGATCCGGACGCCGCACGGCTATTGCGACAGGGACGTCATCAGAACCGACCTCGAACGCGCAGGCTTCCGCGACATATCGATTGAAACGCGATCCGAAATCAGCCGGGCGCCGTCGGCCGAGTATGTCGCGATCGCGCTCTGCCAGGGCACGCCGCTGCGCAACGAGATCGAGGCAATAGATGCCAGCAAGCTTCAGGCTGCAACCGACATCGTTGCCGAGGCGATCCGAACGCGCCACGGCTCCGGGCCGATCGAGGGCAAAATTCAAGCTGTGGTGATCGAGGCTCGTCGGTAGTTCGAGGAGGTACTACGCCAGCCCGGCGAGTAATTTGGCCGCAGCTTCGATATCTGTCGTCCCGAAGCCTTCTGCGAAGGCGCCGAATACATCTTGAAGTAATCGCCTCGCACTATCGCGATGTCCGGTATCGGCCATGAATGCCGCCAGATCGGTCGCCGCCCGCAGCTCCCAGGATCGAGCGCTCTGCGCGCGTGCGAGCTCGATGGACTGCCGGAAGCAGGCTTCCGCCTCGTCTCGGCTCGCGCCCGGCGTTGCGGCAAGAAGCTTGCCCTTCACGCGCAGCAGTTCGGGCATCTGGAACAGCTCGCCGCTTCCATTCACCCGATCGATCGCCGCGTTGACGAGAGCGAGGCCCTCGCCGGCCTGGCCAAGCGCGAGGAGGCCGAGCGCTAGCTCCATGTTGAATTCGGTGGTGAGCAGTTCGTGGCGCGCTGCGTGAATGGGCT
Source organism: Bradyrhizobium sp. McL0616 (assembly GCF_049993385.1). NCBI lineage: Bacteria > Pseudomonadati > Pseudomonadota > Alphaproteobacteria > Hyphomicrobiales > Nitrobacteraceae > Bradyrhizobium > Bradyrhizobium sp. McL0616. The sequence continues at coordinate 7,186,273 of NZ_CP188255.1, forward strand.
TGAGGCCGGCGCGCAAATCGTCGACGCCTTGCCTCACGTCCCCCCTGCGGATGGTCAATTCGGCCTTGCGGCATCGCCCGATCGCCATCAGCGGGCCCATGCCGTTTGCCTCGGCCAGCGAATAGGAGCGATCGACGTAATGTTGGGCGGCATCGAGATCGCCGCGCCAGAGAAAGACGGTTCCCGCACCGGCCAGCACCAGGGCCAGCGCGGCCGAATGACCCATGGCTTCCGAGGCCTTGACCGCCTCTCTCGCGCGATCCGCGGCCTGGTCCGGATAGCCATGCAGCCAAAGCGTCCGCGCCAAGGCGACGATCGACCGGTAATGCGGATCGTAGCCCAGCAGAACGGAGCCCTGCTGGGTGTGCGACAGGATTCCCATCAGGGCCTCAAGTTCGCGGCGCGAGCCGGCGAGATCGCCTGAAAACTGCAAGGCCATGCCGAGTCCGGAATGCGCCAGCGTCCTGATTGCGAGATCGCCTGATCTTTCGGCAAGCCCGTGGCAGCGCCGGGCGTAGTCGAGCAATATCCTGAAATGCCCGCTGCGGCCGTGGAAGATGTATTGCATGTTGAGCAATCCGGCCTCGTAGGCCGTCTCGCCCCTCGCCTCTGCAATGGCGAGGCTCCTGTTCAGCGCATCATTGACGGCATCGCTCTCTCCGTACATCTGCGACGAAGAGACCCCGATGCCCGCCTGGAGACGCATCTCATCGGAGCTTCCGATGGCGTCCGCGTCGAGCGCGATCAACCCGCGCTCGGACCAGCGGTGACACTCCGCCAGCAAGGACATGGCCAGAAAGACGTCGACGGCCGCAGCGGCGAGCTGAATGCCGCGCCTGATATCCCCGCTCTCGCCGAAACACCAGTCGAGCGCGGCTCGCACATTGTTGATGCTGGCGAAATGCGAGGTGCGTTCCGCGCCGGTGGAGAGAGTGGCCCAGTCGCGTCCGCGCTGCTCCAGCCAATCGCGGTAGTAGGTCGCATGCCGGACGGCGAGGTCGCGGGCTTCGTCCTCGGCGATCTGAATGTCCAGCGCGTAGGCGCGCGTGGTGTCCAGGAGGCGATAGCTCATCACGGTTCCGACCGGGCGCGTTGCGATCATGGATTTCGCGATGAGGCTGTCGATCGCGCCGAGAATATCCTTGCGGGCAACGTCGCGTCCGCACACGGCGATGACGGCATCGAGCGTGAAATGTCCAACGAAGACGGCAAGCCGGCAGAGAACGACCCGCTCCAAATCGGAAAGAAGGCCGAAACTCCAGTCCAGAGTTGCGTGCAGCGTCCTCTGCCGAGGCGGGGCGCTCCTCGGCCCAAGCCAGGAGAGCGCAAGCCGTTGATCGAGCAATTCTGCCGTCCCATGCACCCCATAGCTCTCGACGCGGCGGGCCGCGAGCTCGATGGCCAGTGCGACACCGTCAAGCCTGCGGCACATGCTCGCGACAACGGGCGCCTCATCGTCGCTGAAATGCAGCTGCGCGCCGCTCGCGCGGGCCCGCTCGACGAAGAGCTGGACCGCCGGAAATGTCCGGACGATCTCAGCCGTCAGCTCTGTGCCTTCGGGCGGACAGGCCAGTGTGTCGAGCCGGTAGACATTCTCGCCATCGGTCTGAAGCGCTTCGCGGCTCGTCGCCAGAATGTGAACGTTCGGTGCAGCCGCAAACACCGACGACGCGAACGCAGCCACGGGATCGACCAGATGCTCGCAGGTATCGAGGATCAGCAAAATCCGCTTGTCCCGGAGATAGGCAACGATGCTCGGCGTCGCGTCGCTGGATTGCACCGACAAACCGAGCAGCGATGCCACGACCGTCCCCACCAGGGTCGGATCGCTGACCATGCTGAGATCGACAAAGAGCAGTGCGCCGTCGAAGCTCTTCATCAGCCGATGTCCGACGGCGATCGCAAGCGTCGTCTTGCCGACGCCGCCGGCGCCCACGATGGTCACGAAACGCGTCGCCGTCAGCCGCGCCGGTATCTCCTCGATCTCCACCTCGCGGTCGATCATCGGCAGACGCACGGGCAGATTGGCCTGCTGAAAGGAGGGCGCATCGCCTGCGGGCAGCGCCTGATCGGATGAGCGCGCAATCTGGGCGACGAAGGTATAGCCGCGCCCGGACGAGGTCACGATATAGCGATTGCCATCGCTGCCCTCACCGAGCGCCTTGCGAAGGTTGGTGATGTGAAAGCGCAAGGCGCCTTCCTCGACGACCAGGCCTGGCCACACCTGCCGCAGCAGCTCAGCCTTGCTGATCAATTCGTTGGGGCGCGACAACAGCGCCACCAGGAGATCGTAGGCCCGACCGCGGAGCTCCACCTGCTCGCTATTCCTGGTCAGCACGCGCTCGGTCAGACTGAGGCGGAAAGGACCGAACGAAATGATCTCCGTGTTCTGCGCTGTCGGCATTGATTGGCGTTGTTCTTGGTGTGGCGCGGCCCAATTCGGGTGATTGCGAAAAGGCGGTGAAGATTGGCGTCGTACGGATCGTGATATCCGATCCTCGAGACAAAAAGTAGTGCTGCTGCGCCATATCCGACATGACGGACCGCCACCCTGCGAGCCATCCCGCCGGCATTTTCGTCTTAAAAGCCAATGGCTTGCAAATTCATCGACGACCCCATGCGGACCGTTTGATCAGGATGGGCGGGCTTGTCGCATCCCGCGAAGATCGCCGGCCATAACAAAATCTCTCAGCCCCTAACACGTGGTCCTACGACCCCCCGGTGAGCTCCTGCCAGCTCGCTTTTGCGGGCTTCGCACGGCTCCGCGAGGGCTAACGATCCATAACAATCGATAACGAGCAAATTTCGATCGTCCGCACCAAAGTATCTCCAGGACGAACGGCCGATCGATCTGCGACAGCGTCACGCAGGTCGCAACACGGGGCCGTGAAGTCTCGATCACGTCAACGGCGCGCAACGCAACCAGGAGACTTAGCCATGACCAGCAACCAGATCGTCGATTCCAGCTTCACCGCCATCATCAATGCACCGATCGACCGGATCGATATTCCGACGTGGTGCTTCAACCTGTCCGAGCGCGACTATCAGGGCTGCTCGCCGGCGCACATCGCCGCGGGCTACACGACGGCACCGGACGGCAAGCGCATGTCGATCAACGTCGAGACCATCGGCGGCAGCCTGATGGTGCAGCACTACGTCGAAACGCTCGGCGAGAAGGACCATCTGATTCTCGATTCGACCTCCGACGTGTTCACGCCGACCGGGCGCACCACCATTCACGTGACCTGGGAGCTGCGCGTCAGGGAGATTGAACCCGGCAAGTGCGAGTTCACCAACCGCGTCCGCTCGCATGCCACCGACGAGTTCATGGCGTTCATCGGCAAGCAGGGCATCCCGTTCGACCTGTTCCGCGCCCAGCGCCAACCCGCCTCGATCGCCCACAATCAGAGCGAAACGCCGGAGTTCGCCGCCAGCATCGAGCGTGCTGCACTCAGGAACAACTGACGGGCGGCGCCGTCGCAACGGAGAATCCCATGACACAGCTTTCATACGACAAGAACGACACCGCCCTCCTGGTGGTCGATCCCTACAACGACTTCATCTCGGAGGGCGGCAAGATCTGGCCCCGGATCAAGGCCGTCGCCGAAGCGAACAATTGCGTTCCACACATGCAGCAAGTGCTGCATGCCGCGCGCACCGCGGAGCTTCGGGTGTTTTATGCGATGCATCACCGCTATCGCGCCGGCGACTATGAGACCTGGAAGTACGTCGCGCCCATCCAGCGCAGAGCGTGGCAAGCCAAGAGCTTCGAATTCGGCACCTGGCGCGGCGAATTCCGTGCCGAGTTCGTGCCGGAGCCGGGCGAGATCGTCGCCAGCGAACATTGGTGCTCCAGCGGCTTTGCCAACACCGATCTGGATCTCCAGCTCAAGCGCCACGGCATCCAGCGGCTCATCGTCATCGGGCTGATCGCGCATACCTGCATCGAGGCGACGGTCCGCTTTGCCGCCGAGCTCGGCTACGACGTCACGGTCATCAAGGATGCTGTCGCCGACTACTCCGACGAGATGATGCACGCCGCGCTGGAGATCAACATGCCGAACTACGCCAGCGCGATCGTGACCACGCGGGAGATCGTCGAGGCGCTGTCAGCGACCCACTCTACAGTAACGGCTGCGTAGCGGCCGAACGATAAGGATCCGGACGGGCGATCGCGTTGCGCAGCCTGACCGGATCCGGCGACGCAAGACCAGAGCAGAACCGAATGCGGAGGTTCGATCATGAAACGCCGGGATTTCCTTGGAGCTTTTGCGGGTTTGGCATTGTGGCCCTCTTTCGCGAAGGAGGAGCGCAGCAAGCCCATCATCGGCTTCCTGAGCAGCCGGACGCTCGACGATTCGGCCCGTATCGTCGCCGGTTTCCGCAAAGGGCTTGCCGAAGCCGGCTACAGCGAGGGCCAGGACGCGACGATCGCGTACCGGTGGGCTGAAGGCGACTATGAGCGGCTGCCGGCGCTTGCGGCCGAGATCGTCGAGCTCAATCCATCCGTGCTGATCGCGGCTGGGGGCGAGCCGTCTGCGCTCGCGGCAAAAGCGGCATCCGCCGACATCCCGACGGTCTTCTCCGTCGGCGGGGACCCTGTGAAGATTGGCTTGGTCAAAAGCCTGAACCGGCCGGGCAGCAACATGACGGGAATCAGCCTCCTGGCCACGGAGCTGGAGTCCAAGCGCCTCGGCATACTGCACGAGCTGTTGCCGCGCGCCAGCGTGCTCGGCGTTCTCATCGATCGCGATTTTCAGGAGTCCGCAACGCAGGTCTGCGAGGTAACGCAGGCGGCACAGGACATCGAGCGGCCCATCGAGATCGTGTACGCGACCAACGACGGCGAGCTTGCAGTTGCGTTCGAACGATTGAGGGCGGTCGGCGCTGATGGATTGCTGGTGTGCGCATCCCCGTTCTTCGACACGCGGAGAGCGCACCTCGTGGCCTTCGAATCGCAGCAACGGATTCCGGCGATCTACCAATTCCGCGAATATGCCGCCCAAGGCGGCCTGATGAGCTACGGGATCTCCCCGCCCGACGGCTACCGGCAAATCGGACTTTATGCCGGCCAGATTCTCAAGGGCACGTCGCCGGCCGAGCTTCCCGTCGTTCAACCGACGATTTTCGAATTCGTCATCAACGCGAAGGCTGCAGGCGCGATGGGGATCGACATCCCGGCAAGCCTGCTGGCGCGCGCTGACGAGATGATTCAGTAGCCCGCCCCTCCCACCCATCGACGTCACAAGGAGACTCCCATGACCCGACAAATCATCATCGACAAGCCTTCCTCCGGACTATGGACCGCGACCTTCGACAATCCGCCGATCAACCTGATCGACCCCGATACGATCGGCGAGTTGCAGGATCTGTTGACGGCACTGGAAACCGACGCGGAGGTCAAGGTCGTGGTGTTTCGAAGCGCGGATCCGGATTTCTTCCTGGCGCACTGGGACGTGCTCGCCGACAAGACGAAAGTCGCCGCGATGCCGGCCGGTCCGACCGGCATGCATCCGTGGATCGACGTGCTCGTGCGTTTGGCGCGTGCGCCGGTCGCCTCGATCGCCGAAATCCGCGGCCGTGCGCGCGGCGCAGGCAGCGAATTCGGTTCTCGCCTGCGACATGCGTTTTGCCAGCCGTGAGCGCGGAATTCTGGGACAGTTCGAAGTCGGCCTCGGCTCGGTCCCCGGCGGGAACCCGATGGCGCGGCTTGCCGGCCTGATGGGCCGCGGGCGCGGGCTCGAGGTCATTCTCGGCGCCGATGATTTTTCGGCGGACCTTGCCGAGCGCTATGGCTACGTCAATCGTGCGCTGCCGGATGTGGAGATCGAGGCGTTCGTCGATGCATTTGCTCGCCGTATGGCCTCGTTCGAAAAGCATGCGCTGGTCGGCGCCAAGGCGCTCATGAACGACGTCACACTGCCCGCAGACAGTGTGTTTCCGCCGGCGCTAAAGGCTTTCTTCAGCGCGGCGACCCACCCGAGCACTCGGGCACGCGCGGCGTCGCTGCTGGAGCGTGGCTTGCAGCGCCGTTCCGACACCGAATTGCGACTTGGTCAGGCGGTGGCGGAGCGCTGATTGGCCGGCCGCGCCTTACCAAAAGCTCCGCTGCATCGGCGCCTGTTGATAGTATTGGTACTGGCCGCCGCGCTGCCGGCGCGGATTGACGGGCTGCGGGGCCGGATCGCGCTGCTGGAAGAAGAAGCCGAAGCCGTTGCCGCCATTGCCCCAGCTGTCGTCGCTCGCCATCGCCATCGGAGGCGGCGCTGTCGGCTTGCGGGTGATGAAGCCGCCCTGGGGATGGTTGCTCAAGACCGCGACGAACTCGGTGCGGTAGTTGGTCTCGGCACTCAGCGGCTCGTCCGAGATGATGATCGACGAGCGCGGCAATGCGGTCGGCCCGATGCGATCGAGCACCTCCTGCGGGAAGGTGATGCGGTCGAGCGCGTCCTTGGCGTTGTCGCCGTCGTCAATGCTGACCACGCTCCAGCGCAGGCCCGAATCATTCTTCGCCATCGCCGTGAAGATATGCGTGCCGAGCGGCTGGTCGGGATTACGGATCGTGACGGGAACCTCGATGCTGGTGTCGAACACCTCGCCGCCGCCATCCGGCGCCGGCTTGTGCGTGTTCCGCCGCACATAGAGCTTCTGCGTCGCGCGGCTGATGTAGACCGAGACCGGCTCGAGCGCGAGCTTTGCGTCGGTTGCAGCCCTCACGGCGTCGGCCTTTTTGGTCGTGGCCGCCTTGGCGGCATCCTTGGTCGCGGCGACGGCGTCGCGCTTCGGCTGCGCGGCGGCCTTGGCAGCGTCGAGCTGGGTCGCCGCATCCGCGGCCTTGGTGGCGGCCTTCTGCTTCAGCTCCCCGGCCTTTGCGATGGCCTGATCGGTCTTTGCGTCCGCGAGCGACTTCTCGGCGAAAGCGAGCTCGGCATCGGCGCGAGCTTTCTGCTGCTCCAGTTTGCGCAGCGATGCCGGGAGCGATTGAGCCTCTTTCGCTGCCGCAGCAGCCGCCTTCTTGGCTTCGCCGGCGGCGTTGGTGGCCTCTTCGGCTTCGGCTGAGAGCTTGTCGGCACGGTTCGGCGCCGCCGCGATGGCCTCCTTGCTCGGCACGAACAGCGAGGGATGCGAGAAATCAACCGGAGCGGCATCGTTCGGCGAGATGATCACCCGCATGCCGATATTGGTCTTGTCGAACAGGCCCTCGGCGAATGGGAAGGGCATGCGCACGCAGCCATGCGAGGCGGCATAGCCCGGTAGCGGTCCGCCATGCAGTGCGATGCCGTTCCAGGTGATGCGCTGCATGTTCGGCATCCAGGCATCGTCATACATCGAGGAGTGGTGGTCCTTGTCCTTCTCGATCACGGCAAAGACGCCGGCGGGCGTCTCGCGTCCCGTGGTGCCGGTCGAGACCGGCGCGCGCAGGATCCAGCCCTCGGAATCGTAGAACGTGACCTGCTGGCTCTTGATCGACACGATCGCCATGATCGGCTCGCCGGCCTCGCGCTGCGCCACCGCCTCGGCAGTCTGGCGCGGCTGCTTCGCCGCCATGGCGCCAGGGGTCAGCGCGGTCAGCGCCACGGCTGCCGCGAACATCACAATTCCGGGAGGCCCCCAACGCCGCATCGTTCCATGGGATTGCGCCGTCGTCAGTCGGTCTTTCATGCCATACCCCGGTTGCCTGTCAGCACTTGCGTGGATCATCCGTCAGATTGCGATCTTTGGATTAAGAAATCGCGGCCACCATCCGTTCCATATCCGGCGATTTTCGGTCCGTTCGAGCGGCAAAACTCTCATATACGAGGGCCCGCGCGGGCGGAAGGGTCGTCAGGGCTGACACTGGTGGCCGAGGCTGGCCTGAAGCTGGCAGGCAGGCGCTGCGGCGCAATGTCCGCTGCCCGTGGCGCGCGGGCGGGGTGTGACCGGAATCACAGAGAATTGCCTCAGGCCGCGGCCATGTTGGCTGTAATATCTACAATCAGCATATCGGAGGATGAACAGATGTCCTCAACTCTCTCGCAGATTGCCGCGGCCGTGGCTGGACTGGCGCTCTTCACCACCGGCCTCATCGTTTTTCCCGTAGGCCATACCAGGAGCCTGGCGAAGAGCCTGGCGGTCTCGGTATCTTTGGCCGTCCTGGCGGCCGTCCTGATCGGCGTCGCCCGCAACTTCGGTTCTTGAGTAGCACCAGTCCACATCACATTGCAGCCAAACCAGATGGTTCTGATCTCCATTACATATTTGTGACATAAGCCACAGAGGCTCCGAGCTCATGCTGCTAGTTTCGCAGGCATGATGAAACTTCTCAGGCTACCGATCATCCTCACCGCTCTCGTCGTCGCGACGCAAAGCTTCGCTGCCGACACCACGGGCGCAGGCTCAACCTTCGTTTCGCCCGTGATGTCGAAATGGATCGACGCCTACAAGGCCAAGACCGGCAACACTGTCAGCTATCAGGCGGTCGGCTCGAGCATCGGCGTCGGCCTGATCAAGAAAGCCACCGTCGATTTCGGCGCGACCGACATGCCGCTCGATCCGAAAGAGCTGGAGAAGCTCGGCATGATCCAGTTCCCGATCGTGATCGGCGGCGTCGTTCCGGTCGTCAACATCGACGGCGTCAAGCCGGGCCAGATTCATTTCACGGGCGAGGTGCTCGCGGGCATCTATCTCGGCAAGCTCAAATCCTGGAACGATCCGGCGATTCGCGCCATCAATCCCGACCTGAAGCTGCCGAATGCGCCGATCACCGTCGTGCATCGCATCGACGGCTCAGGCACGACGTTCAACTGGTCGAACTACCTCTCCAAGGTCAGCCCGCAATGGAATGCGAGCGTTGGCGAGGGCACCGCGGTCGAGTGGCCGGTTGGCGTGGGCGGAAGGGGCAATGACGGCGTCGCCTCGCTCGTCGGCCTCGTCCCCGGCTCGATCGGATACCTCGAATATGCCTATGCGCTGCAACGGCTCGACAAGATCTCGTTCGGCGTGGTGCAGAACAGTGCCGGCAATTTCGTCATGCCTGACGCCGCATCGTTCCAGGCGGCGGCTTCGAGCGCGGACTGGACGGCGGACAAGGATTTCCACCTCGTGCTCACCAACGCGCCGGGCGAGGATGCCTACCCGATCACCGCCACGACATTCGTGTTGATGCCGATCAAGCCGAAATCGCCCGAGAGATCGGCGGCAGCCATCGACTTCGTGCGCTGGTCATTGGAGAACGGAAAGTCGCAGGCCGAAACGCTGAACTACGTTCCGTTGCCGCCGGCCCTGATCCAGCAGGTCGAGCTCTACTGGCAGCAGAGCTTTGAAGCGGTGACGGCGTCGGCGATCGGCAAGCACTGACGCCAAAGTGGCGCGCCTTACGGCGCACCAACGGCCTTGTTCGCAACGAGCGCCTCGATCTCGGCATCATTCAGGCCCGCTTCGCGCAAGACCTCGCGCGAATGCTCGCCGAGGCGCGGCGCCATGCGATGAATGCCGGCAGGACTCTCGGAGAATTTCGTCGCAGGCCGCGCCTGCCGAATACGGCCCTCGGTCGGATGATCGATATCCGCAAACAATCCGACCGCTGCGAGATGCGGCTGCTCGCCGATCTCGGTCAGCCGTGCGAAGGCGGTGTGCGGCACGTCGAGCCGCAGCAATAGCTCCTCCCATTCCGCTGTGGTGCGGGTAGGCCCGATCTCGCTCATGCGGTCGTAGATTTTGTCGATGTTCTGGGAGCGCAGCACGGGATCGCGCACGCCGAGCTCGTCGCTCAATTCAGGGCGGCCCACGGCCTCGAAGAAGGCGCACCAATTGTCCCCGGAATAGGGCAGCATCGTCAGCCAGCCGTCCTTGGTGCGCACGGGGCGCCGGTTCTTCATGCGCTTGTAGCCGGTCGGTCCGATTGGCGGATCGAACGCGTGTCCGCCCAGCATCTCGATGCTGTTGAAGCCTGCGATCGTCTCCAGCATCGGCACTTCGACCATCTGGCCCTCACCCGTGCGCTCGCGCCGGAACAAGGCTGCGGACACCGCACCGACCATGGCCAGCGCGCAGATCTTGTCACCGACCAGACTCGGGATGAACTGCGGCTCCTCGTCCGATCCGATCGACGATGCAAGGCCCGAGGCGGCCTGGATGATCTCGTCGAAGGCGGGCCGCGCCGCCCAGGGGCCGTCCTGGCCAAAGCCGGTCGCCGCGGCATAGATCAGCCGCGGGTTCAACTTGGCGCACGCCTCGTAGCCGAAGCCCAGCCGTGCCATCGCAGCGGGCCGCACATTGGTGACGAGCGCATCGACTGTCGGGATCAGCTTGGCCAGCGCCGCCTTGCCGTCCGGATGCTTCAGATCAAGCGCCAGGCTGCGCTTGTTGCGATTGACCGCCATGAACTGGCCACTCATGCCACGATTTCGAAACACGCCGGTGTAGCGCCATGTATCGCCGGTCGTTGGCTCGATCTTGATGACATCGGCGCCCCAGTCGCCGAGCATTTGCGCGGCATAGGGACCGAACAGCACGCTCGTCAGATCGAGGACGCGAATGCCGCTGAGGGGGCCAGTCGGTGTCGTCATGTCTTCACTGTGGCTGGAGGATGCGATCAATCGATACGCGGATGCTATTCGCCGATGACGTCGCCGAACAGCTCCCAGGACTTTCCGTTGAAGCGCGCCATCTGCAACTGGCGGATCGGCGTGACCTGCTCGCCCGAGGTGTTGAGCTTGATGCCGGGCAGCAGCATCGGCAGCTCGACATCCTTGAATGATTGCGCCTGCTTCATCAGATTGGCGCGCGTGAGGTCATTGCCGGCGCGTTGCAGCACCAGCTCCATCATCTGCGCCATGGTGTAGCCGGTGACATTGAAGATATCCGCGGGGTCCGCGCCCGCATTGTAGGTCTTCATCCATTCGCGCCACGCCTTCATGCCGGCATCATCAGCCCAGCGCGGATCGCCGGGATCCTTCTGGAAGGCGCCGGTGACGATGCCGACGGCATTCTCGAGCCCGGCCGGGGTCAGCACGGAGCCGACGGAATTCGAAACAGCCGGAAGAATGATCTGCGGCTTCCAGCCAAGCTCGGCAGCCTTCTTGATCGCCTGGGCCGCGAATTTCGGCGTGCATTCATTGAACAGCACGTCGGCGCCGGCGGCCTTGAACTTGACGATCTGGGAGTCGACGGTCGGATCGGTCGTCTCGTAGACGGCCTCGGACACGATCTGATTGACGTGCTCGCCGAGCCCTTCCTTGAAGCCCGCGAGATAGTCGCGCCCCGGATCCTCGTCTGGCGTGATGACGGCAATCTTGGCGTTCGGCTTGTTCGCTAAAATCCACTTGGCGTAGAGCCGCCCCTCAGTCCTGTAGGTCGGCTGCGAGCCGGTGGTCCAGGGAAAATGCTGCGGATCGTTCCAGCGGCTGGCGCCGCTCGACGGGAACAGCTGCGGGATCTTCTTGGCATTGAGGTACTTTTGCGCCGCGATGTTCGGGCCGGTCCCTAACATCGAGAACATCGCCAGGACTTCGTCGCTTTCGGCCAGACGACGCATCTGCTCGACGGTCTTCGCCGGCGAATAGCCATCGTCCATGCTGAGGAGTTCGACTTTGCGGCCGTTGATGCCACCCTTGTCGTTGAGCATCTTGAAATAGGCGATTTCGGCGCGGCCGATCGCGGAATAAGCGGAGGCCGGCCCCGAATAGGGCATGGTCTGACCGAGCTTGATGCCCGTGTCTGTCGCGCCGGTATCGTAATTTCCCGCCGTAGCGACTGAGGCAGCGAAGAGCGCAAGCAGAGCAACAGCTCCACGGACGAAGTTACGTTGTTTTCCCGGCATGCCCGGCATCTCCTACCCTGGCAGAGCGCATCGACGCGGGCCCGCGGGCCGTCGTCAACGTCCTCCACTTCTGTTCTTGGTTATCGTCGGCCGCATCGGTCACGATGGCAGCGAACGCGACGATACCTTGATTATCGGGCGTGAGATGTAGCTAAGAATTCAGATGCGTATGCGCGGCTTGCAGCCGCTTGATTGGCCCGTTCATCGCCTGACGGCGATGTCAGACCTCGAGCCATTCCTGCCGCACGGCGGCATTTGCCTTGAGCTCGTCTGGCGTGCCCTCGAACACGACGCGGCCGTGGCCCATGATGTAGACACGCTTCGAGATCCGCATCGCGATCGACAGCTTCTGCTCGACGAGCAGGATCGCGACGCCGGCCTGCGCGATGCGGGCAATGAGATCGCCGACCTGCTGCACGATCAGCGGCGCCAGCCCTTCGGTCGGCTCGTCGATCATGATCAGGTCGGGGTCGCCCATCAGCGTGCGGCACGTCGTGAGCATCTGCTTCTCGCCGCCGGACAGCACGCCCGCGGCCGTATCGGCGCGCGCGGCGAGATTGGGGAACATGTCGAGCATATCCTGAAGCCGCCATTTGCCGGGACGGCGCGTATCCTTGACGCCGAGCAGCAGGTTCTGGCGAACCGTCAGGCTCGGGAAGATGTCGCGATGTTCGGGGACATAGCCAAGGCCGAGGCGTGCGATCTTGTAGCTGGGAAGACCAGCGATGTCCTTGCCCTTGAAGCGGATCGTGCCTTGCGGGGCGACCTCGCCCATGATCGCCTTGACCGTGGTGGAACGGCCAACGCCGTTGCGGCCGAGCAGGCTCACGACTTCGCCCGCGGCGACATCGAGATCGACGCCCTGGAGAATGTGGCTCTTGCCATAATAGGCGTGAAGATTCCTGACCTCGAGCATCAGTGCGCTTCCTCGCCGAGATAGGCTTCCTTGACCTTCGGATCGCGCCGGATTTCTTCCGGCGTGCCCGACGCGATGATGTGGCCGTAGACCAGCACCGAGATACGGTCGGCCAGACCGAACACGACGCTCATATCGTGTTCGACGATCACCAGGGTCTTGCCCTCGGTCAGTCGCCGGATCAGCGATACCGCGCGGTCGGTTTCGGCGTGGCTCATGCCGGCAGTCGGCTCATCGAGCATGACGACGGTGGCGCCGCTCGCGATGGTGATGCCAATCTCGAGTTCGCGCTGCTCTGCGTAAGTGAGGAGGCCAGCCGGAACATCGCGCCGATGCGTCAGATGGATGTCATCGAGGATCTGGGCGGTTCGGTCGCGCACCTCGGGCAGGCCGTCGACGTTCTTCCAGAACGCGTAGCGATGCCCCGTGGCCCACAGCACGGCGCAGCGCACGTTTTCCCAGACCGTCATGCGGGCGAACACGTTGGTGACCTGGAACGAGCGCGACAGGCCGCGCCGGTTGATCTCGAACGGCTGGAGGCCGGAGATCAGATCGCCGTTCAGCCTCACCTCGCCCGAGGTCGGCTCGATATGGCCGCTGATCAGATTGAACGTCGTGGACTTGCCGGCGCCGTTCGGGCCGATAATGGCGTGCCGCTCGCCCTGCGCGACGCTGAAATTGAGGTCGCGGATGATGCCGACATTGCCAAAGCGCTTTTCGACGGCGCGGACTTCGATGGCTGCGGTCATGCCATATACCCCCGGTCACGGGCGACCGTGGCGGCCCTGTCCCACGCATCCGCGATGCGCCGCCAGGTCAGCCGCGCGACGAACGCACCGCCGACAACGAGAACCGCAGCAGCGATCCATGTCACCGGCGAGGTCGGATTGAAGGCAATGCCCAACAGGTTGATGGGGTCGCCGCCGGAATAGCGCGCGACCGTCTCGATGGTCAGGATCACGCCACAGGCGAGCGCTATCGTCGGCACGATCGCGACCAGATAGGACGGGATCACCGTCCACAGCGTCCCGGCGCGGATCAGCGGCCGATGCATCATCAAGAGGCCGGCAATGCCGCCCGGCGCATACATCACGATGCCGATGAAGATGATGCCGAAATAGAGCTGCCACGCCGTGGTGAGGTTGGTCAGCCCGAGCTGCAGATAAGTGACCAGGATCGCGCCGAGGATCGGACCGAAGAAATAGGCGGTGCCGCCGATGAAGGTGGAGAACAGCACCAGACCGGACTGGATCGCACCGAGCAGCGCGGAGTTCGCGATCTCGAAATTGATCGCGGTCAGGCCGCCGGCGACGCCCGCGAAAAACCCGGCAAAGCAATAAGCGAGGTAGCGGACGACGTGAGGATCGTAGCCGATGAACTGGACACGCTCGGGATTGTCGCGGACGGCATTGCTGATCCGCCCCAGCGGCGTCCGCGTCAGCGCGTACATCGCGATGGCCGACAGCACCAGCCAGAACGCGATCAGATAATAGACCTGCAGCTGCGGTCCGAACGACCAGCCGAGCAGCTTCGGCAACGCGGTGCGGTCCGTGGTGATACCGGCCTCGCCACCGAACACCGAGCGCAGGATCAGCGAGGAGGACGCCACCAGTTCGCCGATGCCGAGCGAGATCATCGCAAACACGGTGCCCGCGCGCTTGGTCATGACCCAGCCGATGATCATCGCAAAGACAAGACCACCGATCCCGCCGAACAGCGGAATGAAAGGAAGCGGAATCGGCCAGCCATGCGACACCACCGCATTCATCATGTGGCAGGCCGCGAAGCCACCAAGGCCATAGTGCACGGCGTGGCCGAACGACAACAGGCCGGTCTGGCCGAGCAGGATGTTGTAGGACAGCGCAAAGACGATCGCGATGCCGATCAGGCTGAACGACGTCAGCGAGCCGCCCGACGAGAAGATCATTGGCAGAACGATGAGCGCGGCGATGCCGACCAGCCAGACGCCGTAGAAGCGCAGATTTCCGCCGGCGGGCTCGCCTGTAACCTTCGAAGTCGTAGCCGTGGTCATGACTCGCGCGTCCCCATCAGGCCCATGGGGCGAACGATCAGAATGAGCACCAGCAGCATATAGGGTACGATCGGCGCGACCTGGGCGATCGTGACGTTCCAGATGTCGGTGAGGACGGACGGTCCCGACGACGGGTCGAGCGGTCCGAACGCACTGGCCAGCGAGCCATCGAGCGCCACCGCAAAGGTCTGCACCAGCCCGATGACGAGCGAAGCGATGAAGGCGCCCGGCAGGGAGCCGAGGCCGCCGAAGACGATGACCACGAACAGAATGGGCCCGAGCGATGCGGCCATATCCGACTGCGTCACCAAAGCGGGACCGGCAATAACGCCGGCGAGACCCGCCAGCGCGCTGCCGACGCCGAATACCGCCATGAACACGCGCCCGACATTATGGCCGAGATGCCCGACCATGTGAGGATGAGTGAGCGCAGCCTGCACGATGAGGCCGACACGGGTGCGCTTGAGCACGAGCAACAGCGCCACGAAGATCACGATCGACACGGCCAGCATGAAGATCTTGTAGGCGGGGTAGTTGGTCGAGAAGATCGTGAAGGCCGGGAAGTCGAGCAGCGCCGGCACGCGATAATCGAGCGGGCTCTTGCCCCAGATCATCGAGACGATCTCTTCAATCGCAAACGCCAAACCGAACGTCAGCAGCAGCTCGGCGACGTGGCCGTGCTTGTGGGTGTTGCGCAGGCCATAGCGCTCCACCGCCATGCCGATGGCGCCCACCAGCAGCGGCGCCAGCACCAGCGCCGGCCAGAAGCCGATCCACTTGGTGAGCTGGAAGCCGAAGAAGGCGCCGAGCATGTAGAAGCTGGCATGAGCGAAGTTAAGCACGCCCATCATGCTGAAGATGACGGTCAAGCCGCTCGACAGCAGGAAGAGCAGCATGCCGAACAGCACACCGTTCAGGGTCGAAATGACAATGAGTTCAAGCACAGCGCACTCATGGATATCCGGGGCCAAATGGCCCCGGCGAACATCGTCCAACCAATCAAATGCATTCCCGCCGCCCTCCCGCAACCGATAGCGGCCGCGGAACGGCGACGTATCCCGTGATTACGGCCGCGCCATCTTGCAGGTCGTGGAGACCATGGCCTGCGGCGTATCGATCTTCGACACCAGATGCCAGCCCCAACCGGTGCTCTCCTCGTCGAACGGCTCGCTCTCGGTCAGCTTGCCGAAGGAGGAGATGTAGATCGGCTGCAGGAACTGATGGTCGTCCTTGCGCATGATGCCCTGGCCGCCATCGAGAACCTCGAACTTCAGGTCCTCAAGCGCCGCCGCGACCTTCACGGGGTCGATCGAGTTGGCCTTCTCGGCCGCCGCCTTGAACATCCGCATCTCGTTGACCGCACGCGGGTACCACAGCGACAGGTTGACCTTGGCGCGGAACGCTTTCTCGTAGTCCATCGCGGCCTTGTTGCCGGAGTTTGCAAAGCCTTCGGTGATCTGGAAGACCTGCTGGTCGAGACCGGTCTGCTTGATCGCGGTCGGACCACCGGCGCCGCCGGCATAATAAGTGTACCAATTGACCTTCAGGCCGGCGTCGGCCGCGGCCTTGAGCATCAGCGCGAAGTCCTGGCCCCAATTGCCGGTGACGACGCTGTCGGCGCCGGACGCCTTGATCTTGGCGATGTAGGGCGAGAAGTCCGTGACCTTGAGCAGCGGATGCAGCTCGTCGCCGACGATCTGGATGTCGGGCCGCTTGGCGCCAAGCATCTTGCGCGCATCGGTGCGCACCGACTGGCCGAACGAATAGTCCTGGTTGATCAGGTACACTTTCTTGATGGAGGCGGTATCCTTCATGTAGTTGGTGAGCGCCTCCATCTTGATGTCGGAGCTGGCATCCCAGCGGAAATGCCAATAGCTGCACTTCTCGTTGGTCAGGCTCGGATCGACGGCGGCATAGTTGAAGTACAGGACTTCCTTGCCGGGATTGCGCGTGTTGTTCTTGGTGACGAAATCCGACAGCGCCGCGCCGACGGACGAGCCGTTGCCCTGGGTGATGTAGTGAACCCCGGCGTCGATCGCCTTCTGGGCCTGCACCAGGCTTTCCTGCGGATTGGTCTTGTTGTCGAGCGGGACGATCTCGACCTTGTGGCCGAGAATGCCGCCCTTGGCATTGAGCTCGTCGGCCAGATACTGGAATGTCTTCAGACCACCCTCGCCGACGCTGGCACCGCCGCCGGAGAGCGGATCGATATAGCCGATCTTGAGCGTGTCCTCAGCCGACGCTGCATGACCGAGCATCGGGGCGATCACGGCAATGGCCAAAGTGAGCTTGCGCATTGTTTTGTTTCCTCGCTGGCTATCGACTTTAGTCGATGGGCTTTTTGCGCATGTTGCAGCGCATTTGCAGGCCCCTACTGAGCAGAATGAACCTTGATTTACAAGCTCAACAGGACATGGCTCCGGCCGCCGCTACAGCAAAAGGTGAAGGCCGGCTCCGGGCGGGGAGATTTCCGCGAAGAGAAATAGAAAGCAAGGTGGAACTCGCACACGGCGCGCTCTGCTTTGGACTACGATTGTAGGGGCGGCGAGACCGGGGCGCCGTCAGCCTCGTCCTAAACGCCCAGCGCCTTGCGGTTGAATGTCCGCAGGAAGCGCAGCGACAGCGTCCGCACGTTCGCGACATTCAGCAGCCACGCCGCAGCGGTGTAAGCGAGCCCGCCCGCAACACTCACGATCATCAGCGAGACGATACCGGCGCCGTTGACTTGCGACCGTGCAACGAGGATCGCGCCCGCCATCGCTGCACCCGAGGCCGCGACGCCGGCGAGGCGGTTGACATCGAACGGCACGGGGTAGGCGCGGTGCATCAGGACGACGGCAACGACGAGGCCGATCGCCTCGGTCGCCAGCGTCGCCAGCGCCGCGCCGTAGAGGCCATGGCCCCCGACCAGCGCGAACATCAGCGCCACGCTCACGACCAGCGTGAGGAACGACTGCGCCGCCAGCATAAACGGCCGCTCGGCGAGCTGGAAGCTGATCTGCACATAGAACTGGTTGGCGATCCCGAAGAAGCGGGCGAGCACCAGCGTCGGCAGCAGTGCCGACACGCCGGCGCGGAAATCGACGCCGACGAGCGTGCCGGCGACCTGGTCCGCCGCGAGCGCAAGCCAGACGGCGACGGGCACGACGACGACGAGCAGCAGCTCGAAGCTCTCGGTCAGGCGTTCGCGGGTCGCGTCTACGCTCTTCTCCGACAGCGACCGGAATACG
Organism: Bradyrhizobium sp. McL0616; assembly: GCF_049993385.1. Taxonomy (NCBI): domain Bacteria; kingdom Pseudomonadati; phylum Pseudomonadota; class Alphaproteobacteria; order Hyphomicrobiales; family Nitrobacteraceae; genus Bradyrhizobium; species Bradyrhizobium sp. McL0616. Next base: position 7,204,251 of record NZ_CP188255.1, read on the forward strand.
AGCGGCACGGTGGCCGCGGCGACACTGGAGGCGATCATCACCATGAACTGGCGCGGCAGATCGGCGGCGACGCCAAAGATGCCGGCGGCATCCTTGCCGAGCAAGTAAGCGACAATGAGCCGGTCGCAGGCCGAGTAGACCGCAACGGACAATCCGGCCAGCGTCAGCGGCAGGCCATAGCGTGCGAGCTGCACGAACTGGCTGCGCTGGAAGCGCGCGATCCTGGTGCGGTCGCCGACGAGGTTCAGGACAATGCCGGTGAGCGAGCCCAGGCCGAAGGCCGCGAGCAGGCCCATGCCGCCCCAGCCGAGCCAGATGCCGAGCAGGCCGAAGCCGACGCTCGCCACGCTGCGCACGATCGAGATCGCCGCAAACCGATAAGGGCGCAGCTTGGCGCGCTCGAATTCCTGGCCGACATCGACCGCATTGGCCATGATCGCGACGAACATGCTGGCGAGCAGCAGCTCGACACTGACGTCGCTGCGAAAAAGCAAGACCAGCGGCGTCGCAGCGCACATGGCGGCGACTGTCAGCCCGAAGGCGATCATCGCCGTGCCGCGAAAATCCACCTCCGCCGACATCGCCTGATAGCGCGACACCGACAGCTTGATCCAGGCAAAGAAGATCGCGCCCAAAATGCCGGCAATGCTGATGCCGACGACATAGACGCCATACTCCGCAGGCGTCAGCAGCCGCGTGTAAGCGGTGACCGCGAAAAAGCCCACCGCCGCGGGCAGGATGTAGGCGACCAGGTAGATCGAGAAATGGCGATTGAGCATGCGTGCACGGGACCGGCGTCGGCCTTGAAATGGAGCGGCCGTTAATCAGTTGGACCTTGGCTTGACGGTCGGAGGCTTGACTGTCGAAGGCTTGGCGATCGGACTGCGCCGCAGCATCCCCCAAGATAGTCACATAAGTCTGCAAATCGGCCCGCGAATGGGGCGGCTCGGCCGGTTTCGCGCGTTAGCGTTAAATTTGCCCTGTCCTTGAACGGGCCGCCGCGATCACCGAAAAGAAACCATGATTTCAAGCCGCCGCCCGGCTTTCTCTGATGCGTGGACGTGACTGGAATGGACGTTGCCGAGCGTATACGGGCAAACCCGGCCTCCCTGCCCCATGGCGGCACGGATGCCCCCCTGGTTCCGGCGAACCCCGCGGCCGGAGACGGCGAGCGGATGGTCCTCAATTTGTTCTTCGAGGAGCGGGACGACCGCTGGTTTCCGGGTGATCGCCACATCCGGCCGCTGCTGCGGCGCATGCTGCTCGGCCAATCCTGGATCAGCGGCCAGCGGCGCGTGTTCCTCAATCTCTGCGCCGGCCTCGACCGGGTCGGGATCCGCTATCGCGTGAACGGTTACGGCTACATCCGCAAGCACCCGGAGGAGCTCGCCTGCATCATCGGGCGTCCTTTCGTGCTCGACTGGTTCGCATGGAAGAACCCGCTGCTGTTGGGCGTTGCCATGTACAACCATCCGATCGAAGCGCCGGGTTATCTGAAAGACCTGCAGGTTGAGAGCATTCTGGTGCCCTGCGCCTGGTACGCCGATATGTGCCGGCCGGATTGGCCGCACGTTACGGTCTGGCCGGTCGGCATCGAGACCGATGTGTGGACGCCGGCGCCTGCCGATCAGAAGCGCGTCGATGTGCTGCTCTACGACAAGGTGCGCTGGGAACACGACCGCTACGAGGCGGAGCTGATCGAACCGATCCGCAGGCATCTCGAAGCGAACGGCCGCACGGTCGAGGTCATCCGCTACGGCCACTACAAGGAGGACGACTACAAGGCAGCGTTGGCGCGCTGCCGCAGCATGGTCTTCCTCTGCGAGCACGAGAGCCAGGGCATCGCCTGCCAGCAGGCGCTGTCGAGCGGCGTTCCCGTGTTCGCCTGGGATCGTGGCGGCCCTTGGCAAGATCCGGACTATTTTCCGCACAAGGTGCGATACGAGGGCAGCGTGTCCTCGGTGCCCTATTTCGACGCACGCTGCGGCGGCACGTTCATCGACGCAGCCGGCTTCATCTGCGGCTGGAGTGACTTCTGGTCGCATGTGAGCGCTGGCGACTTCGCGCCTCGCGACTATGTGATCGACAATCTCACGCTCGAGAAGGGCGCGCTTCACTATTACGGGATCGCTGAAGCAGCGATGCAGCGTCAGGCGCGCTGACAAGACCGTCCGCAAAGTTAACCCAATCGCGGGAAACCCCGGCGTCGCAAGGCACCGCTTGGTACGATGGCGCGTTGGTTCCGAAAGGACGACTCGCCACGTGATCAAGCTCGACAGACGCGAATTTCTCCTCGGCGGCGCCGCAGCGCTTGCAGCGGGCACATCGGCGTCAGCAGTGCCGGGGGCGAAACTTGCCCAGCGCCGCCCGGGCTTTGGTGCTGCGGCCACGCTCTGGGACCTGCAAGCCGATCCGCGGCTCGGCGAAGCCATCAGCACCTATTGCACGCAGGTCGTGCCGGTGCTCGAGCTGAAATGGCCGATGCTGCGGCCGGACGCGCACACGTTCGCCTTCGAGCGCGCGGATGCGATCTATGATTTCGCCCAGCAGAACGATCTGACGATGCGCGGGCATGCGCTCGCCTGGTATCACGACATTCCCGACTGGACCAAGCAGATCAAGGAAACGAAGGGCGTCGAACGCGCTTACGTCGATCACATCTCGACCGTCGTGTCCTACTACAAGGACAAGCTGACGTCGTGGGACGTCGTCAACGAGCCGATCCCGGACAACCCGCGCAGTCCGAAAGACAGGCGTGACACATTCTGGACGCAGAATTTGGGTGACCGCTGGATTCCGCTCGCCTTCCGCACAGCTGCTGCGGCCGATCCTTACGTCAAGCTCGCGATCAACGAATACGACATCGAGTCGGCGAAGGACTCGTTCATCGCCAAGCGCGCGGCCTACCGCAACCTCATCATGGATCTGCTCGACCAGGGCGTTCCGCTGCATGCGGTCGGACTGCAATCGCATCTGCATGCCGAGCTCGAGATCGACACGCACGGGCTTGCCGAATTCGTCACCGAGCTGCGCTCGTGGGGCCTCGAGGTGTACGTCACCGAGCTCGACGTCGACGATCAGAAGCTGACGGGTAATCCGGCGGAGCGCGACGCCATCGTCGCCAAGCGCGTCGATGACCTGCTGACGGCGATCTCGACCAGCGGCCCGGTGCGCTCGATCCTGACCTGGGGCCTCTCGGATCGCTATAGCTGGATCAACGGCACTTTCGCCCGCAAGGACAAGCAGCCGAACCGTCCGCTGCCGCTCGATGGCGAATTCAAGCCCAAGCCGTTCATGGACGTCCTGACCAAATTCACGAAAGACGTGTAAGCGCGCCTAGCGCGTTTTGGGCGTCTCGAATGCGGCCGTGTCGCCCATGTGGTCGGGAGACAAGCTCGGGCCGCGCCGGTCGCGCGAGTTCAGCCGGAACACGTCCCGGATGTCGTCGATCGAGGTCGACGAATAGGACTGGATGCAGAGCGCGACCTGATCGGGCGAAGCGGCGCCCATCAGCGCCTCGATCGCCTCGCGATCGAGGCGGGTATCATCCCAGTGCGAAACGGCGATGCTGTCTTCGCTGATCCGATGTCTCGCCAGATGTTCCGGCGAATTCGCGACGAAATTTCCATAAAGCAGGTACTCGGAGAATTTCTTCTTCCGGCACAGCGCCAGAGCCCAGCTTAGGCCTGTCGCCGACTTGATCGCGTCAGTCATCGCGCGCGCGGTGTCCTTGTCCCAGACCAGCGCGTTGCCGACATAATCGTCTGCCGGAAACGAGCGCTGCTCGATACCGAGAAGCTGATCGACGGTGCGGAGCCACAGCCCGTGCAACGGGTGGTCGGCGTCGATCGCCTTGCGCGTGACGAACAGCGGCGTCTTCTCGGCGCCGGCATATTGCCCGACATCGAATTCGCGGAAGAACAGATTGTCTGAGTCCAGGATGCAGACGCGCTGCTCGGGCGCATTGAGGACGCCAGCGATCTTCAGGATCTGCTGGATGTGCCAGCCATGCACGGGCGACGATAGCAGCGACAGCCAGACACGTCGGCTGCTGATGAACTGAAGCGCAGGCGGCAGCGCCCACAGCCATTTCGGCAGGTAACGCGAGGCCGGCACGATGACGCGCTTGTCGGAACCGAACCGCTCGAACAGCGGCACGTCCTCATCGTTAACAAGAACATAATGCTTGGTATATCCCGTCAGCCAGGTGTCGATGCTCTCGCTGAGCAGCGAGAAGCGCTCGATATCCTTGGCATAGCTGGCAGTCAGCAGTGCAACGGAATGCATAATGCGTGCTCAAATGGCGCTCGAACCGCAGTCATACAAGCGCGGGGAGGGATGGGAAACTCACAACCTGAATCAAGGTAAAGCGAAACAACGCTAGCGATCCGCCGGCAGCCCCTGCTCGATCGCGCGAAACCGCAGCGGCGCCAGCGACGACGCGCGCTGCCACCAGTCGGCGACACGGTCGTCGAGGGCGGTCGAGCCGCGACCCTGACCGGGAAAGATCCGGATCTGCTGGACTGCCTCGGCCTCAAACCCCTTGCCCTTGCGCGTGATCTTGACGACGGCGCCTTCGCGGTCTCGCTGGGTCAACGGCACCAGCAGGCGGCCGCGCGGACGAAGCGACTGAAGCCAGTGCGTATGCGGGTGCGAGAAGCCGGCATGCACGATGATCACGTCAGCCGGCTCGCCGATGTCCGCGCATCCATCACCGTAGATAACCCCGACATTGCGGTAATCACGAAGGAAATTCGCAGCGCGCGCCGCAAGCCGCTGGTCGCATTCGATGGCAAGCACCCTGCCCCTCGGGCCGACGATCTTCGACAGCACCGCCGAGAAATAACCGAGCCCGCAGCCGATCTGGACCACGCGCTGCTTCGGCTTGACGTCGAGCACATCGATGAAATGCGCCCACAGGCTCGGCAGTCCGGTATCGAGCTTGCGGCGTGCGTCGATCGCGACCAGCACATTGTCATAGAGATGAGCTGGATCGGCATCTGGCGTCAGCCGGTAGCTGCGCGCCGCCTCGCTCTTGATGCGCCAAGGCCCCTTCGCCAGAAAATTTTCGCGCGGGACCGTACCGAGGGCTGCGAGCAGGAGCGGCGAGGAAATCCGTTCCCGCTTCGCGATCAACGCCACGTAACGGTCACGCGCGGCGGCAAGATCGCTCATTTCACCGCATCGGCCTGCTGACGAACGGGCGCGTCGCCACCGAGTTCGTGCACGAGCTGCATGGCCTGCTTGAGGTCCGGCGTCAGGAATCCCTCGTGGAATCTGCCGACGATCGGCACCAGCAGGAGGCTCGCATGCTCGCGCTTGCCCGCCTCAAGCGAAAGCCGCGCGAGGCTGACGGCGGTGCGAAGCTCCCAGGACAGCGCGCCCTGCTTGCGCGCCGTCTCCAGCGACAGGTTGAACAGATCTTCGGCCTCGTGCACCGAGGCCGGATTGCCGTCCGACAGGGTGATCTCGCCTTGCAGGCGATACACCTCGGCGAGGTAGGAGTGATCGCCGGTCCGCCGCGCGGTCGCAAGCGCGCCGTCCAGTGCGCGCAAGGCGGCGTCGCGCAAGCCGACCTTGGCGTAAGCCTCTGCGAGCAGGCAACGAAACCAGCAGCCGGCAAGCCAGGAATCCATCGCCTCATATTCGTCGAGCCCAAAGCGCATCTGGCTGATGCCTTCGTCTGCCTCGCCGAGCTGCGCAAGTGCCCAGCCGCGCAGGATCGCAGCCTGCTGCTTCCAGTGCAGGAAATTGTGTTCGGTGGCGATGATCATGGCGCGGTTGGCGTGGTCGCGCGTGCCCTCGATATCGCGCAAATGCTCGCAAAGATAGGCGCCGAACACCAGCGCGAAGGCGAGCGAGAACGGATGGCGGATCTTCTCCGCATGCAGGATCGCCTGCTCGCTGTGCTGGCGCGCCGCGTCGGGCCGGCCGAGGAACCAGAGCAGGTAGCCGAGATAGGACAGCGAGACGACGCCCGGATCGGTGCCGTGGCGCTCCATCAGGTCGGAGTGCAAATCGGGGCTGTAGAGATTGATGCAACGGTGCAGATGATGCTGTGAAGCAGCAAAGCGCCCGCGATAGAGCATGGTCATCGCGATCGAGCGGTGCGCCTCGATCAGATAGCCAGTCTGCTGCGCCGGCTGAGTCCGCTCGTTCAGCCGCTCGCGCTTGGCGAATTTCAGCAGCTCGACGCTGAGATCATGTGCACGGGTGAGATCGGCGCGGATGAAATGGCACACCCAGAGCCCGCGCGTGGCGGCAAAGGCCTTTTCGTCGTCATCGAGCTGCTGGCCGAGCTCGAGCGCGCGGATGTAGTTCTCCTCGACCTCCTGCACGGCATAGCCCTTGGCGGCGATCAGCGCGTTGCCGAGCGCGATGCGCACCTCGAGCTCGATCTCGTCGGCGCCCTGCATGCGCGCATTGGCCTGCACGACGCTCAAGCCGCGGCGCAGATGGCCGATCGCCTCTAGATTGGCGCCGCTCTTGGCCGCCTGCTTGCCGGCCTTGAGCCAGAAGCTCGCGGCGCCCTCGCTCTGTCCCGACTCGGTCAGATGGTGGGCGAGCAGCTCCGGCTCGCGCTCGGTCTTCTCCGGATACATCTCGGCGAGCACGAGGGCGATCCGCGCGTGCAGCTTCCGCCGCTCGCTGTGCAGGAGGCTGTCATGCGCGGCATTCTGGATCATTACGTGCTTGAAGGAGTAGAGCGCGTCCGGCGGATGACCGCGGCGCATGATCAGCCCTGCCTCCTCCAGGTGAGTGAGCGCCGCCTCGATCTGCTCCGCCGGCGTGTTGGCCACCGCGTGCAGGGTCTCATAGGAAAACTCACGGCCGATGGTGGCGCCGATCTGTGCGATCCGCTTGAACGGCCCCATTCGATCCAGCCGCGCCATCAGCGAGTCCGTCAACGTCGCCGGGATCGCGAGCTGCCGCCACGGGCCCGAGAGCACGTAGCGCCCGTGCCGCTCGGTCAGGAGGTTGGATTCGAGAACGGTCTTGGTCAGCTCCTCCAGGAACAGCGGCACGCCGTCGGTCTTGACGATGATCTCCTCGACGACCTCCTTGGGAAGCTCACGTCCCGCGACCCGCTCGACCAGCGTCGCGCGCAACTGCCGACTCAGGCGATTCAGGACCAGGGTCGTGATGTGCGAATGCGCGCTCCAGCTTGGCTGGAATTCCGAGCGCGCGGTGATGATGACAAGGATCGGCCGGTTCTGCACCTTGTCGACGAGGAGGTCGACGACCTCGCGGGAGGTCGGGTCGATCCAGTGCAGATCCTCAAAGGCGATCACCAGCGGCTGGTCGCGCGCGAGCCCCAGGAAATGATTGACCAGCGCTGCGACGGTCGCATCCTTCTGTTGCTGCGGCGACAGGTCGAGCGGCGGATAGCGATCTCCGGCCGGTATCGACAGGAGCGCAGCAAACAGCGGCGTGACCTGCTCGATGTCACCATGGGCGGCCGCGATCGCGGTCTCCAGACTCGCCAGCGACATCGCAGATGCATCCTCGCGGTCAAGGCCGAGGGAGAACTTGAGTTGCTCGGCGAAGGGATAGAACGCCGTGGAGGTGTAGTAGGGCGAGCACTGGAACGAGACCTGTCCATGCCGGTCGCCCGCAATCCGCTCGAAGATCTCCTGAATGATGCGCGACTTGCCTATGCCAGGCTCGCCGAACTTGACCACGACCTGGCCGCCGCCCTCCTTGACCTGCTGCCAACGCCCCATCAGCAGCGCGATTTCCTCCTCGCGGTTGACGAGCGGGGTCAGGCGCGTGCCCATGGCGGCGGCAAAGCGCGTTTCGACCCGCGAGGCGCGCATGACGTGCCAGGCCTGGGCCTTTTCCGTGATGCCCTTCAGCGCATGAGCACCGAGATTGCGGTAATCGAACTTCCCCTTCAGCAGCGATTGCGTCGAGGCCGAGATCACGACGCCGTTGGGCGGCGCCAGCGCTTGCAGGCGCGCGGCGAGATTGACGGTTTCGCCGACCGCGGAGTCGCGCTCTTCGGTGCCCTGGCCGACGAGGTCGCCGACCACGACGAGGCCGGTCGCGATCCCGATGCGGACGGCCGGCGCGTGGCTGAGCGCGCCGCGCGGCTCGATCGCGCGCGCGGTCGACAGCACCCGGACGATCTCGAGCCCGGCGCGCACCGCGCGCTCGGCGTCGTCCTCATGTGCGGTCGGATAGCCGAAATAGATCAGAATGCCGTCGCCAACGAAGCGGGCAGCGTAGCCTTCGTAATGCTTGACCACGCGTACGCAGGTCTCGCGAAAGCTCGCGATCATGTCGCGCACGTCTTCCGGGTCGAACTGGGCCGAGAGCGCGGTGGAATCCACCATGTCACAGAACATGGTGGTGAGCTGACGCCGCTCGGCACCGACCTCTGTCCGAATTTGCGGGCGCGCCGCCGCGGCAGGCGCCTCCGCAGCTTCAGCCGGGAGCAGCCCGGCCATCGCCCGCTGGAGCCGCTTGCGATCGCCAAGCGGCAATCCGAGCTCGGCCAGGTCAGCCTCGGTCAGGTCCCCCATGACGTCGAGATCGAGGCGGTGCTGCACGAACAAATCGTTGTAGTGGCCAAGACTGACGCCTTCGAGCCAGCGCTTTAACCCGCCTTCCGTCTCCAGCTCTTTCTCCAGCATGGTGATTTCTGCCCGACTCTCACTCCGTCGAAGGGCTCAAGGCCCCTCAACCACAGATTTTGGGGCCCAAACTTCACCTCGGACTGGACGCGTTCCCTAGTTCTAGGAAGAATAGACCAATCGGATCAAAAGGGAATGGACTTGTCGGACGTTGTACCCGGAGCCGCGAAAGGGTTGGCCAGCACGGACGCCGAGACGAAGGTCTTGACGCATATCGGCGGTCTTCTCGACTTCTATGCGCGACAGACGCCGGCGGCGCCCGCCCTCCTCTCTCCCAGCCGGCCACCGCTGAACTATGACGGTCTCGGCGCCACGACCGAGCATCTGGTCCGCAAGCTGCGCGGGCTCGGCGTTGCGCCTGCAGACCGGATCGCCGTTGCGCTGCCGCGCGGGGCCGACAGCGCGCTGGCGCTGATCGCGGTCGCGGCGGCCTGTGCCTGTGTCCCCGTCAACCCCGACCTGACAGCGGACGAGCTGCAACGCTATTTCAGCGAATTGAAGCTGACGGCGCTCGTTACCCGAGCCGACATGAACTCAGCGAGTCGCGACGTCGCCAAGGCGCTTGATATTGCCGTGATTGACTTCGTGCCGGGACCCGAGACCGATCTCGGCGGCTGCGAATTCGTCGGCCCAACGATCGGTCCGGCCTGTACGAACGGCGTCGCGCGCAGCGACGACGACGCATTCATCCTCCTGACATCGGGCACGGCGGCGCGGCCGAAAATGGTGCCGTTGACGCACCGCAATGTGTGCCTGTCCGCGACCAATGCCGGCCGCGTGCTGTCGCTCGCCGCTGACGACCGTCTGCTGAACGTCCTGCCACTGTTTCATGCCCATGGGCTGATCTCGGGCCTTCTGACCGCGCTGGCCGCAGGCTCCAGTGTGATCTGCACCAACGGTTTTGACGCGCTGTCCTTCTTCGGCTGGATGCGGGAGCTGCAACCGACCTGGTACACGGCGGTGCCGACCATCCATCGCGCGCTGCTGACGGCGGCGGAAGCGGACCCGGACTGCGTGCGGTCGTCATCGCTGCGCGTCGTCCGCTCGGCTTCGGCCTCGCTCGCACCCGCTATCCTCAACGGGCTGGAGGCGACGTTCTGCGTTCCCGTGCTGGAAACGTACGGCATGACGGAAGCGGCGTCGCAGATCTCCGCCAATCCGTTCGAGCTGCGCAAGGCCGGATCGGTCGGACGCGCTGCGGGTCCCGAGATTGCGATCATGGACGCAACAGGCCGCGAGCTTGCAAGCGGCCGGCATGGCGAGATCATGCTGCGCGGGCCGAACATGAGCCGCGGCTACTATAATGACGAAGCGGCGACACAGGCCGCATTCCGCAACGGCTGGTTCCGGACCGGCGATCTCGGCTATCTCGACCCTGACGGCTATCTCTTCATCGTCGGGCGGATCAAGGACGTCATCAACCGCGGCGGACAAAAGGTCTCGCCGCTCGAGGTGGAAGAAGTCCTGTTGAGCCATCCCGCGGTGCTGGAGGCCGGCGTCTTCGCCGTTCCGCACCCGAAGCTCGGTGAGAACGTCGCCGCCGTCGTGGTGCTGCGGGCGAATTCCGAGGTGACCTCGGACCAGCTGCGCCAATTCGCGCGCAAGCGGCTTGCCGCCTACAAGGTGCCGAGCCTGATCAGCAGCGTGACGGCGCTGCCAAAGGGCGCGAGCGGCAAGGTCAAGCGCAATGCACTGGCCGAGCTGATCGCGACCGCAGACGATAGCGACGAGGCGCGGCTGCCACGCACGGGACTCGAAACCCAGCTCGCTGACATCTGGGCCAATCTGCTGGAGCTGCCACAGGTTGGCGTCGATCAAGACGTCTTTGCGCTCGGCGCCGACTCGCTCGCGGCAACGCAGATGCGCTCGCGGCTGCGCGAACGCTTCAATGTCGACTTCTCGTTCGAGGACATCTTTGATTGCGCCACGGTCGCTGCTCTCGCGGCCCGGCTGGAAACCGCAGCAACCCATCGCGACACGATGCTGCCGGCATGGCGTCCGGCCGCGATCGAGGGAGACGCGCCGCTGTCATTCCAGCAGCAGCGGATGTATGTGCTCTCGCGGCTCGATCCGACGCGCTACAACTATAATGTCGTCGAGGTCGCACTGCTCAAGGGACAGGTCGACCTCTCCGCGCTTCAGGCAGCCCTTGGGGCGATCTGCGAACGGCACGAGACGCTGCGCTCGGTCTTCATCGAAAGCCAGGGCGAACCAGTGCAGCGGGTGCTTCAGTCGCCGCCGCTCGAGCGGATCAAGCTCAAGCCTTGCGTCGCGGACAAGCAGGCCGCTGCCGTCCGGCGGGAGGCACTCAAGCTCGCGCAATATTCGTTCGATCTTGCCAGCGAACCGCCACTGAAAGTCACCCTGCTCTCGTTCGACAAGTCCAGCCATGCGCTGGTGGTCAACGTCCATCACCTCGTCACCGACGGCTGGTCGCAGCGGCTGTTCTGGGAGGAGCTCGCCGTCGAATATTCCGCCGCGCGCAAAGGAAGTGCGACGGCGCTGCCCTCGCCCACCTTCCAATATCGCGATTTCGCGCGCTGGCAGCAGGGCTGGGCGCAAACGCCGGCGGCGAAGCAGCAGCTCGATTATTGGCGGACGCAACTCGACGGCGTCACCACGCTGCCGCTGCGGACCGACCGGCCGAGGCCGGAGGTCTGGAGCGGTCACGGCGCCCGTCACACGCTCGAGTTCTCGAAGACCTTGTCCGCCGACCTGAGAGCGCTGAGCCAGCACCAGGGCGTGACGCCGTTCATGACGCTGCTCGCAGCGTTCCAGTGTCTCCTGTTCCGCCACACCGGCCATGAGGACGTGGCGACGGGATCGCTGATTGCGAACCGCAACCAGATCGAGAGCGAGCGGCTCATCGGGCTGTTCGCCAACACGCTGATCCTGCGTAATGATTTCGGCGGCGCGCCGAGCTTCGGCGAAGTGCTGCGGCGGGTGCGCCAGGTCACGCTGGATGCCTATCGCAACCAGGACCTTCCGATCGAGGAGGTCCTGCGCGCGTTGCAGATCGCGCGCAGGAGCGACGGCAATCCGCTGTTCCGGATCATGTTCATCCTCCAGAACGCATCGATCGAGGCCGCGCGCTTTCCCGGGCTGTCGACGCGCCGGCTGGAGGTCGACCCCAAAGTCGCGCGCTTCGACATCACGCTCGAGCTGGTCGAGGCCGAGGGCCGCTTCACCGGCTTCTTCGAATACGCCACCGATTTGTTCGACACGCTCACGATCGAGAACATGGCCGCGCAGTTCAAGATCCTGCTCAAGGCCGTGATCGCCAATCCGGAGCAGCGCATCTCGCGCCTGCCGCTCCTGACCGACGCGGAACGGCGGCAGCTGCTGACGAAAGGCATGCCTGCCAATTTCGCCACCCGCGGCAATCTCTGCGAACGCTTCGACCGGCAGGCGAAGAAAACGCCGAATGCCGTGGCGATATCGGATGGACGTGTAGTCCTGAACTATCGCGAGCTGGCGCGCCGCAGCCAGGCGATTGCACGCTGGCTCGCCCGCGAAGGCGTCGGTGCCGAGACGGTGGTCGCGCTGCTTGCGGATCGCGGACCCGATCTGCTCGCTGCGATGATCGCAGTGCAGCGCGTGGGCGCGGCCTTCCTGAACCTCGATCCCGAGCAGCCGCCTGCACGGCTCGCAACTATCGTCGGATCAAGCTGCGCCCGCGTGCTGCTGACGGCGCGTGCGCAGTCCACCATGGTCGACGCGCTGCTCGAGCCGCTGGTCGAGCCTATCCTGGTAGCCGAGCTCGACGACGCGATCGCGCTCGGATCGACCAAGCCGGCCCGCGCGGTGCGGCGCGCGTCCACAAGCCTTGCCTACCTGATCTATACGTCCGGCTCCTCCGGCGCGCCGAAGGGCGTCATGATCGAGCAGCGCGGGCTGTCGAACCATCTGGCGTCGCTCATTTCCGAGCTTAGGCTGTCGGCCAAGGACGTGATCGCGCAGACCGCGCCGCAGAGCTTTGTGATCTCGGTCTGGCAGTTCCTGGCCGGCCCCATGGCCGGCGCGCGCGTTCATGTCTGCGGCAATGCGGTCGTGCAGGACCCGATCCTGCTTGCGCGCGAGATCGAGCGCGAGGGCATCACGGTGCTTGAGATCGTCCCCTCGCTGCTCCGCGTCATCCTCGAACGCCTGGACGAGGCGCCGATGCTGCGCGCCTTTGCGAAGCTGAGAGTTCTGATCTCGACCGGCGAGCCGCTGCCGGTCGAGCTCTGCCGCGCCTGGTTCGCCCATTGTCCAAAAGTGCCGCTGATCAACGCCTATGGCGCCTCGGAATGTTCCGACGACGTCTCCCTGCACCGGCTGACCAAGGCGCCGACGGCGGCGACGATCAATGTCCCGGTCGGCGCGGCGCTGCCCAATACCCAGCTCTACGTGCTCGATCCGAATCTGGAGCCGCAGCCGATCGGCGTGGTCGGCGAGCTCTGCATCGGCGGCGCTGGCGTCGGCCGCGGCTATATCAACGATCCCGCGCAAAGCCGACAGCGCTTCATCCCCGATCCGTTCGCGCGCCAGGCCGGTCACCGGCTGTACCGGACCGGCGACCTCGCCCGCCGCCGCGCCGACGGGACGATCGAATGCCTCGGCCGCGCCGACCACCAGGTCAAGGTCCGCGGCTACCGCATCGAGCTGAAGGAGATCGAGAACGCGCTTGCCGATCATCCGGGCGTGCGCGCCGGCATCGTCGAGCCACGCCGCGAGGCGAGCGGCGATGTCAGGCTGATCGCCCATATCGTCGCAAGAGCGGGCAACCAGATCAGCGCCAGCGAACTGCGCGATTTCCTCAAGACCCGGCTGCCGGGCCACGCGATCCCGTCGGCGTTTTTGTTCCTGGACCAGGTTCCGCTCAATGCCCACGGCAAGGTCGATCGCTCAGCGTTGCTGGCGCCCGCGCAACAGCAAATCGCCGGACCAGAGGCCGCAGTGCCGGCCCGCAGCTTCACCGAAAAAGTGCTGTCCGACATCTGGATCGACCTGCTGAAGGTCGAGAGCCTCGGTATCACCGACAATTTCTTCGACCTTGGCGGCCATTCGCTGCTGGCGGGCCAGGCGATGGCGCGCGTGGCCCGCGCGCTCGGGGTCTCGCTGCCCATCAAGTCCATCTTTGAGGCGCCGACGATCGAAGAGCTTGCCCGGCGCGTCGATGAGGCTGTGGTAGCGCAACCGCGCCAGCCTCCGACAAGCGTGCCGCGACTGGCCGACAGCGGACCTCCCACGCTGTCGATCGCGCAGGACCAGATGATGCGGATCGAGGCGAACCTGCCCGATCTGCCGCTGTTCAACCTGCCCTTCGCCTTCCAGCTCGATGGCCCAATCGATCCGCGCAGGCTGGCGCAGGCCATCGACGACATCGTGCGCCGCCATGAATCGCTGCGGACGGCGTTCGGCTGGAGCGGCGAGGAGCCGGTCAGCCGCATCGTCGCGCCCGCCACGCTCGGCCCGGTTCTGACTGTCGAGACCATTGGCGACGGCCAGCCTCACAACAACAAGCGCCGCAAAGCCCTCGAGCGCAGGAAGATCGAGCTCCTGATCGAGGAGGAGACCTATACCCCGGTCGACGCCACCCGGGCGCCGCTGCTGCGGGCGCGGCTGCTGCGGCTTCACGCCGAGGATCACATCCTGCTGCTGACGTTGCATCACGCCATTGCCGACGGCTGGTCGATCGGCGTGCTGTTCGAGGAATTGTCCAACCGCTATGCCGCGCTGGCCGGGCATCCGTCGGTCCCGTTGCCCAAAATGCCGCTCGCCTTCTCGGACGTCGCCCGTTGGCAGCGCTGGTGGTGCGGAACCGACTCCGCCAGGCAGCAGGCGGCCGAGTGGACGGAGGCCTTGCGCGGCGCAGCCCCCGCGTTCGACGGCGAATCGAGCCCCGGCGCGTCCACCGGTCACCATCCGCTCAGCCTGGAGCGCGACCTGGTCGCCCGACTCACAGCCTTTGCGCGCCAGCACAACGGCACGCTGTTCATGTGTCTCCTCACCGGCCTGAAGGCCCTGCTGCTGGCGCGGACCGGACGTACGGATATTTCGGTCGCCACCGCCATGGCCAATCGCAGCCAGCCGGACACCGACCGGATCGTCGGCCCGTTCGAGAACACCGTGATCGTCCGCAGCCGAATCACGCCGGAGCTGTCGTTCGCGCACGCCTTGGGCCGGGTGCGCCAGAGCGTGCTCGACGCTCATGCGCGGCAGGAGCTGCCGTTCAACATCCTGGCCGACCATCTGGAGCAGGAAGGAATCGATCCGGCCTCGCTGCTCCAAGTCTATTTCACCCTGCAAAATCCGCTGCGCCAGCCGCTCGATTTGCCCGATGTCACGGTGCGATCAATCGGGAACGTCACGCGCGAGGGCCAGCCGGTGCTCCCGATCGACCCGACCTGGCTATCCCTGATGCTGAAAGAGCGCCCGACCGGTATTACCGGTTCCTGCAATTACAAGAGCGAGTTGCTCGATGGCCCCATGGTCGGCGCGTGGATGGAGGATCTCGTCGCACTGCTGGCGGCAGCCGTCGCCCGGCCCAGTACACCGCTCGGCCGCTTGCTCGATCGGAGAGCCGTGTGACCGGCCGTTGGTCCGCGCCGAACACGGGTTCACTCGCCAAAGCTGTGCATGATCAAGTTGCATCTTGATTATTTGGGCGCTGCCGCGCAAGATTATTCCTGCGTTTTTGATTTGGACGATTATTTTCAACCGGGGAGTGTCATTATGGGTTTCATCAAATTTACCAAGGGTACCTCGCTGAGCGACAAGGATCGCAAGGCCCTGCAAAAGCTGCTCACCGACGAGAAGAAGAAGCTTCAGTCTGCGCTGAAGGACGTCGACACCAGCCTTTCGCTGCTGGGCGGAAAGAAAGCCAAGAAGAAAAAGTAAGACTCGTCGGCCGGGACGCCGAACGAATCTTCTTTTCGGATTTGGGCCGCTCGCTTGTCGAGTTGGGGTCTCGCACAAGCTTGCGCCTGTAAACCGGCCAGTAATCGACAAGAATTTGCCTGGGTGAACCGCTAGAAGCGGTTCGCTTAGTGGCTTCCTGTTCGGTTGATTCTTCTGTCAGGGCAGGATTTGGCCTCCGCCTGACGTTATGGGCTCAATTGATGGCAGACGACGGAATTGAACTGTTTGTCGGACTGATCGAGAGCATCGACACGCCTGGCGCGGTCGCTGCGTGCCGGCGTTTGCTCTCGGTCGACGAACTCGCGCGCGCCGACCGCTTCATGTTCGAGCGGCATCAGCGGCAATATATCTTCGCGCACGCCATGTTGCGCCTTGCGCTCTCGCACGCCGAGCCTGATGTCGCGCCCACCGATTGGTCCTTTGCAGCCGGCCGCTACGGGCGACCCTTTGTCGCAGCGCCTGCGACCTCGACGGCGCTGCATTTCAGCCTGTCCCATGCCGACGGCTGCGTCGCTTGCATCGTGTCCAAGCATGAGGCCGTCGGCGTCGACGTCGAGACCGTGTCGCGGCGTGTCGCGCCGCTGTCGACGGCGCTTCGCTTCTTTGCGCCGGAAGAGGTCGAAACGCTGCGGGGACTGCCGGAGCCCGCCGCGATCGAGCGCTTCTTCGACTATTGGACGCTGAAGGAGGCCTATCTGAAGGCCCGGGGTTTTGGGCTCAATCTGCCGCTCGATGCGTTCGCGATGCAGGTGTCGCGGGAGGCGATCGAGATCAGCTTCAAGCCCGATATCGCCGACGATCCGGAAGGTTGGCGCTTCTCGCTGTGCTCGCCGTCGCCCTCGCACCGCCTGGCGATCGCCGACGGCTCGCGCGCGGCCGGCGGCCTTCCCATCACTCGCAACGCCTGGCCGCTCCAGGACGCGGCGGAATGACGTCCCCGCGGCTGCGCGTCTTTCCCGCGATCTCACGCAACCGCGATCCCAAGAAATATATCGGCGAGCTGATGCGGGTGGCAGAGTTCGCCGACCGCAACGGCTTTGAAGGCATTCTGCTGTTCGAAGGCAATGACGTGTTCGTCGAGCCCTGGGCCATGGCTCAGCACATCATCGCGGCGACGACGCGATCCTCGCCGCTGATCGCGGTCAATCCGGTCTACATGCATCCGTTCACGGCGGCGAAGTTCGTCTCGTCCTTCGCTCAGCTCCATGGCCGCAAGATCTATCTCAACATGATCACGGGGACCGCGGTCAGCGACTTGCAGGGGCTCGGCGACGAGCAGTCGCATGCCGACCGCTATGTCCGCCTTGGCGAGTTCGTCGCGCTGATGCGCGCTCTGCTCTCAAGCCCGCGGCCGGTGAATCTCGACGGCCGGTTCTATCGCGCGAGCAATCTGCAGCTACGGCCGCGCCTGCCGGCGGAGCTGATGCCGGAATTCCTGATCGCCGGCCAGTCGGACGCGGCGCAGCGCGTGGCGGCGGAGACCGGCTGCATCAAGATGCAGATGCTGCCGCCCGATCTCGATCGGGGCCTCAATGCGCCCGGAGTGAATTTTGGCATTTTTGCGCGCGAGAGCGGCGACGAGGCGCGGCAGGCGGCGAAGACGCGCTTCCGCGACAATCCCGACGATCGCGAGCTGCTCGCGCTCACCGTGGAGAACAGCGATTCCGTCTGGAAGCGCCGGCTGTATGAGGGGC
The DNA here is from genome assembly GCF_049993385.1 of Bradyrhizobium sp. McL0616. Classification (NCBI taxonomy): domain Bacteria; kingdom Pseudomonadati; phylum Pseudomonadota; class Alphaproteobacteria; order Hyphomicrobiales; family Nitrobacteraceae; genus Bradyrhizobium; species Bradyrhizobium sp. McL0616. The sequence goes on from NZ_CP188255.1 coordinate 7,221,484, forward strand.
AAAGCGGCGAGCTTCAGGGCAATGGCTACTGGCTGCTGCCGTTCCTGACCTTCCAGGCCGACTGCCCCTATCTCGTCGGCAGCTACGCCGAGATCGGCGCCAGACTCAGAGATTTCGCCGCGAAGGGCCTGACCACGATCATGCTCGACATGGTCGCCGACGAGGCCGAGATGCAGCACGTCTGCAAGGCACTCGCTGCAAGCGGGATGTTTTAAAATTAGGCGCCGAGCGGGCTAAGCCGCGCCAGCGGCTCTGTCCCCTCCGGTCGTCGCAAGAGCTGCATGACATGCCGCTTCAGGCGCACGAACTCGGGTTCGGTCACGAGGTCATGGCTTCGCGGCCGTCCGAACCGCAATACGATATCCTCGATCAGGCGGCCCGGCCTCGCGCTCATGACGACGATGCGATCGGCGAGGAGCAGCGCCTCGTCGATATCGTGGGTGACGAATACCGTGGTCGTCGGAATCTTGCTCCAGATGTCGAGCAGGACCTCCTGCATCATGCCGCGCGTCTGCGCATCGAGCGCGCTGAAGGGTTCGTCCATCAGCAGCACCCGCGGCTGATTGATCAGGACCCGCGCGATCTCGACGCGCTGCTGCATGCCTCCGGGCAATTGCGCGGGGTAAACCGTCTCGAAGCCGGAAAGCCCGACAAGATTCAATATGGCGTCGGCCGAACGTTTGCGCTCGGCCTTCGCAAGGCCGTACATCATCGGACCGCTTCCAGAACCGCCGCATCATCGCCATCGACGGCAGCAGCATCCGGATCAGGCGGATCGATCTGCTGGAACAGATACTGTTCAAGGACTAGGCCGGCATCCCGGCCCAATCCCAACGAAGATCACCGCGCCTCTTCGAACCCCGCCAGCACCGAGGTCAGGTTGGCGCCGAGGATATCCGAGAGGTAGCCGCCCTCCTGCACGAACACGGTCGGCAGGCCCATCTTCGCGATGGCCTGGCCGATGCGGCGGAAGCCTGGCGTGGTGACGGCGAGGCCTTTCAGCGGATCGTGCTCGGATGCGTCCAGGCCGAGCGCGATGACGAGGGCGCCAGGCGCGAAGGATTCGATCGCCTTGCGCGCGACATCCAGCGCCTGGATGTAGCCGTCATCGCCGGTGCCAATGGCCAGGGGAATGTTGAGATTGGCGCCGAGGCCTGGGCCTTCGCCGCGCTCGTGCGCATAACCCCATACGTAGGGATAGTACGCAACGGGGTCGGCGTGGATCGACACCGTATAGACATCAGGCCGCGCATAAAAAATGCCCTGCGTGCCGTTGCCGTGATGGACGTCGACGTCGAGGATCACCACGCGCTCATGCTTGAGCCGAAGATGCGCCGCCGCGATCGCGCTGTTGTTGAGGAAGCAGAAGCCGCCGGCCATGTCGCGATAGGCGTGATGGCCGGGCGGACGGCAGAGCGCGTAAGTCGCATCCTCGCCGTCCATCACCATCTGCGCCGCGGTGACCGCAACGTCGGTCGCGGCACAAGCCGCGGCCCAGGTGCCGGGGCCGATCGGCGCCGCGGTGTCGGCGGTGTGCCAGCCGAGCTTGCCGACGATGTGAGTGGGATATGTCCCGGCGTGACGCACGGGATGAATGTTGCCGATCATCTCCGGGCCGGAATCGCCGAGTGCTTTCCAGGCGTCCCAGGCTTCGCTCAGGAACGACAGATATTCCGGGCTGTGAATGCGTGCGCGCGGGCCCTGCCCGAATGTCGTCGGCTCGACCAGCTGATGCTTGCCGTCCTTCAAACCTTTCAGCAGACGATCGGCGCGCTCGGGCTGCTCGGTGGTGCGCGTGACGACACCGCGAACCAGGAAGAATTGCGGATCATGGCTGCGGTGCAGTTCGGTATGGACGGCTTTCACTCAAACACTCCGTGGTCGCTTTGACGATGCCCACAGATGTCTAAATCCCTGCGGCGGCCAGATGCAAGCAAGAAGAATGCCGCCCCTGTCGCGCTGTTCTGCGCGGGGAGCAGACCGTCTCCGATGCTCTAGCAGCGCCCGCGCTGGAGGCAGTGCTCGCGGCCTTGCTGATCGGTGCGGAAGGATTCGATGAAGCCGCCCCGGCGCTGCGTGACGAAGACGGTCTTGCCGTCGCTGCCGCCGAAGGCAAGGTTAGTCGGCTCCTTGCCCTTCAGCACGATCTCGCGTTCGACCGCGCCGTTGGGCTTCATCAGCGTGATCGTGCCCTTGAGAATGCGCGCCAGGTAGAGACGGCCGGTGATATCGGTGCGCAGGCCGTCGATGGTATCGGGCTGGAACGTCTTGACGAGTTTTGCGTCGCTAAGTTCGTTGCCGTTGATCGCGTAGGACCAAACCTGACCGTTGCTGGACTCGCCTACATAGAGCGTCTTCCCGTCGGGGCTGAGATCGATGCCGTTGGTCGTGCCCATCGCGCGCGGCGCAATCATGACCTGTCCCTGCACCGAGCCATCAGCGGCTTTGGCAACGCGCCAGATGTGGCCTTCCCGACCCTTCCAGTTCGGATCGCTCGCATAGATCGTGCCGTCGCGGGCGATGGTGATGTCGTTGGGCTGCTTCATCTCGTCAGAGTGAAACCAGACCACCGGCTCGGTGCCGCCTTTCGTGATCGCGAAGATGTTGTGCTTCTTGTAGTCGGCAATGAACATGGTGCCGCTGCGATCGAAGCGGATGGCATTGCCGATGCTCCCTTCGGGAAGCGCCGTGAATGGCTCGGAAGCCGTGCCGCCCGCGGGCAATCTGCCGATGGTGCCGGGCTTGCCGAAATTGACGACGAAGAGATTGCCATCGAGATCGGCGGCCGGCCCTTCGATGCCGAAGGTGTATTCGCCGGGCGGCGTCACCTGCACGCTTTCGAACAGTTTCGTTTCCGCTTGCGCGGACGCCGTCGCGATGACGAGAAAGACGCTACTGCACAGGCACCAGAAATTCCTGCCGGATGTAATAGCCATCGTCGTCGCTGCACTCGCCGTTCAGATAGGGATCGGCCGGCCGGAAGAATCGACTGAAGCCGGGTTTGTCTACAGCGTTCCTTTGTGTCACGACGACGACCTTGGCGGCCGGTATTTCGCCGCATTCCTTGTTCGCCTTGCTAAAGAATTTGCGCTGCGGCGGGCCGAGCTTGATGCGCATTCGCATTCCCGGAACCATTTTCGCAACCAGCAGGTCCGCGGTAATGAGCAGGCCCGTGTAACCGGGCTCGGTCTTCGGCAGGCTTTCGCCGCCGGGCGGCATCAGCTTCTCCGCACCAATGCCGCGCAGCCGCGTGCGCAACCTCCCGGATTCGGGATCGCCGGGATAGATCCAGCCATCCTGAGACAGCATGAAGCGCAGCACGGTCGCGTCCTTGTCCGCATCCGATTGACCCGCCATCAGGCCGAAATCGGAATGGCAGCCGAGGCAGTGCTTCTCGACGAGGCCCTTGCGCAGCGCGGTGAGCCGGATCTTGTTTTGCGGATCTTTGGCGACGAAGGCCGCGAGCTGGTCGATCTGCGCCTGGCTGCGCGTATCGCAGGGCAGAGGCGGCGGCGGATCGCCGGCGGCGCGATCGATGCGGATCACCGTCTGGTTCTTGTCCTCGACCAGCCAGATCGCGCCATCCTCCGCGACCGTCATGCCGACAGGGGCGCCTTGCGGCCGCGCGCCGTTGACGCGGTGCCAGCCGGCAATCAGCTCCTCGAACGGCGCAGCGGCGACTTCGCCGGCGTCGGTCTGAAAACTGTGGGTCGGATCGGCGGCGCAACTGACATGATAGCGCACCGGCGCGGGGCTTGGCTTTGGGAAGCCGTGGTCGTCGACGTCGTAGACGAGGACGCGGCTGCCGGTCGGGCGATAGCCGTGCAGGCCGACCAGCAGCTTGCCTTCGAGCTCAGGAAATTTGGCGCCGTGATAGTAAAGCATTGCGAGCGGCGCACCGTGCGGCGGCATCAGCGAGAGCGGCGCCTTGTAGAGTGCGTTCGATGTACAGAGCGATTTGTAGACTCCGGATTGCAGCACGCTCCTGAACTCGGGGCTTGGCGTCGACAAATCGTAGCAATAGGGCCAGCCATAGTGCCTGCCCTGCTCGATCGCGTTGATCTCCTCGTTCGGCTTGAAGATATCGGGCAGGTCGCGGCCATTCTCGCCTTGCAGGAAGGCGTAGCCGGCATCCGGGAAATTCGGATGCAGCGCCAGCGCCATCGAATTGCGCAAGCCCCGCGCATAAACGGTGTGCGGCAGATCGGAGTCGTTCGGATTCAATGCCGGGAAGACACCGCCTGACGGCGGCGTGAACAGCCAGATCGCGGCCATGGCGGAAGCTCCTTCGGCCGCCGCGCAAGGCTTTGTGATCGGCGCCGGCGTGATGCAGTCGTCGCTGTGGGCTCCGACATTGACGAACAGCCGGCCGTTTTTGTCGAAGACGAATTGCTTGAGCGGATGCACGCTCTCGTCGATCTTGGTGCCGTCAGGCAGCGTGATGCGGCGTCCCGGCATGTGACGGATGATGGTCTCGACCGTGCCGCGCGGATTATCCGCGAGCGGGTCGAACCGGAAGATGGTCTCGGCGGTGGAGGCGTAGAGCTTCTTGTCCGGGCCGATCACCAGGCCGAACGGATATTCGATCGCAGTCAGGAGCTCCTTGAACCGCTGGCCTTGGGGCGCATGCGGATCGAGCAGCAGCAACCTGCCATCGGTATGACCCCAGCGGCCCATGTCGGCGACCACGAAGAGATCATGGCCGGGCACCTGGACGATCGAGCGCGGGAATTTGAGATGGTCTTCTTCGCTAGCAATGAGGCCGGCGCAAAATCCGGCCTTCATGTCGATCTGGATTTTGGGAAAGGCGAGATCGCCGCTGCCGCAGGTTTCCGAACCGATCGCATAGCCGCTTTTCCTGACCGGCTCGGACGAGGCCACCGAAGAGAGGACGAGCAAGACAGCGGCGGTGGCGACGACACCTACGCACAAGCTTCGGCCTACATTCTGAAATGTGAGCTGCTTCACAGCGACCTCCGCGACTTTCGGTCGAAGGTTGTTCCATGCCGCTCAAGCGCCGTCCAGTTGAACATCACCCCCCTGTGATCAAACCGGCAGGGGCCTTGGTAGCGACCAATCTCCGTAGATTCCCTTACCGGGTTCGGCCCGAATATTCTTCGACTGTTTCGGATGGTATCGATATGCCGTCCAAATCGCTTTCCAGAGGAGGCGTGTATGGTTCAGATGTATTTCCACTGCTCCAACGCCGAGGGCACGCTGATCGATCGCTACGGCACGGCAGTCGCCAACCTGACCGAGGCGCGCGACCGCGCCGCCCAGATCATGAGCTCGATGATCCAGATGCCCGGCTCCGAGGACTGGCGCGACTGGGTGATCCATATCAGCGATGACGACGGCGAGGAGATTTTCGATCTTCCCTTCACCGCCATGCTCGGCAAGCCGCATTGAGGTGATGCCGTGTTGTTCGCTTCACTGAGCCTGCTCTGCCAGCCCCTCAACTTCGTCGCCACCAAATGGCAGAAGCTGGTGCGGATCGCGGGCAACCCCTACCGCCCCGAACTTCACTACATGCGCGGGCCTGGCCCAAAATGGCACGCCAAGCATCAGGCCAGCCGGGTGGACCGCTCGCTCTGAGCGCGGCCTGGGTCTTCTCCCCTATCTGCCCGTGAACTTCGCCTTGCGCTTCTCGACGAAGGCATTGCGGCCTTCGACGGCGTCGGCGCCCTTGCGGACCACGGCCTGAAGCTCGATCTCGCGGCGGAACTGCGCCTCGTAGCTCGTATGCTCGCTCTCCTCGACCAATGCGCGGGTCGCGACCAGAGCGCGGGTCGGCCCCTCAGCCAGACGGCGCGCCAGCGTCAACGCTTCCTCCATCAGCCTCTCATCGTCGACGACCTGCCGCACCAGGCCGATCTCCTGGGCACGTTCGGCCGTCAGCGGCTCGTTCAGCAACATGAGCTCGAGCGCGCGCTGCCGGCCGACCAGCCGCGGCAGCAGCCAGGTCGAGCCGAGATCGGGCACCAGCGCAATGCGGCTGAACACCTGAATGAAGCTCGCAGACCGCGCCGCAACAATCATGTCACCGGCCATGGCGAGACTGAAGCCACCGCCGGCGGCGACGCCATTGACGGCAACGACGACCGGCAGGCGACATTCGCGCAGGGCCTTGAAGGCCGGCCAGTAGAACCGCATCACGCCGGCCGCGATGTCCTCGCCGAGCGCTCCAGACGCCTTCAGGTTCTGGCCCGAGCAGAAGCCGCGCCCCGCGCCGGTCAGGATCAAGGCGCGAACGCCCTCATCGCCAGTCATCTCGGCAATTGCAGCGGCGAGCGCGCCGAGCAGGTCCGGCGTCATCGCGTTCAGGCTTGCCGGCTCGTCGAGCGTCAAAATCCCGACCGCGCCATCCCGCGCCTGTCTCACACCTGCCATGTCGTTCCTCCCTGCGGATGTTCTCGTTGTTGGCAATGTGCCATTGTCCCTGCGCTTCGCCAACCAAGACAAACACAAGACGACATCATGCCTCACCAGTTCAGCCTCAACCAAACCATCCGCAAACCCGCCGTTAAATCCAAGGGCGGCATCGTCGCTGCGCAGTCGCGGCTGGCGGCCGAGGTGGGCGCGCAAGTGCTGGCGGCGGGCGGCGATTGCGTCGACGCGATCGTTGCGACCACCTTCGCGCTGAACGTGCTGGAGCCCTGGAACAGCGGCATCGGCGGCGGCGGCGCGATGGTGCTCTACCGCGCCAAGGAAAATCGCTACGAGGTGATCGACTACGGCATGTGCGCGCCGCAAAGCGTGCGCGCCGCCGATTATCCCATCACGGGAGAACGCGTCGCCGCCGACCTGTTTCCGTGGCCGCGGGTGAAGGACGATCGCAACGTTCACGGTCCCGGCGCGATCGCGGTGCCCGGTGTCGTCGCTGGCATGGAGGAGGCACACCGTCGCCACGCCAGGATGCAGTGGAAAGACCTGGTCGAGCCGGCTGCGAAGATCGCAGGCGAGGGCCTGCTGGCCGACTGGTGGACCACGCTGACGATCGCGGGTTCGGCGGAAGATCTTCGGCGTTATCCCGCCAGCGCGGCAATGTTCTTGAAGGATGGCCTGCCTCCGAGCCCGCCCTGGAGCGTCGCGGCCGAGACGCGACTGCCTCAGGAGACCTTGAAGGCGACGCTGTTGCACCTCGCCGAGGCCGGTCCGCGCGATTTCTACCAGGGCGACCTCGCCAGGAGCATAGCATCCGACATCAAGGCCGATGGCGGCTCGCTGTCGGTCGAGGATCTCGCCGCCTTCCGCGCACATCTGCGCGAGCCGCTGGCGATTCCCTACCGCGGCGGCAAGGTGCTCGCGACGCCGGAGCTCACGGCCGGACCAACCATGGCGCACGCGCTGCGCCTGTTGCAGCAGAATTTGAAGCCGGCAGGCACCCCGGATGCGGCTACTTACGCCGAATATGCCGCTGCCCTGCAAACCGCCTATCGCGAGCGGCTCAAGGACATGGGCGATGCCGACGGCAAGCGCTCGCTCGGCGCCGAACATCTGGCGCCCGCCTGCACCACGCATTTCTCCGTCGTCGACCGCCACGGCAACATCGCCGCGGTGACGCAGACGCTGCTCTCGTCGTTCGGCTCGAAATATGTGACGCCGCACACGGGCATTCCCATGAACAACGGCATCATGTGGTTCGACCCGAAGCCGGGCGCCACCAACTCGCTCGCTCCCGGCAAGCGCTGCCTCACCAACTACACGCCGGTCATCGCCGAGACCAAGGACGGCAAGCGCCTCGCGGTCGGTGCCTCCGGCGGCCGCCGCATCCTGCCTTCGGTGATGCAGCTGGTGTCGTTTGCGATGGATTTTGGCATGGACCTCGATGCCGCCATCCATCAGCCGCGCATCGATTGCAGCGAAGGCGCGGTCGTGGTTGGCGACACGCGGCTGCCCGCGGATACACGCAAGGCTCTCGCCGCTCGCTTCGACTACAAGGAAACACCGGTGCAGACCCTGCCCATGAAGTTCGCCTGCCCGAGCGTGGTGATGCGCGACGGCGACGTCAATTGGGGCGCGGTCGAGATCTTTCAGCCCTGGGCCGATGCGGTGGCGGAAAGCTAAATCCCCAGCCGGTCGCGCACTCGGCCGGCGATCACCGCGGTGGTCACGCCCACCGGCCAGAATGCGTGCATCGGGATCGGCTTGATGCCGGTGACCGGCATGTCGATCTCCGCCTTGGCGCCGCCGATCAGGCGACGCGCGAGCTGGGCGCCCATCGCGGTGGAGAGCGCGACGCCGCGGCCGTTGCAGCCGAGCGAAATCAGGACGCTCTCCTCCGGCTCGTGCACATGCGGATAATGGTCCTTGGTGATGGCGAGCCGGCTGTTCCAGCCATGGGTCCAGGCAACGCCCTTGAGCTGCGGCCATAGCCGCTCGGCGTAGCGCATGAGATAGGCGACGTCCGTCGGCGACTTGATCCAGCGCATCGGGCCGCGACCGCCCATCAGCAGGCGATTGTGCTGGTCGATGCGGTAATAGACCGTGATGTGGCCGCTCTCATAGAGCACGGGCCGCGTCGGAATGATCGAGCGGGCGACCTCGTCCGAGAGCGGCGCGGTGGCGGCGATCGAGGAGAACACCGGGACGATGGTACGGCGGAGTGCCGGCCAGAGATCGTCAGTGAAACCGTTGGTGGCGAGCAGCACTTTGTCCGCATGCACCACGGCGCGCGGGGTCTCGATGCGCCATCGCGCGCCCTCGCGACGGAGCGACAGCGCTGGCGTCTCGCCATGCACCTTCGCGCCCGCGGAGATCGCGGCGCGCGCCAGGCCGCGCGCATAGCTGAGCGGATGCAAATCGCCGCCGCGCGCGTCGAGCATGGCGCCGATGTAGCGGTCGGTGCCGGTCATCTCGCGCAACTGCTCGCGGTTCAGGTATCTCACGGGCATGCCACGGCGGATGCATTGCTGCGCAGTTGCCTCGATCGCAGCGGCGCTGGCCTCGTTGTAGGCCGCCCGCAGCGTGCCGTTCTGACGCGCCTCGCAAGGGATCTGGTAGCGACGGATCAAATCATGCGTGAAATTTGGGGTGCCGTAGGAGAAGTCAATCATGCGGCGACCGAGCTCGGCACCGAAGTCCGCTTCGATCTGATCGGGATCGTGTTTCAAGCCGGGATTGGTGTGGCCGCCATTGTTGCCCGACGCGCCCCAGCCCGGCTCCTGCGCTTCCAGCACCAGTGCCTCGACACCCTGCTCCGCCAGATGCAGCGCGGTGGACAGGCCGGTATAGCCGCCGCCGATAATCGCGACGGAAACGCTGCTGTCGGCGTCGAGCGGCGGCGTCGCGACCGGCGCAACGGCAGTATCGGCATAGAGCGAGGGCGGCAAAGGCAGGCGCGTCGTCATGGCTTAGACCGATCAGAGCGGATGCAGCACGCGGCGCAAAAAGTCCTGCGTGCGCGGATGCTGGGGTTGATTGAGCAGCGCCTTGGCCGGCCCTTGCTCGACGATGACGCCGCCATCGATGAACAGCACGCGGTCGGCGACGTCGCGGGCAAAGCCCATCTCGTGGGTGACAACGACCATGGTCATGCCGTCGTCGGCAAGCTTGCGCATCACGCCGAGGACGTCGCCGACGAGTTCGGGATCCAGCGCCGAGGTCGGTTCGTCAAACAGAATCGCCTTGGGCTGCATCGCAAGTGCGCGCGCGATGGCGACACGCTGCTGCTGGCCACCGGAGAGCTGCGGCGGATGCGCGTCGGCCTTTTCGGCCAAACCCACTTGCACAAGCAGCGCGCGGCCGCGATCGAGCGCCTGCGCACGCTGCTCCTTCTTCACATAAAGCGGCCCCTCGACGACGTTCTCAAGCACCGTTCGATGCGGGAACAGGTTGAAGCGCTGGAACACCATCGAGACCTGAGTGCGGACTTTCACGATCGAAGTCGCATCGCGATCGACCTTCAAGCCCTCGACGCTGATCTCGCCGCGGTCGTAGCTTTCGAGCCCGTTAATGCAGCGCAGGATGGTGGACTTGCCCGAACCGGAGGGGCCGATGATGCAGACCACCTCGCCCTTCTCGACCGAGGCCGTGATGCCCTTGAGCACCTCGTTCTGGCCAAAGCTCTTGTGGACGTCGGTGAGCTCGATCATTTCTTGCCCGCCCGCTTCTCGAAGTGGCGGACCAGCAGGATCAGCGGAATGCTCATGGTGAGATACATCAGCGCCACCATCGTGAACACGTTGGTGTTCTTGAAGGTCGAGGACGCGATCAGCTTGCCTTGAAGCGCGAGCTCGGCGACCGTGATGGTCGAGGCTTGCGAGGAATCTTTCAGCATCATGATCATGACGTTGCCGTAGGGCGGCAGCACAATCCGCACTGCCTGTGGCAGCACCACACGGCGCATGGTCAGCCACCAGCCCATGCCGATCGACTGCGCCGCCTCGATCTGGCCCTTGTCGATTGCCTCGATGCCGGCGCGGAAATTTTCGGCCTGATAAGCCGAATAGGCGATGCCGAGCCCGAGGATCGCAGCCTGCAAGGCCGACAACGTGACGCCGAGGTCGGGCATTACGAAATAGAGGTAGAACAGGAGCACGATGATCGGGATGCCCCGGATCACGTTGATCAGGCTGGCGCTGAGCATCGACAGCACCTTGATGCCGGAGACCCGCATCATCGCCCAGACCAGGCCCAGCACCGTCGAGAGCAGCAGCGAGCCGATGGTGACGACGATCGTCAGCACGACGCCGCTCATCAGGATCGGGAAGAACTCGACGGCGTCGTGCCAGAAGCCTTTCATCGGCCAGCCTTCGATGAGCTTCTCATCAGCCCTGAGCCTTCAGGCCCCATTTGTCGAGGATCTTGTCGATGGTGCCGTTGGCTTTGAGCTTGGCAAGCGAGGCGTTGATCTTGCCAAGCAGTGCGGTCTCGCCCTTGCGCACGCCGATGCCGACCGAGCCGACGGTGACAGGCTTGTAGCCGTCGACGAGACGCACCTCTGGGAAGCCGCCCTGCTTCAGATTGTAGGCGAGGATCGGGTAGTCGGCGTAGCCGGCCTTGAGGCGGCCGGTGTTCACGTCGCGCAGGATGTCGGGGATGGTGTCGTAAGCCTTGACGTCGGCGAACAGGCCGGACTTCTTCAGCGCGTCGACGAAAGCGGTGCCGACCTGGGCGCCGACGGTCTCACCCTTCAGATCGTCCTGCGTGGCATAGGCCTTGGTGTCGGCCTTCGGCACCACGAGGCCTTCACCATAGGTGTAGATCGGGTCGGAGAAGTCGACGACCTCTTTCCGCGGCGCGGTGATAAACATCGCAGCCGCAATGACGTCGATCTTGCTCGAGGTCAACGACGGGATCAGCGCCGAGAACTGCATCGGCTCGATCTGCACGTTGAAGCCGGCATCCTTGCCGACTTCGGTGATGAGATCGACCATGATACCCTGGATGGTGTTGGTCTTGGTGTCGAGGAAGGTAAAGGGAATGCCTGTCGGCGTCGAGCCGACCTTCAGCACCTGCTGCGCCGTGGCCGGCGCCACGACAGCAATCGCGATTGCCGCGACCGCGGCCAGACCAAAACGCTTCATCGCATCCCCCTTTGGGTCCGGCCGATGCGGCGCTCGCCAATGTCGTGATCGCACACATTGCGGGCCGAGCCGTTTCGGCCTATTTTCACCAATATGAAATTTTGGTCACACTTTTGCGGACGATGCAAGAAGTTTTCATGCACATGAAGGAAGCGGTTTGACGTGAGCGGTGGCAAAAGAATGCGCAAACCGGCCGCCGCAAAAGCGGTCAAGAAGGCCGGGAACGGCAAGAAGGCTATCGCGAAGCCCGCCGAGCCTGCAATGGACATCGCCGTCGGCCGCCGCATCCGCGATCTCCGGCGGGTCAGGCAGTTCTCGCTCGAAACTGTCGCGGCGCGCACGGAGCTGTCGATCGGCTTCCTCAGCCAGATCGAGCGCGGCCTGTCGTCCCCCTCGCTGCGCGTGCTGGCAACGCTCTCCGACGTGCTCGGCGTCGGCATCGCCGCGCTGTTCGGCGCGAGCCCAAGCGCCGATGGCGCATCCGATCAGGTGGTGACGCGCGGGCTGCAGCGGCCCGAACTGAAACTCTGGCGCACCGGCGTGTCGAAGCAATTGCTGAGCCCGGCGAGCGCCGACAACAAGCTCAATTTGTTTCTGGTGCATCTGGAGCCCGGCGGCTCGACCGGAGACGAGCTCTATACGCACGACGGCGAAGAAGCCGGTCTCGTGCTCGAAGGCGAGATGCTGCTGACGGTGGACAGCGAGACATGGTCGCTGAAAACGGGCGACAGCTTTCGGTTTGCGAGCCGCCGGCCGCACCGGTTTTCCAATCCGGCGCAGGATGCGAAGGCCGTGGTGCTGTGGGTGAATTGCGTGACGGGCGCGGGTTAGCTCTCTCGTCCCTCCGCGAGCACGCTCCCAGTCCCGTCTTCCTGAGGTGCGAGGCTTGCGATGCGATCGCATCGCAAGGGGAGCCTCGAAGGATGCACGGCCCCGATGCAGCCGGGCCGTCGCCCTTCGAAGGCCGCTGAAGAAGCGGCCACCTCAGGGTGACAGTGATGGAGTGGGCAACGCGATGCTTCCACACCGTCATTGCGAGCGCAGCGACGCAATCCAGACTGCCGCTGCGGTGAGATCCTGGATTGCTTCGCTTCGCGCACAATGACGAGAGGATGGAGTCTTAGCCGAACCGATGTTCGTACCGGTCCACCGTCAGCGCGCTGACATCGACATCCGGTTTCTTGCCCGACAGCATGTCCGCGAGCACGCGCCCCGAACCACAGGACATGGTCCAGCCGAGCGTGCCGTGGCCGGTGTTGAGGTGCAGGTTGGCGTATTGCGTCGCGCCTATCACCGGCGGGCCGTCCGGCGTCATCGGACGCAGGCCGCTCCAGAATGTTGCCTTCGAGAGATCGCCGCCGCGCGGGAACAGATCGGTCAGCGAGTGATCGAGCGTGGCGCGGCGCGCGTCGTAGAGCTTGCTCGAGAAGCCGGAGATTTCGGCGGTGCCGCCGACGCGGATGCGATTGCCGAGCCGCGTGATCGCGACCTTGTAGCTCTCGTCCATCACGGTCGATTCCGGCGCGCCGGAGGCGTCCTTGATCGGCACCGTGATGGAATAGCCCTTCACCGGATAGACCGGCAGGGAAATGCCGAGCGGCGCAACCAGCCGCGACGACCAGCTTCCGAGTGCGAGGACATAGGCGTCGGCCTGCAACATTCCGGCGCTGGTCGCGACACCGCTGACGCGCGCGCCATCCGTGACGATGCGATCGATGCCGGTGTTGAACATGAAGCGCACGCCGAGCGCCTCGGCGTGCTTGGCCAGCGCCTGCGTGAACATGTGGCAGTCGCCGGTCTCGTCCTGCGGCAGACGAAGCCCGCCGGCGAACTTCTCCTTCACGCCGGCAAGCGCCGGCTCGACGGCGATGCAGCCTTCGCGGCTCAGCACCTCGTAAGGAACGCCATATTGCTTGAGCACAGCGATGTCTTCGCCCGTACCATCGAGCTGGGACTGATAACGAAACAGCTGGAGCGTGCCCTGCGAGCGCTCGTCATATTGAATGCCGATATCTCGGCGCAGATCGCGCAGGCAATCGCGGCTATATTCCGCGATCGGAATCATCCGGCTCTTGTTGACCGCGTAGCGCGCGCTGGTGCAGTTGCGCAGCATCTTGAGCAGCCAGACCCACATCACCGGATCGAGCTTCGGCCGGATCACCAGCGGGCCGTGCTTCATCAGAAGCCACTTGATCGCCTTCACCGGCACGCCGGGGCCGGCCCAGGGCGAGGAATAGCCGGGCGACACCTCGCCGGCATTGGCGAAAGAGGTCTCCAGCGCCGGCTCGGGCTGACGGTCGACGACCGTCACCTCATGACCGGCGCGCGCGAGGTAGTAGGCGGAGGTGACACCGATGACACCGCTGCCGAGGATCAGAACTTTCACGCTTCGTCAAACTCCCGCGGCATCACGTTCGCCGCTGCAAGAAGAAACTCTCGCAACGGCGAGAGCAATTATCAGGCCACCCGCTTGATGGCGTCGCCCAGGATCGACACGATGTCGTCGATGTGGCTCTTCTCGACGATAAGGGGGGGCGACAGCGCGAAGGAGTCGCCGCTCATGCGGAAGTATAGCCCGCGATTGAAGCAGTCGACCATGACGTCGTAGCCGCGCGCACCGACCGTACCATCACGCGACGACAGCTCGACCGCGCCCATCAGGCCGCAATTGCGGATATCGACGACGTTCGGCAGGCCCTTCAGCGAATGCAACGCATCGCCCCAGTACTCAGCGATCGACGCACCGCGCGTGAGCAGGCCCTCGTCCTTGTAGATGTCGAGCGTCGCGATGCCGGCGGCGCAGGCCGTCGGATGCGCCGAATAGGTGTAGCCGTGGAACAGCTCCATCTGGTTCTCCGGACCGACCATCAGGCCGTCGTGAACCTTGCGGCTCGCGAACACCGCGCCGCAGGGAATGGTGCCGTTGGTGATACCCTTGGCGGTCGTCATCAGGTCCGGCGTGACGCCGAAGAAGTCGGCGGCGAACGGCGTACCGAGGCGGCCGAAGCCGGTGATGACCTCGTCGAAGATCAGCAGAATGCCGTGCTTGTCGCAGATCTCGCGCAGGCGCTTGAGATAGCCCTTCGGCGGCGGCAGCACCGCAGTCGAACCCGGCACCGGCTCGACGATGACGGCAGCGATCGTGTCGGCGCCATGCAGGCCGACCAGACGCTCGAGATCGTCGGCGAGCTCGGCGCCATGCTCGGGCTGATCCTTGGCGAAGGCGTTGCGGCCGAGATCATGGGTGTGACGGATATGGTCGACGCCCGGCAGATGCGTTGCAAAGGCGCGGCGGTTGGCGACCATGCCGCCGACCGACATGCCGCCGAAGCCGACGCCGTGATAGCCACGCTCGCGGCCGATCAGGCGGGTGCGGCTCGCCTGTCCGTTGGCACGATGATAGGCCAGCGCGATCTTCAGCGCGGTGTCGACCGACTCGGACCCGGAATTGGTGAAGAAGATACGGTCGAGGCCCTTCGGCGCGATCTCGGCGAGGCGCTCGGCGAAGTCGAACGCCAGCGGGTGGCCCATCTGGAACGACGGCGCGAAGTCCAGCGTCATCAGCTGCCGCTCGACCGCAGCGGCGATCTGCTTGCGGCCGTGGCCGGCATTGACGCACCAGAGGCCGGCGGAGCCGTCGATCACCTTGCGGCCGTCGACTGTTGTGTAGTGCATGCCCTCGGCCGAGGAGAACAGCCGCGGCGCCTTCTTGAACTGCCGGTTAGCCGTGAACGGCATCCAGAACGAATCGGTCTTGATGGTGTTCGGAATCTGATGAAGGGTCACGGGCCACGCTCCTTTGCTGACCTGACAGCAGAGCCACGGCTTCAAAGGCGCAACAAGTCCTTTTCTGCTCGCCCATAAGCCATTGATTTGACTGGGGCTGCTGGTCCATATTTGCGCGATCCGCAACACTCGCAACAGGGACCAGGGGCATGAGCGTCGACATCGGTGGACGGCTGCGATTCATCCGGGCGCGCCAGAAGCTGTCGCAGCGGGAACTCGCCAAGCGCGCCGGCGTCACCAATTCGACGATTTCGCTGATCGAATCCAACCAGATGAATCCGTCGGTGGGTGCGCTCAAGCGCATCCTCGACGGCATTCCGATGGGGCTCGCCGAGTTCTTCGCGCTGGAGCCGGAGACGCGACGCAAGATCTTCTACCGCTCAGAGGAGCTGACCGAGGTGGGCAAGAAGCCGATCTCGTATCGGCAAGTAGGCGACAATCTGTTCGGCCGCAACTTGCAGATCCTGAAAGAGCGCTACGAGCCCGGCAGCGACACCGGGCGCGTTCACCTCGTCCATGACGGCGAGGAAGGCGGCATCGTGATCTCAGGCAAACTCGAGGTCACCGTCGAGGACGAACGCCGCATCCTCAATCCCGGCGATGCCTATTATTTCGAGAGCCGCCGCCCGCATCGCTTCCGCTGCGTCGGCGGCAAGCCGTGCGAAGTGATCTCGGCCTGCACGCCGCCGACGTTTTGAAACGCATCATAATTATCCGGGATCTTACGGAGTCCACCGGTGTCTTACGGAGCTTGATCCATCTCAATTTCCGCCGGCCGATCCTCTATATCTTGCGAGCCGTAGCCAGAGCTCGCCATGAAGACCACGCTTGCCAATGCAGAAGCCGCGCTCGACGAAGTTCAGCGCGATACCAGCAGGCTCCATTCACGGGAGCTGCGCAAGGCTATCGAAAAATACATCGAAGAGCAGAGAGAGCAGATCAAGGCTCTTCGCCGGATGATGAATTAATCCGGTTACCAGAGCGACACTAGGCGCGCTCCCGACCACCTGAACCGAAGCGCCGCAGCGGACGACCAAGATCCAGGACGTCCCGTTTCGCGGAGTGCATCACCATGGCGAGCCGCATTGGCCTCGTGGCGCGCCTGATCGGCGCAGCGCTGCTGGCATGCATCGCGACCGCGGCGCAGGCCGAGAAGCGCGTCGCGCTGGTGATCGGCAATTCGGCCTACCAGACGGTTGCCAGGCTGCCTAACTCGGCGGCCGACGCCCGTCTGATGTCGGATACGCTGCTCTCGCTCGGCTTCTTCGTGGTCGGCGGCGCCGCGCAGGTCGATCTCGACAAGGCGGGCTTCGACCGCGCGTTGCAAGCCTTCAGCCAGGAGTTGATCGGCGCTGACGTGGCGCTGTTCTACTTTGCCGGTCACGGCGTTGAAACGCACGGCCTCAACTACATCGTACCCGTCGACGCCCATCCGGCGGATGAGGGCGATGTGTTCGTGCAGGCGGTGGGCCTTGCCGGCGTGCTCGATCAGATGGAGAAATCCGGCGCCAAGATCAACCTGATGCTGCTCGATGCCTGCCGCAACAATCCGTTCAGCGGCCAGGGCCTTCGCGGCGATGCCGGCGGACTGGCCCAGATGCAGGCCCCGCCGGGCACGCTCATTTCATTCGCCACACAGCCACGCAGCGTGGCGCTCGACGGCGACAACGGCCACAGCCCCTATACGCGCGCGCTGGCCGACGCCATGCAGCAACAGGGTCACGGGCTGTTCAGGACTTTCAACGAGATGGGATTGGCGGTGGAGAAGGCCACTCACGGCCAGCAATTGCCATGGGTTGCGTCGTCTCCGATCGCGACCAGCTTCTACTTCGCCGGCAAACCTGTGCCGCCTGCGCCGATGCAGGCGGCGCTGACGCCGCCGACAGATGTGTCGCCGGCACGACCGTCAGACGCGACGTCACGTCGCGATCTCGTTACCGACTGCGATCGCCTGGCAGGAATGCCGTCTGACGCGCTCGGTGCAGAGGGCGAGCCGGGCGTAGCATTCGAGAAGATCAAGGCGGCTGAAGCGACCGCCGCCTGCAATGACGCCATGCAACGCTACCCGGACGTCGCACGGCTCGCCTACCAGGCCGGCCGAGCCGCCACCGCCCGCAAAGACTATTCGGAAGCGCTTCGTCTGTACGAGAAGGCTGCAGCCGCGGGCTATCCGACAGCGATGCATAACATCGGCGTGCTTTACGCCACCGGCGAAGGCGTCAAGAAGGACAACGCCGAGGCCGCGCGCTGGTACAAGAAGGCATCTGACGCGGGCGATCCCCTCGGGATGCTGGAGCTCGGCTGGCTCTACGCCTTCGGAGAGGGCAACGCCAGGAATTGCCCGGAAGCGATCAGGCTCAACGAGGCTGCGGTCAAGGCCGGCGTTGGGGCGGCGATGAACAATCTCGGCCTGCTCTACATGCGGGGCCGCTGTGTCGAGCGCGATTATGCAGAGGCGCGCCGTCTGTTCGAGCAGGGGGCTGCGCTGAACGACGACTCCGCCTTGAACAGCCTTGGCTCGATGTACAACGAGGCCCAAGGCGTGCCGCGCAACACGCGGCTCGCCCGGGAATTGTTCGAGAGATCGGCCGCGCAGGGTTACGCGCTCGCCCGGCAGAACCTGCGCGACATGCGTCGCTAGCGGCGCAGAGCCGTCACAGCTGCGTCAGCAATTCCTCGATCCGGATCGGAAAACGGCGCACCCGCACGCCGGTCGCATGCCAGACCGCATTTGCGACTGCGCCCGCGCTGCCGGTGATGCCGATCTCGCCGACGCCCTTGATGCCGAGCGCATTCACATGCGGATCGTGCTCCTCGACCGTGATGACGTCGAGCGGCGGCACGTCGGCATTCACGGGGATGTGGTATTCGCCGAGATTGGCATTCATGATCCGGCCGCTGCGGCGGTCGGTGATGGCCTCCTCGTGCAGCGCGAACGACATGCCCCAGATCATGCCGCCGAACAGCTGGCTCTTCACCAGATGCGGGTTGACGATGCGCCCCGCCGCGAAGGCACCGACCATACGGGTGACGCGGATCTGGCCGAGCTCGGGATCGACCTTCACTTCGGCGAACACCGCGCCATGCGCGTGCATCGCGTATTCCTCCATCGCCGCGGGGTTCGGCGCACCAGTGCCGCGCGCCTCGACTTCGGCGACGCCGGCGCGCGCGAGAATCTCGGCATAGCTTTCGCTGCGACTCTCATCGTCGCGCCGGATCAGCCTGCCATCGCGCGCAATCACGCCGGCATTACCGGCGCCGAACAGCGGCGAGCGTTCGTCGTTCGTAGCAAGATCGGCAAGTTTTGCGACCACGGCCGCACCGGCGCTGTGGATCGCAGCACCGGCGGTCGCGGTGTGTGCCGAGCCACCCGCGATGCCGGCATCGGGCAGGTCGGACGTTCCGGCCTTGAACTCGACGCGGTCGATATCGAGGCCGAGTTCGTCGGCCGCGATCTGGGCCAGTGCCGTCCAGGCGCCCTGCCCCATGTCATGCGCGCCGATCTCCATCACGCCGGAGCCGTCGCGGCGAACCACCGCGCGTGCTTGCGCCTGGAACATCAGCGCAGGGAAGGTCGCGGTGCCCATGCCCCAGCCGACCAGCAAGCCGGCATCGTCACGCATCTGCCGCGGCTGGAGCGGCCGCTTCGCCCAGCCGAAGCGCGTCGCGCCCTGCTCGTAGCAGGCGCGCAGCGCCTTTGACGAAAACGGCTTTCCCGTGATCGGCTCGACCTCCGCGTAGTTCTTCAAGCGGAAGGCGAGCGGATCGATGCCGCAGGCCCAGGCCATCTCGTCGATCGCGCTTTCCAGTGCGATCGACCCGGTCGCCTCACCGGGCGCCCGCATGAACAGAGGCGTGCCGGTATTGACGCGCACCGCATCATGCGAGGTGCGGATCGCGGGACTGGCATAGAGCGTATGCGAGGCATCGGCAGCAGGCTCGTAGAAATCGTCGAACGTGCTCGACACGGTTCTGGCATGGTGATCGAGCGCGGTCAGGCGACCCTCGGCGTCAGTGCCGATGCGCAGCCGCTGGCGCGTCGGCGCGCGATGGCCGACCGGGCCATACATCTGCTCGCGGCGCAGCACCAGCTTGACCGGCTTGCCGACGAGCTTTGCGGCCATGACCCCGAGCACCGGCGGACCGGCCATCAGTCCCTTGGAGCCGAATCCGCCGCCGAGGAATGGGCTGCGGATATGGATCTTGTCCGGTGCAATGCCGAACAGCTCGGCGATGCGCCCGAGCGACAGCATCAAGCCCTGGGTCGGCATGTCGACCGAGAGATTGTCACCGTCCCAGTGAGCGACGATCGCATGCGGCTCCATGGCGTTGTGATATTGCGGCGGCGTCTCGTAGGTGGCCTCGATTCGCTTCTCGGCGGAGGCAAGGCCTGCCTCGACATCGCCGCGGTGATTTTGCGTAGGATTGCCGACACCGACGACCGCCGGCACGAAACTTTCGCCGGCATCCAGGCCAACAAGCGCAGGCAGCGTCTCATAACGTGGTGCCAGCAACACAGCACCTTCGGTCGCTGCCTCAAGCGTATCGGCAATCACGACAGCGATCGGCTGGTTGGCGTAGCGGACCTCGTCGCTCTGCAGCACTTCCATCCGGAACACGAACGGATTGGTCTTGATCTCGGGATCGATCGCGAGCGGCGGCTTGTGGCTCGACGTCATCACATCGACAACGCCGGGATGGCGCTTGGCGGCGGCGACATCGAGCGAGGTCACGCGGCCGCGCGCGATGCTGGACACCGCCATTACGGCAAACAGCATGCCGGGCGGATGGTTGTCGGCGGCGTAGGTCGCCTGCCCCTTGACCTTGAGGACGCCGTCGCGGCGGGTCAGCGGCTGGCCGATGCTCGAACCGTGCCGCAAATGAGCGGGAGCGCTGGTGAGATTAAGCTCAGACATGGATGGCTCCGGGCGTCGAGGCAAAGGGTGATGCCGGCAGCGCCGGCAGGCGTGCGGGCGTGCCGGCGGCGGCAAGCGTCAGCGCGCGCACGACGATGCGGCGTGCGAGCTCGATCTTGAAGGCGTTGTCCCCGGACGGCTTTGCGTCGGTGAGTGCGCGCCAGGCGGCCTCCTGGAAGGCGTCCGCGGTGGGCGAGACATCTTTCAGAACATCTTCTGCTGCGCGGGTGCGCCAGGGCTTTGCGGCGACACCGCCAAGCGCCAGCCGCGCCTCCTTGATCTTGCCGTCCTCGATCCGGAACGCCGCCGCGGCCGAAACGACGGCAAAGGCATAGGAGGTGCGCTCGCGAACCTTCAGGTAGCGCGCGTGTGCAGCAAAGCCACGCGCCGCGGGCGGCAGACGCACCGCGACGATGAGGTCACCGGGTTCGAGAGCGGAGTCGCGCTCGGGCGCGTTGCCCGGTAGGCGATGCAGCGCGTCGAGCGCGATCTCGCGCCGGCCGCTCCTGCCTTCGATTTCCACGACGGCATCGAGCGCGACCAGAGGCACGCAGAAGTCGGACGGATTCGTCGCGATGCAGCTCTCGCTCCAGCCGAGCACGGCGTGCGTCCGGTTCTCACCGTCGCGCGCGTCGCAGCCGCTGCCGGCTTCGCGCTTGTTGCAGCGGCTGGCGGTGTCGTAGAAATACGCGCAGCGGGTCCGCTGCAGGAGATTGCCACCCACAGTGGCGGCATTGCGAAGTTGCGCGGAGGCGCCGGAGAGAAGTGCTTCGGCAATGGCTGGATAGGACTTCGCGAACTCCATATCATGCGCAAGATCGGCGTTGCTGACCAGCGCGCCAATGCGCAACGCCCCGTCAGCGAGGTGCTCGATCTCGTCCAGTCCTTCGAGATGCGTGATATCGACCAAGCGATCCGGACGGCTGACGCCGCCTTTCATCAGATCGAGTAGATTGGTGCCAGCGGCGAGATAGACCGCGCCCGGCTGGGCCGCGGCGGCAACGGCCTCGGCGACCGTGGCGGGCCTGACGTAATCGAACTGTTTCATGCAGAGCGCCTCTGAGTGGATTCGTCCATGCTGCCGGCCTGCGCCTCGAGCACGGCATCGACGATGCCGGCGTAAGCGCCGCAGCGGCAGAGATTGCCGCTCATGCATTCGCGGATGCGTTCGGGATCGTTGCCGGCCTGGGCTTCATGCATCATGCCGATCGCGCTCATGATCTGGCCGGGCGTACAAAAACCGCACTGAAAACCGTCATGGGCGATGAACGCGGCCTGGACGGGGTGAAGCTGGTCGCCGCGCGCAACGCCTTCGATGGTGAGGATGTTGGCACCGTCATGGCTGATGGCGAGCGCGAGGCAGGAATTGATGCGCTTGCCGTCGACGAGAATGGTGCAGGCACCGCATTGGCCGCGGTCGCATCCCTTCTTGGTTCCGGTCAAATGGAGGCGCTCACGCAGGAGATCGAGCAGCGTCACGCGCGGATCGTCGAGGACGAATTCGCGCTGCGCACCGTTCACGGTGAGGCTGATGGAGTGGTTCATATAAGGCTCCGATCAGATATGGACATGAGCGACCGCGCGGCGCGCCACCTCCGTGGCCACCGTCGATCTTGCGCCGCGCGGACAAGATCCGGGCCGACACCTCAGCGAAGATACGGAGGCACCCTCCGTTTAACAAGGGCCGGCCGAAAATATTTGGAATTCGTCAAAAGCCCGTGCGCAGACAACGCGGTGCAGCCCTGCAAGGGTTCAATCTAACCAATTCGTGATCTACATTACCGGCATGGACGACCACATAGACCAGACCCGAAAGCCCCGCGCCGATGCCGTGCGCAATCGCGAGCGCGTGCTCGAAGCGGCCAAGGCCGTGTTCAACGCGGCCGGACCGGAGGCGAGCCTGGAGGCCGTGGCAAAACGCGCCGGCGTCGGCATCGGCACGCTCTATCGGCATTTCCCCGCGCGCGAGGATCTGTTCGAGGCGGTGTACCGGCGCGAGGTCGAGCAGCTCAGCGAACTCGCCGAGCAATTGAAGACCGCCAAGGATCCGGTCGATGCGTTGCGACGCTGGCTGCGCTCCAATGTCGAATTCGTTGCCACGAAAAAAGGCATGTCGGCGGCGCTGGCGCTGACGTTCCAGAGTTCGTCGGAACTCGCGGCGTTCTCGATGGACCGGCTGACCAAGGCGATTGGTTCCCTGCTCGATCGTGCGGTCGCGGCTGGCCAGATGCGCGCTGATGTCAGCCCGGAGGACCTGCTGCGGGCCTTGGTCGGCATGTGTTACATGCACGACCAGCCCGGCTGGCAATCCTCGGTGTTGCGGATGCTCGACGTGTTCGTGGACGGACTGCGCGTGCAGCCGGGCACCAAGACGAAGGCACGCGCGGCCAGGCCGGCAAAGACGGCCGCAAAGCGGAAGCGATAGCGCATCCCGCTTTGTCCCAAAGTCGTGCTAGGATCGCTGCCGCCGGCCTATCAACGCGGAGCCTGTCATGCGCGTCGCAGTCTTGCTCGTCGCTCTCAGTATCGCTTTCAGCCCGATCGCCGCATTCGCCGACGACGTCACAACGGCACAGGGCGTCATTCGCGCCCAGGAGCAGGCCTTTGGCCACGACGATGCGGCGACCGCCTATTCCTACGCAGCACCAGCGGTCAGGCAGATCTTCCCGGCGCCCGACATTTTTATGTCGATGGTGCAGAACGGCTACGCGCCGGTCTACCGGCACAAGAGCTTTGAGTTCGGCGACAGCAAGACCGAAGGCAGCTCGATCGCCCAGCGCGTCCACATCATCGATGCCAATGGCGAAGCCTGGGAAGCACTCTATACGCTCGAGCAGCAGGCCGACGGCAGCTACAAGATCACCGGCTGCTCGCTGCTGAAGGCGGGCCAGGCTGTTTAGGTCGCAAAGCCCGGTCCGGCCCTGGTCGCATTCATCCGCGAGCGGATCAGCAGTGTCAGGACGATGACGACATTGACCGCGTTCCAGACCACGCCGTTGGCGAAGGCGGCGGCATAGGAGCCAGTGGCGTCGAAAATAACGCCCGAGACCCAGCCGCCGAAGGACATGCCGAATACGGACGCAAAGATCACGATGCCGACACGCGTTGCGGCTTCGCTGGCCGGCATCGCCTCGCGCACGATGATGGCGTAGCTCGGCACGATGCCGCCCTGGAACAGGCCGAACATCGCGGAGATCAGATAGAGCGAAGTCAGGCTGTCGAAGAACAAATAGAACACCAGTGCAAAACCCTGGGCCACCGAACCGATCAGCAGCGTCGGGATGCCGCCGATCTTGTCGGCGAGATAGCCCGAGCCGATGCGGCTGACGATACCGCAGGCCATCATCAACGACAGCATCTCCGCGCCACGCGCCACGCCAAATCCGAGGTCGCCGCAATAGGCGACGATATGCACCTGCGGCATCGCCATCGCCACGCAGCAGGCAATGGATGCGATCGAGAGCAGCACCGTCAGCGTGTTGGTCGAGAGCTTGAGGTCGACCCGCGGCGGCGGCGCGTTGGCGTGATTGCGAACCTTGTCGTCGCCCATCTGCGAACGCAGGACCAGCACCAGGATCGTCATCAGGCTGGCGCAGACGATGCCGATGCCGATGTGCGTGGTGCGCCAGCCGATTGTCTGCATGCCAAAACTCACGACCGGCGGCCATATCGTGCCGGCGACGTAGTTGCCGCTCGCGACGATGGTCACAGCAAGCCCGCGATAGCGCTCGAACCAGTGCGAGGCCTCAGCCATCAGCGGCGCAAAGGTCGCCGAGGTGCCGAGGCCGATCAGAAAGTAGGCCGCGACGAACTGCCAAAGCTGCGTCGACAATCCCGCCAGCAAATTGGCGATGCCAAGGAACGCAATGCTGATCGCCATCGCCTGCACGATACCGAAGCGGTCGGTGATCTTGCCGGCGATCACGCCGCCGAGGCCGAAGCCGAACATCATCAGGGTGAAGGCGAGCGACACCGCACCACGTGTCGCGGCGAACTCGGTCTGCACCACCGGGATCACGACCACGACCGCCCACATGCCGACGGCGCCGATCGAGCCGATCATCAGCGCAATGACGAGCCGCACCCAGGCCTGACGGGAGTCAGGGGTGAAGGAAGCTGGTCTTTGTCCTGGGTGATTTGGTGCGTGCACGGCGGGACCATGTTCGCTGATGGCCTCATGGTCAAGCATCGTGCCGCGATATTGGGCATGCGCGGTGCGCTGCGGTAAGAAGGAGCTTGGCGGATGCACGGTTTGCCATTAGTTTACAATCTGCGTGTGCGACATTGCCGCGCAAAGAGCATGTCGGCGGAATGTTGCGGCAATTGACACGATCGATGCGGATCAGGGTGGGGCGCCTCATTGCCCTCGCCTATCTGTTCTGCGTGCTCGCGCCGGCAGCAAGCCTTGCCTGGGGCAGCGGTCCAGCACCGTGCCTTGATGATGCGCTGCTGGCCGATCTCGTGCCGGTGCATCATCAAGTGGTGGCGAACCACACCCATGACAGCAGCGTGGCGCATGACCATGCCGGCACGCAGGCGCATCACCAGACCGCCGCGCAGGACACACCCGCCCCGCATCATCATGATGGCAAGGGCAAGGTGGGCCCGTGCTGCGCGATGATGTGCGTAAGCGCGCTGCCAGCCGATTTGCCCAGCGTCGCCAAGCCGCTCCAGCCGATCTCCGCCTGCGCGCCCGAGATCGTGGCCAGCCTGCACAGCGAGGCGCCGCCCCTGCTCTATCGCCCCCCCATCGCCTGATCTGACACGACGACGTCAGGCCGAGCGCGCATCTCGCGCGCGAGAACCTGTGGTCTCCAGACAGATCAGGGATGAATCATGCTTACGCTTTCCGGGGCGAAGTCCGCCGCCGCATCTTCGGCGCGTGGACAAGGCTCTCTAATCAATTGGCTGCCAGTGGCCGTGATAGTGCTGGCGCTGTCCGGCTGCATGCCGGCCACGACGCCAATGACCGCTGCCGATCCCGCCGATCCCGCGGCCAAGGTCGCACGCGCCGGCTATCGTTCGACGATCGCGCCCTACACCGGCCTGCGGCCCGCAACGCCGGCGCCGTGGAGCGAGCGCAACGGCGCTGCCGCGCCGCAAGCCAAGCAAGACCAGTAGGGGCGCGCCATGGCACATCATTTCGCGCGGGGCCTGCTCGTCTTCCCCGCGCTCAGTGTTTCCGGCTGCGCCGCGTTCTCGCCGGACAGCGGCATGAATGCGGTCTCGGAACTCACGAGCCAGACCATCAAGAAAGATGTCGCCTTCGTCCGCTCTGCCGAGGGCGCGGAGACGGTCAACGCCACTGTCCGCGGGCTGCTGTCGCGGACGCTGAGCGCCGATGCAGCCGTGCAGATCGCGCTGCTCAACAACAAGGGGCTGCAAGCCGCCTATAACGAACTGGCGCTGGCCGAGACTGATCTCGTCGAGCAGAGCCTGCCGCCCAATCCGGTGTTCTCAGTCTTGCGAATCTCGGGCAATGGCGCCAGCGAGATCGAGCGCCAGGTCGTCGGCGACATCCTGGCGCTGGCGACGTTGCCGTTCCGCACCGACATCGCACGCGACCATTTTCGCCAAGCGCAGTTGCGCGCGGCGCTGACGACCCTGCGGCTCGCCGCCGACGTGCGCCGCGCCCATGTCCGAGCGATCACCGCCAACGAGATGGTGCTGCTGCTGACAGACGCGAAATCGACGGCGGAATCGACAGCGCAGCTCGCCGTCAAGCTCGGCGAGACCGGCTCGATCAACAAGCTCGACCAGGCCCGCGAGCAGGTGTTTTACGCCGAGACCACCGCCGATCTCGCCACCGCGCGGCAGACGGCGACGAGCGCGCGCGAAAAGCTGGCGCGGCTGATGGGATTGTGGGACGACGGCCTCGATTTCCGCCTTCCCAACGCGTTGCCGCCATTGCCGCGCCGGCCGCAGGCGCTGCCCTCGATCGAGGCCGATGCGGTCGCTCATCGCATTGATCTCCAGATCACGCGGCTGGAACTGACGGCGCTCGCAAAGTCGTTGAACCTCACCGAGGCAACGCGCTTCGTCACCCTGCTCGATCTCGCCGGGATCTCCCGCCGCACCAAGGATCCCGAAGGCGCGCCGTTCCGCGAACGCGGCTTTGACGTGCAATTCCAGATCCCGATCTTCGACGGCGGCGAGGTGCGGGTGCGGCAGGCGGCTGAGACCTACAATCTCGCTTTCAACCGCCTGACCGAGCGCGCCGTCAACGTCCGCTCGGACGCGCGCGATGCTTACCGCACCTACCGGTCCACCTACGACATCGCGACCCACTACCAGCGCGAGATCCTGCCTCTGCGAAAGATCATCACCGAGGAGATGCAGCTGCGTTTCTCCAGCATGCAGGTCGACATCTTCGCGCTGCTAACCGAAGCGCGGCAGCACCTCGCTTCGATGCGAGGCGCGATCGATGCCAGGCAAAATTTCTTCCTCGCCCAGTCCGACTTGCAGACTGCCGTCAATGGCGGCGGCACGCCCGCGCCCGGCGGCGACAATTCCACCACTATCGCCGCGGCAGCGCCTGCCGATGGCGGCCACTGACATGGAGGCCAGCATGTTTTCCCGCCGAGGATTTTTGGGCACTGCCGCGCTCGTCAGCGCAAGCGCGATTCAAGGCCGCGTTCAGGCCGCATCGATTCCGGAAGCCGCGCATATGGATAAGGCGGTGATGCAGCCGCCGCTGCATCCAAGCAGCGGCCCTGACTATCGCCCCGTGGTCACGCTCAACGGCTGGACGCTGCCGTTCCGGATGAACGGCGACTGGAAGGAATTCCATCTCGTCGCCGAGCCCGTGGTGCGCGAATTCGCCGAAGGCATGAAGGTGAATCTGTGGGGCTATAACGGCCAGTCGCCCGGTCCGACCATCGAGGCGGTGGAAGGCGACAAGGTCCGCATCTTCGTCACCAACAAATTGCCCGAATACACCAGCGTGCACTGGCACGGCATGATCGTGCCGAGCGGCATGGACGGCGTCGGCGGATTGACCCAGCCGCACATCGAGCCCGGGAAAACCTTCGTCTACGAGTTCGAGATGAAGAAGAGCGGGACCTTCATGTACCACCCGCATTCCGACGAGATGGTGCAGATGGCGATGGGCATGATGGGCATGGTCGTCGTGCATCCTCGCGATCCGAATTTCCGTCCCGTCGACCGCGACTTCGTCTTCGTGATGAGCACCTATCGCGTCGATCCCGGCACGTATCTGCCGCGGGTCAACGAGATGACCGACTTCAACATGTGGACCTGGAATGCACGGGTGTTTCCCGGCATCGATCCGCTGCCGGTCAGGCTCGGCGACAAGGTGCGCGTGCGCATCGGCAATCTCAGCATGGACAACCACCCCATCCATTTGCACGGCCACAGCTTTGCGGTGACCTGCACCGATGGCGGCTGGATTCCTGAGAGCGCGCAATATCCGGAGACGACGACCGACGTGCCGGTTGGTGCGGTGCGCGTGTTCGACGTTCTCGCCGACAATCCCGGCGACTGGGCGTTCCACTGCCACAAATCGCATCACACCATGAATGCGATGGGCCACGACATGCGCAACATGATCGGCGTGTCGCGCAAGGATCTCGCCAAGGCCGTCGGCAAGCTGGCGCCCGATGGCATGGCGATGGGTTCGACCGGCATGGCAATGGGCAACATGGAAATGCCCGCGCCCGACAACACGCTGCCGATGATGACCGGCACCGGCCAGTTCGGACCGATCGAGATGGGCGGCATGTTCACGGTGATGAAGATCCGCGAGGGGATGGCGCACGACGATTACCGCGACCCCGGCCCCTATCAATTTCCGCAAGGCACCGTCGCCTACGAGGTCGCTTCACCTGCGGCGGAGCCGGCGCGGCAGCCCGCCACGCCAATGCAGAAGATGAAGATGTGAGCATTTCGATGAACCACCAACTGGAGACTACAATGAAGAAGACGATCAAACTCGCCTTGGCACTGGCCGCGCTCACAATCGCGCCCGCGTTCGCGCACGAAAATCACGGCCACGAATCCTTTTCGGCCGGCGAGCCCGGTGACCCCAAAAAGCCGGCGCGCACCATCGAGATCGCACTGAGCGAAATGTCCTACGAGCCGTCGAACATCAATGTGAAGCGCGGCGAGCAGATCCACTTCGTGCTGCGCAATGTCGGCAAGGAGGACCACGAATTCCTGCTTGCCACCCCCAAGGAGAACCTCGCGCATGCCGAGGTGATGAAGAAGCACCCGCATATGGAGCATGACGACCCGAACGGGGTGCGGCTTGGCCTGAACAAGACGGCCGAGATCGTCTGGAAGTTCACCAAGGCCGGCACCTTCGAATTTTCCTGCCTGATCCCCGACCACCGCGACTACGGCATGGTCGGCCACGTCACAGTGAAGTGAGCCGATGGAGAAAGCCATGAAACCGATCACCCGCATGACCGCAGCGCTCGCGCTGGCGCTGGGCCTGACCCTCAGTGCAGTCGCGGCACAGAGCGCCTCGATCAGCGGCGAGGTGAGGAAGATCGACGCCGGCGCCGGCAAGATCACGCTGAAGCACGGCCCCGCCAAGAGCCTCGGCATGGATGAGGCCATGACCATGGTCTACCGCGTCACGGACCCCGCTTTGCTCAAGCAGGTGAAGGTCGGCGACAAGGTGACCTTCGAGGCCGAGGAGGCGGCGGCGGGGTACACGGTGACGAAGATGCAGAAGGCGAAGTAGGGTCGTCTTGGTCATTCTGGGGCGCGTGCAGCGCGAGCTATGATGCGCAATTGCGCATCTGAGAATCCATTCATTCGCCAACTCCGCCGCACAATGGGTTCCGGGCTCGCGCTTCGCGCGCCCCGGAATCACGACCTGGGAGGCCCGAAACACCCCGCCCCGCACTCTTGCCGCGCCCTTTGTTAACCCTTTGCTAACCATACACCGGGCAAAAATTGCCCAGTGGAGTCGAGTGTCGTCAGCCGCGTAGAACGGGAGCTCCCGTGGACGCCAGTGCGGTGCCTCACTTTCGAAACGGCGGCCCATCGGCCGCCGCGCAGACGTTTGGGGCGCGTGGACGGCAGTCGCGCGGGGGAGCAGCTACGATGGTCGATGTCACCGCGGGACAGGGTGTAGGCAGCACCAACGCCGGCGTCCCTACCCTCACCGAGATCGTCAACATCCTCAAGCGCGGCGATATCGCGCTGGCGCTCGGCATCCTCACCATCCTGGTGGTGCTGATCCTCCCCTTGCCCTCGGTCGTGCTGGATCTGTTCCTGGCGATCTCGATCACGCTCTCGATCCTGATCCTGATGACGTCGCTGTTCATCCAGACGCCGCTGGAATTCTCCGCCTTCCCGACCATCCTGCTGATCTCGACCATGCTGCGGCTGTCGCTCAACATGGCCTCGACCCGCTTGATCCTGTCGCACGGACACGAGGGCACGGACGCGGCCGGTCACGTCATCGAAGCCT
This sequence comes from Bradyrhizobium sp. McL0616, assembly GCF_049993385.1. Lineage (NCBI taxonomy): Bacteria > Pseudomonadati > Pseudomonadota > Alphaproteobacteria > Hyphomicrobiales > Nitrobacteraceae > Bradyrhizobium > Bradyrhizobium sp. McL0616. The sequence goes on from NZ_CP188255.1 coordinate 7,251,156, forward strand.
TCGGCAGCTTCGTGATGGGCGGTAATTTCGTCATCGGTATCATCGTCTTCGCCATCCTGATCATCGTCAACTTCGTCGTCATCACCAAGGGTTCGGGCCGTATCGCCGAAGTCGCCGCCCGCTTCCACCTCGACGCCATGCCCGGCAAGCAGATGGCGATCGACGCCGATCTCTCCGCAGGCCTGATCGACGAGAAGGTCGCCAAGGAGCGCCGCAAGACGCTGGAGGACGAAAGCGGCTTCTTTGGCGCCATGGACGGTGCCTCGAAATTCGTCCGCGGCGATGCCATCGCCGGCCTTTTGATCGTCTTCATCAACGTCGTCGGCGGCATGATCATCGGCGTGGCGCAGCAGGGCCTGTCGTTTGCCGACGCAGGCCGCAGCTACACGCTGCTGACCGTCGGTGACGGCCTCGTCACCCAGGTGCCGGCGCTGATCGTCTCGACCGCGGCCGGCCTGCTCGTCTCCAAGGCCGGCGTCTCCGGTGCTGCCGACAAGGCTCTGATGAAGCAGTTCTCCGGCTATCCGCAGGCGCTGGCGATGTCCTCGGCGGTCATGCTGGTGCTGGCGGTGCTGCCGGGCATCCCGACCATCCCGTTCCTCGCGCTCGGCGCCGGCGCCGGCGCGCTCGCCTGGCACGCCCGCAACCGCAACCGGGCGACTGCCAAGGCTGACGAAGCTGCAAAGACCGCACCTGCTCCGGGAAAGCCGGGTGCATCTGGTGCCGCTGCGGCCGAGGAGCCGATCTCGGCGGCGCTCAAGATCGACGACCTCAAGATCGAGCTCGGCTATGCGCTCTTGCCGCTGGTCAACGGTCCCGACGGCACCGACCGCCTCACCGAGCAGATCAAGGCGCTGCGCCGCTCGCTCGCGATCGAGATGGGCTTTGTCATGCCGGCGGTGCGCATCCTCGACAACGTCCAGCTCGAGGCCAACACCTACATCATCAAGATCAAGGAGGTCGACGCCGGCACCGGCAAGATCTGGCCGAACCAGTTCATGGTCATGGATCCCGGCGGCAGCCAGGTGCAGGTGCCCGGCATCCACACCACAGAGCCGACCTTCGGCCTGCCCGCGACCTGGGTCGATGCCAGTCTCAAGGAGGAGGCCTCGCTCAAGGGCTACACCGTCGTCGACGCCGCGACCGTGCTCTCGACCCACCTCACCGAGCTGCTCAAGGCCAACATGTCGGATCTGCTGTCCTACGGCGAGGTGCAGAAGCTGCTCAAGGAGCTGCCGAAGGAGCAGAGCGAGCTGGTCAAGGACATCGTGCCAGGACAGGTCACGGTCTCCGGCATCCAGCGCGTGCTGCAACTGCTGCTCGCCGAACGCATCTCGATCCGCGATCTCTCGACCATCCTCGAAGGCATCGCCGATTCGCTCGCCTTCTCGCGCAATCCCGCCAGCATGGTCGAACATGTGCGCGCTCGTCTGGCCCGCCAGATCTGCGCGCAGAATACCTCCTACAACGGCTATCTGCCGCTGATCGCGCTGTCGGCGCGGTGGGAACAGGCCTTTGCCGAATCCATCGTCGGCCAAGGCGAAGAGCGCAGCCTCGCCATGCAACCCTCAAAACTGTCGGAGTTCATGACCGCCGTGCGCGAGGCGTTCGAGCGCGCCGCCCGCGAAGGCGAGGCGCCGGTGCTGGTCACCTCTGCGGCAATTCGTCCCTTCGTGCGCTCTCTCGTCGAACGGTTCCGAGCCCAGACCACGGTGCTGTCCCAGGCCGAAATTCACCCCAGGGCGAGGCTGAAAACGGTCGGAAGCATCTGATTTGCCTTAAGAAGCCGTGTGTTTTTCGGCCACATGCAAATGGTTTTTGAATTCCTGGCGCCTTGTCGACCAAATGCTGACAAGGCACCCTGCAAGCACATTATAGCATTGAAATAATTACGAAATCGCACGATCAAGGGGCGCTTTTGATCGCGATCTTTCACATCCTGTCACGCTCTTGTGATCGCCTCTTGGGAACGAATCCCCCCAATACTAGGTTGTTGGTCACCGGAAGCATGAACCTGCCTAAACAAGGTGGCGACTACTTCGGGTAGATGGTGGCAGGAGCCTTCCATGAACCACTCGATTTACAGCGCAGATCGCTCGACCCACCTGAAGATCGTGGTCGTGGCCCTCGTCGCAGGGATCGCGGTGGCAGGCTTCGGCATCACGGCACGCTCGGGTTCGGACGACGGCCTGACCCAGACTGCCCGCGTCATCAAGGCCGGCAAGCCGGTTGTGATCACCAGCTCGAACGCATCGGTCGTTCGCTAAGGAGTTCTGACGAGTTTTTTGAATTCACGCGGCTCTTTACCAGCCCCCCAAAGTCGCCACGTGGATATGTAGACGACCCCAACCCCAAGTCGACTACAGAAAGCGCCCGCCCCCCACGGGCGCTTTCTCATGTCTGGGGTATCTCATCATTGCGAGCGCAGCGAAGCAATCCAGACTGCCGCCGCGGAGGATTGCTTCGCTGCGTTCGCAATGACGGAAGTGATTACCGCGCCCCATAAGCCGGCGGCGGCGCCTGCACCGTCGGCGCAGCAGCCGCGAACAGCTCGTCCTTGCTGCCGCTGAGCGGCGGATAGATGCGCTTGCGGTTGATGGTCTGCTTGGTCGCTTTCGCGGCGGCACCCGACGCACGCAGTTCGCGATCCCACCCTTCCGTATAGAGCGCGCCCCAGCCGCCGAGATCGAGCACGGTCACGTACCAGTCGACCCGCAGCGGCAACATCGGCAGGCCGGCGAGATCGGCCACGACGTTGTGGCCGGCGAAGCGGCCCATGGGGCGGGCGAACTGGCAGGACATCACCGTCGGATGCAGACCGTCGACCACGCTGGAGGCGACGTCGCCGGCCGCGAATACACCCGATACGTCCGCAACCCGCATGAAGGGATCGACCAGCAGCCGCCCGAGGCGATCGCGACCGCTCGCAAAACTCGTCGCCAGCGGGCTCGCGCGCATCCCGGCGCACCAGATCACCGTCTGCGTCGGAATGAACTCGCCCGAACTCAGGTGGATGCCTGTGGCCTCGACGGACGCGACGCGCACGCCGAGCCGTGTCTCGACGTCGAGCGAGGCCAGCGCCGTCTCGATGACGGGACGCGCATGCGCGCCGATGGTGGCGCCGACGGCCGGATTGGGATCGACCAGGACGATGCGGCGGCTGCCGGTAACGCCGGCGCGCGCCAGCCTGTCCGGCATCTCGGCCGCGACCTCGATGCCGGTGAAGCCAGCACCGACCACCACGACCGTCGAACGCCCCGGCGAGGGCGCGCTACGCCCGAGCGACGTGAGATGATCCTCGAAGCGGAGCGCCGCAGCATAGGTATCGACATCGAACGCATGCGCGGCAAGGCCCGGAATATCCGGCCGCATCACTTCGCTGCCGAGCGCCAGTACGAGCCGGTCATAGGCCAGTATCTCCTCGCCGCCGCTCGTCACCAGCGAGATCCGGCGACGCACCGGATCGATGGCTTCTACCTCGCCGATGCCATGGACGACGCCGATCGGATCGAGCAGTTGCGCAAGCGGAATCGCGACCTCGCTGAGATCGGCCTCGTAATTGCGCACGCGGATGTTGTGATAGGGATTGCGGTCGACGACCCGGATCTCGATGTCGCCGTCAGCGCCGATCTCGTCGCGCTTGCGCGCGGCGCCGATGGCCGCCCACAGGCCTGCAAACCCTGCGCCGAGCACGACGATACGCGCCATGTCCGTTGACTTCGTTCCGTTGACTTCGCTGTTCCAGGGAATCCGGCGATCTGTCCCGTGCGGACAGATATAGCTCATTCGACCGGATCGACCAACTGCGGCGGCGCCGCACCGCTGCACAAAATCGCTGCCCTCAGGCCTCGCGCAGTTCCGACGGCGTCGTACCAAAGCGCTTGCGGAAGGCGCGGTTGAAATAGGACAGATCGGAGAAGCCCGACGAATGCGCGATGTCGCTGATCTTGCGTGTCCTGGCGCGAAGATCAGCGAGCAGCTTTCGCGCGAGCAGCAACCGCTGCTCCAGCACGAATTCGGTGAAGGTGGTGCCGGCCTGCTCGAACAGCCGCTGCGCCTGGCGCGGGCTGAGCCCCGAGCGCGTCGCGACCTCCGACAGGCAGAGATCGTTGCGACCGAGGGCTGCCATCACATCGGCGCGCATGAGATCGAGACGGGCCGCCGCATGTCCCCGGCCGCGTGCGAGCGCTGCGTGCTCGGCATCGGTGCCAAGCAGGAGACCGACGAGATCGACCATGTGCTGCGCGGTGAGGCGCTGGCCCACGGCGTCGAGATGCGGCGCGTGATGCGCGGCAAGCCCGTGGTAGCGGAAGATGGTTTCGGCGACCGCACCGTCAGAGAGCACCTGGGACAGCTTCTCCTCGGCGCGTGGATTGATGTCGAGCAGCGCGCGGCGCGGCATGCGGATGGTGGTGAAGCGGTCTTCGTCGCTGTGGCCGACGCTGCCGGTGACGCCCATGTCGACGAGCACCATCTGCGCCGGCGCGAGCTCGACGCTATGACCGTTCTGCCCGACGCGGACGAGGCCGGCATGCGCAGCGATCAGCACGAGATCGTCGCTGCCGTCGGCAAGCAAGCTCTGCGTGCGCGAGTATTGCGCGGAGGCGCCTTCGGGAATGGCCAGCGCAATATTGTCGACCACGCTGATCTGGAGCCGGCAATCGATGCTGTCGCCATGGCTGGGCCCGATATCGAGGCCACAGGCACCGAAGGCCCTGTCGCGCCAGTGCTCAAAGGCTGGGCCGTGCGGCAGGCCCGCATATTGGTGAATGAAGATGCCCGGCGGCTTGACTGCATCCATCTGACTTCTACCCCCTCTCCGGCACCATGATCGGCGGCGCCGACTGTAAATTCCGGGGATTTGACGCCGCGGAATGCGCGAAGGTTCAAATCGGGGGCAGTTTTAGCCTGACTTGTCGGATTGCGACGACGAGGTGGACCCTGGCGACAGAGCTGCGCTTTGTAGCCCGAATCGAGCAACGCGGAATGCGGCACGGTGGCCCCGGATTGCGCTGCGCGCATCCTGGCTACGACAGCCCTACTTCTTCGCGGGCGCCTGCGGCTGGGACGGCGGGACCGTCTCGATGAGCTTGCCGGAAAAGACTGGCGCCGAGGTCGGCTGGCCGCTGGGCGAACCGCCCGACTGCTCGACTGTGACGGCGTAGGTCGCGCCGTTGACGAGGTCGGCATCGTAGCCGGCGAGCACCGGACGCGCGGTGAAATCACCGCCGCCGATCACACCGAGCGACCGCGGGCGCGGCAGTTTGTCGGAGATCAGCCACAGCTCGAAGCTCTTGCCCGGCTCCGGCGTCGCGCCGACCTTGCGCACCGTGAAATTCTTGGTCGCGCCGTCGATGGTGAGGATGAAGGCGGGGCCGCCGCTCTGACCCTGCAACAGCGCAACATATTGCCCAGGTGCTGACAACGGCGCGGCCGGTGTCTTCACCTCGACCGTCTGGATGCGCTGTGCGGGACGTAGCGCGCCGGGCAGCGCATCCGGCGAGAAGATCTGAAGCGATAGCGTCACCAGCAGCGCGGCCGCGAGCGCGCCCACGGCGGAGGCGACATTGCGCCAGCGCTTCACGCGGCTCTCGAGATAGACCACGTTGGTGTCGTCGACGATTGGCACCTGCGTAACAGGCACGACGCGCGGGTCAGGCGCATGGGTCTGCGGCACGAATTGCGACGGGAAAATCGGAATGGCATCGGAGTTGGATTGGGGCGGCGCCGGCTGCTGCACGTCCAGCGATGCAGGCTCTGGCGATGACGACTCCGGTGTATGAAACTCCGGCAGAGACGGCGGCGGCGCGTCCGACAGCACCGGCGGCTCCTGCGACGTGTCTTGCTGTGAGCCCTGCAATGAGTCCTGCAATGAGTCTTGCGATGCTGACATCCGCGCGATCTCGCGCCTGATGTTCTCCCACACGATCGGCCGCGGCTCGATCGTGCCGACCATCTGGTTGAGGGCGCCGAGCCGGAATTCCCACGCCTGCACGATGGCGGCGAACTCCTGGTCCACCGCCATCATGGTCGCGACCTGCGCGCGCTCGTCGGGGTCGAGTGTGCCGAGCGCGTATTCCGCGGCGAGCGCGATATGGTCCTCGCTATAGGCCATCAATTGCAGTCCAAAACCATCCTCGCTGATCCGGTCCTCATAGTCCGAGGCACTCCCGGATATCCAACATGCTGCGCCGTAGCCACGTCTTCACCGTGTTGACGGGCGCGGCGAATTTTTCCGCCAATTGCTCGCGGCTCCAACCGTTGTAATAGGCGAGAAGCACGAGCCGCTGACGATCTGGCTCGAGCCGGCCAATACATTCCAGGAGCCGCTTCAACTCCTCGGACATCTCCCGGCGCGCCAGGGGATCGGGACTGTCTGCGGCGACCTCCATCGCCTGAGGCTCCTCCTCGATGGAGGCTTCCGTCTTCTTGCGCACGATGTCGATGGCGCGGTTGCGCGCGATCGACGCCATCCACGTGATCGGCGACGACAGCGCCGGATTGAACTGGCCGGCGCTGCTCCAGATCTTGACGTAGGTCTCCTGAACGACCTCCTCTGCGAGATCCTGTCGGCGCAAGATACGGAGCACAACGCCATAGAGTTTCGCGCGCGTGGCGCCATAGAGGCGCTCGAACGCGGCCTGGTCGCGCTTCGCCACCTCCTCAATCAGCCCGACCAGCTCTGCTGGCGTCAGCATTCAGCCCCCCAACGCGCAGGCCTCGTCGCATCCCGCGCGGACCCTAACACCCCGCTACCATAGCGCGCGGCAAAGCCCGTCACCAAGGGGCCGCGCGCCACACTGTGGACAGCAAATGCAAAAACCCGGACCATGCGGGTCCGGGCTCGCAAATTTCACGGCGGATTTGACCGCAGGCTGTCTTCAGGCGATGGCGCCCATACGAGCGCGCATCAGGCCGATGCTGTCGAGATCGGCCTGCTCGCGGGCGTTTTCCTCGGCGCGCTCGCGGGCCTGATCACGCTCGTCCAGCAGCTCGACCTTCTTCAGTTCCTCGAAGGCCTCCCCAAGGGCAGCCTTGGCATCCTCGAGCTGGCCCTTCAGCTCGTCGGCTGAGCGGGTCAGGTTCTCGCGGCGCTGGATGGCGGCCTTGGCATAGGTCGGATAGGCGAAATGCGAGGGATCGTTGATCCCGGCGCGGTCCTGCTCGGTCTGGATCTCCCGTTCGAGATCGACCGACATCCGCTGGAAGTCGGCAATCATGGACTCGATCTGGGCGACCCGGCGGCGCTTCTCGTCGACCTGAAACTTCTTCAGGCGAATGAGGGTATCACGTGACTTCATCGACTCGTACTCCCCAGAAGTCCCTTAGCTGCCCGTGGGACGACACCGGTCTCCCCACAGGCCCGACTAGGGCCAAGACCGGCTTTGCTAGAGATCGGATGATGACGGGACAAAGTTAGCGTTCCGTTTCCAAATTACCGAGGATTTGCGCCAACTGGCGGTAGCCGTCGGCCAGCGAGGCATTTTCGTCCTTGCGCTGGCGCAGGAAGGCCTCCAGCGGCTCGTGCAGGCGGATCGCCTCGTCGACCTCGGGGCTGGAGCCGGCCCGGTAGGCGCCCAGCCGGATCAGTTCCTCCATGTCGGCATAGGTCGCCATCACCTGACGCGCCCGCTGAATGGTCGGCCAGAACTGCGGATCGGCCGATTTCGGCATGGTGCGGGAGACCGATTTGAGGATGTTGATGGCGGGGTAGCGGCCGCGCTCGGCGATCGAGCGCTGCATCACGATGTGGCCGTCGAGGATGCCGCGGACGGCGTCGGCGATCGGCTCGTTATGGTCGTCACCGTCGACCAGCACTGTGAAGATCGCGGTGATGGCACCCTCGCCGAGGCCGGGACCGGCACGCTCCAGCAGCTTCGGCAGCTCGGTGAAGACGGTGGGCGTGTAGCCCTTGGCGGTCGGCGGCTCTCCGGCGGACAGCCCGATCTCACGCTGGGCCATGGCGAAGCGCGTCACCGAGTCCATCAGGCAGAGCACGTCCTGGTCCTCGTCGCGAAAATATTCGGCGACCGCGAGCGTCAGATACGCGGCCTGCCGCCGCATCAGGGCCGGCTCGTCGGAGGTTGCGACCACCACGACGGAGCGGGCCAGCCCCTCCTCGCCGAGGTCGTCCTGCAAGAATTCCTGCACCTCGCGGCCGCGTTCGCCGATTAGGCCGATGACGCTGATGTCGGCATCGACGTTGCGCGCCAGCATCGAGAGCAGCACCGATTTGCCGACGCCGGAACCTGCGAAAATGCCCATGCGCTGGCCGCGGCAGCAAGTGAGGAAGGTGTTCATCGCGCGCACGCCGAGATCGAGCGGGGCGCCGACGCGCTTGCGCGAATGCGCCGGGGGCGGCGAATTGCGGAACGGCATTGGCGAAGCGCCTTGCGGCAACGGCCCCTTGCCGTCGATCGGCTCGCCCAATGCGTTAACGACGCGGCCGAGCCACGCCGACGACGGACGTACCTGATTGGCCGCATTGGCGATCACAGCCTTGCAGCCGCGGCGCACACCGTCGAGGCCGGCGAACGGCATCACGACGGCATTGTTGCCGGAGAAGCCGATCACCTCGCAGGGGATGGAACGGTTGGCGCCGGTCTCGATCACGAGCCGCGCGCCGACCGACATCGCGTGGATCGGGCCGGCCACCTCGACCATCAGGCCGCGCACGCCGACCACACGGCCATAAATATTGACGCCGTCGATATCGCCGATCTGCTCGGCAAGAGCCTTCATAAGGAGCACGCCTTCATGAGAGGGGCCTTCACGGCGAAACTCTTAAATTTCGCCATATTTCTGAACGGCGCTTAACTTCGTGTTTACCCGCATCGTTAATCATTGCGTCACTGTCTTTGTGACTGAGCGTGGCTCCCCTTCAGAAGAAGGCTGAGTCGCGGGAGTCGGTTAGGCCCGTCTCTTAAAGTGGAACTTGAGCGGAATTGGACGATGAAAGCTGCTTCGCGCGCAACACCTTAGGGCGATTCGAGAAAAATTGCACCGCGGGGCTTGCGTTCCAGAATCAGATTTTGTTAACCATCTTTCGTCAGGATCCGAATCAGTTGTTCAAAGGCGTTTTGTTGAGTGCCGCGAATGCGGCCGACCTGACGCCCAGGAGCGGCGACTATGGGGAACTGGCATGCGCGTTTTGCTGATTGAAGATGACAGCGCCGTCGCGCAGTCGATCGAGCTGATGCTGAAGTCTGAGAGCTTCAACGTCTACACGACCGATTTGGGGGAAGAAGGCGTCGATCTCGGTAAATTATACGATTACGACATTATCCTTCTCGACCTCAACCTGCCCGACATGTCCGGCTACGACGTGCTCAAGCAGCTTCGGGTCTCCAAGATCAAGACACCAATCCTGATCCTCTCCGGCCTCGCCGGCATCGAGGACAAGGTCAAGGGTCTCGGCGTCGGCGCCGACGACTACATGACCAAACCCTTCCACAAGGACGAACTGGTCGCCCGCATCCACGCCATCGTGCGCCGGTCCAAGGGCCACGCCCAGTCGGTCATCCAGACCGGCGACCTCGTCGTCAACCTCGACACCAAGACGGTCGAAGTCGGCGGCCAGCGCGTGCACCTGACCGGCAAGGAATACCAGATGCTGGAGCTGCTCTCGCTCCGCAAGGGTACGACCCTCACCAAGGAAATGTTCCTCAACCACCTCTATGGCGGCATGGACGAGCCCGAGCTGAAGATCATCGACGTCTTCATCTGCAAGCTCCGCAAGAAGCTCGCCAACGCCTCGGAGGGCCGCAACTTCATCGAGACCGTGTGGGGCCGCGGCTACGTGCTGCGCGAGCCGCACGAGGTCGAAGAGCGCATCCCCGCCTGATCCATTTACGTCGCGAGCCCTTCGGGGCTTGCTCCTCCCAGCCTGGACCCCGCCGCAAATGGCGGGGTTTTGTTTTTTGGGCCTGTGTAGGTGACGAGGTCCAGCGCGCCCCAACCCGATCAGACGCGGGCGAGGGACGGGGTCGCCAGGTCCGCCTTCCAAACCGGACAACGCGCCGCCGCCTCGCGTAGCCGTCCGACCATCGCGTAGCCGATGATGAAGCCGAACGCGAAGGTCGGAAGCACGAAGGATGCGAAGAACGCCCATCCGGAGACGTCGTCGACGATTTCCATCACCGGCATCGGGACGATCTGGTGGATGACCAGCAGCATCCACAGCATCACCGTCATGCCGCCGCCGAAGACGAGACCGTCTCTCATCTGCCGCGTCTTCCGCGACCGCCTGCCCCACGTCGAATCCTGCACCAGCAGGGCCGTCATCGCTCCGACGCCCCATGGGAAGATCAGAAGCGGCAGCTCGCGCAGCACGACGTCGGGATAGGGTCGATCGGGAAACTGGTAGAAATCGAATATCGCCTGGATCGGGAAGAAGATCAGGGCACTACAGAGACCGATCGAGAGGATGAATCCCACCGGGAGCCGCCCGAAGATCGTTTCGTTCGCAAACCCGTAGTACCGCTTGAAATAGTAGATCAGCCAGAAATTCAGGATGAACTGCAGAGGAGTCGTGACCAGAGTCCGCAGCACACCGGCGGCTTGATCTCCAGGTACTTGAATGATCTTGCCCGATCCGAGCAGCCACAGGAGGCACCAAACGAAGGTGAAAGCCGCAACGGTCGCCACGAACTTCACGATGCCGGGCGGGGACGGCTCCAGCGTGAAGCCGATCGCGCCCAGCCTTCGCTTGCTGCGGCCGAGCGTCCATTCGCCGGCGAGCGCCGCGCGCGCGGCGAACAGCAGAAGATTGTTGAGCAGCGAATCCATGTCCTTGCGAAGGTCTTCCAGCATGCATCCCGCCGCCGTCTGGGCGGCCAGTTGAAGCTGGCTGACCGCGCTGTGGCGGGTCGAGAGCTGGTCGAGTGCCTGCCAGTCGTCCGGCTCGACCTGGCTGTCTTCCATGATCGCGCCGTAGACCTCGGCGCAGCTCTTGAGCACCCGGACGGTGCGGAAGCACAGCGCGTCATAGACCGCCAGCAGCTCCGCATGGACGTCGGAGTTGCGCTCCATGAAGCTCTCGCTGCTTCCGGCCCACCCCTCGAGGTGCAGCATGAGAGCCGAGATCTTCAGCAAGCGCGACTGGATGGCGGTCGATTGCACGGCTCGAAAGTCGTCGATCTGGTAGCCGACCCTGGCGAGCTTGCGCTGAAGGCTCGGCATATCGTCCAAATGGACCTGGAACGGCGCTGCGGCCAGCTGGTCGCGCAGCGTGAGCGCGCTTGCAGGAATTCCGGCCAGCTCCTGACAAAAGCTTCGCCACCGCGCCGGAATAACGGGAATGCGCCAGACCAAGATCAGAAGCCAAATCGCGGCAAGCGGCGACAGCTTGTGCGGAAGCAGCGCGTACACGATCATGAACGGCGTGATGAAGGCGGCGACACCAAAGAAGAATAAGGGCTTTGTCGTGAACGAGCGCGTGCCCTTCAGCGTATGGAACCTGAACCAGTAGAACAGCACGACGAGAAGCGGTCCGCCGAAGGACCCGAAGATCGCATTCAGGGGCTCTACGACATTATCGAGCGTCACGGTGAACTCCTATTGCTAGGGTTCGCTGATGAAGACGTACCGGACGCCGCAGCATCCGGCGGTCGTGCGAGAATTATGCAGCCTGGGCGACCATCTTGGCTTTCTGGACCAGGAGATCGATGTTGTCGGGTGCAAGCGCAATCGCGCTGTCCATATCGCTTTGGGCCTTCGCCACGTCCTTGATCTGGACAAAGGCATTGGCCCGCGACACCAGATATTTCGGCTCGTTCTCATTCGTCGCGATCGCCGTGCCGAAGGCCTTGATCGCCTCCTCGAGATAGCCGCGCTTGTCGTCGGTGCCGGCCGCCGTCATGCTGACGATGCCCTTGATCCAGTAGAATTCCGGATTCTTCGGCTTGAGCTTGATCGCTTCGGTGATGTCGTTGAGCGCGTTCTCGTAGAGACCGACCGTCACGTTGAAATTGGCCCTGCGCACGAAATATTCGGGCTTCGCCGGATCGAGCTTCAGCATGTAGGCAAAGCTCGCGGCCGCCTTCGGAATCTGCTTCTGCTTGTGCTGAAGCGTGCCGAGATCGAAATAGACCTTTGCGAGCCGCACCGAGAGTTCGGAATCATCGGCGAGCAGGCCGTGCAGCTCCTGCCCGCGCCGGGTCAGATCCTCCAGCGCCTCGGTCGTGGCAGCACTGACCGCGAGCGCCTCCATGAATTCGTCGCGCCGCTGCCGCAGCATTTCCTTCGAGAGGCGCGCCGCTTCGGCCGGAGGCACTGGTAGCGACTGGGCTTCGACGTCAAAAATCCGACCGTCGGGCGAGCGCATGTAGAGGACCGGGATTCCCCATTCGACCCGGGATTTTTCCTGGATGAATTTGCGTGCGAGCGTGACCGCATCGTCGATCGGATGATTACCGGCCAGCGCGGCGTAAAATCCCTCCGACATCGAAATCGCGGCATTGTCGGTGATCGGAAACTGCATCGCGACCACGGCGGGCAGCCATCCCGTCTTCATCAGCCCGATCGCCGGATTGCCGAAGCGATCGCCGACATTGATCCTGGCGCTCTCGCAGCAATTGAGCACGATCAGGCGCATGCTCCGCCGCGCGCCCGTCAGCATCATCGCGAGGTCGGTGGCGAACTTCTTCACCGGCTTGCCGTCCTCGTCGACCATGACGACGAAGCCAGAGGTACCCGCTCCGGGCAAGGCTTCCTCGACGCCGCCATGGCCGATGAAATGGAAGATGTGCCAGTCACCTTCCAGAAGCTTCTTCATCAGGTCTTTTCCGGTCCCGCCCGGGACCCACTGGAAATCGACCTTGCCTTCGTGCTGGAGCGCATCGATGCCCTTGTTGATGCGGTCGCGCTCCTTGACGACGTTGAGCTTGGGCCACTCGCTGGTCGAGGGATCGGAGATCATGCCGAGGATGCGCAGCGGTCCCTTGACGCCCATCCGGCTAACGCCGCCCGCCGTCTCGAGATAGCGCACGATGGGGCGCGTGAGGCTGACGAAGCCGGGCATGTCGTCTTCGTCGTAGAGATATTCCCAGGGCAGGCCCGCAAGGTCGGCCGCCTCGATGCGCAGCTTGATCCTCAGATCCTGGGCCGCGCCCTTGCTGCGTTCGTAGATGCGCTGGATCGACGGGACGTCGGTGAAGACGCTGCGAAACACCCCGCGCCCGAAATCCCGCAGCACCTGCTCCCCGCGCGTCGTCGGCCCCTGGTAATTTTTCTCGTCGATCTCCAGGACGGCGTTTTCCAGCTCGCCGCGCAGCTTGGCCAGTTCGCCGGGTGCGGAGAACCAGAACTTCACCTGGCTCTTCGGCGCCTCGCCGGCCGGCGACCTGATGACCCGGCCGTAATATTGCTGAGGGCCGCCGCCCACGGGCAGATCGGAGCCGATCTCTAGCTCGAAATCTTCGTATTCGGCAGCAGGCATTTTGAGCCTCACTCAACAAGATTTCTAGCTGAACGAAAAATCCCTCGAATTAGCGTGGCTTGCGGCAGCATAGCATCAATGCCCCAGACTATCACACGCAACCTCGAGACGCATTTGTGAAGCATGTCTCACACGGCCCGAAAATTTGTGCAGTGCCCGGAATCCGCCGGCGAGCCGGTTGGTTTCTGGGGATCGAACCTATCCGCCCGGTGCGGCGACTAAGCGATCGTGCCAGAATTCGCACCGTCAACGTCGGACCTCCCCATGATCCTGCAATCGCTCGCCGGCTTGCCCGCCTTCCTGGTCTATTTCTGCACCGGCCTGATCGCGATAGTGGCGTATCTGTTCGTCTACACGCGGATCACGCCCCACAACGAGTTCCAACTCATCCGCGACAACGACGCGGCCGCTGCGCTGGCGCTCGGCCTCAGCCTGCTCGGCTTCGTGGCACCGCTGTTCAGCGCGATCGCGCATTCGGCCAATGTGCTGGACTGCCTGATCTGGGCCATCATCGCGCTGATCGTGCAGGTCGCCGTGTTCTATCTCGTCAAGATCCCGGTGCCGAACCTGTCGGGGCAGATCGCCGCCGGCGAGCTTGCACCAGCGATCTGGCTCGGCCTGTCTTCGCTCGCCGCGGGCCTCCTGAATGCCGCCTGCATGATCTACTGATCATGACCGCGAAGCCTCCCACCAAGGATTTTGGCAAGCGCCGGCCGGCGCCGGTGTCGTCGACACCGCGGGAGCCGGTGAAACGCTCGCGCCATGTCGCGCTGCTGGTGATGGGCACGATCGCGGTCGGTAGCACCGCCTTCACGCTGATGCCCCGGCCAAATTGCGATGCCCCTCCTCCCGGGGCGTCAGTCCCCGTCGCGGCGACGCCGGCACAGACGACCGCCAACTGTGACAGCAGCCACAGCTCGTCCGGCAGCTCGCACTGGTCGTCGCGGTCGAGCTTCTTCAGCAGCGACTCCTCGAGCCATTCCTCGTCGGGGACCTCGTCCGATTCGGGCTACGGCGGCGTCACGCGCGGCGGCTTCGGCGCGTTTGCGCATGGCTTCTCGGGTGGCGGCTGAGGCGCGGGTTTGTGAATTCACCATTTCTCGCGGCTCTGCTTAGCTGGCGCCGGAGGATCATCGAATGAAGCGTTCGCGAAGGGTCGTGCTTACCCTGATGGGCACCGCCGCGGTCAGTGCGGTCTCGATGGGGTTCGCGAAGCGCGAGCGCGCTTGCGGCTCCGGGCTCGAAGCCGTTCCAGGCCTCGACGGCAGGCCCTATTGCCGACCGACCTATGGCGGCTTCGGCAGCACGCTGCATCACATGCACGGGCACGGCCATTCTGGTCACGGTCATGGCGGCCACGGTCACGGCGGCGGCTGACACATGCAACGTATCGTCTGTCCCGAACGCGACGACTGGCAACAGACTGCCGAACAATGCGGTTTTGCGTTCCACACCATCGATGGCGAACGCTATTGGGACGAGCGCGCCTATTACGCCTTCACACTCGACGAGATCGAGCGCGGCATCGAGACGCCGACCGGCGAGATCGACGCTATGTGCCTGGAGCTTGCTGGCCGCGTGATCCGCGACGAGCGGCACTTGCGGCGTTTGAAGGTTCCGGAAGCGTTCTGGAATTTGATCGCGGAGAGTTGGGAGCGCGACGACCGCAGCTTGTACGGCCGGCTCGACCTGAAATTCGACGGCGAGACGCCTGCAAAACTGCTTGAATACAACGCGGACACGCCGACCTCGATCTTCGAGGCCGCGGTGTTTCAATGGACCTGGCTGGAGCAAGCGATCGAGCGGCGCATCGTCCCCGCGCGCGCCGACCAGTTCAATTCCATCCATGAGCGGTTGATCGAGGCGTGGAAGGCGATCGGTGCGGGCCGTCATCTGCATCTGACTGGAACCACCGGCAACGAGGAAGACGTCGGCACGCTCGCCTATCTCGAGGACACTGCGCGCCAGGCGGGACTGCCGACCACGCTGCTCGACATCGAGGAGATCGGCTGGCGCGATGCCGGTGGCTTCGTCGACCTCGACGACCGCGACATCGCGCTCGCCTTCAAGCTCTACCCCTGGGAATGGATGTTCCACGACGCCTTCGGCGCAAGGCTCGCGGAGGTCCCGACCCGCTGGATCGAGCCGCCGTGGAAGGCGGTGCTCTCCAACAAAGGTATCCTGCCGCTGCTATGGGAGATGTTTCCCAACCATCCCAACCTGCTGCCGGCGTTCTTCGAGGACGATCCGCGCACAGCCGAACTCGGCAGCTCCTATGTGCGCAAGCCGCTGCTGTCGCGTGAAGGCGCCAACGTCACGCTGGTCTCGGCCGGTGTCTCGCTTGACGCGCATACAGGCCCTTACGGCGCCGAAGGTTTCGTGCGCCAGGCGCTCTCGCCGCTGCCGAACTTTTCAGGATTCTATCCGGTGGTCGGAAGCTGGCTGGTCAACCACGAGCCGTGCGGCCTGTCGATCCGCGAAGACGAGAGCCCGATCACCGGCAACAGCTCGCGGTTTCTGCCGCACGCGATTTTGTGAAATACTATTCCTCTCCCCGCAAGCGGGGTGAGGTGAAGCGCATCTCACCGCGCTGCGGCAATCTTCAGCGGCTGCGGCATCAGTCCGCCCATCGGGCGGCCGGAGCGCGCGGGATTGAGTTGGTAGAGGCCGCGGCGGTCGGCGACGGGACGGAAGGCGTCGGTGATGCCGACGACGGATTCGGCAGCGCCCAGCAGCAGCGTGCCGTCAACTTCCAGGCCCTTCCCCATACGCTCGAAGATCACGGCCTTGGTATCCTGGTCGAAATAGATCAGCACGTTGCGGCAGAAGATGATGTCGAAGGTGCCGAGATGGGAGAAGTCCTGCAGCAGATTGAGCTGGCGGAACTGCACCATCGAACGGACATCGGAATTGAGCTGCCAGGTGTCGCCTGCTTGCGTGAAGTATTTCATCAGCAGCTGGATCGGCAAGCCGCGCTGCACCTCGAACTGGCTGTAGACGCCGGCCTTGGATTTCTCCAGCACCTCCTGCGACAAGTCGGTCGCGACAATCTCGATACGCCAGCCGGCGAGCGAAGCGCCCATCTCCTTCAGGCACATCGCGATCGAATAAGGCTCCTGCCCCGTCGAGGAGGCCGCCGACCAGATGCGCAGCGATCTGCGCGCGGCACGGGCCTGGATCAGGCCGGGCATGATGGTCTCGCGCAGATGATCGAACGGGATCTTGTCTCGAAAGAAGAAGGTCTCGTTGGTGGTCATGGCCTCGACCACGTCGGTCGCAAGCCGGCCGTCACCGTTCCTGATCTTGAGAACGAGATCGGGGATGCCCGGCAGGCTCGCCTTGCGCGCGAGCGGCAGCAACCGGCTTTCGACCAGATACTGCTTGTCGGCGGAGAGATCGAGACCGGACCGTTCTTTCAGAAACTTACGCAGATACTCATAGTCCGTTGGCGTCACGAGCGGTCTCCCGCGAACAGGCGGTTGACCTTGGCGCCGATCTGGTTGAGCGGCAGGATCGCCGCGCAGATGCCGGCATTGGCGGCCGCGCCCGGCATGCCCCACACCACGCTCGAGGCTTCATCCTGCGCGATCACACTGCCGCCGGCCGCGACGATGTCCTTGCCGCCGCGCATGCCGTCCGAGCCCATGCCGGTCAGGATCACGGAGAGGATGCTGCCGTGCCAGATGTCGATGGCGGAGGTGAAGAGCGGATCGACCGCGGGTTTGCAGAAATTGACGGCGGGGCCATCATCGAGCGCGATCGCGACGTCTGCGCCATTGCGCACGACGCGCATGTGCTTGCCACCGGGCGCGAGGTAGATGCGCCCCGGCTTGACCGGCTCGCCGTCGACCGCCTCGGCTGCCGGCTTGCGGCTCGAACGCGCCAGATGTTCGGCGAGAATGGTGGTGAACG
The DNA here is from genome assembly GCF_049993385.1 of Bradyrhizobium sp. McL0616. Lineage (NCBI taxonomy): Bacteria > Pseudomonadati > Pseudomonadota > Alphaproteobacteria > Hyphomicrobiales > Nitrobacteraceae > Bradyrhizobium > Bradyrhizobium sp. McL0616. Next base: position 7,268,506 of record NZ_CP188255.1, read on the forward strand.
TCGGTGGCATGTGCTGGGTGATCAGGACCGGGACGCGATCGATCACCGGGCCGAGCTCGGTGACGAGTGCCATCAGCGCCTGCGGGCCACCGGTCGAGGAGCCGATCAGCAGCACCTTCGGAGCCTGGGTCGAGAACGGACGCGTGGTCAGCGGCCCCGACGACAGGGCATGCAGGGCCGGGGCCGGTGCGGGCGAGGCAGGCCGCGGAATCAGTCCGCGCGCGGCGGGAGCTGGGCTCGCGGGCGCCAGCGGCGGGCTCGCGACCGCAGACTTCCTGCGCAGCCGCGCACCGAGGTGACGGATCTTCTGGATCAGGTCGTGGTGGAAGATGTCCGCGGCCGACGCCTCGCGCGTCGATTCCGGCTTCGGAATGTAGTCGGCAGCGCCGAGCGACAGCGCCTTGAAGCTGATCTCCGCGTTGCGGCGGGTCAGCGTCGAGGCCATGATGATGACGAGATCTCGCTTCTTCGCCAGCAGTTGCGGCAGCGCCGAGATGCCGTCGAGCTCGGGCATTTCGATGTCGAGCACGGCAACGTCGGGACTGATGCGTTCGATCTGGTTGACCGCTTCGAGCCCGGTGCGCAGCGAGGCAGCGACCTCCATGTCGTGCTCGGCACCGACCCAGCGCGAGATCAGACCGCGAATGACGACGGAGTCGTCGACGATCATCACCCGCAGTGGCCCGGCTTCGCGCGACGGACTCGTAGTCGAATTACCTGCGAACGCAACACTCATTACTCACCAACTCAGACTGAAACGGTTCAGTTGAAAACAACGCCGAAGGATCCGTTCAGCCTCCGGTTGCTCGCTCAGATAAGTCCGACTTCCTGGAACTTCGCCGTCACGATGTCCTTGTCGAAGGGCTTCATGATGTACTCGTTGGCGCCGGCGTGGAGCGCACGCGCGATATGCGCGACATCGTTCTCGGTGGTGCAGAACACCACCTTGGGCTGGTCGCCGCCCGGCATGCGGCGCAAATGGCCGAGGAACTCGTAGCCGTCCATGATCGGCATGTTCCAGTCGAGCAGCACTGCGTCCGGCAGCCCGCGCTTGCAGGCCTCGAGCGCCTTCTCACCGTCCTCGGCTTCGAGAATCTGGAAGTCGAGGCCCTCCAGGATCCGGCGCGCAACCTTGCGGATGACGCTGGAATCATCAACGACGAGACAAGTTCGCATGTGAACCTCTGCTTCCTATCCCCTTTGCGGGGGCACTTCCAATTGCGAGTCCGTCGGCGGCGATGCCGCCGTATCAGGCCGCCATCATCTCGGGCGCGAGTTCGAGCACGCGATCGACGTCGAGGACGACCATGAGCTGTCCGTCGAGGCGGTGGACGCCGCCGGCGAGCTTGGCCATGCGGGGGTCGAGGTTGACGGGGTTTTCTTCCTTGTTGTCCTCGGCAAGCCGCAGCACTTCGCCGATCTGGTCGATCAGGAGGCCATAGGATTCACCGCGCAAATCGACGCCGACCGCCATCGGCGGCTTGCCGTCCTCGGGCTTGGGCAGGCCGAGGCGGGCGCGCATGTCGACCACGGTGACGATGCGGCCGCGCAGGTTCAGCACACCCGCGATCTCGCGCGAGGACAGGGGCACGCGGGTGACGCGCTCGGGCATGAACACGTCCTGGACCCGGGAGATCGGCAGGCCGAACAGCTGGCCACCGATCATCGCGGTGACGTATTCGACCATGGCGCCTTCGCCAACTTGCATCTTCTTGCTCATCTGGTGTCTCCTTGGTCCCGCTTACGCAGCCGCCCGGCTCAGCTCGGAGGCGCCGGCGGCGCCCGCGGTCTGTTCCTTCAGCGCCGCGATCAGACCGGGACGGTCGAACTTGGCGACATAATCGTGGAAGCCGGCCTGACGGCCGCGCTCGATCGCCGCCGGCGACACCAGCGCCGACAGGCCGATGATCGGCATCGCGCCGAGATTGCTGTCGGAGCGGATAACTTCCGCGAACTCGAACCCGTTCATGTCGGGCATCTCGATGTCGGTCAGGACCACGTCGAAGGTCTGCGCGCGCAGCGCGGCCAGGCCCTCCTGCGCGGTCGGCGCGGTGCGGACGCGGTAGCCCGCGGCCTTGAGGACGGGGGCCAGCATGTTGCGGAAGAAGGCGCTGTCGTCGACCAGCAGCACCGACTGCGAGTGCAGCGACGGCTTCATCTCCTTGCGGGTGAACCAGTCGGAGAACGCCATCGGGAGGAAGTGGCCGACGTCGATCACTTCGGTGGCCTGGCCCTTGATCACGGCCGAGCCGAGGATGCCATGGCTGGAACCGCCGACCTCGATGTTGAGCCGTTCCTCGACGATGTCGATGATCTCGTCGACGACGAGGCCCATGGAGCGGCCGTCGTCGGAGAACACCAGGATCGGCTGGGCGCCCTGGCTGGCGATGGTGACGCTCTCCATGGCGACGAGCGGCATCAATTGCTCGCGGTACTGCACCATGTAGCGGCCGTTGCTGAACTCGATCTTGTCGGCCGGGAGCTCTTCCAGGCGGGTGACAAGCCCGAGCGGGACCGCCTTGGGCTGGGACGAGCCGGCGCGGAACACCAGCAGCGAAGTGGTCTGCTCGCCCGAGCCGACATGGTGCGCGCCATTGTCATCGGCCATGTCATGGGCCGAGGAGCCGGCGGCGCCGAGCGCCTTGGCAATGCCGTTGGGGTCGATGATCATGATGACGGCGCCATCGCCCAAAATCGTGTTGCCCGAGAACATGTCGATGTGGCGCAGTTTTGTGGACATCGGCTTGACCACGATCTCTTCGGTGTGGAACACGCCATCGACGACGATACCAAAAGTCTGGCTGCCGACTTGGGTGACCACGATGAAGCCGTTCTCGGGATCGCTGGCGGCGCCGTCGTCGATCTTCAAGAGCTTCTTCAGGTGGATCAGCGGCAACAGCTTGTTGCGGAGCCGGAGCACCGCGGTGTCCTTGATGCGCTCGATGCGGTGCTCCGAGTTGGCGCGGGCACGCACCAGCTCGACGACCGAGAGCTGGGGAATGGCAAAGCGGTCGCCGGCGGCTTCCACGATCAGCGCCGAGACGATCGCCAGGGTCAGCGGGATCTTGATGGTGACGGAGGAGCCTTCACCGGCCACCGATTTGATGTCGATGGTGCCGCCGATCTGGTCGATATTGGTGCGGACCACGTCCATGCCGACGCCGCGGCCGGAGACCGAGGTGATGGCGGCTGCGGTCGAGAAGCCCGGCGCGAAGATGAACTTGTGGATCTGGGCTTCCGACATCTTCTCGAGCTCGGACTCGGTGGCGAGACCGGAGGAGATCGCCTTGGCCTTGATCTTGTCGGTGTTCAGACCCCGGCCGTTGTCGGCGATGCAGATGATGATGTGGCCGCCTTCGTGATAGGCGGACAAACGAATGGTGCCCTGCTCGCCCTTGCCGCCGGCGAGGCGCTCGGCGGGGGTCTCGAGGCCATGATCGGCGGAGTTGCGCACCATGTGGGTGAGCGGGTCCTTGATCAAATCGAGCACCTGGCGGTCGAGCTCGGTGTCGGCGCCGTGCATCTCCAGCTCGATCTGCTTGCCGAGTTCGCTCGACAGATCGCGGACGATGCGGGGCAGCTTCTGCCAGGCATTGCCGATCGGCTGCATGCGCGTCTTCATGACGCCTTCCTGCAGCTCGGCGGTGACGTTGGAGAGGCGCTGCAACGGCACCTTGAACTCGGTGTCCTCGTTGCGGCGGGAGATCTCGAGCAGCTGGTTGCGGGTCAGCACCAGCTCGGAGACCATGGTCATCAGATGTTCCAGCGTGTCCACGTTGACGCGGATCGACTGGTTGGCGATGCGGTCGCCCTCCGAGGCGCCCTCCTCGGCTGCCGACTTCTTGGCGGCAACCTTTTCCTTGGCCGGCTTTGCTTCCTTGGCGGTTTCCTTGGCGGCGACCGGGGCCGGAGCCTCGGTAACCGGCTCGGCCTTTGCTTCGGCCTTGGCAACGGGCGCCGGCGCTTCGATCGCGGTCTCGCGGAAGGCGCGCTCGAGATCGTCGAGCGACACTTCGCCCGGGCGCAACGGGCGCTCCAGGGTCTGGTCGATCAACGCACCTTGGGTCATGTCTTTTGCGGGTGCGGGCGCAGCGGCAACCGGCGCTTCCGGCACCAGCGGCGGCGCTTCCGTGACAGGAGCAGCAGCGATCGGCTGCGCCGACGCGGACATTGTCGCCATGCCCTGCTCGACCATCGCTTCCAGCTTGTCGATGAGATCGCGGTCGGTGCCTTCGGGCTCGGCTTCGGTCGCTTCCAGCCCGGCCAGGATTTCCTTGATGCGGTCGATCGAGGCCAGGATCACCGTCACCGCGCCGGCCGTCACCGGCATGCCGTCGCGGAACTTGCTCATCAAGGTCTCGCCGGCATGCGCCAGCGCTTCCAGACGCGGCAAACCGAGGAAGCCGCACGTGCCCTTGATGGTGTGGACCAAACGGAAGATGTTATCCAGGATCTTGGCGTTGTTCGGCTCCTGCTCGAACTTCACCAGTTGATTGTCGACGGTGTCCAGGCTCTCGCTGGTCTCCGTCAAAAACTCCCGCAACAGATCATCCATGAAAACAGGCCTTCATACAGGGAGGGCACGCACGATGTGTGATGCGCCACTTCAGAATGGGGCCAGCTTCACCGCAAAGCGTTTAATAATGGTTGAGTATGTGGAAAAGAACGGAACCAACAAAGAGATAAGGCGCTCCGGACAAGCCGAAGCGCCTTGTAAAGAATTGATTAACTGCCTAGGGACGACCGCGGGTTTACGAAGCGGTAATGATGATGGCTTCGCCTTCGGGCTTGAGCGTCACGGTGAGCCCGCAGGCTTGCGCCAACAGCCGCGTATAATAAGGCTGGATCGCGTGCGCGTCCGCAGCCGGGCCGCGCTCGCCGCTCAGGAGTTCGGCGATATTCTGCGGCAGGCGCGCATTGTGGCCTGTCGCGGTGATGCGGAAGCTCATGGTTTCGCCCTCACCGATCGGATCGATGGTCAGCGTGCCACCGCGCGGGATCGTATGCTGGGAGACGACCAGCATATTGAGCAGCAGCTTGACGCGATTCTTCGGCAGCAGCAGCCGCGGCAGATTCCACGTGATTGTACACTTGCCGTCCTCGATGTGGCCGCGCGCCATGGTCTGCGCATCGCCGACGTCGATCTGCGCGCCGGCGGAGCCGGCCGCGCCGAAGGCCAGGCGGCAGAACTGCAGGCGGGCGGAGGCCGTCTTGGCGCTCTTGCGAATCAGGTCGAGCGCGAATTCGCGGTCCTCGGGCTTGGGATCGTCGTCGAGCACCTCGAGCCCATTGACGATGGCGCCGACCGGGCTGATGAGATCATGGCAGACCCGCGAGCACAGGAGTGCCGCGAGTTCGAGCATATCGGGAGCAGAAGCGGTACCGGGTGACGGAGCGTCAGACATAAGGGGTTCCTGGAATTGCACGGCGCGGACGCGGCGAATCACGCATGCTTGACGGATGCCGCAGGGTTCTATCATTCGCCAGCCCGTGGCAGCTAGCTTGCGATAGGTTCGAAGCGGCCATAAGGCCCGCAAGCGAATCAATTGAGAGAAACGAGATTTGCCAATGAATGAGGCATGCAGGTGAGGATCATCGATGGCGAGGCTGCATCCCGGCTGATGGAGCCGCTCACCGCGCTGGTGGTAAGGGCGGGCGAGGCGATTCTCGCGGTCAACCGCGCGGCGATGCGGGTCGACGGCAAGCAGGATGGCTCGCCGGTCACCGAGGCCGACCTCGCCGCCGACCGAATCATCGCAGACGGCCTGGCGCAGCTCGCGGGCGACGTCCCGTCGCTCTCGGAGGAACGGTGCCAACTGGCCTCGCCACCGTTTCGCGACAGTTTCTTCCTGATCGATCCGCTGGACGGCACCAAGGAGTTCGTCGCCGGGCGCGACGAGTTCACCGTCAACCTCGCCCTCGTCACCCGCGGCGTGCCGCTGCTCGGCATTGTCAGCGCGCCCGCGCTCGGGCTGCTTTGGCGCGGCATCGTCGGCCGCGGTGCCGAACGCGTGACGTTTGACGGCACGACCATCGGTGCCGCCGAGCCGATCCAGACCCGCAAGCTGCCGAAGCAGGGGGAGCCTTGGATCGCGGCCGTAAGCCGTTCGCACGGCGACAAGAAGAGTGAGGCATTCATCGATGGCCGCCCGCATGCCGAGAGAAAGATTTGCGGCTCAGCGGTCAAATTCGGCCGGATCGCCGAGGGCAGCGCCGACGTCTATCCCCGTTTCGGACCGACGTCGGAATGGGACGTCGGAGCCGGCTGCGCCGTCGTGACCGCGGCCGGCGGCAGGGTCACCGACGGCCAACGGGGCGAGCTCCGATTCGGCGAGCTTCGCGACACCGGCTTCATCGTGCCGGAGTTCATCGCCTGGGGCGACCCGGAGGCGATAGGGCTCTACTGACTGAGCTTGTCCTGGAGCGCCGGCCAGCGCTTGCCCACTTCATACAGGAAGCGTTCCGGATTGGCGGCGAAGGCATCGCGGTTGTCTTCCCGGCCGAACAGATAGAGCCGCTGCTCCGAGATCACGAAGAAGCGGGGATTGCCGGCAACGACCACGCCGCGGGCGATATCGGCCGGATCATAGCCGCCGAATTGCGGCCCGTAGATCTCGGGATGGGCCAGGAAGGAGGCCCGGTTGCCCTCGTTGCGGAAGCGCCAGACCGCGCCCCAGAGGTTGGCCTCGAACTCCGCCGTCCCCTGCATGGGGCCGCCATCAACGAAATAGGCCACGGGGTCGAAGCCTTCGATGGCGACGCCGGAGAAACGATTGACGACGATTCGCTCGGTGGTGGCCGCTTGTGCGGACATCCCGGAAAAGCCGAGCCAAATGCCCGCGAGCAGGCAGACCAGACGGCCGATCAAGGCGATTCCGGGGCGCAAAGGGCTATCTTCCTGCCGTTGTGCCGTCATAGTTGCTGCGGATAACATCCGAGTCGAGGGGACATTCGGCGCAACCTAGAGCCGTGCCTGTTGGCATCAGGTTAAGGAAGCAACCGAGTTCGGTACCAGGGGTTCTTTTATGACTTTCGCATCACGTCTCGCTGCGGTCGCGCTTGCCGCGCTGGTCGGCTGGATCGTGCCGGCCTCGGCCCAGCAGGCGCCGCCGCCCAATTTGCCGCCGCCGCAGCGGACCCCGACGCCCACCACCTACGGGCCGGACGAACTCGTGAACGCCGGCCATCGCTTCTTCGGCAATGTCTCGCGCGGGCTCGCCTCGATCATCGAGAAGGCGGTCAGCCAATGGGGCCTGCCGAACGGCTATATCCTGGGCGAGGAAGGCTCCGGCGCTTTCGTCGCCGGCCTGCGCTACGGCGAAGGCACGCTCTACACCAAGAACGCCGGCGACCTGCGCGTCTATTGGCAGGGCCCCTCGCTCGGTTTCGACTGGGGCGGTGACGGCGCGCGTACCATGACGCTGGTCTATAATCTGCCCGCCACCAACGCGATCTACCAGCGCTTCGCCGGCATCGACGGCTCGGCCTATATCATCGGCGGCTTCGGCATGACGGCGCTCACGTCCAACAACATCGTGCTGGTGCCGATCCGCTCCGGCCTCGGCCTGCGGCTGGGAGCCAATATCGGCTACCTCAAATTCACCCCGCGAGCGACCTGGAACCCATTCTAGGTCTCCTCCTCCGATCCGGTTCCGGATTCACGTTAACGACAGGGCGGGGCTGGCTTTTTGCCGGCCCGCCATGCATTGTCGTTGGTAAATTTTTCCTTAGCTTTTGGAGTTCTGGCCCATGGTCGAGCCGATCATGTACTTGGCGATCGGTTTCCTGCTCTCGATGCTGTGCGGGCTTGCGATCGTGCCGTTGGTGCATAACCGCGCGGTGCGCCTGACCACGCGCCGGCTTGAGGCGGCGACCCCGCTGTCGATGGCTGAGATCCAGGCCGACAAGGACCAGCTCCGCGCCGAATTCGCCATGTCGGCGCGGCGCCTGGAGATGAGCGTCGACCAGCTCAAGAACAAGACCACGAGCCAGCTTGCCGAGCTCGGCAAGAAAAGCGACGCCATCAACCGCATGAAGATCGAGCTCGGCGAGAAGAACGCCACGATCTTCGCGCTGGAGGCCCGCGAGAAGGCGGTCAAGGAGCAGCTGCGCGCCACCGAGGAGGAATTCAACACCAAGACCGCAGCCTTGCGCGAGGCCGAGATTGCGCTGAGCGACAAGCAGGGCGAGCTCGCAAAAATCAACTCCGAACTGTCCGACCGCTCGTTGATGGCGGAGAGCCGCCAGGTCGAGCTCGTCGCGGTGCGCGCGCAGATCGACGAACTGAAGAATCGCGTCGGCGATGCCGAGAAGGAGTTCACCGCGACACAGGCGCGGCTGACGCAGGAGCGCACGGAATCCGAGACCGCCTCGCGCGAGCTCGGCGATGCGCGCGGCCGCGTCGAGAATCTGAGCCAGCGCGTCACCGAGCTCGATCGCCAGCTGATCGCGCAGGTGAAAGAAGCCGAGATGCTGTCGGGACGCGTTACCGACCTCGAAGGGCGCCTTTCCACCCAGGGCAAGCTGCTCACCGAGCGCGAATACGAGAACAACCAGCTGCGCCAGACCAATGAGGGCTCCGATCGGACCATCAAGGAGCTGCGCGTCGAGATCGCCGCGCTGAGCGGCGGCAAGTCGTCCGCGGCAGTCGAGACGCTTCGTGCGGAGAAGACCGCGCTGGAAGACCAGCTGCGCACCGCGCGCGACGAGCGCGCCAAACTCCAGCGCGACATCAATGCGATCCAGCAGCAGGCGGAGAGCTCCTGGGCGACCGAGCGCATGGAAAACGCGCTGCTGCGCGAGCGCATCAACGACATCGCAGCCGAAGTGGCAAAGCTCGCCATGCAGCTCGAAGGCCCGAACTCACCGATCGAGGCCCTGCTCGCGGCCGAGGCCGGCCAGGCCCCGAAGCCGGCGCCGCGCCCGGCCAACGATACCGTCACGAACGGCGCGGCCACCGCCAGCCTCCCCGAGGGCGGTGGAACGCTCGCCGAGCGCATCCGCGCGCTCCAGGCCCACGCCTCCCGCGCCCGCCAGCAGGGCGCGTAAGCGGACCGAAAACGCGGTTTCCTGCGCGAATTGCGTGACCTGCGGAAGGTTTTTCAGCCCCCGGGGCGCCTCAAAACTTGACAGCTTTGGCCCGCACTTCTAAATCGCGGTCTCCGATGTGCTGGCCGGCCGAAAAGTCCGGCCGTCTGCATGATGGTCCCGGGTGCATAGCTCAGCGGGAGAGCGTTCCCTTCACACGGGAGAGGTCCAAGGTTCGATCCCTTGTGCGCCCACCATTCATCTTCCCGAACCTGACCGGTTGCGAACAAGCATCGACGCATGGCGGCGTTCGGGACCGCCTGATCAAAAATGTCGAAAACAACCCCATGCACAGTAGCCGGCACCAGCCGGATCAACATGTTGCGGCTTTTCCGAACTCGCTTGCTCCGTCGGGCAAAACAGAGGCATGATGGCATCATCCGGAGAGAGGCCTATCGGACTGTCAGTCGCCCTGGTGTCCGCGGTTGAGAGCGCATAGCCGAAGACCTTCACTTCAACAGCGAAACAAGGATTTGCGAGAGAGACACATATGACGCTCGTGGTGGCGCATGCCAGTCCAGATATTTGCTTCATGGTGGGAGACACGCTCCTAAGCCACGAGCATTTTCAGCTCAAAGGCGATATCGGACCCATCAACGGCGAGTTTCACAGCCTCAAGATACAAATACTGTCTGGGGAGCTCGCGGTTGCTTTTGCCGGAAACTTCGATGCTGCCTATTCCGCAGTGGCCGCCTTGAAGCTAGAGCTTTCGGATGATTCCACGATAGACTCTGCCGTGTGGCTCGCATCCAAGAAGCTCGCTGATGTAGACTTTCTCGTCTTGAAAAACGAAGAGAAGAAGCAGCTGTTTGTGATCGAACACGGGGAAGTACGACAGGCAACTGACGCCCACATCGGAGACGGAGAAGAATGGAATCGGTTGTTGCAACTAAAGCAACCTTACAAGGGTGCGCTCGAACGGCATACGATCGATGAGAATGGAGGAATAACGAGATCCGACCTGGTCACTAGCGGCGAGCAAGAATTCGACGTCGTTTCGGATGCTATTGAAGCACTCTCGCGAGATCGAGTAGGTCGAAAGCAACCGACCGTTGGAGCGATTAGTGGCTGCGTCGTTCGTATTGTGGATGCCCGAATTTCAGGGCAGCTCGAATACCTTCAGGCTGTCGAGGCCTCCAATTTTCCTTGGGAGCCTGCTGGCGGGTTCACCCTTTTGGCGTCGAACGAACTATCACGCGGCATCGGCATTTTCTTCAGGGTCGGAAGGAAGGGCTTCATACTACCGGCGGGAGGCACACTGCCGTGCGTGGCAAGCACCGCAGAAACTTTGCAGGCATTTATTGAAGAAGCTCGCGTCAAGTTTGGAATGAAGCTAACTGGCGGCACTTGGGTCGAACCGGCGTAGCCGGTTGAATTTCTTGGAACTCTTGATCAGCCAAGGAAAAGGCTGTTGTTGTTGGTATTGCAGGCAACGCCTTCCGTCCGGCATCTTCGCAGGGACCGGCAAGCGGCGGCGCCGTCCGCGCGTGCGGACAGCGCCATCGCCGGCGTTACGCCGATGGGAATGGCTGCGCAGCCTTGGTGTATTTGAGCGCACCGATGCCAAAGCCTTCCTGACTGCGGCTTTGAACGAATTCCTTGTGCTCGTAGAACGGCGACACCTCGCGCCATAGCTGCGGGACGCCGCCCGCCCAGGCGCTGGTGTTGCCGCTGGACTCGACGATGTCATGGAAGAGGATGATGCCGCCCTCCCGGACGAACTGCCGGTAGCAGAGAAAGTCCTGCTTGACGCCCTCGTAGCGATGATCGCCGTCGATGAACAACGCGTCGATCAATCTGCCATTGAGGAATTTCTCGACCCGCCGGACCGTATCGTCCGCGTAGGACGGCATGTCGAAGAACGTCCATTGCTGCTTCGGCGTCGCTAGCAGCTTCAGCATTTCCTTGTTCTTCACGTGCAAATCGATGCAAACCATGGTCTCCATCGTCGGCAGAAATCGCCCGAACAAGAGCGACGTTCCGCCGTTCAGCGTTCCGATCTCGACCACGAGCTTCGGAGCGGACGCCGAGATGTAGTCGAGGGCCGAGGAGATCTCCGTCTCGATCTGGCAGGAGCCTGTGCCCATGTGCTGCTTGGTGAAGTCAATGACGTCCTGCACGCTCGATCCGCGCTTGTACTCCCCGATGATCTCGTCGCGCTTTTGGGTATTGAATTTGAGGCGCAGTGCTGGGCCGCTATCGGCCAGACGTTTCTTGATCTGTCTGACGGCGAGAACGGCAGGGTGAAATTTCAGTTCCGTCAATCGCGCGTTAAAGGCCTTGCTCAACGACATTATCGAACCTCACTTCGTGCAGAGTTGCCCGACAGCTCCAAATGCTAGGGTCGTTTCAAATTTTGATCAACTTAAGGTTTTTGCTTGACAGCGAGATGAAACGTGGAGCTCGGATCGCTACGCGATCTCGATAAGCTCGATCTCCTGTGTTCCCGAGCCGACGACGTCACCGACGGCCTTTCCGATCAGCAACCTCGCGACCGGGGATACGAACGATATTGACCCCGCCTTCGGATCAGCTTCATCCTCGCCGACGATGCGATAGGTCTGCACGCGGCCATCGGCGCGGCTGAAGGTCACGGTGCTGCCGAAGGCGACCGTCTCGTTCGACGCCGGATTGGGGACGAGTTGCGCCGTGCGCAGCCGTTCGGTCAGATAGCGCGCGTCGCGCAAGGGGACCGCCGATTGCCGGCGTTTTTCGTTGACGTCATCGATGGCTTGCGCGGCTTCATAGGCCTCGCGCGCCTGTTGCAGCTGCGTCTGCAATGCCTGCAAGCCCGCGTCGGTCACGAGGTTTGGATGCGGCGAGATCGGGCGATCTGGCAACAACGTCTCGGACGCAGTCTCGGCGCTTTCTTCCTTGGTAAAGGCGACGCTCAATCCAGAAATCCCATCGAACTGTTTCGGGTCACGGCCGTAGCAGACCTAAAGCGCGATGAGATTAGATGAATCGTCATCGCGCTTTAGGTTTTTGTTTTTGAGCATGATCTTTGCGGCAAACCGCATCACACTTTTCCGGATCATGCTCTATATCTCAAGTTCGACGAAACGACGGAGCTTGAAGACGAGATCCGGCATGGCCTGGCGGAACCGCGTCGCGTTCCGGAACGTGGTCGAGAACGGCGCGAAGGTGATCATCGCGTTCCAGTGCCGATAGCCGTAGACCGTGACCGAGGCGCCGGACGCCGGAAAATCCTCGATCTTGCGCAGCTCCCCGAGCACGAGATCGGCAATCGCCGCGGCCGGCAGCAGCCGCTTGCCATCCGGCGTCAACGGTAGACTGGCCGGCCCGACCGGCTTTGCAGAGGCCACCACAGCATCGGATGCATCCTGAAGCTTCGGAGCTGCGGCTTCCGGGATTTGCGCCACCACCGGTTCCGGCCCGCGCGCCGGCGCAGCCGGACCGAAGTCATCAAGCGGAGGGAGGCTGGCAGCCTCTGCACGCTTGTTGCCTCCCAGGATGCTGCTGATCATCGCCACAAGGCCAGCATCCTTTGCATCATCACTCATTGACTGCTTCCCCCGGGGCTTTGGCCTACTGTAACACCAGCACCGTAGGCCGCCACAGGGTCGGCCAGTCAGATCGAGCCTTCACTCCTGCATGGCTCCAGACCAGTATGGCTCCAGACCAGTTTCACCGCGGCGCAACGCGAGACGGCGTGGCGCCGCGATCCGTCACTGCTTCTCGAATGGAATATATTGCTGGTACTGCTTCGGCACCGAGCCGCGATAGCGCGCCGGAACGGTGCCGCTATCGACCGAATGATCGATCTCCTGCTGCCGCGTCATCTTCTTCTTTGCAGATTTCTTCTCGGCGCTCTTCTTCGAGCCGGTCGACGGGCTCGACGTGTCGGTGGCGGCGCTCGGCGTTGTCGTCGCTGCTGGCGTGGAGGTGGCGGCCGGCGCAGTGGAGGCAGCAGCCGGTGCGGTGGTCGCGGCTGCCGGCGGGGTGCCGCCTGCGGCCGGAGCGCCCTGCGCCAACGCGAGCGATGTTTGCATGACGAGCGCCAGCGCTGCGGTCGCAGCCAGCAAATATGATTTTTGCATCAGAACCTCCAAAACAACTGATCCCCAATGACGGAAGCGTAATCCCGCGGGATCGACCCGTGCAAGTGCCCCGAACATGGGCCGGGACCAGGCTGCAAACTGTGGCCGAGATCACATAGCCCACGGCAGCTTGTATCATCATAGCGCATGTGGAACGCCGCGCGCACTGCGGACACCAGGATGCGCACGACAACGTGTCGCGCGAGTCCCGGAACACAGGAGGCTCGGCCGAAGTTCCTCATCCACCCGTTCTCGAATGGAGACTGACATGCGTCGTACCATCCTCACTCTCGCATCACTCGCAGCGCTGATTGCCGCGACATTCCCTGCGGCCCAGGCCCGCGCCGGAAATGACAGATACTGCCTGCAAGGCCGCAGCTGGGGCTATCCCGGCAACTGCCAGTTCGCGAACTATCAGCAGTGCCAGGCTTCGGCTTCCGGCACGTCGGCCTATTGCGGCATCAACCCGCGCTACGCGTTCTCGCAATCGCGCGACTATTGATGACGCGGCGTGCGCACGCCGCTACAATTTTTACGCGAACATGATGTTCGCCACGACAATCGCTTCGCCGATTAGGTCGGCGAAGCTGACACTGCACAAAACCGATGACGTCGATGACGAGAATGTTATCCGGCATCGGCGCAGGAAGAATTTGCAAAGCGCATCCGCAGCTTGCTCTTAACGTTCCCTCCCGGAACCGCATCGATGCTGCGCGGTGTGTGAAGTAGCGGCTTGTGACGCCGAATTTCGCGATCTAGCCTCACCTGCATATTTTATTACGAACAACTTTAGCTTTAGTCGTTTTTCGCCGTAACTTTTCATGGAGGTTATTGATGAGCAGCCGTCACGCCATTACTCCCCGCGGTCTGAACGCAACCCGTTCGTCGCTATCGCAAGGCCGCTTCGGCCGCATGTTTCGCAATCTGACGCCGGCAAAATTCGGCCCGAACGACGCCGACAACATCGGAAATCTCGCGGCGCTGGCCGACAACATGGTCGGCGATTTCGACCCGCCCAAGGACAGTCCCGATGCCGAGGAAAGCGGGATTCCCGCGCTTTACACCTATTTCGGCCAATTCATCGATCACGACATCACCTTCGATCCCGTAAGCTTGCTGACCAAGCAGCAGGACCCTGACGGGCTGGTCGATTTTCGCACGCCCGCGCTGGACCTGGACAATCTCTATGGGCGCGGTCCCGGCGACCAGCCCTACATGTACGACAACAGCGGCAAGTTCCTGCTCGGCGACCCCTTGACCGGCACCGGCGTGTCCAATGCCAACGACCTGCCGCGTTTCAAGGGCCGCGCGCTGATCGGCGACCCCCGCAACGACGAGAACAGCATCGTGTCGCAGTTTCAGGGGCTGATGCTGCGCTTCCACAACCGCATGGTCGACGACAATGACACCCTGTCCTTCCAGGACGTGCAACAGCGCGTCCGCTTCCACTACCAATATGTCGTGCTGAACGACTTCCTGCCGCGGATCGTGCACGACAGTGTCCTCAGCCAACTCCGCACCGGCGGTCGCTATGACCGCAGCAGGCTGGCTTACTACCACTGGAAGACTTTCCCGTTCATGCCGGTCGAGTTTTCGGTTGCGGCCTATCGGCTCGGACATTCGATGATCCGCCCAGGCTACCGGCTGAACGATGCCGACAACATGCTGCTGCAGATCTTCCCGGATCCGAACAACCCCGACACGAACGCGCTGACCGGCTTCCGCTCCATGGGCCCGGGACGCGCCATCGACTGGGGGCGCTTCATCGACATCGACAAGCGCGCCTATGGCGTCGATGGCGACAACACAAGCACGGACAACAAGCGGCGGCTTCAGTTCGCCTATCGCATCGATACGTCGCTGGTCGATCCGCTGCGCAAACTGCCGCCGGAGGTCGCCTCCAATCCGGCATCGCTGGCGCTTCGCAATCTCGAACGCAGCTGGCGGCTCGGCCTGCCCTCGGGGCAAGCCGTCGCCAGGGCGATGCACCTGACGCCGTTGACCGACGAGCAGATCATCATCGGCAGGGCCGTCGACACGCCCGAAGCAGGCGATCCGCAAGTTGCGATCGCGTCGATTGCGAACGGCGTGTTCAAGGACAATTGCCCGCTCTGGACCTACATCCTCGCCGAAGCGCGTCAGTTCCAGACCGCGGTGACGATTCCCGTCACCGGCACAGCGGTGACGGTCAACACGCCGCAGCTCGGACCGGTCGGTGGGCGCATCGTCGCCGAAGTCTTCCTCGGCATGATGTTCGGCGACAGTTCGTCCCTGCTGTCGCTCGATCCGAATTGGGCGCCTGTGACCGGCCCCGATTTCGAGTTGAAGGATCTCGTGGCCTATGCGCTGGGCCAGGGCGGTCCGCTGCACTGAGCGGCGGTCGACGATAACGGCAAGGCCGCCCGCGTTGTATGGGCGGCCTTTCCCGCTCAGAGCGTGAAAACAGGTTCGCAGGCTGTCCCTGTCCCCGACGGGAAAAGGTGAACCACGTCTTGAGCGCGCATCGTTTCAACCAAAACTCGGCCAGCTCCAGGGCGTGTCCTGACAAACTCGTCGCGCCCGGTTTGCTCTCAGCAAGGCGACATTGATCCGACATGCCACCATGTCGGTCTTGGCCCAGAAGCGGTCATCAGCCGGCTGACAAGCGCCTGCCTGCCTCCACGCTGGCCCACTCAGAACGAGGGCTGCTCTCCGGCATGAAACAGGCGGCCCTTTTGGGGCCGCCTGATTCAGCCTCAGAGCGGATGACCTATTGGCAGAGATGCCGGAGGCCGTCAGCACCCTTGAAATAGGTGCCGGGCCTGCAGACGATGCCGTTGCGGGCAGCATACGCATTCCAGTTGCCGTGCCAGCCCATCTCGCCGGCCCCGGACATGGCGTAGGAATTGCCCCAGCTGCCGACGGTAGCGTCCGCCGCCACCGGCTGCCGATATACCGTTCGCCGATTTGATTGCCGATATTGATAGCCGCTGGTGGGAGTACTCCCGGTTCCAAGACCCGTGCAGCTCGCGAATTCAGCTTGGCATTCGTCAGGATTGGAAAGGGCCGCCTGCGCCAGTGCAGCAGAGCTGGACAGGGCGGATGCCACAATCACGACTGCGGTAAGAACTTTTAGATTTAGCATGGCTTCCTCCTTGCGCTTGAACCGTGGCACAATGCCACGTCTGGTAGTAGCCGATCGACGTTTGCGAGCCTGTGCTACGTCGGCAAAACTCACACCGCCAGGATTTGGACTGCTTTGGGTCAGAAGCGGTCTTCGACTTAGGCCGCCGCGAATATCCGCTACGGGCCAGGAGCTGTGACATGACGCGCCGCGCGATGTTCGACGGATTTCGCTGGACACTGGCACGCCAACGTCCGGTCGGGCCCCGAGGGCCACCGGCCGGATTGCTGTGGCATCAGTTGTTCGCGCCGGCGCGCGCATGCCTAATGACCTGCTGCTCGTCGCTGGTGAGCTGTACTGGCCCGACCTTGACGGTGAGCTTATCAAGCTTGCCAGTGAAGCGGAAGGGCACCTGATAGTCCTGGTCTTCAACGCCGGTGCGGGTATCGACACCCACGTCGAAGGTTTCGTCAATTGACATGATGAATGGAAGGGTGTGCGGGACTTTGCTGGTCGCAGCTTCCTTGTCGTCCACCTTCAGGACGCCCGTGCCGCCCTTGCCGAAGCCGGGCCCATCGTATTTGAAGTCGAACACGATAGTGTGCCTGCCCGGCGTGAGCGCGTCCTTGCCTTCCCAGCGGAAGCGTTCGAGGTCGGCGAAGTTATAGACGAAAACCGGCTTGCCCTTGAGCAGATACAGTCCATAGCCACCGAAACGGCCGCCGAGGGTAACGAGCATCCCTTCGGTGCTGTCCTGCGAGCCCGTACGCCCAACGGTGGTGCCCGCGCCCGGAATGTCGAGCTCCGCGGTGATCGTATAGGACCTGTTCAGGATGCTGGGTGCATCGCTTGTGGGGATACCCGACAGCTCACCCGAATAGGTGAAAACGTTCCGACCGGCGGTCGCGCTTGGCCTTGGTGCGATGATGCGTTGAAGGACCGAGTTGTCCAGCGGAAACACATTGTACTTCGCCGCCTCTACCATGAACAGCTGCTGCATCTCCCGCAGCTTGTCAGGCATCTTTCCCGCGAGGTCGTTGCTCTCCGAGTAGTCCTCGGCGATGTTGTAGAGTTCCCACTTGTAGCCATTGACCACATCCTCGGGCAGCTTGGCAGTTCCAAGAAGCCATGGCGGCGCAGGTGGTGTTGTGGCCGCGATCCAGCCGTCGTGATAAATTGCGCGGTTGGCGAACATCTCGAAATACTGCGTCGTTCGCGTGGACGGCGCGTTGGCGTTCGCCTTGTCAAAGGTGTACGCCATGCCCACCCCTTCAATCGGTTTCTGCGCGATGCCGTTGACCATCAGCGGCGCCGGAATGCCCGCTCCCTCAAGGATGGTCGGTACGATGTCGATCATGTGGTGGAACTGGGTGCGGATGCCGCCCGCATCCTTGATACGGTTCGGCCAGCAGATCGCCATGCCTTGGCGGGTGCCACCAAAGTGCGACGCGACCTGCTTCGTCCACTTGAATGGCGTGTCGAAGGCCCATGACCAGGCCACCGCCATGTGCGGATAGGTCGCCGCGGAGCCCCAGGCGTCATACGCCTTCAACTGCTCGGAAATCGGAAGATCCAATATGCCGTTGTAAGCGGTATACTGGTTCGGCGTCCCGCGCGTGGTGCCTTCCGGACTCGTGCCGTTGTCACCGCTGATGTAGATGATCAGCGTGTTGTCGAGCTTGCCTTCGTCCTGGACTTCCTGGATCACGCGCCCGATCTCGTGGTCGGTGTAGGCGGCATAACCGGCGAACACTTCAGCCTGCCTCGCGAACAGCTTCTTCTCATCGGCCGTCAGCGTATCCCATCTCTGCAACTCGTCCGGCCAGGCTGTGAGCTGCGTGTTCTCGGGGACGACGCCAAGCCGCTTTTGATTGGCGAAAATCTGGTCGCGCAGGGCGTTCCAGCCCATGTCGAACTTGCCCTTGAACTTGTCGATCCATTCCTTGGTCGGCTGATGCGGCGAATGGGTGCCGCCGGGCACGTAGTAGAGGAAGAACGGCTGCTCCGGAGCGGCCGCATTGATCTATCGCAGGTGGGCGATCGCGTCGTCCGCCAAGTCCGTGGTCAGATTGTAGCCGGGGTTTCCGACCCAGGGGAAAACCTGGGTGGTGTTCTGGAACAGGTATGGCGTCCACTGGTCGGTCTCGCCGCCCATGAAGCCGTAGAAATAGTCGAAGCCCATGCCGATGGGCCACTGCTCGAACGGTCCCGTCACGCCGTACTGATAGCTCGGCGTGTTATGGTTCTTGCCGAACCAGGACGTGGCGTAGCCGTTCTGCTTCAGTATCGTGCCAATGGTGGCGCTCTCCGGTCCAATGATGCTGTCGTAACCCGGATAGCCGGTCGCTTGCTCCGAGATGATGCCGAAGCCCACCGAGTGGTGGTTGCGGCCGGTGATCAGCGCGGCCCGCGTCGGCGAGCAAAGTGCCGTGGAGTGGAATTGAGTGTAGCGCAGCCCCATCTGGGCAATGCGATCCATCGCAGGTGTCGGGATCACGCCGCCGAACGTCCCCGAAACTCCATAGCCCTGGTCGTCAGTCATGATCAGGAGCACGTTGGGCGCGCCCTGCGGCGGCACCACTCGGGCGGGCCAGTACGGTTTGGACTGACTGGCCTGCAGGTTGATGTCGCCG
Organism: Bradyrhizobium sp. McL0616; assembly: GCF_049993385.1. NCBI lineage: Bacteria > Pseudomonadati > Pseudomonadota > Alphaproteobacteria > Hyphomicrobiales > Nitrobacteraceae > Bradyrhizobium > Bradyrhizobium sp. McL0616. The sequence goes on from NZ_CP188255.1 coordinate 7,287,390, forward strand.
CCAAACTTCGGCGGCGGCGGCGGAAGATACTTTCCATCTAGCGTCGTGGTAGCCCCGGGTGAGCCCGGCGTGCCGGTGGTTTGCTGCGCAAGGCTGGTTCCCTGCGCGCACAGCAAACAAGCGGCGGTGAGTGCGGTGCCACAAAGCAGCAAGTTGCGGCGGTTCAGCAAGCGGCCTTCCGGCTTTGAGCTATCGTCATGCTGACCGGTGCGGGGCATTGGAAGCTCCCTCTTGGAGACGTCAAACCCTGTGGACGCCCAGCCGAGGCACAATGCAGCAACGCTTCTGTTGATCTAGATCAACGTTCCGCCCACGGGCCCGAAACGTCGGCTTCGGGGTCATAAGCAGTCGATGCTGGCCAAGCGGAGCGACTTCGGCTTTGTCCTCGAAATCGGACGCTAATGAGTACACGCCCTAATGGGCGGCCCCGAGGCCGTTCTCCGCGAGGCGCGCCGCAAACCAGAGCGACAACGGCTGATCCGCGGCGCCACTGACATAGACTTCCGACGTCGTGACATGATGCTTGTCCAGCACCAGCAGCACGCCGATCCCATAGGCGAACCAGACATGCGGATCGGTCATCGCCTTCAGCTTGTGCTGGTCGTGCTCGAGCGGCGTGTGATTGCTGGCCTTGCGGATCTCGACGGTGAGCAGATTGTTCGGGATCTCGCGCTGATGCACGACGACGTCGGGATAGATCGACTTGCCGAGATGATCGTCGGTCGAGATGATGGTGCCGTGCGGCAGATGCAGCGTACGCTCGCCGAGCCGGTCGTAATTGCAATCGACGGCCCAGCCCGAGAACTGCCGCTCGAGATAGACGGCGAAGCGGTGCGTAACGGCACGCTCGCCGATGTCCTTCTCGAACAGGAATCCTTCGTGGACGTAGAAATCCCGGAGCGCCGCGATCACCTTGTTCAGCTCGGTCTGCATCCTGCCTCCGGGCCCTCGGCGCTCTGGATAATACGCCCTACATCTTCACTTCGATCAGCCGCGGTCCCGGCTCGGCGACGGCCTCGGCCAGCGCCTTGTTGAACTCGTCGGCATTGGTGACGGCGCGACTTGGCACGCCCATGCCCTTCGCCAGCGCGACGAAATCCAGCGTCGGCCGGTCGATCCTGAGCATGTCGTTGGCGCGCTGGCCGGGCTCACCGGCACCGACATTGTCGAACTCGCCGCGCAGGATCTGGTAGATGCGGTTGGCGAACACGATGGTGACGATGTTGAGGTTTTCGCGCGCCTGCGTCCAGAGCGACTGGATCGTGTACATCGCGCTGCCGTCACCGACCATGCAGATCACCTTGCGGTCGGGACAGGCGATCGCGGCGCCGATCGACAGCGGCGTGGAGAAGCCGATCGAGCCGCCCATGTTCTGGAGCCAGTCGTGCGGCGCGGCGGCCGCCGTCGGCGGGAAGAACGCTCGGCCGGTGGTGAGGGACTCGTCGACCATGATCGCGTTCTCGGGGATCGCGTACGCAATCGCCTGCGCGATCGAGGCGTGGGTCAGCGCTCCGGTCGGCTTCACCAGCTCAGCCACGGCCTGCGGCTTGACGTCCTTGGCGCTGGCCTTCACGGCACCGGCGAGTGCTTCGAGTGCCGCGACCGAATTCTCGCCCCAGGAGGTCATGCGATGCACGTCGCAGCCCTCGGGCTTGAGCATGCTCGGCCTGTTCGGATAGGCGAAGAACGCCACCGGATCGTCGGACTCGACCAGCACGATGTGACGGAATTTTGCCAGCATTGGCAGCGCGTTCTCGATGACGTAATGGATGCGGTCGATCGAGTAACGGCCGCGGCCGCGCGCCATCCTGGGACGGAAGGTCGGGCCCATCACCGTGCAGCCGGTCTTGGCGGCAATGCGCTCGGCCAGCGCCAGACCTTGTTCGCTCAGCGCGCTGCCGGTCATCAGCAGCAGCGTGCCTTCGCCGTCACCGTGCAAAATCTTGGCGGCCTGCTCGACCGCCTGCGGCGAATAGCTCGCGCGCTGCTGCTCGGCCGGCACCTCGGCGACGCCATCGGCCTCATTCCAGGCGGTGTCGGCGGGCAGGATCAGGGTCGCGATCTGCGGCGGGGCGCTTTTGGCGGCGGCAATCGCCGCGGCACCGTCAGCGGCGACCGATTTGGAATCCGGCGAGGTGCGGACCCAGGACGACATCGGCCGCGCCAGACCCTCGATGTCGGAGGTCAGCGGCGCGTTGAAGCCGATGTGGTAGACCGCGTGCTGGCCGACGATGTTGACGATGCCGGAATTCGCCTTCTTGGCGTTGTGCAGATTGGCCAGGCCGTTGGCGAGGCCGGGGCCGAGATGCAGCAGGGTCGAGGCCGGCGTGCCCTTCATGCGGAAATAGCCGTCGGCAGCGCCAGTCACCACGCCTTCGAACAGGCCGAGCACGCAGCGCATGCCGGGCACACGGTCGAGCGCTGCGACAAAATGCATCTCGGAGGTGCCTGGGTTGGTGAAGCAGACGTCGACCCCACCCTTGACCATCGTCCGCACCAGACTTTCCGCACCGTTCATTCTTCAGCTCCCGCAACCGGCCATTTCCAGTGATCCATGCGATCAATCATTGTTCGCGGTCCCCGTCAAAGCAATAGCCTGCATCGCGGCCCTGCCCCGCACGGCGACGCACTGGTTTGGCTAATGCTTTTCGGCAAATTGGCGCGGTTGCCGATTTGGTAACGCCAAGTGTTAAGGATGACCTCCTCACGGGGCCGTGGCTTGCGAAAAGCCCGCAAATATGGCCTCTGGTCAGCGTTGAATCGAATTTTTGCTGGGGGATACAATGATCCGGTTTTTTGCCGCGCCGATCGCCGCCATCGCACTGCTGACGGCCACCGCCGGTGGCGCGCTCGCCGAGGAATTCGACTCGCGCGACATCATGGGCGGCGGCCCGAACTTCTTCCGCGGCGGTGCGAACCCGATCCCCCGCACCACCGTCAACTATTCCGGCAACTACGCCCCCGGCACGATCGTGGTGAACACCAGCGAGCGCCGGCTCTATCTGGTGCTCCAGAACGGCCAGGCACTGCGCTACGGCATCGGCGTCGGCCGTGACGGCTTCCGCTGGGGCGGGGTGCACAAGATCACCGCCAAGAAGGAATGGCCGGATTGGACGCCGCCCTCGCAGATGATCGCGCGCCGGCCCGACCTGCCGCGCCACATGAAGGGCGGCATCGAGAATCCGCTCGGCGCGCGCGCGATGTATCTGGGCTCGACGCTCTACCGCATTCACGGCTCCAACGAGCCGGAGACGATTGGCCAGGCGGTGTCTTCCGGTTGCTTCCGCATGACCAATGACGACGTCAGCGACCTCTACGGCCGCGTCGGGGTCGGCACCACCGTGGTCGTGCTGAACAACAACTAGCCGGCCGGCCAAAGCGGGAACCCGCAGGGCGCGTGAATTTGCGGGCTTGTGTGCGCCTCGCGAATACGGCAGCGTTGCGCGACGATGCGCGCATTGGATCTGCCCTCGGCCGCCCTTCGCTTCGCCCTGCTGGCGCTCGCAGCGCTCACAATTGCGCCTGACACCGCTACCATGGCCAAAGCGGGCGAACTGCCCGCGATCGTCTCGCGCCAGCGCGCCGAGAAGAAGAGCTTTACCGACGCCGAGATCGTCGACGGCTTTCTGAAGACCGCCTTCGGCGCCGAATACCACCTCGCCGGCCGCGTCGATCGCATCCGCAAGTTCGACGGACCGGTGCGGGTGTTCGCCGAGACCGACCGCGCCGACCGCAAGGCCCAGCTCGCCAAGGTCGTGGCCGACATCGGCACGCGCGTGCAGCATCTCGACATCGCCATGACCGACACCAGCGAAGCGGCGAATGTGCGGGCGAAGCTCGTGCGCGACCGCGACCTCTACCGCACCATCGCGAGCTTCTACGGCGCCGAGAGAGCGCGCGAGATCCGCACCTCGCTCGATCCGCAATGCCTGTCCGGCTTCCGCAAGAACGACAATTTCGAGATCGAGCATTCCGACGTCATCCTCACCGTCGACAATGGCGACTTCACCTTCCTCGACTGCGCCTATGAGGAACTGCTGCAATCGCTCGGCCCGATCAACGACACCACGAGCGTGCCGTGGACCATGTTCAACGACAATGTGTCGATGGGCTATTTCGACGTCTACGACCAATACATCCTCAACCTGCTCTACGATCCCCGCATCAAGGCGGGCATGACCGTGCTTGAGGTGAGGTCGGTGCTGCCCGAGGTGCTCGTCGACGTGCGCGCCTGGGTGAGGCGGGTGAATGATCTGAAGGAGTGAGGGGCCTCTTACCCTCGCCCTACTGCACGAGATCGGCAACGATGGTTGCGGCCTTCAGGCCGGTACCGGTGAGGACGGCCACGGTGGTCTGGCTCGCCTTGATGGCTCCCGCGGCGGAGAGCTTTTCCAGCGCAGCGGCCGCGCTGGCGCTGGTCGGCTCGGCGAACAGGCCTTGCCGTGCAAGGCGCCGCAGGGCGGCGACGATCTCCTCTTCGGTGAGCGCAACGGTGCCACCGCCGCTCTCGCGCAGTGCACCGATGATCTCGCGCAGCCGCAGCGGATTCTTGATGGCGGTGCCTTCGGCGATGGTCTTGTTCACCTCGCGCGCCACCGGTGTATCGACGCCCGCCTTGAAGCTTGCGTCGATCGGCGAACAGTTCTGCGGCTGTGCCGCGAACAGGCGCGGCAGCTTTGCGATCTGGCCGGCTTTCAACAACTCGCGGAAGCCGATGGCACAGCCCAAGAGGCTGCTGCCGGCGCCGACGGGGACGATGACGTTGTCGGGCGCGCGGAAGCCAAGGTCTTCCCAGATTTCATAGGCGAGGGACTTGGTGCCTTCCAGGAAAAATGGCTGCCAATTGTGGCTGGCATAGAAGGTCTGGCTCGACTGGCGAATGGCCTCGGCCTCCGATTCCTCGCGCGGCCCCTCGACGAGCTGCACCTCTGCCCCGTAGGCACGGACTTGCGCGATCTTGGCTGGCGACGTCGATGCAGGCGCCAAAATCTTCACGCGCATGCCGCCGGCGGCACCTAACCCCGCCATCGACGAGCCGCCATTTCCGGAAGAGTCCTCCAGAATGGCGTCGACGCCGACCTGTCGCAGGAACGACAGCATGACCGCAGAACCTCTATCCTTGAAGCTGCCGGTCGGGTTGAACCATTCGAGCTTGAAGAACGGGCGCAGATCGCCCCATCCCTGCGCTACCAGTGGCGTGCAGCCTTCGCCGAGCGTGATCGGATTCTTGATCTCGACCGGCAGCGCCGCCCGATAGCGCCACAGCGATCGCGTGCGGGTATCGATATCCTCGCGCGAGATCCCTGCCCCCGGCGTCACCAGAAGCGGTGTGCGCTCGTCCGAGCACCAGCGCGGCTGTTCCAGCGGATAGAGCTTTCCATTGCGGGGGTCGATGTAACTGGCGGCAGACATGGCGCACTCCGGGACGGGCCGAGATGGTACGATATGTCTGATTATGGGCGCTTTGCCTACCCCAAGCCGATGCGGCGCATGAGCCCCCTGAACCTCGCATCGCTGCGAAGCGGATCGAAGGCGGGGCGCAGCAGGATCGAGGGATTGAACCTGGCCTCATAGGCCTTGTCGAGCCAGTCGAGCGCGGCTTCACGATTGCCGAGGCCTGCGTAGATCAGCGCGATGTTCGCCTGCGCCGACGGATAGGTCTCGCCGTGCGTTGCCATGTCGGTCGCGATCCTGACGGCGTCGTCCTTGTGGCCGGAGACGGCATAGGCGTAGGCGAGGTTGGAATCGAACACGCTGCTGTGGCCGGAGATCTCGATCGCCTTGCGAAATGCCGTGATCGCCTCATCAAACCGGCCGAGCTGCACCAGGGCCTGCCCAAGCTCATAATGGCCGGCGGCAAATCCCGGATCGAGCTCTAGCGTCTTGCGGCTTTGGGTGACCGCCGCACCGAAATCGTGGTTGATGCAGAGGGCATCCGCGATATCGGCGCCGATGATGAGAGAGAGCGGATCGAGGCTTTGCGCCTGGGTGAACTCCTGGAGCGCCTGGGTCGTCTTGCCCATCAGCATCAGATGCCAGGCGTACCAATGGTGCGCCGTGGCATAGCTTGGATTGAGACGGAGCGCGGCCTCGTATTCGGAGCCGGCGACATCCCAATCCCAGCCATAGAGATCGAGCGCGAAGGCGAGCGAGGTGTGGGCTTCGCCCAGGGTGCCGTCGAGCTCCAGCGCCTTGCTGGCGGCGGCAGTCGCCTTGGAGAAGGCCTCCGTCGTCGAGAGCACGCCGTATTCCCAATCACCGGCGAGAGCATAGGCGTCGGCGAGACCGGACCAGGCCTCGGCATAGTTGCGATCGATCTCGATGGCCTGCCGCAAATATCTGATCGCCACCTTGAGCGCCTCGCCGGTGCGCTTGTTGAGGAAGTAGCGGCCCTTCAGGTAATTCTCATAGGCGAGCGGATCGACGGCACGTGCCTTTTCGAAGGCAGCGCGTTCGCCGTGGTTCAGCGTCGCACGCACCTGTTCGGCGACGGCGCGCGCGACCTTGACCTGAAGCGTCAGCGCATCGCGAACATCGCCTTCGTAACTGTCGGCCCAGACGCGGTTGTCGTCCAGTGCCCGGATCAGCTGCGCCGCGATCCGCACGCGCCCGCCTGCCCGCATCACGCTGCCCTCGATCACGGCATCGACGTTGAGCTCGCGGGCGATGGTCGCGAGCGATTTGTGCGCGCCCTTGTAGGTCATCGCCGAGGTGCGCGAGATGACGCGCAGTGCATCGACCTTGCCGAGCTGCGTGATCAGCTCGCCGGTCATGCCGTCCGCGAAGAAATCCTGCGACGGATCTTCCGAGGTGTCGACCAGCGGCAGGACGGCGAGCGAATGGATCGTTTGTGGTCCCTGACGCCAGGGATAGAGCCAGACCGAGAGCGCCACGGCCAAAAGCAGGATCAAGCCGATCGAGGCGGCAAGTCCTTGCCGCCAACCGACGACACGTCTTGCCCGATGCTCGGCTTGCGGCGCAGGCGCGGCGGGCTCGGGCGCCGCAACGGAAGTCTCGTCGATCACCGTGACATCGGCGAGAAAGCGATAGCCGCGACGCGCCACGGTTTCGACAAAGCGCGGGCTCTCCGCGGAATCGCCGAGCGCCTCCCTGACCTTGCTCACGGCCTTGTTGAGCCCGTGATCGTAATCGACCACCGTCTGCGGCCACAGCAGCGTGCGCAGCTCCTCCCGCGTCACCACCTCGCCCGGCCGGTCGAGCAGCGCCGAGAGCAATTGAAACGGCTGCTCCTGCAAGCGGACTCGCCGGCCGTTCTTGATCAGCTCGCCGCTTCGTGGATCGGTCTCGAAAGCGCCGAACTTGGTGCGCCTGGCGAGCTGCGCGGCCGAGGTCGCCGCGGGTCTCTCGATCAATTCCGGTTCTAGCAGCATGGCGATCTCGTCGAAGCGTTGGGGATGTGTGGTCGGAAGCCCGTGAATTCATTCGGCTTCCCGGGGGATTGCGATTCCAGAGAAAGGTTATGTGCAGTCCATTGAGATCGGCCGCCGTTCGGACGAAGAGAGCCGCGCACAACCACACGGGATCGCACGGGGCACTCGATGCACAACGGCGTCAATGCGGGACGAGACGGCATGCGGACACTCGACTCGGCTTACAATTTCGCGCGCTTCCTGAGCGGCGATGCAGACGCCGCCGAGCACATCGTTCAGGCGGCATTTCTTCGCGCCGACATCGATGCCGGCCGCAGAGACCGGACCCGGTTGTTGAAAGGCGTGCGGAATTGCTATCGGACATGGCTGACCACCCGTCGGCGACGCGATCTGAAAATTGATGTATTCGCCAACAAGCGGGTACCTGATGCGGTCGCCGCTTCCGTCCTCCGATCGGACGACGGTGCGGAGAAAATCACGGTGCGCGTTGATATCGATGCGGTGGCGGTTCGCTGTGCGATCGACACCCTGCCGCGGCGCCTGCGCGAAATCCTGGTGCTGCGCGAGTTCGACGCGCTGTCCTACCGGGAGATCGCCGAAGTGACGTCGCTGCCGACCGGCGAGATCATATCGCGATTGGCCTCTGCGCGGGGCAGGCTTGCGGGTTCGGTCGCCCGCTGACGATAAAAATATAATTATTTCAATGGCTTGAAAGATTGCTGCTGCCGACGGGGCACCCGACCGGCGCGCCCCCGCCATTCCGGTCAGGCCTGCCGATACCCATATAAGCGGCACTGAACGGCCTACCCGCACCACACGATTAACTTGTCTGTCGTGACCGGCCGCTACAATATGTTGGATTGCGTCGCCGGCGACCGCACCGGCAGCGCGACTGAGCCAGGCCCGTCCGAGCGGCGGGCCGTTGGCTTTTTGGGAGTTTGGCCATGAGCCGCGCGAACCGTACCGACCACATCCGCCTCACCTCCCATCCGGAGCCGGGCCGGAAAGCCGCCTTTCCGATCCACTGGGGTGCCGCCGACGCGCGCGCCCGCGGGCCGATCATCGGCACGGTGTCACGCGCGCAGGATCGCAACGTGATCGGCAGCCATGGCGGCTCCTACGCGATGTACCGCGCGCTCGCCGTCTCGGCCGGCGCGCTCGATCCGATCCGGCGTCCAGACCTGACCAACACCTTTCCGGCGGCGACCATCGGGCCGTTTGAACAATGGCGCGATCCGGCCAAGATCGTCGCGCTCGACCCCTGGGGTCATCTGGTCGCCGAGAATTTCGGCAAGGACATTGCCGAGGGCGTCGACATCCGCCCAAGCATCGCGGTGACGCGGGCGCGGCTCGACCTGCCGGAGATCCGCGAGGCGCTGGCCGCAAAACGGCTGCGCGCCGACGGCGAGGTCGTGCACGCCAATGGCAGCGTGTCGGTGGTGAAGATCGCGATCGATCCGGTCTGGTATCTGCCGGGCCTTGCCGAACGCTTCGGCACCAACGAGACCGAGCTGCGGCGGACGCTGTTCGAGCAGACCGCCGGCATGTTCCCTGAACTGGTGACGCGGCCTGACATGAAAGTGTTTTTGCCGCCGATCGGCGGCACCACGATCTATATGTTCGGCGACGTCACCAAGCTGCCCGACCATCGCACCAAGATCACCTGCCGCGTCCATGACGAGTGCAACGGCTCCGACGTGTTCGGCTCCGACATCTGCACCTGCCGGCCCTACCTCATCCACGGCATCGAGGAATCCGCGTGCGGCGCGCAGGAGGGCGGGCTCGGGCTCGTGATCTACAACCGCAAGGAAGGCCGCGCGCTCGGCGAGGTCACCAAATTCCTGGTCTACAACGCGCGCAAGCGCCAGGCCGGTGGCGATGCGGCCGCCGCCTATTTCGAGCGCACCGAATGCGTCGCCGGCGTCCAGGATGCGCGCTTCCAGCAATTGATGCCCGACACCATCCACTGGCTGGGCCTGAAGCGCATCGACCGCTTCCTGTCGATGAGCGACATGAAACACGACGCGCTGACATCGCAGGGCATCGATATCGTGGAGCGCGTGCCGATCCCGCCGGAGCTCATTCCGGCCGATGCCGACGTCGAAATGGCCGCGAAGAAGGCCGCCGGCTATTACTCGACCGACATTGCGCCCGAAAAGGACGTCAACGGCGTGGTCGGGCGTTCGCTGGAAAAATACTGATCAAGTGATGGCGGACGCTTTGGAACTACAGATCCGCTCGCTGCTCAGCGCAGCAGCGGTCCGCGCGCGCGCTGGCGCGATGCTCGAGATCGGCCTGAACGGCGGGCTCACGCATTTCACCATCGATCTCGATCGGATGGATGGCGTTGCGGACGCCGTGCTGGCTGTCACGCGCAAAGCCTATCCGACGCTCGACATTCCCTTCCATGCGCGATGGCGGCACTTTGTGCTCGGCGGCGTCGATCGCTGGGCGCGGCTTGCGGACGCCGCCTCTTGGACTGACCGCGCGGCGCGTGCGCGGGCGGAATTCGATCTCGCCATCGTCAGCGTGCTGCTCGATGCCGGTGCGGGTGCAACGTGGCGATACCGCGACAAGGTGACCGGAGACGGCATCGGTCGGTCCGAGGGGCTTGCGATCGCGAGCCTCGACATGTTTGCGAACGGCCTGTTCTCCGGCGATGCGCGTGCGCCTTTCAGGGTCGACGCGGACGTGCTCGCAAAACTGCCGCTCGCCGCACTCACATCCGCTTTTCAGGTGAGCAATGCCAATCCATTGCTCGGCCTTGAAGGACGCACGGACCTGCTGCGGCGTCTGGGCAAGCAGGTTGCGGACCGGCCAGAGATTTTCGGACTGCACGACACCCCGCGGCCGGGCGGGCTGTTCGATCACATCGCGGCGAGCGCGACCAACGGCACCATTCCCGCCCCCGCCATCCTGTCTGCGGTGCTGAACCAGCTCGGGCCGATCTGGCCGTCGCGGCTCGAGCTTGCAGGCGTTCCGCTCGGCGATTGCTGGCGTCATCCGGCGATCAAGGCTGACGATGCGACCGCGGGCCTCGTCCCCTTGCACAAGCTGTCGCAATGGCTGAGCTATTCACTGATCGAGCCGCTCCAGCGCGCTGGCTTGGAAGTGACCGATATCGACGGCCTGACCGGGCTTGCCGAATACCGCAATGGTGGCCTGTTCGTCGATCACGAGGTGCTTCGCCTGCGCAATGCTGCTGATGCCGAACGCGCACATGCGGTGGATTCGCTGCTTGTCGTTGAGTGGCGCGCGCTGACCGTCGCACTGCTGGATCGGCTCGCTGGGAGCGTCCGCGCAAAGCTCGGCCGCACGCCGGAGTCCTTGCCGCTTGCCAGCATTCTCGAAGGCGGCACCTGGGCCGCGGGCCGAGCCATCGCCTTCGCGCGCCGTCCCGACGGTGCACCACCGCTCAAGGTGATCAGCGACGGGACCGTTTTCTAAACCCTCTCCCCCTGTGGGAGAGGGTGGCTTCGCGAAAGCGAAGCCGGGTGAGGGGTTGCTTCCGCGAGCACATCTCTCACTGGAGTTCGTCGAGACAACCCCTCATCCGGCGCTTCGCGCCACCTTCTCCCACAAGGGGAGAAGGAAGTCAGGAGCATCCGATCATGGAAGGCGTCACGATCGTCGATCATCCGCTGGTCCAGCACAAGCTGACACTGGTGCGGGACAAATCGATCTCGACCAAGTCATTTCGCGAGCTGATCAAGGAGATCGGCATGCTCTTGTGCTACGAGGTGACGCGCGACCTGCCGCTCGCCGATGTCGTCGTCGACACGCCGCTGGCGCGGATGCACTCGGCCAAGATCGCCGGCAAGAAGCTGGTGTTCGTGCCGATGCTGCGCGCCGGCACCACCTTCGTCGACGGCATGATGGATTTGGTGCCGACCGCGCGCGTCGCGCATATCGGCCTCTACCGCGAGCCGCACAGTTTTGCCGCTGTCGAATATTTCTTCAAATCGCCGTCCGATCTCGGCGAGCGGCTGGCGATCGTCGTGACGCCGGTGGTCGCAACCGCCAACACGGCCGTGGCCGCGATCGACCGGCTGAAGGAGCGCGGCGCCAAGGACATTCGCCTCGCCTGCCTGATCGCCGCTCCGGAAGGATTGGAGCGCCTGCGCGGACTGCATCCAGATGTGCCGATCTGGACGGCCGCGGTGGATGAAGGGCTCGACGAGAACGGCTTTATCCTGCCGGGCCTTGGCGATGCCGGCGACCGCGCTTACGGGACGCGATAAGGCACGAAGGCACATTCAGGGATTGCCGCGGTGATCCGACGCGGCAATCCGCCACACTGGCCCGCGCTGTCTGCAGCGGCGGACAACTTGCAGGGGTGTCCTCCTTGAGGATGCAACGAGGCGAACCTTTGATCACCACAATACGCTCAGATTGTAGTGCCCTTTCTTTGCGACCGTGATGAAGGTATCCTTCTCAATCCTAGCAGCCCATTCTTCTTGATTTTACGGACGCATTCATAGAATTACATAGAAGTATCAGTCATATGAACCCATCCACGCCGGAAGTTCGTCGACGCCTGGCGGCAGTCCTCGCAGCCGATGTGGTTGGGTATACCCGACTGATGGAGGCGCACGAGGTCGATACTCACACGCGGCTCATGCAGTTGCGTTCGGAGGTCCTCGACCCCGGAGTCGCCGCGCTACGCGGGACGATCATCAAGAATACCGGCGATGGTTTCCTGGCAACCTTCGACACCGCACGAGATGCAACGCGCTGTGCTCTTTCACTGCAGGAATCGGTAGCCGCGAACACTGCGGGGATGCCCGCGGACCAGCGTATCAGCTTTCGCATGGGGTTGAACGCTGCGGACATCATCGTGGAGAAAGATGACGTCTATGGCGAGGGCGTAAATATTGCGGCACGTCTTCAATCCTATGCGCAGGCTGGCGGCATCGTCGTTTCGGGCGCAATCGCGGAGCAGCTCGGGAAGGATTTCGAGGTTAACGTCATAGACCTCGGCGATCTGCATCTTCGCAATATGGGTCGACCCGTCCGTGTGTATGCGCTCCACCAGCCCTCGCAACCTGCGAAGCTTGTCGGGGAAGCTCTTGCGGGCCAGGAGCCGCGCCCTTCCATTGCCGTTCTGCCTTTCCGGATGAATCTGTCAAACCCGGACGAGGGCTATTTCGCGGATGGTGTTGTTGACGACATCATCCGCGGCCTCGCCGGGCTCAAGGAGCTCTTCGTCGTATCGCGAGGAGCCAGCCTCGGCTTTGGCGGCCGCAATATCGACGTGCGTGAAATCGGCCGTCAGCTCGGCGTTCGTTACGTCCTCTATGGAGGGGTGCAACGAACAGCGACGGCTATCCGTATCGGGACCGAACTCAGTGACGCCGAATCGGGAGAGGTCATTCGTTCGGATCTGCACGAAGGCGACCCCAGCGAACTGTTTGCTCTTCAGGATCGAATTGCCATCAGCGTCGTCAGACAGATTGCGCCGCAGGTGCGCGAGCGGGAATTGATGCGAGCGATGCGCAAGCATCCCCAGAATCTGACCGCTTACGAACTCGTGCTGCAGGCATTCGACCTGTTGTACCGAATGGACTACGATTCGTTTTCGAAGGCTCGGGGCCTGCTCGAGCAGGCGATATCGCACGATCCCAGTTATGCTCTGGCCTATTCATACGCCGCGCTCTGGTATGTGTTCAGGATCGGAGAAATCGGATCTCCGGATCCGGATGGCGACGCCATCGCTGGCGCCAAATATGCGGCGGAGGCCATCGCACGAGGCGGTGACGACGCATTCGCGTTGGCGGTGCATGGCCACGTCCAGTCATTTTTGGTCGGTGACTTTCACAAGGCAAAGATTGCGCTGGAGCGCGCGATTGCCGCCGGCCCGAGTTCGGCGATGGCCTGGACGATGGCAAGCGCGACGTCCGGCTTTCTGGGTGATGGCGCTGCGGCCGTGCGTCAAGGTGAGCAGGGCGTGCGGCTCTCCCCGCTCGACGCCCGCTCGTTCTGGCACGAGGGACTACTCGGGCAGGCTCACTACGTGAATGGCGACTACGAGCAGGCATTGGAGTGGGTGCGCAGCGCGGTGAGCCGCAACGAGCTCATCCGTTTCAATCAGCGCCTTCTCATCGTCACGCTCGGCGCGTTGGGCCGTCAGGAAGAGGCCGTGCAGGCGGCGCATCGCTACCTGCAGATTCAACCGGATTTTTGCGTATCATCCTATGCGAGACGCTGCCCATTTCGCGGCGATGCATTGGAAACCTGGCTCGGGCATCTCCGATCCGCGGGGCTTCCCGACTGACGCTGACTGCTGGCGACAACTTTCAAAAAGGGAAGACGTCATGACAGGTAACACAGGCAACACAGGTAACACAGGCAATACCGGAAATACGGGTAACACCGGCAACACAGGAAACACCGGCAACATCGGAGGTGTTGGCTGGTTCATTCCCGACCGGGTCGACTTACCATTCGTCACAAGGCTTGCTCCAGGTGGGATGAGCGACCTTGGCTCGCTGCGACGAATCCCGCCGGCGTCCTTCGGTAACAGGCAATGGTCGGCGAACTGGTATGCGTGGCGCGTCTTGCATCAGATGGTGGCCAATGTCCCCGGCTGGGCGGCGACCGTCGACGCGGACGCCATGCTCACAAACATTCGGAACACTCTTGTCGCCGACTACAACGGCCAAATCGACGACCTTGTGCTCGCCGCTCGGGACGAACGGCCGGATGCGATGGGCCTTATTCTCTCACAGGACGGCGAATTTTTCTCTGATTTCCTGGCCGTCCTGACGGCCCGGCCGGGATCGCATCCACAAACCTGGCGCGTATTGAACATCGCCAGTCTGCTGGGATCGTTCGCAGCACTGTATTTCAAGGACAAATACGACTTGCCCAGACCAACGCAAATCTGTCCCGCATTGCTGCCGCCCATCCCCGTCCCCGGTCACTCATCCTGGCCGAGCGGGCATTCCACGCAGGCGCATTTGATGAAGAACTGCATGCTCAGGATATTTGCCGCGACGACGATGCCTGCGGCCGACCAGATCGTATGGAGCGCCGACTTGACGGTTCTGGCGGACGAGATCGCGCGAAACCGTGAGATCGCCGGTTTGCACTACGCCGGCGATTCCGCAGGCGGCGCCAGGCTGGCGGATTTGATGGATACCGTCATCCTGACAGTAGGTGCCGTGCCGATGTTTGATCAGGCGGTCGCCGACGCAGCGGGGGAATGGCAATGACCTACGAGAAAGGGCTGCACCCCGGAATTGACGTTGTCGCGCTGAGGAAGATCATCTTCGCTTCGATCGTGAGCTTTTCCCCTCCAGAAGGGTTCGCCCCGTTGGAAGCGTCGCAGGAGGACCTGAAGAAATTCGGCTTCCCGGTGCGACCGGATCCGAAGCTTCAGCCGACCGAATACGCGTTCTGGCAAAAGATGTTCGCCAAGCCGCCCGTATTCGAGGCGTTCGATATCGAAATACTTCCCCCCATCGCGACACAGGGTCGCGGATTTTTCTGGGAATCGCCGCGGCGGGAAACCAGCCTCAATTGGTCTGGCGCCTACATCACGCCCAGGGATGGCACAGTCTTTTCGTCGATCTGGACCACGTTTCAGGTGCCGACGCCGAACCTTCCGCCGGGCGCGAAGCCCGGCGAAAAGGATCTCAGCTCCACATGGATCGGTTTTGACGGGCAGCGTCGATACTATATGTCGACACTGCCGCAGTTTGGCACGGCGCAAAATATCGAGCCGAACGCGGGAATCCCGACGAGGTCATTCTTCGCATGGTGGCAGTGGTGGGTCAGGAGCCTCGGAGGCCAGCAACTTCCAATCAAAATCCCTGCACCGAAGATTCATGCCGGCGATCTGATCATGTGTTACATGCAGGTGGCCGCTGATCGCGCCGGGGTGTCGTTCCTGATCATGAATGTCACGACCGGTCGCGCGTTGCAGTTCTCTCAGAACGCGCCGCCGCCTCCCAACGGCGGGCTCCCCTTCACGGTTTCTGGAGCGACAGCAGAATGGGTGATGGAGAGACCGGCGATCCCGCCCGATCCCGCCCCGATGCCGCTTCCGGACTATGGCACGGTGGATTTCCGGGACTGCGGAGCGACGGCGACCAACATGAAGACTGGCGCGACGGTCGAACGAACCCTTTCTGGAGCAAAGCTGATCGATATGTACGTCGTGAGGCAGAATCCGGAAAGGACGGTGAAGATCTCGATCCCGAAGCCGCTCCATACGACGGAATTCCTCACGGAATTTCGCTAGGCCTGGACGCATTCGATCAGATTTGCAGGCAACTTGCCCTAGATCTTTCCGCTGCCGCAAATCTCCTTCAGCGCCTGCCACTCGGCATCCGTCAGCAGCGGCGGGCCGCTGGCGGGGCGATCTTCTTTGGTCATGCGCGCGAGGCGATCCTCGGTGAGCGGGTGGCTTGCGAGGATCGTCGCGAAGCCCGAGCCGCCCTCCTTGCCGGTGATGCGGAACATCAATTCGGCCGCAGGCTTCGGCGAGCGGCCGAGCGCGTGCATGATGTCGATTGCAAAAGTGTCGGCATTGGTCTCGGCCTCGCGCGAATAGGAGGCTTCGACCACGCTGCGCGAGGCGAAGATCACGGCCGACGAGCCGGTGACGTCGCCGAACAGCAGGCCGATCAGGAACGAGGTGCCGCCGTTGTAGATGAGGCCGCGCATGTTGTCGTGATGCTTGAGATGGCCGAGCTCGTGGGCGAGGATGCCCGCGACCTCGTCGGGATTTTCGGCCTTGTCGAGCAGGCCCTTCAGCAGAAAAACCTTGCCGCCCGGCAGCGCAAACGCATTCGGCACCGGGGTCGACAGCACGCCCGCCGTCATGGAATCGTCATCGAGGCCGGCGGCGTCGCGCAGGCGGTTGACGAGCTTGGAAAAGGCGGCCTGCCCGGCCGCATCGTTGCAGGTGCCGCCGCGGAATATGGTTTTCACCTGGACTTCTGAGGCATCGCCGATCCGCCGCTCGATCGGCTTCGGCACCAGCGGCGCGAGGCGGTCCGCAGCGAGCGGCACGCCAAACAGCACGACGCAGATGATGGAGACAGCAGCCGCAACCGACCAGCCGACGATTTTTGCGACCCCGCGGGGCGTGGTCTGGTGCTCGTCGAGCCGCAAACAGCGCGCGACGATCCCGGCCGCAAGCGGAATGTCGCGGATTTCGAGCCGCGCCAGCGACGGTGCCGCAGTGGAGGTCAGACGCAAAATCCCGGCGGGGCTGTCGGCACGCCGGATATCGGCATAAGCCCAGCGAACCGGTGTTCCACCTTCCTCGAGGATCTCGAGCGCATCACCAAGCGTCAGTGTCACTTGCCTCCTGCGGCTCGACACGCCGTCGAAGAAGATCGTCGGCCTTGCGGACTGCGCCGGGGCCTCAGTGGACAACTCATTCACAGCTCAAAATCCCGCGACATCAAGACCATCGGCAAAGCCTTCGCCCAGTGCGCTGGCGAGCTCGCCGCTGGCACGGACATCCGCTGCCGCTCCGATATCATGCACCTGGACGGTTTCCAGCACCTTCGCCCAGAGGTCGCGCTGGAGATAGACGCGCATGACGATGTTGACGGATAGCGCGAGAGCGAAATAGCCGACCACCATCGCCGCCAGCAACGGGAGGCTCTTGGCAAAATGGCCGGGTCCGAACGCCTGTTCGGGCGACAGGCCGCTCAGCTTGACAATGAGCAGCGTGGCGCAGGTGATATAGACGCCGAACAGCGTCGTCAGCAGCGTCCACCAGCCGATCACCTTCCAGTAGAGGCCGTAGAACGCGTTGTGCGGCAGTGTCGAGGACAGGCTGACGCCGCCGACACGGATGCCGTCGAGCCACCAGCGCCATTCGCGCGCCTTGAACTCCGCATAGAGGAACGGCGCGAGCGGAAAGATGACGATCGCAATCGGGGTGAGCAGCCACAGCCACCAGCCGCGCTTGAAGAACGTCCAGCCGTCGCCTTCGAAATCGCCTTGCAGGTCGCCGAAATGGGTGTGCCGCATCTTGTAGCGTTCGAGCGAGGCCTCGCGCCACGGCAGCGCCAGGCCGAGCGTCAGGAACACCAGCAAGCCCCACAACATGGCGCGGAACGAATAGGCCCAGCCGGAGCCGTCCATCCAGAACCGCACACCGCGCCAGACCGTGCGCGTCAGCCGATAGCGCCGCGCGCGATAGATCGCGAACTGGCCGAACGCGTAGAAGCTGATGAACAGCGGCGTCGAGGCAAAGCCCTGCCAGCGTTCGAACTCGATGCCGATCAGGAAATAGGCGAGGTAGATCGGCAACAGGATCGCGAGCGCGAACAGGAAGCCAATCAGCAGCTCCTTAGCCCGGCCGGTGTATTCGGCGGCATCGCCGTCGATCGAAGTGTTCGACCACAGGTGACGGCGAATGTCGGTGACGAGCCAGAACCGGTAGAAGCCGAAGGTGACGAGCTCCAGCATGGCACCCTTGGTGACCAGCCTGCGAAACTCTGAGCGATCGCCGCTGAAGTCGACCCGCGCGGGCGGCAGCGGGGGCGGGATCGGCTGGGGCGGGCCGATGGGAGCCCATTGCAAATCATTCACGGCAGCAACCTCGGGATGCGGACCTGGTCCGCTCAAACTATAGATCAGAGGTTGGTCGATCCCCAAGATGGGCGGGTTCGATTTGACCTCGGTTTCGACCGATTTCTCGCACGATTTCAGGCCGTCCGCCGTGCCGCAGGTCACGCTCCGAAATTCTCGGCACCTCGCCCGCAAAGGTTGGATGTGGCAAAACTCTCCCTTGCCCCGACGCAGACAACGGGCTGTAATTGCAAGTCAAATACCGCAGAGCAGAATTCAAGAAAATCGCGCGGTTCAGGTCAGGGAGAGCGGTCATGCACGGGACCATCGAGAACGCAGCGAAACTCGACGCACTACGCGAGCGCGCAGCATCACTGCCGCTTGAACAATTCGATCCCGGCGATCCCGAATTGTTCAGGACCGATACGTTCTGGCCGTATTTCGACCGCTTGCGCCGGGAAGATCCCGTGCATTACTGCAAGGACTCGATGTTCGGGCCGTACTGGTCGGTGACGCGCTACAACGACATCATGGACATCGAGACCAACCATGCCGTGTTCTCCTCGGCCTCCTCACTCGGCGGCATCACCATCCGCGACATCGATCCGGAGCTACGCCGCGAAAGCTTCATCTCGATGGACCCGCCGCGCCATGCGGCGCAGCGCAAGACCGTGGCGCCGATGTTCACGCCGACGCATCTGGACAATCTCGCGCTCAGCATCCGCGAGCGCTCGGCCGAATGCCTCGACAATCTGCCGCGCGGTGAGGTGTTCGACTGGGTCGACCAGGTCTCGATCGAGCTCACCACCCAGATGCTCGCGGTTTTGTTCGACTTCCCCTGGGAAGACCGCCGCAAATTGACGCGCTGGTCGGATATCGCCACCACCATTCCCGGCCCCGACGGACTTGTCGCGACCGAGGACGAGCGGCAGACCGAGCTGACGGAATGCGCGCAGTATTTTTCGCGGCTTTGGAAGGAGCGCATCGAGCAGCCGCCGAAGAGCGACCTGCTCTCGATGATGGCGCATGGCGCCGCGACGCGCGACATGGACGCCAGGAACTTCCTCGGCAATCTCATTTTGTTGATCGTCGGCGGAAACGACACCACCCGCAACACCATGTCGGGCTCGATCTACGCGCTGAGCCAACATCCGGAACAGTACCGCAAGCTGCGCGAAACCCCCGCGCTGCTCGACAGTTTCGTGCCGGAGGTGATCCGCTGGCAGACCCCGCTCGCGCATATGCGCCGCACTGCACTGGCCGACTTCGAGTTCCGCGGCAAGCAGATCAAGAAGGGTGACAAGGTCGTGATGTGGTACGTCTCGGGCAACCGCGACGCGGAGGCGATCGAGAAGCCCTACGATTTTATCATTGACCGCGCGCGCCCGCGCACGCATCTCTCCTTCGGCTTCGGCATCCACCGCTGCGTCGGTCTACGGCTTGCCGAACTCCAACTCAAGATTATCTGGGAGGAGATCCTGAAGCGGTTCGATCATATCGACGTGGTCGGCGAACCGAAGCGGGTCTATTCGAGTTTCGTAAAGGGTCTTGAAACCTTGCCCGTGAAGATTACGGCGTGATGCGTCAAAACTCCCTCGCCCCGCTTGCGGGGAGAGGCGAAGCAAGAAGTAACCTGGAGCCACGACCATGAACATTCAGACTCCGGTCAAGACCGACAAGGCCGAACGCATGCGCAAGGCACGCGAAGAGGCTTACGCGACGCCGCTGGCACAATTCCACCCCGGTGCGCCCAGGCTGTTCCAGGACGACACGCTGTGGCCGTGGTTCGAACGGCTGCGCAAGGAAGAGCCGGTGCATTACTGCACCAACGCGCCGATCGAGCCGTACTGGTCGGTGGTGAAATACAACGACATCATGCATGTCGACACCAATCACGGCACGTTCTCCTCCGACTCGACGCTCGGCGGCATCGGGATCCGTGACGTACCGGAAGGCTATGACTGGCCGAGCTTCATCGCCATGGACCAACCGCGTCACTCGTCGCAGCGCAAGACGGTGTCGCCGATGTTCACCCCGACGCATCTGGACGAGCTGGCCAGACTGATACGGCAGCGCTCGCAGAGCGTGCTGGACAATCTGCCCCGCAACGAGACCTTCAATTTCGTCGAGCGCGTCTCGATCGAGCTGACGACGCAGATGCTGGCAACGCTGTTCGACTTCCCCTGGGAAGAGCGCCGCAAGCTGACGCGCTGGTCGGATGTCGCGACCGCGCTGCCCAAGAGCGGCATCGTCGAGTCGGCCGAGCAACGCCGGCAGGAAATGGACGAATGCTACGCCTATATGTCGAAGCTGTGGAACGAGCGCGTCAATTCCGCGCCGCGCAACGATCTGCTGTCTCTGATGGCGCATAGCGACGCCACGCGCTTCATGGACCCCGATAATTTGATGGGCAACATCATCCTGCTCATCGTCGGCGGCAACGACACCACGCGCAACACCATGACAGGATCGGTGCTGGCGCTGAACGAGAATCCCGAGCAATACGACAAGCTGCGCGCTAATCCGGAGCTGATCGACACCATGGTGCCGGAGGTGATCCGCTGGCAGACCCCGCTCGCGCATATGCGGCGCACCGCGCTCCAGGACACCGAGATTGGCGGCAAGCACATCAAGAAGGGCGACCGCGTCGTGATGTGGTACGTCTCGGGTAACCGCGACGAAGAGATGATCGACCGTCCCGAGGAGTTCATCATCGACCGGCCGCGGCCGCGCACCCATCTCTCCTTCGGCTTCGGCATCCACCGCTGCGTCGGCATGCGGCTGGCAGAGCTGCAACTGCGGATCGTCTGGGAAGAGATGCTGAAGCGGTTTGATCGCATCGAAGTGGTCGGCGAGCCGAAGCGGATCTATTCGAGCTTCATCAAGGGGTATGAGTCGCTGCCGGTCAGGATTCCGGGATAGGCCCTATCCTCCATCATTGCGAGGAGCTCTTGCGACGAAGCAATCCAGACTGCCGCCGCGGAGGGATTGCTGGATTGCTTCGCTGCGCTCGCAATGACGAGATCGTGGGTGCAGACGCGCGTCAAACGCTCAGCACCCCTATCCCAGCTATACAATTTCGGCATGACAGGTCGCGCCAGATGCGAAGGCAAGAGGGCGCCTGACTGTTCTACGACACGGGCGCATCTAACTCAATTTGATGTCCCACACGCCGTCCTTGCGGCAGGCGGCGACCTCCTCGCGCAGGAGTGCGGTGACGGCCAGCGATGCCGTCGACGCCGGGCGGTCGATCGGAGAAGCGAAAATGAGCTCGCGTGTTATCGGCTTGGAGACAACAGCGATTTCCAGCCGGCCGTCGGCGACTTCGCCGTGGACCGATGAGGGCGGCAAGAGCGCAAAGCCCAGCCCCTCCTCGACCAAGCTCGTCAGCACGCGAAACGAATCCGCCTCGAGCTGGACATTGAGCTTGATCTTGCGCTGCGCGGCCGCGTGCTCGATCAGCGCGCGGAGACCGTGGGAATGACTGGGCAGCACCAGCCGCTGTCGCAGCAGCCAGCCGATCTCGACACTCTTCTTGCGCGCGAGTCCGCATCCGCGCGGGCCGACCGCGACAATGTTGTCGCGGCCGAGGCTCTGCACGTTGAGATGCAGATCGGCCGAGCGACCATAGAGGATGGCGAGATCCATCTCGCCGCGGTGCAGCCATTCGACGATATGACCGCTGTAGCTCTCGACAATACGCAGCGAAATGCCGGGAAATTTTTCAACGCAACGCCGCGCAAAGCGTGCCGACAGCACACAGCTCACGGTCGGAACCAGCCCGAGCACGACCTGGCCGGACGGCGGCCCCTTGGCGGACTGGATGTCGTCGCGGATCTGGTCGATCTGCCGCACGATGCCGGAAGTGCGCGCCAGCAGCAGGCGACCGGCTTCGGTCAGCACCATGCCGCGGCCGTTGCGTGTGAACAGCTCGACGCGCAGTTCGTGTTCAAGCAGCTTGATCTGGCGGCTGAGCGCCGGCTGCGCGACGCGCAACGTGTCGGACGCCTTGCTCAGGCTACCGAGCTCCGCCACGCAACTGAAGGTCCTGAGCTGACGGAAATCCATGCTTGCCAATCCTGGAAGGCTACTCCATACGCTATAGCAAATGAGCATAGGGGGATGGCGTTGTTTTCACAACGCCGGGGGATCGGCCGGCGTTATCTTAACCGCCGCACCCAACGGGAAACGCCATGAGTGAAGACCACCAGACCGAAGATCACGCCGATATCCGTGAAGCCGTCGCAAAGCTCTGCGCGCAGTTTCCCGGCGAATATTGGCGCAAGCTCGATCGCGAGATGGCCTATCCCAAGGCCTTTGTCGATGCGTTGACGCAGGCCGGCTATCTCTCGGTGCTGATCCCTGAGGAATATGGCGGCGCGGGCCTGAAGCTTTCCGCGGCCGCGGCGATCCTTGAAGAGATCCAGCGCGCCGGCTGCAATGGCGGCGGCTGCCACGCCCAGATGTACACGATGGGCACGGTGCTTCGGCACGGCAGCGACGAACAGAAGGCGAAATATCTGCCGAAGGTCGCAAGCGGCGAATTGCGCCTGCAAGCGTTCGGCGTCACCGAGCCAACCAGCGGCACCGATACGACCTCGCTCAAGACTTTCGCGCGCAAGGACGGCAATGCCGGCTACCTCGTCAACGGCCAGAAGATCTGGACCAGCCGCGCCGAGCATTCCGACCTGATGCTTCTGCTCGCCCGCACCACGCCGAAGGACGAGGTCAAGAAGCGCACCGACGGGCTCTCGGTGTTCATCGTCGACATGCGCGAGGCCAAAAACAAAGGCCTCGAGATCCGCCCGATCCGCACCATGATGAACCACGCCACCACCGAAGTGTTCTTTACCGACATGAAGGTGCCGGCGGAAAATCTGATCGGCGAAGAGGGCAAGGGTTTTCGCTACATCCTCTCCGGCATGAATGCCGAGCGCATCCTGATCGCGGCCGAATGTGTCGGCGACGCAAAATGGTTCATCGCCAAGGCTACGAACTACGCCAAGGAGCGCGCCGTATTCGGTCGGCCGATCGGCCAGAACCAGGGTATCCAGTTCCCCATCGCCAAGGCCTACGCCGCGATGCGCGCCGCTGAATTGATGGTGAAGGAGGCGACGCGCAAATACGAGGCCGGGCTCGACTGCGGCGCGGAGGCCAACATGGCCAAGATGCTGGCGGCGGATGCGTCCTGGGAAGCGGCGAATGCCTGCGTCCAGACCCATGGCGGCTTCGGCTTCGCCGAGGAGTACGACGTCGAGCGCAAATTCCGCGAGACGCGGCTCTACCAGGTGGCGCCGATCTCGACCAATCTCGTGCTGTCCTTCATCGCCGAGCACGTGCTCGGCATGCCCCGCTCGTACTGAGGCAGCAATCATGGGAGCACTGGACGGGATCAGGGTGATTGCGGTCGAGCAGGCCGTCGCGGCGCCATTCTGCTCGTCGCGGCTGGCGGACGCCGGCGCGGAGGTGATCAAGATCGAGCGGCCCGAGGGCGATTTCGCTCGCGGCTATGACGCGGCGGCGAAGGGCCAGAGCAGTTATTTCGTCTGGCTCAACCGCGGCAAGCAGTCCGCGGTGGTCGATCTCGCCACCAGGGAAGGCTGCGCCGAACTCGAGAAGCTGATCGCCAGCGCCGATGTGCTGATCCAGAACCTCAAGCCGGGCTCGATGGACAAGCTCGGATTTTCGCGCGAGCGGCTCTTGAAGGACTATCCGAAGCTGATCTCGTGCACCATCACCGGCTATGGCGATGAAGGTCCCTACGCGCACCGCAAGGCCTATGATCTCTTGATCCAGGCCGAGAGCGGACTCGCCTCGATCACCGGCAATCCCGACGGCGCCTCGCGCGTCGGCATGTCGATCGTCGACGTCGCGACCGGCGCCACCGCGCATGCGGCGATTTTGGAGGCGCTGATCGCGCGCGGGCGTATCGGCAAGGGCGCAGACATCCGCATCTCCATGTTCGACGTGATGGCAGACTGGTGCACCGTACCGTTGCTGAATTCCGAGGCCGGCAATCCGCCCAAGCGCATGGGCCTGCGCCATCCCTCGATCGCGCCCTATGGCGTGTTCACCTCAAAGGACGGCAAGGACATCTTGATCTCGATCCAAAGCGAGCGCGAGTGGAAGACGCTCTGCACCGAGGTGTTGGACCAGCCGAACCTGCCAGCAGATGCGCGCGTCGCCAATATGGTCGAGCGCGTGCGCAATCGCGACTTCACCGACAAGACGGTCGCAGACATCTTTGCGACGATGACGCGCGATGAACTGCTCAAGCGGCTGTCCGATGCCGACATCGCCTTTGCCGAGGTCAACACCATGGCCGACCTCACCAACCATCCGCATCTGCGCCGCATCGAGGTGGATACGCCGAACGGCCGCGTCAGCTATCCCGCGCCGGCGCCGATCATCGTCGGCGAAACCCGCGCTTACGGCGCCGTGCCCGGCATTGGCGAAAATCCCCAAGCCAAGAAATAACAGAGCGAGGCGTCATGACCGAGAAGCTCGACATCGATCATTTGCGGCAATGGATCGGCCGCAGCACGGATGCCACCGACACCGTCACCGCGCAGCTCGTCATGGGCTTGCGCGCGACGCTGTTCCAGGAGGTCGGTGAGCCCAAGACAGGCGACGCCGCACCGTTCACTGTGCATTGGTGCCTGGCGCAGCCGGTGTTTCCGATGTCGATGCTCGGCCCCGACGGCCATCCGACCCGCGGCGGCTTCCTGCCGCCGGTGCCGCTGCCGCGCCGGATGTGGGCCGGCGGCGAGATCGAATTTCTGGAGCCGCTGCGTGTCGGCGATGAATCGACGCGGACCTCACGCATTGCCGACGTGCAGGTGAAGACCGGCTCGACCGGCACGCTGTGCTTCGTCTCGGTCGAGCACAGCATCTCCTCGCCGCGCGGCACAGCGATCCGCGAGCGGCAGGACATCGTCTATCGCGAGATGACGACCAGCGCGCCCGCGACCGCAAAAGCCCCGTCTCCGCCGCCGAAGGCGCAGCACCGCGAGACGCATGTCTCCGATCCCGTGCTGCTGTTTCGCTATTCGGCGCTGACCTTCAACGGTCACCGCATCCATTACGACCGCGATTACGTCACCAAGGTCGAGGGCTATCCGGGCCTGATCTTCCACGGGCCGCTGCAAGTCACGTTCATCATCGAGCTGGCGGCCAAATTGCGTGGCGGCAAGCCGCCCAGCAAGTTCACCTATCGCGGCCTCCAGCCGCTGTTCGAGGGCACGGAGTTTTCCATCAACGCCAATGACAGCGGCGAGAGCATGGAGCTGTGGACCGCGAACGCTGAGGGGCAGCCGACGATGAAGGGCACGGCGGTGTGGTGACACGCCGCTGCCTCCTCCTCGTCCTTGCGAGCGCAGCGAAGCAATCCAGACTGTTGCCGCGGGAAGACTCTGGATTGCTTCGCTTCGCTTCGCTCGCAATGACGGGTGGGGTTGCTAGCGTCAATCAACAACAGGGGACGGAAACCATGTCGAAGAACGGCAAAGCAAGCGCCAAATCCGTCACCGTCAAGCAGGCGACCCTCGACCTGCTGCGCTCGTTCGGCATCAGACGCGTGTTCGGCAATCCCGGATCGACCGAGCTGCCGTTCCTGAGCGACTGGCCCGACGACATCGATTACGTGCTGGCGCTTCAGGAAGCCAGCGCGGTCGGCATGGCCGATGGATACGCCCAAGCCACGCGCAATGCCGGCTTTGTCAATCTGCACTCCGCGGCCGGCGTCGGCAACGCGCTCGGCAACATCTACACCGCGCACCGCAACCAGACGCCGATGGTGATCACTGCGGGCCAGCAGGCGCGCTCGATCCTGCCCTTGCAGGCGTTCCTCTATGCCGAACGCGCGTCGGAGTTTCCGCGGCCTTACGTGAAGTACAGCGTCGAGCCGGCGCGGCCAGAGGACGTGCCGGCAGCGATCGCGCGCGCCTATTACACTGCGATGCAGGCGCCGTGCGGGCCGACCTTCGTGTCGATCCCGATCGACGACTGGGCGCATGCGACCGCGCCGGTCGAAGCGCGCAAGGTCAGCCGCGAGATCGGGCCCGAGCCGGAGGCGATGAAGGCGCTGGTGGCCGCGCTCGGCGCAGCCAAGCACCCCGCCCTCATCGTTGGCCCCGGCGTCGACCGCGCCGGGGCTGTCGATTTGATGGTGCGCGTGGCCGAGAAGGCGAAGGCGTCGGTCTGGGTCAGCCCGTTCTCGGCGCGCTGCTCATTCCCGGAACGTCATCCGCAATTCGCGGGCTTCCTGCACGCCTCGCCCGCGCAACTGTCCGATGCGCTGCGCGAGCACGATCTCGTCGTTGTGGTCGGCGCGCCGGTGTTCACCTTCCATGTCGAGGGCCACGCCGCGATCTTCGATGGCGGCGCGACGATTTTCCAGATCACCGACGATCCGGATGCGGCGGCAGTAACGCCGGTCGGCACCAGCATCATCGCGACGATGAAGCCGGCGCTGAGCCTGCTGCTCGACCTCATGCCGGAGAGCAAACGCGCGGCACCGAAGGGCCGCACATTGCCGCCGGCGCCACAGGCCGCCGATCCGCTGCCCGTCGAGTTCCTGCTGCATTCGCTGTCACAGGCGATGCCGGACGGCACGTCACTCGTCGAGGAAATCCCCTCACACCGGCCGGCGATGCAAAAATTTATGCCGATGCGCGGCCAGGACAGTTTTTACACCATGGCGAGCGGCGGCCTCGGCTACTCACTGCCGGCCGCGGTCGGCATGGCGCTCGGCAAGCCAAAGCAACGCACCGTGTGCCTGATCGGCGACGGCTCGGCGATGTATTCGATCCAGGCGCTGTGGACCGCCGCACAGCGCAAGCTGCCGCTCACCATCGTCGTCATCAACAATTCCGGCTACGGCGCCATGCGCTCGTTCAGCCAGGTAATGCAGGTGCGCAACGTGCCGGGGCTGGAATTGCCGGGGATCGATTTCGTCAAGCTCGCCGAGGGCATGGGATGCCATGCGGTGCGGGTGAGCAAGGCGGCGGAGCTGGGTGAGGCGCTGAAGCGCGCAATGGCGTACGAGGGGACGAGCCTCGTGGAGGTGGTCGTGGATTCGGCGGTGCCGGTGTTGTACGGGCAGAAGCATTAGGGCACGCCATATCAACGACGTCGTCCCGGCGAAGGCCGGGAGGTGGATTCACACTCGAAGTGCAACGCTTGGGAGAAAGCCTCTGCCGGGGTTCTGAAGTCAAGGCATTTGCGCGGGGTGTTGTTGTAGGCGGCGATAGACTGACGGAAGCGGCGGATTGGGAGCTTTGGGAGGTCAGTCTTGCGAGGGATGAAGCGGCGCAAGCAGCCGAAGGCATTCTCGATGCCGCCCTTTTGCCAGGGCGCGTGGGGGTCGCAGAAGAAGGTCTTCATCAAGAGGCTCTGCAAGGAAAGGTGAGCAGCGAACTCGGTGCCGTTGTCGAAGGTGACGGTGCGGCGCAGCGCCTGCGGGATCGCTTTGAACAGGCGCACGAGACGGCTGGCGATGCCGGAGGCGAGCTTGCTTTCGATGGGGACTGCGAGCAGCAGGCGCGAGCTACGCTCGTGGACGGCCAGGATGGCCTGACGGTATTTGGAAAACATCATCAGGTCGGCCTCCCAGTGGCCGGGAACGCTGCGATCGGCGGCCTCGATCGGTCGTTGGGCCAAGGAAACACGGCCTTCAATGAAGCTTGCCGGGCTCCCGCCGCGCTTGCCCCGACGGCCACGTTTGCTCTTGCCGCGAGGCAGATAGCGCCGCCATTTGAAGTCCGTGGTGCGCGTAATCTAGGCGTAGATGAAGCGGTAGATGCTCTCGTAGGAGATCACCTTGCGCCCACGTTCGCGGGCAAGTCGGCCGGCGACCTGTTCAGGCGACCATCCGCGGCTCAAGCCTGCCAGGACTTCGCGGCGCAGGCCGGCATCGCGCTCGAGGCGAGAGCCCTTCCAGCGCCGCGCACGCGTCTGTTGCTGGGCGTAACTTGGCTTGTAGCCGACCTGGCGGCCTCGATTACGGTTCAGTTCCCGACAGACCGTTGATGGCGAGCGATCCAGAGCTGCCGCGATTTGCCCGATCGAGCTGCCATTGGCTGAAATGGCGGGCAATCTCGCATCGATCGTCAACGGAGAGCTGTTTGTAAGTCCGACCCATGGCAACACTCCCAGTTGGAAGTGTTGCACTTCGTTTGTGAACTCAGGACCACCTCGCTTGGCGGGGGGTGTCAGTTGTTATACCGCGACCGTCCCACCCCGTCATTGCGAGCGCAGCGAAGCAGTCCAGCAATGCATCCGCGGTGGGATTCTGGATTGCTTCGCTGCGCTCGCAATGACGGGGTTGTGGCGCGCGAGTGAACGCCCCTTACCCCACCGCCCCCTTCGACCTTAGCTGCTTGATCGCGGCCTCGTCGTATCCCGCGCCACGCAAAATCTCGTCACTGTGCTCGCCGACGCCGGGCGGCTTGCGCGGTTGCACCTTCTTGGTGCCGTCGATCCAGATCGGGCTGGAGATGGTGAGCATGGTGTCGTTCTCGAACGGCACCAGCACCTCGTTGTCGAGCATCTGCTTGTCGTTCGGGATGTCGTCCAAAATTCCGACGATGCCGAATACCAACCCGTTGCCATCGAGGACCTTGCGCCATTCGGCCAGATCCCTGGTGGCGAACGTCTCGTCAAAGATCTTGATCAGCTCGATTGAGCGGGCGTGGCGGTCCGGCTTGGTCGCAAAGCGCGGATCCGCGATCAGGTCCTCGCGCCCGAGGCATTTGGCGAGTGTCGGCCACTGCTTCTCCTCGTTGAGCAGCGACAGGATCAGCCAGCGGCCGTCCTTGCATTGATAGTGGTTGGCAACGGCGTTGAGCGCGCGCTCGCGCGGCCGCCGTTCGCTGAACTTGGCGCCGCAGAGCTTGGCCTGCGCCAGTACGCTCGCCGCCCACACCCCGTTCGCCATCAGATTGGAGGCGACATGCGAGCCCTTGCCGGTCTTCTCGCGCTGATAGAGCGCGGTGACGATCGCGCTGTACAACGCCATGGCGCAGGGATGGTCGCCCATGCCGGCGACTGAGCGGGCCGGCGTGGTGTCGATGTCGGCGCGGACGAGATCCATCAGGCCGGAACGCGCCCAATAGGCGTTGCTGTCGAAGCCGGGCTTGTTGGCCTCTTCGCCCTTCTCGCCATAGCCGGTGAAGGAAGCGTAGATCAGCCGGTCGTTGAGATGGGCAAGGTGGTCATAGGTGATGCCGAGCTTGGTCCGCACCGGCGGCGGCATGTTGGTGATGAAGACGTCGGCCTCTTCGACGAGCTTGTAGAGTACGGCCTGCGCTTCGGGCTTGGAGAGGTCGAGCGCGAGGCTCTTCTTGTTGCGGGCCTCCAGGAGCCAGGCGAAATTGTGCTCGCCGGTCGGATAGCCCGGCAGGTTTGGCAGATTGCGGTAGGGGTCGCCGGCGCCGGGCGGCTCGATCTTGATGACGTCGGCGCCGAAATCCGACAACACGGTCGCAGCCGCAGGAGCAGCGATGAAGCTCGCGCAATCCAGAACCTTCAGGCCTGCAAAAATGCCTTTTTCCATCGCGGCGTTGCTCCCTCGCTCTTGTCGTTTCCCGCTGGCTGGAATTTCACAATCCCTGACAGCCCAACCATTTGACCGATGTTGTGGCGGGATGCAACGCCGTCCGGCAGTCGCCTTCCGGGGGTCGGCATGCCAGACGGTTATGGCAATCCGCTCGCCCTGGTTGTACAGCTACTCCGCCTGCTCGATCGCCCTCGAGCCGGCATCTTGGTTTCGAAGGATCAGCCGGCCATGTCGATCCCGTTCGTCCGCCTGATATTGCCCATCGCGTTCATGATGTTGTGCAGTGTGCCCGGTTCGGCCCAGGCGGGCGACCTCGGAGACTGCAACGGCCCGGCCGCCGACAGGGTCGAGCCCGGCTGTAGCGCAATCATCAACGATCAATCGCGCATCGCCGATGAGCGCGTGCGCGCTTATGTGAACAGATCGCGCCTGTTCGTGGGCCGGTCCAATCTCGATGCCGCGTTGGCGGACGCCGATGCAGCGGTTCAGCTCAACCCGACCTCCGTACCTGCCTTGCTGTCGCGCGGTTATGCCCGGCAGCGAAAAGCAAATTTCGACGGCGCACTGGCCGACATCAACCAGGCGATCGAGCTCGATCCCAAGAGTCCGAATGCCTATGCGGCACGCGGGGGCCTCAGGAGCGATCAAAAGCAGTGGACCGACGCGGTAACGGACTTCACCCAGGCGCTCAGCCTGCGTCAGGACTTCGTCCAGGCCTATGTCGGGCGCGCGCGGGCCTATGTCGAGACCGCGCAGCTCGACCAGGCCCTGGGTGACCTCAACATCGCGATCTCGATGAGCGCCAGCCTGCCAGCCGCGTTCTACTGGCGGGGCCAGGCCTATCGCCGCAAGGGCGACATCGACCACGCCATCGAGGATTTTTCGCGCGCGATTGCGCAGACGCCGCAAGTGGATCGCGGCTCCTATTTCGCGCGCGGACAGCTGTTCAGCTCCAAGGGCGACTACGCGCGCGCGATCGCGGATTTCGACAAGGTGCTGTCAGTTGCCCCGAATGACCCGGCTGCGCAGCAGCAGAAGCAGTCCGCCGTCGCCATGCAGGCCGAGCTTGCGAAGGTCAGTGGTGGGCAGTCAACTCTTACGGCACCCAAGGCTGCAGCCATAGCCCCGCCGCCAGCGGCCCCGCAAGCAGCAGCGCAGCTGGCGACTATACCGCAAGGCACGATCCCGGCGCTGGCGCCAGGGCTGAGCGAGGCGGCGCAGTTGATGACGCAGAAGAAATATGCCGACGCGCTGCCGCGCCTCAACACAGTGCTCGCGGCCGATCCCGGCAACCAGATCGCGCTCAAATTCCGGGTGGCCGCGAACCTGTCATTGTCCCACTTCGCGGAGGCGCGGACCGACATCGATGCATTGATCAGGATGAAGCCGAACGATGGACCATTGCTGGTGTCCCGCTCGGTAGCCTCGCTCGGCATGAAGCAGTTCGATCAGGCCACGGCTGACGCAAATCAGGCGCTCGGCGTCAATCCGAACGACGCCGCAGCCTATGTCTGCCGCGGCATGGCAAGCCGCTTGAGCGGAAAATTCCAGGACGCGCTGGCCGATCTCGACCGCTCGATCTCGCTCAATGACAAGGATTACATGGCCTTCTCCGAGCGCGGTCAGGCTTATATGGGCCTCAACCAGATGGACAAGGCGGTGGTCGATTTCGACCATTCGCTGGTGCTCAATCCCGTCAACGACACCGCACGCGCCGCTCGTGGGGTCGTGCTGCTGCTGAAGGGCAACAACGCGGAGGGCCTCGTCGACGTCAAGAACGCGCTCGACCGCAACCCCAACAACCAGGTCGCCGAGCTCGGCCAGGGACTCGCGATGCTGCTCTCCGCGCAATATGACCGCGCAATTGTGGCGCTCGACCAGCTCGTCGGAAAGGTGCCCGCCTCTGACGCGTTCGTGCGGACGCTCCGCGCGCGCGCCTATCTCGGCAAGAAGGACGCCGCCGGCGCCATGACCGACCTCAATCTGGTGCTGGGGACGCGGCCGAACGATCCGGATGCGCTCAGCCTGCGCGGGATCGCCTTCACGTCGTTGAAGCAATACGACAAGGCGCTGGACGATCTCGGCAAGGCGATCGCGCAGAAGCCGACGATCGAGCGCTATGTCGCGCGTGCCACGGCCTATGAGGCCAAGGGTGTTCTGGACAAGGCAACCAGTGACTATCGCAGCGCCACTCAGCTGACACCGGCAAACGTGTTCGACATCGCAGCCCAGGCCCAGTCCAAGGCGAAAATCCAGCAGCTCTCGAAGCGCACCCCGTGCGGCGGTTCCGGGCGCGGCGACAAGGACGACACCTGTCTTTAGGCTATTCCTCGCCTGCGAGCAGCGCGGCGTTGCCGCCGGCCGCCGCGGTGTTGATCGTCACGGTCTGCTCGGTCGCAAAGCGCGCGAGATAGTGCGGCCCGCCGGCCTTCGGGCCGGTTCCGGACAGGCCGTTGCCGCCGAAAGGCTGCACGCCGACCACGGCGCCGATCATGTTGCGGTTGACGTAGATGTTGCCGACCTGGACCCGGTCGATGATCGCCTCGACCGTGTCGTCGATGCGGGAATGGACGCCGAGCGTCAGCCCATAACCTGTGCGTTCGATCGCTTGCAGGACGCGTTCGAGCGTCTCGGCGCGATAGCGCACGACATGCAGGATCGGACCAAACACCTCCTCGGTAAGCTCGCCGGCATCCCTGAGCTCGAAGATGTGGGGCGCGACGAAGCAGCCCTCCGGCGCTGAGCCCGCAAAGTGCAGCCGCGCCTCCGCCTTCATTCGCGCGATATGCGTATCGAGGCGCTGCTTGGCCTCGACGTCCATCACCGGGCCGATATGGGTCGCGATATCGCTCGCGTCGCCGATCCTCAATTCCCGCGCCGCGCCGGCGATCATCTCGATCATGCGGTCGGCGACGTCCTCTTGCACGAATAGCAGCCGCAGCGCCGAGCAGCGCTGGCCGGCGGAACGGAACGCCGATGTCACGACGTCGTCGGCCACTTGCTCGGGGAGTGCGGTGGCGTCCGCAATCATGGCATTGATGCCGCCGGTCTCCGCGATCAGCGGCACGATCGGCCCGTCCTTGGCGGCGAGCGTGCGATTGATCAGGCGCGCAACCTCGGTCGAGCCGGTGAACACGACGCCGGCAATGTCAGGATGTGCTGTCAGCACCGCGCCGATACGGCCGTCACCGGTGACGAGGCGCAGCGCGCTCGCGGGAATGCCGGCTTCGTGCAGCAGGGCGACGGCCTCGCGCGCGATGCGCGGTGTCTGTTCGGCGGGCTTTGCAACGACGCTATTGCCGGCCATCAGCGCCGCTGTAACTTGGCCAAGGAAAATCGCCAGCGGAAAATTCCACGGCGAGATCGCGACGAAGACGCCGCGGCCACGCATGGTGAGCGCGTTGCTCTCGCCGGTCGGGCCCGGCATCGCTGTGTCGCCGCCGAATTGCTTGCGGCCCTGCGCGGCGTAGTAGCGGCAGAAATCGGCGGCTTCGCGCAGCTCGGATAGCGCGTCGTCGAGCGTCTTGCCGCCCTCGCGCTGCAACAGCGCGATGAAATGGGCGCCGCGGCTCTCCAACAGATACGCGGCTTGCTCCAGCGGCGCGGCCCGCGCCGCTGCCGGCATCCGGCTCCAGGCCGCAAAGCCCGCGCGTGCCGCGGCGATCGCTGCGTTGGCTTGGTCCGGCGTTGCATCAGTGACCGGCTTGAGGTCGACCGTCGCAGCCTTGACGTCGGCGAGCAGCCGGCCGAGCGCGGCGCGCTCGCCGAACTCGATCCCGCTTGAATTGCGCCGCTCCGGCGCGAACAGGTCGCCCGGCAGCGGAATTTTGGTGTGGTGCGCATGATCAGGCCGCACGATGAGATCGGCCGGACGCTTCAGCAGTGCCGGGACCGGCACGCGATAATCGGCCGCCTGCGCCACGAAGGAGGAGTTAGCGCCGTTCTCGAGCAGCCGCCGCACCAGATAAGCGAGCAGGTCGCGGTGGCTGCCGACCGGTGCGTAGGTGCGGTAGGCGATGTCGAGGTGGTCCTTGGCAAGCTGCTCGTAGAGCGCTTCGCCCATGCCATGCAGGCGCTGGAATTCGAAACCACCATTCTCGCCAGCGAGCTCCAGCACGGTCGCGACCGTGAGCGCGTTGTGGGTGGCGAATTGCGGGAAGATGCGTGGCCGCAGACTCAAGAGCTTCGAGGCGCTGGCGACGTAGTTCAGATCCGTCATCGCCTTGCGCGTGAACACGGGATAGCCGTCGAGCCCGCGCTCCTGCGCGCGCTTGATCTCGGTGTCCCAATAGGCGCCCTTGACCAGCCGGACCATCAGCTTGCGGTCATGCGCCCGCGCCAGTTCATCGACGTAGTCGATCACCGCGCTCGCGCGCTTCTGATAGGCCTGGATCGCGAGCCCAAATCCATCCCAGCCGGCGAGCGAGGGATCGGCGAGCGTTGCCGCGATTACGTCGAGCGACAGCTCCAGCCGGTCGGCCTCCTCGGCGTCGACGGTGAAGTTGAGATCATGAGCTTTGGCGCGGCGGGCCAGATCGAGCAGTTGCGGAACGAGCTCACGCATGACGCGCGCGTGGCTGATCGCCTCGAAGCGCGGATGCAGCGCCGAGGGCTTGACGGAGATGCCGGGCCGCTCGGGCAGGGGATGGCTGCCCGCCGCCTTGCCGATGGTTTCGATGGCGCTGGCATAGGCGTCGAAATAGCGCTTCGCGTCGGCGGCTGTGCGCGCGCCTTCGCCGAGCATGTCGAAGGAGTAGCGCGGCTTCTGGCCTGCGCGCGGCCGGCCCCGCTCCAGCGCCTGCTCGATGGTCTCACCCAGCACGAAATGATTGCCCATCAGCCGCATCGCCTGGCGCGTGGCGGTGCGCACCGCCGGCGCCCCCAGCCGCTTCACCAGCCGGCCGATGGTGCCGTCCGGCGTCTCGCCGGGCTGGATCACCCGCGCGGAGAGGCCGAGCGCCCAGGCCGAGGCATTGACCAGGAAGGCGGTGGACTTGGTCTCGTGATGGATGAAGTCGCCCTCGCCGAGCTTGTCCTCGATGAACTGGTCGGCGGTGCGCGCGTCCGGCACGCGCAGCAGCGCTTCCGCGAGCACCATCAACGCGAGGCCTTCCTTGGTCGAGAGCGCGAACTCCCGCAGCATGTCCTCGACCCCACCGAGCCGATCGTCGCGCTTGCGGATCGCCTCGATCAGCCGCGTCGCGGTGCGGTCGATCCGCGCTTCCTGCCGCGGGCTGAGATGTGCTGCCGCCAACAGGCGCGCGGCGATCTCGGCATCATCGGGCGCGTAGGGAGCAGTGAAGAAAGGCGGGATGTTCGGCATGGCGTGTCCTGCGGCTGAAATCCAGGATAATGCCCGTGCTACCGTAGTTCGATAGACAAATTAGCTGATTTGCCTTAGGAAATGAAGCTGGATGGTATTTTAACCGTGAAATCATGGAACTCGATCGAATCGACCGCAGAATTCTCTCTATTTTGCAGGAGGACGGACGAATCGCCAATGTCGAGCTCGCCGAACGCATCGGACTGTCGCCGACCTCGATCGGCGAGCGGTTGAAGCGCTTGCAGCGCGAGGGCTTCGTCGAGGGCTACGGCGCGCGGCTCAACCCGCACCGGCTCGGCCTTGGCCTGTTGGTGTTCGTCGAGGTGCTGCTCGACAAAACCACGCCTGACAATTTCGAGCGTTTTGCACGCGCGGTAAAACTCGCGCCTGAAGTGCTGGAGTGTCACATGGTTGCCGGCGGCTTCGACTATCTAGTGAAGGCGCGGCTTGCCGACATGACCGCCTATCGACGCTTCCTCGGCGAGACCTTGCTGTCGATGCCGGGCGTGCGCGAGACGCGCACCTATGCGGTGATGGAGGAGATCAAGCGCGACGCACCGTTGCCGGTGGGCTGAGATATGCTGTCGCGATTGTCATTGCCGTGGCGTTGAACGCGCGGCCTTCGTGGGAAAATAGCTATCCTTGTGCAATCGCAACGCCCGTCGTCGAATGCACTGACCGTCTTCAAAATTTTCTTGGCCCCACTCCCGGATCAATCCGGGAGGCAGCAAAAGCTGGCGGGCTTATACTTTGAGGTTCTCTGCGGAGCTCTTGCCCCGGTTTGCGATCTCTTCGTATTCCACCGTCTGTCCTTCGTTCAGGGACGACAGACCGGCTTTCTGCACTGCCGAGATATGCACGAACACATCTTTGCCGCCCGACGCAGGCTGGATAAATCCATAACCCTTCGTCGGGTTGAACCACTTGACCGTACCTTTGGGCATCACGTCTTCTCCGCGGGTCTTCCTCCGAGATATCGAACCGCCAGTCCCCGCCAACCGGCCGGTTCGGTCCTAACAGGATACGCGGAATGTAGCAGGCTTGGTAGATCAAACCACATCGGCATTGCGCGGAAAATCGCTCAACTTCGCGGCGTTTTTACCGGTTTTGCCCGTTTCGCGGTCAATCGGCCCGCGCACGTCGCACCCTTCGTCAATAAGTCGCGGCCAGATAGTCGACGATCTTGCCGACATCGGCATCGTCGATCGGTGCACCATAGACCTTGATCATCTTGGTCACCTCGGCCTGCCAGAAGCCTTTCTTGTCTTTCATCGGCGGCTGCGTGTTGATGTAATCGGCCGAGTGGCAGGCGCTGCAATTGCCCTGCACAACCTCGAGATTGGGGCCGGCCCTGAAGGCGGCGACCTCGTCCGGAAGCTGGTAGTTGACGGGTGCCGCAATCGTGGCAGGGCCTGTCGCAAGCCAGGCAAGGCCGGCGGCAAACGCGATGACGAGGAGAACGGTGCGCTGCATGATAAATCTCCTCAGGCCACGCTGACGCGGACGGTTTCGACGACGTTGCGCAAATAACCCGCCGGATTCCAGCGCGGCTGCTCCGGCTGCGTTTCGCCGGCATTGCTGGTGGCGCGGACCTTGAGTTCGTAGGCGCCTGCCGCGAGTTTCACCGGCAGCTTCCATTCGCGGAAGGAGTAGTTGCCAAGATCCTTGCCGAGCTTGGCGTTCGTCCAGGTCTTGCCGCCGTCGGTGGAAACCGCGACCTCCTTGATGCCTTTGCCGCCGTCGAAGGCGATGCCGCGGAGCGTCGTGCCGCCCGCCTTCAGCTTGGCGCCGTCGGGAACGCTGGTGATGAAGGAGCGGATGGTGAAGCGGTTGATCGGGATGGTCGCCTTCGGCGCGGTGCCCGGCTCGATCGCATTGTTCGGCGTATCGGGAATGCGATAGGCCGACTTCATCCAGAAGCCGTCATAGACGTTGTCGATGACGGTGATTTCGTTGAGGTGCTTGACCCAGTAGGTGCCGTAATAGCCGGGCACGATCAGGCGCAGCGGGAAGCCGTTGAGGAACGGCAGATCCTCGCCGTTCATGCCATAGGCCAGCATCACCTCGCCGTCGGTGGCGTGATCGAGGTCGAGCGCCTTGACGAAATCGGGCGTCTTGTCGCTGACCGGGCCGTCCATGCCGCCGAAGGTGACCTGCTTCGCGCCGGCCTGCACGCCGGCCATCTCGAGCACGGTCTTCAGCGGCACACCGCGCCAGCGCGCATTGCCCATCGCGCCGTTGGCGAGCTGGCCTCCGGCGACGCGCGGCTCTACGAGGCCGCGGCTGTTGCCGGAGCATTGGTTGACGGCGACGATCTCCGTCGCCTTCATCTTCCGAATATCTTTCAGCGACAGTTTGAGCGGCTTGTCGACCTTGCCCTTGACCTCGAGGGTGAACTTGTCGGGATCGAGATTGTAAGGCAGGTCGGAGAGGTGATAGCGGACGAAGAACGCGTTATTTGGCGTCAGCGGGCCGTCGTTGAACACCGCAAACGGCGTCTCGAGCTGCGGAGGCCGGCTGGTCAGGCCGATCATCGGCCGCTTCTGCGGATATTTCACCAGCGGCCGTTCGCCATTGGCGAAGGGAAGGGTGGTGGTGTCGAGTGCCAGCGCTTTGGTTGGGTTCAGTGTGGCCGCAATGGCGGCAAGTCCCGCTCCTTTGAGCAGGTCACGTCGATCAAACATTTAGTCTCCTCCCGGAGCTTTCCGTTGAATAGCGGTCATCACCGCGATCCTGCGCTCATCTGCCGCAACGACTCAGATGAAGTCAATTCGTGCTTTCGCAGCAGGTCTATGCCGCTGCGATGCAGCAAGCCGGTGTTACGCCGCTGCGACGACGGTGCGCTCCCTCGCCCCGCTTGCGGGGAGAGGGTTGGGGTGAGGGGGAGTCTCCGCGAGGGAGGTGAGAGATGGACTCGCGAAGAGTCCCCCTCACCCGGAATCCGCGCTACGCGCGCATTCCGACCTCTCCCCGCAAGCGGGGCGAGGCGAAGAATCACGCCGCGACGCGTTCGTCACCTGCGATGAGAGCGGACAATTTTCTCGTGTCCGCGATGACGCGCACGACCATCGGCTCGTCGCGGCCGCGGATCGCGACCTCCTGCTGCGGCAGGGCATCGTCGCGCAGGCCGGCGGTGCGGCGGACCTCCTCGGAGACGATCGCCTCGCAGGCGAGCGTCTTCGTCATGTCCTGCAGGCGGGCTGCGACATTGACGGCATCGCCGAGCGCGGTGAAGACGATGTGGTCACGATAGCCGATGTCACCGATGATGACCTCGCCGCCATGGACGCCGATGCCGAAGCGGATCGGCTGGCGCAGATCGTGGCTCAGCAGCTCATTCAACGCGTCGACATGGGTGGCGATACTCGCGACCGCCTTCAGCGCCTGGCGGCAGGCGGTCTGCGGATCGGCGGTGAGTCCGAATAGCGCCAGCATGCCGTCGCCGACGAACTGGTTGGGCTGTCCGCCATTCTCGATCACGGCCTGCGACACCGCGGCAAGGAAACGATTGACGATGAAGACGGTGTCGAACGGCAGCCGCTTCTCGGCAAGCTGCGTCGAGCCGCGCATGTCGACGAACAGGCTGACGAGATAGCGCTCCTGGCCGATTCTAGCGGGCGACGCGCCGTGCGCGTTCGCCGTCAGCATGTGCGGCATGAAGAGCTGGAAGAAGGAGAGGTCGCAGCTTGGCCGCAACTGGCAGGCAAGCCTGATCGAGGGATCGGCAGTACCGACGCGGGCGAGCACGAAGGCCTCGCGCTGCGACGGCTCGGGCAGGGCGCCATGGTCGCCGATGATGCGGATGCGGCAGGTCGAGCAGCGGGCGCGGCCGCCGCAGACGCTGGCATGCGGGACGTTATGGCGGAGGCTGGCTTCGAGCACGGACAGACCCTTGGGCACGCGCACCGTCTTGCCGTTGCCGTAGGACAGCGCGATCATGCCGGCCCGTCGCTCGCGCCAGCCGCGCACGCCGCGCCCGAGCAGCACCAGCCCGAGCAGGCCGATATAGCCGATGGTGAGGCCGCCGGTGATGCGGTCGAGCGTGTCGGCTTCCGCGACCGTGCCGACCTGGCGCTGCGTGAAATTACGGGGGCGCCACTCCCCGTCGTCGCTGTCGGTGGCGACGCTGCGGCCGCCCTGGTAGATACCGAGCAGCGCCAGCGTCGGGATCAGCACAGCCGCCGACAGCAGGAACGGCGCGGCGCGGGTGAAGAACGGTTTCAGCCGGAGCCAGAAATAGATGCCGATGCAGCCGTGCACCCAGGCGATGATCAGCAGGGTCGTCATGGTCCAGATCCGGCCGGGTGACACGACGAAGAACAGATAGAGCTCCTGCGGATACAATTTTTCGTGGCCGTACAGCGTCTGGCCGAGCCGCACGCCAATCACATGCGCCATGACCAGCGCCGGGATGCTCAGCCCCAGCACGAGTTGCAGCGGCTCGATCGCCCGCCAGCGGAACTGGCGGCGCTGATACAGCGCGTACACGCCGAGCCCCATATGGGTCAGCGCGGCGCCATAGAACACGATCGCGACGGGGAGGAACTGCCAGAACGTCGTGTGGTAGTAGACCCCGATCTGCATGGCATCGACCGAGATGTTGCCGAGCGCATGGTTCAGAAAGTGGCTGACCACATAGGCGAACAGAATGACGCCGCAGACCAGCCGCACCTGCCGCGCGTTGGTCGCGCGGGCAAGTTCGTACAAGCGTGAAAGGGCGGTGGCGGCCATGATTCGGTTGTACCAGTTCATCAAGGAGAACAGCCAGCGGAGAGTTAAATTCCGCTTGTGAATGGTCGCTCTGATCACATACGCGGCAAGCCGCTGTCGTCCCTGCGAAGGCCGGGAATAACCCCAGGGAGCGGTTGTGGCGCGAGCCGGTAACCACGAGTCTTCGCCAAACTCGATCCTGTGGCTACGGGTCCCGAATCTGCGCTTCGCTTGTCCGGGACGACATGAAATATGACGCAACACCCCACATTGACTCCCCCTCCCAAGTCGGGGAAAAGCGCGGCCGTGACGATCGCTCCCGACATCACCGTGAAGCTCAGCGGCGCCGCGCGCCGGCCGCTTGTCGTGGCTGCGCTCATCATCGTCGCGATGACGCTGCTGCGCATCGTCTACGCCTCGTCGATCGAGCTGCGAACCGACGAAGCCTATTACTGGACCTGGTCGAAGGAGGCGGCGTTGAGCTTCCTCGATCATCCGCCGATGATCGCCTGGTTCATTCGCTTCGGCACCGCGATCTTCGGCGACACCACGCTCGGCGTCCGCTTCGGCGGCATCGTCGCGATGCTGGTGACGCAGCTTCTGCTTGCCGACATCGTCCGCCGTCTCACCCACGACATCCGTGCGGTCGTGCTCGCCGTGCTGATGCCGGAGGCCGCGCTCTATTACGGTCTGTTGATGGCCAAGGTCGCGCCCGACGTCGCCTTGATCCCGTTCGCGGTGGCGATGATGTGGTCGCTGGTGCGGCTCGCGCAGAGCGGCGACGGACGCTGGTGGCTGGCGGCCGGGCTGTTCGCGGGCCTGTCGCTGCTGTCAAAGTTCACCGCAATCATGTTCGCGCCGGCGGTTGCCGCGTTTCTGCTGGTGCCGGATTGGCGCTGGCGCTGGCTGCGCAGCCCCTACCCTTATCTTGCCGTTCTGATCGCGATCGTCATGTTCTCGCCGGTCCTGATCTGGAACGCGCAGCACGATTGGGCCTCGTTCCGTTTCCAGGGCGTGCGCGCCACCGCCAATTACGGCATCTCGCTGCGTACCATCGGCGATTATATCGGCCTACAATTCGGCCTCGTCGGTTTCGTCATGCTGCCGGTGGTGCTGTCGGGGCTGGCGATGACGGCGTGGCGCGGTTATCGCACGCGCGAGCCGGTCGCAATTTTGCTCTCGACCGCGGTGCTGGTGCCGTTCCTTTATTTCTTCGTGAAATCGCTGACGCTCCGGGTCGGCGACACCTGGCCGATGTTCATGTGGCCGATCGGCTTCGCCGCCGTGGCGGTCAACCTCGCGGTGCTGGCGGGAGAAGGCTGGTCGGCGCGAATGATCCGGTCGAGCATCTTCTGGGTCGACACGGCGGTGATCTCGGGCATCACCTTCGTCGTGATCGTGTTCCTTTACTACGTCGCCGCGCCCTGGAATTTTCTCGGCAAGAGGGATCCGATCGGGGCCGAGGCCGGCTATGAGCAGGTCGCCGCGCGCGCGCAAGCCGCGCTCGATGAGACCGGCGCGACCTGGATCGCGACCACGGACTACCGCACCTATGCCATGATGCGCTGGCTGTTCCGGGGGCGCGTGCCCGTCATCGAGATCAGCGAGCGCGGCCGTTTCCAGGATTTTCGCGATCCCGGCCTGGATGGGATCAAGGGGCACGCCGGAATCTATGTCGGCCGCGAGCCCGACAATCATGGCTCGGTGTGGGATTCGATCCCCGCCAAACGCGAGGCGCTCGCGCAAGTCGAGCGCCGCTGGCGCGGCGTCGTGATCGATACCTACGCGTTGGACAAACTGACCGGCTGGACCCCTGAGCTGTCGCCGCCAAAGGATTCGCCGCTGTTCCAGTGGCGCGTGCTGGCGGGGGAATTCAGTGCAAGACTTGCGCGCCATCTCTTACCCTCCCCTGGAGGGACCCTCCAGGGGAGGGTAAGCGAGCGCCCTATGCCTCGTCCTCTTTCTTCCGCAACAAATCCGTCGCGAGATCGGACAGCTTCGGCGGTGGCAGGGCGGCAAACGGCAGCGGCCTTGTGACGTCGATTGCGGCGAGGCCCAGCCGCGCCGTCAGCAATCCGTTGAGCATGCCTTCGCCGAGGCGCTGCGAGAGCTTTGCCGCGATGCCATGCCCGAGCATCTGCTGCACCAGGCTGTCGCTTGCGGCCATGCCGCCGGTGATGGCGAGATGGGCGATGACGTGGCGGAGCAGGCGGATCATGCCGAGCGCGCCGGGGCGGCCACCATAGAGCCGCGCAAGCTGGCGGATCAGGCGGAGCGAGACCACGAACACGAACATCACGTCGATCGCCGCGCGCGGCGAAACTGCCGTCACGATCGAGACCCGCTGCGCAGCCGACGATACCAGCCGCCGCGCTTCCGTATCCAGCGGCGACATCAGTTCGCGCTCGGCGAGCCGGATCATGTCGGCACCGTCGATGATCTCGCCGGCATGGCTCTCCAGCGCGGCGCGGGCGCGCGCGAGCTGCGGGTTCTGATGCGCGATCGTCAGGAGTTCCTGCACGATGGCGCGGCTCTCCTTGCGATCGTCGCTCGCGAGCACTGCGGCTGCGCGCTGATGCAGCTTCTCGATGGTCGCCAGCCGCGCGAGGCCAAGCGCCTCGCGTCCGATCACCACCGCGAGCGCAAGCGTGGTGACGAAAGCGAGGGCAAGCCCGACAAAGCCGAGACCCTCGCTGCGCGCAAACAGATCCTCGATCAGACGGACGACGCCAAGCCCGACGCCGAGCAGCGTCAGCCCGGCGACGCCGGACCAGAACAGCGCGCCCCAGGGAAAGCCGCGTCGCGCCGGGAGCGCCGGCTCAACCGGTACCGGCAGCGTCGATGGATCGGGCTCGGGCGTGATCTGGATGGTGCCGCGACTGATGCGTCCTGTCTCGTCGGCTTCGGTGACAATGACGCCGGGATCGTCGAGCCGAAACGTGGCCGGCCGCCGCGGCTGGGATCGGTCGTTCATGACAACTTATCTCCGATCAGGAACTGCAAGGCACGGTCGAGGCGGATGTGTGGCAACGTCGGCTCGTCGGTCCCCTCACGTTCGAGCTTGGGCGGACGGAAGCGGAGGAAGCGGAAATCGCTCTTCTCGGCAGCTTGGGTCGAGAGGCCACGAAAAGCGTCCGCGCCGTTGAACAGCGCCTCGGGATCCAAAGGCAGATCGCCGGGAAAGGTCGCGACCTCCGTGTTGCCGTCGAAGAACTCGCCGCCGGCGCTTTCGCCGGCCGCCGGCGTTCCAAGGAGTGACGGCAATTTGTCGCGGCCATGCGCGACCTGCGCCTCGCGGGTGGCGCGGACGGCCGCGAGCGCCACTACGTCGATCTGCGCGCCGGTATCTTCCGCGCGCGCCACGGCGCGCGAGACCGCGCGGCGCAGCACGGCCTCGAGCCGGTCGTGGCTGGAGTGATGCAGATGGTCCGCCTTGGTTGCCGCAAACAGGATGCGGTCGATGCGCGGCCGAAACAGGCTGGAGAGGAATGTGCTGCGTCCCATGCGGAAGCAATCCAGAATGCCGGCGAGCGCTGCTTCGAGATCGTGCAGCGCGTCGGGTCCGGAGTTGAATGCGGCGAGCGCGTCCGCCAGCACGATCTGGCGATCGAGCCGGGCAAAATGATCGCGGAAGAACGGCCGCACCACGACGTCCTTGTAGGCCTCGTAGCGG
The DNA here is from genome assembly GCF_049993385.1 of Bradyrhizobium sp. McL0616. Taxonomy (NCBI): domain Bacteria; kingdom Pseudomonadati; phylum Pseudomonadota; class Alphaproteobacteria; order Hyphomicrobiales; family Nitrobacteraceae; genus Bradyrhizobium; species Bradyrhizobium sp. McL0616. The sequence continues at coordinate 7,330,580 of NZ_CP188255.1, forward strand.
CGGACCATCATCGCCCACAGCGATCCCTCCGGGGCCTGGCCGCCGACGGGCACGTCGAGCGGTGCAAAGGTCAGCGCCGGCGAGCCTGCGAGATTGCCGGGCATCAGGAAGCGGCCGGGCGGGAGCAGGCTCATGGCAAAGCGTTCGTCGCGGCAAGCGCGGAGGTAACCGGTGAACAGCTTTGCCGCAGTCAGCGTCGCTTGCTCGTCCTCGCGCGCCTCGGGCTTCAGCGTTGCAAGATGGCTGTGCCACTCGGCGGCAAGATGCGCGCGCGGCGCCTCGCGCGACAGCGCCAGGCTCTCCGCCGACCATTGCTCAAAGCTCTTTTGCAGGAGCGGCAGATCGAGCAGCCATTCGCCGGGATAGTCGACGATGTCGAGCGTCAGCGTGCGGTCAGCGCCGTTCTGGCGCTGGTAATCGATGACCAGCCGCAGCTCGCTGATGTCGACTGTCGAGTTCGGCCAGAGCCGCTCCTCGATCAGCGCGCGCAGATGGCTTTCATAGGAAAAGCGCGGCACGGCGTCGTCGGGCTGGGGCGCCAGCTGCGCCCGCGCGATCCGGCCCGAGGCGTAGGCCTCGAATACCGGAAACCGCCCGCCGCGCGTCAGCCCATGGATCAGCGCGGTGATGAACACCGTCTTGCCGGCCCGCGACAGGCCGGTGACGCCGAGCCGCACGGTGGGGTTGAAGAAATGCTCGCCATAGTCGATCAGCGCCCGGGCCGACAGGCGCGCCTCCTCGACCATATCCTGGAAACTGAATGCCATATGAACGTGAGGGTCTCGGGCGGGCGGGCGGGCCAAATAGGCAAAACGGACTAGTCACAAAAATGGCAACTGCCTGAGGAAATTCAAGCTTCATACTTCCACCGCGTTCTTGGGCGAACCAGCCCTTGAACGCCGCGTTAACTGCGAAAGACCAATATTGGACACCTATAGACGCTTCCGGACCGCCATGCCTGTCTTCACGCTGAAACAGTTCGCCTCCAACTCCGTCCACGCCGCGGCCGACGTGGTCGGTTGGAACTACGACCGCGCCGAGATCATTGCTGACGGTATCATCCATGCCGTCGGTGTGTTGTCCGGTATCATCGCTGCGACCGTGCTGGTGGTGCTCGCGGTGGTCTATGCCGACGCGATCGATATCGTCGGTGTCTCGATTTATGTCGCCGGTCTGCTGTCGATGCTGGTGTTGTCGGCGACCTATAATCTCTGGCCGGTGTCGCCGGTCAAATGGCTGCTGCGGCGGTTCGACCATTCGGCGATCTATCTGCTGATCGCGGCGACCTACACGCCGTTCATCCTGGAACTGAAGGACAGCGTGTTCGCGCTGGCGCTGCTCGTCTGCGTCTGGTGCGTGGCGATCCTCGGCATCGTGCTGAAGCTTCGCTATCCCGGCAGGTTCGACCGCGTCGCGGTCGGCATTTATCTCGCGATGGGCTGGAGCGGCATGATGCTCTACGATTCCGTGGTCAAGGCGCTGCCTGCGCTGGCGCTCGGCTTCGTGCTGGCGGGCGGCGTGCTTTACAGCCTTGGCGTGATCTTCCATGCTTGGCGCCGGCTGCGCTTCCAGAATGCGATCTGGCACGGCTTTGTCTTGGCCGGCGCGGCGTGCCATTATACCGCGGTGCTCGACCTCGTGTTGAGCTGAGCAAAACCGCGAAGCGGTAAAAGACAAAATAAGACAAGAGGAGACGTCGCATGCAGGTGACCGGCAAGGTCGTGGTCGTCACGGGCGGCGCCAACGGCATCGGCAAGGCGCTGTGCGAGGCCTTTCACAAGGCGGGCGCCGCCAAGGTCGTGGTTGCCGACATGGACGCCGCCAACGCAAGGGCCGTCGCTGCCACGGTTGATGGCGCGGCCTTCAGATGCGACGTCGCGCAGGAAAAAGAGATCACCCATGTCATCGAGGAGACCGAGCGGCAGTTCGGCCCGATCGAATTATTCTGCTCCAATGCCGGCATCGGCGGCGGCTTCGATCCGATGTCGGTCAATGCCGGCGGCGCTTCGGACGAGCCGTGGCAGCGCAGCTGGGCAATCCACGTCATGGCCCATGTCTATGCGGCGCGGCATCTCATCCCCCGCATGAAGGCGCGCGGCGGCGGCTATTTCCTCAACACCATCTCGGCCGCTGGCTTGCTGTCGCAGGTCGGCAGCCCCGCTTATTCCACCACCAAGCACGCCGCGGTCGGCTTTGCCGAAAACCTCGCGATCTCGCACAAGGCGCACAACATCCGCGTCTCGATCCTGTGCCCGCAAGGTGTCGACACCAACATGCTGCGCTCGATCCCGAAGGGCCCGCAATCCGGCGACGGCGATCTCACGCCGGAGCAGGTCGCCAAAGACGTGCTCGCCGGCCTCGATCAGGAGACGTTTCTGATCCTGCCGCACCCGCAAGTGCTCGGCTACATGCGCAAGAAGACCGAGAATTACGACCGCTGGATCGGCGGCATGGCCAAGATCCAGGCCAAGATGCGGGACGAGTTCGGGAAGTAGCGCGTCGCTGCAATTTCGGTATGGTCGTCCCATGCCCAGCTATCGCCTGCATTACTTCCCCGAATCCGGCAACAGCTACAAGCTGGCGCTGATGCTCACGCTCTGCGGCGAGACGTTCGAGCCGGTCTGGACCGACTTTGGCGGCGGCGTCACGCGCACGCCGGAGTGGCGCAAGGCCGTGAACGAGATGGGCGAGATTCCCGTGCTCGAGGTCAACGGCGTGAAGATGACGCAGACCGCGCCGCTCTTGCTGAAGCTTGCAGATCAATACGGGCGTTTCGGCGCCGGGACGGCGGATGAAAAATTCGAGCTGCTGCGCTGGCTGTTCTGGGACAACCACAAGCTCACCGGCTACATGGCGACCTACCGCTTCATGCGGGCCTTCACCGAGAAGACCGATCCGCAGGTGCTGAAGCACTTTCGACGGCGGCTCGAGGATTTTCTCGGCATCCTTGACGGACATCTCCAGCACAACGCCTTCGCGATCGGCACCAAGCCGACGGTCGCCGATATCTCGATGATGGCCTATCTGCATTATCCGAGCGACGAACACGGTTTTGATTTCGCGGCGAGCCATCCCGCCATCCATGCCTGGCTTGGCCGCATGGCCGCGCTGCCCGGCTGGAAGCCGGCATATGAACTCTTGCCCGGCAAGCGGATGACGAATTACGCGAAGTGAGGACTTCGACTACCGCAGAGCCAACCAACCGAGCGTGAACAGAATTCCGCCGATGATGACCACCACGGCGACCGCCGAGGTGCTGACGCGGATGCTGCCGCTGGCCTGTTTGGCTTCCTCATTCCGCGCGATCTCGCGATTGCGCTCCTTGTCGGCGTCGCTGGTATCCGTCATGGGTCATCCAAAATCGGCTATCGCCGCGCTAACGCGTCTTGATAAAGCACATGCCAATGCGGCGCGAGGCCGCGGCGGCCTGACAGGTCAAACCTTTAGCACAGGTCCATGACGTAAAACTCCTGTCGGCCGTTTCCGATCCCGCATATTGCAAGGAACAATGCGCACCCCAGCCGTCCTGGTACTCGGTCCCGGCCAGCTCCTGGGCACCGCGGGTCTGCGGCCGACTGGCAAATCCGCGTGAGAAATCAGGGTGTTTGCCCGCGGCAAATGCGGTCAGGATGTCGCGGCGGCGGGGCTGGTCGCCGACAAAATGCGGCGAGGCTGGCACGATGTTGGAATTCGACGCCTTGTCCGCAAGCCAGTCCACACCCGGGAAATGGAAGCCGCCGATGCCGCGGGTCTGGTGGCAACCGGAGCAAGTGGTGTCGTTGAGGCGACGCTGGAAGCCCGCGACCGAGCGGATGTTCTGCATGTCGATGCCGCGCGCGGACGCCTGCTTCAGCGCGCCAACCACGTCGTTGTCAGTGAAAAGAGGCTCGCCTTTGCCTTCCCCTTTACCTTCTCCTTGCATCATCCCGAACTCCGGCTGCATGTCCGATGCATCGAAGCCGGCCGGCGTCGGCGCGATCGCAGCCTTGGCCAAAAACTTCTCCGGGATCAGCGCCGTGCCACGATCGAACTCGCGAAGATTCTCCGGCGTGAGCAGCCAGGCCTTGAAGTCGCGTCGGAGCGCGTCGTCAGCGAGAATGCGGTCGCGGTCGATCTGGTTCTCCAGCGTCGATTCCTCGAACTGCTTGGTCGCGGCGTCGTACTTGAACACCTTCAACAGATAGTCGGAGCGAAAATCATGCAGCGCCGATTTCGGCGCGATCGAGATCTGGATATTGGTCTCGATGCGGTCGATCATGGCATCGTAAGGCAAGAAGCTGCTGCCGATAAGCCCCTGCCAATCGCCATTGCCGAGCCAGCGACGCGCGACCTCGGCGCAGGTGACAGGCTTGCCGCCCTGATCAGTCTGGCGCGCATCTCGCGCCTTCATCACCAGGTTGAACGTCATCGGCAGGCGCGTCGCCGACTTGCTGCCGTCCGGCTGGGTCTCGAAGCGGGCCAGGCGATAGATCAAACGGATCTCGCCGCAGGCTTCTTCCGAGACATAGGCGCGGTCCATGCGGTTGACGATGCCAGCCAGCACGAACCGCGTGTTGGGGGATTTCAGGACAGCGCGATCGAACAGCTGGACGTCAAAGCCTTCGCCGACGCCGATGGTTTCGTTCGGCGATGCCGCATTGTGCTGCGCGATGTAGCGGTCGAACTCCGCGTCGATTGCGGGGAGAATTGGCTTGAGCTGCGACAGCCACGAGAACATCAGGTCGGTCGTGAGCGGAAAATTCGCGTTGCGCTCCGGCCAGAGCAACCGCGAGATCGTGAGCACGTCGTTCTGATCCAGCTTGCGCAGCACATCGGGATCGGTGATCGCCGTGCCGCGCACAAGCGGCGCGGTCTCTGCGGCCAATGACGAAACCGCGCCGCCCAACAATGCGACGGCAACAACGAGAATTCGCAACGCGCGGCTCATGCCATCACTAACACCGCGCGGGGACGCCTATTCAAGCAAAAAGGCGCTTCACATCGTGGTGAAGCGCCTCTTCAAAAGTCGGATATCGACCGCTTAACGCGCCACGATCAGGCCCTTGCTGGTGACGACCACCCAGCGGCCGTCCTGGCGGCGGATCGCATCGACGCGGCCGATTCCGGGGATGGGATCGCCGGCGTAGACTTCGTAAAGACCACCCCGGCCTTCGATCAGCGCGCCACCGTTGGAGACGTCGCGCAACACCCAGCCATCGACCGTCGGCAGCCGGCCGATTTCGGTCTTCGGCGCAGCAGGCACGGGAGCCGGCGTGGCGGCAGCGGTCGCAACCTGGGTCGGCCCGATCGAGCCGGTGGTTTCCTTCGCGGGCACGGCGGCTGCGGCCTGCGCGGGGACGGCGGGCGGCGTGACACGGAGCTTGTCAACGGTCTCGGACAGCTTTGCGAGCTTGGCCATCGGCTCGGCCTGCGCCTTCTCGAGCTTGTCGAGGCGGTCGTTGGCCCGGTTGGACTGGCTGACGCCGGTCTTCGAGGCGTGCTCAACATTGGCCTTGAGCGCGACAATGTCGGCATCAATCCGGGAGACCGAAGCATCCAGCGCGCTGGTATCGGCGATTTGCGCCGGCGCCGGGCCGGCGGCAAAATGCATGACACCGGCGGTCGCGAGCGCGCCGCTGACGGCGCCGACGCAGGCGGCGATTGCCACGACCGCGGCCATCGCCGACAGGCGGCGCGTGCCGCCGCTCTCACGGATCTCGTCCGCCTTCACATGCGGGGCGAACTCTTCGCGGTCCCAGGACCGCTCCGAGGGCGCCATGACGGTGAGCTTGCCGGGCTGCGGCTCGGGCTTGGCCTCGGCCTCAGGCTTCGCACTGATCTTGGGCACCTCAATCCGCGGCGGCTCGACCTTGGGAGCGTCCGGCTTGGGCGGTGCCTCGTGGTCGGGCGCGATCGAGGGGGCCTCGACCGCGGCGGCAGCCTCGACGTCCTGCGGCGCGGCAGCGGCGGCTTCAGGGGCGCTGGTGTCCTGGACGGCCTGTTCGGACATGGGTTCGCTCACGGCTCAAATACTCCAGTCATGATTGACTTTTTGGTAACTTTCATTGCTTGCGAATTCCTTACCTTCGAACCCGCTTACCGAAATTTTAGGAACTCGTCCGAGGCCGAATTGGGCCGGGAAAGTGGAACCGGCGTGGCGGCGTGCAACAAATTGTCAGCCGATGCTGCTCTGCGGCAGGACGTGGGGCTTAGCCGAAGGGGTTGTTTGCCCGTCACTGTTCCCCGGCTAACATGAGCCGCCCCGTCAGCCAGAAGGGCGTTTGAGGAGTGCCATGACGATCGAGAAGTGCATCAACGCGTTTGGTGTCGATGACGTCATCTTCGAGGAGGGCTCGACCGGCCGCGAGCTGTTCGTCGTGCTCGACGGCGAGGTCGAGATCGCCAAGGTCAGCGGTGCGAGCAAGACCAGCATCATCAAGCTCGGCAAGGGCGAGTTCTTCGGCGAGATGGCCGTGATCGACGGCTCGGCGCGCTCGGCGACTGCGATTGCTTCGGCGCCGAACACGAAGGTGATGCGGATCAACCACGCCCGATTCGTCTATCTCGTCAGCCAGCAGCCGGCGTTCGCGTTGATGGTGATGGACGCGCTCTCCAAGCGGCTTCGCGCCTCCAACGCAGTGACGTACCGGGGAGCGCAATCATGAGCGATCGCAAGCCCACTTCATTTCCGATCCTGATGAAGAACGATGTCTGCTCGCTGATCCAGGCCGCCGATGACGTCTACCAGATCCGCTTCTCCAACCGCGCCGCTAACGCTTATCTCGTGCGCGGCTCGGCGCGCACCATCCTGATCGATGTCGGGTTATCCTCGAACTATCCGGCGATGGTCGAGTGCCTGACTTTCGCCGGCTGCCCGCCAGAGAGGATCGACATGGTGGTGCTGAGCCACGAGCATCTCGACCATATCGGCGCGGCCTGGCACTTCAACGAGCGCCGCACTTTTGTTGCCGCCCATCGGCTCGCCGCCAACAAGATCATGCTGCGCGACGATTTCTCGATGCTGCGCAAGATGTTCAACGAGCCGAATGTGCCGATCAATGTCGACATCTGGCTCGAGGAAGGCAATCTGATCGACCTCGGCAATTTCCGCCTCCACGTGATGCACACGCCGGGCCATACCTCGGCCTGCATCACGCTGTTCGACCAGGACAAGGGCTTGCTGTTCGCCGCCGACACCTTGATGCCCGGCGGCGTGATGGGCGGCGTGTTCGGCTCAGGCAGCATCTCCGACTACATCCAGTCGCTGGAGCGCATCAAGGGACTGAATACGAAGCTCCTGCTGTCAGGACACGGACGGCTGTCGGACACGCCGCAGGAGGACGTACGCATCGCGATTGCGCGGTCGCACGGATTGCTGGAGGACACCGCGCAACTGTTCGACGCGCTGGACGCGCGCTCGAATTTCGAGCCGATCATGCAGTCGGTGCGGGACTTGAACAAGCTGGATGATTAAGGGGCTTGCGCCTCTGCCAACCCCGTCAATGCGAGCGCAGCGAAGCAATCCAGAATCTCTCCGCGGTGACAGTCTGGATTGCTTCGTCGCAAGGGCTCCTCGCAATGACGGAGTGGGCGGGGCCCGCTCCGTCCGCACGTTAAATCACCACCGGCGTATCCGGCAGCTCATTCGGATGCGGACCGCCTGGCGGAAAATGCCTTGCCAGCTCCCGCGACACCGCCGCGATGCCGTCGATCACGCCGCGCTCGAACTGGCCTGACCTGAACTCGGCCTCCATCGCACGGCAGATCCGCTCCCAGCCTTCGGCGCCGACCTTCGCGTCGATGCCGCGGTCGGCGATGATCTCGACGTCGCGGTCGGCGAGCAGGAGATAGATCAGCACGCCATTGTTATGCGCGGTGTCCCAGATCCGCAAATGCGCGAACACATCGAGCGCGCGCTCGCGTGCGTGCTGGTTGCGGAACAGGGGGCCGCCGTCGAGCGCGCCTTCCACGACGAAACGGACCTGGCCGGAATGCGTCGCCTCGCCCTGCTTGATTGCCTGCTCGATGCGGTCGAGCACGTCTTGCCGAAACACCTGCTTCGCCCGCCAATGATGCAGGAAGAGATGCCTGGTGATGCGCTTGATGCTCATGATCTACCAGCTCCCCGAGGCGCCGCCGCCACCAAAGCTGCCGCCACCGCCGCTGAAGCTGCCGCTGGATGACGATCCGCTGCTCCAGCCACCGGACGAGGAACCGCTCGACCACCCACCGCCGCGCGATGAGCCCGTCGACGCCGGAAACAGATCGGCGATGAAGGCGAGGACAAAGCCGATGATCCCGGCGATCAAGGCAATCCCTGCCGATCCGAGAAAGAGCAACGCCAAAATGCCGACCACGCCGCCGGTCGCAACCGAGCCCAGCAGCCGTCCCAGCAGAGTGCGCAGGAACCCGCCGATGATGAGCGAGCCAAACAGAGCGACCGGCAGGATTGGCCCGATATCGTCCAGATTGCCAAAATTCACGCTGCGTGAGGGAACCGGCAGCGGCTCGCCATCGACAACGCTGATCATCCGATCGATGCCGGCGGAGATTCCGCCGGCAAAATCTCCCTCCCTGAACTTCGGCGTCATGACCTCGTCGATGATCCGCCGTGACGTGACATCGGTGAGCGCGCCTTCGAGGCCGTAGCCGACCTCGATGCGCAAATGATGGTCGTTCTTGGCGACGACGAGGATCGCGCCGTCGTCGACCTTCTTACGACCGATCTTCCAGGCGTCGGCGACGCGGATCGAGAACTGCTCGATTGATTCCGGGTCCGTCGTCGGGACGATCAGGACGGCGATCTGGCTACCCTTCCGCGTCTCGTAGTCACGCAGCTTTTGCGACAGCGCAGCGACGTCGTTGCTCGACAGCGTTCCGGTCTGGTCGACCACGCGCCCCGTGAGCTGCGGCACGGCGACGTCGGCCGCCGCGGCGAACGACCACGTCAGCGCAAGCGCGAGCAGGAAGGCCTTGACGGCGCGCATCGGGGCCAAACGCACTTACTTCGACGGCGCGGGCGCCGGATTGAAATCCACCTTCGGCGCGGTCGAGATTTCCTTCTCGTTCTCGACCGCGAAATTCGGCTTCTCCTTGTAGCCGAACACCATCGCGGTGAGGTTGCTCGGGAACGAGCGGATGGTGACGTTATAGTCCTGCACCGCCTTGATGTAGCGGTTGCGCGCGACCGTGATCCGATTCTCGGTGCCCTCGAGCTGGGACATCAGGTCCTTGAACAGCGCATCGGACTTGAGTTGCGGATAATTTTCGGTGACGACCAGAAGCCGCGACAACGCGCTGGAGAGCTCGCCCTGGGCGGCCTGGAATTTCTGGAGGGCGGCCGGATCGTTGAGCACCTCGGGCGTCGCCTGGACGCTGCCGACCTTGGCGCGGGCATTGGTGACGCCGAGCAGCACGTCCTTCTCCTGCTGCGCGAATCCCTTCACCGAGTTGACCAGATTAGGCACGAGATCGGCGCGGCGCTGATACTGGTTCACCACCTCGGACCAGTTGGCCTTGATCTGTTCGTCCTGGCCCTGGATCGCGTTGTAGCCGCAATTGGTCAGGCTGAGCGAGGCCAGCGCCGCCAGCACAGTCAGGATCTTGCGCATGAAATTTCTCCCGGTGGAATCTGGTGCAAACTATCAGACTGAGTGCGCGAGACGCCAGCGATCTTGCGCCCTGCCGAGGCGCGAAAAGCAGCCGACTGACGCAAGCCCCTTGCCTATCATTGGCCGACATAGTCAACTCTGAATAACAAGACGAAAACGTCAGGGAAACGCCAGGGGGAACACGATGTCCTCGTTCGAGACCATCCTCGTGGAGAGGCCGGAGCCGGCGATCACACGGGTCGTGATGAACCGGCCCGACGCGCGCAACGCGCAGAACCTGCAAATGACCTACGATCTCAACGCCGCCTTCGATGCCGCGGTGCAGGACGATGCGATCAAGGTGATCATCCTCGCCGGCAACGGGCCGCACTTCTCCTCTGGCCATGATCTGCGCCCTGGCGGCAAGAACGCCGCGGGCGTCGATTTTCCGCCGATCGGAAATTGGGGCGGCTTTGCGGAAGCCAATGCTCATGGCCGCTTTGCGCGCGAGCAGGAAATCTATCTCCAGATCACGCGGCGCTGGCGCAATTTGGCCAAGCCCATGATCGCCGAGGTGCACGGCAAGTGTATTGCCGGCGGCTTGATGCTGGCCTGGGCCTGCGACCTCATCGTCGCCAGCGACGATGCGCAGTTCTGCGACCCGGTGGTGACGATGGGCGTCTGCGGCGTCGAATGGTTCGTGCATCCCTGGGAGCTCGGGCCGCGCAAGGCGAAGGAATTTCTCTTCACCGCCGACGCATGGAGCGCGCAGGAGGCGCACCAGCTGGGCATGGTCAACCAGGTCGTGCCGCGCGCGGAGTTGTCATCGCGCGTGCTGGAGCTGGCGCGCCGAATCGCAACAAAGCCGTCGTTCGCGCTGAAGCTGACCAAGGAGGCGGTGAACCGCTCGGTCGACGTGATGGGGCAGCCGGCCGCGATCGACCAGGCCTTTGCGCTGCATCAGCTTTGCCATGCGCATAATCTTCAGGAGTTCGGCATGGTGGTCGATCCATCCGGGCTGCATCCCTCCGTGCGCAAGCCGCCGGCGGCCGCGGAGTAGACACGATGGATCTCAATCTCAGCGACGAGCAACGGTTGCTCCGCGAAAGCGCCGAACGTTTCGTGGCCGGAAGCTACGATGCCGATCACCGCAGGAAGATGGCAAGCGATCCGCGCGGTTTCAGCCCGGCGGTGTGGAAGCAGTTTGCCGAGCTCGGCTGGCTGGCACTGCCGATCCCGGATGAGTTTGGCGGGCTCGGCGGCGGCGCGGTCGAGATCGGCATTCTGATGGAAGCCTTTGGCCGCGGGCTGGTGTCCGAGCCCTATGTTGCGACGGTCGTGCTCGGGGCTGGGCTGGTCGATCGATGCGGCAGCACGGCGCAGAAGCAGGCGCTGTTGCCGAAGATCGCGGACGGCACGCTGAAACTCGCCCTCGCCCATTCCGAGCGCGCCGCGCGGTTCGATCTTTCCAAGGTCGCAACCATCGCCAACAAGACGGCACAAGGCTGGCGTCTCTCCGGCAGCAAGATCGCGGTTCTCGACGGTCATGCTGCCGACGAGATCATCGTCTCCGCGCATCTTCATGATCATCAGGGACCATCGGGGCGGCTCGGCCTGTTTCTGGTGCCGGCGACCACGCCGAGCCTTGCGATCTCTGACTACCAGCGCCTCGGCGGCGGCCGCGCCTGCAACATCGAGCTGTCCGACGTGCAGCTTCCTGAAGACGCCCTGCTCGGCGACGGCCACGACGCACTGCCGGCGATCGAATGGGCCGTCGACCGCGCCATGGCGGCGCTCGGCGCCGAAGCTGTCGGCATCATGCAGGTGCTTGTCGACACGACGCTGGAATACACCAAGATCAGAAAACAGTTCGGCCGGCCGCTGTCGGCCAACCAGGTGATCCGCCACCGCCTCGCCGACATGGCAATGCAGGTCGACGAGGCGCGCTCGATGGCACTGCGCGCCGCGCTGAAGGTGGATAGCCCGCCGGTCGAGCGGGCACGGGCTGCCTCAGGCGCGAAGGCGAAGATCGGCAAATGCGCGCGCTTCATCGGCGAGCAGTCGATCCAGCTCCATGGTGGCATGGGCGTCACCGAGGAGCTCGAGGTCGGCGCCTATTTCAAGCGGCTGGTCGCCTTCGACACGCTGTTCGGCGGCAGCGCGCATCACTATCGCCGCCATGCCGAGCTTGGCCGCACCGCCGTGCCTGCCTGACAAGAGGAGCGCATCATGGACCTGTCGTTCAATGCCGAGGAGCGCGCCTTCCAGGACGAGGTGCGCGGCTTCATCGCTAAAAATCTCACCGACGAGGTGAAGCGCGCCACCGCGCTGACGCCGTCGGTGTTCTCCGATCCCGATATCGGCATGGCCTGGCAGCGCGCGCTGAACAAGCAGGGCTGGGGCGCGCCGGGCTGGCCGGTCGACCATGGCGGGCCGGACTGGACCCCGGCACAGCGCTGGATCTTTGAGACGGAATCCGCGCGCGCCGGCGTGCCGAATGTCAATGTGATGGGCGTGAAGATGGTCGGGCCCGTCATCATCGGCTTCGGCTCACCCGAGCAAAAGAACTTCTACCTGCCGCGGATTCTCTCTGGTGAAGACTATTGGTGCCAGGGTTATTCCGAGCCGAGCTCCGGCTCCGACCTGTCCTCGCTGAAGACGCGCGCGGTGCGCGACGGTGACGATTACATCATCAACGGCACCAAGATCTGGACCACGCACGCGCACCACGCCAACCGCATGTTCGCGCTGGTGCGCACCAGCGACGGGCCGCGCCAGCAGGACGGCATCAGCTTCGTCCTGATCGACATGAAGACGCCGGGGATCACGACCCGCCCTATCCTCACCATCGGCGGCGACCACGAGGTCAACCAGGTGTTCTTCGACGATGTACGGGTGCCCGTGGCCAATCGTGTCGGCGAGGAAGGCAAAGGCTGGACCTACGGCAAATATCTGCTCGAGTTCGAGCGCGGCTCCGGCATCGCCTCTGCAAAACTGCGCGAGGGGTTGAAGGCGATTTCTGATCTCGCTCAATCCGATCTCACCGGCCGCGCGATCGACAGTCCCGATATCGCCACCCGCATCTCCGAGGTTGAGGTCGATATCGACGCGCTGGAGATGACGGAGCTGCGCGTGCTCTCCGCGCTCCAGACCGGGCAAAATCCCGGCGCTGTATCGTCCATCCTGAAGCTGCGCAACAGCGAAATCCGCCAGGCCGTCACGCGGCTCGGGGCCGACGTGATCGGCCACGACGCGCTTGCGGTCGAGCCGATGCGTCCGCTCTACAAGCTCAACCACGAGCCGGCGATCCCGGAGGAGATGCTGACGGTGGTGCCGGAATATCTCAACGGCCGCGCCTACACCATCTTCGGCGGTACGTCGGAGATCCAGCGCGACATCATCGCGAAGATGATGCTGGGGATTTGAGGCTTCGAAGCGAACCGGCACCATACCTCGGTGTCGTCCCGGCGAAGGCCGGGACCCATTACCCCAGGGAGAAGTTGTGGCGCAAGGTCGGTAACCACCAGTCTTCACCAAACCTGACTCGGTGGTTATGGGTCCCGGCCTTCGCCGGGACGACGAGGAGAGTTAGCCCGCCACCTTCGCGTCCCGGATCGCCTTCCAGATCTTCTGCGGCGTCAGCGGCGTGTTGAGCTGGCTGATGCCGAGCTCGGCGAGCGCATCCATCACGCCGTTGGTGACGCAGGGCGGGCCGCCGATGGCGCCGGATTCGCCGCAGCCCTTGGCGCCGAGGGGATTGGTGCGGCAGGGCGCGGAATCGTCGAGCGTCACCACGATCGGCGGCACGTCGTCGGCGCGCGGGATGCAATAGTCCTGGTAGCTCGCGGTAAGGAGCTGGCCGTCGGCATCGTATGACACGCCTTCATACAGCGCCTGGCCGATGCCCTGCGCCACGCCGCCATGGATCTGGCCCGTCACCAGCATCGGGTTCACGGCGACGCCGACGTCGTCGACCGTGGTGTAGCGCACGACGCGGGAGACGCCGGTCTCGGGATCGATCTCGACCTCGCAGATATGCGTGCCGTTCGGCCAGCTCGGCCCGTCGACCTCACCCTCGGAATCGACGCTGAGCTTGGCACCGCTCTCCTTCTCGGCGATGTCGAACAGGCTGATGCGGCGATCGGTGCCGACCACGGTGAGCATGCCGCCCTGATATTCGATGTCCTCGACCGAAGTCTCGAGCACGTTCGCGGCCTTCTCGCGCGCCTTCTGGATCAAATCGTTGGAGGACACCGCGACCGCGGTGCCGCCGACGAACAGCGAGCGTGAGCCGACGCTGCCGAAGCCCGTGGCGAGATCGGTATCGCCCTGCACCACGTCGATCTTGTCCATAGTGATGCCGAGCGTGTCGGCGATCATCTGGGTGTAGGTGGTCGCCAGCCCCTGCCCCATCGCCATGGTGCCGGAATGCAGGATGACGCGGCCCTGCGAGGTCGCGTGCAGGCTGACCTTCTCGGTATGGGCGCGGCCACCGGTCCATTCGATGTAGGAGGTGAGTCCGCGGCCATAGAGCAGGCCCTTCTTCTTCGCGGCTTTCTTGCGCGCGGCGAAGCCATCCCAGTCGGCGAGCTTGACGGCACGATCGAGCATGTGCGCGAAGGCGCCGGAGTCATAGACCTGACCGGCGGCGTTGGTGTAGGGCAGCTGTGCCGGCTTGATGTAATTCACCTTGCGGATCGCGCGCGGATCCATGCCGATCTTTCGCGCAGCCGCATCAAACAGGCGCTCGACGATGAAGACGGCCTCGGGGCGGCCGGCGCCGCGATAGGCGCCGACCGGGGCGGTGTGGGTCATCACCGACTTGATCTCGAAATGCACCAGCGGCAGGTCATAGACGCCAGTCTGCACGAACGGCCCGAGCACCAGCGGAATGATGTTGCCCGCACCCGAGGAATACGCGCCGGTGCAGCCGATCGAGGTGACGCGATAGGCTAGCACCTTGCCTTTCTCGTCGAGCGCGAAGGAGGCCGTCGAGGTGAGATCGCGGCCGTGGGTGCCGCCGACGAATTCGTCGGTGCGGTCACCGCGCCAGCGGATCTTCTTGTGCAACTTGGTCGCGACATAGGCGACAATGCCGTCTTCCGGATAGAGATTGGTCTTCTGACCAAAGCCGCCGCCGATATCGCCGACCAGCACGCGCACGCTGTCCTTCGGCCGCTTCAGCACGGCCTCCGCGAGCACGTCGCGGGTCGAAGCCGGGGTCTGCGACTGCACATGCAGGAAGAGCCGGCCAGTGGCCTTGTCGATCTCGGCAATGGTCGAGCGCGGCTCCATGGCGGAGGGCACGAGGCGCTGGCTGACGAGATCGAGTTCGACCGTGTGCGCGGCGCTGGCGAAGACTTCATCCACCTTGGCGGCATCGCCGTAGCTCATCGCGCCGACGATGTTGTCGGGCGCATCCGGCCACACCACCGGCGCGCCGGGTTTTACGGCCTCGACAGGATCGACCACCGCGGGCCGTACGTCGTACTCGACGACGATCGCTTCGGCCGCGCTCTGGGCCTCTGCGCGTGATGACGCCACCACTGCCGCCACCGCCTCGCCGGTGTAGCGCACGATTTCATGAGCGAGCAGCCGGCGCGGCGGCACCGTCATCGGCTTGCCGTCGGGGCGCTTGAAGATGCTCAGCGTCGGGATGGTGCCGACGTCGTCCTTGATCAGATCGGCGCCGGTGTAGATTGCGGCGACGCCGGACATTCCGGCCGCCGCAGCGGTATCGATCGAGACGATTTTGGCGTGGGCATGCGGTGAGCGCAGCACGTGCAACCACAGCGCGCCGTCCGCCGGCTTGTCGTCGATGAACTGCCCCTTCCCGGTAAGCAGCCGCTGGTCTTCCAAACGCTTGACGGGCTGGCCCGCTCCGAAACGCAGATTGCCGGGAAGAATGTTCATTCCGCTCAGTCCTCGAAGTCTCTTGAAATCGGGCTGCCTTTTAGCGGATCGAGCTATGCGAGACCAGCCGCGGTTTTGGGCGGCGGGACCATGGTTTAGTCATGCCGGGAGGCGCTATGCCAGCTCCCGCAGCGCCGCTTCCACGACCTTGCGCTGCTCGATTGTCAGCGCCGCCTGCGGCGGGACGGGATCGCCGACGTCGTAGCCCTGGATCGCCAGGCCCGCCTTGATGCAGGCCGCGAGGTTGAAGCGGGCGAAGGCTTCGTTGATGCGCCACAGCCGGCGCTGGAGCGCCATGGCCTCGTCCCAGCGGCCGCCCTTGCAGAGGTCGTAGAGCGCGACACTCTGGCGCGGGATGATGCAGGCCGGCCCCGCCATCCAACCGAGCCCGCCGATCAGCATCACCGCGGCCGGGATATGGGCGGAGGCCGAGAACACGCGCAAGGCATCGCCGCAGCGGTTCATGATCGAGAGCAGCCGGCCGGTGTTGGTCGAGGCGTCCTTGATGTAGCCAATGCGCGGATGCTCGGCGAGGCGCGCGATGATGTCGAGGGTGAGGTCGGAGCGCTGGAATTGCGGATTGGTGTAGATGACGACGGGGATGTCCACGGCATCCGCGATGCTGCGGAAGTAGGATTCGACCTGGGCGTCGGAGAGCGGGAAGTAAGCCTCCAGGATTGCTAGAATGCCGTCGGCGCCGAGCTTCTGGTAGGCCTTCGCCTGCGCCACCGCATCCGCCGTCGAGGTGGAGGCAACGCCGGCAACGACCGGCACGCGGCCCTTTGCTGCCTCGATCGTGGTCTGCACGATCGCCGTGCGCTGCGCTGCGTTGAGATAGGCGAACTCGCCGGTCGAACCCAGCGGGGTCAATCCGTGGACACCGGCACCGATCAGATCATCGCAGAGCTTTGCGAGCACATTCGTCCGCACCGCGCCATCGGCATCGACGGGCGAAACGAGATAGGGGAAGACGCCGTGAAAATCGCTCATATCGGGGAATAAAATCCGGAGGAGTCTGGTCTTCTTGAACACACGCGCAATCCGGCGCGTGCTATCACGGGGCATTATTGCCATCAAGTGAACTGCCTTCGAAGAGCGTATTTGTGGTTTTGGGAATTGTCCTGCAGCGTTGGCGGACCTCGTTGCGTTGCGCCGGTGCGCTCGCGGTCGCACTTTACCCCGGCCTGGCTGAGGCAGGTGAATGCCCGTCCGCCCAATCGGAAATTGTGACCGATCGTCCTGACGTGACCAATTCCAGCCTGGTCGTGCCGGCGGGCAGCATCCAGATCGAGAACGGCCTCAACACCTCCGGCCAGAGCGCCGGCAAGGGGTTTGACGGCAGCAACAGCCGCATCCGTTTCGGCGTCGCGCCGTGCCTTGAAGTGCTGCTTGATGTTCCCAGCTATGTCGGGCGGCTGACAGGCGCGGTCGACACCGGTTTCACCAATGTAACCCCCTCTGTGAAATGGCAGGTGAGCGGGCTGCCCGAGCCTGCGAACCTCTCGGTCGTCTTCGGTGTCGGCCTGCCGACCGGCACACCCGCTATCACCGGCGCGGGCCTTCAGCCCTACCTGCAACTGCCCTGGTCTTACGAGCTCGGCGGCGGCTGGGGCATCAGCGGGATGGTCACGAGCTTCTTTCGACCGTCCGATTTCGCCAACCACCAGACCAGCGAAGCGACCTTCGTAATCGAGCGGAAGGTCAGCGAAAGGCTGGCGCTGTTCGCCGAATATGTCGGCGACTTTCCATCGCGGGGTGCGAGCACCGCGCTGCTCAATGTTGGCGGCGGCTATCTCCTGAACCGCACCGAGCAACTCGATTTTCACCTGGCTTTCGGCCTCAACCGGAATTCGCCCGACTACATCATCGGCGTCGGTTACTCTTACCGCTGGGACAACGTCCTGAGCACTGCGGCAAGACCAGCGCTACGGCATTGACCACTGCTTAGGGACGTTGCGCGACCGGCTCACACCTTGAGAAGCCGCACCCGCGTGCCCCAGGGATCGATCGCCTCGACGCCACCCGGCAGCTGTGCGATTTGGACGGCGGCCTTGTACAGGCGCTCTTCCTGCGCGGCGAGCAGCTCCGGCTTCTCCGTCACCAGCGAGAACCAGGCGAGCCCCGTCGTGGCATCGTCGCGCTGGCCGGCGCCCTGGCTCTGCCAGACGTTCATGCCGAGGTGATGGTGATAGCGGCCGGACGACAGGAACGCGGCGCCGTTGCGCTTGCGCGTCGGATCGAGGCCGACCGCGCCGTGGTAAAAGCTTTCGGCTTGGGCGAGATCGCCGACGCGCAGATGCATATGGCCGACGCGCAGGCCGTCGGGCGACTTGGCATAGTCGGCAACGCGCGTATTGGTCAGCGACAGCAGGTCGGGAATGTTGAGCTCATCGGCCGCCATCTTCACGCTGCCCTCGCTCCACTGCCATTGCGAGGGATCGCGGTCGGCATAGACCTCGATGCCGTTACCCTCAGGATCGTCGAGATAGACGGATTCGCTGACGAGATGATCGGCGAAACCCGACAGCGGCACGCGATGCGAGGCGGCATGCACCAGCCAGCGCGCGAGGTCCTTGCGCGTCGGCATCAGGAAGGCGGTGTGGTAGAGGCCGGCCGCATTGCGCGGTTCGATCGCGGCGTCGGGGCGTGCTTCCAGCGCGAGCAGCGTGATGCCGGCCGTGCCGAGCTTCGCGGCGGTGGCCGAGCGCTCCAGCACCGTAAGGCCGATTACGTCGCGGTAGTAATCCGAAACCGTGTCGAGATTCTTCACCCGGAGCGTGACCATGCCCACCCGCATCGGCGTGCGGCTGGCATAGGTCGGGCCGCCGCCTTGCGAAGTGCCCTCGGCGCGCGCAGCAGCCGCGGCGGCCATTGCGAGCGAGGTGGCGCCGGCAAGTTGAAGCAGGGTGCGGCGGGTGAGATCGATGGTCATCAGTCAGGGCTCGCTGAAAACGATTAAGGCCGGGCGGCGCAATTTTCCGATTGCTACACGTTCCCGTGAGCGGCTCCCAATCACATGTTCGTCGGCCGTGGTCCTACGGTGTCCTGACCACCCGGCCAGTTTCGCAATCGCGCGCGACATCCCAGATTGAGGACAGCTTACAGGAGCCTGCCATGACCGACCCCACTGCTCTGTCTTCGCTGTCGTCCGCGCTTGCGGATGTCGTGGCGCGCACCGCGCCGTCCGTCATCTCCGTCCATTCGCATCGCTCCCGTGCGACCGGCTTCGTCTGGAAGTCCGGCCTGATCGTCACCGCAGACGAGGCGTTGGCCGACGAGGGTGAGGTCGGGATCGGCCTCGCCGACGGCCGCACGGTTGCCGCCACCATCACCGGCCGCGACCATACGACCGATATCGCGCTATTGCGCGCCGACACCGGCATCGCCCCGGTCAAGCTGGCCACGACGGTCCCAGCCCTCGGCACGCTGTCGGTCGTGGTTGCCACCAACCGCGACACACCGAGTGCGACGCTCGGAATGGTGTCGCTCTCCGGCAAGAGCTGGCGCAGCCTGCGCGGCGGCGACATCGATGCCCGGATCGAGCTCGATGTTCGCCTGCGTCCCAGCCAGGAGGGCGGCCTTGCGCTCGATGCCGCGGGCGACGCTTTTGGTATGGCCGTGCTCGGACCGCGCCGCGTACTGGTGATTCCGACGGCCACGATCGAGCGCGTCGCGGCACAACTCGAGACGCGCGGCCGCATCGCCCGCGGATATCTCGGGCTCGGCCTCCAGCCGGTGCGGCTCGACGACGGTCTCGGCGCAATGGTGATGAACGTCGACAAGACCGGTCCTTCGGCTGCGGCCGGCATCCGCCAGGGCGACGTGATCGTGGCGGTCAACGACCAGAAGCTTTCCGGCGTGCGCGCGCTGTTGCGGACGCTGGGACCTGCGAGCGTCGGTACGGTCGTCGATGTCGCGGTGCGCCGCGGCGGCGAACCGATCGGCTTCAAGGTCATGATCGGCGAGAGGCCGGAGGCGTGAGCGAGGACAACAATCCCGAGATCGTGCTGTCACTGGAGATTGACGATCCCGCCCTCGCCGATCGCCTGGCGACGCTGCTCGGCAATGTCGCCGGGCTTCGCCTCGCCGCGCCCGGCGAACATGCTGCGGCGACGGTCGTCGCCCGCGATCCGCGTAACATGCCCGAGGACATCGCACTGACACAGCGCGAGCTCGACGTGCTGGCGTTGATGGCGGAAGGTTCCTCCAACAAGATGATCGCGCGGCAGCTCAACATCTCCGTGCACACCGTGAAATTCCATGTCGGCTCGCTGCTCGACAAGCTGGACGCCACCGGCCGCACCGATGCGGTGGCGCATGCGGCACGCCGCGGCGTGATCGAGCTCTAGGGCAGGCAAGGCGGGAAGCTGAGCTGGACCGTCAGGCCCGGCGCATCGTCATGCAGCGTGATCTCCGCGCCATGGAGGCGGGCGACCGCCGCGACCAGGCTCAAGCCCAGACCGTTGCCCGGCGTGTAGCGGCTCTGCTCGAGCCGGTAGAAGCGCTTGAACACGTGATCGCGCTGGCCTGCGGGAATGCCCGGACCGTCGTCGGTGATCGCAATCATCGCGCCGTCGCCGGCGTTGCGGCAGGTCACGGTCACCTGGCCGCCCGCGCGGCCGTGCTTGATCGCGTTATCGACGAGATTGGCGATGGCGTCGAACAGCAGGTCGCGGTCACCGGTCACTGGCACCTCGCGGTCGCCGCTGAGGCTGAGACGGGTGGCAATTTGCTCGGCGGCGGCGTCGTAGAGCTCGACAACCTCGCCGGCGATCTCGGCAAGGTCGAGGGCGCGAAAAGCGCTCCTGCGCGCGCGGGTCTCGATCTCCGAGATCCGTGTGATGGAGGCGAACATGCCGAGCACGGAATCGAGATCGGCAATGGTGTCGCCGATCAGGGCGGCATCGGACTCGCCGTTGCGCTGGGCGTGGTAGGCCTTTTCCAGCCGGCCGCGCATGCGGGTCAGCGGCGTGCGCAAATCGTGGGCGACGTTGTCGCTGACCTGCTTGACCTCGCCCATCAGCGTCTCGATGCGGTCGAGCATCTGGTTGAGGTTTTCGGCGACGCGGTCCCATTCGTCGTGGCTGCCGCGCAAGGGGATGCGCTGGTCGAGGCCGGCAAGCATGATGGCGCGGCTGGTGGCATTGATCTCTTCGATCCGCCCGACCGTGCGCCGCGTCACCAGAACGGCTGCAAGACTTGCCAGCACCGCGAGCAGCACCGCCACCGCGATCATCGCGAGCTCGATCATGGCGGTGAAGCCCTCGTGATCACCGACATCGCCGACCCGGCTCCGCACATAAGCGAGCGTGCCGACATAGACATAGGCCATGATCGCCGCGACGATCAGCCCGAACGCGGCGATCGCGATCAGCGCCAGGCGGAAGGTCGAGGAGCGGAGCGTCTTAACCAGGAGCACGGATGCAATATCCGATGCCGCGAATGGTATGGATCAGCGGATAGGCCTGGGCGTCGTCGACCTTGCGGCGAACGCGACCGACATAGACGTCGATGATGTTGGTGGAGGGATCGAAATGCAGGTCCCAGACATGCTGGAGCAGCATCGCGCGAGAGACGACGCGGCCCTCGTTGCGGACGAGATATTCGAGCAGCTGAAACTCGCGCGGCAGCAGCGGGATCTTCCGGCCGCGGCGGCTGGCGTTGCGCGCGATCAAGTCGATGGCGAGATCGCCGACCCGCAAAATCGTCTCCTTGGCGATGGTCTCGCTGCGGCGGCCCAGGGCCTCCAGGCGCGCAAGAAGTTCGACGAAGGAGAACGGCTTGACGAGATAGTCGTCACCACCGGCGCGCAAACCGCGCACGCGGTCGTCGACCTCGCCGAGCGCGGAGATGATCAGGAAGGGCGCGGCGATGCCGTCGTCGCGCAACTGGCGCATCACGGCGATGCCGTCGATGTCGGGCAGCATGCGGTCGATGGTGATCACGGCATAGTCGCGGGCGACACCATGGCTGAGCGCTTCACGGCCGGTCGCAGCGAGATCGACCTCGTAGCCGGAGGTCGTCAGCTCCTCGACGAGCTGGCCGGCAGTTTCCGGATCGTCCTCGACGACCAGGATGCGGCGGTGGCCTCCGGTCATGACAAACTCCGCGCGACGATCGCCACCAGACTATCCCGTTCCGGGGCTGAGCGGAACCACCTGGTGGCGATCGCGACAATGGTGCGGTCCAGCGATGCTAGTACCAATTATCCCCGCACACATTGACCCATTGCCACCCATAGGGCGTCAAGCTCCTGCTCCAACAGCCATCGTCGTAATAATTGGCATAGTAGGGCGCGCCGAAGACGGCGAAACGACGGAAGTGGTGGTGGTGAAAGAAGAAGGCGTGGCGACCGATGAAAGGCCTGCCGTGCCAGCCTGCGCCGGCGAAGCGCGGCCCGATCGCCGCATGCGCGAAGCGTGCCCCGCCGAAGGCCGGTCCGGCAAAACGGGCGCCGCCCATGCCGCCGACATGCATGCCGCCAAAGCCGCCCGCGTGCATTCCGCTACCGAAATGCCCGCCGCCGCCGAAGCCGCCATGTCCGCCACCGCCGAAACCACCACCATGGCCGCCGCCACCGCCGCCACCACCACCATGGCCACCGCCCCCGCCTCCACCTCCACCTCGGGCGAGCACGGGCGAAGCGACCGCCATCACTGCTGCAATCGTCGCCGCAGTGAGACATTTGAGAAGTCTGTTGTTCATCGGTCCATCCTCCTTGCAGTGCGGCGGTGACCACGCCGCACGAGGACGATCAGATGAGGAGAATGGGCGGGCGCCTTCAACTTACAAATGCGCCAGATTCTGACGCGGAAGTTAGGGAGGCACTGCTCACTCTTCGTCATTGCGAGCGTATCGAAGCAATCCAGAACCACTCCCCGGAAAGACTCTGGATTGTTTCGCTGCGCTCACAATGACGGCGTGGATAGAACTCCCGATACGTCGAGCAGTTCAACTCGCGGAGGTTGCCCCTCACCCGCAAAGAGCGGGGAGAGGTGAAGTACTAGGCCCGGTTGCCGCCGTTCTTCTCGGCTGCGCGGCGCATCGCTTCGGCGAGGGCACCGCCGCCGGAGGACTCCTGCGTGCGCGGTGCCGATGAGGTCATGCGAGCGGAGTTGCGGGAGTTGTTGTCGCGCTGCATGCCGGGGGCGTCCTTCTTGGCGCCGACCTCGTCGTCGAGCCGCAAGGTCAGCGAGATGCGCTTGCGGGCGACCTCGAAGTCCAGCACCTTGACCTTGACGATGTCGCCGGGCTTCACCACCTCGCGTGGATCCTTGATGTAGGTCCTGGACATCGCCGAGATATGCACGAGGCCGTCCTGGTGCACGCCGATGTCGACGAAAGCGCCGAAGGCGGCGACGTTGGTTACGGTGCCCTC
The DNA here is from genome assembly GCF_049993385.1 of Bradyrhizobium sp. McL0616. Classification (NCBI taxonomy): domain Bacteria; kingdom Pseudomonadati; phylum Pseudomonadota; class Alphaproteobacteria; order Hyphomicrobiales; family Nitrobacteraceae; genus Bradyrhizobium; species Bradyrhizobium sp. McL0616. The sequence goes on from NZ_CP188255.1 coordinate 7,353,440, forward strand.
GAGGATCATGCCCTTCTTGAGGTGCTTGATCTCCTCGACGCCCTCCATGAACACCGCGGCCTTGAACGCCGGGCGCGGATCGCGGCCGGGCTTTTCTAGCTCGCGCAAAATGTCGGTGACAGTCGGCAGACCGAAGGTCTCGTCGACGAAATCCTTCGGCTTCAGCGTGCGCACGATCTCACTGCTGCCGATCAACGCCTTGATGTCGCTCTTGGTGGCGGAAAGGATGCGCCGCACCACCGGATAGGCTTCCGGATGCACGCCGGAGGCATCGAGCGGGTCCTCGCCGCCAAGGATGCGCAGGAAGCCCGCGCACTGCTCGAACGCCTTGGGCCCAAGCCGCGGCACCTCCTTCAGCGCCTTGCGCGACTTGAACGGGCCGTTGGCATCGCGATGCTGCACGATGCTTTGCGCCAGGCCCGAGCCGACGCCCGACACGCGGGCGAGCAGCGGCGCGGACGCCGTGTTGACGTCGACGCCAACCGCGTTCACGCAATCCTCGACCACCGCATCGAGCGACTTGGCGAGCTTGGCCTGGCCGAGGTCGTGCTGATACTGGCCGACGCCGATCGCCTTGGGCTCGATCTTGACGAGCTCGGCAAGCGGATCCTGGAGCCGGCGCGCGATCGAGACCGCGCCGCGCAGCGTAACGTCCAGCTCGGGCAATTCCTGCGAGGCGAAGGCCGAGGCCGAATAGACCGAGGCGCCGGCTTCCGACACCACGATCTTGGTCATCTTCAGCTCGGCCAAACCCTTGACGAGGTCGGCCGCGAGCTTGTCGGTCTCGCGCGAGGCGGTGCCGTTGCCGATCGCAATCAGCTCGACGCGATGCTTCAGCGCGAGCTTGCCGAGGATCGCGAGCGACTCGTTCCACTGCCGCTGCGGTTCGTGCGGATAGATCACAGCGGTATCGACAACCTTGCCGGTCGCGTCGGTGACGGCGACCTTGACGCCGGTGCGGAAACCGGGATCGAGCCCCAAGGTGACGCGGGTGCCGGCGGGCGCGGCCAGCAGCAGGTCGCGCAAATTGGAGGCGAACACGCGCACGGCCTCGGTCTCGGCCGCGTTCCACAGCCGCATGCGCAGATCGATGTTGAGATGCACCTGGATCTTGGTGCGCCAGGCCCAGCGCACGGTGTCGATCATCCAGCGATCGCCGGCGCGCTTGAGGTCGGCGATGCCGAACCGCTTCATGATCTTCAGCTCATAGGCGCCCGGCACGCCGGCGGGCGGCGCCTCAGTCTCTGCCTGCATCTGGAGATCGAGAATCTCCTCTTTCTCGCCGCGGAACATCGCGAGGATGCGATGCGACGGCAGCTTCGTCAGCGGCTCGGAGAATTCAAAGTAGTCGGCGAATTTTTCGCCCTCGGTCTTCTTGCCCTCGCGCACCTTGGACGCCATGCGCGCATTGGTCCACATCTCCTCACGCAACACGCCGATCAGGTCGGCGTCCTCGTCGAAGCGTTCGACCAGGATGGCGCGGGCGCCGTCGAGTGCGGCAGCGGCATCAGCGACGCCCTTCTCGGCGTTGACGAAGGTCTCGGCCACGATCTTCGGATCGTGCGTGGGCTCGGACATCAGTTGGTTGGCCAGCGGCTCGAGGCCGGCCTCCTTGGCGATCTCGGCCTTGGTGCGGCGCTTCGGCTTGAACGGCAGGTAGATGTCTTCGAGACGCGCCTTGCTGTCGGCGGCGAGAATGGAGGCTTCCAGCGCGGCATCGAGCTTGCCCTGCTCGCGGACCGATTCGAGGATAGCCTTGCGGCGGTCTTCGAGTTCGCGCAGGTAAACCAGGCGCTCCTCCAGGGTGCGCAATTGCGCGTCGTCGAGCGCACCGGTCGCTTCCTTGCGGTAGCGGGCGATGAAGGGGACCGTCGCGCCGCCGTCGAGCAACGTCACCGTCGCCTCGACCTGCTCCGGGCGAACCCCAAGCTCCTGCGCAATCTTCTGGTTGATATTCGCCACGCGAGAATCCCTCTATCCAAGCACGCAACGCGAACCGAAACCGGCCGCGGGACGCCGCTTATGGACCAACCAAGGTTGATTCATCAAGGTGCTGCGCGCAACCGTCGACAGAGGATTTTTTGTCGAGGGGATGCGATCTCGCCACAATCGTGGGGGCGTGGCGGGCGCTCCTCTTGCTTCGACCAAGATACTAACACCGTCATCCCCGCGCAACCGCGGAGCGGCTGTCGCTGGGATGACGGTGAGGGATGACCGCTTGTGGCTTGACAGCTGCCCCGGTTCCACGGCTGGTTTACGCGCCGGACCCATGAACTCCACACGAGGACTATCAATGCGGACGACATCGGTCGGCGTCATCAGGATCGCCACCAAGGGCCCCGGCGACGTCTCCGGCCTCATGGCCATGATTGGCTCCGGCACGATCGACCCCAAATCGATCCTCGCCATCCTCGGCAAGACCGAGGGCAATGGCGGCGTCAATGATTTCACCCGGGAATATGCCGTTGCTGCACTTTGCACGGCGCTGGCGCCGCAGCTCGGCCTGTCGCCGCAGGAGGTCGAGCAGCGCATCGCCTTCGTGATGTCCGGCGGTACCGAAGGCGTGCTCAGCCCGCATATCACGGTGTTCACGCGCCGCGAGGCCGAGCGCCCGGCCAACGTCTCCGGCAAGCGCCTGAGCATCGGCATGGCGCACACCCGCGATTTCCTGCCCGAAGAGCTTGGCCGCTCCGCGCAGATCGCGGAGACGGCCAAGGCTGTCAAGGCCGCGATGGCGGATGCCGGGATCGCCGATCCCGCCGATGTCCATTTCGTCCAGATCAAATGCCCGCTGCTCACCAGCGATCGCGTCGAGGCGGCAAGCGCACGCGGCAACAAGACGGCGACGACCAGCGCCTATGCCTCGATGGCCTATTCGCGCGGCGCCTCTGCGCTCGGGGTTGCGGTGGCGCTCGGCGAGATCACGTCCGACATCCGCGATGAGGACGTGCTGCGACGCTACGATTTGTTCTCATCGGTCGCCTCCACCTCGTCCGGGATCGAGCTGATGCATAATGTCATCATCGTGTTCGGCAATTCAGCGTCGTCCGCGAGCGAATTCGAGATCGGGCATGCCGTGATGAGCGATGCGATCGACTCCTCCGCAGTGATGTCAGCATTGAACAGCGTCGGCCTTGACATTGGACTTGGCGTCGCGCCGCAGGCAACAGCGGGCCGCAAGCTCGTCAACATCTTCGCAAAGGCCGAGGCCTCGCCGAACGGCGCCGTGCGCGGTTTCCGCCATACCATGCTCGAAGACACCGACATCAGCTCGACACGCCACGCCCGCGCAGCCGTTGGCGGCTTGATTGCCGGTCTCGCCGGCACCGGCGCGATCTACGTCTCCGGCGGGGCCGAGCACCAGGGACCGGCCGGCGGCGGGCCGGTTGCGGTCATCGCACGGCTGCCCTAATGACGCGGCGACCTCTCCGCCCGGCGCAACCCTGCCCTTCGCGCCGGCTCAGTTGATTCACGCGGGCCCTTGCGAAAAAGGTGACGCCGCACCCCAGGGGATTTTGACTTCATGACTTTGCCGATGAGCTGGAACGAATGGGCGCAGCACGATGGTGTCGGCTTGGCGGCGCGCGTCCGCAAGGGTGAGCTGACGGCAAAGGAATTGGCACGCCAGGCCGCCGCGGCTGTCGCCAAGGTCAATCCGACGCTGTCAGGCGTGGTCGAGCTGTTCGAGGACGTGATCGCCGATCCCGCCAAGGACGGCGCCAATCTCGCCGGTCCCTTTGCCGGCCTGCCCTTCCTGATGAAGGACCTCGGCCCGACCATGAAGGGCCGGCTCCAGGAAATGGGATCGCTCTTGATGCGCGGCAACCGCGCCACCGCCGACACGTTCCTGACCGGCAAATTGCGCCAGGCGGGACTGAACCTGATCGGGCGCACCACGACGCCTGAATTCGGCGTATGCAGCTCGGCCGATAATCCGGCTGTCTATGTCACGCGCAATCCCTGGAACACCGACTACACCACCTGCGGCTCGTCAGCGGGCAGCGCCGCGATGGTTGCGGCGGGCGTGGTTCCGATCGCGCATGCGACCGACGGCGGCGGCTCGATCCGCATTCCCGCCGGCGTCAACGGCAATATCGGGCTCAAGGTCTCGCGCGGCGTGTTCTCGCTCGCCCCGCACATGTCCGATCTCACTGGCCTGGTCTCGATCCAGGGCTGCCAGTCGCGCTCCGTGCGCGACACCGCCGCTTTCGTCGATCATGCGAGGGGACCTGCGCCTGGTGAGTTCATGCCGTTCTGGACCACGGCGCAGCCGTACTCCGAGATGATCAAGCGCGATCCGGGCAAGCTTCGCATCGCGCTGTCGAACAATTGGGGCGATTACACCGCGACGCCGCAGATCGCAGCCGAGCTGGAGAAGACCGGCCGCTTCCTCGAAGGCCTCGGCCATCACGTCGATTATGCGCTGCCCGAGCTCGATTTCCGCGCCGCCTTCGAGGCGCAGACCACCTGCTACATCAGCAATTTCGCGGTGGTGATCTCCAACATGCTCGCCGCACGCGGGCTGGAAAAACCGCCGGAAGACCTCATCGAGCCCATGAACATCAGGATCTGGGAAGCCGGCCGGCAGACGAGCTTCGCCGATCGCGCCAAGATGCAAGGCGTGTTCAACACGACATCGCGCGGCTTCGGCGCGTTCTTCGAGCAGTGGGACGTGATCCTGACGCCGATCACCGCGCTGCCGACCCCGAAAGTCGGCACCAGGGAATATCTCACCATCTCCGACAATCCGGACGTGCTCGACTGGTTCGGCAATCTCTGGCGCTTCTTCGCCTTCACGCCGCTCGCAAATCTCTGCGGCATGCCCGCGATCTCGATGCCGATGGCAACCCAAGAGCACGGCCTGCCGCTCGGCATTCAGGCCATCGCCAAGCAAGCCAATGACGGCCTGCTGCTGCAACTCGCCGCCCAGATCGAGCGCGCGCTTGACGGCAAGTGGAACGACGGCAAGAAGCCGAAGGTACACGTGAGCTGAAGCGGTGAGGCGTGGTCGCATCGAGATGCGATCGCGCAGCCCTCAATTCTTCACCGCCGGAATCTCCTCCGTCGGCTGCTGCTGTCCGAGCTTGTACATCGCAAGCGCCTTGTCGAGCGCTTCGCGTAAGGCAAGCGCTGCGGCCACGCTACAACGCAGATGCGCGGTCTGGACCACGTCGACCCGGACGGCGGCGCCGACCGGCAGGAGGAGGTTGGCGGCGAGCTCGATCTGGATCGCGCCGTTGTGGTGGCCGAAGCAGGACGCGCCGTCGAAATAAATGATCGGCGCCCGCTCGGAGCTGGAGCTCGAAATGGTGACGGGCCCCTGATTGGCGGGCGTTTCGGGGTCGGCCATGGGATACTCCTCGCGGGCAGTGGGCGAACGCCCACCATCGTTGCTTCGGTCCGCTCTGTCGAGACCAAACCGGCCCCGGCAGACCCGGCGCAAGCGCGGTGCATGCGATGTTTTGCGCCGCGCGCGGCACTGGTCTAGAACGTCACCATGTCCAACTCGTCTACGTCCAGCCCACCGACCACGCTTGCCTTTGAGGAACTCGCCGAGGCCATCAAGGGCCGCCGTTCCGATTACGGCCATATCAGCGGACTCCGGCTCGACCGCTTCGCACCGGGCGAAGCCTGGTCGAGCCTGCCCTACCGTCCCGTCTTCGTCGGCGACACCGAGACCGGCGTGCTGCATGGCGGCGTCGTCACCGCGATGCTGGACGAGAGCTGCGGCATGGCGGTGCAGCTCGCGCTCGACGGCACGAGCGCGATCGCAACGCTTGACCTGCGCATCGACTACCAGAAGCCGGCGACGCCCGGCCTGGACATCAAGGCGCATTCGGTTTGCTATCGCACCACGCGGTCGATCGCCTTCGTACGCTCCACCGCCTATCAGGACTCCGAGGACGATCCAGTCGCCACCGCCACCGCCTGCTTCATGATCGGCGCCAACCGCACCAACATGCTCGCGGACATCAGGCTCGACAACCGCGCCATCGCGACACTGGAAGCGCCGGAGGATCCGGGCGGCCCCTTCGCCAACAGCCCTTTCGCGCGCTGCCTCGGCATTCGCGTCAACGACGACGGCACGCTGATGATGCCGTTCTCGCCAATGATCATCGGCAACCCGATCCTGCCCGCGATCCATGGCGGCATGACCGGCGCCTTCCTCGAGACCACCGCGATTTTTGGTGTGAGGCGCGAACTCGGGATTGCCGCGCTGCCGAAGCCGATCGGGCTGACCGTCAATTATCTGCGCTCCGGCCGCGCCCGCGACAGCTTTGCCAATGTCTCGATCGTGAAACAGGGCGGGCGTATCGTTGCCTTCGAGGCAGGGGCCTGGCAGAACGATCCGGACAAGCCGATCGCCTCCGCTTTCGGTCATTTCATGCTGCGCCCGACGCCTGGAAACGACGAGGAATAGGCGTATTTTACTTGACGGCCGGGGCTTAGGACTCAACGATAGCGCGTTCCCCGCGAAAGGTATTGGGTTGCGGCATCCGATCGACATCATTGCCATGTTTGCCGCCATCTGGCTGTTGGCGTCGATGGTGCTTGACGCGGTCACGCCGAAGGAGCTGACGGCGGTCATGATCGCCATCGCGATCGGGCCCGCCGTGATCATCACCGCCGTGTTCTACTATCTGCGTTGCCCGCGCACTGATTTCGCGGTGATGTTCGCAGCACTCTGGCTGATCTCCGACATCGCCATCGCCTTCATCTCGCCGAAGCAGCTGCCGCACTGGCTGATCGCGCTCGGCTTCGTCCCCGCAGTGCTGATCGGCATCGTGCTGCACTGGCAGCGCTTCCAGCGCCGCCACGAACGGTTGCCCTTACCCTCGGCGAAGCGCGGTTAGCGCGGCAGCAGGTTGGTCTTCGCGAGATCGAGCACCTCGTCGCCTCGGCCGTTCATCACCGCGCGCAGCACCCAGAGGCTAAAACCCTTGATCTGCTCGGGCGTGATGGTCGGCGGCATCGACAGCTCCTGCTTGGCGGTGACGACGTCCAATAGCGCCGGTCCGTTGTGGGCCAGCATCTCCTTCACCGCGCCCGGAAGCTCGCCGGGATCTTCGACGCGTTTGGCGAAGATGCCCATCGCGCGCGCCATCGCCGCGAAATCGGGGTTCTCCAGGTCGACATTGGTGTCGACGAAACCGGCCGCCTTCATCTCCAGCGCGACGAAGCCGAGCACGCCGTTATTGAAGATCACGACCTTCACCGGCAGCTTCATCTGCGTCAACGTGATCAAATCGCCCATCAGCATGGTGAAGCCGCCGTCGCCCGACAGCGAGATCACCTGGCGGCCGGGCTGCGAGGCCTGCGCGCCGATCGCCTGCGGCATGGCGTTGGCCATCGAGCCGTGCACGAACGAGCCAATCAGCCGGCGGCGGCCATTCATGTCGAGATAGCGCGCCGCCCACACAGTGGGCGTGCCGACATCGGCGGTGAACACGGCATCCTCAGCTGCATGGTCGCTGATGACTTTTGCCAGATATTGCGGATGGATCGGCTTGCTGCCCGGTGTGCCCTTGGCGAGCGAATCCAGTCCCTCGCGCGCCTTCTTGTAGTGCGCGACGGCGTCGTCGAGATGCTTGCGCTGTGTCTTGGTCTTGAGCAGCGGCAGCGTCGTCTCGATGGTCAGCTTGACGTCGCCGACGAGGCCGAGATCGATCTTGCAGCGCCGGCCGAGATTTTCAGGACGGATGTCGATCTGCGCGACCTGGCAGTCGGTCGGGAAGAACTGCTTGTAGGGAAAATCGGTGCCGAGCATCACCAGCGCATCGCAGGCGTGCATCGCGGCATAGCCCGAGGAGAACCCGATGAATCCGGTCATGCCGACGTCGTAGGGATTCTCGTACTCGACATGCTCCTTGCCGCCGAGCGCATGCACAATGGGGCTCTTCAGCACTTCCGCAAGCTGCATCAGTGGCGCATGCGCACCGGCGCAGCCGCGGCCGCAGAACAGTGTGATGCGCTCGGCGCCGTTGAGGAGGTCCGCGAGCGCCTTCAACTCGTCAGCCTGGGGCACGACCTTGGGCGCAGAGAGCGCAAGCCCGCGCGTCGTCGACAGCGCGCGCTTCGGCGGCGTGCGGAAAGCGACATCTCCGGGCATGGCGATCACGGCAACGCCGCGCAGGCCTACGGCCGCGCGGATCGCGTTCTCGATCACATAAGGTAGCTGACTCGGATCCGAGACCAGCTCACAATAATGGCTACACTCGCGGAACAGGTTTTGCGGATGGGTTTCCTGGAAATAGCCCCCGCCGATCTCGGCCGACGGAATCTGCGCCGCAATCGCGAGCACGGGAACACGGCTGCGATGCGCGTCGAACAGGCCGTTGATCAGATGCAGATTGCCCGGGCCGCAGGAACCGGCGCACACCGCAAGGCTGCCTGTCATCTCGGCTTCACCGGCGGCCGCGAAGGCTGCGACCTCCTCGTGCCGGACGTGAATCCATTCGATGGTGCCGCGGCGCCGGAGCGCCTCGGTGAAAGCGTTCAAACTGTCGCCGACGATGCCGTAGATACGCTTGACGCCGGCCTGTTCGAGCGTTGCCACGAACAGATCGGCCACGTTGTTGATCGCCATGTCGGTCTCCTGATCTCGCGGGTGCAGCAAGATAGGATACAAAGCCGCTGTGACGGCATCACGGCTTGTTTATTGCTGCTTCAGTCTTTCACAATCGCCCGATCGTAGGCCGCGATCGTCGCCTTCGCGCGCGCGGCGACGTCGGCCGAGGTCATGCCGGGCTTGTAGAGGCTGGAGCCGAGCCCGAAGGCAGTGACGCCGCCCTTGATATACTCCGCAAAATTCTGGTCGGAGACGCCGCCAACGGCGGCAATCATCACGCCGACCGGGAGCACGGCGCGGATCGCGGCAATGCCGGACGCACCGAGCACGCTTGCCGGAAAGAACTTTAAGCCCGATGCGCCGGAGCGCGCCGCAAGCAGCGCCTCAGTCGGCGAGAACACGCCCGGCAACGTCACCATGCCGTGCTGATGCGCACGCGCCAGCACCTCCGGGTCGACATTCGGCGAGACCATTAGCTTGCCGCCGACATCGTGGAGACGATCGACATCCTGCGCCGTCAGCACTGTGCCGGCGCCGATCAACACGCCTGCCGGCGCCTGCTTCACGGCGACACCAATGGAGCGGAACGGATCCGGCGAGTTGAGCGGAATTTCGATCGCGGTCATGCCGGCCTCGATCAGCACGCCGACGATGGCCTCGGTCTCCTCGGGTTTCACGCCGCGCAGGATCGCGACCAGGGGTCGCTTCATCGGCGGAAAGGGAATGCTCATCTCAGGAATCCTTCTATGTCGTCCAGATGGCCGCAGCTGCCATCGACAGGCCGCGGCGGACAGCTTCATCCGCATCGATCGGCTTCACCGCGACCGAGAGCGCGTCAAAGGCCAGCAGGTACAGCATCGCAAGCCGCCCCGACGCAATCAGCGTGACTCCAGCCTTCGGCAACGTCCCGGACAGTCCTGCCGCCAGCTCGACTCCGATCAAGGTGCCCGACAGCGTTTCGCGTGCTGCGGCTGGCGTTCCGCCGAACAGGAGCTGACGCGACCGCGCGCCGAACAGGAGATTGGCGGCGAAGGCCGGTGCTTCGTACGCGGCTTTCACCGCCATCTTGAAACTGACGACATCCTCGGCGTCATCAGCGCCGGCGACTGCGAGCGACAAGATCGTCTCGCGCGACACGACGCTGAAGAGCTCACCGGTCATGAAGGTCGAAAAATGTTCGACGGTGCCGTCCTTCACGCGTACCCATTTCGAATGCGTGCCGGGCATGCAGACCAGCGCTTCGCCTGCGGCGTCCAGACCAAGCGCGCCGAGCAATTGCGTCTCCTCGCCGCGCATCACATCGGGCGCCTTGACGTCGCGCTGCGCGATGCCAGGCAGGATGCGGATGTCGCGCGCCTCGCCCGGCACGCGCGCGGCCTGCTTCAGGACAGCAGGGAGTGGCGCCGGCGTGTCGACATAACCGGCCTCGACCCAGCCGGTGCGCGCACCGGCCATGCCGCAGACGAGAACGGGCAGATGACCCGGCGACTCGACCGCGGCAAGGTGCGATTGCAGCACGCCGGCAAAGCCGGCCTTGGCCGCAGCCAACATACCCTCGTCGCTGCGGCGCTCGGCCAGCACCTGGCCAGCACGATCGACCAGCCAAAGCCGAAAGCTGCTGGTGCCCCAGTCCACCGCGACATAGGCGGGTTCGGTCATCTCAACGCGTATCCTCGTCTCACCGGCAAGACATCGTCTCGCGACAATGAGACGGCGCGTGCGTAAATCTGCCCCGGGATATCGGCTATTGCGGCCGCAAACCAGCCTTTTCTCGCAGGGCTGAGGCGCTCACAACGATGGCACACCGCTTGCTGAAGCCTCCCCGCTCACATCCGTGAACCGCGCAACAAGACGCGTCAACATCAGATGAGGAAACCCATGGAGATCGGCTATTTCACGATGCCTTCGCACCCGCCGGAGTGCGGCTTGAAGGAAGGAAACGACTGGGACCTGCAAGTCATGCGCTGGCTCGACGAGCTCGGCTATCAGGAGGCCTGGGTCGGCGAGCACCACACCGCGCCCTGGGAACCCAATCCCACGCCGGACCTGCTGATCGCGCAGGCGCTGATGCAGACCAAGAATATTCGCATCGGGCCGGGCGGCTTCCTGCTGCCCTATCACCATCCGGCCGAGCTGGCCAACCGCGTCGCGATGCTCGACCACCTCTCCGACGGCCGGCTCAATTTCGGCGTCGCGGCTAGCGGCCTCCCGAGCGACTGGGCGATGTTCAACGTCGACGGCATGAGCGGCCAGAACCGCGACATGACGCGCGAGGCGCTGGAGATCATCCTGAAGATGTGGAGCGATCCCGCGCCCTGGACCTACAAGGGAAAGTTCTGGACGGTGACCAAGCCGGACACGATGTTCGACTTCCTCAAGCCCCACATCAAGCCGTTGCAGACGCCGCATCCGCCGATCGGCGTCGCCGGGCTGTCGAAGAACTCGGACACGCTGAAGCTCGCCGGCGAGCGCGGCTTCATTCCGATGAGCCTCAACCTCAACCCGGCCTATGTCGGCAGCCATTGGGACTCGGTCGAGATCGGCGCCGCCAAGACCGGCCGCAAGCCGAACCGCGCAGATTGGCGGCTGGTGCGAGAGGTATTCGTCGCCGACACCGACGAAGAGGCCTGGAAGCTCTCGACCGGCGACATGATGGGCCGGATGATGGGCGAATACTTCCTGCCGCTGCTCGGCCATTTCGGCTTCAAGGACTATCTCAAGCACACGCCCGATGTGCCCGACAGCGACGTCACCGTCGAATATTGCGCCAAGCGGAACTGGGTCGTCGGCTCGCCATCGACCGTTGCCGAAAAGATCGAGAAGATCTACGACGAGGTCGGCGGGTTCGGCGTGCTCCTGGTGTTTGGCTTCGACTACAAGCACAAGGCGGAAGCCTGGCACCACTCGCTGTCGCTCTTGAAGAACGAGGTGATGCCGCGCCTGAAGCATCTCGGCAGCGCGCGCAGGGCGGCTTGACCCGACGCGGGTGCGGCGCGATCGTGCCGCACCCGCATTCATTTCGGAGATTTCGGCGTGAGCGTCGATGCAAAGGACTTCAAACAGGCGATGCGCCAGTGCGCTGGCGCTGTCGCGCTGGTGACGGTGGGCGCCGAACACGGCAAGCGCACAGGGCTGACGGTGACGTCCGCCTGCTCGCTGTCGGACGATCCGCCCTCGCTGATCGTCTGCGTCAACCGCAACGCCAGCGCACACGCGCGCATCCGCGAGGAAGGTGCGTTCGCCATCAACTTCCTGCACGAGGACCACGCGCTGCTAGCACTCACCTTCAGCGGCCAGAAGGGTGTCAACGGCGACGACCGGTTTGCGTTCGGACAATGGACGCGCGGGACTACAGGCGCGCCTGTGCTGACGGATGCCGTCGCCGCATTCGACTGCGCACTGGCGCAGGAGTTCGAGACCAAAACGCATTCGATCTTCGTTGGCGAGGTGCGCTACGTATCGCATTCGGCCGCAGCGGCGCCGCTTGTCTATCTGCGCAGCAGTTTCCACGTCCCTCACGAAATCCGCGGCACCGTCTCAGTCGGAGATCTCGACTCGCGGCATTTGAGTTGGAGCGACTTTTCGTAGAGAGCGGCGCTGTCTTCCCTTCTCCCCTTGCTACTGCGCGGTCTCGATCTTCAACTGCTTGATCTTGCGATAGAGCGTAGCGCGGCTCAGCTTCAGCGCACGTGCCGCTTCCGTCACACGGCCTCCATGCTTGCGCAGGGCCTCGATGATGGTCGCGCGTTCGGCTGCCGCGAGATCTGGCTCCGCCGCGCGGCCCCCAAACGGCGGCAGATCGAGATCGGCGTCAGTGATGACGCCGTCCTCCGCCGTACATCCGGCGAGCCGCATCACGTGGCGGAGCTGGCGCATGTTGCCTGGGTACGGATAGGCCGACAGCAGCGACCAGGCTTCTTCTGAGAGGCGGCAGTTCGGCGCCTCTTCGCGCGCGATCTGGCGGATGACGTCGCCCCGGTCGGCGCGTTCGCGCAGTGCCGGCAATCGCACCTCCATGCCGCGGAGACGAAAATAGAGGTCGGCGCGGAAGGCGCCCTCTTCCGCCATGCGGCCGAGATCGCGATGGGTGGCGCTGATCAGGCGGATGTCGACCGGCACGGGCTTGAGCGCGCCGAGCGGCCAGACCTCGCGGTTTTCCAGCACGCGCAGCAGGCGCGTCTGCAGCGCGATCGGCATGTCGCCGATCTCGTCGAGGAACAACGTACCGCCGTCGGCCTGCACGATCAGACCCTTCGAGCCATCGCGGCGCGCGCCGGTGAAGGCGCCGGCCTCGTAGCCGAACAGCTCGGCATCGATCAGGCTTTCCGGCATCGCCGCGCAGTTCAGCGCGACGTAATTGTTGCGAGCGCGACCGCTCGCGGCGTGAATGGCACGCGCAAAGACATCCTTGCCGACGCCAGTCTCGCCATGCAGCAGCACCGGCAGATTGTGATCGCCGATGCTTCTAAGCCGTTTTACGCTTTTGATCAGGCCGGGATCGCGGCCGGCAAGCTGATGCAGCGCATCGAAGCGGTCGGCCGGCATATCGCGGCGCGGAACGGGCGAACTTGCGCGCAACGGCGGCGCCACGTGGCCCCGCCCCAACGCACTGCCATCGGCGCGGCGCAGCTTGACAAGCTCGTTTGCGCTGCGACCAGCCCCATGATCGAACCTGAGATAGCGCGACAGATCGATGCCGGACGCGATCATGCCATCGGTGAGGCTGAGCAGGGCACGCGCGGAGCGGCAGGCGCCGACGATACGGCGATCATCGTCATAGGCGAGCAGGCCACTTCCGCCATCACCCGGCACGGTTGCGATCCAGGCGTTACGGAAGTAATCGCGGAAGATCGCGCCCTCCATGCGCCGAGTCGCCTCCATCGTCACCGCGAGCGCAAGTTGATGCGCGGCACGCTCGAGGTCCTCCCGGCAGGAGGTGATGTTGATGGCACCCGCAAGACGTCCGGCCTGATCGAACAGCGGGGCCACGGCGCAGGAGAACATGTGCCATTGCGCGCGAAAATGCTCGTCGCGATGCACCAGGATCGGCCTCTGCTCGGCCAGTGCGGTGCCGAGCCCGTTGGTGCCCTCAAAAGTTTCGGCGAAATTTGAACCAGTGTAGATCTTCCAGTCCATGAACATCTTTGCGTCGGCTTCGCCCGGCAGACGGCTGAACAGCATGGTCGCGTTCACATCCGCCAGATTGACGCAATAACCGGCGTCGCGCAGCACGCGGGCGAGATCGTCGAGCTCGGGCGTGACGAGCCTGATCGTCTCCTCCATGGGCTCGGCGACATGCCGAACCTCGGCTTCGGTCAGCGTTTGCGGCGGGCCCTGACGGGCAGGGTCGAGCTTGTGGCTGATCAGGCAGCGCCGCCACGACGTCGCGATCCGCGACTCCGCATCGACGTCGGCCACATGATTGGCGACGGACAAGACACGGGCGACATGGTTCGAGGCCGAAAGGCTGGCCATCGCAGACGTCTCCACCCTGTATTATTGTGCAAAGTCTGGCACCACAGGCGGGGATGTCAATCGGGAACCGGAACGCAGCTATTGCTGCACTGCGCTCACCACGTGTCGATGCAGGGCCGCTTTCGCTTCTTCCCCGTCCTCGCCGGCGGCTTCGGCACGGACCTCAAGCCCGCCATGATCCAACGTCGCGTCTCGGCGGGGTCGATGACGTTGTCAATTTCGAACACCGAGGCGATCGAGACCGCCTTGCCGTTGGCATAGAGCTCCGCGACCTTGTTGCGGTAGTAGGTCTCGCGCTCGGCGGGATCGGCGATCGCCTCCATCTCCTTACGGAAGCCGAGGCGAACGTACCCCTCCAGGCCCATGCCGCCGAACTCGCCGGTCGGCCACGCCGCGGTGAAGAAGGAGGCGTGAAAGCCGCCGCCGATCATCGACTGCGCCCCTAACCCATAGCCCTTGCGCAGCACGATGCCGAACAGCGGCACGGTGAGGCTCGCGCCGGTGACGAACATGCGCGAGACATGGCGCACGATAGCGGTCTTCTCGGCTTCCGGGCCAACCATGAAGCCGGGCGTGTCGCAGAGCGAGACGACGGGTAAGTCGAATGCATCGCAGAGCTGGAGGAAGCGCGCGGCCTTGTCGCCGGCGTCGGCATCAATCGCGCCGCCGAGATGGCGCGGATTGTTGGCGATCAGGCCGAACGGCTTGCCCTCGATGCGGATCAGCGCGGTGATCATGCCGACGCCGTAGTCGCGGCGCAGCTCCAGCACGGAGTCCTTGTCCGCGACGAGGTCGATGACGCTGTGGATGTCGTAGACGCGCAGACGGTTCTCGGGGATGGCGCGGCGGAGCAGGCGCTGGTCGGCCGCCTGCCACTCCGTCACCGCGCCTTGAAAATAGGACAGGTATCTTTGCGCGGCCCGCGTCGCCTCCTCCTCGTCCTCGACGAGGATGTCGATGACGCCGTTCGGCGACTGGAAGGAGACCGGCCCGACCTCGGCGGGATGATAGACGCCGAGGCCGCCGCCCTCGATCATCGCGGGGCCGCCCATGCCGATCGAGGCGTTCTTCGTCGCAATGATGACGTCGCAGCAGCCGAGCATCGCCGCGTTGCCGGCGAAGCAATAGCCGGAGACGACACCGATGACAGGCACGAGCCCAGAGAGTCTCGCGAACTGCACGAAGGACGGGCCGTCGAGGCCGGTCATGCCGAGCCGGTCGGTATCGCCGGGCCGGCCGCCGCCGCCCTCGGCGTAAAACACCAGCGGAACGCGCCAGTCCTCCGCAAGCGTGAGCATGCGGTCGATCTTCTTGTGGTTCATATGGCCCTGCGTGCCCGCGAGCACGGTGTAGTCATAGGCCACGACGATGCAGCGCCCGTCCTCCGGGCCGAACTTCTCGGCGTTGACGGTGGCGACACCCATCACAAGGCCGTCGGCCGGCGTGTTCTTGATGAGATCGTCGAGCTTGCGCCGACGCCGCTGCGCCGCGATTGCGAGGCTGCCATACTCCATGAACGAGCCGTCGTCGACGAGCTGCGCGACGTTCTCGCGTGCGGTACGCTGGTTGGTGTTGCGGCGGCGCTCGACCGAGGCCGGGCGGTTCGCATCGCGCGTGTTGGCCTGGCGCGCGATCAGCTCGGCAAGATCGGGACGAACGTGGTCGAGATCGACGTCCGCTTCCTGCGCCGACGCATCGGCCGCCACGTCAAGCGGCTCGAGATAGAGAATCGGCTCGCCATGCATCAGCGTGACGCCGTCGCCGGCGACGAGCTTCATGACACGGCCGCCCTGCTCGGCCATGACCAGATGCTCCATCTTCATGGACTCGATCACGGCGAGCTGCTGGCCCGGGCGCACGATCTCGCCCTCCTTCACCTGGATGGTGACGATGGTGCCTTGCAGGGGTGCCGCGACCATCACCGCGCCTTCGGGCACGACTTGCGCGACATGCATCTCAGCACTGTGGCCGCCAATCCGATCAGCCGCAGCGAAGTAGAGCGGCTTGGCCGCGCCATCGGCCGCCTCGACGAGCTTTGCGATGTTGCGATCAATGAAGTCGGTCGCGACGCGGTTGGTCCTGAAATCGGGATGCGCGAGCACGGCCTGAAGGAACGCGATGTTGGTGACGACGCCGTCGATCCGGAACTCGCGCAAGGCGCGCGAAGCCTTCGCGACCACATCGTGCCAGCCTTCGCCCGGCGTATGCACGATGACCTTGGCCAGCAGCGAGTCGAAGGCGGCGCTGGTCTTGTAGCCGGCATAGCCAAAACTATCGACGCGGACGCCGGGGCCCGACGGCGGCTCGAACACGGCAAGCACGCCGCCGGTCGGATGCGTGGCACCCGTCTCGTCCAGCGTCTCCATGTTGACGCGGAGCTGCATCGCGTAGCCGCGCGGCTTCGGGATCGATCCCTGCGCCAGACCGAGCGAGGCCAGCGAGCTGCCTGCGGCGACCGCGAGCTGTGCGCGGACGAGATCCAGCCCGAGCACTTCTTCCGTGACGGTGTGCTCGACCTGGAGCCGCGGATTGGCCTCGATGAAGGCGAAGCTGTCCTCGGCGCTGCCGTCAACGAGAAACTCGAAGGTACCGAGATTGTCGTAAGACGCAGCCGCCGCGAGCTGCCTCGCCGCCTCGATGATGCGGCCCCGCAACGGCTCGTCAAGCGATGGGCTCGGCGCGACCTCGATGAGCTTCTGGTGGCGCCGCTGAATGGTGCATTCGCGCTCCCAGAGATGAGAGATCGCGCCGTGACGATCGCCGATGATCTGCACCTCGATATGGCGCGCCTGCCGGACCAGCCGCTCGGCATAGACGCCGTCGAAGCCGAACGCCGCCTTGGCCTCGGACTGGCACCGCGCATAGGCTTCCACGAGATCGGCCGCGTTCTCGACAACGCGCATGCCGCGGCCGCCGCCGCCGGCCATTGCCTTGATCACTATCGCCGCATTGTTGCCGAGCGAGATGAAGAATGCCGTAATCTCCTCGAGGGACGACGGACCGCTGGTGCCGGCGATGATCGGCACACTGCAGCGTTTGGCCAATTTCCTCGCTGCGACCTTGTCGCCGAACAGTTCGAGCGCCGCCGGCTTCGGTCCGACGAAGGCGATGCCCGCGTCCGCACAGGCTTTCGCGAACGCCGCATTCTCGCTGAGGAAGCCATAGCCGGGATGCACGGCATCGCAGCCAGCCGTCTTCGCCGCCTTCACCACGGCCTCGATGTCGAGATAGGCCCGCGCGCCGCGGCCGGGGATTTCGACCGCCTCGTCCGCAACACGCACGTGCAGCGACAGCGCGTCATCCGCGGGATGAATCGCAACCGTCGCAATACCCGCATCGGCGGCAGCGCGCGCGACGCGGATGGCGATCTCGCCGCGATTGGCGATCAGGAGCTTTTTGAACGACATGCAGCGGTCTCCATGGCCCCGCAGCCACGCCCAGGGCGGCAGGTTCGATGATCCTGCTTCTTCACTTTAGCCGCAGTCGTCAAGGGAGAGGAAGCGGTCGTCATGACCGGTCCCGCGGGCCGGAATATCAGTTGGGCGATCGCGCTTCGATGAGGCGAATAATCCGCGTCACGGCAGACGGGATCGGCGCGATGATCGGCACGGTGAACATGGGCTGAAGCTCGCGCGCAGCCTCGCCCAGCGGACCGCCGCCGATGATGACCGCCTCCGCTCCGTCCTGCGCGATGCAGGCCTCGACCGCAGCGGCGAGGGCGGCACGTAGCTGCGATGGATCCCGCATCAGCTCCTGGGGATCGCCTTCGGCGAAGCGGGTGCCGGTGTAGAGGGATCGCAGTCCCAGCGCCGCCGGCAAGGTGTCGATCCTGGATTGAAGCAGCGGCGTCGTGGTCGCCACGCCGAAGCGGCGGCCGTTCTCCGCGGCCTCGAGCATGGACGATTCGCCGATGCCGACACTGGGCAGCTTCATGCCGGCCTTGATCCCGGCAAGGCCGGGATCGCCGAACGCCGCCACGATGATGCCGTTGCACCCGTTGCCGCAGGCAGTCGCGATTTCCTCGACCTCAGGCGCGGCTGCCTCCAGCGCATCCGGCGTGACAATCATCGAGGGCGCGCGCGCTGCCGTGGCGCCAACGACGTCGAAGCCATCCGTCGCGACAGACCTCGCGATGGCGACCATCATCGCAGTGGTCGCCTCAAGACTGTTCGGGTTGATCAGCAGGATGCGGCGGGGATCGGAAACCATCCACCAGCTATACTAGGCCGCCCGTACCCCCGCAACGAAGGCGCCGACCTCGTCCTGGAGCGATTGCAGCTTCTTGGTCAGCCGGCCGCTCGATTGCAGCACGAGGCCGGCGGCCTGGCCCGTCGCTGCCGTCGCATCGGTGACGCCCGAAATGTTCTGCGAGACCTGGTCGGTGCCGGAGGCCGCCTCCTGCACGCTGTGGGCAATGGCCTGCGTCGCGGCGCCCTGCTCCTCGACCGCGGCTGCGATCGAAGAGGAGATCTCGTTGACCTCCATGATGGTGCTGCGGATACTTTCGATATTGCCGACGACCTGGTTGGTCTCGGTCTGGATCGCCGAAATCTGCGCGCCGATCTCTTCGGTGGCCTTGGCGGTCTGGCTCGCCAGCGATTTCACTTCGCTCGCGACCACCGCAAATCCCCGGCCGGCCTCGCCCGCACGCGCCGCCTCGATGGTGGCGTTGAGCGCGAGAAGGTTGGTCTGCGAGGCGATCTGGTTGATGAGGTCGATGACCTCGCCGATCTTGTGCGCGGCCGCAGCCAGCCCCTGCACGGTATCATTGGTGCGCTGGCCATCGGCGGCCGCCTTGTCGGCCACGGCTGCCGCCTGCGCGACGCGCTGGCTGATCTCGGTGATGGAGGACGACAATTGGCCGGCGGCGGAAGCCACCGTCTGCACGTTGCTGGAAGCCTGCTGGCAGGCGGTCGCGACGAAGCTCGCGCGGTCGGTCGCCTTGTTCGCAGTCTCCGACATCCCTTGGGCTGCTTGCTGCATGTCGCGCGCCTCGTTGAAGACGTCGCGAACCACAGCCTGCACGCTCGCCTCGAACCGGCCAGCGAGATCGGTCATGGTCTTGCGTTTCTCGTCGTCGGCCTTGCGCTTCATCTCGTCTTGCTCGGCATGCATCTGGTGCACCGCCGACGCATTGTCCTTGAACACGGCGAGCGCCTTGGCGAGACCGCCGACCTCGTCACGGCGATGGGTGTAGGGCACGTCGAACGCACTGTCGCCAGCGGCAAGACGCCCCGTCAGCGTTGTGATTCTTGCCAACGGCCTTGTCACGCTGCGGCCGATCACGAAGGAGCAGCCGAGTACGAGCACGAACACCGCAAGGCACACCAGCGCGAAGGTAATCGCATCCTGGCGGAACACGGCGTCGACGTCGTCGAGATAGATGCCGGTGCCGACGATCCAGCCCCAGGGCGCAAAACCCTTCACATAGGAAATTTTGGCAACGGGCTGCTCGAAGCCGGGCTTGGGCCAGAGATAGCTGTAGAAGCCCGCGCCCTGCGTTTTGACGACGTCGACGAAGCCGGAGAACAGGCGGTTGCCGGTGGGGTCCTTCATGTCGGAGAGATCCTTGCCGTCAAGCTCGGGCTTGATCGGATGCATGATCATCTTCGCGGCCATGTCGTTGAGCCAGAAATACTCGACCTTGTCGTAGCGCAGGCTCTTGATCTCTGCGATCGCCGCAAGCTGCGCCTGCTCGCGCGTGAGTTTCCCTTCGCTCTCGAGCTTCTGCTGGTGCGTCAGGATGCCGTAGACGACGTCGACCATCTGCAGGATCTTGGCCTGGCGATCGGCGACCATCTGCGTGCGCAGGGTCGAGAGCGCGATCGGTGCCAGCGCGATCATTCCGAGAAGGCTGATGCCAACAATCAGGACCAGCTTGAAACTGATGCGGGAGAATATCATCGGTGCTCGCATGAATTGGCAATACAGATATGCCAGATTATCCCGAACGCCTTAGCAAAGCTTTAAGCATTCGGGTCCGCCCCCGGATCAGTTCAAGCTCGCCATCACCAGCGACGGCGTCTGGTGCGCCTGCCGGATGATTTCGAAGACCGACAACACGATCGACGTCGCGTTCGCGTGAACCGACGCATCCTCGTCGTCGAAGATTAGAACGCCTCCGGTCGCGCGCCGCAGGCAACCGGGGGAGCTTGCATCCGTCGTCGGTAAGTTCGTCGATTCAAAGGGCGAGGGCGCGGCCACGCGCGCAGTCAACGCACTTGCGCTCTGCTGATATCTAACGGCTCGCCTTTCCGAGCAAGAGATCGATCGTGTGGGCGGCGATCTTGCGAAGCTGGGGCTCATCGTCGAAGGCGCGTTCGAGCACGGCAAGGCCGCGCGTCACCGTGATAATGTGCAGCGCCGCGGCCGCGGCGTTGCCGCTGAACTCGCCGCGTTCGGCGCCCGCCGACAGCGCGTCCTGAACCAGAACCGCGATGCGCGAGACGAGGTTCGCAAACGCCTGGCGCGCCTCCTCGTCGAGCCCCTCGCCTTCGGCCGCGCCGAGCTCCATCAAGCCGCGCGTGGTCGGACATCCGCGCGGCGGCGAGCCCGAGCGGAAGTTGGTGATGGTCATGTCGAAGAACGCGGTGAGGCGTTTTCGCAATGAGCCCGCACTGAGCGCCTTTTGCAGGGCGATGAGGTAGTCGACCGCATAGCGCTCATAAGCCTGGAGGAACAACGCCTCCTTGCTGCCGAAGGCGTTGTAGAGGCTGCCGCGCTGAACGCCGGCATCGCGCGCGATGTCCGAAAGCGAGGTGCCACGCACGCCCTTGCGCCAGAACTGGTCGAACGCGATGCGCAGGACCTCGTCGTGATCGAACTCGCGCGGCCTCAAGTCTTGCTCCTCTTGAGAGTATTTGACACAACGTCAAAAATATGGTTTCTTGACGCTACGTCAAAAACAAATTGGGGTCGATGGCCCCTTTCGTCAATGAAGGGATCCGCGATGCCTCTCCTTCACATCTCGATGCGCGCCGGCAAGCCGGCAGCCTACCGGCAGGCGATCCTCGACGGCCTCTACCGCGCCATGCGCGAGGCGTTCGACGTGCCCGAGGGCGACGAGTTCATGACCATCAGCGAGCTTGAACCCGCGAACTTCCGCTGCGGCAATGCCTACGGCGTCAAGCGCAGCGAGGATGCCGTGCTGATCCAGATCACCGTGTTCGCCACGCGCCCCGCCGAGCAGAAAATGGCGCTGTATCGCCGGATCGCCGAGCTGCTCGGCGAGAACCCGGGCATCCGCCCTGAAGACGTGTTCGTGAACGTGCTCAATGCCCCGCCGGAGAACTGGTCCGTCGGCCACGGCCTCGCCCAATTCGCCTGAGGCGAGATTGGCTGCAGCTTCACCCGGCAACACACGCCTCCATAATCCCGTCGAGCTCGGCCTTCGAGAGCACGCCGAGTTCGGCGATGAAAACGATGCGCGCCCGCGGCACGCCTGGCGCCGGCACCTCGCCCGTCGCCAGCGTCGCGCGGCCGCCGGAGAACTGAAACACCATCAGGCGGCCTGGCTGTTCGACGGTCTCGAACAGGCCCTTCGCGCGCGCGAGTTTTGGCGCCAAACGATTGATGGCCTGCTGCAAGCGCGGCAGTGAGAGCGGCTGGTCAGACGTCCAGCTCAGCGTCTCGAAGCGTTCCTCCGCTGGCCGTTTCGGCCCCGGCTCGCGCGGCGCGGGCGCACGATCGACGCCCGCAGGGAACAACAGCGCGGCAGGAATCTCGCCATGCCGCGCGTCGACCACCACAGCAGGTGAGCGCAGCGCGCGGATCGCCTCGCGCATCCGGGCGCCAGCCCCCTCATCCGCCAGATCCAGCTTGCTCAGCGCCACGATATCGGCGACGCGCAATTGCGAGCGCATCAGCGCGTCATCCAAAGCGGCCGGCGGCGAGCCTGCGTCCATCACGCAGAGCACGGTCTCCAGCGGCGCCTCGCGCAGGATCACCGGATCCAGCAGATTGCGGACGATGTCGGCGGGATCGGCGACGCCGCTGGTTTCGATGACGATGTACTCCGGCGGTGGATCGCGCCGCAGCAGCGTCGAGAGCGTGCGCAAGAGATCGCCTTCGAGCGAGCAGCAGATGCAGCCGTTGGCAAGGCTGACCACGCCGTCGCTCGCGCCCGCGATCAGCTCCGCATCGATATTGATCGCGCCGAAGTCGTTGACGACGGCGGCGATCCGCCGCCCGTCCGCGTGCGCCAGCAGATGGTTCACGACCGTCGTCTTGCCCGCCCCCAGAAAGCCCGTGACCAGGAGAATGGGGACCGGCATGGGTCAGCTCTCGACAACGGGCCGGCGCACCGGCTTTCCAGGCCGCGCCCCCACATCCAGAATGCCGTCGCTGATCAACGGCTGGCCGCTGACCACGAGATGCCGCACGCCTTCCGACGGACGGTTCATCGCCGTGAAGGTCGCGCGGTCGCTGAGCTTCTCGTAGTCGAACACCACGATGTCGGCATCTGCGCCCTGCGCGAGCCTGCCCTTGGCGCGCATCGCGGGCGTGCTTTGCGACAAAATCTCCGCCGGGATCAGCGCGCATTTGCGCACGCCTTCAAGCAGCGACACGGTTTTGCGTTCACGCACCCATTCGCGGATGAATTTTGTGAAGCAGCCGGCCGAGCGCGGATGCGACGTTGCATCGTCCGGCAGCGGCCAGGCATCGCCGGTGTAGGTCTTGCCGTCCGACAGCGTCCACGGCATCGCGTCGGACGCAATCGCGCCGCCGGGATAGAGCACGGACATATCGAGGAGATCGCGATGATGCGGATTGTTGTCGGTGTCGAGGATATGCCAGAGCACCAATGAAGACGGCTCCTCGGCCTGCGCCTTGAGCAGCTCCTCGCGGTCGTGGAAGCGATAGCCGTCGGTCACGCGCTGCACGGAATCGTAACCGGTGCCGTTGCGCTCGACGAACTCGGGGTCGCTGAAGAAGGCTGCTGCGAGCACGGTCGAGCCGGTGCCGTAGGGATAGGCCTCGACCGTAATGGGGAGGCCCTGCGCCTGCGCCTTTTCGATCAACACGCGGCAGCGCTCGATGTCGGTCTTGCTGGATGAGTTGAAATGGCAGATGTGCATGTGTGCGCCGGTGGCGCCGGCATAGCCGATCAGGCGGATGTAGGCTTCCGCGGCGCTCTCGGGATCGACGCGCGACATGTAGGCGACATGGGTGAAGGTCGGCACGTCCTTTACTGCGGCGAGCTGACAGACCGCGGTCAGCTCCTGCACGCCGGCGCCCGGCGCATAGGCGTTCAAAATGCCGATGCCGATGCCGCCTTCGTTCAGACCGCGCGTGAGCCGATCGAGGATGCCGGCAACCTCCGCATCGCTCGCGACGTTGTCCATCCAGCGGCGATCGCGCATGGCGTTGCCGAACGCCTCCAGCGAGCTTTCCGCATTGGAGCCCGTCATCGCGCCGATACGCGCGAAGGCCCAGTTGGTGGCGGCGCCGTAGTTCAGCACGCGCCCTTTTCTGGCTTGGCGCTCATACCAGGACCCGACCGGCAGCACGCCGGCTTCGAGATCGAGCGTCGTCGTCACGCCGTCGAAGGCCTGCATGCGGTCGGCCGGAAGCGACTGGCCGTGCGCATGCAGATCGATGAAGCCGGGCGCGACCACGAGCCCGGTGGCGTCGATGACCCGCTCGGCACCGCCGAGCTCCGTGCCGACGGCGGCGATCTTGCCGTCCACCACCGCGACATCCCCGATCGCATCCATCCCGCTCGCGGGATCCACCACCCGGCCGCCGCTGATCACCAAACCGCTCATATCGTCACCCCGAAAGCTAATGCCAAAACCTCCAAAGGCCCGGCAGCAGCTCCGGAGGCAGATCGGGGCGCATCAAGGCAGATTCCGGGAACGACGACCACCTCCGCAGATGCCGATGCAGCATGCTTGCACGGGAGGTCCGGACGCGCGCTTGCAGTCTCGCGGCATGATTTGCCCGAGCTGTGCTTTCTGTTCGCCCTCCCGGAAGAAAGGGCGCAGGGAAGACCGGGCGCCGGCTGGCACCCACACCCCCCCTATGCGAAATGATTGCACGCGAATGCACAGGGGAGACACAGGGCAACCGAGACGTCCGGCCTTCCCTGCGCGATGGTTTGACGGCCTATGCCGCGCTCTCCCCGGAGACGAATTCCTTCTTGCCTCCGTCGCGATCGCGAAATTCACGCTCACCGCGTCGGTTGACGCGCATGAGGCCTTCGCAAAGGCTTGACCGTAGCAACGACGGCCAGGACCACACGGTTTCGCCGTACGCGAGCACTCCCGCTTCGCCTGAAGGCTTCGCAGGACATGCCTGCCTCACCCGAGGCTTCGCGAGGTTTGGGCGCCGTTCGTCGACGCGGTCCGTCACATGCTCACGAGGTTCATCTCGCCCTGCACGCACCATCCCGCCTTGACGCCGCCCGCGTCCACCGCAACCCAGCCCGCGTTCGTGACGACGTACGACCGCCCCTTTGGTGGGCTGGGATGGCCGACACATACGACATTTCCGAATTTCGGTAAAGTGGAATATTTTAAGTTAGGCGGATTGACTCTGGAATTTCACTCTGTTTTGCGCGTTTGCCGGAGGCTCGTTGCTCTGCGGCCCACGACCCTCTTGAGAATTTACGGCTGGCAGGCTCAGATGCCGCGCGACGAAAAGGTTGGGGCATCGACAATCCGCCCCCGGCGCGAGAGGGAGCAGTCGGCTTTGGCGTTGCGCGATCAACCATCTAACTCTGAACGCGACCAACGCGGCGCAGCTTATCACGAAGCCGGACACATTGTGGTGGCATGGGTCCTACGATTGGCGATCGGCGGCGCTGAGATAGCAATAGATAGCGACCCCGCGAGAGGCGCTACGCAAATCCAGGACGCCACCCATTTAAGCCTCTTAGACCAGTTAGCGATCTGCGCAGCCGGCTTAGAAGCCCAAAAGCTCTTTGATGCTCCCACGCACGAAGGGGCGGGCTGGGGTGACTACGGAAAGATGATTGAGTTGTTGGATGACGTGGACGAAAGCGAGGATGTTGGCTTGGTCCATCAAGGGCACGAGCGGGCGCTTGCGTTGCTTCGTCCACATCTAGATATCATTGAGCGCATTGCGAAGGCGCTCATCGAGAGAAAATGCCTCGATACTGACGAAGTACGCGATATCTTGGAAGGCTGAGTCGA
Organism: Bradyrhizobium sp. McL0616; assembly: GCF_049993385.1. Taxonomy (NCBI): domain Bacteria; kingdom Pseudomonadati; phylum Pseudomonadota; class Alphaproteobacteria; order Hyphomicrobiales; family Nitrobacteraceae; genus Bradyrhizobium; species Bradyrhizobium sp. McL0616. Next base: position 7,378,640 of record NZ_CP188255.1, read on the forward strand.
ATTGGGCCAAATAGCTAATGCAGGCGTTCATCGACGTCGACTACTACGAGCACCCACATGGCAAAGAAACTGCCGCCGATTCATCCCGGCGAAATCCTGCGTGAAGAATTTCTAGTTCCGCTCAAGCTGACGCCCTACGCGGTCGCGGCCGCCCTGAACGTGCCGCGCACCCGGATCGAACGCATTGCGCGCGAAGCCGTCACGGCGGACACAGCGCTACGGCTCGGCAAATTCTTCAAGACTGGCGCTGCGTTCAGGATGAACATGCAAGCGCGTTTCGATCTCGAAACGGCTGAAGACGTGCTTGCACCGCAGATCAAGAAGATCGCGTCTTACGAGGCAGTATAGGGGGATACAGTCTCAGGTTCCAAGTGCCTCGCGGACACCAACATCCACAGCCGAAGAGTTGAGTGCACTGTCACCGTAATCGGAGCGGATCAGATATTCGGTTATGTCAGCCTACCCGATGCTTGTTGGCCTCAGCCGTCTTCTGTGGGCGTCGAAGTCGTCGAGATCGATGTTGGGATAGCCATCACTCTAAAACCTCTACTACCCGCGCGTCTTGTTATTGCGCACCAATGAATTGCGATTTGGCGTCAAACGGAATTGATGTGGCAAAACGCAAATCATTGGCGCGCGAAGACAAGAACTGGATGGCGCGTTCCGGTAAATTAGCGGCGCCAACTACGGCAGTGCTGGGTAGTTCTTTGTACCCAGATCCACATCTTTGCCGTCTGAATGCAACGATCAAGCTCTGACAATCGGCGACAGTGCCTGGATGAAAATACTTTTCATTGGCGTTGCGTTTTTATGCATTGCGTTGGGCGCTGGCGGTTATCTCATGTCTCGCACTGATAAGCAGATCGCCCAAGCCGAGCCCGCCCTGTCTATGCCAGAAAAAGGAAGTAGAACCGATCTCTGCCGATGCCAAGGCTGCGGATGTAAAGGGGGACCAGGCTGGAGGGATGGCAACGGCCACTGCGTTGGCAAGCGCAACATGACTGAAAGGTGTGGGTCGCCGCCAAGTAAGCGCTGCACCTACGAAGGCGCACGGCAGGTGTGCTAAGACCAACTGGAGACCGTCATATATGTCCATCCGTTTTATCGCACTCGCGATGGTGCTTAATTCCGCAGTTTCCATTGTCGCTTGGGAAAGCATGCGTCCCATTCCCGCGCGGGCGGACGCGGAAGCATGCGATGAAAAGCTAGACGATTTTCAGGCTCAGGTTTCCAAGTGCCTCGAAGAGGCGACAAGTCTCACCAAAGCACGAGATTGCTGGGAGATGTAATTCACATCAGAAAACGGATTGCACGATGACCACCGTCCAACTGTGACGCGCTGGTGGCTTGGCCTGAGGTCGGTCTAGCGCGAGGCCGACGCTCTACTTGGTACGTGGTGCAACTGAAAATTTTGTCGAAGAGGGTTGCGACCGCGGCCGCGCGTCCTGTCGGGGGGTGGCAGGGGGCGGATCAAGGGCCAGTCTGGGTTCAAAAATCCGTTTTGGCGAGCGTGTCTTCGGCGCAACTAAAAGGCTTCGGCTCTGTGGGATAAAACTGTGGGAAGATCTTGGCGACAAGCAGAGCAACGGAAATACACAAACAAATTCATAGTGATTACTGGCGCTCCCTAGGGGAATCGAACCCCTGTTTCAGCCTTGAGAGAATTGCATCTCGCACATTAGCGAACGTCCGCGAACGTCAACAACACTAATGCTTTCAATTGCTTAGTACGTTCTTGTTTGGTACTGTTCGCGGCCATCTTCGACTGCCTGTTGAAGAAAACTTGAAGAAATGGAGAACTCTTTTGGCGAGGTCGGCGCGACATTCTTCTCTCGAAACGCGCACCGCGCGTGCACGATTGCCGGCTCGCCGCACCCCCTACTTTGCAAAAATCGCGAAGGGATTGCGCCTCGGCTACTATCGCGGTTCGGCCTCCGGTTCTTGGGTTGCCAGCTTTTACCGCGGCAAGAGCGGCTACGAGACGAAGGCCATTGGCTCGGCCGATGATACCCTCGACGCCGACGGCGTCGCGGTCTTCGATTATTGGCAGGCGCAAGACCGCGCTCGCACCTGGGCCGAGCAACAGCGCCTAGCCGCAACGGGCAAGGTTCGCGTCGGACCTTACACAGTCGCCAACGCGGTCAAGGACTACCTGTCCGAAATTGCAGCCGAAAAAAAGCCGACTGCCGTTCAAGGCGCCAAGTACGTATTCGACGCTTGGATCTTGCCGCGCCTTGGGCCCATTGAGCTCGACGACCTGACCACGGAAAAACTGGTCCGCTGGCGAAACGAACTCGCGACGGCGTCCAAACGCGTGCGATCCAAGCGCAATGCCGCTGAACAAGCGACAAGAGCAACGCCCGACGACGAAGATGCCCGTCGTGCTCGCAAGGCAACGGCGAACCGCATCCTCACAATATTAAAGGCCGCCCTCAATCGAGCATTTTATGCTGATCGCGCCTCGTCCGACACCGCCTGGCGCAGAGTAAAACCGTTCAAGAAGGTCGACGAAGCTGTCGTTCGCTACCTCAGCCTTGTCGAAATTCGCAGCTTGGTGAAAGCTTGTCCGCCGGATTTCCGGAAATTGGTCGAGGCGGCCTTACATACTGGATGCCGCTACGCTGAACTCACGCGCCTCAAACGTGAGGACTACAACGACGATAGCGGCACGTTGTCCGTCCGGCTCAGCAAGGGAAAGAACCGTCACGTCGTCTTGGCGGCGGAGGGAAAATGCGCCTTCCAGCAATGGACAAGCAATCTTGTCACTGGCCAGCGCATTTTCTTGCGGAGCGACAGCAAGCCGTGGGGGACTTCGCATCAACAACGGCCGCTCGATGAAGCCAGTCAACTGGCAAAGATCGTGCCGGCAGTGAATTTCCATCTCTTGCGGCACACGCACGGCTCCTATCTGGCAATGGCTGGCGTGCCGATGGCTGTAATCGCTCGGCAGCTTGGTCATGCCGACACGAGGATGACGGAAAAGCACTACGCTCACCTTGCTCCCAGCTACGTAGCGCAGACCATCCGTGAAAACTTCCCCGCTCTCGGCCTGGCGAGCCCGACACCAGTTGTCACGCTTCACAGGCTCTCGGCTTGACCTGCGACCCCTGCGTCCCGAACGTAAGTAGCAACCGAAAAGATCAACAAAAACAAATGAGTTTGCCGTTGATCGACCACCTTTATCGCCGTTTGTTCACGGGGTTTCGGTGGTTAATCGGTGGTCAGCCCGTAAGCTAGGTGCATCGATGGTGTTCGAAGACGTTGGCAGAGAAATCCACCTTGACCTGCGGGTTAGGAAGCCGATTTTGATCATATGAAATCAACAGCTTAGCTGTCGATGCTGCATGTACGTTGCAAGGCGGCTGAACGTAGCCGGCGACGACCTGCTTTCATTCGCGTCCGCCCGAAAGATCATCGTCGGTATAGACACGGCAGGAGGCGACAAGCCCGCTAATCGCCCTCCCACCCGCGATCGCCCCGTGGGGCCATCCCCGGCCTCGTTCTCTCAGAGAGGAACATCGTCGCCGCATTCAGCCCGACCGCATGGGATCGGTGCGAGGGCTGACCCGGCGCAGCAGAGCGTCCAGGACTTTTAAGTCTCCGCCAAGCATAGATAGGAGTCGTCATGAGAGGTTTTCCGTTTCAGTACTAGGGCTGTTCTAGACGTCAATGGATGTCCAGCTGGCAACCTTTAAGACCTGCCCACTTCAAGATTCGTCCCATTCGGAAATACGAGGTCGGAGATGCGCCGTACCGCCGCGCCAATCTGGTTGCCTGCACGCAAACGATATGAATGCGTGAAGTTACCTGCGGTCACCCAAGCCTCGACACACAGGGGATCACGGATCTCCATGACCAACCCACTCGCGCGAAACCATCAGGCTTCCCGGACGGTCGGCAGCTGGAATGCCGTGAAAAGCCTTTGGGCGAGCGGCTGCATGAACGCACTGAAGGTCGCGATACCGTCTCCGTCCAGTGACAGAAGCTGTAGCGAATGTGCGTTCCAGCGCCCCTCGGCGCCAAGGGTGTAGAGGGCGAAGGCCGGCTGGAGGTTTGCGCCGACGGGAACAAGCCGAAAGCCGCGATAGGCGGGCCAGACAGCTCCGAAGAAATCCCCGATCGAACCGCGGCCCAGATACCATTCTCGCCACGGAGGCATCGCATAGACGGCGTCTTCCTTCAGAAGCGCCACGAACCGTTCCAGGTCCGCGCTTTCCCAGGCCTGCACGTACCGCTCAAGCAGACTCCGCTGGTGTTCATCTGTCATCGGGGCTTGGCGAACGTCGCGGTCGATCGTGGCCAGCTTGGCCCTTGCCCGCTGCAGGGCGCTGTTCACCGACGCAACGGAAGCATCGAGCACGGAGGCGACCTCGATCGCGGACCAGCCCATGACGTCGGCCAGCAACAGTACGGCCCGCTGACGCGGCGGCAGTTGCTGGATCGCTGCGACGAACGCGAGCCGGATGGACTCACGCAGCTCGTAGCGGGCATCTGGCCCTGCAGCGGGATCGGGGAGGCTTTCCAGTTCGGCGTCGGGATAGGGCTCGATCCACAGCGTCCCTGTATCCGGGCGCCCCTGCGGCCTTTGGGTCGCCGGGCCCTCCACCTGATCAGGCATCATCCGGCTGCGCCTCGAACGGCTCGCGATCATGTTCAGGGACACGTTGGTCGCGATCCGGTAGAGCCAGTTCTTGATCGAGGCCCGCGCCTCGAAGTCGTCAAAACCCCGCCAGGCCCGCAGCATGGTTTCTTGGACCGCGTCCTCGGCCTCGTGCAGAGACCCGAGCATGCGATAGCAGTGCAACTTGAGTGCGCGGCGATGCATCTCGGCCGGCCTGGCGAAGTCGGTGCGACTGGGCGGAGTGTCGCCCGCCGAGCTTCCGAGCGTCCTATCTTTCATGGCAACACTTCGATTTTCCGGCTGCGCAACGCGTCCATCTTGGCATCTTCAGCTAGCCGCCGCGACGCCGCCAGCTGAAATGGTGAAGATCGATCCCGGCTCGGCCGGTGGCTTTATCGCAATGTCAAGGACCGCCCCGGCGACGTCCGTGGGCGACTGCCGCGGGCCCATGTTCTCGATGAACTTTTCCGCGGGAACGCCGAGGTATTGTGCGTAGCCGTTCACCGCGGCCTGTCCGAGGCCGGTCTCCGGCATGACGCGGGAGGGCACCAGCGCCACAAAGCGGATGCCAAGTTCGCGGCGGTCGGATTCAGCCTGACAGTACTTTGCGATGAACATCTGCATCCGCTTGGCGCCGGCATAGCCACCGGAAATCGGCGACCCACCAAGACCGGCGCCGCTGGAAATGATCACTACGACCGAGCCCGGCGCGAGCGGCAACCGCAACGCCTCGCGGCAGAACAGGAAGGCCATTTTGGTGTCGACTTCCCAGTTAATGCCGAATTCGGCCCAATTCAGCTCTGACATCGGACGGGTCGGCGGGGTGGCGCCGCCGCATATCACCAACAGGTCGGGCTTCGCCTTTCGCATGACCTTCGCCGGCGCGGCTTCCGAGGCCGCGTCCAGCGCCAGCGTGTCGACGCCCCGCATCTCTTTTTCGAGATCGGCCAAGCCGTGCGACCGCCTTGCGACCGCCAGGACCTGCGCACCCTGGGCCAACGCATGCCGCACAATCTCGCGGCCGACGCCGCGGCTGGCGCCCAACACGACGACGCCCTTGCCCTGCAACAACCCGTTCTCCGACGACATGTCCAGAACTCCTCTCATCTAGATGTTGATGTTGTGGAGACCGCAGGCCGCCGGAAACTCATCGTCGGGGCGAAGACTTTCTCGGTCCTGCGCTCGCAGGCGACCGGCAGTCAGTGCAAATACGCGTCGATGTGGATCTTTCCGGTGGCCAGGTTTGCGTAGCCAGCGCCCCAGGCCGGCCGTGCGTTGACCCAGGCATAGGCTACCGAGCCCGTCAGGAGATTTATCTTCACGGCCAGGTCGACGATCGGCTCACCGTCGCGCGGGGTGCCGACGCCGTCAGCGGAAAACGCGATCCGATTCCCGTCGTCGGTTTCGATGGTCCCCCGGAGGTCGAGCTGCCGGTGGCCGTCGGCGCGCACGCGCAGATAGTCAATGCCCCGCATCGTCCCCGTCACGCGACCTTTGATGTACCCCGTGAGCGCGACGTCGAATTGAGCGCCTTGCAGCGGCACGCTCTCTCGCCCCGTAAACAGCGCCTCCATGTTCGCGCCGTAATCGGTCACGGCCGTGAGGTCGAGATCGTACTCGAAGATTTTTTCGTAGCTCATGACTCTTTCCTCTTCAGTTTAGGCACGGCAACCGATGCCGTCGATGATGACCGCGCACCGGCGATAATTCATCGGTCGATCGCGATTTTCGTTCTGCGGCCTGACATTCGAGACCGAAGGATGCTCGCACTGAGCCCAATGGATTTCGAACGTCAGGCGGCGAGCTATCGGGATTGCCTCGCGCGCTCTGCCACGCCCCTTAATCGACGATTATTCCACCGGTCAGGTTGGCCACGGTCCCGGTCATGCCGCTGCCCCGATCGGAAGCCAGGAAGGCGGCCATCTCCGCCACCTCGGAAACCCTCGTCGAGCGCTTGCGATGCGTCAGGCTCTCGATGAAGCCTTGGAACTGCTCCCGCGAAATGCCCATCGCTTCCGCATGCAGTCCGAAGACGATGTCGATCGTCTCGGTCTCGGGCATGCCTGTCGAGCGCAAGCAGACCGCGCGGATGCCCTTGGCGCCGAATTCCGCAGACAGGTTGCGGTTGAAGGCTTCCATCGCAGCCCAAGCGGGGCCCATCCCTCCGACGAGAGCCAGCCCAAGACGCGCGGGCTCCGGAGTGTTCATCAACAGCACGCCCGAACCCTGCTCGGTCATCCGGCGCACCGCCGCCCGCGCCGTCAGGAAGTGCGACCGCATGTAGGCGGTGATCGGCGCGGTAAAGCTGTCGACCGGCAGCTGGGCGATGGGGATGCCCTGGATTCCGGGCTGCGGGATCGGTGTGATGGCGTTGAAAGACACGTCGAGCCGCCCCGTGGTCTTGAAGACCGCCGCGACAAGGCCTTCGACGGCTTGTTCGTCCAAGGCATCGACCTGGAACGCCTCTGCCGTTCCACCCGCCGCGACGATATCTTTGGCTACAAGCTCAACCTTGCTGAGCGTTCGGCCAGAGATGAAAACCCTGGCCCCTTCGCGGGCGAATTTGCGGGCTACGGCGCCGCCAATGGCTCCGCCGGCTCCATAAATGATCGCTGTCTTGTTTTCGAGAAGCATAGTCTGTCACTCCATTCAGCGTTTGATGTGAGGCGGCGTCTAATCCTGCCGCCGCCTGGGTGGGTTTGTGCTGTGATGACCATGGGCACCCGCAAAATTCATCGGCGCAGCCATGAGACGGGCGCTGATCACGATTAATGGGAATATCGCTAACCACCCTCGATCTACTGAAGCGCGCGAGTTCGAAAGGATCCGACCGCACTGACCGGGTGGCTGCAATCTGGGCTGAAGGACTTGCACTTCCACGATTTGCGTGGAACCGCTGTCACACGCCTCGCGCTATCGAATTGCTCCGTTCCTGAATCGCGGCGATCACCGGCCATCCAATGAAGACGGTTTAGGAGATCTTGGATGCGCGTAATCTTGGGGGGCGGCTCGAACTCGCGGAGTCCACAATCAAGAAGTTGAGCGGAACGTACGGTTAGAACAGATGTGAGTTCGGGATGTGGACGGATCCAAGTGAAGGCGTTCTCGGTCGCCAAGGCATCTCGCGTGGGAGAGATCCGGGCGGCACAGGGCCGCCGCTCGGCCTATACGACAACCCCATCCCTCGGAAGGAGCATGAAGGGAGGCCCCCGATGACAAACGCCAACGCGAACACCGGCAATCTTCACCCCTTTTTCACCCGGCCGCGCACTATGCGTCTCCGAATGACGTCCTGAACGACAGAGAACTCTCGGTCCCGGAGAAGCGGATCATCTTGTCGTCCTGGGCATCGGACATGTTCGCTGTCGAATCCTGCCCCGCCTTGCGCGAAATTCCCGGCATGGGTCATACCATCCGGCTCGCTGACATTCTCGCAGCGCTGCGCCAGCTCGACGGCGGCGGCGACGACGATCCTCCGCCGCGCGGCGGCGTCGCCATGCGACTGCGGCGGCCTTGGGCCGCCGCACAGCGCAGGTGCTCGTGATGTTCACTCCTGCGGTGCTGGCGGTCGTGCTGTTCGGCCACGCCTCGGCGGCATGGGCGATTCCCGTCGTAGTCCTTCTGGGCGGCGCGCAACGTCCCCCAGTTCGGTGGGGTGACGAGCCCGAGATTGGCAATCCGCCGACAAACGGAGGCGGTCAAAGCCCGCAACCGAAGGGCGGCTGGGGAAGCGAAGCAGCCTGCAACTGTCCATGCGTGAGATCCACCCGATAGGCGGCGAGCTGCCGGTCGTAGTCGAGGCGATGCCAAGGAAGCAGATACCGTGTCGCGACAAACCCGAAACGCGTGACTGTCATCACCACATGCGAGAGGGAGCCACTCGTCCGGTCAATGGCGGCACTTTCGATCGATCCGATTCGATCGCCGTCCGGGCCCACCACGGCGGTCCCTTCCAACTGAACAGACGAGGAGTTGGAGGGTTGGATAGAATTGTTCATAGTCGTCTCCCACTTCGATTGTTTCAGGCGCTTCATGTTTCTCGACCTCACCCAGCTCGGACAGCTTCGTGCAACTGTCTTAGGACCGAATTAGCCTGTCGTGAAAATTTGCCGAAGAAAGGGTGGCGCGAAAAAGGCGGCGACGTGCGGTACTCAACCAGACGCGGGCAGCCTCACGGTCGCGCGAAGACCTGACCGGTCGGTCTCGGTGATATTCTCGACTTCGATCGATCCGCCGTATCTATCGACGATCCGCTTCACGATCGACAACCCAAGCCCTGATCCGTTGCCGGTCGGCCTGCGTCCCCGATAAAACGGCTCGAATATCCGCTCGATATCCTGGGGCGGAACACCAGGCCCGATGTCTTCGACCTGCAGAACCGCCCTCCCGCCCTCGCGATAGACGCCGAGGTCGACGCGACCGCCGTTGGGTGTGTATCTCACCGCATTTTCGACGAGATTGCGGACAACCGAGCGGATGGCGAGCGGATCTGCGGTCACCGAGACTGGTTCGGCCATCGCGAAGCCCAGATCGATCTCGCGCGCGGAGGACTCGACCAGTAGGTCCGCGACGACTCCCTTCGCGATCTGATCCAGATAGACCTCCTCGCCCGCCTGTTGAGGGGCCAGGTCCTTCCTTGCCAGCGCCAAAAGCTGATCGAGCAGATGTCTGGTTCTCCGCATGCCGCTCTTCAAGGCTTCAAGACGCTCTCGCGCCGCCGGGGGCATGTCGAGCGGATCGAGATTTTCGGTCTGCAGGCTCAGCGCTGCAATTGGCGTGCGAAGTTCGTGCGCGGCGTCCGCGACGAACCGCCGCTGCTGATCCATCATGGTGCGGATGCGATCGAGCAGCGCATTGATCGACCCAAGGAAGGGCTGCAGCTCGCTCGGCGCGCCCTTTGCCGACAGCGTACTCAGGTCGACTGCCTTTCTGGCGTCCAGTTCGTCAGCCAGGCGAAACATCGGCCGAAAGGACCGTCCGATCACCAAGGCGGTGACCAGCAACAGGCAGGGCACCATCGCGGCGATCGGCAATAGCGTTCGGATCGCCGTGTCACCCGCGATCTCTGAACGGATTTCGTCCCCCTGGGCCACGGCGAACCTGCTGCCGTCGGGGCGCGTCCGGAGCAGGACGCGGATCGGGTGGCCCTGACGCGTATCATTGTGCAGGCCGTCATGCAGCATCCAAAGCCTGCGATCGTCGGCCGAATCGCGCGGCGTCGCACCCAGTTCGACCACGACGACCTCGGATGTGAATACTGATCGAATTTTGACCCCTCAATCGTCGCACGCGTGGTCCTAAAGTCTTGATTTTATTGATGTGGGAATGGTGACCCAGGCGCCGATCGGCGTCCAAACCCCTTATGTGGACGGCCCTCTCCTCGCAAGGATTTTTTGCAATGTTTTGATCAGATCGCTTGCGTCCATATGTCCGGCCTGTTGTCGCGCTCGCACATGAACGCTGGCCAAGATGGTTTCCGCGACGCGAATTCCAGACACGCCGGCGACCTTTGCGGTCAGTGGGGTTTACGGAGTATCTCGCGTCTAGGATCGATCGATCACACCATCTGCTTGTCACCTTGCAAGTTCGGGCATCGGCTCAGCACGGTTGCAGTTAAGTTGCTCCCCGTGTCTGGCTGATCTTTACGCCGCGCTCGCCGGAGCGACGGTTGCGGATTTCGTGGCGTAGCTTTCGCCTGTGACCATCAGTTTCCAAGCGATACGGGCCATCTTGTTGGCTAACGCTACGGCGGCCAGCTTCGGCGGCTTGCGCTTGAGAAGGTCCAGGAGCCAGGGCGACGCGCGTCCTCCGCAGCGAACAGCATGCCTGATCACGGCGGTGGCCCCCGACACCAGCACGGCGCGCAAAGCTTCATCACCGGCCCGGGTGATGGCGCCGAGCCTGACCTTGCCGGCCGTGGAATGATCTTTCGGTGTCAATCCGATCCAGGCCGCGAACTGGCGCCCTGACCGGAATAGCTCGGGCGCTGGGGTCTTCATCATCAACAGCGCCGCGCCGATCGGACCAACGCCAGGGATCTTCGCGAGACGTCGGCTGCATTCATCAGCCTTGTGCCAAGCCATGAGCTTGGCAGCGACTTCGTCGATTTGCGTCTGCAACTGAGCATATTCTTCAGCCTGGGCAGCGAACAGCTCGCGAGCCAGGTCGGGCACGCTCTCATCCGCTTGAATGTGTTCGAACAGCGGATCGAGGTGCGCCATCCCTTTGGCTGCGGTAAAGCCAAACTCGGCGGCATAGCCGCGGATGGCATTCGAGAGTTGCGTCCGATTGCGGATGAGCCGATCGCGGAGGCCGACCAGCATAAGGGCCGCCTGCTGTTCGGCGGTTTTTACCGGCACAAAACGCATCGTTGGCCGGCTCATCGCCTCGCAAAGAGCTTCGGCGTCAGCCGTATCGTTCTTGCCGCGCTTTACATACGGTTTGACCAGTTGAGCCGCGATCAGTTTCACCTCATGGCCGAATGACCGCAAAAGCCGTGCCCAATGGTGGGAGGCGCTGCAGGCTTCGATCCCAATCGCCGTCGGCGCAAGCTTCTCGAAGAACTCAACCATCTCCTTACGCCGCAATTTCTTGCGCAATACCACCTTCTCGGCGGCGTTCACGCCGTGAAGTTGAAAAAAACGTTTCGACGTATCCATGCCGATTCGGCTAACCTGTTCCACGGACGGCCCCCTTTGTCTGAGATCTGCAACGACCTCATTCTGGCACAATCGATGCCGTCGGGGGCCGTCCACACCAACACGCCGAAACACAACGAAACCGAACTTCACGTCGATTCCTTCGCGAAGTAGGCCGCGGCTTTTTTTAGGATGTCCCGTTCGGCCTTCAGCTTGATGACCTCGCGCTTCAGCTGCGCGATCTCCAGTTGCTCTGGCTTCACCTGACCGTGGCCAGGGAATGCATGTTGCGGATCGTCCGCAAGCTGCTTCACCCAACTGCGCAACTGTGTCGGATGAATACCAAGGTCTTTCGACGCCTGCGCATACGACACGCCGCGCTGCTTGATCAGCCGCACGGCCTCAAGCTTGAACTCCCGCGTAAACTGCCTTCTCTCCATGACGCACCTCCTGCTCCATAAAACACCTAACTTGGTGTCTTCGGAACCGGGTGCAGCTCAATTCAAGCTTCCACACTGAGCGAAACCAGTGAAGAACGAAAACGATCCTCCGCGCCCCGCCGCACTGCCAGCATCGTTGCCGCCTCGGGGCTTGTCACGAGTCCAAGCTGCCGAATACGTCGGAGTGAGCGCGTCAACGTTCGATAAGATGGTCACTGATGGTGAGATGCCCGCGCCTAAGCGGATCAGAGGGCGTGTCATCTGGGATCTCTGGCACGTGAATCGCGCGTTCGATGCACTTAGCGACGGCGATGGAAATCCGTGGGATTAAATCCGGTAACAAAATGCATTTGCGCCTGAAGTATCTTTGCGAAGATTATGATCGTCACGGAAACGTGCGCTGCTATGTTCGAATGCCGGAAAGGCCCAAGGTGCGCGTTTCGCCGCCAGGGTAACATCTGCAAGTGAGGAGGCATGGGCTTTCATCTCATCGCGGGCCAGGATGATATGCCGAAGGGGTTCATTCGCGTCAACGACCGGATCAATCTAACGCGATTCGATCATGTCACTGCGTTGGATTTTCTGTCGGCGTGCCAACAACGCCGCGTGACTGGTATTGGGCGATGACCTTCTCGCTGCAACGGACGATCAACGTGCAATCTATGCGGCCACACATCGGCAACAATATGAGGCTTTGTGGCCAGACAGCACCCTCAGTCGCCCAACCCGGAGCTGAAGTGTCAGTATCCTACGCTACGTTATCAATGGAAATGTGAGCGTTGTCGTTGTACCAGAGCCGCAGCTGCTCTGATCGACAGTTCCGCCAATCTGTCTCGCAAGGGAAGAAATCAACTTAAGCCCCGACCCGTTTTCGTTCGGATTCTGAATGCCGCGCCCGTTGTCGGCCATTGTCAGACGGGCTTCGCCAAAGCCAATCCCGCCTACCAGTGTCACTTTGATCCTGCCGCCATCTGCACCGAAGGCATGCTTGATGCTGTTCATGGCAGTCTCATTCAGAATGAGACCAACCGGTAAGGCGCGGTCGATAGTCAGTTCGAGTTCGTCACACTCAACGTCGATTTCGATTTCCTCGGCCTGGCTGCGGATTGCACTGCAGAGAGCCCGGAGGTAGTGGGAGAGTCTGACGATCTGACCTTCCTGGCGAGGAGCAAGCTGATCATGTGCCAGCGAGATCGCGTTGATACGGCTGGCCACGTGGTCGAGGGCCCGGTGAGACTCCGGATCAAGATAGCGGCGCTTCTGTATGGAGATCGAGGACAGAACGAGTTGAAAGTTGTTCTTGACCCGATGTTGCATTTCGCGAAGCAGGATCTGTCCCTTTTGAGCTTCGGCGACGGCAGCCAGAAGGCGCGCATGTTCGTCCGGCTGCACGTTGCGCCGTAACGCCGCTCCTATCAACGCGGCTGCAGCGGTCAGGAACTCGGTCGTATCCTGCGAGAAGTCTCTCGACTTGGTACTATCCACCTCCAACACACCCCATGCCGCGCCGCCGATGAGCACCGGCACGTTGCTGACAGCGACAATGCCATGTTCCGCCAGGAACTCAGATCGAACGTATTCCTCCTGCTCGGAGAAATCTCTGATGCTGACAGGCTCCGCGGTTTGAAATGCGCGGCCAGGCGGCGATCGCAGGTCAGACGAGAGCGTGGCGGTGCCTACCACTCCGTCTTTCCAGCCGATACCCGCGATCAGCAGAAGGTCGGACGTATCCGGACGATATTGAAGAACCTTCACGTGGTGGATTTCCACGGCTCGAGCGATCTGGACCACGGCTTGGTCCAAAAAGCGTGCGGTGTCGGCATTTTCGACGGAAAGCCGACCAAGATCGACGAGAATGCGGATGTGGCGCCGGAGTTTATCCAGCACCTCCCCCTCGGTCGCTTCTGTCGTGCGGTCTTCCATTGGATTCTAACTTCGTAACTGCCGGATAGTGCCTAAGATCACCCTGGCCTCCCAAAGCACGGAATCCCCGAACCCGGCATGTTGGCGGGAGCCTGAGCATTCCCGCCAAGCGCGCGCGCTCGACGTTGCATAGGGGCAGCTCGTCCAAACCCCCGCAATAGGAACGAAATGCGCAAAGCCAGCTTGGTCGCTAAAGGAGCCGCGCCATGAAGCCCTCGCGCACTGCACTTGTACTGGCTATCGTCATCCCCTGCGCAGCGTTCGCCCAAGGCGGGGGCGGCGGAGGCGGCGGTGGTAGTGCCGGCGGATCTGCCGGCGGAAGCGCTGGCGGGGCCGCGTCCTCTGCGGGTACGGGAGGCTCGGGCACCACATCTCCGTCCGGTGCGGGAGCAGCAGGGACGGCGAACTCGGGCTCGACGGCAAGCCCGTCCGCTGCTGCCCCGAATGCAAACATCAACCCAACAACGGGAACTACCGATGCGAGAACAGGCATCGCCAATACCACTCCCGCGCCCCCACCCGGGTCCAACCAGGGAACGGCCACTGGTGACCGTACGGGCGTCGTAACGACGCCAGGCACGAATGCCGCAGGGACAGCCGGCTCGTCGGGAACGCCGGCCGCCAATACGCAGGGGGCCGCACCTGCTGGCGGGATCGGTCGGCCAACAGCCACTGATCAAAGGGACACCGACGCCAAGATCGACCAGGAGAATACCCACGTCGACCAGACAGTGAAAAAGATTTGCAAGAATTGCTGAGGTCGATTGCGTCCATCGACGTGGCTTTCGCTCTTGTCGCCGAATCGGCGCACGCAAAGAGCACGCGACGCCCCAATCGCCAGAGCGTCTCGACGGTGATTCCACCCGGCGCTACAAATCCTTCTGCGAACGGCCACGCGATCCGCGCCGACATCGCGCTAGACAAAAAGATCAAGAGTATATCTCGCGGCTGCTAACCACCCACGCGACGCAAACGGAGACCCAGTTGAAACCAATCCTCTACCAGCACGAACTCGCCGAAAAACTAGAAGAGCGCTCAGGTGTCACCGGCCTCAAGCTGATCCGGGTGAAGGGCTACATTTCAAGTTCGGAGCTCGGCGGTATCCGGCAAAAGCCTCTGGATGAATCTGCCGAGGCGGCACTCCGCGAAGAAGTGCGCAAACTCCAGGACGAATTCGACATGACCTAGCTGGCGTTCGCCACCGAGCGCTTGCTTCACGCTCACACTGTAACGGACTCAGTGTAATGGTGCTTGCGGTCGCTCCCTACCTCATAAGACCTCCGCATGCCCGCAACTTGCGCGAGCACAAAAGTGTACACTGCGTTTGCGGCGCCATGACGTTTGCTGCGTCTGGACAGGCGGCTGTCGCAACGGTGCTGAACTCTGGCGCCGTTTGAAGGGACAAGGCTTCTCCATCCCGGCCTTCTTTCGGATCATCGCGTGGAAGCGGCCAACAAGAGCTTGGGCGTCGGCCAGCATAGGAACGTTTTGTTCGATGACGGCAAGCGTGACGGTCTCGGCCTTGGTTAGGTGGTCGCGCTTCGTCGTCATCAGCTGCGCTATCGTCCTGGCGGCGGGGACCTTCTGCAATTGTTGATGGCTGATAGTCTCGGCACGCCGCCGTCGCGTCGCCCATTCCGCCACCACGCGCAGGTGCGGAACATATCCGTACCGCCGCCGCGGCTAATTTGGCGAACCAGATTGCGACTATGTCCTGTGCGGCGGACGATCTCCTTGAGTGGCACACCGTCGCTGACGAGAGCCGCAATTGCGGCATGGCTGTCCTGGCGCCGCAGATAGCCCTGATAGCGCAGCTTTTCCGCACAGGTCAGCAGTTCCGGATTGATCGTCGTCGCTCCGATTGCAGTTCGGATTCTGTTCATGGAGCGGCGCACCGCATCAAGGAAGGCCGCGCTCGCATTTTCCATCAGATGCCAGCGGTCGGCGACTTGGATGGCGTTCGGCAGCGCCTTGGCTGCTGCATCGCCGTATCCACCACCGCGATCTCGCGACACAATGTTAATCCCTGGGTGCTTCGATAGCCACGCCCGAACGGTCGCAGGTTCCCTGTCGGGCAGCAGGGTAACGATCCGCCGACGCTCTAAATCGCACACGATGGTCCCGTACCGATGGTTTCTCCGGAACGCCCAGTCATCGATGCCCACAACAAGCAATGGATCTGTAGGCATCGCCGTCCGCCGGCGGACCACCCGCAGCAAGGTATCGTTGCTGACAGGCAGCATGAGCCGCTTGGCGAAGCTTGCCGCCGGCCGGCCGCCGAGCGCCAACCCCAGGTGATGGACGATGCATTCCAGCCGTGCCGTCCGGCGCCGTCGAAGCGGGACGATGTCCTCTCCGAACCGCTCCGCGAAGATCCGCCGGCGGCAATGCGGCACCTCACATGTGAAGCGTCGCGTGAGCAATCGGAGGCGCACCTTTCTGCCCGCAGATGGCAAATCGGCCACGTGCCGGATGTAACGGCTATGGATTCGGCGCGATGCTGTCGCGCACAAAGGGCATTGGCAGCCTCCGACCGAACAGCCAGAATAACCGAATCCTCTGAATCACTTACGCCATCAAACACCAAACCACTCGGTACTAGCGATGAAATTCGAAAGCCTGTCCGCATGGCGCCGATTCTCCGTTTGAAGAACCACAGTCGTCGGCGAACTTCATCAGAAATGAGTCAGAGCCAGCCTTGGGCGCCGATTGGGGGTCAATTTTTCAACGTTCACAACGTAGAGTCCAGTTTCGATACTGAAGGCGAGGAGTTGCCAAACGATGAGGCGGCGTGGAAACACGCAACGATGTTTGCGGGCGAACTATTCAAGGATATCGACGGGAGATTTCGGCCAGGCCAGCGGTGGTCGATAGAGGTGACTGATATTGCGCGGAGGCCGATCTTCTTCATCAGCATCGGGTCGAGGAAAATGAAGTAGGCCGCCTCAGCTGGCGGACTTGTCAGCTCCAGCCGCCTAAATGCCGGCCCGGTTAACGCGGGCCATAAGCGCCACCTTTTGCAGCTCGTCGTCATTCGCTTTGTCGCACTGCGCCGTATCACGTGGTTAGGAACATCCCTCCCTTTCTCCTGTTGCGTCTGCACGACATGACCTGAGAATGCGCATGCCGTCCCCAAAAATGGAGATTTGACCATGCGTGCACTCTGTTGGCACGGCAAAGGCGATGTTCGCGTCGACACGGTTCCGGATCCCAAGATTCAGCATGCGCGTGACGCGATAATCAAGATTACTGCTTGCGCCATCTGCGGCTCGGACCTGCATCTCTTTGACGGTTACCAGCCGACCATGGAGAGCGGTGACATTCTCGGACATGAAAACATGGGCGAGGTGATCGAACTTGGTTCGGAAGTCACAAATCTGAAGATCGGCGACCGAGTCGTTGTTCCCTTCACGATCAGTTGCGGCGGTTGTTGGTTCTGCCAGCAAGGACTGTTCTCCTGCTGCGACCGGACCAATCCGAATGCGGAGGTTGCGGCCAAGGCAATGGGCCAATCGCCCGCCGGGCTTTTTGGCTTCAGCCACATGCTGGGCGGCTATTCGGGCGGACAGGCCGAGTACCTGCGCGTGCCGATGGCAGACATCGGGCCGATCAAGATTCCCGACAATATCACGGATGAGCAGGCGCTGTTCCTTTCCGACATCTTTCCGACCGGCTACATGGCTGCCATCAATGCGCAGATCGAACCGGGCGACACTGTCGCGATCTGGGGATGCGGTCCCGTCGGCCAGTTCGCCATCCGCTCCGCGCTCATGCTCGGAGCTGGGCGGGTGATTGCCATCGACGAAGTGCCGGAGCGCCTAGCAATGGCCGAAGCCGGTGGTGCCGAAATCATCGATTTCTCCAAGGCCGACGTCCATGAGGAATTGATGAGGCGCACCAACAAGCGCGGGCCGGACAGTTGCATCGATGCGGTCGGCTGCGAAGCATCAGGCCACGGCTCGGCGGACGCGGTGCTCGACAAGGTCAAGGCCGCAACATTCCTGGCGACGGACCGCGTTCATGTTCTGCGCCAGGCCATCATCGCCTGTCGCAAGGCGGGCACTGTCTCGATTCCGGGCGTCTATGTCGGAATGGGCGATAAGATCCCGCTCGGCGCCGCCATGAACAAGGGACTGACCATCAAGACCGGCCAGACTCATGTCCAAGCATACACAAAGCCACTGCTCGCCAAGATTATTGCGGGCGAAATCGACCCCAGCTTTGTGGTGACACATCCGGCCAACCTCGAAGAGGCGCCCGAGATGTACCAGAAATTCCGCGACAAAGAGGCCGGCGTCATCAAGGTAGTAATGAGACCAGGACGTTAGCCGGAAGCGTCGCTTCCCGCCCCGTCGTGCGCGTCGACGTGAAGCACCAGATCAACACCAACCAGCCGCCGCATGAGCGGGCCCCGCACCATCCCGACGTGCGCGCCGGGCCGTCGGCGGCGCCGTCCGAGATGTTCCTTCCGGAACGGCTGCGGCGAAAATCGACTGGTACGATCAATCCGCGCACCAGCCGCAATCGGGCGGATTAGGAACCTCGTTCCCAGGTCCGTGTTGGTCGCCGCAACGATCCGCGCGGCAACGGCCGCGTAGACAATCAGAGGGACCGGCCTATGAAACGTACCATCATCCCTTTTACCTGCGTGCTCCTCGCAGGCCCGGCGCTCGCCCAGTCGCTCGGTGAGAAGACCGGCGTCAATTCCACGCTCGGGTTGCGCCAGCGACCGCTGATTTTGTCAAGGAAGTCGCTGTCAGCGACATGTTCGAGATCGAATCGAGCAAGCTCGCCGAGCAGAAAGGCAACGCACAGGAGAAGAGCTTCGCACAGCAGATGGTTATCGATCACACCAAGACCAGCAGCGAGCTCAAGACTCCTGTCGGCGACGGCAAGGTGGAGGCAACCCTGCCGACCGCGCTCGACAGCTCGCACCAGAAGAACAAGCTCGACAAGCTCAAGGGCGCGACGGGCCAGGATTTTAGCTCGGATTTCAACTCCTACCAGGTGAGCGCGCATAAGGATGCGGTGTCGCTGTTCGAGCGCTACGCGAACGGTGGCGACAATGCTGCACTGAAGGACTGGGCCGGCAAGACGCTTCCGGCGTTGGGCCATCACCTCGACATGGCACAGGAACTCGGCAAGGCGCCTAGCGTCGGACAGTCGACGAAGTAAACCTTCCGAAGGACGTCGGCTCCGCCGGCGTCTCCGTTAGCAACAATGCTCGTCTCCGCTGGTTAGGATTGCAAAAACGCTGTGACTCTTATGGCACATCACAACAAGATTTCAGTATCCCGCCGGCACGTCGTTCACGCGGCGAGCGCGACGCTCGCTGCGGCCTCGCTGGCGTCTTCAACAGCGAAAGGAAATACTGCCATGGCCGAGCAGGACCTGATCGATCCCGTCACCCGCTATCCGAAACCGCCGTTCAAGAAGCAGTCGCAGCCCTGGCCCGGCCTCGCCAGCAAGATGGAGCCGCGCCCAGATCATGGCGAGACAAGCTACAAGGGCTCCGGACGGCTGGCCGGCCGCAAGGCGCTGATCACCGGCGGCGACTCCGGAATGGGCCGCGCCGCCGCGATTGCGTATGCGCGCGAGGGGGCCGACGTCGCCATCAACTATTTGCCAGCGGAGGAGCCAGACGCACAAGAGGTCATCGCCCTGATCAAGAAGGAAGGCCGCACCGGCCTGGCGATTCCCGGCGACCTCAAGGAGGAAGCCTTCTGCAAGAAGCTGGTCGAGCAGGCCGTGCAGGGCCTGGGCGGGCTCGATATCATCGTCAGCAACGCCGCGCGGCAGCAGACGCGCGCCTCCATCCTCGACGTCTCGTCGGAGGATTTCGACGCGACGATGAAGACCAACATCTACGCGCCGTTCTGGATCATCAAGGCCGCGCTGCCGCATCTCAAGCCCGGATCCTGCATCGTCGGCACCACATCTGAGCAGGCTTACGATCCCTCGCCCGATCTCTACGACTATGCGCAGACGAAGGCAGCGACCATGAATTACGTGAAGTCGCTGGCAAAGCAGCTCGCCTCAAAGGGCATCCGTGTCAATGGCGTCGCACCGGGCCCGATCTGGACGCCGCTCCAGGTCTCCGGCGGCGCAACCATGGAAAAGCTCGAAAAATTTGGCGGCATGACACCGTTTGGTCGTCCCGGCCAGCCAGCGGAATTGGCCTCGATCTACGTGCAGCTCGCGGCGGCCGATGCCAGCTATGCGACCGGGCAAGTCTATGGTTCCGCGGGCGGATCGGGACAGCCGTAACGCCTACGGCATGCGCGGACGGCCATCTCTCCATGGTCCAGTCCAGATTCCGTGCTGCCCGTTATGATGGAGTTAGAGAGGAGGCTGAGAGTGCGCTGTTGGCCGTTTTTCAGGTAACGAACAAGAGCATTGCTCATGTGACGGAAGATTTGCCGGGACAATCCAGAGGATGGCCGCCTGATAGAGATTGCAAGCAGAGGAGTGCCGTCGCTGGTGGTCAGTTATCTACACGCGATTGGGATGCAGATCCGAAAAGATGAGGCCGAGTTGGGTTTTTACAAAAAAAATTTACGGCCAGGGTAGTCTTCCCTGGGCGCGAGAGAGCTCCATACTTTATGGAATTCGTAATAGGCGTCCTCCTCAGGCAAATAGACAAAGCGCCCCTCTCGCCTATAGTTCGGCCGCCATCAGCGTCCGCGCTAAGCGAAAATGTCGACGCGCCCGGTCAAAGGTCTTCGCGTAGCCCGTCGAAGAACGAGTGCCGCACTTTCCCCCGCGGCTAACCAGGCCAGCAGCTTCGGCCCGCAAAGGAACCGATTTACTCAGCGTCCTCTTGGGTCAAATTTCCGAGGGGGATCCCGTGCTGCCAGGCACGGGCGCGAATAGCTTTTTCCGTGCGTTGAAGCGCAGCGGCGATCTCGTCGGGACGCATGCCACGCGCGGCCATCTCCATCAAACGCTCATGCTCTTCGGTCGGAGACGTAATTGCGCGTCTCTGGCGGCATGTAGCCAGAGTCCGCGAGCCAGTCCCGAACCCGCTTCGGTCCGGCGTTGTCCATCGCTTCACCAACGGCCAGTGAGACGGCATCGCAATTGTTTCTCTAGTAAGGTTCGTGGATAAGGAATGGTCCCGGCTGAGGGCTTGAGGGAGAAGCACGACTGTCGACGACAACCCCTCAATCGAGGTCTCGACTTGAAGCTTCGCCCCAACATCTGAGACATCCCTACGCAGGCACGCGCGACGCTACGTGCCATCAATGGCCATCATTTGAGCGGGCAACGGATGCTCGAAGGTGACCTGTCGGGCTTCTTGATCTTTTTCTGCGGGCATTGGGTCATCAGAAGTGATCCCGCCGTTATATCCCCGATCAACTAAAAGGAAGTAATCGCGGTCGGGAAAAATTGGCAAATGCCTGGACCATTCCGATAAGAACGGAGGCACGCCCCTCAGTGCTGCTCTTTACCATCAGGCACCGGGGCAGTTGTCGCCTCGGGGCGCAGTGCACAGTGTCTCGGAACTTGTGATGCTCACTGCTCGCCCCGTGAGTGGTGGACTTGGACTTCAAGATCAGGCAAGTCCTGAAGCTACCAGGATAAGGAGTTCCCGTGACTCGACCAAGGAGGGCATATCGGCAAGCGGCGCTTTCAATGTCGGTTGTTTTGCTCCTTGCGACCAATGCCATTGGGCAGGAGGATAAGAAGACCGACGACGACAAACCGGCCGATCCCGACACGGGCGAGAGCACGGTGGAAGAGAAGACGCTAGGTCTTCTCCCCAATCCGCTGCAGCGGTACGGCGTGAAATTCGCGGCAACCTACATCGGCGAGGCACTCGGCAACGCGTCTGGAGGATTGAAGCAGAGCGCGATCTACGAAGGCCGCCTGAATCTCGCCGTCGACGTCGATCTGCAGAAGTTGATTGGGATCGACAAGCTCACCTTTCACGCCAACATGTTCCAGATCCACGGCGACGGGCTGTCGCGCAGCAACCTGCAGAACTTCTTCGTCGTTAGCGGGATCGAGGCTCTGCCGTCGACCCGTCTGTACGAAGCCTATTTCGAGAAGCAGTGGGGCGCGAAGCAGGTCTCGCTGAAATTGGGCCAACTCGCCGCGGACAGCGAATTCTTCAACACCAAGTACACGGACGTGTTCACCAACGCCTCGATGGGTTGGCCAGCCATCACCTCGCTCAATCTGCCCAGCGGCGGGCCTTCGCCGCCTTTGGCCGCGATGGGAGCCCGGCTGCTCGTCAACGTGACCGATCAGCTTGCTGTGCTTGGCGGAATCTTCGATGGCGACCAGGCCGGACCCGGTCCGGGCGATCCGCAGGAGCGCAACCGCTACGGCGTAAATTTTCGTGTCAACGATCCACCGCTGCTCCTCGGCCAGATTCAGTATGCCTGGAATAACAAGAAGGGCGATCCGAACCTGACCGGCCAGATCAAGTTCGGAGGCTGGCGGCACTTCGGCTCCTTCGCGGACCAGCGGCTCGCGTCGAACGGAGTCTCGCTCGCCGCTGCCGCCAGCAGCGGCGAGCCCTTGCTATTGTCCGGGGATGTCGGCGGGTGGGCGGTTGTCGAGCAGCAGGTCTACCGCGTGCCTCATAGCGATGATCGCGGGATCGGCGTGTTCGCAAGAGCCGCCGGCGCGCCAGCCGATCGAAACCTGATTGATCTTTACGCGGATGCGGGCGTGGAGTTCATCGGCTTGCGCGACGACCGTCCTGACGACAAGTTCGGGATCGCCGCGGGTTACGCCCACGTCTCGAAACGAGCGCAGGCGCTCGACGCGGATTATCGGGCGCTGGTGAATCCGAATTGGCCGGTGCGCAGCTTTGAAGGATTGGTGACTGCCGTCTACCAGTATCAGGTCAAGGACGGCTGGACGGTACAGCCCAATTTCCAATACGTCGTTCATCCCGGCGGGGGCGCCACACTGCCCGCGAGTCCGCTCGCCGGCAAGCCTCTCAAGAACGCGTCCGTGTTCGGTCTCAGGACCACGCTCAAGTTCTAAGACGATGTGCTCATGAACATCGTGGCGGCCATGCCTACGATGCACAGAGCCATCGCGGCGGTCGCAGCCCAACCCAGCCAGTACAGGGGGCCGGTGACGACAAGCTCGCCCATGACCTTTGGCCTCCGGACGAGCACCATCAGGACGACCATCACGGGCGCGGCGAGCACGCCATTGACCACCGCGCTCCAATAGAGCGCTTTGATCGGATCGATCGGTGTGAAGTTGAGCCCGATTCCGCACAGGCCGGAGAGAGCCAGCACGCTATAGAATGCAATGGCCTCCTTCGGCTTCCGCGACAGACCGACCTTCCAGCGACGGCCCTCCCCGACGGCATAGGCGGTAGACCCGGCAAGGACCGGAATGGCCAAAAGCCCGGTGCCGACGATGCCGAGCGCGAAGATGAACTCGGCGAAGGGACCTGCTATCGGCTTCAAGGCCTCGGCCGCCTGCGCCGAACTTTCGATATTGGTCTTGCCTTGGGCGTGAAGCGTCGCTGCGGTCGTGATGATGATGGAAAGCGCGATCAGGTTGGAAAAGGCCATGCCGATCAAGGTGTCCAGCCGGATTCGTCGGAATTCTTCCGGCGCGTCGGACGAATCCTTCTTCAAAGGCTTTTTATCGTCGTCGATCCGCTGCTCCTCTGCTTCCTGCGACGACTGCCATACGAAGAGATACGGCGATATCGTCGTGCCAAGGATCGCGACGAGGGTCGTCAAGAAGGCGGCATCCAAACTCATGTGGGGAATCAGAATGCCCTTCAGAGCCTCGCCCCAGGGCACCTTCACGACGGCGAGCGCGATCACGTAGGCGAACAGGCTGAGCGTCAGCCACTTCAGCACGGAGACGTACCGGTCGTAGTTGAAGAAGATCTGCGCGACGACCGACACGGCGCCGAACAGAACCACGTAGGCGACGCCGGGTCCGCCGATCAAAAGTTTGAGGGCGTCCGCCATGGCCCCAAGATCGGCGGCGATATTGATGGTGTTGGCCACGAACAGCAGCCCCACCAGGCTCCAGACGTAAACAGCGCCGAAGTTTCGGCAGACGTTGCCGGCGATGCCGTGACCGGTCACCCGCCCTATCCGCCCCGAAATCTCCTGGATCGCAGCCATGAGCGGGTATGAGAGCAGCATGGTCCAGCCGACGCCGAAGCCGAGCTGCGCGCCGGCCTGACTATAGGTGCCGATCCCGGACGGATCATCGTCAGAAGCCCCGGTGATGAGACCGGGACCCAACGTTGACAGAAAGTTCCGGATGCGGAATGTCCTTCGCTTCTGAACCTTTGGTTCGACGGACGCATCCATTCCGATCCTCCTCCAATGGTTCGCGGTAAACAGCCCGCTCCAACTCTGTAGCTCAATAAAACTCGTCGGCCTGACCGGCGGAAGTCGTTCTCACGCAGTCGGGGTCATCGTGAGCCGTCGACGAAGGCGACCGGAGTGCCCTTCGCGACGCTCGCAGCAACGCGCTCCGCATCCCAGTTCGTCAGACGGACGCAGCCATGGGATTCCGCCTTCGAAACCTTGTCGGGCGAGGGTGTGCCGTGAATGCCGTATCCTTCAGCGGTGAGGTTGATCCACACTGTTCCGACCGGATTGTTGGGGCCCGGCTTGATGGTGAAAGGTTTTCGGGATCGAACGCCCTTGAAATGGTAGTCCGGATTGTAGCGATAGGTCGGATTTCGGTCGACCTCGGTCACCTTCAGAGTGCCAGATGGCGACGGCTTCTCCTCGCTCCCGACCGTTGCCGGATAGAAGCCGATAAGGGCGTTCGACTTGTCGAATAGCTTCACCGTCTGCAGGCTCTTGTCGACCTCGACCCTGGACGACGCGCCGATCTCTGCATTGCCGGTATCCAACACGATGATGCTGTCGCCGGCGCGGTCGAAGTGCTGTCCGGGATTGAGCGCCGCCAGCAGTTGCTCGCTCATGTGAAACTTCTCGGCCAGTCCTTCTCGCGGCTGGTGAAACCGAGCTTCGGCAAGTCCTTCATTTCCTCCATCTTTGACGGGAGCTTGCTCGGAAAAGGTCCGGCGACATCCTGCTCGGTGATCGTGTAGTTCGCTGTGACCCGCCGATCGTCCGCGCGCAATAAGTTCCAGACGTCCTCGCTTGGAACGTCCGAGTTTGGCAATTGCCGCGCCTCCGCGAAGGCGCGTAGGGCCTTCTTCGCATTCTCGCCGAACTTGCCGTCGATCTCGCCTGGCGAGAAGTGGGCCCGGTCGAGCAGGACTTGTAACCGAACCCCCGCCGGCGTCGGCTTCTCGTTCGACAAAATCTTCTTCGACGGTTCGGCGGCATCGATAGCAGCCGCGCCCATTTCGGCGCACCGCACCGCCGGGCCGGCCATCACGGCCAGGAGAACAATGATGTGTTTCACTTTTCGAGGCCTCATCGCCAAATCCTTCATGGTATTGATGGCTGAGCACCCGGGCGAAGGTCCGGTTTTTTCATGCCGGCATCGGCGATCAAATCTCGGTAGGCGCGCTCATACTCTCGCGCCATCCGACTTGCGGAGAAGCGCGCTTCGAAGCGGGCGCGCACTGCCCTCCGGTCGAGACGGCCAACCTCTCCAACCGCTTTTACCGCCTGGTCCTCGTTCTCGACGATGAAACCCGTCACGCCCTCCTCAACGACTTCCGGCACGGATCCGGATCGGTAGGCAATAACGGGCGTTCCACATGCCATCGCCTCGATCATGACGAGACCAAACGGCTCAGGCCAATCGATCGGGAATAGGAGGGCCGCTGCGTCGGCAAGGAACGGCTGCTTCTTCGCATCGTCGACTTCCCCCACAAGCTGAACCATTCGACCATCGATGTTCGGCTCCAGTTTCTTCTTGAAGTATCCGGTCTCACCGCGCGGGATCTTTGCGGCAATGCGCAGTGGCTTGCCGGCCGCCCGCGCGATCCGGATTGCGTCCTCGGGACCTTTCTCCGCCGTGAGGCGACCAAGGAAAGCGAGATAGGATCCCTCATCGAAAGACGGGCGGAAGAGGTGCGAAGGCAGCCCGTGCTGGATCGTGGCGATCCAATTCGCCTCCGGAAGCGGCACGCGCTGGTGCTCGGATATCGAGACGAAGCCGGCGCCGGGAAACTCCCGCACCACGTCCGGCAGGCCGGGGAGGTCTAGCCGACCATGCATGGTGGTCAGGAAGGGCACGCCGAGCCGGCTGAGCAGCGGAAGCGGCAACCAATCGATATGTACGTGGATCACGTCGAAGTTTTTCGCGCGCCTGGCGATGGCCTCCAGCAGCACGGCACAAGCCGCATTGGGGTCCACGCCCTTGCGCCCGAGGCGCAGCGCGCGTGGCCACACGGGATGGAGTTTGCCTTTTGTCCGGGAATCACCGCTCGCGAACAGAGTGACGTCGTGACCGAGCTCTACCAACTCGTCCACCAGCCACGCCACGACCCGCTCGGTGCCGCCGTACAGCTTTGGGGGAACGCTTTCGGCGAGGGGAGCAAGCTGAGCGATACGCATCTTGCCGATCCCCTAGACTGCAAACATCGATCGGAAGATCAGCATGATGGCAGCCGAAACGAGCTCGGAGATGATCAAAAGCGTCCAGTCCGGCCTCGCGGTGCTTACCACCAGTTGCCTGACGAGCTTCTCCATAAGCCTCAACATTCGTCCTTGGGGAGACTGTTCAAGTAGGCCAGGCCGAAGCCGGTCAGTTCTTCGACCTCGCTCACGCGCGCTTCCCATCTTCCTCGAAGGTGGCGCTGCAGCAGACAACGCCGGCTGTCCGCGGCATCCACGTCGCGCTGCTTCGCCCGATAGAGGGACCAAGTTGTATCCACCGCTCGCCGCAGCGCGGCTTCGTCGACCATGTTCCGGGTCCAACAAAATTGACATCGTGGGACGGCAACTCATCGCCCGAGTGGAGGTTTCTAGTTTTTCCCGAAAATCTTAAACCCAGTGACGGAGATGGACCGTATCGAGGCCGTTACGGCTCGCGAGACACTTGGAGTTGGCCATCGCCGTAGGCTGTCCAACTGACTTTGCGGGCTGCGTTCCGCCCGCAGGCTAAGAGGGGACCGAGTGAAAAGCTGGTGCCGCCGCGAGCGACGAACCTTCCAGTATTTTCCAGAGCTGTAGGCACCACTCCTCGTTTCATGTTCTTGGATCGACCGGGAAAACTT
The DNA here is from genome assembly GCF_049993385.1 of Bradyrhizobium sp. McL0616. Taxonomy (NCBI): domain Bacteria; kingdom Pseudomonadati; phylum Pseudomonadota; class Alphaproteobacteria; order Hyphomicrobiales; family Nitrobacteraceae; genus Bradyrhizobium; species Bradyrhizobium sp. McL0616. The sequence continues at coordinate 7,405,409 of NZ_CP188255.1, forward strand.
GGAACATGTTGGCTGAGAAGATGTTGGCGAGAGCTACTACTGGAGGACAACATGAACAGGACTTTTCTTCTGCTGCTGACTTCTGCTTCGCTTCTCGCTGCTCCGTCGTTTGCGCAGAATCCACCTGCGACCGATCGGCCGAACAACAACGCAGTCAACAGCTCCGGCCAGAACAATTCCGATAAACCGGTTTCGGGTGCCAACAGTTTCACCGAAGGCCAAGCCAAATCGAAGATCGAGGAAGCGGGCTACAACAATGTCACGTCTCTGAAGAAGGACGACAATGGCGTGTGGCGCGGAAAGGCCTGTGAATACTGATCCAACTTTGCCCCCCTCAATCAGCGCACGCACGGATCCAAGCGTTGATTTTATTAATGTGGGACCAGTGACCCCGGCGCCGATCGGCGTCGGAACCCCACGCCGAATGACAGCGGCAGCTTCAGGGTCATTTGACCGTCGCCAAAGATCAGAAGGGAAGTCGCTTCCTGATCGATTTGCCGATCATTTCGCCTCCGGATCAATCGCAATCGGCTTGACCTGAATACTAATAGTCACTCGGGAGCCTGCACCCTGAGTGCCTTCCCCAAAGCCGGTGCGTCTCCTGGGCGTGTCGCTGTCCTCGCTGCAAGGTGAGAGCGAGGAAGATGAGCAACTCGGCCTGCCGATCTGAGAGGGTCTTCGTCGCTGTGACGGAGGGAGCCGGCGTGACGGGTCGGGTAAGTCAAATCAGCGCCCGAGCCGGCCGATTCGCCACCGAAATATTTACGTATTGCTCATCACCAACGACTTCCATCCGATATGCATCCGCTCTGATTGGACATATGCTGCATTTTTCAGCCTTCTGTCGCTCATATGGTTCGGCGCCGGTGCCCAAGGTCTGGGAAGGATTCAAGCGGCTGGATAAGCGTAGGTGAAGACGACATAGCGAGGCGCTCAGCGGCCATGTGATACCCGATCAAGAAACGTATAGCGAAAATGCCGCCGGCACTACTGAAGTGCACAAGAATTAACGACCTGCACCATTGGGACGGATGTACCCCTAGCTGCGGTGAAGACCCTCGGTCCGACTCCGGGGGTCTTTTTTACTTGGCTGTCAGGCTCCGAGTGCAAGAAAACGGCAGTCAGTGTCCGCTAAGACCAAGGCAAAGCCATCTGCTTCCGCATCTCTTCTGCGCCGTTCGGAGTGATGCGATACACCCTCTCGCCGCCGTCGTCGCGATACTCAATCCAACCATGGCCCAAGGCATTGCCTTTCACCCGTGTTCCGCCGCAAATTCGAACTCGACGCAAGCTCATATACGCCGACTAGAACACCGACCCAGCGCACAACATCGGACTCTGTATCGGCGAGCAGAGCGCGGCGGCGCAGGGCGCAAACACTGCATTACCCAACAGTACTGCTGGCACGGACGCTGTAAGCGCGCCGGGCGTTCGCCGCTAACGGTCGGCCCCGCCAGGTTCTGGACTTGGCTGGAGACTGAAGTCGCCAGTTGCAGCGCGCGGGGCGTTAGTGCGGCCGTTCAGGCTGCTGACTCTCGGGCCTGACAGTCATGTTGCTGGCCGGCATTTTGTCTCGGCCCTGATCGCCCGTCTCGTCTTTCCCGCCAGAAGTGGAGGTACCACTTCCGCTGCGCGAGCTAGGGGATACGCCTGTCGTGCCGCGCGGGTCTCTGCTCGGCGTCGTTGAGCTGGCCGCGGGATCACCATTGACCGCCCCTCGTCCACTCGGCGAGCCGGCCTGCTGCGCTACGGCGCTGACAGTCGATAGAGCGAACGCCGCAGCAGCTACCGCCAGTAATTTGTTCATTCTCAGCTCCCGCGCTTTGGATGGTCTTCCTGCCCCGGGTTAATCGAAACGTGGCAGGGTGTGTTCCTATCGAGAACGGAGCGCTCCCTTAGTGCGTATTAGTCTTCTGCCAATTTTCGAGGTCGACGTCGGCTTCGTTACGTTGCTCTCGTTCGGGATCTAAGCGCAGCGCTCAGGAACAGCGACCTTCCAACCGCGTTCGATTGCCATCATTGCGAGAGGAGAGATCGATTATGGGCTTCTTCACAAAAGACATCAAAACCATGGAAGACCTGTTGATCCATGGATTACAGGACATCTATTACGCGGAGCAGCAAATCCTCAAAGCGCTTCCAAAGATGATCGACAAGGCCACCAACCGTGACCTGATAACAGGCCTCAAGAACCATCTGGAAGAGACCAAGAAGCAGGTCGAGCGGCTGGAAAAAGCCTTCGCTAAACTCGGCAAGGAGCCGCGCGGCACCAAGTGCCCCGCCATCGACGGCATCATCAAGGAAGCCGACGAGACTGCCGGCGAGATCGAGGACAAGGCCGTGCTGGACGCTGCCATCGTGGCGAACGCGCAGGCCGTCGAGCACTACGAAATGTGCCGCTATGGCACGCTGATCGCGTGGGCCGAAGAACTCGGACACGACGAAATCGTACGCTTTCTGACGACCAACCTCAACGAGGAGAAGGCAGCGAATAACAAGCTCAACACGGTGGCGTTGCGCAAGGGCGTCAGCGCGAATGCCTCAACCGCGGCCTAAACCAGTCGCCGGTCGTCTCAGCGGCTCCGCGACCTCGCGGGGCCGCTGTTTCGTTGTGCCGCGCGCGTGACGCGAAGCCGCCGCCGCGCGAACCAGGCGGCGACCGAAATGATCAGCCACGCCAGCGCCGCGCAAACGAAGGCACTGGGCACGCTCCTCTCCACAAGAATAAAGAACACCCCCGCGAAAGTCAGCATGCCGAGCGCTCCCAGCGCGGCGCCGGCGGCATCGAGCGCCGCGGCCTCCTGCCCTCTCCGCTTGCCTTCGAGACCGGCCTCCCGCTTGCGCCGTATTTCGTGGCTCTCGATCAAGGTCGCGCTCGCACAGAAGATCGCCGGCAACGCAAGAAAGAGCCCTCCGATCGAAGCGCCACAGCGACTGCTGACGAGCCCGGCGAACACTGTCGCGGTGCCACCCAGCGCGAAGCGGACCAGATATTCATACCAGCGGCCTTCGTGCAACGACGAGATCGTGACCTTGATTGGCGTTGTCATGCCCGGCCTCCCGCGAGCGCCCACAGACCGAAGGCCATGATCAGCCAGAGGACGGTCGACAGCAACGTTGCCGGCAACGCGCGCATCCGCGCGCGCATCAGCAGATGACACACCACGACGCTGGAGACGACGAGCGCGACCGCCCCGGCCATCATCGAAAAGGTCTGTGTGGCCGCGTAGGTCGCGCCGTGCCGGTAGATCGCGATCCCGAGCGTCGCCAGCGCGACCGAGGGCGCCGCTCCGAACAGGCCAGCGAAACTCTTTGGCCTCAGGACGTCTCCAAGCATCGAGAACGCCGATACCATGACGCCACCGACCAGGAAGCGGACGACGTACTCGGTCACTTCGGCTTCTTCCACAACTTCGACAGAGGGCCATCCGTCCCGTATGTTGGATCCTTGCGCGGGACGGGCACCTTCGGAATCGTTTTGAGCGCGCGCGGACGATCTTCGACCGTCGTGCATTCGTCATAGGTGCCCGCTGCCGGATAGGCGCCGACGACGAGGAAATCTTTGTCCGCGGACAGACACTGGTGGCCGGTACCGGCCGGCAGCATGGCGACGTCCCCCGCCTTCAGCGTGAATATGCGCCCCTTACTGCCTCCGAAGCGCACCCGTCCCTTGCCGCGCGCGACGCCGAGCACCTCGTGGATCCGGGAGTGATAATGCACATAGTCGTAGATCGCGTCTCGCCAACTATCGCTCCAGCCGTTGGCCGCGAAGAGGTCCTCGAACACCGCCGCGGGATCGTGTCTACCGCTGAGGTCGATGGCGCCTCGGTAGAGAATCAGAGGCCAGCGAGGATGGTTCGGAACCAGGCCGTCGTCCTTGAACCGGACAGCGTGCGGCTTCCTTGAGCGCGTCAGGTCGGAAGCTTCACGCTTGCCCGGGCGACGAAGACCGGTCGCGCGTTCGGCGTATTCCTTCAGGTCCTCAAGTATCGGCATGATCATCCTCTCCTTGGTTGGATAGCCGGTCCACAGGCGAAGCATCCGTTCGAGTACGGCCCCGAGCGCGAGCCGGCGATGACGTCGCTGGCCCAGTGCGCCAACACGACGATGCGCGTCAGAGAAAGCCCGATCGCCAGTGCCCGGATCGCACGCCTCGGTCCAATCGGCAGCGGACCCGCCGCCGATGCGAGCGCGCCCATGTGCAGCGCGTGTCCGGGTGGAAAGGCATCTTCACGCTTGCCAGAGAACGAGACCCCGTGAACATGGCCCAGCACGGTCCTTCGATCCGGACGCGCCTGGTCAAAGACCCCTTTCATCAGATGCGGCAGCAGCGATGTGGTTGCAGCAACCAGCAGCGCGTGGCTGCCGGCGCGGCGCAGCGGCTCGCCCTTGTTTCGGGTCGCCAACCAGCCCGCGGCGGCGAGAGCCAACAGGATCTTCTCGTCGGCTCCCCAGGTCAGTCGGCGCGCGACCGCCTCGGCGCGATGATTGGTTTTCCGCGCCACCGTTCGCGCGATCAGCACGTCCAGCTTCGTGGGTCTGACGGTCGCAAGGGCCATCTGTTCTCCTAGCTTCGGTTTGTGATTCATAACTCCAAAACCGGTTCCGGGTTCGATCTCACGCATAGGAACCAAGCGTGCAACCCATTGTTGGGGAAGCGAGATCGGAGGGCACATGAAGAGGAAATCGCGGCAGTCCGTGTTGACGGCTGTCCGGATGGCGTTGCTCTCCACGATGGTCGGCTACCTGATGTTCGACACGAAAGACTCAGGCGCTGTCCATGCCAACCCCGGCGCCATGAACGAGAAGGCTGCAGCGTCGGTCGGTGCGCGCGTCCTGCCGACGGCTCCTCTGCTGAAGGTCGAGCCGAAGTAGGGCGGGAGAACAGATCATACGGAGCGTGCCGAGCTGGACAGCCCAAGGAACAGTCGGAAGCTGCCCTCGTTGAACCGACCATGTCCGGCACCATCGCTCCCTACGTCGGGGCGCGCGGAACGCCACGCCAGCCGACATCGCGACCGAAGGCGGAGATCGCGGACGCCAAGCGACCTCACCTGCCGAGATACCCGCCCGAGGCTGGAAGGACATCCTCTGGCGCGTCTACGGCAACATCGGCGACCATCGCGTCCTCGCGCTCGCCGCTGGCATGACCTATTACAGCCTGCTCGCGATCTTTCCCGCGATCGCGGCGCTCGTCGCCATCTATGGCCTTTTCTCGGATCCAGGGAGCATCGCCAGGCACCTCGACGACGTCGCAGGTTTCATCCCGGGCGGAGCCGTCGAGGTGGCGCGCGAGCAGCTGAGGCGGGTCGCCACGAAAGGCGACCGTACCCTCGGCTTCACCTTCGCGATCGGGCTCGCCATCTCGCTCTGGAGCGCGAACGCCGCGATGAAGTCGCTGTTCGACACGCTCAACATCGTCTACGGCGAGCAGGAAAAGCGCGGCTTCATCAAACTCAACGCGATGTCGCTAGGATTCACCGTCGGCGGGATTGCCTTCATCATGGCGGCGCTCGGCGCGGTCGTCGTCGTCCCGGTCATGCTGCAACATTTGGGTCTGTCGAACGCCGCCGACCTCCTGATCCGGATCGGCCGCTGGCCGGCGCTCTTCGTCGTGCTGGCTCTCGTCATCGCCTGCGTCTACCGCTTTGGCCCCAGCCGCGAGGCGCCCCGATGGACGTGGATCACGTGGGGCAGCGCGGCCGCGACCCTGCTCTGGCTCGCCGCGTCCGGCCTGTTCTCGTTCTACGCCGCCAACTTCGGCACTTTCAATCAGACATACGGATCTTTGGGCGCGGCCATTGGCTTCATGACCTGGCTCTGGATCTCCGCGATCGTGATCCTGCTCGGCGCTGAGCTCAACAACCGAGATGGAGCACCAGACCGCGCGCGATACGACGACCGGCAGGCGGAAGCCGCTCGGCGTCAGAGGACATCGTTCGCGAAGCCACACGCCTCACGCGCTCCGGCCGGCTCGTCGAAGCCACCGCACTCCTTCAAGGCATGCTTCGGGGCGAGAGCGCACCGAGCGCAACCTCGCCCACAAACATCGCCTCGGCCCGCGCTGGGAGCGAACCGCCGATCATCGACGCCAAGGCAACCGCCGCAGAAACGCGGCGTCCGCACCGTACCGTCCATACGCCCGTCGATCCGACCATGAAGCTCCCCGCGTTCGGACTCGGAGGATCGCTAAGACGCGCCCTACCGGCCACAGCGGACATCGTGCCGGAGGGCGCCAGATTCGTTGAAGGCAACTTTAGCAATTCCGCAGGGACCCGCGCCTACCGGCTCTTCATTCCCAGCGGCTATCACGGACAGGCCATTCCGCTGGTCGTCATGCTCCACGGCTGCACGCAGTCGCCGGAGGATTTCGCCGCCGGCACGCGGATGAACTTCATCGCCGAAGAACGAACCTGCTTCGTGGTCTATCCTGCGCAGCGCGCGGAGGCCAACCAGGCCAAATGTTGGAACTGGTTTCGTTCGGCCGACCAAAAACGCGACGGAGGCGAACCGTCGCTCATCGCACGCATCACCCGCCAGATCATGCGCGACCATTCGGTCGATCCGCGACGCGTCTACGTCGGTGGACTATCGGCCGGCGCCGCGGCCGCCGCCGTCATGGGATCGACATACGGCGACCTGTTCGCTGCGATCGGCGTACATTCGGGACTTGCCTGCGGGGCCGCCACGGACCTCCCCTCAGCGCTGCTCGCGATGCGGCAAGGCGGCGGGTCCGGAGCAGGACGAGGCAACGGCAAGGCCATTCCGACAATCGTCTTCCACGGCGATCGTGACACTACGGTGCATCCAAACAACGGCGGCCAAGTCGCCCGACAGTCCATCGGTGCGACGGGCACGAAGACGAAACAACACCGCGGACAAGTGCCAGGAGGGCACGCCTACACGCGCACGGTGCATACCGAAGCTGGCGGGCGCACGATCCTGGAGCATTGGCAAATCCATGGCGCCGGACACGCATGGTCGGGAGGCAGTCCCGCGGGCTCCTATACCGACCCGGATGGGCCCGATGCGACGAGAGAAATGCTCCGCTTCTTTCTCGATAATTTGCTCCCATAGAAGCGAAATCTATTTGGGCCGCCTCACTTGCCTGGCGGCTTTAGCGGGCTCTCGGCCCACCGGCGAGCGGCCGGGTTCTCCAAAGGATCGACGCCGTCGCAATTCGTGCAGACGTACCTGTCGCGGCCCTTTTTGGTCTCGTCGGAGGGGCGCTTCATCGGCTTGCCACAGAGCGGGCAAGGCTTTCGGACCGGATGGAAAGCGGTAGACATCTTCGTGACCCCTGCCGCCATGAGCATGTTCCGGCTGCTGCACGAACTCAAGAAGATAACGTCGTCGGCTCATCCATACGCGACTTCATGAGAGCCAGTTCACACGCGAACGTGCGAAGGCCCGCTATCATGGACGTCGTCGCGGCGTTTTTCCAGGAGATCGAACAATGGATTGGGCAGCCAAAGCGCTGGCGCGTGCGACCGGCACGAACGTCGACGTCGAAGAATTCAAGGCGGTCGCGATCTTCTGCGGCGCCGGGTTGCTGCTGTCCGTGGCTGCCGCCCTCGCCTTCGGTCCCGACGTCTGGGCCGCTCTCCTCTAAGAGACTGCTGCCGGCGCTCCGGACGGCTTGACGGCGCCCCTTCTCGGTACTGAATTCAGCGAGTGCCGTTTGCGGGGGTGCGTCATGGAAATTGAATTTTATCGAGGCCTTGCCCAGCGGGTCCGGGACATCGCCGAGCGAGCGGACCCCTTCACAAAACGACGCCTAACGAAGTTGGCCGAGCGGTACGAGGCCAAGGGCTGCCCCGAGGTACCGGTCTCAACAAGGGTCGATAGACCGCTTCCCATCCCCCGCGCGCCGCTTCACCTCGTCCCGCGCCCCGGCGAAGCATAGGACCTTACGCGCATCGGCCGCCGGCTGCATTGATCCTCGACCGAATCCACCGCGTCTCCTTTCCTAACGGCTCCCGCCGCCTTGGACGTCAGCGTCCCGGTAAGGCCGCCTTTCTCGCCTTCAGCGCGCTCTCCAATCCTTCGCGCAGGGATTCAGAAGTGTAAGGTTTCACGACGAGCACCGCGTCCAAGAGCGCGGCTTCAGAGCCGACGCCGCTGTCGCCCGTTGCCAAGACCAGGCAGAGATCCGGCCGCCGTACGCGCGCGTCCTTCGCGAGTTGCAGACCCGATACGCCGGGCAAGCCAACGTCCGTGAGAAGGATCGTGACAGCAACCTCATCCAAGACCTTCAAAGCCTCTTGAGCCGTGCCAGCTTCCCTAACCTGGCATCCGAAGTCGCTCAGCATTTCCGTCGTCGCGGAGCGGACGAGTTCGTCGTCTTCGACGAGCAACACTGTCGCGGTCTTGAGGCCGTCTTCGATGGCCGGCCGACGCGATCCCAGAGCCGCGACGCGCCTTTGGGCATGATTGGCCAGCACATGCCTGACTTTCCGTGCGAGCGCCTCACGTGTGTAAGGCTTGGCCAACAGCTCCACTCCAGGGTCGAGCCGACCACCGTGCACGATGGCGTTTTGCGTGTAGCCGGACGTGAAGAGGACCGCCACGTTGGGCAGACGTTCCTTGGCCTTGCGCGCCAACTCCGGGCTGCGCAGCGTGCCAGGCATCATGACGTCGGTGAAGATCAGATCGATCGGGATGCCGCTGTCAACGATGACGAGTGCGCCCGCAGCATCCCTCGCCTTGACCACGCGATAGCCGAATTCGGAGAGCATGGAGACCGCAACCTCGCGAACTTCGTCGTCATCCTCGACCACGAGCACGGTTTCGTGGCCACCAGCAACTTCACCGGAGGGAATGCCGACCAGCGTGTCTTCGCTCGCAACTTCTCGCTTGAAATAGAGCTTCACTGTCGTTCCGGAGCCGACCTCGCTGTAGATTTTAACATGCCCGCCCGATTGCTTTAGGAAGCCGTAGACCATAGCGAGGCCGAGGCCCGTACCCTTGTCCTCAGCCTTGGTCGTAAAAAAGGGCTCGTACACCCGCTCCAGGATGTCTGGGGGGATGCCGATGCCGGTGTCGGTGACCGCGATCATCACATACTGTCCGGCAGTCAGATCCTCTTGTTGACGGACATACTCGTCGTCGAGGAAGGCGTTGCTGGCTTCGATCGTCAGTCGGCCTTCGCCGTTCATCGCGTCGCGCGCGTTGATCGCAAGATTGAGGATCGCGTTTTCAAGTTGATCCGGATCAAGGAGGCTGTTCCAGAGCCCGCCGGCGATGACCGTCTCGACCTCAATCTCGCCACCGAGTGCGCGCCGCAGCATCTCATCCATGCCTTTGATCAGGCGACCGACGTTCACCACCCTCGGCTCAAGCGGCTGTCGTCTCGCGAAGGCCAGCAACTGAGAAGCCAGCTTCGATCCACGGGCAACGCCAGCGAGAGCGCTCTGGACGCGAGTCTCGGCGCGAGGATTGCCGGCGATGTCCTTGCCGAGCAGCTGCAGATTGCCGCTGATGACCTGCAACAGGTTGTTGAAATCGTGAGCGATGCCGCCAGTAAGTTGACCGATGGCTTCCAGCTTCTGGGAACGGATCACCGTCGCCTGCGCCGCGTGGAGCGCGGCTTCCGCCTCGCGGCGCTCCGTAATGTCCCGGGTCACCTTGGCGAAACCGACGAGCTTGCCGTCGTCGTCTCGGATCGCGTCGATGACGACGTGCGCCCAGAAGGGAGTGCCGTCCTTCCGGACCCTTTGACCTTCGTGTTCCCATCGGCCTTCACGGGCCGCGGTCTGCAGGCCTATTTGCGGTAGGCCCGCAGCCCGATCCGCTTCCGTGTAGAAGTTCGAGAAATGGCGACCGATAATCTCTTCGGGAGTATAGCCCTTGATGTGCCGGGCACCGGCGTTCCAGCTCGCGACATTCCCGTCCACGTCGAGCAAGTAGATGGCGTAGTCGGTCACGCCCTGAACCAGCAGTCGGAACTGCTCTTCGCTCTCGCGTAGTTTCGCCTCGGCTGCCCTTCGCTCGGTTAGATCCCGGGTGATTTTGGCGAAACCCACGAGGCCGCCCTCGGGCGAGCGGATCGCATCGATGACCACATGAGCCCAGAACTGCGTGCCGTCCTTGCGCACACGCCATCCCTCGCGCTCGAAGCGGCCGGTCCGCTCGGCCTCCTCCAACGCAAGAGCCGGCACGTTCTGCGCCCGCTCGACGTCAGTGTAGAAGGTGGAAAAATGACGGCCGATGATCTCGTCCGCGTCATAACCTTTGAAACGCTTGGCACCCGGGTTCCAGCTGGTCACGTGCCCCGCGGGATCGAGCATATAGATCGCATAGTCGGTGATCGCCTCGATGAGGAGGCGGTATCGCCCCTCGCTCGATTTTGCAGCTTCGAACCGATCAGAGATTTCCATATGAGTCCTACCCCGGGTCCCAGTCGGAAGCGGGACCGTCTGCGGTAAAACAATACTTCGTTGATCAGGTTCCATAAGACGCGGCTTGCCGAGCCCGATCCGAGACCCGCGGGGCCTCTACCACCGGCCCGGATGGCCGGTCCGAACAGGACAGTCTTCTATCGCAACAGGAAGTCGACGCGATATCGGCGAAACCCTGAAGGATACGTTGACGGCCGCCTGTCTCGGCCTGGTCCTCGTGCTGTTCGATCGTGCCGTCGCCGAACGACGAGCGGCGCTGCAGAGTTGGCCCGCCGATCAAGCAAAAGCCCCGGGTCCAACCCTTGACTCGCCGGTAGCGGCGCGAGGCAGGCCGTTGTGACTACTCTCCGCCCTGGAGGGACCTTCTTCCCTCGCGGGCGCCTTTACATCTCCAGATGGCAGCACAAAAATTAGCGAAGCGGGATTTGGCTTCAAGGGTGGAAGCAACAATATTGGTACCAGGCTTTAACGGCGCTGGCCAGCGGCCGTGCCCCGTCGTGCCGTCTCATCGCCTTCGGCTGAAGCGTGGTTGAAGTTGCTCCCAGACCTCGACTAAAGGACGTCTTCGACAAGCCCACGGTTCTTCGCTTCCTGCGCTTCCAGATACCAGTTCGACGAAGCTTTCTTGAGCACCTCCTCGAACGTGACATCCGAACCGACAATGAGGTTCTGAAACCCCTCGTTCTGGATCGCTATCGAGCACTCGATTTCATTGAGGGTAGCTTTCACGGTCGCAATGCACGTCGTCAGGGGACCGTCAATTGTCAGCTGCTTCGAAAGCTTTCGCTCATGAATCATGAGGCGCGTGCCGCGGGCGAGATAACGGTTCCGGCGCGCGAAGAAGCCCATGAACGTGGTGCCCGCAGAGTAGATCGCAGCTTTCCCCAGAAAGACAAATCGCCGCTCGGGCTCCATTTCGCTGGCAAACCTTATATCCTCGCCCATCATGCGGGCGACTTCTGGATCGCCTCCGAGTGTCGAGAGTTCGGTTACAACCATTTCCTGATCCGAGGCTTGGTCGAACTGTGTCCTGAACTTCGTGTACATGTCATAGTCGACGACACCCGACAAAGCGATGGCGGGTGACTTGAAGGCGATAGCTGACAGACCCTGCAGTTCCATAGCCGGTCCTTTCGGTTCACGGTTTTCATGCAGAGAACATGCCGTTTTGCGACGACTTCAAACGCCCTGAATGGAGTGTCGAGTTTCACAAATGTGAATGTGCGGGACGCCTTTTTCGCTAAACTCCCAGCTTATGCGAGAGGCGACAGATGTCCGAGATTGACAAGCGCGTACGTGCGAAATTGGAGATGGTGTTGGAAGAGACCTGTCGCGAGCTGGAAAATGGCGGGGATCATGACACCCGCAAATGTATCGCTGAGCAGTTGATGACTGCTATTCAAGTAGGTCATTACACGCTCGGCGAACTGGATATCGTCGCCCGGCGAGCTGTCGCGGAATTCAAGCTTAGCGGCTAGTCGGGCTGTACCGCTCGATGATGACGTCTGCTTGCACATCCGAACCGGTGTCGCCGTAGGAACGGGCCGCAAGCCGACGCTTTGAATCATCAGGCCGGATTTGTACGCGTACTGGCCTGCACGGCTCCTGCCTTCGAATCCTCCTCAGCAGTTGTCCCGGAGGCAGGGGCGTGCTTTTACAAGGAGATTTCGATGACAGTTACTGAAGAGGAGGTACGTCAGCGTGCTTTCGAGCTTTGGGACCTAGCCGGTCGACCTGCCGATCGTGAAGATGAGTTTTGGTATGAGGCTGAGCGGCAGCTCAAAGATGAGGTCATCAAGCACGAACTGAAGGTACCGGATACGCTGTAATTGCCGTCCAACGACACTTGCAGCGTGAGCAGACACTCGCTGCGTGAGCAGAGGCGTGGCAAAGCGCGCTCGCGCTTGCAAAACACATCGACGGATCTGTTTCGGTGAAAACGCTCGCGCCGCGATTGCATGCTTGAGGCGACGATGTGGAGAGGGCCGCCGGGTGCCCTCTCCTTTCGCCTCTTTTACTCAATCTGTTCAATTGCGGCCGGCATCTTTGCGATGGACATCAACGAGCGTGCGACTTGATTGAGCAACTGATCCGCGTTTTCTTCCTCGGCCAGCGATTTCGAGAGGAGGCTGACGATCTGACTGTGGCGCAGTTGCTGCGCCAGACTGCGCGCCGTGGAATAGCCGGCGATCTCGTAGTGTTCGACGCGTTGGGCGGCGCTGATAAGGGCGAGATCGGCAGCGGCATCTTCCTTGTCCTCGCCCTCGGCGATGACTTCCTGGCCTTCTTCGACGAGGCCGGCCATCCCTTTGCAGGGCTTGGCGCGCGCCGACTTGCCCAGCAATTCGAAGCATTCGTTGATACGTTCGACCTGCGCTTCTGTCTCGCTGAGATGCTGTTCAAAGAGCTCCCGCAATTGATCGAACCGCGCGGCTTCGGCCATCTTTGGCAGGGCCTTGGTGAGCTGCTTTTCAGCATGCAGAATATCGCGGAGCTGGTCGATCAAAAGGTCGCCGAGACCGGCCTCATCGACTGGTGACGAACTCTCGGCGACGATTGCTGTTGGCCCGGTTTCGCCGCCCGCCTGGATGGCAGGAGATTCCGTGAACACCCAATCGCTACCCTCATTCCAGGGACCGCGCGTATCGATTTCGCCATGATCGCCGCTGCCCGTCGAGTCGTTGAAGAATTGATTGACCAGGCCCGGTGTGGGCGCGATGCGGCCAATGCTAAAGGCGGGCTTGTTCATGCTCTCCAGGGCGGCAGAGAACGCCTTCATGTGGGTGATTTCGCGGGTCATCAGGAATTGAAGCGCATCCTTGGTCCCGGCATCGTCGCAGAAATTGATGAGACGCTCATAGACGATCTTGGCCCGCGCCTCGGCCGCGATATTGCTACGCAAATCAACGTCGAGTTCGCCGGTGATCTTGAGATAATCGGCCGTCCAGGCGTTGCCTTGGGAATTAAACAGGTTGACACCGCCGCCGCCCGCAATGGCGATCAACGGATCAGCTTCGGCTGCCTCGCGATCGAATTTAGCCGGCTTCAGATGCATGCGGGCAAGCGTGCCCACCACCTCAAGGTGACTGAGCTCCTCGGTGCCGATATCCATCAGAAGATCCTTGCGGTCGGGATCTTCGCAGTTAATTCCCTGAATGGAATATTGCATGGCTGCGGCCAACTCGCCGTTGGCGCCGCCGAATTGTTCGAGCAGCATGTTGCCGAATCGCACGTCAGGCTCATCGACGCGCACGGTGAACATCAGTTTTTTGACATGGTGATACATGCAGGCCTCAACGGTGGGAGAAAGATACCTCTCGAACCGGCCGTCAGATGCGTTGTTCCTAATAAGATGAGGCGACAACGCATCCAATCGCAGATTTCGTTTTACCGGAGGCAAAGTGCCGCTGGGGGCGTCTGAACCGAGGCTGCTCTTTAACATTTGCGAAGAAACCGGATGCGCAGCTAAGAATTTACTCATACTGCCGTTTCTCGGCACTTGGCGATGTTTGCACATCATCCGTAGGGACAGCTCGATGACCGCCTTAGCAACCGCTCTCGTCACGAAACTCAAGATCTCGAACAATTTGGGCGACGAAGATATACGGGCCATCGAGGCGCTACCGATACGCCGGCGTGACCTCGAGGCACACCAACGTATTGTAGGCGACGGAGACCGACCAACCGACTGCTGCCTGCTGCTTAGTGGCTTTGCCTACCGCGCCAAGACGATCGTCGATGGACGCCGGCAGGTTTTATCGCTTCACATTCCCGGTGAAATCCCGGATATGCAGAGCTTGCACCTGCACGTGATGGACCATGACCTCGTAACGATGACGCCCTGCGTGGTTGGCCTTATCTCACACGACGCTGTCAAAGCCCTCAATCGCGCAAGGCCTACCGTGGCGGACGCCTTTTGGCGCGAAACGCTGGTGGACGCCGCCATTTTTCGGGAATGGATCGTTAATGTGGGCGGACGCCCTGCGAATACGCGCTTGGCTCATTTGCTGATGGAAATCTATCGCCGGTTGGAAGCGATCGGGCGGGCAAACGATAACGAATTCGTCTTTCCGATAACTCAGGCGGATCTCGGCGATTGTTTAGGCCTTTCAGCGGTCCATGTGAATCGTGTCTTGCAGGAACTGCGCCGGGAGGGCTTAGTCGAAGTGCAGCGCGGTCGCTTTCGCATTTTGGAGCGCGCGAAGCTAGAAGCTTTCAGCGGTTTTGAAGACGGCTATCTACATTTGAAGCCTACAAGTTAGCGATCGACGTCGTTGCCCGAATATCAATCCGGAATATGATCTCGCCGTCGCGCCTAACTTCAAGCGTCCAGCATCCGCCGGGATTCAGAGCACTCTCGATGTCCCGCACGGTAAGAACCGCCTCACGCCAGGCGGCCGTGTCGTCCGGCAATTCGGTACCCTCGTCATCTTCGAAGGGGTGACCGTTTGCGATCCTAAAGAAGCGGTCGCGAGATCGCGAGCCCCACGGGCCGATCGGTTTGATCTATGGGATAGAGGTGTACCCTGATGGGGCTTGAGGCCCGGTCGCATTGAGGACGCGCTTTGCCCATTGGGCACGCGGCCCGCGGCGTTTCCGTCGGCCGCTAGGTGATCGAGGAACCGCAACCCCTATGCCGCGTTGCAGGTTCTTTCAGAGGAGGATCGGATGGGTTTATTCACGAAAGACATCAAGACGATGGACGATCTGCTGCTGCATGGCCTTCAGGACATTTATTACGCCGAACAGCAGATCATGAAGGCTTTGCCTAAGATGATCGATCTGGCGACGAACCGGGATTTGGCGACCGGCCTTCGAGGCCACCTGGAGGAGACCCAGAAGCAGGTGGAGCGCCTTGAGAAGGTCTTCGCGAAGCTTGGAAAGGAGCCGAGTGGCACCCAATGCCCGGCGATTGATGGTATCATCAAAGAGGCGAACGAGACGGCTGGCGAGATTGAAGACAAGGCGGTTCTCGACGCCGCCATCGTGGCCAATTCGCAAGCGGTCGAACACTACGAAATGTGCCGCTATGGAACGCTGATCGCCTGGGCGGAAGAACTGGGGCACGAGGATATCGTGCGCTTCCTCACAACCAACCTGAACGAAGAAAAGGCGGCGAACACGAAGCTCAATACGATCGCGCTGCGCAAGGGCGTCAATAAAAAGGCCTCGACCGCGGCGTGAGGCTCGGAACAAACGTCAGCTCCTGAGGTTGGTGCGACGTATCAGTGGTGCCGACGAAGCTTCCCCCGGTGATGTCGGCTTTGAAGAACCCCGCGCTTTATAGCCGGGGTTTTTCTCTTTTTGCGCGCCGTAGGCGCTTTTCGCCGGTTACAGGCGTTTTAGTGTTCTGCTGGTGAATAAATGGTGCCGGGAACTTTCCCGTTACGGTTAAAGACAATGACGACGCCATGCGCCGGTCTAAGCCACAGCCAATCCGAGGTCGGCGACCGCGCGCGGGTGCGGCTGATAAAAAAAGCGGTTGGGTCTCTCGGAGACAGAGCTGGCCGCAATTGTCGCGGACGGATCGGCAACTCGATTTTCGCGATTAACAAAGCATCGGCGGCGCAACGCGCATGCACTCGGCAGCCGCCGCAGCTGCCACCGGCCGCTGTAATCACCCCCGCCAAGGTTATCGCGGCCAATCAGAGTTTCAGCCGAGCTCCGGATTCGGCCGCCCGGTAGATAGCAGCCATGAGCCGCATGTCACGCAAGCCCTCTTCGCCCGGCGTAGCAGGCGAGCGATTGTTGACGACACAGTCCGCCATGTGATCGATTTCCAGCGCAAACTGATCTTTTGCGGGCACGTCTATCACCGTTTCAGTCTCGAGGCCGTCAAGGGCACGCACTAACGAAAGCCGTTGCCCTTTATAGGGAAAGGCATGGTCGAGGATAAGTGAAGCCTCGTCCATATGCACCGCCATCCGCGAGGCTCTATGCGCCCCGTAGCTGGTCGACAACGCCGCGAGAGCGCCCGATGGGAAGCGCATCGTCCATACAACGCTTTCCTCAACCTCTCGAAAACGCGGATCATCCGGCGTTGAGCTTATCGCTGCTTGAATCTCCGCCGGTTCCTCACCTAATGTCGCACGGGCCGCGTTCAAGCAGTAGAGCCCAATGTCGGGCAGCGAGCCGCCGCCCGAGAGAGTTTGGCGGAGGCGCCACTGACTTGGATCGCCTTGGTTCTGTGCGTTGACGGCTTCGATTAACTTGACCGACCCATATTCCTTGCCCTGAACCCGACGCATAAGTTCTTTGTGGTGCGGCTGATAGCGGCAACGATAGGCAATCATCAGCTTCACGTTTTTCTCCTTGCAGGCGCCAACCATCGCCTCGGCGTCTAGCGAATTCGTTGCCATCGGCTTTTCGCATAGAACATGCTTGCCGAGAGCGGCTGATCGCAGGACGAACTCCTTATGCAAAGCGTTCGGAAGAACGATATAGATGACGCGAACCTCGTCTACCGCGGCCAGCTTTTCGAACTCGTCGTAGGTGAAGAGCTGGTCGTCGCCGAGCCCGTATTGGCGTCCAAGCACCTTCAATTTCGCGGGCGATCCGGAAACGAGCGCGGCGAGCTTTGCTTTCTTGGATTGTGCAAACGCGGGCAGGATCTGTTCAATTGAAAGGCGCCCCAAAGCCACAACAGCGAAGCCCACTCGCTGGTCGTCGGGCAGTGGACCGTCTGCATCTCGCTCGCCGGCTTCATTCGATTTGAGGATGGCCGGAAATCGTACCTCCCCCTCCCGCACCCCGCCACGATCGACCGGGCTGGCATCCGCCGCAGCCGCAGGCGGGGCAGCAGCTAAAAGAAGCGAGCTTGCCGATACCTGCAAGGCGCGGCGACGGGTGAAAACGGACAGTGGAATACGTGAGAAATGCATGTTCGCAAACGAGACGAGGGTCTGATTGTTCCTGTTCCGCTCCGGACCCCTTGCATTCCCATCTGACTCTTCACTTGGTTACCTGGCTTTAGGGAAAACGTCCTTTACTTGCGGCAAGATTACGATGACGGAGAACATTGTGTTTCGGGTTTTTACGCGAGCGAAGCGGGCCACGCGTTTACGCGCGACGATCTTGCGCTCTTGCTGGCGGGCGTCCGGCAGCGAAACGCCGCCGCCGACCTCACCGGTATGCTTGTGTTTGCCCAGAATCGGTTCCTGCAGGTGCTCGAAGGCCGTGCGGAAGATGTTCTGGCGACCTTCGCCCGCATCGAGATCGACCGCCCGGCATAAGAACATCACCACGCTTTTTCGGGGCAACGCTTCAGCTGGTCGCTCCTTTGCCGAATGGTCTATGCGCTTTCACCTCATCGCCGGCGCGGAAGATTTGCCGCCGGGGTTTGTTCGGGTTCATGAGCGGATCAACCTAGCGCAATTTGATCATCTCACGGCGCTCGAATTCCTCTCGGCATGCCAGCAGTGTCTAGTCGCATCCTGAGATCGGACAAATACGGTTGCATGCGGTGAGAAAGAAGCCCTAATTTTACACGGTCTCAAGCAAACGATCGGGTCGTGACGGTTTTGCAAGAACACGGTATCGCGTGGGAGTGACGTATCTCATGCCTGACATACCAAGATATTCAGATGCGGATCGCTTGAGCGCGCCTATCGGCGCACAGTCGACAGCTTCGGCCCGCAGCTTTCTCATGCTGTATCTACATGTCTCACGGCAGTCTCCTGCGAACGCCCTGTAGCAAGTTCGGTAAAATGCCGCCTAACAAATGTTAGGACGATAGCTGCGGATCTTGCGGCTAACGGAAAGCCGTCGGGCGCGCCGGAATTCGACCATGCGGTTCTTGATGGACGCGTGGGCGCGAAAGCCGGCTTCCATCCATGCTTTCGCTTGGGTATGGCCGACTTTCATCGAACTCTCGTTGCTCCACCAAGCTGAAAATGTGTGGGCCGAACGCGGAAGCTTTCTGCCAAGGATGGCTTCGATCTCGGAAAATGTTAACTGAAGGCTCTGGCTGCCCTCGCGCAGTAGTCTTTGGCGCAGCGGCTCGTAGACCGATTTGCGGCTTTCCAACGTCATACGGTGCACTCTAGCGAGACGCCCGCGCGGCGGGAAGCGCCGATCGATCTCTTTCGACAGGGACGAAGGTCGCCCATGCGGTCCGCTGCATGGAACGCCAGCCTAACCTCCTCGGTTGAAGGAGAAAGGAGACGCCGTGACGCAAGTCGATGCCGATAGATTTAAGAGCAATGCCGACGAGTGCCGACACCTCTCGGCAGCGGCGGTTAGCGACGATGATCGACAGGCATGGCTTCGGTTGGCCAACGAGTGGGATAAGCTTTCGGAGCATGCGCGGCTCCGCCACGGAATTTTTGATCGATATTTATGAGAAAGAACCATGCCCTTTACGATCGGCGAGTCATCACCCAACCGTCTGAAGCCTTGGTCGCTCGAGGACGAGGCTAAGCTGCAAGACATGCGTTCCGGCGGTTCATCCTGGTCAGTTGTTGCCAAGGCGCTTGGCCGCACGCAAGCTGCTTGCGAGAGCCGTTACGCGACGTTGATAAAGAAAAGGCGCGCGCGCGAGGACGCACCGATCGGGTAGATGGCCCGGCGCTGCCAGCTGCCAATCCCTCGTCGGTGGTTGGTACCAGATGACGCCGGCTGGCGCGCGCCCCGTCGTGACACGCTTGGCCTCGACCAACGCGGGAGAAGGCTGTGATCTTACAGCGGCGAGCTGGCGCATGGCTCGACGGCAAGTCTTGAGAGAAATTCGCGCTCCAGGCCGCTGAGCTCCATCTTCGACAACCTCAGATGCGAGAAGGCCCCGAAGTTTTCCTCGGGGCCTCTTTTCGGTTAGCGATTGCCTTGCTGGCCGCCCTGTCCGGGCTTGTCCTGGCCGGGGTTCTGCGACTGCTGACCCGGCTTCTGGTTTGGGTTCTGGCCTTGCTGGCCCACCTTGGTTATTCTGGTTGTTCTGGCTCATGACGGAGGTCCTATTGTAAGCCCCGGTCGTCATTGACGGGAGCTGACCAACCTGCGAGCGCGCGGCGTCGTTCCTGACGGCGACGCAGCAAACGTCATGGCGCCGCAACCGCAGTGTATACTTTTGTGCTCGCGTAAGTTGCGGAAATTCGAAGGTCTTCTGAAGTTACGGAGCGACTGTACGCTCTCGTTGTTAACGTGCCCGTTACATGAGCGCATGAGGCGCAAGCCCGGTGGCGAATTCCGGCTAGGCCATGTCGAATTCGTCCTGAAGTTTGCGCACTTCTTCGCCGAGTGCCGCCTCGGCAGATTCATCCAGAGGCATTTGCCGGATACCGCCGAGCTCCCAACTTGGAATGTATCCCTTCACCCGGATCAGCTTGAGGCCGGTGACGCCCGAGCGATCTTCAAGTTTTTCCGCGAGCTCGTGCTGGTAGAGGATTGGTTTCATCTGGTTCTCCGTTTGCGTTGAGATGCAATTAGCAGCCGCGACATATACTCTTGATCCTCTTGTCCAGCGCGATATCCGCCGGATCGCGTGGCCGTTCGGCACGAGGGTTTGCGGCACTGGGCGGGCTTACTGTCGAAACATGACGTGCGACGAGCCGCTTGCTCTTCGCATCCGCCCCCCGCGCGGCGACAAGACTAGAAGCCGCGACGATGACTGCGATGGCCCTCAGCAATTTTTGCAAATCTTGTTCACCGTTCCGTCGACGTTGGTGTTCTCCTGGTCGATCTTTGCGTCGGTGTCCCTTTCATCGGTGCTTGTTGGCCGGCCGATGCCGCCCGCCGCCGCACCCTGTGGATTGGCAGCCGGTGTTCCCGACGAGCCAGCTGTGCCTGCGGTATTAGTGCCTGGGGTCGTGACGACGCCCGTGCGGTCACCATTGACCATTCCCTGGTTGGTTTCAGATGGGGGCACGGGTGTGGTGTTGGCTATGCCTGTTCTTGCATCGGTAGTTCCCGTTGTTGGATTGGTATTTGCATTCGGCGTAATAGCCGACGGGCTTGCCGTCGCGCCCGAGTTCGCCGTACCCGCTGCTCCCATGCCGGACGGAGATGTTGCGGCCGAACCTCCCGTGCCCGCGGAGGACGTCGCCCCGCCCGCGCTTGCACCGGCAGAGCCGCCAGCACCACCGCCGCCTCCACCACCGCCTCCACCTTGGGCGAACGCCGCGCAGGGGATGACGATAGCTAGGACGAGTACAATGCGTGAGGGTTTCATGTCGCAACTCCTTCAGCGACCAAGCCACGCTCCCGCGTTTCGTTCCTAGGCGTGAAAATGCCCCACATCGCTGCCAATCTGGGGCACCTGGCATTGCGAGCTGTGATCGATTTGCGCGCGCGCTGCTCCTTTTTCCTGGCGGCCCCTTTATGTCGGATCTTATTCCTGCGCGGAGGGCTTGTGCGGCGCTGAGCCTACCGTACCCTGTTGCGAGGGACGATTCTTGCCGCCACGCGCTCCGCAATCCCCACCCCAGAATTCTGGGCACTTTGGAGTTGTCGAAGGCGTGCCGGATGTATGCACCAATTGTCACCGCTCGGCATACGAGACGCTGAGCCGAGCTTGTCCTGTTCGCCCAGTAACCTGATGCGCCTGAGTTTTGCGTCTTGATGCCTTAGCCTCATTCTTTGAGCGGAAAACGTAACGTTTCCGAAGCTGGGCGAAAAACAGTGAGCTGCTTTGCGCAGTGGATCCGGCAAAACGGGGCGATCGACAGAGCCGTCGAATCGGAACTGCGAAGTCGAAAGACCGTTGTTTCAGGCGCATGGGCGCATCGAGTCCCGGAATATGCAAAACTTCGCCAATGCGGCGTTTCCTCCCGATATGGTCGAGGCTATGACGTCAGCCTTGCACGCTGCCGTGGCGACGCTGCCAGAGCCAGTTCATTCGGCGCACGTCAACATTATCGCTGAATCAATCCTGCGTACGGCCAAGGGTGGAGAGCGCGACATGGCAATTCTGCAGAGAATAGCTCTTATGGAATTGCAACTGACGGGGCGGCCCTAGGCGGTCCGCAAAACCGTAGCCAGCGTGCCCAAGCAAAGTCCGTTTCTTCGACAGAAGCGACGAGCCAAGAATATGCCAAGGTTGAGCGAAAGACGAGATTTGCAGACTCCAAAATCCTTAAACGGACGGGCACGATCACGCTTAGGACGCCGCTGGTGGTGGGATAGGGATGCCGGTCTCATCATCCGGCTGGCACGGCTGAATGGTGTACCCATCCTCCAGAACTGTCTTCCCAGCGACAACATCAACAAGGCCGGCCTCTTCAGCGTGAGCCCAAACCTCTTCCTCGGTGGGGAATTCCTTGCTGAGCTTCTGGTCGTCTTCAAACAGCGCATAAGGCATAGGAGTCTCCTCTTCAAATGGAACGCCGTGAGGGAGAACTGGTTCAAGGCGCAGGGCGCGGCGTGCTCGTCGCCTTCGATGCGTGTCCTTCGACCAGCCCGATGTCGCATCGGTCGGGTCTCCTGATGGTGGCCCTGGAACGGCGGTTGCCTAGAGTTGCGCTTCCAAGACCGCCAGATCGATAATCGATCGAACGCGTACGATCTTGTTGTTGTCGAATTGGTAGAAGACGTTCTCTGGAGAGACGCGCCTGCCATTCACCGGCAAGCCGAGAAAGACGCCTGCCAAAGTTTCCCTGCCAAGGAACAAGTCATAGACGCAGTGGTTGTCCGGCAGTTTTGGAGGAGACTATGTTGAAGCTGCTGGACTGCTTCTGCTACTGTCGTCGGCTGCTTTCGCTGAGCCTGGTACAATTGACTGCCCGCCGATAGGACAAACTGCCAAGGGAGACATGGTCTACGCCATGGATTGTCAGGCGCTCAAACCGGAAAACAAAATTGAAGTATTGCCAAACATGCCGCCCACTAACATGGAAGACACCGTCATACCGAAGTCGGGAAAGGTTCAGACACCCGAAACAACTCCCACGACAGGCGAAAATAAATAAAGGACAGGCTTTGCGCGCCTGCAATTGCGGGGCGCCGTAGAGCCCTCGGCATACATCGGTTCGGACATTCCTGGCTATGGCATACACCCTGACGATCTTTCCGGAAGACGGCGGCGCCCTCCCACATAAGTTGGAAGAGGCCACAAACGATCAGGCCGCAATTGCCGAAGCGATGAAGATTGTTCAGGGACGACTGGGCGCTGGTGGTGATCCATTCGTTGTGCGTGAGGACGGCAAGGTCTTCTATAAGGCTGGCGAGATGCCCGATGGCATCGAGCTGGAGTGGCGTGACCCTCCCACGCCGCGGTCTGGCTAATTTACAGCATTTCGGGAGCGGCACGGCGTCACCCGTGGCCTGATCTAAACAACACTGCTGATTCTTGTGCAACTGGCGGGCGAGCCCAGTGGGGCGTACTTACAGGCCGCCGCGCCAGTTCGGCGGTTAGCCAGTATGGTTCGGCTCTCGTGCAAAATCGCTGCTTCGGAACGAGCAAGCTACCTCAGCTTTGGAAAGGTGATGAGCTGAGCCCGCTTGAGCTTCGGAACGGAGAAGAATCCAACCGACGCTCAGCGAGGGTAGGCTGCATCCATTCCCTCGCGTGGTCCATTTGTGAACAAAGCGCGGCGATGTTAGCGCGCGGGCTTACTGCTCGTGAATGTCCTCCGTCTGGTGCGAACGGCCTCACGAGAAGCTGCCGAATTTCGATAGGCTTCGGTATTCCAACGGAGGTGTGTTTTGCGTCACCCGAAACTATGTTTCGCGCTCTGAGTAAGCGTGGAAATGACGAGCCGCCGCAGCCAGGAAAATCCACCCGTGCTCACCTGCCAAGAATGCAGGCGGCCAATGGAGTACCTCGCTACACTTCCGGAGATTGCTGGCCTGCCAGCAATACACGCCTACCTGTGTCGGCCATGTCAGCGGGTTGATAGGGCACATTTTAGGTTAGCCGTCCCGGCACCGAATGCCGAAGTTGTTGCAGGTCAACGCGAAGGCTTCCTTCGCCTTTGCATCCTTAAAGCAGAAGCGAGGGCCTCAGTCTTTGCGTTCTCCAGCAACAGACGATAGTGTCCGATGACCTTCTCGCTACCGCGAAATGTGCAGGTCGCGCACGTCGCTCACGGCTCGCCTCCCGACGTAGCAGGGGCCGACGGGGCTTCGGGCATGATTAATGCTATTGGAAAAGCGTCGGCGGCCAAGGCTTCGAGCGCGGTCCGCTCTTCGGCAAGGCGTCTCTCGAGAAACTCGCGTTCCAGCTCCGAGAGCGTAGTGCGCAGCAGCCGCTGATATCGGCCGATGTTGTTGCGATGGGCCCGGCTGCGGGCGAAATCTTCGTCGAGCATCAGCGTCACTCCTGACGGGCTTAGTGGTCCTTTGCGATTTCAAGAGCTCGGAAGAACGGATCTTCCGCAGCCAAAAATATTCGGGAGCGCACCGCTGTCAAGCGCCTTCTGTCATGAAGGCCGCGAGTCATTCCCGACACATCCGGTCGAAAAAAATTTCCGCCGACCCTCTTGAAGCGCCCTTGCGTTTTTCTATCTCGTTTTTTACCGCGAGAGCGGTGCCGGGCGCCTTCACGGGCCCGGCGCGGGCGCCGCCCGGCAGCTGCCGTCTTGCGCTCCTTCGTAACCATCTTGCTCTTAGGAGGACTTGGATATGAGGACGACCTTCGACTTTGCGCCGCTGTGGCGCTCCACCATCGGATTCGACCACCTGGCTGGGCTGGTCGACAGCGCACTCCGTCAGGCGACCGACGACAACTATCCGCCCTACAACATCGAGCGCTCCGGCGAAGGCCATTACCGGATCTCCTTCGCGGTGGCGGGCTTCGGAGCCGACGACATCACGGTGACCGCCGAGCACAATGCGCGGGCGACTACCTGTTCCAGGGCATCGCCGCACGCCCCTTCCGCCGGATATTTAACCTGGCCGACTACGTCCAGGTGAAGGAAGCAGCCTTCCGCGACGGCCTCCTGATCATCGATCTCGTCCGCGAGGTGCCGGAAGCCATGAAGCCCCGCCGAATCCAGATCGCCGGCGCCACGGCTTCCTCGCCTCAGATCGAGCAGAAGAAAGCCGCCTGACGGCTTTCGCGGGCGGCGGATCTTCGCCGCCCGCATCAACAAACCCGTCCCTGAAAGGAGCGTAAAGGGAGACAACGCAATGACCAACGCCAACACGAACTCCGGCAATCTCAATTCTTTCTTCCACTCGGCTGCGCACTACGCATCCCCGGATGACGTTCTGAACGACATGGAGCTCACCGTTCCGGAGAAGCGGATCATCCTGTCGTCCTGGGCCTCAGACATGTTCGCCGTCGAATCCTGCCCCGCCTTGCGCGAGATACCCGGCATGGGCCGCACGATCCGGCTCGCCGACATCCTCGCCGCATTGCGAAAGCTGGACGGCGATGACGACGATCCTCCCCGCGGCGGCGGCGTGCCGATGCGGTTGCGGCGGCCTTTGGCCGCCGCCTTTCGGAGACAACCGCGATGACGCGGTACTCCGAATGGGATAGTTCGGATTCAAGAGGAACGGACTTGCCGGTTCCGACACGCCGGCCGCCATCCCCGAGAACCCTTGCAGATCGTTAGAAGCACCATCGAAACTGGGCGCTGGCCTGCTTCCAACCTCGATCGCCTAGTTTGAAAATCACTGTGGTCTGATTTGAAGCTCAATGATCACCCATGGCTCTCCAAGACCATGCAGGCACATCTCCGAACGTTGACCAGTTTGGGCAAGGAACCGCCGAAGCCACCCCCTTCGCGCCAAGAAGAGGTCAAGCGGATTATCGAAGTACGCGGTCGACCTCCGAGAGATTATCCGGAAACTACGCCGCAAGGTCAACCGAGCGTATGTTAAAGCAAAGGGCCGCTGTCTGAGACCCCCTCACGCTTTCCGGGTTTCAATAATTCCGAAATGAAATGGCTTAACCAGCCCTAGATTGCCACTTTATCCCAGCTCGCAAATCCTTGCCATAACTAAAGTGAATCGGAACCCGTAAAATTGCCCGTGTAGGCCCCGTCAATTTCGGCCTCTTTCATTCTACGTGCGCTTTTCCGCGTCACCGTTGATGGTGGCGAAACGTAAAGCATAAGCTACTTTTGTCGGTAACCAAACGCGGGCACCTTTCCCCGCGAGCGTGAACACGCGAGGCGGGCAATCGTCGATCCCGCGTTCGCTTCGAGATCGCAGACGCGTGCGACCTCCCGTTCGCGGACGGATCGTTCGACCATTCGCTTTCTCTGCTGGCTTTGCAGTTGGCTCACGACTCGGATCTTGCTGTACGCGAGATGCGACGCGTGACCTGTCCCGGCGGGACCGTATCGGCTGCCACATGGGACACGCGCGGCGACTTCGTCGCTTTGCGGATGTTCTTCGACACGGCCGCCGTCCCACCCCGAGCGGAGAGAGCCGGCGCGCGCGGGCCTATACCCGGCGACTGAGCCGCCCCGGCGAAGCTTGGCTGAACGCAGGCCTGGTCGATGTGGTACAGGGCAGCCGAACCATCCGCATGGACTTAGCTTCCTTCGCGGACTTTTGGGCGCCGGCGGAGGGAGGCGAAGGGCCTATTGCCGAATTCGTTGCCTCGCTGGAAGAGACGACGAAGATCACGCTGCGCGATGCTGTTCGATCCGCGTATCTCGACGGAGAAGGGGACGGGGCTCGTTCGTACGCTGCGACCGCGTGGTGGCGACGAGCGCGGTGCCTTGAGGTGCCGATCTGCTCCGTTCAGCGTCCGAGCCGCTTCTCAACCCGCTTGCGGGAGTTGCCTACCTTCTTGACGGCCTTCTTCACCGCCGAGGCCGACCGACCGGTCTTCTTCGCCTCGTACCGGACCTCGTAGTCCTGTCCCTTTGCGACGCGGGCGCGGTCCTGCTTGCGTCCACGCGCGGTCTTCTTCTTTGCTGCAGCCATCGGTGCCTCCTCTTGCGAAATCTGACGGCAGTGCAACGCTGCAAGGATTCGTGGGTTCCGGAACGATTCCGGCTGTGTCAATTTGAATCGGCGTGTTGTTGCACTGGAGTTCGTTGAGTGGCGTTTCAGCGGCGTAAACCGGCGGCAATCGGCGTCAAGGCGCCGTTCCCCGGATTCGTAGAACCGGCGTTGGCATCGTCGATCGAGAAGGTGCCGTCAGGCGCCAGATGGATCCACGAGATCAAGTTCGACGGCTACCGCGTCCAAGTCCACCTGGCGAACGAGGCCGCCAAGGTCTTCACTCGCCGCGGCCACGACTGGACCAACCGCTTCAAGAAGGTCGCGGACGAAGCCTGGCACATCAAGGCCGGCTCGGCCATCGTGGACGGAGAGATCGTGGTCCCGGCGGCCGACGGCACGACGGATTTCTCGGTCCTTCAGAACGAACTCAAAGGTAGCTCCACCATCATCGTCCTCGTCGCCTTCGACCTTCTCTATCTGAACGGTCGCGACTTTCGGAAGCTGCCGCTCTTTCAGCGCAAGGCCGAGTTGAAGAAAATTGTCGCCGGCACCGAGATTCAATTTAGCGAAAGCTTCGAGATCGAAGGTCGCGAGATGCTCGCGCACGCCTGCAAGGTGGGTCTGGAGGGCGTAGTGTCGAAGGTGCGCGACAGCACGTACGCCAGCGGTCGGGGCAACAACTGGGTCAAGAAGACCTGCGCGCAGCGCGAAACCTTGACCATCGCCGGTTTCGCTCTCGACGAAGGAAAGTGGGATGGAATCTATCTGGGCCGGCGCAAGGGTAGTGATTTGGTCTACGCCGGCAAGGTCGATCACGGCTTCGACAAGGTCTCGACGGCGGAACTCCGAAGGCGGCTTGAGCCGCTGGTTCGGAAGACACAGCCCTATGCCAAGCGTGTCACGCACAAGGGCGTCTGGGTCGAGCCGAAGCTGCTCGCCGAGATCGAGTACCGTGCGAAGTCTGCGGAAGGGAAGGTCCGGCATCCGTTCTTCAAGGGACTGCGTGAAGATCTGTGATCGCCGAGGGGGTTGCCTCGAACCAAATCGGCGATTTCGGATTGACCCGCATACACGAGGAGACCCGAATGTCCAACTTCGTTACCCTGCTTGTCGAAGACGACCCGCTGCAGCGGGAGATCATGTCCGACCTGCTTCGGGACGAAGGTTTCGAGGTCGTCGAGTGCGCCACGGCCGAAGCGGCGGAGCTCATCGTGACTTCGACCGGACCCGAATTGCAGGCGTTGGTCACCGATCAAAACCTGGCCGGCAACATGACTGGCTTGGATCTGGCGAGGTATGCGCGGGAGCGGCATCCACGGCTCAACATCATCGTGATGTCTGGCACCGTCGTCGGTCGCCTGCCGCCGCGAACGGTCTTCCTGCAGAAACCGTTCGTCCCCCGGGCGCTTCTCGACGCGGTCAGATACTGACGGGGGTCGGGCGGGCAAACGCTTGGCCCATCACATCGAGCAATCGCGCACCCCCGCGATCATTGGTGGGCGGGAGTCCACGATAAAAAGCGCCCCTTGTTCAATTGCGGCTGCTGGCCGCAACTGAGATTATTGAGTACTTTGCTAAGGAAAAGCGTTATCGCGCCTCCAAACATTTGTTGTATCGAACCGATCTCCGCAGGCGTACCTTTCAAGCATCACCGCACGGTCCGTGGCAAATATCGGTGATGAGAGCAGCGCTCCCGCCTTCCCCATATGGAAAGGAGCAGCGCCATGCAGAAGCGGCGTCGTTTCAAGCAAGTTACCTCGCTTCGGAAGCGTCTGGAGGAATTCGCCGCCGATTGCCGAAAGGCGGCCGGACAGATGCCGGCAGGATTAAACCAGGACGCCATGCTCAGGCGAGGTCGCCAAGCCGACACAGCAGCTCATCTTGATGACTGGTTGTCGTCACCCGGCCTTAAAACTCCAACATAGAATCGGACGGTGAGGGCGGATGTAACCCCACCGGAAGGCCCTCTTCGGGGGGCCTTCGTCGTTTTAAGGAACGTCCGCAGACCCCCGCCGTTTTCGATATATGGGCACGTATATTGCGGTTCTGATCGGCTCTTTTTTGATCGTCGCGATGGCGTGCTTCGCGTCGCGAAACAGTCGGCGAGCCACCGATGATAAATCCGAAATGCCGAATCTGCCATGGTTTAGGGTGGGTGTGCGAAAGCCACCCGGAACTTCCCTGGCAGGACGAGGTCGATGGGTGCCAATGCGGGGCGGCGATGAGGTGTGAGTGTCAGGACAACGATGAGGAAGAGCCTGTGATCCTGGAGATCACAGTGCGGTATCACTAGCGCTTCAGCGCTGGACCTCGGCTGCATGATGGGCATCAATCCCATTCGCATTCCGTCGGTGAACTCTATCACCGCACTGGGCGAAAAAATGGGCGGTGCGCGGGGGTGGCGTCTCTGCCGACCGGGTCTTGAACGGGACGGCGCTTCCGGAGATCACGCGCTATCGCCGGCAGTAGCGCCGCTAACGCGCGCCGCTTGTTGCCGCAGGCGCACGATCTCTCGCTCACGCCTCCGATTGTGAGGCATCACTTTACCAAACGACCGAGCTTGTGAGTTTCATTCGAGGAACTTACCGCGGAGCTGCGCATTTCTTGGGCATCAATGTCTCAAGGAGGGAAGCGATATGGCAGAAGGATTCGCACAGACGGCGACGGAAGAGCTCGTCGAACCGTCGGTTGCCGGCGTATCCTGGGCGGCGGTATTGGCGGGCGCCGCGGCCTCGCTCGCTATAACCCTCGTCCTGTTGTCCTTCGGCCTAGGCATGGGCTTCGCGGTGGTGTCGCCGTGGGGCAATTCCGGTGTGTCGGCAACGACGTTCAAGATCGGCACCGGTCTCTATTTCATCGTGATGGCGATGTTGTCGTCCTCGATCGGGGGCTATCTCGCCGGCCGTCTTCGGACGAAGTGGGTCGGCGTCCACACGACCGAGGTCCAGTTTAGGGACACGGCCCACGGCTTCCTGGCCTGGGCGGTCGCGTCCTTGCTCGGAGCGGTGTTGTTGGCCTCGCCCGCCAGCACGCTTCTCGGCAACGCCCTCGGCGGCGCCACCCAGGGCGCGGCAAGCGCAGCGAACTCCGGGCCGATAGCGGGTTACGTCGACACGCTGCTGCGTCCCAACGATCCGTCCGCACAGGCACAAGGACAATCCGATCCGCGGCCAGAGATGGTGCGTCTGCTGACCACCGACTTCCGTGCCGGAAGCGATGTGAACGCGAACGACAAGACCTACATCGCCAAAGTGGTTGCCGCGCGCACTGGTCTCAGCCAGGCCGATGCCGAGAAGCGCGTGAACGACGTCGTGACCCAAGCCAAGGCCGACCTCGATGCCGCTCGTAAGGCAGCGATGCAAACGGCCATTTGGTTGACGCTGTCGCTGTTCATCGGTGCATTTTCCGCGACCCTCGCCGCCATGGAAGGCGGCGGACTTCGGGACGGGACATGGGGAAAGAAACGCTACGCAACTGCTCAATCACCCCTGGCAACAAACTAAGGAGATAGAACCATGCCCATCCTTTTATGGCTCGTCGGAATTCCAATCCCGCTCATCATCCTGATCATGCTTCTGCGCTGAACGGGCATCCGCCACGCGGTCTTCAGCCGCGTGGCGGCCGCCTGTTCCAAGGGGCGGCCAGAGGTCGCTCGGCGCTAACCATCGATCCTTTCGGAGGGTACATGGCAAGACCGTCGCCCGAGGCCCGTCCGAGATCACTGCTGCACCCAAGCTTCATTGGCGCCGGGGCAACTCTGCTGATCGCCGGGCTGGCCACCGACATCATGTACTGGGACACATCGAATTGGCAGTGGGCCAACTCGTCATCGTGGCTGATTGCTGCCGGTCTGGTTCTGGCTCTCTTCGCCACGATGGCCCTGATCATCGATTTACTGACGGGCCGTGCGGGCCGCATCAATTGGATCTCCTTCTTACTCGTCGCGGCGGCCGCCCTTCTGTCTCTTCTGAACGTTTTCATCCATAGCCGCGATGCCTGGACCTCGGTCGTGCCGCAGGGGATCTCGCTCTCCGTGATTGTTACGATTCTGCTGCTTATGGCCGCCGTCCGTGGTTGGAAGGTGACCGCTGTTCGGACCTGCTCGACCGGAGACAGACCGTGACTCATGCATTGCTCAGAGCCTTGCCGGCCCTTTGCGCCTTGGTCGCGCTGACCGCCTGCGGCGATCAAGGCGGTGATCCGATGCGCCAATACGGGGCAGATCCTTATCTCCCTGAGCCTCAGAACTATCTGTTGCCGCCAATGAGCGTTCCCAGAGAGGTGGGCTGGAAACCGGGGGAGACGCCGACCGTGGCCGGTGGATTGAAAATTCAGGCGATGGCAACAGGCCTGTTGCACCCTCGCATCGTCTACCCTCTGCCGAACGGTGATATCCTGGTCGTCGAAGGTAACAGTCCGGGCACCACACCTTTCCGGCCCAAGGACTTCATCCAAGGCAAAGTGAAGGCAAGAGCTGGAACTGCCGGCAAGGGCGGCAATCGCATCACCCTGCTTCGCGATGCAGACGGCGACGGAAAGCCGGAGGAGCAAACGATCCTCGTCGACCATCTTCACTCGCCTTACGGCGTGACTTACGTGGACGGCACCCTCTACGTCGCCAACACCGACGCGATCATGGCGTTCAAATACTCGCTGGGGCAGACTCAGATCAAGGAGCCGGGTATCAAGCTTGCTGACCTTCCGGCGGGACCTATAGACCATCACTGGACCAAATCGATGGTCGCCAACGCGGATGGATCCAAGCTTTATGTCGGCGTCGGATCCAACAGCAACATTACCGAAAACGGCCTCGATGTCGAAGAAGGCCGGGCCGCAATCTACGAAGTCGATCGCCTGACCGGTGCCAAGCGCATTTATGCTTCGGGCACGCGTAACCCAACCAATCTCGCAATCGATCCGGAGACAGGCCGGCTGTTCGCAGTCGTGAACGAGCGGGACGAGATTGGTCCCGACCTGGTCCCGGACTACCTTACCATGGTGCAGGAGGGCGCCTTCTATGGCTGGCCTTACAGCTACTGGGGCGAGCACGTTGATGTAAGAGTCCATCCGCAGAGGCCTGACCTCGTGGCCAAAGCGGTCAAGCCCGACTACGGCCTGAGTTCGCATGTGGCAGCGCTTGGCCTTGCGTTCAGCCAAGGCGAGAAGCTCTCCCCCAAATTCAGCAACGGCGTCTTTGTCGGTGAGCACGGCAGCTGGGACCGTAGCCCGGTCAACGGCTATCAGGTCATTTTTGTGCCGTTGGTGAACGGCCGCCCTGAAGGCAAACCCGTCCCGGTCGTTACCGGATTTCTTGGCGACGACAACGGAACGGTGCGGGGGCGGCCCGTGGGCGTCGGGCTCGACCGCACAGGTGCACTGCTTGTCGCCGACGATACCGGGAACGCGGTGTGGCGCATCAGTTCGGTGAAGTCGGCGCAGTAGCCAGCGGGGTCTCCCATGCAGCGCGATCCGCGTGGCAAGACCACATGCATTGGGGTGTCGCGATGGCGCGCAAGGGCGGCGCCCGACCGGGTCTTGAACGCAATGTCCCTTCCGGAGATCACCCGCTACCTGCGCCAGAAGCGGCGCCTGACCGCCCGCGCGGCCTGATGCCGTCGGCGCGCGATTTTTCTCTGGAGGGAAATGTGGTGGCCGTCGCTTCCGATCGCCGTCACCGCTTCAGCAAGCCGACGCAAGATCACATCGTGCTGGTGGAAGGTCATGGTATCGAAGGAGACGCCCACGCCGGTGCGTTCGTCCGGCACCGTTATCTCGCGCGTCGCCAGCCGCGGCTCCCCAATCTGCGGCAGGTTCACCTGATTTCCTCCGAGCTCTTTGCGTCCCTCGCGGATGCCGGCTTCAAGGTCGGGCCGGGAGAGCTCGGAGAAAACATCACAACTGCCTGCCTGGAGCTTGAGCGGATGCCCCTGGGGACGCTTATCGAACTTGGACCGGCGGCAATCGTAGAGCTGACGGGCCTCCGGACGCCCTGCGTGCTCATCGACCGCTTCCAAGCCGGCCTGAAAAGGCAAGTGCTCTCGTCGGCGGAAACGAGCCCTCCATTCAAATGCGGCGTGCTGGGCGTGGTACGGGTCGGAGGAGCGGTCGCGACGGGCGACAGCGCTCGGGTTCGGCTTCCCTCGTCCTTCCGCGACTTGCCGGCTCTGTGAGGATCGCCGACGCGCTCGTCACCGACATAAAGCTTCCCGGTCCCGTTGACGGACGGCAGGTGGCAGAGCGCTGTCGAGAGCATTACCCGCACTTGCCCGTAGTCTAGGGACCGGTTTCTCGCCCGTGTCGCCACGGCCGGTCCTGGGCGGTCTGTGCTTCAGAAACCTTATCATCCAGACGATGTCGTCAAGGCCGTAGAAGAACTCACCGATGCGGCGCGAAGCCGCCGGGCTCAACTAGACTAAATGAAATGCTCGGCTTTCGGCTTCTTCGCCGGGTCAACGTCGCGGCGGGATGAAGCCGCTATCCGCGAGGAACTCCGACTCGGCACTTGCCGTTGAACTTCGCATGGAAAACCAGGAAAAAGCGCGCTCAGAATCGAGATATAGCGGATGGAGCCTCGCTGCAGCGCTCGGTCTGCTGGCGACAGCGGTACTGATCGACCGCGTCGCGCCTTTGCAGAATGGCAACGCCCCGATCTCAACCAAGGAAAAGCGCGACGCATCCTCGGCCGGACTTGCGACGGAGGGCGGGGATCGAGGTCGGCACGCCTCATCACCCGCCGAGATACCGGCGAAAGGTTGGAAAGACATTCTGTTGCGCGTTTACGGCAACATCGGCGATCACCGCATTTTGGCCCTGGCCGCCGGCATGACCTACTACAGCATTCTGGCGATCTTCCCTGCTCTCGCGGCTCTCGTCTCGATTTACGGATTCTTTTCCGACCCCGGCAGCATTGCGAAGCACCTCGACGAGATATCCGGGTTCGTTCCGGCCGGCGCCATCGACATCGCGCGCGAGCAGCTCACGCGAGTGGCGACGAAGGGCGACCGTACGCTCGGACTAACATTCGTGGTCGGGCTGCTGATCTCCCTGTGGAGTGCGAACGCCGCGATGAAGTCTCTGTTCGACACGCTAAATATCGTCTACGGCGAGCAGGAAAAGCGAGGCTTTCTAAGGCTCAACGTCATTTCACTGTCGTTTACCGTGGCCGCCATCACGTTCGTCCTGATTGCCCTCGGGGCCGTCGTAGCCGTACCGGTCGTCCTTAACTACGTATGGCTCTCGGATATCGCCGAGCACGCCATCCGGTGGGCAAGATGGCCCGTCCTGTTCTTCGCGGTCGTAATCGGCCTCGCCTGCGTCTACCGGTTCGGGCCCAGCCGCGAAGCCCCGCGCTGGAGATGGCTGACATGGGGCAGCGTCGTCGCCACGCTTCTGTGGCTCGTCGCCTCAGCTTTGTTCTCATTCTATGCGGCCAACTTCGGCACGTTCAACGAGACATACGGATCCTTGGGCGCGGCGATAGGCTTCATGACTTGGCTCTGGATCTCGGCCATTGCGATATTGCTGGGGGCTGAGCTGAATGCCGAGATGGAGCATCAAACCGCCCGAGACACCACGACCGGCGCGCCGAAGCCGATGGGCGCCCGGGGGGCGAAGATGGCCGATACTGTCGGGGCCGCTCGCGCCTGACGAACAGCCGGCCGCCGTTGTGGCGCGCGAGCAATTCCGAACGATCGTCGCGCGTATTTGACGAGCGCCGAATCCTCGACGCTGAGATGCGGTAGTCCCCTCTCGCCTCGGGTCAAGCGACCGGCGTCGTGACAGACTCAAGAGACGTTCGCCCGAGCTCGCTCGCGTCCTTCGCGGCGACGCTCGCGGCGTTCGCGTCGCCGCTTTGCCCGCTCGGCGGCGCGCGGCAAAGGTGGCACGGAGGCTTGGTCTGTGTCAGCAACCATGACCGGCTGCTCGACGTCCTGACGCGCCTCCATGAATTCGAGCACGATCCGTCCCTTCTCGGTGATCCTCCAACCTCCGCTTTGGCGCTCGACCAGGCCTTGGGAAAAGACATCGAGATCGGGCACTCGCGCCGCCAGCCGTCTGGTGCGGTCGGCCCACTCCCGGCCGCTGGTGGCCAGGATTGCCATGTCGCGTTTGATGTCGTCCATCACCGCGAAGCCAGCCGATAACTCACAAGTATCTTCAACACCGTAACTTGGAAGTTCACACGACCCTCGACCTGTCAACGCCACATGGTCGGCGCCTGCGACAAAGCCTGGCGTCCGACCTGCCTGAGGCCTTCCGGCGAGACTTCCCCGCGGCTTGCAGCTTCGAGAATTCTCGCGGCCACGTGCGAACGCGCACCGGTCTCGCGTGACGAAATGCCTTCGCAAACTTCGTCGAGGACCGCGCGCAATAGCGCGGTGGTAGCCGTAACGAACATGAGGCGCCCCCAAGGCGGAAAAGCTCTAGAGTAGCCAAGTTTTCCCGAAATGCGGATCGTTTTGAGGGTCAGCAAATCTGACCTTCCAAGCCGGAAAGGGTGTGCCGCAAGTCCGACCGGATGGTGCGCGAACATACGGATGATCGTTGGGCGCGCGCGGCTTCCGCAGCCGCGAAATGCCCGGATCCGCTCGCTCCAGCTGCGTAAAAAGCCGCCCTAGCAAATCTGCCAAAGACGGCTCTCAACAAGACATACGACCCGGTTTAGTCCTGCTCTTTGATGATCGTCTTTTCGCGTGGTTCGTCGTGCTCCTTCTTGATGACCGTCGTGCGGTCGGCCGGCTCACGCTCTTTGACCACCGTGGTCGTCCTGTCACGGTCGTAGTCGCGGTGAGACTCGCCGGTAGTCACGCCCGCGCCGACGGGACCGACGTGAACTCCGACTTCGTCTGCGAAGGCAGGGGTAGCGAGGGTAACAACAGCGGCAATTGCCAAAGCGTATTTCATCGTGTGTTCTCCATGATCGATCTTTTGGAAATTCGGCGGATTGCCAAATGTTCCCGGCGGACCGGCTTTGGCGGCCGTGAGCCCGTTGGACCAGGAGCAGCTAATCGGACGTCTTCGAGACATCGTCGATCGCCTTCGCGAGAGCATCGATTTGAAACGGCTTTTGCAGCGCAGGATAATCGTAAAATTCATCCGGCAAACCGGCGAAGCCGTATCCGGTGGCGAAGATGATAGGGCAATTGCGCGCCTTGATCATCTGGGCGACGGGCGTAACCTTCACACCGTTGACGTTCACATCGAGAATCGCGAGTTCGAAGTCGGCCGATGCAGCGTTGGGCAGAGCTTCGTCGATAGCGCCGGCCTCCGCAATCACGCGGTCGCCCAGTTCTGCGAGCATATCCGAGACAATCATCCTGATCAGGACATCGTCCTCGACCAGAAATATTGAAACGTGTCGGTTCATTGGCGTCCTCAATCTAAAAAGTGACTGCTCTAACGAGCTGCCCGAGGCAATCATGCACGACTACGGCGACCGCTGGGTCGCGACCATGTCCGCCGAGATCGAGAAGTACCCGCGCTTCTACATCCCCGCTCTCGGAAAGCCTGCCGCGCCGTATCGCGTCCAGCGCCGGACCGCCGAGCAGATCGCCGCCGACGATGCGGCCAAGGTGGCGCGGAAGGTCTCGCGCGCGAGGCGGGCCACCCAAATCACCGCTTCTTCGGCTTGATCTTCGCGAGATGCATCTCGATCTCCTCCCGCAACGTGATGACGTTGCCGGCGCCGTCGACGGAGAACGACATGTTCTTGTAGAAATAGACGGCCCGATCGTCGCCGCGTTCGACGACCTCTAGCTTCGGCAGACTGACCTTCATCTCGGTGATGCCGCGCTCGCGCAACATCCGGAACGCCTGGTGCGAGGTGAATGTCATCTCTACTCCTTCAGCTCGGCGAACATCCTGCCCGCCGTCTCGCTAATTTGTCCGCCGCCTTGTGCATGCGGGCGGTCGAGCAGCGCGTCTGCCACCTTGCGATAGACGTCATCGCTGACGATCCGGTCGCCGCGCACGATGAACGACAGCAGCTGCTGCGATACGCCGGCCGCCGCCGCAAGTTGCGTCAGGCCGCGCAGGCCGAACGCCGTCTCGGTGGCGGCTTTGATGCGGGCGGCGCGCGGAGAGAGCTCAACCATGCCCCATCTCAACGATTTCGAGCTCTACCCATTCCTTGGCGACCGCGTCCCAACGGTGGGTCTGCTTCCAGCCGACGTAGCGGGCCTTCTGGACGCGTATCTCGTCGCGGACGTTCTTGATCTCATGGTCGCGCTTGGCGCGGTCGTGTTCCTTCAGCCTGTCGAAGTCGTAAATGCTGAAGAGGGCGTCCGAGCCCGGGTGGGCGGCCTTGGTGGCAGCGAAGTTGTTGCGAGTGATGTCGGTCCATAGGCTCGGCCAGCGACCGTATCGGTCGCGCTGGCCGCCGCTCTTGTCCGCGAAGCGCCGGCTGGGCCGCGAAGGCCATCAAGGAGGACGCCGCGCTGCTCAACGCAGAGCTGATTCGGCGCGAGATCCGCGAGCGCAGATACAAGAAGGCCCCAGCGTGATGCCGGGGCCGTCTTGCTCATGAGGGTATCGGTGGTTTACCCGCCCGGAGTCGGAAGGTGACTGCAGGACGCACGCGCCATCGTTTTTCGACTGCAGTCTGCCCGCGCGATCGCGCTGGGCACGCTTGACGGACACGCACTTGTAGCCCATTTCGATCATGGCATCGACCTGCGCCAGGATCTGTTCCTTGAAAAGCGTTCCGACGATGATCTCGTTGCAGAAGCCGTCCAACATGCGGTTGGCATCGACGACGACGATCTTGTCGGGCGCGCCCAAGTTCTCTTTCTCGATTAAGGCCATGATCGCCGCGAGCGGAATCCTAACGACGATTCCATCTTCGTCCAGCTTCGCTTCGAATTGAGTGCCAGCCATCTCTACTCCTCCAGTTCGCGCAGCATCTTGCTCGCGATCATTTCGATTTTTCCGGCCGACTCGTACATGCGAGTGGCCTCTTTGAATAACGCCCAGACAATCTTGCGGTACACGTCGTCGGTCACTTCGCGGTCGCCGGCGACTATGAACGACAGCAACTGCTTCGAGACGCCGGCGACCTCCGCGAGCCTCGAAAGGCCGCGCGTGCCGTAGGCCGCCTCTGATGCGGCTTTGATGCGGGCGCCGCGGGGCGAGAGCTTGGCCATCAGCTCCTCTGCGCCAGCATGTCGTCGCCACGCGGCTCGATGACGCCGAGCTCGCGGACCGAGTCCGCGCCGTCGTCGTAGACGTGCTCGGCCTCGAGCGCGAACATCTGCTCGATCTCCGTCGTGCCGCCGGGAATTCTCTCGATTTCGTTGTTCAGCATCTCGATGACATCGTCGACGAACGCATCCTCGTCGACGACTTCGAACTCTCCGCCGACGCCCGCGTTAACGAGCTCGATCAGACGCGCAACGGGAAGCCGGAAAACGATATCCGAGCCCTCAAGCACTAACTTCGAAGCAGCCATTGTAACCTCCAGGCCCGACGCCACGGAAGGCGTCCTCACGGCCCCGAGCCCGGTAGGCCATCACTGGCCGCCGGGCGTGAGATCGATGTCGGTGACGTCTAGGCGCCGGACACTTCGGAACAGGGCACGTACCACTTGATGTGTCCGATGCCGCCGCGCGCCAGTCGACAATCGCGGAGAGCGCGCATGTAGGTGAGGTTCGCCTCGCTCGGCAGGATCAAGCCGTTCGCGACCGCGCGGTCGGCAATGGCCTTCGCGAGGGCGACGATGCCGCCGATCGTGCGGGGCGTGACGCGAAGGGTGAGGTACTGCTGCCTTGAGGTGTGGGATCCGGAGATTCCGACACCCTCACTTTTCCACAGCCCCCGACGCGCGCAACGCAAGGAACGTTGGCTGAATTGCCACGTTTTCCCGATGCCCTTACCCAAGGGCGCTCGCTAGCCCCAGCTCGCTCTGACCCCAACTGAGCTGGGGCTT
This sequence comes from Bradyrhizobium sp. McL0616, assembly GCF_049993385.1. NCBI lineage: Bacteria > Pseudomonadati > Pseudomonadota > Alphaproteobacteria > Hyphomicrobiales > Nitrobacteraceae > Bradyrhizobium > Bradyrhizobium sp. McL0616. The sequence continues at coordinate 7,443,566 of NZ_CP188255.1, forward strand.
TTTTTCCTTTTGGATGATCTGGCGTCCCCTGCGCGACTACACACCATGAGCTGGCGAGAGATACCGCATATTCGAGACGTCCTTCTCGCCATCCTCGCGGGCTATTTGGCTTGGAACATCACACTAGCAATCAGGTTCTTTTTCGGCGGTTGAGGTGGCCGGCCTACTTGTCGGTGATCACGGCCCCGCGCCGACTATCGCCGTGACGACGCCAGCAGCCAGCACTGCGTAGAACGTGATTTCGGACCAGCCCATGTTTTTACTCAAGGCGGCCTTACTCCCCGAGCTGGCGGCGCTCGGTCGCCCTTCCATCTTAGTGTCTCTGGATTGGCTCAAACCGAGCAATCTTGGTTGCGCCTTCCCAAAGCTCTACAGCATGGCCGTTTACTAGCTGTTTGGCCCTGTCCCTTGCGGCCGTTTCGTCTAGCGCTTCAATGTCGATTCGAAGCGCTATGTGACCGTCTGCGTCGATTATGTAAGCCCGAAACCCCCGCATTCTCCGCTCCAAAGCGCCGCACGTTACGAAGCGAGAACGATTTTAGAGTCTCTCTAAAAACACGTCAAAAGAAATTAGGCCACCGTGATTTTCAAACTAGGCCACTGAGGTAGGTAGCAGGCAAGTACCCGGGCACGAATAAGAACGTTGCAGGAAATAAGGCCGCTACAGATCCCTGCGGCCCGCGCCGCGACGTTCCGCATGATCGGCGCGACGGGTGAAGGTAGATTGATATTTGATATTGCGGGAACTTTCGGCAATTCGATACGTTCGCGTTGAGGTCGCCCCGCCTTTCGTGGGTTATCACGTCCCTCGAGTCCGAGAAGCTATCGTTTGAACCGGGAATTAAAGGAATTCCGCAGGCTCGAACGGGCTTGCAGAGACCAGGCGCAAGCATGAGCGCGAGGGTCTTCTCAAGGTGGCCGAGGATTACCGGAAAGCTATCGAGTCGCTGCAACGAATGTCCGACGCTGGCCGTCCCTCGGCCCCAGCATCGAGCCGGGGGGCATGATGATGCTGGGGCCTCCGGACAGGCTGTGTCTCGTGGGACCGAGACAGTCACCGCAAGCCATAAGCCTGCCGCCAACGGGACGTTCCTATTTGCGTTACAGGCCGGCGGAAGCTGAAGATCGATCAATGAAAGAGGCGCCCGCTGCGGCGACCCTAGTCTGGCTTCTCGATCCGGCCTTTGTAGTCGGCCAGATGGTCCCATTGGGTGGCCATCTTTAGGAGGGTCTCGCGCTCTTGCTGGTCGTGTGTCTCGGCTGCAAGGCGTCGGCAGTGATCGGCGCTTTCCCGATACTCAGTCGATGTCGGCAACGCCCTTACTCCCAGACTTCCTTGCGGCAGGCGTCGCAGAAAAAGATCGGCACCGACCTGTTGTTTTTGACGTCCAGGATCGACGTCATGAAGCGAGTTGGCTTGCTGCAATTTGAGCAGTCAGGTGGATGATTGTCGCGCTTTGGCGGCTGTTGCTGATCTTCCACGGCACTCCAATGCATCGGATCGTGGATATAACAAAAGTTAAGTTGTTCCCAAATCAAATCAGGCCACGAGGGGTTAAAGCCCGCGAAATTTCAGCTGGCGTCGAATCGTGCGCTGAGTGATAACTCGACGATCTCGGAAAGTCGGGGCGCGTGAGCACCCTGTACTTGGGTGGAAGGCCCGCTAACTAGCCAGCCCCGGCGGTGCCTTTCCTCACCAATCAGGTTAAGGACGTCGCAGGTTTCATTTTCGGAACTGGCGAAAAAGGAGTCGCGTCGGGAATGATGCTCGGTTAAGAGGTCGTTACCGGGGCTGGCTTCATATTTCACTTAGATCTTTTTCACCCGGATTTTTTTGACCATGGCGCGGGCCGCAGCACACTCAATCGCTGCGGCCTTCTTCTTTTATGGGGACGCGGCGCACCCCGACGCGACCGCAGGTTTTGAGCTCCCAATACATCCGCTCCCTGGCAGGAACTTCGGGATCGCTCCGTCGTTGCCTGTTTTTCCCGACGGACGGCAGTATGAAGATTCCCTTCCTAAACCCTTCTAAACGGCTATCAGACACAGAAATTGAAATGGCGATGGAGCTATTGCGAAAGCTGAGGCTGGAGGTCGCGACGGCTGAGATTGAGGCTGAACTTTCTCGGGTCGCGTCGAACATTCGAGTTTTAAAGCCACGAAACGCTGGGAAGAAAAACAACTGACCACATACCGTCCGGCAGTCTCGGCGCCAGACTCGTGCGGGAGAGAGTTGGGTTTGGCGAGATAAGAAAGCTGGGCGGTGACTGCCTTGGAATATCGGACGTTTAGTGCATGAAGTTCAAGCTGTTCTGTTTCTTTGCCATTGTCGGACTCGGCTTGATTTGTTTGACCTACATCGCAGCGTCCGATCCTGAGGTTCTCGCGCTGGTAGGCAGCATCGACGTTCTATTTATCGTCGCGTCTGGCTTTGCCGCGCTTTGGTGTATTTCTACATAGCGATAAAGGCCCGGCCTGCGAGCGTCGCGCGCGGGTCCGAACGCGTGCGCATTTACCCTACCGCTCAAGCTTAATTCCGGAGTTCAGTTGCGCGCCTCGGCGGTCTGAGTAGGTTGGCGTTACCGGACATTGCCCCCGACACCCCAGTCCGGGATTACCCCAACGGAGCCGGCGAGCGATCATACTCCGCTCGTCGGCTTTGTTTCTCAAACCGAAGCAATACGGCAGCACGCGGATCGTTCAATGTCCATGGGTGTCGAAGATCTCGAGATGCTTCGCTTGATCAAAGCATTTCAGAAAATAAGGAACCAGGGCACGCGCCGCGCTCTGGTGTTGCTAATCGAGGAAACAGCGCAGAAAGAGGCAAGCCTGCCCGAGCCGCCGAAGAATTCCGTAGAACAGCTTTCCCACGTAGCGTTGCTACACCACGGCTCTCGCCAGCGGTCATTGGCCTCAGGAACATCTAGATCAGCCGTCCATTAATCCGTGCAGCCCGAGGACGGTAGAATGCCGGCGTTATGAGCGTGATCAACGAACTTTCCAAGGCCACTAAGACCAATGAAAGGCGCGAGGGAAAGTTGAGTCACGCGGAGGCAGCAAGCATCGCCCAGCGGCCGAGAATGCGCCGCTGGCCCGCCCGCACCATTTGGGCCATTGCGTGCGTAGTGGCAATGCTTGGATGGATGAGCGCGCTAGCGTGGGTTTTCTGGAAGATCCTGAACTGGTTCGCAATGCTCGGGTGAGACGGCGGCCCGCCTTCAGAACCAAATTTGCGAAAGCTTGCCGCCCTCATTGCGAAATTGCGTGTACTGCTTGCACACTATCTCGTGCAAACTTTCGAGGTCGGGCGGGTCGTTCGCCTTCTTTCCACCGTTTCAAAATTCGGGTTTCAATGCCGAACTCTCGCACCGTGGTGAGTTGGACAAAGCCGCCAACATCCTGCGGTCGCAGACGTCCTTGCTGATCGACAAGCGCGACGGCGCGGCGGTCGTCGAATTCGAGTTGCAGGCGAGCGAAGTCGCCCGCCAAATCCGGCGACAATGGAGAGTAAAACGTTCCGGTGATATCGTAAGGCTTCCACGGGTGAAGACCGTAGGCCGCGTTCAAGTCGCTGGTGCCAAGTACGAAGCCCGCCGGACCGCGGCTTTCTGACCAGCCGGTCGACGATCTCGCAGCCGTACAACGCATCCGCGCCAAAGTGTGCTTTCAGCAGCGGTCGCTGCGCGTCGAATGTCGGCTGAATAATGGACGCGATGTTATTGCGCAGATCGTCATAAGAGAGAGAGATCCGGCAGAGATCAATTCCCAGCAAATGCCCATTGCGGGACGCGTGCCACGCACGGCAACGGCCACACCAAGATGAGGCAGCGGCAGGACTTTATGCTTAACCGAGTGCGGCGCTCCATCGCGCGAATTCAGGCCGTCCGTGACGAGGTGGACGCAATTGCACAAGACGACCAAATTAGCCGCGGTCATAGTCCCCCCTGGAAATGGAGACGCCGCGCGAAACGGCCGTGGTGATCAGGAACGTGGTAACGGCAACGGCAACCGATCCGGCGACTGCGTCGATGCCGACGAACGTCAGGACAGCGATGGAAATCGGATCTTGCGTCATTTGAACCGGCCGGCCGAACCCGGCCTGGCCCATCTGCATGACGCGATGTTCGGAGATGGTCGGAAACAGAGCGTCGTCGAGCACTGACCACACGAACGCAACGTGATTTGCTTCAATGAAGCTCACACCAGTTTCGTTGCGGCCGACGAACCACCCGCGCTTTCGGCAAACGACGGTGGCAAGAACTCTTTGACCGTTGTACTCGGTCCAGATCATGCCGACGTCGCCGATCTGCGCCGCGTGCGGGTCGCCATCGCGAACAGCAGCGACAAACGCCGTCTGTGCATGCGCCCGCTTGGCAGCCCTCCACTCCGCGGACCGGGGCCGCAGTACACATCGCGCCGAGTGCAATCGGGGCGGAGGCCACAAATCTAAGGATTGTCGGCTTTGAGCGGGCCCTGGAAGACGCTGGAAAGGGATCGCGAATTGACCGCATTGAAGCATACAGATCGGGCGAAGACCTCGCAGCATCGAAGCGATAGCTATTGAAGCGAGTGGAAATGGAGAGGGTGCGGTGACTCGTCCTGACTCCTTTTCCTATGCACCGCGCGGCATGTCACGCGACGAAGCTGCCCGTTATGTCGGAATCGGCACCCCAAATTTGACGAGATGGTCGCCGACGGCCGGATGCCCAAGCCGAAGAAAATCGACGGACGGGTGATTTGGGACCGGCTGCGCATCGAGGCGGCCTTTACCGACCTTCCGAACGTGGAAAACGCTGTGAACCCGCTGGACCGCATGTTCGATGCGCCATGACACAGCCGTCATTCCCTCCGCGCCTGCTATCCGGCACAGACGCCGCAAGCTATTGCGGGATTACACTAAATACATGGTCGAAGTGGGTGGCCGCCGGTTTGATGCCTAAGCCTGCGATCGGCCGTCGCTGGGACAAAAAAGCCATCGACCTGGCATTAGACAAGGCGTCAGGATTAGTCGCGGCATCGAGCGTTCCGGAGGAGGACCCAGTCACCGCGTGGGAACGAGGCTATGAGGCGCGTAAAGCTGCTCCCGCGGGGGCGGATTATCCCCGACAGCGCTATCGCTGGGAAGACGAGACGACTTCGACGCAGCATGGCCAGATCACATAGCTGAGCACACTGCTCTCTATGCTCGACAGGCCCCGGGCAGCACGGAGCAACTGCGGCAACGACTCTGGAATATTTGGAAAGACCTTAAGGGCGCTGCGCCAGCTCCGATCAACAAGAAAAAGCGCTCGCCGTAGCGGTCGCGGCGTCTATTTCTTGGAGATCGTCGCCTTTAATCCAGCTTCGATCAATTGACGGATTGCGTCCGAGACGTTGGAAATGGGACGCTGCTTGGCGCGCCACTTTGAGTAGATTAGGCGGAGGGCGGCTTCAAGGACGGCTTATCTCCGTCTAACCAGTCTTGCTCTTCCGCCAAAGCGCGCCATGCCGCTTCCATTCGCTTGAACCGATTTCTGTCCGGCTCATCTTCAGCCGCTTCAGCCATCTGAGCGCAGTTGGCGGCGTTCAATCGGTATTGGTCGGCCGTCGTCATTTCTTCACCATCGGCTGATCAAGGCGAGCCCCGCGAAACTCTGTCGGCCCCTTGGTTAGCCGTCGTCGGCGCTGGGCCTGTTCTTCCGGCAGTGCAGCGGGATCGATAATCTTTTCGATCACCTTTGTGGCGAGCTCCTGAGCGCGCAACTTCCGGTCGGGCTTGCTGGCGGCGGTCCGCGCGGGCGTCTTTACGGTAAGCCCGATCTCGACCAGCCGGCGGATGGCCTCGGAACGGCTTAGCTCGCGCGCCTCACCCCAGGCATCAACCTCCGCTGTTACGTCGGCAGGCAGACGAACAGCGCTTACGGGATCCACCCCGCCAGCCTTCTTTGGCCGGCCCCGCGATTTTTTGTTTACGGAAATTGATCTCTTCATAATTTTAGTTTACAAGAATTCGAGCCGAGACGGAAGCAGCAACTTCCACTCGGCTCTAACCTCGACCACAAAGGACGGAAATCCAAATGACCCAGGCTGACCGCGTGCATAGCACGCCACCCCTAAACACGTCTGCATTCCGACAACCCGAACAACCGCCACGCGCTATAGCGAAGCCCCGGATTCGTTTTATCCCACTCCGCCACCAGACAGCCTGTAACGGGAGAACGCGCCAGCGAGACCCCTATGCCCGTCCAGCGCCTATCCGCTTCGGCAGGCTTCAAGGCCAACGCGGGAGACCCGCAATGAGAAACATCATCGCATTCCCCGGCAACCGTCCGGCCTCGAACATCTGCGAGCCGCACAATCCGTCATTCGATCACGACCCGGCGCGGTGGCGGTCGCCAAGCTATAAATCCTCCGGCCACCTGAACATGCACACCTTCTCGTTCCGGAGCTACGATCTCAGCCTCCTTCAAACGATGCGCATGTCCCTTCGCGAGATTGCGAAATACGGCAAGCACGGGCCGACGTGATGAGGCGCCGGCGCAGACGGCACAGGAAGCGCGACCGGCAACGGCTGATTACGCACCGCCGTCGATTGAAGAGGTAAAAACTCAGGAAGGGCCGCCCATCAAGGCGGCCCTTCATCATTGGAAAGCTGTTGTCGCTCCCGCCTAGTCGATCACCGATTTGGTCCGGGCTGAGGCGCGGCAATGCCGTTGGAGATTCCGGTTCTTGCGTCGGTATTGCCTGTTTTCGGGTTAGTATTTGCGCCTGCCCCCGTGGTCGGGGCACCGGCCGCTCCCCCGCCGGACGAAGATGTTCCCGAACCTGTCGTACCTGCTGATAACGCCGCGCCGCCTGTGCCAGCGCCGGCTCCGGCGCCGCCCGGTCCACCTGCCTGCGCGTGCGCGAAACCGATCGACGCACCAGCGAGCAGCGCACAGATGGCCATCGAGAAAATTGTCTTTCGCATGTTCCAACTCCGTTTGACGTTGTGGTTATCAAGCGAAGTCGCGTGCGAACGTTCCTAAGGAGAAGCCCGACATGGGTCCGTCTCCGAGCTGGAACCACCCTGCGGCTTTTCCCCATTTCGCGCGGTCTTACATCAAGCTGGCACCCCCATCACATAGTGCACCTCGTCGGCTCGCTTGGAGCGTTCCCGCAAAAGAGCAGGCAGAAAATCTCGTGGACGGTCATGACGTAGAGCTCTGGCAACTCAATCGCAGGATTTGCGAGTTCAAAGCCAAAGGATGAGCCCTTAGTGGCGGGGCCGATAGGAACGTGGCCCGGCCGGGTCTGTTGTTGACTTATCATCGTATCCAACCTTTGGCCGCTGCCGGTGACTGCGAGTTTCCACGTGCTCACGCTCCCACCGCGGGATGGTAAGCATGTGCGATAAGTGCGTGGAATTCGACAAACGGATCAGCCATCTGGAATTCTTGGCTGCCAATGTGAACGATACTCAAACGGTCGCTGCCATCGGCGTGATGACCAAAAAAGTAGAAGCCGAGAAGAGCGCACTTCACCCCATCGAGTAAGCCGCTCAGCAGGCGCCGACTTTGCCTGTCAAGTAAGTTGCGCTGTACTGCCCTGCTATTGGCGATGGTGCAATGCGCACAGCGGAGGAGTGCAGAAGGATCGTTCTCTTTCAAACCACGCTTTCGCAGCCGACCGTGGCGAAGATCGCGATGTGCTCGACAGTTGCCTCGTGCGCAAGCTTCTCGCACGCTAGCGCTTTTATGCGATATTTCTCAGCATTCATGTGATGCTCCCCTCATGCCTCGCGGGGCGCTGACCTTGTTCCGAGCCTCAGTGCCTGGATTGACGACGACAGTGACCTAATTTGATCTGGGCGTAGATCTAGACGCCGACAATTCGAGGTAGAAGATAACGGACCGTCATCCCCGCGCCGTTCGTTCGATCGAGAAGCAGCGTATCGCCAGTCATAAATTCTGCTTCCATGGCGTCGCATCAGAAAGCCGCCCCGGAACTACCATTGATCATGGAGCGGCAGTTTCGCCGAGTTGATCAGAAGGTCTATCCCACCGCCTATGGCCGCGCGGGCCAACTGGGCACGCAGTTCGTGGCGGAAGTGATCGGTCGAAACCATCTGGGGTGCTCCTGCAATAACTACGCGCGCAATCCGCACCAATAGCTAGTCAATTCGCTACGTAGACAGAGGGCGCCTCAGTGGGCGCGCGAACTACTGCGCGGCCTGGGTGTGGAAAAGCAAAGGACCGCCGGTCATGCTGGCGGGCCTTCGTGCTGTCGTTACGAGCGACCGGTGCCCGCCGGTCTATAATCTAGCTCAACTCTGCCGGCTCAAAGGCCGGCACAGTTCTATGTCAGTCATCGAAGGGAAAGAGCCGATCGTCCTCGGGCAAAGCAGCGAACGCGAAGTAGATCAGCGCGCTACGACGTTGACTTTTGACCGCACGCCAGCCCGTACGCACGATCGGGAAAAAGTGGCATCGGGTGCGCCATGAAGGAATACGAAGCTCAGATAGAGAAGCTGCGGAAGGACGCCGCCGAATGTGCGTTCATCCGCGATCTTGCGACGGACAAAGCCAAACGGCAAGTATTCGACCGGCTCTTCAAACAGCTCACAACTCTAGCGGATCAAGTGACGATCTCAATGCTAGAGCAGAGCAAGGCGACGGAAACGTAAGGCCGCCTCAGTTGGCGGCCTCATCTCGTCGGGTTCACGCTGGCGGCCCTTTTCTCGGTTTGGGTTGTGGAACGAACTGTACAGTTTGGTACTTAGGAACCTCGCCGCGACGCGAGGTGATTCGATGCTCGAAATGATCCTGATAATGTCTGTGTTCGGGACTTCGGCAGTTGGCACCATAGTCATTGTGATGGAGTGGCGCGCGCTGGTCGGTTACTGGCGCCTCAAGCGACAAAGGCGAGCATCGGTAAATTTCCCAATGGACGAGGCGTGAGGACGCGTCAGCCCTTTTCAATGGGAGAGGCGGCCCCGGCTTGGGCTGAGGAGAATGGGCCGGAGCCGCTCCGCCAGCTCGGCAGATAGCCAGCGACAACCAAATAGCAGAGCGCGGCCACTGTTCCTGCCGGGCGTGAGCAGATCTAAATCGTTAACCTATGTGGTCGCGGCGTCCACAAATGCTGGGGAGGTTTTTCCGTCACAGACCGGGCCTCGGCTTTCATCTGTGATGAGAACGCCATCACGCGCTCCCGCCTCCTCTAGAAAGGAGCAGCGCCATGCAGCGACCCGTATCAAGCAAACCACGTCCCTTGAAGAGCGCCTTGCCGAACAAGCCACACGGCTGCGCGAGGAAGCCGAACTGCTTCCTCATGGGCCTGTGCGCGATGCCACCATCCGTAGGGCTCGCCAAACCGAGACCGGCTTACACATCAGCGACTGGCTCAGGTCGCCCGGCCTCAGAGCTCCGACCTGATATTTCATTGGACTATGCGTCTATTCGACGGTCCTAACGTCTATGTTGTTCTTCAGACTGTAAGATGCAGGGCCGCCCCAGTTGGCGGCCTCCCGAGGTCACGCTGGCGGGCCAAATTCGAAGGGCCGCAGCGGGAGGTTTAAACCGCTGCGGCCCGCGCCGTGTCAAAAAGTCCGGGTGAAAACGATCTAAGTGAAATATGCAGCCGGCTCCGGTGACGGAGATGATAGCGGGCGTCTGAGCAGCTGCAATATGATTTAGATCACAAATCAAATTAGTAATTAATCTGAACCATATGCGCGAAGGGAGAGCACCGCGGGGCTGGCTAGCTGGCGGGCTCTCCCGAGCGCAAGACCGCGAATGTCCCCCACGGCCCCGTCCCGCCGGGTACCCTGAATTCACTTGATTAATGAAATCTGAATTTTAAATTAGATATTGTCGGATTTAAAAGCCATTTATATTGGAGGCATCTGATTTAATTGCGTGTCTCCCGGGCCTCAGATGGACTTATCAGGAGTTGCTTGATGGAAATATTCAGAGCGGAGAAAATTGCGGAGTTGGAAGAAAATTCGAGCAGGGAATGCGGCGCTTGCGGTGCAACGATGGAGTTAGTCGGAGTAGTGCATTTTCCAGACAGGCAAGCAGTCGTTCGGGCATTCGAGTGCAATTGCGGCGAGCGTATTTGGAACGAATAAGGCCGCCTCAGTGGGCAGCCTCTTTCAGAGATCTCTCTTCAGCTTGCGCCGGCTCCAGTGTGGGTCTTTGCCCTTCGGGTTGAACTCCTGGACGTAGTGTCGGTTCAGCGCCCGTACGATGCCGATACGGGCAAGCATGGTCGGACCGCCGCGCTCGACGACCAGCAACAGGGCCTCCATCGCGGCACGCCATTCGGGAGTGTCGTCTCTTTCTTCGGCAGCGCAGCGATGTATTCGCCGGCGTCGAGCAGTGTCACGAGCTCGCGGCCGTCGACCTCAATCAGATCCTCGAACGGTCGCGCCCAGCCCTTCGTCATGAAACCGTATTGCCTTCCTTGTTGCGTTGCTGCCACCCCTGAGAATGGCCCCCCGCTTGCCGCAGACCTGGCAGATGAACCGCGGCTCCAGATCGGGCAGCCGGATCTTGTCCGGCCATCGATCGACGTAGACAGCCGAGAGCTTCACATTGCGACTGCACCTGTAGTCTTGGCAGAAAACGAGCAGGTCGCGAACGCCGCTCTCGCGCATCTCGCCCAGCGTGATCTTTGACCGGGCGGCCGTCAGCACGGTGGCCAAGCGTGTCATGGCGTCGAGTGGATCGAGGCATGCCGCCACCGAACCGAGGCCTCGGTCATGAGTCAAATCCACAACGGATATGGCCTTGGAACGCGCGCAGACTACTGCGCGTCGTGGGTGTGGACATCGCCGGCGGGCCGCCGCCCGTTATTCCCCTTCATTTTTAGGCGGCGAGCGGCCAGCTTGTGCGGCAAGGCGCCATCCAGCGATGTCTTCGGCATTGCCGCAATATTCGCAAGTCAGATCGCCTCTGACGAGGCAGGGCTCCAAACGCCGCGCCGCAAACAGGCGACTCGCGCAACTTCTGAAATAATCCGCTTCCTCCGAGGAAATGTCTGTCAGCTCGCGAGTTGTCTGGCGAACAAAACCAGGAGGATGAATCTATGCGGATAGCAAACTTGACGTTCTCCGTCCTGCTCGCGGCAACGGCATTGCCGGCACACGCGCAGCAGAATTCTCCCCAGGCTGTTCAGGAAGAAGCCGACAAGGGCGTGAAAACGCGCAACTCCGGAGCGTCCGGGGTTGTCGGAGAACAAAAGCCCGGGTCCGCGAACATGCCGGGCCAGATGGGGACGACCAATCCCGCAGGGCAGCCGAGCGCGCAGAACTCGGGCACGGGTGTCAGCGGCGCACCGGGCAATAAGAACGGCCCGCCCGCGAACGCGACCACTACGGGCACCTCCAACTCGGCGGTCCAGCAACAGGACAGTTCGGGCGTCAAGGGCCTTCCCGGAAACAAGAGCGGCCCGCCCGCCAAGCGGTAAGCCTTCCTTCCTGGCAGGAGCGCCGCGGCGATCGTCTGTCGTGTCATGGGTCTTTCTCATGGACGCCAAACGCAAAAGGCCGCGCGAGGTTGCTATCCGCCGGCAGGAATCTCGGCCCGGCGGGTGCTTTTGACCTACGAAGCGAATCCCTTCCGTGGCTGATTGAGAAATCCATCCAGATTTCCTGGGATTACATCGAACGTACCGTCGAGATCGTAGATGCTGCGGAGACGAGCAAATTTCTGCTCAGGATTGTCGATGAGATGGTCCTGAAGGGCGAGCGCAGGAAGCTGATGCTGGCCAACCGGGCCATCGATGCCTATCGCCTTCGCAAAGTGCAAATTGCCTCGTTAAGGAGCAAATGGAGAAGCAGCCCACTCAGGAACAGCTCGGCGAAGCGTGCGCGCCACGGCGGAGATTGGCATCCTGATAGAGACCCCGGTGGGCTTGTATCCAGTGACGGAACGCCACCGGAATTGGAACGACTCCAACGCGGCCTCGTTAGCCGCCGAGCTTCACCAGCGGTGATGCGACGACCTCAAAAGATTGGAGAAGCGCAAATGGCAAAAGAGCCGAAGACTCTCGACGACCTATTTCACGATACCCTCAAGGATATCTACTTCGCTGAGAAAAAAATCCTGGCCACCCTGCCGAAGATGGCAAAGGCTGCTCAAGACGAAGAACTGAAAGCAGCATTCGAAAAACACCGCACCGAGACCGAAGGCCAGATCGAGCGGCTGGAGAAGGTGTTCGCAGTGATCGAGAAGAAGCCGCAGGGTAAAACCTGTGCAGCAATCGTAGGCATCACGGATGAGGGCGCCGAGATCATGGAAGAATATAAGGGCTCGCTCGCTCTCGACGCCGGCCTCCTTGCCGCCGCTCAGGCCGTCGAGCACTATGAGATTTCTCGTTACGGCACCATGATTGCCTGGGCCGAGGAGCTTGGCCTTGACGAAGCGGTCTCGCTCCTTGAACAAACTCTCGAAGAAGAAGAGGCGACCGACGAGGCTCTGACCGAAATCGCAAAGACGGCGATCAATCAGGAGGCCGAGGCTGCGTAATTTCGACATACTGAAATGCCCTGCCATGCGGGGCATTTTTGTTTCAGGCTCGTCTAAACGCGGTGGCATCGGCAGCACAGATGCCACGATTTGCAGCACTTCCCAAGGCTATTAGAGTTCTACTTTCGTGACAGCGAATTTCAGACATTTGTCACAAAGCTTGGCGACTTCTCGCGGCATTACCGCTATCCGAGGCTAAAAGTGACCCGACATTCCCTCGTTGAACTACGCCAGCGCTACGTCATCGAGGGCACCCCACTTGAGGCGAGGCTTGAAGAAATCTTGCGCGCTGACACCCGCGCGGGAGCGCGCGCTATCCTCGCTTCGATCAGGAAGCGGCTTTGAAAGCGGATCCGAAGGACAGCGGCTTCGCAAGATGCTGCGCTTTGAAACACTGCTTTGGGAAAATGGGCAGGATGCTGTCGCCGGCGTCGACGAAGCCGGAATGTCTCGGCATCCCGGCGCGCTCCAACTTAGATATGAATAGCTTCGTTCCTGCAGCGACCGTGAAGGTTCGGCCTGATTGATTGACAGCCGGTAGTCGAAGCCCGTCCTGCCCTTCAGATCGACCGCCATGCGCCGGCGGTGCATCCCGAGCTTCCCAAGGGACTGCCGGTCATTCATTCCCACGGCTGGTAGAGCCTCGACCTACAGAGCTGGCAGCAAGCGCCAAGGCGCATGAGGGACGATGGCGAGAGCGGCGTCGCCCGCTAGGACCCGTCCCCCGACTTTGACCACGGCCGATACGCCGCACCGGAATTTGGGCACTGTCCCCTTCCGTGGGTCGCCCGGGCCGCGATCGAACTCAAGGTCCGTTTCGCGCAGCGCCGTATCCGCCATTTTGGCGCCACGCGCACCCAACGGCTTTGGTGCACCCGCCGTCGTGTCGTGGGCAGTCTGGTGCTCCATCTCGGCGTCTAGCTCGGCGCCCAGCAGGACGACGATCGCCGAGATCCAGAGCCACGTCATGAAGCCGATCACCGCGCCCAGCCGATCCCGCTAAGCGCGCGGTATTCGACCGACTTGCCAGCCACCTCACGCTTCTCGCAGACCAAGTCGAGATGGCGATGCTGGAAAGGAAGCAAGCCAGCGGGGGGTAGGGCCGCCCTCAGCCGACGTCCTCGCAGTCGACGCACTTCATGACGCTGTGGGCGGAGAGAGGGCTCCGGCCGGGCTGGGGCAGGGGTATGGGCCGGGGCCGCTCCGCCAGTTCGTTGCGGCGAGCCAGCGAGACTCAGAAGCCGATATGACGACCTTTGTTCCTCGCTGCTCCACTTGGGAAATTTACGGGCGGTCAGCCTGGCGGGAGCGTGTCACCGGGCGCCAATATCCGGACGTAGGTCCCGCTCTCATGAAGCTCAAGCCAACCTTGATCGATTGCATGCTTGATGCCGGCGCCGAATTCTGGCCGCTTGCCTTGAGTGTGAAGAGAAACGGCGCGTTGATCTTCTCGATGTAAACGCGGCCGTCCTGGACCGCTTCGATGCTCTTGGCGATCTCGATCAGTTTGCGCGCCGCGGCCTCCGGGTCCGCGTAAGGACGATCATTGGTCAGCTTCATCAGGCCCCCAGCCGTAGAAATGTCGGCCAGCTATAGAGCGATTCTCATTTTACCGGACCACCCTACAGATTCCGGCCTATCCGCACTTGTGGTTCTTGCCGTGGAGCGCGGTTCGGTCTGGGGTCATTTCCTCGACGTAGTCGTCGATCGCCCTCATCAGCTTTTCGCGGTTGCCGCTGCGGCGTGCCTTGATGCCGAAGATAAGGTAGCGGCGAAGACCCTCAAGCTCTGCGAGATCTGCCTTCACGCGTTCGGCTTCGGCTTCCTCATCGATCTTGCGCATCCGCTCTTGGTGGTAGGCCTTCGAGCCGCGCGGTTCTCTCCCTTTGTCATCGTGAGAGGATATGAGGGACTGGAGCAAGTAGCCAGCCGCTGCGGCTTGCGGGTGTGGACCGTTCTATCGCAATGGCTTGGTCAACGGGGCAACACCCGCGAAGAAGAACGTGGCGTTCATCAGGGCGCGGTACAGTAGCATGACGCGACGCTGCCGGCAAATGTTGTTGCTTGCGGTTAAGGACGCGAAGGCGAGGCTTAATGCTCGCTAAACCACGAAGGCCGCAGCGGAGGTTCAATCGCTGCGGCCAGCGCATGGTCCAAACAAGCCGGGTAAAAGATTTAAGTGAAGTATGCCAGCTCCGGTCTAAGAATTTTAGCGCCAACTTCATCTCAACTGCAATCGGAATTTCTGCGGAACCGAAGTTTGCCTGTTGGGCATAAGGTTCCGAGCGACGAGGAGGGCTTCGCCGGGACTAGGAATCGGAATTCGGACCCCACGGTTAGGACCCGAGGTCAGTCATGAAGCATCGCCGCCGGATCAAACAAACTTTGTCTCTCTTGAAGAACGCCTCGCCGAAGAAGCCATACGCCTCCGTGAAGAAGCTGAAGTGCTCCCGGAAACAAAGCACAAGTAGTTGGAGTTTCACCAAGGACAGCGACCATACTCAAAAACATCGCTAATAGCCTGAACGGGCTCGCAAGCCAGTATGAGCTTCTGTCCGTCATTGCGGCTGAGGAACGCCGACAGCACCGTAATTGAGCCGCCTAAGTTGGTAGCTTGCGGAAGTCGCTTAATGGCCGGACCGACCTCAAGTCAGTGCGCGTTCGCCGTCACCTTTTGACCCACCGCAGTCATTCGGCCTCGAGTGACCGTCTCTAGGCAGTTCATCTGTCGCGGTTGCAGGTCGTAGCAAAGCCCCGTGGGGATTTCCGTCACGGGACTTTTGGATTAACGAGCATGGAGCCGCCAGCCTTTTAATAGCATGGTCCGTAGGGGTAATACCCGCAGCGTGGCCTAGCAACCACCGCTCCTCCTACTACCGCTCCGCCCACCACCGCCCGCCGTGTGGTTCGACGTGCAACGCCGGCGACACTCACGGGGGTCAGCGGTCGCCCCACACGTGCTTGGGCACTATCGACGAACAGCGAGAGGCCGTCATTTTTCGACCACCCAACTGAACCGGAAACCCCGCACGCGACAACGACGGCGACTAACAAAGCTCGTTTCAGCCCGATTTGTTTCATAACAATCTCCTTTCCCTGTTAGGGGAAACGACTGTCGCTGGCTAACCCCGTGAATGCTTGATCTGTGTCAACGTTTCGTCATGGCAGAGCGCAGTACGGTGCCTTCGTTGAAGAACTGAGCCGAAAGGCGACTTTCGTTTCTGGCCCATCGCGTCATTTCGCTGTGCTGCGGAATTTAGACGCTATCGGGGAATAGCAGACACTAACGAACCGTCCGCCGGGAAAGATTTATAGGTTCACGGCCTAAGGAAACGCTGCGTAACGTCGCAAAGGCCTATTAGGTTCTAGCTAGACGCGCAGAGCAAATCCGCACCGTCCAACAGGCGGCAGAGTAAGGCCGCCCTCAGTTGGCCGCTAACAGAACCTGCGACCTCGTGCCCGCGTTAGCCGGTCATGGCAGAATCATTCGGCAACTCTTTTACATTCGTCGAAGCGACAGCGGACGACCTGTCCGCTGGCGGAGTAACAACGCAGATATGGGTTGCAGTGGCTAAGCCGAGTCAGGCGCTCACGCTGGTACTTGCAGCCGTCTCGGAAGGGTGGACAGCGCAGCTTGTAACTGTCCACTTGACGCAAGAGCAGCAAGAGAGATTCGAAGTGCTAAACCTCGAGCCGGGCGATGTTTATCGACTGAATCCTTGCGATCTTCCCCGCGCTCGCCGCTCTCGTCGCCGTTTTTCCGATCCGGGGAGCATCGCCAAGCATCTCGATCAAATCTCCGGGTTGTGCCCAGCGGCGCCATCGAGGTGGCGCGCGAGCAGTTCACGCGGGTCACGTCCAAGGGCAATCAAACGCTCGGCTTCACCTTCGCCATCGGGCTTGCGGTATCGCTATGGAGCGCGAACGCTGCCATGAAGTCGCTGTGCGACTGAACATCGTGTACCGCGAGAGTGAGAAACGCGGCTTTCTAAAGCTGAATGCCTTATCACTGTCGTTCACGGTCATTTCCATAGGCTTCGTGGTGGCGGCGCTCGCCGCCGTCGTGGTCGTCCCCGTCGTCCTGAATTGTCTCGGGCTCTCCCACTTCGCCGACCTGGTCGTTCGCATCTCGCGATGGCCGGTCATGTTCGTCGTCTTGACGCTGGCCCTTGCCTGCGTCTACCGGTTCGGTCCGAGCCGCGCGGCTCCGCGCTGGCGCTGGATCACATGGGGTAGCGCGGCCGCAACGATCATGTGGCTCGCCGCCTCCGGCCTATTCTCCTGGTACGCCACTAATTTCGGGAAGTTCAACGAGACCTACGGCTCGTCGCGAGATCGCGGATCAGGGCACATTCCGCCGCGTCTGTCCGAAGCTTTTCGATGTGAGTCTGATAGTCTTTCATGCGCCGTCCCCGGCGCCAGTTTTTGGGATAATTTGGCAGGGGAACTGCGGTGTCAATCCGCCATTAGGTCAATCAGGCCACTGCAAAATTCAACTCGAGATTAGCGATGCTTTCCAGGATCGAATACCCCCATTGGCTGATGCTGGCCGGAGCCATCCTTGTGCTGGCAGGTCTGGTCGCGTGGGCGTTTCAAAGAAACCGGCAAGCGTCCGAAGATGACATGCGAGAACCCGTAGTTTCCAACACCGATCAACCGGCCGTCGAGCCGGAGGCGAATGCCAACGCCAAACAATAACAGCGCTGATGACCCAGCCCAAGCCAATGTACCCATGCTTCTTTTTGTCTTCGGGTATATGCCCGGCCGGCCTATGATGCGTTATAGTCCCCTGTTGTACTTTGCTCTTCTATCCAAGAGCTTCGCCCGGCGGCTGGCCGCGGTGGTCCGCCGCTGCGGCCTTTTCGTGCGGCTCGTGCTGCTGCGACGCGTAAGACCGCGCCGGCAGCGCCAATTGAATGGTGCCGCAGCCGCCCTGAGCCCGCTAGACTTGCCGCGATCAGCGACGCGACGTTGGATTAATCAGCGGCTTTCAACGATTTTGCGGTGTCCAGATGCTTTTGCAACGTATCTATCTGGCCGGAAGCATATTCTCCCGCTGCATCCTTACTTTTCGATGCCTTTTTGTACTCGGCGATATCCTTTTGGTGGTCTGCGACCATGCGAGTCGCGAACATTTTGTCGAAGCCCACGCCGGACATTTTTGACATCTTGTCATGTTCGGCTTTTTGCTTCGCATTCGGTCCGCTTGGTGCGTTCATTCCGAGTCCCTGGGCAGCATCTAAAGCCTTCTGATTGGCGGCTGCATGGTCTGTGGAAAGCATTCTGCCATACGACTTGACGGCATCGCTTTGGCCGTTCTGCTGCGCCAGCTCTCCCATGCTCACTTCAGCGAAGTTGCCCTCGATTGCCTTCTTGAGGAACGTTTCGCTTTGCTTATCTTTCGCAGATGCGTTGGCAATTGAGATCGCCATCAATGTTGCTGTCCCGAGCGACAAAAGCAGTTTGTTCAAGGATACCTCCTGAGAGTTGTTTGTCGATGAACACGCCAATAGTCGAACAGGTTCCAATTGAGCGCCCGGTGCGAACTGGCGCCTGCCGGTTGCTCGGCTGAGGATCGAACCTTTGACCTCCCGGCGGCGCTCTAACCTGCCGGCTTCCTTGGCGATGCATTGGCGAGCTGTCGTTTTTAGTCTGATCGGCTTGGCGGGTCCGATTTTGAAAGTCGTTGGACAACGCTTGTCCGTTGAGTGAGTACCGGCTTGCGGTAATTTAACCCCATGCCGGTTGCGCACACTGCGTCATGTGTTAGACCGCGCCCTCATCACTGAAGGAGCGCCGCTTTGGCCAAGAAGAAAAAAGTAGTTCGCCGCGAGTGGACGCCCGCTGATTTGCGGACTCTTAAGAAGCACTCGAAGGATCGAACGCCTGTTCTGAAGATCTCAAAGGAGATGAAGCGCACCGCTGGCGCGCTCCGTCAGAAGGCCCTCGTATTAGGGTTTGGCTTAGGCCATCAGCGGTGACAAAGACAACCTGTCCGGAAATTCCTCACTACTTCCAAATCGCCAAATTTCCATATTAGTTTGGACACTAATCCGACGCGATCAGGTGCAGACTATCGGTCTTGCGATGAGGCTTGGGGAATTCATGGCCTCTGCGCGGGATAGAGGGCTCGCTTTATCCAGCCCCGGCGAGCCCTCCCTTCCGTCAATAGGACTGACGTACACAAACATTTTCCAGAGTATGACATCGATAACATTGCGCTCCAGCGCCGCCACGGTAGGCTTAGCTCGCCGGGGCTGGATCTCCCATATTTCACTTATAAATTTTAACCCGGCAGGCCGCAGTGGTCCGCCGCTGCGGCCATTTGATTCACGAATGCTAAACGAATAGACGCAGAGAGAACCGTAGGCTCACTCCTCACGCCCATCTCCCACGCCGGCACCTTGGGCGAGATTCATCCAATCGGCGGCAAGCCTCAGCCAGGCTTCTTTATCCGAGTGCTTAACAGCCTTCTCGGCCAAACGACGGCACTCCGCAGCTTCGGTGCGATAGCGATCCGCTTCATCCTCGCTCATCGTCCACCCTCCCTAGCGAAAGGCGAGGATCGCTGACTAGGAAATCGGAGGAAATTCGACGATAGACCCAAGCAACGAGTGGAAACCGTCGCGTCGCGGTTTGGAAGGCTACCCGACGCGCAGATTTTCCGCCGAGTCTTTTCCGCGATTGTTCACGACGTCGAAGCTCACTTTGTCGCCTTCGTTGAGGCTGCTCCGGCCAGCCTTCTCGACTGCCGAGATGTGAACAAACACGTCCTTGCCACCGTTGTCAGGTTGGATGAACCCATAGCCCTTTGTCGAGTTGAACCACTTAACTGTCCCCATAGCCACTTAACTTCTCCATTTTTCAAAAACGAAAACTAGTGCTGGAATTCCGACAAAAGAAAGGCCTGGCGCTGAAGGGTCGCCGCCTCCCGAAACATTCGTCGACCTGATCAGATGTCCCAGCCATAGGCCCGAACGTGCTGGGTGCGACCGCTCGAACACGGTTGCGCCGAATATAAGCATTTAGCGGCGAACTTCTGATCGGTTGGCACGGCGTCAATGTAATGATTCCACTAGGGAACGGCCGAGACAGCTCGCCCGTTATCTGAAGTGTCCATAAGGAAGGATAGCGACAATGGATCGAGAACACGTGAAAGGCGCCGCTGACAAGGCAAAGGGCGCAATCAAGAAAGGCGCCGGCAAGCTCACTGGTGACAAGAGCCTGGAAGCCGAAGGCGAGATGGATAAGGCCAAAGGCTCCGCTCACAACGCTGCGGGCGACGTCAAGGACGCGGTCCGCGATGCGACTGACGCTGCAAAGAAGTAGTTCAAGAAACTAGCCGCCTTCGGGCGGCTTTTGCCGCTCTCCTCGCCCCGCTACAGGGGCGAAGTTGTGTGGACTGCTAGAGAAGCGGACTCACAATGTAGGATGTGTAATGCGCCAGATAGGTGCAATTTAGGGCCGGGGCGGCTCGCCATGCCCACCGGGCGATTTTTGCCTTCAATGAATCGCGGAAGGGCCGCCTTATTGATGGACCGGTCGAGTTTCGGGAATCCGCCTTGATAGCGATTGAGTCTCTCCTCCCCAATCTCCTTCAGCGGCCGAGCCCGAAGTTCGAGCACGTCCGACGCGGGCTCGCGGTCCTGCCGATCAGCGAATACGCGATACCACAAACTCGCGGCCAAGTACCTTGCTTCCCCAACCGCACCGGCTCCGTACTTCCATGTACAACACGCACTTGGTTGGCAGTTCGGCGAAGTTCCAGAGGCGCGATCGGGAACGCTCTTGGATCAGTCCTACACCTTCGCCCGATCAATCTTCGGTACACTAGTCGGAATTTCTGCCTTCGTTTGCGCGCGGCTCTGGATCAACCAATCCCCTCAGGGAAACTTCTCTCAAGACGAGTAGGAGTCGGCTGCTCCTGTCAGATCCGTGTCAGCTTTTGGAGTTACGTAAAGCCTTGCTCGCGGCAAGGTCGATCATGGGCGGGTTCGAGAGACTGATCGGCAGTCTGACGGCGGAACGCGACGTCGCTCGGCATGAGTTAGCCGAACCGCAAAAGCTGATCGGATAGATCCGCGAAGCGGTCGCTAAGCCTGGGACGCGGACAAAATAATCGCGTGGCTTGTCAGTCGGCTGCAAAATTTCCACGGCGGCCACTGAAACTGCGTGGAAGTTAGGCGCCGACTGGCGGGCCTACTGCGCATACGAGGCCGCAGCCGAGGTTTAATCGCTGCGGCCCGCGCATGGTCAAAAACACCGGGTGAGCCAGCCCGGTAAGTAGCAAATCTACAGCAACTCTAACGACGCACAAAGTTATCTAGGTCACACTTTGGAATCGTATTTAACGCGCGTGAGGGAAGGCTCGCCGGGGCTGGCTGCTCGGCGGGCCTTCACCCTCCGAGCACAAGGCCGCGTAATTCCCCACGGTCCCGTCCCAAAGATGCACCCTGACAGACTCCCTCTAACGGATGGCTAAGATCTCAAGCATTCGAGTGAGGTGTCCGACTGGCATGCAACACGCTGCGCACCGCCGATCGTGCAGAACGTCGCGGAGTCGGTCGCTGATGGTCCAGCGCGGCGGCCCGACGCTGTCCGCGCGGATCGGCGTCATGCGCAGGCTGAACCGACACCACGTCCCGACGTCGTGCG
This sequence comes from Bradyrhizobium sp. McL0616, assembly GCF_049993385.1. NCBI lineage: Bacteria > Pseudomonadati > Pseudomonadota > Alphaproteobacteria > Hyphomicrobiales > Nitrobacteraceae > Bradyrhizobium > Bradyrhizobium sp. McL0616. The sequence goes on from NZ_CP188255.1 coordinate 7,464,712, forward strand.
TCCCGATCCCATAAGGCCGGAACAAAGGTCGCACGTTAGAGTTGTCCGCACTCTGAAAACCGGAGGCTCATCATGTTGCGGACAATCTTTGCGATGTCGGTTGCTGGTTTGCTTTTCGCTGCTCTACCCGGGAATTCCCATGCGGCACCTCTGGCCCCCCTCCCGGCCGGAGTTACGGCGAACCTCAGTGATGTAACGCAAGCTTCCTGGCGGCGATGCTGGCGGGATCGCTGGGGTCGCATGCGCTGCCGTGCATGCTGGAGAGACCGTTGGGGTCGCGTTCGCTGCCGGTGAAGTAAACGGCATTGCCGAAGGAAGCCTAGGATCGCCGAGTTGCGTAGGTGCCTCTGCCACCACCTCATACTGAGGCGCTTTAATTCTGCTTGCGGTGAAGCTTCCTCCGTCGCTGAACCGGATCGGCTACGTGTGCTTGGACGATCTGGCAAGCCTCTATCTCGGCGAGTTGATCGCCTAGCTAACTAGATGCAAGCTCCACACGCTTGTTATCGGGTCGCGTAGATCCGTATTCCTTACGGCGGATTCGCCCGGCAAGGAATCGCCGGTTGGTCCGGCTCGATAGTGTAAGGTGGGTCAAGCGCCCCAATTAACCACGAAATCCGATCGAATTTTAATAAGACAACAGCACTGCTTGTTAGCGTAGGCCGCGCGGATGATTGTGTAGGTATTGCCGTATTCTGGAAGCCGGCGGGGCCGGGAAATTGATTTCGTTTAGTGCGAACCGCTTCGATTCGCTCGATGGAAAACTAAATTTCATTTGGAGCATCTCGCCATGATCGAACGTCGTGCAATGGAGCGCATACCGATCAACCGGGCGGCGCGGCTGTCATTTGGTGAAATTCGTGGGACGCATCCATGTATGGTGCGCGACATCAACGCGCTGGGGGCCTGCATCTCTACACCCTACTACGTGTTTGCGAACGAATTTGTCCTGTCGTTCGACGGCCATTCCGCAACCTTCATATGTCGCATCATGTGGAGAAAGGGAACGCTTTGCGGCGTTTCCTTCCTTCTACGTAGCCGCTCGCCGAGGTTGGCGAACGATTCCTGCGAACCCACAAACGTGCAGTTGAGTAGCGAGCAACCGACCCGCACTTAGTAAAGCGCTGCCGACAATTACACTTTCAAAAACCGATATCGCGCTCGTCAACCCTCACTAACTTCCCCTCATAAGCTGATGGGTCGAACATTTTTTGCTTGCCGCGCGTTCGATCTGCGATCGGAACACTACAAAAATCTGCTAAACACTCTTTACTGGGCTGCATCTCATTCCCATTCGACGAAGATCCGTTCAACCATACAAAGACCGCAGCCTCGCCCCGATTCACGGCGAAGTAAATTCCGTGCTAAACGACTTTGTATTTCGCCCTAGAGTCCGGCTGCCGGACAAGCCATATAATTCGATCAAAACGAGAGAAGCCGATGGTCGTGCATCCGAGCATCGCCTGATGATTTAAAATGGCGATTCTCGAAATGGAGGCAAAAATGAAATTTCTTAGACGTCATTGGTACGATCTGGGTGCAGTCGTCGCGATTGGCGTGGGGCTAGTCTCATTTTTCTATGGCGCGACATGTCACCGGTACAGCGCGTGCTGCTGCTAAATTTCATAATGAACGGCTTCCCAATGCGCTCGGACTTCGCGCCCGAACCTGGCCGCCGGGAACGGACTATTCGGATGCAGAGACGCGGCGCCAAAATTCGCCCGTAAAGCGACTGAGCTCCTGCAGAGACAAAAATCCGGAAAATTGATAGCCGAAAATCCCGGCAGAAACGCCCGAGTTGGCGTCGTCCCGGAATCGTGCGTGTTACGAAGACTGGATGGTGGGCGCACCAGGGCTCGAACCTGGGACCCGCTGATTAAGAGTCTCGTGCTCTTCAATATGATTCAAGGGCTTAGCTGTAAAAGATACGTCGGACGGGGCTATATCGATCAATAGGTTACATCCGATATGTAAATCGCGCGCCGCCTTTTGGCCGACCTGCGACCCCTGCGTCCCGAACGTAAGTAGCAAACGAAAACTTAGATAAAATCAGTCAAGTTCGCTGCTGATCGACCACCTTTATCGCCGTTTGCTCACGTCATTTCGGTGGTCATTCGGCGGTCAGCTTCTCTTTCTTTGGGAGTCTGTCGGCGTGACGTAGCTCGCCGAAGGCGCCGCAGCTTGACCGAGGCCGTTACCCGCCCGTTTCGGGCGCGAATGCAACGACGTCGTGGGACTCTACGATCAATCCGACCTCGGCACCAACCGGGCAGGACGACAAGGCCGCGCTCCCCGCTGTACGCAACAGTACGGCTTTGCGCGCAACATCGGCGATTTCGATATAGAGATCGATGTGATCGCCCTGAAAGATCTGCGCGGTCACCGTTCCGGGCAGCGAGCCCGGCGCGCGTGCCGATGTCACAGCGAAGTGTTCCGGCCGAACGAAGACGTCTACAACGTCGCCGATGGCCAGTTTCGCGAGCGGTGCGGCCGGAACCTCGATATGCATGCCGCCGATGGATACGGTGGCGACTTCACCGTGCCGCGCGGCGAGACACCCTGCCAGAACATTCACATCGCCGACGAAGGACGCAACGAAATGATCCGCCGGACGGCGGTACACATCCCTTGGCGCGGCGACCTGACGTATCCGTCCCGCTGACATCACCGCGATGCGATCCGACATCGACAGTGCCTCGCCCTGGTCGTGAGTCACGAAGATCGTGGTCACCCCAAGCTCGCGCTGGATCTGCTTGAGCTCGACCTGCATCGACCCGCGCAGATTCTTGTCGAGCGCCGAGAACGGCTCGTCGAGCAGAAGCACCTTCGGCTTGATCACGAGCGCACGGGCCAGTGCAACGCGCTGCTGCTGACCGCCCGAAAGTTGTCGCGGTTTGCGCTCACCGAACCCGTCCAATTTCACCAGCGACAGCGCTTCGTCGACCCGGCGCGCAATCTCCTTCCTGTCGATGCCGCGGGTCTTTAAACCGTAGGCGATGTTGTTGGCGACGCTCATATGCGGAAACAACGCATAACTCTGGAAAACGATACCGATCTCGCGCTGATGGGCCGGCGTTTCCGTGACCAGGGTGCCCTCGATGAAAATCTCGCCGCTATCGGCTTCGAGAAAGCCGGCAACGAGATTGAGCAACGTGGTCTTTCCGCAACCGGACGGCCCGAGCAGGGTCATGAACTCACTCTGCTGGATCTTGAGCCAAGCTTCGTGAAGGGCAACGGAGCCGCTGAAGCGCTTGGTCACGCCGTCGAGCTGGACGGCCGGCCGGTCTTGCCGTCCTGCCTCGCTGGCCGCGGTTGCGCCCATCCGATCAGTGTGCATCAACATTGAGAATCTTCCCGAGACCGACGAAGGCATTGGCGAGGCTCAGCAGCAATGCCGTGACGGCGATATAAATCACCGACAGTGCCGCCAGCGTCGGATCGGCAAACTCGCGGACATAGTTGTACATCGCGACCGGCAGCGTCTGCGTCGCCTGGCTGCTGACAAACAGTGTGGCAGTAAACTCGTTGAACGACAGGATTGCGGCAAACAGCCAACCGCTCAACAGTCCCGGCAGCAGCAGCGGGACCGTCACGGTCAGCAGGACTCGGCCCGGTCTGGCGCCGAGACTGGATGCTGCGAGCTCGAGGCGGCTGTCGAGGTTCTTCAGCGAGATGAAGGTGCTGCGCATCACGAATGGCAGCACCAGCAGCACGTGAGTCAGGATCACAAGCGGAAAGCCGCGGCCCATGCCTGCCTGCGATGCCAGGATCAGCACGCCCAAGCCGATTGTGTAATGCGGGATGATCAGTGGCGACAGCAAGATACCCTCGAGCAGAGACTTCAGGATGAAGTTGTAGCGATGGATCGCGATTGCGAAGGCTGCGCCGACGACCAGCGCAATGCTCGACGCCCATAACGTCACCGTAAGTCCGTTCCAGAAGCCCCGGCCGAAATCACTATATGAGAATGCCCGCCAGAACCAGCGCAGCGACCATGCCTGTGGCGGAAATGCCAGTATCGCACGGTCGTTGAACGCCGTAATGGCAACGACAATGCCTGGCAGCAGCACGAACAGGAGGATCGCGGCGACAAGCATGCGCCCCGACCATCTCAGCACTATGGTGGCGAAAGGAGACCGCTTCATGTTGCGCTCGCCAGCTGTTCCAGCGGCCGGGTCGCCTGCTTCAGCAGTGCGATGACGGACAGAGACAGCGCGAGGCCGATGATCGACAGGCTCGCTGCAAAGGGGAAGTTGAAAGACGAGAAGCCGAGTTGATAGATCAGGGTCGATACCGTGCTGACCCGCCCACCGCCGATCAATTGCGGAGTTGCGAAAGCGCTGAAAGTCCAGGCAAACGCAGTCGAGAAGCCGGCGACGATACCCGGCATCGACAGCGGCAGGGTGATCGTCAGAAAGACCCGGATCGGTCCCGCGCCAAGACTCTCCGCTGCCTTCTCACAATTCCGGTCGATATGCGACAGACCCGCGGCCAGCATGATGACCATGATCGGCATCGTCACATGGACAAGCGCGGCGATCACGCCGCCTGCGGTAAACATCATCTGCACCGGGCGCTCGACGAAGCCCAGCTTAACCAGCAATGTGTTCAGGAACCCGTTGTTTCCGAGCACGATCATCCAGGAATAGGTCCGCACCACCTCGCCCAGAAACAACGGCGTCACCGCCACAATCAGGATGAAGGAACGCGCTGCGGAGCTTCTCGTGCGGACCAGTGCATAGGCCAGCGGATAGGCGAGAACCAACGTGAACGCCGCGGTCTCAAAGCAGAGCAGGATCGTGTTCCAGAATGCCAGCGCATAAAGCGGCCGCAGCATGGCCGCAAAATTTTGCCACGTGAATCCGCCCACCTCCAGCGAACCCGGGATGTAGGTCCTCATGCTGAACTGAAATACGGCCGCCATCGCAGCCGTCAGCCCCAGCGCGACGAGCCCGGCCGGCGAGACGAACCATCCCAGAAACGGGCGCTTGGTCATGGCAAACTCCGCACGGGAACTCGCGGCCCGGCCGTAGCCGGGCCGCTGCTTTCGCTCAGGGAGCCATCATGTTTTCGGCGAACCACTTCCGCCACTCGGCCGTCTTTTCGGCGCGCAGCTTGTGATCGATGATGAGGGTCTGGTGTGCCCATTGATCAGGCGTCGTGAACACGCCCGGGAGCGCCGCCACCTCCGGCCGGAGTTTCGCGTTGTCGACCACCGGACTTCCCTTCTTGAGATCGGCGATCTGTGCCTGTACCGCCGGATCGAGCGCAATGTTCAGGAATTTGCAGGCGAGATCAGCCTTGGTCGTGCCCTTGGTGATGCCCATGGTGTCGACACCGAGCACCGCACCTTCCTTGGGAATGACAAGTTTGATCGGAACGCCCTGATCACGCATGTAGTAGGCATTCATCGACAACACGACCTGGACCGGCGTCTCTCCGGTTGCGAACATCTGCTGGCTGTTGGCGTCATTGGTGTAGAACGCCTTGTAGTTCGGCTTCAGCGCCTTCAGCTTGTCCTCGCCGGCCTCCCAATGCGCGGCATCGGCGCCAGACAACTTTGCAGCGACGGCGATCACGTGGCTGGGGTCGAAATCGGGCGACGAGATCATTCCCTTCAGCGCCGGATTCCACAGCCCTTCCCAGCTATCGAAGCTGACACCCTTTGGAAGCTGATCCGGCAGATAGCCGATCGTATAGACATAGGCCCAGGCGCCGATGTGGTACGGGCTGATCTTGGCCTGCTCCACCAGATGCGCAGCGTTGGGGATCTTCGAGAGATCGAGCTTCTCGAGCAGATTATCATTTGCGTAGAGCCAGCCAACATGGGCCGTCGTGAAAGTGACGTCGCTCTCGGGCTTGCCGGCAGCCAGTTTGGCCTGGTTGAGCCGGTCCATTGTGCCGCCCGTGACGTACTCGACCTTGACGCCCGTCTCCGCCGTGAATTTCTTCGCGATCGATTCGTCAATCAGATCGCGAAAGCTGCCGCCCCAGGTGCTGACAACGAGCTTATCCTCAGCTGAGGCCGCGGACGGCGCGCCACCGATGATCAGCACCGACGACAGCGCCATCACGAAGTGCTTCAGGACACGTTTCATCTCCAACCCTCACAACAATGTTTGACGTGGATCGAAAAGCAAGAGGCATGCCATGTCGGTCAACAACCCCTTGAAAACATTTATGAAAGACGCACAAAAACCCACTGATCTCTCCGACGAGAGATCAGTGCTCATCTGGCAAAAAGCTGATGTTCGATCAGCCCCGGTGCGGTTCGATCATCGAAGTTTCAGAAGTCACGGCGATCTCCGTCAGCTTCGCGAGACGTCAGAGGATTAGGACTTTCACAATCAGAGTGACGTTCGTGCCTTTTCGAGGAGCAGTCTGATACAGGTCGCGGCAACATCCGCCCGCAGATCGCAAGCTCACGGGACCTTTCCATCGATGCGGTCCGATAGGCCGGCCGACTTCTTCACGAAATCAAGCGGGCCAGAGAAATCGAAGCTGTTGTAGACGGCGGCCAGATGATTGAAGTGCGGCGCCTGGGCGAATTGCACGAAGGTCAGGCGATGACCGGCATAATCCGAATTGAGGAGATCGCGCGCGAAGGCGAGCAATTTGCGACGATCGTCGGCCTGCCATTGATCGTTCAGGGAGTAGAACTTGTTCAGCCACTCTCCGCTGCCTTTGGTATCGAACGCGTTCGCATTGGGCGTGATGCAGATCTGCCCGCCGCACAATTCGCGCGCGATGTGCATCATCGCAGGCAGCTGCGAGCAAGCAAACACGCGTCCCGCGTAGAGCATGGACTGCTGCGGCATCAACAGCCCGCCAGAGCTCTTCTCGGCCATCGCGATCGACGCCGTGAGATGCGCGTTGATGCCTTCGCGGTAGCAGACGAGGTCGGCAAGCTTCTCGCGGACCGACTGGAGTTTCTCGAGACCGGTCTGCTTGGCGTTCCACATCGCCGCCCCGATCATCATGTCGGCGACGTAAAGCAGCCGCAGCACGTAAGGGAATGCCGAATATCGATGCAATGTCGAGCGAACGAACTGGGCGGCACGCGTGTGGCGATAGAAGAAGACGTCCTCCCAGGGGATCAGGACATCGTCGAACACGACCAGCGCTTCCACCTCGTCGAAGCGACTGGCGAGCGGATAGTCCAGCGGGTTGCTGCGGCTGGCGAAGCCGCTGCGGCAGATGTGCTTGACGCCGGGCGCACCCATCTTGACAATGCAGCCGACCGCATAATCAGACAGCTTCTCGGTCGACCATGCTCCGACCGTTGGCTTAAGATAGGCCTGGTCGGCATAGGCAGCCGCAGTCTCGTATTTGGCGCCACGGATGATGATGCCGGCGTCGGTCTCGCGCGTGACATGGACCATCATGTCGGGATCCTGCTGCTGCGGCGGCAGTGATCGGTCGCCTTTCGGATCGGTGTTGGCAGAGACGTGAAAGACGTCTTTCTCGACCACGGCGCGGATATGACGGTCGATATTCGGCGCAAAGCGCGGATCGATCTCTGCCAGAACGTCACGACCATCGGACAGGGACCACATCTCGCCGATAGTCTCGTCGCCGACCCGCGTGACGACGCCGGAAATGTCCTTCATGAAATGATCGAGCGCCTTGATCTTGTCGTGCCAGTCCTTCTGGACCGTCGGAGGCCGATAGAAGATCGAATGGCGCTCGTTACCTTCGACATAGGTGAGATCGCCACTGTAGCGATCCTCATGCGTCATGTCGTACATGCGCGCCTTGATGTCGATGATCGGCTTCAATGCCGGATGTGTGGTGACGTCCTTGACACGTTCGCCATCGATCCAGACCTCGCGACCATCGCGAATGCCCTGCTTGTACTCTTCGCCTGTGCGGATCATCGATCGGCTCCTGTTGCACTGGACGAAAGGGTGCCGGAGCAGCTAGCATAAGGAAAATATAATTATCTTTGGAGATGCATAGGAAAACACGATGAGGTTCTCTCTCCGCGCCCTTCGGTACATGGTCGAAACGGCTGACGCGGCGAGTGTAACCGAGGCGGCCAAACGCCTGAACGTATCGCAACCCTCAATTTCGGCCGCGCTGGGCCAGATCGAGGCGGACTGGGCATTCAGGTCTTCGTGCGGCATCTGGCAAAGGGCGTCACGCTATCGCCGGCCGGCAAGCGCCTCGTCAACGATGCACGATTGTTACTCAATCATGCGCGCGATTTTGCGCAAAGTGCACAGTCTCTCGGCAATACGCTTCATGGCGAGATCGTCGTTGGAAGCTTCCTGACCCTGGCCACGCGCTTCACGCCAGGACTGCTCTCCGGCTTTCGCCAGCGACAACCCGGCATCTCGGTCAAGCTGGAGGAAGGTAACCAGCAGGAAATCATCGACGCGTTGATGTCGGGTCGGACCGAGCTTGCCCTCTCCTATTCGTTGGCCATGCCGGACGACATAACAGGCGACAAGCTATGCGAGCTGCCGCCCTATATTCTGCTGTCGGCCGACCATCCGCTGGCGCGGCGTCCTGCGATCAGCCTTGGGGAACTTCGCAACGAGCCGTTCATCCTGCTCGACCTGCCGCATTCACGCGACTACTTCTTTGGGCTATTCGCCGCCGCCGGAGTCGAGCGTCGCCTTCCGGAGCCGGTCATTCGAGATGATCCGCGGCCTGATCGGTCATGGACAAGGCTACTCAATCCACAACGCCGTGCCACGCACGACCATCGGCTACGACGGCAGCCGCATCGCGGTCGTGCCGATCGTCGAGCCTTTGCCACCGACCCACGTCACGGTGCTGCGGCTGAAGCGGCACGCGCTGCGTCCGGCCGTGCAGAGCTTTGCCGACTACACCCGCGATGCGTTTGCGATCAGTGGCCTGTTCGGCCAGGCTCAATAGCCCCGCCCGGGGTCGACGCGACTTAGCAACGGTTCGCCAGTCCTGGACCGGCGAACATTCTCACCGATCTGCCGGGCTGCCGACGCCGGCAGCGCGATCGATGCCAGATGCGGCGTGATCAGCACATTATCCAGCGTCCAGAGCGGGCTTTCCGACGGCAACGGTTCGGTTGCGAACACGTCTAATGTCGCCTCGGCGATATGGCCGGTTCGCAGTCCCTCGACCAGCGCGGGCTCATCGACGATGCTGCCGCGTGACACGTTGACGAACGAAGCTCCCGGCCTCATCTGTGCCAGCCTGCCAGCATTCAGAAGGCCGCGGGTCGCTGCGGTCTGTGGCAACATGCAGACGACGATATCGCTATTCCCCAACACCGCTTCGAGGGCATCCGGGCCGGCCGTGGTCTCGATCCCATCGACCGCCTTCGGCGAGCTCGACCAGCCGCGCACCCGAAAGCCCTGTCGCGCGCATTCTTTCGCAGCGGTCAGCCCGAGCTCGCCAAGACCGAGCACGCCGACGTTGATCGTCTCAGGATCGCGCGGATGGATATAGTGCCAGCGCCGCTGACGCTGCGCCCGCTCGAACGCGGGAATATTGCGCGCATGACGGAGCACCGCGAACAGCACATAGCCGGCCATCATGCGTGCCATCTTCGGATCGGACAGTCGGGTGATCGGCACGTTGGGCAGATCGTCGCGTCCGACCAGTGCGTCGACACCGGCCCCGAGATTGACGACAAGACCGAGATTGGGATAGCGCGCGAAAAAGCCATGCGGCGGCTTCCAGACCAGCGCATGCCGAACACGGCCGACCTCCTCGATATCATCGGCCCGGCGCAACTCGACATCCTCGGCCGCAAGCGCGGCGCGCCATGCGTTGAAATCGTCATGCGCACTGTAAAATGCCATCAACTCCGATGTCATTGGGCCGCCCGCTCCGCGATCAAACGTGAGAGCGCCGTCAGTGCGAGCTCGTAGCCGAGTGCGCCAAGGCCGGCAACGACGCCCGTCGCCGCGCGCGACACGTAGGAATGGTGCCGGAACGGCTCGCGCTTCCAGATGTTGCTCATATGTGCTTCGATGATCGGTCCTTCGAAGGCGAGCAACGCATCGAGAATCGCGACCGATGTGTAGGTGAGCCCCGCGGCGTTGATAACGACGCCCGCGGCCTTTTCCCGTGCCTCCTGGATCCAGTCGACGAGGACGCCCTCATGGTTCGACTGACGGAAATCGAGCGTCAATCCGAGAGTGGCGGCATGATCCTCGCATCGCTTCTTGATCGAAACGAAGCTCTCGCGGCCATAGGTTCCGCTGCGATCCAGGCCATAGAGATTGGCATTCGGACCATTGAGGAAATAGATCGTCGGTTTCGTCATGGATACGCTTACACCTCTGTCCAACACAGTCGACACTCGCCGCGACCGTTGACGATGCAGGACGCATACCAGTCGGAACGCACGGCCGCACGAACAGTAGCCAGTCGCGTCAATTGGATGAAAATCGAAAAAACCTATGGGCTTCGACGGATTTAGATATGCCCCGGCAGGACTTCGGAGAACGGCCGGTCGCTCAGTCCGGCGTGCCCTTTTCGGACTTGCTCTCCTCGCCCTCCACCAGCCCGCGGAAAGTGCGTCGTTCCATGACGGGCGCGACCATTCCCGGGATATAGGCGTCGGAGACGAAACGGCGGCAATGCTGCTCGAACATGTCGACCAGCCTCGATTTTCGTCCCTGCGAGAGGGTCAGCACGCCGATGATCATCGGCCTGTGATCGCCGGACAACCGAACGCGGGAAACTCGCCGGCCGTCTAACGCAATCTCGCAACGCGGACGAACGTTTGCCAGCGTATAGCCGTAGCCGTTGGCAACCATGGTCCGGATCACGTCCTGATGTGTCGAACGCGATACGATGTTCGGCTCCAGACCTTCCTTCATGAACATGCTGAGGAAGTATTCGCGGCTGATCGGCAGATCCAGCAGGATCAGCGGCTCACGCGCAAGCTCTTGCAGGCTCACGGCAGAATGGCGTGCCAGGGGGCCGGCCTCGCTGACCACGACATGCGGCGGCAGGCTCGCCAGCGGCAGAAACTCGAACTCGTCGGGGATCAATAGATCGTAGGTGATGGCGACATCGAGCTCCGCGCGCAACAGGCGCTCCAGCAACTGCTCGTGGTCGGCGACCGTCTGAATGATGCGTGCTTCCGGATAGGTGGACGTGAACGAATGCGACAGCTCCGGCATCACCATCGGCGCCAGCGTCACCAGGCTTCCCAAAGACAATTGGCCGCGAACGCGTGCTCCGACCTCGGAAGCCACCGAATAGACCTGCTCAGCCTGCTCGATCAGCCGCTTCGCTTCCACCAGAAGCACGCGCCCCGCCGATGTCAGCGACAGTCCCTGCGCGTGCCGGCGCACGAAGAGCTGGGTCCCGAGCTCCTCCTCCAGATGCGCGATGGCCGTCGAGATCGAGGGCTGCGAGATGTTCACCCGCTCCGACGCGAGAGTGATGCTCCCGGTCTCCGCGGTCGCGATGAAATATTCAATCTGGCGTAGCGTATATCTCATCAGCTCCTGCTCGGCCCCTGCACCCGATGACTCGAAGCCGACTATAGCATGGGTGTGGGCCCGATCAGGCCCTGTCGTCGCCGGCGACGCCAAAGCCCGGCGCAACCGACGGGTTTTTGGCCCGATCGATGTATGCATCGACCTGGGGCTGGTAGAATGCCCAGAGCTCCCGGAGTGCCTCAATTGGGCTTTCGCTCCAATCGACCCGGAGATCCACAATCGGCCAAGATACGTCCCGCACCACGCAGAGGCCCGCCGAATGAACCGGACCGGCTTCTCCGCCCTGGGCGAGCCCGGCCTCCAGCGCCGACAGCAGCCGCTCGACAAAGGGCTTGCCGGCACTGGCCTGATAGTCCGAGACCATGGCCGCCGGCACCTGCGCATTGGCGAGCATGTTGCCGGCGGCAATCGCGCCCTCGCCACAATGGGTGGCGTGAATGCCGAGCGTATTGCTGCCGGAATACGACGTGGTGCGTCCTTGCGTATCGACGACCACAAGCTGACGGTAGGCGATGAACGGCGTCGAGGCGACCAGCGCGTCGCGAACCGCGGCTGCGCTGAGACCGCGCGCCAGTAGATCGAGACCGATCTGCCCCAGCACGGGATCCGTGATGTTCTGGCTCGCCACTGCGCCCACCGTGGCGCGAAGATGGACGCAGCGGGCCGCAACGGCCGGAGACGAGGACGAGATCACCATGCCGAACATCCCGGTGTCCGGGCAACGGGCCGTCAGGGAGAAGGTCATGCAGCCCTCATCTTCCGTCGGGGATGACTGCCGTCACATCGACCTCCACCAACCATTCCGGCCGCGCCAGCGCCGACACCACGATTCCGGTAGAAACGGGGAAGACCCCCTTGAGGTGCTCTCCGATCTTGCGATAGACCGCCTCCCGATAACGTGGGTCGGTGATGTAGATCGTGATCTTGCAGATGTCACCAAGCTCTGCACCCGCCTCCGCGAGCAATATCCTGACGTTCTTCATCGCCTGCTCGGTCTGACCTGAGGCATCGCCAATCGCGACATTGACCGCGGTCTCGATATCCTGGCCGACCTGGCCACGGACGAACACCATGCTGCCTTTCGCGACCACGACCTGGCATAGATCATTGTCGAGCTTCTGTTCGGGATAGGTTTCCTTGGTGTTGAACTGGCGGATACGCTTGTGGGTCATCGACTGGTCCTGATGTCGTAGCGGAACTGATTATGAGGCCTGTGAAGCCGGGATAGGATGGGCCCGGCCATAGACGCGATCGGCGTAGATCAGCGCCCGCCCCGAACCGACCGCCACCGCGCCGACCGCGCCGACGAAAATGTGGTGGGTGCCGATGCGCTCGGACGACATGACGCGACAGTCGAACGCCACCACGGATTCGGCGAGGCGCGGCGCGCCGGTCTCACTCGGGAGCCATTGCCCATATGCAAACTTGTCGTCAGCGCCGAACTTGCTGCGGCCACCAAAATGATCGGCGATGTCGGACTGGTCGTCGCGCAGGATATTGATACAGAACACGCCATTGTCGACGATGGCCGCCGCCGTCTTGCTCTGATGATGGATGCAGACCAGGACCGTCGGAGTGCTGCCGTCGGCCGAGACCGACGACATCGCCGACACCGTCACACCGGCGCGTCCCGCCGGCCCATCTGTCGTCACGACGTTGACGCAAAATGCGGCGCGGCTCATGCCGTCGAGGAATTGCGTCCGAATGTCCATCGTAGTCGGTTGCATGCTTGTGGCTGACACGTCAAACCCCTCCCTGCTATTCGGCCGCATCACGGATCTGGCCGAACCATTGGTTGACGGCGCGGTCCCCGGTCTGAGCGCTCTTCTCTTTCATGACCCTCTCTGACAATCCGGCCGATCTCCGCACGAAATCGAGCGGACCGTCCCAATCGAAATTTCGATAGACCGCGCCAAGGTGCGCGAACGGCGCCGACTGTGCAAATAGCTGGAACGTCAATCGATGGCCCGCATAGTCCGAATTCAACAAATCACGCGCAAAGGACAGCAACCGACGCCGGTCATCGGCGATCCAATGCTCGTTGACTGTATAGAACTTCTCCAGCCACGGGCCCGTCTCGGCGTCCTCGAACGCAGCCTTGTCGGGCGTCACGCAGATCTGACCGCCGCACAACTCGCGCGCGATGTGCATCATCTCGTGAAGCTGCGAGCAGGCCAGCACACGTCCGGTGTAGAGCAGCGACTGGTTCGGCATCATCAGGCCGCCGGGGCTGCGCTCGGGCAGCGCGATTGCTGCCGTCAGGTGCGCGTTGATCCCCTCGCGGTAAATAGCGAGCTTCGAGAGCTTCTCCTGCACCGCCTGCTGCTTCTCGAGCCCGGTCTGGCGGACATTGAACAGCGCCGCGCCGATCAGCATGTCGGCGAGCTTCAAATTCCGCTGCACGAACGCGAACGCCGAGTAGCGATGCAGCGTGGCCCGAATGTAGGCCGCAGCTTTGGTATGCCGATAGAACAGCACGTTCTCCCAAGGGATCACCACGTCGTCGAAGATCACCAGCGTATCGACCTCGTCGAACCGGTTCGACAACGGATAGTCTTCGGCTGGCGCGCGGCCCGCAAAGCCGGTGCGGCAGATGAATTTGAGGCCCTGCGAATTGAGATCGCAGATGAATCCGACCGCATAATCGGAATAGGCGGCATCGCCCCAATTCGCGATGGTCGGCTTGGTGAACGCCTGATTGGCGTAGGCTGCGGCCGTCTCGTATTTGGCGCCACGCACTACGATCCCCGCATCGGTCTCCTTGACGACATGCAGCAACATGTCGGGATCCTGATCTTGCGGGGCCTTCGAGCGGTCACCCTTGGGATCTGTGTTTGCCGAGACGTGGAACGGATCGGAGTGCAGCACCTTCAAAATGTGATTACGAATATTCTTGGAGAATTGCGGATCGACGTCGTTGAGCACGTCCTGCCCATCGAACAGCGACCACATTTCACCGACCGTCTCATCGCCAACGCGTGTGATGACACCGCCAACATCCTCCAGGACCGTATCGGTCGCGCGACGTTTGTCCCACCAATCCTGCTGACTGAGGGGCAATTTGTTGTTGATCGCGTTGACTTCCCCGTCCTCACGGTAAGTCATCAGATGCCGCGCCGCCGGATCATGCTGGAGGTCGTATATCCGGGCTCTGAGATCGACTAGCGGCTTGAACGCCCGATGGGCGGTGACGTCCTTGATCTTCTCGCCGTTCATATAGACCGCGCGGCTGTCGCGAATGGAGGCTTTGTATTCTTCGCCCGTCCGTATCATGTCAGCTCCTGTCTCGATTTCATTCGCACTGTCTCGCGGGGCAACCGTAGTCGCGATCAATGCGCATAGGACGGATCCTCGGCATCCAGGATGCACTTCATCTCTTCAAAATGTGCGATCGAAAAGTCCGTGATCTGCTCCCAATCCTGCGCGGTGCTCTCGGCAACGGCGTCGGGCAGAACCCTCAAAGGCTGCCCCGTCGCGTAAGCCTGGAACAGGATCTGGCAGGCGCGCTCCAGCGTGTAGATGTCGTCGAAGGCTTCGCCGACCGTATCGGCGATCACGAGCACGCCGTGATTTCCCATCATCAGCCGCGATTTGTTGCCGAGCAGCGCCGCAAGACGCGCCCCCTCCTGCTCGCTGTCGGCCATGCCGCCATAGCGATCGTCGATGGCAAGACGATTGAAATAGCGCGCGGTATTCTGATCGATCGGCTTGATTTGGGGATCAATGAGCGACGCGATCGTCGTCGCGAAAGGCGGGTGTAGATGCATCACGACCCGCGCCTGGGGCAGTTGTCGGTGCATCTGGCCGTGGATGGCCCAGGCCGTCGGATCAACGTCCGGCCGTCTCTTGACGTCCTGCTCGTCCTCGAGATCGAAGAGAACGAGATCGCTGGCCCTGATGCGCGAGAAGTGCCGCCACTTTGGATTCATCAAGAACCGGCGGCCGTCCGCAGAGATAGCGGCGCTGAAATGGTTGGCGACGGCCTCGTGCATGCCGAGCTTCGCGATGCTGCGGAAGGCAGCCGCGAGATCAACACGAAGCTGCTGCTCTTCCGACGAGACGGCTGAGTTCGTCATCTATTGCTCCTACGAGAGGCACATTCAGGTAAGCGAGCCTTATGGATTCCAGCGCGCGCGTAAAATAAGAAAATCGTCGCCGCTGATTACCTGAAAGCTATATCGGGCCGACGCCGGCTCCGTAGGCGAAAAGGCCAATGATTGACCACCGTTCGCCCAATAATTCCTCAGCTGGATCGATTAGGCGTCGTCTAATCAAAGGACCCGGTTTTCGTAATTTACACATCACGGATCCGGGAGGCTTACTTTGCCCGAGTTGACCTGACAGGATCTGTAATGGATGCGATCCGCGCCGTTCCACCCCTCCGAAGCCGCCGTAGCGACGTGTTTCGTATGTTATGGCGATCGCCGCGCGACGCACACGATGCGCCTATAGGCTCTGCCGTGTCGGACCACACTTCCGCGTCGACCGGCCCGCTGGCGTCGAAGGTCAAGCTGCACGTTCGTGGCATCTCCAAGGCCTACGGTGCGGTCACCGTGCTCCAGCCGATCGAGCTGAAGGTTATTGCCGGCGAGCTCCTCGCGGTTCTTGGTCCATCGGGCTCGGGCAAAACGACGCTGCTCCAGATCGTCTGCGGCCTCGTCGAACCGTCGGGCGGCCAGTTGATCATCGACGGCCGTGACGAGACCGACAACGCCGCCGACAAGCGCGACGTCGGCGTGGTCTTTCAGAATTACGCTTTGTTTCCTCACCTCACCGTCCGTGAAAACGTCGCGTTCCCGTTGCAGATGCGGCGAATACCGGCGAGCGACGTCAAGAGCCGGACGGAAGCGGCGCTCGCGATGGTCGGACTGTCGGACTTTGCCGGCCGTTTTCCCCGCGAGCTGTCCGGCGGCCAGCAGCAGCGGGTCGCGCTGGCGCGCTGCTTCGTCTATCGGCCGTCGCTGATCCTGATGGATGAATCCCTGTCCGCGCTCGACAAGAAGCTCAGGGAAGACATGCGCATCGAGATCAAACGCCTGCATCGCGAAAGCGGCGCCACGATCATTTTCGTGACGCACGATCAGGAAGAGGCTCTCGCGCTGGCCGATCGCATATGCCTGATGAACAACGGCCGGATCGAGCAACTCGGCAAACCCGAGGAGATCTACGAACGGCCAGCCAACACCTTCGTCGCCGACTTCATCGGCGCCTCCAATCTAATCCATGGCAAGGTCGCCGCGAACGGATGTCTCGAGACCAGCGATGGCATGCTTCCGCTGCCCGACGGTTGCGCGATGCAAATCGGCCAATCGGCTGCGCTGGTGGTGCGTCCGGAGAAGCTCGTTCTTTGCGGCGGTGACGAGGCACTGCTGAGCGGTCGCGTTCAGGAACGCATCTATGCGGGCTCGGAGACGCGCCTGCTGATCCGTCTCGCCGGCGGGACGCTGATCACCGTGCGTCGTGGGGCCGGCCTGCCGCCGGTCGAAATCGATGAAGGCGTCTTTGTCCGCTGGGAACACAATCAGGCCCGGGTCCTCGAAAGCGGGCCTTCAATGGCGGGCGCATAGCGCCGTCACATCGCGTCCTCCGACACCGTTCATTGCATCACAGAGAGAACAACAATGTCCGCCATCACACGTATCTCGAGACGGAAGCTTCTGAAGGCCTCGGGCGCGGCCGCCACCGGCATCGCACTGCCGGTAGTCTGGTCCGGACGAGCCAGTGCGGCGGAGCAGATCACCGTCGCCGATGTCGGCGGCGCTCCGGGTGCTGCGCTGCGCACCGCCTTCTATGATCCATTCGAGAAGGCCACCGGCATCCGCGTCGAAGGCGTTGCCCACGAATCCGATCCGGTGACGCAGTTCAAGGTTATCGTGGACACCGACAGCAAGCTGTGGGACGTCTGCATGGTCACCCCCGACGACGTGCTCCGCCTGACCCAGGAGAAGAACTATCTCGAGCCGCTCGAGGTCGACAAGGGACCGGATGACGAACTGATTCCCGGCGCATTGATGCCGAACTGGTTCGGCTTCTCGGCCTATGGCATCGTGATGGCCTATCGCACTGACGTTTACAAGAAGGAGGCCCCGACCGGCTGGGCCGACTTCTGGAACACGACCAAGTTTCCGGGGCGCCGCGGCCTGTATCGCAATCCCAAGGGCGTGCTGGAATCCGCACTGCTCGCCGATGGCGTCGCGCCGAAGGATCTCTATCCGCTCGATGTCGATCGCGCCTTCAAGATGATGGACAAGATCCGCTCCGAGGTCGCGGTATGGTGGACGGCCGGAGCACAGAACACGCAGATCCTGCAGAACGGCGAAGTCGATATGGCCGATACGTGGTCGGCACGCGCTTTTGCCGCGATCGATTCCGGTGCCCCGGTCAATATCATCTGGAAGGGCCTCTACTCGATTGACGGCTGGTCGATTCCAAGGGGCACGACGAAACTGAAACAGGCGCGCCAGTTCGTAAAGTTCTCCATGCAGCCCGAGCGCCAGGCGGCTTATTCTAGCATCGTCGCCAATGGCCCGAGCAACCTCAAGGCCTACAAGTACATCACGCCCGAGCGAGCCAAGGTGCTTCCGACGCTGCCTGAGAATCTCGCCGGCCTCACCGTGCGCGACTATGCCTATTGGGGCAAGAACTACGCAGCCGTCTCGGAGCGCTTCCAGGAATGGCTGCTGATGGGCGGCAGGAAGTAACGTCTGCGGCGCGCGACAGAACATGGAGGGACGGTCATGAGCAAGAAGAAGCAGATGGTAGTCGGCGCGTTGGTGCATGCCAACGGATCGCACGCGGCATCGTGGTTGATGGAGGAGGCGCGGCCGCACGCCTCGACGGACATCGACTACTACCGCGAGATGGCGCAACTCGCCGAGCGCGGTAAGTTCGACTTCTTCTTCATCGCCGACACGCCGGCGGCGCGCACCGAGAACCTGAGGGCCTGGAGCCGATCGCCGTTATTCATGAACGTGCTTGAGCCGATCACCCTGCTTTCGGCCATTGCGGGAGCCACGACTCGCATTGGCCTCGGAGCGACCGCGTCCACCAGCTTCTACGAGCCCTACAATATTGCACGGCTGTTCTCCTCGCTGGATCACATCTCGCACGGCCGTGCCGCCTGGAACGTGGTGACCTCCGCCAACGATTACGCAGCACGCAATTTTGGTCTCGAACGGTTGCCCCCGCACGCCGACCGCTACACCAAGGCGAAGGAGTTCCTCGAGGTCGTCGAAGCACTCTGGGACACCTGGGAAGACGGCGCCTTCGTCTACGACAAGGAAACATGCCAGAGCTTCCTGCCCGACAAGCAGCATCTGGTCGACCACAAGGGCAAGTACTTTACCGTGCATGGCGCACTCAACATCGAGCGTTCACCGCAGGGCCGCCCGGTCATCATCCAGGCCGGCGCATCCGACACCGGCCGGGATTTCGCGGCCGAACATGCTGAAGTGGTGTTTGGGTCGAGCGGCAATCTCGATGCCGCCAAGGCCTTCTACAGCGATCTCAAGACTCGCATGGCCAAGTTCGGCCGCCGACCGGACGATCTGAAGATCGCGTCGGGCATTTCGGTCGTGATCGGCGACACCGAACAGGAGGCCCGCGACAAGCTCGATCGCTGGCAGGATTTGGTCCATCCCGATGTCGGCGTTCTGCGCCTTGGGCAGGACCTCGAAACCGACCTGTCGGATCTCCCTCTCGACGAGCCCGTGCCGGTCAACCGGATTCCCGCGACGTCCAATCTCCACAAGGCCTATTTCGACGAGATCGCCGGCCTGATTCGTCAGGGCCTGACCTTGCGCGAGATCGCGCGCCGGTTCAATCGCGCCAAGGCGACGTTCTGCGGCACTGCGACCCAGGTGGCCGATCACATGGAGACCTGGATCGACGCGGGCGCCTGCGACGGCTTCATGATCTCGTTCGTGGCATTGCCGAGCACGATGACCGACTTCGTCGAAAAAGTGGTGCCGGAGCTGCAGCGACGCGGACGGTTCCGCCATGACTATGAAGGGCAGACTCTTCGCGAGCACCTCGGCCTGGCGCGCCCGGAGAACCGCAAAGCGGCGTTGGTGAAGACGCCGCTTGCCAAGCGCGCGTAGACCGGGGGTGACCGCACTGCAACGGGTCGAGCGAGGGAATTGAGAGATGGCCGAGATGACGTCTCTCGGAATTGCCGAGCGTCCGCGCGCAAAGGCGCGTAAGCTCAAGCTCGATCCGCTGTGGCTGGCGCTGCCCGGCCTCGGCTTCCTGGCCTTGTTCCTGGTCTGGCCGACTGCGCAGATGTTGTCCGTGAGTGTCATGGACAAAGTTACGGGAGCGCTGACATTCGCTCCATTCCTGCGCATCTGGAACGGCGGCCCTTATCTCACCGTGCTGTCGACGACGTTCCAGGTCGCGTGCTGGACCACCGTGCTCTGCCTGGTGCTTGGCTATCCCCTTGCTTATTGGCTGTCCCAGAAGCCGGCCCAGCAGCAGCGCATCGCCACCTTGTTCGTGCTGCTACCGTTCTGGACCAGCGCACTGATCAAGAATTTTTCCTGGCTGGTGCTACTCGGGCGCAACGGCGTCGTGGCGAAAACCATGGCGGCGATCGGCATGAAGGGCGGGGATCAATTGCTGTTCGGGCGCACCACCGTCATCTTTGCCATGGTGCACACGCTACTGCCACTCGCGGTCGTCACGATGTTGCCGGTCATGAACCAGATCGACCGTCGCCTGATGATGGCGGCATCGACGCTTGGCGCCAACGGCTCCCGCGCGTTCTGGCAGGTGTTCTTCCAACCCTCGGTACGCGGCGTCGCTTCGGCCGGCCTCCTCGTTCTTGTCTCCTCGCTCGGCTTTTTTATCACGCCGGCCCTCGTCGGCGGCGCCAGGGACACCATGATCGGGCAGCTCATCATCCTGCAGATCAACGAATTGCAGAATTGGCAGCTCGGCAGCGCACTTGCGGCGATTCTCTTGATCTCGACCATCACGATCTGCTTTGTCTATGACAAGATCTTCGACCTGTCGGCGGTGGCGACAGGCGGTGGCCGGCCGACAAACGCGGACGGCCCGGTACGGCGCATCGGGCTGACCGTCGTCCACGCTGCCGGGCTGATCTGCGGCACGATCGAGGATCTCTGGAAGCGCAATATCCGCGGCCTGCGCGGGGGCGCCCTGCTCTCGGTCTATGCCTGGGTCATGATCGCCTTGCTGCTGGCGCCGATCGTTGCCTTCGTCCCGATGGCGTTCACGGGCTCGACCTTTCTGTCGTTTCCACCGCCGAACTGGAGCGCACGCTGGTTCGAGCAGTTCTTTGCTTCTCCCCTCTGGCTCGGCGCGATGACCCGTTCATTCGGCATCGGGTTCGCGGCAGCGGCGGTTACGCTGCTGATCGCATCGATGGCGGCCTATGGTGTCGCCAGGACCCGCAGCCGGCTCGGCGGCATCGCTTTCCTGCTCTGCCTTTCACCGATGATGGTTCCGTCCATCGTCACCGCAATCGCGCTGTTCTACCTGTTCGCGCGGATGGGACTGGTGGCGAGCGACATCGGGATCACCATCGGTCACACCGTTATCGCGATGCCGGTGGTGTTCATGGTCATGCTGGCGACCTTCAAAGGCTATGACTCGAAGCTCGATGCGGCCGCCGCAACGCTTGGCGCCGGACGGCTGCGGATATTCTGGCGCATCACCTTGCCGCTGGTAGCAGGCGGCCTCGCCGTCGGCTTCGTGACGGGATTCTTGCAATCGTTCGAGGAATTGACGGTGGCGCTGTTCGTCGGAGGCGGCATCAAGACGACCCTGCCGAAGCAAATGTGGGATGGAATCCTGCTTCAGGTAAGCCCCGTCATCGCCGCAGCATCCGTCGTCGTCCTCATTGTCGTGATCGTCATGTTCGCTATCATCGAAATGCTCCAGGCGCGCCGTTCGCGCCCGTCCAGACCAGCTGGGACCTAAGGTTCCTGAGGCGCGCGAGCTCCAAGGCTGGCATGGAGCTAAGCGAGCAGCAGCGACCCGCCGACGGCGTCGGCCAGATGGAGGGCCACCATGTTGACGCCACCCAACAAGCCGCCACGCCGAAGCCGAGCACGAAAAGCAGACTGTAGAAGATGGAGATAAATCCTGTCGCAACTAGAACCGAGGTTCGGGCCGGCTGTGCCGAAGATCAGGGCCTGAAGTCGAGGAGCGCATGCTGTCCGACGAGCGCGATCTCGTGCGCTACCAGGAAA
The DNA here is from genome assembly GCF_049993385.1 of Bradyrhizobium sp. McL0616. Taxonomy (NCBI): domain Bacteria; kingdom Pseudomonadati; phylum Pseudomonadota; class Alphaproteobacteria; order Hyphomicrobiales; family Nitrobacteraceae; genus Bradyrhizobium; species Bradyrhizobium sp. McL0616. Next base: position 7,486,373 of record NZ_CP188255.1, read on the forward strand.
AGAGTAAATTGAGTAAGCAGCTCAAAAAAACCCAAGGCAACATGGGTTGAGCCCGTGTTCACCGCTGAGGTCGAGTACCGCGACGTCACATCGGAAGGCCTCCTGCGAGCAAGCGCGCTAAAGGGTTTCTCCAAATCTTAATTTTTGTTGTGGTTTGGATTTCTGGAGAAACTGTACAGTAATCCCTTCATAACGATGGAAGGGAGCGCGCCATGTAGAAGCGGAGGCATTTCAAACAACAACTTACACTTCAGGATCGGCTCGCCGCGTGGTCAAAAGAGATCCACGAACAGGCCGCCAATCTTCCGCCCGGTCCCGAACGGGATGCTCTTTTGAAAAAGGCCAGACAGGCGGACGTCGCCAGCCACTTAGATGATTGGGCGAAATCTCCCGGCCTCCAGTCGCCAACATAGGAACAGGGCGGCACATCGCGCATTTTTAGTCAGACGGCCGCCGTGCTCGCGGGAAGGTCGTCGCGGCGCGCGGTATGCCTGCGGTCTCCGGTGCAGGGCCCGCGCGTTTTTTGCCAAGCGAAGGGCCTCGGTGAGGGATCCGGATCTACTTCGGCTTCTCGGCGCTGATACGCAGGATATAGAGCGGGTTCTGAAACTCGTCTACGACTTCCATGCGCCAGTCCTGATCGGGCCCAGGGGTCAATGTTCGGAGCCGAAACACAATCGCGTCTGACCGATAGCCTACTAGGCTTAGAGAAAAGGGGCTCAAAGAAGGTCCGAGGAGACTTAAGGGCAGCGAAGCCATTCTGTAATCTCAGGGAGGCCCTTCCTGGACTTCGACCATTTTGCGAAGCTACGGTTTTTCAAGGCTGGAGCCGCGAGAGCAGGCGTTGCCAATCCTGATCGCGAGTCGCTGATCGGAGCGCATTCGTTCAAGTTCGACTTCAGCCTTTGAAATATCCTGCTTTTGTCGCTTCAACTCAATAGTGAGCGCCTCTTGCTTTGCGAGCCGCCGTTCCCCTTCGACCACATCGCGCTCAATCTGCCTGAGTTCATCGCCTATCGCATCCCTGTACATCACGATCCTCGATACTGGAGCTTCGGTTGTCCACCTCAAAGGAACAATCAGCGAAGCGTTGCTTTTTTTCGAGACCGGCGCTAGCACGCATGATTTCTACGTCCTAGCTGCTCAAGCGTTCCAGCGATGCCACTTCTTCCCAAAGATATGGGCATGCCGTGGAAGGGCGCTTTCGCAGCATCAGTTGGCGAACCATTCGTAGTACTAGTCTACCGATTGGAGCCGACAACCCTTCCTAACGGGCCGGTCTGCTTTGCGTTCGGTACGGAGGCTAGCGGGATACGTTGATGGCTCTCAGGCCCCAATACCTAACTAAAACAATGTCCGTTGGAATAGGAACGTAACCGCGCTTGCCGGTTTTTCCCGGCTATGACACTGCTCTTCTTCGACATTCACACCGGTTCAAGCGTCACTATTGATGACCAAGGTGTCGATGTGCCGAATGCTAACGTCGCGCGGCGGATGGCCCTGGAAACACTAGGCCAAACGATTATGGACGAGGCGGCCCGCGGTACAGCGGACGTCACCAAAGTCGAGCTGCGCGATCAGTACGGACCTCTCCTCCGGGTCTCAGCTTCTGTCGTGGTTGAGGAACTCTGCGTGACGGCGATGACCACCCCGATTCCTAAGTAGCGGGCCGCTTGGCGCCTGGGAGTGCTATCGATATGTCCATTCCTTCAGATTGCGACGATGAGTTTGATGCAGCCCAGCAAAAGGCTCCCCCAGCAAACAACAGGCGGTCATTTAGTGACCTAGTGTTCCCAATTGCTTTCTTGAGCATCGCGGGATTAGCCACAGTCACTTGGGCTGGCGGCATCGGTTGGGCCCTTTGGCGCATACTGGCTGTCTTTCTAAGGTGATGAGGTGCGGACGAAAGAGTTCAAAAGTGGTCGGTCTCATTGGGGATATCGCGCCCTGGCAGGACAGGCGTGCATATCGTCACGGCGGTCCGACGTGGTGAGTCGAAAAAACACGCCGCAGGACATTGAGCCCGGACATACAGCATGAACCCGATCGACACATTCAATCCCGACGAGCCCTGCCGCCTCCACGATGGGCTGAACAACGACTTCATCGAATGGAATCCGGAGTGGGCGGCGCACTACAGAGAGTATTCCTTCAAGCAGGACGAGGGCGTGATCTCGTGGGACGGAGCACTTTTGGACGGATGGGTACCGATGTAAGAGCTAGTCGCCGGCATAGCCTGACGGCCCAGGAGCAAAAGAAAAGGCCGCCCGAAGGCGGCCAGTTCTTGTCTTCACTCACTCTTCTTTATTTTTGAGGGCGTCAGCGGCTTCCCGCGCGGCGTCCTTTACATCTCCTGCGGCGTTGTGAGCGGAGCCCTTGGCCTTGTCCATCTTGCCTTCGGCTTCCAGGTCCTTGTCTCCGGTAAGCTTGCCAGCGCCTTCTTTGATGGCGCCTTTTGCTTTGTCTGCAACGCCCTTCACATGTTCGCGGTCCATGATCGTGTTCCTTTGCCGTTCTTAGGACCGGCCCAACGAAAGAGTAACAGTGAGGTTCCTGCAGCAGTGCGCCATGAAGCTACGATCCACTGCTGGCCCTTCTCAGAAATGTCGACCGCTGCTGCGCTTCGCGGCGTGAATGGGGCCCCCTTTGGGACCTGAAATCCCCAAGTTTTCCCCGGAGCGACTTCAAAATTCGTGGGGCTTTAGGCCCGCTGCTGCTCGGCTGATCGCTCGGCGCTTGAAATCTAAAACCGGGACCTACCAGTTTGAAACATTAAGGCAAGAGAACACATTTGCAGCCCGCGAGTTGCCAGTTTGATTGAGCGCGGCCAACGCGCCACACATCGAACGGAGCAACCATGCCCAAGCCCAAGCTCTCACCGGAAGGCGAAGTCATCGCAGCATACGGAGCCGCCATGGTTGCGGCGTTTCAGGTGCTCGTCAGCTGTCTTGAAGAGATTGAAGCCATTCATGTCGGCCAGTACCCAGCGGCGCTCGGCGTGTACATGGAGCTGGTCAAATCAAACAAGAACGAAGTAAGCGACATGACCCTCGCCGTGCTCCACGACATTCGAGCGGCGACACTGGCTTAACGTGATGACCGAAGGATCGGACTACGTCACGGACGACCGCGCGATGCTCGCGCTGATCGAATGTATCCGCTTGCTTGTCGGGAAGGTTCCTCTGCGCCGCTTCAACATGAGTTTAACCCACGAGACGCACGGCTGTCACAAGCACGGGCTACGGGTGTGCAGAGCACTCAGGAGCGCCTCAGATGCCCAAGATCACCCCTTGCCAGTTCGAGCCGAGCTTGGTCGCAACGATGAGAGCGGCGTTGGATACCGCTGCGGATCAGGTGGCCAAGCCTTCGCGGACACCAGCAACCAAGGCGAAGATGGCTCAGCGTATCGTGCAGTCTGCTGCTGAGGGTGTCACCGATGCTCAGGAGCTGGTGGCCGCGGCCGTGAGAGAGGGCTTGGAGCCGGCGCTGTAAGTGACCGCTGCTGCGCTTCGCGGCGTTAACGGGTCCCCCTTTGGAACCGGAATTTCCCAAAATCTCCTGGGAGCGACTTCAGAAATCTCGGGGCTTTACCCGGAGCTGCTGCTCGGCTGATCGCTGGGCACGCTGAAGACCAGGAGAACACAATTCGAGCTCGTGGAAGCTCCTGTTGGCCTAGTTTCCTTTGTTCTCAACGGAGATAGGCAGATATCGCTGCTCTTGCACTTTAAGCCAAACGGTCTTTACAGTAGAAACTGTGTTTGCCATGGCAAATTCCGGGAACAACGATAGCTTACCTTTCGGCGGGGACGAAGCGGGCGCACTCATCCGTCTCCGCGACTGGTCCGACACTAGCTTGGGGCCGATTTCCGGGTGGCCACAAAGCCTGAAGACCACGGTCGGATTGCTTTTACGCTCGCCAGTCCCCATCGTGCTCCTGTGGGGCCCGGACGGCGTCATGATCTACAATGATGCCTACTCGGTCTTTGCAGGGGGACGCCATCCCCTCCTGTTCGGATCGAAGGTGCGAGAGGGTTGGCCTGAGGTCGCCGACTTCAACGACCATGTGATGAAGGTGGGCTTGAGTGGAGGTACGCTCTCGTACCGCGACCAAGAACTCACGCTTCACCGTAAAGGCTTTCCCGAGCAGGTCTGGATGAACCTCGATTACAGTCCCGTGCTGGGCGAGAACGGCCGTCCCGCAGGCGTACTCGCCATTGTCGTGGAGACGACCCGGCGGGTTCTGATGGAGCGGGCATTGGCGAAGACCGAGGAGCGGTTGCGTCAAGCCCTGAACGCTTCCGGCATGGTGGGCACATTCGACTGGCATGTGCAGTCCGACACTTTTTTCGCCGATGCCCGGTTCGCAGAAATGTTCTCGGTCGATCCCCCCGAAGGGGACAAGGGCGCACCTTTGGCGGAGTACCTTGCGGGCATTCATCCTGAGGACGCAGAGCGGGTCGCTAACGCAGTCAACCGTGCCGTCACCACCGGAGAAAGCTATGTTCAGGAATACCGGCTGCTGCGCAAGGACGGAAGTATCCGCTGGGTCGAGGCGCGTGGCGAGTGCTTGTCCGGCGAGGATGGTGGGCCCTCACGCTTCGTTGGCGTGGTGGTGGACATAACAAGCCAGAAGAATGCGCAAGAGCGCCAACGGTTACTAGCCCGTGAGGCGGACCATCGGGTGAAAAACATCTTCGCCAATTTCCACTCGATGATTAGTCTGAGTGCCAGATCTGCCCGCACTCCCAAAGAAATGGCCGAAGCTCTTCGTGGTCGGCTAGATGCGCTGTTGCGGGCCAAGGACCTTATCCGACCAGGCATCATGGGCACGGAACACGACAGCAAGCACACGACCATGGATGCGCTGGTACGCACAGTCTTGCAGCCCTATGAAGACGGCTCGCCCGACCGCATCGTCCTAAATGGACCCGACGTGCCTGTCGGAGCGAAGGCCGTAACGGGCCTTGCCCTCGCGTTGCATGAGACTGCGACGAATGCGGTCAAGTACGGGGCACTCTCCCGACCCAACGGTTCGATCCATGTCACATGGCACGCGAGCGGTGATGACTTACATCTTGACTGGGACGAAACCGGCGGCCCCGAGATCGATGTGACACCGCAAGCTCGCGGCTTTGGTAGCATTCTTACGGAGCGAAGTGTGGCAGGTGAGCTCGGAGGCAAGATCGAACACAACTGGCGGCGAAATGGCCTTCGGCTAAAGCTGAGCATTCCATTGGGACGCCTCGCAGTTTGAAGTGCATAGGCTCGATCTAGCCAGATCAGTAAGCAAACGCTAAGCCAGCTTAAGAGAAAGTCAGGCGGAGATACGGGCCGAGTGGCGAATGTTAGCCTATGGCCGCCCTTCTGAGACGTCCTAGCCGCTCAGACGACTGTCCGTTGTTGGGGGGCATCAGACATCGCTGGCTTCCGCAGTGGCCTCGCGTTCCCTTGGGTGTCTGACGCGCTCTCAAGAGCCCGGTGTGACCTCCGAATGCTGCAGCTCCTCCGGTCGTGCGGCGATCCTCACGAACCAACAGCAGCAGTATCAGGCGAAGACCACTGACCCGTACTCCGCGCTCAGCGGGCTCATGGCATCATCGCCACCAAAAACTGGGCTCGACCTCCAACGGCACGAGCAACACCACGAGCACCTGAGTGCTTGGGATACGCTAAGCGGGATTATGAGTTCTGGCGGTGGGCTCCTGAGCAGCTTCACACCGAGGCACCTGTCATGAGCACGCCCGGCGGCCTAGGTGCAGGCACAGGTGGCCTATCGTTCCCGGTTTACGTAACACGGACCTAGCGGCACACGCGTTCGTCCGAGTTCTTTGGGCGCTAAGGGGAACGCGGTGCTTGCTGTGATTGCTCCTCCGGTTGTCATTTGCGGAGTGCTTTCAGCGCAATGCGGGTATGGCGGGCAGCTTTCTGATTGCCTCGCTTTTCAATCTCTTCAAGTGCGCAAGTGAAATACTGCTGAGCAGCCTCGAAATTAATATCGTCGCAAACAGTCATGTGGATTGCTTCTCTTGCTGTTCTGCACCTATCCCGCACGGGCAGTATGCCTCACCACAAGAGGCGCCTAGTGACGCAGATTGCTGGGTCGGCTCAGCGGAACCTGCGGCCTCCATAGTGTGCGATCCGGTAGCCGCCGTGGGGTCCTCCGTAGCCTACCCGGTGACCATAACCGTAGCCAATGCGATGCCCATAGCCGCCGTAGCCCACCCGATAACCATAGTGTCTGTAGCCATAGTGCCTGTAACCGACATACGGCACTCCATAGCCGTAGCCATAGCTATAGCTAACAGGTGCATGACCGTATCCGTAAGCTTCTGGCTCGTATCCGTAGCCGTAACCGCCGCCGCAACCATCGTAACCGTACTGACAACCGTAGGCCTCGCCATAATACGGCGCGGCGATTGCGGCACCGATGAGCGCTCCAGCGGCGAGCCCCAATCCAGCACCGCCCCAGCCCCAACCTCCGTGTCCCCAGCCGCCTCCATGGAAACCGCCTCCATGGAAACCGCCCCCGTGGAAGCCAAAACCCCCTGCCTCAGCAGACGTGCTCAAGCTCGTAACGCTTGCAGCGACCAGGACCGCTGCAAAAGTGACTGCACCTAATTTTTTCATTTCACTTCCTCCCTCTCAAACTACACTGCGTCTGAGAGCTAACGCGTCGATGTTCGCGAATGTTCCGCTCTGAAGTCGCCACGAAGCGAACGCTCAAGCGCAAGACTTTCTGAGCGTCTTCTTAGGAGCCGACGCCGACTAACTCCCGGATCGCGCCGATTACTTCGTGCGTAGCATATGGCTTGGGCAGAAAGCGCCCGCCCTCTGGCAAGTCAGCCTCCGCGATCCTAGCGTGCCCAGATGTAGCGATGATCTTGACAGGCGGCCATCGGTGGCGAACGAAATGGGCGAGCCTCAAGCCATCCATCGAGCCGGGCATGTGGATGTCGGTGAAGACAAGATGAATGTCAGTGCGCCGCTCAAGGACGGCTATGGCTTCATCGGCGTTGCCTGCTTCGATGACTTCGAAGCCAGCCTCAGTGATGGTATCCACCGCGCCCATGCGAACAAGCGGTTCGTCTTCGACGATGAGAATGACGGGCGGCTTACCCATGGAACTCTACTGAAATTCGTGCCAAGCACAGTCAATGCAAGGCAAAGATTAGTGTTCCTGGGCCGCACCGACAAATGAGAAAGCTGAGATCATCTTACGCTGATGAGTGCGCACGGAGCGCCATGGCCCGGTGGGCACCCCGTGAGCTTACGCCCCGGGTTTCAAGGAGCACCTGCCTCACGACAAGGCGGCGCTCGGCGTAAGGCCGTTTCCGTGGGTGCAGCTTTCAATGGTTCGAGCGCCTGCGATCAAGCCCTGCTCAGTGAGCCTGCGAGCGCCGTGGAGCCGCTGCACGCTGACACCCCAAGGCCCGACCTCGTTGGCGCAAGGCGACCACCGGCCTCGCAGTTCCTCTGTGGGCACCCAAACGCCCAAGCTCTCTCTTTGGCTCGAGCTGACGATCACGCAGCGGTCGCTAGGCGCGCCCAGATCCACTATCGAAGGTAGTTGTCATGGTGATTGACCGAGAGCTGAAGGCCTCTTGTACTGGAGCTACGCTGCAGGGCCACGGATGCCAACGCGCGCTCGGGCTCTCCTGAGCGTCTAGGTGGGTCTGCGCGCGAAGCTCCCTCAAGAGGTCGAGGGCTCGGAGATCAGCGCTACTGCGCGGGCGCCATACCTTCGGCCACCACTGCCGCCACGAGCAACTGCGCATCCGTGATGCCTTCGTGCGCCGACCTGACGATGCGCTGAGCCATCTTCGCTTTGGTCGCAGGCGTGCGTGAGGTGGCCGGGACACGATCAGACGCAGCGTCCAGAGCCCATCGCATGGTGTTGACGAAGTCGGGCGCGAAGGCTGGCTTGATCTGCGGCATCTTGGGAGCCTCTTGAGTTGCCCAAGCTGTGTCATCGGTGCGTGTGACGCGCCGGTGTCGTCCTGTCTCATCCTTCAACGCGACGCGCTTAGCGGTTTTAAGCAGTTTGGCACCTTGGCCACCAGCTACAGCGAGCCGATCCAGATGAAGGTGCTTCATCGCGTGAAAGATCATGATCCTATCGCCGTGCCGAAGATCCGCCTTGCCCTGCTTGAACTGCTGGAGAACTATGCCATCCGCATTCGTAATCGGCCGGCCCAGTTCATCTTCCCGATCTCGGACAGACACCCGATAGGTTTTGCATGGCGATTTAAGAATATATGCCGAATGCGTGGGCAGCCGCCCCTGCTTGATCTTGCGGGTATGGGTGGCATCCAAACCATCCGCGATGGCTGCGTACCGGCCAGCCTTGACCAGCTTTCGAAGCCGCTTCTTCAACTCCTTATGCGAGACGCCCCACACCAGAGCATGCAGGTGCCAAAACAAGCTTCGCTTCCCGTCGTACCGAACTCCCTGCTGCAGATTGACGTAATAGGCTGGTTCGACCATTCCAAAACAGGAAAATTCGCGTAGGCCATGCCTGAGCCGATTCTTGATGACTTCTAGATCAGCGTCGGTCAGCCGATCTTCGGGCGACCAGGCGCAGGTGATATCCATGAGCGAGACAAAATAGAGATCCTGGTTGTGGGTCGTGCCATCTCCGCCGTCGCAGAAAAGCCGCGACAGCTCCCGGCTGAGGACCTCCCCCCAGATCCGACGGGAGAAAGAATTGACCGCTAATAGATCACTCCGAAATTTTGGTTTCGGCAATTCTCGGTCCCCACGAGAAAGGCTATGCCGCTTGGGAGATTGTTGAAAAGCACGCTGAAGGGCCGAATGCTGTCGCGACTGCCAATACTCGATCCTGGTGTTTCGATAGAATGTCATGTCCATCTCCAATGTGGTGCTGGAGATGCTTTACAAGTACTCACGTCACGCCATTTTGGTCGTTGGCGGCTCGAATTACCCAATTTGGGGCTGTGAGGCGCCATTTGGCTAGTTGGTGTGTTCAAGCAGCAGTAGCAATAGCCTGCGAGGACACCAAAGAATGACAGTACTATGCGTCTACTCCTTTGTTGGACCAGAGAGGGACGTCACCTGAGCGAGTCGTGCAGTCCGTGCACCGTTCAACATCCTTCTTCGATTTCTCAGCGTGCCAAATGTGCGATTGACTCAGATCGCCTTGTCTAGGGAACCGAATCGGGGCACGGATTGCACAGCTCAAATCGTCATCGGACTTCATTGTGTCACGCGCCACGCATGGCTGATCGGCAAAGCAGTCTTGATCATGCCCGACGAGCTGCGGAGCTCAACCGATAACCTACCATATACCCGCGCGGCCAACCACGACCATCCCATCCGCCTGCCCTCAGTAGGATCGTGGACTTGGCACGTCAGTGTCGCTTGAAATACTGCACGTCGCGCTCGTGCTTCTCAGCTGCCGCGCGACTTTTGAACGTGCCGAGGTTGCGCCGCTTGCCGGTCTTAGGATTCACTTTGCGCGAGTAGAGCCGGTACTCGCCGGATGCAAGTTTGCGGATCATGATTGCGCCTCCTGCTTACATGACTTCAACGGCGCTATGTTCGGGCAAGTTCCTTTTCGAGATGCCGACAAGGCTCGCTGACAGTCCGATCCCCTCCCCGCGCTCTCTGCGGACTTCAGAAACGAAGCCCCAGAGCACAAGGCCGGTGCTCGCGAGCATCAGCACGCCAACGGATACGAAGCCAGATGTCACGAGCAGTTCTTGCCATGCCGGCGCGGCCTGGTTCGCGGCTGTGATGGGCGACATTGCAGCTGTGCCCAACACGGCAGCAAGCGTCGTCGTTGCCCAATTGCCGTAGGTTCCTGCCAGCAGGCTTATGAAACGCCGCACGTTCCAGCCCGGTCGATAGCCGAACGTGCTCCCAACAACCTCCGAGCGCAAAAAGGAATATGCCGTTCATGAGGCCCTCGAGGTGAGCCGCAAGTCCCATCCTAAATGTTCGAGAAGTGTTGTTCGGCAAGACCGGTGAGCAATCCCAGCAGAAACAGAAGCATTCCATGCCATAGCAGGCGGCGTCCAATTGCTTGCACTTTTTGCCCTCCCTCTTTCGGCTCTGGCGTCTCCACCGTCGCGAACTATATGACGGAGTATCGTATCGCGCGCGCCATTGAAGAAGCCCTTGCTCATCCTTCTATTCCTGCTCTTAGCGCCGATCGCGGCATCGGCGGCGCGTTATCTTTGGCTGGGCGACGGCCGAGGGAACTGGCAGACCGCGGACCGGTCCAGCGCAGGCCTTTTGCCGCCGGCAAGCACTCATCCAGAAGCAATGATCCGGGTCTTTGCTGCGCGAACGGTGCGATGGCGCAGCATTTTCGCCGTCCACACATGGATCGTTGTGAAAGAGAAGGATGCGCCGACCTACACTCGCTACGACTACACAGCGTGGGGTGATCCCATCCGAAGCAACGGCTTCGCTCCGGACGGCCGCTGGTTCGGCGCCCTGCCCGAGGCAATCGTCGCCGTAGACGGCGAACGGGCCGAGGTGCTCATTCCAAGGATCCGCAAGGTCATCGAGAACTACCGATTTCGTGCATACGGCGACTATAGCCCGTGGCCAGGTCCCAACTCGAACACCTTCGTGCAGGCTGCGCTGGATTCCGTCCCCGAGCTACATGTGGTTCTACCGCCCACCGCGATCGGCAAGGACTTCCCATATGATGGCCGCTGGATCGGAATCACGCCATCGGGGACCGGCGCCTTCGCTACGATCGCGGGATACGTTGGCCTCACCGTCGGCTGGGTCGAAGGGCTTGAACTCAATTTCTTCGGCGCAGTTCTGGGGCTCGACGTACGACGTCCCGCACTAAAGCTCCCCGGCCTTGGTCGGTTCGGATTTGCTGCCGGGCTTTGACCGCTTACCGGCATTCCGAGACGCAGCGACACTGCTGCAGTTAGAGCAGCGGCCACCAAGCCGCACCGGAGATCACACCTTGTGCAACCTCTGCAGTATCACTACGAACCAAGCTGCGATCAGCGCGCTGTATGTTGGCGACCTGGCCCCGATGCCTGGCGTCTTCCCTGATTGCAAAGCGCCGATCGTCCGGACTGGCGCCAATGGCCGAGAGCTCGCTACCGCTCGATGGGCCATGCCGTCGTCGGCGCAAGCGCTTATGGAGGCGACCAAGAAACGCGCCGCGAAGCTGGAAGCCAAGGGCAAGACCGTCGATTTTAAGCAGCTGCTCCGGATGGAGCCCGTCCCACGCGAATGTGCCGAACGCACGTACCGGCGTCTCAGTGCAGGCCGGGTTGACCGCCGCCATGTGCATTTTTGATCCGATGTCGACGGCGGCGGCGCCAACATTGACCGGATTCAATTCCGGGCGGTCACTGGTCGTCTTCTTTGGCATCGCAAATCCTCCATCCGATAGTGGGCAGGAGGGTCTGGGCTATGCCAATTGTCATCTTCCTAATCGGGATCACCGCAGGAACGGCGTCACCACTCTCAAGTTCGCATGCACCCATGGACCACGTTTTTTAACGGGGATTGTGCCTCCAATAAGCTGACGGCCGCTACCCTCCGAGATCGAGGATAGCATGGGCTGTTTCTACCGCGCGCAGGCGGCAACGGCCCGTGACAGTTTTTTAGGATATCCCGCTCCGCCTTCAGCTTGGCGACCTCACGGCGCAGCCGCTCGATCTCCTGCTGCTCCGGCTTCATCTGCCCGTGGCCGGCAAAGGCTTGCGTCGGTCGGAGCCCAACTCCTTCACCCATTAGCGGAGAACATTCTCATGAACATCCAGGTCACGGCCGGCTTGCGCCACCGACACCCCACGTTCCCGCACCAGCTTGACCGCCTCGACCTTGAACTCGAGGCTGAACTTCCGTCTTTTCATCGCCACCTCCGGCTTCATGGAACACCTAATCTCGGTGTCCATCAAACCGGCGGCAGCTCACCTCGATGAACGTGTCTCGGTGTCGACCTTGTAGCCCTTCACGATGTCTTCGTTGCGGACCTCATCATCGACGTTGTCCGCGTCGACCTTCAGATACTTGATCCGATGGCCGGTCCGCCGGTTGAGCTGGTTGAACGAGATTTTCTCGCTCTCCGACGTGGCCGGGGTAGAGCGCCATCGGACAGGTGACGAGCGACAGACGCAGAAAACCTTTCCGGTTGGCGCGGGGTCCGCGACAGCGCGTACGCCAGCGGCCGCGGCAACAACTGGGTCACGAAGGCACCCCTTCTTACCCATAAAGCTGGCTGACTACTCCGGGCTGCAGCTGGCTCCTGGTTGTGCTGTGTCCAACGGTGGCGGATCGTCCCACGACATCTAGTGTCGGCAAACCGTGGTCATTTCATAACATCTGATGGGCGAATGACTGCTTTGGGTAGTGGGCTTGAGAAGCGGCCACTTGCCAAATTAACACTATTTGCAACGTGCGAAAAAGCTGGAACTCTCTAGAACCATTCAGGTCGATCATTTAGCCGGCGGCTCCGATTTCTTCGTTGCGTCGGATTTAAGACGAGCCGCGCGTAGTCGACGATAATCGCCCGGCGATTGGCCGACCCAGCGCCGGAAGGCATGATTGAACGCGCTGACTTCGGAGTAGCCGAGCGAAAAGGCAATTTCTGCCAGCGCCAGAGTCTCGTTTTCCAGGAGGTTCAGCGCCAGCGTCTTGCGCACATCGTTCTGCAGGTCGGAGTAGTTCACGCCGGCATCCTTCAGCCGCCGCTGCAGCGTCCGCACCGAGGTGCCGGTTGCCTTCGCGAGATGCTCGATGCCGCCTTCGCCCTTGACCAGCACGCGGGCGATCTCGCGGCGCAATTGCTCGATCTCACCGCGCTGTTCCGGCAAGGCAGCGAGCCGTAGTTCGCCGTAATGGCGCATCAGGGCCTCGATCATCGCATCGGACGTCGCCATCAGTCGCTTGAGCAGGGCGGCGTCGAACCGGATCCCGGCCCAAGGATGGCCGACCCGGATGTTATCGCCCATGATCTCCGCACGGGAGCGGCGCTGCGTCGGCGTTTCGTCCGGCAACTGCGGCAGCAGGACCTGCTGAGGGGTCCAGCGCGGATCGCCGAGCCCGGCGCGCATGAGGTTGCACGCGAAGGCGATCGCCCAGTCAGCTTTCTGCCGGTACGACATCATCAGCGGATCGATATAGTAGGAATACGCAAACACGATCCCGTCACTGACTTCCATGCCGTGCACGGTGGCGTCGACCATGGTGGGCAGATAACGCCCTATCGCTTCGAAGGCTTCGCCGATGGTGCGCGAGGCGAGGGCGATATTGCCGACGACGCCGGCGTGCCTCGGCTCGTACTGGGCGCCGAACTTCAAGCCGAATTGCGGATCGGCCAGCAGATCGGCGCAGAGCTCCAAAAGCTCCAGATAGCGGATGAGCGGCACGCGGCGATCGGGATCGGTCAGGTCGCGGGGCTCAAGTCCGGCGCGGCGCAAGGCATCACCTGCCTCAACCCCACGCGAGCGCATATAGGCGCCAAGGCCATAGACAACGCTGGCCAGATTGATGGTCGGCGCCGCGAGCTTGGCCGCGGCGTGTCTTTCCGTCGTCATTGGCGCGATCTCGCAAGGCTTTGGCGGCGTATATCAAAGACCGCCGTTCCGTTGCCGACTACTCAAGCGGCACAAATCACGGCCGCTACCTGCCGTGTCATACGACAAAAGGGACCGGATTGTGACCCCGGTTGATGCCATCGACCCGGTTCTGACCATGGCGGGGGCCGCACCCCATCAAATCCTCGCATCGAAAAGCGCATCGGCGGCCGCGGTCGCGGTGCCGTCCTGACGACAATCCGCAACTAAACTATCAAAGGATTCAGATCATGTTTTCGACGTCCATCACCCGGTCCTTCAAGCTCACGACGCCCATCGTCAATGCGGGCATGGCGATGATCGCGCGTCCGGCTCTTGCGGCCGCGGTCTGCGAAGCTGGCGGGCTCGGCACGATCGGGGCCGATATCAATCCACCCGATATCGTGCGCGATCTCGTCCGACAGACGAAGACACTGACAAAGCGGCCTTTCGGCGTCGATCTGATCGGTGACTTCGTCACAGATGAACATGTGTCCGTCCTCATTGAGGAACAGGTGGCGCTCGCCATATTCTTCTGGACGTTACCCACGCAGCGGCATGTCGAGCGGCTGAAACAAGCAGGGATCAAGGTCTGGATGCAGATCGGGCGCGTCGCCGAAGCCGAGCAGGCGACGGCACTTGGCGCCGACGCACTCATCGTCCAGGGCGCAGAGGCCGGCGGCCACAATCGGGCTGAGGCCTCGACCATGACGCTGTTTCCGCGCATCCGCAGGCGCTTCCCTGGCTTACCGTTGCTTGCCGCGGGCGGCATCGTCGATGGCGCGACCATGGCCGCGGCGCTCATTCTCGGAGCCGATGCCGTATGGTGCGGCAGTCGCTTCCTCGCTGCGCAAGAAGCAGAAGCGCACGATTCCTACAAGGACCGTGTGCTGTCCGCCGATGTCGGCGATACGGCGATCCTCTCCATTTACGGCCCCGAATGGCCCGATCAGCCGATGCGTGCGATCGTCAATGACGGTGCACGCGTGGCGCTGGGACGGGAAGCTGAGGCTATCGGGGATGCAAAAGGCCAGATCATTGGCTCGACGGTCCTCAACGGCCAGACGATCCCGACGCCGCGCTACAGCGCCATCCTGCCGACGCGCGGTTTCAACGGCGATATCGAGCAGGTTTGCCTGACAGCCGGACAAAGCGCGGGCAACATCAGCGAGATTTTGCCAGCAGGCGAGATCATCCGGCGCATGACAAGCGAGGCGAAGGCGGCCCTCGATCGTCTGACTGTCAAAAGAGAGGCCGCCTGACGCAGTCTTCACGGCTCGATGTCGCTGAATTGGTAGCGACAGCTGGCGACCATGCAGCACCGGCAGAAGATCTTGGCTAACTTTTGCAGATCACCCGGCGTTTTCGGATTTTGTCAGTGAAAAATGGGAGGTGCTGCCGTCTCCTCTGTGAATCGGCGCTGTGGAATGACCCCGCTCAGATCAATAATGTCGGTGGCTTATCATGCCGCTCGGCGTCGGGACCCACGCCGATTCACAACTTGCGAGCCCTCGCGGTACCAAGCGAGGGCACCGTGAGCCCGTTTTTGCCGATTTTCATGCGGCGCGGTGGATCTGATTTGGTGCCGCAAGGGGATTTCTTGATACCGCGTTTTGTTTTTCGGCCACGGACTTGCGCGCGAGCTAGCGCTGCTGCCCGTCGTGCAAGATATGCAGAGTTATCTCCGGCGGGCAGTTTAAGCGAACCGGCAGAAGGCTCGTGCCAGCGCCCACCGAGGTATATCCGACCATGCCGCCATGGCGCCATGATCCAGCGCCCATGAATCTCGGTAATGCCGACTCCAGCTTGATCGGAATTCCGCCGGGTAGGCAAAGCTGGCCCCCGTGGGTGTGTCCGCATAACATGAGATCGAATCTGGCGTTCATTGCTCGATCGTAAACTTCCGGCGTGTGCGCTAACAAAATCGAAAAGGCATCTGAAGGAATTTGCGACGCGGCTTTCTCAATGTCGTCCGCCCGATAGAAATGCGGATCGTCAACGCCGGCCAGGAAAATACGTTGCCCGTCACGAACAATCGGTTCGCACTCGTTGAACAGCATGCAGATTCCCATGGCGTCCATTGAAGGGGCCATGCGAATGCTGTCGTGGTTACCAAGCACCCCAAAGACCGGCCCCTTTAATTGGGCCTGCAGTTCATCGATAATTTCTAGGCATTTTTCGAATGGACCATATGTCTTGCCGCGATAGTCGCCGGTCAAGACGCAAATGTCGTATTGAAGGCCGCCAACCACGTTAACCAGATGCCGCATTGCGCCTATACTTATGTCGGCATGCAGATCGCTGATGTGAAGGATAGTGAACTTGTCAAATGCCGGGGGAAGGTTTGCGAAAGCCACGCTATGTTTTTTGACAACGATGTGGTCAGCGTTTCGACGGGCACGGCCATAAAGTCCAGTCAGCTTCAGTGCAGTTCTGACGACCCACGGCGCTAGGTACCAGTTTTCAACATTGAATAAGATCAGTCCCTGTCCAAACAGCTGGGCCTCATGCTCGACTTCTATTTTCAGTCGCCGCTCAACGTGTTCTGATCCAATTCGCTCGATCAGGCCTTGCAGAGACGTTTTGGTCGCAACGTTCGAAGTAGGATCCAATCTCTAGTCTCTCTCGTGCTGGTCTAGCTGGCGTTCAAGCTGCATTGCTTCCGGGCAAATTAGTCACCGCCACCGTCAAAAAGAATGCTTCGGTCACCAAATTTTCCTTCCCCCGGTGGGCAGCCGAACGTCCCTTACCGAGCTTACGTACAAAGTCGGCTCACGGCGGTCGCCCTCGATGCGATTGTTCCTTGGATTGGGGAACCTGCCTAGACCTTTTCGTAATTCTGACACGACTGGCGCACTTTTCGATGGGAGCAGAGACGTACCTACCACTCGGCTAGCGCGATGAAGCCATGCCCTCGAAGCTCTATGCATCAACAATCATGAACGCGCTCGGGGAGGCGCAGTCCGAACTTATCGGCAAAGCCGTTGTCCTCACCGACGGAAAAGCCGGAACCGTCGAGAACGTGTGGCTTGATGATTTGCACGGGCTTCGAATTTCCATTCGAGGCCATGACGGAAAGTGGCCTGTATCGACCATCAAGTTCGCGGAGCAATAACCGCGCTGGATCGCTCCTGCGAGATTTTTCACGTTTGGCTATACCTGACCAAGCGGGAGGGGCGCGAAGTGCTCATTACGTCAATTCGGCTTGAATTCGCCATTCGGGGCCTGCTGCTTCTATTTATCAGGTTGGGCTCCTGGATATCTCCATCGGCCGGAGTTTCAGTACAGCAGGCTTTTGGCAGGAGAGGCCGGCCGCACAAAAACATGGCCGGCGTTTCTGACCATGTGACCGAATCTCCTGATACGGAAAGCGTCCCGAAGGCGGTTCTCTTACTTCTTTAGAGCATCCGCCGCATCGCGCGCGCCATCTTTTACGTCGCCTGCGGCAGGTGTGCGGAGCCCTTGGCTTTATCCATCTTGCCTTCGGCTTCCATGCTCTTATCGCCAGTGAATAACCGTATCCATTCCTGTGACATCGTACGATAACGGCTAGCCTGTTCGGCCGTTCCAAGAAAACAGGTGAAGCGCAACGCTGCTATGTGGCTGGCTGATCATACAGCGCACTCTGCGCTGAAGCGGGATGGCTGGGTCAAAGAGACAAGCTATCTGTCGTTCCTGGTGTACGCCTTCCTCGTCCGAATGTTCGGCAAATACCAGTTCTTGCAGCCCAGGACAAAGGTTGGGGTTCGCCGTCCGCTTATCATAGTCGATGGGCGCACTCGCCGATTGGTCTTCATCAAGATGCGCGAAGAGGTTCAGCAAACGCCTGTCGTGCGCTGCATGGGCGCCATCCGCTTCAACCTGGGACGATGATCATTGGCTGACGAGGCGGCTAAAGCCGTCGAATAACCTTCAGCTGAGGCGTCCACCTGCGGCGACACGAGACTCAAGCCTGGGCAGTTCCCTTACCGGACTCTTTCGTCGTGTAGAGCGGCGGGGCGTCACGCCCCTGCCGTGTCGGTCACGCACATCGACATGCTGCCGAGCGGACAATTCGGGGTTTTGCTGGGACCAATCTTCGTGAGACGAGACGTTCACAGTTCGACGGTGAGGCTTGCTCTAGGCGAGGTGGCCTTCGGAACGTTGCACATGCACAGTATGTTGTCGTCGCACCGGGGGGGGCGACTAACCATCCTTGGAGTGCTAGATGAGCAAGCGTAAACCAGCGACATCAAAGCATACCCGCGGCCCGAAAACAGTCGGGAAGGCTCAACGGACTACTCAATCTATTGTCCGAGGCCCGAAATCGGGTGCTCAGCCTTCCATTGCCGCAGACTCGAACGAACCGCCGGCAAAGCCTCCTCAGGATTCCCAAGAAGACACTCTCATTAAGAATCCGCAGCCTGTTGTTGAGAAGCCGGAGACAGCCTTCCGGGCGACAGAGAACGTTTCAAAGCGAGAGATTGATTTTCTGTCCTCAGCCAACGCCAACATGTGGGCTTATCAAGTGATGCTACTGGAAATGGCACAAGCCAACATGCAACTTGCTATTGAGTACGCCCAAAGGCTGGCGACGATTAGCTCGCCGCTTGAAGTTCCCAGTGTTGTTGCCGACTTCACTAACAAGCGGATCGCCATGTTCCGGAAGCATTCCGCAGAGATGGTCAAATTAGGTACTAAGCGATGACCTTCTAGGACAAGATCGTGATGCCGAGAACTAATTGGATTGCGCGGCTCACTCAGCTGGCTCGCGAGCGGACGGTCGGCGTGGGTTCGCCTCGCGCTCGGTGAAAGGCCGCACGCCACACGTTTCCAACCTGAATAGCTAGCTTTCTTGCCACCTTCCATACCGCGAGAGATTCGACCATATCCATCATGACTCGCCAATGCCGATATCCCCATCCAAAGGCTGGGATCGACAGCAACTTTTCCTTGTTCAATTCAAACAGGCGCTCGACGACGGTGAGCTTCAAGACTTCGGCTGCAATAAAGGTGACCGCTCCCGCAAAGAAGTGCCCGGTCCCGATTAAATAGCCGCTCAGAGGCTTTGCCGGCTCCAGGATGATCACTGGCACGGCAAAAAGGGCAAGTGACGGATATGGCCGCAATGAAACAACCCAGAGCCGCGCGCGCTCAAGCAACCTCTGCCTGGCCAACCACATGGTGATCGGCCGCATGACATAGGAAAAGGCGCCGTCAACGACGAAGTAGACGAACGCGACCATGAAGATCGGGGTTTTCCATACGCTGGTCATGACGCGCCTCCGCCGTATCAAAGCGAGCCTCAAGAATGTGTTCCCGGACCGGCTGAGCAAATCAAGGGGTCGTGGGTGTGTTTCGGCGTAGGGTTTGGACGCCGATCGGCGCCGGGGTCACTGTTTCTCACATCAATAAAATCAAAACTTTAGATCCACGCGTGAGACGATTGAGGGGTCAATGTTCGATCAGCATTCACACCCGGCTTTTGTCTGGAATCAGATTCGGACTTTTTTCCGTTACGCAATCCGATCGCTGTGGCATGGCCATTGCTACCCCTAAAGCTTAACAAGGATTTCAGGGCTCGGATTGAGAATGAAGCGCTGTCGGGACGTGCATTTCGAGTCCGGCAGCGTTCTATATTGGGATTGGAATGCTCGTCGGCACCCAACGACCGTTAGTTTGCGCACGGTCTATGCTGATTCAGCATTCATCGCCCTGCCGGGTCTGGTTTCGGCGGTCGGGAACACCGACGCCCTGCGTCCGCCATCCAACCTGAGAGAAGCCCGTCCTAGGCTCCGGGTCTACTGCCCAGCGTAGGCGGTGCATCCTCGGATCTTATTCGACTGCGATAAGGAGCGGTCAACAAAAGCTGAAACATGGCACGAGCCGCCATGTATTGCGCCGCGGACCGGCCGCGCTCGTCTCCGACAAACAGAAGTTTCCCGGATTGATCGAAGACAGACCACCGCCAAGCGCGGCCGCGCCTGCAAATCGAAAGATCGAAGAGAGTAAAATCGCCGAAGACCATGGCTCGACCACCCTCCAAAACGCTTCAGCAATAGACAGCAAACATTACAATTCTGACGGAACAACTTTTGGCTAATGCACCAGTTCCTGAAACTCCGTTTATGCGTGTGCGGGTGTCCCGAACACCAGTGGCGCTGACGATCTTCGGTAGCTATCTGTACAAAATGCGACCGACTACTTCCCGATGCGGATGTAGAATTCCTCTTCCTAGCCTATAACCTTGGTTCGCGCGGAACGGCACCAATGTCACCTTCTGCCACTAACAACATCGCGCTCTTCATCGACGGGGCCAATCTCTACGCGACGGCGAAAACTCTGGGCTTCGACATCGACTACAAGCGCCTGCTGAAGGAGTTTCAGAGCCGCGGGACGCTGTTGCGGGCGTTCTACTACACCGCGATTATCGAGGATCAGGAATACTCCTCGATCCGCCCGCTGATCGATTGGCTGGACTACAACGGCTATACCGTCGTCACCAAGGCGACCAAGGAGTTCATCGACGCCTCCGGCCGCCGCAAGGTCAAGGGCAACATGGACATCGAGCTCGCCGTGGACGCCATGGAGCTCGCCGAGCACATCGACCAGATGGTGCTGTTCTCGGGTGACGGCGACTTCCGCTCGCTGGTCGAGGCCGTCCAGCGCCGCGGCGTGCGGGTCACCGTGATCTCCACCATCGCGAGCCAGCCGCCGATGATCGCCGACGAGCTGCGCCGCCAGGCCGACGTCTTCACCGACCTCGTCGAGCTGCAATCCAAGCTCGGCCGCGACCCGTCCGAACGCCCCGCCCCGCGTGACCGCGGCGGGCGCGAGGGACGCGGTCATCTGCCGAAAGAACCGAAGGCGAATGACCTTCCGGAGTGACTCTGGCAGGTCACCCGCGGCCGCTACTTTTGACATGAATGCTGCAGCCGCTTGGCCGAGCAGTTTCGCCTTGCCGGTGATCACAACGAGAACTTCCGAAAAGCTGTCGGCTGTCTGAGCTCTAGCGATTTGACGTCGGCAGTCTGGTTGGCCACCGTTCAACCAATGCACCTGCCATAAGAGGACGGCGACGCACTCGCCTGAGAGGTAAAAGTCCGATCGACACCTGCGGCAAGGTAGACGGCTTTTGGTATGAGGCGAAGCGTCACGAAGCAAACCGCAGAGCCCGCGCAACCCGACAGAAGCAAGACATTAGCATGCCACTAGACCGGTCTGAAGCAAACGAGGTCAATGCAAAAGGCTCCCGGGATCGGACCGAGAGCCTTCCGGCCCACTGGGGTACGTCCGCCCGAGTGAGCAAAATTCGATCGAGGGCGACCGCCGCTCAACGCGAGGCGCGAAGTTGTCGCTCCAGACTGACCGCATGCTCCGCGTTGCGGACCTTTTTCAGGAGCTCGTCCTTCTCGGCGCCCTCCGGCTCTGTGTCAGCTTTCCGTCTCATCCGGTCAGCGAACTGGGCGATTCGATCTTGGAGAGTTTCTGTCTGTTTGAACCGCTTGCGCTTCAAAAGCATCGCACGCGCCTTTTCTCGTACGACGAGTATAGAAAATGGAGCGGGCGGGCCCACAACATACGTTAAGGCCCGTGTCATCTTTCTTGTGATGGATTTTGCCTTAGTCGAAGGCGGCTCTGAGTGCCTCGTCAGAGATTGCTCTGGAACATGCCTGCGCCGCACTGGTAGCCGAACACTTCACTCCAAGCACGTGTCGGAAAGTTCTCGCCACAAAGCCAATGCCGACGAGCAAGGGATCGCTAATGCACAATGATAACGTATAGGAGAGCGGTGGCCAGCAGGACTCCCAAGACCGTGTTGGCATTGGGACGCACTCTAATCTCCTAACTGTACCGGGTGGGCTCAATGCGGCTTTTGCGACTGTTCGTTTTGGGGCTTGACGTTCATGTTGCTGTCCGGCATTTCGTCTCGCCCCTGGTCTCCGTTGTCATCTTTGCCGCCGGACGTGGACGTGCCGCTCCCGCTCCTTGAGCCGGCGGACGTACCCATTGTGCCACGCGGGTCCGTGGTCGGTGATGTCGAGCTGGCGGCCGGATCGCCGGTGACCGCTCCCCTTCCGCTCGGGGCGCCTGCAGGCTGCGACGAAGCGGCGGCAGCGGAAAGAGTAACGATACCGGCTGCTAACAACAACGTTACTCTCATGGCGAGCTCCAGCGTTATTCGCGCCCAACCCGCCGGCTGCGTGCTCGTTCCTATCGACGAGCCGATTTTGCTGCCTTCTTTTTTACGGCCTTCTTCGCCTTAATGGTTTCTTGACGGCCGTGAACTCGCCAGACGTCTCGTCGCGCTTAGTGAAAGCAGAAGCTCCGCCCCACGCCGTCTTGCTCGCGAACGCCTTCTTGACCGCACCTTTTCGCGCATTGTCGCCAGTGGGCTTGTTGACCGCCATGTTGTCTCCCTGAGGCCATTAAACCCGTTGCTTCCTAGCTTGAGGAACGAATCGGCCTTCGTCAAATTGAATCCCGGTTCCGCTGCGTGAGTTGCTTATGCGTCAATTCCGATGGCTTTTGTCGATCGCTCCGAACAGCGACGAGACTGTCTACCTGGTAGCTGACAACTCCGGCCGCAATGGCAGCGCCTGGTGCGAAGCAGACTTGGAGAGGGCGGTGGAAGCCGTCATCCAGGATCTGCTTGCTGGAGAATATCGCAAGCCTTTCCGGGTAGTCGCCTTCAACCCAGTAGAGCGGTGGTCGGAAGATGTTTCCGGGGCCATCGCCCGCGAGATCCAGCATCGCTGTAACCTGCAACTGAGCGACGTCCCCTCACACCTGCAGGAATTCGTCGATCGCTACGCTGCCCAGGACAGCCGGCAGTACAGCTTGCGCCTGGTGTAACCGTGTTTCAGCGAAAGAAGCCGGAAGCACTGGGCGTCAAGCCCCCCTTCCCCGGCTTCATCGAGCCGGCCCTGGCATCCTCGATCGACCGCGTGCCGTCCGGCGAACGCTGGATTCAAGAGATCAAGCTCGACGGCTATCGCCACCGTATCCACCAGCCGTGGGCACGACTGGACTAAACGCTTCAAGAAGGTCGCCGACGATGCCTGGCAAATCAAGGCGAGCTCGGCCATCATCGATGGCGAGGTCGTGGTCCCCGCCTCCGATGGCAGCACCGAGTTCTCCGTCTTGCAGAACGAGCTAAAGGGCGCCTCGACCAAGATCGTCTTCGTCGCCTTTGACCTGCTCTATCTGAATGGCCAGGACCTGCGGAAAGTCCCTCTTCTCCAGCGCAAGGCCGCGCTGAAGAAGATCATCACTGGCAGCGATGTCCAGTTCAGTGAAAGCTTTGAGATCGACGGCGGCGAGATGTTCACGCACGCTTGCAAGATCGGGCTCGAAGGCCTGGTGTCCAAGATGCGCGACAGCGTCTACGCGAGCGGCAGGGGCAACACTTGGGTCAAGAAGACCTGCGCGCAAAACCCTGACGATTGCGGGCTTCGCGCTCCTCTCATGCCGACCATTTGTGAGGCGACCCCGGTCGGCAACTGCTTCCAAGGGTAACGCACCATGGACCGCATATTTCTGGCTGTCATCGTCTCGGCACTGCTGCTACTTACCGGCGCCTTAGGCTTGGCGCTCCGCGGACTTGGTGGATCTGACATCAGCGCAAAGCACTCGCTAATCACGCCCTCCCTCGTCCCGCCGTCTCCGCCTCCTGATCCTGCGACGGTGGGACAGGCTGCTCGTCCTGGATTTCGTCCAGGACGAACGGGAGAACCTCGGCCAGCTCGACCACCTGGGTGACTAAGATTGAGATCTACGCGCTCACAGCAGTACTCGATTTCTGTCGACTCCCGACTGCAAAGGGAATGTAGTCCCATCTCATTA
This sequence comes from Bradyrhizobium sp. McL0616, assembly GCF_049993385.1. Classification (NCBI taxonomy): domain Bacteria; kingdom Pseudomonadati; phylum Pseudomonadota; class Alphaproteobacteria; order Hyphomicrobiales; family Nitrobacteraceae; genus Bradyrhizobium; species Bradyrhizobium sp. McL0616. The sequence continues at coordinate 7,509,751 of NZ_CP188255.1, forward strand.
CCGTCCCATTCAGATACCGCTGAGAGTGTTGCGCTCCCGCATTAGTCACAGGGTGCGTCATGTCCCCACCTGCGTCCCAGGTGTCCGAAGTGAGGAAAAGCCTATGCACTTGCTGATCCAGGAAACGGCGCCCGCAATTTTCTTTGGGCTAGATGCGATGACGTTGTTCCGATGCAGTGAAAAGTCACTCAGCGCTTGATCGAGAAGCGAACGCGGCCGCCTGAGTAGCGCCCTGCGGGGTGATCAGGTCGCGTGAGTGCGGTGCAGCCTACCGTCCAGATTATCGCCCGCCAAGGTTGCAGCCGGCGACGAATGGCTCGTCTAGGAACGTTGGGCTTGTTCCCCAGCGGAAGAGAGGACATCATGGTCCGTGACCTTTTTCTCCTGCTCGCCGTTTCAATTCGTATCGAGCAATATCTAGAGTATCTTCGGAAATTCGCACACAAGATCCCGGCACCCGCGAGGTGAAGCATCACTCGCCTTGACTGCCGCTCCGGATTTGCAGCCCACGTCTGAGCTCAGTCCGTATGTGAGGACAGAGCGCTGATACGTCTGTCGTCGATGGGCTGGCCGGTATCGCTTTTGCGCACTCTCGTGAGCCTAGCACGTCTGCACAGGGTTAGCGGAGTATGGCTGTCAGGGACAGAGGATGCGTCGCGGCCGCCTAGCAAAGGGCCGCGACGAGCAGGACGTTGGTTGCGCCGTGGCTTTTACTTCCCGCCGGATCCGCCAGCTCCCCCGGCCCCACCGCCCGCTTGGCGGCCCATATTGTTGGTGTTGGACCGCCACCCGTTGGCTCCCGTCCCATGCTGTCTCCAGCTTGGTTCTTCATACTCGAAGCGCCGGTCGTCCGGCGGCCGATGGGCCGACTTCACCTTGCCCGGAGGAGCCCGGCGCGGGCTGGTTGGATTGCGCATATGCGCCCGTTGTTGCGAGCGCGAAACTGCAGGCGGAGGCCAAAGAAGTTTTCTTCAAGAACGTCGTCTCCCTTTGGTTTCTAAGTTTCGACAACGACATAAAGGATCGCGGCGTTCCTATTGACATCGCGACGCGGCCGATTGTGACGAGTGCATGCGCGGGTGACCGGGAAAGAGCGTCATCTTTGTGTGGGGCTCGGGAAACCCTGCACCCAGCCGGACGTTCCTAAAGATGGGCAGGCGAGCGACTGTAGAACGAAGGACGTCCCAGATACGGAGCGCTAACTGACGGGAATTGAGCTAATATAGCGATTCTGGAGGACGCCCCATGGACACCGAAAAGCAACCGCCTCAAGGTCAGGCCAAAAACTCTTCCGAGCAGAAGCCGATCATCGACCAGATGACCGACCTTGCTGCCAACGCGGCCGGAGTGCTGGCCGAGACCGCCGTGAAAACGGTGGCGGACAAAGCAAAAAAGGCGGCGGCTAGACGCATCCCCAAGTCAGTCAAGAAGGTGGCGACAACCATCGCCGACGCTGCCGTGAAGAAAAAAGCAGTCAAAAAAGCCACCAAAAAGAAATCTGCCAAGAAGTCCGCAAAGAAGACTGCGCCCAGGAAATCAAAGAAGGTCGCTAAAAAGAAGGTCGCTAAGAAGACCTCGAAAACATCAGCAAAAAAGAAGACCGCGAAATCGCGGCGCTGATCACGAGCGGCATCCGCAACCAAGCGCTGATCGTCAGAGTGTGTGCCCGCGCACCGACGACAGATGCTTCAGACGGGTGTCTGAGACATTTCCTCGGCTTCTTTTTTTGCCAGCACTCTAAGCATTTCGATGCCGATCTCGCCTTCCTGCGCGGCGACTTGAGGAAGTCGAGCTTGCCCACAGACTGTTCGACGGCTACGATGACTGCAAGCGCGTGGTTGGCTGTCGGGACTTCGGTCGTTAAAACCGCGACATTGCTGCGTTTCAGAAACCGATGTTGTAGGTCATCTCTGCTTCCGAGTTTCGAGACGGTCATGACGTCCACCTGCTGAAAGGGCGGCTCCAGCCTCCGGTACCTGCTGCCAGCGCCGCACTTCGACGCGAATTGAATGTTGCAACGTATCATTTGTTAGCGCGCGAGCGCGCCGAAGGCAGAGGATGGCGTCGGTGCGCTGGACAAGCCGCGCGCTCGCGGCCCCAGCGTCCCCGGCCTCCTTTTTCCGAAAAGCCCCCGGAGACGATTGGGGTCGTCGCACGCTGCGTCACGGATAGAGCAGTGCAAGGATGATCAATGCCGGTGTAGTCATGCCCACCGACATAATTAGCACGATGAACATTCGCTCGTTCGCGGCGGCCCTCACGGGACGAGAATAGACCTGGGGCGGGCGGGGCGCCTTGGGTATACAAGTGAACAGATGGACAGACGGTGGCGGGACATGCTCGCTTCCGTGCCCTGGGCACTCTCGGCGCGCTCGCGGCCCCGTCGTCCCGCTGTTGCTCTCACGGAGACGCTTGGGGCCGCCGCGCGCTGATCATGTACGTGCTGCGTAAACGGCGCTACAAACGCGAGGTCGTCGGCGGTGGGGATAGTCCGATGCGCGACCTGCTTAGTCCACGTGAGAAGCAATTATTGAAGCGCTTGGCTGCTGGGAAGACTGACGCGCAGATCGCGGAGCGGCTCGGCGGCACGGCCAAGCAAGTGTAAGGGTAGAGAGCCCGGTTGCTTGCGCGCCTGCAGATCAATTCGCCCGACGAGATCGCCGATGCAGCAGAGCGCTGGGCGAGCTGGCCGGGCTATCGAGGCATCACGTAGAATCTCGCCCGCGAAACCAAGCGCACGTCTCTTGTGGGAACGGTCGGCGCACACCAGGCGATTCATTGGGCTAAGATCAAGGATCATCTGCGCCGCTGCCACTGGTCCAGGGTTAACGCATGGTTAAGCCGGATCTGTGAGGTTGCAATGGGGGTGACCTAAAACACGAGGTCCACCATGTTGAGGCTGAAGGAAGCTACCCCGGTATCTCGCGATTTGAACATCGGCCAGATCGACACCGCCGAGTTGCTGCTGCACCGCGTATACGCCTTTGGAGCACCCGAGGGGCATGCCCGCGGCATGTCAGTGGGGCAAGACGCTGCGGGGTGGGAACGGGCAGAAATGGCTGTCCTACAGGCGGAGATTGACACCCAGCGCCAAATTATCAAGCTGCTCCGCAACGAAGTGTCAGACCTGAAGAAGGAACGGGACGCTTGGCGCAGTCGGGCTACCAGGCTGTGTCGATCCGTTTCGACTGACCTCACGGCCACCCCGCGCCCCGGATCCTTTTCCGACCTCAACCGCAGACGACAGATCGCTTTACGTCGGGGAGATCGCACCCTTCGTTCAGGACTGCAAATTTGCCTCAGGCATATTCACTCTGCTTTATGATTACTTCGACAAGAAGCCGCGATCATTGCCCGAAATATTTCGACAACCAATAACCCGTCAGAACCTAGCTGACCTTCGACCGCTCCCGACCGCCAAAGTACCGCAACCCCGGCGGAAACCATCTGTTCCGAAACTGTCGCGGGCACAGAAGCGCGCGAAAGCGCAGAAAGACGCCCACGCGGGGAAGAAAACGCAGTAGCGGCAGTAATTTGCTTCGGGCCACCCACCATCACAAATCCTCGTTGATTGAGCCCGCTTAACGGTTGCGACAAACCTTGGCGGGCAGCGACGCGTCGTGCTGAGCAAGCGCCGCCCTGATGAGCGCAACGGTTTTTTCGCTAGCGTCGCCCTGGATGACTACGGTGCTTCCAGCGTGAACCGGCGGGCCTTACGTTGTTGGACAGCGGCGCTTCAGGTGCCAGCAGGCAAGGGCAGCCCGGACTTTGGTCAGGCATGCCGTTTGCAAGGATGACCTCTTGGCGGATCGGACCGGCCCGGTGTTTCTCGATAAAAAGACACCGGGCCTTTTATTTGCGCGCACTGCACAAAAATTCGGCGAGCCAACCAAGCTGTTTGTTGGTTCTGTTTGTGCGGGTCCTTGGGGCGACACCTCATTCGCGAGCCTCGCGCCATCCATCCGCGAGCCCCCGCTTGCTTAGGCGGGCGGGGGCTTTGCTTTAGCAGCATCGGCTCAGGCAGCCCTATGCCCCTTTTCACCTACAAGCTCATCAACGCGCATTTCGTCTCTGGCTTCGGGGCGCATGATTTGCCCAGCGAAACGGAGGCCCAAATAGAGGCTATCAAGCTCGCTCGTTCGTTACGCGAGACCCGACCAGAATTAGTGGGCAAGGGCTATTCAATCTCTGTGATCGATGATGATGGTGTCGCCGTTTGTGTCATCCCACTTGACGCCGCTCTGTGATGGCCGAAAGCCCTGCCAACGAAAAACAGGGACGAAATCATTTTTCAGCGGTGAAGAAGCACGCCGGAAACAAACCCGTTCTAGCCTTCTGTCATCGGACCAGAGGGGATAGGTCATGTTGGATTTCATCAACGCCTTGTATCGGGACTATTGCTTGGCTCGCTTGCAGGAAGTGCGGAAACTCGGTCTAGAGCACTAAGTCATGACGAACTCGAAGCGGTACCCGATCACGACCGCCGCTTTGACGAATGTCACGGTCGCCGTCGCTATTTGATCTGTCGCCGGCCAGCCAAAAACAGCCCATCCCAGGAAGGCCGCGCCCCGTTTGGTGGAGCGGCGCAGAAGCGCTTTTTTTCCTTTCGCTCAACATCCCGGAACAAAGCCATGCAGGAAGATAAAGGCATTCAACTCCAGGATCTCGACCAAGTCTTGTATCATGCCCAACTTCGCCGTTCGGCCGATTTGGGCATCTGGTTGAGGCAGTATCTTGAGGATCGACGTCAGGCCCGCCTACACAGCAAAGAAATGCAGTCGAAGGCAATCACAACTCTCCACCGAACCGTCGCCTAGCTCGACAAGCCAAAGACGCTAGAGCTCTAGCTGCGCCCGATCGTTTGAGCGCTGAGAATGAAAAACCCGCCGGCGTTAACCAGCGTGACCTCTTCATGGGTGGCTATGAAGCCCCCAGAACGCAATCAGCAGAAGGGCTACTGCTCCAAGCCCCCGCAACACAAGAATTGCATCCAGCATGACGAATCAAGCCCCGCCCGTGGCGTAAGGATACACCCGGGCGCAATCCTGTCATCAAGGGACGCGCGCTGCCGGCTCGGCTCGGAAGCCATTCGTCGGCTAATCGATATTGGGCTGAAGGCCGCCCAGCTCATGGCCCAACTTTTCCGCAACGGTTGATGGCCTGGACTTGCAGTCGTGATTCTGGCTGGTTGGCGGTCTGACGCGCGAATGAGAACAAGTTGTCATGAGCAACACCATAGTTCGGCTGCATTGCCAACCCGGTCCCAACCTCGGTTCAGGGACTTCTTGAGTATTGCTGACCGCTACGGCGGCGCCGGCAACCACCAGAACAGCGGCTGCCAGCGTGAGCATTCCAGAGGCTGTCCACTCGGATTTCATGGCGCGTCCTCCAGCTGACGTGGGGACATTAAGCTCGGTTCATGCCCGTCAGTTGTGAACTACTTCATGCCGCCCTACTCAATACTCATCACACCCGCGTGCGGAAGGCCCGCCAGCGCGAACCTGCTCCCTATAGAAGAGGCCGCGAACTGAGGGGCGCGCTTGACGGTCGCAATCACTTCTCCTGGCAGCGCTGCGTCGTGCCTAACCACGGCGGCCCTGATCAGCGCGACAGTCTTCTCGCTGGCGTCGCCCTGGATAACAACGGTAAGTCACGTCTCGGGCAGCGCCATCAAGCCACAATGGCCCGTCGCTGTGTTCGCTATTGCTCTGAATTTGCTTCCGCTGTCGGGGGTACAACGGATATGACTGAACCCGCTGCTGGCTCGACCCGGTCGAGAATGACCCAAAGCTGACGAAACTAATAGCTAGAAGAGTGCTGGCACTCCTCGGGCGAACTGCCGTCACGACGAACAAGCGAGATCTGTACGAGAATGATAGCGCACGCGGTAGCGACCGCCGAAAAAATATGTTTGCCGAAACCCTCGTGCCAAAAATCGTACATGGACGGACTGAGACAGACAAACACGAGACGCGAGACATTAAAGGCGAACTGAACCAGCATCGCTGTCAGGCCAAGATACAAATCACTCTTCAACCAATACGGCCGATGCAACATCGTGAGCGTTACCCAACATAGAGAGGCCAGCGAGAGATTGTGAAACGAAGCGCAAGCCGAAGTAATTTCAACGTTATGCTCGCTTGAAGAATGAACGACAGTCCCGCTCCACGAAGCTCCTGGCACAAGGTGACTGACTAACCAGCCGACCACCCCGGCGTCGATTTGCAAGAGGAAGAATGCGATCTTCGAAAAAACGAGAGGGGCCCAATGCATCTGCACCATAACCGCGCCGGCAACGATTCCGGCAGCCTTCGTGCTCAGGTCGTCGCCGTTTCTGACCAGCAAATGCAATGCAAACAGAGTAATTGAGATACCTGGAAAGCCCACGCAGGTGACCAACACCGCCAGTGCACAACCAAACAGATCTGTTAGCGAAACGCTTCCGGGGTGCCCTTTTGAAAGGAGATATAGCGACGCGGCAACACCAAGGAACTCGAAAGCTCCAAGCGCAGCGCGACCGCCTAAATCAACCCTCTCGTCCAGCGTCGAAAACGTATGGAAAAAGAAAACCGCGAAGGCAGCCAATATCGTCGTCGCTAAGATAAATTTGGTCGTTCTCACGGCTTACCTTACAGGGCGCGACACATTTGCACACGCTCCAGCAGAAGCGGGTATAAATTGGGTTATCGGGCTTTTTTCGGTCAGACAACGGTTACTGCGTCCAGATACCATTGAATGGAACCCAGTTAAAACATTTGACGCCCTGTTTTTTCAGCGGCATATTAATTATCAGATAGTTAATTGGTTTGGAGAATTAAAAATGAAAATTTTACTGGGTGTCCTGCCCGCCTTGATCGTAGCGTCCGCGCTGACGGTTGTCGCAAAGCCTTCTTTGGCGTGCGAACCCGGAGTTACCGGAAAATGCGGTGATGCACCCGGCCAGAACAAGGGAGCGCCCGCACCCCTGCTTGGAGCGGGGATACCCGGTCTAGCTATCGGGATCGGTTACGGTGCCTACTTGATTGCTCGCCGCCGCCGTAGTGTACCCTGACTTAATCGTACGTCGGTTAAGAACCAAGGCCGCCTCAAACTTGTGGCGGCCCTTTTCTTTTCCATAAGTCCGACCTTGGCCCATCGCGTCATTTAGCTGCGCAGCGGAATTCGGTCGCTATTGGTGCATAGCTGACTCCGGCAAGCCGTCCGCCGGTAGACAAAGCTAACAGCACACGGTGGGCGCCCTCAGGCAAAAGGCGTTGAGTCTTGGAATCGGCCTGGGCCATCAGCGCTAGTAGTGGCGTCCCTCCCCCTCTCCTCCAGCAGCCGCGTTCGCAATTCGAGCACGGCCTCCACTGGCTCAGTGTCGCAGCCAATCAACGAGCGCGGCTCGCTGTCCAACGGACATGCACGAAACTTCGATCGGCCGAGCGCGGCGGCAAGCCGTATCTTAATGTCGCGCAGCTCGTACAGATCGCTGGTGTCGAGGCCTTGCCTGAATATTGCGATTGCCTCGGGCGTGATCTGCGTAGAATGGCGGCGCTTGTTCCGCTTCAGGCGCGCCGGCATCAGCGCAGATCTCCGAACTGCTCGACGGCCCATGGTACAGAATCTGTGCCGTTTGGATGTTCTGCTTCAAACTCAGCCATGAACTCAGCACCGAACCGCCGCCAAGCGGCCTGAGCCACATCTCGCGGTGGCTGGCCGTTGTCGTCCAGCTCGACGATACCCCACAGGTCACCGGTAAGGGGCCAGCCCATGCTGAACGTCCACTCCCAATCGTCGAGCCCGTCCGCCGTACGACGCTTATTGTTACGCTTCCGTACCGGCATCAGCGGCGGCTTCCATAGTCGGCAGTGCGAGGCATACGCGGCGCTTCGGGGCCGTCAACTCCGTCAAGCGCAAGCTCTCGGATTAGGCGGGCGAAAGAAATCCGAGCGTTTTGCAGGATACCGACTTCCGGACGCTCCTTCGGTTGGCCGAAGCGATCCATAAACGTCTGGCCGTCACGGTCAAGAACCTCCCGCGCGGTCTGTGCCTGGTCCCAGCTCTCTGCCGCCAAGGTCAGCAATCGAACGTGGTGCCCATCGAGTTCGTAATCGCCGACAACCGTATCGAACCATCGTCGCGTCGGAGTGCGCAGATGTTTGGGTGCCGTTGGAGCACCGGTTAGTTTGGCCATTCAGGCCCTCCAAATATTTTCTTGACCGGGGCGCCCGCCACGCGCATTGAGGTTGGGCGCCGGTAGCCAAGGCGCGTAAGCCCACGCTTTTGACCTACCCGGTGGGGGTCACCGCCCGCACGATACCCGCCCGCGCCTAGCCGGTTAGCCTAAGCCAGAATCCAAGCGACCTTGTCGCCAGGATTGACGAACAGATCTGCACGCCCGTTGGCGGGGTCCATGTATCGACGCGGCCCGTTGGTGGCGTCTGGGCTAGGTCCAATCGCAAAGAAAATCGGAGCGGACGCGCTGATCGAAAGCAGGGTCACGGCATTATTCGGGTTTGCGCTCGATGTACCCGCCGACGCCATGCTCTGTGTCATGGCGAGCGCGAATGGCAACGTCGATTCGCCGTAGCCGACGTTGGTGGCGCCGAATTCAAGATGAACGCCTGTTAGGGCCATTGGTTCTATTCCCTCGATGTTTAGATTTAGGATGTTGGTTGGAAGAGCGTGCCTTATCGGCGATGCTCGTTAAATCGACTTCGAACGGCGACGGCGACAGCAATTGCCTTCTGCTTCTCTGCAGCCCCATCATCGCCCGCCAATGCACTACGGCTTGCAGGCCTTGCAACTGGCTCTGACTTGGCAGTCCTCACACTAGCCTCTGCAGCACGGAGTCGCTCGCACGGTTAGCCGGCTTGGCAGCGGCGGCAGGCTTCTTCTTGGCAGCCGCCTTCACGTGCCTCGCAACCGTGGTTAGCAGCGCGTCCGCCGTTGCACGAAGCTCGCGCCCGGTCTTCATTTTCAATCCTTTCGTCGTCAAAATTCGCCTCCCTGAGGTGGTGAAATATTTTCCCATTGAGGAATCTTACCGGCGCCGCAATGGCCGCGCTCGACGGCATCCATGATCGTCTGCGCGAGAATCGTGCCCGGCTCTCCCAAACTGCCGAACCGTTCGAGTTCAATGGTCGAAACGCTTGATAGCCGACGCCGTCCTGGCGCATCGCGTCCAGGAATTTGCTATGCGACTGAATCGCATCTCCGAACGCGCGAGTCGCGTCTACAACCGCCTCGGCGTGCGCCTAGTATTCGGCTTTGCGCAATTCAGCAACCTTCAGCGAATATTTCCGGCGCTCGCGCTTGAGTTCAACAGATCAACTTAATAGCCTCTGAAACGTTTTCAGCTTCAGCGCTCAACTCCCTCAGGCGCTGCTCGCCGGGCCAGCTCGGCGGCGGTGGCAAGGGAGCCAGCTCTTCGGCCGGTTGGGGACTTAGCAACGAACCAACCAAAGCAACTGCACCCGAGTGCCTGTGTTTCGGCTGCGGTTTCGGCTTGGGCAGTTGCGCTGTCCAGCTTGCCTGCGATCGGCGCTCCTCCTCGGCTAGCGGTCTGCTTTCGGCAATGACTGCATCGTAGCGCGCGTGAAGATTCTGATTGGTATCGAGGAGGTCGGCGTATCGTGGCGAAATTTCCCTGATCCGATCGATCTGTGTTTTTGGTTCTTTGAGTCTAGCCAATGAATGCTCCTTTGCGCCGCGATGGCGCTGTGGTTGTTGGGTGGTAGCTGTTAATCGATGACCCGCACATCAGCTGCGCGGGGCCTTCCATCCTTGTCGAGGACAGAGAACGACAGCGAAAGTCCCACGCGCGGATACGCGACTCCGGCGCTGTAGAGGTCGTTGTAGTGAACGAACGCATCGTCGCCGCCGTCGTCGCGCATAACGAAAGCCAATCCTGCGTTGTGATCGACTCTGGAAATTCGACCAGTTGTCATTTCATTCCCTTCAGCAAATCGTCGAGATCTCCCGCCGACCTGCCCGCAAGCTCCGAGGCGATTGCGAACAAGGCCGCCCCACTAATGACTATGGTGCGGTCGACCGTCTCTTCCGAAGGAAGGTCGCCGAAGACGGCTGTCTTGGCACCATCTGCTGTCAGCGTCGTCAGCAGCGCATAAACTTCGGAGTCGGTGTGGATTTCTAGGCCGCTGCAGATTGGTGGCAGCGAATCCGGTCGTGCCAAGGCGTGCGCGAGCGCACCCTCCAACGTCGTTGAAGCAGGGCCGAGCAAGCCACCAAATCTGATGACGGTGCTAGGCGCCGCAGCGAGACCTTCGTCGATAACCCCCGCCAGCAACATGCGGGCGGCCTCTATCGTGGACACCTCGGCATAGGCGGCCCCGAACTGGTATGTACCAGGACGGCCTCGGCCAGGCGCTGCACCAAACTGGTCAATCGTGTTGATCGCACACCAAGTCGGCGCAAGCATTCGCACCGCGTTAGCTTTGCGCATTTTGTTTCCTTGAAATTTTAAAATCGGTGAGAAAACTAAGCCGCCTGCAGCGGCATCACGGCACTCGGGCCGGAAAAGGTCGCCGGCCGAAACCGGCGCTAGGGGAGCACGTCACGTCGGGGCAGAAATCTGCCTATAAAGACAAAAGAGCTTGGGGGGCTTGGGAGCGTACATGCCCGAGGGCGACGCGGCCTGAGCTGGGAGTGGCCGTTTGCTGAACGTTCACCTATCTGCCTTCGTTCTTGTTCATTTTTGGGTACTGGCCTGCTTCCGACCTCAGTGGCCTACTTTGGTTTTCGTAGTGGCCTGTTTTGGTTCTCTTGATAGAAAGTCGTGTTCCGCCAGACGAACAGTCGCACAGGCTGCTTGATGCAGATCAAAGGATGTTCCGGTCTTTAAGGGCCCCATCAAGGCATGACGCGGGCCACCTTGTTCTTCTGCCTCTCGCTCGGTTGGCTGGTGCTGGTAGCCGGCACAATCGGGTTCGTGCTCGGGCGAATGTGGTAGGCAGCATGCAGCTTTGCCACTGGCCGGGCGTTACATTCCCTGAGTAGAGTGAGGTGATGGAACATGACCTTTGGTTTCGCATCACCGTTGTCAGTGCTGGTATTTTGACCGTTGTTTTGGTCGTCCTGTTGTTCATAAAGTAACCGTCATATAGGCAACTGTCGCGCCCAAATGCTCTTTTAATTTCGGAAATCCAATATTGCGGGTAAGCGCCTGCGATAGTGTGCCCTTACGGCGCCCCGTCTCTGATTTAGGGATAACCTTTTTCAATTCATTCAAAACGCCCGGCGCTAGCCATGAGCGTGCCGAAGTACTGCGGACGCTTCACGGATTCGGCGCTGTACTCCAACCCGCGCAGCCGGAAAAGTTGAACATAGTACTCTCAGGAAACGTTTTCACCCACGGCTGCAACTCCTTCGCGACAAACGCTTCAAGGATTCGAGCAAGAGAGTTGCGTGTGCGGTCATACTGAAAGCCCGTCGCTTCATCGACCAAGGCGATGATGCCGACGCGCGCAAACCCGCGCCATCCAACATGCAACAGCGGAGTACGCGCTGTACCGGCGGCAGATCGCCAAGGCGAAAGAGAAGCTCGGCTTACCTAAATAGGGGGCCTCCTTAATTCTTTGTTCACTTCTGCACTGACCGGGCAAGGGTTGCTTGCTAGAGAAGGGTCATTGCCAGTTTTTCCTTAGTCGTGTTTTGAGTCCCCAGCCCGGCAGTTCGACTGCCGGGCTTTTGCTTTGTGGCCTGTTTTGAATCTGCGAGTGGCCTATTTTCGGCCAGTACCCGGCCGCTGTCACTGGCCTGTTCCGACCTCGGTGCCCAGTTTGGAATCGTTAGTGGCCTATTTTGAGTTTCGGGCGCATAAATCGCCCCATGCCGGAACCGTCTTTCCAACCGCGGCCAACACCACCCATTGCCCGGCTTGTGCGCAGGTTTTGCGCCTGATGAGTTCCATGCTGGACGTCAAGTCCGACCGGACGGTTCGCCTTTATCAGTGCGACAAGTGCGGCGAACGGATCTGGGAAGATTGAAGCCGCTTCAGTTGAGACTCCTTTGATCTAGCTCAAACGGGTATCCGCATCCGCGCGGCCAACCCTCGGCCCATGCCGGCCCCGAAAAACAGAGCGAGGACAAGAAAGCCACGTCGCGCTTGGAGGGGGTGCGACGGATCATTGAGGAGTATGCGGCTGACCTACGCGAGATCATCCGTAACCTGCGGCGCAAACTCAATTGAGGCCACTTCAGGGACGGAACTCACCCGCTTCTTGAGGAGTTTTAATTCCATTCCGGAGCAGGGAAAATCTAGCCCGGGGAAGTCAGATGGAGCGCCGTATCCAAGACCCTCAAGTCGAGACCTACACATTCCAAGCGCGCGTTTGCCTTGGAATTGCAATCGTCGGCTTCGTGATTTTACTCGTCGGGCTTAGCGCCCTCCAGTAAGGTGGCGGCCCTACGCCGCCACCCTCTCCTCTTCGCCCAGCGCCGCGTTCAGTGCAGCCACCGCCGCGCGGACCTCTTTGCCGGCCATCCGCGCATATTGGCCGGCAAAACCCAGACGCTCGCCTATTTCGGAAAGAGTGTTGTCGCCCGCCGCCATATCAAGGATGACGCACGCCTTGCGGCCCAACCTGCCCCGCAGCCGCTCTAGATCCATTGACCGCGCCAACTCGACCTGCACGTCGGCATCTCTGCGTCGAAGTGCTCGATGTCGGCCTTTTCGCTCTTGCGTTTGCGTACCTCGCCGAACTCGGCATCGGGACTAACCCATGCATGCCCATTCCAAACCTTGACCAGTTTGTTTTCGACCCACCGCGTCCGATTGTTTTTGAAGGCCCAGATCAGCTGCTTGGCGGACACGTCAACCATTTCTCGATCCATGTTGGGGGCGACAGGCTGCTCGCCCTGCTCGGTATCTTCCTCACCCGGCTCATTATCGTTCGCAGCCATGCGGAGCGGTTCATTCAGGCTGCGCCAGAGCCTGAGACCGAAGAATGTGACTTCGTCCTTCTCACGCTTGGCCCACGTGACGCAGGGCGGCTGAGCATGATGCGTTGCGTGGGTGGCCGGTGCGGTGGCCAGCCATGCGCGGCGGGCGGCACGTCCTTCTGGCGTGTCAGGGAAGTCTGCAGCTTGGACTGGGCCGTTGTCGTTAGCGTGTGCGGGCATCAGCCCTCCTTGACGTGGTGTGCTGCATTGTCGGGCCGCTTGGGCGGCTCTTAAAAATAATCCGGAATATCGCGGAATTTAGCGTGCGAGGCCCAAACCGGTCTGGGCCATGTAGATTGGGAGGTTGTGACCTACCCCGCCATGTCCGCCACCGTCACCGGTCCAAATGAGTCGCCGGCAATCATGAACGTGGAGCCGTGCAGGTCAGAGCTATCCTCGACGTCCGAGACACCGCAGGCATCGCAGAGTCTCCCGAAGTGCTTTTGCCCTTCTTCTTGCAGGGCCGAACTACTGGCCTCCAGCATAATCGCTACACGCCCGCCACTTGTATCCAACTCTAGCCACTTGTCGCCGCCGCGCTGCTCTATCGCAGAGGCAAGCACCGTGAGTGGCTTATTGCGTGGTGCATCAACCACGATGGCGGCGCGCCCAATCCTGCGGGCATGCTCGGCCATCTTGGCCGCGTAGGAACCGCTGTCTTGCTTCCGTCCCATGTTGGGCGCCCCCTCCTCAATGCCTTCGGCCACCCTCGCCTTTGGCTTCACGCTGCGGTCTGCTTCGTCGTACTTCTCGGCGGCCAACCACTTCTCAAGCGGCATCCGTCGCTGGCCTGGCTTCGCGCTGGCAGCCCATGCAGCAGCCTCCGCCGCCCATTCCGTTTGGTGTCTGCATTTGAGGTTAGATCCGACGCATTGTCCAAGCGGGACGACTGCCGCTATTGGCCCGTCTCGGACCTCCGCACTGCTCCGACCGATGTATGCTCCTGAGAGATCAGCTGACGGGCCGCGAGCTGGCCACCACTTCGCGTTCTGACCCGAAGCCAATATCCCTAGCTTTCCAAAACCGTCGCTGTCGGCCATATTTGAAGTTCGTCGGCGCATAGAAGATACGCGCACTTTGGCGTCCTTTCGCGCCTAAGAGTCTCGACGCTAACGAAGTTCATACTGATCGGTAGCATTTCTGCAATTTCATATTGGAGGACAATCATGAAACGCCGAGATTTTCTGAAGCTAGCCGCAGGTACCACTTCCGCAAGTCTCCTTCTGGAGAGCGTTCGGACTGACGGTTATCGTTTGGTCGGTGCAGCACTCGCTGGCAGCAACGGCGATGAACAGAAAGCAACGCTTGAGCAGAAATTTGCCGAATTTGCGATTTCTATCAGATATGAAGCTCTCCCCGCCGACGTCGTCGCCTCGGCCAAGCGGGTTCTTCTCGATACTCTCGGCTGCGCTTTTGGATCGGTAGGGTCCGAGCCCGCAAATATCGCCGAGGCAACCATTCGAAAGACTTTCGGGGACGGTAATACTGCAACAGTGATCGGCTATCCGCGACCCGCGACCGTGGAAGGCGCGCTGTTCGTCAATGGCGTTCTCGTCCGTTCCCTCGACCTGAACGACACATACATCGGCACCGACCCGCTTCATCCAAGCGAGGTGCTGCCGACGGCGCTTGCGCTCTGCGAAGAGAGTGGACGAAGCGGCCGTGATCTTGTCGAGGCGATAGTTGCTGGCTACGAGGCGAGTATGCGTGTCAATGACGCCATTTCCTTCATTGAGCGAGGTTTCCATCCGTTGTGCGCGGCCTCCTACGGCATTCCCGTAATTGCGGGCAAGATCTGGGGACTTCCCAAGGAAGCCATCGCAAACGCGGTTGGAATATCGGGCGCTCGTGGGTTCACAAGTTTTGTCGTCAATAGTGGAGCGATAAGCATGATGAAAGCCATGGGACTTGCCGCCACGGCGGCTGACGGCGTTTTCGCAACACGGCTTGCCGCGCAAGGCTTCACCGGCCCGTCCGGCACGCTGGAGTGGCTGGCGTCGAAGATGAAGCCCGCCAAGGAGGGCTTTGCCGTTGACCTTGAGCTCGCGCGATACCGGCTGCCTAGGGTGGCATTCAAACGCTTCCCCATTCAAATCGAGTTGCAAGCCGTGGCAGAGGCTGGCGCATCGCTCTCTGCGAAGATCAAGGACCGCGCACAGGATATACGGGCGATCACGGTTGAGACCTATCCCGGAATAATCGAGCGCGTTGCGGATCCCGCGAAATTCCGGCCACAAACAAAGGGTACCGCCGATCACAGTCTCCCCGTCTGTCTTGCCTTGGCTCTTCTCGACGGCGATGTGACGGTAGCTCAATTCGAGAAGGATCGCTGGCGAGCCCAGGACGTAATGGCGCTGGTGGGAAAGACGTCGGTGAAGCCCGGAGAGGCACTCATCGCCAAACTCCCCAAGGGACGCGGCGCAAACCTAGAGATTGTGTTCGCGGACGGTCAGTCTTTGCGCGAGACCGTGGAGGTTCCCGAAGGTGGCGCAGAACGACCGCTCTCAAGGTCGTCGCTCGAACGCAAATTCATGAACTTCGCCGTCCCCGTCGTTAGCAAGGCCGGCGCTGAACGCATCATATCACTCGTCAACAATCTCGAAGAGCTGAAGGATGTCCGAGAATTGACCGGAGCCCTCAAGGGCGCTGGAAAACCAAATCCGACGTGAACCTGCCCAGTTCTGGTCGTGCCCATGTCGGCTGTTGGCCCGTCGGGGACCTGCGCATCGTGTTGGCCGACGTCTGCTTCCGAGAGAAAAGCTGACCGGCCGCGAGATAGCCACCCTTCGCGTTTTGACCCAACGGAGACATTGGCTGCGCCAGAGCATAAAATGCTAAATATGCCAAAGAAGGATAGCTGACATGCGCTCTGGACTGCCCAGTCAGACGGCTCGGGGCGCGGCGGCCTATCGCGCTGTCCATCAGATGTTGGAAGGCGGAGCAATCTTCAAAGACCCGTTCGCATCGAGAATTCTGGACGAGCGGACAGCGGCCTCCCTGAATGAAATGGCGGCCGATGAATCGCTTCTGCCATGGCGTTTGTTCATCGCCGCGCGCAGCCGGTTTTCCGAGGATACGATGGCAAATTGCGTTGCGGCCGGCATGCGCCAGATCGTGGTGCTGGGTGCGGGCCTTGACACGTTCTCGTTGCGAAATCCGTTTGCCGATCTCGGGGTCCGCGTATTCGAAGTCGATTACGCTGCGACACAAGTGTGGAAGCGCGAGCGGATAAAGGCCGCAGATCTCATCGAGCCGCAGTCGCTTATCTTTGCGCCCATTGACTTCGAGCAGGAAAGCCTCTCGGAGGGCCTAACGAGAGCGGGGTTTAGACTGGACCGGCCTGCGTTCTTCCAATGGCTTGGCGTTGTGCCGTATCTGACAAAAGAAGGGGTCTCTTCCACTCTAAAGTTCGTCTCCAAGGTACCGCAAGCCGTCGTCGTTTTCGATTACGCCGAGCCATTCCAAAATTATCCTGTTGAACGCCGCGCTAACGTCATAGCTACCGCAGAACGAGCCGCGGGCGGTGGTGAGCCCTGGGTCAGTCTTTTCGACCCTGCCGAGTTGCTCGAACTGTTGCGCGGCGAGGGTTTCAAAACCGTTGAAGATCTGGGTCTTCCTGAAATAGCGGAGCGCCTCTATGGGGACCTGAGACGGGACATTGCGATTGGACCCGGTCCGCACATCGTTCGGGCATATCAATAAGGCGCGCCGCAGCGCTGCTTTAGTGCATGAGTCCGTTTGTGGCAGGGTGAACCGAAAGGTACTTGAGCCAGCGACGACTTCCGATTGTGGGCCCAGCGCGGACCTGGGCGCAGATCCAACGAAGGCTATGATGCGATAACGTTTCCGACCACGCAGTCAATGCATAGGGCCCGCGCATGAGCACCACTGTCGTCCCAGATGGTTGTGTGGCCTGCACCGGATCGAACGATTGATGCGGCAGCAAGCGCTTAAAGCGCGCCCGCGCCGGCGTCGACTGCCGCCGGATCTGGGTGAGCGGCAGGTCGCCGCCGTCGCTCCCAACGTGCTCGACCGCAGCTTCGAAGCTCCCGCTCCCAACCGCAAATGGATTGCTGACTTCACCTATGTGTGGACGGCGGAGGGCTGGCTCTATGTGGCCGCCGTCGTCGATCTCTTCTCCCGCCGTGTGGTTGGCTGGTCGATGAACGCAGCGATGACGGCCCAGCTCGTCACCGACGCCCTGGTGATGGCGATCTGGCGACGGGGCAAGCCGGACGCGCTGCTGCATCATTCCGATCGTGGCAGCCAATACACCAGTGAACAGTTCCAGAGGCTGATGGCTGATCACGGCGTGGTCTGCTCGATGAGTCGTTCCGGCAACGTCTGGGACAACGCGGCGATGGAGAGCTTCTTCTCGTCGTTGAAGACCGAGCGGACGGCGCGTAAGGTGTATCGATCACGGGACCAGGCCAAGGCCGACGTCTTCGACTACAGCCATTGGAGTTTTACTCGCTTTCCTGCTCCTTGGTGCTTTCAACATTCTCCTGTGCTTGGTCAGGTGCCGTCGCGGATCTGATATTCGCACCGCCCAGATCGTGCAACACCGCGGGTGTGATACCCAGCGCCGATGACATCGCATGTCGCAACTCTTGCGCCTGGTCGGGCGCGTGCTGGGCGAGGGTTGCAATCCCAGCCGCAGCTTGCTTCAGCTCCCTTATCACCCTCGTGTATTCCTGCGGAGGATCAGGCAGCGTCTTCACCAGACTGAAGAACGCGTCGGACCGGATATAGCGTGCCGCAACGTCAAGGAACGGCTTCATGCAGCGGCCTCTGTCGGCGTAGTACCGTGCCTCCCAGTGCAGGATCTCGTTGTCGACAGTCAGGCTTTCGGCACTCCAGCTAACATCGCTTGAGGCAAAACGCTCGCTCGCGCTCGCCTCGATCGACAGATCGACATGTCCAACCACCCCCGGCAAATCAAAGACTAAATTGGAGGTGAAGTCGTCCTCTCCGACGCCATAGTTTACAATCACGTCCTGTAACGCAGACGTAGCGGGCTGGGCCGCGTGGTCGGTCGTAACTGCAGCCTGAACTGTGATCGAACCCTGCACGTTGGGCTGCTCCAGCTGCGCCGGCGGATTTAAGTCGACTCCGTTGACTCGCCACCGGTATATCGGTAGCCCAAACCCTCGCGTGGCAGCAATGCAAGTTACTTTCTTCGGTGCACTGTCGAGGTACCAGCGGTAGACGTCTTTCGGACAGGTGAAGAAAGGCGACGTGAGTACTAGGCCCTGATCTACCCGGAACGGCTTGCCTTCCGGCTCCGAATCTACTGAGAGCTTCACATCTCGTCTCAATCCTTCCAGCAGTGGAAATGGATTCTCAGTCGCAAGCTGTGGCGTGCTGCCCGGCCGAAAATACTTATTGATTAGCTGAGAAAAGGCCGCGGCCGCGTCATTCTTACCGGTAAGATTTTGATAGGTTTGCGCAAGGTTGTCTCCTCCCGCGGCGATGATGTCAGGAATCGAGTGGTTCAGCTGGTTCTTGAGGTAGTAGAGAAACAAGAGCGACAACCCAAAGCTGACCGGATTTTTGTCCGTGTTTTCCGATGCCCCTATCCATTGCGTATCTCGGCTCGACTGCAACCATCTGTTTACCCATGGCGGGCCGTAGAACAGAGCATAACCTGTGCCGAACCGCTCTCTGGCGCACAGTAGTGACAGCCCCTCGCCATCGCTCTTAGATGCGTTCCACGCACTGTTGCCGTGCTGGTTGCGATAGCTGGCGAATACCTCCACCAGCTCAGCAACCAATGACATGCAGCTACTCTGTCCCGCAGCCACAGCGTTCGCGTTTGACGTTTGGTTGCCAATCTTGATGACGGTATTGCTTCCCTTGTATCCGTTGTTGCTTGCCCCACCAGCGGCAAAGTCCGCAACGATCTGAATGGTGATGCGATTGTCCGGGCCGAATCCGTCGGTGATCTTGTACCAGCTGGCCAAAATGCCGAACTCGGCCTCACATACTCCCATCACTCGCTGAGCTCGCGAAATTGCATTCGGGGTGCCGTCAGGACCGATCAGGGTTTCGTCGTACTGAATGTTGAAATGCGCAGTTTGCCCAAGCGTCTGCATCCGAAAAGATCCTTTTGCAAATGACACCGCGTCTTTGGGAACCATAGGCGCAATCGCGATTCCACTGTGAGAGGCAGTTCACACACCTGGACGGATAGTTCTTGGTAGGAAGCGCGGCCAAGAATCGCAGGGCGGCTGACGAGTTTGCATCTCAACTCAGGGAAAAACTGGACGCGGATCTATTGCGGCGATCTTACAGTGAGATTGCGCGGCGCTTGAACGATGCCGGAGTTACGACGGCGACCGGGCGCAGATCCTATCAACAGACTGTCAAGAACTACTTGGTTCGCACTAAACGGGTCTCAGAAGACAGCTAAGCATATTCGACCGAGATGCCACTCTCCATGATGGCACCTTCATGTTCGTTCCACGCAGCTTCTGAGCGTCGAGAGTCGCTTTCGGTCTTAAATATCAGCAACTGAGGCAGCGCTCGCATCGTCAATCGTCAGCCGTCGTTGGCAACGAGTGACAACAATGGATGAACCTCTACGCCTCGCTGACGCTGATAGCCGACGATCACCGTGGTTCGGCTAAGGCCATAAGGGGAAATGGCTACGGCATGAGAAAAGGTCGCCAACTGAGGCGGCCTCCTTGGTCAGAAGGTCGCACGGTTTAGGCTTGGCGTGGGCGTTCATGGGACAGAAAAATCGCACCTTCCGCCTTCAGGTGGGATTGTCAAAACTAGATAAGCAGTGATCGACGACTTCTGGTTCCGCGACCGGCTTCCAAGCCGCCCGGCCGCCGTTAGGGAATTGCTGCGACGCGCGCTCGCGAACGATAAACCTCTGTCCAACAGTGTCCCGCAATGAGGCGAACTAAGAAGGACGGCCAACTGCGGCGACTTACTTCGTGCCGTTCTTTCGTTCCAGTCGCCATTTCAACCTGATCCGCGAGCATTGTGAGATGGCTTGCTAGGCGATCAAAGAGCGCGCACTTAGCCGGATCAGTTGCAAGATGCGAATGAGAGCGCACTCGGCCGCATCTTTCCGAAGCTTCTCGACCTGCCCCAAATAATCCTGCATCGCGGCCTCCGGAGAAACCGAGTTTCATCCTTGGACACTCTGAGTCGAATTAACTGCGAGGCTGGCGGCGCTCCTCGTCACCAATGGCGGCTAAGACCTCGTGTTGGCTTGCAAGGCCCGGCAAGCTGCGGGCGATATTGTTGAGGACCGTCGCCATTTGCGGAGACACGCCAGCCTGACCCGCCTGAGTGCGGTAGTGCACCATCCGACGGGTTTTGACGTCCAGCATGGAAGTCATCAGACGGAGTGGATTCGCGCAAGCTGGGCAATGGGTGAGCGCATGGCAAGGTTGGCGAGACGGGTCCGGCACGGGCGCATCTTATGCGCCCGAAACTCAAAACAGGCCACTCACGAAATCAAACTAGGCCACTGAGGTCGGAAACATGACAGACCCTCAGCGGTACTGGCCGAAATAGATCACTCTCAGAATCAAATCAGGCCACCTAACGAGAACGCCACCAAGCTAATAATGCTCAGTGGCGCTGCGCTGGAACTGGAAATTGCAATCCCCCAGTAAGAATTGGTCGGGCGGCGGGCCTCTACGGTTCAAGGGCCACTCGGGATTTCAAAGTAGGCCAGTGTCAGCTGCGGTGGAGTGGTGAATCACGAGCTCCAAATAAAATAGGCAGCCAACTAAAGCGGCCTTTTGTCATCAGGTCGGCGCTCTCAAACCTGGGGAGCTTAGAGCCGTCGTGGATTCGATCGCTGCGCCGTCGGTTGCGGCTACCCCATTCGCGGAAGCACGCTGCCAGATATCCGGCGCGATCTCATTTAAGCCGCAACGCGGCCGGCTCCTGGCAGCGCTCGCCCTTCTCCATCATCGCCAGGCCATTCTGCCGAGCTTGTTGGCAAGCACGATGGCGGCAATCTTGGTCGGTCGCCGCGCCAGCAATCCCGTAAGCTAGGGTCGATGATCGGTACCATGGATCTTTGCATAACGGATCATGGCAAGCGCGCCAGCCGTGAACAGGCTACGCAAACAGCGATCGCCTTGCTTGCTGATGCTCCCAAGCCTGTCATTGCCCCCGCTCGAACTCTGCTTGGCACGAGCCCAGTCCAGGCTAAGAGGCCTCGTCCGGATCGGAAGGCTCTTGATCGGCCACACTCGCCGCCAGCGCTGGGCCAAGGCCACACCGGGGATCGCATCCTGGTGCCGATCGCAGTCGGCCCCCAGGCCGAAACACACGACAAACCTGCGTTCAACTCGTGACGTTTCCATCAGCTTGGCTTGAGGCAAGGATGAACTGACAATCACGGAGCGGCAGTTCGTCCTGGTAGAAAGGATGGCTTCGCTCTTAAATCTGTTTGCACCGCGCAACGAAACGCGCAACGAAAAAGGTCGTTAACCGCCTTTTCGAGAGTATGGGCTGGGATATGGGCCCTCAGGTGGTTGATTTGGGGAAGCGCTGAAAAGTAAGAACTTTTCGGCCTGTATGGCGGAGAGAGTGGGAGCGAACCCCATTCCCGTAGTTAACCCATTGAGTCGCGAAAATTTTAGAGAGCCGCAGCCGATTTCAGATACCATGTTGTGTACCCTGAGCCTGCTTCTTGGTCAACGCGCTGAAGCTACCGCGCCCCCGTCGGGACGGGTCGTGATTTCAGCCGGATCGATGCTTCGAGACTCGAATTGTTCGGGGTTCGAATGTTACGAGACTCGAAATGTCTGCCCCATCGACGTTTCGGGACTGCCTCCCGAATACTGGAAAGCCATCCTGCGCTACCCGTGCGTTGACGCCGATGCGGGTTGGCCGAGGGAGCTGCAGCTAGACCAGATTTCCAAGCAAATTCTGAGGGTGGGCCATCGCCCTCGCGGACGGACCGTCGAGAGATCCAGACGGTCAATGCCGTCCGAACATACGGCCTGCAGGCCGCCTGGAAGGATGTCGGCCAGAGGTTGCTCGACAATACGTGCGGTCAGCGGACTGGGCGTCACGAAGAGGACGGCTGCCGGCCGCTTTTCGAATACCGCGACATCGCTCTACCTGTGAGCTTTGTCGCACGCACTCGGTTTGCTATAACAATCGGACGTTGCCGCTTATCCCAGAACAACCATTAGCTCAATGTCCTCAAGCCAACACCCTCGAATGGCCCTCACCGTGGTAGCGACGGTGTGTTCGCTCTTCATGGCAGCGGGCGGTCTATCATCTACTGGCCACTCAGCGGATCTGCCGGCACAGCACAAGTGTGACCGCTTTGCGGACTTGGGTGGGTCGAAATCGATTGTCGCGGAGGTCAACCTCGAAGGTGTTCGGCTCATTCAGCTCTCATCGAGTTCCTTCGGTGATTACAATACGGCCATTTGGGGCAACAAATCGAAGGGCGGTGAATTGCCGAGCGATACAGGCATTTGGGGGCGGCTTATCAAGCTCGGTTCGTATGCCGTCGTCATTGGAAAAGATCGAACCAGCGTAATCGATGGCAAAGGAAGCCAGGTAAAGACGTTCGATCTCCCCATGAGGGACCTGTCCTCCGATGTCCCTCCCCTCCCGAATCTTTCAATTCCAAAAGAGCTGTGGATCGGTTTCCCTGAGCCCTACGCAAAAACTGGCGACGTGCTCTGGCTCTCTTCTGAGAACGGGCTGTTTAGATTAAGTGCAAGGGATTTGGAGTTGACGAAGGTCCGGGATGGTTCGTGGTCGTTCCGAGCCCTTCCGAAAGCCATGGATGCGGATCTCGCTCTGGCCTTTGGCCCAGGAGCCGGCTTCTCTGTCGTTGCGTCGCAGCTGTCCGTGCCCGCGGGCTCTATTCTGACGGACTTCACGATAATGGATGGCCTGGCGATCACGCCATCAACTGTCCTATT
This sequence comes from Bradyrhizobium sp. McL0616, assembly GCF_049993385.1. NCBI lineage: Bacteria > Pseudomonadati > Pseudomonadota > Alphaproteobacteria > Hyphomicrobiales > Nitrobacteraceae > Bradyrhizobium > Bradyrhizobium sp. McL0616. The sequence goes on from NZ_CP188255.1 coordinate 7,532,616, forward strand.
TGCCGGCCCGGGAGGGCTCTTTTGGCTCGACCCGCGAAACGGCGACAGCGGTGCATTGTCCGACCAGCCATCGAACATCCAGTATCGAGCTGGAACGCTTATGCTCGTTCGTGTGGGTGCTGGACTCAAGCGCGTAGCGCTGGAGGATAGGAAGCTGGAAGACGTCGGAGCTTCCGCGTCGAACGTGTCATCGAGCGATGCTTTCCTTTGGGCATCGGGCGCGGGACGCCTCTATCGTTCGGCAAAGTCGGTCCCCATCAAGTTCGACGAAGTGTCTCAATTTAGAGGAGAAGTTGTCGCACTTTGGGATTTCGAGGGAGCTTCGTATGTCGCTACCGAAGATGCGAAGCTCTTTCGAGTGGAAGAATCTGAGCCCCCACGGCCACATTGATCCGTCAGTTTCCAGCGACGTTCTCAGCCAAGTCGCGAGATTTCATAGTGTACAGTTCAGGTCAGGACCTCTTCCTCGTCAATTATTCGGGCCGCCCTCAACCGGTCGCGCTCAAGATGACCGACCATCAATGGATATCGAGCGACGACGCATTCTGGATCCTGTCCGGGGCCACCTTGGTTATGCTGAATGCAAAGTCCCCGGGAAAGGTCCATCAGTATCGACTTCCACGTTCCTACCCTGCGCAATCAGATTTTGCGGTCCATCTGGGCTCGTCAGGTTACTTCGTCAGGATAGGCGGCGATGGCTATCTCCTTACAAGTCTGGACTCAGAATCACTTCAAGAAGTTCATCCCAACAAATATGCGGAGCCTAATGTCGATGGCTCAATCGCGTCGGATAACGAACCGGTTGAAGGGATTCGAAAGATTAACGGTCATTTGGTTGCACTCGACCCCTCGCTTGACATAACTCTTGAATGGCGACCTGAAGTCGAACTCCTGAAAGGGACGCCCGATCAAGCTGCGCCCTTTCAGAATATCGTACTGACTTGGGAGGTGCGAGACTACAAATGCACGGCAAACCACGAGTTGGTCAGATTCCATAGCGCCCTGATTGCGCCAGATGGAAAGAGGCTTGCCGAGCCTGTCACTGTGGACGCATCCAATTACAATAGATTTCAGTCGATCATCTCGCTGCCTGGGAACGAGGGTGAATACACTGTCGAAGCCTCGCTCACCGACGTGTTCGGAAGGCGATGGATTTATCGTAAGAACGTTCATATCGGAATATATGAAGTCGATTGGATCAAGCTCGCCAAGCGGGTAGGTATATCTGCCGCTGTCTTGAACGTCGCTGTTTTCGTAATCCTTTTGATGGGTGCAAGATGGTCAGAGCTCTGCTTCAAGCTGCTGACGGATCCGGTCTTACGACGAATTGGCGTCTATTTCGGGCCAACTCTTTTGTACCTTCGACCCATTCGACTATGGATACTCCAAAGATATTTCGTCCTAGCAAAGCAAGAATACACTGATCTTCGCAGCTATTTGCCGGTAACGCTCAGAACGGCTTCTGACGGACGACCTGGCAAATCGATAATGTCTGATGGCGTCCTCGGCGGAATGGCGGAGACGCCGCTTGCGTGGGTTCGTGGAGAGTCCGGCACGGGCAAGTCCGAGCTATGCCGCGTTCTGATGCGATCCTATTTTGAACAAGGCTCCCTATATGCGGCATGGAAGAAATTTGGGCTCGTCCCCATATTGGTCCGCGTCCGGTATAGTTCGGCGCAGCCGGGTGCAGATTGGATTCCTGAATCGGCGCGACTCTCCCTTCGGCGCTATGGCCTTTGGTTCAGCGATGGTGAGTTTTTTCAACGATTGCTTACCTGCGGGGACTTCCTAATAATCCTCGACGGAATGAATGAGGCGGACGTCACCAAACATTACAGAACCTATGCACTATCTGAGAACAAGGCTCGCATTCTTGCGACGTCCCAAACTCCTCTGGGAGAGCCATCGGTTGTAGAGTACGTACTTCCATTGATCCGTGGTGAAGCAGCACGGATGTTGCTGAAACTCCTTTTGGGGCGACAAGAAGGGGAGAAAGGCGATACGGCGCGAATTGCCCCAAGCCTCTTTGAAGATTTGCGTTCCGGATACGACGTCTATCTTCTAGCAAATGTACTTGAGGCGGGAAAGAAGCCTCCTAGTGATCGCACCTCACTTTACGGTTCGATATTGGCGCAAGCTAAGGAGTTTGCTGATTTCGACGACAGTGTTATCTGCAGTATCGCCGCAGAGATGCTTGTTGCACGTCAGAGATCGTTCGGCACAAGTGATAAGCTAACTCAAGAGTTGATAGCGCCACTTGAGCGAGCTAGAATTGTCGTAACGCGAGACGGACGATACGAGTTTCGACACGACCTTATGCGCGGGTATCTCGCATCAAGATGGTTCACGGTCCACTGCGCATCTACTGAGGAGATGTTGAAGCGAATTTCTGACGATAAATTATGGGCATTGAGCCCGGGCGAGCTCGAAACCCTCTTGCCTTTCTTGTGCGATCTGGTCACCGATAATGCAGGTCTAGAAGAGCTAATAGGGTTAGGCATGACGAATCCGATCAGATTTGTCGCTTTGCTGGATGCCCTTCAATCATCGGCCAGTCGACGTGGTCTGGATGTACGGTTTGCTATAACGCTGGAATCCACATCAACATCTGGATCATTTGACTGATCGGCTCAAATCGAAGCGGGGGTAGATCAACGTTTAGGCGGCGCTTCTTCGTTCGTCGGGGCGAGCCCGCTTCCGACGAAGCTAGATCGTCGAGCATTGTCCCGGCGAAGCTTCGAGACTCGAATCGTTGCCCGCGTGGAAAGTCGCAAGTCGCCAAAGTCACTGCACGATTGGCCCGCACTTTACGCTGCTTCCGATCTCAGACTTCGCTGAGTCGAATCGCCGCCATGAGCGGTCGTTCCATGGAGCCCGTTGCGGCGCGAGCCGCACTCGCCCTCATTACGTCAGCGATAGCATTGGCGGATTTTGAGGCCTAACGCATCGCGAGGAAACGTCCATCAATGGAGCCAGAAAGCTGTCCACGTCGTTGGGCAGGTCTTGATTGCGTGGCCAACCGAGTGAGTCCCATCCATGGGAGGCTTGCTCTATTCCGTCATTGAGGGCGGATTGGATTTCAGCATCAGATAATTTGAACTGCGGCAAATCGATATGTACGGCTGCTTGAATATATAAGGCCCGGTGTGACGCGGGAGGATGTGAGTAAGAATGCCCGGAATAGTGCTCGTAGAGCAACGAAACAATTCCCACTGCGATGCCGAACAGCGTCAGATGCTCGATAGCTGCTTCATGCTTTCGTTCGATCGAGGGGTTCTCCCACAGGGAGTGCAGGATGTGCAACGCTCCCAGATAGAGCGCTCGCTGATCCGCCAGGAATTCAAGTGGCTGCAATTCCTTGCCTAAGAACTCTTCACGCTTCTGACGTCGCATTTGTAGTGCTTTGTACTTGGTCTCTCGGCAAAACTCGATGTGGCCCTCAATAACGTGGGCGATTTCATGAAGAAACAGATACGTGAGCGCGTGTGAATGTAACAGCCTAAGATTGCCCATGAGCTTCGAATCCTCGGCTAACGCGGGAGCTTTGATGTTCTGATGACCGATCCAGCCGAACTCCGACCCGCCTCCTTTCGGCAACAGTGGAAGGCCGAGCGGCACCTTTAGCTCAAGCTGGCGAACTGACTTGAGTGAAGTAAAGGTCGATGGCTCGGCCATCAACCGGAAGAGTGCAAGCAGAATTTGAATGGAAGAAGAAGCCTCCACCGCGACGGCGTAGCCGCTGCGGTCACTGAGATAGCTCGCGCTTCCGCCGAACCCGCCATAGTTGGTCAGCCCTGGAAATACGTACTTGCAGATAGGAAATGCTTCTTCTTCCAGACTTAACAGGCCTCTCATGATTGGCAGAATATCCGCAAGAATCTTGGAAGCGGCGACCATGCCGTTAGGCATATTGGGATTATTACAGTATTGACGCGGATCAACCCAGGACCAAGGCCAACCGCGCGGAGGATCGGAGATCGTCCGGGAAAAGTCAGCCTCTTGATCGTCCGGCATTCGCTTCAACTCTTCTCGGCCGACGTGCGTTTCCTGGCTGACTCTTTCGTCCTCGACGGCTTGGGTGTTCGAGTTGTCCTCGCGGGCTTTATTTCACCACACCAGGCGTCGATGGCGTCTTTGCCTAAATCGTTGATCGTCGAACCAAATTGCTTCTTGATGAGAATGACCGTTGCGTATGTCGCAATCGCCCCTCCGAAAACATGTGCGAGGGTGCCGAAGATAGCCTGAACCACCGTAAGCGGTCCCTTTTTGCGAATAGTGCTGCTCTGGCACACGAACATCCTGACGTCGTCCTTGTGCCGGTTCCACCAGCTCTGCCCTCCCTCGATCCTCGCCTCGTCCGACTCTTCCGCCGCGCCGAGATCGGGCCTGTCCGGATCGAGATCGGCTAATCGCTTAAATGCGTAATCCAGGCTGTTCGGGTCCTCCAGGAGCGCCTGCAGGTTTTCCTCCGGGTCCATGGTTGCGTCCTCCACGCTAGGTGCCCGAGACTATAGGAGCTCAACCAGAGATCGGCCACAGCATTTAGGTGCGATTAGCGCGGTTAGCGTGACATTTTGACCCACCAACCCCAAGCTGATTGGTCCACAACGGTTCGAAATTGCCTTTTCCTGATGGAAGCATGGGAGCTGTCCGCACGTATCGGAGCAAAGGACCGCCGCAGCAATCGTCACTGACGATTCAGCCCTCGATAGAATTTCTTTGTGAGATTTCCGCGAGTTGTGTCTACCCAAGCGAAGCACTCTGCAAGCGCGGCATTGTCTTGAAGCACATCCTTACGTGCGCTCTAACGGACTGCCAAATTTAGGACAAGCAAAACTTCCGGTAGTGCCCTAGCATCGCTGCTCGCAGGGCGGCCGGAGGGCAGCAGATGAGCGATCCGTCAGGGGTGGAACGTGACCAAAGGCAGGCCCTTCTTGGACTTGCTCTGAATCTCTCACCGGGGCCAGGGGCGGCTGAAACTGACGTTACCCTTGCGCACGCGAGGTTGACGTCTGCCGTCGAAGGGGGCCAGGACGTGGGCACTGTAGCGGCTTCAGTGCTTCTCGAACCGAACCAACTCGGCAAGACCGCTACGAAGGACATCAGGAGCAGCCAACCCGGAGCGAACCGTGCCTTTCTCTCCGGGCTGCCCGCGACGTTGGAGGCTGACGGCGGGGTCCCCGAGTGGGCGCACGGAATGGTCGTCTCTGCCGTGGCACCGCCAATGCTCACGGTCGATCGTCTACCCGCGCAACTGCGCTGGATCGACCCGCTCGTTCAGATGAGCGTGGTTCGCGCCGACGACCCTACGGTCTTGGCGACCATTGACCTGCCGTTGCGGAGTCGGCCAGGACGATCGTTTGCGATCGGCGCGGGTAGCGTCTGGTTTGCTTCGGGCGCACTGGCCGTTGGATCCTCAGGCGGGTTCGCGGGCTTGCGAGTTAAGAGCGGCACCCTGACCGTCGACATGGACGTGACCTTCACCGATTTCAAAGCCCATCTGCCTGTCGGTGCGACGGCGACACTGCAGCTCGAAATTGAACAACCGACCGACGTTTCAGTTCAGTTTCCGAAATCGATTTTGATCGTGTGGGCCCCGGACAAGGTCTCGCTGTCGGCAAATGGTGCAGCCACGGTCACTGCGTTTGGCGTTCGCGTCGGATTGACACCTGCTACGGGGGCCGTCGCCTACGACAACGCTACCCACGACCTGACCGTCCCTCTAACACCGGACACCGCGCGATTCAGCCCGGTCGCATCTGACTCGGTGATCGCCGCGGTCGACGGGATGGCGCCTATCAGCGCGGCTTTGTGGGCCATCCCGGTGGCGTTCGCCGCCGCGACGAACCTGGGCCAAGCGGCCGGTGCCGGGGCAATTCGGCTGATCCTGGGCGACGGAATTGCCCTCACGATTCCTACGCTGAATTTGAGAACACCTGTTCGAGGCGTAGCGATTTCGGTAGGGACCGATTTGCTGCAATTGACCGGCCAACTTGCCCAGCACCTGACGGCGGAGGTTCAACTTTGGGACGAGCAAGGCGGAGTCTCGGGTGTTCGGACATCGAGCATTCTCTTTTCTGCCAAACCTGGCGACCAGGTACTCTGGCGTGTGGAAGTTTCCACAGAACTAGTTTCAATTCTCGGTGCCTGTACGGCCTCGGTCGATCGTCCGCTCACCTCAGCCGGTACACGGCTCGGGCTGAGTTTTCCGATGGCCCTGCTCGCCGTTACGCGTACGACGGCTGGAATCTCGGCTTACGTCATAGGTAACCAGACCACCGCAGAACACCCCGAACGCCATTCACTGGTTCTCGAGAACGCACTGCTGATCGTGGATGGGCCGCAAACGCTAGTCGCAACTGGCCCGATCGATGACGCGCGATTGCGCTCGGGCTCGCTTCGGCTGACGTTTCCCATGTTTGACGTGGTGGCCACGCTGCCAGACCCATATGCGGCAAGCACGTCTGAGCAGCGACGCGCCAGCAACTTGATCGTGGACGTGCTCACCGTCGCCATGCAATGGAGCCCGGAAGGTGCAGCGACGCTTGAGGTGACATCCAAAGGGGTCGGACCGACGCCGGGTGTCGTGTCTGGTCGACAGCCCGATATGCTACTTGACGTGTCGACAAACGCCGATCTCTTCGGCGTCCGGATGATCGAGGGAGGCGGCGCACGGGTAGATGCATCGATCCTGAGCGCATCTGGTGCTTCGCTGGCTCTCTTCACGGTGCCGGGTGTCTCGTGGGAGCCAGTCGAATTCAATGATGCCGCGATTACGATCGACCCGCCGCCCAACGACGGCCAGCCGACGGTCATCAGGGTTGAATCGGTTCGTCTCGTGCCAGTCGAACCTCTGCCGGTGCTCAGTGCATTTGTCGACATGACGAAGGCAGGCGCGTCCGCCGCCATGAGGTTCATGCTGCCATTCGGCCTGGTAGCCGACGCATCTTTACCTGCGAATTCAATCCGCGATCAGGGCTCAGCCTTTGAGCTGGTCATGCCGGCGTTCGACCAAGGTATGATCGGTGGCCACCAACTCACATTGCGGCCCCCTAATCCGACATCGCTCATTGCTGGCTTCCCCGGATCGGTCTCCGCCGCTGGCCCTGGCGCCAAGCAAGTGCTGGGCTCGAGCGTGTTCAGCATTTTCGACGGTCAGTTCGGGCCAAGCGCGGGAAACCGAATGGTCCCGGTCCGACGCGTCGACATTTCCGGCTATGGCAACTCGATGTTTAGCGATTGGCTCGACACCGCTACCGATGCCGGCGTCCCCGCGGTGGCGGAAGCGCGCTTCGACGTTATTGTAGGACGCACTTCCTACGAAGTGATTCAGGTCGTCAGTGTCATCTACCCGTGGGCTATTCGCACGGTGCGCACCATCACGATGGCGCGCCAGGACGGCGGCCGAATCCTGCGATCGGATACCGGCTGGCTCGCGCTCTCCGACGGTAACTTCGACTTGCCTCCCGGCATCGTCTCCCACAAGGGAGCGGTCACTCGGGTGACCAATGTTCACAACATTAAGGAACAGGGTCCAGAACTAGTCCTTGACTCGACCGCGCCGGGACTTGATTTCCAACCCGTCACATTCGATGCCGACGCCCTGATCAATCCGGATCTGGGTGTTCCTGACGGCGGTGTGAACAGCAGCACCGGGACCGTAGTGCCAAGCAAAGGCATGAACGGCTTCATGCAGCTCAAGCCGAACAAACAATTCATCAGCGCCGCGCAGCTTCGCACGTTGATGCAAGACCGGCCGGTGGGCGGCGCACTCGCCTGCTCCGTCGATCTCGGTGGTCCAGGCGTCGGCGGCCCTTTGGTACGGGTAACAGGCGTCGGTGTGAGTACCGCGGACACCCCCGCAGCGCCCGAAATTGTGGTAACGCTGATGGGAACGCCGCGCCTGCCATCGAACGGCTCGTGGAGCGTCGGTCGCCTATCTCCCGGCGACACCGCGCCCAACGCGCTCAAGCCTGACGCCGCCGTTCCTTTGATTCGGCAGAACGGCAATCCCGACTGGCATTTCGCGGACCCCCAGGACATTGATCGTCTCACCGCCCCGCAGGCAACCCAATACGGACTGATTCAAGGAACGGGAACCCAGCGCGCATTCTTCCGGCAACCGCGTGTGGCCAAGGGCAGTTCTCAAGTCGACCTCGGCCAGCCGCCCCATCTTGCAGACGTTTCATCTCTGCTCAATGCGACCGGTGTGTTCCCCGACCTGACCAACGCACTCAAGTTCGACAAGCCGCCCCAGATCAACCTCGTCGGCGATTCGCTCACGGTTCAACGACACCGGTTTTCACTAGCGGGCGTCCCTCCGCGTACTCTGCTGGAAATCACGCCGGTGAAGATCCTGCTGGACTACGCCGACGCAGACGGTCAGGCAGCATTCGTCGACTTCGAGATCGAGCCGAGCGGATCGCCCATCTGGACCGTCGCCATCGGCACCGTCAGCATCCTTCTGGTCCTCCCTCCGTTCGGGACCCAGAGTGACCCGCTTCTGCGTCTAACCGGTTCAATCCACGCGGATTCGCGGTCGGCACCGAACTACAAGGATCTCGTCGTTCACTTCGGTGGCTCGATGAGCTTGATCCAGCAGGTGTTCACCCGCCTCCAAGAACTCGCAAAGATGCTACCAGGCGGAAGCGCGAACCTCGACGTTTCCTTTTCCGACGGCAGGCTGACCATCCGTGACGGCTTCACGTTACCCAATCTTCCGCTCGGCCTGGGCCAGATCACCAATGTCGGAATGGACCTCGGCCTCACGGTGTCGCTCGGGCCGCCTGCGGTCAGCTTCCAAGTCGGCATTGGGACGCCCGACAAGCCATTCCATTGGCTGGTCTCACCCTTGTCCGGCACGGGTGCAGTCGTGGTCGGTTCGCAGGATGGCCGTCCGACGATCCTGATTCTGGGCGGCATCGGAGTCGGATTGGCGATCGATGTCGGGATCGCTTCCGGCAGCGCGTCCGTGGTGCTCGCGCTCCAAGTCGACAATCGAGTCGCGCCGCTGGAATTAAAGATCATCCTGACCGGCCAGGCCGCGATCGACGTATTGGAGGGCTTGGCGAGCGCCACGATCACGTTGTCTGCGGCGATGGGCATCGCCCCGGACGCCCTGCCGATTCCACATGAACTCACCCTTTTTGCGGATGTCGCGGTCGGCATTCACTTGTCACTGTGCTGGGTTGCGAGCATCGACTTCGACGGTTCGTGGCATGTCCAGCAGACGCTCACGTCTCCGATTTCATAAACGCCCTGAATTTCCTTCAGGAGGATTGCGATGTCTCTCAGCGATGTGCGTCTGTCGATACTCGCCTTCCCGCAACGTTGGGACGGCAATGGAAACCTCGATCTCAACATCGTCGTGATCCCGGTCGGCGATCCGCTTGCTGCGCTGACGCCTACCGGCCCGTCCTTCGCCGGCACCGAACTGCAACTCCAGGCCATCGTGATACCCGGGTTGGACGCGTTGCCAGCACCGGCGTCGCCTGCAGTGCCGTTTTCGATTTCGACCCCGCTTCCGCCAAATCAGATCGCGCTTTTCGGCACGTTTCTCGGGACCTACCCGATCGATCCGGAACCAATCAAAAGAGTGCTCGGGCCCGATGTGCGTGTTCGCAAGAGTTTGCCGCCAAGTTATCTTGCCGCCGCAGGCGTCGATGCGCCTGGAAGCGCGGATACGACTGTCGGCGATGAATTCGGCTGCAGCCTGCTCGGGCAAGACCCCGGTGCAACACGTCGCGGCAGCCAGCCGCCACGCACGATTAGCTGGGGAGCTCTGCTGTCGTTCGCTCTAAGGCAGCCCCGGGTGGCCAGGGAGTTGGGCTTGATTTACCAGGTTTCCTTGCCGGTCCATCCCTCCGACGTGATCGAGGGTGGCTGGGTCTACGTCCATATCGATCCGGCTGGCGATGCTCCTTACAGCGCCGACTCTACCGCCGCCCCTGCGCTGGTTCGCTCCTACGCGGCGCGTTTGCCGCCGCTCCACAAGTCGCCGCGCCGGTTGTTTGCAGCCGTTCTCTTTCCGGTGGTTCCGCCGGTTGGCGATCCTGCGGCCTATGACGAGGCGGACCTCGAGGCGCAAGTCTACGACGACGGTTTCGCGACGGTCGTGCACTGCGACCAGCCGACCACCTTCGATGCCGCCTCGGGCGACCACGGCACGTTGAGCCCGGCGACAGATGCTGGGATCCAGATCGGCTGGGACGACGAGCAGGTCACTACCTGGCAAAACCGCCAACTCGACATCGCGCGCGCCCGCCAGGCGGCGACTGATCCGCCTGCCGAGGTCCCTCTGGGAGTCTTCGGCTACAGGGTTGACGTGAGTGACGACGCGGGCTCCACGTGGGCCTCGTTGTGCATGGCAACACAGCAATTCGCGTTCGGGCCACTTCAAGGGCCGCAGCCGTTTGAAGGCATGATCGAACCAACACCCGTGCGCGCGAACCGCCCGGACGACAACCATGCCTGGCTGCCGCGCTACTTCGCGCAGTGGAGAGGCGGCTCGATGGTGGCCGACGATCCGGTCGTTCATGAGATGACCGGCGGTGGGCTCCCTCCCCCGAGTTCATCATTGCGCGCCCTCGCGCCTACCGTCGATCTGAGATACGGCCGCCGTTATGCGGTCCGCGTGCGGCTGGCCGACATTAGCGGCGGAGGACCGCTCGTCTCCGACCAGCCAGAGCACCCGGGCGCCGCCTCCATCTCCCATTGGGACTTCAAACGACATGTCCCGCCAAAGGCAGTGCGTATCGCCACCACGCCACCGCGACCGCCCATGCCGGCTGCGGGCACCGCCCCCCAAGCGGCGACCGCGACGGCGCCCCTCGTTGTCCTCGACGTCCTGCGCCCGCTGATCGGATATCCGGAAATGCGCTTCACCGGGCTCGGCGATGCTGACCTGCTGCGTTTTCGCCAACTGATTAGCCTCGGCGTCACGACGGCACCGGGTGAGCCGGCGGGGATCTTCGGACTGCCGGATCCCGACGTCGATACGTTGCACATCATTGTGGAGGCGCGTTCGCTGGCACCCGATGACGGAGGAGCGCCTCCGCTCGACGGCGCGTTCAGGGTGATTTACGAACTCGAGCGCGCGTTTCCCGTGCGACCGGCCGACCCGCTCGCCGAAGACGTACCGCTGACGATCAGTTTGACCTATGTCGACGTCGGTACGATTTCGTCGCTCGTCGCGCCAGCGGCGGGACTGGTTCTTCCCATCCCGACCGCGAGGGATGTGCGCATCCGGCTCTCGGCAATGTGCAAGGGGGCGTCGCCCGACTATTTCGGCAGTGATGCGGCTCGCATCGGTATCACGGTGGACCTCACCACGCGGAAGGAGTCGTCTCTCGAAGACGATCTTCTGATCCCGGTCGGGGCCCACGGTGCCGAGGCGTTTTTCCTTCAACCTGGATCGGACGCTGCCGCACGGCTGGCGCAGCAACTTGATCTCGACGTCAAGGAACTCACCTTTAGTGGCCGGCCCGGTTCGCGTACGGTGGTCGCCGCCTCGCGGTTCCTGCGCCACACGCTCTCGGGCGACCACAATGCCATCACTCTCGCGAGCCGCGAGGAGCTCGCGCACCAATGGATCGTCGCCATTCGATTCGATCTCGCCCGCGACTGGACGTGGGATGGACTGGCGGACGAGGGAATAGCCGTGGAGCGCGACGACACCGGAAAGGGCCCGATCGGATCTCTCGAATTGCGCCGGACTGCTACTCCTGCAGCGCTTGCACCTTCAGACGAAGGTGCGCGCCGCGAGATCACTCGTCTGGTCTTTTTCGACGCAGTCAATCCACAGCCATCGCCAAAAACCTTCCCGACAGAACTCCGCATCCGGTACCACTTGAGGCCGAAGCTGACCGGCAGCGCGGCGGTGGCCCCCACAGACGTAACAGAGCTCCGCCTCCCGGTGACCGTCAACCCAGCGCAGATCCCGCGGCTGGCGTCGGCTGGCGTCGCTCTTACGCCTTACCTTGCGGCCGATGACTACTCCTCGACACAGCCGCGCCGGCGCGCGCTCTGGCTCGAACTGGCCGAGCCGGTGGCCGATCCGAACGATGCCATCTTCGCACGGATCCTTGCCTATGCGCAGGACCCACTGCTCGCGCCTTTCTCCGCACTGCCAGACGTTGCAGACGAACCTCCACTCTCGCTGCCCGATGAAAAGATCAGGTTCATCGCACCGGGGCAATCGCGGGACGATGCCGGACTGGCCGCGATGACTCGATTGTTGCCGTCCGCTGGCTCTGCCAAACACTTCCTGCTGCCGCTACCGGACGGCGTGGACGCCAATTCGCTTGCCCTCTTTGGCCTATGGACCTACGAGCTGCGCATTGGCCACGTCGGCGAATGGTCGACCGCTCAAGCGCGCTTCGGCCGCCCATTGCGGGTTGCTGGCGTCCAGCACCCGGCGCCGACGCTCTACTGCGCTGCCGGCCGCGTCGGCCCGCCTGACCACGCTTCCGGCATTCTGGCTTCCGCGCCGTTGGCGACTTCGGTCACCGCGGAAGGCAAGCGTTTGAGGCTACGCGATCTGCCCGGCAACACGTCGATGTACTTTCTGCTGTACGCGCAGGCCAGGCAAGCGGACGGTCTTGCTTGGCGCAACATTCTGCTTGTGACGCGGCAAGGCAATGCGGTCCGGACCCACGACAACGTCTCACAGTCACGAGATGTGCGCGCGAGCGCGTTCTTCACCGACGAAGAGATACGCGGCGCTCTCGACCACTTCCTTCTCTCGAGAGATTCCCGTTTGAGCATATTGGCGGTCGAGCTGATGCCGGAGGGGACGGTGCCGCAGAAGACGCCGTTGACCGATGAACTCGGCTCACGCCGCATTCTTCGCACGTCGCCTCTCGAGCCGGTGCACGCTGTCTGTCCACCGGAGACCGCTCCACTACCGCGAGCTCGGCTTCATCCGGGGCTTGCGATCGCGGTCGACAACCACGCTCCTCTTCCGGCACCGCACGAGTAACCGAGAGTGAATGACCGGGCCCGGAAAGGTTAGAAGTCAGCCAAGAGGAATACGGTTGCCATGGCAGTCCCACCGACAATATCAAGCGGAAGCCCAGACGTCGGGACAGTCGTCGCGGCGCAGCGGAACCTCAACGTTGCAGACGCACGAGAAGCGTCGGCCGGCCGTCCGGGCCTGAACGCCTGTCCGCTCACCGAAGACGGTGTCTTTGGTACTGAAGTGACGCAGGCGACGATCGAATTCCAGACACGCCGTGGCTTGGTCCCGGATGGCATCATCGGTCCTCTCACCTGGGGTCAGCTTCTTGAGAGCGTCAATCCAGACTCGGGCGTGCGTTCAGGTACATCGCTGCCGATCGAGGGGGCGGTGCGGTGGTCCGTCGGTCTTGACGATATCGCGACGGTTGCGGGCCAAGCGCCAACTGACGCGCAACTGTCGGGCCTTTTGGTGACGGTCGGCGGCAGCGCAGCAAGGGATGTCACCATCTCTCCCGACGGCCGGATCATCTATTTCACCGTCCCAGCCGGCGAGGAGGGTGCTGCCGACCTGGTGCTCACCGGAGGAGATGCCAGCAGTTTCGTGCTCGCGAATGCGGTTAGCTACACAGCTTCTTTCGGAGCCGCGCTGCAAGGGGTGATCGTTGCCGTGGCACTAAGCATCCAGGAGGCTGGTTCCTTTGCGGCCGCGCTTCAGGTCGGGCGCATCCAAAGCTTCGTTGACGACGTGGCTGCGGCGATGCGCGATCACCAGAATCTCCTAGCCAAGCTGCTGACCCGCCTGCAGGATCCCCTATTTGCAGACTCCGTCGAGGATGCCGACGCGTGGTTCGGGTATATGTCATCACGCGCGCGGATGGTCGCAGCAATTGTGAACGAGCAATGCCGTATCACCTTGTCAACCGACCCTATCGCTGACCTCGACGGATTGCCGTTCGGCGGAGCGGACGATCAGCCAACATTGGACACCGGAGCAACGGTGTTGCTGCTGACGGCCATGGAAAGCGTGATCGTCCCGGGCTTTGTGGATCTCACAGCTTAGATAGGAGAACAAAATTGGCGCAGATGATCACCGACCGCGGCAAGCCAACGCAGATCGTCTGGGATCAGGACGAAAAGGACGTGCAACGCGTGCCCGGTACAAAGATCGTTCAAGGGTTCCTTCCAGTTCCTCGGCAGGGTGGCCCGCTGACTAACGTCACTTCGCAAATCTTCCCCGGCGTGCCCGGGATTCCAGATGTGCCGGACCTGCCAGGGTTTTACAAGGCAGAGTGGTTTCTCTCACCGTCGGACGGCCTGACTGTCCAGAACGTCCGCTTTGTCCAGGCCAACGTGTCGGATGAAGTCCACAAAGTGGTCGAGTTCATGCAATGGCGAAACCTCCGGCTGATCGTCGATCGGGGACCCGCACCTTTTCAGACGATCGCCGTGACCTTGCCCGACAGCACATGCATGCAAGGTGCGCTGATGACACAGAAAGGCACACGGACGGCGGACAACAAGAAATTCGCGTGGGGCGCCTGCGTGATGTTCAATCCGTTCGAACTACCGGACAAGAGTCCTGCAGGGCTGCTGGCGAATATCAAGTACACTGTGACCATCAGCCAGTCGTATCTGTTCGGGGCGCCGGACGCAGATATCGAACCCAGCGGATCCGTCGTGGCCGTAAAGGCTTGGCCAGTAATGACCGTATCGATCACATCGAGCGATCCGAAGTTATTTCCGCCGCCTTCCTTTGCAGCGGATCTCAAATTGGTCGTCGCCCCAAGATTGACACGTCCCGATCAACACCGCCCTGCTCCTCAGTTCCCGAACTCGGCGTTGCGCGACACCAATGTCGTCAGCATCTTCTCTGATACTAATGACCTCTCGCGCGGCATCCCTGGACAGCCAGGTTCTGTCGTCACGCTCTTCGCGCCAAACAAGCCATTTTGGGACCGGGTTTTCGATTACAGCGAGCCTGACGTCAGTACCGAGATCGCGTTCGATGCGGTCGTGTTTCCACGCTCGATTGCTTCAACAAAGCCGTTCACAGCAGCCAGCCCTAGCAGTTCCTTGCTGCAATGTCAGCGCGTTGGCGGCCAAGGCGAGTTCGATAACGTTCACATTCATCCTTGGGTCGGATTCGACGATCCGACAAGCAGTTCCGGCACCAATAGCAACAGCCCCAAGTTCATCGAGGCTCCCATCGCTGCAGATGAAGTGATCCACATGCACTGGCGTTGGGGAGTGGGCATACCCCAGGGCGTGAAGGACGGCTCCTTCCCTACACCTGCCGATGCAGAGAACTTCAGAAGAAGCTTTCGGGGGTTCGACCCGCAGGCGAATCAGCCCAACAGTTTAGCGGGCGCCCCGCTCATTCCTGCGGACCAGTCCCTGCGCATCAAGCTCGGCAATCCGGGCAAGGATGTTTCCGATCCGCCGGCTGGGCCGCTCGACCCGAATTCGACGGTGATTTGGTATTCCCCAATGTGGCACGCTCCAAAGAACGGGGCTTACACCCAGTTCTTCGTTCACGGGTTCGCATGCGCTTATCGCCTCAAGCCATTTACCCTGTTAGGAATTCCGGTTCTGAAGAATCCTGACTTGCTCGACTCTCCATCCTTTCCAGGCTTTGGCTACCACGACCTGCGCTTCGATTCGAGCGGCAACCAGAATGTGCTGATCGCGTCGGCCAGTACGCCGCCAGGTCTGTCGAGAAATCGAATTGGTACTGGATCGACTCCCGTCGACAAGGACTTCTTCTCGCCGAAATAGCCGATAACGATCGATCGTGGCGTCGCAACGCCTGGCATGCGTTGCTCACGCAATCCGCCTGTAGTTCTCTTTCTCGATTCTGAGCGAGTAGCCAAACGACGCCGGCCCGATCATAAACCGCTGAGGCTGCCACGGCCGGATCGGCGTTTCGTGCACGGCGAAGAACCGGGCGTGGCAGAAAGCCATCGCTCATCTTCACTTGCCGCGGCTCACCGTCGAGGACCTCACCGAAATCCATCAGTTCAAATTGGGGCCATGAGTTTGCTCGATGTCCAATTCGCACATGGAGGATGACCACCAGAAAGGCGTCATCATTCGTACGCATCCGGCCAGCACCCCGGCCAGGCGCGCCGGTCTGCCGTAGCGCTCAGGCAGCAGCCGCTTTGGACTTTCGGTCCGCCTTCCAAATCCACGGGAGCAGGTCGGCGACTCCGTTTGCGGGGTGATCGGGAAGCCTGGCCAGCACGTCAGCGAGCCAAGCTTGCGGATCAACGTCGTTCATCTTGCAGGTCTCGATCAGGGTATAGACGGCGGCGGCACGATTGCCGCCAGCATCTGAACCGGCGAAGGTTCAATTTCGTCTTCCGACAGCCACACCGCGTAGTGCTCGTTCGGCAGCATTGTTCGAGAGGCAGACGCGTCCGTCGTCTAGGAAGCGTGTAAACGCCGCCCAGCGGTTGAGCAGGTAGTTGATCGCCTTTGCAGTATCGTTGCCTGAGGAGAGCAAGGTCCGCTGCTTGCGCATCCAGATCTCGAGATCAGCAACGATCGGCGCGGACTTCTCACGACGCACCGCAAGTCGCTGTTCCGGCGTTTTGCCGTTGATGGTGCGCTCGATCTCGAACAGGATATCGATGCGTCGCACGGCCTCGCTGGCAATCGGCGCCTCACCAGACTTCGCCAGATCAAAGAACTTTCTGCGGCCATGGCTCCAGCAGGCCGCTTCAAGGATTGGACGGCGCGGAAATCTCCGGACCAATATTTGAATCGAGCGTCGCGGCGCAGTCAAAGCTCACTCCGAGATCGGTTGTGTCTTAACGCTGAACTTCATAAACGGGCTGTTGCCGAGTGTGGCGCACCACGCTTGACCTCGAATGCATCCAAGCACTCACCCTCTCAATGAGGGCTGCAATCTAGGAGCGAATCGTAGGCTGGTCACCATAGGCTGGTTGCCGCGAAGACAAGTTAGCTTCCCGATTTCGGGTTTTCCACGCCTTCGAGACGGGTCGAATGCGGAATCTTCTCGCTTATGTCGACTTTGCCTGCAAACACTACCGGCGTGTTCCAGACCCATGAGATCGAGAGACAGCATGACAAAACGCAGCATGGCGAAACCGCGCAAGGAGGATACGTATACGATGACATCGCTCACCCCGAGAGGCGTCCGCATCACGTTGCCCAAGACTGACTATATTTCACCGTTGTATTCGCGCAAGCAGGTGCGGGCCATTATCGCCGATCTCCTGGATGCCCTCGATAACGATTTGTTCTACGCCTAAGATTTCGGGACTTCTGAGTGAAATTCTCCCATCCGCGTCGGCAGCTGCGTCTCCCGGAAGCGTCGTGGGGTGCCGTAGGTATCGGCAGCGAACCTCGGCTCGCGCAGTGTAGAGGCGCGGCGCTTAAGCGCATCCGATATCGCGATGTAGAACGGATCCCCTGCGATGTCGGTCACGAGAAACAACCATTACGTCCCACGGTGGTATCAAGAGGGCTTCCCGGTCGCTCGTCGCTTGCGTACGTGGACATGACGCCGGACCGCCAGATCCTTCCAGACGGCCGCGAGATCGTCCAAAGGGGCGAGTGGAACGATACTCCGACTTCGAAGGCCTTCCGGCAGCAGGACCTCTACTCGACGTTTTTCGGCACCTCGGTCAACGACGAAATCGAACGCCGACTGTTCGGCGACGTCGACGCTCGCGGGTCCAAAGCCGTCCGCGCGTTCATCGGCACGGACATGCGTGCATGGCACGAACACTTCAACGACTTCTTCGAATTTCTCGACATCCAGAAGATCCGGACCCCGGGCTGGGGTGAACCATGGCGTTGGGTGCTCGGTTTACGGAGGCCGTGATCTGACGTGAGTTACGGCGTTCGCCATCGACTGCGATCACAATCGAATTCTTGATGATGGGCGAACGATTATTCAACACGCTGGCCGGCGCGCCAACCCATCTGCCAGAAGTCTGCCTCGAGCCTGGTGGCTTCCTTGAAGATCGCAATCAACTCTGCCTCGCGAGCCGACGTGGAGTAGAGATCGGCGAGATGCTCCAGGTGCGCCCGCGCCTTCGCCGCGACCTCCTGGTATGGCACGCCAGCATACTCAGCGACCCAAATGCGATAAGGGTTCGTCGCAGCGTCCGCGGCGGGGTGCGAAGCGAGCCGCGTTGCGATCTCCGCGTACCCGATCACACAGGGGGCAAGCGCCACCTTGAGTGCCAGCAGATCGCCGCGCATTCCCGCGTCGAGCACATAGCGTGTATAGGCCAGCATCTCGACCGCGGGAGGGGTTTGTTCAAGGTCGCTGGGCGATAGGCCCCAGCCGGCGCAGAGCTTCACATGCATGTTCATCTCGACGTCGAGGATGACCGAGATGCCGGCCGCCGCTTCACGCATGTCGGCGAGCTTGGGCGATTTATAGACGGAGAGCGCGTAGGCGCGAGCAAACTCGATGAGGAACAGGTAGTCCTGAACGAGGTAGTGACGAAACGCCGCTTCGGCGAGCGAACCGTCTGCCAATCCGTTCGTGAAGGGATGCTCGGTGTAGGCCCGCCACTCGGCGGATGCTTCTGTCTTCAGGCGCTCGAAGAAACTCATGATCTTTCGCCAGGTTTGCTTCTCAATGAGTGGCTTTGGGTCGCCACCATAGCACATCGCAAACCGGGTGGACCTTGACCTCGTCCGCCTCAATCACCCGTGCCGGGATTCGGTGAGAAGTATTGGAGTTTGTCCGGCTTCCCCTCCCACTCCTTAGAGTCGGGCGGGGGCGCCCTTTTGATCGTAATATTTGGCCAGATTTTCGCGTATTCCGCATTCAGCGACAGCCATTTCTCAAGCCCCGGCTCGGTGTCAGCTTTGATCGCGTCGTATGGGCATTCCGGCTCGCAGACTCCGCAATCGATGCATTCGTCCGGGTGGATGACGAGCATGTTCTCACCCTCGTAGAAGCAGTCCACGGGACACACGTCGACGCAGTCCATGCTTTTGCAGCGAATACAGCTCTCGTTGACGACGAAGGTCAAGTAAGCATCCCTTCAGCAGAGCGCAGTGGTGAACTCATTCATGGTGTCCGGCCGTCCTCGCGGTGCTCGTTCGTTGGTTGAAAATGGATGCACAGAAGACCTACGTCCTCTGGCTCAATCGGAACACCGAGGAGCAGGCATTCAGCAGCCGAGGAGCTCGCGCTCGGCGGGTTGCCGCACATCTCTGCGCCGAAATGCGCGCAGTCCGGGCAAACACCGATCCGCCGATGCGCACCACTCGTAGCTAGAGTGGACAGCACTTGGTGCAGGGCGCGACGCATCGCAGTTCGCTGCTGCGCGTCGAGCGAATCCACGGCGCGCACCAGAACTTCGAACGGATCGCGTGCAAGCGCTTTTTGGCCCTTGCTCGTCAGTCGCAGACTTACGCTTCGCCCGTCCGTTTTGAATGGCTTTCGGACCAGGTACCTACCCGCTTCAAGCGCCTTAATGGCTTGTGTGGCGGTGCCGCGTGTCGTCGCTTGAAATTCCGCGAATGCCGACGGGGTCCGCGAGAACGGGTTGGCGCGCGCGAAGAAGCGGAGCGCCATCCATTGGGCCGGACTGAGTTCGCCGTCATAGCCCTCAGCTTGTACGAGCCGTCCCACCTGCAGCAGGAGTTCTGCCGTTTCGCGCGCTGACATGATTGCCTCTTTTCAAAAGATAATAGCGTTTCGAAATCAACTTGACAAGCGATCGGATGCGGATAATTTTGTTTCGAAACTAGTTGGAGGGCTTGATCATGGCCCGCGACGCGGCCCTGCGGATACTTACGGCGGAACCCGGCCTCACTCATTATCTTGAGGAAATTCGGCGGTTCCCGATGTTGGAGCGCCAGCAAGAATACATCCTGGCCGAGCGCTGGCGCGAGCACGGCGATCGCGACGCGGCGCACAAGCTCGTCACCAGCCATCTGCGGCTCGTGCCCAAGATCACCAGGGACTATCGCGGCTACGGCCTGCCAATCTCCGACGCGATCTCCGAGGGCAATGTCGGCCTGATGCAGGCGGTCGAGCGCTTCGAGCCGGAGAAGGGCTTCCGGTTCGCCACCTACGCCGTGTGGTGGATCAAGGCGGCGATCCAGGAATACATCCTGCGCTCATGGTCGCTGGTGAAGATGGGCAGCACGGCCAACCAGAAGAAGCTGTTCTTCAACCTGCGCAAGGCCCAGAGCAAAATCTCCATCCTCGACGATGGCGATATGCAGCCGGACCAGGTGAAGATCATCGCCCAGCGGATCGGCGTCACCGCAACGGACGTGATCTACATGAACCGGCGGCTCGGCGGCGACGCCTCGCTCAACGCCGCGATCCGCGAGGACGGCGATTCCGGCGAGTGGCAGGACTGGCTGGTGGACCAATCCCCGGACCAGGAGACGACGCTCGCCGCGCGCGAGGAGTTCGATGACCGTCGCAAGACGTTGTCCGATGCGCTCACCGTGCTCAACAAGCGCGAGCGGCGCATTTTCGAGACGCGCTGGCTCGCCGAGGAACAGATCACGCTCGTGGAACTGGCCGAGGAATTCGGCGTCTCGCGCGAGCGCGTACGCCAGGTTGAGGTGAGCGCCTTCGCGAAGGTGCAGAACGCAGTGACGCACCACGTCGCGGCGATGAAGGCCGATCCCTGGCCGGCTGGGCATTCGAAATAAGCGATTGAACCGGTCCTTTCCCCGATCGCTACGGAACCCTGGAAAGGGCGTTGAGCCGACGCGAGGCAGCCATGGCCGAAGCCCCTGCTCGCAATTTCACCATCAATTTTGGGCCCCAGCACCCGGCGGCCCACGGTGTCCTCCGGCTCGTAATCGAGCTCGATGGCGAGGTCGTCGAACGCGTCGATCCGCATATCGGACTTCTGCACCGTGGCACGGAAAAGCTGATCGAGCATAAAACATACCTGCAGGCGCTGCCCTACTTCGACCGGCTCGACTATGTCGCGCCGATGAACCAGGAACACGCGTTTTGTCTAGCAACCGAGAAACTGCTGGGCATCACCGTTCCCAGGCGCGGTCAGCTTATCCGGGTGCTCTATTGCGAGATTGGCCGCCTGCTCTCGCACCTTCTCAACGTCACAACGCAAGCGATGGATGTCGGCGCGTTGACACCGCCGCTGTGGGGCTTCGAGGAGCGTGAGAAGCTGATGGTGTTCTACGAGCGCGCCTCGGGCGCACGTATGCATGCAAACTATTTCCGGGTCGGCGGCGTGCATCAGGATCTGCCGCCGAAGCTACTCGACGACATTTGGGCATTCTGCGATCCGTTCCTCAAAGTCTGCGACGATCTCGAGGGCCTGCTGACGGACAATCGTATTTTCAAGCAGCGCAACGTCGGAATCGCGGAAGTCAAGCTCGCGGACGCCTGGGGGTGGGGCTTTTCAGGCGTCATGGTGCGCGGCTCCGGTGCCGCTTGGGACCTGCGCAAAGCGCAGCCCTACGAATGTTATGCCGAGCTCGATTTCGACATCCCCGTTGGCAAGAACGGCGACTGCTACGACCGCTATCTCTTGCGCATGGAAGAGATGCGCCAGTCAGTGCACATCATGAAGCAGTGCTTAGAAAAGCTGCGGCTGCCCGAAGGTCAGGGGCCGGTGGCAATTGTGAACCATAAGATCGTTCCGCCGCGGCGTGCCGAAATGAAGCGCTCCATGGAGGCCATGATCGAGCATTTCAAGCTATATAGTGAAGGTCATCGTGTTCCCGCCGGCGAGGTTTACGCTGCTGTCGAGGCGCCCAAGGGAGAGTTCGGTGTCTATCTCGTCTCTGATGGCACCAACCAACCCTACAAATGCAAGATCCGGGCGCCCTCCTTCGCTCATCTGCAGGCAATGGATTTCCTGTGCCGCGGCCACATGCTGGCCGACGTCTCGGCGATCATCGGTTCGCTCGATATCGTGTTCGGGGAGATCGATCGATAAACGCCCGCCGCTCTTGACCATCTGAGAGCAAATACATGACTGAGACGCCCGCCGACAAAACATGCACGCCCTGTCACGGCGGCATCCCGCCACTCACGCATGATGAAGCTCAACGCTTCCGGTCACAGTAGTCTCTCCTCCTCGGAGCCCGACGTCCCCACCCAAAAAAAAGCGGAGTTCTCGATAGCCGCCGACGTAAACCGGCGCCCTCACCTCTCCTCTTCCGGATGAAGCCGGAGCGACGATCGCCAAGCCCTCCGATGCTGGCCGAATTAGGCCACTCGCGTTTTCAAATTAGGCCGCTAGACCTTTAGGCAATCGCTCCCCAATTTTGCCCCGTGACAGGCCGTGACTTGAACGCGGCGAGGAGCGCGCACGGGCGATTTTGTGCCAGGCTTGGGCGATGCGGATGAACCACTCCAGGCCTTCGGCTACGACGGCCTGTCTCATGGCGCCTTCTGGCCCGTCCTCGACTCCAAGAACCTTGTCCAAGAACCGTCCAAGACCCCTTGGGCTGGATGGTGAGCGGTCTCGGGCAGCCCGCGGCGGCGCAGGAGCAACATGGATCGCTCGTTATTTCTCGCCAGGCTCAGGGGTCCGACATTCGTTGCGATCACACTCGGCATACCGATTAATCTCGGCATGTACGAGAGCATGATCGCAGAAGCGCGTATACCGGCATTCTGTTCTATCTGTCCCGCCTGCTGTCCCTGCTCGCGGGCCTCGCGATTGTCAATCTGCACAATAGGTGGTGCGCAGACTGGCGCGTCATCGTCACGGTGCTTGGCTAGCTGATGACGATCGGCGGTATCAGCCGCATTGTCGTGCCGCAGATCGCGGTTGCGATCGGTTCGAACATCCATGGCGACCGCGCCTCCACGATCGTAGTCGCACTGATCATCGGCACACTGGGTGGTTTCCTCAGCTTCAAGGGCTACTTGCAGGGTGCGTAACGGCTCGAAATGCGGGCGATCCTAAAGCATCCTGTTCTAGTCTTCGTCCGGCTCGCGCACGACCGGCAGTTCATCGGTGCGGTCCTCTTCGTCCTCTTCGTCCTCTTCGTCCCCGTCTTCATTAGGATCTCCGGGCGGCATCGTGTTGCCCATGATCACAAAGGGACTCCGGGCGATCAACTTGGTGGATAATTCCTTGGGGATGTGTGGGGTCATGGCGTTGCTCCTCGGGTGTGGACACTAGGGTGTTATTTAGCATAGGATTTTCGACGCCGGTCGGCACGGTAACTCTTTGATTGTTTTAACACCGGTGGGGTCTACTTCGGCGCCGATTTACAAGTTGCCCGCGCGACTTGGTGGCAGCACTAGTGTCGCGCACCGCTGCAGGGCCGATACGCCATTTGTACCGATCACCCGTGCGTGAAGTCGCCGGGTCTCAATCCGAGCGCTTTGACAGCGGCTTCCGGAAGGGGTCCCCACGCTTCAACCCTTTCATTCGGCGCCATCACTTCAGCGACGATTGCCGCGGCCCTTTGCGGATCCCCTTCGGCCACGAAGTAGACAGAGCGAACGGGCGAGCCGCCGCCTAACGGTTCAGTTGTTAATAGGACAACCTGACCATTTGCCATACCCTCATCTACCACCGTTGCAGTGACGTTTCCACGATCGTATGGATCCCCATAGGCTTGGCGGTGCGGCAACGACAATGTGCGCGCCGAGGTAAACTGTCGCGACCTGGACCGGCTTCGTCTACGTCGCCTTCGTCATCGACGCCTATGCCCGCAGGATCGTCGGTTGGCGAGCCTCGCGCACGGCACATGCCGGCTTTGTGCTCGATGCGCTGGAAGCAGGCACTGCACGATCGTCGGCCGGTCCATCGCGGCGGGCTCCTGCATCATAGCGACCGCGGCAGCCAATACGTCTCGATCAAATACACCGAGCGCCTGGCCGAAGCAGGCGTGGAGCCCTCGGTCGGCAGCGTCGGAGATTCCTATGACAATGCTCTCGCCGAAACCATCAATGGTCTCTACAAGGCCGAGGTGATCCATCGGCGTGGGCCATGGCGCAGCTTCGAAGCTGTCGAGTTCGCAACCCTGGAATGGGTGGACTGGTTCAACAACCGAAGGCTTTTCGAGCCTATCGGCAACATACCGCCGGCCGAAGCCGAGCAACGCTACTACGCCATGCTGGAACAACCGGCCATGGCGGCGTAACTTAAACCAAATGGCCTCCTGCAAACCCGGGGCGGTTCATATGCCCGGATCACGATACACAATCAGGCTGCACGTCTGTGTCACGACGCCGCCGTGGTGGGACCGCCCGTCTGCTCAGTTCTTTCCCTGCGCGGAAAAGACCAGCGACTGATCTTCCATTTCCTGAACCGGAAGCTTGTGCACGCCGGCTACAGCATGGAGCTCCTGCAAGGAAGGCATCGCCGCGGCTCCGGTCGAAATGTCGATCGAGCGCGATGGGGATCGCATCATGAAGGCTGCGATCGCGATTGCGAACACCGCAAGCGCGGGAATTGTCAGGCGCAACATGGATCGCTCCATTTCTCCACTTCAGATCAGTCGCCCGGTCCGACCAGGAGGTTCAATCCGGGACCGATACGGCGGGCTGGAACCGCCCCGCTTCAAAGCCGCGCACTTGATTCTGCAAAGGCCGCGGACGCCGGCTGTTGCACAAAAAAGTCGAGAATGGCCGCGGCACTGACGGCGAGCAGGCCAGCGATACAGCAAGCAGCGATAAACGAGCGCATAACAATCTCCTGTTTCTCGACTGCCTTAGGCTGGCAGGGAGTAGGCTTCGATCTCGATGTCCATGAAAATCCGGCCAAGCGCTCCCACCGATGAATAAAAAGGCGCAGATTCCGCCCGCTCGAGGTCGACAAAAAGGCGCCTCGCCCATACCGTAAGATGCTTTTCGAAAAACTCGCGGTCCGTGCCCGTCGGAGCCGGGATATCTCCGCCGACAAGACCCGCCATGATCTCACAGAGAATTGAGATGTGGTCCTCGGGCTCCGACCGGCGTACCGATTCGATGCCCAGTCGCTGAAGCGTTTCGCGCAGCCGTGCGAGCGGCCGTGCATACAACGAGCCTGTCAGGTAGTGCGATGCATATGGCGAGAGCAGTCCTTGCCCGAGCCCGACAAAGAGATTGAAGTATTCTCGTCTCGCGCATTCCTCGCTGGTGTTGGCCGCCGCATCCGCGAGCGCTGCGTGAGCCGTTCCAAGCGAGCTGTCGTCACCTTGCAACAAGGCCAGTCGCTTTATCATTTCAGTATCCGGACTACGAGCAAGCAGGGTCGCAAGCAGCGCATACTCGCGCGAACGGGCGCGGTCGATCCCGTCGGAACCTGTTTCGGCGGAGACATGGGGCGCAGGCTGCTGCATCCGCCCTATATCCGCCGGCGATGTACAGTTCGATCAACAGAGAACATTGCCTTCTCGTCCTGTTACTTTGGCAAGGCCCCGCCGTGAGAACGGCGCGGCGCGGGAGAATCATCTTCCTGCCCAACAGCAGGACCGATTTCGGTCACGTCTACTTCCTGGTCCGCCTCGCTCGCTGCAGTTGGGCTATCCAACGTCTCGCGGCCGACGCGCGTGTGCGCAATTGCGTCCGGTGGCGCCTGCCGAACAGATGCTGATACCGGCTCCGGGAGCTTTTCATAGTCTCCGAGCGCTTGCCGGAGAAGTATTTGCACATCGTCAGTCTCTTTCAGCTCACCAAAGCCCGGTATGGCGTTCGGATCGTTAAAATCCCACTGATTCTCCGCGATGCCGATAAAGTCGCGGATGGCTGGATCACTCGCCCAGGCGCGGCGTAGTGCGGCCCGGGTCAACTCGACGGGAACCCGGCTTTGCAGAAATGCGCCGATGTCGGCCTGGGCCGTAATCGCCTCGAGCGGCGGCAGACTTGCCGGATCGAATAAGTCATCCGCCGTCGCGTTACATTGGCCAAGCGCGAGCTCAACGTTCGGCATCTCAACCGGGTCAATTTGAATATCCTTGCCGCCGGCCGCATCCTTGCGCTCCGAAGCCGCCTCGCACTTCAACCGCGCCCAACGAGAAACGAAACTGCCGGACCCCGTCATGCTCCATCCTCCCGCGCGTCCTTGCGACGGTCGAATTCAGCCGGCTGACGCCGACGCTTCACGAATGGCTGCTCGACATGATGCGTGGCGATGAACTGGGCAACAATCTCCACAATGTCGGCCGGCATCGAGACGGTCTCGACCAGATTGTTGCCGGCATCCGTCAACGCCTCGCCTTCCGCCGGATCCGCCGTAACTGCCGCGAGCTGATAGGGAGGGTCGGATGCGGTAGGACGCAACGCGACCCACAATTTGGCATCAGCTGATGCAAGATTGTCGCGGTAATACGCCGTCTCGGTCCGGTGCAATTCGATCACAGCTTCACCGGCGTAAAACAAGACTCTTTCCTCTGCTATGTCGAGCGGAGTCCAAGGCTCGGCCGAAGGCGTTCCGATGAGCACCGAGACCGGACGCCACAGAAACTCTACCCATATGCTCGACGCCTTGCGCCGTTCGACGACAACACCGACCGGGATGCTCGCGAGTACGGTCGACCTCAATTTACCGCCTCCTCACAATGAATCGGCAGTCCCGTCACCAGATTTTGCGGCTTCAACCGCAGCATCTCGTCAACCGTCATGGCCGCCAACAGATAGACCGGATCGCCCCTGACCTTTTCGATCATGTCGAACGGATCACGGAAGGTCAGCCGATACAGGCCGACGAGGTTCTTTCGTATGGGGTCGTCGACATCGCTTCCATTCCAGATCGCGTCGCCGATGCGCGTGGCGTCGGAATCCAATCCGACATACCACGTCAGTGGCGCGTCACGCAGTTCGGTCAACGGCTCGATCGCGACATCGACCGCAAGCAGGTGTGAGAGCTAACGCATGGCAACGTCGCCAAGCGCGCCGAGCCCGCGCGACCCCGCTGTCAGATCGAGCGCCATGTCGAACCGATCGCTGCGTTCCCAATAATCGCCGGCCGTTGCATCACTGAGCACGTCGACGTCCGTCGTTTCCTGCAGCCCCAACAGCGCGATCAACGGCGATTGATGCTGTCGACTGACTGAGGTCTCGGCTTCGTCATCGATGGCGACGACCGAATTATCCCGTATCATCAGCTTTTGCGGGCGGAAAAACATCTCCGCGGCACGGAGAACAAAAACGTCTGTGCAATCATCCAGCGCGTTTCGCAAAATGACCTGCACGAGCTGACCGATCAAAACATGCGGAAATCGCATGCTGCACCGGGCAATCTTGAGATAGGCCGCTTCCAGCGTGCGGTTCCCAACGAGATGGTCGCGCCAGGCGACCATCACTTCCCAATTCTTACGGGCGTCCTGATCCGCGATCGTTGCTATCCGCGAGGCAGTCACCAGGCGTCGCGGGTCGTTTAGGAAGTCATCATGAAGCAGGCGCTCGGCAACACAGGCTTCGGGCGGCGGGACGATCTCAGGACGCGCCAGATATGCCTTCAAGAACTCATCCGTGACCAATAGTCGCCCGTCGGCATCACGATCGAGGAGATGGTGTCCGCAAGCAAACCAGAAATCGTGCTTCCCGCTCAACTGGGCACTCCCTTCCCCAGCTCTGCGAGGTCAAAGTGTGTTTCGGCGTGGGTTTAGACGCCGATCGGCGCCGGGGTCACCATTCCCACATCAATTAAATCAAGACTTTAGATCCACGCGTGCGACATTTGAGGGGTCAAAGTTCGATCATTATTCACATCCAGTGGCGGAACGGGCGCAGCGCCGCCGCGAAGGACGCGAACGAGCTCGAGCGAACGCCTCTTGAAGGTACGGGGCACGACAGGTTTGCTTCCCTCGAGCAAATCGGCCCTATTGACTCGGATTGCGAATGGGCAAATCCTTCCGACAGTGCGATTGCCATTTAATTTCAGACCTACTAACTTCGGCGCACCGGTATTTATTGGCGCCATCTGGCTAAATCTTTTCTGACCAGAAACGGAGGGCCGATGCGCGCGCTCGCCTTGAGAGCCGTCTCTCTTCTCGCCCTTGCTACCCTGGGCTCGATTTCCGCCTCGCCTGCGGCACGCGCGGAGGACGGAACCGACGAGCAGTTTGGCAAGGTTCACTTCCAGACCTCCTGCAATGAGGTGGCGCAGCGCCGCTTTGACCGCGGGATGCGCTATCAGCACTCGTTCTGGTACCGGCCCGCTAAAGAGATTTTTGAGGAGACATTGCAGGCTGATCCCGAATGCGCGATCGCCTATTGGGGAATTGCCCTGAGCCTGCTGTACAATCCGCATTTTCCAGCGCCGAAGGAAAACCTCACCGAGGGTCTCGCCGCGCTGCAAAAGGGCAAGGCACTTGGCGCCAAGAGCGAACGCGAGCGCGACTATATCGACGCGCTGCTGGCCTTCTATTCGGGCGATGAAAGGACGACTTTTGGCCAGCGCGCACAGGCTTATCTCAAAGCAACCGAAGTCGTGGCCGCACGCTACCCAGATGACGACGAGGCGCAGATTGCCTACGCCATTACGCTGAATGTCACGGCGTCACCAAACGACAAGACCTATTCCAACCAGCTCAAAGGCGCCGCCATCCTGGAGCCGATCTTCAAGCGCCAACCGCGACACCCTGGCGTCGCGCACTACCTGATCCACCTCTACGACTATCCGGCGATCGCGGAGCAAGGCCTCGACGCTGCCAAGCGCTATTCTGAGATCGCGCCGGCGGCGCCGCACGCTTTGCATATGCCGTCGCACATCTTCACGCGCGTCGGCTACTGGAACGAATCCATTGATGCCAATAGCCGTTCAGCCAAGGCTGCCAAAGAGGGCAAGGACCCCAGCGAGCAGCTGCATGCCGACGACTATATGGTATACGCCCTGCTCCAGCTTGTGCAGGACGGCCGAGCTCACGACGTCATTGCGGACATGGTTGCGACCACGGGCTACGCGCCGGCGGTCCGAGCGGGTCCCTACGCGATAGCGGCCAGCCAGGCGCGCTATATGGTCGAGCGCGGCGATTGGCAGGGCGCTGCCGCCCTGAAGGTCGAGCCGAGCAGATTTGCCTATGTTGATGCGATCACCTATTTCGCCCGCGCCCTTGGCGCCGCGCGCTCCGGCAATGCAGACGCAGCCTCGGCGGACATTGCCAAGCTGGCGGACCTGCGGGACAAGCTGCAGCAGGACAAGGACGCCTATTGGGCCGAGATTGTCGACATTCAGCGGCAGGTCGCCACAGCCTGGCAGCTCAACGCCCAGGGAAAACAGGCGGACGCGCTGGAAGCGATGCGCGTTGCCGCGGACGCCGAAGACAAGACTGAAAAATCCATCGTTACGCCGGGACCGCTTGCTCCGGCACGCGAGCTTTACGGGACCATGCTGCTCGAACGCGGCAAGGCGGCGGAGGCATTGGCTGCGTTCGAAAGCACCATGCGCAAGGAGCCGAACCGCTTTGGCGCGACGATCGGCGCCGCTCACGCTGCCGAGAAAGCGGGTGACGCCGTGAAGGCACGCCAATACTACGCCAAAGTCGTCGAGATGGCGCGCAATGGCGACTCCTCACGGGAGGACCTCGTGGCCGCACGAAAGTTCTTGGCTCAGAATTAGCAAAAGTGCCGCGGCAGCTTCCATGCGCCTGACAAGCAAATTCTTCGCGATCAGCGCTGCCGTCGCACTGCTCTGCGCAGCCGCGGCGGTCTGGAAATTGCGACCCGGCGAACCGGCACGCGCAACAGCGGCATCCGGCGAGGTCCGCCCGGTGTGGACAGAAACCGACTGGCCTTTCGGCGCAGACCCTTGGGGGAAAGGAAAGGCGTTCCGCTGCAAGGCTGCCGATTGCGGCGGTGAGGTCCAGCTCTACGTCCGCGCCAAGCTCGGCTTTTGCAATTGCGCCACCGGCGTCGCCGACGATGGCGACCTCGAGCAAATGGGCGACCTGGCGCTGATTGGCAAGGCAACGCCGATCGGTTCCGGCCGCGAAATCATTGTCGGTCCGATGCGCGGCCGCAGCCGGGCCTATCGCGTCGAGGGAGATCGGAACGCGGCGCTGTCACTCGCCTACAATCAACGTTGTGACATGGTGGCCGCAACGGCTTTGGTTGGGCCGGGCGCTCCCGCGTCACTAGAGCCGGCGGTGCTGGCCTTCCTCAATAGCGACCGCATGTTGAAATGGGCTGAGATGGCGCTTGGCTTGTAATACAGCAATTCGGGTCGTTCGCAGTGTTCGGATATCCAATGTTATGGATGAAATCGGCCGGGTGACTGGGCTCGCTCCAGGAGCCGCACATGCAAGAAGCGCAACGTTCGCATTTGTACGACATCGAAGCCATTAGTTCGCAAGTGAGCGGAGCGGAAGTGGCGTCGACCGCTGCGTCTTTGAGAGAGCGAATCCTCTCGATGCGTTGAGGGCTCGGCTCTCTCCTTGGTGAGCCATCGCTCCAATCGGTCAAACGTCACAAACCTCGGTCAAATGGCGTCGCTTCTGCATCGCAACATCGGCGATAACCACGTTTCCATTCTTAATCTATCTTTAGCGATCTACTAAGAATTCCGGTTTCAAGGTCGTCTCGAATGGGAGGCGACCCATGCCGTTGATCAAATATTTTGGGTTTGTCGGCAGCGCCCTTGTCCTAGTGCTGATCGGATTGGGGTGGTGTTTGCCGCAGCCAGTGGCGGAACCTATCGTTGGCGCGAACGACAGGCCAGCCATAAGGATAACCTCGGCCGAACTGTTGCCCGAGCGGGTCATTATCGACACGAGTTTGCCGACGATTGTCTCGCCGCCGAGCGTTCTGGAATTTGCTGAACGATGGCCACAAGCAGCTGTTGCAACTGTGGTTCCAAATCCCAGGACAACGACTCCGGCACCGGTTGGTGAAGTACGGATAAAGCCGAATCTCACAAACCAGGGACGTTCGAAAATGGTTGCTGTTCGTCATCCAACGTCAAAGACGAATATCGAACCCTCGAGGAACGACAAAGCCACGACTCCATCTGCAGTCGCTGAATTGTCTCTGTTGGACAGCGTGAAGGAAGGGTTGGGACATACGCAAGCTAAACTGATGGCGGGCCTTGAGCCCTTGACGACCTATGTCGCGAAATCCCGGCTCGAGATACGGCGATAGTGCTGTCACCCTCAGTCGTCGTTGAGGCTGAAGTGATCGCATCGGGAAGAATGCTGAGTACGACTGATGGAGCCCCTGAGAAACGAGGCGAGCGCTCTTCAGGAGGATACTGCAACGGCACGGGCCACCGTGTCCGGCTTGCAAGCGCACCGATCTTGACAATCTACCGGAGGGGTTTGTCGTCGAACTGAAGCGCAACCAATGACCGACGGCTGAGGGCGCCATTTGATGATCCGTTCCCGTCGCCAACAAGGCAGCGGGGGGAGCGATGAATGGGAAATGCAGTGTGATGCACAATGTTTTCCTTGCCATCACCTTCGCCGGAGTCCTGGTGCTTGTCTTAGCGTCTCTTGTCGCCCTTCAGAGGATAATTGAGTGATCGTCGCCTGACGATCCATTGCAACGCTTGCAGGGAACTGCGACCTGTCGCGGTTTCTTCCAAGTGTGTGAGGCATCTCTCAAAAGACTGCGTCGAGTCTGGCGTAAGACGGGCGTGGAGGTCGTCTTCCGCAAACCACCGTGGAGATTGCAATGGCCAAGAATCCAACGGGCGGCTCAGGTAATGACCGGCTCCCGAATCCGTTCAGCGACTTGCTCGCCGCCGCTACCGTACCACCGCAAGCCGAGTTCCTCGTGCACAGCGTGAAGGTCGTGTGCGGCAGGCAGACCGAGACGAACTGCTGCTGTACCGCGGGCGCAAGGCCGGGCGTGTACGCGACCGAGGTCAACATACAAAATATCACCGGTCAGCCGGCGCAGGTCGCAAAATTCTTCGTACCTTTGATCAACGCAGGCGCCGTTATTGGGCGCGAGCCCAAATTCGCCGATCCAGCCAAAATCTCCCAGCGCACTGGCGAGCTCATCACGCTTCCACCGCTCGCGGCGACGATGGACGATTGCTGCCGCATCGCGGAGTTGCTGCTCGGCGGTCCCCCAAGCGGAGAGTCGGCGCTCACGATCGGCTACCTCACGATCGGGAGCTTCTTCGAATTGGCCGTCTCTGCGGTCTACACAGCTACCCCCCTGAGCGGGGACGGCATTTAGCATTGACGTCGAGTGCATTCTGCCGCGGCGCCTGGGACGTGGCCGGGTCAGGGCTGAAAACCGCCTGACAAAACAAAAGTCATTGCGATCCGGAAGGAGTTGGATGCCCCCTGCGCGCGCACGGGTGGCCTTCCTTGCACGCGGAAAGCCGCCTGCGGCGCAAGCGGGTCCAGAGCCTTGACGGTTCGGTCGCTGACGCATTTGGCGTCTCGCGAGCAAGCATTCAGCTTCGTTTGAGCTGCGGCGCTAGCAAGAACGGAGATTCGGAAATCAGATGTTATGGAAGAACTCAGCCAATGGCTAAGCTTGCTCGCATTCGCAAAGGACTCGCATAAACATGGGTGATAATCTCGCCATGGAGCGCGTGAGCGGCTTACGTGCACGTTCGCTGAAGTTTCTAGACTAGAAAGAAATCCGTGTGCATGTGGGCAAATGCGGTGAGCGTGTCGTGGTCGACCGGCATCACTGAGCCGGTCGCGAAGTTGACGGTCTGGCCGGCATTGACCGAGCCGTTCGGGTTCTGGCCCGGAATGGTCTCACTGCCCTTTGCGAAGTTGAGGGCGATCGCGGTGTCGTGCCCACCATCAGCGGCAAAGCCCGCAACAGTCACATCCGTCAGCTTCAGGTCCAAGACCTTCTGCAGGCCGTCACCTTGGGGATGCAATCCAATCAGCTCGATCGTCGGGATGTGCTTGCCCGACGCCGCATCCGCAAACAACGTCATCAGACCTGGCGATAGCTTGCCGATGTCGACCATCAACGGATCGAACTGAGGCTTGCCGGCACCTGCACCGCTGCCGGCACCTGCTCCGAGCTTGCTCAGCTCGTTGAACGTGAACTCGTCAACCGTAAAGGCGCCCTCATAGCCCTTTACCGTGGAATCCCCCGTGACCCCCGCCACCTTCAAAAGGTAGGTCGACTGTGATCCGACATGCTCATGGGCAAATGCGGTGAGCGTGTCGTGGTCGACCGGCGTCACTGAGCCGGTCGCGAAGTTGACGGTCTGGCCGGCATTGACCGAGCCGTTCGGGTTCTGGCCCGGAATGGTCTCACTGCCCTTTGCGAAGTTGAAGGCGATCGCGGTGTCGTGCCCACCATCAGCGGCAAAGCCCGCAACAGTCACATCCGTCAGCTTCAGGTCCAAGACCTTCTGCAGGCCGTCACCTTGGGGATGCAATCCAATCAGCTCGATCGTCGGGATGTGCTTGCCCGACGCCGCATCCGCAAACAACGTCATCAGACCTGGCGATAGCTTGCCGATGTCGACCATCAACGGATCGAACTGAGGCTTGCCGGCACCTGCACCGCTGCCGGCACCTGCTCCGAGCTTGCTCAGCTCGTTGAACGTGAACTCGTCAACCGTAAAGGCGCCCTCATAGCCCTTTACCGTGGAATCCCCCGTGACCCCCGCCACCTTCAAAAGGTAGGTCGACTGTGATCCGACATGCTCATGGGCAAATGCGGTGAGCGTGTCGTGGTCGACCGGCGTCACTGAGCCGGTCGCGAAGTTGACGGTCTGGCCGGCATTGACCGAGCCGTTCGGGTTCTGGCCCGGAATGGTCTCACTGCCCTTTGCGAAGTTGAAGGCGATCGCGGTGTCGTGCCCACCATCAGCGGCAAAGCCCGCAACAGTCACATCCGTCAGCTTCAGGTCCAAGACCTTCTGCAGGCCGTCACCTTGGGGATGCAATCCAATCAGCTCGATCGTCGGGATGTGCTTGCCCGACGCCGCATCCGCAAACAACGTCATCAGACCTGGCGATAGCTTGCCGATGTCGACCATCAACGGATCGAACTGAGGCTTGCCGGCACCTGCACCGCTGCCGGCACCTGCTCCGAGCTTGCTCAGCTCGTTGAACGTGAACTCGTCAACCGTAAAGGCGCCCTCATAGCCCTTTACCGTGGAATCCCCCGTGACCCCCGCCACCCTTAGAAGGTATGTGGTGGATTTGGTCGAGAGGATATTCACTTCTACAGACCCATTGCTGCTCCGAGGATCAGCGTGGCCGTCCGTAGTTCCATCGTCCGTAACGATGTAATTGAATGACGCGCTGCCGACGAAGTTTTCGTCTGGCGTATAAACGACTTGTCCACCGATCAATGCAACCTGACCATGAGTGTCGGCCGTCGCCGAAACAGCCGTCACTTTCAAGTGCTGTCCGCTCTCATTAGACGGACCAGCTACGTCGTTTTGAACCAGATCAGACGCCGCGAAAGCGAGGTGCTTATTTTCACCCGTCGTCTTGCTATCAATGTTCGCGATCGGGGCGTCGTTAACTTCGCGGACCGTGAGCCTCATCGTCGCTACATTGGAGCTTAGATCGCCGTCGATACTTTTGAAGGTAAACGAATCTGCACCGTTGAAGTCCGCGTCGGGGGTAAAAACAAACGAGCCATCGGAGAGAAACTTCAAAGCTCCGTGTTGGGGGCCTGCAACAAGGCTGAACGTAATCGGCCCGGGAGAGTTGTCCGGATCCGTGGCGCTGACGTGCCCCGAGATTGGGTGATCTTCTTCGCCCTCTGCAGCGCCATCCGCTGCAATTGGCGCCTGGTTCGGATCGTATATATGAATCTCTTCGGCGCCGTACTCCATGTCGAGCTTGGTAATGCCCGAGGCATCGACGCTCAACGTCTTGGCTGCCGCCAGGCCGAAGCTGTAGTCGACCGCAAGGTGGCTGGAGCTGCCGGTGCCATGATAGCCGAGGACGTCGACCTCCTTAAACGGTGTCCCCGAGGCAAGCATCTGGAACAGTTTTGGGTCGAGCCCGAGCTGCGAGAAGCTCAGATGCAGCGGATCGAACGCCACCTTGCCGGCGCCAGCGCCGGTTGACTGGCTGCCGATGTTGAGGGTCTGGTCGTCGCCGAAGGAGAAGTCGTGCAGCCCGAACAGCTTGTTGCCGTCCACCGTGAACGTCGTCCCGTCATACATCGAGAAGCGCACATAGTAGTGCAGCGAGGCGCCCGCGGTGTCAGGTGCCACCCCACTCGTCGGCAAGGTCAGCGGCGCCGCAATCGGCTGGATCGTGTGCTCACCGTCGCTGAAGCCGGAGATGTTCTTGACGCGGTTCCAGCTGGACGTCTCATCCGGCGTCGATGAGAACGACCCGTTCGGATTTTGCTTGTAGATCTGGAGTTCTTCGGCGCCGTACTCCATGTCGAGCTTGGTAATGCCCGAGGCATCGACGCTCAACGTCTTGGCTGCCGCCAGGCCGAAGCTGTAGTCGACCGCAAGGTGGCTGGAGCTGCCGGTGCCATGATAGCCGAGGACGTCGACCTCCTTAAACGGTGTCCCCGAGGCAAGCATCTGGAACAGTTTTGGGTCGAGCCCGAGCTGCGAGAAGCTCAGATGCAGCGGATCGAACGCCACCTTGCCGGCGCCAGCGCCGGTTGACTGGCTGCCGATGTTGAGGGTCTGGTCGTCGCCGAAGGAGAAGTCGTGCAGCCCGAACAGCTTGTTGCCGTCCACCGTGAACGTCGTCCCGTCATACATCGAGAAGCGCACATAGTAGTGCAGCGAGGCGCCCGCGGTGTCAGGTGCCACCCCACTCGTCGGCAAGGTCAGCGGCGCCGCAATCGGCTGGATCGTGTGCTCACCGTCGCTGAAGCCGGAGATGTTCTTGACGCGGTTCCAGCTGGACGTCTCATCCGGCGTCGATGAGAACGACCCGTTCGGATTTTGCTTGTAGATCTGGAGTTCTTCGGCGCCGTACTCCATGTCGAGCTTGGTAATGCCCGAGGCATCGACGCTCAACGTCTTGGCTGCCGCCAGGCCGAAGCTGTAGTCGACCGCAAGGTGGCTGGAGCTGCCGGTGCCATGATAGCCGAGGACGTCGACCTCCTTAAACGGTGTCCCCGAGGCAAGCATCTGGAACAGTTTTGGGTCGAGCCCGAGCTGCGAGAAGCTCAGATGCAGCGGATCGAACGCCACCTTGCCGGCGCCAGCGCCGGTTGACTGGCTGCCGATGTTGAGGGTCTGGTCGTCGCCGAAGGAGAAGTCGTGCAGCCCGAACAGCTTGTTGCCGTCCACCGTGAACGTCGTCCCGTCATACATCGAGAAGCGCACATAGTAGTGCAGCGAGGCGCCCGCGGTGTCAGGTGCCACCCCACTCGTCGGCAAGGTCAGCGGCGCCGCAATCGGCTGGATCGTGTGCTCACCGTCGCTGAAGCCGGAGATGTTCTTGACGCGGTTCCAAGCAGCAATCGAATCGGACATTGAAATCTCCGAATGTCGCAATACATGGCTCGACCACTACCAGTCGAATTATTTATGGAACTCGTTCTTGTGAGCAAACAATTCGCGTCTAAAATGAGCTTAGTAGTAAAAGCATCAGAGCTGGACCTGATTCCTCTGTCAAGCCCACGGTGATCTTCGAGCAGGCACACCTCCGTGCCGTAGGGACGCTTCGCAAACCGATTAAACCAATACGCCCGCGCGCGATTTTGGCTCTGACGCAACTTTGGTGCAGCCGTGGTCATGTAGCGGCCCCTATTAGGCGAGCCTGAAGCAAGTCGAGCTTGGCACGCCCGTACATTTGACGCTTAACGAGCTTGAGCTTGGTGATCTGGCCTTCGGTCTGTCCGTTGGACCAAGACGTCGTGATCGCAGCGCTGATGGCGGCTTTGTCCTTGGTGACGCCATTGGCGAAGGACACGACGAGGCTCGCGCATGCGCGTTCCAGCCATGGGTCAAGATCGGCGTGGGCCTTCTTACGGATCATCGTATGGAAAGCGGCGATGACTTCTCGAGCTTCTACCAGGAGAGGAACGCCTTGCTCGATCGCCGCGATGGTGACGGTGTCTGACTTCGATAGCGTATCGCGGCCATTGGTCATCAAGCGGGCGATAGTTCTTGCGGACGGCACGCGCTGTAGGCTCTGAGCATTGGGCGTTTCGGCGCGCCGACGGCGTGTCGCCCACTCTGTAACAACCCGCACCGAGCCCCTAAATCCCTGCGCCTTGAGGCAACGCCACAGGTCGGCGCCGTTACGATGACCAGCAGCCCACTGCGCGTCGAGCCATGGTAGGTGGGGTTCGAGCGAGCTCTCGCGAACTCTGAACACATCGGTTCGCTGACCTCGCAGCACCCTGCGAACAAGGCCCCGGCTATGTCCGGTGAGCCGCACGATCTCCTTAATGGAGACGCCCGCCTCAGCCTGCTTGAGGATTGCCGCGTTGGTGTCCTCACGTCGCAGATAGCCCTCATACTGGATGCGCTCGGCGGCGGTCAGCAAGTCGGGATTTATGGTGGCGGAGCCGACCGCGGCGCGGACCCGGTGCATGGATTTGCGAACCGCATCGAGGAAAGCGTGGCTGGCGTTCTCCATGAGATGCCAACGGTCAGCGACCTGGGTGGCGTGAGGGAGTGCCTTGGCGGCAGCAAGGGCGTAACTGCCGCCGCGGTCGCGCGCGACCACAGTGATTTGCGGCTGGCCCGCGAGCCAGGCCTGCGCGGTGGCAGGTTCTCTGTCGGGTAAGAGTGTGATCGGTCGTCGCCGCTCCAGGTCGCAGACGATTGTTCCGTAACGCTGGTTGCGCCGCCAAGCCCAGTCATCGATGCCTATAACGCTTGGTGCAGCAAAGGGCGGACACCCGCGCCTTCGAACGACCCGAAGCAACGTATCATTGCTCACGGGCAACATAAGTCGGCGGGCAAAACTCGCCGCTGGGCGGCCACCCAAGGCAAGGCCAAGATGATGGACGACCAAATCGAGCCGCGCGGTTCGCCGCGCCCACGGTGCCACAGCGCCGTCATCGAAGCGCTCGGAGAAAATACGTCGACCGCACAGAACCACTTCGCAGCGGAAGCGACGCGCCACGACCACAAGCCGAACCTGCCGCCCCGCCAGCGGCAGATCGGTAAGGCGTCGCTGATATCGGCTATGGATCCGCCTAGAACTGGCTCCGCATCCGGGACAGAGACTCGTCCTACTCGTGGGACGCACGGCGATCACGGTCGTGGTGCCGTCACAGAAGGCGCTTTCCACGTCAAACCCGCGAGGGACCAGGGCCGACGGACGTAGGGCTTGCCGCATCATGTTGATTCCTTTGTGAAACCAACGCGAGCCGGCGCTTGAACTTCATCAAAAGTGAGTCAGAGCCCGATTTTGACCGCGCCGGCGATCGACGGAGGGTCTCCACGCCAACCTGACTCGATTCCGGCAAATAACGGAAATTGCGTGGACTGAACAACGCAGCGGAGTTGGAGACTGTTCGCAGATGAGATGTTATGGAAAAACTCGGCCGATGAACTGGCGCAGCTTGGCCGATAGGCACCTAGGATTCTTACTACACCAAGCCGCTGCTGCGGGCTCACGGCCACGGTCCTCCATTGCGTCGAGGCGCACCTCTTCCGCTCTAATCCGGGAGACTAAGCCGTCGGGCTTAGCGCAGCTTCATCAGGCTCTTCGGCCGGAGGGTGAGCTGTCATGTAAGATGTCGCAATCGTCAGGAGATGAACGGCAGCAGTGCCAAGTTGCTGCATTTCTTTATCGATCGTGTATGTGCCCGCGGCGCGGTGATATGCCATCGTTACTGTGGCGTAGGCGTCGGTGATGAATACTGCTAAATGGTCTTTGCCGTCATTTCCTCGTTGGCTGCGTCGCTTCACAACCTCAAGCGCAGCTTCCGCAGTATCTCTGGCGATCTGTGCGTCATCCGCAAGCGGATCAATGACTGGGCGGCAAGCGGCGGATGCTCCTTCAACGGCCTCGTAAAATCGGTGCTTGCGAGGTTCATCTGCTAACAAATAACTTCGCAGAAAACGCTGCGTTCGGCCAACAACGTATCTTCGGTCCTCCCGGATTGCCTTCCGTCGGGGGTCAGTTCTAATCCAGTCGAACACACTCGGACCTCGCAAAGTTATTGAATAGCCCGTGGCGACTTTCCATGTTGTCCCGGCGCCTAAAGCAACAATATATCTTCCGGTGACGACGAACTGGCACGGTGCAAGATCACCAGCAACGCGGCCCCTACAAAGAACTTCTGCTTAACGTCTAAGCAATCCCAGCACCTTAGTTTCAAGCAGAGTTAGCGTCGCGACGCTCCGGATCAGCCGGGGTAATCTCCAGGCCCGCCTCGTTTAGAGCGCCAACGATCTGCTTTCCAAGAAGCTTGGCTTCTTCAATTCCACATTGTGCGTCAGGATGTCCTTTGAAAAACGCGGAAATCGCAGTGGCAATGATGGAGTTCACTTGGTGCGGATCATCCATTTGCGCCAGCCACAAAAGTAGGCTCACTCAAGCGGGCACGGACACTCTGCGCTTGCCCGGCACTACCTTAAGCCAAAGAACGAAAGATTGGCGGCGACTACGAGGATCAACCCTACCAGGTAAATGAGACTGCTCATTGCTTTTCTCCTAGGTCGAGAACCGTTATGCTAACGCCGCGGATTCTTTCTTTGAGATGGACTTCTCAAGCGCCGACAGCCTTTCGAGCTCAACTTCCTTCTTTATCGCGGCTAACGCGTTACCGGTCTTATTCACGATCCGAACCAAATCGGCATCAGAGATGCCTGGTGCGGATCGCGAGACGATTTCACTCGCAACAATGGCCGGCCTCCTGCCTTCCTTAAGAGCGACAGGCCTAGATTGTTCCAAGATGCTGTCCGGATTGAGCCCGTTCAGAGCGCGCCGGTTTAATCCTGGCACATTGAGGCAATAGCCGCTGGGCTATCAACCGCTTTGCAGCAAAACGCAGAACGGAGTGGGGATTCGTAAACTTGGCACTCTTCATGGGATTGGGAATCCTCCTTGAGATCTCACATGAATCTTGTCGAATTGTTCGAAGGTCAGCGGTGACCTTCGTTTCCGTCACCCAATCCTTCAACACCAAGGATGCCATGGGCCGCATGGCTCTAAACAACCTGGTGACGTTCGCCCAGTTCGAGCGCGAGCTGATTGGCGAGCGAATCCGCGACAAGGTCGCGGCCTGTCGCAAGCGCGGCAAATGGACAGCCGGCTGGACGCCTCTCGGCTATGACGTCCTCGACCGAAAATTGTTGATTCACGAAGGCCATGCCTAACGGGTCAGAGCTATTTCATTCCGCCGCCAAGGTGGCCGCAAACGCGTGATCACCCCGGCGAATGCGGAGAACTGGTCTATGATTGTCGCCCATCGACCAGAGCCGTCGCGAATTCCATCGCCGAGCCCTCCCTTGCGGCTACCGCGTTCGCGGAAGCACGCAGCCAGATCGTCCCGGCGACGACGATTGCAATGATAAATGCGACGGCTAAGGCCACGAGCCAGCCCGCCTCACCTGGAGGACGACGCCGAGGCAGGTCTACTGGAGCCGGCGCGGGACCCGTGTTTCCTCACTCCGGCATTCTGAGCAGAATGCGTGGGGAATCCGCTCTTCCGTGTGCGCAATCAAGTGTTCATGCGGGTGCAGTATTCGTCGGGCTTCAAGGCGCCTCGTTTCGAGAAGAGCATCCAGGAAGGCGCGAAAAAAGCGTTTATGTCTCGCTGCGGGAAATTGTAGATCGAGCTGAGGTTCTCTCGGTGCCTCAGGCGGTCGAATGAAATCGCGCCGTTGGTAATGCACGCTTTCTCCTCCTCTTTGTGGCTTTATGCCGCTTTCGCGAAATACACTTATATATCGGCGCGCGAGAATGGATGGCGGCGATGTCCGGCACTTCCTCGCAAGAACTATCCGCTATTGCCCAGGCGCAGCTATCCGATCCTGGCGGCAGCTATCCGGAATTCGCGAAAAACGAGAGACTGAAGCACGAATATCTGCTACGTGTGCGGGTCGCGGGATCGCCCGGCAACCAGATGATTGCGAAAAGGACCAGGAATGGGCGAAGCGATCGGGGGCCTTCTCAGCCGCTACGAAATATTCGCCAGCAAGAACCTGGACGAGACGTACGCTTTTATGGAGGACCGCGCGGCGCATTTTTTAGAAGTGTCGCCGCGCGATTCCGGCACACTCGATGTTGTTTCGCGTATGGTTATTTTGCCCAACATCAACATGGGTCGCATCTACTATGGGCCCGCGGTCTTGGCGGGGGCCCGAGATCTTGGGCGGCCGGAGCGTTTCCTGATCTCCATTCCTCTGCGCGGCAGTTCCGAGTTAGCTAACAAAACTCGCAGCCTTGAATGCAGCCCGGCGCGCTCATTCGTCGTCTCCTCGACCGAAGAATATACCATGCGGTCAGCAGCCGAAAGCGACCGGTTAACGCTCCACATCACCAAATCAGCCGTGATGATGCAGCTAGCAGCGTTGCTTGGGGACGAACCAGAACGAAGGCTGGAGTTTCTGCCAGAACTCGACTTCGGCACGGCGCATGGGCGCAGGCTGCGCCGACAAGCGCATTTGGCCATCGCCGACCTGGACGAGGCTGGACCGGAGGGGGCCAACCCCCTTATGATGAATATGTACGAGCAACTTATCATCACGGGGTTGCTGCTCAATCAGGCTAGCAACTACACTGCCGCCCTGAACCGCCTAGAAAACAAGATTGGGCCGGGGGACGTGAAGCGCGCCATCGATTTCATGGAGGCGCATTTGCATTTGCCGATTACGCTGGTCGATATTGCCAAGGCATCTGGCGTACCTGGACGAACATTGCTCGAGCATTTTAAGGATCATCGCAGCGTCTCGCCGATGCGCTACCTGCGCAACGCGCGGCTTGCCAAAGTTCGCCAAGCACTTGCTGGCAGAGACTGCGCTGAAACCGTTACTCAAATTGCAATGGAGTGGGGCTTCAGTCATTTGGGACGTTTCGCGATCGAGTATCGCAATCAATTTGGTGAAAGCCCGTCTGATACTCTGACACGCAGTCGGGCCGGCTGAGCGATCCCGCCCAAAATACCAAGTTAAGGATCAATAGCGACGGTTTGGAAGTCGGCCAGTTACTTCCTGGTTTAGTCCGCTAGGCAGACAGGCTGGGGACTGCGGGCGCCGACGTGACGCGGCGGGCTTTCCATCTAGCCAACTGTTTAACGCTCCGCGCAGAAATCCGCTACAGGGCCTCCGCTGCGGACAAGCGAGCCACCCTCGGGCGTGATCAGCGAAGAAACGACGACGCCGAAAGCCCAAGAGCGATGGGCAAACGACCCAAGCGCCGGGGATACCAGGGAGAAGGCCGTTTCATTGCCCCCAAACCCTACGTATAGACAGCGGCACCATCGATATGGCTTTTCAAGCGAATCACAATTTAGGAGACGTAGGATGTTTCGGATCTCGCGCAGCAAACGTCTCGCCATCATATTGAGTACCGTCCTGTCGGTCCTTGCATTCTCGCCACCCCTTAGCCTTCAGGCGTTCGCCGCCGGTAAGACCGTCACGGCTGTGATGCATTCGGATCTGCGCGTCATCGACCCGATCTTCACTCCTGCCTATATCACGCGTGACCACGGCTACATGGTCTACGACACTCTTCTAGCGATCGACGCTAATTTCGACGTCCAGCCTCAGATGGCAGATTGGAAAGTCTCCGAAGACCGGCTCACCTACACCTTCACTCTGCGCGACGGGCTGAACTGGCACGACGGTACGCCAGTGACCGCAGAGGATTGCGTGGCATCACTCAAGCGGTGGAGCAAGGTTGACGGGTTGGGCCAGAGGCTGATGAATGTCAGCGCGAGCCTTGAGGCTACCGATGCGAAGACAATCACGCTGAAGGTCAAGGAACCGTACGGGCTCGTGCTGCAATCGATCGGAAAGCAGTCGACGCCGGTACCATTCATGATGCCTAAGCGGCTTGCCGAAACGCCGCCCGACAAGCAGATTTCCGAACAGATCGGCTCAGGCCCTTTCAAGTTCGTGCAAGCCGAGTTTCGGCCCGGTGTAAAAGCCGTTTACGATAGAAATGCCGCCTACATGCCGCGCAAGGAGCCGCCGAGCGGGACTGCTGGCGGCAAGGTGGTGAAGGTTGATCGCGTCGAGTGGATCACGATGCCCGACGCGCAAACTGCTATCTCCGCCCTGCAGTCCGGCGATATCGATTTTCTAGAAGGTGCGCCGGTTGACCTACTCCCGACACTCCAAAAGAACAACGATATAGAGATCAGAACTCTGAACAAGGACGGCTATCAGACATACGGACGTATGAACTTCCTGCTGCCGCCCTTTGACAAGGTCGAGATACGCCGCGCCGCGCTTCTGGCGATCAATCAGAAGGACGTACTGGACGCGCTGGTCGGTGACCCAAAATACTATAAGATCTGTGGTGCCATCTTCATCTGCGACACGCCACTCGCATCCGATGTCGGTTCGGCGAGTTTGGTCAAGGGCGACGGCATTTCGGAGGCGAAGAGCCGCTTGGCCGCAACCGGGTACGACGGCACACCGGTTGTCATCCTGGCGCCCAATGAATGGATGCTGAAGCCGCAGCCAACCGTCGTTGCCCAACTGTTGCGCAAGGCGGGGTTCAACGTAGACCTGCAGGCGACTGACTGGCAAACAGTTGTGAGCCGTCGAAACAGCCAGAAGCCTATCAATGAGGGCGGCTGGAACATGTTCTTCACGACGACGGCCGCTTCCGAAATGATGAATCCCCTGGTCAACAATGCAGTCAATACGAGGGGCAAGAACGGCGGTTGGTTCGGCTGGGCCGAGGACGCCAACATCGAGCAACTTCGCGATGCGTATGCGCGCGCGTCATTGCTCAGCGAGCAGAAAAAGATCGCCGAGGAGATCCAGAAGGAAGTCTACGATCAAGTGATCTACATCCCGCTTGGGCAATATGTGGGACCGAGCGCTTGGCGCAAATCGCTTTCCGGCGTGCTCGACGGCACCGTTGGCCCGCTATTTTGGAATGTCGATAAGTCGAAGTGATGGATGACCGCGTGTCTGTGGAGATGTAAGCCCTCTGACTTTGGGTCTTGCGGCGCGCCCGCGAAAAGCGGATACGCGCTCTCTCTGTTGAGGATATCTACTGCGCCAAGATGCACCTGCAGAATGGCGATGTCTCCTACTTGGCGTCCACTGCTCGCTGCGGATTAGCAAAATGACGCAAAGGGCCCAGAAGCAAATTATCTAGACTGATCGCAAGGTCAGCTTCGCAGGGCAGAAATGCTAGATCAGAGCGGAAGGCTCTTGTGGCACTTTATCGGAATCGTACTTCTTCCTCAGCTTCGGCTGCTTAATCGCACAACAAGGAGATCGTCTCGGGCTGGGAACTTGCGGTCTCACTTGCTGAAGCGCGTCCCCAGATCGTCAAGGCGACGATGTGAACGATGAGAAACGCGGCTGCTGCGGCCAACAGCCAGCCCATTTCGTTTCGGGCCTGAGGGGCAGCCATCAACCTTGCTTGACCCGCCGAGCTCCCAATGGTCATTCTCGTTCTCCGGAATCCTGTTTGAGTTCGCCTGTGAGGAGGCTCTCATACTGGCGCATGACTCGGCTTGCGTGACACCGGCGCGACGAGTGTAGCGTCGACATGATGAAAGCGAAGATGCGCCGCTTGTACAGTTCGACTACACGATCATGAAGTCGGGAGGCAGCTTTAGTTGGATAGGAGATGGTGTTCATTGTCGAAACCGATCGCTTAGAAGAATCCGGCACTGAGATCGAGCCCGTAAGTCGTCGACAACAGCCAAATGAAGACGACAGCTCCGCAG
Organism: Bradyrhizobium sp. McL0616; assembly: GCF_049993385.1. NCBI lineage: Bacteria > Pseudomonadati > Pseudomonadota > Alphaproteobacteria > Hyphomicrobiales > Nitrobacteraceae > Bradyrhizobium > Bradyrhizobium sp. McL0616. The sequence goes on from NZ_CP188255.1 coordinate 7,577,185, forward strand.
AACAACACGAGCTGTTTGAGAGCGACGGCCTGTAGCGATGATACGGGAAATGCGCGGGCAAGAGCGTTCGCTATGGCGATGGCTGCAAGAGCTCGCATGAGAATCTCCAAGCTAATGACCGGGCTTCAGCGAGCGTCGCGCGTCGTCTACGAGCTCGCAGTGCCGTTTCCGACGCCGGCGACCTTCTTCGATTTCCCAAAAAGCCCAGATAAAGCAGGCGCCAAGGCAAATTGAAATCAGGATGAGCAGAAATGCTAAATCGCTCGCGGTGTGGATCATGAATGTCTTCCTATGCAAATAGACTCTCAGCTCTGTGCAAATGGGCGCAACGCAGAATCGATCAGGGAATGTTGATCCCCGGCAACGGCCCCGTGGGGCGGATTGATACTTTTGCTGCTGGCTGCTGCGAGAAGGCCGCGAGTGCAATCAATATAATGCATGCCAGGACGATGAAAAAACCGAGACGCCATCGGTTGAACTCCGACCGGTCGTCGGGCGTCGCGAGGCAGCGCATGCCAGTTGCGGTAGGCATGGTGAATCTCCGAATGTTGTGACGACGAGAAGATCAGCCTTCCAGATGCATCTCCGGCTCCTCTCCTCCGAGCTCCTGCTTGCAGTATCTCGGGCCTCCAAAGAACTAAGCCTGCCGCGCAGGCGCGGCTATCCGGTTTTGGCGACCTTTATCCGGATTTCGCAGAAAACGACTGTGAACCCATTCATGCTACGAAGTTCGGACCAAACTGGCGTGGGCAGACAACCGCCCGCCTAGCGCGTTTTCCGCGAGTTTCGGATAGTTGGCGCCGGAATTGGATAGCAGCTGGGGCTCTAACGAGACTAGTTCTTGCATCCGAGGTGCTGGCTATTCGCAGGCACAGTATTCGGTCCACAACAAATGCGGTATGGAGCCAACATCATCAGCGGCACGCGAACCGTCTCCGGCTTGGCGCCGGAAAATGCCGCGCCTTGTGTATGTGCTCGGCATCCTGGCCAGACCGCAGGCCGAGACAACGACAAGAGCTTGAGCGGGTGACTGGCGCTACGCTCCGCCCCGAGAAGCATGACCTGGATTACCGCGCCTGCGGCTCGTTGCGCGCCGACCACGAACGAGATTTGGAGATTGCTGAGACATGCGTTCGCAAGCCCTTCCGACAAGGACGCCCGTAAGGGCGCAAACCGCGGTTCACGGGCGGCCAGCGGTCATACCGGCAACGGGATTGGCCTCAGATGGTGATGGCCTTCGCATCCGCGCGATCTTCAGCCTCCCCGCCACATGGTGGCGGCGATCTCGTTTCAGGGCAGAGTTGCGCGCGGATCTCAGGGACAAACCCGAGCTTCTCCGCGACATCGGTATCGGCGTGTACGAAGCGCAAGCCGAAGTGTCGCGGTATTTTTGGGAAGCTCTGATACTGGAGCGCCGATAGAACAGGGATCAGCAATCGTTAGGCTGGCGACCTCGCTTGGTGCTCCATCGCTGGGTGGACGAGCTAGACCGGCTATGTCCGTTCACCCCAGCCTTCGCACCCGACTTCGTCAACACCATGCGATGGGCTCTGGACGCTGCGTCTGATCGTGTTCCGGCACCTCGCACCCCTTCGACCAAAGCAATGGCTCAGCGCATCATCAGGTCGGCGCACGAAGGCATCACGGATGCACACTTGCTCGTTGCGGCAGCATTGCCGAAGGCATGGAGCCCGCGCAGTAGCGCTGATCTCGAAGCCCTCGACCTCTCTCGCGCGGGGACCGACTTTGACGCTCAGGAGCCCGTGGGCCACGTTGGTAAGCCGTTGCCCTTGGCCAAGAGTGACGCCAGTTCACGAGGCCCTCAGCGGGCTCCTGAGCCTCACCTGAGCGCACCGAACAGCCCTTCGAACAATTACCTTTGGACAATCACCTTGATGGTGGTCCTGAATGATCGTCAGGTGGAGCCTGGGCGCGCGTGGGTTGCCACAGCGGTCGCTAGGCGTCCTAGAGGAGAGCTAGGAGCTTGGTATCTAGCTTCAAACCCGAAGGCTCCCGATCGACATTGCTGGAACGTAAGATCAACGGGCACGTTAGGTTCCCATGAGAAAGACCAAATCCATATCAGCAGTCGATCGCCATATTGGCGCGGAGATACGCAAGCGTCGTCTAATTCTGGACATGAGCCAATCTCAGCTTGCCAAAGCTTTGGGTGTCTCGTTTCAGCAAATTCAGAACTACGAAAAGGGCACCAACGGAGTTAGCGCGGTGCGCATGTTCGATGTTTGCAATATACTGAACGTTCCCGTGGCGTCGATGTTTCCGCGGGAGTTGGGCGCTTGAGCGCTTGCCGGGTTTGAGAAACAAAACTTTTTGCCTTGCATTGAAAACTGCGGTCGGCAGCAATGTTCAGTAGAGTTCTATGGATAAGCCACCCGTCATTCTCATTGTCGAGGACGAACCGCTTGTTCGGATGAGCACGGCAGACACCATCAGTGAAGCGGGCTTCGACGTCATCCAAGCACGTAACGCCGATGAAGCAATTGCCGTCCTTGAGCTGCGCCCCGACATTCACCTTGTCTTCACGGACATCCACATGCCGGGCTCGATGGATGGCTTGAGGCTTGCCCATTTCGTTCGTCACCGATGGCCGCCTGTTAAGATCATCGCCACGTCAGGACGCGCCCGTATTTCGAACGACGACTTGCCAGAGGGCGGGCGCTTTCTGCCCAAGCCATATGCTACGCATGAAGTAATCGGCGCGATCCGGGAGTTGGTCGGCTGAGGGAAAAGGAAACGTCTTGTCCACACCCGCCATCGCTGCGTTCGGGACAATCGATCATCAGCTGCAGCTGAGCGGTGATTTCCTCGACATCAAGCGGCTTGCCAAAGAAGCGGCTCTCCGCAGGCCTTTCCGCATCAAAATGGCTTAACCTGCCTGGAAACAATATGATCTCGATCGCCGGCCAGCGGTCGCGAACTGCGTGTGCGAGCTTCAGACCGTCCGTACTGCCCTGCCTCGACAGCATTGACGGCTTCGTTACCTGCCCGAGTTTAGTGCAAGGAGCGCAGAGCTTAGCGCTCCGATTTCTTCAAACGTTTTAGCAGCACCAGCAGCCGGCTTGATAGCCGCAATGGCTTTAGGGCTGTCAGAAATCGAAGTCTTTCGCCAATCTCCTCGCTGATGGCACGGGCGTGAAGCTGGGTGATATGAAGCTTTCGATAAGTCATGGAATGCTCCGGTTGATCTCAACGAGTTATCAAACGCGCTTCGTAGACTGGTATCCCCGCACTGACATCGCGCAAGCAGGAAGCGGTAAGATAAGGCCAAGTCTGGCTTGAGCAGCTTCCGACAATGATGCGAGCGGGAAGGCGATCCGTTTTCGCCAAGGCAATCGTATCGTCCGCTTTCGCGGGTAACACAATCATCGACGTTCCCAACAGCGCGAGTACAGTAAAGCTGTGAAAAGATTTGATCATTCTGCTGACTGAGGTGGGCCGCCGATCCCGCTGCGCTTGGGGACACATCACAACAACCAATATGATGAATAGTTCCTCAACCACAACTTATATTTGAGAGGCGGAAATTTCCCGCGCAACCTCGCCGTTGGGCCAAACCGGATATGTCACTCCTGCTTCTCGTACTCCGAACATCGGACATGAGGACGACAACGGTTCGCACTCTGGAGAACTCTTGCGTGCCTGTTGCCCGGCGTTTCAGACTGGGAGGTCCCGATTTAGACTGCAAGACCTCCGCGATCAGCCGAGCAGCATCGCCCGTAAAGGGCCGGAGTTTTTAAAGTCGATCTGGGGAAAACTCGGAGATTTCAGGTCCCAACGGGGCCCCGTCACGCCGCGAAGCGCAGCGGTCACTTAAAGCGCCGGCTCCAAGCCCTCTCTGACGGCCGCGGTCACCAGCTCCTGAGCATCGGTGACACCGTCAGCAGCAGACTGCACGATACGCTGAGCCATCTTCGCCTTGGTTGCTGGTGTCCGCGAAGGCTTGGCCACTTGATCCGCAGCGGTATCCAACGCCGCTCTCATCGTTGCGACCAAGCTCGGCTCGAACTGGCAAGGGGTGTTCTTGGGCATCTGAGGTGCTCCTGAGCGCTCTTCTGCACATCCGTAGCTCGTGCTCGTGACAGCCGTGCGTCTCGTAAGTACAACTCATGTTGAAGCGGCGCAGAAGAACCTTCCCGACAAGCAAGCGGATACCCAACGAAATCAATGGGGCCCTCTGCAATGGGCCCCACAAGGAATTCCAGTGCTGAACATGGGGCCCATTAGGGCCCCCACCGCAGCAACTTCACGCCCGTTCCCTAGCTGAAGGCTGCGCTAAGGGAAACGCGTGTGGCGCCGTCACGAATCTTATTTCTTCGGCGCAGAGCCGTCCTTGAGGGAAGCGTTGTAGTCGGCCTGCGAACTGTTCATGTTAGATTGATCGGTAGACATGCTGCTTCCGGTCGTCGGCCCCACCGTGTTGCTTGGGTCTCCTGCTGCATGAGAAGCCGCACCGGGTCTGTCCTGGTTGCCAACGTAGCCCGATTCACCGGAATTGCGGGTCTTGATGCCCTTGTCGGCCTCGGATTGGACCCGTTGGTCTACACCGGGCTGAGAAGTTGCGCCTGTTTGCTGTTAAGCGGCGGCCGGAACGCATATGAATGGAGGCATGGCAAGTACTGCCACAGAAAGCGGTCGCATGACTGTCCTCCATTGGCCCTGCCCGAGGCATCAACGTGCGCGTTTCCCATCGTTTCCAAAAACGTTCCCAAAAAATTGGGACTGCAATGTTGACACAGCTTATGCAAAAGGACGGCAGAACGGATCCTGATCATGCATCCGCGCGGCAACACCTGTCAGCGTTATGGAGGGTAGTGGTCAGCTCTCGCGTGCAGGAGCGGGGTTAGTGGCTAGCCGTAGCCCCATTGCTTAGGCCGAGCTGGCCTCTAGGACGTGGATTTTCCTGCGGACAGCATCGCCAAACCGATTTCGAGATTGACTGCTCACTTTGTCGCCTGTCCTCCGAGGAACGCCTGCGCAACTCTTTTGTTGGACTAACTCTCCGAACTCAAAGGAAATGATCATGGATCGCGAACATATCAAAGGTGCTGCAGACAAAGCAAAAGGTGCCATCAAAGAGGGTGCTGGTAGGATCACTGGCGACAGGGAAATGGAAGCCGAAGGCAAGATCGATAAGGCCAAGGGATCCGCCCACAACGCCGCAGGAGATGTGAAGGATGCAGCGCGGGACGCCGCTGACGCTCTTAAGAAATAAAGAAGAGTGAGTGAAGACAAGAACTGGCCGCCTTCGGGCGGCCTTTGGTTTTGTCCCTGGGCCGTAAGGCTATGCCGGCGACTAGCTCTTACATCGGTACCCATCCGTCCAAAAGCGCTCCGTCCCACGAAATCACGCCCTCGTCCTGATTGAAGGAATACTCTCTGTAGTGCGCCGCCCACTCCGGATTCCATTCGATGAAGTCGTTGTTCAGCCCATCGTGGAGGCGGCAGGGCTCGTCGGGATTGAATGTATCCATCGGGTTCATGCTGTATGTCCGGGATCAATGTCCTTCGGCGTGTTTTTTCGACTCACCAAGTCGGACCGCCGTGCCGATATGCACGCCTGCTCTGCCAGGGCGCGATATCCCAATGAGACCGACCACTTTTGAACTCGTTCGTCTGCACCTTCATCACCTTAGAAAGACAACCAACATAGTACGCACCAAAGGGCCCAACCGATCCCGCCAATCCACGTGACTGTGGCTAATCCCGCGATGCTCAAGAAAGCAATTGGGAACACTCTAGGTCACTAAATGACCGCCTGTTATTTGCTGGGGGAGCCTGTTGCTATCGGGGTGGTCATCGCCGTCACGCAGAGCTCCTCAACCACGACAGAAGCTGAGACCCGGAGGAGAGGTCCGAACTGATCGCGCAGCTCGAATTTGGTGACGTCCGCTGTACCGCGGGCCGCCTCGTCCATAATCGTTTGGCCTAGTGTTTCCAGGGCCATCCGCCGCGCGACGTTAGCATTCGGCACATCGACACCTTGGTCATCAATAGTGACGTTTGAACTTGTGTGAATGTCGAAGAAGAGAAGTGTCATAGCCGGAAAAAACCGGCAAGCGCGGTTACGTTCCTATTCCAACGGACAATGTTTTAGTTAGGTACTGAGAGCCATCAATGGATTCCGCTGGCCTCCGTACCGAATGCAAAGCAGACCGGCCCGTTAGGAAGGGTTGTCGGCTGCAATCGGTAGACTACCGATGGTTCGCCAACTGATGCTGCGAAAGCCCCCTTCCACGGCATGACGATATTTTTGGGAAAAAGTGGCATCGTTGGAACGCTTTTGAGCGGCTAGGACGTATAAATCATGCGTGCCAGCGCCGGTCTCGAAAAAGAAGCAACGCTTCGCTGATTGTTCCTTTGAGCTGGACCGAAGCTCCCGTGTCGAGGATCGTGATGCACAAAGATGCGATAGGCGATGAACTCAGGCAGATTGAGCGCGATGTGGTCGAAGGGGAACGGCAACTCGCAAAGCAAGAGGCGCTCATTATTGAGTTGAAACGACAAAAGCAGGATACTTCAAAGGCTGAAGTCGAATTTGAACGAATGCGCTCCGATCAGCGACTCCGCGATCAGGATCGGCAACGCCTGCTCTCGCGGCTCCAGCCTTGAAAAAAATGTAGCTTGGTAAAATGGTCGAAGTCCAAGTCCTCGATTACAGAATGGCTTAGCTGCCCTTAAGTCTCCTTCGCCCTTCCTTGAGCTCCTTTTCTCTAAGCCTACTAGGACTTATCGGTCAGACGCGATCATGGTGGTTTCACAGACCCAGCCGCGCCCGTGACAGATGGGACAGCTAGTCAAAGAACAGCCCCGCGACCATGTGCGCGAAGGTTACCATGAGGCCTGACATGCAAACGGCTATCGCGACGTCGATGTAGAACAACAGCCACTCGCGGTCTTCATTGCGCATCTGCCCCTTTGCCCAACTCCTTACGGACTGTAGCTGCGGAGTTACCCACCTTATCGACTGCCTTCTGAAGCTCTGCACGGGTCACGCCGAGCGCACGGGTCCAGTACTTCACCTCGTGGGCCTCATGCATGTTGATCTTGCTTCGGTCGGGTTGATCTCGTTTGGTGAGGTTATCAGTCACGTTCGTCCTCCCTACTAAGCGGAGAACGCTGCTAGAAACGGCGCGTTCCTTTGCTCAGTCCCTTGAACGAGCTTGCTCGCAGAAGGCCTTCGGAGGTTGTGTCGCGGTATTCGATGTCAGCGTAAAACTTGGGTTCGACCCATGTGGCCTTCGGCTTCTTGATGGTTTTCGTCAGCTTCTGCTTTGGCCTTACCACTGTATCGAGCGCCTTGGGTGTGAATCGGCGCTGTGGAATGACCCCGCTCAGATCAATAATGTCAGCGGCTTATCATGCCGATCGGCGTCGTGACCCCACGCCGATTCACAAGCAATACAGCTCGCCGACCCCGCATTTGCGTTTGAGTGCAAGTCGCCTTGCCTTGAGGAATTCAATCAGCACCGACCCAAGAATTAGATGCGGTCGCGATCCGGTCATGGCCGGCAGCCCGCCGCGACGAACCCAATTCCGCACGGTGTTCCGGTGGAGATTAAGCGCCCGCGCCGCTTCCTCGACGGTGTAACTGTACTTGCCTTTGATCCGTCGCCAGTCTGCCCGGCGATTGCGGCTCATATGCCCGGCTTTTCAATAAGCGCCCGAATGTCTTCCACACGCCAAGCGGTGATTCGCGGCCCCAGCTTTACCGACTTCGGGTAACGGCCGCTTTTCACTCCCGCCCACCAGGTTGATTTGCTGACAGGGATCGGCCCGCGCGGCGCAAGAATGCCTGAAAGTCTCACAAAGCCGGTTGTGGTTTCGCTGTTGTCCATTTTGGAACATCTCCGTTTTTGACGATGCGGAGAAGTCCTAGGAGGTACGCCTAGTTAGTTGGCCGAATTCGGTTAGCAGCAAACCGAATTCGGTTAGATCTACAATCTTGGCTGCCTCTATCGTGCTTGCCGGCTGACCTTCGATCCGCAGGCCGACTTCTTCAACACAATCGGCCAAGAGCGGTCATTCGAATGAAGTCTAACCCTTGTGGCAGCTCCGTCAGCCTATCAGGTCGCCTCGTACTCTCGCGCGCTCAAAGCACGTAATTCAACCAAGACTTCATCCGCAGCAGAATTCGTCGGATCGCCGCCACAGGACCCCAGTGGTCGCTGTAGACGGCAACTTGGGCGGTGGTGCCGGCCGGCAATTGGTAAGTGGAAAGGTCGTCAACGATACCGATGTTGACCGACGCAAGCCCGGGGGACTTTGCCCGATCCTCTGGATTCAGCAATGTGCCCGTTGCCTGCAGTTGCCCCTGCGACACGGCGTCGATCAGGGCGTCGACCTTTCCCCGGAACACGCGGCCGGGTATTGCGTCGAAGGCAATCTCCGCTTCGGCCCCGGGGCGCAGCCGCTGAACGACCGTCTGCGGGAAGGATGCCGAGAAGATCCTGTCGTCGCTGTGGATGAAGACCATAGCCGGCGTGGAGGCCGCCAACATGCCGGGCCGCAAGAAAAGCTGCGTGACATAGCCGTCGGTCGGAGCCACCACCGTCGTCTGGTCGAGGTCGTATTGCGAATCGCGCAGATCAGCCGAAAGCCGGGCAACCGTCGTGTTGACGCCGCCGACGTCCGACGTGTAGGCAAGGCGCGCCCGCTCCTCGACGGCCCGCGCTTCCGCGACCGTCTGCTTGGCGGCTTCCAGATTGCGCTGCGCGGTGTCGAGCGCGGCCTGGGCGATGTCCTTGGCTTGGAAGAGCTGGTTTTGTCGATCGTAGTTGGCCTGCGCCAGCGAAAGCTGTGCGGTCGCCTTTTCAAGGCCGGCGGAAGCCTGGTCGAGCGACGCCTTGAGTTGCTTCACGCCCTGCTCGGCTTCCGCCAGCGCGGCCTTCTTTTGGTCGACCACGAACTGGTAAGGTGCGGGATCGATCTTGAACAGCGGATCACCCTTCTTCAGCGCGACGTTCGGCTTGGCCGGAACCTCGACGATACGCCCCTTGACCTGGGGAACGATCGGCGTGGTGAAGAAATAGAGTCGAGCGTCCGTGGTGAAGGGATGGTTGTAATTCATTCCCGCGAGCAGTCCGCCGACGATCACCACACCTACGATGCCGGCAGCGGTGACCGACCACTGATTCAGCGGTACGCGAAGGATCTTGAAGATCGCGACGCAGATGGCGGCATAAATCAGCAGCAGCAGAACGGCCATGAGTCACCCGGGCTGATGGAGTTTCTGTTCGAGAACCGAAACCCGCTTCTCCAATTGAGCCGAAGCGGTTTCCTCCGACGCGGCGGTTGCACCTGACAGACCCCAGCCGCGATCTGGACGATAAGCCATCGCCCAGATCCACAGGAACGGCCAGAGCGCGCCAAGCGTGAAGAGACTCACCCAGGTCGCTGCGCCGATCGCGTCCTGGTGCGGATGGTTGCGCCGCTTGGCGATCTCGTAGGGAATCCCCCAGACAGCGACCACGCCGTAAACGACGAGGAGCAGCACGACAACCAGGATGACCAGTGCCACGTAATCCAGTGTCATGGCCGAGTCCCCACTCTCAATTCGCCCGTATCATCGAAGCCGCGGAGCTTGCGTCGTCTTGGCATTGCGGTTCAGCTTGCTGCCATCGGCCAGCGACAGACAAAGGCCATCTGCGCGACCGTCCTCGCGTAGTCCGGCTGCACCGTGAGGCCGGTGGCTGGCTCCGTCACAGTCGCTGCCGCGGCAGGCGCCTGCTGGGCCTGTGTGACGCCCGTCCTGACGGCAATCGCGATACTCGATACCCCGACGGGGGCAGCCGCTCTGACGGCGAGGGTGCTGAACGCTGCCGCACCGAGACCACCCCTCATCGCATCGCGGCCGAAAATTTCGAGATTACCTCCAGACATGACTTTCATGATGATTTCACTCCAAGCTCTTGTTGTCGCGCGGGACGAGTCAGCTCGAGATCACCGCTGGCGGCGGCGCCCACTTGCCTTCGTTGACCTCGGGCTTGGGCCAGTAAGTGCGCGTGTAGAGCGAGAAGTCGCCCTCGGGAGCAGGCAGCCAGTTCGACTCCTTGTCGGGTCCCGGGGATTCGTGCTGCACATAGATCGTCAGTGAACCGTCCGGATTGCTTTTGAGGTTCTTGTTCTTGGTGCCCAGGGAGAACCTGTTGATCTTGTTGGGTTCGAACAAATGGTGCTGATTGTACATCGTCAGCGACCAAAAGCCGTTCACCGGAGGCGGTGACTTGAACGTGACGGTGTAGCGATTTGAACCGTTCAGCCGCTTCCCGTTGCCGTCCAAGTCCAGATAGAAGTATCGCGTCTCCTCCGGACGATTGACGTACATGTTGGACTTGGCGACCGCGGCCCGAGTCAGATAGTCGTAACCAAAGCGTGCGCCGTTAGGTGCCGTGGTCCAGCCGTTGCCAATCTGAAGGCCGTAGTTGCGGAATTCAAATAGCGGACCGATGAGGTTCTCCTCCGCCTCGATGGCCACTTCCTTCAGTTGATTCTTGATGGCGGGATTTTTCGTTGCGGCATCCAACAGGAATCGCATCTGGGCATACAGCGCTTCCTCGCCAGGAAGCGGAGGCGTCTCGTCCAGGGTCGCCGGCAATTCGTCGAAGAAGGTTTCGGGATCGACCCAGCGCGTTTCACCGCTTCCTTGGCCCGTAGGCGTAGGGAAATGCGGAATTGATTTCCAGTCCTTGGTCTGCGGGTTGCCGGTGTATTTGCTCAGCGGATAAATCATTATCTGGTTGAGGACCGGCTGGATTGCCTTCCGATCCTCCGCGGTGTCGTCCAGCAGGATGCGCGGCGCCATGGCGATCGTGTTCGTCGGCGAGTGGATCACCGCCGTGATGCCCGCGGGCACATTGCCTTTCCAATTCGGCCCCACGATCAAGTACACGCCCGGCTTGGTGCCATATTGCTTGCCAAGCTCGCCAAAGCTGTCGGACCGCGCGTCGTACAGGGCGTAAACCCAAAAGCGATCGCCGAAATCGGGCACCTGCACGACGACCGCATCCTTGGCCAAGTCCCCGAAGCCAAAGCCGTACGTAACGTCCTGATTGGGACACGTTACAAAGTGCTCGTCGGCCGCAATGTAGTCAGTGAGCATGGTGACATAGTTCTCGGGTCCGATAGGCAGCACCCCTCCTCCGAGGCCGGACTCAGGAGCTTTGTTGAAGGTCGCCCGTCGATGTCGCTCATTGATGATAGGCCAGCCCCACAGATAGGTCAGACGTCCCATCGTGGCGACATAGTCTTTGGTCATCAGCATATCGGAGGGCGGGGACATGGCAGCGATGTCAGGCGCCGGCATCTTTTGTCCAGCCGTCTGCGCCAGTGCGGCGTTGGTTGTGACGGCCACAGAGGCGGTCGCGATTGCCGCTGGAACGGCGGCACCGGCCGTCATCGCCGCCAGCGAAGCTGCACCGACGCCGCCCTTCATCGCGTCGCGGCGGGAGATATTGAGGTACGATGTCGTTTTCATTGTACATTCCCTTCCGATCAGATTCTTAGAAATGTGGTCTCGTTCAGTTCACAGGGCGTGCCTCATTGCACCTTCACGACCTCATCCGGCTTCCATGTCTGGTCGAAGAACTCGAAGCCGATGCCATACAGCGCGATACCGCACGATAATTGCGTCCCTTGATCGTCTGAATCCAGTTCGCCTCGGATGCAGGCGCGACTCGTTGAGTTGCCAATCCTCATAGATTCTTCTCCTAGAGATCCTGCTCGTTGACGATCGCCGGCGCCGGAGCGCAGTGACCTCACTTCACCGGCTGAAAGTCGCCGGGCTTCCAGCTGTAGTTGATGGCCGGTTCCTCGGGCCCATAAAGCCTCAAGATGGCGAAGAATCCGCGTCCCGGGGCCGTTGCGAGCCAGTTGGCTTCCTTGCCGGCGGGCGGCTTCGGACCGATGTAGAGATCGGTCGTCCCGTCGGCGTTCTGCACCGGCTTGTCGCGCGATCCGAGCGAGGGGAAGCGACGCGCGTCGGTTGCCAGCCCCGAAGCGTTTTCAGCCTCGTAGAGCGTCAGCGACCAGAACAGCTTGGCCGGGACATTGGGCGGCAGCGTCATCTTGTAGGAGACGTCGCCCGAAAGCGGCTTGGCATCGGCGTCGTTGAACGCGATTTCGTACGCCGCGCCCTTACCAGGCGACAACGACACCATTCCCGGGCTGAGCGAGTAATAGTCGGTGAACATCCAGATGCGCGGTTCGATCTCGGTGAAGCCCGCCTTTTTGTTGCGCCAGCTCAGATCAATCGTCTTATCGGTGCCGGGCTCGCTGACATTGTTGATCGGGTTGACCCATTGGCGGTCTTTCCAGACCCTGAGGTCGCGGCCGCCGATCTCGGACATTCGACCGATCACACGGCTCGTCTTGTAGGCCGTCTTCGCGGCCGCATTCAGCATCGCCCGCGTTTCCGCGTCGGGCTCGAACGGGCGACCGGCGACGAGGCCGACATTGGCGAGAAGGCCCAGACCGTCGGCGCTCGCCAGGTTCTCCCCTTCGCGGTCCACGATCCATTTGAGCTGGTCGAATGCGCTCGCATCGGAGCGCGGCAGCATGTTCGCATCGACGCCCGAGGCATTCGGGAATTTCATCGGTTTATGTTCGGCCTCGGGAAGGTTGAGCGGATAGATCTTCGCTTGCTCCATCAGCGAGACCGCGGGCGTGAGGTCCTTGGGGTCCTGATAGAAGGCGCGGAGGAAGACGAAGATGTTGTTCGTGGCGGAGCGGTAGACATAGTATCCTTGCGGGACATCGCCGCTATAGCCCGGCGGGAGCACGAGGAACTTGCCGCCCTTCCCCGCGTCCGGTCCGGGCAGCCCCACATCGCCGAAGAACTTGCCGCCGTCGACCGGGATCGGCCGCTGCCAGAAATCGAGCAGAATGCCTTGGAGATTGGGCGGCGCCTCGAACACGATCGGCCCCGTCTCGCCCATGTCCACATAGCTCATGGCGTAGAGCACATCGGAGTTGGGTGTCTGACCTGAGCCCCTGAACTTCCTCCAAAAATGGGTAGAATCCGTCCACCTTGAGGGAGACGGAGATGAAGCAGTCGAGGTTCACGGAAGAGCGGATCATTGCGGTGCTGCGGGAGCACGAGGCAGGATCGAAGACCGGTGATGTTTGCCGGAAGCACGGGATCAGTAGCGCGACGTTCTACAAGTGGAAGGCCAAGTATGGTGGCCTGGACGTATCCGAAGCTCGGCGCCTCAAGGTCCTTGCCGACGAGAATGCGAAGCTGAAGAAGCTGTTGGCCGAGTCGATGCTCGACAACGCCATGCTAAAGGACCTCAATTCAAAAAAATGGTGACGCCCGTTGCAAGGCGGCAGGCTGTGGCTCACCTTTGTTCGAGTTTTGAGGTCAGTCAGCGGCGGGCGTGTGAAGTGATTGGGGCTGATCGGTCCTCGGTGCGTTATCTCAGCCTTCGGCCTGACGATGCGACCATTCGCGTCCGGCTGCGCGAGTTGGCGTCGGTGCGCCGGCGCTTTGGCTATCGCCGTCTGCTTCTCATGATCCGCAGTGAAGGCGTGCTTATCAACCACAAGAAGCTGAGGCGGCTGTATGCCGAGGAGCGGCTGCAGGTTCGCCGGCGAGGTGGACGCAAAAGAGCTCTCGGAACACGGGTTCCGATGGCGTTGCCGCAGGGACCGAACCAGCGTTGGTCACTGGATTTCGTCAGCGACACGCTGACCGACAGCCGACGCTTCCGTATCCTGGCTGTCGTTGATGACTTCACCCGTGAATGCATCGTATTGGTGGCCGACACGTCGTTGTCGGGGATCCGGGTTGGTCGTGAGCTCGATGCCGCGATCGCCCGACGAGGCCGCCCAATGATGATCGTCAGCGACAACGGGACCGAGCTCACCAGCATGGCCATCCTGCGTTGGTCGCAGCTCACCCGGATCGAGTGGCACTACATCGCGCCGGGCAAGCCGCAGCAGAATGCCTTCGTGGAAAGCTTCGATGGAAGACTGCGCGACGAGTTGTTGAACGAGACGTTGTTCTCGTCACTCGATCATGCTCGGAAGCTGCTCGCCGAATGGCAGGACGATTACAACACCGTTCGTCCGCACAGCGGGATCGGCAACCTGCCGCCATCAATCTACGCCAGGCTAACAGCGTCCGACATGCAACGGGACGGGACGCTGCGCTGTGTCGAGGGCTCCGCGCCCCGTCCCGTTGCATCACCTAGCCACACAGGCTCAAATGACCAAAGGATTCTGCCCATCGCTGGATGACCTTTGGGGCTCAGGTCAAGACCACTCGATAATTCCTTCGAGCATGTCTCCCAACGATTTGATTGCCGCGAATTCGGTTTCGAGATCCAAGAGACCACTCTCAAGAATCCTCATGTCAACATCTAACTCCCTGTATTTTTCTGCGAAGCAGACCACTCGTCTAAGCTGCCTACGGATTTTTCGATAACGGGTCACCGAGAGACTCCCGTCCGGCACCTTTCCCAACGACATCCACATCTGATGTAGCGACTTACGCAACTCCAACGACCGCTCCCCTAGATAAAATAGCGTTTTCCGATCTTTTAGAAAGAAGGTTCTCTCGAATTCGGCTTCGGCCTTCCTCAGGGTTTTTTGCAGTTCAGATCTTCTCGACGTTGCCTTCTGTTTCACTTTCGAACTCCATGTAGTGGTCTAACGCCTACACTTTACAAGTTCGATTATCGGCGACTCTTATAGAAGCAGTTGCGATTGATACCGGTCACGATCCCTCCGCATCTCCGCGAAGGAGTCAGTTGGCGACTGATAAGAAAATTCTGAAAAATCTTATCAGTCAGCGAATTGCGAGATTTTCCCTTGCGCACAGAGTCAGATTCTCTAGAATCTAGCTGCAACTGGTTTTGAGTGAGATGGCTGGCAAGCAAGCGAAGACGCTTTCGATTGACCATATCGACGATCTCTTGTTTTTCGCCGAGTGCTCTCGCCACCCACTTCGCAACCGTCTAATCGTCCTACTCTCGGTCAAGGCAGGTCTTCGCGCCGCCGAGATCGCCAAATTGACATGGGCGATGCTGCTCGATCCGAGCGGCGAGGTCGGTAGCACGCTTGAAGTTCGCGACGAGATCGCCAAAAAGCGCGGCGGTCGCTTAATTCCGATTCATCCTGAGCTACGACAGGCCCTCGTCGAGGCGCGTCAGCTATGTAACGCGCATGGCCCCCTCATTCGATCCGAGCGGGGCGGCGCGATGACACCGATGAGCATCGTTGTCTGGTTCAGCCGCGCTTACGACGAACTCGGGTTCGAAGGATGCTCGTCGCACTCGGGGCGTCGAACTTTCATTACGCGAGCGGCTCGCTCGGTTCACAAAGCAGGCGGCTCGCTACGGGACGTTCAACTGCTGGCTGGCCATCGGTCCATCCAGACCACACAGCGCTACATCGACGGCGATAGCGATGCCCAAAGGAGGCTGGTATCCCTCATCTAGCAACCATCGTTTCGGGTCGGCGCTCGGCAAAGGCCCGCTCCGGCACAGCATCGGTCGTCGCCAAGAGAACCATCGATCAGTTGGACCGGGCTGAAAGCCTGATCCGGACTGTTTGCGCGGTCGCCGGATCGATGTCATTCCTCGACGAGATCGATGACGAGGTTCGGGACGCGGACTTAATTCGAGCTGTCGCCCTCGCTGACACGCAGCCGATTTTTGATTGGCTCGTTACGACCTTTAGCTTCCAAGGCATCTCGGACCGCGTCGCGCGCGGTTACATCCACAAGCATGGCACTGCGTCCTGGTCGGCGATAAAGGCGAGCGAGAAGAATGCGCTCTTTTGCCCCAAGCTGCGCAGCTACTGGCATTTCGAGGGCTGCCGATACGACAAGACCAGCTTCACTTGCGCGGAGCCCGACCACATCGATGCGTGCCCCCTGCCCCGGCCGCGCCTGCGCAACGGCCGACTGAATCAGACCGCATACTCACTCTTCTTGTTCGTCCGCGACCTCGCCGACGGCGACCTCGTTGGTTGGATCGACCATCAACTGGAAAGCGCGAAAGGCGCTACCACGGCCGAATTGGAGGCAGCGCAGCAGGAAGCCTTGATTGGCCCCCTTCGAAACGTCTACGGCGTATCCGACAAAATACTCATGATGACGCTTTCGACGCTGCTGATCGGCGCACGCGAGCACCAGCCGACCTGGCTCGAAACCGGTACCGCGATGATCGCGGTAGACACGCTGGTTCATAACTTTCTTCATCGCACTGGCATTTTACAGGATTGCGGTAGCTCTCACGCTTATGGCGCCGCCTGTTACGGCCCGGGTAGCTGTGCCGAGATCATCAGGACCGTGGCTAACCGCATCGATGCGCGCGCATTGAATCCCGCATTCCCTCAGAGGTTCGCGCGATTTGTGCAGAACGCCATCTGGCGGTTTTGCGCAGGCGACTGCCTTAACCTGTGCAATGGTAACCGAATTGACGACCGTAAAGCCTGCCAAATCGGCTATTGCCATCTACACCAAAGGTGCGGCCGAATACCGTTAAAAACCGCAAAAATATATGTAAAAACAGTGACTTAGTTCGCATTCTTGCTGCAGAATTCGCTTGAGGCTGCAGCACGGTTCGCCTATACTCGCTCTACAAGGTCTAATAACGACTTTGCAATTTATAGTGGAGATACACCCGTGATTTGTTTGCCTCGGCGGCCGTCTGGCCCGCCACCGTGGCCAAGCCACAACATCACTAGAACTGCATACAGCGGGGCCCTTTCGGGCCCCGTATGCTTTTGAGGAGGAGAAAGATGGGAAAGCAGCCAGAGAAGAAGACGGCCAACGCTTCAGACAAGCTGTTTGTCTTCGGCCTTGATGAGGACGGAAAGCCGCGCGGCGCTCGGTTTCCAGAGTTCAACGAGAAAGTCGTCAGCGCCGCGGCCCAAATGAAGCTGGCGTTCGTGCATCCGGCCTCGCCAGCAGCCACCGAGATCGGCATGCTGCCCGTGGGGAGGCTATACGCAAGCGGTAAGGCATTCGTGCCCCCGATCCGGCGAGACCTCCTGGCCAAGCTCAAAGCAGCGCTCGATGTGCCTGGCGACGCCAGCCAGGTTAACCAGCCCGCGCCAGCGCCCGAAAACGCAAAGGCGAGCGGCGTTGTTGCTGCTGGCTTGCCGCGCACCTGGGAGAGCATCGCTGTCGGCCAGTTGGTGCTCGTCGAGGACGACGACCCCGGGTTTGGCTGGTGGCCTTGCCTTGTAACCAAGCGCGAAGATCAGGTGTTGACCCTTCAGCTTCGCGACTACCCGGACAAGGGCACTTACGTCCGGCATATCGCCCAGGTGGGGCTCGTAAATCCCGGTCCCGAATAATCTGCAGACCAGCCTTCAAGCCCGGACCACGGCCCGGGCTTTTGCAATCTGACCAGCCTGCCCGAGCTGGCGCGAGCCAGGGCCCAATCAACACACATCATGGAGAACAGCCATGTCCCTGCACACGGACACGGACCGCATACGCATGCTCAACGACGAACTTCGGAAGCACCTTCTCGGCGGCGGCGCCGTCATCACGGCAAGCATCGCCGAACTAGGCCCCGAGGCCGTCGCACGCTTGGTCAAGACCATCGCCGTTTTTGACGACTTTTGCCACGCCAACGACCCTCACGAGGAGCACGACTTTGGCGTCTTTGATTTTGACGGCACCGCGGTGATGTTCAAAATTGACTACTTTGATAAGTCTCTCAACTTTCGCTCGCCCAATCCGGCAGACCCCGACGTTACCGAGCGGATCATCACCATCATGAGGGCGGACGAGTACTAGGACTTTCGGGGGCGCCCCACCTTCGATTTCCTCGGGGCCGCAGGCGCTGCCTCGAAGAGGGCTCCAGGCTTGATCCTTAGCGCGACCGATATGTGCCAAAGGGTGACGGCCGTAGGATTCCGGCGGCCTGCCTCCAATCCGCTCAGATAGCTCTGCTCGACGCCGATCTTTGCAGCGAAAGCCTCTTGGGAGAGCTTCGCTGCAATCCGCCTCGCGCGCACGTTTTCTCCAATCAGGCGCCTCACATCCATGACGCCATGCGAGGGATTTTCGTTCGCCGAATCTATACACTTAAGTATATAATTATTCTGAGATCGAAAGAGGATGCCAATGACTGAAGAACTCTCTGCACCACCGCCGCTGCCGGATACCGGAGTCGCAAACACGCCTGCATCAAACGAGTGGTACTACGTCGCGAACGGCGCTCGGCAAGGCCCGATGACCGCTCAGACCATCAGGGACCTACTGACCAAAAAGCAGATCGAGACGAGCACCCAGGTCTGGCGAAAGGGAATGCCGGAATGGGAGCTACTCCGAGAAAGCGACCTTCGTGATCTGGTGGCAGCCGAGCCTCCTCCAGTTTCGTCGAGGCATGGCAACGGTTACGTCTGGACACTCGCCCTCTTGCCACTCGTTATCGGGGTGATCGAGGCCGTGGTGAGCGCCAGCAACCAGGACGCCGCAGTCCGCTCTCTAGCACTTGGGATTCCGTATCATCCAAGCAGAGGACTGCCGTTCCAAGTGCCCCTGGTCGTCAACGCTCTTTTGGGCTGGCTCGATGACCGCAGGCTCCAGCAAGCTGGCTATGGCTCTCGCACAACACGGGTCACAGCCGTGCTGCTCGCACCGGTCTACCTATTCCTGAGAGCGAAACGCCTGAAGCAGCGTCCTTACTACGCGGTCGCGTGGATCATCAGCATGATTGCGGGATTCCTCATCTACGCATCCGTTGAAGGATAACGGGGGCCTCATCTGCTCCGGCATCCGCCCGATACGCAACTCACACCAGAGATCACAAATGATGAAATGGATTGCTTTCCTCGCAACGTTCGTGTGCTCATCGGCCTTTGCACAGACACCGCCACCCTCGCCCGACCCCATGGCGGTGATCCGTGCTCAAATCATGCAGCACTGGTTTCCCTCTCCGCAGGTCAAACTCGACTTTGCTGTCAGTTTTGACCTAGATCGAGACGGTAAGATTATCGGTCAACCGGTGGTCGCCGCGAAAAGCTTTGATCAAGGAAACTCCGCTGAGGGCTTGAAATTTGCTGTCTGGGGCGCGCAGCCGTTCCTTTTACTTCGCCCGGAGGACTACGAAAGCTGGAAGCACGTTACGACCAGCTTCACTGGGGCGGATAAACCGTCAACGAACATTTATGCATTTACAAAAAGAGATATTTTGGGAGTCGAGACCGGCATGACGGAGGCTGCGGCGAAGGCCGCGATGGCGAAAACAGGATGCAGTGTATCGTCACCTAAGCCAATGGTCTTGGAGTGCACGAACAACAAGGGAAGTAAGCTTGCCGCCCGGTTGACCGAGAACATGTCACCCAACGTGGTGACGGCCATATCCTACGTCTTTCAATCTGGCGCACCAGCCCAAGAAATCGTTGGTGCAGTCTCCGCACAATTTCACACCCGGCCATTCAATCAAGTTTGGCACCTCAGCGACTCTTCAACGATGGAGTTTGGTTCATATTTTAGCGAATCGCGATCCGCACAATCCCCCATTCCGTCATGGGTGCTCATTGTCAACGAGCCACAACTCTTGGACAGAGATCAAGACGCTCTCGCGGATAAGCAACGGGCCGCTGTTCCAACGCCGAAATTCTAATCCAGCGTTTGCTTGCAAAATCGAGAAAACGGACATGAATTATCTTGTCTTTGTATTCGTCACGCTGATTTCCAAGGCGGCATTGGCCGACCCGCCGGAAGTCAAGATACTGTGGAACGGCGACTACCCGCACACTTCGAACAAGCACTGGTCCAAGGACAACCCCTATGATTCCGGCTTCTCAAAGAACCGACTACGGAGAAAGACATGATGGAAGCCATCAACGCTGCGATAAGTGAAGAAATTCGGCGAAGGGGTTGAACTCAGATGACCACCGCTATTCATTGAAGATCATCTTGAGTATTTAATGGGCCAGAAATCGGAACCGCCAGGGTTCGACCAAGTCTATGTCCTCGGTGGTCGAGACCGAGGACATCCACGGGGCGCTCGATTTAGTGTCCTCAAAGACAGCATCGTCTCCGCGGCAATGGACATGAATTGCCGAATTTTGATCAGACAGCCTGCCGAGGTGAGCGCGCTGGCCAGAAAGCTGCCGCTGGGGTACGTGATCGGCACCGGGAAAATTGTCAGGTTGTTGCTCCCGAGAATTGGAGACGATCTTTACAGACAGATTTTGGAGGCTTCGCGTGTTGCCATCATTCATGAAGAAACCAGGATCGCCGGTGCCATCTCGATGACCGTGCATTGAGTTTTTTCGACCAGCAATTCGCGAGAAACATGACTTGGGAGCCCCCCAGTAGCTACGACCGATTGCTAATGTTGAGACAGGTATTAGCAGGGGGGGACGTGCGGTGCCTTCGGCCGTTTTGCCTGACGCAGACCACAAGCAGAAGAGTCGCCGGATACGCGCCCAGGAATGCATTTACTTCCAGGATGTCCCAGGCACCAAGTCCCGGCAATTCACGCGACGGCACGATGGGTTCGCCGGATGTGCGAGGACCGCAGTACAGCTTAAAAGGAAGCGGAGGCGGTCGCTTCGCGATTGTCCCGGCGCGATTGAGACAACTGTGATGCATACCTGAAGAAGTAAGAACCGGTGCGAAGTCCGAACGCTCCGCACCGGTAATCAACGCCGAGACTATAGCGGCGTTGTCGCTTCAGATGGAACACTACACCAGATATTTGTCCACAAAGTCGGTCTTATTCCCAGCATCATCGACGTAGTCGATGCGCTTGTCTGATCTATCGAATTGACAGAAGCCATCTTCTTTCCCGCGGTACTCCAGCAATCCTAGCGCGTGCATCCCGAAAAGACGAAGAACGTAGTCGGTCACCTCGTTGATCGTTTCGCCGTTGGCATAGAGAAGCTCCGAAAAGTCATCGGCAAGTGTCGAGATCACTATCGGAGGCTCGATACGTTCGAGTTTGCCCGGAACTCCATGCCCCTTCACGCCGACGTTGTTTTCCAACTGGCGGGACGGGCGCCAGCACCGAACCTTGCGCCCGCCGAACTTTTCAGCTCGTGCGATATTACGACGTGCCAGACACGTCATGATCAGGTGCATTCTATGAAATCGCGGCAGATCCTCGAACTCAGGGTCGTGCCTCAAGAGGCTAACATCGAGAATAGTTGCGATCTCAGCAACGATGGCGTCAATTCTGACTTTCATTTGGCGTCTCCTTGTTGGCCGCAACGTCGCGGCTGGACAAGAAGCATTTACAAGTTTGCCAGAACCCCACTCCCGCTGCTCGGTCTTATCGCGAGCAACAGACTCCCCCAACCTTCCGATGGGCCTCGAAACCCAACAACAAGAAAAGCCCTACCGTTACCAGCGGGCTCTCATCGTCGCGCCGTCAATGGAAAAACGCGCCACCCTCGGGTACGTACTAGTCGAACGCTTCCAATGTTCGAATCATATGGGACCTCCAAAAACAGCTGGAATATTCGGCCAAATTGGTAGTCTGCATATGATCAGTTTCATGGAATCCGTCGTCTAGGGTCTCTCGCTGCCCAAAAGCCAGCCTGATAGTGTGGCTCATCGTCAGCAAGTCGATCAACTAAGAAATAGTTCTCGCAAGGCTATCGTCCAGGTGACCGACGAGAACGGAGGCATTATCGACCTCCTAGCCGATAGAAACGATTGGCGTGATATCGGCGATAGCTATGACGAATCCTGACGCGTCCAAGCCGCTGAGAAAAACGCAGGTCTTTTCACTATCGAGACTGGCTGTAGTTATGTTTTCCTGTCTGAGCGACGGGCACGTCATAAGTGGCATTGCCACGTAGGAATTCTTTACAACCTTGGAAACTGACAATGCTCTCTTGCCGTCATTAGCGGCTGCCTAGAATTAGTGCGCTTTGTGGTCATGCTGGAGCTCCTCTGGTTAGCTTTACATGTTCTACACTGCACTTCCCTCGGCCCTGATCACTCCTTCTGAGACGGCAATGAGAGAGGGAGCGCGATTTTCAGTCAAGGACTCGTCTTCGACCAATATTTTAGGCGTCCTCATCAGCGGCCGTTGCGGACCAGTCTGTGACTGAGGCCCGCTGGCAGTCCCGGACAAAACTCGAAACTTGTAAACCTGAGAAGTTTGTAGCGAAACCGGCCGCCAAGGTCGGTTTGACGCCATTCAGAACGCAACAGCTTGCACAGGTGCTAACAATGAAATTCGACTTCCGCGACGCCGCGCTGAAGGTTGACGAGGACGTTTTTCCTGCGAGGTTTGAAAGCTTCAGACAGGCTAGGACAGCGCGCCAACGGCTCGAGACGGCCCTGGAGCAAGCCGGAGAAAGCGGTCAACGACTAGCTCGCCGCTTAGCGAACTGCGGCTTAAGACCGTGCCGGTCGGCGGCATGTCCAACGTGCCGCCGCCATTTCCGTCTCTGGTGGGGTTCGGAAATCAGCAAGTACGTGGCGATTGATCCAGACTACTGGTTTACGGTGAGCATCGTCCCACAAGATCTGTTCTTCGCCATCGGAGAGCTAAATCGGTTCAAGTGGGATCATATCAAGGATCGCCTCCGGAAGCAGATTGCGCGAAGCTTCGCCGGCGACGTGATCGCGGTGGGCGCTTTTGACTACGCGCTTCAAATGTTTGACGATGGCCGCCATCCCAAATGGCGACCCCACATCTACTTGCTGTTCCAAGGTGGCGCGAAAAGCCAGATCGAACGCAGCCTTGGTAGGTTTTATCCAAAGGACGACGACACGCCGAAGCCCATCGTCGTCACTCCTCAACGGGCAAGCGATGAGGATCGGATCAAAACAGCCACGTACAGCTTCAAGTCGGACTTCTATCGGAGGCTCCCTACAATAGACCACCGGGGCAATGCCGACACAGAAAAAAGACCACTAGAGCCGGCGCATGAAGCTGAGCTAGCGCTAGTCTTGCATCGACAAGGTTATTTAGGTCGCATAATACGCTATGGCCGCGGTGATGCCTTTCCGCTGCTTACGACGAGGTGAATTATGGCGTGCCAGATTTTGTCGAAGATGATGCAAGGCAACAAGGCAGGCGGACTGGTCTTGGGCACGTAGGCACGAAATATGAATTTCAGTTGAGCTGTGTGGTCCAATCTAGCCGACATGACCTAGCGTTCTCGTCGTCGTTTAGTTATGGACCACACAGGAATTGACTGGCCTTAGTGCGGTGAAAGTTCAACGGTTCGCTTTAAGCGAAACCATTTGTTACTTCAGTCGCCCCAATCAGCCTCGGATTCGACCGCCGCCAACGCATGCGCGACCTTCAGCCTTACGATTTTCTCCACCGCAAACGCCGTCACGGTGCCAGCAGTTTTCCACACATAGCCGGTCATTGTTATTTTGGTACCGCTGAATTGATCTAGCTTGGCTCGCAATGCAGCCGGCAGGCCAAATTGAATCGGCGTATCTAGGTCAACAATCTCGGTATTAGCGTCGCCAGGTCGTTCTTCACTTTCTTTGCCCGCTTCGATGGCCTTGGGCCACTCATCGATATCCTCAGCGCCGCCGGCGGGTGCGCGCCCTTTCTTACGGGGCTGCGCCTGCGCCGCGAGCCTTGCAAGTTTCTCGATTCCACCGTGCTCGGCGACGGCTTCAGAAATTTTGTCGAGCGAAACATTGAGTCCCTCCACCAGATATCGCAAGGCTCGGGCTCTTTTTGATGCCATCTTCCTGGCCGGCTCTGTCTCCGCCGCACAGACAAAGATCAACGCGGCATAAACAACGTCTCTCGCGCCCATTTCTTTCCGAAACCGCGCTTTGAGGTCATCATCTGCCTCGATCGTAAGGGCAATTCGCATTGCCTCGCCCATCACCTTATATTCGGCGACCCGGTACCCTTCGGCCAACCTTAGGTGTTCATCTTTCGCGCGGTTCAGTTCGATCATGAGATGGTCAAACAAGCATGCCGCTGTTGTTGATTGTTGCGCCGCGTTCGACTCGCCAAAGTTGACTTCAGCCATTTTTGGTACCCCCAAAAGCGGGAGTACTACCGAACCAGCGCGCCTCTTCTTCGAGCGAGATCAAGGTGCGTCGTCCGACTTTTCTCGGGCGGAGACGACCTTCCTTGATCTCATTGTAGGCGGTGGTCCTTCCAATTCCGTTGCGAAAACAGAATTCCTCCAGACTAAAGCAGTTTCGTTCCGGGTATTCCGACTTGCTCATGGACATAGTCTCCACACCGCTCGATCGAGCGGGAAAGATCAGTTTCGGATGAATCTGAAATTTGAGTGGGCTCAACGGTCGACCGCTAGCCGCAGGCCCAATGCCTGCCGCGTCAGGTTCGAAGCACCATTCGAAACATCAGTCTTCGGTGAATCTGAAATTCGTGGATTCAACGGTCGGCCGCGAGTTGCAGGTCTATCGCCTGCCGCGTCGAGCCGCGAAGTACCATTCAGTACGTCTTCGCGGGCGCTCGTTGTCTGCTGGGCGGAGCATGGCAGTTCGCCGGCAGAGACTCTAGCCACCTGTCCACTACGTGGCTGAGTCCAGGATCAGAGATTTAGCGCCAAATAACTTGAGCGCCAGCGGTGATCCGTGAGCGGCATGTTAGTCGAAGGCGGAGGTTTTGCAAACTAAATTAGGACGGTCGCCGCTCGACCCAAAACGCATGATCTACATGGGGGCACGGAGGTTTCGAAACGCCCTCCAGACGAAAAAGTGCGGATGGGACTTGGAAGTCCCGGCCAGCTCTTTTTATTCATTATCGTTCGCGAGGGGTCGCACACGACCGCTGGCTGGCGGCCACACGAAATTGGGAAAGAGCAGACAGGACGAAAGAGTCTAGTTTGCCGACAGTTCTGAGTTGAAGAAGAGTTGAAGAAGGCCAAAAAGCCGTCGAGTGCTTACTCGCTAAGCCATTGATTCTATTGGCGCTCCCTAGGGGAAGGAGCGGGCCGCTCAGGAAGGCACTGAAAACAAACACAAATCAGATTTGCTGCGAGGCGATTGCTACCACCGACTGCTACTACCTTCAAGCCTTGGTTCAGCGCGACCTTCGCCCGTCTGTGTTCAACGCCGTGTCGGCGTCACTTGTAGCAGCGCGTCTGATCGCCTCTTCCACCATCGCCTCATGCTTCGGCTCAATCCATTCTTTCGTATGCTTTAATCTCAGTGTGGAGGGCTGACCTAAAGGCAGCATCGAATAGGCCCCTATACTGGATTGCATTGACGTTGGAAATGTGGGCTGTATCGCGGAAATTGGCCTCCCCGTTCCTGACGAGATAACATCGGTTTTGCTCGCACACCACCGACTGCGGATCCACCATAACTAGTCGCGGATTGTCCCTGTGCTTGTCGAGGTTTTGAGCGATTTCGGCGCGGAGGCTGTTCATCGTCAGATCAGGAGCGGCGTCCACGCTCCATTCACCGATGGCTCCGCCCGCGCGGACCTGTTTCTCGATCCATCGCTGTGGCAGGTCGAAGCCAATATTGAGCAGCGGCATGATCAGCACGACGGTTTTGCCAGAGGAAAGCAGTCGGTCAGCCAGCGAGGAAACATCGAGAGCATTTCCCCAATTACCTCCAAGGACAACGATGCTTGGCTCAGTGTGGTTCAGCACGAAGTCCAGCGTACTGCGGTTAAAATCTCGGCACGGCTGCTGATCTGCGGAGTTTCTAACAGGATCGTCAAGGAACGGCCTGCACGCGCTCTGGGTTGCGATCAATCCATGAATTCCGTTACCAAGCGCAGCCGAAGAAATTGGCTCAAGGTACTGGTTGGCAAACGAATCTCCCCACAGCATTGCGGAAGGCTTCCCCGCTGTCTCTTCAGCGCCGAAATTGCAATAAGTCCCCGTTGCGTTCTTGGTGGAGTTCGAGTTCCTGAAACACTCGTCTCGTGGCGTGTTGGTCCTTCTTGCCAATTCAGCCGGCAATAAGTAGTCCGGCAGTCTGTTTGGGAAACCACCGTTCAAAGAAGCCACAGCGACGAAGCTGAGTAACAACGCGAATGTTGCGCTGGACGTAGTCAGCAGCCTTCGCAGCGTCCAGAAGTCCCGTCGCACTCTGATTGGTTGCTCAACGTAACGATAGGAGACCACGCTGAGCGCGAGCGACGCCAGCACCATCAGTATCTTTTGCGTGGCATTCACACCATATCCGCGCAAGGACAACCAACTCAGTGCGAAGACCCAAATCGGCCAGTGCCAAAGGTAAATTGAGTAGGACCAGTCGCCTAGGCGCTGAATTGCAGACATCCCGAGCAAGCTTGCTTCCCCGATCCACTGTCGCGCCCCTACTATCATAGCTGCGCCGAGGACCGGTAGAATCGTGAGCACACTTGGCCATCGCGCTTCGGGCAGAGGGTAGATCACGCAGCTGGCGACGAGCGTCCAGCCTGCGGCTGCGATGATCCCGTTTTGGAGCCACCGAGGTCTAGTAGCATCTTCGGACCATCGCCTGATCTCTGCGGCAGCGATTAGTCCTCCGGCCAAAGGTTCCCAAGCCCTTGCTCGTAGAGAAAAAAAGGAAGAGCCCATTGCGTCCGCTTGGCTCTGCCACAAACACCACGCCAAGGAGAGGGCGGTGACGGCCAGAAGTGCAATGATCACGGTGCTGATTTTAGACTTCGAGCCGGAAGCGTAACGCCAGATCAGCGATACGACCAAAGGCATCCAGATGTAAAACTGCCACTCGACCGAAAGAGACCAAGTGTGCAAGAGCGGCTTGGTCTGAGCGGCCATCGAGAAATAGCCATTGTCACTATCGAAGGCAAAGTTCGACACGAATGTCAGCGCCGACAAGGCTTGCAGCAGGTGCTTCAGGTATTCACGCGGCAAGGTCACGAACCAGCCAGCAACAATCGATGAAGCGGTCACAACCGCAAGCGCAGGATAGATGCGGCGCATTCGCATCATACTGAAGTGACGGAATGAAAAATGACCCGAAGCGAGTTCGGTTAGCACCTTACCCGTCATCAGGTATCCGGTTATCACCAAGAAGACATCGACGCCGACAAATCCCCCAGCGAATCCCGGCATCTGGAAGTGATAACCAACGACAGCAACGACCGAAAGCGCCCTAAGCGCGTTGATGTCTAGGCGGAAGGCGTTACTACTTGCATTCTCTATTCGAGGCGGCGGTAGGCCAAATCCAAACAACGAACGGCGCCAGTCAACGCGGACGGGCGATGATGCTCCCCGCCGCAACTGCGGCTGAGCACCGTAAGGTAAATAAGACAATCTGAGGCCCCCCGGCCCTGTGCGAATGCGCTGGGAAGCATAAACCGCAGCTTGCAACCTGAACAAGCAGGCCTTTAGCCGGGATGCAATCCGTAAGTGTACGGGCTGGCCGGTCAGGTCGCTAAGTACCCAGCGCAACCTTGGCCGCGTGGGAAGAGCTATGCAAAACCGAATCGCTGCGATTCCGAAACGCGCGTTGGCTCTTTGCGGTGCTTGCGGTGCGCTCCTCGGACCGTTAGGTCCTGTTGGATGGAGCCGCGAACCGATACCATCAACGTTGAAAAGACTTACAAATTTTCACTCGCTCTGCCAGGTCTTGTGTCACGCTCTTGTATTTTTCGAAGGCCTTGGTTCGATGGCGACAATCAAGCCCCGCCCCACCGTCTCCGCTCGCGCGGACATTCGCAGATAGTCACAGTCCTCCCGACAAAAGACCAAGCGAGCCTGCCGCGCTGCGCTAAGCGCCATGCGGGCCGTGCGCCAGAGTTCGTTCGATTGGGCTTCCTGCGCTGGCTTAGGGGCAACGGTGACATGGCCGAGCCGTTTGCTACGGAAGTGATAAAGGCGCTTCCAAACGTCCGGCTGTGAATTTAGGGGCGACCATCGGCGCCTTAACGTTCCGATGCTCTGCTGCACAGTCGCACACCGAGAGGCCCTTGGCCCAACAGCCACCCTCCACTGCATATCCGTAGCGACAAGCTCTCGGCAAAGCTCTTTGTCTCGCAGCGCGTCGATAAGGCGGTCGATTGAGGCATCATCGTCCCGTTCCTTCTGGTTGGTGAAACAGAGAGCGCAGACGCGGATCACGAGCAGATGCAGCAGATCAGATTGGATGATGTTGATGGCCCTTATTTCCGAGCCAGCCAACGCCCCGCGCTCTATTGCATTGTTGATGCCGTGAAAGACACCCAACGTGTTGCCCAGGTTCAGCGCAGCGACGTGCACTGCCTCAGCCTTTAAACGCAGGTTCTCAATTTTCGATCTGACTGCGTCGGTCACTCTGCACACTACCTGTCGACTTTAACGCCGCATCAAATAAATTCCGCCCGCTGCTTTCCTATTGATCGCGTCGCTTCTCGCCCATCACAAGGGCCTGCGAACTACTTTCCTTCACATCTAGTCACACTGAAATCCCGAACGATCTGTGGGCCTCTAGTGAGTAGAACCACAGCGAATCGAGAGGAAGATTCTCGTGATCGAATTGGTTAATCGCGTCGTCAATGGCATTTCGCCTGAATGGAATGTGAATTGAACGGACGCTCCCATTCTGGATTCGAGAGGCGAAAGCGGCAGGCCACAGGCTGCTCAGTTCTAGTGGGCGCATAATCGCATTGTATCCTGTGTAAGCAGCAATAATTGGAATCTTACAGACATCGACAGCGTATCCAATTTCAAAAGGTACCCAATCGGTATCTAACTTGGTCGTTGGCCCAATGATGAGCACCATATTTCGAGAATTGTTTAGGCGCTCCATAAGACTACGCCGCAACGTTTCGCGCTTACTCGAATCTCGAACAGCACCGACTTTCTCGTGACTGTTTATAAAACGGAATTCTATTTTGTCGTGCTCGTGCCAAGCCTTTAGAATTCGATAATACTTAATATCAGAAGCTGTCGGATCGTCCGTGCCCCCGGCGTGAAAGGCTATGTACGTGCCATTTCTGTAGGCCATTTAGCGTCTCTTCCAATCGCGCTGGATTTCTCGAATATCGAGCATTTCGAAACATCCCTCGGGCACGATCACATTGACAATCTTCGGTAACGAATTTTTACGACCGAAGTCTACCAGCGCGAGGACAATCAACCTCAGAAGGTGTTGCGGTTCGATATTAACGCTGGACCGGCCGTTTCCTATCAAGGGCAAAGATAAAGGAGCGCCATTGCCAAAGTGGGTCACTGAGGTAAGAGCGCCGCGCAGCGCATCCCAGAGCATCGGCACGGTCGAGGAGGCTTTCGCCGTCTGCAGGTCAACATGCGACATGGCCACGAGATAAATCTTATGCGGGCCATTTTCGACTACTGCGGTTGTGCCGATTTCGTACTTGAGCTTGGGCTCAAAGGCGCGTTGCGTGTACGCTCCCACGAAATTCGCTAAAGCGGCATCCACGGCTTTGCGAAACCGCTGCGCATCTCCGTTGAAGACACTCTCGATAACTTTGCCATGAAGTGAATCTTTGGAGACCACATGGCCGACCTCGCTGTCGAAGAATTCACCAACACCGACCATCCAATCAGTTCGCTCAGCTAGAAGGTCGCCAAAGCGAACGCTAATCATACTGTCCGTGGTAGGAACCGAAAACGAAACGGACCTTACCTCATAGATGTGGACAACAAACCGCACCAAACAGGCGACGACGACAACAGCCCCGTACCAATGTCCGTTTTGAACTACGGCCCCATCGAAGGTGGGGGAGACTTTCGCCGCAATGCTTGTCACCAACCAGATTGCACCAGCCACACTGAGTGCCTTGGCAAAACCTGCGGTCCACCGTCGTCTGAATCCGACCTTCAGGGATTTGATAATCTCGCTTGCCACAGGCTTTGCTCTCGGGGTTAAGAATCGGATGCGGACGCGCCAAGCATAACAGTGAACGGCCCCCCTTCTTCCTAGAAGTAGGCTTATCCGGTTTCCCACAACCGGGAGACGTTGGCGTTCGGCTGCGCGACAGCCATGCAAAACGGAATCGCAGGGATTCCAAATAGGGCATTGTCTATAACCTAAACGCTCGATAAGGTCTTTTACAGACGCTTATGGAGGCTGCGGTGACGACCGAACGCACCTTAATCACCTACATCCGAGTCTCGACTTCCCAACAGGGCCGCTCAGGGTTGGGCATCGAAGCGCAGCGGCGGACGCTCGCTCATTTCGCTCAGGCCGAGGGGTTCACGGTAGTGCGTGAGTTCGTAGAGGTAGAGACCGGCAAGGGCGCTGATGCTCTGGACCGCCGCCCGCAGCTAAAAGGGGCCCTCGCTGCCGCAAAGAAGCTCAGGTGCCACGTAGCTGTAGCTAAACTGGACCGGCTCAGCAGGGACGTACACTTCATTTCGGGGCTCATGGCCCACAAGGTCCCTTTCGTGGTCGCTGAGCTAGGGCCTGATGTTGATCCGTTCGTGCTCCACCTGTTCGCCGCATTGGCTGAGAAGGAGCGCGCGCTCATCTCCACGCGCACCCGCCAAGCTCTCTCGGCTGCTAAGGCTCGTGGGGTGACGCTGGGCAACCCTAAGCTCAACGTGGCCCGCAAGAGCGCCGTGGAGGCCGTGAAGGCCGAAGCTGACCGCTACGCGGCCAACGTCCTGCCAATCATCCGTGAGGCCCAGAAGGCCGGTGCGAGCACGCTCAGGCAGGTGGCAGACGCATTGAATGCGCGCGGTATCCCTACGGCACGCGGCGGGCGCTGGTATGCGCAGTCAATCGCAAACATTCTTGAGCGCGCCTAAGCAGAACGGGTGGCCTCCGGTGCCACCACAGCGTTTCACTACGCTGAATGCAACAGATTCAACAACATGACCAATTATCCCCCTTATGTACTACAGCAAGCGCTCACGGGACTCCGGTTGGGCATGGGACCCGTGGGACATTGTTGCTGGGTCCCTCCTTTCAAAATCGGCGGGCTAAAGGCAAAGGCCCCTGCTCAGCTAAACAGGGCCGTGTGCTTCTCTGGAAGTACCGTATGGGTCCCATAACGAGCCGCTAGCTACTAGCTGCCCTTTCTCTTGCAGCAGCAAACACACTCAGCAGTCAACCTCCGCGCAGGGAGTGTTTCACTACGCTGAATGCAACAGATTCAATCACTTAGCCGATTATCGTGCCGACGTTGTAGACGAAGGCCCACCATGCCCCCGAGCAAAGCCCCTAGCTAGCTAGAAACGGGGCGACCACACACAAGCACACCACTCGAAAGGAACAAAGAGAACACAATGGCTCGATTGCCTAGAGGTAAGACCAAACACCCGCCATCTCATTCTGAGGCCATGAAGGCCAAGTGGCAGGACCCAGAGTACAGGGCAAAAATGGCTGAGCGGGACAGCGAGATGAAAGAACTCCGCAAAGCTGACCCAGAACGCTTTACTCGAACAGGTATCCCCAACGGGATGAGAAAGGAAGAAGCTCAGCGCCTGTGGGCCGTAGCGGAGACACAGGCCGACAAGGTCATTCAGACTCTGAAGGTGGCCGGGATGCTCCCAGAGACAACAGGGGCCTCCACAGCGGCAACAACTACGGGAGCAAATCAGTCCAGCATCGCTGTTCCAAACACAGACGAGGGGATGGCTGAGGCTGCGCTCAGAGAACTCTTTAAGGTGGCCTTGGGACCTACAGGGACTCGGGCCAAGCTGTCGGCGCTAGCTATCATCATGAAATACACCCGCCTGCCGCCTATGGCTGTCCTACAGTTGGCCACAGGCACCGCTGAGGGTGTGCTCGATGAGCTTGCTGGCAGCAGCTAATAGAAAACAGCAGAGGAAGATAATAGCGGCAATCAATTGCTGGCTAATAACCTTCTGCAATCTGCTCTCTGTGCTGGGCTAGTCGAAATCTACAGGAGAATCTAAACCACCCCCTGAACCTTCTAATATCTTCTTCATTAGGGCTTTCGAGGGTTGCTTTCCGTCAAGTGCGGATAAGGCCTGTGCCCTTCAAGAGCGGACTCCTCCGCATTACGCTCTGACACAATTCACAGCAGCAAACCGCCAACCTTAACTGTCAACCCTCTAAGGGCAGCCAATGGCCCGTGGGTTATCCAGCTATCATGTTCCCCACTGTCCATTGGGTTTCCTCAGCGTGGTTCAGGTGGGGTTAGTTGGTTTGCGATTATGGGCCACCTTAATGGTCCCCATTAGTTCCCTTCTCTGTAGCCGAATCTCCCCCCCATACTCCTAAAGAGATCCTTATAGGACCGAAGGGGGTGCATTAATCGCCGCCCTTTGACGCGGCTAATCACCCAAACCAAAGCCCGCCTAAACCGTCCGCATTGGCCGGACCCCAAAGGCGTGCGCTCAATCCAAGGCATAGCCTATGCAGAACAATACTATCGGCTCGCACGGGCCCGCTCTCGTGTCGCCGCAGGACTTCCTTGACCGTATATCGCTCCTGTGGGCCGCCCCGCCTTTCAGCATGAATACTACCCCGGCGCTTGAGGCTGGTTGGTCTGTACTAGTGGAGCATTTCCACCGTGCCGCGTCCAGCAATCTAAGCAGCGCCGCGCAAAAGCGGTCATATGCGCTCCCTCTGCCTACAGGCTCAGGGAAGACAGAAGGGACCTGCGTGTATGCGGCGCTTCAGGCCGACAGAAACCTGAATCACCCCAGCCCGGTCGGCATGCTGATCGTAACCCGTCTCATCGTCGATGCCGACAAGGTGGCTGAAAAGATCAACTCAATGGCAGGGCGCAGGGTCGCCGCAGCCCACCACAGCGAACACAAGTTGACCACTAGCGAAATGGCTGAGTTTGACGTGCTGGTAATCACACACGCAGCATTTAGGGACGCCGCCGAGGCTTTTGGAAGACACGCGCCAGAGCGGTGGAACGTGTTCTATCATTGGTCCAGAGGGACGCGCTCATTGATCGTGGTTGACGAAGCCTTGGCCAACGCCGTGGACCACAACGCAGTGACAAGCTCTGACCTCGACGTGGTGTTGCGGGCCATTCCCCACGAGCTGCGCGCTCAACACCCGCTTGCTCTCACCGCGTTGGAAAAGCTCAAGTCCTACTTGGACCGCAAGGAAAGGGATCAGGAGCCGGGTAGCGCCTTATCACGGATGCTGTGGGGTGAAGGTGCCCCCGCCTATGTAGAGCAGATCAGGGGCCTTCGTGGAGTGCTGAAGACGACAGCCTTTGACCTCACGCTGTTCAATGCTGAAGCCCAAGACACCGTCGATGGTATCCTTGAGGACGTTGAGGTGATGCTGGATAGCTACGCCTACTATTACCGCAGCGGCGCCCAACACTCGCTGAACTCCTCCCGTTATCTCATTCCACGCGGCATGCCGGGGATCGTAATCCTAGACGCCACCGCCAACAGCAATGTGCTCTATGAGTTGCTGGAGGAGGCAAGGGCCGGGGCCGTGTCCGTGGTGCCGGTTCCTAGGGGAATACGCAACTATAGCAACGTCACGCTGCATGTGGCTCGCACCACCGCAGGGCTAGGCAAGAGCAAGATGAAGGACACGAAACATCTACGGATTCCCCGGCTTGTCCATGAGGTGGCGAAGGAAGTCGGGCAAGGCCGCAAGGTGTTCATGTGCGTCCACAAGCTGGCAAAGGATCTGTTGGAGACCTTCAACACAAAGGAAATGCCCCTAAGCATCGGCTGGTGGGGTGCCGTGGATGGAAAGAACGATTGGGCGGACTGTGATGTGGCAGTGATTTTTGGGCTTCCCTACATGGACCCGCGCCGTGCCATCGGCAGCGTCCTGGCCGTGAACGGGCCGCAAGACAACGCATGGCTTCAGTCACCACCGCCCTACAATGAGCACGCCAACATTCCCGACATGCTAGCTATCAGGGACGTAGCTGCGTCTGTGGTTCAGGCCATCAATCGCGTGCGGTGCCGTCGAATAGTGGACTGCTCCGGGCGCTGTGAAAAGACCGACGTGTACATTGTGCTCCCGAAGGATTGGCGGGGGGATACGGTGCTGGAGCATATCCACCTTAACATGCCCGGTATCCACGCGGTGCCATGGGACTTCGAGCCTGATGGGCCGAAGGTGTATGCGCCACGGTGCAGCTCAGCGAACGAAGCTGTAATTGGCCTCATGAGGGACCGGAAGCGCGGTGCGGTGCCGATGTCGCACGTTCAGAGGGAGCTTTCCTTAAGCAATCGACAAATGGCACGAGTGAAGGAGGACTTGGCGAAGGACACGAGCAAGATCACAGCCGCTCTGCGTGAGGAGGGGGTGATCTACAGGGTGGAAGGAAGAGGAAGAGGGTCCAAGAGCTATCTCCTGAAGGCAGCATAGCAATACATCGGCGCACCAAGGGTCCCAATTGGATTCCAAGGTGCGCCGTTTTTTTCTCATTGGCAGGTCGTGTTTGTGCCACCGATTCCGTTTGGCATAGTGGAGCAGTGAACCGTGGGCGGGTTCATGCTCTGCATTGCTGCACGGGCTACAGGGCACTTAGGTTGCCTCTGTGCCGCGTGTACGCCTTACAGCTCCCATTGGCTGGACACGCGACACGTCCAGACCGGGGTACGAGATGTCATCAACTGCTCGCTTCAGAACATTGGCGCCCCAGCGCCTTAGCATCTCCTTCGCGCCATAGGTTCGGCCCACCGACTTCCCGCCGCTGCTTCGTCCTGTCAGAGCATCACGCAACTCCTCATCGGGGGTGGTGCGGCGAAGCGCGTCCTGAAAGCCGTGGCGGAAGCTGTGATAGACCTTGTTCCGATCATTGATGCCAACGTGATTGCGCAGATAGCGGCCCCACCACTTGGACCACGCGCTCAGGGCACCCTTTTGATGCGGAGCAACGGTGGGAAACAGCCACGCCTTGTCACCTTCTTTGCGCCGTGCCTCCACGTATTTCAGGAAGCCAAGGGTGACGAGTTGCGGGTGGACCGGAACGACACGCTCGGACGTCTTAGTCTTGAGCCTCCGGCCTATTTTGATGTCGCGCGTGAACCACATGAGCAGAACGCTCGTGTCTTCATCCGAACGAATGTCCGATACCCGGAGGCCCGCGTATTCGGCCTGACGTGCTCCAGCGAACAGCGCCAGCAAGGGCAACCACACTCCCGCATCTCCCTTGGCCCCCACGGGCGGCTTGTGCTCGGTGAAGAGCGGGGCGTCAAAGATGGTCTGGAGGTCGCGGGCGTCGAATGGCTCTCGCTCCGACTGCTCTTCTTCAAGACGCATCTCGGCAAAGGCATCAGCCCACACCACATCATCGGGGAGAAGCTCCTTGTGTCCCCACCCTGCAACTGCCTGCACAGCCCCAATTTGCTTATTCACCGTGCCGGGGGAGACCTTGGCAACGGCGGGATGCGCGCGCCCATACTCGCTCAGCTCCGGCAGGGAAGCTTTCAGCAACGCGCCCTTGCGTATCTTAGGGACTAACTGAAGCGCTGCGCGATACGCACGGGCGTGCGAGCGCCTGACATCCGCGATAGCGAGATTACCATGCAGTTGAATGAACATCTCCACTGCTCGGCCGTACTCGTGCACCGTGCCCTCGGGCCTCTCGCGTTCCTTTTTCCAGCCCTCAAAGGCTTCCTTCAATGTTCCGCCTCCGTGCTCGCCTAAGACCCTGGAATCAGGTAGGCGCGGAGTTTCTATAACTGCACCGTCATAACGAAGCCCAATGTCATCAAGGGCCTGAAGGAAGGCCTTGGCGCTTTCGATACAAAGGTTGTGATAGGCCGCGCTGCTTTGGTCTATCGTGATACCGAAGGCTGCTAGGGCGTTTTGGGCGCGGTGCTCAGCGAACGAAACATCCCCGCCAGCAAACTGCTGCTGACAATCGCGTAAGATGTCCCTCAGAGCATCCGCGTTAACATTCTGGCCGTGTTCTCCGATTGTCTCTAGCCTGCCCGAAAACCTAAGGGCTGCGTCTTCCTTCAGCGCCGTTGCGTACACCCACTCGGCCATACGTTTGATCAGTGCATCGGTTAGTGATGCGACGACGGGGCGTTCCTTGAGCAGGGCCTCGGCGCTCGCCAACGTCCGATTGAAGTCCGCTAGGACGTGCGTGGCAGCGACATTCGCCTCCTTGAGCACCTTGGTGCCGAGGGATTTCTTGAGATAGACCTGCTTGGGTTTCTCGGAATTGAGGACACGCGCGACGGCCTCTTGGAGGCGCTCGGGCACCTTCCGCTGGGCGTAGTACGTCCCGTGCCTGTCCTTGATCAGTCCCATCAACGCGCGCATCAAAAGCTACCACGCAGTGCTACCACCAGAGCGCGGTCAAAGCCATGATTTGCGTGATGTTTTTGATATTTCAGCGCTTCTAGAGCCGCTGGCGCTCCCTAGGGGAATCGAACCCCTGTTTCAGCCTTGAGAGGGCCGCGTCCTAACCGCTAGACGAAGGGAGCGTGTGGGAGAGGACATAGCCGCGAATTTTGGCGGCGGCAAGCCTCGATCGGGCCCGAAAAGTGCGGATATGCACGGGGGTGCGGCTCAGGCTTAACCGCACGATGGCCGGCCGGGCACCGCGTTCCCGAGACCGCCGGGAACACCTAAGGCGTCTTCAGCTTCTCGATCGCGGCTGCGCCGGCGGCCGGGTCAAACCGGAACAGCCCCGCGCCCGCGAGCGCGGACTTGAAGGGCGATGACGACCGGATCTGCTCCCCGCTGCTGCCTGAAACGGCCTGGTTGAGCAGATCCTGGACGGGGGCGCCGCCGCGCTGCGTCCCGACACCGAAATAATAGTTCTTGCCGGCCTCGATCGGGACTTCGACTTCGTAGTCCGTCAGGGACAGCTTCATGTGCGAGGCGATCTTGGTGATCCCCGGTGGCCGATCGACGACGAAGAACGTCCCCATCTCGACCTTGCCGGCGGACTTGCCGTCGATCAGGATCTCCGTAGAGGCGGCCAGCCCGCCCATCGCGCCCAAAATGCCCTTCTCGCGCAGGAAGTAGAGCCGCGCGTGCCGTGAGCCCGTTGGCTTGGCCCGCGCTGCGGGTTGTTTGGACTGAGCTGGCGGTCCGGCTTGTTTGCCTGGCGCTGCGGGCTGTTTGGCCGGCTCGGCGAGCGCCGCAGATCCAGCGCATCCGATCCATCCAATCACGAAAGCAATCGCGACGACGCCTGACTTGATACGTCCCATTCCCAGTCCCAGCCCAACTTGCCCTGGGCGAGAGCTAAATCAGAAGTTGCGCGGCAAGACAACGCGGGACCAGGGAACGATCAACAGAGTCAGCCCGGGCGCCTCGGCCGGGCTCACGGCTCGTTGGCAAACTTCAGCTTTCCAGCCGGCCGCAAGGTGCGGGCGTCGAAGGTGCGGATCTCGGTCACCCCGCCGACATCGAGCGTGATCACCAGGCGGTCGCCGGCCACGCCAGTCGCGACGATTTTGGCGCCCTTTGGCAGGGTGGCGGTGACGTCACTGGGCGCCTCGGTTGCCCTTCCCTCCGACTTGAAAAGGCGGTAGCCCACCCCGATCAACACGGCGCAGATCGCCAGCCCCGTGGTCAACCCCGCGATCAGCATCATCCGACGCACCCGCGCAAACAGCGCGGCCTGCTCGGGGCTCGGGTCGGGAACAGCGGTATCAGACGTCGTCATGGAAAGCTCGGGTTCAGCGCAGAAATTGGAGGTCGTGGTCGGCGGCGACGAGGGCTCGGCCCGGCTCGACCGCGTGCTGGCGGCGCGCCTGCCGGACCTGTCGCGATCAAGGCTGAAAGCCCTGATTCTGGCGGGCGCGGTGAGCCTGAAGGCCTCCGCGGTCCGCGACCCCGCTTATCACGTCAGTTCGGGCGATACGATCATAATCGACGTGCCGGAGGCAGTCGCGCCGGAGCCCAAGGGCGAGGATATCGCGCTCGATATCGTATTTGAGGACGACGACATCATCGTCCTCAACAAGCCCAAGGGCCTGGTGGTGCACCCGGCGGCCGGGCACGAGACCGGCACGCTGGTGAATGCGCTGATCGCCCATTGCGGAAGCTCGCTGTCGGGCATCGGCGGGGTGCGCCGGCCCGGCATCGTGCACCGGCTCGACAAGGACACCACCGGGCTGATGGTGGTCGCCAAGAACGACCTCGCCCACCAGTCGCTGACCGCGCAATTCGCCGACCACGGCCGCACCGGGCCGATGCGGCGCGGCTATGTGGCTTTCGCCTGGGGCGTGCCGGGCCGCCATCGCGGCACGGTCGATGCGCCGATCGACCGCCATCCGTATGCGCGGGAGAAGATGGCGGTGCGCGACAGTGGCCGCGAGGCCGTGACCCACTGGGAAGTTTTGCAGAGTTTTGCCGGGCGCGACGGCAAGCCGATCGCGACGCTGCTCGCCTGCGAGCTCGAGACCGGGCGCACCCACCAGATCCGCGTCCACCTCGCCCATATCGGCCACCCCCTGCTGGGCGATGCGGTCTACGGCCCCCATTTCAAGACCAAGGCGAACCAGCTTGGCCTCGAGTCGCAGGCGGCCCTGACCGCCCTTGGACGGCAAGCCCTGCATGCTTATCTGCTGGTATTGGAGCACCCGAGGACCGGAGAACTTCTGCACTGGGAAGCAGCTCTGCCGGAGGATTTGCTTCTCCTGGAGGGCGCCCTGAAAGCGGCGCTATGACGCAGGCTGTTTCAGAAAACCCTTACCTTACAAAAAGTTATAGCTGCCACACGTGGACGTGACGTCAGCAATCCTTCCCTTTTTGCCCCTTCCTGTTGTATATTGCGCCTGCGTTGAAATGAGCAACGCGGAACATCGCAGCTACGACTGGCTTTAACAAAGCGGTCGTCTGCCTGGCTCGCCGCTATCGGGGGCCTGAACCTGTTTGGAGGGCGCACTATGGCCCGTACAGCTGCACTGCCGGTCCTTAATGGAGAATCCGGCCTTTCCCGTTACCTCGGCGAGATCCGCAAGTTTCCGATGCTGGAACCCCAGCAGGAATACATGCTCGCCAAGCGTTGGCGCGAGCACGACGATCGTGACGCCGCGCATCAACTCGTCACCAGCCATCTGCGACTCGTGGCCAAGATCGCCATGGGCTATCGCGGTTACGGCCTGCCGATCTCCGAGGTCGTCTCGGAAGGCAATGTCGGTCTGATGCAGGCGGTGAAGCGTTTCGAACCCGAGAAGGGCTTCCGTCTCGCTACCTACGCCATGTGGTGGATCAAGGCGTCGATTCAAGAGTACATCCTGCGTTCGTGGTCGCTCGTAAAGATGGGCACCACCGCGAACCAGAAGAAGCTGTTCTTCAACCTGCGCAAGGCGAAGAGCAAGATTTCCGCACTGGACGAAGGCGATCTCCGCCCCGACCAGGTGGCGATCATTGCCAAGCGTCTCGGCGTCACGGCTCAGGACGTGGTCGACATGAACCGCCGCCTCGGTGGCGACGCGTCGCTCAACGCACCGATCCGCGACGACGGCGAAGCCGGCGAATGGCAGGACTGGCTGGTCGACAATTCGCCCAACCAGGAAGCCATGCTGGCCGAGCACGAGGAGTATGATCACCGCCGTGACGCGCTCAATGGCGCCATGGGCGTGCTCAACCCGCGCGAACGCCGTATCTTCGAGGCTCGCCGCCTCGCCGATGAGCCGATGACGCTGGAAGACCTTGCCGCCGAGTTCGGCGTGTCGCGCGAGCGCGTCCGCCAGATCGAGGTCCGCGCCTTCGAGAAGGTGCAGTCCGCAGTCAAGGGCACGATCGCAAGGCAGGAACAAGCCGCGCTGGAAGCCGCGCTCTAAGCGCGAGGTTTTGGCGCCGGAGATTGGCGGATCGAAGAGACAAAAGCCGGCGGCAACGCCGGCTTTTTTGTTGGGTGGAGAGATGAGGGCCAAGCACCGGCTGCCCCTTCTTCCCTTGGATACAGAGTGAGACGACCATCACTCTCCTCTGCCCCGAGCCAAGGTAGAACCGGGCTTGCCTTGAACCCGCACTGCCGCTC
The DNA here is from genome assembly GCF_049993385.1 of Bradyrhizobium sp. McL0616. Taxonomy (NCBI): domain Bacteria; kingdom Pseudomonadati; phylum Pseudomonadota; class Alphaproteobacteria; order Hyphomicrobiales; family Nitrobacteraceae; genus Bradyrhizobium; species Bradyrhizobium sp. McL0616. The sequence goes on from NZ_CP188255.1 coordinate 7,616,904, forward strand.
AACCGACCCAAGACTATCGTGCTGGCAGCATCAAGCGAACGGACACCCACCGTGTCGATCATCCTGCAATCCACCGTCGGCGGCTTCTCCACTCAGTTCATGCGCAAGCTGCCGCTGGTCGAACAGGCCATGCGCGATCACGGGCTCGCCCCCGCTGAGTTCGTCATCTCGAAGGACTATGCGAGCACCGCGACGATCCCGATCATGGGTCCGTTCTTCTATAATTACAGCGTGTTCTTCGGCGACGAGCAGTTCACCGTCACCGAGCCGAACGACATGGTGTTTCTGGATTACTTCTTCAAACGCGTGCTGGCTGCGGACGGGCCGCCGGAATTGCCGCAGCAGCCGGGGTTGATCCGACGATTGTTCGGGTGGATGGCTCAGCCGGTTTGACGCCGTTTGTCTCAATCATGCTTGTCGCAGGACGTCGGCTCGTGTATGTGCTGCGGCCCGGCGCAATACCGCGCCGCTTTGTTCACGCTCTCAAGGGAGGCGGCATGAAGTTGAGATCGACACGTTCCGACCGCCGCCGCCCATCGGTGACCGGCGATCGGTCATGAGCTGAACGCCGCTACGCGGCTGTTCTTCCATTCATCCAATTTGGTTACGAGGGGCGTGACGCGACACGGCGTTGCGCCGTGTCGTCATGTATTTGCGGTTCGTTACACCGCTCATCCACCCGCACAGCCGCGTGGAGAGCGGCTTCTTTCGCGCGTCCTGGTACATCCATCGGAACAACTGTCCCGACTGGATTCGGCAGGAGCTGGCAGACCAGTTCGGCTGGTTCGCACAGCATCTGCCGATTCCGGGGCGCATCGCGCGGCACTTCAAGCGGCGCGATTCGATCTGGGGCATTTGCTGGTTCGATCCCCGAGCCCGCGAGGCGGTTAGCCGCGCGCGTTACTGCGCCTGGCTGCTCGAGGAGGGGGGCCTGCCGGTGCGTACGATCACGACCTCGCGCCAGCGCGAAGTGATCTGGCGCGATGCGCATCAGATCGTCACCAAGCCTTCGGCCGACCTTCCCAAGGCCTTCCCCTGAACGGGAAGGCTCGCTGGGCTTCGGCCACTCTCGATGGCCATTCGGCACCGGCGGCTTCGGCCGCCGGTCGTTCCGGACGCGCCCAATGAAGGACGTCGAATCCTTCACTCCCCCCAGGTCCGTGCCAGCGTCGCGAGCCAGCAGCCTTCGCAATAGCGCGCGTCCTTGAAGTCGATCCAGTTGTGCGCATAGACGTGGTCGAGCGGGATGTTGTAGCGCGCGCGCAGGACCTGGACGAGGATCTTCCACGCCGCGACCTGCGCTGCGGTCGGGCCCGTCGCCACGTCAGGATAGTTGCCGGCGAACTCGACGCCGATTGAATTGTCGCGCACGACCTGATGATAGGTCGGCTTGTTGTCGATGTACTTGTTGTCGTCGCGGTTGGCGCCGTCGGTATGGGTCGGCACCAGATTGTCCGCGACTGACCAATAGACCGTGCCGTCGGTCTCGACCCAGACCATCACCCCGCGCCGGGTCGGGTTCTTGAACTGCTCCTGCGCGCCGCCGCGCGCCGAGCCCGTCGGCCCCTCGGTCTGGTGCACGATGATGTTGCGCCAGGCATGGGCATTGCCGACATCGCCCCACGGCGCGAGCCAGACCATCTTCAGGCCGGGAATGTCGGGCGTGCCCGAGCCGCGCGCGAGCTTGGTGAGCTCGACATCGGTTGCGGCGGCGGGAGCGATCAGGGCGAATGCGGCGAGAACGGCGGCGAGCAGGCGAGATATCATCATGCGGGGTCCAATGCGGACCAGACGCTAACACAGCCTCAGGCGAATTTGCGCGTGGCCTCGACCGGTCCAGGCAGCTCCGGCAAGAGCGGCGGGGCCGGATCATAGACCGCAAAATCGTTCTTGCCGTTCTTCTTGGCGGCATAGAGGGCGTGGTCGGCGTGCGCGATCAGCCGGTCCGGGAATTGGCCGATGTCGCGATCCCATTCGGCCACGCCGATCGAGATCGCGATCGGGATGTCCTTGCCGGCGCAAGCCGCCGCGTCATGGCGGCAGACTTCGAGCACGCGGCGGGCAATCAGCGCGCCTTCACGCAATGAGGACGACGGCAGCACGACGCAGAACTCGTCGCCGCCGGTGCGGGCGAGCATGTCGCCGGGCCGCAGCCGCGTCTGCGCCATCAGGGTGAAATGCTGGAGGCAGGCGTCGCCCGCGGCATGTCCATGGGTGTCGTTGATGGTCTTGAAGCCGTCGAGATCGATCACCAGCAGCGAGAACGGCTCGCCGCTGCGCTCCGAGCGGGCGCATTCCTCGGAGAGGCGCTGCAACAGATGGCGACGATTGGCGACGCCGGTGAGATCATCGAGCAGCGCGAGGTCGGCAACCTCGTTGCGCAGCCGGTCCATCGCCATCAAAAGGAAGCCGAAATTGAGCGTCATCGACAGGAACAGCAGTCCCAGCACCATGACGGCATGGCCCTGACTGCCGGCCACGGCCGAGAAGTTGCCGCCAAGCAGATTGCCGATCGTACGGGCAAAAAACAGCGCGATGATGGTGATGATGACGATACTGGACAGCCAGGCGCCGGGACTGACGCGGCCTTCCTGCGGCGACAGCAGCAGGCGCAACGCCAGCAGCAGGGGCACAGCCTGTCCGACCGTGTAGCTGATCATGCGAAGCTGCATGTGGTCGAAGACGAGCATGAAGAACGCCGTACCGCCGATGCTTACGGCGCTCGTCGCGACCATGACGCGCCAGGACACCGGCCGGCCAAAGAAGCGCTGAATGCCCATCGCGGCCAGGCAGCTCGCCGCGATGATGCCGGCAGAGCCGAGCAGAAGCGGCGCGGGAGAGGTGACGAACAGGCGGGCCAAAGCGGTCATCGCGCCGGCGGCACCGACGAAGGCCGACGCCATCCAGAACCGCGCGGCCTCGAATTTCGGATAGGAGCGCGTCACATAGGCCCAGATCAGGCCGAGCGCCAGAAAGTTGACGACGAAGACCGTCCAAAGTGTCGGCACGTTCAGCATGGCGTCCGCAGTACGCGCAGCGTCCCGCCCCCTGTCTCCGGCAGCCGTTCGTCCATGACCCGTCCCCGTGTTCTTGCGGAAGACAATGCGCGGGGTGCGCTTAATGGAATCTCACTGCGATCTGCGAAAGCGCGCCTTTGGTTTTGGATTGATGAATCCCGCGCGGCGATTCCGGACTCGTTAAGGATGGCCGGCGCACCCGCCGCCATCATGCCGCGGTGCGCTGTGATGCGAATTCGCGGGCGGAAATCACCCGAAAATGCATCTGAGCTGTGGATAACGTAATGACACAGATGTGACAGCGCGGGGCACAGCCCTGCGAATCTGCTGAGTTTGTCCTCGAGGATGTTGCGAGGCTGGCCCTCCGCCGAGCATCCCTCGTGTCGCGTTTAACCATGAACCCTTGAGAGGATACTATGGCTAAGAAAGCGAAGAAGGCGAAGAAGGCGAAGGCGAAAAAGACCAAGAAGGCGAAGAAGAAGTAACTGAACTTCTTTTTCTTTGCCCGGGTGGAGCCTCGCTCCGCCCGGGCGTCGGGTCAGGTTGAGAGTTTGAAGATGGCGGGCGCAAGGCCCGCTTTTTTATTGCTTATCGCTCGGCGAACGCCAGCTTGGCGCCGAGCAGTGCAAAGCCGGCGGCAAAGCTGCGTCGCAGCCAGGCCATCACGGCGGGGCGCGAGATGACGCGCTCGCGCACCGAGGCCGCGCAGAGACCGTAGACCACGAACACCGCTAGCGTCATCGCCATGAAGGCGCCGCTCAATTCCAGCATCCGCGCCAGCACATGGGCCTCGTCCACCGCGATGAACTGCGGCAGGAAGGCGAGAAAGAAGATCGAGAGCTTCGGGTTGAGGATGTTGATCAGGAAGCCGGTCACGATGACCCGGCCGCTGGAGCGCTCCTTGATATCAGCCTCGACCGAAAGCGCCCCGGTCTCGCGCAGCGCCTGCCAGGACATGTAAAGCAGATAGGCCACGCCGCACCATTTCAGCGCCGCAAAGGCGAGCGCGCTCGCATGGAGCACGGCGGCCAGGCCCAGCATCGCCGCAATCATATGCGGCACGATCCCGAGCGTGCAGCCGAAGGCGGCAGCTATGCTGGCGCGCGAGCCGCGGGTGAGTGCCGCGGCCAGCGTGTAGAGCACACCGGTGCCGGGGGACGCGACGACGATGAGCGAGGTGAGCAGGAAGGACAAGGTCATGTCCTGTCCCTACCATTCCTGCCCGGTGCGGAGAAGTCACGACACGGTCAGCGCCTGCCGCCGACGCCGTCGGCGCGCCGGCGACGCCGTCTGCCTAGGATCGTTGCGCAATCTCGGCTTCGCGCAACACGTCGAGCGGCGCCCAGGGCTTGGCCCAGAATTTTGCACCGTCAGGCAAGGGTTGCATCAGCGGGCGGCCCGAGGTGACGACGACGTCGAGCTTCGGATTGCGATCCTTGGCGACGTGCGCCAGCTCGACCCCGTTCATGCGGCCGGCGAGCTGCACGTCGGTCAACATCAGGCACAGCGCGCCGGCGTTCTTGTCCAGCACGCGTTCGGCTGCTTCGGCACTCTCACACTGGATGACCTGGTAGCCGCTCTCTTCCAGCAGGAGACTGAGCATCTCCCGCTGCATGGCGTCGTCTTCTACGATGAGTGCGGTTGCGCGAAATGGTTCTGACTGTCCCATCGACGGCTCCCAATGCTTTGCGTCCACCTAACGCAAGTTAAGGAGCGAACGCCCTTGCAGTTCGGTTCCATTCTGAAAAAATGCAAATCGTAGTTCCTTATCCAAGGCTCGACGGGGGTTGACCATGACTGCGATTCGCGGCGCTGCCGCTATCACCGGAGCGGCCAGCGGCATTGGCCGCGCGCTCGCAATCGAACTGGGCCATCGCGGCTGCGACCTCGCGCTCGCTGATCGCGACGAGGCCGGGCTGAAGACGCTCGCCGCCGAGATCGGACAAGGAACCGGTCAAACGCGCAAGGTCAGCGTCCATCGTGTCGATGTCGGCGAGCCCGGTGACATCGCCCGGTTCGCAACCGAGGCGATCGCGGCCCACCCGTCGCTCAACATCCTCGTCAACAATGCCGGCGTGGCGCTGCTCGGGCAATTCGATGAGATCGACCAGGCGCAGATGGACTGGCTGTTCGGCATCAACTTCTGGGGCGTGGTGCACGGCACCCGCGCCTTCCTGCCGCATCTGAAGACGAGGGACGAGGCGCATATCGTCAACCTGTCCTCGATCTTCGGCATCATCGCGCCGCCCGGACAATCGGCCTATGCGGCAGCCAAATTCGCGGTACGCGGCTTTTCCGAGAGTGTGCGCCATGAGCTTGTTATGGCGGGAAGCCCGGTAAAACTGTCGGTCGTCCATCCCGGCGGCGTCGCCACCTCGATCGCGCGCAGCTCGCGTACCGGGACAGGCGTCACCGACAATGCGCGACGTGCGCAAATGATCGACCGGTTCGAGACTGCGGCAAGGACCACGCCGAAGGACGCGGCGCTGCGCATCATCAGGGGTATCGAGAAGAACGAGCCCCGCATCCTGATCGGCAACGACGCCCGCTTCATGGACATTTTGCAGCGCTTCCGCCCGGGGACATATTGGGCGTCGTTGCAACGGAGGTTGGAGAAGATGGCGAAGAGGACGTGAGGTAAGGCGCGATCGCGTTGCCTTATCTTCCGCTGTCGTCCCGGCGAAGGCCGGGACCCATAACCACCGAATTCAGTTTGGCGAAGACTGCCGTTCGGTACTCCCACCGTCCGCGGCAGATAGATTCCGCGGTATGGGTCCCGGCCTTCGCCGGGACGACGACAAGGAGAAACCGCACCCTCACTGCCCCACCAACCGATCAGCAAAATACCCGATCGTCTTCCGATAAATCACGGCCCTGTTCCACTCCCGCATCGCATCGAAATTGGCGGTGCCTTCACCGTAGGGCTGGCCCATCTTGAAGCCGTTGGTGTGCAGCAGGTTCGCGGTCGAGGCGAGCACGTCGGGGACGCTGTGGCGGAGGTCGACGTGGCCGTCGCCGTCGAAATCGACGCCGTATTTGATGTAGGACGACGGCAGGAACTGGGTCTGGCCGATCTCGCCGGCATAGGCGCCGATGAGGTCGCGCAGCGGCAGGTCGCCGCGCTGCACGATCTTGAGCGCGGCCAGCAGTTCGCCCTGGAACAGCTCGGTGCGGCGGCAGTCATGCGCCAGCGTTGCGAGCGTGCGGATCACCGGCAGCTTGCCGATGTCGCCTTTGCCGAAATCGCTCTCCAGCCCCCAGATCGCAACCAGGATCTGCCGGGGCACGCCGAACTGCTGCTCGATGCGCGAGAGCAGCGCGGCGTGACGCTGGAGCAGCGCCTTGCCGCCATTGATGCGGCCGGGGCCGACACGGGTCGAGACATACTGCTCAAAGCTCTTGTTGAAGGTGTAGCGCTGGCGCCGGTCGAAGGCGAGCACCGCGCCATCCTGGGTAATCCCGCTGAAGGCAGCGCTGGTCGTGCTTGCCGAAACGCCGGCTCCTTGCGCCTCTGAAGTCATGCCGGCGACAAAGCTGTTGAAGTCGCCACCGCAGCGCGCGGCTTCGGCTTGGCCGCCGGCCAGCGCGAGGATGAAGGCGGTGGCCAGGGCGTGTTTCAACATGCGAGAAAATCCTCAAGAATTATGCGCGAAGCAGGGCTGCGATCATGCCCGGGAACCAGAGTCCCGTCAAAGCGGCAAATCCCCACCAGAACCGATCGCTACGTGTGCGCGACTAAAGAGTTGCGCTCACCCCCATCCCCAACTGTTCGAGATGACCATGCCCATTCCGTACCGAATGATCGCTGTCCTCGCCTTGCTCTGCTTTCACGCCATCACGGCCGCCTCCGCGCAGACGCGCGACGCGGCGGGCGCCCGTGACTATCCCGGCATCGGCCGCTTCACCGGTAGCGTCGTCACCGGCTATGTGGTGAAGGATTTTGACGCGGCGCGGATGCAGGCGGCCGCCTTCAAGGACGGCCAGCCCACAGACGCACGGCGGCTCGAGGGCCGCATCATCCGCATCGCCTACCGCACCAATCCCGGCCCCTCGATCCTTGAAGTCTCCCGCAATTTCGAGACGCAGCTTGCGAAAGCCGGCTTCGAGACCTTGCTGGCCTGCGACACCGACGCCTGCGGCGCCATTCCCTTCACCGAAGCCATCGACACGCTGCCGGTGCCGCAGATGTGGGTCGACGGCTTCAACTATCGCTATTTTGCGGGCCGCAAGACCGAAGGCGGGCGCGAGACCTATGCCAGCGTCATCGTCAGCCAGAACAATCAGGAGATCTATGCGCAGGTCACCGTCGCGGAACTGGGCGCGATCGAGAACAAGATGATCGATGCTGCCGCAATGGCCAAGGGTCTCGGCGAGACCGGGCACATCGCGCTCTACGGCATCTATTTCGACACCGACAAGGCCCTGCTCAAGCCGGAGAGCCGCCCGACACTGGAGCAGATCGCAAAGCTGCTCATGGGCCAGCCACAACTCAACGTCTTCATCGTCGGCCACACCGACAGCCAGGGCGCCTATGAGTACAATCTTGATTTGTCGAAGAGGCGCGCCGAAGCGGTTGCTGCCGAGCTCGTGAAAAGCTTCCGCATTGCGCAAGCACGGCTGCGTACCGCGGGCGTCGGGCTGCTCGCGCCTGTCGGCTCCAATGCAACGGACGCCGGCCGCGCAGTGAACCGGCGCGTGGAGCTGGTAGCGCCGTGAGTAAGAGGGAACTGCCGCGGCGCACCGGAGCAACGTGATGTGTGCACCGAGAAGCACGAAACTGATTCACCTATGTTAAGTCAGCGCGTGCGCGCGCTCGCCGAAACGCAGTGCACGCGCTCTCGCGCTAAGCACACCACCTTCCGCTGCATTGCGAGAGCAGACAAAATGAACAAAGTATTTCGGCTATCCAAGCATCTCCTTCGAGAACATGCCGGAACCAGCGATCACACGCGCCGCATATCTGATGCGCCCGCTGCGACATCAACGCGACCACGATTTATCTTGCCATCGCATGGCGCGAACTATAGCCTTCTATTTTAAGTTGCTGCCCTGCCAGCCCCGGGTGGCGCTGAAGACCAAAAATAAACGGCGGGCTTTTCGGCCCGCCGTTTATCGAGGCAAGGGTCGGGTCGCATCGCGCGGACAGATTTCGTCAAGCAGTCGCGCAAAAAGCCCCTCAAACCGACGCTGGCGGCTGTCGAAGTCATTTGACTGTAGCGCTCTTATCGACGACAAGCCGCCATGGCTAAAAAACCTGGAACCAATCCCAAAGGCGAATTCGCCTTTTTCAACGTCTTCTACGAAGACGGCTCCCAGCGCTCCAACCGGCGCGTGCCGTCGGAGTTGCTCGGAGGCCTCGATGGCGATGAGCCCGCCCGCGCCTTCATCATGGAGCAGGACCGCGAGATCGCCGAAAAATCCGGCCGCCCGCCGCTCGAGATCAAGACCCTCGACCGGGTCGGCGCGAAGAAGAAATAGGCTGCGTCCAAGCGTCAGCATAAACAAGAACGGCGGGCCTCGGCCCGCCGCTTTCGTTTGGATCGATGCCTGGATTAGTTATCCAGGAAGCTCCGCAGCTTCCGCGACCTTGACGGATGCTTCAGCTTCCGCAGCGCCTTGGCTTCGATCTGGCGAATACGTTCGCGGGTGACCGAGAACTGCTGGCCGACTTCTTCCAGCGTGTGGTCGGTGTTCATGCCGATGCCGAAGCGCATACGCAGCACGCGCTCTTCGCGCGGGGTGAGCGAGGCGAGCACGCGCGTCGTGGTCTCGCGCAGATTCGACTGGATCGCCGCGTCGATGGGGAGGATCGCGTTCTTGTCCTCGATGAAATCGCCGAGGTGCGAATCCTCTTCGTCACCGACGGGCGTTTCCAGCGACAACGGCTCCTTGGCGATCTTGAGGACCTTACGGACCTTCTCCAAGGGCATGCCGAGCTTCTCGGCGAGCTCTTCCGGGGTCGGCTCGCGGCCGATCTCGTTGAGCATCTGGCGCGAGGTGCGCACGATCTTGTTGATCGTCTCGATCATGTGCACGGGGATACGGATGGTCCGCGCCTGGTCGGCGATCGAGCGGGTGATCGCCTGCCGGATCCACCATGTGGCGTAGGTCGAGAACTTGTAGCCGCGGCGGTACTCGAACTTGTCGACCGCTTTCATCAGGCCGATGTTGCCTTCCTGGATCAGGTCGAGGAACTGCAGACCGCGGTTGGTGTATTTCTTGGCGATCGAGATCACGAGACGGAGGTTGGCTTCCACCATCTCCTTCTTGGCCTGACGGGCTTCGCGTTCGCCCTTCTGCACGGAGTGCACGATCTTGCGGAACTCGATGATCTCGAGGCCGGTCAGCGCCGCGAGCTGGTGCACCTCGTGGCGAAGGTCCTTGATGCGGTCCTTCTCGTGGTGGACGAAGTTCTTCCAGCCCTTGGCCGAAAGCTTCGAGACACGGTTGAGCCAGCGCGGATCGAGCTCCGAGCCGGTGTAGTTGCGCAGGAAGTCTTCGCGCGCGACGCCATGGCTGTCGGCCAGGCGCATCAGGCGGCCCTCATGCGAGACGAGGCGCTTGTTGATGTCGTAGAGCTGCTCGACGAGCGAGTCGATACGCGCCTGGTTCAGGCGCAGCGACTTCACCTCGACGATGATCTCGTCCTTGAGCTTGCGGTACTTGCGCTCCTGGTGCGGCGAGAGCGAGGGACCATGCGAGGTGCTCTCGAGCTGGTTCTGGATGTCCTGCTCTTGCAGCTTGCGCAGCTTCTTGTAGCTCTCGGCGATCTTGTCGAAGATCTCGACGACCTTGGGCTTGAGCTCGGCCTCGATTGCCGCAAGCGACATCTGGTTCTCGAACTCGTCGTCCTCGTCCATGTCGGACTCGGCGGCGGACTCCGCAGGATCCTTCTCGGCTTCGCCGGCATTGCCGGGCGCAGGCACGGCGCGGAACGGGGTCGGCGACGGTGGTGCGGCCGGCGGCGCGACATGCGAGGGCGCGCCGGCAGCGGCAGGCTGGCCGCCTTCGGCCGACGCTTCGCCGTTGGGACCGGCGATCATCGCATTGTTCATGCCGGCCTTGGCATCGGGCCCGGCATAGGTCGCTTCGAGATCGATGATGTCGCGAAGGAAGATCTTTCCTTCGTTCAATTCGTCGCGCCAGATGATGATGGCCTGGAAGGTCAGCGGGCTTTCGCAGAGCCCTGCGATCATAGCCTCGCGGCCGGCCTCGATGCGCTTCGCAATCGCGATTTCGCCTTCGCGGGACAGCAGCTCGACCGTGCCCATCTCGCGCAGATACATGCGCACGGGATCGTCGGTGCGTTCGCCCGGCTCGCTCTTCTTGACCTCGGTGACGGCCTTTTGCGTGACCTCGACGAGTTCGTTGTCGGTCTCGTCCTCGCCGCCCTCGTCTTTATCTTCCTCGCCTTCGCTATCGTCGGCTTCGGTGACGTTGATGCCCATGTCCGAGAGCATGGACATGATGTCCTCGATCTGCTCGGGCGAGGTCTGGTCGGACGGCAAAACTTCGTTGAGCTGATCGAAGGTCACGAAGCCGCGCTTCTTGGCCTGCTTGATCATCTTCTTCACCGCTGCGTCGGACAGATCGAGCAACGGCGACGGTGCGTCCTGGGAGTCCTTCTCCGGCGCATCCGCTGCCTTGTCGTCTTTTTCCTTGTCCTTCGCCTGCAGCGTCTTTGCCTTGGTGGCCATCCATTGCTCCTAAACGCGCTTCACACAGACGTTCGCCGCGCCTGCCTGAAATCACTTGAACCTGTTGCTCGACGCTCTCGCTTCGTCAGATCTCGACACGGAAAGGGCGGCGCGAACATCTGATCGCCACCCCCAACTTTCCCTCGCCGGATTTGCCTAACGCTTCGTGAGCACCTTTGTCGCAGCGGATGCAGGTGAAGTGCCAACAGATATTGCGCGGATTCATTCCTGACGCGTCTGTTCTGCCTGCGGCCGCCTGGGGGCCAAAGTGCTACAAGACCGTTAAGCCTCGATTAACCCTGTTTTTGCCGCCAAACCTTGGATTTGGCGAGTCTTTTAGCGGTTCCGGCCCCGGCCGTCCGCATGATTCTTTCGTCACACACTCTTCTGGAACCGGCCCGACAGCTCGCCAAAACCCTCGATCAGGGCCTCGGTGCCATCGACCTCGGCCAGCCGGGCTTTGACGTCCCGCAGCCACGCCATATTGGCCTCGCTGGGATCCTCCCCCAAGGCCAGCTCGGCGTCCTTCAGCTCTCTAAGTAGTGAATGGTATTGCCGATGCAAGGCAACGAGCTGGTGCCAGGTCGAGAGAACGTCGTCCCGGGCCGCGCCCTCCCTTGCACCCCACACGGCCTGCGTTGTGATGCCATTCTCAACCCTTTGAAGAAGCTGCGAAAATCCGCCTTTCTCGATGTCGGACCGCATTTTCTCGGCCTGCTCGCCAGGGTCCGGTGAGTGGTGATGATCGTTGGCGAAGGCGGCGATGATGCCGGCCCGCAGCTTGTGGGCCTCGGGATGGGCCAGCTCCAGGGCCGCCACCTCCTCCAGATGCTCATGCAGAAGCCAGGGGTGGTTGATCAGGATCTGCAGGATCAGCGCCTCGCGCCGGGAAATGGCGCTGCGCTGTCCGCGCATGATCGGGCTCGCCGCCAGCTGGGGGCTCGCCGCCTGGTAGGGGCCGGAGGGAAGCGGGATGGGACCGGGCGGGCCGCGGCGGCCTCCCCCAAAACCCTGGCCACCGAATCGATTCGCCTGTCCCCCGCCCCTCGGCTGGAACTGGCGACCGGGGGAGCCTGCACGGAAATTGCCCCGGCCGGCAAAGCCGCCGCGTCCGCCTTCCGGCGCGAATGTGCGCTGAAGCCGCTCGGCGAGATCCTGGCGATAATAGCGCCGCACCACCTCGTCGCGGATGCCGTTGGAAAGCTCCTTGATGCGCGCCTCCAGCGCGGCGCGGCGTTCGGGGGTGGCGAAATTACCGCCTTCGAGCTCGCGCGACCAGATCATGTCGGCGAGCGGGCGTGCCGCCGCGATCACCTCCTCGATCGCTCCGCGGCCGCCGGAGCGCGCGAGATCGTCGGGGTCCTGCCCTTCCGGCAGCAGCGCAAAGCGCAGGCTTTTTCCGGGTGCGAGGAATGGCAGTGCGAGGTCGGCAGCACGATACGCCGCCTTCTGTCCGGCCTTGTCGCCGTCAAAGCAGAGGATCGGCTCGTCCGCCATCTTCCAGAGCAGCGCGAGCTGGTTTTCGGTCAGCGCAGTGCCGAGCGGCGCGACGCTGCCTGCAAAGCCCGAAGTGACCATGGCGATGACGTCGACATAGCCTTCGACCACGATCACCGGCGCGCCATTGTGGGATGCGGCGCGCGCGGTCTGGTGGTTGTAGAGATTGTCGCCCTTGTGGAAGAGCGGCGTCTCCGGCGAGTTCAGATATTTGGCCGGAACGTCCTTTTCCAGCGCGCGCCCGCCGAAGGCGATGACGCGACCGCGCAGATCGGTGATCGGAAACATCACGCGATCGCGGAAGCGGTCATAGGGCACGGGAATGTCGTCGCCGGCCACCAGCATGCCCGTTTCGACCATGTCCTCGACGGAGACACCGAGCTTGCCGAGATGCTCCTTCAGCGCAAAGCGATCGGGCGACGCATAGCCGAGACGGAACTGCAATTGCGTTGCCGGCGAGAGCGCACGGTCGGCGAGGTAACCGCGCGCCTTGGCGCCCACGCGCGAGGCCAGCGTTTCGGCAAAGAATTTTGCCGCGAGATCCATGACGTCATGCAGCGTGCGGCGGCGCTGCTCGTGCCGCGCCGCATCAGGCGTCACCGCCGGCAACGGCAGGCCCGCCATGCTGGCGAGCCGCTCCACGGCCTCCGCGAACGGCAGGCCGTCGGTCTCCATCACGAAGGTGATGATGTCGCCGTGCTTGCCGGAGGAGAAGTCGTGGTAAAAACCCTTCTGGTCGTTGACGTAGAAGGATGGGGTTTTCTCCTGCTGGAACGGCGACAGCCCCTTCCACTCGCGCCCGGCCTTCTTCAGCTTGACGCGCTTGCCCACGACTTCGGAGACCGAAAGCCGGGCACGCAGCTCGTCGAGAAATTGGGGCGTGAAGCGGATCATGTGTGTGTAGCGCGAACCAAGGTGAGTCGGGGCGAAGGATCAGGGATATAGGTGCGGCCTGCCTAAAAGTCAGGTTTGTCAGGATTATACGCGCTGTTCACAGGCCTTTCCGGCGCTGAGCGCGCGCCCCGAATGAGAGAGGCCTTGAACCCCGCCCGGTTCCACGCTTCCATGGGCCATGTTCAGGACGTTTCGAGGTGGTCAGAGCGGGGGCTGGCGCGTGACCTCGGTTTCGCCCGTGACGGGCGAGCCCCTGCCTTTCATGCCGGCGCTGTCGGTGATCGACGGCGATGCCGTCTCGTTGCCGCTGGTGCCCTCGCGCCTCGCGTGGCGGCTGGTGGGCGCCCCGAGCACGCTGCGCTACACCGAGCGCGCCGAGAAACAGCAGCTCACGGCGGTGCAGGCCGGCCTCGGCCGGCTTGAGGCCACCTACGCGGCGCTGATCCCGATCCGCAAATCGCAAGCCTGGTGGGAGCTCACGCAGGAAGAGCGGCGCGCGATATTTGAGGACAAATCGCACCACATCGCCAGCAGCCTGCGCTTCCTGCCCGCGATCGCGCGGCAGCTCTATCATTGCCGCGACCTCGGCGAGCCCTTCGATTTTCTCACCTGGTTCGAATTCGCGCCCGCGCATGCCTCGTTGTTCGACGAGCTGGTGGCGATGCTCAGGCAAACCGAGGAATGGACTTACGTCGAGCGCGAGGTCGATGTCCGCGTGGTGAAGGAAGTGCTTTCGGCTTAATACGCGAGGAAACGGCCGGACGCGATGCGCGGCAGATCGGTGACGGGCCAATTGTAGATGTAGGTCCAGGCCTTCTCGGTGACGCCGTCGGCAAGCGTCACGTCGATCAGCTTGCGCAAATATTCGGTCGGCTCCGGAAAGCCTTCGCCGCAGGCCTCATACATGTCGAGCTCGCGCAGGAGCTCGTCGGGCGCACGGAGATGAACGAGTTCGCCGTGGACGAGATCGGATGGCGCGTCCGACAGCAGCAATCCCGGATAATGCTTCACCAGCACGAGCTTGCCGCGGCACGTCGCCTCACCCAGGAAATCCGCATGGCCCGCAAGCAGCCGCGCCATCGGATGGTCGAAGCCGCGCATCAGGGTGCCGTAGACGAAGAGACGATCGGAGGTCATGGCGGCTCTATAGCCTCCCAACACCGTCATTGCGAGAAGCTCTTGCGACGAAGCAATCCAGACTTCGCCGCGGGGACCGACTGGATTGCTTCGCTGCGCTCGCAATGACGGAGGGGGAACAGCCGCTCACCCCGCCTTCGCCACCTCGTCACTCACCACCACGAACTTCTTCAACTCCATCCGGCCGAAGCTCGTCGACAGCGCGACGTCTGCGGCGTCGCGGCCTGTGGCCATCAGGATACGACCCGTGCGGGGGACGTTGTGGCGGGCATCGAAGGTGAACCATTTGCCGGACAGCCAGACCTGAAACCAACCGGAGAAATCCATCGGGGACGGATCCGGCGGAATGCCGATGTCGCCCATGTAACCGGTGCAATAGCGCGCGGGGATGCCCATGCAGCGGCAGAAGGTGAGCGCGAGATGCGCGAAGTCGCGGCAGACACCGGTCTTCTGCTCGTAGACGTCATGCGCCGATTTCATGTGATGGGCGTGCTCGTAGCCGAAGGTGACGTGCTCATGCACGAGCTCGGTAATGGCAGCGACGCGCTTCCAGCCCGGCTTTGTCTTGCCAAACAGCGACCAGGCGATGTCGGTGAGCTTGTCGGTCTCGCAATAGCGGCTCGGCATCAGATAGAGCAGCAGCTCGTTCGGCAGTTGCTCGATCGGGAGTTGCTGCGCGGTCGGCATTACCTCGTCGGGCCGGCCGGTGTCGCGCACCAACGCGCTGCCCTTCAGCGTCACACCACCGGCGGGCGCAACGAGGCGGCCGCACACATTGTCAAAGCCGTCGCGATAGAAGCGGATGGGAACGTCGGGCTCCGCGACCACCGTCTCCTTGCCGATGATGTCGGCCCGCCGCGAGGGGTGGATGTTGAGCATGATCACCATCGGTGTCGGCTGCGCTGCCGCGTAGGTGATCTCGAAGCCGACCTTGATCTCCATCTATAAAACCTCTGCCTCCATCTCTTCGTCGCTGTCCTGATCGTCCGAGACCACCCTGATGCTCACGTCCATGGCTTCGAAGGCATCTCCCGGGCCGATATAAACGCCGTATAGCGGGATCGCCTGGCGCGGATCGCGGGCGACCGCGACACGGATGAGATCGCGGGTGCCGACGATGCCATTGGTCGGATCGAACTCGATCCAGCCCGCGCTCGGCAAATAGACCTGCACCCAGGCGTGCGTCGAGCCACCGCCGACGTGATGTTCCTCGATATCCTCCGGCACGAAGATGTAGCCGGAGACGAACCGCGCGGCGAAGCCGAGATGGCGCAGCGCTTCGATCATAAACAGCGCATAGTCCCGACAAGTTCCCGTGCCCGACTGCAAAGTGTCGAGTGGATGCTGCGTGCCGGGCTCATGACGCTTGCGGTATTTGAACTGCTCGCGAATGCCGTGGGTGATGCCGCTCAGGATCTTGAAGGTCGGCGACGGTGAATCCTCATCGAGGAAGCCGCGCGCCCATTCCGCGATCTCGCCGTCGGGATCGGCATATTGCGGCGTGATGTACTGGACGAGGTCGGGGAATTCCTCATCGTCGTAGATGAAGGGATAAAAGAAAGCGGGATCGTCCGGCGTCAGCGCGAACTCCTCCACCGGATTATGCTCGACGGTGACGTGCCAATCGAAGCTCAGCGTGTCGGCACGCTCGTCAAAATTGGCGATCGCGACCGAATTGCCGAACACATCGTGGATCCAGCGCAGCGACATCGGCGTCGGCGAGATGTCGAGTTGAAAGTCGAGCACGCGCAGGTCATGCCCGTCGCGCGGACGCAGCATGATCCTGTGTTCGCCGAACGCCACGGGGCGATCGTAGCGATATTCGGTCTTGTGATGAATCGTCAGTAGCGGCATCGTCGGGCGATCATGGTGATTTTGGACAGGACAATCTATACCGATTCCTGCCCAATTTCCGGGGGCGACTGCTTTTTCCATAGGCAATCAGGATGGCTTTAGACACAGCCGACGCGACCGATCAACTCCTCGGCGAGGGGGACATACCGCCAGTGCATGAGGTGAATGCAGGGGGAGCATCGCCGTTCCTGCTGACCTCGGATCACCACGGCCGGGTGCTGCCGCACTCGCTTGGCGACCTCGGCGTCGCCGAAAGCGAGCTGACGCGGCACATTGCCTGGGACATCGGCATTGCCGGCGTCGCCGACCGGCTCGCGAAGATGCTCGACGCGCATCTGGTCGCCCAGCGCTATTCGCGGCTCGTGATCGACTGCAACCGCCCGCCGGGCGCGATGAGCTCGATCCCCATGATCTCCGAGGCCACGACGATCCCGCGCAACGAGGGCATTTCAGAGCATGAGCGCGAGGCACGGCGGCGCGAGATCTTCGAGCCCTATCATCACCGCATCGCTGCCGTGATCGACAGCCGCGTGCACGACAAGCAACCAACCGTGCTGGTGTCGCTGCACAGTTTCACGCCGGTCTATCCCGGCGTCGCGCGGCCCTGGCACATCGGCGCGCTCTACAACCGCGACACGGTGCTGCCAAAGCTCCTGCTCAAGCACCTGCGCGCCGAGAGCGATCTCGTTGTTGGCGACAACGAGCCCTATGCGGTGAGCGACCTCACCGACTACACCATCCCCGTCCACGGCGAGGCCCGCGGCCTGATCAACACCGGCATCGAGATCCGCCAGGATCTGATCGCGGACCAGTCCGGACAGCAGCAATGGGCGGAGCGGTTGGCGCGGAGCTTTGCGGAGATCGAGGTGGAGTTGCGGGCGGAGCGGCTGGTCGGCTAGCCGCCGCGCGTCGCGACGAACAGCGCCAGCGCGGCGAAGATCGCGGCGATGCCCCACAGCACGTAGGCAATGCGGCCGTCGCCGCGCGCGTCGAGCGTGGCTTCCGCCGGGTTGTCCGGGTTGACGCGAACCTCGACGGTCGCGCCGTCCTGATAGCGCGACATCAGCTTCTCCAGCATCTTGTTGGAGGCCGACGGCGTGCCTGCTGCGACGCGCGCGCACTCGTTGGTGTATCTGATGTTCAGATAGCTATAGGTGTAGGTCACACGCTTGCCAAACATCTCGGTACCGCGGCTTTCGCCGGGTTTGCTGGCCTCGTGATATTCCTCCATCTCCGACAGCTTGATGGTGCCCGCCACCACCGGCCATCGCGTCGCCATCGAGGCCTGCCGCTGCACGGCGACTCCAAACAGCGCGATGACGGCGCCGAACGCACCGAAGCCGACGACGAGGCCTGCGAGATCAGGCCGCGCGATGTGATGCGCGAGATAGGCGTAGCTCTGGTTGAGGCCGAACGCCGAGCCGAAAATGATGGCGATCACAATCGCCGTGCCGATGCCAAGGCAGCCCCACAGCCCCTTGGGCAGGTCGCGCTCCAGCACGGCCTGATCGGGATGGCGCGGATTGTAGTAGACGGTGACGATGCTGCCGGCGGGATATTTTGCGAGCTGCTCGGCCACCTGGAAATTGCCGAGGTCCTCACCAATCGAGATGCGGTTGTTGCTGAGCTTGCGGCCGGCGACCGAATATTCATAAGTCACGTTCGCAAAATTGCGGCTCTCGAGGCGATAGCCCTCCTCGCGCTCGTCATCGGACACCCTGACCTCGCGCACCTCCGCAACTGACGTAACGACCTTGCCGGGTGCTTGCGGCCAGCTCCGCGCCTCGCGGGCCTGCCAGGTCTTCACAATGGCGGCAATCAGGATGAGTCCGAGCGGTGCGAGCAGCATCGCGTAGACGAACCAGGGCAGATCAGGCACGGCAAATCCTTCGTCGGCGGCAATGCCCGATTGGACGCATCGCCGCCGACAAAGGTTCAATCCGAAGAGACGTGAAAGCGGGCTATTTCGCCCTTGTCAGCGCCAGCCAGATGCCGCCGCCGATCATGAAGCCGCCGGAGACACGCGACATCATGCGGGTACGGCGGGCCGAGAAGAAGCTGCGGGCCCGACCGGCAAGCAGCGCGTAGATTCCGTCCGTCAAGCCGGCAAGCACCATGAAGGTGATTCCGAGCACCAAGACCTGCGACAGGTGATCCTTGTTCATGTCCATGAATTGCGGAATGAACGCGCCGAAGAACACCAGCAGTTTCGGGTTCGACAACGCCACGACAAAGCCCTGCAAAAGAAAGCCACCGCGAGGGGGAGGCGGCGGGGCATCGGTGTCGACGCCCTCAACCGGAGAGCGGATCAGCTTGATGCCGAGCCAGACCAGATAGGCTGCGCCCGCAAAGCGCACCCAGTTGAACCAATAGCCCATCGTCGCCATGAGCGAGGTGAGGCCCACCGCGAGTATGCCAATCACGATCAACAGCCCCACCTGCACGCCGAGAATGTTGGTCAGCGCCGCACGCGTGCCGTGGCGCAGACCGTTGGCGATCACGAGCGTGACGATGGGACCCGGCAGCAGCGCGAGCGCAATGCAGGCGGCGACGAAGGCGAGATAGGCTTGCATGGACATCATGGTGAGGACTCGGTGAGAGCAGTTTAAGGCATTAATGCATGACACTCAGTTTCCGTCCAGCGCCGCCGTTACCCATGTCTTCATCTCCTGCGTCTCCAGAAACGCAAGTGCCGCGCGCTGCATCACACTCGCTTCGCCCCGCCCTTGCGCCGCGGCGACGAAGAGATCGCATCGCCGTGACACGGCGATGCCGATCGCGGGATGATGCGTGCCGTCCCAACTCGCGAGATCATAGCGTCTTGCACGACCGTCCAACTCACCGACACGCACCACCTCACCCGGCGCGGTGGCCGCAAAGCGTGGGCTGACCAGATCGAGATCGGTGACACGATCGACCTCGTCGTCATCGGCAACGCCGCGATCGCAATTGCAGAAACCGCGCTTGGCGCGCACGTAGAGCTCGGCGCCGTCACAGGCACCGCCTTCGCAGCGAAACGCACGGCCCGCCGGCCAGCCGTCGCGCGGGAACGGCCAGGCGAGCTCGCGCCAATGCGCTGATGCTGCCGCAGGCGGCGCAAGCTGATACGCCCCGACGCCGGACGCGCCGAGCGCAGCAAGGACGAGCGCGATCGTCGCCGCGTGTCGCATGGCTAGTTCCGCGGCAGGCCGGCGACGGCGCGCGCGGGACCTGTCAGCTCCAGAACATGCAACCCCGTGTTGGCGCGATCGACGATGTAGATATAACCGCGGTCATCGGTCTCGACATTGTTGGTCTGGATCGCGACCTTGCAGCGCTCGCCGCCCTCGACCGGAATGCAGCGCTTGTCGGTGGCCTGCGTAATCGCCGGAATGAAATAGCCGACTTCCTTGGGGTGATAGGGATCGCGGATATCGAGCGCGCGCACACCGGCATTGAAGAAGGCGATGAAGGCCATCTTCTTGTAGTAGACCGGCGCCATGCTCTCGCTCGCCGAATGCGAGCCGAAGCGGCCGCCGCGCTGGCAGAACTGCCCGCTCGCCTCCGGCACCGTGTAGCTCGAGATCATCATCGGCCGCGCCTCGGTGGTGACGTCGGCGAACCACACCATCTGCCGCGCCTCGCCGCATTCGTTCAAAATTGCCTCGTCCACGATCATGACGATGTCGCGGGTCCTGCCGTCCTTGTCCTCGGCGAATTCGGCGACGGGCATGTCGAGCATCGGGAACGTGGTGTGGGCGCCGTTGAAAGCCGACATCGGCAGTCGCGAGATCTCCGGGTAACGCAGATTGTCCGGGGTCGGCTCCTTGCCGCCGTTCAACAGCTTCTCGCGATCGACAATCTGCAAGATGCCGCCCTTGTTGGTGCCATAGCCGAAATAGACGCGGTTGCCGTTAGGGCCGGTCGAGATCGGCCCGTGCAATTCCGTCGGCACCGCGCCGGTCGAACCGGGCTCCTGGCCCGGCAAGCCAAAATCACGGATCTTCTGCGGATGGCCCGGATCGCTGAGATCATAGATCTGCGTCATTCGCCGCGTGCGCCAATCCGGCGCGCCCGAAACGAGATAGGCGATACCAGTGTCGCACTCCCACCAGCTCTTGTGCGTGTCCTTCAAGCCGCCAAGGCGGGTAACGAGCACGGGATTGGCGGGATCGGCGACGTTCCAGATTTCATGCGCCTCGCTGCCGAAGGTGCGCAGCATGTAGACCGCATTCGGATCGCCCTTCGGCAATGACTTGCCGTCGCAGACCCGCACCATCTGCGCGCCGCCGGATTCATATTTGCCTTCCTGTCCGGGCAGGTGCCGCAGATATTTGGGATGCGCGGGATCGGTGACGTCGACGATCGAGGTTCCGTTCGGCTCGGCCTGCCCCGTCATCGGGTTGACGGGCGCGGGCACATCATCGGTGCCGCCGTGATGGCCGATATAGGCGATCCAGCGGTCGCCCTGGTGATGGATGGTCGGCTGATAGGCGCTGCGCGCCTGGAGGTCGCTATAGCCAACCAGCTTCATGTTGGAAGCCTCGGGCGGCGCGCCGATCGTCTGTTTCTGCGCGTGGACGAGCGTGCTGCTGGCGAAAAGGACGAGGCCGGCAGCAGTTAAGACGCAACGGAACATAAAAGTCCTCCCGGAACCAATCTGCGTTGGCTGAGGTGTGAGGCTAACACAGCCAATTATGGACGACCAAAACACAATTCTCTAGGTGTCGTTCCAAGCCGTCGTCCTGGACAAGCGTAGCGAAGCGGAGCGCCGATCCAGGACCCATAACCACAGAGCTGGCTTTTGCGTAGATTGGTCATGGCCAGTTCGCGCCAAACTCCTCCCTGTGGGTCCCGGCTTTCGCCAGGACGACTACGGTGTGGGCACCACCAAGCGCCGATAGAGATGCCACGTGGCGTGCCCGAGCACCGGCAGCGTCACCACGAGCCCCAGAAAATACGGCAGCGCCGACACGATCAGGACCATCACGATCACCGCGGCCCAAGAGATCATCGGCAGCGGGCTGGTCACCACCGCGCGCACGCTGGTCACCATCGCGGTGACGAAATCGACCTCGCGGTCGAGCAGCAGCGGAAACGACACCACGGTCAGCGAAAACAAGATCAGCGACAGCACAGCGCCCACCGCGTTGCCGATCGCAAGGAACAGCAGGCCCTCATTGGTCGTCAGCACCACCGTCATGAATTCCTGGAGGCTCGAGAACGAGGCGTGCAGGCCGAGCAGCAGCGCGATCAAGAGCCGGACCTGGTACATCCAGATCACGAACACGAACAGCGTGACGAAAGCCATCCAGCCGATCTCGCTGCGCGAACGTATCGTCGACCAGATCGCCGCAAACGAAACGGGCTCGCCGCGCTCGCGGCGGCGGCTGACCTCGTAAAGTCCGATCGCCACGAATGGCCCGATCAGCGCGAAGCCGGCGGCGAGCGGATAGACGAGATAGACCATGCCGAAGGCCGTGACGCACAGCACTATGGCGATGCCACCGGCAGCGTACAGCGCGCCGAAGCAAAGCCCGTAGAGCGGCAGCGCCTGGAAATCGCGCATGCCCTCGACCAGCGCCTCGGCGATATCGGTCGCCGCAACGGGACGCACCACCGGATCGACTTTGCCCGAGATCGACATCTGCTTCCTCCCTCACGCGATCTTCGCCGCGTCGTGTTGGCGCCGATGTTAGCGCGCGCCTGGGGAGCTTGCACGTGCGAGTTCGTTCGACGGTAGCGGAGAGCGGTCTAAGGATACCGCGGCGAGCTAGCTACCCCTTCGCCCGCAGCTCGCGCCGCAGCACCTTTCCCGTCGCCGTCATCGGCAGCGTCTCGGCAAACTCGACGAAGCGCGGATATTCGTGGGCGGCAAGCTGCACTTTGACGAATTCCTGGATCTCGCGCGCAAGCCCATCGCCCGGCGCAAAGCCGGGGCGCAACACGATCCAGGCCTTGATCGATTCCGTGCGGATCGGATCGGGGATGCCGACCACCGCGGCCATCGCCACCGACGGATGCTTCATCAGCGTGTGCTCGATCTCCGAGGGGCCGACGCGATAGCCGGCGGTGGTGATGACGTCGTCCTCGCGGCTGACGTACCAGAAATAGCCGTCCTCATCCTGCACGCCGAGATCGCCGGTGAGCAGGAATTCGCCGGCATATTTCTTCGCGGTCGCCTCCGGATTGCGCCAGTATTCGATCATCGTGCACGGGCACGGCTGGCGCACGCCAATGATGCCGCGCTGGCCCGTGGGCAGCTCCTCGCCCTTGTCGTTGACGATGCGGACGTCGAAGCCCGGCGTCGCCTTGCCCATCGAACCCGGGCGGATCGGAAACAAATTCGAGTTGCTGCCTATCACGAGATTGCACTCGGTCTGGCCGAACACCTCGTGAGCGTCGATGCCGAAGGTTTCGCGCACCCAGCCGAGAAGCTCGCCGCCGAGCGATTCACCGCCGGTAAAGATGCTGCGCAGCTTGACGCCGGAATGTTTCACGCCGGCCTGCCGCATCAGCTTCAGCGCGGTCGGCGGCAGGAAGACGTTGCGGACACCGAGATCGGCCATCATCTGCATCGCCGCCTGCGGCTCGAATTTTCGCGCGCGATGGCCGACCAGCGGAATGCCGTGGTACCAGAACGCGAACAGGCCGTTGACGAGGCCGCCGATCCAGGCCCAGTCCGCCGGCGTCCACATGAGATCGCCTGGTCGCGGCAGGAAATTGTGGCACATCTCCACATTCGGTAGATGGCCGAGCACGACGCGATGGGCGTGCAGCGCGCCCTTCGGATTGCCGGTCGTGCCTGACGTGTAGATGATCAGCGCGGGATCGTCAGCCGACGTTTCGACGGTCGTAAAGTCCTCCGGGGCGGTTTCGATCGCCGACCAGAACGGTTTTGCGCCAGCATGAACGGCGCCGGTCGTGACGTAGATGTCCTGCAAATAGGGCAGCCGATCGCGGACCTTTGTGAGCTTCTCCCAGCCAGCCTCATCGGTGATGATCGCCCTGGCTTGTGAATTCGACAGGCGGAATTCCAGCGCGTCCTCGCCGAACAGGGCGAACAGCGGGATCGAGATCATTCCCGAGCGGAACGCGGCGAGATGCGCGATCGGCAATTCCAGCGATTGCGAAAGGAACACGGCGACGCGATCGCCGCGCACAAGCCCGTCGGCCTTCAGCACATTGGCAAAGCGGCGCGACATCTCGGCGACCTCGTCGAAGGAGGTGCGGGTCGTTGCGCCGTTCTCGTCGACATAGACCAGCGCGAGGCGGCCGGTGCCGTCGGCATGGCGATCACAGCAGGCTTCCGCCATGTTGAAGCGCGCCGGAACGTCCCAGCGGAAGTTGCGATAGAGCTCGTCGTAAGTCTTGGCTTCGGTGAGCATGGTCGTTTCCCGGCCGTGTCGTCATGGCCGGGCTTGTCCCGGCCATCCACGTTCTTTTTCGTTGCCATCAGTTTAGGGCCGTGGATGCCCGGGACAAGCCCGGGAATGACGCAGAACTGCTATCGCAGCGTCCGGAAGAATGTCCTGACCTCGCCGACATACAGCTCCGGCTGCTCGAATGCGGCGAAATGGCCGCCCTTCTCCATCTCGCTCCAATGCGTGATGTTGGGGAAGTTTGGCTCCATCCAGCGTCGCACCGGTGTGATGATCTCCTTGGGGAACACGGCGACGCCGGTCGGCACCTTCACCAGCGGCGTCGTCCGGCGCCTGCCAAAACTCTCCCAATAGAGCCGCACGGATGACGTCGCCGTCTCCGTCGCCCAATAGAGCATGACATTGTCGAGCAGTTCGTCCTTGGTGAAGATGTTCTCGGGATGGCCGTTGCAATCGGTCCAGGCCCAGAACTTTTCCAGGATCCAGGCCGCCTGCCCGCTTGGCGAATCCGTCAACGCGTAGCCGAGCGTCTGCGGCCGCGTCGATTGCTGCTTTGAATAGCCGGAGTCGAGATCGACATAGTGCTTGAGGCCCGCGAGTGCGCGCTTCTCTTCCGACGTCGGCTCGCCCTCGACCTTCGGCGCCGCGTTGAAGGCAAGCGTGATGTGGATGCCGGCGCAATGCTCGGGATCCTGCATGCCAAGCGAGGTCGTCACCGCCGAGCCCCAATCGCCGCCTTGCGCGCCGTAACGCGCGTAGCCCAGCCGGTCCATCAGCCTCGCCCAGGTCGCAGCGATGCGGTCGACGCCCCAGCCGGTGGTCTTGGGTTTGGCGGAGAAGCCAAAGCCCGGCAGCGAGGGGCAGATCACGTGAAAGGCGTCCGCGGCATTGCCGCCATGGGCGGCGGGATCGACCAGCGGCGCGATCACTTTCTGGAATTCCACGACCGAGCCGGGCCAGCCGTGGGTGATGATCAGCGGCAGCGCGGACGGTTCTTTCGAACGGACATGGAGGAAATGGATGTCGAGCCCGTCGATCTCGGTGGTGAACTGCGCGAAGCGATTGAGTTTTGCCTCGCGCACGCGCCAGTCGTAGCCATCAGCCCAGTAGCCGCAGATCTCCTGGATCCATTTCAGCGGCGCGCCCTGGCTCCAGTCATCGACCAGCTCCGCCTCCGGCCAGCGCGTGCGGGCGAGGCGCGATTTGAGTTCTGTGAGGATGTCGTCGCTGACAGCGATGCGAAACGGTTTGATGGCGGTCATCGGTTGCCTCCCCGGTTTCTTCTTGCCATTCCGGGGCCGGCCTCTTGGCGCGGGCCCGGAATCCATTTCGCAAGAGAGTCGGCGGCACGATGGATTCTCAGATGCGCAATTGCGCATCGTAGTTCGGCGCTTCGCGCCGCCCCGGAAAGACGGATCAACCCGTCAGCGCGGCCTTCACCAGGCCGCTGGCCTTGCCGAAATCCATCTGCCCGGCGTACTTCGCCTTCAAGGCCGCGATCACCTTGCCCATGTCCTTCATGCCGGCGGCGCCCGTCTCGGCGATAATCTCCGAGATCGCCTTCTTTACGTCGTCGTCCGACATCTGCTTCGGCAGATAGGCCGAGATCACCGCTATCTCCTCGCGCTCTTGCGCAGCGAGCTCGGCGCGGCCGCCCTTGTCGTAGAGCTCGACGGACTCCTGGCGCTGCTTGATCATCTTCTGGAGCACGGCCAGCAGGTCGGCATCCGACAGCGGCGGCTTGCCGTTGCCGCGCGCCTCGATGTCGGCGTTCTTGATGGTCGAGTTGACCATGCGCAGCGTGGAGAGCTTGCGCTCCTCCTTGGCCTTCATGGCTTCCTTGACCGCATTATTGATGTCGTCGCGCAACATGATCGTGCCCCTCTCAATCCATTGCGCCTGATCTAAGCCGTTTGCGGCAAAGAGGCCATACCGGCCCCGTCGCGCTCCGGTTCATTGTTTCCGATCCGGCCGCCGAAACTGCGCAAAAATTACCTGTTCCAGCTTAAGTGCCTGAGGCGACCTGTCAAATATGCAAAAACGCATGTGAATCCACCCTTTCCCGCTTTGACGGCGGCGCCCGCCGGGACTATGAACCGGGCTCATGACACAACATGACAACGATCCCGCCTGGCCGGACCACAAACCGACCGCGCTCCTCGTGCTCGCCGATGGCACGGTGCTCGAAGGCTTTGGTCTCGGCGCCGAAGGCCATGCCGTCGGTGAAGTCTGCTTCAACACCGCGATGACCGGTTATGAGGAGATCCTCACCGATCCCTCCTATGCCGGCCAGCTGATCACCTTCACCTTCCCGCATATCGGCAATGTCGGTACCAACGAGGAAGACATCGAGACGGTGAACATGGCCGCGACGCCCGGCGCGCGCGGCGTGATCCTGCGCACCGCCATCACCGATCCCTCGAACTACCGCGCGACCAAGCATCTCGACGCCTGGCTCAAGGCGCGCGGCATCATCGGCCTCTCCGGCATCGACACAAGGGCGCTGACCGCGCTGATCCGCTCGAAGGGCATGCCCAACGCCGTGATCGCGCACGCCAAGGACGGCGAATTCGACCTGCATGGCCTCAAGGAAGAAGCGCGCGAGTGGCCGGGCCTCGAGGGCATGGACCTCGTGCCGATGGTCACCTCCGGCCAGCGCTTCACCTGGGACGAGACGCCCTGGCTGTGGGAAAAGGGCTTTGGCCGGCAGGACAATCCCGAGTTCAACGTCGTCGCCATCGACTACGGCATCAAGCGCAACATCCTGCGCCTGCTCGCCGGCGTCGGCTGCAAGGTGACGGTGGTGCCCGCGACAACCTCATCCGAAGACATTCTGGCGATGAAGCCCGACGGCGTGTTCCTGTCGAACGGTCCGGGCGATCCGGCCGCGACCGGCAAATATGCCGTGCCGGTGATCCAAGATGTGATCAAGTCGGGCACGCCGACATTCGGGATTTGCCTCGGCCATCAGATGCTCGGCCTCGCCGTCGGCGCCAAGACCAAGAAGATGCATCAGGGCCATCACGGCGCCAATCATCCCGTGAAGGACGAGACCACCGGCAAGGTCGAGATCACCTCGATGAACCACGGCTTTGCCGTGGATGAGAACACGCTGCCGAAGGGCGCGACGCAGACCCACATCTCGCTGTTCGACGGCTCCAATTGCGGCATCCAGCTCGACGGCAGGCCGGTGTTCTCGGTGCAGTATCATCCCGAGGCTTCCCCGGGACCGCGCGATTCGCACTATCTGTTTCAGCGCTTTGCCGATCTGATGCGGCAGAAGAAGAGCGCTTAAGTCGCGCTCGTTCGCGCAAATTACTTTCGTGACAAAAGCCCGGGCCCGCCCCGGGCTTTTTCGTCAAGGGAACGTCGTC
This sequence comes from Bradyrhizobium sp. McL0616, assembly GCF_049993385.1. NCBI lineage: Bacteria > Pseudomonadati > Pseudomonadota > Alphaproteobacteria > Hyphomicrobiales > Nitrobacteraceae > Bradyrhizobium > Bradyrhizobium sp. McL0616. The sequence goes on from NZ_CP188255.1 coordinate 7,643,735, forward strand.
TCACGCCCCCCGTTTGATCCCTGCTACGCTCATGCAGGAGTCCCGCCATGTCCGTTGTCCCCGACAATGCCGAGCCGCTTGCTATCGTGTTCGAAGACGACGGGCTCGTGCCAAACAACGTCCTTCCCTTCCTGGTCTACCAGGGAGCGGTGAAGCTCGATCCGAAACATCCTGAAGAGACCATCGAGCACCTGTTCAGCGCCAACGGATGGGGCGGGATGTGGCGCAACGGCGTCTACGACTATCTGCACTATCATGCGACCGTGCATGAGGTGCTTGGTGTCGCACGCGGCAGTGCGCGGGTTCGCTTCGGCGGTGATCGCGGCGAGGTGCTGGAGATCAAGGCAGGCGACGTCGCGATCCTGCCCGCCGGCACCGGGCATCAATGCATCAAGGCGAGCGATGATTTCTGCGTGATCGGCGCCTATCCGCCCGGCGCGAAGATGGAGATCACGCGGCCGACGCCGGAGAATCACGCCAAGGCTCTGAAGACGATCCCGGCCGTGAAGCTGCCACCGGCCGATCCGGTGACGGGCCAGGATGGGGCGCTGATGCGATTGTGGCTATAGCCAAAAGCTCGATGCCGTAGGGTGGGCAAAGCGAAGCGTGCCCACCCTACAGCAATGAGCCCTAAGCCTCGTTGCCGCCTTCCTGGCGGGTGGCTTCGAACAGGAACCAGGTGCGGCGCTCGGTTTCGTCGATGAAGTTTTCGAGAATGCTGGCGCTGGCGACGTCGCCGGCGTCATCACAGACCTCGTGTGCCTTGCGCATTGCGCTCGCCACGTGCTTGTTGTCCTGCATCAGCTCGCGCAGCATCTCGCGCGGCGGGACGTAGTCCTCGTTGTTGTCCTTGATGGTCTGGAGTTTTGCGACCTGGCCGATCGACTTCAGCGTGGCGCCGCCGATCTTGCGAACGCGCTCGGCAAGCTGGTCGGTGGTGGCGAAGATCTGGTCGGATTGCTCGTCGAGCAGCAGGTGGTAGTCGCGGAAATGCCGGCCGCTGACATGCCAGTGGAAATTCTTGGTCTTCAGATAGAGCGCGAACGCATCGGCCAGAAGCACGTTGAGTGCCTCCGAGACCTTTTTGACCGCCGCCGCGGGCAGATCGGTGGGTGTATCGAGGTCGGGCGAGACCTTGTTGGGGGCTTTGCTCACGGGAAACCTTCCTGTTAGGACGCGGACATTGACGGCGCGCCGTCGCACCCCTAACGCAGGCGGGCAGCGCCGGTTCCAGAGCAGGAACCGTTTGGCCGGGGCCCTCGGATAACATGGACGATTGGATCGATTATTACGACTCGACGCACACGATCTATGTCAGCAAGCTGCATCGCGATTTGCACTTCCAGATCATCGCGCGGGACATCATCGGCTACATCACCTCGCCCGAGGCGACCGTGCTGGACTATGCCTGCGGCGAGGCGCTGTCGGCGAGCCAGGTTGCATCGGCCTGCGGCAAGCTGATCCTGGCCGAGCCGGCGCCTGGCGTACGCGGCCGGCTGATCGCGCGGTTTGCCCCCAACACCAAGATCCGCGTCCGCTCGCTCGACGACGTGCGGAAAATGCAGGAGCAGTCGATCGACCTCGTGGTGATGAACTCGGTCGCGCAATATATGACATCGGCCGAACTCGATGGCGCGCTCCTCAACATCCGGCGCATCCTGAGGCCGTCCGGCAGACTGGTGCTCGGCGACATCCTCCAGCCACATGTGGGCATGGGCCGGGACGTGACGGCGCTGCTCAGCTTCGGCCTCCGCCATGGCTTCCTGAAAGACGCCCTGGTCGGGCTGATCAGCACTGCGCTGTCGGATTACCGTCATCTGCGCTCGCGCATCGGGCTGCAGCGCTACAGCGAGGACGAGATCGCCGCCAAGCTGAAGGCGGCCGGCTTCGCGGCCCAACGTGCCGACACCAATATCGGCCACAACCGCTGGCGTATGACCTTCATCGGCCGGACACCGCTGGTCCGTTAAGCTTAACAATTGGCTGAGGTGGCTTGTCGCACTCCGATCGGCAATGATTGCTGCGGCCCGGTGGCGGAAGCGTCTACGCGAGAGCGGTGCATTGCTCTTCATCCTGGTTCAAATCCAGGCCGGGTCTCCACGCTTCGCCCCTGCGGGGCTACGCGTGGCGCAGCCAAGCAAAAATCTCGAAAACAACCCCATGCACAGTAGCCGCTGATTGCCGGCATGATGCCCGCTGGATTTTGCGAAGGCATTGACGCGTCGGGCAAATCCCCGATCGACGCGCGCGCTCAATCCGCCTCGACCACTTCGCACTCTGACAGCAACTGAAGCCGGCCCGCATCCTTGGCGGCGGAGGTGAGCACGGCATCGAGCAGGCCGGGGAAGCGCGCGTCCAGATCCTCGCGGCGGAGCCGCATGAAGCGGTTGGTGCCCGCCACGCGCGTCAGCATCAATCCGCATTCGCGCAGCTTGGCGAAGTGATAGGCGAGGTTGGATTTGCCGCTGAGCCCGTTGAAATCGCCGCAGCGCAGCTCGCTGCTGACACGTTCCTGCTGGGCGAGCTGATAGACGATCGCCAGCCGGATCGGATCGCTCAGGCAATCCAGGACCATCGGCAGCTCGATCTGCTCGCGGGTGGGGTGGAGAGGCGTGCGGCTCATGGTGCAACTATAGCAACGTGGCCCAAATGTTCAATAGTTCTTGAACCAATTGACATTGGAAGCCTGTTGCTCAATAGTTCAACCATCATTGAACATAGGAATGGGCAGGTCATGAGCGTGTTCTGGCTGGCGGTGGCGGCGTTTGCGATCGGGACGGAAGCCTTCGTCATTGCGGGCCTGTTGCCGACGATCGCGGCCGACCTGCAGATTTCGGTGCCGGCTGCCGGGCAGCTGGTCAGCGTCTACGCGCTCACCTATGCCGTGGGTTCGCCGATCCTCGCGGTGACCCTCAACAATATCGACCGTCGCACCGTGCTGACGCTCGCGTTGTCGACCTTCATCGCCGGCAACCTGCTGGCGGTGGTCGCGTCCGGGTTTGCACTGCTGATGGCGTCGCGGATGCTGATGGCACTCGGCGCTGGCCTGTGCATGCCGACAGCGCTCGGTGTCTCCGTTGCCGTCTCCTCCCCTGAACGGCGCGGCCGTGCCGTGGCGCTGGTCACCTCCGGCCTTACGATCGCAACCGTCATCGGTGTTCCCCTCGGCAATTGGATCGGCAGCCTGTTCGGCTGGCGCGCGACCTTCGCCATGGTCGCACTGCTCGGTACGATCGCGCTGGCTGGCCTGCTATTTGGGCTCCCGCGAGGTCTGCCCAAAAGCACAGCCTCGCTCGCCGAACGGCTGGCCGTGGCGCGTCACGGCAATGTCCTGATCGTGCTCCTCATCACGATCTTATGGGCGCTCGGCGGCTTCACCATGTTCACCTATTTTGCCGTCCCGCTGCGCGGTCTCGGCTTCGACGCCTCGCATATCAGCCTCGCGCTGCTGGTTTTCGGTGCGGCCGCCGCGATCGGGAACATGCTCGGCGGCCTTCTGGCCGACCGGCTGGGCACTATCGTCACGGCGGCGCTCGGCCTGACCGGCATGGCCAGCGCGCTCTTCCTGCATTCGCTGGTGCTGAAATTCCTGCCCGACCAGGCGCATTATGCAATCCTGGGCCCGATCTTCCTCCAGGGCATTTCGGGCTGGGCGTTCTATCCGGCCCAGGTCGCCAGCATCATCCGGATCGACCCGAAGGCCTCGATGGTCGCGCTCTCCCTCAACGCCTCCGCCATGTATCTCGGCTTTGCGATCGGGGGCGCCTTGGGCGGCGCGGTGCTTGCGGCGTGGAGCCCGGCCGATCTCGGCTGGGTCGGCGGATTGAGCGTTTCAGCAGCCCTTCTGGTGCATCTCGCCCGCGGCTGGCAGGCCCAGCCAAAAGCCGTCAAAATTGCCGGTTGATTGGCGTTTTTCGGGGTTTCGCCGCCCCGGAAACTGGTCTAAGACCCACCCGCGCGCGAGGGAGACCACCGCGCTCTCGGCTCAGGGGACGCGCGACCAGCGCGCCCTTTTTTTGTGCCCAAATTCCACTTCGGCGAGAGTTGATGCCCAAACGTACAGACATCACCACCATCCTGATCATCGGCGCCGGCCCCATTGTGATCGGCCAGGCCTGCGAGTTCGATTATTCGGGCACGCAAGCGGTGAAGACGCTGAAGGAAGAGGGCTATCGCATCGTCCTCGTCAATTCCAATCCGGCCACCATCATGACCGACCCGGAATTGGCTGATGCGACCTATATCGAGCCGATCACGCCCGAGATCGTCGCCAAGATCATCGAGAAGGAACGTTACGTTATTCCCGGCGGCTTCGCGCTGTTGCCGACCATGGGCGGCCAGACCGCACTGAACTGCGCGCTGTCGCTGCGCCGGCAAGGCACGCTGGAAAAATTCGACGTCGAGATGATCGGCGCCACCGCGGATGCGATCGACAAGGCCGAGGACCGCCAGCTTTTCCGCGAGGCCATGACCAAGATCGGGCTTGAGACGCCGAAGTCGCGGCTCGCCAACGCGTCCGAGTTGAAGAAGTCGTTCCGCGACAAGCACCGCGCCGAACGCGAAAAGCTGTCGGGTGCTGCCCTTGAGGAACACGAGCGGCAGTGGACGCTCGGCGAAAGCGATCGCCGCAAGCGCTACCAGGAATATGCGCTCGGCCAGGCGCTGATGGCGCTGTCCGAGATCGGCCTGCCCGCGATCATCCGTCCCTCCTTCACGATGGGCGGCACCGGCGGCGGCATCGCCTACAACAAGGAAGAGTTCCTCGACATCATCGAGCGCGGCCTCGACGCCTCGCCCACCAACGAAGTGCTGATCGAAGAATCCGTACTCGGCTGGAAAGAGTTCGAGATGGAGGTGGTGCGCGACAAGAAGGACAATTGCATCATCGTCTGCTCGATCGAGAACCTCGATCCGATGGGCGTGCATACCGGCGATTCCATCACGGTGGCGCCGGCGCTGACGCTGACCGACAAGGAATACCAGATCATGCGCGACGCCTCGCTGGCGGTGCTGCGCGAGATCGGCGTCGAGACCGGCGGCTCCAACGTGCAGTTCGGCGTCAATCCGGAAGACGGCCGCATGGTCGTCATCGAAATGAATCCGCGCGTATCGCGTTCGTCCGCGCTGGCCTCGAAGGCCACCGGCTTCCCGATCGCCAAGGTCGCGGCCAAGCTCGCTGTCGGCTACACGCTGGACGAAATCGCCAACGACATCACCGGCGGCGCGACGCCGGCCTCGTTCGAGCCGTCCATCGACTACGTCGTCACCAAGATTCCGCGCTTCGCCTTCGAGAAATTCCCGGGCGCATCGACCACGCTGACGACGTCGATGAAGTCGGTCGGCGAGGTCATGGCGATCGGCCGTACCTTCCAGGAGAGCCTGCAGAAGGCGCTGCGCGGGCTAGAGACCGGCCTGACCGGGCTCGACGAGATCGAGATCGAGGGGCTGGGCCAGCACGACGACAAGAACGCGATCCGTGCCGCGCTCGGCACGCCGACGCCGAACCGCATCCTTCAGGTCGCCCAGGCCATGCGGCTCGGCTGGACGAACGAGGAGATCTTCAACTCCTGCAAGATCGATCCGTGGTTCCTGGGCGAGATGCGCGGCATCGTCGATCTGGAAGAGAAGGTCCGCAAGAACGGCCTGCCGGGCAACGCCTTCGGCATGCGCACGCTGAAGGCCATGGGCTTCTCGGACGCGCGGCTTGCGGTACTTGTGGCAACGACTGAAGCCGAGGTGACCGCGAAGCGCCACGCGCTCGACGTCCGCCCGGTCTACAAGCGCATCGACACCTGCGCGGCCGAATTCGCCTCGCCGACCGCCTACATGTATTCGACCTATGAGGCGCCGTTCGCGGGCGTGCCGGCGGACGAGAGCGCGCCGTCGGACAAGAAGAAGGTCATCATCCTCGGCGGCGGCCCCAACCGTATCGGCCAGGGCATCGAGTTCGACTATTGCTGCTGTCACGCCTGCTTCGCGCTGCATGACGCCGGCTACGAATCCATCATGGTCAACTGCAACCCGGAAACGGTGTCGACCGACTACGACACCGCCGATCGGCTTTATTTCGAGCCGCTCACCGCCGAGGACGTGCTGGAGATCATCGCCAAGGAGCGCACCAACGGCACGCTGCACGGCGTGATCGTGCAGTTCGGCGGCCAGACCCCGCTGAAGCTCGCGCGTGCGCTGGAAGCCGCCGAAGTACCGATCCTCGGCACCTCGCCCGACGCGATCGACCTCGCCGAGGACCGCGATCGCTTCAAGCGCGTGCTCGACAAGCTCCGCCTCAAACAACCGAAGAACGGCATCGCCTATTCCGTCGAGCAGGCCCGCCTGGTCGCGACCGACCTTGGCCTGCCGCTGGTGGTGCGCCCGTCCTACGTGCTCGGCGGCCGCGCGATGCAGATCATCCGGGAGGAGAACCAGCTCAGCGACTATCTGCTCGGCACCCTGCCGGAGCTGGTGCCAGCCGACGTCAAGGCGCGCTACCCGAACGACAAGACCGGGCAGATCAACACCGTGCTTGGCAAGAACCCGCTGCTGTTCGACCGCTATTTGTCCGATGCCACCGAGATCGACGTCGACTGCCTCTGCGACGGCAAGGATACCTTCATCGTCGGCATCATGGAGCACATCGAGGAAGCCGGCATCCATTCCGGCGATTCCGCCTGCTCGCTGCCGCCGCACTCGCTCGATGCCAAGATGATCGGGGAGCTGGAGCGGCAGACCCGAGAGCTCGCGCTCGGCCTCGACGTCGTCGGCCTGATGAACGTGCAGTATGCGATCAAGGACGGCGATATCTACGTGCTCGAAGTCAACCCGCGCGCCTCGCGCACGGTACCGTTCGTCGCCAAGGTGGTCGGCACGCCGGTCGCCAAGATTGCTGCGCGCATCATGGCCGGCGAGAAGCTTGCCGACTTCAAGCTGAAGAAAGCCGACTTCAAGCATGTCGGCGTGAAGGAATCGGTGTTTCCTTTCGCCCGCTTCCCCGGCGTCGACACGGTGCTGGGTCCGGAGATGCGCTCGACCGGCGAGGTCATGGGCATCGACCGCTCCTTCGCGGTAGCGTTTGCCAAGAGCCAGCTCGGCGGCGGCACCCGGGTTCCGCGCAAGGGCACGGTGTTCGTCTCGGTGCGCGAGAGCGACAAGACGCGCATCACCGAGGCTGTTCGCGAGTTGCACTCGCTCGGCTTCAAGGTGCTGGCGACGTCGGGCACGGCGCGCTTCCTGACCGATGAGGGCATCCCGACCGAGAAGGTGAACAAGGTGCTGGAGGGACGGCCGCATATCGTCGACGCCATCACCAATGGCGACGTCCAGCTCGTCTTCAACACTACCGAAGGCCCGCAGGCGCTTGCCGACAGCCGCTCGCTGCGGCGCGCGGCCCTCTTGCATAAAGTGCCGTATTACACCACTCTTTCCGGGGCCGTGGCGGCCGCGCAGGGCATCCGCGCCTATCTGGGCGGGGACCTTGAGGTTCGGACCCTGCAGAGCTACTTTTCGGAAACCTGATCGCCAGCGGCGGCGGCGCTTCCGCTAAGTGATTGGCAGTGAAGCCACAATGACCGGAGGAACTGTCCGGCCATATGGTTGTTCTGTCCCGGCGCTAAGCCCATATCTTTGAACGTCCGGCGGCCCCTGTATCGGGCTCCGGAAAGACCGACGAATCAAGGTTGGGCGCCCCTTCGTGTTCTTGGGGCGCACGATCGAAGGACGAGAGAGAAGATGGAAAAGGTTCCGATGACAGCGGGCGGGTTTGCCTCGCTCGGGGAAGAATTGAAGAAGCGCCAGTCCCAGGACCGTCCGCGCATCATCGAGCACATTGCGGAGGCACGCTCGCACGGCGACCTGTCGGAGAACGCGGAATATCATGCCGCGAAGGAAGAGCAATCCCACAATGAGGGCCGCATCGCCGAGCTCGAGGACAAGCTCGCGCGCGCCGACATCATCGACATTTCCAAGCTCTCCGGCGACACCATCAAGTTCGGCGCCACCGTGACGCTGGTCGACGAGGACACCGAGAAGAAGGCGGTGTGGCAGATCGTCGGCGAGGTCGAGGCCGACGCCAAGAAGGGCCGCATCTCCATCACCTCGCCGCTGGCGCGCGCGCTGATCGGCAAGAAAAAGGGTTCAACCGTCGAGGTCGTGGCGCCCGGCGGCGCCAAGGCGTATGAGATCACCAAGGTGGAGTGGCGGTAACCATTTGCCGTCACCCGCGCTAACGTCTTGAAAAGGCCGCGCCCCGCGCGGCCTTTTTTATGTCTGCTCGTTTCTGCGCTCGATTGTGAAGACTTCGCGCCTCCGCCATGCTGGCGTCGCCGTACGCCAGGCCTCAGGGAGGACACGATGGACATCGATCGTATCGCCGCGCAAAGCCAGCCCTATCTGCTCAGCCTGTTCCGCTTCGTCACCGGACTTCTCTTCTTTCACTACGGCGTGGCAAAGCTGTTCAAGTTTCCACCCGTCGAGATGTTCGCCGACGTCACGCCGCTGTCGCTCTGGGGTGTCGCCGGCATGATCGAGTTCGTGTTCGGCGGCCTCTTGATGCTGGGCTTGCTGACACGATTCGTCGCCTTCATCCTCGCCGGCGAGATGGCCTTTGCCTATTTCATCGAGCATCTGCCGCACAGCTTCTTCCCGGTCGTCAATGACGGCGCGCTGGCGATCGTGCTCTGCTTTGCCTGTCTTTATCTTGCGTCGGCGGGCGGCGGACCGGTCAGCCTGGACGCGCTGCGGCGGCCGACGCTGGTGCGCGGGTAATCTTCACCTAGCCCCGCTTGCGGGAGAGGGAGAGAGGGCGCCCTAGCTACCTTCGCCCCTTCACGTCCAGCGGCACGGCGGCTTCGTATTTCGAGTTATGCAACACCAGCGAGGTCCGCACGTTGCGCACATGGGGAGCTGCGGTCAGGTGCGTGACGAAATCCTGGAACGTCGCCATGTCGGGCGCGACGCATTTCAGGATGAAGTCGACCTCGCCTGACAGCATCCAGCATTCCCGGACCAGCGGCTCGGCGCGGACGAACTCCTCGAAGGCGCGCAAATCCGCCTCGGCCTGGCTGGAGAGGTGCACCGCGGCGAACACCGTGACGTCGAAACCGAGCTTTCGGGCATCCAGGAGGCCACGATAGCCGTTGATATAGCCCTCCTCCTCCAGCGCCCGGACGCGGCGCAGGCATGGCGGCGGGGAGATTCCGACGCGTTTGGCGAGCTCGACATTGGTGATTCGACCGTCGGCCTGGATCTCGGTCAGAATCTTGAGGTCAATCTCGTCTAGGTTCCGCGACACGTGATTGGAACTCCTGGCCTTACGGCGGTATCGGATGGGTCAGTCGCAATCCTCATAGCCCAGTCCGAGCCAAATGAGCAATTTTATTGCGCGTGCAGCGCAATCGACTTTTGTTCCTTGTTGGAAAAATCCGCCGACAGGGAATGCAATTCTTGCATAGCTCATCAGAAGGCTTAGATTAGCTCTGATATTTCAGCGCCTCCGCGAGGCCTCCCGGCACGTTCCGCGCCCGCGCTGCAATCCCCCGGTGAAAGGCGTCCGTGAATATGTCCGCCCCTGTCCATGCAAAGGTCGTCATCATTGGCTCTGGCCCCGCGGGCTACACGGCGGCGATCTACGCCGCGCGCGCGATGCTCGAGCCGATCCTGATCCAGGGCATCCAGCCGGGCGGCCAGCTCACCATCACCGCCGACGTCGAGAACTATCCGGGCTTCGCCGACGTGATCCAGGGCCCTTGGCTGATGGAACAGATGGAGAAGCAGGCGCTGCACGTCGGCACCCAGATCAAGACCGATCTGGTGGTCAAGCTCGACACCTCGCAGCGGCCGTTTCGCCTCACTTGCGACAGCGGCGACGTCTATCTCGCCGAAACCGTCATCCTCGCCACCGGCGCCCAGGCGCGCTGGCTCGGCATCTCCTCGGAAGAGAACTTCAAGGGTTTTGGCGTCTCGGCCTGCGCCACCTGCGACGGCTTCTTCTACCGCGGCAAGGAAGTGATCGTGGTCGGCGGCGGCAACACCGCGGTCGAGGAAGCGCTGTTCCTGACCAATTTCGCATCAACGGTCACCGTGGTTCACCGCCGCGACCATTTCCGCGCCGAGCGCATTCTCCAGGACCGCCTGTTCAAGCATCCCAAGATCAAGGTGGTCTGGGAGAGCGCCATCGACGAGATCTGCGGCGAGGCCAATCCGGGCAAGGTCACCCATGTCCGCCTCAAGAACGTCAAGTCGGGGACACTGACCGAGGTGAAGGCCGACGGCGTCTTCATCGCCATCGGCCATGCGCCCGCGACCGAGCTCGTGAAGGACCAGGTCAAGCTTAAACCGTCGGGCTATGTCGAGGTCGCCCCCAACTCGACCGCGACCTCGGTGCCCGGCCTGTTCGCCGCCGGCGACGTCGCCGATGAAACTTATCGCCAGGCCGTGACGGCCGCCGGCCTCGGCTGCATGGCAGCTCTCGAGGCCGAACGTTTCTTGGCCCTGCGCGCCAGCGAGCGCGCGGCAGCGGAATAACGATCATGCCTCGAACACGCGACGGATTTACGGATATGGACTGGGACAAGCTGAAGGTGTTTCACGCGGCGGCGGAAGCGGGCAGCTTCACGCATGCGGGCGAGCAGCTCGGCCTGTCGCAATCGGCAGTGTCACGCCAGGTCTCGGCACTGGAGCAGGAGCTCTCGGTCTCGCTGTTCCACCGCCATGCCCGCGGCCTGATCCTCACCGAGCAGGGCGACCTCCTGTTCCGCACCGCACATGACGTGTTCATGCAGCTGCAGGCGGCGCGCGCCAAACTTACCGACAGCCGCGAGCGGCCGAGCGGCGATCTCAAGATCACCACGACGCCCGGCGTCGGCATCAACTGGCTGATCCCGCGGCTCGGCGAATTCACCGCGCTCTATCCGGAGATCCGGATCTCTCTGATCGTCACCGACGAGGAGCTGGATCTGTCGATGCGCGAGGCCGACGTTGCGATCCGCACCCGCAAGCCGACGCAGCCGGATCTCATTCAGCGCAAGCTTTTCGCGATGGGCTTCCACGCCTATTGCTCGCCGGACTACATCAAGCGCTTCGGCACGCCGCGCACGCTGGAAGAGCTCGACGCGCACCGCATCATCACGCTCTCCGACGGCACCTTCGCGCCGCATCTTCAGAACCGCAATTGGCTGGTCGAAGCCGGTCGCAACGGCTCGGGTCCGCGCGAGGCTTATTTCAGGGTGAACAACATCCTCGGTCTCGTGCGTGCCTGTCAGCAGGGCCTCGGCATCGCAGCGCTGCCGGACTATCTGATCGAAGAACAGAGCCGCTTGGTGCAACTGTTCGGAGAATCGGATTCGATTCAGCTCGATACGTATTTCGTCTATCCGGAAGAGTTGAAGACGGTCGCGCGCGTGCAGGTGTTCCGCGACTTCGTGGTCAGCAAAGCGCAGCGCTGGCCGTCCTGATTTCCGCATGTCTGACATGCGACCTCGACGGTTGCTGCATGACACTTGGCAAGCTCATACTGCTTGGACGCTGAGCCTTCGCGTTGCGCATTTGTCCCCCTCCTCCAGTGGCGCGGGAGTTCAGTAATCCCTCTTGGAAGGTGATTGTGTCGGCCTCACGTGGCCAATACTTTAAGCCGGGCTCTCTTGAGCCCGGCTTTTTTTCGCGCAATTCGGTATTCACCTTCCGCGTGCATTGACAGTTTTAGGTATCCCCAGCATCATTCGCCAATGATCACGAAGTCGTGCGCAATCGTTTCGAAAAAAGGCCCCCATTCGGGGACCTCGGAATTTTGCGCGCGCTAAACACGCTTCGTCATCGCAGCAAATCCCGAAAACCCCGCCGCCTGGACGGGGTTTTTTCATGTGCCCTCCGTCTCAGGTTTTTTCCCGAGAAGGAGATGGACCATGACCGACCTACGTACACATTTGCACGGACTGTGGCTGCCGCTGGTGACACCATTTCGCGACGGCCGTCTCGATGAGACGTCGCTGCGGCGACTGACGCGGCACTACTCGGCGCAGGCCGTCGACGGCTTCATCCTGGGGGCGACCTCCGGCGAAGGGATGACGCTGCGGGATGCCGAGCTCGAACGCCTCGTCGCCATCGTGCGCGACGAGATGGCGGCCGGCTGCCGCACTGTGCCGATCTGTCTCGGCCTCTCCGGCGCCGACACCTCGCGGCTGAAGGAACGCCTCGACGAGACCGCGGACTGGCCGATCGATGGCTATCTCGTTGCGAGCCCCTACTACATTCGCCCCTCGCAGCGCGGGCTGCTCGCGCATTTCGAAGCGCTCGCCGATCACGCCGCCTGGCCGCTGGCGCTCTACAACATTCCCTATCGCTGCGCGGTCAACATCACCAACCAGACCATGCTCCGGCTGGCCGAGCATCCCAACATCGTGGGCTTGAAGGATTGCGGCGCAAGCCGCGAGCAGTCGAGCGCATTGCTGCGCGATCGGCCGAAGGGCTTTCGCATGCTCACCGGAGAGGACGCCAATTATCTCGAGGCGCTCATCGACGGCGCCGACGGCGGCATCGTGCTGTCGGCGCATATCGAGACTGCAACCTTCGCCGCCATCTACACTGAACTGAAGCGCGGCAACCATGATGCGGCGCAGGCGCGCTGGCAGGAGGTCGCCGAGCTGACGCGGCTGCTGTTCGCCGAGCCGAGTCCCGCGCCAGCGAAGTACTGGCTGTGGCGATGCGGCCTGATCGACAGCCCCGAAGTGCGCCTGCCGATGGTGGAAGTGAGCAGCGAACTCGCAGCCCAACTCGATCGCGAGATCGAGCGGAGGTTAGAAAAATCGGCCAATGGCGAATCGTTGGTGGCTCGACGCCCTGACGGCGATCTGGCGACGCCTTTCATGCAGACCTGAGTATGGACCAGTCGCGGCATATCCGGTGTCCGCCTGGCTGCGCCGCGACATCGGGCTGACCGAGGACTTCGTGACATCGGCGTGGGAGCAGATCGACGAGATCAGGCGCAAGCATAGTGGATGGGTTTAGCTGCCCGTCCTTCGCCTCTCCCCGTAAGAACGGGGAGAGGGTGTGAGAGAGCGGTGCCATGGTTAACCGCGGGCGAACGGCGTTCGCAGGCGCGGCATGGCGCGTCCACGCCTCGTTTACGCAATGGCGCCTATCGTCCCGCTGCAAAGACTTCACACAGGGGGAATGACCATGGGGAATCGCATCCGTCCGACGGCCGCGGAAATCTTCGCATCCGCCGATCTTTTGCAGGGAATTCTGGTGGTGTCGTCGTTCGGCTTCTGGGCCGTGATGCTCGGCCTGATGCCGGTGCTGCTGTTTCGGGTCTGGCTCGCAGGCTGACGAGAGACCGCGGGAATAGTTAATCCGCGGTAGAAGCCACGTTCAAAATGCGACCAGAGTTGCGACCCGGAATTTAAAACGTCTCGCGCATCGTTCACCCCCATAAGCGAAGAAATCGCGGGGGCGATCTTGAATAATCAGAATGATGCGGCGTCGCATTACGACGCCGGACAGCAGAGCTTCACCACCGGAGACATCCTCTGGGCCGTCGGCATCTGGTCGGTGATCCTGACACTGTCGCCGGTCATCGTGTTCTACATGCTGATGGTGGCGTAGTTCTCATCGACATCTCCACAAACGCAAAACGCGCGGACTTCCGCGCGTTTTCGTCCGGGGAATGGTTGATGGAATTATGCAGCCTGCTTGTGCATTGCGCCGGATGCCGACGCCGTGCCGCGAATAGCTTTCACTGAACGCTCGATCGCTGCCCACAGCCTTGCAATTTCCTGAGCGGCACGGCTCTCGGCCTGATATTCCCGCGCGCCTTCGCCGTGGCTCAACGCCATCAGCAAATCCGAACGGTTGGTGATCTGGCCGCCCCACACCGGAGCACGGAATTTGGCCAGCGCCTCGCGGGCGATCGTGACGATCGGGCTTTCGGCCTCGTCGCGGCGGGCCGGAGCACCGTTGAGCACGACCGCGTAAGGCTTGCGCGCCGCGCGGCACATCTGAATGGTTTCCTGCACAGCGTTGACGTCGAACACGCCGGGCCGCGCCGGAATGACCACCATCGTGGCGTTGCGGATCGCGTCGTCGACGACGGCCGACAGGTTCGGCGGCGTGTCGATCAACACCCATTCATATCCGTCACGCTTGGCAGCGGAGACGATGCCACTGACGGAGTTCACCGCCGACTTGATCGGCGGCTCGTTGGTGCCACGCAGCTTGTGCCACAGCGTGAGCGACCCCTGCGGATCGGCGTCGACGAGCAGAATGGGCTTGGACCCCTTGATCTGCGCGGCGAGATGTGCGGCCAGGGTACTCTTGCCCGAGCCGCCTTTACGCGATGCAAAAACAATAACGTTCATACCTCTGGCCTCCAGATTGACCCCAGGCTACGAAAATGAATCACCGCGCTGATTCGTGAAAGAAAAATTTATCAGGAGTTGCGTCGCCGCCACAAAATAACAAGGCGTGTTGGCTTTTGAGTCACACTGCCTCGGGCGACGGCGGACACAAACCGTCATGAAGCGCCTTGCACAGGCTCAGTCGTGCGTTTTCCCGGCAGTTTCAAGGGCAAAGGCCGACCACAACCTCGCCGCGCAAAGCCTCACCCTGTTCGTTTCCATCGGATGCGCCGGTGATTGTCGCAGGCGTCCGCGCGAGCACGCGAACAAAAGGAGTCCGGAGGCTGTCGCGTGGCTGATGCCCTCTGTCATTTTGACGCGAGGGGGCCGCAAAACACGGCGACACCGGAAACGCAAGTGCCAGCCCCGGGCATGACGGAGTTTCGAAACAGGAGCGCGCGGCAGCGCTTAGCTGTCCTCGGACTTTTTCTTCTTGGTCGCCTTCGGCTTGGTGCTCTTCTTCGCCGTATGCGGCTTGATGTTGGCCGGCCGGCCGGCGCGAACCTCGCTTGGCTCCGGTCCCTGGCGGAAGAACGGCCGGCACTGCGGCGAGAGCTGCGCCTTCTTCTGGATCATGCAGGCGGTGATGGCGTCCACGTTCGGCACGAACTCGCCGCACAGCCGCATCGCATCCGGCGAGCAGGCCTGCTGCTGCTCAGGCGTGTAGGCAAAGCTGCTGCCTGGCTGGATCAGCACGGCCAGGGCAAGCCCCGAGACGGCAGCAAGAACGGCCTTCCTCAAGCGAAATTCCGGCATCGATCCCCCCAAATGTCGAGTCAGCGCGGAGTGTGGGTGAACGCCGGTTGGTTGGCAACGAGGACGGAGGCGAAAACCGGGAGCTGTGCGGTCTCGGCAACAGGGCGGACGCCGATAGACTGGGGGACGGTGCTGCGGGTCCGTTCACCTCTCCCGCTTGCAGGGGAGGTCGCGCCGAAGCCGCGGGTGGGGACTCTCTCCGCGTCGGGGTCCTCGCTTGCGGCGATACCCCCACCCCTGCCCTCCCCCGCAAGCGGGAGAGGGAGCGCACCTACCCCGCGGCAAAGGCGCCCCGCGATAAAAACCGCGAAAACAACCCCATGCACAGTAGCCAAGCCCAGGCAGCCTCTGCGGATTTTACGAAGCCCCTTTGACTCGTCGGGCAAAACAGGGGCATGATGCCAGCATCGAAAACGCGTGGGGTGGTCAGCCCATATCCCCGTGAGGGGAGGACCGCATGGCCACCGTGTTGATCGTCGCGCCGGTGTTTGCCCTGATCGCGGCCGGCTATGCGGCGGTGCTGTTTCGCTTCGTCTCCGAGAGCGCGCACAAGGGCATCTCCGAATTCGCCTTCAGCATCGCGATCCCCGCTTTGCTGTTCCGCACCATCGTGGTGTCGGAATTCCCCGATGTCAGCCCCTGGAGGATGTGGGGCGCCTATTACGGCGCGCTCGCCATCATCTGGATCGCAGCGCTGGCGATCTCGGCCCTGCTGCGCGCGCGGCGCGAGGACCGCGAGGACGGCGTCGTGTTCGCGATCGGCTCGGTCTACGGCAACATCGTGATGCTCGGCATTCCCCTCACGCTCTCGGCGCTGGGCAACGAGGCCGCAGGGCCGATGGCGTTGATCCTGTCGGTGAACACGCCGCTGCTCTGGCTCTGCGGCATCCTGCAAATGGAATTGGTCGATCGCAAGCGGACCGGCTCGCCGCTGTCGGTGATCCGGCCCGTGCTCGCGGATCTCGCGCGCAACCCGCTGATGCTGGCGATCGGCTTCGGCGTCGTCTGGCGCTTCACAGGCTTCGGCCTCAATCCCGTCGTCGACAGGACGGTCGAGTTGCTGGCGCAGGCAGGATCGCCCGCGGCGCTGATCGCGCTCGGCATCAATCTGTTTCGTTTCGAGGTGAAGGGCGAGCTGTTGAGTGTCGTCGTCATGAGCGCACTCAAGCTGCTGGCGATGCCGGCGGTGGCGTTCGTGCTGGCAAAACTGTTGAACCTGCCGCCGACCGCGGCCGGCGTCATCGTGCTGTTCGCCGCGATGCCGACCGGCGCCAACGCATATATTTTTGCGGTTCAGTATCAGCGGCTGGTGAGCCCGGTGTCGGGCGCGGTCGCGCTGGGCACGCTGCTGGGGGCGGTGACGTTGCCAGTGGTGGTGATGATCGTGGCGGGGGTGAGATAGGCTGTCTACCCATAAACCCGTTAGCGTGACGCGACCAAGGCTACGTCCGCCTTACGCTGTTAGCGATCAAGCTCACGCGGCGGCGCCAGCGCGTGCTCACGGTTCATTCTGGCAACCCCGCCTTCCGAAGACCCTCGATCAACAGCCTCGAGTTTGATTGTCCGCCCCGGGCGATCAACGCAGATATTGTAAAGGCGGGATCGACCTCAAGCAGCCGCGCCGCCGCATCACGCGCCTCGGCGTCACGTCCGAGATGGGCGAAGGCGGACGCGAGGCAGTGGTAAGCCTGCGAATTGGAGGGGTTCTGACGTTGGGCTTTCTTCGCGGCGACGATGGCCTCGTCAAAGCGACGCAGCCCAACAAAGGCCATCCCCATCCCAGTAATCGTCAGGTATAGCGTCGGGTTTACCGGGCTCATACGAATGGCTCGTTCAAAACTCGAGACTGCTTCCTCCGGCAGCCCCGCAATTATGTAGACCCATCCTCTGCCGTTCCATGCATCAAATGAATTTGGGTTGATCGCGACCGCCCGGTCTGCGATTTCAATCGCACTTTCACAATCTCCGACCATTGCCGAGATAACGGCCGCGATCGCTAGCGTGAATGGATTACTGTCGTCGAAGCTCAAGGCCAAGCGAGAAAGCCGAATTGCTTCCTTGCGCTCGAATTGAGGATCGATCGCATAGCCCTGAACGACGTTTTGGATGTGACTGACACCTGCCAGAGCAGCGGCATAATCGGCCCTCGGGTCAAGCTCCAAGGCGCGGTGAAGCAATCGGAGCGCCTCGGCCAACCCTTCGCGGGTCATCAAACTGAACTGCTGTGTGGCTTGTAGAAAAAAATCGTATGCGGTGAGGTTCTCGGGTCGCCGTCGCACCGCCATCTCAATTTCTGCTTGAACCAGTTTTGGCCGAATGGTCGAGACAACGGCGACCGTGACTTCGTCCTGGAGAGCAAAAACGTCTGTCAGGTCACGCTCGAACCTGTCCGCCCAGATGTTCGCGCCCGTCACCGCATCAGTCAACTGCCCTGTGATGCGCACCTTCCCTGCCGCCTTGCGCACGGCCCCCTCAAGGACATAGCGCACGCCAAGCCTGCGCCCGACCTCCTTGATATCGACGGCCTTGCCCTTGAAAGTGAAGCTCGAATTGCGAGCGATTACGAACAGCGATTTGAACCGCGAGAGCGCGGTGATGATTTCGTCAGCCATCCCGTCCGCAAAATACTCCTGCTCGGGATCGCCGCTCATGTTCTCGAACGGCAGCACGGCGATGGAAGGCTTGTCGGGGGGCGCAGGAGCGCTCTCGGGCGCATCGCGCGGATTCGGGTCCGCAACTTCTCGCGCCTCCCGCACCTGTCCAACGAAACGGAATCCCTTGCGCGGTAACGTCTTGATCAGGCGCTGTTCCTCCCCGGAATCGCCGATTGCGCTTCGGGCGACATTCAGCCGGGTCGTCAGCGCTGCATCCGAAACGCTGCGCCCATCCCAAACCGCATTAATGAGGTCGTCTTTACTGACGACGCGCTCCCTGTTGCGGATCAGGTAATCGAGCAGATTGAACACCTGCGGCGCGACGGAGACGACGTCCGCCCCGCGATGCAGCTCGCGCCGGTCAGTGTCGAATACGTACTCCTCGAAGAGACAGCGCAAGATGCGAATCTCCCTGGATAAGGGCCCCCGATAACCGAGCAGCCCTTTGGCCTCGCTGGTAGTCGCAAGAATAAGCTGCCGGTGAGGAAAATGTAAGCTGCCGGTCAAGCGTGCCCGCCGATCTCGCGGCACCCTGGTGCCGGTGGAAAAACACCGTCCCAGGAGACACCGCAATGAGCACGACGCAGGGCACAACATGGCTGGAACGGACATCCGTATCGACCCGGCATCTACCGAGCTTCATCTGGAAATGTTGGGATGCCTTTCTGCAGCGCCGCGAACGCCAAAAATTGCGCGCCACCTTGTCCGAATTAAGTGACGGGGAGCTGATGGATATCGGCACCACGCGCGGCGAGATCGACTACGTCGCCTCGCACCGAGGCATTGACCCGCGAGGCATCCGATCAGGCGAATGGCTGCGATACCTGCCAACGGCGGACGGCCAAATTGGGCCCACCGACTTCCGATAGGGGTCATTTTCGATGGAGTCAGCGGAGGCCGTCGGCCGCGCTGATGTCCGCTTCTGCCCCGTAAGCCGAACCAGGCCAAGCCAAGAGCGTTGAGTTACGGTGACGGTGCAGTCCAGTGCACTAAATTGATGTCGCTGATGTCGTGGAGTTTGTGCACTGTCACCGTAACTCCAAGATCTATGAAAGGAATCTCAGCAAGTAAGGCGACAAGCTCGGACCAACAATTGAATGGTTGCGTAACGCAGGCAAGTCGTGGGAGGAAATAATTGAGTCATCAAGCAGAACTGGCGGGAAGGACTTGGGATTCTAAGGGATCGTCTATGACGAAGACAAAAATATTGGGCCCAGAGTTCGATCAGCGTCTTCGACGCATTTTGGTTGAGGTTCTGCGCGACATAGGCGCGAAAGTGCTTGATGCAGACTGGTCTGTAGTTGGTTCTCAGGAATTGGAGACAGTAAAGTTCGAACTGCAAGGAAGGACAATTGAAGTGGAGGCTGAAACCTACATTGGGCTGTCGCTTACGGGCGACGAGAGCGACGTTGATGAGATAGCTCATCGGGTGTCGAATCGAACAGGATTGCGGTGACAGTGCTGGACTGCACTGTCACCGCAATTCCAACCTAGAAGGAAATTACTCAAGGTGCTCTTGTTTGTACCGGAGGTCAATCTGGGTGCTTACCAACGCATTGTGCATCGTATAGTCAACTACGTAGGACCCTAGGTTCTCTTCGGCATTACCTGTCAACCACCCAGACCTCCTTTCGTTTCGGCGGGCCTCCTGCAGAGCTGTTTTGGCAAGGCTCACGACAAACGTGAGCGCGGCAGCGTGATCGAAGCTTGGCTCTGTCGCTCTCACGGCTGCAGCTGAAAATCGCGCGTAACGTCGAGCACTCCCGTCGTCGGTCTCGAGCAGAGATGCTCCAAATCCCTCGAACATTCCTACTCGGCTGCACGTGATGGCCGCCTGTATGCCTGACACCTCGAATTTCTCCTTTTTCGGCCCTGTAAAAAGATCGACTAGCGCGATGCCTTCTCGGTTTCCCAAAAGAGCATCCCTAAGCCTCTCTCGGAATTGATCGCACGAGATGGTCGGCGCCAGTTTCTCGTCGGCTTCCTCGGCCCAAGCGATTGCAGGAAGAGCCAAAACAGTAAAAGCCAGCGCAAGTTTTTTCATTCGCATTGATTTCCATTGAGAGCTGGGAGCAGGTCAACGATATCGCTGTCTATTCCAGCAAAGGGGCCGAGCACGTCGTGTTTCGCACGGTGAAGCCATACTTCAGTTTTTGGGACAAGCTCAACGCTGGCCTGACTGGAGGTCGAAACGATTGGCTACCTGATACGCACGGGTGCGAGGCGTCGGATCTGGTTAGGCTACTCATCGCCTGGCAATACCAGACAACGGAAGACACGCAGCGCCCAGTAGAGACCAAGGGCAGCCCCTTCGGCCACGGAGGCCGAACGAGCCAGAGGCTTCCATAGGGCTCCCAGAGTTACGGTGACAGTGCACAAAATTGACCTCGATACGCGTTGCGGGTAGCGCGTGCCTTGCAGGATCGAGGGTTTAGTGCACTTTCACCGTAATCCCGAGGCATCCGATCAGGCGAATGGCTGCGATACCTGCCAACGGCGGACGGTCAAATTGGGCCCACCGACTTCCGATAGGGGTCATTTTCGATGGAGTCAGCGGAGGCCGTCGGCCGCGCTGATGTCCGCTTCTGCCCCGTAAAATCGCGTCTCACTTAAGGGTGCAGTCCAGCACTGTCACCGTAATTCGGGGGCGAGGCGGGCCTTCAACCAGCAGCTTCGCGTGTGACTATCCACCGCGAGCGTCGGTCACTTTCAACCTTCCCTCATGAGCGGCAATACCAAAGCCGGCCCGTGTCCCCTATTCGGATCGATAGCTAGGGCCGCGAAGCCTACCGGTAGCGAGTTTGTGCAAAGCAGATTACACTCCGGTGCCAATCAACGAGTTGGCATGACACGGAAGATTGGGGGAGATCGATGAGTACCAGCGAAAGCCAAATCGATAGACCAGACTCAGACCGTTCAGTTGAACGTCTAAATTATGAATTATCGCGGCAAAATGCAGCTCAAAGCTACAATGCCGAAATGTCAAAATGGATACTTGCTTCACTTATATTCATCAACAGTGGCCCTTTCCTTTTGATTTCAAAGGATGCCCATAACTACAACAAGTACCTCTCGCAATCAGCGGGCTATTTTATCCTCGGGATCACTCTAGCAGTCCTATGTGGCTTCCTTGCATGGCTAAACACGGGGATGCGGGAGTGGCTTGGCAGCTCCAAAGCGAAGCGACTTCTCGAGCCACACTCGCTTGAACATAAAAACGGCCTTGCCGAATTGGTCGCAGAGAAGATGGTGATTGTCAGCTATTGCGGCTCTGTTTTGGTGGGCTTCGGGTCTCTCATCACCTTCCTGATCGGAGCCTTCATGCTCTCAAAATCGCCCCTTCCCTAGATTTCTCTCTAGTACGACAAGCGCTCTGATCGCGTGTTCGTGCCTCTGGATCTGTCACGCAATACGATCATCCTGGCAATCGGCTTCGGCCTCGCCTGGCGCTTGGCTCGGCTCGGTCTCAATCCCACCGTCGACAGGATCATCGAGATGCTCGCACAAGCGGGATCGCCGGCCGCGCTGATCGCGCTCGGTATCAATCTGTTCCGCTTCGAGGCGAAGGGCGAGAAGCTCGATATCCTCGTGATGTGCGCGCTGAAACCACTGGCGATCTCGGCGGCCGCGTTCGGGCTCGCAAAACTGCTCGGCCTGCACCGGTCGCGGCCGGCGTCGTCGTGCTGTTCGCGGCGATGCCGACCGGCGCCAACGCGTATAACTTTGCGGTTCAGTATCAGCGGCTGGTGAACCCGGGGCGCGGTGTGCCTACCCAGAAATGCACGAATAGTCCCCTTGTCTGGTTGGTTCCAACCTCAAGGTGACATTTCGGACTGGCGTTCCAGTTCGCGATAGACGACATTATGACGATCTCGGCACAGATGCGGACAGTCACCGCCCGCCAATCATCTGCGCACCCACAAGGGTGACCTGCGCGCACCCGACATAACCAGCGAAGATAGAGTTATCGTTGAAAGCGGACTTGCACAGTGCCGAAGAGTTTCGCCTTGGTGCCCTTCGGGCCTATGGCATTCTCGACACGCCTCGAGAGGCTGACTTCGACGAGGTCGTCGAGGTCGCATCCGCGATCTGCGGCACTCCGATCTCGGTGATCAATCTGATCGACCAGGGCCGCCAATGGTTCAAGGCCGAGGTCGGATTGGGCGTTCGCGAAACCCCGTTGGACAGCTCGATTTGCGCGCATGCCATTCTGCAGCCCGGCCTGTTCATCGTCCCTGACACGACGCAGGACCGTCGCTTCGCGGATAATCCGCTGGTGACCGGCGACCCGCATCTGCGTTTTTACGCCGGCGCACTTTTGCAAACACCCGAAGGCTATCCGCTCGGCACCGTTTGCGTCCTCGACTACAAGCCGCGCAATCTGGACGAGACCCAGAAGGCCTTTCTGCGCCTGATGGCCAACCAGGTCATGAAGCTGCTGGAGTTGCGCCGGGTTGTTGCCGCCGAGCACAGTGCGCGGCTTCTGGCCGAAGAGATGGTGCGCCAAAAAGAAACGCTGATGCGCGAAGGCGATCATCGTCTCATGAATTCACTCCAGCTCGTGCAATCGATACTGTCACTGCAAAGCCGCAGCGCGGCAACCGAAGATGTCAAAGCCCAGCTCGACATGGCCGGAAACCGGGTGCTCGCGATTGCCACGATTCACAAGCAGCTGCATCTGACCGGCAGCATGGAAGACGTCGACGTCAGCGACTTTCTCCGCAGATTATGCGAGAGCCTCAAACAGACCGCACCAGCCCAGATCGACGCGATCAATCTCACGGCCGAGCCGATCGTGGTCCCGACCGACCTCGCGAGCGGGCTGGGTCTTTTGGTGGCAGAGCTGGTCACCAACAGCTTCAAATACGCGTATCTGGCTGGCGAGCACGGCAATGTCGCGGTTGACTTCAAGGCGCTCGGGAGCGGATGGCGGTTGCAAATCTCCGACGAGGGGCGCGGGCTTCCGGACGACTTTGACATCGATCGAAGCAAGGGCTTCGGGATGCAGGTCGTGAAGGCGTTCGTCCGACGGCTGAACGCCAAGATCACCGTGACGTCGCGTCCGGGGCGCACTGTATTTGAAGTTATTTGCGAGCAGGGTTGATGCGCGCGAGACCGTGGTCGTGAGGCGCGCTCTCAATCTGCTGGCGATGCCGGCAGTCGCGCCCGTGCTGGCACAGGCGCGCACTGCGTGTTGCGATTCGGATCAGTCGGCGGCGCTCGATCAACGCAATCCCAGGAACGAGAGAATTGCGCGAACCACGACGACGAGACCGACAAGATAGATAATTCCGTTCATTGCTCAGCTCCGTCAGCATTGTTCATCCCTGCTGCGCTGAGAACCCCTAGGGCGAGGAAAAGGTCCGCCGTGCGGATTGTCGATTTTTTTCCGGATGAGGGAACTAACGGACTCCCTGCTGCTTCTGACCGAGGCTGTCTTGAGGGAGAGAGATCGATGGGTGCCTGGCTTCAAATCGCGAGTGCGATGACGACGATTGCATTTTCGATTGCCTGTTACTCGCCTCGCAGACGTACGTGGCCGCGCGCCTATCCGCTGCTGAATTCGCAACCTCGCACGTCCTGAAGCTGCGAAGCTCGGGGTATCGAGTGCCGCGCGGTCAATAAGCCAGAGCGGCATATGCCACTCGCCATGTCCCTGATCGTGGAGGGTCAGGCGCGGCCGCCGGATCGCGAGACTGTCACCGTAATCGCGGATATCGTTAAGGGTGCGTTAACTTGCACCAGTGATTATACGGAAGTTCATTTCTGATATCTGCAATTTTTCATGCACCTCGTCGTTACGCGAAAATATTCGTTTATCGCCGTGCAAACGCTTACCGAATGTCAGGCGTGCGATAGCCTTTTCAGGGTCGCCGAGAACGAGTTCGTCCTGCACATGAATTCCGACGACGAGTCCGAAGAAGAGCGGCTGGTTTGGTTGGATACCAGAGCGGCTCTGCTTTGGATCAATGAATCGACTGATGAACATGGACTGAATTGGGAGTGATCTCGTGGTCGAAACCCGGATTGCGCCCCGCTATCGCGTTTCGAAGCCGGCGCTAATTGAGTATGGTCGCAACAAGACATCCTGCATTATTCGTAATCTCTCGGTTACGGGTGCCGCTTTGCAGCTTTCCGACGGGAGCGCGACCATTCCTGCCGCGTTCACGTTGATCGTACCCGAAGATAACCTGAAGCTGCCATGCCGTGTGGTCTGGCGAAGCGCTTTCAAGATAGGCGTAGCTTTCGACTAGCGTCATGAGGGCCAACGGATGACCCAAGGGCGGCGAGCGTTGGTGCTGGTGATAATCCCAGAAGCGGTCGTTTGAAATATGAGACGGCCCCACTCTCGCTTTCGAGCGGGGCCGAAGTCAGTTTCCGAAGTGAGCCAATTGTGGTGGCTATGAACTTACCTTGACCACTTGCGGAACTTTCCAGCTCCCGTCGATGATCGAAGGCGGCCTTTCCTTCGGCCAATACATGCGCAGCATCAGGACGAATTCGCCTTTCGGCGCCGGGAGCCAGTTGGCTTCCTTGTCCGCGCCCGGGGACTCGTTCTGGAAGTAGAGGGTCAGCGAGCCGTCGGGATTGAATTTCGGGTTGTCGCGCATGCTGACGGTGAACTTGTTGAGCGGATTGGGGACGAACCACCAGCCCTGATCAATCATGTACATGGTGAACGACCAGAAGCCATCGACGGGCGGTGTCGCATCCTTTGCGAACGTCAGCGTGTACTTGTTTGCACCGCTCAGCGTCTGTCCCGTCGAATCCTTCTCGGTGTTCGGATAGACGGCGTCACGCTCCTGGTTGGCGGGCCAACCGAAAGCCGCGACCACCGCGCGTCTCATGTAATCGGAGGGGCCGTAGGTACCGAGACCTTTGGTAATCGACCAGCCGTTGACCACCGCACCGAGGTTATCCTTGTTGGCTTCGATCTTTTTCAGAGCGGCCTGAGGGACGTCCTTCAGCGCTCCCTGTACGGCTGGATCGAGCTTGCTCATCTCGAACGGTTTGCCGGGCACGATGCCGATCTTCGCCATGCTTGCGAGCATCGGCACATCTGTCGCGGCCGCTGGGGCTGCAGCAGCCATGAGCTTGGCCATGAGATTGAAGTAGCCTTCCGTTCCCATGTCGAGAATGACCGTCTGCGGCTTGTCGGTCATGCTAAACCCGGGATTGGGATTCACAGGCGGCGTTACCGCGGCATAGGGCTTGCCCCAAGCGGAAAGCGGTGTGATCTTGTATTGCGCCTGCAGCGCGTTGACGGCTTTGTAGTCGGCCTCGCTGCCGTCGGCGTAGGTGCGGCCGAGAATGACCATGTAGCGTGTCGCCATAGGGAAGTGCTGCATGTCTGCCGGCACGTCACCCTTCCAGCCCGGGGCGGTGAACAGGTAGTTGGCAGCCTTTCCGCCGGTCGTGCGCTTGCCCGGTGATGATTCTGAATCCGACATCCAGAGGTCCGTGATCTCGAAGAGATAGAAGCGATCGCCCATGTCGGGGTGACTGAACACCTGCGGCTCGGCAAGGTCGAGCCAAGCAACCGAATAGAGCGTATCGGCATTGGGCGCCGACACACCGCGATAGTCAGCCGGCGGGTAGCGGGGAACGTTGACGAACTGACCGGTCGGACTTGTGAATCCGCCTACCTTTGGAACGTTGCTCATCTGCACCCGCGTCACTTCAGTTGTGATCAGCGAGTAGCCATAAACGTAAGCATCCTCCGCAATCTGTCGCGCTTCGGTTGGCGAGACAGATTGCGCGCCTGCTGGCGGGATCGTTGTGCAGTAAGTCAATGCGGCAGAGCCGGCGGCGAGAAAAAGACGTCGATTAATCGC
Organism: Bradyrhizobium sp. McL0616; assembly: GCF_049993385.1. Taxonomy (NCBI): domain Bacteria; kingdom Pseudomonadati; phylum Pseudomonadota; class Alphaproteobacteria; order Hyphomicrobiales; family Nitrobacteraceae; genus Bradyrhizobium; species Bradyrhizobium sp. McL0616. Next base: position 7,669,364 of record NZ_CP188255.1, read on the forward strand.
GTGCATGCGGTCCACCTTTTGCTTCATCCCAGTGAACAAGCTCACAGGTAATCGTTTCAGGTGCGAAATGCCTAAATGAAAAACAGCAACGTAAAGGTTGCCATTGATCCAGATCAAAGCCCGTCCGAAATGGGTCAAACTCGGACTTGGCAGTTGGTCTTCTGGACTGCACCCTCAAGTGAGACACGATAATTACAGTGACAGTGGGGTTGTATTCGAGTGAAGCGGCGACAACGCGACTACGCGATTTTGAGAACCGAGCTAAAGTCGAAACCAAGGCAGAGTGAGATAGACGCAAGCGATCATCGAGAGGACGGGAATTACCCACACCCATCCCGACCAAACGTACCGCGCCAAACGTTCGGCGAACGACGCAGCAACGAGGGCGACGATCAGTGCCCCGAGCGCGGCCGTCGCGGCCCACCCGTACCAGTACATCGCTGGAGCTAGAAATCCCATCGCAGGGTCAGCAACGTCTCGCGAATGATGCGTGCCCGCGAGCACGATGCCGAGCGACGGGAAAACGGTGAAAAGAGCAAGATCCTTTGCGAGTGCGACCACGTAGAGGACCGCGAACGTGGTCCCGAATGCGAATGCAAAGCGGCGGAATGGGGTTGATGATGTCATGAGCCGAAACCCATGATGTTGTTAGCGACGTGACCCGACAGAAAGCCCCACCAGATGATGAAGGCAAGCATCGAGGTCAGCGCCGTGCGCGTCTGAGCAGGTTCGTTGGCAAGCGGCCGTCGCCAGCAAACCCAGTAGGCGGGCAGCAACGCCAACCCGATTGCCGCGAAATGTTCCTTGAGGTCGAAGAAGCCGAGGACATGCCAGTGACCCGCACGCTCCAGTTCAGGCCTGACCTCCACACGGAAATAAAGATAAACGACCCCACCCAGCAGCGTGGAAACGGCATACAGGACTACCACGGCATTGGCGAACGAGGCCGACGGTATGGAACGAAAGCGGCCGAAGAACGAGCCGGGTCGTGCGGCCGCCGATCCCCATGCCGCTAAAGTCTGGTGTGTTATCGCGCCAAGCAGTGCGACCGCGACCAAGCCGTGAATGATCAGAATAGCTGTCGCCAGAACCTCACTCCCGTAAACACCGGCATCCTGCTCACTTGAAGAGTTCCTCGGTCCCGAATGGCTCTGCCGACCACGGCCGGAAGCGATTGAGGGTGAATTTCGTCTTCTGGCCTGGTTCAACGTCCACCAGCACGTAGTTGTACTCCTCTTGCGGAGGCTGGCCCTTCCAGTAGAGGTCCTGCGGATAGTCAGCGGGCACCTTGATGCTGGTTCGTCCTGGCAGGATCGGGTCTTGTTCTGCGCCACCACCGCCCAACATCAGATACTTTACCCCATCCACGTCGTAGATTTCCGTGGTGTGGACGTGCCCGTTCAATACGACCACCTCCATGTCCTTGGCATACGACGCAATCACCTTGTGCGGGTTATCGGGAGCCGGGATCGGGCCTAACCCTGACCTCGCAAACACAGGATAATGGAAGACGATAAACGCCTTCAGAATGCCATTGGCCTTCGCCTCGTCCATCCACTTTTGAAGCTGGGTCATCTGCTCGGCATATTTTGGCCGATCGGCGTCCCACAGCGACGGCGAACGGTAATCGTACTTGCCACTCCAGAGATAGATGAAGCGGGTGCCCTTGAAGTCGAATTTGTAGATGAGGTTTTCCGGCGTGACGCCGAATTTTTTCAGATACGGCACAGCCGAAAGAACGCCGTCAATCTTTGGGTCGGCCCACACCTCATGATTGCCCACACTCATGAAAAAACGGCCATCCAGACCGGCTGCGCGCATCTCGTCATCCGGCGCGGGTAGCTTCTTCAACATCGTATCGTTCACGCGCTTCCAGTATGGGCTGTCACTGACAGTCAAGCCCTGATTGCCCCACCAGACGGCGTCACCGCTGTTGACCACGAATTTGGCGCGACCGGATTGAACGTCCTTCACGATTTCACGGGTGACCCATTCGCCGCCCTGAAGCCGAAACATCGTTCGATGCACTCCAGGAAGCAGTTTCAAGTCTTCAACGGATGCCTCAGTGACCCAACCTTTATCTACCGTCAGGGTCATCACTTCCGTCTTGGATGCAAACGGCATGACGACCTTGATCAGGTCCTTCGTGACCGGATCGAAGATCATCTTCACATCCTTCGCCACGACGGCCTCGGCGACCTTTTCCGGCATGACCAACCCGAACATCTCGACGAAGAACTTGCTGAGGTCCGGTTGTCCCTCTTTCAACGGTAGGTACATCATCGGTCGGGTATCGCCGACCGCAGCGAACGAAAAGCCGCCCCCGGTAGGAACGGGTGCTTGCGCGGTTGTTGTTTGCGCCTGCGCATTGGCAACGAGCGGCACGGAGAATGCTGGCAGCGCCGCAAGCGCGCTGAGAACAAGGCGACGACTTGGATCGTTAGGCCGGGAGTACGGCATGATGATCCCCGCTGATTGAGGATGCGAATGCGCCACCGCACCGTTCGCGGCTCGTTGCCGTTATCGACGTTGTCTCTGTCACGCCCTTGATGCAAATCAACGTTGTTGTGCCCGCGGCCCACACTTGGTTGGGTCGGGACGACCCGCCGGGTGGCGCAAATACGTCAGGTCTATCAGTAAGATGTAGAGATGCGGGGCAGTTCAACTGTGCTGGTACAGTTGGGTGGGCTCGAACCACCGACCTCCTGTTCCACAGACAGGCGCTCTAACCAACTGAGCTACAACTGCATCCTTGCGAGCCGCCTCTGGGGGCGCCCTTGATAGGGCCGATACCGAGGGGGGCTGGACGGGGCGGAAACTAGGTGCAACGGCCGTTTTTGGCAAGGCCGCAAAACCCGATAATTGCCGCTCTAAGCAACGTTATTTGCAGAACCAAACCCGGGCCTCACGGCCCGGGTTTCTTAATCAATTCAAGCCCAATCCGCTCAGGCGGCGGGGTAGAGCTTGGCAGCGGAGGCCTTGATCGGCTCGGCGGCCGCGCTGGCGGCCCGCTGGGTGATCTCGGCGAGCTCCTTGGCCTGGGCCTGGAAGGTCTCGAGCTGCTGCTTGGAATGGGCGGTCCACAGCGAAAACGCATCCGTCGGCGACTTCACGCTGAACAGCTCCTGGGTGAAGTCCAGATGGGCCTGGGTGTTGGCCTTCATGAACTCCATCAGCTTGGCGGTGTACTCGCTCGCGCCCTTGTGGGCGGAGGTGAACACAGCCTCGATGGTGCCGTTATGGCTTTCGGCCGCGTCCTTGAACTTGGCATAGCCCTCGCGGGCCTGCGAAACGCCCTTTTCGGCGAGCGCACGCACCTGCTCCGGAACCTCGAACGGAATAACGGAGGCAGAGAATGGATCAGTCGCACCTGTCATGGTTGTCCCTCACGGTATTTGGAAAATGGAGTGAGCCTTCTGGCGCGCCCGCCGGGCCCCAATCTGGGCCTCAATTCAGCGGGTACGAAGACTGGATACGCGAAACAAACGATGGCTCGTCCAACGCCCGGTAGTATTGCTGCGTAACATGTCAATATTGTGCAACGCAATGTGATCGCGGGGTGCGGCGCGAAATTTAATCCCGGAGAGGGTGAGGTTCCGCAGCGGGGGAACCGGGGGTTGAGGTAGTCAGGTGCGGCGCGATAACGCCTCTTCCGTCATTCCGGGGCCCCCGCGGAGCGAGGGAGCCCGGAATCCATCGAGCGACAGAGTCAGTGGATGAATGGATTCCGGACCCGCGACTTCGTCGCGCTCCGGAATGACGTGGATGTCCCCGCGGTGCGGCTTGCGGGGCCGGCCGGATTAAGGTTATCGCGGCTTTAGGCCTTGTCCCGTAGGCTGGGGCCGTGGACCTGCCCGCGCCCGCGCGCGATACTAACCCTTTCTTAAGGCTGCCATTCCCGGCAGCCGCCGCACCAGACGCATGACAGTTCAAGCAAGCCGGTTGGATGAGTAGTTCGGATTTCCAGTTGCGAGGCGTGGGCGATCCGCGGCTGGCCGTGCATGCGACCTCTCCGCTGCCCGCGTGGCTCTGGTCGCTCGACGGCACGCGCGTGCTGTGGGCCAATGCGGTCGGCGCAAGATTTTTCGGCGCGGCCAATGCCGCCGCCCTCGCGCAAAAGATTTTCGGACCGGCCGACAGCCATCGCCGCCAGATCACCCAGCTTGCCCGCCGGCTGCCCGCGGGCGGCGCGGTCAGGCTGGAGCGGCTGCGCGGCTTCGGCGCGGCGTTCGGCACGCTCATGACGTGCGCCTGCGCGCGGCTCGAATTTGCCGACGGCGGAAACGCCGTGCTCGTCACCGCGATGGACGCCACGGGGCGCACCATGCCGCTGGTCGAGCGCCTGCATCGCCTGGTCGACGGCGCAGAGGTGCCGATGGCGGCGTTCGCGCCCGACGGCATGTTCATCGGCGCGAGCGAGGCCGCCCGTCCCCTGCTCGGCTTTCGCGATCTTGGCGAGGCCGGCCTCGAGCAGGCGCGCAGCGATGCGCTTGCCCACGGCCGCGTCGTGATGCCGATCGGCATCGGCAACATGGTGCTGCAACGGGTCGGGGTCGGCAGCGACATCGGTCTTGTCGCGCTGATCGAACCCATCATCGCGCAGGCGGGGCCTGACGCGGTCGTGGCCGAGAGCACGCCGGACGCCGCGCCCGAAGCACCGGTTCAGCCCGTGCAACAGGCCGTCGAGACACTGAGCGAGCAGCCGCCATCGACCGAAGCTCCGAGCGGAATCGCGCTGTTCGACGCCTTCGCCGAGCCGGTCGAAACGCCGGTGCCAGCGGAGATCGTCACGCACGCGCCCGAGCCGGCCGCAGAAGAGACGGCGGCGGAGGCAGCACCGGTTCAAGAACCGGTTCAAGACAACGTTCAAAACAACGTCCCAAACAACGTCCAAGACAATTTCGAAGCGGCGAGCGATGCTCCGGCCAAAACTCCGGTTGAAAACCCGCTCGCAGCCATCGTGCCGCCGCAAGCCGCGCCGATCAGGGCCGGCATGGTCGAGCCGCCGCATGGACACGCGGAGCCGCGGTCTGAACACGCGGATCAACCGCGCCAGCATCCGCTGCGCTTCCTGTGGCAGGTGGATGCACAGGGCCGCTTTGTGCTCGCAACCGGCGAGTTCATCCATTTGATCGGCGCGCACACGGCTGCCGGCTTCGGCCGGCCCTGGCGCGAGATCGCCGACGAATTTGCGCTCGATCCGGACGGGCGCGTGGCGCAGGCGCTCGCCAGCCACGACACCTGGGCCGGCATCACCGTGAACTGGCCAGCCGATGGCGGCGAGCATTTTCCGGTCGAGCTTGCGGGCCTTCCCGTCTATGACCGCGAGCGCAATTTCGCGGGCTTCAAGGGCTTTGGCGTCTGCCGCGATCTCGACGGCCTCAACCGGCTCGATGCGCTCCGCCGCTACGAGCTGCTGGCCGCGCCGCCGACGCGGCAGAGCCTCTCGGCCGATGTGGTCGAACCGGAGCCGGAGCCGGAGGCACCGCCTCCGCTGATCGAGCCGCCTCCGCCGACAATCGAGCCTGAACCTGAACTGCCAAAACCCTTCACCGAAGCGAATTCACAGCAAACCGATCTGGAAACATCCGTGGAAACGCCTCCCAATGTCGTCCCGTTCCGTCCGCCCGGCGATGCCAGAGCGCCGACGCTGACGCCGGTCGAGAACAGCGCGTTCAACGAGCTGGCGCGGCAATTGTCCGAGCGGCTCGAACGCGAGCGCGAGACGATCGGTTCCGTGACGTCTGATCCGCCGGACGCGGAGACCACGCACGAGCCGCTGCTCGAGCCTGAAGCGCCGTCGGCTGCGGCCGAATGGCTGACCGAGCCCGTGCCGCCGGCACGCGGCGACAGTGCACGCGACCGCACGCTGCTCGACCTTTTGCCGACGGGCATCTTGATCTATCGCCTCGACCGCCTGCTCTACGCCAACCCCGCCTTCCTCGCGCGCATGGGTTATGCCAGCGTGAGCGCGCTCGAAGATGCCGGCGGGCTCGACGCGCTCTATGTCGAGCTCGGCGTATCCGCGGCCAGCAGCACGTCGCAGGCCGGCACGCCGGTGACGATCAGCGCGACATCAGCCAATGGCGAGCAGCCGCTTGCGACGACTGAAGCGCATCTGCACACCATCGACTGGGACGGCCACGGCGCGCATGCGCTGATCTGCGCGCTGCCGCAAGTGACTGCTGTCATCGCTGCGCCGCCGATCGCCGCGCCGCCTGTTGTCGCAGAGCCCGTCGCCGAGACTGTTGTTGCCGAATCCTTCCCCTACGCGCCCGAGCTCGAGCCCGAGGTGGGCGATGCGGACGCGGAGGATCTCGCCGCGATCCTCGACACCACGGCCGAGGGCATCGTGATGTTCGATGCCGAAGGCAACATCCACGCCTGCAACCGCAGCGCCGAGGCGCTGTTCGGCTATGACGGCGAGACGCTGATGCAGCAGAATTTGGCGACGCTGTTTGTGCCCGAGAGCCAGCATGTCGTCGCCAACTATCTCGAAAGCGTCAAGAGCCAGGACATCGCGAGCCTGCTCGACCATGGCCGCGAGGTGCTGGGCCGCGAGAAGAACGGCGGCGCGCTGCCGCTCGCCATGATCATGGGTCGCACCAGGCCCGGCGGCCCGAACTTCTTCGCCGTGTTCCGCGACCTGTCGCAGAGCAAGCAGGGCGAGAGCGAGCTGACGAAAGCCCGCCGTCTCGTCGACGGCGCGGCGAATGCCAAGGCCGACATGCTGGCGCGGATCAGCCACGAGATTCGCACGCCGCTCAATGCCATCATCGGCTTTGCCGAGGTGATGATCTCGGAGCGCTTCGGCACGCTCGGCAACGAGCGCTATGGCGAGTACATGAAGGACATCCGCGCCTCCGGCGAGCGCGTGATCACCATCATCGACGATCTCCTGGAGCTGTCACGGATCGAGACCGGCAAGCTCGACCTCACCTTCGCCAATCTCAACCTCAACGACCTCGTCGAAGCCTGCGTCGTGGTGATGCAGCCGCAGGCCAACCGCGAGCGCATCATCATCCGCACCTCGCTTGGGCATGCGCTGCCGCAGGTCACGGCGGATACGCGCGCGCTGCGGCAGGTCAGCATGAACCTGATCTCCAACTCGATCCGGCTCGCGAGTGCCGGCGGCCAGGTCATTGTCTCGACCGCGCTCAACGACCGCGGCGAGGTGTGCCTGCGTATCCGCGACACCGGCCATGGCCTCAGCGAACAGGAAGTCGCGGCCGCCATGGAGCCGTTCCGCACCCCGCCGCCGGGCGACGCGTCAGACAATTCGGCGCTCAGCCTGTCGCTGACCAAGGCGCTGGTCGAAGCCAACCGCGCCCAGTTCAACATCAAGAGCGCGGCCAATTCCGGCACGCTGATCGAAGTGGTGTTCGCGGCGGTGGTGGCAAGGGCGTAAGGGCGCGCTCCGTCACTGCGAGCGAAGCGAAGCAATCCAGACTGCCTCCGCGGCGAGACTCTGGATTGCTTCGCTCCGCTCGCAATGACGATGTGGATACAGCTCAAACGAAAAGGGCACGGCTTGCGCCGTGCCCTTTCGCATTCAGTGACGCGATCGCCTCAGCTGTAGATCTCGAACAGGCCGGCGCCGCCCTGGCCGCCGCCGATGCACATGGTCACGACGCCCCACTTGGCCTTGCGGCGCTTGCCTTCCTGCAGCAGATGGCCGGTGAGACGCGCGCCGGTCATGCCGAAGGGATGGCCGATCGCGATCGAGCCACCATTGACGTTGTACTTGTCGGGATCGATGCCGAGCTTGTCGCGCGAATAGAGGCACTGGCTGGCGAAGGCCTCGTTGAGCTCCCAGAGATCGATGTCGTCGATCTTCAGGCCGTGACGCTTGAGCAGCTTCGGCACGGCAAAGATGGGACCGATGCCCATCTCGTCCGGCTCGCAGCCTGCGGCAGCCCAGGCAACGAAGCGGCCCATCGGATTGAGGCCGCGCTTCTCGGCATCCTTGGCTTCCATCAGCACCACGGCGGCGGCGCCGTCCGACAATTGGCTGGCATTGCCGGCGGTGACATACTTGCCCGGGCCCTTCACCGGCTCGAGCTTGGCGAGGCCTTCGAGCGTCGTCTCGGGGCGGTTGCACTCGTCACGGTCGACGACGTAGTCGACGATCGACTCGGCCTTGGTCGCCTTGTCGACCACCTTCATCCTGCTCTTCATCGGGACGATCTCGTCCTTGAACTTGCCCGCCTGCTGGGCTGCGGCCATGCGGCGCTGCGACTCCAGCGAATATTCGTCCTGGTATTCGCGGCTGAGCTTGTAGCGCTCGGCGACGATGTCGGCGGTGTCGATCATCGCCATGAAGATGGCAGGCGCGGTCTTGAGCAGGTCCGGATCGACCCATTCCTTCGGCGAGCCGCCGCCCGGAATCGAGATGCTCTCGACGCCGCCCGCGACGATGCAGTCAGATCCGTCGGAACGAATGGAGTTCGCGGCCATCGCGATGGTCTGGAGGCCCGAGGAGCAGAACCGGTTCACCGACACGCCGCCCGTGCTCTTCGGCAAGCCTGCGAGCAGCGCCGCCTGGCGGCCGATGTTCGGCGCGCCATGGGCGCAATTGCCGAGATAGCAGTCCTCGACATAATCCTTCTCGACGCCGGCGCGGTCGACCGCGTGGTGGATGGCGTGGGCCGCGAGCGACATCGGCGGCGTGATGTTGAACCCGCCGCGGCCGGACTTCGCCAGACCCGTGCGCGCATAGGAAACGATGACGGCTTCACGCATTGTTTTCTCCCTTTTTCAAACGATTGGTACGGAGCGTCTTGCCGCCATTGGTACACAAAGTTTGGCGGCCGCGGGAGACTTAAAGCGCGGCGCTGCATCAACAAAAACGCCGCCCTCGCGAGACGCGGGGGCGGCGTTGTTCCGCAGGTCGGAATATATGATACTCGTCATTCCGTGGTGCGCGCACCGCGGAATGGCTCGGGTCTCAGAACTTCAGCGCCTTGACCTGCTTGACCTGCGGCAGCGCCTGCACCTTGGCGAGCAGATCGGCCGGCACAGCGCCGTCGACCTCGATCAGTGCGATGGCATCGCTGCCGGGCGCAACGCGTCCGAGATGGAAGGTCGCGATGTTGATCTTGGCATCGCCGAGCAGGCTCGCGAACTTGCCGATGAAGCCCGGCTTGTCCTCGTTGGTGACGTAGATCATCGACTTGCCAAATTCGGCGTCGACGCGGATGCCCTTGATGTCGACGAGGCGCGGCTTGCCGTCGGCATAGACCGTGCCCGAGACCGAGCGCTCCTGCCGCTCGGTGGTGACGGTCACGGTGATCAGGCTCTCATAGTCGCTCTGGGCGGCGCGCACGATCTCGTCGACCACCATGCCGCGCTCCTTGGCGACGACCGGCGCGGAGACGACATTGACCTCCCCTAGCATCGGCCGCAGCAAGCCGGACAATACCGCTGACGTGATCGCCTTGATCTTCATCTCGGCGACGTGACCCTCATAGGTGATCTGCACCTTGAGGATGCCGCTTTCGGTGAGCTGGCCGGCGAACGAGCCGAGCTTCTCGGCGAGCGCGATGAACGGCTTCAGCTTCGGCGCTTCTTCCGCTGTGATCGAGGGGAAGTTGACGGCGTTCGAGATCGCGCCGGTGAGCAGATAATCCGACATCTGCTCGGCGACCTGGAGCGCGACGTTCTCCTGCGCTTCGGTGGTGGACGCCCCGAGATGCGGCGTGCAGATCACGTTAGGATGGCCGAACAGCACGTTCGCATTGGCGGGCTCCTCGACGAAGACGTCGAAGGCGGCACCGGCGATGTGCTTGGAATTGAGCGCATCGACCACGGCCTGCTCGTCGACCAGTCCGCCGCGGGCGCAATTGATGAGGCGAACGCCCTTCTTCGTCTTGGCGATCGCGGCGGCGTCGATGATGTTCCTGGTCTTCTCGGTCAGCGGGGTGTGCAGCGTGATGAAGTCGGCGCGCTTGAGCAGGTCATCGAGGTCGACCTTCTCGACGCCGATGTCCCTGGCGCGCTCCGGCGACAGGAACGGATCGAACGCGACCACCTTCATGCGCAGGCCGAGCGCGCGGTCGGCGACGATCGAGCCGATATTGCCGCAGCCGACGACGCCGAGCACCTTGCCGGTGATCTCGACGCCCATGAAACGGTTCTTCTCCCACTTGCCGGCCTGGGTCGAGGCGTCGGCCTGCGGGATCTCGCGCGCCAGCGCCAGCATCAGGGTGATGGCGTGCTCGGCGGTCGTGATCGAATTGCCGAACGGCGTGTTCATCACGATGATGCCCTTCGCCGTCGCCGCGGGGATCTCGACGTTGTCGACGCCGATGCCGGCACGGCCGATCACCTTGAGGTTGGTGGCCTTCTCCAGGATCTTGGCGGTCGCTTTCGTCGCGGAGCGGATCGCAAGCCCGTCGTAATTGCCGATGATCTCGGCGAGCTTGTCCTTGTCCTTGCCGAGATTGGGCTGGAAGTCGACCTCGATGCCGCGATCCTTGAAGATCTGCACGGCGGCCGGAGACAGCGCGTCGGAAATGAGAACTTTGGGTTTGGTCATCGGGATGTTTCCTTCGCCCTCCCTAACGGGAGGATTGGCGCTCCAGCGCCTGGATGGGATGAAACTGTCGATGTGAACTTCGATGGTGCGCCGCGTGGAGAGATCACCCCACCCCGACGCACCTCGCGGTGTGTCGACCCTCCCCCTCCAGGGGAGGGTCAGAAAATCACGCCGCCTTGGGCAGAGCAGCCTTGGTCTCGGCAAAGGCCCAGTCGATCCACTGGGTCAAAAGCTCGACGTCTTTGGCTTCGACAGTCGCACCGCACCAGATGCGCAGGCCGGCCGGCGCATCGCGGTAATAGGCGAAGTCGTAGCCAGCGCCTTCCTTCTCGACCAGCGCGACCAGCTTCTTGCTGAACTCGGCTTGCGCGTCCTCGGAGAGCGAGGTGAGCGCGGGGTCGGTGAACTTGAGGCACACCGAAGTGTTGGAGCGGATCGAAGCATCCTTCGCCAGGAAGTCGATCCACGGCGTCTTCGCCTTCCAGTCGGCAAGCACCTTGGTGTTGGCGTCGGCGCGCCCGATCAGCGCCTTCAGGCCGCCGATCGACTTGGCCCAGTTCAGCGCGTCGAGATAATCCTCGACGCAGAGCATCGACGGCGTGTTGATGGTCTCGCCGACGAAGATGCCTTCGTTGATCTTGCCGCCCTTGGTCATGCGGAAGATCTTCGGCAGCGGCCAGGCCGGCTTGTAGGTCTCGAGCCGCTCCACCGCGCGGGGCGACAGGATCAGCATGCCGTGCGCGGCTTCGCCGCCGAGCGCCTTCTGCCAGGAGAAGGTGACGACATCGAGCTTGGCCCAGTCGAGGGCTTGCGCGAACGCCGCCGAGGTGGCGTCGCAAATGGTCAGGCCTTCGCGGCTCGCGCTGATCCAATCAGCGTTCGGCACGCGCACGCCGGAGGTGGTGCCGTTCCAGGTGAAGACGACGTCGCTCTTGGGGTCGACCTTGGAGAGATCGGGGATTTCACCATAGGCCGCGTTGAGCTTGGTGACGTCCTTGAGCTTCAATTCCTTGACGATGTCGCTGACCCAGCCCTCGCCGAAGGATTCCCAGGCGAGCGTGGTGACGGGCTTTGCTCCGAGCAGCGACCACAGTGCCATCTCGACCGCGCCGGTATCGGACGCCGGCACGATGCCGATGCGATAATCGGCGGGCACTTCAAGCACTTCGCGCGTCAAATCGATCGCGAGCTTGAGCTTGGTCTTGCCGACCTTCGCGCGATGCGAACGGCCGAGCGCTGCGTCCTTGAGATTTTGGGCGTTCCAGCCGGGCCGCTTGGCACAGGGGCCGGAGGAGAAGTGCGGCACGTTCGGCCGCGAAGCGGGCTTCGCTACAGTCATAGTCTACCCTTCCAGATAGTGAGCCTCCCGTTGGGGGGAGGTGTCCCGCCGCGGCAGATACGGGAAACGGGAAGAGTCGTCAAGGAAGTTCCGGCACCTCACGCGCGAGTGATGGCGCCTCCGGCGCGATGTCCGGGGATTCGACCACGGCAAGCGCGTTCAGCAAGTCCGTGGCATCGCTGATCAATTGCGCGGCGCGGCGGCGGCTGCCGACCTTCAAAATGCATTTGTCATTGGCCTGCACAACGTAGTCGTTGCCGACCTTGATCATTGAATAGCTTGTCATGAAAATCCCCGAACCGACCGAGCCCGGTGTCTGAAGGTCCCGTAGCACCCTTCGTTCCCGGATCAACGTGAACGACCACTGGGTAGTTTATCAGCTCTTAATGCCAACGAATGCGCATCCCGATTTTGCTGACGACGCAACGGCTCCGAGCGCTTGCTTCAAAAGCGGACAGTCATGCCGGCGTGGCTCAATGAAAATCCGAGACGCTTGTAGAAGCGCTGCGCGTCGACGCGGCTCTGATGCGTCAGCAATTCGACCAGATTGCAGCCGCGCGCTTTTGCCTCGGTCATCGCCCATTGCACCAATTGTTCGCCGATGCCGCGGCTGCGGCAATCAGCGGCAACGCGGACATCCTCGAGCAGACCGCGGATGCCGCCTTGCGAACTGATGCCCGGCAGCACCGCGAGTTGCAGGCAGCCGACCACCCTGCCTTCGCTCTCGGCGACCACGAGCGTAAGGTTCTGATCGCGCTCGACGCGCTCGAACGCCGCGTAGTAGACCGCAGGCAGCGGATCCTCGACCCGCTCGCGAGCGCGCCCCAGATGATCGTCGGCGAGCATCGCGACGATCGCGGCGACATCCTCGCGACGCGCCGGGCGGATGGTGACGGACTTGTCGTACATGCAAGAAACTCCAGATTCAACGCGCGGGCGGAAGGTCGAGATCAGCCTCAGCCTCAGTGATCCAGCGGCGGAGGGCGGCGTAGCGGCCAAGATCGAAGCCGCCTTCATGCGCGAGGCGGGTATAGGCGAGCAGCGAGACGTCGGCGAGCGACACCGCCTCACCCGCGAAGAAGCGGCTGGCGGCGAGATGCGCCTCCATGCGGTCGAGCGCCGCATAGCCGCGCTTGACCTTCTCGGGATCGAGTTCGGATACCTCCTTGCCGAGATAGACCAGCTGGAAGCGGCACACCGCGATATAGGGCTCGTGGCTGTATTGTTCCCAGAACAGCCATTCGTCCATCTTGGCAGCAGCAAAGGCGTCGCGCGGAATCAGTGCGCTGTCACGGGCGAGATACCGGATGATGGCGTTGGACTGCGCCAGCGTGCGGCCGTCGTCGAATGCGACGGTCGGCACCTGGCCGGCGCCGTTCATCTTCAGGAAATGCGGCGTGTGCGTCTCGCCCTTGCGCGTATCGGTCTCGATCCAGCGATAGGGCAGCGCGAGCCTGTCGCAGACCCACTTCACCTTCAGACAATTGCCGGAATTGCTATCGCCGTAGATCTGCATCGCTGCCGCCCCGCTTTCGCGCGACAGAGCATCAGGACGAAAGCAAGCTGTCAACCGCGGCGCGGTGAAGCGGCGTCAGAACTTGTAGCCGAGCCCGAGGCGCGCATTGTTCAGCGTCACCGAGGTGTTCATGACGGGAGAGAATCTCACATACTCATATTCGACGCGCGCGAACAGCCCGTCCCAAATGCAGTATTCGAGGCCGAGGCCGGCGGTCCAACCCACTGCGAACGCGTTGGTCCTGCGCTGGATCTGCGTCTGCGACTGCGCCGGAACGGCTTGCGGCGCTCCGAGTGTGGTCGTCGTCACCACGACGCCGAGGCCGTTAACTACCGAATTCGTCACATCCTGGCGCACATCCACATTGCTCGTCACCGAGCGCGAGACGTCCATTCGGCCCACGGCAGCGCCGGCGAAGGCATAGGGCATGAAATCGCCGCCGTCCCAACCGACGCGACCGCGGAGCGTGATCATGTCCTTGACCTTCGCCGCGGCGGTGCCGGTCAACGTCACGTCGTAATTGTCGGTGATGTTCGCGGCGTGCGTGTCGCCGGGCGGGTTGACGATCGTGAGCGAGTTGCTACCCGACGTCGACGTCGAGAGGTTGCCGAAGTAGCTGTAGGTGCCTTCGAGACCGAGAATGGCATCGTACCATTGCCAGTTGCGGCCGACGAAGCCGCCGATATTCGTGCCTTGCGTGTTGGTCTTGTTCAGGAGCGACCACGACGCGGTCGGCTGCTGCAGCACGCTGTCGCGGAAGATGAAATTGGTCAGGCCGACCACACTCTGGCTGAAGTCGCTCGCGTCGGTCGTGTAGCCGGCGTGGGCACCGAAATAAGCGCCATCCCAATTGTGGCTCGTCTTCGACAGGCCGTCGGTGAAGCCGCCGCGCAGGATGGGCAGGTCGGGCATATCGGCCGCTTGCGCGGCAGACACCGTCCCCAACATCGCCGCTGCCAACATCAGCCTACGCATTGCAACGCTCCATCGAACTCGAACTTTCGCTCGTGATCATGGCTCGTTAACCTTAACCAATGGTTGCGTTGGACGCTTTCGTCGCTGTAAAGCCATGAAAAATGCGCAAAGCAAAACGGCGCGGGATGATCCCGCGCCGTTAAGACACATTAAGCGATGAGGCTGACGATCAGCCCTTGGTGATGAGCGGCGCCGGCGCGTAGACCGGCGGGCTGTTGAGCTCCCAGCGCACGCCGAGCTTGACGTCGTTCGAGGTGATGCTCTTGACCTTGATGGTCGTGGGACCGGAGATGCTGCCATCGAACGCGCGGAAATTGCCGGGCGCAGCGTCGCCGAGATCCATGTAGCTGTAGGCCAGTTCGACGGTGAACCCGGGATTAACCTTGTAGGCGAGACCGGCATGGGCGGCCCATGCCAGGTTCCACTTGCCATTGTCGGCAAAATACGTCGAGCTGCTGGTCAACTGCGGAGTGTTTGCCGCAATGTATTGGAAGCCATCGTCACGGAAACCGCTGATTTTGTTGTATGAGCCGCCGACACCGGCACCGATGAATGGCGTGATGCACCACCACGTTCCAAGGTCAACATACGCGTTCGCCATGACGACGAACTCCGATTTGCTGCCGCTATAACTGTCGGATCCGGCGAAGCCAGGCGCAATGACGTTGTTGGCGCCATGGAGATTGGCCCTTCCGCGATACTGGCCGATGACGTCGGCGCGGAACCAGTTGTTGAAGCGGTAGCCGGCGCCGAGATCGAAGAGCGGCGAACTGTCAAAACCAAGACCAAAGGTGCCCACGCTGAGATTCGGGTTCTGGGCAGCGGCGCTGTCGATGCTCTTGGCGCTCTGGTTGGTCATGCCGACGTCGCCGCGCAGATACCAGCCGCCGAAATCGGAGGGCGGGGCGACCGGCGCGTACATGGGGGGCGGAGCCGCGATCGGCATATCGGCGGCGAACGCCATCGACGAGATCAGTGATGCCGCACCCGCGGCAAGGAGAGACTTCACGCTACGCATTGGCTTCGTCCTTTTGGCCGGTGAGGCAATACGGGCGCCTCACTTTCTGGAAACTCACAGGCCGGACGATCGCACCAAATGTTTAAGCGCCACTTAACCCTAATTTTTAAGGTTGATTTTTTCTGACTGCACACGCGGATGCGACAGAAGCGTTGCAAAAATGCGGCGCCCGCGCTCCGCATTTGCTAACGATTGATGAAGCCGCGTTGCGGCGAAACAGGATTTGTTAACGTACGTGCCGCGGCAGCTTCGGCAGGAACACGGCAAGCAGGCCGATCGCCGGCAGATAGGCGCAGACCTGATAGACGAACTCGATCGAGGTGTGATCGGCGAGCTTGCCGAGCACGGCGGCACCTAAGCCGCCGATGCCGAAGGCAACGCCGAAGAACACACCGGAGATCATGCCGAAGCGATGTGGCACCAGTTCCTGCGCGAACACGATGATCGACGACGTCGTCGAGGAGATGATCAGGCCGATGATGACTGACAGCACCGCGCTGGCGTAGAGGCCGACATGGGGCAGCGCCAGCGTGAACGGCAGCGCGCCCACGATCGAGATCCAGATCACGATCTTGCGGCCGAAGCGATCGCCCAAGGGGCCGCCGAAGAACGCGCCGACCGCGTTCGCCGCCAAGAAGATGAAGAGATAGATTTGCGCGGCCTGCGTCGACACACCGAAACGGTCGATCAGATAGAAGATGTAGTAGCTCGACAGGCTCGAGACGTAGAGCTGCTTCGAGAACAGCAGCGCCACGAGCACCAGAAGCGCAATTTTGACGCGGCGCGAACTCGGCGCGTCCGGATGGGCTTGGGCCACCGCCGTCTTCTTTGCCTTGATCTGCGGCTCGTACCAGCGGCCGATGCGCCACAGGATGACGATGGCCAGGAACGCTATCGAGGAGAACCAGGCGATGCTGCCCTGCCCAAACGGCACGACGATCAGCGCGGCCAATATCGGCCCCATCGAGGTGCCAAAACTGCCGCCGAGCTGGAACACCGATTGCGCGAAACCGTAACGGCCGCCGGAAGCGAGCCGCGCGATGCGCGCGGATTCGGGATGAAACACCGCCGAGCCGAGACCGACCAGGGCTGCGGCGATCAGGATGACGAGATACTGGTGCGCGGCGCTGAGCAGCAGCAGGCCGAAGAAGGTCGAGGCCATGCCGATCGAGAGCGAAAAAGGCTGCGCCTTCTTGTCGGTGTAGTGGCCGACCACCGGCTGAAGCAGCGAGGCCGTGAACTGGAAGGCCAGCGTGATCATGCCGATCTGCGCGAAGTCGAGCGCGTAGGTATCCTTCAGGATCGGATACACCGAGGCGATCAGCGACTGCATGGTGTCGTTGAGGAAGTGCGAGAAGCTGATGCCGGCAAGCACGACATAGGCCGGCCCTGCCGCGGCCGTGGCAGCCACATTGGCGACGGACGGTGCAACGTCGCTGACGACGACCGGCTCGGTCAGCGTTTCCGCAGATACGACGACTGGCTTGTTCAATGGAGCATCCCGGCAGGCGCGGCGAACCGCCGCATCCGCTAATTACGATGCAGGCGGCGGTGGAACCACCGCCAAACGTCGATGGCAGGAATGCGCGAGTGCCCGGATCACTGCGCAGCAGCGTAGCCTGCATGGTTCGCCCGGCGATGCAGAGCACCGTCCGGAGACGCCCGCTTAGGGCGCGCTCCTCACCATGAGGGCTTAGGATTTCGCCGAGCAGAAAGACCTCATCCTGAGGGCCCGCCAAAGGCGGGCGTCTCGAAGGATGGCTGCAAGCTCAGGCCGCGGCTTGTCCCAGCGCCGACACGATGGTGTCGACGACATCCTCGACCAGGATGCGGTCTTCGCCTTCGGCCATGACGCGGATCACGGGCTCGGTGCCGGAGGCGCGGATCAGCAGGCGGCCATGGCCGTTGAGCCGCTTCTCGCCATCGGAGATCGCCGACTTGACGTCGGAATCGTCGAGCGGCTTGCCGCCCTTGTGGCGGACGTTCTTGAGGATCTGCGGCAGCGGATCGAAGCGATGGCAGACCTCGGACACGGGCCGGCGCAGCCGCTGCACCACCGCCAGCACCTGCAAGGCCGCAACAAAGCCGTCGCCGGTGGTGGCATAGTCGGACAGGATGATGTGGCCGGACTGCTCGCCGCCGAGATTGTAGCCGCCGTTCAGCATCTGCTCGAGCACGTAACGATCGCCGACCGGCGTGCGCACGAGATCGAGCCCCTGCCCTTTCAGGAAACGCTCGAGCCCGAGATTGGACATCACGGTGGCGACGATGCCGGGACGCGACAGCCGCCCGTCTTCCTTCCAGCTCTGCGCGATCACCGCGAGCAGCTGGTCGCCGTCGACGAGGTGGCCGCGCTCGTCGACCAGAATGACGCGGTCGGCGTCGCCGTCGAGCGCAATGCCGATATCGGCGCGCATCTCGCGCACCTTCCTGGCCAGCGCCTCCGGCGAGGTCGAGCCGCATTCCTTGTTGATGTTGAAACCGTCGGGGTCGACGCCGATCGGGATCACGTCGGCGCCCAATTCCCACAGCGCTTCCGGCACCACCTTGTAGGCCGCGCCATTGGCGCAATCGACCACGACACGCAGGCCGTCGAGCGAGAGATCGCGCGGCAGCGTACGCTTGGCGAATTCGATGTAACGGTCATGGACGCCGTCGATACGGCGGGCGCGGCCGAGGCTCGCGCTTTGTGCGAGACGCTTGTCGATGGGCTCGTCGAGCAACTGCTCGATCTGCTTCTCGACGTCATCGGAAAGCTTGAAGCCCTGCGGGCCGAACAGCTTGATGCCATTGTCCTCGAACAGATTGTGCGAGGCCGAGATCATCACGCCGAGATCGGCGCGCATCGACTTGGTCAGCATCGCGACCGCCGGCGTCGGCATCGGGCCGACCAGCAGCACGTCCATGCCGACCGAGGTGAAGCCCGCGACCATCGCGTATTCGATCATGTAGCCGGACAGGCGGGTGTCCTTGCCGATCACGACCCGGTGGCGGTGCTCACCGCGCTGGAACGCAAGGCCTGCGGCCTGACCGACCTTGAGCGCGAGCTCCGGCGTGATCAGTCCGTTGGCGCGGCCCCGAATCCCGTCCGTCCCAAAATATTTGCGGCTCATATCGTCCCCCACGCAACAACCAGGGCTCCCCACTATACAACTAGCGGATGCCTTGTGCGGCTCCGCCATCCCTGATTACGCTGGGGTCTTTATAAAGCCTTCGCGGCTAACTTGGCTTCAAAAAATATGATGAATCATTACGGAACCGGGGTCGCCTTCGCCCCTGTAACTTATTGTTAATATTATATTTCCCAGTGAAGGGCCGGTTCGGGCCGGAACCCGCCTGCTAGTCCGTGCGCTTGACGTGGCGGTCCCCGCGGCTCGGCGCCGGCTGGGTGACGTTGACGGGATCGGAGCCCGGAAAGGTCTCTTCCAGGCCCTCTTCCAGCGCTTCCTCGAGGTCACGCTTCTCCTTGATTTCTTCCGGCGTCGGTCCGACGTGCGGCTTGGTCATGGCGCCCTCTCGCAAACGATTTGGCTGTGCATCCAACCATGCTAGATGACCCCTAAACCTTCCGATGCAAGACTTCCGATGCAAGACGGGCCGGGAAACGTTCATGAAGCACATCACCTGTATCGACGACCTTCGCACACTGCATAAGCGCCGCGTGCCGAAGGCGTTCTTCGATTATTGCGACCGCGGCTCCTATGCCGAGGAAACGCTGCGCGCCAACCGCGACGATCTCCAGGACATCAAGTTCCGCCAGCGCATCCTGGTCGACGTCTCCAAGCGCGACACCGCGACCACGATCCTCGGCGAGCCCTCGACCATGCCGCTGATCCTGGCGCCGGTTGGCCTCCTCGGCATGCAGCATGGCGACGGCGAGATCTACGCCTGCCGCGCCGCGCAAGCAGCCGGCATCCCGTTCACGCAATCGACGATGTCGATCTGCTCGATCGAGGACATCGCCGCCAATGTCGAGAAGCCGTTCTGGTTCCAGCTCTACGTGATGAAGGACCGCGGCTTCATCAAGGAACTGGTGCAGCGCGCGATCGCCGCGAAATGCAGCGCACTGGTGCTCACCGTCGATCTCCAGGTGATCGGACAGCGCCATGCCGACATCAAGAACGGCATGACGATCCCGCCCGAATGGACGCTGTCGAAATTCCTGGATTTCGCGACCAAGCCGGCCTGGGTCTCCGGCGTGCTGCGCGGCAAGCGCCGCACCTTCGGCAACATTGCCGGCCACGTGAAGAACACCGAGGACCTCAATCGCCTCGCCGAATGGACCGCGTCGCAGTTCGACACCTCGCTGAGCTGGAAGGATGTCGCGTGGATCCGGAGCATCTGGCCGGGCAAGCTCATCATCAAGGGTATTCTGGACGTCGAGGATGCCGAAGAAGCCGCCAAGACCGGCGCACAGGCGCTGGTGGTGTCGAACCATGGCGGTCGTCAACTCGACGGCGCACCGTCCTCGATCGAAGTGCTGCCGGAGATTGCGGACGCGGTCGGCTCCAAGATGGAGATCATGTTCGACGGCGGCATCCGCTCCGGCCAGGACGTGATGCGCGCGCTCGCGCTCGGCGCAAAGTCCTGCATGATCGGCCGCGCTTATGCTTACGGGCTCGGTGCCGGCGGCCAGGCCGGCGTCGCCAAGGCGATCGACATCATCCAGAAAGAACTGCTCACGACCATGGGCCTGTGCGGCGTCAACAGGGTCGAGGAGATCGACGATCACATCATTGCGGTGCCGTAGGGCGGTAGCCAACGAAAGCCGTCGCTACAAACTCCGCAGTCGTCCCGGCGAAGGCCGGGACCCGTAACCACATGGAGTGGTTTGGCGAAGACTGGTTGTTCAGTCTTCCGCGGTACTGATAGCTGCACCCAGCGATAGATCACGCGGTATGGGTCCCGGCCTTCGCCGGGACGACACCAAGCCTCACATCGGCGGTGTCACACCATCCCGGCCGACATTGACCCGGTTGGCTTCCAGCGAGCCGTCTTCCTTCTTCGTTGCACCGAAGATGATCAGCTTGGCACCCGGCTTGATCTCGGACTTGTCGCTGGCGACGAAGGTGACGATCGGGGTCTCCGGCGGCACCACGACTTTCTTCTCGCCGTCCTTGTATTTGACCGTGATGTTCTGGCCGTCGGTGCCTTTCACCGTCTGCGCCACAGTGGCGTTGGTCATGGTCGAATTGGCGCGGGCATCCCAGGGACGGAAGCCTTCGGCCGCGCCGCGCTGGTTCTCCGGGAAGATGTGCACGGCAATCGCCTTCTGCGTGCCGTCGGGCTCGGGCATGGCGGTGACGCCGATGTAGGAGCCTTCCTTGATCTCCGCGAGCGATGTCTTGACGACGGCGAAGACGGCGACGTTGTCGGTCATGTTCACCTTCACGTCGCTGCCCTCGCGGGTCTTGATGCCGAGCGTGTTGCCGTCGACGCTCTCGATGGTGCCGCGGATACGGACCGTCGGCGTCTGCTGCGCCGAGACGGACGAAACCGCGATAATGGTGGCGAAGGCAGCCACGACGGCGCGTGGCATCCAGTTGCTCTGTTTCGGCATGGGTCTCTCCAGACGTGTTGCGGCGATCACACGCAAACCCCGTGCGACCGCCTCTATTCCGTGACTTCCTGATCACATCGGCGGGGTCAGGCCGTCACGGCCGACGCTGACACGGTTGGTCTCGAACGAGCCGTCCGGCAATTGCTTCATGAAGGCGACGATCCTGGCGCCGGCCTTCAGGTCGGATTTGTCGCCGGGCACGAAGGTCACTACCGGTGTCATATCGGAGACGAACACCTTCTTCTCGCCCTCCTTGTACTTCACGAGCAAGGTATGGCCGTCATTGCCGACCACGCTCTCTGACACCGTCGCATTGGTCATGCTGGAGTTGGGTTTCAAATCGTAGGGCCGCGAGCCCTCGCCAGTGCCGCGCATGCTCTCCGGAAACACGTGCACCTCGACAGCGTTCTCGCCACCGTCCGGTCCCGGCACGGTGGTGGCGCCGACGAAAGAGCCGACCTTGATGTCGGTGAGAGAAATCTTGGTGACGCCGGCCACGCGCACGTCAGTTGCGATGTGGAGCTTGACGTCTTCACCGCTGCGCGACTTGACCAGCATCGTGTCGCCCTCGACGCTCTCGACGGTTCCGCGCACGCGGGTCGGCACCGGCGCCTTCTGCGCGAAGGCCGCGAAGGTCGAGATCGCCACCATCGCGACGGCAAGAATTGGGCGTGTGAAAGTGGCACGTTGAACAGGCATGACGGTCTCCAGATTGTCCCTACGAACATAGAACTCCGAAGACCGCGCGCTATTCGCTCAAGTCTTTGTGAGATCGGCCTCGACCAGCGCGCGCAGCTCTGCAGTCACCTCCGGCCTCCGGCCGAACCACAGCTCGAAGCCTCGCACGGCCTGGTGCAAGAGCATGCCGAGCCCGTCGGCGGTCTTCAGCCCGCGCGCCTTGGCTGCGGCCAGCAGCGGCGTCACCAGCGGGACATAGACGAGGTCGGCGACGACGGCCGCCTGCGGCAGGCCTGCCACATCGACCTCGAGCGGGGGCTGGCCGTGCATCCCGAGCGAGGTCGTGTTCACGAGAAGTTTTGCCCGCGGCAAGACCTCATCGATCCCGTCCCAGGAAAGCGGATGCACATTTGGCCCGAACTGCTTTGCCAGCGCCGCGGCCCGCGCAGGCGTGCGGTTGGCGAGATGGACGCGGCCAAAACCGCGTTCGAGCAGGCCGAACACGACCGCGCGCGAGGAGCCCCCGGCGCCGAGCACCAGCGCCTCTCCGGAGTCATCCCAGCCGGGCGCGCTGGCATCGAGATTGTTGATGAAGCCCTCGACGTCGGTGTTGGTCGAGCGCAGCTCGCCGTCCGCGAACCAGAGCGTGTTGGCGGCGCCGACGGCCTTTGCGCGCGCATCGGGCGCGGACAGCGCCAGCACGCCCTCCTTGTGCGGGATGGTGACGTTGGCGCCGACAAAACCGCGCAGCGACAGCCGCAGCACGAAGTCGCGGAGATCATCCGGCGGGACCGCCTCGATGACATAGCCGCCTGCGATCCCGAGCGTGCGCAGCCAATAATGATGGATCAGCGGCGAGCGCGAATGCGCTGCCGGCCATCCGATCAGACAGGCCGCGGGAGCCTTGGTCACGGTCATCCTTCCCTTAAGGAATGTGGGAGGCGATCCATTTCGCGTCCAGCCGGCGCTGTCAAGCGCGCGGGTGCCGCTCCTTTGCCGCGGCACCATCGGCAGCTGGCAGAGCCGCGCCGCCCTTGATATCGGCGACGGCGCGCGCGATCGTCGCGCGATAGCGTGCGCGCGGCGGCGTCACGCCATGGGTCAACAGCGCGCGGCGGACCGCGGGCGACGCCCCGGTGATGAACAGCCTGATGCCCTGGCGGTGAGCCTTGGCGGCGACGCGGCCGAGCACGTTCGCCGCCGTCGAATCCAGGAATGGCACCGCGGCAAAATCGACGACAAAACCCTTGCGGCTGTCGGCGATGCCGTCGAGCACGCCTCCGATCGCGGACGCGGCGCCGAAGAAGAACGCGCCCGTGATGCGATAGACCAGCACGTCAGCATCGACCGCGAGGCTGGGATCGTAGCGAACGCGCTCGCCATTGCCGTCATCGGGGCGATCGGTGGCCACCAGGGGCGAGCGCTCCTCGATCCCGGTCATCTCCGCCATGCGATGGATGAACAGTACCGCGCCGAGCGCGAAGCCGACCAGAATGCCTTCGGTCAGATCGCGGAAGATCGTGAGCAGGAAGGTTGCAAGCAGCACGATGGCGTCGCCCCATGAGGAGCGCAGCAGCGTGGCAAATTCGTGCTTCTCCGCCATGGTCCAGGCCACCACAACGAGCACGGCGGCGAGCGCGGCGAGCGGGATGTAGCTGGCGAGGGGTGCCGCGATCAGCATGAACAGCAGCAGGAACACCGAATGCAGCATGCCCGCGAGCGGCCCTCGCGCGCCCGCGCGGATATTGGTGGCGGTGCGCGCGATCAGGCCGGTGACGCAGATGCCGCCGAACAATGCCGAGCCGATATTGGCAACGCCTTGCGCGACCAACTCGCAATTGGAGCGGTGACGCCGTCCTGTCATGCCGTCGGCCACCACCGCCGACAGTAGCGATTCGATCGCGGCGAGCAGTGCGAACGCGATTGCATCGGGCAGCACCGCTTGCGCCTTCGCCAGCGAGAACGCAGGCAGCGCCGGCGACGGCAATTCGCGCGGAATTCCGCCGAAGCGGCTGCCGATCGTTTCAACCGGCAGCGACAGCAAGGAGCTCACCACCGCCGCGAGCACGACCGCGATCAGGATGCCCGGCCAGGACGGCCGCCAGCGCCGCAAGCCGGCGATGATGGCGATGCTGGCCATTGCGATGGCGACGGCGGACGGATTGACCGTGTGTAGACCCCCGGCCAGCGCGACGAGTTTCGCGACGAATTCGCTCGGCTCCTTCGAGGCCAGCGTGATCCCGCCGAGATCGCGGAGCTGGCTTGCGAAGATGATCACGGCGATGCCGGCGGTGAAGCCGACCGTCACCGGATAGGGAATGAACTTGATGTAGGTGCCGACGCGCAGGAAGCCGGCGGCGACCAGGAACAGCCCCGCCATCAGGGTGGCGAGGATCACGCCGTCGACGCCGTGACGGTCGGCGGTCGCCGCCACCAGCACAATGAAGGCGCCGGCCGGTCCGCCGATCTGGAACCGGCTGCCGCCGAGCAGCGACGCAATGAAGCCGCCGACCACGGCGGTGTAGAGGCCGCGATCTGGCGTCACGCCCGAGGCGATCGCGATCGCCATCGACAGCGGCAGCGCGACAATCGCAACGGTGAGGCCTGCGAATACGTCGGCCTGGAAATCCGAAAGGCCATAACCCTCGCGCCACACGGTCACGAGCTTCGGCAGATACAGTTCGGTAAAGGTTGGCTGACGAAGCTGGTGCAGCTTGCCCGCGTGTTCGCCCGTGATGCTCATGCCCCACAATGCTCCGATGCATCGTGCGGCCGCGGTCTCGGCGCGACGGTGCGTTAGCTCAGCCCGCTTGCGAGCATGATCATGGCGAGATCACGCTCCGATCCGACGCGGCGGCCCGGGCTCCCTCAGGCGAACGCCACGTCCTCCGCTTTCGCTGCGCGCCTGTTCGCCGATCAACTCGACGCCGGCCCGATCAAACGCATCGACCACCTTGATCAAGGTCTCGACCACGCCGCGAACGTTGCCGGTGCTGGCTTCCATCCGCTGGATGGTCGGCAGCGAAACGCCAGCGAGCTCGGCCAGGGTTTTCTGGTCAATGCCGAGCAGCGCACGGGCTGCCCGCATCTGGAACGAGGTGATCACCTTGGCCTCACGTATCAGATCCTATAAATGATATATCATACATATACAATGATGTAAAATACATCATTTCAAGGCAAACGCAAGCACGATCCAAGTCAGGGGAAGCTTCTGCGAATCCTTACATTGGCTTGACGCAAATCCGCGTCCACATGGTCATTGTGAGCACAGCGAAGCACTCCAGACTCCTCCGAGGAAGCAGTCTGGATTGCTTCGTCGCAAGAACTCCTCGCCAAGATCTCCTCACAATGACGGAGAGGAGGAGGCCGCGGGAGTTCAACTTTCACCGTGCACTCGCGGAGACAGCCCCTCACCACCCCCTCTCCCCGTAAAGAACGGGGAGAGGGGGTGAGCGAGCGATGCGTCCTTTACCGCGCGTGTCTGCTCACGCAGCGTGCTGATGCGCGGCGATGATCTGGTCGGCGGCGCGTCCGGTCACCTCGGCCATGTGGTCGAACTGACGGGTGAAGCTGCCGGCGCCGGCGGTAGCCGAGCGCAGCTCGACGATGAGCTCGCCGATCTCCGCTTCCGGCATCATGGCGCGGACGCAGTCCCAGCCGCTCCAGCCATCGCGGGTGTCGAAGCCGAGGATCTGGCCGCGCCGCGCCGACAGGATCGCGTTGATCTTGGCGGTGGCATCGGTCGGACAGACGATCTCGACCACGTGGATCGGCTCCAGCAGCACCGACTGGCATAGCGGCAGGCCTTCGTTGAGCCCGACCCGCGCCGCCGTGCGGAAGGCAAGGTCGGAGGAATCGACGCTGTGATAGGAGCCGTCGGTCAGCGTCACCTGCAGATCGGTCACGG
Organism: Bradyrhizobium sp. McL0616; assembly: GCF_049993385.1. NCBI lineage: Bacteria > Pseudomonadati > Pseudomonadota > Alphaproteobacteria > Hyphomicrobiales > Nitrobacteraceae > Bradyrhizobium > Bradyrhizobium sp. McL0616. The sequence continues at coordinate 7,694,897 of NZ_CP188255.1, forward strand.
GGAAGCCGAGCGGGCCGCGCCCGAGCCCGTCGACGACGCCCTCTTCGACCGCTCCGATGTAGTTGCGCGGCACCGCGCCGCCGACGACCTTTTCGGCGAACTTGAACCCCTCGCCGCGCGGCAGCGGCTTGATGTCGAGCACGACGTCGCCGAACTGGCCGTGGCCGCCGGATTGCTTCTTGTGGCGGCCGCGCTGGATGATCTGCTTGCGGATCGTCTCCTGGTAGCCGATCGCGGGCGGATGCGACGTGATCTTGACGCCGAAGCGGTCGCGCAGCCGCTCGCTGGCGACGCGAAGATGCATCTCGCCCTGGCCCCACAGCACAGTGTCGTGGGTCTGGGCGTTCTGCACGACGACGAGTGAGGGATCCTCCTCGTGCAGCCGCGCCAGCGCCTGGCCGAGCTTGACGTCGTCCTTGCGGTCGGTGGCCGCAACCGAAATCGCGAGCACCGGCGGCGTCGGCTCGAGAGCGGCCAACGCGGCCGGCTGGGTCTTGCCGCTCGAGACCGTGTCGCCGGTGTTGACCGGATCAAGCTTGGCGAGCGCCACCGTGTCGCCGGCTTCAGCCGAGGCACGCTTGGTCTCGTAGGCGCCGTTGACGGCGAGGATGCCGGAGATGCGGCTTGCTCCGCCGGAGGACGATTGCAACGTGGCGCCGTCCTCGAGGTGGCCGGCGAGCAGCCGCGTCAGCGACAGCTTTCCGCCGTGCTGCGAATGCAGCGTCTTGAAGACGAAGCCGAGCGCATCCTTGCTCTCGGGCGTGCCGAGACGTTTTGCGGTCTCCGCGATGCCCGGCGCCTCGTGGCGCAGCGCCTTCATCAAGCGCAGCACGCCATTTTCGCGCGCAGCCGCGCCTAACAACACAGGGCAGATCTGACCTTCGCGCAATTCACGGGCGAGATCGTCGAACACGGCATCGCGCGGCGGCTGAATGTCTTCGAGCAACTGCTCCATCAGCGCGTCGTCATGGTCGGCGAGCTTCTCCAGCATCGAGAAGCGGGCCTCCTTCTCGCGGTCGAGATCGCCGCCTTCGAGCGCGACCACTTCGGAGGCCTTGTGCTCGCGATAGATGAAGGCGCGCTCCAGCGCGAGATCGACGAAGCCTTCGATCAGCTCGTTCTTCCAGATCGGAATCTGGCGCAGCACCAGCGGCACGCGCGAGGCCGGCTGAAGCGTCGCGAGCGTCTCACGGATGCGCTTGTTGGCGCGATCGATCTTGTTGAGGAACAGAAAGCGCGGGATCTTCAGTTCCTCCAGCTCGCGCAGGATGATCTGAAGCTGCGGCAGCTTCTTTTCGTCGGCCTCGCAGACCACGACGGCAGCGTCGACCGCGGGAAGTGCGGCGCGCATGTCGTGGGCGAACTCGACGGAACCGGGACAATCCAGGAAGGTGTAGCTGTCGCCCATGAAACTCGTGGTGGCAGCAGTGAGGCCAACAGTCATCTTGTGATGACGGGCTTCGGCACTGGCGTCGCCGACAGAAGTTCCGGCATCGACGCTGCCTGCGCGGGGGATTGCGCCCGTTCGCGCCAGGATCGCTTCGAGAAGTGTGGTTTTACCGCTTTGGAAAGGGCCCACCAGCGCAATGCACCGTGGACCTCGGGGACTTCTGACGTCTTGTCCCATTTCGCCGCCTCCTTGGTGTGGAGCTCGGCCCATGATTGGGTCGGCAAGCGCAGATGCTCTGCCCGTCCCCAGGATTTGGCAAGCGTCAAACGTCGCTGCGGTGCGTCGTGTGATCGCGCCGATGGAACGGCGCGATCACACGTAAAATTGTTAACGGCCCGGACGGAGTTCCAGGCTTTCGAGGCCGGCCGCGACATTGAGACCGACTTGGCCCTGCACGCTGAGCGGTTGGAGTGCGATCGAATTGTTGGAGCCGCCGACCAGCACGTTGCCGCCGAGGCCGACGCCGACCGAGGCGCTGCCCTGCGCGCCCGCGTAGTTGCCGGAGAGGTCGCCCGGTCCGAGCCGGTTCACCGGCGCGAACACGCCCCAGGCAAGTGCCGTCTCCTCGGTGATGCCGAGGTCGAGACCGACCTTGCGGATCGTCGCGACGTAGCGGTCATCCGGCAAACCATCGACGCGGAGCACGCAGCCGAGATTGGTGACGGAGCCCACGATGAAGCCAACGCTGGCACCGCCGCGGCATTCGAGCACGCCCACCTGCACCATCCGCGACTGCGCGCTGGCGCCCGCGACGGAGGCAACGAGGCTGGCTGCGGTGAGCCCGGCGAGAAGGAGTGAGCGACGCATGAATTGTCTCCGGCGATGAATGTGATGCGAGCATTGGAGGGCGCGGTAGATGCCACGCGGGAGTTCTATGCCACAAGAGTCCGGTCGGTGCCAGATCACGCAGGCTTAAAGAAAAAAGAGCCCGCAGCAAGCGGGCCCTTTCATGTCACATCATTACCGCAGGCTTATCGCAGATTGCCGCAGAAGCGCTGGATGCGATTGCAGGCGTCTTCGAGATCCGAGGTCTTGGTCGCGTAGGAGATGCGGAACGCCGGGCCGAGGCCGAAGGCCGAACCCTGCACGACGGCAACGCCCTCGGTCTCCAGGAGCTCGGTGACGAACTGCTCGTCATTGCTGATCACGTTCCCCGACGGCGCTTTCTTGCCGATCGTGCCGGCGCAGGACGGATAGACGTAGAACGCGCCCTCGGGCCGCGGACACTCGATGCCGTTCGCCTGGTTCAGCATGGAGACGACGAGGTCGCGGCGCTCCTTGAACACCTTGTTGTTGGCGGGGATGAAATCCTGCGGACCGTTCAGCGCCTCGACCGCCGCCCATTGCGAGATCGAGGACGGGTTCGAGGTCGACTGCGACTGGATGGTCGACATCGCCTTGATGAGCTGCGCCGGGCCGCCGGCATAGCCGATGCGCCAGCCGGTCATGCAATAGGCCTTCGACACGCCGTTCACGGTGAGCGTGCGGTCGTAGAGTTTCGGCTCGACCTGCGCCACGGTGGTGAACTGGAAGTCGTCATAGACGAGGTGCTCGTACATGTCGTCGGTCATCACCCAGACGTGAGGATGGCGGACCAGCACGTCGGTGAGCACCTTCAGCTCGGCGCGCGTATAGGCAGCTCCCGTCGGGTTCGACGGCGAGCACAGGATCACCCATTTGGTCTTCGGCGTGATCGCGCGCTCGAGCGCTTCGGCCTGGAGCTTGAAGCCGGTCGCAGCGGTGCAGACCACCGGCACCGGCTCGCCGCCGGCGAGCGCCACCATCTCGGGATAGCTGACCCAGTAGGGCGCGGGGATGATCACCTCGTCGCCTGGATTGATGGTCGCCATCAACGCGTTGTAGAGCACCTGCTTGCCGCCGGTGCCGACGATCACCTGGTTCGGCTTGTAGACGACGCCGTTCTCGCGCTGAAACTTCGCGATGATCGCTTCCTTCAGCTCGGGAATGCCGTCGACCGCGGTGTACTTGGTCTTGCCGGATTCGATGGCGTGGATCGCCGCCAGCTTGATGTTGGCGGGCGTGTCGAAGTCGGGCTCGCCGGCGCCGAGGCCGATGACGTTGCGGCCCGCCGCTTTGAGCGCGCGTGCTTTATCCGTGACCGCGATGGTCGCGGACGGCTTCACACGGTCGAGCGCAGCGGCAAGAAAGGGCATCGTCATCTCCTGACAAGCATCGTGAACCCATGGGTAATCACGACTCTGATTGTGGGAATGAGCCACCCTAAAACGTGTGCCGCTGCACCGCAAGAAACTTCGGCCCGATCTCGAAAAAGTTTACGGATTTGAGCGTTTCCAGACGCGATTTCCCGCAATTTTCCGCAACTTTGCCGTTCAAATCGCTCATATCCGGCAAGGCATGTCCTCGGAGCAATTTTGCGCCTTCGGAGCGTCGCGAAACGGACGGCCGGCTGACGTTGCAAGGTGACGCGTTCGCATGGTGACGCAAGCGTGATCTGATTTGCAGCGTCGCACGAACACGATCTTCCGCGACGTTGCAGCGCGGTAGGGTTTTCGAGTTTTTCTATGGCCCGGCCCTTGCGGCGGATTCGCATCGGCATCATTGTTTAGCCGCGTTGCGGGGCAACAAGCGCCGCGCTCATCCCGTCCTCGGAATCGAACTCCCAGAATGTACAAGCTCTATTCGATGCAACGCTCCGGCAACAGCTACAAGGTTCGCCTTGCGCTGGCACTGTTGAACTTGCCTTACGAAGCAGTGGAGGTGGACATTTTGCGCGGCGAGAGCCGCACGCCGGACTTCCTGGCGAAGAATCCGTCCGGCCAGGTGCCGTTGCTCGAGGTCGGCGCCGACCGCTTCCTCGCCGAGTCCAACGCGATCCTCTGGTACGTCGCGGTGGGCACGCCGCTCGCGCCCGAGAACCGCATCGACCGCGCCGACGCGCTGCAATGGATGTTCTTCGAGCAGCACGCGCTCGAGCCGAATATCGGCGCCGCCTATTTCTGGCTGTCGCTGGTGAAGGGCGGCCGCGACCTCCAGACCCACGCGCTGGAAGACTGGATGGAGCGCGGCTATGGCGCGCTCCAGGTGATGGAGAACCACCTCAAGACCAACGCCTACTTCGCCGCCCGCCAGCTCACGGTCGCCGACATCGCGCTCTACGGCTACACCCATCTCGCCGAGCGCTGCGACTTCGACCTCTCGCCCTTCCCGGCGATCCAGAACTGGCTGAAGCGCGTCGAAGCGGCCCCCGGTTTCGTGGCGATGGACTGGCGGCCGGCCGACATCGACGACCCCGCCAGCATCGCGGCGGGCGCCTGAAGGCCCCCGGCGTTAAGAAATAGCGGGCATAGCGTTAACCTTTGCCGCAATCCCGCCATTTTTGGCGTCATAGCCGCCCCAATATTGCCGGTTGAAATTGTGAGGTTGTTCGGCGTGGCGGGTGATTCGCTCGCACGTTGAAGGATTTAGATCATGATTCGGGCGTCCGGCACGGTCGGCTTTCAGGGCCGATCCGTTATTGCCGCCTCCTCTCGGTTGACCCACGCGGTGGCGGCCTCGCTCGCCATCGCAGCGCTGTCGCTGTGTCTGATCGTCACCCTGACGGTGCTGTCGACCAAGGCGACCATGGCCATGGGTCTGCCCGTCTGATCGCCGTCTCCATCCTGGACCAGCCTTCTCGGCGCCCTGTGAGCACCCGCGCCGACCGGCATACGGCAAGATAGTCATCAGGACATCCATGAAGTCACCGGTGGTACTCGTTGCTATAACCCTGACCGCGGCCATCCTGGTCGCGGCATCGCTGTTGATCCTGACCGGCACACGCAAGTCCGTCGGCACATCGACGCTGAATGCCCCCATGCATCTCGTCCGCAACGCCGCGTGACGCCGGTTGATTTGGCCTAAAATCATTCGAAAACTTTGCGCCCGGCCCCAAGCACGCCTTAAGCACCGCGCGCGAAATCACAGCACGATCAGGCAACCATCGGTCAGTCTTGCGCTCTTAACTCGTTCAGGGAGTAGCGAGACAGGGCCATGCGATTCGGATGGCGTGCCATTTCCGGTCCCGTGCTCACGGCAGCAATTGCACTGCTGGCGATCCTGCTCGACCGTCATGCTCCCGCTCTCTCGCTTGCGCCGCTGTTCGTCTGCATCGTCGCCCTTGCCGGTTCGCTCTCGGGCTTTGCATCCGCGCTTGGCAGTGCCGCCATCGCTTTGATCGGCGCAGCGCTGCTCTCGCTCGGTCACCGCACCGGCTTTGCACCCGCTGATCTCGTGCAGTTCGGTCTGCTGGCGCTCACGACGGTCGCCACGGCTGCCATCACCGGCCTGATGCGCGAGCGCCTGATCGGTGCCTTCGCCGCCGAGCGGCACAACCACGCCACCGCCGCGCGGCTGTCGGCCGCGCTCGACCAGGTCAATATCGGCATCGTGCTGCTCGATGCCGATACCCGCGCCGAATTCATCAACCGCGCATTCCGCGATTATTTTGCGCTGCCGGACGAAAAGGCCGACGACAAGCCGCCCTTCATCGCGCTGATGTATCACGGCCGCGACACCGGCGCGTTCGAATTGCCGGAGGACGAATTGGGCGTCTTCATCGCGCAGCGCATGGAGATGGTGCGGATCGGCGACGCGACGCCGATCAACATCGGCCTGCGCAATGGGGAGGTGCTTCGCTTCGTCTGCACTGCGCTGCCTGACGGCGGCCGCATGCTGAGCTATACGCCGGTGACCGACCTCGTGCGCCACACCGATGCGCCCGCGCGCGCCGACTACTACCGCTCGCTGCGCGATCCCACGGGGCGCAAATTGATCCGCTATCTGCGGGTCGCGGAGTAAACACGACAGCACGATTGATCAACACGCCGCGCGTCGCGTATGAAGGACGCTTCATGGATCGTGGAATTTTCAGATGTCGCTCACCATTCGCTCCGTCACCCGGCAGGACTACGATCAATGGCTGCCGCTGTGGGACGGCTACAACGCCTTCTACGGCCGCTCCGGCCCGACCGCGCTGGCGGGCGAGATCACACGCGTGACCTGGCAACGCTTCTTCGATGCGTACGAGCCGGTGCATGCGCTGGTCGCCGAAAGTGACGGCCGCCTGCTCGGGCTGACGCATTATCTGTTTCATCGCAGCACCACCGCGATCGAGCCGTCGTGTTACTTGCAGGATCTGTTCACGCTGGAGTCCTCTCGCGGCAAGGGCGTCGCCTCGGCGCTGATCGACGGTGTCTATGAGCGCGCGAAGCTCGCAGGCTCGCCGCGCGTCTACTGGCAGACGCATGAGACCAATGTCACGGCGCAGAGCCTGTACGACAAGGTCGCGGAGCGTTCAGGGTTCATCGTCTATCGCAAGATCTTCTGATGCCGCTGCGGGCTGTTTTTCGAGCATGATCTTTTCGGAAAACCGCTGCGCACTTTTCCGGATCATGCTGCCTGTGGATAACTTTTCCTGTCACCGGCGCGTAACACTCCAGGCCTAGGTTGCGCCTGCGTCTGATCAGGCTCCCCGTCACCGATCAAACGCCCCAAGCGGTCCCCGTCAGTCGCCGCGTCTGACAGGGGCCGCATTTTTTTGTCCGCAGTTCCTTTCAGCATGGCAGCAACGCGGTGGACTGCTTGCCGGTGCGGCGCACGGCGGTCACAATGGGCCCCTGCTTTCTCCTGACAGGATCTCCCATGGAAATTCGTAATCTCGGCGGCTCCGGCCTGCGCGTCTCTGCCGTCGGGCTCGGCTGCAACAATTTCGGCCAGCGCACCGATCTGGAGACCTCGCGCAAGGTGATCCACCGCGCGATCGATCTCGGCATCACGCTGTTCGACACCGCCGACATCTATGCAGGGATGGGCGGCTCGGAGACGGTGCTCGGCGCCGTGCTCGGCGATCGCCGCAAGGACATCGTGCTCGCCACCAAATATTCAAAGCCGATGGCGAGCGACGGCACCAAGCAGGGCGCCTCGCGCGGCTACATCATGAACGCGGTCGAGGCCAGCCTGACGCGGCTCAAGACCGACTACATCGATCTCTACCAGCAGCACGATTACGACCCGCTGACGCCGATGGAAGAGACGCTGCGGGCGCTCGACGATCTCGTTCGCCAGGGCAAGATCCGCTACATCGGCCATTCCAACTTCCCGGCCTGGCGCATCGCGGAGGCCGAGTTCACCGCGCGTGCGATGAACGTCAGCCGCTTCGTCTCGGCCCAGGACGAATACAGCCTGGTGGTGCGCGACATCGAGAAGGATATGCTGCCCGCAGCGCAGGAGTACAAGCTCGGCCTGCTTCCGTTCTTCCCGCTCGCGAGCGGACTGCTCACCGGCAAGTACCAGCGCGGCGCAGCCGCGCCTGCCGACACGCGCTTTGGCAAGGCGCCGGCGCTGCGCGACCGCTACGTCACGCCGCGAAACGAGGACATCGTCGAAAAGCTGCAAGGTTTTGCGAAAGCGCGCGGGCACTCGATGCTCGAGCTCGCCTTCTCATGGCTCGCCGCGCGTCCGCAAGTGTCGAGCGTGATCGCCGGCGCGACCCGCGTCGAGCAGATCGAGGAGAACGTCAAGGCGATCGCGTGGAAGCTCGGCGCGGAGGATCTCGCCGAGATCGACAAGATCACCAAAGGCTGACGTTAGCAGCGCGGCGCGTTATTTCGCGCCGCGTCCCACTGTCTGCATCACCTCGAAGCCTTCGAACTGGGGATGGCCGAGATACAGCGGCTTGTTGTCGCCGGCCCGCTGATGCGCCGCACGAAACGCCTCCGACTGGGTCCAGGCCTCGAACGCCGCGTGGTTGGCCCAGACGGTGTGCGAGGCATACAGCGTGTGATCCTCGAGCTCGGGCCCGCGCAGCAGATGGAATTCGACAAAGCCCGGCACCTTGTCCAGATGAGTGTCGCGCGACAACCAGACCTGCTCGAAGGCGGCCTCGGAGCCCTTGGTGACGCGGAAGCGGTTCATGGCGATGTACATGGGTGGTCTCTCCTGATGCTCCGCCGATCATGTCGTCATTCCGGGATGCGCCGCAAGGCGCGGGCCCGGAATGTCGGCTTACGCCACCAGCCCCTTCATCGGCCGTGCGCTGGCGCTATCCGGGAACACCGTCTCGGCCAGCACGCGATCGCTGAGGCCGAACTGGGATTGCAGCACACTCTTGATCACGGAGCGGAGGTCGGTGGTGGGCTTGAGGTCGCGGCCCTCAAAGAGGTTGGCTAGCTTGAGGCCGGGCCAGTCGGAGATAACGCGGCCGCCCTTCACCGCGCCGCCGGCGAGCAGCGCGATGGTGCCGGTGCCGTGGTCGGTGCCGTCGGTGCCGTTGATGCGCGCGGTGCGGCCGAATTCGGTGGCGACGACCACTACAGTTTCGCGCCAACGATCACCCAAGCCGCTCTCGAATTCGGCGAGCGCGCCGTCGAGCCCGCCGAGCAGGAACGCAAGACGCCCCACAGGGCCGCCTTCATTGGCGTGGGTGTCCCAGCCGTCGAATGCGAGTGCGGCGATGCGCGGGCCGTCGTCGGCCGCCATCAGCTTTGCGGCGCCGCGCGCCACCTGCCGCATCTGCGCGACCTGGTTGCCGGGCTTTGGCTTCATGTCGTCGCCGGATGCCGCCTTTTCGAGCTGGAGTCCCTGCGACAGCGCCGCAGCCAGCGTGGGATCGCGGTGGCGATAGAGCTCGACCAGCCGCATCGCGGTGTCGTCGTCGGCCTGCGGCAGCGCGACCGGCGCCCAGCCGACGGTCGGCGCATTGCCGCGCAGCACCAGCGGCGTGGTCGGACCGACCGCGAGCGCGCTCGACACGCGCTCGCCGCGCGGTAGCGCTTCCAGCGCACGGTTGAGCCAGCCGGACTGCACCCGGCCCGGGCCGGCATAGCCGCTTTCGAGCACGTCCTGGCCGTCGAAATGCGAACGGTCGCGATAGGGCGTGGCCACCGCATGAATCACCGCGGCGTGCGTCGCGCGATACATGCGCGCGAATTCAGGCATCGCCGGATGCAGCGCGAAGAATGAGTCGAGCATGATGGCGGGGTGCGCGCCATCCGACGTGAGCGCGATCGAACCGTGCAGGCCGGCGTAATCGGGATCGCCGACCGGCGCGACAGTCGAGAGCCCGTCGAGCGCACCGCGCAGGATCACCACGACCAGCCGCGGATCGCGCCCGTCCGCGGCGCGCGCGAATTTCGGCAAATACGCCCAGGCCGCGAAGGAGGCGCCGCCGAGCAGGAGGCCGCGGCGCGAGGTGAGGAGCCGGTTTTCGACGCAGTCGATCATCATCATCTCCTCTGCATTTCCGGCGACATCAACAGCAGCGCCAGCGCTTGCTGGCGCGATTCCGCACGCTCGATGGTTCGTCGTGTTTCGACCGAGGCCGCATCGGCTGCGGCGAATTCCAGCAGGTCGTGCGGATCGATATTGTTGCCGAGCCGCGCGCCCATCTGCGAGGCGATGTCGAGCCGGAGCTTCATGCCCTCGGGCGCGGCCCACGCCGCGCTGGTGTCGGGAAAACCATTCGGCCCAGCCGGTGTCCACAGCGGTTGGCCGAGCAGATTCAGATTGTTGAGAGTGCCGCCGGGATCCTCCGGCACGCGCGCGAGCAGCCGCCCGCTCGCGATCACGAAATCATAGGGCGAACGCATTTTTGTCAGCGGCGCTTGCCAGGCTTCGTCGGAATCGACCAGCGCCGTTGCGAGCGCCTTGAGATCGCCGTCGGTCTTGATGAAGACGTCGCGCAAACGCGCAACCAAAGCCGGCGGCGGATCGTCGGCAACGAAATGACGGACGAATTTGGTGGCGACGAAATTCGCCGTCGAGGGATGGCGCGCGATGTCGGCGAGCGCGGCCTCGCCCTGTGATAGCCCCGTCGCCTCATAGGTCTTGCCGAGCAGCATTTGCGGCCCCGGCTGGTGCGCATTGGTGTTGAACACGAAGGAGCCGGGCACCCCGAGCTGGCCCTGCCGGCCTGCAAAGGTCCAGCCGGTGATGATGCGCGCGAGCGAGGTGACGTCTTCCTGGGTGTAGCCGCCGCCGACGCCGAGCGTATGCAGCTCCATGATCTCGCGCGCGAGATTTTCGTTGAGCCCGCGCTTGCGGTTTTGCCCGGCGCGCGAGTCCGGTCCGAGCGATTGCTGGTTGTCGAGAAAGAACAGCATTGCCGGATGCTGCTCGACGGCCTTCAGCATGTCGGCGAAGCGCCCGAGCACGTGCGGGCGGATCGCCTCGCGCTCGAATGCACCGGCCCACATCCGCGCCAGCTCGCCCTTACTCGCGGAGATGCAGAAATGATTCGACCAGAACACGACGAGCCGCTCGGTGAAGCCGCAATCGACCAGCGTCGCGCGCTGCAGGCGTGCCAGCGCTTCCGCGCGATAGGTTTTCTGGATGACGTTGAGCGGCTGCGGCGACGGCTTGGCGGCAGGCGGTACGGCGGCACTCGGCTGCATCGTGTCCGGCTTCATCGCATTATCGGCCGACTTGCTGTCGGCAGGTTTGGCCTCGGCCATCTGGCCGGCGGCGATCTCGGTCGCGACCGTGTTCAGCGAGAGATTGCGGCGCAGCTTCTGATCGGCCGGCGCCTGCGGCGGCGATTCAGGCGGCGTGCCGGCCTTGGCAGCAGCCTCGCGCGCCTGCTTGACCTGGTCCTGATAGGCGAACACGGCCTGCCCAAGCTGCGGCGTCGATTGCAGGCCCGGGGCCTCCAGCAGCACGCCATAGGGGCGGGCCAGCTCCGCCTTGACGAAACCACGCGGATCGGAAGCCGCATTGATGAGATCGCCGGATGCCCCGCCACGGGCGCCGAAGCCGAATCGATTCAGCGCAACGAGGGCGGCTTGCGAATCGCGGGCCATCAATTTGTCCTCCGCGCGTTGCCAACCGCTTCCCTAAGTCTGTGCGCAGCGCTTAATATACCGCGGCGGGAGATGAACCCGACATGAAAATGACGGCCAGGCTTTTGCGCAAATCATGACAATTCCGAAAGAATTTCCATTGCCGGAACCGCGCCGCCTCGCCTGCTCCCGCTGCGGCACCGAATTCGGCTGCGACCTCTCGGGCGACTGCTGGTGCGCGGAGGAGACTGCAAGACTGCCGATGCCGGTAAAAGGCGAGGATTGCCTGTGCCGGGCGTGTTTGCGCGAGGCGGCGGCGGAGCGCGAGCACGCGCAACATATTCAGTGTCGTCCCGGCGCAGGCCGGGACCCATAACCCCAGGGAGAAGTTTGGCGAAGACCCGTCGTTCGATACTAATACCGATCACGACCGATGGATCACGCGGTATGGGTCCCGGCCTTCGCCGGGACGACGCGGGGGCTACACCGCAAACCCCGGCGACTTCCGAGCCATGCCGTCGAACGCATCCAGCAGCTTTTCCCGCCACGCATAAACCGGGTCATCCGCCTCCAGCAGCTTGAACGGGCTGACCACGCGCGACCATTGGAAGCCGCCGAACACGATGTAGTCGGCATAGTTCGGCGCGTCGCCGCCGATGAAGGGCTGCTTCTTCAACGTCTGGCGCATCACCTCGAGCGATTTGCGGAATGCGATCACGCCGGTATCGCGGCTCGCCATGATCTCTTCCAGCGGCTTGCCGCCAAAACGCGCCTCGCGCGATTTGCGGAAATAGGCGGCATCGACTTCGGCGAGATTTTTCGGGATGTCGGCGATGATCAGCGGAAAGATGCCGCCGACGATCGCGATGTCGCCCCAGGCATTGAGCATGCGCGCCATGGCGCGGCCGCCCTCGCCGCCGAACAGCGACGGGCGGTCCGGGAAATTATCTTCGAGATAGTTCGCGATCGCCCAGGAATCGACCACCGGCCTGTCATGATGCAGCAGCACCGGAACCTTCTCCGAGTCGTGCGGCGCGATCGCGCTCTTCTCGGTGAAGCGCCACGGCAGCGATTCCGCCGACAGCCCCTTGTGCGCAAGCGCCATCCGCGTCCGCCAGCAATACGGGCTGAAGGGGCGCGCGGCGTCGGTGCCGACGAGTTCGTAGAGTTTGAGCGACATGAATGGTGTTCCGTGATTGCGAGCGCGGCGAAGCAATCCGGTCTGCCGCCGCAGAGACATTCTGGATTGCTTCGCTTGCGCTCGCAATGTTGATGTGGAGAGAGCCCTACCGCACCACCGACGCGGTCTGCCCGAACAGGATCTTGCGCTCCTCGTCGGTGCGGATCGCGGGCTTGCCGAAGTTCGGATTGACCTCTTTCGCTAGCGCATACGCACGCTCGGTGGCGGGACGGGCGCGGATGGCCTCTAACCAGCGCTTCAGATGCGGGAAGTCGTCAATGTTCTGGCCCTGGTTGGCGTGGCCGACCACCCAGGGATAGGACGCCATGTCGGCGATCGAATACGCGCCGGCGACGAATTCGCGATCGGCGAGACGCTTGTTGAGCACACCATAGAGGCGGTTGGTCTCGTTGACGTAGCGATCGATCGCGTAGGGAATCTTCTCCTGCGCGTAGTTGCGAAAATGGTGGTTCTGGCCGGCCATCGGGCCGAGCCCGCCCATCTGCCAGAACGTCCACTGGATGACGTCGTAATGCGCGTAGAAATCGGTCGGGAGAAACTGGCCGGTCTTCTCGGCGAGATAAAGCAGGATCGCGCCGGACTCGAAAAGCGACAGCGGCTTGGTACCGCCCTTCGGTTCGTCGTCGACGATCGCGGGAATGCGGTTGTTGGGCGCGACGGCGAGAAACTCCGGTGTGAACTGCTCGCCTTTGCCGATGTTGACCGGGATGACCTTGTATTTGAGCCCGGTCTCTTCGAGGAACATCGTGACCTTGTGGCCGTTCGGCGTGGACCAATAATGCAGGTCGATCATGGCTGGATATCCCGGGCTGAAGAGTTGCGCTCGCAAGAACATGCGATTGCATGAACCTCGCGCCGAGCGCGGTTCAAGTCAATGGTTCCGGCAATGACGGCCGCGTGAAGTCAGCGCCCGTTTGCGCGCAGGAACTTCGCACCATCCTGCGTGACCGCGATGGTCAGCCCGATTCCGGGCCGCGTCTCGCGCGCGACAAGTCCACGATCGGCGGCGTCTTCCCAGATGGTGAGGCGCGGACACGAGGTCTTCCAGGTCGCGATCACCTCGGCATAGGCGCGCGGCTCGCGCGCAATCCATTCGACGAAATCCAGCACCAGTGGATCGGCGGTCTCGCTCATTGCAAACCTCCCTTGCCGAAGGCAGCCAGCACCGGGATACGAAGCAGGAGCCAGCCGCCATAGGCGATGTAATAGCAGGCGATGGTGGTGATCAGCTTGTTCGACCAGGCGATGAACTGCTGGTCGGTCATCGCTTCGAGCAGGCGCCGCGCCAGCGTCGTGCCGAGCATCGAGGCTGCGATCGCGACGCCCGCCAGCACCGGATCGAGCGTGGCGGCCTGGTCGATGACGCCGCCGAAATAGATCAGCTTGGTGAAGTGGCTGACGAGCTGGCACATCGCCTTGGTCGCGACCTTCTCGCGCCGGCCGAAGTCGCCGCCGAGGAAGAAAGTGTCGAGCAGCGGACCGGAGACGCCGGTCATCAGCATCAAGCCCATGCAGATCGTGCCATAGATGGTGCCCTGCCAGAGGCGGTCCGGATCGGGCTTGATGTTCGCCGGCAGCAGTCGCGCCATGAACGGCGTGATGCCGAGCAGCAGCAGCGCCATTGGCTTGTCCGGCACATAGCGCGTGAGCGACCAGGCTGCGAGCGCGATAGCGCATCCGACCAGATAGTTCGCGACCGGCCGCCAACGGATATGCGCCCGCCAGAGCAAGGCGCGCCAGCCGTTCGAGGCCATCTGTGTAATCGCATGCAGCACCATCGCGGTCGGCAGCGGCATCAGCGCGAGCAGCACGCCGATCAGGATCAGCCCGCCCGCCATGCCGAACAGCCCCGACAGGAACGCGGTGCCGACCATCAGCAATCCGAGGGCAGCGATCATGATAGGCGTCACGAGGGGTCTCCGGTGGGTAGCTGCGGCAAGTCAGGGACGCGACGCTGGTTCACTCCCTCGCCCCGCTTGCGGGGAGAGGGTGGGGTGAGGGGGAGTCTGCGCCGGGACGCTAGCAGTGAGACTCGCGGAGACTCCCCCTCACACGCCACGCTTCGCGCGTCGGCCTCTCCCCGCACGCGGGGAGAGGCGAAGGAGAAAGTGCCCCGCTTGCTCCCCTCGCGCAAACTGAGTTATCTTGCCCTGGCATCAGCTTTTCTGAGGGTCGGACATTTGCGGCGGCTGCTCTTTCTCAACGGCATCAAGGCATTCGAGGCGGCGGCGCGGACCGGCAGCTTTGCCGCGGCCGGGCTCGAGCTGAGCGTGTCGGCGGCCGCCGTCAGCCGCATGGTGCATCTCCTGGAAGAGCGGCTCGGCGTTGCGCTATTCGAGCGCAAGGCCAACAGGCTGTTGCTGACGCAGGCAGGGCGCGCCTATCAGAGCGGGCTGACGCCGATCTTCGATGCGCTGGCTAGCCTCACCGCGCAGGTGACCGCTCCCTCCAGCGTCCGCGTGCTCACCATCGGCGTCGGGCATACTTTTGCGATGCGCTGGCTGATCCCGCGGCTGTCGGAGTTTCGCAACGAGGAGCCCGACATCGAGGTGCGCTTCACCACCGGCGGCGCCGAAGTCTCATTCGGTGAGGACTGGAGCTGCGGCATCAAGCTCGGCACCGGCGACTGGCCCGGGCTGGTCGCCGAGCCACTGTTCGCCGGCGACCTCACCCCGGTCTGCGTGCCCCGGCTCGCCGCGAGCCTGAAGCGGCCGGCCGATCTCAAGGGCCCCAGCCTGATCCGCGTCACGCATTCCACCGAGGACTGGCCGATCTGGCTCAGGGCCGCAGGCGTCACCCGGATCAATGCACGCGGGCCGGAGTTCCAGTTCTACGGCCAGGCGCTCCAGGCCGCCGCCGACGGGCTCGGCATCGCCATGGGCATCCGACCCTATATCGACGACGATCTCGCCGCCGGCCGGCTGGTGGCGCCGTTCGACCTCTCGGTGCCCAAGGGCATGCGCTGGTACCTGCTCTATCGCAGTTTTCAGACCGAGCAGCGCGATTTTGCCGCCTTCCGCCGCTGGATCATGCGCGCGGCGGCCGAGCCCGCAGCTCGTCCCGTGCGCCGGATCGGGCGAACTACGGCGCGGAACTGACGGCGCGCGGCAAAAAAGCCGACCGCTTGTGAACGGCTTCACATATCCAAATCAGCAAATGTGGTCCCCTGACCCTCCAACAAGACCCTTACGCGACACTTCAAGACACTTGGGGACTACCAATGACGACCCTGTACGACGGCTTTGACATCGAATCCTTCGAAGCTGGCAAGGGACTGTGGCACGCCCGGATCCGGCGCGCCGATTTCAGCCCGGTTGCCATCGACGGCGTGCTGTTCCCGGCCATGGAGGTCGGCTTCGCCTGGCCCGATCCCGACGCCGCGATCGCCGATGCCAAGCACCACATCGATCGCTTCCGCCGGCGTGCCGACGACAGCGACGACGAATAAGCAACAGGATTTCAAACCGGCCAGGGACGGCGCGCCACAACAGGGGGAACCGGTCATGTCAGTCATCGACATCGAAGACGCACCGCGGCCGAGGATTTACGCGCGTACTGTGCTGTCGAAATGTCCGGAATGCGACGGCGATCTCACGGTGCTCCGCGTGATCGGCGGCCGCGCCGGATCCGAATACTGGACCATGCGCTGCACCGATTGCGGCGGGATCCATCTCGACATCCTCGAGCCGCGTTTGACGGTCGTGGACGGCGACGGGCCGCTGCCGGCGGCGTAATCGCCGAGGCTGCTGCCAACCTGCTGTCAGCAGCCTGAGCACGGACGGGCATTCGCCCTTTTCTGAGGGGCGGACTCGTCCCATATTCGGGGCATGGCGAAGAAACCTGCTCCCCCAAAATCTCCCAAATCCAAAGCCCCAAACTCAAAGGCGCATCGGCCTGACGTGCAGCCGATCGGGCCGGCGCTGGCCGAATTGCTCAATCCCGCGATCAATCGCGGCGATGCCGGACTTGGCTCGGGCACCGGCCTCCAGCCGCCGCCGGACAATTCGCGCGACCGGCGTTCCGGCGGCGAGGCCGCCGCGCATCGCGCACGCGCCTCGACGCCGAAGGACTTTCCGCAAGACACCACGCGACCGATGCCGCTGCGGCCCAATCCTCAGCCGGCGGGGGCGCGCGAGAGCGGCGGTTTCGACGAGGCGCCGCAGGCGAATTACGGCACCTCGGCCACGATCCCGACACTCGATCCGGAACTGGCTCGTCAGTTGGGAATGCCGACAGAGGAGGACGATGCCGAAGCGCTCGCGCGTCCGCCGCGCAACAAGATGGAGGCGCTCGGCGTCAAGGCGACGGCAGATGCGCTGGAATCGCTGATCCGCGAGGGCCGGCCCGAGTTCCGCAAGGACGACGGTAGCTTGCGGGTCTGGACGCCCCACCGGCCGCCGCGGCCGGAAAAGTCCGAAGGCGGCGTGCGCTTCGAGATCAAGTCGGAATACCAGCCGCGCGGCGACCAGCCGACCGCGATCGCCGAGCTGGTCGAAGGCATCCAGCGCAACGACCGCTCGCAAGTGCTGCTCGGCGTCACCGGCTCCGGCAAGACCTACACCATGGCCAAGGTGATCGAGGCGACGCAGCGCCCCGCCATCATCCTGGCGCCGAACAAGACGCTCGCAGCCCAGCTCTATGGCGAGTTCAAGAGCTTCTTCCCGGACAACGCGGTCGAATATTTCGTCTCGTATTACGACTACTACCAGCCGGAAGCCTATGTCCCCCGCACGGACACCTACATAGAAAAGGACTCGTCGATCAACGAGCAGATCGACCGCATGCGCCATTCGGCGACGCGCGCGCTGCTCGAACGCGACGACGTCATCATCGTGGCCTCGGTGTCCTGCATCTACGGTATCGGCTCGGTCGAGACCTATACCGCGATGACGTTCGCGCTGAAGAAGGGCGAGCGCATCGACCAGCGCCAGCTCATCGCCGACCTCGTCGCGCTCCAGTACAAGCGCACCCAGGCCGACTTTACCCGCGGCACCTTCCGGGTCCGTGGCGACGTCATCGACATCTTTCCGGCGCACTATGAAGACCGTGCCTGGCGCGTGAATTTGTTCGGCGACACCGTCGAGAACATCGAAGAATTCGATCCGCTCACCGGCCACAAGCAGGATGAGCTCGAATTCATCAAGATCTACGCCAATTCGCACTATGTGACGCCGCGTCCGACGCTGGTGCAGGCGATCAAGTCGATCAAATCCGAATTGAAGATGCGGCTCGACCAGCTCCACGACCAGGGCCGCCTGCTGGAAGCGCAGCGGCTGGAGCAGCGCACCACCTTCGACCTCGAGATGATGGAGGCGACGGGAAGCTGTGCCGGCATCGAGAACTATTCGCGCTATCTCACCGGGCGCCTGCCCGGCGAGCCACCGCCGACGCTGTTCGAATACGTGCCCGACAACGCGCTGGTGTTCGCCGACGAGAGCCACGTCACTGTCCCTCAGATCGGCGCCATGTTCAAAGGCGACTTCCGCCGCAAGGCGACGCTGGCCGAATACGGCTTCCGCCTGCCCTCCTGCATGGACAACCGCCCGCTACGTTTCGAGGAGTGGGACATGATGCGGCCGCAGACGGTCGCGGTGTCGGCGACGCCGAGCGGCTGGGAGCTGAACGAAAGCGGCGGCGTGTTCGTCGAGCAGGTGATCCGCCCGACCGGCTTGATCGATCCGCCCGTCAACATCCGTCCCGCCCGCACCCAGGTCGACGATCTCGTCGGCGAGGTCCGCGCCACCGCGCAGGCCGGCTATCGCTCGCTGGTCACGGTGCTGACCAAGCGCATGGCCGAAGACCTCACCGAATATCTGCATGAGCAGGGCATCCGCGTCCGCTACATGCACTCTGATATCGACACCATCGAGCGCATCGAGATCATCCGCGATCTTCGCTTGGGCGCGTTCGACGCGCTGGTCGGCATCAACCTGCTCCGCGAAGGCCTCGACATTCCCGAATGCGCGCTGGTCGCGATCCTGGACGCCGACAAGGAAGGTTTTCTGCGCAGCGAGACCTCGCTGATCCAGACGATCGGCCGCGCCGCGCGCAATGTCGACGGCAAGGTGATCCTCTATGCCGACCAGGTGACGGGATCGATGGAGCGCGCCATCGCCGAAACCGACCGCCGCCGCGAGAAGCAGGTCGAGTACAACACGGCGCATGGCATCACGCCGGAGAGCATCAAGAAGTCGATCGGCGACATCATGAACAGCGTCTACGAGCGCGACCATGTGCTGGTCGAAATCGGCGGCCACGACATGACCGACGACGTCATCTCGATCGGCCACAATTTCGAGGCCGTGCTCGGCGATCTCGAAACGCGGATGCGCGAGGCCGCAGCCGACCTGAACTTCGAGGAAGCCGCGCGCCTGCGCGACGAAGTCAAGCGCCTGCGCGCCACCGAACTCGCCGTGGTCGACGACCCCACCGTCAAGCAGCGCACCGTGCAGGGAAAGGCCGGCGCCTATGCCGGCGCGAAAAAATACGGCGATGCCGCGAACCTGCCCGTCAGCGCCATGAAGAAAAAGACCGTGAGCTCGGCGCTGAAAGCGAGTGGCGGAGGTGGCGGCTCGAAGGTGCACAAGCCGCATCTCGACGAGATGCACGGCCCGGAATCGTTGCCCTATCGTGCGGATCGCGCGCTGCCGTCAAAGCCGTTCGGCGGCGAGAGCCGGATCATCCAGCCGACGGATTCGCGGCAGTCGAGACCGGAGTTCGGGCCGGCGCCGAAGTCGACGGGCGGGATGCCGGGGCATAGGGGTGGGTGGAAGAAGAGGTAGGGGAGCGTCGTACCATCCGCGCCATTCGCGGTCATGGATTCCGGGCTCGCCGCTTTGCGCGCCCCGGAATGACAAGTACCCCTCACCCTGCAATCGTCGCCAGCAGCGACAGCAGCAGCACCGAGGCCACGAGCTGCACCGACGTCGCCGGCTTCCCGCGCCAGCGGGCGATTTTTTCCGAGAAGGACAGGCTCGCGTCGAAGAACTGCGCCTCGTAGCCGTTCTTGAAGACTCTCGGGAATGCTGACACGACCGAGACGACGAAGATGCTGTAGAAGATTGACGCCGGCGCGATAGTGAAGACGGGACTGCTTCCGCGGTCATTCCCCAGAAGCTTCACCATCAGCGAAGCGGCGGCGAAGATCGGGAAGCCCTGAAGGATTGTGGTGAGCGCAAAGCCTTCGAGCCAGTTGAGCGGGCCGAATTTCGGCGCGGTGATTGAGGTCATGACGCCCTCATCCCACGCTCGCCGTCACCACGGCCAGCACCGACAGCAGCAGCACGATGGTCACGAGTTGGAGCGATGCGACGGGCTGGGTGCGCCATGCGGTGATCTTGTCGGCAAGCGACAGGGTGGGATCGAAGAAGCTCGGCTCGTAGAGGAGCCTGGAGAGCGCCGCCGGAATCACCGGCCCTAGCGTCACCGCGATCACTGCATGAACCAGCGAGGCCAAGGCGACGAAGATGGCGACGCCGGGGTCGCCGACGAGGTCGTGATTGCCGAACAGTTTGAGCAGCAGCGCGGCGGCGGCGAAGGTCGGAAAGCTCTGGAGGATCGCGGTCAGCGCAAAGCCTTCGAGCGCGTTGTGCAGGCGGGACTTTCTCGCGGCGGCGGTGACGGCCATGGCACGTCTCCCTGATGACATGCGGATGATGTTAGCCGCATCGGGAGACGGGTGATGTGAGATGGGTCACAAGTTGCTCTTCACCTCGCCCCGCTTGCGGGGAGAGGTCGAAATCCGCGCTTCGCGGATTTCGGGTGAGGGGGAGTCTCCGCGAATCCAACTGTCGCCGTCCCCGGGGAGACTCCCCCTCACCCCAACCCTCTCCCCGCAAGCGGGGCGAGGGAGCGCACCGCCGATGCGGTGACGGGCGCCTTACAGCTTGCCTTGCCCGTTCACCTGGCTCTGCTGTTGCTGCTGCTTGTCCTGCTGCTGTTCCTGTTCTTTGGCCTGGTGGCGACCGTAGAGGCAGCCGGCGGCGGCACCGAGCACGCCGTGATGGCCGGCATAGTGGCCGGCGACGCCGCCGACGACGGCGCCCTTGATGCAGCCCTTGGCGTTGGCGGCGGAGGTTGCGCCGAGCATGAGGAGCGCGGCGGCGATGGCGGCGAAGGATTTCATGGGTCGATGTCTCCGGATGAGGTGTTGCCGCCTCAACGAGCGCGGGTGGGTTCGGGTTCCACGCTCGCGGCACGTTGAAACGCGCCGGCTACACTGCGCGAGACGTCAAAGCCACGACTCCAATTCGCGCATGCGGATAGATGCGCAACCCGCCCTTGCATGGTGTGAACCCCGGTCCATCGCAACGTGACCAATCGCAGCATTGTCGGTGTTTCTGCGGATTGATGGATCCGCGAGCGGCGCGATAGCGTTGGCAATTCACGGCCAATAAGGGCGGGAGCAGTATGACGGTTGAATCGCTGAACAGGCAACGCGTGCTGCATCTGCTGGACACCTTCGCGCGCGGCGATCTCGAGGCCGCGCTGGCGTGCTGCACCGACGACGTCGACTTCCTCACCCACGCACCGATCGACGTGCTGCCGCATATGGGCCGGCGCCACGGCAAAGCGGAATTGCGTGCGCTCTGGCAGACGGTCTGGTCACGCTATTCGGAGATCCGCTACGAGGCGCCGCGCATCATCGCCGAGGGCGACGCGGTCGCGACCTATCTGCTTACCTATTTCAGGAAGCGCAGCAACGACCGCATCGTGCAGTTCGACATGGCGGTGTTCTACACTTTTCGCGACGGGCTGGTGTCGGAGATCCGCGAGATCATCGATTCCTACGATCTGGTGCAGCAGGTGCTGGAGCGGGAGATCGGTCCGCTGATCGTGGGAGTGCCGGTGGATGGCGGGTAACCCGTGCCGGCGCGATGCGCGACGGCACGATCGCAGTCGAGCGGGAACCCGCTACCGGACCAGCATGCGGCCGGGACCGGTAAAATACGGGGTTCTATTGTAAAATTCACAAAGTGCGCTCACTTGTGCATTGCAAAATCGTGATTTGCATTTTCGCAAATCGAGCCTATTTTGTTTGTACACTAATGAATTGAGCAGCCCTCCGGCACCTTACTGTGCATGGGGTTGTTTTTCGTTTTTTTGCATGCAGTCCCAGGACGTCCCAAATGACAGAGCACAGCCTCTGGCGTTTTTCGCGCGCGTTGCACCGTGCGATCAACGACCGGCATTTCGAGGATATCGAGGCCCTGATCGACGAGGACGTCGATTGGGCGGTCTACGGCCCGATCGACATGTTTCCGTTCCTGGGCGCGCGCCAGGGCAAGCTCGCTGTGCTCGACGTCATCCATCAGCTCGCCGACAACTTCCGCGTCCGCCGCTTCGACCGCGAGAGCATCATGCTGGGTGTCGATTCCGCCTCCTCGATGCTGCGCTATTCGCTCACCGCGCTGGATTCCGACAAGCCGATTAGCTTGCGGGTCGCGCAGTTCGCCCAGTTCAAAGCCGACCGGCTCGTCAACATGCGTGTGCTGATCGACACTTTCGACCTGGTCGAGCAGGCACTCGGCCGCGCCATTCATCTGCCGAAGATGACCAGCGTCGGCTGAGGGGGACACCAACGGGCCCCGCAATGCGGGACCGATGGATTGATGCTCCCCCGACGCGTCCTGGCCTCCAGCCCCGCCAGATGCCGTCGTGGAGAAGCTCGTCGTCGGGCGCGCGCCTTTCGCGCGGCCCGTTGGTTCGTTATTCTATTGTTTGAGCATGATCTTTTCGGAAAACCGCTGCACGCTTTTCCGGATCATGCTCTGGGCGAGGCGAACGCCACAATTTTGCAACGATAGTTCCGCATCCTTCGCGCGAACTGGGCTCGCGGGCAGGACGATGGAATTCTCGACAGGTTTTGGCTGGACCCGGCTGCCGCTGGCGGCTGCGTTCATTTTCGGCTCGGTCCTGACCGCCTCGGCGCAGATCATTCCGCCCTTCTCCCCTGCCCCCGCCGCGACCGCGCCTGACGAGGAGTCCGACGCCGCTGATGCCCCCGACGTCAACGACCCCGACGTGCTCAAGGGCATCGACGTCGACAAGCTCGACTGGGGACAGCTCGCCATCGACGCCGGCACGCTCAACGACATCATCGCCGCCAAGAAGCGCGCCCAGGCCGCGGCCAGGGACGGGATGGACTGGTCGTCCAACGCCAATGCCAACGGCTCCTCGGGGGTGAAGGTCAAGCAGTCGGTCTCCTCGTTCTGGGACACCCGCGTAGGCGCCGACATGACGGTGGCGAAAGAGCCGACCACGATGTCGGAGCTCTTGGCCCAGAAGGCCGCCAATGGCGGCAACCTGCCGCAATCCTCCGGCAGCGCCTGGGCGGCTGCGACCGCCCCGGGCGCGGGCCCCGTCTGGGACAAGACCGCGGTGGAAGGCCGCATCGATCCCGGCTCCGAGCAGAGCAAGATCGGCGCGTCGCTGACCAAGTCAGTGCCGCTGGCAGGCGACACGTCGCTGACGCTCCAGAACGGCTACAGCGTCAACCAGCAGGGCACCACCGCGCTCCCCGGGATAGCCGGCCGCACCACGCGCAATTACGAGACCGACCAGTCCGCCAAGGTCGAGATCACCGGCACCGGAACCAGCGTCACCGCCGGCCAGACGCTGTCGACCACCGACGACAAATGGCTGCGCAAGTTCGGCGCCGAGCAGAAGCTGTTCGACAACGTCACCGTCTCCGGCTCGGTCGGCGAGACCTCGCAAGGCGCGATCAACAAGAGGCTGACCGCGGGCTTCAAGAAGAGCTGGTGAATTTTCTTTAGACTCTCGTAACCAAACGCCACGGCAAAGCCCCCGAATGGTCCGCCCTTGCCGCATCTTTGCCCCGTTGCTGTCAAAATCCGACGCCCTGATGGGTTGGCCTGACACACATCGTCGTGCGGGGGACACTCGCGCTGCGTCAACGCGAACAGGGGAACAACGATGAACGCCACGCGTCCGGAAAAGACCGAAGCCACCGAGACCGAGACGGTCGACAACAACCTCGCCGCTGTGACGGAAGTCGAAGCCGGCATCCGCGATTTCGTCCGCAACGACATCGCCTATCTGCGCCGTCCGGCAGCAACGACCGCCGACGCACCGCCGCTCGACGCGACCGCGGAAGCCACCGTCACCAACGTCAACTCGCTGATCCAGCGCGTCGCCGGCACGTCGCTTGCCGAGATCGAGAATTTGATTTCGGAGCTCGAGAGCCTGCGCGACCTGCTCCATGCCGAAGGCCAGCGCGTCCAGCGCGAGATCTCCGGCTACGCCCAGCTCAGTCAGGCCGCGATGAAGTCGACCCGCATGATCGCCGACAACGTCACCCAGTGGAAACGCGCCGCCGACGGCCTGCGCAACAGCTGATCCCACACGTCTCGCATCACCGGCCGCCGCGTTCCGAAAAGGGCGCGGCGGTTTTGATTCCAGGGGTGAGTGCCCCGCCGTTGAACCCTCCGCCCATCCCCGGCGACCAATGCCAAGCGCTCACGGCCGCCTACGGCCGGGCCCGGGGACATTCATTTATGGAAAGCATTCGGCCCGATAACACGGACCCGATACCGCTGCGGCCGGCGCCGAACCAGTTCGGCACGATCATGCTGCGCTTTGTCGGATTGCTGGCTGTTGCGATTGCGGTGCTGGCGTTCGTCTATAGCCGCTGAGTGCGGAGGCCACTTCGCGGCCCCGCGGAGTTAACGATCTCTTAACGGCTCGCGTCGATCGTCGAGGCTTCCAGGGTGTAGCCGCCATCGGCATAGCCCTTCACCACCATGCCGGCGACCAGCATCACGGCCAGCGTGGCGGTAGCGAAGATAAATCCGACCAGCTTGAGTGCGCCGCGGTCTGCCATGGTGCTCGTCCCCTGTACTCTGCCCAGTTCAAATAGACAGCGACAGGTTCATAATTGGTTAGCAACTCGATGGTTCCGGCGGATGCTTCGCAGACCGGCCATCTCGAAAAGGCTTATGGCAGCAGCCCCGAATCGCGTCCATAGCCCGCGGGCAACACTCACGCGCTCTTTTCGGCTGTTCATCCTGGAACGGATCTAACCGCCCTTCCCGCGCATCGGCACGAAGGCGCTGGCGGTGATGGAATAGACCTCTTCGCCGCGCTGGTTGGTGCCGGTGGTGCGGGCGGTCAGAATGCCCCAGCCGGGACGCGAGCCGGAGGCGCGCTTGTCGACGACGACATTGGCGTAAGCGACGGTGTCGCCGGCGAGCACCGGCTTGATCCAGCGCAGGTCGCGGAAGCCCGGCGACGGCCCCCACACCGCGACTTCATCGCCGCGTGCAATCGCCTCCTTCGTCAGGCGCTGGCCGTCCGCGACAAGCAGACTCATGCAGGCCGAGCCGACATGCCAGCCGGACGCTGCGAGCCCGCCGAACAGCGAGTTCTTGCCTTCCTCCTCGTCGAGATGGAAGCGCTGCGGATCGAATTTCGCGGCGAAAGTCTTGATGGACTCTGCGGTGAAGGTATAAGCGCCGACCTCGCGGCGATGGCCGATCGCGATCTCCTCGAAGAACCACATCAGGCCGCTCCCTCGCGCCGCTCGATCAGGATCGGCGAGGTCATCTCGCACAGCGCCTCGCCCCTGGCGTTGCGCACGGTGCATTTGAACTTGACGATGCCGAGTTCGGGACGGCTCTTCGAGGCGCGCGCCTCCACGACATCGACGTCGAGCGTGAGGTCGTCGCCGGGCCGTAACGGAGACAGCCAGCGTACCTCATCGACGCCGGGCGAGCCGAGCGACGCGGCACGCGTGATGAAGCCATCGGCCATCATCCGCATCATCAGCGAGCAGAGGTGCCAGCCCGAGCCCGACAGGCCGCGCAGCATGCTCTTGGCTGCGGCCTCCTCGTCCAGATGCATCGGCTGCGGATCGAACTCGGCGGCAAAGGCCAGGATCTCGTCGCGGGTGACATGGCGCGGGCCGAACGTGCCGAACCGGCCGGGTGGGAAATCTTCGAAGGTCAGGGTCATCTTGGGAAAGCTTTGGAGGAAGGACAGATTGTGGCCGCACTTTGCGGCAATCTCAACCCGCCGGCCCGCATGGCTCGTGCTACATTCGGCGAGTCGGGCCGGACCAGCCTCATCGTCGGATTGACGCGGCCGGGAGGCGCGATTTGCCCGGGGGAAAGAGATGTTTTCATTCAGCGATCTGTTTCAATGGGACCGCTTCATCACGCCGACGATCATCAAGACCTTCTACTGGCTGGTGATCGGCGTAATCTGCCTATTCGGACTCTCCGGAATCTTTGCTGGTCTCCAGGTGATGGCGATCAGCCCGTTCGCCGGCTTCCTGGTGGTGCTGGAGTCGATCGCGGGTGTCGTCGTCGGCATCGTGTTCTCGCGCATCGCCGCGGAGCTGATCCTGATCATCTTCCGCATCAACGAGCATCTCGGCGCGATCCGGGACCAGGGCGGCGGGTTGCGGTAGATCGTCATTCCCGGGCGCGCGAAGCGCGAACCCGGAATCCATCGGGCCTCAGAGTGAATGGATGAATCGATTCCGGGTTCGCGCCAAGAGGCGCGCCCCGGAATGACAACGAGACCTTACGTATTAAACCGGAAATGCATCACGTCGCCGTCGGCGACGGTGTATTCCTTGCCTTCGAGGCGCAGCTTGCCGGCATCGCGGGCGCCGGCTTCGCCGTTGAGCGCGACGTAATCCTCATACGCAATCGTCTCGGCGCGGATAAAGCCCTTCTCGAAATCGGTGTGAATCACCCCGGCCGCACCCGGCGCCTTGGTGCCGCGGTAAATGGTCCAGGCGCGCGCTTCCTTCGGCCCCACCGTGAAATAGGTGATGAGGTCGAGCAGCGTGTAGCCGGCGCGGATCAAGCGATCGAGACCGGCCTCCTCCAGGCCCAGCGTCTCCAGGAAATCGGCGCGCTCGTCACGCGAGATCGTCGCAATCTCGGATTCGATTTTTGCAGAGATGACGACGGCGACCGCGCCCTCTTTCGCCGCCTGCTCTTCGACTGCCTTGGAGAATCCGTTGCCGGTAGCAGCCGAACCCTCTTCGACATTGCAGACGTAAAGCACGGGCTTTGACGACAGCAAGCCGAGCATCGAGAAAGCTCGCTCCTCCTCGGCCTTGCGCTCGACCAGGCGCGCGGGCTTGCCCTCGCGCAGCAGCACCAGCGTGCGGTTGACGAGGTCGAGCTGCTCCTTGGCGTCCTTGTCGTTGCCCTTGGCCTTCTTGGCGAGATTGTCGACGCGCTTCTCGAGGCTGTCGAGGTCGGCGAGCATCAGCTCGGTCTCGATGGTCTCGATGTCGGCGAGCGGGGCAATCTTGCCCTCGACATGGGTGATGTCGGAATCTTCAAAGCAGCGCACGACATGCGCGATGGCGTCGACCTCGCGGATGTTGGCGAGGAACTGGTTGCCGAGGCCTTCGCCCTTCGAGGCGCCGCGCACCAGGCCCGCGATGTCGACGAAGGTCAGCCGGGTCGGAATGATCTGCGCTGATTTCGCAATCGCCGACAGCTTGTCCAGCCGCGGATCGGGCACCGCGACCTCGCCGACATTCGGCTCGATGGTGCAGAACGGATAGTTCGCCGCTTGTGCGGCGGCCGTCTCGGTCAGCGCATTGAACAAGGTCGACTTGCCGACATTGGGCAACCCGACAATCCCGCATTTAAATCCCATGGTGTCCTCGTAGGGCAGTGCGCAGGGTGGGCTAGCAAACGCACCCTACTCTTTGCCGTTGTCGTCCTTGGTCAAAAATCCCTTCGCCTGCATGGCGAGATGCACCCTGTTGGCGAAGGTCGCGTCCGTGCCCTTGACGATCAGTGCGGCGTGTTCGGCCACCGCGTCGCAGAGCGTCGCCACCCAGTCGTTGTCGGCCTTGGCGAAGTCCGACAGCACATGGCCGTGCACCATCTCCTTGACGCCGGGATGACCGATGCCGAGCCGCACCCGGCGGTACTCGTTGCCGATATGGGCGGAGATCGAGCGCAGGCCGTTATGGCCGGCAATGCCGCCGCCGATCTTCACCCGCACCTTGCCCGGCGGCAGTTCGAGTTCGTCGTGGAACACGGTGACGTCACCGGGCGCGATCTTGAAGAAGCTTGCCGCCTCCTGAACGCTACGGCCCGAGTCGTTCATATAGGTCGTCGGCTTGAGCAGAATCACGCGCTCAGTGCCGAGCGCGCCCTCCGAGGTCTCGCCCTGAAAGCGACGGCGCCACGGTGCGAAACCATGACGCCGCGCGACCTCGTCCACGGCCATGAAGCCGATATTGTGCCGGTTACGTGCGTATTTCGCGCCGGGATTGCCGAGCCCAACAAACAGTCGCATGACGCGGCGCGCCCCTCGCTCGGCGCGCGATCAGAGATCGCGCGCCAGCTTTGAGAGATTACTTCTTTTTGTCGCCGCCGGCGGGAGCCTTGGCAGCCGGAGCCTTGGCCGCCGGAGCCTTGGCAGCCGCTGCCGGAGCAGCAGCACCCGCAGCAGGCGCGGCCGCGCCAGCCGCCGGAGCAGCCGCAGCGCCCGGAGCCGCACCACCAGCCGCAGCCGTAGCCGCCGCCTTCTGCTCTTCGGCGTAGCCGGAGGGCGGAACGATGGTGACGAGGGTCGCGTCCTCGCGGGTCAGCGCCTTCACGCCGGTCGGCAGCTTGATGTCCGACAGATGGAGCGAGTGACCGATTTCGAGCGAGCCGACATCGGCCTCGATGAACTGCGGGATGTTCTCGACGCCGCATTCGAGCTCGATCGCGTGCGCGACGATGTTGACGGCGCCGCCGCGCTTCACGCCGGGCGAGCCTTCCGCCTTCACCACGTGCAGGGGCACGCTGATGCGGATGGTGGCGCCTTCGCCGAGCCGCATGAAGTCGACATGGATCGGGAAGTCCTTGACCGGATCGAGGTGGAAGTCGCGCGGAATCACGCGGTGCTTCTTGCCGTCGAGGTCGATGTCGACCAGCGTGGTCAGGAACCGGCCGGCGAGGATGCGCTGGCGCAGTTCGCGATCATCAACCGAGATCGTGAGCGGGGGTTGCTTGTTGCCATAGATCACTCCGGGCACTTTCCCGGCGCGACGCTCAGCCCGGGCGGCCCCCTTGCCGCTGTTCGGACGTGCGGTCGCCTTCAATTCCTTGACGGTCGTCGCCATAACGTTAAGTCCTTGTTTTTGCAAAAGTTAATGGGCCGCAACGCGGCCCATGGTGCAGTTCGCAGCAAGCCTCCAGGGGTGCGGGGGCCACGAACTGGCGGGCTTTTAGCCGGAAGACGCGGAAATGACAAGGAGAATGGGCCGGCCGCAGGGGTTCCCTACCCTCCCCTGGAGGGGAGAGTAAGACGACCTCTACCCGCCGAGCTTGGCCTCCAGCGCCGCGATCCGCGCCTTCAGCGCCTCGTTTTCCTCACGCGCCAGGCGGGCCATGTCCTTGACCGCCTCGAACTCCTCGCGCTTGACCAGATCCATGTCGCGCAGGAATTTTTCGGCCTGGTTGCGCAGCACCGTGTCGAACTCGCGCTTGGCGCCCTGCGCGGCACCGGCGGCGTCGTTCATCAGGCGGCCGATCTCGTCGAAAAACCGGTTGGTGGTCTGGGTCATGTCGGTCTCCTGGCGGCTCTCGATAAACTTTGCGCGAGCGCTCCGAAACACAATGGCAATCCGGACCGGCCGGTTCAAGAGCCGAGCGGCGGTATCCTTGTCATGCCCCGGTTTCCTTGCAATCGTATTCAACGTCCCTGCATAACAAGAATCACAAAGCGGAACGCAAGACATGATCGAGCAGCAGATCGCAATTCCAACCAAAGACGGTCACACCGCAACCTTCATCGCTCATCCCGAGCGCGGCGGGCCGTTCCCGGTCATCCTGTTCTACATGGACGCGCCGGCGATCCGCGAAGAGCTGCGCGACATGGCGCGCCGGTTCGCGACATCCGGCTATTACGTGATGCTGCCGAACCTCTACTACCGCTCCGGCGCGATGGAGCTCGGCGCGCTGCCGGCCGATCCGAACGCGCCTGAGCGCAAGCGCATGTTCGCGCTGATGGCCTCGATCAACATTCCCATGATCATGGATGACACCAGGGCGCTGCTCACCTATGCCGAGGGCCAGACGGCCGCGAACACGAAGATCGTCGGCACCGTCGGCTATTGCATGAGCGGCCGCTACGCCGTGAACGCCGCCACGCATCTTGCCGATCGCGTCAAGGCCGCCGCCTCGATCTACGGAACGCATCTGGCAACCGACGAGGACAACAGCCCGCATCTCGCCGCCGGCAAAACCAAGGCCGAACTCTATTTCGCCTGCGCCGAGACCGACATCTACGCGCCCACGGAGATCATCGAGAAGGTAAAGCAAGGCATGAAGGGCGCCAACGCCGAGGTCGAGATCTACCCCGGCACCCATCACGGCTTCGCCTTCCCCAAACGCCCGGTCTATGACCGCGACGCGGCCGAGCGGCATTGGGAGCGGCTGCTCGCGCTCTATCGCCGCAACCTCGTCTAGCCCCTCGAAGGCGCGATGCCCTTTCTGCTGATCGACTTCCCATCCTTCAATCCGATCGCAGTCGCGATCGGACCGTTCGCGATCCGCTGGTACGCGCTCGCCTATATCGGCGGCATCGTGCTCGGCTGGCTCTATGCCCGCTCGCTCCTGAAGAAGGAGCGCCTGTGGGGCGGACCCGCGCCGATCTCGCTGCTCCAGATCGACGACTTCATCCTCTGGGTCACGCTCGGCATCATCCTGGGCGGCCGCGCCGGATACGTGCTGTTCTACAATCTGCCCTTCTTCATCGACCATCCCACCGCGATCTTCCGATTGTGGGAGGGCGGCATGTCGTTCCATGGCGGCTTCCTCGGCTGCGTCATCGCAGCGATCTTGTTTGCCCGCCGCAACGGCATCCCGATCCTGTCGCTCGGCGATGTTGCTCTTGCCGTCGGCCCGATCGGGCTATTCCTCGGGCGGATCGCCAATTTCATCAACGGCGAATTGTGGGGCCGCGCGACCGATCCGAGCCTGCCGTGGGCGATGATCTTCCCCAACGACCCAACCCACCTGCCGCGCCATCCGAGCCAGCTCTATGAGGCCGGGATGGAGGGTATTTTGCTCTTCGTGGTGCTCGCGGTGATGATCCGTCTCGGCGCTTTGAAGCGGCCCGGCATGGTCGTCGGTGCCTTTATCTTCATCTATGGCCTGACCCGGATCGTCGGCGAGCAATTCCGTGAACCTGACGCTCAGCTCGGATTCCTCTGGGGCGGATTAACCATGGGTATGCTGTTGTCGATCCCGATGCTTATCGTCGGCGGGATACTTATTGTAAGGGCAGTGCGGCGTGGTACGCCGAGGCCCATCGAGGCCATTCGTTAATTCACTTCGAGAAAGCAGGCCGTGACCGACTCGCCGCTGTTGAACGAGATCAAGGCGCTGATCAAATCCTCGGGCCCCATGCCGGTCTGGCGGTACATGGAACTGTGCCTGATGCATCCGCGCTACGGCTATTACGTCTCGCGCGATCCGCTCGGGCGCGAGGGCGACTTCACCACCGCGCCCGAGGTCAGCCAGATGTTCGGCGAGCTGCTCGGCCTGTGGACCGCGTCGGTGTGGAAACAGATGGGCTCGCCGCAGTTTTTGCGGCTGATCGAGATCGGCCCCGGCCGCGGCACCATGATGGCGGATGCACTGCGCGCATTGCGCGTGCTGCCGCCGCTCTACCAGGCGCTTCATATCGACCTGGTCGAGGTCAATCCGGTCCTGCGCGACCGGCAGAGCGCGACGCTGGCGGGCGTGCGCAACATCGCCTGGCACGACAGCATCGACGACGTGCCCGAAGGCCCGAGCATCATCCTCGCCAACGAATATTTCGACGTGCTGCCGATCCACCAGATGGTGAAGCTCGAGAACGGCTGGCACGAGCGCGTGATCGAGATCGACCCCAACGGCAAGCTTCAGTTCGGCGCAGCGTCCGAGCCGACGCCGCGCTTCGACGTGCTGCTGCCGCCCTTGGTGCGCGCGGCCCCCGTCGGCGCCGTGTTCGAATGGCGGCCGGATTCCGAGATCATGAAGCTCGCCACGCGGGTGCGCGACCAGGACGGTGCCGCGCTGATCATCGATTACGGCCATCTGCGCAGCGATGCCGGCGACACCTTCCAGGCGATTGCGCGCCATACCTTCACCGATCCGCTGAAGGCGCCGGGCCAGGCCGATGTCACCGCCCACGTCGACTTCCAGGCGCTGGCGCGGGCGGCGGAGGACGTCGGTGCCCTCGTGCACGGCCCGGTAACGCAGGGTGATTTCCTCAAGCGCGTCGGCATCGACACCCGCGCGGCGGCGCTGATGCAGAAGGCGGCGCCGGAGGTCGCCACCGACATTTCCATTGCGCTGAAGCGACTGACCGAAACCGGGCGCAGCGGCATGGGTTCGATGTTCAAGGTGCTTGGCATCTCCGAGCCGCGGCTGACTGGACTAGCGGGCCTTAGCGATCTCGAACGAGCCGGACACGCATCATGACGCTTGCTTCGTCGCTGCTGTCAGCGGTCCCCGGCTTGCGCCATTCCTTCTTCACCCGTGAAGGCGGCGTTTCGGGCGGCATCTATGCCGCGCTCAACGGCGGGCTCGGTTCCAACGACGATCCCTCGCATGTCGCGGAAAACCGGCGCCGCATGGCCGAGCATGTCGGCGTCGCATCGGACCGTTTTCTCAGCCTGCACCAGATCCACTCGCCCGACGTTCTCGTCGCAGAGGCCCCGTGGCCGAACGGGCCGCGGCCGAAGGGCGATGCGCTGGTCACCAAAACGCCCGGCATTGCGCTTGGCGTCTCCACCGCCGATTGCGGGCCGGTGCTGTTCGTCGATCCCAACGCGCGGGTGATTGGCGGCGCTCATGCCGGCTGGAAGGGCGCGCTGACCGGCGTGCTGGAATCCACGATTGCAGCGATGGAAAAGCTCGGCGCCTCGCGCAGCGGCATCATCGCCGCGATCGGCCCGCTGATCCGGCAGGACAGCTATGAAGTCGGCAACGAGTTCGTGGCGCGCTTCATCGAGGCGGACGCGGAGAACGCGGTCTACTTCATCCCGTCGGTCCGCGACGGCCATGCGATGTTCGACCTTGCAGGCTTCATTCGGAAGCGGCTGGAGGCCGCCGGCATCCTGATGATCGACGATCTCGGTCTCGACACCTATGCCGACGACCGCTTCTTCAGTTATCGCCGCTCGGTGCACCGCAAGGAGCCGGATTACGGCCGCCACATCCACGCGATCGCGCTGGAGGGGTGAACACACTGGCAACGTCGTGTCATTCCGGGGCGATGCTCAAACATTGCCCCTGCAATGCCCCGGGTCTGTGGCGCCCCTGCCCTAGACGTTAATGCGTTTTAACGATATCGCTGCCCTCCAATGAGGGACGCGTCATCCATCTTGCGCCGCGCGGGCTCGCGCGTGCTGGCGGTCATGCTGCTGGCGACGGCGACCGCGCTTGGCGGCTGCGCTGGCGGCAACGTGCCCAGCAACTCCTATGCGATGGCGCCGAGCGCCGGCTCAGGGGCGACGGTTGCCTTTGAATCGATCGACGGGCCGCCGCCGCAGGTGTTCGACCGCATGGTCGGCGTGCTCGACAGCGAATCCAAGCTTCGCAGCCTGTCCGTCGTCTCCCGCGAGGGGACGGCTGCCTATCGCGTGCGCAGCTACCTCTCCGCCCAAGTGGTGCGCGGCAAGACCGTGATCGCCTGGGTCTGGGACGTCTACGACGCTAACCAGCAGCGGGCGCTGCGCCTCTCGGGGGAGGAACCGACCTCCGCCAAGGGCGGCCGTGATCCCTGGCAGGCCGCCGACGACCTGGTGCTGCGGAGGATCGCCCAGGCCGGATTCAGCGGACTTTCCAACATGATCAACGGAACGCCGGCGGATGCGCCGGGCCCTGTTCCGGGGCTGCGCGGGCCGGCGGTGGCGAGCGTGACCCCGGCGGTCCCGGCGCCGGACATGCAGGCCTCCGCGCTCGGCTACGCCGAGCGATAACCCCCGCTAAACCACGGCCCCAACTCCGGGCCAAACCGTTGGCACGACTCAGGATTTCGAAGGGAAAACGTAGCATGCCGGGTTGCCATCGCAGCCCCCGGCCTGATATTTCCTCGCCGGTCATAACCGTGCTTCCCAGTGGGTATTCTGTGATGTTGAACGTCGTATCCAGCAAAGCGCGGGAGGAAGCGTCCATGTCGGCCAAGAACGGCTCCATCAAGCTCGTCGCCGGCAACTCCAATCCGGCTCTTGCCCAGGCCATCGCGCAGGGCCTCGACCTGCCGCTGACCAAGGCGGTGGTACGGCGCTTCGCCGACATGGAGATCTTCGTCGAGATCCAGGAAAACGTCCGCGGCTCGGATGCCTTCATCATCCAGTCGACCTCGTTCCCGGCGAACGACCATCTGATGGAATTGCTCATCATCACCGACGCGCTGCGCCGCTCCTCGGCACGCCGCATCACCGCGGTGCTGCCCTATTTCGGCTACGCCCGGCAGGACCGCAAATCGGGCTCGCGCACGCCGATCTCGGCAAAACTCGTCGCCAACCTGATCACGCAGGCCGGCGTCGACCGCGTCATGACGCTCGACCTGCACGCCGGCCAGATCCAGGGCTTCTTCGACATCCCGACCGACAATCTCTACGCGGCGCCGCTGATGGTGCGCGACATCAAGGACAAGTTCGACCTCTCCAAGACGATGGTGATCTCGCCTGACGTCGGCGGCGTGGCGCGCGCACGCGGCCTTGCCAAGCGCATCAACACCCCGCTCGCGATCGTCGACAAGCGCCGCGAGAGGGCTGGCGAATCCGAGGTCATGAACGTGATCGGTGACGTCGCCGGGTACACCTGCATCCTGATCGACGATATCGTGGACTCCGGCGGCACGCTGGTGAACGCGGCCGATGCGCTGATCGCCAAGGGCGCCAAGGACGTCTACGCCTATATCACGCATGGCGTCCTCTCCGGCGGCGCGGCGGCCCGCATCACCAACTCGAAGCTGAAAGAGCTCGTGATCACCGACTCGATCCTGCCGACGGATGCGGTGATCAAGGCGCCGAACATCCGCACGCTGCCGATCGCCAGCCTGATCTCGGACGCGATCGCACGCACGGCAGCGGAAGAGTCGGTGTCGAGCCTGTTCGACTGATTTTTCTTCGCCTTTCCCCGCTTGCGGGGAGAGGCTGGAATTCGAGTGAAGCTGGAATTCCGGGTGAGGGGGACTCTCCACGAGTCCAACTCTCACCTTCCCTGTGGAAACTCCCCCTCACCCCACCCTCTCCCCGCAAGCGGGGCGAGGGAGCGCACGGCCTGTCCGTCCCTCACGCCTCAGCCTTCGCGCTCACCACGTCGGCAAACGACTTGAAGAATTCGCCGGCAAGCTTCGTCGCGGTCGAGTTGATCAGTCGTGCACCCAACTGCGCGAGCTTGCCGCCGATCTGCGCATCGACCTCGTAATGCAGTACCGTGACATTGGCGTCCTCGGATTCCAGCCGCACCAATGCGCCGCCCTTGGCAAAGCCGGCGACGCCACCGGAGCCCTCGCCGGAGATACGATAGGAATTGGGCGGGTCGAAATCGGACAGCGTCACCTTGCCGCCGAAGGTGGCCTTCACCGGGCCGACCCTGAAGATCACGGTCGCGGTCATCTCGTTCGGAGCCGTCACCTCAAGCGACTGACAGCCGGGGATACACTGCTTCAGCACAGCGGGATCGTTCAGCGCCGCCCACACCTGTTCGCGTGACGCCGGGATACGCTGGCTGTCATTCATCTGCATGATTGGTTCTCACTCTCTGCTTGCTGCCTGATTGGCGGCGCGCTGGCCGCGCCTTCGGTCCCGGGTGATCTCGGCGAGGATCGACATCGCGATCTCCTCCGGGGTGATGGCGCCGAGATCGAGCCCGGCGGGCGCCTTGACGTCATCGAGAGCAGCGGCGGTGACGCCCTCGGCAATCAGCTTGGCCCGCAGCGAAGCCATCTTGCGGCGGCTGCCGACGAAGGCGTGATAGTCGGCTTTTGTTGCGACCGCCGCGCGCAGCGCAGCCTCATCGCCCTTGCCCTGCGTCGAGACCACAACGAAGCGCTTTGCATCGTTGAGCTCGCCGAGCTGATAGCCGTCGATAATGGTGTCGGCATCCGGCTGCGCCGTGAGATCGCCCGATGGCGCGGCGAGCGTAACGTGATAGCCGAGCGTACGCGCCTGCGCGGCGAGCGACAGCGCCACCGGGCTCGCACCGAGAATGACGAGCGAGGGATGCGGCAGCACCGGCTCGACGAAAATGTCCATGGTGCCCTTGCTCGGGCACATGTTGGTAGCGAAGCGGATACCGTCGCGATTGTCGCCTGCACGCACACCCAATTCAGCGAGCAGGTTTTCCGGCTGCACCGAGACCATACGCGGCTCACCGTCGGCCAGCGCCTCGCGGGCCGCCTTCAGCACCGCGCCCTTGGCGCAGCCGCCGCCGATCCAACCCGCGACGATGGTGCCGTCGGCCGCGATGATCGCCTTGGCGCCGGCCTTCGCCGCGGTCACCGACACCGTACGCACCACGGTCGCGAGCACGAAGGCGCGCTCGGCGGCCTTCATCTGCGCCACGAGATCCAGCACTTCGACGTGACTTGTCATCGGCGTGTCCTCAGAGCTTCGCCAGATAGGGTTCGAGCGCGCGCAGGCTGTTCAGCGAATTCGCCGGCGCGTAGAGATCGATATGCGGCAGCGCTGCCTTGATGCCCCGGGCTTCGGGCGCGTAGCCCTCCCAAGCCATCATCGGATTGAGCCAGACGATGCGGCGGCAGCGCCGCGCCAGCGCGGCCATTTCGCGTCCGAGCAAGGCCGCATCGCCGGTCTCATAGCCGTCGGACACGATCATCACGCAGCTGCGCGAATGGATCACGCGCGCCGCATGCCAGCGGTTGAAGGTTTGCAGGCTCTCGCCGATCTTTGTGCCGCCACCCGCGCCCTGGGCCATGATCGAGAGCCGGTCGAGCGCGCGGCCTGCGTCCTTTTCCTTCATCGCATCCGAGACGTAGGCGAGGCGCGTGTGGAACAGGAACGCCTCCGCCTCGCGGAATTCATCAAGCACGCCGTGGATGAAGCGCAGGAACACGGAGGTGTACATGCTCATCGAGCCCGATGCGTCGAGCAGCACGATCAGCCGCAGCGGCTTGTCCTTGCGTTGCCGCTTCACGAGCGCGATCGGCACGCCGCCATGGCTGATGTTGCGATGGATGGTGCGGCGGAGATCGAGCCGGTAGCCGCACCGGCGCGCCAGATCGCGCCGCGTCAGCCGCG
This sequence comes from Bradyrhizobium sp. McL0616, assembly GCF_049993385.1. Lineage (NCBI taxonomy): Bacteria > Pseudomonadati > Pseudomonadota > Alphaproteobacteria > Hyphomicrobiales > Nitrobacteraceae > Bradyrhizobium > Bradyrhizobium sp. McL0616. Next base: position 7,731,592 of record NZ_CP188255.1, read on the forward strand.
TGCGCATCACCCGTGCGAGCGTTGCTGCGGCCTCATGGGCCTGCACGACCTGGTCGGGATCGCTGAGCTTTCTGAAATCGACCTCGGCCAGATTGTCGGCGCGCGAGGCGCCTTCCATACGGCCCTCGCCGGAGCGGCCTTCCGGTGCCTCATCGGACGACGGAAGCTGATCGGTGACGGACTGGCTGCCGCCCTGCTCGGCCGTCTTGTCCTGCAAGCTCTTCAGCGACGGGTTGCTGGCGCCGGGAGCCGAGCCGATGGTGCGGGAGCGCGACCGCGCGCGCTTGCCCAGCCAAAACGCATCGAACAGCCCGTCGAACTTGTCCCAGTCGGTTTTGCGCGCCGAGAACAGATGCTTGAACGCCGCGCGCAGCAGGCCCGGCCGCCCCGCGTAACCGGCGGACATCAGCGTCGCTGCATCCTGCCCTTCGGCGAGCCCGACGCGAAAGCCGGCATCGCGCAGCGTGCGCAGGAAGGCGGCAAGCTTCGCGGACACGAGGCGGGAGACCTCATTGAGGCCGTCGTACCCCGGGCTGGAGCCACAGCAGCTCATGCGACCTTCCCCAAAAGGCGCTGCGTCACCTCGCCCGTGACGCGCGCACGGTCTTCATGGGTCTTCAGCAGGCAGATCATCGTGTCATGCACGGTCTCGGGTGCGTCGTGGAGATCGCGGACATCAAGGCCGACGAGCGCTGCCGCCCAATCCAGCGTCTCGGCCACGCCCGGGACTTTTCGCAGCTCTTCTTTCCGGACGCCCTCGACCATGCGCGCGATCTGGAGCGACAGCGACGGGCTCACCCCGGCGATCCGCGCCAGAATGATGCGGGTCTCGCGGTCGACGTCGGGATAATCGACGTAATGATAGAGGCAACGACGGCGCAACGCGTCGGACAGCTCGCGCGTGCCGTTCGAGGTCAGCACCACATGCGGAATGGTGATCGCCGAAATGGTGCCGAGCTCGGGGATCGAGATCTGGAAGTCGGAGAGCAGCTCCAGCAGGAACGCCTCGAACTCGTCGTCGGCGCGGTCGATCTCGTCGATCAGCAGCACCGGCGCCTGCGCGCGACGGATCGCGGCGAGTAGGGGACGCTCCAGCAGGTATTTTTCCGAGAACACCCGGTCCTCGATGCTGTCGGCGCCGCGATGGGCCTGGATCGCCAGCAGTTGGCGCTGATAGTTCCATTCATAGAGCGCGGAGGACTGGTCCAGCCCCTCATAACATTGCAGCCGGATCAGCTCGGTCGCGTGCACTTTTGCGAGTGCCTTTGCGACTTCCGTCTTGCCGACGCCCGCCTCGCCTTCGAGCAGCAACGGACGCCGCAGCAATTGCATCAGCGAGATCGCGGTCGCCAGATCCGCATCGGCGATGTAGCCGGATGCGGCCAAGGCTTGCGCGATCTCGTCTCGGCCTTTCACTACGCCACCGCTCCCAAATCCTTCGCCGCCTTCCAATTGCGCCAGAAATCGTGCGGCATCTGGATGTGCTTGGACCCGAGGAATGAGAACGCGTCGTTGACGGCGTTGGAGAAGGCGGGGACGCCGCCGACATTCGGACTTTCGCCGACGCCCTTGGCGCCGATCGGGTGATGCGGCGACGGGGTGACGGTGAAGTCGGTTTCCCAATGCGGCGTCTCGACGGCGGTCGGCATGAAGAAATCCATGAACGAGCCGGTGACGACGTTGCCGACCTCGTCGTAGCGGATCTCCTGGCCCATCGCGATGGCGAAGGCTTCGGTGAGGCCGCCATGCACCTGACCCTCGATGATCATCGGGTTGATGCGAGTGCCGCAATCGTCGAGCGCGTAGAAGCGCCGGACCTTGTACACGCCGGTATCGACGTCGATGTCCATCACGCAAAGATAAGCGCCGAACGGATAGGTCATGTTAGGCGGATCGTAATAGCTGACCGCCTCCAGCCCGGGCTCCATGCCCGGCGGCACCGAGTTGTACGCCGCCCAGCAGATATCCTTCATCGACATGAATTTTTCCGGCAGGCCCCTGACCCGGAAGCCGTCGATGTCGAATTCGAGATCGTCCTCGTGCACCTCGAGCTTGTAGGCCGCGATCATCTGCGCCTTGGCCTTGATCTTTCGTGCGGCCATGGCGATCGCCGCGCCCGCCACCGGCGTCGAGCGCGAGCCGTAGGTGCCGAGCCCGTAGGGCGCGGTGTCGGTGTTGCCTTCTTCCACCATGATGTTGTCGGCGGGAATGCCGATCTCGGTCGCGATGATCTGGGCCCAGGTGGTCTCGTGGCCCTGGCCCTGGCTCTTGGTGCCGACCCGTGCGATGCCAGCTCCGGTCGGGTGCATCCGGATCTCGCAGGAGTCGAACATGGCAATGCCGAGGATGTCGCAGTTCTTCGACGGCCCGGCGCCGACGATCTCGGTGAAGAAGGAGATGCCGAGCCCCATGATGTCGCGGGTCTCGCCGCGCGCGAAGGCCGCACGCTTCTCGGCCTGCTCTTTCCGGAGCGCGGCGTAGCCGGTGGTCTCCATCATTTTGCGCATGGCGGTGTGATAGTCGCCGGAATCGTATTCCCAGCCCAAGGCCGAGTGATACGGAAACTGCTCCGTCTTGATGAAGTTCTTCAGTCGCAGCTCGGCCGGATCCATGTTGAGCTTCTGCGCCAGAATATCCATGGCGCGCTCGATGCAGTAAGCCGCCTCCGTGACGCGGAACGAACAACGGTAGGCGACGCCGCCGGGTGCCTTGTTGGTGTAGACGCCGTCCACCGCCAGATGCGCGGTCGGGAAGTCATAGGAGCCGGTGACGATGTTGAAGAAGCCGGCCGGCCATTTCGACGGGTCGGCGCAGGCGTCGAACGCGCCGTGATCGGCGAGCACGTGGACGCGCAGGCCGGTGACCTTGCCCTCCTTGGTCGCCGCGATCTCGGTCGTCATGTGGTAGTCGCGCGCGAACGAGGTCGCGGTGAGGTTCTCGATGCGATCCTCGACCCATTTCACCGGCTTGCCGGTGACGATGGAGGCCACCGCCGCACAGATGTAGCCAGGATAGGCGCCGACCTTGTTGCCGAAGCCGCCGCCGATGTCGGGCGCGATGACGTGGATCTTGTGCTCCGGAATCTTTGCGATCAGCGCCACCACGGTGCGGATTACGTGCGGGGCCTGGAATGTGCCGTAGATCGTCAGCTCACCCTTGATCTTGTCGAAGGAGCAGACGCACTGGCAGGTCTCCAGCGGTGACGGATGGGTGCGGTGATAGGAGATCATCTCCTTGATCGTCACCTCCGCCTTCTTGAAGGCGGCGTCTGTAAGGTCCTTGTCGCCGACGGTCCATTCAAAGATGTGGTTGTCGTGCTTGCGCGGCCCGTGCGCCCCGGACATCTTGCCGACGAGGTCCTCGCGCAGCACCGGGGCGTCCGCGTCCATCGCCTTGAAGGGATCAACCAATGGCGGCAACGGCTCGTATTCGACGATGACCGCGTTGATGCCGTCATCGGCTGCGTAGCGGTCGGTCGCGACCACGAAGGCGACCTCCTGGTTCTGGAACAGCACCTTGCCGTCGGCCAGCACCATCTGGACGTCGCCGGCGAGCGTCGGCATCCAGGCGAGGTTCACGGTCTTCAGCGTCTCGGCGGTGATGACCGCGAGCACGCCGGGCACTTTCAGCGCCTCCGTGTCGTCGATTTTCTTGACGCGCGCATGCGGATGCGGCGAACGGACGAAATCACCGTGCAGCATGCCGGGCAGCTTGACGTCGTCGACATAATTACCCCGGCCTTGCGTGAAGCGGATGTCCTCGACGCGCTTGCGCTTGCAGCCCATGCCTTCGAGTGCGGCGGTGCGTTGTTCCCGCGTGGGAGTGAGGTCATTCATTCTGCGGCCTCCTGGAATTCCACGCCGTTGATCTTGGCGCTAGCGTATTGAATCGCCTTGACGATGTTCTGGTAGCCGGTACAGCGGCAGATGTTGCCGGAGATGCCCATCCGGATTTCCGGCTCGCTCGGCGAGGGGTTCTCTTTCAGCAGCCGATGCGCGCGCACGATCATGCCGGGCGTGCAGAAGCCGCATTGCAGGCCGTGCATCATGCGGAACCCCTCCTGCAGCGCCGACAACGTGCCGTCAGCATTGGCGATGCCCTCGATCGTGATGATGTCGGAGCCATCAGCCTGCACTGCGAACATGGTGCAGGACTTCACCGACATGCCGTCGATATCGACGGTGCAGGCGCCGCAATGCGTGGTCTCACAGCCGATATGGGTGCCGGTCAGCTGCAAATTTTCGCGGATGAAATGCACCAGCAGCGTACGCGGCTCGACGAGGCCTTCGACCTCGGCACCGTTCACCTTCATGGTCACATGTGTTTTCGCCATCGGTCCCCTCCTCTATTTCGCGACGGCGGCGGCGCGCTGGAGCGCCCGCATCACCATGATGCCGCCGACATGTTTGCGGTATTCGACGGGACCGCGGGCATCCGCGGCCGGCGACATGATCGCCGAGGCCGCAGCGGCCGCCTTTTTCAGCGTGGCCGGATCGAGGCTGGTGCCGATCACGGCGTTGGCGGCATCGGTCGCGAGCAGCGGCGTCTCGTGAACATTGGTGAGCCCGATGACGCAGGTCGCGACCTTGCCGCCCGCCATGGTCAGCACGACCGCGGCCGCGGCCGTGGCGTAGTCGCCGACCTTACGCTTGAGTTTTTCGTAGGCGTAGCCGTGGCCGGCGGCGGGCACAGGGAATGAGACAGAAGTGAGGATCTCGCCGGGTTCGAGCGCCGTAAAATAGGCGCCCTGGTAGAACTCGGCTGCGGCAACATCACGGGCGCCATTGGGCCCTTCGAGGCGATAGCTCGCGCCCAGCGTCATCATCAGCGCCGGCATGTCGTTGCCGGGGTCGCCATTGGCGATATTGCCGCCGATCGTGCCGCGGTAGCGCACCTGCGGATCGGCGATCAGCAGCGCCGCCTCGTGCAGGATCGGCGCCGATTTCGCGATCTCCTCGGACGCCAGCAGATCATGCTGGGTGGTCATCGCGCCGATGACGAGATTGGTGCCGTCGCGGCGGATACCCTTGAGGTTTGCAATACCGTGCAGGTCGATCAGATGGGCAGGGGTCGCGAGCCGAAGCTTCATCATCGGCACCAGACTGTGCCCGCCGGCCAGTGGCCGCGCATCCTCGCCGAGGTCGACCAAGAGTTTGACGGCATCGGCGACGCTCGCCGGCCGGTGATAGCTGAATGAGCCCGGGATCATCATCTCCTCCCACAATCGTCCTTGGCGCGTGACGGCGCGGACGTTGGCGGGACGGTCTCTCCCGGAGGGGCGGGCCGCAATCGCTGGGGCACGGAACAGCGGATTTCGCACGAGTTGCGGGTTGGAACGCACGAATTGCGTCAGGAGAAGCGACGTATGGCGCGGCTTGCTCCGCTGCAACCTCTCCCGCTTGCGGGGGAGGTCGGTGCGAAGCGCCGGGTGGGGGCTCTCTCCTGTGGGGAGTCTCTCTGCGGAGACACCCTCTCCCCAACCCTCCCCCGCAAGCGGGGGAGGGAGCACTCCGCCCGTGCAGCTACGCGTGCCGCCGGTTCACCAGTCCCAGCCTCGCCTTCACCTCGGCGATCTTGGCCCGGCTCACCGGCACCCGGTGCGGCGATGGGCCGTCGAGCTCGAGCACGGCGCCGTCGCCTTCTTTCCGGACCAGCGCGACATGGGGGATGGCGACGATATGGCTGCGGTGCACGCGGAGGAAGAGCGAGGGATCGAGCTGCGCCTCGGCCTCCGAGATCGACCACGGGCACATCCGCTCCCGGGTGCCGTCATGAACCCGCGTGTAGTGCGCGTCGGCGCGGACGCTGCGGACATCGGCCGTGTCAATGAAGTGGGTACCGTCGGCACTTTCGACCGGCAGCCGGGGAACGGGTGCCCGCGGCGGCTGGCCGAGGCCGCCGAGCGGCGCGGACATCGGCCGCGGCGAAGCGGCCGCTTGAGCCACCGGCTCGGGCACAATAGGCGAGGAGATCGTATCCATCGTTGCCGCGGCCGCCGGCTGCCGCCGATCCGGCACCAGCGAGAGCAGGAAGCCGGCGGCGATCACGAAGCAGAGCACGGCAACGACGATGGACAGGATTTGCTGCGACGCGGCAAGCCCGCCACCGAGATGCTGATGCCCGCTTCCTGTCAGCGGCTCGAAATGCATCCCGAGCATCGCGGTGTAGTGCATGCCGGAGACGGCGACGCCGAAGGCGATCGCGCTGACGATCAGCCGAACGCCTTCCTGCTGCGCCAGGAAGGCGCGCAGGCCGCCATAGGCGGTGACAACAGCGACCAGGACCGACAGCAGCACCATCGTCCGGTCGTGCGCGATGGCGAAGGGCCCGGCCAGGCCGTGAATCCCGACATAATGCATGCTGGCAATGCCGACGCCGAGCAAGACGGCCGACGACGCCACCCTCTTTAATGACGGCTCGCCGATCGAGACGAAGAACAGGGAGATGCCGACCACCAGTGCGCAGATCAAGAACGAGATGATGGTGGGCAGGACCAGATAGACGGTGTCCGGTGGCAGCGGCGCGGCCAGCATGCCGACGAAATGCATGGTCCAGATGCCGACGGCCAGAAACGCGGCCGCACCCGCGAGCAGCAAGCGGTTACTGACGCCGGGCGTATTGCGGATGCGAGCCGCAAGGGCAAAGCCGGTATAGCCACCCAGGCTCGCGATCGCCACAGAGAGCGCGACGAGATAGGGATCGTGTCCTTCGAACATGATCTTGTCGGCCGCCCGTCTCCACGGCACGGCCTCCTCCCGCCGCCGACTTTATAGGGACGGCGACGGGATTGACAATCAGTGGCGTGTGAAGGGGCCTCCTCACACAATTCCCGCCGCGACCTGCCCGCGCAGGCGCTCGAGGCCGAGCAGCGTCTCCGCACACGCTGCCGCGACCTCGATGCCCTTGATCGCAAAGTGCCTGCGGAAGAAATCGTAGTGCACTTCGGTCTCGTGGAATTGCTGCGGCGTCAGCACCGCGGAGAACACCGGCACTTCGGTGCGGAGCTGCACGTCCATCAGCGCCTTGATCACGGTGTCGGCGACGAACTCGTGGCGATAGATGCCGCCGTCGACGACGAGGCCCGCCGCGACGATCGCGGTGTAGCGCCGTGTCTTGGCGAGGATCTGCGCGTGCAGCGGGATTTCGAACGAGCCCGGCACCTCGAACACGTCGACATGGGTGAGATGGCGCGCCTCGGCCTCCTTGACGAAGGCGATGCGGGCCTCCTCGACCACGTCACGGTGCCAGCAGGCCTGCACGAAGGCTACCCGCTGCGGTTTTGCGAAGCGCGGGTGTTCGGGCGCCGGCCCCTGTGGAACCGGAGGCGGTGTTTGGGTTGGTTGGGAGGTTTCGGCTTTGGAAGTTTGGACTTGGGAAGTCTGGGCTTGGGGGTCTTGCAACATCTGATTCATGGCTTTCCTCAGTTAAGGACCAGAATCAGGGCACACGGAACGACAAACAGCCGCATCTTGCGATGCGTCTGCCACCGACCGTTCTCTTTCATCCGGACTCTAACCGTCGGCTTCGGAGTTGCACCGAATCTGCTGACCCTTCCCCTTCAGGGAAATCCTTCTTCAGGAAACCCCTTGGGGAGAAGGCGCTCGCGGGCTTAGGCCTTTCGGCCCTTACCGCCGGTGGGGACTTTCACCCCGCCCTGAGAACATCGGCCGTTCGGGATTGAACGGCCTGAACGGAAATATGACGCCGGTCCGTGGCCACAGCAAGCGTGTTCCGCATGGGAATTCCGCATGGTCCCATGCCGCCATGGCAGGTACGGCCCTCGCGCGGCGGAATTAACGATTGGCGGGCGGGCCGAGAATCCGATTCCGATTTGTTCTTCTCGTTAATAATTGTGGCCGAGATGAGCTGTGGACGAACGAGTCCTGGCTTGTGGACGGACTCGGGACCCGGTTGCGCAGATTCCGCAAATCACATCAGTTGATCCGCGACAAGCCCGCGCTGATCCCGGGATCGCAACAGCGACGCCTCGGGATCGCCTTATCAATATTTAAGGGAGCGCGCGCCGGACCAACCGCGTGCGTATCAAAGACAACAAAAAGGCAAGAGGTCGAGACGGCATGTCCCTGCTCGAAAGCACAACCGATTCCCGAAATCACCCGCTCGCGGTGGTCGAGGATATCGCTGCCAGCAACAACTGGCCGTTCGAACGCTCCGGCGAGGACGAACTCACGATTGTCTCCAAGGGGCAATGGACCGATTACCAGATCTCCTTCACGTGGATGGGTGAGATCGAGGCGCTGCATCTGGCCTGCGCATTCGACATGAAGATTCCCGTCGCGCGCCTGGGCGAGGTGCAGCGGCTCGTCGCCGCGATCAACGAGCAGTTGTGGGTCGGGCATTTCGACTTGTGGACCAACAGCGGCATGATCATGCACCGTCAGGCCCTGGTGCTGCCGGGCGGCCTCACCGCTTCGACCGCACAATGCGAAGCCATGCTCGCCGGCGCCATCCATGCCAGCGAGCGCTATTTTCCCGCGTTCCAGTTCGTGGTGTGGGCGGGCAAGACCACGACGGAAGCGATGGACGCGGCGATGTTCGATACGGCCGGAGAGGCGTAACTCTTAAGAAGACTCTTAAGAAGTGAGGGAGCCGCAGCTTCCTCCCCACGTCGTCCCGGCCTGGAGCGCAATTGCGCACGGGGGGCCGGGTACCGCGTGATGCCTCTTGTGGCACACTGCTTGTTGCCAACACCTCCATCCACTAAAACCACTCGTGGTTATGGGTCCCGGCCCCCCCGTGCGCAATTGCGCTCTAGGCCGGGACGACACTGAGTTTGTGGCAACAGCGATGGCAAACAACAGCACTCTCCAAAACATCACCGGCACCATCCTGCTCGCCGGCGCCGGCAAGATGGGCGGCGCGATGCTGACGGGTTGGCTTGCGGGCGGGCTCGATCCGCGCCGGGTCGCGGTAATCGAGCCGTATCTCGCGCCCGAGATCAGCGCGCTTGCCGCCAAGGGCGTTGCACTCAATCCCGACGCGAAGGCGGTAGGCCTGGTCGAGACGATGATCGTGGCGGTGAAGCCGCAAATTTTCCGCGAGGCCGGCGCCAAGCTGAAGCCGTTCGTGTCGGACAAGACCTCGGTGGTCTCGATCATGGCGGGAACCACGGTCGCCTCGCTTCAGGACGTCTGCGGCGGCGCCGTGGTGCGCGCGATGCCGAACACGCCGGCTGCGATCGGCCGCGGCATCACCGTCGCGGTCGCGGCAAAGAATGTCAGCGTGCCGCAGCGTGCGGTGGCCGATGCGCTGCTGCGCGCCACCGGCTGGGTCGAATGGGTCGAGGATGAAGGCCTGATGGACGCGGTCACCGCCGTGTCCGGCTCAGGCCCGGCCTATGTGTTCCTGCTCGCGGAAGAGCTCGCGCGCGCCGGCGTCGAAGCAGGATTGCCCGAGGCGCTGGCGACAAGGCTTGCGCGCGAGACGATCGCCGGCTCCGGCGAACTTCTCCATCAATCGGAGCTTCCGTCGGGCACGCTGCGCCAGAACGTCACCTCGCCCGGCGGCACCACCGCCGCAGCACTCAGCGTGCTGATGGGTGAGCCAGGCTTGCGCGAGCTGATGATCCGCGCGATTGCGGCTGCGACGAAGCGGTCGAAGGAATTGGCGAAGTAGCTGGACCCTCATGGTGAGGAGGCGCGAAGCGCCGTCTCGAACCATGAAAGGCGCCGCTCGCGCCCGCGGCTACGCCCCCAGCCGCTTGTTGAACATCTCGACATTGACGAGACCGCGCGCATGGCGGCCTTCGCCGAGCTTGCGCGTGCCCTCGAACGCCTCGACCTCGAAGCGGATGACGCGGCGCTCGACCGCGACCACCTTCGCGGTGGTCCGCACCGTCGCCCCGACAAGGGCTGCTGCGAGATGGCGAATGTCGACCTCGGTGCCGACCGTGACCCAGCCCGGCCTTAGCGCGGAACGGATCGCGTCACTCGATGTCATCTCCATTTCCAGGATCATCATCGGGGTCGCATAGACGAAAGGCATGCCCGGCACGAAATGCCCGACCGTCCGCTCCACCGCCACCACCAGCGTGCGCTCGGCGCTCATGCCAATCGTGATGAAGTCGCGTGCGTCCATGCTTGCTCCTCACCGTCGTCCCGGCCTAATGCGCAATTGCGCACGGGGGCCGGGACGACGGCTGTGAATGCCGCTCTGGCAGCGCTTACTTCTTCGCCGCGGCGGCGCGCTCCACAAAGGTCTTGCCGCCCTTCATCTTGTGGCGGAGCGGGGCTTCGTTGATCTGGATGACGACGGCATCGGCGTCGACGCCGAGATTCTTCACCAGCGCCTGGGTGATGTCGCGCATCATGCCGGCCTTCTGTTCATCGGTGCGGCCTTCGGCCATGCTGACGGTGATCTCAGGCATTGTCTTCTCCCTGCTGCTGTCACGACAGCCGGGCATACCCCGGCCATTCACGATGGATGCATCAAACAAGACGTGGATGCCCGGGACAAGCCCGGGCATGACGCTGCTTGCGAATGGCTAGCCCCAGCTTACGTCATGGCGCGCCAAAACCTCTCGCACTTTCGCGACGAGATCGGCTTCGCTGCACGAGAACTGCGCCGGGCGGCTCTCGCGCCATTCCTGGTTGGAGGCGATCGCGGCGGCCGCCTTCGCGCCCTCGATCAGATCCTTGATCTGCACCTCGCCGCGCGCCTTTTCATCCGAGCCCTGGATGATGACGCAGGGCGCGTTGCGGCGGTCGGCATATTTAAGCTGGTTGCCCATGTTCTTGGGATTGCCGAGATAGAGCTCGGCGCGGATGCCTTCGTTGCGAAGGCTTGCCACCATCTTCTGATAGTCGGCGACGCGGTCGCGGTCGAACACGGTGACGACGACAGGGCCGAATTCGGGGCGTGTATCGAGCTTGCCGAGCAGCGTCAGCGCGGCCTGGAGCCGCGACACGCCGATGGAAAACCCGGTGGCTGGCACGGGCTCGCCACGGAAGCGCGAGACCAGGCCGTCATAGCGGCCACCACCACCGACCGAGCCGAAGCGCACGGGGCGGCCCTTCTCGTCCTTGGTCTCGAGCAGGAGTTCGACCTCGTAGACGGGACCGGTGTAATATTCGAGACCGCGAACGACGGAGGGGTCGATGCGGATGCGGTCTGCACCGTAACCCGACGCCGTGACCAGTTTGGCAATCTCTTCCAGCTCGCTCACGCCGGCCTGACCGACTTCGCTCTTGGCCAGGTAGACATCTGCCGCCGCAATTGCCTCTTTCCAATCGTCGCGCGGTTTGGTGATGGCGAGGACAACATCAGCCTCCGCCGCACTCAAATTGGCGCCTTTCGTGAAGTCGCCCTTGCCTTCTTCGCCACCATCCCACCTGCCGGGACCGAGCAATTTGCGCACTTCGTCGGCGGGAAACTTGTCGAGCTTGTCGATTGCGCGCAGCACAGTCAGTCTGCGAGCGGCGTTCTCATCGCCTGCGAGCCCGATGGCTTCCAGCACGCCGTCGAGCACTTTGCGGTTGTTCACCTTCACGACATAGGAACCGCGCGCAATGCCGAGCGCCTCCATCGTGTCGGCGGCCATCATGCAAATCTCGGCATCCGCCGCGGGCGTTGCCGAGCCGACCGTATCGGCGTCGAACTGCATGAACTGGCGGAAGCGGCCAGGGCCGGGCTTTTCGTTGCGGAAGACGTAGCCGACGCGGTAGCTGCGATAGGGCAGGACCAGGCCATCGGTCCCGTATCGCTCGCCGACATAGCGCGCCAGCGGCGCGGTCAGATCGTAGCGGAGCGAAATCCACTGCTCGTCATCGTCCTGGAACGAGAATACGCCCTCGTTTGGACGGTCCTGGTCGGGCAGGAATTTGCCGAGCGCGTCGGTGTATTCCATCGCCGGCGTCTCCACCGGTTCGAACCCGTAGAGCTCGTAGACGGCGCGGATCTTCTCGACCATCTCGCGCGTCGCCCGGATCGCGGCGGGATCGCGATCCTCGAGCCCGCGCGGCAGCCGCGCCTTCAGTTTCTGGGGTTTTTTGGGTTTTTCGACCATGCGGGCGTTTACCAGCCGACGCGCGATGCGGCAACCGGAGTGTTCTTCCCCTCGCCCCGCTAGGGGGAGAGGGGAAGAGATCGGGGCTCAAATCACCTTCTTGATCCAGCTGTGTGGGTCGTTGGTGCGGCCGTACTGGATGTCGACGAGCTGCTTGCGCAGGCCCATGGCGACGGGGCCGGCGACGCCGCCGCTGATCTCGAAATCGCCGCTCACCGAGCGCACCTTGCCGATCGGCGAGATCACGGCGGCGGTGCCGCAGGCGAACGCTTCCTTCAGCTTGCCGCTCGCAGCATCCTTGCGCCACTGGTCGAGGGAATACGGCTCCTCGCGCACCGTCTTTCCGGCATCCTTCGCCAGCGCGATGATGGAGTCGCGGGTGATGCCGGGCAGGATCGTGCCGAGTTGCGGCGTCGACAGCGAGCCGTCCTCGAACACGAAGAACACGTTCATGCCGCCGAGCTCCTCGACATAGCGACGCTCGATCGCGTCGAGGAAGACGACCTGGTCGCAGCCGTGCTGGATGGCTTCGGCCTGCGCGCGAAGGCTCGCGGCGTAATTGCCGCCGCATTTGACCGCGCCGGTGCCGCCGACCGCGGCGCGCGTGTAATTCTCCGACACCCAGATCGACACTGGCGCAGGCCCGCCCTTGAAATAGGAGCCGACCGGCGAGGCGATCACCGCGAAGATATATTCGGACGACGGCTTCACGCCGAGGAAGGTCTCGCTCGCGATCATGAAGGGCCGAAGATAAAGGCTGCCCTCGCCGCCCGGTATCCAGGCGCGGTCGATGCGCACGACCTGCTCGACCGCCTCGGTGAAGACGTCCTCGGGGATCTGCGCCATCGCCATGCGGTCGGCGGAGTCCTTGAAACGCCGCGCATTGGCGTCGGGGCGGAACAGGTTCACGCCGCCGTCGTCGCGCTTGTAGGCCTTGAGGCCTTCAAAGATTTCCTGGGCGTAGTGCAGGACGGCGCCGGCCGGATCGATCTGGAAATTGGCGCGCGCCTCGACGCGTGCCTCATACCAGCCGCCCTTGGCCTGGTTGTAGCGGACCACCGCCATGTGATCGGTGAAGACCCGCCCGAAGCCGGGGTCCACGAGCTTGGCCACACGGTCCTTTTCGGACGTCGGATTGGATGCGGGCTGGATATCGAATTTCATGCTCATGTCCTTGGCTCCCGCTGCCGATGGCGGCGCTGTTCTGGCGCCCGCCTGCCCGTTCCGGGCCCGGCTGGCTTGTTGAGGTTTCTGGCCGAACCACCGCCAGCCTTGTTACGGCCGGTTTCCGTGGCCAGCATGTCCGTCGAGGACATGCTTTTGCGGAAGGCGGAAGTCCAGTATGTTTTGCCGAAAAGCCGCTCGACAATCGCACGGCAGATCTGATCCGGTCGGCGCCGCCTGTTGGCACTCCCCGGCCGCCCTTGAAAATGCCACCCGAAGCGAAACGATCTAAAGTTTCGTACGGGCTGATCGTTTTGTAACATTGAACCCAAGATACGTCAATATGCCTGACATAAATTTCGCGACTCCCTCTCATGACGCCGCCGAGCCCAAGCCGGCCGCGCCGGAAGGAAGCAATTTGCGCTGGGATATCATCGAGCTGCTGTTCTTCGCCTATCGCGATTTCGTCGGCGATCCCGACCAGGAGCTGGAGGCGTTCGGCTTCGGCCGGGCCCATCACCGGGTCATCCACTTCGTCTATCGCTATCCCGGGCTCAAGGTCGCCGATCTCCTCGACGTCCTGCGCATCACAAAACAGTCGCTCGGCCGCGTGCTCAAGCAGCTGCTGGACGAGGGCTATATCGTGCAGAAGACCGGCGACAATGACCGCCGCCAGCGCCTGCTCTTTGCGACGCCGAAGGGCGAGGCGCTGGTGCAGAAGCTCGCCGGCCTGCAGACCACGCGGATCACCAAGGCGCTGGCCGAGATGGCGCCGCAGGATGCCGAGACCGTCAAGCGCTTCCTGCGCGCGATGATCGACCGCGAGGATCCGGACAAGGTGCTGGAGACGATCTTCGCCACCGTCAATCAAGACGCAAAGGAGTAACCGTGCCGCTCGCAGCCACGCTCGCCCGCCCGCCGGCGCAACCGGCCGACGACGCCCCGCATCTCCTGCTGGTCGACGACGACCGCCGCATCCGCGACCTGCTGTCGCGCTTTCTCGCCAGCGAAGGCTATCGTGTCACCACCGCCGCGAGCGCCGGCGACGCGCGCTCGAAGCTTTTGGGCCTGCATTTCGACCTGCTGATCCTCGACGTCATGATGCCCGGCGAGACCGGCTTCGATCTCGCCCGCTTCATCCGGACCTCCTCCTCGGTGCCGATCGTGATGCTGACGGCGCGCCATGAAGCCGAAGCCCGCATCGAGGGACTTCAGATCGGCGCCGACGATTACGTCGCAAAGCCGTTCGAGCCGCGCGAGCTCGCGCTGCGCATCAACAACATCCTCAAGCGCGCTGCGCCGCCGCCGCAGGCAGCATTGGTCGAGAAGATCGCGTTCGGCCCTTACATCTACCATCTCGATCGCGGCGAGCTGCGCCAGGGCGAGGAGGTCATCCACCTCACCGATCGCGAGCGCGAGATGCTGCGGATCCTGTCGGAGAACCCGGGCGAGACCGTGCCGCGCAGCGCGCTCACCGGCAACGGCAGCGTCAACGAGCGCGCCGTCGACGTGCAGATCAACCGCCTGCGGCGCAAGATCGAGACCGACCCCGCCAATCCGCTGTTCCTTCAGGCGGTGCGCGGCATCGGCTACCGGCTCGTGGCCTCGCCGTAAGCAAGTAGCAGTGAAGCGCCACCAATGAGCACGATTGATACCAGCCTGACGCTGCTGCGAAGCGCCGCCGGGCGCGTCTCCGCCGCCAATGGCTGGATGGGCAATGCGTTCAAGGGCTGGATGCCGACCGGCCTCTACGCCCGTGCGCTCCTCATCATGATCGTGCCGATGGTGATCCTGCAATCGGTCGTCGCCTTCGTGTTCATGGAGCGGCACTGGAACACGGTGACACGCCGCCTGTCGGCCGCGGTGGTGCAAGACATCGCCGCCCTGATCGACGTCTACAAGGGCTATCCGCAGGACAAGGACCGCGACCAGATCCGCCGCATCGCGCAGCAGCGCTTAGGCTTGGTGGTGGACTTCCTGCCCGCCAGCGACATGCCGCCACCGGGGCCAAAACCGTTCTTCTCGCTGCTCGACCAGACGCTGTCGGTACAGCTCGGCCGCCAGATCGGGCGCTCGTTCTGGATCGACACGGTGGGCCGCTCCAATCTCGTCGAGATCCGCATCCAGCTCGACGACGCCGTGATGCGCGTGTTCGCACAGCGCAGCGCCGCCTACGCTTCGAACTCGGAGATCTTCCTGTTCTGGATGGTTGGCACGTCGTCGATCCTTTTGATCGTCGCAGTGCTGTTCCTGCGCAACCAGATCAAACCGATCCTGCGGCTTGCGGACGCCGCCGAAAGTTTCGGCAAGGGCCGCGAGGCGCCGAACTTCAGGCCGCGCGGCGCGCGCGAGGTGCGACGCGCGTCGATTGCCTTCCTTGAAATGAAATCGCGCATCGAACGCACGATGGAGCAGCGCACCGCGATGCTCGCCGGCGTCAGCCACGATCTGCGCACCATCCTGACCCGCTTCAAGCTCGAGCTGGCGCTGATCGGCGACAGCCCCGAGATGGAGGGCATGCGCAAGGACGTCGACGAGATGTCGATGATGCTTGAGGACTACCTCGCCTTTGCCCGCGGCGATTCCGGCGAGCAGTCGCAGCCGACCGACATGTCGCAGGCGCTCGAGGAACTGCGCAGCGATGCCGAACGCCACGGCCACACCGCGACGGTGACGTTCCACGGCCTGCCCGTGGTCACCGTGAAGCCGGCGTCATTCAAGCGCTGCCTCGCCAACCTCATCACCAATGCCGCGCGCTACGGCAAGAGCATCGCCATCACCGGCCAGCGCGATCACCGCTATCTGACCGTGACGGTCGACGACGACGGACCCGGCATTCCCATCCATCTGCGCGAAGAGGTGTTCAAGCCGTTCCTGCGGCTGGACAACGCCCGCAACCAGGACGAAGGCGGCACGGGCCTTGGCCTTGCGATCGCACGTGACATCGCCCGCTCCCATGGCGGCGACATCACGCTCGGCGACAGCCCGATGGGCGGATTAAGGGCGAGTGTGCGGATTCCGGTGTAAGCCGACGTAGCCTGGATGGAGCACAGCGCAATCCGGGCCCCTTTGCGCGAAGGGAGAAAGTGCCCCGGATTTCGCTGTGCTCCATCCAGGCTACGATCTCGCCTACTTCGGCAGCAGCGCTTTCAGCTTGTCGACGTCGCGCACGTTCATCTTGAAGCCGCCGGGCATCACGATGTCGCCGGGCTTCTGGTCCGGCTTGCAGGCCCCGAGCCATTTCGCTTCGAGCGTCACGGCGGTGTCGCGGCCCGCCGCGCCGGCCGCGCCGCCTTGCGCATGCGACGACGTCTTCACCGTGTAGGCGGAATTGAAGTCGCCGATGATTTCGGCATGCGAGGTCGTGCTCATGCCGGCGACATTGCACTCGGAATCGCTGACATAGCCGGTTGATGTCTTCTTGATGTCCTGCTTGGAGCAGATCTGCTTGGCCATCGGGGAGACGTTGTTGTTCATCTCCTTGTCGACGGTCTCGTCGGTGCAGTGCTGCATGGTCATGTCCGGCATCGCCGAGCCGGTCCTGACCATCTTCAATTCCCAAAGACCGGCCTTGCGCACCGGCAGATCGTCGGCGCAGGCAGCCCCTGCCGACAACACGAGCCAAACGGCCGAACCGAGCAAAGCAAGCTTGCGCGTCATAGGAGAGGCTCCCGACTGAGACGTCGTGGCGTTAGCTTGGCGTTCCGAAAAACGCCTCAGTAGAGCGTGCGGATCGGCCGGTCGGCCGCGCCATAGGGCACCCAGCGGCAGGCAAACGAGATGTAGCCGCCTTCATAGGCCTGCACTGCGAGGAATTTGACCACCTTGCCGTAGCGAGCACAGTGATCGACCGCGACCTGACGTGCATCGGCCTGAGCTGCCAATGAATAGGCGATGATGCCGCCAGTGTCGTTGCCCTTGAAGGGCGGCACCGGAAGGAGATCGGCGCGCGCCGACTGGCTCGCCATCATACCCAAGGCAAGAAGGCCCGCGGCCGCAATGATTCGCATTCCCGTCACTCCAATTGGCTGGGGGCAGCTTACGGTGCCGGCGCGGCGGTGGAAAGAACGGATAGGCCGCTTGCTGCGACGTTATGGTCAACTCGTCGGCAAGTGTTGCCGCGCTGCACTTGACCTCCCCCGCCCTTCGCGTCACCGTCCGGCTTCCGCAGATCATGCTGTCTGGATTGCCCATGCGCGCCTCGACCTCCCTGAAATCGCTCCGCTTTGCCGCCGTGCTCGGCCTCATGTTCGGGGCGCTGTCGCTCAGTGAGGCCAAGGCCGCCAATCCGCTGGAGCTGAACTTCTGGCTGAGCGGGCCGCGCTATGACGGCAATGTCGCCGATTGTGACAAGGCGCTGCCGACGATCGCGACCCAGTTCTGGGAGAAGGAAAGCTCGTTCTGGAATTCGTCGTTGAAGATCACGGGCTTCTCGGCGGTTCACGAGACCGCGTTCCGGCCCTGGGCGTCCGACAACATTCCGCGCCGCTTTTGCACGGGCGAGGCCATGCTCAACGACGGCAAGGTGCGCAAGGTGCACTTCTCGATCATCGAGGACGGCGGCTTTGCCAGCTTCGGCCAGGGCGTCGAATGGTGCGTGGTCGGGCTCGATCGCAACTGGGCCTACAATCCGTCCTGCCGCGCGGCAAAACCCTGATTCGGATCGATCAAGCAGCCGGACCTTGGCCGCTTGAATTTTGTTCTTGAAATGTTCTTATCGCCTGCTAGGCTCTTTGCACAGTCTAGTTGAGGGGCGTTGCCATGTTTCATTCCAGATTGCATTCGTTTTCTCGCCTGATGATCTCGGTGACCCTCGCCCTGACCCTTGCGGCCGGGCTGATTGGGCTCGCCGGTATGGCAAAAGCCCAGGACAGGCGACAAAACACGCCCGGCGAATTCGATTTCTATGTGCTGTCGCTGTCCTGGTCGCCGTCCTTCTGCGAGGAAGCGGCGGAGCGCGGCGGGCGTTCGCAGGTCCAGTGCGGCGGGCGGCCCTACGCCTTCGTGGTGCACGGCCTGTGGCCGCAATATGAGAACGGCTTCCCGGAATATTGCCAGCGGCCGTCGCCGCGGCTGAACCGCAACATCGTCTCCTCGATGCTCGATCTGATGCCGGCGCCGGGCCTGATCTTCAACGAATGGGACAAGCACGGTACCTGCTCCGGGCTCACCGACCGCAATTATTTCGAGACGATCCGAAAGGCCCGTGCCGCGATCAAGATTCCGGCCGAATATCTCGACCTGACGGAGGCCAAGACGGTGGCGCCGGCCGCGGTCGAGGAAGCCTTCATCAAGGCCAATCCAGGCCTGAGCAATGCCGCCGTCTCGGTCACCTGCAACCGGACGCGGCTCTCCGAGGTCCGCATCTGCCTCAGCAAGGATCTGCGATTCCGCGCCTGCGAGGAGATCGACCGCCGCGCCTGCCGCCGCGACCAGTTGACGATGCCGCCGATCAGGGGTGGGTAGAGGCGCACCATCCCTGAATGACAACAGTTACTTTCATCGCCCGATGTCGTAACGCTCCGTCATGAACTACCGTCACGCCTTTCACGCCGGCAGCTTCGCCGATGTCATCAAGCACATCGTGCTGGCGCGCATCCTGACCTATTTGCAGGACAAGCCGGCCGCCTTCCGCGTCATCGACACCCATGCGGGCGCCGGCCTCTATGATCTCGAAAGCGACGAGGCGCAGCGTGGCGGCGAGTGGCTGACCGGGATCGCGCGGCTGATGCAGGCGCGCTTCACGAACGAGACCATTGAGCTGATAAAGCCTTATCTCGACATCGTCCGCGCCTACAATCCGAAGGGCGAGCTCAAGGCCTATCCGGGTTCGCCGCTGATCGCGCGCGGCCTGATGCGACCGCAAGACCGCCTCGTCGCCTGCGAGCTCGAGCCGAAGGCACGCAAGGCGCTGATCGGCGTGCTGCGCCGCGATGAACAGGCTCGCGTGGTCGATCTCGACGGCTGGGTGGCCCTGCCGGCCTTCGTGCCGCCAAAGGAGCGCCGCGGGCTGGTGCTGATCGATCCGTCCTTCGAAGCGAAGGATGAGTTCGAACGGCTGGGCGAAGCCTTCTCCACGGCCTTCGCGAAATGGCCAACCGGTATCTATGTAATCTGGTATCCGGTGAAGAGCCGGCGCGCCACCGACACGCTGGCGCAACTGGTGGCGCAGGCCGCAGCCGCAGCAAAGCCGCCAGGAAAATGCCTGCGGCTCGAATTCAGCGTGTCGCCGCAGGTCGATGGCGCACCGCTCACGTCCACCGGACTGCTGATCGTCAATCCGCCCTATACGCTGCAAAGCGAGCTGAAGACGATCCTGCACGAGCTGGAAATGCCGCTCGGCCAGGGTGGCCCTGCCAGATTCCGATTAGAGGTACCGAAGCCGTAACACTCCGGCATTCTTGGGAAAAATATGCAGTAGCGGTAGTCAATCTGCAAAGAACCGTATTATGCTGTTTCCGTGACTGGCTTTACGTTCCGCTTCCGCGAATGGTTGCGGCGGAGTGAAGGCCTAAAAAAGATCCAGTCGGACCGAAATGGTCTGCCCAAGGATGGCCAGCTCCCGGGCTTCGTGAAGCCCGGTCATGCTGCGACGCGCGTCTGCGTCGCGGCGGAGGAGCAATGAGGGGGAGTTTCCCGATGGCCATGACGGGAACGGTTAAGTTCTTCAACGGCGAGCGCGGCTACGGCTTTATCAAGCCCGACGACGGCGGTCGCGATGTCTTCGTTCACATCACCGCTGTGGAGCGGGCGGGATTGAAGGACCTCGCCGAAGGACAGCGTATCACATTCGAAGTCGAACCGGACAAGAAGGGGAAGGGGCCCAAGGCGGTCAATTTAGTGATCCTTTCCTAGCGGGCCTCACGCAAAAAAACTGGCGCAAAAAAATCCCGGCCGCGAGCGGCCGGGAGGCTGTTGTCCGGCATTTTCTTATTCGCCTATCAGAAGTGATAGTTCACGCCTGCGCGCACAACGCTGGCGCTATAGCCGTTTGACACGCCCGTAATTGCGAACTGGCTCGTCGACAGATCGATGTAGAGATATTCGAGCTTCGCGCTCCAGTTCGGCGCGAGGCCGACTTCTGCGCCGACGCCGGCCGTCCAGCCAGCGGTGGTGTGCGACTCCGTCCAGCCAAATGTCTGCGCGCGCAGCTCGCCGAAGGCGAGGCCGGCGGTGCCGTAGAACAGAACGTTGCTGAAGGCATAGCCGGCGCGGCCGCGCAGCGTGCCGAACCAGGGATTGGAGAACTTCCACGGTGCGAAAGTGTCGTCGGCGCCGGCGGCCTGGATGTCGCCCTCGACGCCGAACACCCACGGGCCGCTCTGGAAATTGTAGCCGGCCTGCACGCCGCCGGCGAAGCCGGAGGGTTTTGCGGGATTGCTGCTGACCGAGCCCCACTCGTAGCCGACATTGGCGCCGATATACGGGCCGGCCCAGCTATAGGCATTGAGCGGCTGATTGACGGTATAGGGCGCGCGCTGCCCGTAATTGAGATCGGCGGCCTCTGCCGAAGCTGTCCAGCCGGCTGCAACCAACGCGGCCGCGCCCACAACGAACCCCTTCATCGGTACTCTCCAACGCAACTGCCCAAACCCGCGCGCTGCCTGCACCGCCGCGCAAGGCAAACCCGCATGGTTGGGGAACCAAGAACTTTTCGCGTAGGATTTATCGAGAGTTTTAAGTTAAAGGCCTGTTAAGACCCGTTACCGCGCAGTTAACAGACTTAAGGAAGCGTTACCGGGAACTGCGCGCTATCCTGTGCGTGCGGCAATGCCGGAACTTCAAATCGGCATCCCCAGCGCTTAAATGCGTCTCATGGTTCACGATTCCACCGACAATCCGGACGACGCGCGCGCACGCAAACCAGCGCACCGCACCGCACCGGACGCCCCGACCGAGGGGTTGACGCCGCCCGACCTCGATCCCGCCACGGTGAGCGGCGATGACGAGGACGATGCGCGGCTGCCGGATATCCTGGAAGAGAGCGGCGCGGTCGGCGAAGAGCCGCTGGCGACAGGTCATGAGGCGATCGAGCGCGCGGTCCGCCTCGCCCCGACCTCGCCCGGCGTCTATCGCATGCTCGCTGCGAACAGCGACGTGCTCTATGTCGGCAAGGCCAAGAACGTCAAAAAGCGCCTGTCGAATTATGCGCGCCAGAGTGCGCCGCAGCCGGCGCGCATCCTGCGCATGATCGCGGCCACCGTCTCCGTGGAGATCGTCTCGACCACGACCGAGACCGAAGCGCTGCTGCTGGAAGCCAACCTCATCAAGCAGCTCCGGCCGCGCTTCAACGTGCAGCTTCGCGACGACAAATCGTTTCCCTATATCCTGATCACCGGCGACCATTGGGCGCCGCAGATCCTGAAGCATCGCGGCGCGCAGTCGCGGCCCGGCCGTTATTTCGGCCCGTTCGCTTCGGCCGGCGCCGTCAACCGCACCATCACGGCGTTGCAGCGCGCGTTCCTGATCCGCTCCTGCACCGATTCCTTCTTCGAGAGCCGCAGCCGGCCCTGCCTGCTCTACCAGATCCGCCGCTGCGCCGGCCCGTGCACCCGCGAGATCGATTTCCCCGGCTACACGACGCTGGTGCGCGAGGCGACCGACTTCCTGTCCGGCAAAAGCCAGGCGGTGAAGCAGGAGCTGGCAGGCGAGATGGAGAAGGCCTCCGGCGAACTCGAATTCGAGAGCGCGGCGCTCTACCGCGACCGCCTCGCCGCGCTGTCGGCGATCCAGTCGCAGCAAGGCATCAATCCGCGCACGGTAGAAGAAGCCGACGTGTTCGCCATCCACCAGGAAGGCGGCTTCTCCTGCGTCGAGGTGTTCTTCTTCCGCACCGGCCAGAACTGGGGCAACCGCGCCTATTTCCCGCGCGCGGAAAAGACCTATACGCCGGAAGAGGTGCTCGGCTCCTTTCTCGCCCAGTTCTACGACGACAAGCCGCCGCCGAAGAACATCCTGCTCTCGCACCAGATCGAGGAGAGCGAGCTGCTTGCGAACGCGCTCTCGATCAAGGCCGGCCACAAGATCGAGGTCGCAGCGCCCAAGCGCGGCGAGAAGAAGGAGCTCGTCACCCACGCGCTGACCAATGCGCGCGAGGCACTTGGCCGCAAGCTCGCGGACACCGCGACCCAGAGCCGCTTGCTCGACGCGAT
The DNA here is from genome assembly GCF_049993385.1 of Bradyrhizobium sp. McL0616. Taxonomy (NCBI): domain Bacteria; kingdom Pseudomonadati; phylum Pseudomonadota; class Alphaproteobacteria; order Hyphomicrobiales; family Nitrobacteraceae; genus Bradyrhizobium; species Bradyrhizobium sp. McL0616. The sequence continues at coordinate 7,753,933 of NZ_CP188255.1, forward strand.
TGCGACCACGCTGAGCCTGCCGCACCCGCCGAAACGGATCGAGGTCTACGACAACAGCCACATCCAGGGCACCAATGCGGTCGGCGCCATGATCGTCGCGGGCCCCGATGGTTTTGTGAAAAACCAGTACCGCAAGTTCAACATCAAGTCGGAAGGGCTGACGCCCGGCGACGATTACGGCATGATGCGCGAGGTGCTGGAGCGCCGCTTCAAGCGCCTGATCAATCCACCCGAAGAGGGTGCGGCCAAGGCGAAGGACGACGACTTCCCGCAATGGCCGGATCTCGTGGTCATCGACGGCGGCCGCGGCCAGCTCAACGCCGTTCGGGAGATCTTTACAAATCTCGGCCTGACCCAGGTGTCGCTGATGTCGGTCGCCAAGGGACCGGACCGGGATGCCGGCCGCGAGACCCTGTTCATGCCGGAGCGCGAGGCGATCAAGCTCGAGCCGCGCGACCCCGTGCTCTATTTCATCCAGCGCCTGCGGGACGAGGCCCACCGCTTCGTCATCGGCTCGCACCGCAAGCTGCGCAAGAAGGACATTCGCGAGGCTGGTTTGCAGGAGATTCCGGGCATCGGCCCGTCACGCAAACGTGCCTTGCTGCACCATTTCGGAACCCTGAAGGAGATCGAACGGGCCTCGATCGTCGATCTCGGCAAGGTTCCGGGGGTAAGCGCCGAGAGCGCCCGCAGGATTTTCGAATATTTCCATCCCCAGCCGGGGTGAACTCAAGGGGCCGCAGTCATATGGTCGTCGCATCCTGCACCCCATTTGGGGGCGTAAGGTTGACGTTCGGGCTCGAGCGGTATTGGTAGGACGGATGAACATCGCCACGACACGAGGGACCACAAGCCGCGCGATGTCCCTCCCGAACCTCCTGACCTATGGCCGGATCGCCGCGATCCCGGTCGTGATCGGGTGCATCTACGCGCAGTCGATTCTGGATCAGCCGCTGTGGCTGCGCTGGGTCGCGGTCGCCATTTTCATCGCGGCCGCAGTGACCGATTACCTCGACGGCTATTACGCACGGATCTGGAATCAGCAATCGGCGTTCGGCCGGATGCTCGACCCGATCGCCGACAAGCTCCTGGTCGCCTCCTGCCTGCTGATGCTCGCCGCCGACGGCATCATCCATGGCTGGTCGCTGTGGGCCGCGATCGTGATCCTGTGCCGTGAGATCCTGGTCTCGGGCCTACGCGAATATCTCGCGGCGCTCCGCGTCAGCGTGCCCGTGACCAAGCTCGCCAAATGGAAGACCACAGTCCAGCTCGTCGCGATCGGCTTCCTGCTCGCTGGCCCGGCCGGCGACGAGGTGATGCCCGTCGTCTCGATGACCGGACTGGCCCTGCTGTGGGCCTCGGCGATCCTGACCATGTACACCGGCTACGACTATTTCCGCGCCGGCATCCATCACCTCATCAAGGAGGATGAGGGATGAAGCTGAAATACTTCGCCTGGGTGCGCGAGCGCGTCGGCATGGCCGAAGAGACCGTCGAGCCGCCTGCGACCGTGCGCACCGTCGAGGAGTTGATCGCCTGGCTGTCCGGCCGGAGCGAGGCCTATGCCTACGCGTTCGAGAAGCCGAAAGTGATCCGCGCCGCAATCGACCATGCCCACGTCAAGGCGGACGCCGCGATCGCGGGCGCCCGCGAGATCGCCTTCTTCCCGCCGATGACCGGCGGCTAGGCCATGACCTCCCCCGTCACCACCGGCGCCGTCACCATCCGCATCCAGGAAGATGATTTCGACATCGCGCGCGAGATCGCGAGCCTGACCAAAAGCCGTACCGACATCGGCGCGGTCGTGAGCTTCTCCGGCATCTGCCGGGCCGATGAGGGCCGCGCAAAGATCGCCGCGCTGACGCTCGAACATTATCCAGGCATGGCCGAGGAAGAGATCAGGCGCCATGTCGACGAAGCTACGTCGCGCTGGCCGCTCAACGGCGTCACCATCATCCACCGCGTCGGCCGGTTCATGCCGGGCCAGAACATCGTGCTGGTGCTGACCGCATCGCAACACCGCAAGGCGGCTTTCGAGGCGGCCGAGTTCCTGATGGACTACCTGAAGACCAGCGCCCCGTTCTGGAAGAAGGAAGAAAGCGCCACCGGCACCGGCTGGGTCGAGGCCCAGGCCCGCGACGACCAAGCCGCCGCACGCTGGACCCGATCCTGATGGCAAGAGCATCCAAAAAGATCGCGCGCAGCCGGGCCGCGCCAAAACTCGCCAAGGTCGGCCGCGGCGAGCTTCTCACGCTGCTCGATTTCGTCCGCTATGCGGTCAGCCGCTTCACCGAGGCCAAGCTCGCCTTCGCGCATGGCACCACCGATCCGGTCGCCGAAGCCGCCTTCCTCGTCTGCGAGGCCCTGCATCTGCATCCCGACCAGTTCGACGCCTTTGCTCACGCGCGCGTCACGGCGGCGGAAGGCAAGACCATCTTCGATCTCATCCACAAGCGCGTCACCACGCGCAAACCGGCCGCCTATCTCGTCAACAAGATCTATATGCGCGGCCTGCCCTTCTATGTCGACGAGCGTGTCATCGTTCCGCGCTCCTTCATCGGCGAGCTGCTGGACTCGCATTTCGGCGGCGGCGGCGAAGCCGGCTCCCTGATCGACGATCCCACCTCCGTCGAGCGCGTGCTCGATCTCTGCACGGGATCTGGGTGTCTGGCGATCCTCGCCGCGCATCATTTCCCGTATGCCGCGGTCGATGCCGTCGACATCTCCAAGGGCGCGATCGAGGTTGCCGGGCGCAATGTCGGGGAGTACGGGCTCGATGAACGCATCACGCTCCATCGCGGCGATCTGTTCGCCCCGCTCGGCGACAACAAATACGATTTGATCATCACCAACCCGCCTTACGTCGATGCCGAAGGCATGGCGGCATTGCCGCCGGAATGCCGGGCCGAACCAAAACTCGCCTTTGACGGCGGCGCCGACGGTCTCGACGTGGTCCGCCGCATCCTGCGCGACGCGCCCGACCATCTGACGCCGGACGGCGGGCTGATCTGCGAGATCGGCCGTGGCCGCGACCTGATCGACGAGGCCTTTCCGGAGCTGCCGCTGCTGTGGCTGGACACCGAGGAGTCCGAGGGCGAGGTGTTCTGGATCGCGGCCGCCGATCTCGGCTGATCCGTCGCGCGGCACAGCGCCGGCGGAACAAGTCAAACGCCGCCACGTTCATCCCCGAATGGGAATTTCCGCTCTCGGAGGATGTCCACATGCTCGCGCCATCGGGCGAATTGCTGCGCGCCGGCTTGGCGCTCAAGCTCAATCATCTCAAACGCGCCACACGATCCTATCTGCGCGACCAGACCAGCCATGCGACCGGCAAGGTGACGTCTTACGCGGTTGCGGCGGGACTGTTCGCGGTGGCGGGCTTGTTCGTCGTCGCAGCCTGCTTCGTGGGCCTGATCACACTGTACCGCTGGGTTGCGATCACTCATGGCCAATTCTGGGGATTCGGCGCCGTCGGCTGCGTGCTGCTGGTGCTGGCGGCGATCTGCGCCGGTGTGGCCATGGCTCAGATGAAGCGCAAGACCAGGCGGATCGTGCCGCTTGCCAGCCGTCTGCGCGTGGCGATCGCCACCCCCCGTATCCCGCGCGGAACGGTGAAGGAGGCGGTGAAAGAGGTTGCAACGACGATTCCGTTGGCGCCGTTCGCACCGGGTGAACGCGGTCAAGAACGAGATCGTGGCAACAAAGGGCGTTCGCTGCGCACCAACAGGCCGGTGCAACTGGGCTTGATGCTCGCGGCCGTTGGCGTGTTGGGGTTCACCGCGGCGCGCCGGAGCCGTCACGGGCAAGGCACGTAATGGCGGCGCGGGGTTCTCAGCAATTCGATTCCTGGCTGCTGGTCGCGGCCACCGCTGTCTTCGTGCTGAGCGCTGAACGCTATTTTCAGGACTCCGGCGTCCTCCGATCGGGGCCTCCGCAAGAGCATCGCAATGCCGAGGCGAATTCGCCCGAAGCGAGTCCGGCCGGCGCAGCCACACAGCCCGGCCACGGCCGCCGTGCGAAGAGCCCGTTCGCGATCCCCTGGGCGGGTTGGAAGGATATTTTCTGGCGTACCTATCAGCGCATCGACGACGATCGCCTGCTGGCAACCGCGGGTGGCGTCGTCTTCTTTGGGCTGCTCGCGGTTTTTCCCGCCGTCACCGCACTCGTCTCATCCTACGGCCTGTTCGCCGATCCCTCGACCATCAGCGCCAATCTCCAGACGCTGGCGATGATGCTGCCGGAAGGCGCGTTCCAGATCGTCGAGGACCAGGTCGCGCGCGTGGTGTCGCACGGCAATACGGCGCTCGGTATCACCTTCCTGTTCGGCCTCGTGCTCGCGATCTGGAGCGCCAATGCCGGCGTCAAATCCATGTTCGACGCCCTCAACGTTGCCTATGAGGAACGCGAGAAGCGCAGCTTCATCAAGCTGAACCTGATTTCCCTAACCTTCACGGCCGGCGCCATCGCGGCGCTGCTGCTCATGGTGGCTGCCGTGGTCGCCTTCCCGCTCGCGCTTGATCATCTCGGCATCGCGCCCGAGAGCAAGCTGATCGTCGCACTCGCACGCTGGCCGCTGCTGCTCGTCATCCTGCTGGGGGCGCTCGCGATCCTCTACAGGTTCGCGCCGAGCCGCGACGCACCGCGCTGGCAATGGTTGAGCATCGGCGCGGTGGCAGCCGCCATTCTCTGGATCGCCGGCTCGGCGCTGCTGTCCTGGTATCTCTCGGCGTTCGCCAATTACAATGCGACCTACGGCTCGCTCGGTGCGGCGATCGGCCTGATGACGTGGATGTGGATGTCGGCGATCGTGATCATGTTCGGGGCCGAGCTGAACTCGGAGGTCGAACGGCAGACCCTGCGGGACACGACCACCGGGCGGCCCAAGCCGCTCGGCAGCCGTGACGCTGTTTCGGCCGATACGGTCGGCGCCGCGGCGCCGTCCTGACCGACTTCGCACCTCAACGCTTGGTGATGACGGCTTCGAGATATTCGCTGTGCACCACCACCGTGCCGTCGTCGGCGTGGTTGAACTCGCCGAGCAGGGTCATGAGATCGAGCCGCAGCGCCGCCTGGCCGGTCTCGTCGAGCGCGGCGAAGGCTTTCAGCATCGGGCCGTAAAACGACTTGAAGACCTCGAGCCAGTGCTCCGGCGAGCGATAGCGGAACACGAACATGCGCGGTTCGGCCGCGATCTCCGAGGCCTGGCTTCCGAACATCTCCTGAAGCCGCGCAGGCGTGCCCCACAGCGCCGGCGACTTCACGCCGGCCGGCGGCGGCAGATGCTTGCCGATAATCTTGAAGAGCTGGCCGATGAAACCTTGCGGCGTCCAGTTGGCGAGGCCGACCTTGCCGCCGGACTTGCAGACCCGAGCGAGCTCGGAAGCCGCCTTGTCCTGGTCCGGTGTGAACATGACGCCGAAGGTCGAGAGCACGACATCGTAGCTCGCATCCGCAAACGGCAGTGCCTCGGCATCGGCCTCGCGGAATTCGACCGTCAGATGCTCGGCCGTGGCCCGCTCCTGTCCGCGTTTGAGTAGCGCCGGCACGTAGTCGGTGGAGGTGACGTCACACCAGCGCCGCGCCGCCGCCAGCGTCGCATTGCCGTTGCCGGCGGCAACGTCCAGCACCTTGCTGCCGGCACGCAGATCCAGCGCCTCACAGAGCTGCTCGCCGACGATCTGCAGGGTGGTGCCAACGACGGCATAGTCGCCGGACGACCAGGCGCCGTGCTGGCGCTGCTTGACGGCGGCGAGATCGGGTTGAGTTGCGGCTTGGGTGCTGAGCGCTGCAGATGTCGACATGGCTATCTCCTGCGGTTGAAAACGCCCGGGACGATACGGCGCATGTCATCGGCTGGCCTTGAGAGCGGCGCTATTTTACGTTCAGATCACCTTGATTTCCGAGCCGGAGCCGAGGCGCAGCGTGACATTTCATTTCGAGGATTTCGTGCTCGATCCCGAGCGCCGCGAATTGCGGCGGGCGGATACGCTGGTCGCGCTCGAACCCCAGGTGTTCGATCTCGTGCTCTATCTGATCCGCAATCGCGAGCGCGTGGTGACGCGGGACAATCTGCTCGATGCGATCTGGAACGGCCGCGTCGTCTCGGAATCGACGCTGACCAGCCGGATCAACGCGGCGCGGCGCGCGGTCAACGACAATGGCGACGAGCAGCGGCTGATCCGCACCGTGGCACGCAAGGGCGTGCGCTTCGTCGGCGAGGTCACAGAACTCTCCGCCATGGCGATACCGGCTGTTGCCGACACGGCGCCGGCAGCATTGTCCCTGCCCGATCGTCCCGCAATCGCCGTGCTGCCCTTCACCAACATGAGCGGCGAGGCCGAGCAGGATTATTTCTCCGACGGCATCAGCGAGGACATCATCACCGCGCTGTCGAAACTGCGCTGGTTCTTCGTCATCGCGCGCAACTCCTCCTTCATCTACAAGGGCCGCACGGTTCATTTGCGCCAGGTCGCCGAAGAGCTCGGCGTGCGCTATGTCGTCGAAGGCAGCATCCGCAAGGACGGCGACCGCGTCCGCATCACCGCGCAGCTTAACGACGTCGCCACCGGCAGCCATCTCTGGGCCGAGCGCTACGACCGCGAGCTCGCCGACGTCTTCGCCGTGCAGGACGAGATCACGGAGGCGATCGTCGCCGCGATCGAGCCGCAGCTCTATGCCGCGGAGAATTTTCGCGCCCAGCGCAAGCCGCCCGACAGCATGGATGCCTGGGACCTGCTGATGCGCGCGCTCTCGCACTACTGGCGGGTGACGCGGCAGGATCATGTCGTTGCCCAGGCCCTGCTCGAAAAAGCGATCGCGCTCGACCCGAACTACGGCAAGGCGCTCGGGCTGCTCGGCACCAGCTACATGTTCACCGCGCATATGGGCTGGACGGAGATGGCCGCTGCGATCTCCGTCGCCGAGCCCGCGGCGCGGGCCGCGATCCGTGCCGACGACGAGGATGCCTGGGCGCATAATGCGCTAGGCCATGTCAATCTGTTCGCGCGGCGCTTCGAGGACTCGCTCGCCGAGTTCGAGACCGCGCTGCAGCTCAATCCGAACTTTGCGCTGGCGCAAGGCTATTATGGGCTGGCGCTGGGCTATTGCGGCCGCTGGCGGGACGCCGACGAGGCCGCGCGCCGGGCGATCCGCCTCAGCCCGCGCGACCCCTATGCCCCTGTCTATTTCGGCATCGCCGCCTATGCCCGCTTCCTCGGCGGCGATTACGCGGAAGCCATCCGGCTCGCACAGGAGGCCCTGCGCCAGCGCAGCGATTTCGTCGGCGGGCACCGGGTACTGACCGCGGCCGCCGGCATGGCCGGGCACACCGAGATCGCCCGCGCGGCCCTGAAGGAACTCCACCGGGCCCAGCCCAACGTCTCGCTCGCCTGGATCGCCGAGTTCATGCCGATGAAGCTCGCCCCCGACCGCGAGCACTACCTCGAAGGCTTTCGCCGGGCTGGATTGACTTGAGCGATGAAGAGGCTGCTATCCCCTCGAATCAACAATGATGTTAGGGTGATGCGGCTTGGGGGAGCATGAGGCGTGACGGGTTCGTACAGTGACCCGTGTTTTCCCGGTGAGGCAGTCAGCTCTTGAGGCGTAGCGCGCGGCATGATTCGCATTTCGACGGTCTTCATCGCCATCTGTATGGTTCTGGTCGCGGCCTCTCTCGGGCTTGTCCTCTACTCGGTCGCCGGGATCAGCGGGACCGAATCCGCGATCGTGGCGCTCACCGCGCTGACCTTCCTGATCCTCTACAACGCGGTGTCGATGCGGCTGCGCGACCGCAGCGACGTCGGCGGCCAGATCGCCGATCTATCGCGCGGCACCGCTGACCTCGCCCGCCAGGTGGCCGAGTTCGGCCGCCGGCTCGCGGCGGTCGAGGGACGCATCGCCTCGTCCAATTCGACCAATTCCGACCGCATCCAGTCGGTGGTCGGCGAGATCAACGAACTCGGCGGGTTGGTCCGACAGCTCGCGGCCACGGTGTCGGCCCATGAGGACCTGCTGGCCGACGGCACGCCTGCCCCCGTCCCGGTCCCCCGGGTGGAGCCGGAGGCGCCGATCGACCTGATTGCCATGCCCGAGGAAAGGCTGGTCGCGCCCGCGCCGCCCCCGCTTCCGGCAACCCAGCGGCCGGCGCCGGCGGTCCAGACCACCAATGCGGTCCAGACCGGCAATTCGGTTCAGACCGGCAATGGACGCAACCCGACCCAGATGCTGGCGATGCTCCGCAACGCCATCGACGAGAACCGCATCGACATCTTCCTCCAGCCGATGGTGACGCTGCCGCAGCGCAAGGTGCGGTTCTACGAGGCGGTGACGCGGGTGCGCGACGAGCGCGACCAGCTGATCGCGGCCGAAGAGTTCATCAGCATCGCAGAGGCCTCCGGGCTGATCGGGCGCATCGACAACATGGTGATGCTGCGCTGTGTGCAGGTGCTGCGCCGGCTGATGGTGCGCAACAAGGATGTCGGCGTATTCTGCAACGTCGCGGCGTCCACGCTCGGCAACTCCACCACCTTCGCCCAATGCCTCGACTTCCTCGAGGCCAACCGGGCGCTGGCGCCATCGCTGGTGCTGGAGTTCAAGCAGTCGACCTTCCGCAGCCTCGGCCCCGCCGAGACCGAGAATCTCGCAGCGCTCGCGCAGCGCGGCTTCCGCTTCTCGATCGACCACGTCACCGACTTACGGATTGAACCGCGCGAGCTCGCCGACCGCGGCGTGCGCTTCATCAAGGTGCCGGCGTCCCTCCTGCTCGACCCGAAGCGGGCGTCGACCTCGGACATTCACCCCTCCGACCTGTCCGATCTGCTCGGCCGCTTCGGCATCGACCTGATCGCCGAGCGGATCGAAGGCGAGCGCGCAGTGATCGACCTGCTCGACTATGACGTGCGGTTCGGCCAGGGCTTTCTGTTCGCGCCGCCCCGGCCATTGCGACCCGAGGGGGCTTCTGCTACCGCCGGGGCCGCGCCGAACCAGGCGCAGGACATTCAGGGATCCAATGGCTCCGGAACACCCAGCCCAGGCGCAACGTCTGGCGCCCCTCCGTCACCGCGCGTCACCGGCAACGCGGCACTCGCGCGTCGCGTCTGATCGGCCGCGCGCATCATGACCACGCTGCATTTCGCCGAAAGCCTGCGCGAGCTCGTGGGCGGCGTTGACGTCGTGCTCAGCGACATCTGGGGTGTGGTCCATAACGGCCTGGAATCCTTCCCCGAGGCCTGCGAGGCGTTGCATACCTATCGCAGCCGCGGCGGTACGGTGATCCTGATCACCAACGCGCCACGCCCGGCCGACTCCGTGCAGCGGCAATTGCGCAAGCTCGGCGTCGCCGACGAGACCTACGACGCGATCGTCTCCTCGGGCGACCTGACGCGGCTCTATGTCGCCGACCATCCCGGCCGGAAAATGTTCTGGCTCGGCCCCGAGCGCGACAACTCGATCTATCGCGGCCTCGATGCGGTGACCGCGCCATTGGAAGAGGCCGACTACATCGTCTGCACCGGCCTCTATGACGACGAGACCGAGACCGCGGAAGACTATCGCGGCATGATGCTGAAGGCGCGCGAGCGCAAGCTGACGCTGGTCTGCGCCAACCCCGATATCGTGGTGGAGCGCGGCGACCGGCTGATCTATTGCGCCGGCGCGATTGCCGAGCTCTATCGCGAGCTCGGCGGCGAGGTGATCTTCTACGGTAAGCCGCACCGCCCAATCTACGAGCGTGCGATGGCGCTGGCCGGCGAACGCCAGGGCCACCTGATCGACCGGAAGAAGGTGCTGGCGATCGGCGATTCCGTCCGCACCGATTTAACCGGCGCGCGCGAATTCGGCATCGACTGCCTGTTCGTCACGCGCGGCATCCATGCCGAGGAATTCGAGGGCCTTGACCAGCTCGACCCGGCGTCCGTGCTGGAATTGTTCGGCCACCCGCCAAAGGCGCTGATGCGCGAACTGAAGTGGTGATCTCTGTCGTTCCGTGAGGAACGACGCTGCAACGCAGAAAGCCCGGGACAGACGCCCGGGCCTTCCGAATTCAAGTGATGGCTTGATCGCGCTTACGCGCTCGCCATGTCCGGGAAGACCGCCTCGATCTTGGTCTTCAGCGTCGCCGCGTTGAACGGCTTGACGATGTAGTTGTTCACGCCGGCCTTCTTGGCCGCGATCACGTTCTCGGTCTTGGATTCCGCCGTGATCATGATGAAGGGCGTGGTGGCGAGGTTGGGGTCTGCGCGCACTTCGCGGAGCAGGTCGTAGCCCGTCATCGGCTCCATGTTCCAGTCGGAGATCACAAGCCCGTACTTCTTGCCGCGCATCTTGTTCAGCGCTGCCGAACCGTCGCTGGCATCATCGATATTATCGAAGCCAAGCTGCTTCAGCAGATTCCGGATGATACGGATCATGGTGCTGTAGTCGTCCACCACCAGAACCGACATCGACAAATCAACCGCCATCTCGACTCCCCCAACGCAATCCCAGGAATGTTACAATCGGACCTGCCAGGCCGGGGCCCCGCAGTTCCACCTTCGAAGCACTAGCACCCAGGCGTTAAACAGCGCGTTAATTGGAGGCCGCCCGAAGAATTGAAATCGTGTTCAATGCGGCCGCCCCCTCCCGCTTGACTTCGTCGGGCGGCTCAAGCCACGGTCTGAACCGGTCCTGCCGCTTCGAGAATTCCCCTGATGGCCCCGCAATTTACCGTTATCCGCGATACCACGCCGGATTCTGCGATTTTGAAGGGGGCCGTGGTCGCCATGGGCAATTTCGACGGGGTCCATCTCGGCCACCGCGCAGTGATTGCCGCGGCGCTGGAAATGGGCCGGACGCATGGCCGCCCTGCGCTGGCATTGACCTTCGAGCCGCATCCGCGCCGGTTCTTCAGCCCGAACACCCCGCAATTCCGCCTGACGGACGAGCCGGCCAAGCTGCGGCTCCTGGCCGGGACCGGACTTGCCGGCGCCGTGGTCATGACCTTCGACAAGGCCAGAGCCGGGACCACCGCGCAGGATTTCATTCACCATGACCTGATCGGACGCCTTGGCATCGGCGGAATCGCGGTCGGATACGACTTCCATTTCGGCAAAGGCCGGGTCGGCTCGCCGAGCCTTCTGGTCAACGAGGCGCCCCGGCTCGGCATCGAGGTCGACGTGCAGCCGCATGTCGATATCGACGAACGCCCGGTCTCCTCCAGCGCCATCCGGATCGCGCTCGCGGAAGGCCAGCTCGATGAAGCCACCACCATGCTGGGCGCGCCCTGGTTCATCACCGGCGAGGTCATCCATGGCGAGAAGCGCGGCCGCGACCTCGGCTATCCCACCGCCAACATCCGGCTCGATGCCAATTGCGGGTTGAAGCACGGCATCTATGCGGTACGGGTCGGCCGCGGCGCCGAGCGGCTGGACGGGGTGGCAAGTTTCGGCCGCCGCCCGACCTTTGATAATGGCTCGCCGCTGCTGGAAATCTTCCTGTTCGACTTCAAGGGCGACCTCTATGGGCAGGCGCTCGACTGCGCGTTTATCGGCTTCATCCGCGAGGAGCTGAAATTCGACAGCCTGGAGGCCCTGATCCGCCAGATGGACGACGATTCCGCCCGTGCGCGAGGCATGCTGGCCGCCGCCCCGGGCGCGTTTCCGCGGCTTGGGACGGTCGATTGAAGGCCCGAACCCTGTCTGGGCGGCCTTTGCGCTTCCCCCGCCCCCCTGCTATGGAGAGCCCATGTTTGCGCGGCGCATCATAGGGATTAGCGGCCCGGCTTCCGCCTGAGCCTTCGGCTCGGCGCAAGACCGGGATGTTGTCGTTTCACCCCGCGATTCCAGTCGCCATCCGTTCCCGCGCCCTTCCGAGCCAGTCAGCCTCATGTCCGAAAAGCCGCAAAAGTCCGACGCCAAAGACTATTCGAAAACCCTGTTCCTGCCGCAGACGGACTTCCCGATGCGCGCCGGCCTGCCGCAGCGCGAGCCGGAGATCCTCAAGCGCTGGTACGAGATCGGCCTCTACGAGAAGCTGCGCGAGAGCGCGAAGGGCCGCGCCAAGTTCGTGCTGCATGACGGGCCGCCCTACGCCAACGGCAACATCCATATCGGCACCTCGCTGAACAAGATCCTGAAGGATCTCGTCACCAAGAGCCAGCAGATGCTCGGCTTCGATTCCAACTACGTGCCCGGCTGGGACTGCCACGGCCTGCCGATCGAGTGGAAGGTCGAGGAAGAGCACTATCGCAAGAAGGGCAAACAGAAGCCCGACTTCCGCGACAGCGCCGCGATGATCGACTTCCGCAAAGAGTGCCGCGCCTATGCCACGCACTGGCTCAACGTGCAGCGCGAGGAGTTCAAGCGGCTCGGCGTGATCGGCGACTGGGATCACCCCTACGCCACCATGAACTATCCGGCCGAAGCCCAGATCGCGCGCGAGCTGATGAAGTTCGCCGCCAACGGCACGCTGTATCGTGGCTCCAAGCCCGTGATGTGGAGCGTAGTCGAGAAGACCGCGCTTGCCGAGGCCGAGGTCGAGTACGAGGACTACACGTCCGATATGGTGTGGGTGAAATTCCCGGTCACCTCGCCGGCGCACGGCGCGCTCGCCTCCGCAAGCGTCGTGATCTGGACCACCACGCCCTGGACGCTGCCCGGCAACCGCGCCATCTCGTTCTCGCCGAAGATTGCCTATGGCCTCTACAAGGTGACGGACGCGCCGGCGGACAATTGGGCCAAGACCGGCGATCTCCTGATCCTGGCCGACGCGCTCGCCGCAGAAGTGTTCAAGCAAGCGCGCGTCACGGCCTATGAGAAGGTGCGCGACATCCCCGGCGACACCATGGACGCGATCGAATGCGCCCATCCGCTGAAGGGGCTTGCCGGCGGCTATGAATTCATCGTGCCGCTTTTGTCCGGCGACCACGTCACCGACGACACCGGCACCGGCTTCGTGCACACGGCGCCCAGCCACGGCCGTGAAGACTTCGACGTCTGGACAGCGAGCACGTGCGAGCTCGACGCACGCGGCATCAACAGCGCGATCCCCTACACAGTCGATGAGAACGGCGCCTATACCGATCATGCGCCGGGCTTTGCAGGCAAGCGCGTCATCAACGACAAGGGCGAGAAGGGCGACGCCAACGAGGCCGTGATCAAGGCGCTTGTCGAAAAGGGCATGCTGCTCGCGCGCGGCCGGCTCAAGCACCAATATCCGCATTCCTGGCGTTCCAAGAAGCCTGTGATCTTCCGCAACACGCCGCAATGGTTCATCGCGATGGACAAGGATATTGCCGTTGACGGCAAGACCAAGTCCGGCGACACGCTGCGCGCCCGCGCGCTGCACGCGATCTCGGTGACACAATGGGTGCCGCCGTCAGGCGAGAACCGCATCAACGGCATGATCGAGGCGCGGCCCGATTGGGTGATCTCGCGCCAGCGCGCCTGGGGCGTGCCGATCGCCGTGTTCGTGCGCGAGAAGGGCGACGGCTCCGCCGAGATTCTCCAGGACGAGGCTGTCAATACCCGCATCGGCGACGCCTTCGAAATTGAAGGCGCCGACGCCTGGTACGCGAACGGCGCGCGCGAGCGCTTCCTCGGTTCGCGTGCCAAAGAAGACTGGCAGAAGGTCGACGACATTCTCGACGTCTGGTTCGATTCCGGCTCGACGCACGCCTTCGTGCTCGAAGACCCCGTGCACTTCCCCGGCCTTGCAGGCATCAAGCGCAAGGTCGACGGCGGCACTGACACGGTGATGTACCTCGAAGGCTCGGACCAGCATCGCGGCTGGTTCCACTCCTCGCTGCTGGAGAGCTGCGGCACGCGCGGCCGCGCGCCCTACGACATCGTGCTGACCCACGGCTTCACCCAGGCAGAGGACGGCCGCAAGATGTCGAAGTCGCTCGGCAACACCATCGAGCCGCAAGCCGTCATCAAGGAATCCGGCGCCGACATCCTGAGACTCTGGGTCGCGTCCTGCGACTACACCGACGACCAGCGAATCGGCCCCGAGATCCTGAAGAACACCGTCGAGACCTACCGCAAGCTGCGCAACACCGTGCGCTGGATGCTCGGCACGCTGCATCATTACAAGCCGGCCGACGCGGTCGCGCCCGCCGAGATGCCCGAGCTCGAGCGGCTGATGCTGCATGAGCTCGCGCTCCGCGCCGAAGCGATCCGCAAGGCCTATGAGACGTTCGATTTCAAGAGCGTGGTGGCGATGCTCTCGGCATTCCTGAACAGCGAGCTGTCGGCGTTCTATTTCGACATCCGCAAGGACACGCTCTATTGCGATCCGCCGTCCTCGCTGACGCGCAAGGCGGCGCTGACCACGATCGACCTGCTGTGCAACGGGGTCCTGAAATGGCTGGCGCCGGTGCTGAGCTTCACCGCGGAGGAGGGCTGGCGCATGTACAGGCCCGACGCCGAGCCGTCGGTGCATCTGACGCAGTTCCCGGAAGGTCTCGAAAAGCTCCGCGACGACAAGCTCGCCGCGAAGTGGGAGACGATCCGCAACGTCCGCCGCGTCGTCACCGGTGCGCTCGAGCTCGAACGTGCGGCCAAGAACATCGGCTCGTCACTGGAGGCCTCGCCCGTCATCTATATTGCCGACCGCGACGTGCTCGCGACGCTGTTCGACACCGATCTTGCCGAGATCTGCATCACCTCGAACTACGAGGTGCGCGAGGGAGAGGCGCCGGCTTCGGCGTTCCGCCTCGACGCCATCCCCGGCGTCGGCGTCGTGGTGGAGAAGGCGCAAGGCACCAAATGCGCCCGCTCCTGGAAGATTTCGCCGACCGTCGGCGAAGACGCCGAATATCCCGACGTCACCCCGCGCGATGCCAAGGCGCTGCGCGAATGGAAGGCGCTGGGGGTGGGGGTCTAATCCCCGGCCATGACCCCGCTCCGCGCCGGCATCCTCTCGGCCATCGTCACCGTCATCCTCGACCAGGCCTCGAAGCTCTGGCTGCTGAACGTGTTCGACCTCGCCCATCGCGGCGCGGTGAGGGTGACGCCGTTCTTCGACCTGGTGCTGGCCTGGAACATCGGGATCAGCTTCGGCTGGCTCCAGAACGACAGCCAGGCGGCACAGCTCGCGCTGATGGCAGTCAAGGCCATCGCGGTGGTCGCGCTGGCGATCTGGATGGCCCGGTCCCACACCTTCCTTGCGACCGTGGCACTGGGGCTGATCATCGGCGGCGCCATCGGCAACGGCATCGACCGCCTGGCCTATGGCGCGGTGGTCGATTTCGCCCTGTTTCATATCGAGATCGCCGGAAATACCTTCAATTGGTATGTCTTCAACCTGGCGGACGTGGCCATCGTTGCTGGGGTGGCGGCGCTGTTGTATGATTCCTTCCTGGGGGTACCCGCCGCAAAAGCGCCCTGATCCCGGCCGATACGGGCCGGAGGTGGAACCTTGCTTTGCGAGGGGTGCCGCGCGCGACGCAGCAATCTGCCACAATATGGAACAGGTACAGGTATGCGCAGCTCCGAGACCAGCGGTTCGATGGTGCGAGACCCCCGGACGGGGATTTGGCGGGCGCTGAAATTGTCAGCCGTCGCACTCGGTATCGGCCTCGTCATGGCGGCAGGCCCGGTCCGCGCTGGTGACGACGGCGACGATGATGACGACATGACCTTCGAAGAGAAGCTCATCGACAATCTGATGTCCGGCATCGGCGCCAAGAGCATGGAGAAGAAAGGTATCGAGTACCGCGAGCGGTCGCCGCTGGTGGTGCCGCCCAAGCTCGACCTGCCGCCGCCGGCCGACACCGTGGCCAAGAACGCGCCGAACTGGCCTAAGGACCCCGACGAGAGGCGCCGCAAGGAGGCCATCGCTCAGCGGAAGAAGGCGGTTAAGGCGACGGAGAACTGGCAGGCCGCCCAGCCGCTGACGCCCGCCGAGATGAAGGCCGGCCAGATCGCCGCCCCCGAGCGCACCAGCAACGACCCCATTCAGCCGGGCACTAACGGCAACCCGTCGCTCAGCCCGGCCCAACTCGGTTTCACTGGCGGTCTGTGGAACATGATGACGAACAACAAGGGCGAGGCCAGTAAATTCACGACCGAGCCGCCGCGCCAGTCGCTGGTCGAGCCGCCGCCAGGATATCAGACGCCTTCGCCGAGCTATGCCTATGGCGCCGGAGAGGACAAGTCGCGGAAGACGTTTTACGACATCATGTCCGGCAAGGAGAGGGAGCAATAAGCTCCTTGCCATCGCGCGACTGGACGCGTGGACCTGCCGCAATCGTCCGGTCCAGGGTCGGACGCGGCAGATGACTTATATTTAAGTTCAATTTGACCGCGTTCTCTGCTTCGTGACGGGAAGCGTCAACCGCACGGTGTACCATGCCGTGCCTCCGAGCCGGACGTCAGGGCTCGGCCTTTCATAAGGATCATGATGTCCTCTTATCGATCGGCTGCCTGTCTCCTTGCCGCGCTGCTTTCGACGAGTATCCTCTCGTCCGGCGCCGCCCTTGCCCAGACCACGGTAACATCGGCCCCGCCCGCCAGCTTCACGCTCAGCAACGGCCTCCAGGTCGTGGTGATCCCGGACCATCGCACGCCCGTGGTCACGGAGATGATCTGGTACAAGGTCGGCTCGGCCGACGAGACCCCGGGCAAGTCCGGCCTCGCGCATTTCCTCGAGCATCTGATGTTCAAGGGCACGGAGAAGCATCCGGTCGGTGAGTTCTCCCAGACCGTGCTCCGCGTCGGCGGCAACGAGAACGCCTCGACCTCGGTCGACTACACCAACTACTACCAGCGCGTGCCCCGCGAGCAGTTGCCGACCATGATGGAATTCGAGGCCGACCGCATGACGGGCCTCATCCTCAAGGACGAGAACGTGCTGCCCGAACGCGACGTCGTGCTCGAAGAGTACAACATGCGCGTTGCCAACAGCCCTGACGCGCGCCTGAACGAACAAGTCATGGCCACGCTCTATCTCAACCATCCCTACGGTCGCCCGGTGATCGGCTGGCACCAGGAGATCGAGAAGCTCAATCGCGAGGACGCGCTCGCCTTCTACCGCCGCTTCTACGCGCCGAACAATGCGATCCTGGTGATCGCCGGCGACGTCGAAGCCGCCGATGTCCGCCCGCTGGTCGAGCGCAATTTCGGGCCGATCCCGGCCCAGCCGGCGATCCCCGCGCAACGCATCCGTCCGCAGGAGCCGGATCCGGCCGCGCCGCGCACCGTTACGCTGTCCGACCCGCGCGTCGAGCAACCCGGCGTGCGACGCTATTACCTGGTGCCGTCGGCAACGACGGCCGCAGCCGGTGAGAGCGCGGCGCTCGACGTGCTCGCGCAATTGATGGGCAGCGGCAGCAATTCCTATCTCTACCGCGCGCTCGTCGTCGACAAGCCGCTCGCGGTCTCCGCCAGCGCCAGCTATTCGAGCATCTCGCTCGACTCGACCCAGTTCGCGGTCGCGGCCTCGCCGAAACCCGGTGTCAGCTTTGCAGACATCGAGCAGGTGATCGACGGCGTCATCGCCGACATCGTGCAGAACCCGATCCGCGCCGAGGATCTCGAGCGCGTCAAGACCCAGCTCATTGCGGAAGCGATCTACGCGCAAGACAATCAGGCAGTGCTGGCGCGCTGGTATGGCGGCGCCCTGACCACGGGCCTGTCGATCGAGGACATCCGGAGCTGGCCCGATCGCATCCGCGCGGTCACCGCCGAACAGGTCCGTGAGGCTGCGCAAAAATGGCTCGAGAAGAAACGCTCGGTGACGGGCTATCTGATCAAGGACACCACACCCGCCAAGCGCGAGGAGAAGCGTTCGTGACCTATCCCTTCCTTCGCGCACGTCATTTCGCGCTTACTTTCGTCACCGGTGCGGCACTCGCGCTTGCCTCGGCGTCGCCGTCGCATGCGGCTGCAAAGATCCAGCATCTGACCTCGCCGGGCGGCATCGAGGCCTGGTTCGTCCAGGACGCGACCGTACCGCTGATCGCCATGGAATATTCCTTTGCCGGCGGCTCGGCCCAGGATCCCAAGGACAAGCCCGGCGTCGCCAATCTCGTCGGCGACCTCCTCGACGAAGGCTCCGGCGATCTCGATTCCAAGACCTTCCATGAGCGGCTCGACCGCCGCGCCATCGAGCTCTCCTTCAGCGCGACCCGCGACACCTTCCGCGGCAGCCTGCGCATGCTGCGCGACAACAAGGACGAGGCCTTCGACCTTTTGCGGATGTCACTGACCTCGCCGCATTTCGAGACAGCCGATGTCGAGCGCATCCGCTCCCAGGTCATCTCGAGCCTGCGCCGCGAGACCACCAATCCGACGTCGCTCGCAAGCCGCAAATTTTTGGAAATCGCGTTCGGCGATCACCCTTACGGGCGGCAGACCACCGGCACGCTGGACAGCGTGCCGACCATCACAGTCCCCGATATGAAGGATTATGTCGGCCGCATCCTTGCCAAGGATACGCTGAAGATCGCGGTCGTCGGCGACGTCGATCCCGCTACCCTTGGCAAGCTGCTCGATCACACCTTCGGTGCCCTGCCCGCCAAGGCCAATCTCGTGCCGGTTCCGGACGTCGACGCCGCCAAGCCGCCGCAGCGCGCCTTCGTGCCGCTCGACGTGCCGCAGACCGTGATCACCTTCGGCGGCCCCGGCGTGAAACGCAGCGATCCAAACTTCATGGCGGCCTATGTCGTCAACCACATCCTCGGTGGCGGCGGATTGTCCTCGCGGCTCTATCACGAGGTCCGCGAGAAGCGCGGGCTCGCTTATTCGGTGTACGAATCGCTGCTCTGGATGGAGCATTCGGCGGTCTTCATCGGCAACACCGGCACGCGCGCCGATCGCGCTGGCGACACCATGGACGCGATCGAGAAGGAAGTGCGCCGCATCGCCGACGAAGGCCCAACGCAAAAGGAGCTCGACGAAGCCAAGTCCTACCTCAAGGGCTCGCAGATGCTGGCGCTCGATACCTCCTCCAAGCTCGCGCAGGCACTGCTGCAATACCAGCAGGATAAGCTGCCGATCGACTATATCGAGAAGCGCAACGCCATCGTCGACGCGGTGACGCTGGACGACGCCAAGGCCGCCGCCAAGCGGCTCTGGGGCGATGGCCTCCTGACCGTCATCGTCGGCCGCGCCCCGCAGGCCGCCGTGCAACCGGCCGCAGCGCCGGCGACGAAGTCGAACTGACGTCTTCTTTACGCTTCCTGAAATGGCCGGGCTCGTCCCGGCCATTTGCGTTTCGCATGCGCGCCATTGCCGAATGGTGACGTCCGGGATATGTCCGGGCATCACGAATGGTGTTCCATGCTGCGGATATCCCGCGACCTCGTCATTGACGAGGACGACATCGAGATCGGCTTTGTCCGCGCTTCCGGCCCCGGTGGCCAGAACGTCAACAAGGTCGCGACCTCGGCGCAATTGCGCTTCGACACCCGCAAGCTGACCTTGCCGGAGGATGCGAGCTTGCGCCTTGCCCGGCTCGCCGGCCAGCGCCTGACCAAAGACGGCGTCATCGTGATCCAGGCGCAGCGCTTCCGCACCCAGGAGCGCAACCGCCAGGACGCCATCGACCGCCTTCTGGAGATTTTGCGCGAGGCGATGATACGGCCGAAGCCGCGACGGGCGACGAAGCCAACTTTCGGCTCCAAGCAACGTCGGCTCGACGGCAAGAAGCGCCGCAGCGACGTCAAGTCCAAGCGCGGGCGCGGTTTCGACGACTAGGGGCGGCCGTCGATCAAACCACGTGAGCAGCCCGAGGCGCGTCGCGCGAATTTCGCTTTGTTCTCGATCGAAACAGCCCGCTACTACCACCGCATGTTTGACGCCGCCTAGAGTTTGCGCACGCTGAATTTGGTGTGGATGGGCGGGCTCTTCGCGATGCGCGCGATCGTGCTGGGATTGTGCACCGCAGTGGTGCTGGTGGCGCGGGTTGCCGACGCGCAAATGCCGTTGCCGGCCGCAAAGCCGCCGGATGGCGCGACGCTGTTCAAGCAGCAATGCGCGGTGTGCCACACCACCAACCTGTCGGAACCGATGCGGCAAGGGCCGCCGCTGGTCAAGATCGTCGGACGACCGGCCGGCAGGGTCGAAGGGTTTCATTACTCTGACGGCCTCGCCAAAGCCGACTTCGCCTGGGACGAGACCCGGCTGGATGCATGGCTGACCAATCCGCAGGCTGTCATTCCTGGCGTGGTCATGGCCTACCGGCAAGCGAAGCCGGAGACGCGCGCCGCCATCATCACCTACCTCAAGGAGCTGAACTGAATGGCAAAGCCTGTCCATTCCATGATCCGCGTGCTCGACGAGGCGCGCGCGCTCGACTTCTACAAGCGCGCCTTCGGCCTCGAGGTCGCAGACCATCTGAAGTTTCCGGAGTTCGCGCTGATTTACCTGCGTCACCCATCCTCATCTTTTGAGGTCGAGCTGACGGTCAATTTCGATCGCAAGGAGCCGTACCAGCTCGGCGACGGTTACGGGCATCTCGCCGTCGTCGTCGAGAATCTCGATGCCGAGCATGCCCGCTTCGAGCGCGAGAAGCTCGCGCCAGGGCCGCTGCGCGACTTCAAGCACGACGGCAAGACGCTGGCGCGCTTCTTCTTCGTCAGCGACCCCGATGGCTACAAGATCGAGGTGATCCAGCGGGGCGGACGTTTCAACTGATCAATCCAAAACACAAAAATCCACGGAGGAACGCTATGAGAGAAGTCGATCGTCGAAGCAAGCACAGCCGCCGCGTCTTTCTCAAGGGCGCGGCCACCGCGGTGCCGGTCGCAGCCGTTGCAACCAGCGTCGCCGTCAGCATCGAGGGCGCTTGGGCCGATGATGCGAGCGCGCTGTCGCCCGCAACAATGAAGACGCTGCTAAAAGTCGCCCGCGACATCTATCCGCACGATGTGCTCGGCGACAGCTACTACATCACCGCGATCAAGCCGTGGGATGGCAAGGCGGCAAAGGACCCCGCCGTCAAGACGCTGATCAGCGACGGCATCACGCGGCTCGATCAGAACGCGCGCGATCGCCACAAGGTGGCTTACGCCGAAGTGCCCTGGGAAGCCGACCGCGTGGTGCTCTTGACGGAAATCGAGCAGAGCGACTTCTTCCAGAAGGTGCGCGGCGACCTCATCGTCTCCCTCTACAACCAGAAAGAGGTCTGGCCGCGGTTCGGTTACGAGGGCTCCTCCGCCGAGCACGGCGGCTA
The DNA here is from genome assembly GCF_049993385.1 of Bradyrhizobium sp. McL0616. Classification (NCBI taxonomy): domain Bacteria; kingdom Pseudomonadati; phylum Pseudomonadota; class Alphaproteobacteria; order Hyphomicrobiales; family Nitrobacteraceae; genus Bradyrhizobium; species Bradyrhizobium sp. McL0616. The sequence continues at coordinate 7,775,083 of NZ_CP188255.1, forward strand.
CATCAACCGCGGCTTCGCCGACATCGACTGGCTGCCGAAAGCTTAAAGGCCCACCCAACGGTTCAGGAGAACGCAAATGGCAAAATTCGATCTGAACGATTCTGGCGTTGTGGTGATCGTCGGCTCCGGCGCCGGCGGCGGCACACTTGGCAACGAGCTGGCGCAGAAAGGCGTCAAGGTCGTCATCCTCGAAGCCGGTCCGCGCATCGAGAACCAGGATTTCATCAACGACGAGTGGGACAGCTTTTCCCAGCTCGCCTGGACCGATGCCCGCACCACTTCGGGAACATGGCGCGTTGCCAAGGACTTTTCGGGTCTCCCCGCCTGGATCGTCAAGGCGGTCGGCGGCTCGACCATCCATTGGGCCGGCGCGTCGCTGCGCTTCGACGAGCACGAGTTCAGGGTCAAGAGCACCTACGGCAACATTCCCGGCGCCAATTTACTGGATTGGCCGGTCACGCTCGCCGAGATGGAGCCGTGGTACGCCAAGGCCGAGAACAAGATGGGCGTGACCCGCACCAACGGCATTCCCGGCCTTCCCGGCAACAATAATTTCAGGGTGCTCGAGGCCGGCGCGAAGAAGCTCGGCTACAAGACCGTGCACACCGGCAACATGGCGATCAACAGCCAGCCGCGCGACGGACGCGGCTCCTGCCAGCAGATCGGCTTCTGCTTCCAGGGCTGCAAATCCGGCGCGAAATGGTCGACGCTCTACACCGAGATTCCCAAGGGCGAGGCGACCGGCAATCTCGAAGTGCGGCCGAGCAGCATGGCGGTCAAGATCGAGCACGACGCCAGCGGCAAAGTCACTGGCGTGGTCTATGCCGACGAGAGCGGTGCGATGCAGCGCCAGAAGGCGCGCATCGTCGCGGTTGCCGGCAATTCGATCGAGAGCCCGCGGCTGCTGCTCAACAGTGCTTCCACCATGTTCCCCGACGGTCTTGGCAATTCATCGGGCCAGGTCGGCCGCAACTACATGCGGCACATGACGGGCAGCGTCTACGCCGTGTTCGAGAAATCGGTGCACATGTATCGCGGCACCACCATGGCCGGCATCATCCGCGACGAGGCCGCCAACAATCCGAAGCGCGGCTTCGTCGGCGGCTACGAGATGGAGACGCTGTCGATCGGCCTGCCTTTCATGGCGGCGTTCCTCAATCCAGGCGCCTGGGGCCGTCCGTTCACCGCAGCGCTCGACGGCTATCCGCGGATGGCCGGCATGTGGCTGGTCGGCGAGGACATGGCGCAGGAGACCAACCGCATCACGCTCGACCCGGTCGTGAAGGACAAGTTCGGCCAGCCGGTCGCGAGCGTGCACTTCGACGATCATCCCAACGATCTCGCGATGCGTGCCCACGCCTACAAGCAGGGGGCTGCGGTCTACGACGCGGTCGGCGCGACCGTGAGCTATCCGACGCCGCCCTATCCGAGCACGCACAATCTCGGCACCAACCGGATGAGCGAGAAGCCGCGAGACGGCGTGGTCAACAAGTTCGGACAGAGCCACGACGTCAAGAACCTGTTCGTCTCGGACGGCAGCCAGTTCACCAGCGGTGCGGCCTGCAATCCGACTCTGACCATCGTCTCGCTGGCGATCCGGCAGGCGGACTACATTGCGGGTGCGATGCAGAAGAAGGAGATCTGATCTCTCAATCGTCGTTCTGGCGAAAGCCAGGACGACGTTGAGGATGCGGAAACAGCCTCGCGATCGTGCTATTCGGCCGCATCGAGAATGGGCGCGACGGTTGCCTTGAATTCCTGCACCGATGCCATCGTCTTCGAGCGGTAGATCAGGCAGGAGCAACGCAACAGCGAGGCGAAATTGTTGACCTCGCCATGATGGTCGAGGACTTCGTTGTAGAGCGTCGTCAGGAACTTGCCGAGGCTCATGCTCTCCCTGGCCGCGATCTCCTCGAGCGTGTCCCAAAACGCCATTTCCAGCCGGATTGACGTGCAGTGCCCGCCGATCCGCAACGAGCGGGTCTGGGACTCGTAGTCGCGTTGGGGCTGGTGCGCGAACAAATGGCACATGGCGTCCTCCCGTCCTGTTGCCGTTTTTTCACGATGCTACACCTGTGTCCGGCACCTCACAATCGGGACCGAGGCAGAAGACCGACCAGAAGCGGATGCGCAATTTTCTCGAACGTCCAGCGTCTTCAATGTGATAGACACCCCTCTTCCCCAGCCCGCCACGGACCTGTTGCCCAGCACATGCTTTTGACGCAACACGGCATAGAATAACGCTTCCTGCGAATCCCAGACCGAGCCCAAGATCGAGTTCATGCCCGTCCGCCAATTGCCAGAGCAGGTCGTCAACCGCATCGCCGCCGGCGAGGTGGTCGAACGTCCCGCGAGCGTGGTCAAGGAACTGGTCGAGAACGCGATCGATGCCGGCGCGAGCCGGATCGACGTCTTCACCGATGGCGGCGGGCGGCGCCGGATCGGCATCACCGACGACGGCGGCGGCATGACCGCGAAGGACCTGTCGCTCGCGGTCGAGCGCCACGCCACCTCCAAGCTCGACGACGAGGACCTGCTGCAGATCCGCACCCTCGGGTTCCGCGGCGAGGCGCTCCCCTCGATCGGCTCGGTGGCGCGGCTGTCGATCACCACGCGCCATGCCAGCGAGCCGCATGCCTGGGCGCTCAATGTCGAGGGCGGCGAGAAGTCGGACATCATGCCGGCGGCGCTGGCGCATGGCACGCGCGTCGAGGTCAACGACCTCTTCTACGCGACCCCGGCGCGGCTGAAATTCCTGAAGACCGACCGTACCGAGGCCGAGGCGATCCGCGAGGTGGTGCGGCGGCTCGCGATGGCGCGGCCCGATGTCGCCTTCACGCTGGCCGGCGAGGAACGCGCGCCGGTGACCTGGGCCGCTGCGCTACCGGGCGTCGCCGGACGGCTGACGCGGCTCGGCGACATCCTCGGCGCGGAGTTCCGCAGCCACGCCATCGAAGTCCATGCCGAACGCGAGGGCGTTGTCGTGGCCGGCTACGCGGCCGCGCCGGCGCTGACGAAGGCCAACGCGCTCGGGCAATATCTCTTCGTCAACGGCCGCCCGGTGCGCGACAAGCTGATCCTGGGCGCGGTGCGCGGGGCCTATGCCGATTATCTGCCGCGCGATCGCCATCCGGTGCTGGCGCTGTTCGTCACGCTCGATCCGCGCGAGGTCGACGCCAACGTGCATCCGGCCAAGACTGAGGTACGCTTCCGCAATGCCGGTCTCGTGCGCGCGCTGATCGTTCACGGATTGAAAGAAGGTCTCGCACGCGAGGGGCGGCGCACGGCCGCCAATGGTGGCGAGAGCGCGCTGTCGTCGTTCCGGCCCGCGTTCACGCCGCGTCCGGCGAGCTGGGACTGGCGGCAGTCGCCGTCCGCGCCGGCCGGCCCACTGCCATCTTTCGATGGATCGGCGGCCCCTGCCTTTGCGGAACGCGCGCAAGCCGCCTTCGACGTCGGCGCGCCGAGCGCCGACGTTCGGATCGAGACGCAGCCGGTGAACGACCTCGTCGATCGCCCGCTCGGCGCCGCGCGCACACAGCTGCACGAGACCTACATCGTCTCGCAGACCCGCGACGGCCTGATCATCGTCGACCAGCATGCAGCCCATGAGCGCATCGTCTATGAGCGGCTGAAGGCCTCGCTGGCCGCCAACGGCGTGCAGCGGCAGATCCTGCTGATCCCCGAGATCGTCGAGATGGACGAGGCCACCGTCGAGCGGCTGCTTGAGCGCAACGAAGAGCTCGCCTCGTTTGGTCTTGCGATCGAATCCTTCGGCCCCGGCGCAGTCGCGGTGCGCGAGACGCCGTCGCTGCTCGGCAAGGCCAATGCCGGCGGCCTGCTCCGCGATCTCTCCGAGCACATGGCCGAATGGGACGAGGCGCTGCCGCTGGAGCGCCGCCTGATGCATGTCGCCGCCACCATGGCCTGCCACGGCTCGGTGCGCGCCGGCCGAAGGCTCAGGCCGGAGGAGATGAACGCGCTGCTCCGCGAGATGGAGGAGACGCCGAATTCCGGCCAGTGCAATCACGGCCGGCCGACTTATGTCGAGCTGAAGCTCGCGGATGTGGAGAAGCTGTTCGGGCGGCGGTGATTACGCGTTGCGCTTCAAAAACACGAACTCCGTGTCGTCATACGCGCGCCGTTCCAATTCCTCGTAACCTTCGGGCGTCGCGAACTGCGCAGCCTTCGCCTCCTCCACCACCAGCAGCGCACCCGGCGTCAACCAGCCGCCGTCACGCAAGCTCGCAAGCGCCTTCTCGGCAAACCCATTACTATAAGGCGGATCGAGGAACACCAGCGAGAACGGTTCGACCGGATGGGCAGGTCCAAGATCGGTCGCGTCGCGGCGGTAGACCTTGGTCGTGCCGCCCAAGCCCAGCGCCTCGACATTGCTGCGCAACAGCGCACGCGCTTCGGCGCCATTGTCGACGAACAGCGTGAACTTCGCACCGCGCGAGGCCGCCTCGATGCCGAGCGCGCCGGTGCCCGCGAAGAGATCGAGCACGCGCGCGTCCTGGATCGGATCGTCATAGGCATGCACGAGAATGTTGAACACGGACTCGCGCAGGCGATCCGCCGTCGGGCGGATATCGCGCGAGGACGGTGAGGCGAGATTACGCCCCTTCAATCGACCGCCGACGACGCGCAACCCTAGTCCTCCTTCGGCGTCAGGTCGCGCTTGCCGTGATAACCGCGCTTGGGACGGCGCGGGGGGCCATAGCCGCTCGCCTCGGCCTCGTTGCGCTCACGCGCTTCGTCGCTGCCGGTGCGCTGCACCAGCACGCGACGGCCCTTGCGATCGTTGATCACGTCGCGCTTGACCGGCTTCTTCTCGGGCGGTGCATCACCGTCGCGCGAGGGGGACTTTTGCGGCACGTCGAACTGCGCGCCCGACTTCTCGATGATCTTGTCGCCGAGCTGGTCGCGCAGCACGCGCGACTTGATCTCCTCGACCTGGCCTTCGGGAACCTCGCCGAGCTGGAACGGGCCGTAGGACACGCGGATCAGCCGGTTCACCTCGAGCCCGAGATGAGCGCAGACGTTGCGCACCTCGCGGTTCTTGCCTTCGCGGATCGCGAACACCAGCCAAACATTGGCGCCCTGGTCACGCTCCAGCGTCGCATCGATCGGACCGTATTTGACGCCCTCGACCTCGATGCCGTTCTTGAGCTCGTCGAGCTGCGCCTGCGTGACGTCGCCATGGGCGCGAACGCGATAGCGGCGCAGCCAGCCGGTGTCGGGCAGCTCCAGCGTACGCGCCAGCCCGCCGTCATTGGTGAGCAGCAGCAGCCCTTCGGTATTGAAATCGAGCCGACCGATCGAGATCAGCCGCGGCAGGCCTTCGGGCAAATTGTCGAACACGGTCGGACGCCCCTCGGGGTCGTCATGAGTCGTCATCAGGCCGCGCGGCTTGTGGTAGAGGAACAGCCGCGTGCGCTCGCGCTCCGGCAACGGCTTGCCGTCGACAGTGACGACATCGTTCGAGGTGATATCGAGCGCCGGCGAATTGATCACACGTCCGTTGACGGCGACGCGCCCCTGCGTGACCATCTCCTCGGCATCGCGGCGCGAGGCAAGCCCCACCCGTGCCAGCACCTTGGCGATGCGCTCGCCGGCCTTCTTCGGCTTCGGCTCCTCTTCACGCCGCGGCCGGCGGTCGAAATCACGATCCCGCTCGCGGTAGGCGCCGCGGCCGCCGAAGGCCGGGCGCTTCTCGAAGATCCTGCTGTCATCCTCGTTTTCACGCCGCGGACGATCACCGGAACGATCTTCGCTGCGCGGATGCTCGTGCCAGTCGGAGCGGCCTTCGGAGCGCTCGCGCGGACGATCGAATTTCGGGCGATCACCGCCGCGCCCACTACGCTCGCCATCGCCGTCGCGACGGGGCCGATCGAATTTGGGACGATCCCCGCGCGGGCGATCAAATTTGGGGCGATCGAACTTGGGCCGCTCGCGGAACGGGCGATCGCCCGACGGACGATCATCGCGGGAGCGCGAGAACCGCGGACGGTCATCGCCGCCGCCTTCGCGCTTCTGCCAGGGCTTGTCCTGGCCGCGATCGGGGCCGCCAAAATCCTTGCGCGGGCCCTTGCTAAAATCCTTGCGCGGCGGTCGGTCGCCGCGCGGAGCTGCATCACGCTTCTGCCAGGGCTTTGAATCGCTGCGCTCGCTACGATCGCGCGGGCGGTCGTCAAAATTGCGTTTGCGATCGCCGAAGTCACGCGGGCGATCGCTGCGGTCCGGTGCACCGCGCGAAAACTTCCGCTCGCCGTCGAACTTGCGTTCCGGGCGGTCGCCACGCGGCGCGTACGGACGCTTGTCGCCAAACTTCTTCTCGCCGGACCTATCGGCGGGACGGGAGTCGTCGCGATCACGGCTGCGCGGCGGACGGTCGTCGCGCCCGTAGGACGGACGATCGCCGCGCGGCTTGAACGGGCGCTTCTCGCCGTCGCGGGACGGACGATCGGAAAACGGGCGGTCGCCACGCGGCTTGAAGCTGCGCTCGCCGCGATTTTCGCCGCCGCGGTCGTCGCGCTTGAATTTCGGACGGTCGCTGAAGTCGCGGCGCGGGGCATCGCCGTCCGCGCGGGGGCGGAACGGACGGGCCTCGCGGTCGCCACGGGGCGGGCGGGCGTCGCCCTTGCCCTCAGGGCCGCGCTTGGCGAACTTTTTCTCAGGGCCGCGCGGCTTGCCGGACCGGCCCTTCGGCGGGCCTCCCCTGGCCGGGCCTCGCCGGCCGCGGGAATCGTTGTCTTTGTCGCTGTCGCGAGGCATGAATAATCTCACTCAGGGGGTGGCCAGAAAGCATTGTGCGCGCTCGTTTCGAGCCGCATGCTCAGGCAATATCTGTAAGCACTTCTGCTGAAGGCGCAGCTACTAGCAGGTTTCTTCGGATGATACGAGGCTTGAAAGCCCCCTCTTTCATGGATTTGGCGCTCAAAACGGCCGAAAATGCCGGAAAGGCGGGCGAAGTTCCGATCGGGTGCGTGGTGGTCCGCAATTACGAGGTCATTGCCACTGCGGCCAACCGGACGCTGACCGATTACGACCCCACGGCCCATGCCGAAATCGTTGCGCTGCGCGAGGCGGCCAGGAAGATCGGCAGCGAGCGCCTGGTCGACTGCGACCTCTACGTGACGCTGGAGCCCTGCACGATGTGTGCGGGCGCGATCTCCTTTGCAAGGGTCCGCCGGCTCTATTACGGCGCCGCCGACCCCAAGGGCGGCGCGGTCGAGTCCGGCGTGCGGTTCTTCACCTCGCCAACCTGCCATCACGTCCCGGACGTCTATTCCGGCGTCGGCGAAAGCGAGTCGGCGCGGCTGCTCAAGGACTTCTTTCGGGAGCGGCGTTAAGACGCGAGGAAGAACGCGCGCAGCGCCTTGGCGGTGACGTCCGGGTTCTCCTCGGTCAGGAAGTGGCCGGAATCCACCGGCTGGCCTTCGACATTCGTCGCCCATTGCTTCCAGATATCGAGCGGCGTGGCGGCGGCCTGCGCGATGCCTACGCCACCCCACAAAGCCAGCATCGGAATGGTGATCTTGTTACCGGCCTCGAAATCGGCCTTGTCGAGGTCGTAGTCGACATAGGCGCCGGCGCGGTAGTCTTCGCACATCGCGTGCACGCGGGCGGGATCGCGGAACGGCGCGATGTAGTGTTCGAGCGCGCGTTTGTCGATTGCGTCGAGCGTCTTCGACTTGGTCTGGCTCGCCATCTTGAAGCGCAGGAAGAACTCGCCATTGCCTGAGATCAGCGTCTCCGGCAGCGGCGCGGGCTGCGCCAGGAAGGTCCAGTGATAGATCTTCAGCGCGTAGGCGCGGTTCATCCGCTCCCAGTAATTATAAGTCGGCAGGATATCGAGCACGGCGAGCTGCGACAGCCGGCCGGGATGATCGAGCGCCAGCCGATACGACACGCGGCCGCCGCGGTCGTGGCCGGCGAGTGCGAAGTGGACGTGGCCGAGCTGCTCCATCGCCTCGACCATGGCCTTCGCCATCGCGCGCTTGCTGTAGGGCAGATGTTGCGCGTCGCTGCCCGGCATGTCGGACCAGCCATAGCCCGGCAAATCGGCGATGATCAGCGTGAACTTGTCGGCCAATTGCGGCGCGACGCGGTGCCACATCACGTTGGTCTCGGAGAAGCCGTGCAGCAGCAGCAGCGGCGGACCCTTGCCGCCGACGCGCGCGAAGATGCGGCCCGAGGATGTGTTGATCCATTCGGAGGCGAAGCCGGGATAGAGGTCGGCGAGATCTAACATGAGTTCCATCCCCTCAAAATGTCGAAAACAACCCCATGCACAGTAGCACGGTGATTTCGGTGAGGGATGCTAACCCCAACGCCCCATTGCGCAATCTTGCAATGTCGCGATGACGGGGCGCGGCGCGCCAAAGTCGAGATTCCGGCCGACGCGCTTTGCGCGGCGATCGGAAAAAAGCCTGTCAGCCCCTGGCCTTCTCGGCTTCCACCGCCTGCCAGCCGATATCGCGGCGGCAAAAGCCCTCCGGCCAGTTGATGCGGTCGACGGCCTGATAGGCGCGCGCCTGCGCCTCCGTCACGGTCGCCCCTAACGCGCAGACATTGAGCACGCGGCCGCCATTGGCGAGGATCGCGCCGTCCTTCGCCACCGTGCCGGCGTGGAAGATCTCGACGGTGTTGACCCCCGCCGCGTCATCGAGCCCCTCGATGCGCGTGCCCTTCTGGTAGTCGCCGGGATAGCCCTTGGCGGCCATCACCACCGTGAGCGCGGATTCCGGATACCAGCGCAGGTCGAAATGCTTCAGCTGCCCGTCGCAGGCGGCGAGGAACGCCGGCACGATGTCGGACATCATGCGCAGCATCAGCACCTGGCACTCGGGATCGCCGAAGCGGACGTTGAACTCGAACAGCTTTGGGCCCTGCGTCGTCAGCATGATTCCCGCGTAGAGAATGCCGCGGAACGGCGTGCCGCGCTGCTTCATGCCGGCCACCGTCGGCAAAATGATCCTGGCCATGATCGCGTCATGGATCGCCGGCGTCACCAAAGGCGTCGGCGAATAGGCGCCCATGCCGCCGGTGTTCGGGCCGACGTCGTGGTCGAACACACGCTTGTGGTCCTGGGCGGAGGCCAGCGGAATGGCGGTCTCGCCGTCGCAGAGCGCAAAGAAGCTGATCTCGCGACCCGGCAGAAATTCCTCGATCACGACTTCAGTGCCGGCTTCGCCAAAGGCGCCCTCGAACATCATGGCGATGGCGTCCTCGGCCTCGCGCACGGTTTTCGCGACGACGACGCCCTTGCCGGCGGCGAGGCCGTCGGCCTTGACGACGATCGGTGCGCCCTGACTCTGCACGTAAGCACGCGCATCATTGGCGTTGGTGAATCGCTCATAGGCGCCAGTCGGAATACCGAATTCGGTGCAGAGCGCCTTCGTGAACCCCTTCGAGCTTTCGAGCTGGGCGGGGATCTTGTTCGGCCCGAACGCCTTGATGCCCGCGGCGGTGAGGTCGTCGACGATGCCGGCGGCGAGCGGCGTCTCGGGGCCGACCACCACGAGCTCGACCGCGTTCTGCTTGCAGAAGTCGATCACGGCGGCATGGTCGGCGACATCGAGCGCCACGCACTCCGCCTCACGCGCGATGCCGGCATTGCCCGGCGCGCACCAGAGTTTGGTGACCAGGGGGGAGGCTGCGATTTTCCACGCCAGGGCATGTTCGCGGCCGCCGGAACCGAGCAGGAGAATGTGCATCGAGGGCTCGAAATGAGGGGTTTTGCTGGGGGCGGAGGTCGCACGAATCGGGGCGGGTCTCAAGGGGGAAACGCCCCGCACTCCCCGTCATTCCGGGCGCTGCGTGCGGTTGGCCTTACCCTCCCCTGAGGGGGAAATATATACTTGGGTATGCGCTTAAGCTCAGCCTAGCGCGGCCGCACGGTCTCTCCCTGAATAGAAATCGGGATCAGCACCACTCCGCGACTTGGGACCGATTCGAAAAGAGCTTTCGCATTACAATGGCGCGCGATCTCGAAGGTGCGCTTGCGGCAGGCGGGGACGCATTCCAGAGAATTCGGTACAGCTACGAAGGCGGGAACGAGACCCTTCAGTATTACTTTCAGGACCTTCCCGCCGCTCTCGGGCGCATCATCTTGCAGATGAAACCGGAGTGGAATGGACATCATCGCGATGGTTTTGCGTCTCTACCAGGACGCCCCATTATTGAAGCCGAACGGCAATTGCGGTGACAGTGCACTAAGCTCAAAGCCGAAGCATCGGTTGAGCATCAGTTGACGTGGTTTAGTGCACTGTCACCGTAATCTCCATGGCAAGTCGAATTCGACGCTAACAACGAGACGATCAAGACAAGAAAGGCGATGGAGGCGGCATTCGCGAAGGAAGGTTAGGCGGTGTGGGCAAAATTCCACATACCACGGTAGCCCCCAAGCGCCGCCTGGGGCCGGCAGGGAGCAAGGCGCGAGGCCGACGGCGGAGTGGACTCCGTCAAAGCCGAGCAACGCTGCCAAGGTCGCCGCTTCGATCGGGACCTTGGCCGATGAATTTTCGAGGAGGGTTTGAGCTTCTTGTTCGTTCCTTCGTCACTACGGCGAAACCCGACCCCTCCCCAATATGCACCTCAATATACACCCCTACATGTCTCCCATGGGCGATAATGGATGAGAGATGTCGTCAAGACCTGATGAACGAGAGCAGGTCGGGGTTGAGGACATCCGCATGCGTGGTGAGCATGCCATGGGGGTAACCGGGATAAGTCTTCAGCGACCCGTGCTTAAGCAGGTCGACCGCACGCGGCACTGAACTTGCGAACGGGACGACTTGATCAGCCTCGCCGTGCATCACCAGCACCGGCACGGTGATCTTCTTGAGGTCTTCGGTATAGTCTTCGAGCCAAGAGTCGACAGTCGCGTAGTGAGCGAGGGCTCCGCCGGCCATGCCTTGACGCCACCAGTTCGCGATGATCGCCTCCGAAGGCTTCGCCCCATCGAGGTTGTAGCCGTAGAACGGATTCTCAGGGACGAAACGGTAGAACTCCGACCGGTTGCCCAGCACGCCTGCCCGGATCGCTTCGAACCACTCCGGCGGTTGGCCGGACGGGTTGTCCGCGCTCCGGTACATGTTCGGCGTCAGTGAAGCGACCAGCACCGCCTTCGCGACGCGCTCCTGATGGCGAGCGACATAGCGAGCCACCTCACCACCACCTGTGGAGTGGCCGATATGGATCGCGTCGCGCAGGTCGAGGTGTTCAGTCAGGGCTGCGAGGTCGGCGACCCAGTGGTCCATGTCGTTGCCGGTGCTGGGCTGGTCGGACCGGCCGTGGCCGCGCCGGTCGTGGGCGATTACCCGGTAGCCGTGGCGAAGGAAGAAGGTCATCTGGGCGTCCCAGTCGTCCGCTGTCAGCGGCCAGCCGTGACTGAAAACGATCGGCTGGCCAGAGCCCCAGTCCTTGTAGAAGATGTTGACGCCGTCTGTAGTCGTGATCGTGGGCATTGTTCAGGTCCTTCAGGTTAGCCGCGGATGAGACTCATCGCGCGCTGGCGCGGCGTTCCAGCGATGATCCCGTTGAATCAATATGACCAGTCGTCTATTAACTGGTCAAAATTTTTAACTCAGCAGAGAGGGCAAAACAAAGCGCTCGAAGCTGTCGAAGGCCGCCCGGTTACGTTCGACCTTGGCCCGCATGACCGCCCCTTCGAACGTGTCAATCAGCGCGACGGCAAGCTGCCCTGGATCCTTTCCGGCCGACAATTCCCCTTTCTCCTGCGCTTCCCGCAAACATGAGGCGAGCGCGGCTGACCACTCGCGATAGATCGCCGCAAGCTTGATCCGCACATCCTCGCTCGTCGGCGTGACCTCCAGTGCCATGTTCCCGATCAGGCAGCCGACCGCGTAACGGCGGCGCTCGTGAAACTCGGCAAGTCTGGCGAAATAGCGCGCGATGCGCGACAAGGGCGGCGTCCGGCGTTGATTCAAAATGGCCCCATACTCGGCGACAACCGCGTCCCAATATTCGGTCAGTACCGCGACGGCGAAGGCTTCCTTACTGTCGAAGTAATTATAGAACGACCCCTTGGGCACGCCGGCTGCCGCGGTGATCTCCTGCACGCCCGTGGCGTTGAAGCCGCGGGTGCTCACAAGGTCTCCCCCTTTTTCCAGAAGGCGCGATCGGGTTTCGGGATTGGCTGGTCTAGGCATGAGTTAATATATGACCGGTCGTCTTATTATAGTCAAGTAGTTTTTTTGGTGTGGGCACTGGTTCGTCCGGGCGCTCACCGGGCGGATGACAGGCGGGTAATCTCGGGCATCATGACGTGCTGATCGATTTACGGTGACAGTGCACTAAACTCCAAAGCCAAAGCATCGGTGGAGATAAAGCATCAGTGCAGATGGTTTAGTGCACTGTCACCGTAATCCTGTCTTCCCACAGTGCCGTGGCACGATGACGGGTTGCAACGTTTCATCGCTCGCATCTGCCCCCGCCAGTGGGCGGAGGCCCTTCAACGAAGGGCTACGAACTTGCAGCCGGTCCACAACGCCTCGGCGTTTTTCTGGTCTATCCTTTGCGAGTTCTCAATCGAGAAGCTAGTGCCATTCACCCAGCAGTAGAGACTTTCGAGAATTGGTATCGAGGCATCCATCACTTTGGTTTCGTCGCCGTACTTCATTGGCTGGACAGGTCCGTTCTTCTCGCGGCGTGTCGCCTCGAGGGAGTGCGCGAGGTACTTATCGCGAACGTTCATGATCGAGGCTAACCGCGCTGATCTAAGAACTGAGCGGGCGTCTGCGATTGCGTGCAGCAGCTCGGTCCGAGCCTGCGATGCGCGCTCTTCTGCGAACTGCTGGTCTCTCCGATCTTGGTGCTGGCTGCGCGTTTCCTCAGCCAGCATCTCGATGAGCTCATCATCGTCAATCAGCGCGACGACGGTCGGAATGTTTTCCTTGTCAAGATCGACGCCGTCCCAGATCGCGCAAAGACGCACGATCTCGATCTGGTACATGCTGCGCTGAAAGATCCTGAACGCGTTCGCTGCATAGGATCGGGGAATTTGAGACGCCAGCACCGGCGAGAACACCACGAACGAATTGTTGGCGTGCAGTTCGACCACATAGAGGAAGTGATCGAGCACCTTCTTCATTTTGGCTTTGGCAAGCCGGAGCCGGTCTGCCTTCGAGAGGCGAGCAATCGCCTTCTCGGCATCGTTACGTTTCGACATGTTGCTATGAAGGGCTAAGCTCAGAAGGCCAGCAACAGACCGGTGCAGCTTATCCCCGCGTTTCTGGTCCGTCCGTCGCTGCCCTTGGGAATTACGGAATTACGGTGACAGTGCACTAAATTCCAAAACCAAAGCATCAGTCGACATGATTTAGTGCACTGTCACCGTAATTCGGCGTTCGCCCGTAAGAACATTCAGGTACCGTGGTGGCCCGGCGGCCGCCCGAGGCGATCGTGCCGCAAGAATTACGGTGACAGTGCACAAAACTCCATGACATCAGGCGACGTCAATTTAGTGCACTGTCACCGTAATTTCCTGGAAAATCATTGAGGCTGGCCGCCAGATTGGGACGCTTGGCCGCCGCCGAAGCCGGAGGTATTGCCGCCGCCGCAACCGCAACCTCGGCAGCCAGCGCAGCCGCAGCCTCGGCAGCCGCAACCACGACAGCCGCCGTAGCCGCAGCCACGCGCGATCTGTTGGAAGCCGGTGCCAACGTTCTCTTTGTCGAAGAGATGGAACGTGGCGAGACTGACGTCGGCCATTTCCTCTTCGCCAAGAACGAAGCGCTGATTGGGCGAGGTATTATCAGATTGCGGGATACCAGCAGTGGGCATCGTGGATGCGGATGCACTACCCACCAGCGAAAGACCCAGTCCGGCGGCACTCAGCACCTTCATGGCGGCGGCTTTGGCTGTGCGTTTTGGCTTCGAAGCTTGCTTGACCCACGGCATGGTCGCATCCTCCGTAAGTTCTTTTTGTGAAAACGCTTGGCAAGCGTGCGCTCGGCTAAACCGGCGCGCAAGAGTTAACCTGCGCCATGCGGCCGTCTTTGCGAGGTGCTTACTGAACACCGCGGGAGGCCGATCCGTGGTGTTGCAAAATACAAAACCCTGCTACAAAAGAGTAGGAAGCGAGCGCAAATTCGCAAGTTTTATCAATGCAGAAGCTGGTTGTTGGCAGTACCCACCCAACCGTACCAGTCTTACCGAAGGCCTACCCCTGCTTCCCCGCAATAATCTCCTGCAACGTCGCCACATGCCGCGCGAATGCCCCTCGGCCCGCCGCCGTGGCGGTGACCGTGGTCTGCGGCTTTTTGCCTACGAAGGCCTTGTCGACCGTGACGTAGCCGGCCTTCGCCAGGGTCTCGATGTGCGCGCCGAGATTGCCGTCGGTGGCGCCGGTGAGTTTCTTGAGCCGGGAGAAATCCAGGCCCGCGGCCGTGGCCGGCAGCGAATTCAGTGCGGCCATGATCTTGAGCCGCAGCGGCTGGTGGATGATGTCGTCGAGCTCGGCCATCGACTAGCTCCGCCGCATCCAGAGGCCACCGACGATCAGACCGGCACCGTTGACGACGGCCATCCACGGCAGGAAGGCATCGCCCGTGACGAAGAAATAGCCGATCAGCGTCAGAGCCGTTATCGCGAGCGCGATGACGACGAAGGCGTAGCCGAACCACAGCCCGGCCAGCGCATAGAACAGCATGAAATAGATGGTCCAGAACGTACCCTGCTGGCGCGGCGTGAAATGGCCGAGGACGTGCGCGCAGAGGAAGCCGAAGGCGACGAACATCAGGAAGGCGACCAGCACCCGCATGTCGAAGCTGCGAACTCCCGTCGAGGCCTGGTTCGCGGCGCTGATTGCAAAGGACCCGGCAATGCCGAGGACGTAGACTGCGAGCCAGTAGTAATAGGCTTCTCGGGGCCAGAGCCAGGTCGCGATGTTGGCGACAAAGACCAGCACGCCCCACATGATCATCATCTGGCTGGCGAGATCGTAGACCCGCGATTGCCGCACGCGCTGGACGATGTCGTCGATATCGGCCAGCGCCTCGGCTGCCTGCTTGCTGTCGATCATGACTGCCCGCTCCCCCGCGTCGCCACGTCCTCGGCGATCGCCGAGACCGCCTTTGGGTTGGTCACCATGCCCATGTGATTGACGCCGTCGATCACCTTGACGTCGACCGACGGCTTCACCGCCTGAACTGTCTCCGCGTATTTGTCCGAGATCATCATCTCGTCCTCGGCGCCGCCGAAGATCGTGAGCGGATGAGTCACCGAGGCGAGATCGAGGCGATAGCCGCGCGTTGCGAAATTGCGCATCAGGCGGTCGGAATAGGTCGGCACCAGAATCCGCTCCGAATTCGCAGGCACCGCAAAGGCGAGCACAGGCAGCTGCGCGCAGCAATCGATGCCGAGCTTGCGGAGTGCGGCAAGGCCGAGGAAGCGCGGAATGTCAGCATTGGCCCAGCCGCCGGAATGCGGCTTGTTGGTCGGCGCGTCATAGCCGAGATAGGGCGCGACCAGCACGGTGCGCACGAACAGATCCTGGATGATCGGCGTTGCAGCGACACGCAGCGAAAAGCCGCCGCCGGCGGAATGGCCGATCAGGGTGAGCGGCAGGTCCGGCGCGCTCTTGCGAACGAGCGCGACGAAGTCGACCAGATCGTCCTCGAGCTGGCCGACATAGCCGATGTCGCCGCGCGTACCGGAAGCGCCGTGACCGCGCATATCGATCGCCCAGGTCTCGACGCCACGCGCGGCGAGCGCCGCCGTCAGCGCGTGATTGATCGTGCCGGAAGAGCCGGACGAGCCGTGGATGAAGATCGCACCGCGCCCGCTGTCAGCGCCGCTCGGTGCGTAATGGCGATAGCCAAGCCAGGTGCCATCACGGGCCTGGAAGCGTTCGAGCGCCGGCAGGGTCGTCATGTCGACGCCCTTGCGGGAGTCGGAGACCGAGCGCAGCTCTGTAGGCCGCTCCAGCGGCGTCGCGATCAAGGCGGTCAGCAGCAGCGCCACGGCGCCGGCCGCGCACAGAACCCATTTCAGCAAGCTCAGAGCACCTCGCAGCAACTGCATTGCCATGGTCCAACTCCATCAAACTGAAGATCGATAGAGAACTCTATATTACAGAGTACTCTCCATATCAATCCCCGGATTGGCGCCGCGCGGCGAAAATCCTTAACGTCGGGCTCGATCCCAAAATGCCGAATCGTGTGCCGATGCCGCCTGCGGAACCCCTGCCCAATACGCCCGAATTCACCGTTTCCGAGCTCTCCCAGTCCCTGAAGCGGACCGTGGAGGACACCTATGGCCATGTCCGGGTCCGCGGCGAGATTTCCGGGTTCCGCGGCGCCCATTCTTCCGGTCACTGCTATTTCGCGCTCAAGGACGAGAGCGCCAAGATCGAGGCGGTGATCTGGAAGGGGGTGCACGGGCGGATGCGCTTCAAGCCGCAGGAAGGGCTCGAGGTGATCGCCACCGGCAAGCTCACGACCTATCCGGGCTCCTCGAAGTACCAGATCGTGATCGAGGCTTTGGAGCCGGCCGGCATCGGCGCGCTGATGGCGCTGATGGAGGAGCGCAAGAAGAAGCTCGCCGCCGAAGGCCTGTTCGACGAGGCGCGCAAGCAGCTGCTGCCCTGGCTGCCCGAAGTGATCGGCGTGGTGACGTCGCCGACCGGCGCGGTCATCCGTGACATCCTGCACCGGCTCGAGGATCGTTTTCCGCGTCACGTGCTGGTGTGGCCGGTCAAGGTGCAGGGCGAAGGCTCGGCCGAGCAGGTCGCGGCCGCGATCCGCGGCTTCAACGCGCTGCCGGAGGGCGGCAAGATTCCGCGGCCCGACGTGCTGATCGTCGCGCGCGGTGGCGGCTCGCTGGAGGACCTTTGGTCGTTCAACGAGGAGATCGTGGTGCGTGCAGCCGCCGAAAGCATGATCCCGCTGATCTCGGCGGTCGGGCACGAGACCGACATCACGCTGATCGACTTCGTCGCCGACAAGCGCGCGCCGACGCCGACGGCGGCGGCCGAAATGGCCGTGCCGGTGCGCAGCGATCTCTTTGTCGAGGTCGCCGACCTTGCGCGGCGCAACCGCGCCTATTGGCAGCGCAGCCATGAGAGCCGCCGCAACGAGCTGCGCGCCGCCGCGCGCGCCCTGCCGGCGGCCGGCGACCTGCTGGCGATCCCGCGGCAGCGGCTGGATTCGGCAGGTAGCGCCCTGCCCCGCGGGCTCAAGGCCAACACGCATGCGCATTTCCGCAGATTTACTGCCGCCAGCGCCAAGCTGACGCTGCGGGTGCTGCACGGGCAGATTTCGCAGGCCGATCACCGGCTCACCGTCTGCGGCGAACGGCTTGGCCTGTCGGCACGCTCTCTCTTGCGCCGGCGGCGCGATCGCTTCGCCGGACTTGAGGTGCGCTTGCGCGCCTCAAAACTCTCCAACGCACAGGCGCAGCGCAATGCGATCGCCCGCCAGCGCGAACGCGCGCATCGGCTTGGCGAGCGGGCGCAACGCGCACTGGCGACGCTCTTGCACCGGCTCGACGCGCGCGTCGAGGCCAGCGGCAAGCTGCTCTCCGCTTTGTCCTATCGCGGCGTGCTCGCCCGCGGCTTTGCGCTGGTGCGTGACGAGGCCGGCCATCCCCTGCATTCGGCCGACAACGTCGGACCGAACGCGCGGATCGCGATCGAGTTTGCCGACGGCCGCGTCGGCGCGACGGCGGATGCGGATCGCCCCGAGCCGCCCGCCAAGCGCGCGCCATCGCAACCAAAGCCGGCAGCGCCAGACGCAAAGCCCGCGCCGAAGCGCGTGGGCAAGCCGGTGGATCAGGGCAGTTTGTTTTAGAGCTTTCCGTCATTCCCCGCGAAAGCGGGGAATCCAGTGCTCCGCGGCTTCTCGGTGAATCACGAACGTCTCGGACTACTGGATCGCCCGGTCGAGCCGGGCGATGACACCGATGATGTGGGATGCGCGAGCAGCCCCAACCTCGTCATTGCGAGCGTAGCGAAGCAATCCAGAGTCCCTCCGCGGAAAGATTCTGGATTGCTTCGCTGCGCTCGCAATGACGCCGTGGAGACAGCGCGTAGCCGCCTACTGGCAGGACAATCCCGCGTCGATCGTGGTCCAGAAGCCGCAATGTTCCGGCGTGGGCTGCGGGGCGCCGGCGTGGGCTTCGAACAGGAAGATCACGACGGTGAAGATGACCAGTGCGGAGGAGAACAGGGCGAAGCGATTGCGCATAAGGATGCGTTTAATCGACATCATGGTCGAACTAAGGCGCCGACACCTGCTGAAACCCGGTTGACGCGCGATCCGTAGATTCCCGGTCGGCCATCATTGTCCGTGCAGGGCGGTGGTCGATGCGGGGCTGTCCGCCTCACCTTGTTCCTCGGGCGGCCCCGCTTCCGCCTTCGCTTCTACCGAGCTACGGCGAGACAAGTCCGCTCATCCCTGCAAAACTTTCAGCGCGCCCTTACCGCGCCAGCCATTCCGCGACCTGCTTCTGCGAATCCGCGCGTGCGTCCGCGTCGGTGCCGAGATGGCCCTGCTCGGGCGCGGCGGCATCGCTGCTGCCGGCAGCTGCGTGCAGCGGCGTGTTGGCGCGGTCGAAATCGTGATAGGCGCCGGGATAGACCACGATGCGTGTGAGCGCACTGCGGCCGAGCGCGCCGTCCACCATCTGGCGACAGGCCGGCGGCGACGAGACGTCGTCCTTGCCGCCGATCAAAACCAGCGTCGGCACCCGCGCGCTCCAGCCGAGGCCGGCGGAAATCCGGCAGTCCGGATAGAAGGCGATGGCCGCGCGAAAATCCGGCGCCGCGTCGCGCGCGGCATTCTGCGGACGCACCGCCCAGAGCAGCGCGCTGGCACCATTCGCCCAGCCCATCAGGCTGACGCGGTCGCGCGCGACCCAGGCCTGCTTCATCAGCCAGGCGCGCGCCGCCACGATGTCGGCAACACGCTCGCGCCGCGCCTTGATGTGCATCTCCTTGACCCGGCACTGCGGGCCGAGCTCGCGCGAGCCGTAGCTGTCGGGTAGCAGCACCGCATTGCCCGCCTTGAGCAGATCTTCAGCCCAGTCGCGATAGCGCGTCAGCACGGGATCAGCGTGACCGCCGAGCCCGCCGCAGCCATGCAGCGCGACCACGGTCGGAAACGGCCCCTCGCCCTCGGGCTTGTAGAGCTGCGCATGCAGGATTCCGGACGACAGGGGAATGTCGACCTGCTGCGGCACGGGCGCCGCGTGCGCGGCCGACATCAGGAGGGTTAACAACAGGGCGGTCAGTCGAAGGCGCATCGGACGATCCTTCGCCGCAGCACTATCATGCGGAAACGGCGGTAAAACATCACAAGTCGGTGGCTTTCACGGGCGGACAAGGCATCCTATTTATGGTAGATCGAATGCATCACATCATGCCCTCCAGGGTTTTCCACGGAGAGGCTTTTCACGGAGACTTCCAACCGTGCTGAACAAGTTCGGCCCATCGGGCAATGGCGAAGCGCAGGTGCAATATCTCGACGGTGATTTCCGCGTGATATCGCCGGGGACCTTTGTGCGCTGCGCGATATCAGACACGCGGATCCCGCTCGACGAATTGAAATACTGGAGCGTGGACCTGCAAGAGGCCTACGCCACGCCTGCCGCCGTGCTGCAGCGGCACTTTCCGGGTGCGCCCAAGCCACAGCCGTAAGCCCGCAGCCGCGCGCCTATTGTTGCTCCGTGCCATCCGCGCCGACGCAGGTCTTGATAAAATTCCTCCTGGGCTCGCCGACGACCTTCTGATCGATCGCCTGCTTCAGGCAATCGAGCCGGGCCTGCGCCATGCAGAGCTGCATCTGGTCGCGCTTGTCTTGCCCCTTCAGCTTTTGAGTCGAGCCAAGGCACGTCATGCGCTTGGTCGCGGGAACCGGAACCGTGCTGGCTGGATTTGCGGGCGCGGCCGGCGGCGGTGTTTGTGCAGACACCGGTGCAATGATGAGACACACAAGACTGGCGGCAACGGCCGCGGAGGGCAGTTTCATCGAATTCTCCTGATCGATTGGAATAGGAGTCTTGCGATGAATGCCGGGTGAATAGCGAGGTGCCGTAGTTTTGCGATGAATGTCGGCTCAATGGCGCACTGTCGCAGGGTGGGCAAAGCGCAGCGTGCCACCTCGTCTGCGTTCTCATAAAAACGCGAGGTCGTTCTGAGGGCGGGTCGCTCCTTCATTTCCCCAGAACGTTAGCTCGTGCTCCAGAACGGACTTACGCCGTGTTGCGTCTCTCGTACCGGATCACCCCTTGATCTCCGGAACGCCCTGCCCCAAAAATACGTTGATACCGATCACAGCGATCACGAAAATCAGCATTAACAAGGTTGTTGCGAACACCGCCTTGGAGCCAAGACCGAACCGTCCCTTTTTCCTGATCCCGTAGTTCGCCGCCATGCGGGTAATGATGAAACCCCACAGCGCCAGCCCTGCCAGGTTTGCTCCCAAGTCCAACACAGGAGAGACGTCAAACTCCGCCTTGGAAAAATTGTACACTGCAAGCAGCACGGCCAAAACGGAATTCGCCACCACCGCGATTAAATAGGCTTGCCAAAATGCCAGCCTTCGTTCGAAATATTTGATGATAGCCCCATAGATCAGCGAAAAGAGCAGCGTCCCTACGACAAAACGAAGAATAAGCGGACTGGCAGGGTACGGCAGCATCGCGACTACTTAAGCCATTCACTGAGCGCTCAAATCTGGACGCTCAACCTATGATATATAAGCGATAAAAATACAAGTACCGTAGGGCGGACAGAGCAATATTATTGGTGGGCACGCTTCGCTTTGCCCACCCTACGAGATCATTGCGGGGACGAGGTCACCGCGTGCTGAACCGTCGCTCGCGCGCCTTGTAGAGATGATCGCTGATCAGGCGGCGGAGCGTTGGTACGTCATCGAACTCGAGCTGGACTGCGAACGGCACGATGCCGTCCGGCACGCCCTCGTTGCCGCGCAACCGCGCAAGATCCTTTTCCGTCGTCACCAGAACGAGCTGCTCGCGCTGTGCGTCCGCTACGAGTGCCGCGATTTCGGCTGGCGAGAACATGTGGTGATCGGCGAACGGGCGCGTGCGCGCGACCTCTACGCCGCAGGCGCGCAAGCTGCGGAAGAAGCGCTCGGGATCGCCGATACCCGCGAACGCCAGAACCTGCCTGCCGAAGAGCTGCGCGACCGATGCGGCCTCGGGCTTCAGCCGCGCGCGCAGCACCGGCTTGTCGCGCGCGGAAATCTCCGCCGCGACACCGTCGGCGGCATGGCCATCGCCGATCAGCACCAGCGCATCGGTACGCGCGAGCTGCGCCTTCAGCGGCGCACGCAGGGGGCCGGCGGGAAACACCTTGCCGTTGCCAAGGCCGCGTTCGCTGTCGATCACGATCAGCGAGGCGTCCTTCATGATGCGCGGGTTCTGGAAGCCGTCATCCATCAGGATCAATGTCGCGCCTTGGGATTTCGCCAGCGCGACACCTTCGAGCCGATCGTGCGCAACGGCGACCGGCACGTCGCGCACCATCATCAACGGCTCGTCGCCGACATCAATTGCGGTGTGACGCATCCGGTCGACCATCACCGGGCCCTCCAGGCGCCCGCCATAGCCGCGGCTGAGCACGACCGGCGTCTCGCCGAGCTCGCGCAACAGCTTCGTCAGCGCCAGCACGGTCGGCGTCTTGCCGGCGCCGCCGACGTGATAGTTGCCGACGCAGAGCACGGGAATGCCGGCATCGACGCCCATTTGCGTCATGCGGCGCGCCGCAATGGCGCCGTAGAGCGCGCCCAATGGACGGAGGAGATGCGACTTCGGGGAACGCGGCCGGTACCAGAAGGCCGGCTCACGCATTGGCGGCTCCCATCTCGATCCGCAACTGCATCAGATACGGCTCGAGCGCCGTGATCGTGCGATCGAGCGCGCCGCCGAGCTGCGCGACCACGCCTGAGCCTGCGTGCTGCATCTTGTCACGCACGGTCGGCTCGGCCAGCAACAGGCCGAGCTGCTTGACCAGCGCCTCCTGCGTGTCGGCCTGGCGCGCACCGCCGCTTTGGTCGAGTGCCTCATAAAGTTCGCTGAAGTTGAAGACGTGCGGACCATGGACGATCGCCGCGCCGAGCTTGATCGCCTCGATCGGATTCTGTCCGCCATGGCGGATCAGCGATCCTCCCATGAAGACGATCGGCGAAAGGCGGTAGAACAGGCCGAGCTCGCCCATGGTGTCGGCGACATAGACGTCAGTGGTGGCCGCCAGCGGCTCGTCGCGCGAACGCAAGGCCGGCTTCAGGCCCGACGCCGTGATCATGCCCGATATCGAGGAGCCGCGGTCCGGGTGCCGCGGCACGATCACGGTCAGAAGTTGCGGGAAGACACCGACGAGGCTGCGGTGCGCCGCGACCAGCATCTCGTCTTCGCCCGGATGGGTCGAGGCCGCGACGATGATCGGCCGCCCCCGCGTCATCGCCATCAGCCGCTCGAGCCTGGCGGGATCGGCGGGCGGCGCCGGCACGTCGAGCTTGAGATTGCCTGTCGTGACGACGTCACGGCCGCCGAGCGCCGAGAAGCGTTCGGCGTCCAGCTTCGACTGTGCGAGACAAATGTCGAACCGCGAGAGCAGCGCCGAGATGGTGCCGTACATCCGCCGCCAGCGCGGGAACGAGCGCGGCGACATCCGCCCGTTGATCAGCACCATCGGCACGCGGCGCACTGCGCCCGCCAGGATCAGGTTCGGCCACAGATCGGATTCGATGAACAGCGCCAGTGACGGCTTCCAGTGATCGAGGAAGCGCGCGACATAGCGCGGGGAATCATACGGAACGTATTGATGGATAACGTCGGGCGGAAAGCGCTTTGCGACGACAGCGGCCGAGGTCACCGTGCCCGAGGTCAGCAGGATGCGCAGGTTGAGATCGCGCAGCCGCTCGATCAGCGCTGCCGCGGCCAAAACCTCGCCGACGCTGGCGCCGTGAATCCAGACCAGCGGCCCATGCGGCCGCACGTCCTGGGACAGACCCCGCCGTTCGCCGACGCGCGCGGGATCCTCCTTGCCCTGCTTCAGCCGCCGCTTGATCAGCGCAGGCGCCAGCGGCACCAGGCCTGAAGCCAGGCGCTGGTACATCCGCAGCGTCATCGGCAACGAATTGGGCAGCGAACTAGCCATCTTGGGGCCCCGGGCGGCCGAGATGCGCATAGGCGCGGCGGGTCGCCTCGTTCAACGTCTCTTCCAGCTCCAGCCGCAGCGCTTCCATGGTGGCGGCGTCGGCATCCGGCGGCACGCTGATTTCCTTGATCCCGACCAATGCGCCCCGCCCGAATGGCAGATTGATGGTGGTGCGGTCCCAGTTCTTGAGCCGGATGAAGCGGCTGGTCGCCATTGCGAAAGGCATGATCGGCCGCCCCGATTCCCGTGCCAGCATGATAATGCCGAGTCCCGCCACGCGCGCGCGCTTCGGGACATCGGCGGTCAGCGCGACATTACAACCGTCCTCGAGCGTCCGCACCATCTCCTTGAAGGCGCCGACCCCGCCTTTGCGGTGGAAGGCGCTGCCATGGTCGCCGGAACCGCGGATGAGGCCGATGCCGAGCCGCTCCACCGCGATGGCGTTGAACTCGCCGTCGCGATGCCGCGAGATCAGGACCTTGGCCCGATAGGAGTCCTTGTTCTTGATGAAGGGGGTGAGGAAGTGCTGGCCGTGCCAGAAGGCGAAGATCGCCGGGATCTGCGGCTCGACGATGTCATAGACCTCAGGCGGATCGAACGTGAACCTGTTGGTCCGCCAGACCAGACGCAGATATTCGGCCGCCAGGACCCCGACGGCACGCTGAAACCAGCTGCTTCGCAGCGTATTGCGAAGCAGTTTTTTCAACGCGCCTTCGATTCTTGATTCGGGTCGAGCAGCCGGTGGAGATGGACGATGAAATAGCGCATCTGCGCGTTGTCGACCGTGCTCTGCGCCTTGGCGCGCCAGGCGGCGTGCGCGGTCGCATAGTTCGGGTAGAGGCCGACGACCTCGACGTCGTCCAGGTTCTTGAAGGTGTTGTGCTCGAGATCGAGCAGCTCGCCACCGATGACGAGATGAAGCAGTTGTTGCGGGGCACTATCCGACATGGGTTCTCTTCCTAATGAGCTGCCCGGCAAAGCAGTGTTCGAAAAGCACAGCGAAAGGGCTCAGGGCAAGGGACGATTGCGAAAATGCGCGACAATGCTCGCATGACGATCGCGCCCCGCTGCCACCAGCACCCCGTGCGTGATTTCCCGGCGGTTATAGAGGATGGGTTCTCCGGAGAGGTCGCTCATCCTACCATCCGCTTCCTGCACGATCAAATCGGCCGCCGCAAGGTCCCAATCATGGCTGCTGCCGCCCGCAAAAGCCGCATCCAGCCCGCCATGGGCAACCCGGCAGAGCCGGAGCGCGAGCGAGCCGATTCGCGGATGCAGCTTGATGTCGCCGCCGGAAACGTTGAGCCGCTCGACCAGCGGCTTCGGGCCGGCGATCCGGGCGAAGTCGAGCGCAGAGCCGGACGCGGCCCGCACCGGCCTGTCGTTCAGCATCGTGCCCTGGCCGCGGGCCGCGAAAAAGAACTCGCCGCTGGTCGGCGCGAACACCGCGCCGAGGAGGGGCGAAGCATTCTCGACCAGCGCCACGCTGACGCACCATTCGTCATGGCCGCCCAGATAATTGCGGGTGCCGTCGATCGGATCGACCACCCATGTCAGCCGCCGCGACAGCCGCGTGGAATCATCGGCGCTCTCCTCCGACAGCCAGCCATAGTCCGGCGTGACGCCGCGCAGGCGCGCTTCGAGCAAATCGTTGACGGCGATATCTGCTTCCGAGACCGGCGAGGATGCGCCCTTGGTCCATTTCTTCAGTTCGGTGCGGAACATCGACTGCGCCAGCGCGCCTGCGTCCAGCACCGCGTCTTTCAGCAGCGCCGCGTCGCGCACCAGGACAGTCTGGTCGAGAGAGTTCGCGTCAGCGTCCGCCAAGCGTCAAACCCTCGATGCGTACCGTCGGCGCGTTGACGCCGTAGCGGAATTCGAGATTGTTCGCCGGCTGCATCGACTTGAAGATCTCGAACAGATGGCCTGCGATCGTCACCTCACTGACGGGATAGGTCAGCTCACCATTCTCGATCCAGAAGCCGGACGCGCCGCGGCTGTAATCGCCGGTGACACCGTTGACGCCGGAGCCGATCAGATCGGTGATGTAGAAACCCTGCTTGATGTCGGCGATCAGCTCGGCCGGGGTCGGGATGCCGGGTTCGAGATGCAGATTGTACGGCCCGGGCGACGGTGATGACGACACGCCGCGATGGGCGTGGCCGGTGGTGGTGAGGCCGAGCTCGCGCGCGGTGGCGCAATCGAGCAGCCAGGTCGTCAGCACGCCCTCGTCGATCAGCGCGATCTTCTTCACCGCAACGCCCTCGGCGTCAAACGTCTGCGAGCGCAGGCCGCGCTTGCGCAAGGGATCGTCGATGATGCGGATGTTCTTCGAAAAGAGCTGCTGGCCGAGCTTGTCCTTGAGGAAGCTGGTCTTGCGCGCGATCGAGGCGCCGTTGATGGCCCCGACGACATGGCCGACCAGCGAGCCGGCGACACGCGGATCGAACACGACAGGCACCTTGCAGGTCTCGACCTTGCGCGGATTGAAGCGCGCCACGGTGCGCTCGCCGGCGGAGCGGCCGACGATCTCGGGCGACAGCAGATCGGTGCCATGCGGCGCCGAGGTGAAGTCGTAGTCGCGCTCCATGCCGGTGCCTTCGCCGACGATCGCGGTCGCCGAGATGCCCTGGCTCGAGCGCAGATAGGAACCGTGGAAGCCGGTGCTGGTCACGAGCACCATGCCGCCCATGCCGGCGGAGGCCGAGGCGCCGCCGGATTTGCTCACGCCCTTCACGGCAAGCGCTGCAGCCTCGGCTTCGAGCGCGCGGCGCTCGAGCTCGGAGGTCGCGGGCACGTCGGGATCGAGCAGATCGAGATCGGGGAAGTCGCGCGCGAGCAGCGCGGGATCGGCGAGCCCGACATATTTGTCGTCGGGCGCCACGCGCGCCATCGCCACCGCACGCTCGGCAAGCTTGGTCACGGCATCGCCGCTGGCGTCGTTGGTGGAGACCACGGCCTGGCGCCGGCCGACCAGCACGCGCAGGCCGACATCGTCGCCCTCGGACCGCTCGGATTCCTCGACACGGCCGTCGCGCACCTCGACGCCTTGCGAGATGCCGCGCACCGCGACCGCATCGGCCGCGTCCGCGCCGGCGCGCTTTGCCGCCTCCACCAGCCGCTGCGCGAGATCGGACAGCGCGGACTGATCGAACAGGCCGCGATTGGCGGGCGAAAGTGTCGAGCTTGGTGAAGGGTTCACAAACGAAATCCTGTTGCGGCGGGAGGTTTCGGGGCGATACCGGCCCTCAACACCAGATGTGCCCAATTGGCACGGACTTCAAGCGTTTTCAGCCGGCAAAAAGCTCAGATTCGCGAGGCCTGCGCAACGTCTCGTCAATCATGCGTGCCAAGGTCTTGTCAATCATGCGCGGCGGTGAGGTTGGATTAACCAGCCTTTTTAAGCGGTTTCGGAAAGCGCCGCGCTAAGGTCCTCGCATCGACCGGGAACATAATCCTGGCGGGGAGACTAAAGCCGTGAGGCGTCAAACAGCAACAAGCGGGGCCGCTCCCGCCGGGTCGAGCCGCAATCTGCGGCTCGACCCCCTTTCCCTTCCCGTCCGCTTCGATGCGCATGATCCGCGCGCCGACGGATACACCAGGCAGATCGAGCTTCATCGCGAACGCGTCGTGCTGCGCCGTGCCGTCCGCGGCATGCGGATGGCGATCAACGTCCGCGTCAGCGACTTCACCGGCGTCGCACTGCGCGGCAATGACGAAGCGCAGAGCCTCGTCCTGGTCCATCGCGATCCCTCGCTTTCGGTTCCGCTGCTGATCAGCACTGATGGCGACGAACTCACGGAGGCCTGGACGATCTGGAGCGAGATCTTTGCGCTGCCGCAGCTCGACGAAGGCGCCCGCAAGCCCGCAGCCCGCCGTCGCCGCAGCAATGCGATCCGCACCCGCCGTCCGAAATTTCTGATGCGCCGTCGCACTGCCATGACGCGCGAGCTGCCGGTTCACCGCGCAGAGCGCGAGATCATCGCGCGGAACTGAAGTTACGCCGCCCGCATGACCGCGTCGGCGAGCAACCCTGCAAACAACAACAGCCCCGCATCGCGGTTCGAGTAGAACACGCGCTTGCAGAGTTCGGGATCATCGATCCTGAGCCGCTTGATCTGCCAAGCCAGATGCATGGCGAAGGCCGCGAGCCCGAGCCATGCCGGCCAGCGCGCATCGCTTGATGCGAGCGCGACGCCGATCAGCATCACCGCAAGACCATAGAACAGGATCAGCGCCTGGTGCGTATGCGCGCCGAACAGCCGCGCGGTCGACTTGACGCCGATCAGCGCGTCATCCTCGGTGTCCTGATGCGCGTAGATCGTGTCGTAGCCGATCACCCAGGAGATCGCGCCGGCATAGAGCACGAGCGCTGTGACGTCGATGCGGCCGAAGATGACGGCAAACCCCATCAAGGCGCCCCAGGAAAAGGCGAGACCCAGCACGATCTGCGGCCACCAGGTGATGCGCTTCATGAAGGGATAGATCGCGACGATCAGAAGCGACGCGATGCCGGTCGCAATCGCAAAGCGGTTGAATTGCAGGAGCACAACGAGCCCGATCAGCGCCTGCGCGACCAGGAAGACCAGCGCCTGTTTCGCGCTCACCTGCCCCGACGGCAGCGGCCGCGAGCGCGTGCGCTCGACCTTGGCATCGAGGTCGCGGTCGGTGATGTCGTTCCAGGTGCAGCCCGCCCCGCGCATCACGAAGGCGCCGATGAAGAACAGGATGATGGTGAGCGGCAAGCGGCTGACATCGTGCGCCATGCCTGCGGCGAGCGCTGCCGACCACCAGCACGGCATCAACAAAAGCCAGGAGCCGATCGGACGATCGAAGCGCGACAATCGCAAATAAGGCCGCGCCCATTGCGGCGCGATCGTATCGACCCAGTTGCCGGTGGAATCGGCAACGCGGGCGGATGTATCGCTCATCGGGTCAGGACGTTGCCATTGAGCGTGTCGAAGGTGCTGCCGCCCTTCTTGCCGGCATTGGCTTCCGGCGCCGAGCCCGACCCCACCACCTCGCTCAGCGAAGGCCCGGCCGGACCGCGCGGCTGGTTCTGCATCTGCTGCGCGACCGTGCAGACCTTCTTCTGCATGGCCTCGGTGTTCTTGTGGCCGTTCTTCATCTGGTCGCCGATCTGCGGCGGGATCCCGCATTTGGCGGCGTGGGCTTCGACGTATTTGATCATCTTGAATTCAGACTGGCTGAAATTGCTGATCAGCTTGCAGGCCTCGTCCGGCGGAGCATGGCGGTCGCTCGCCGCCTTGATCAGCTTGCCGCGCTTTTCGGCTTCCTCGCGCAGCGGGATGAACTCCTTCATGCAATCCTCGCCGGGACCGCCTTGCGTCGGCGGTGCCGCGCTGAAGCCACCACCACCGACGGGAGCCGCACCATGGACCGGGAACGAGGCTTGCGGCGCGCCGCCGAC
The DNA here is from genome assembly GCF_049993385.1 of Bradyrhizobium sp. McL0616. Lineage (NCBI taxonomy): Bacteria > Pseudomonadati > Pseudomonadota > Alphaproteobacteria > Hyphomicrobiales > Nitrobacteraceae > Bradyrhizobium > Bradyrhizobium sp. McL0616. The sequence continues at coordinate 7,803,666 of NZ_CP188255.1, forward strand.
GGAGGCAACGGGCGCCGAGCCGTTCACGGGCGGAAACGCGGAATCGGGTGCGGCCTGGCCGGGCAGCGGTGCCGGGAACCCCTGGGCATAAGCTCCCGCGGCGCCCATGGTGACCATGGCGACAGTGATCGGAACCATCAGACGACGGATCATCAAGGCAGTCTCTCCGGCAGGAGCTTACGGGTTCGGCGCCTTCCCAATTGAAGTGCAACCGGCGCGCTCGCATTTTACGATTCCCGCCGACCCTTAACAACCCGTCGATTAGGGCAAGAGCGCGGCGCGCCGACGTACCAGTTTGGCAAAATTTACCCCCGAAATGGCTGCTTTCGGTTAAGAACGGCGGCAAATCGGACTTTTGAACGATGCCCTCCCACGATTTTCGCGCTCCCCGCCTGTTCGTCGATGCCCCCCTTGCTCCTGACGCCAGGGTCCCGCTCGACCGCGCCCAGAGCAATTATCTCGGTAATGTGCTGCGGCTGTCCGCCGGGGCCCCGATCCTGGCCTTCAACGGCCGCGACGGGGAGTGGCAGGCCGCCATCGAAGGCCGCAAGCGGCCCGACAACCTCGTCATCCTGCAGCAGGCCCGCGCCCAGGACGGGTTGCCCGACCTCACTTACGTCTTCGCCCCGCTGAAGCATGCCCGGCTCGACTACACGGTGCAGAAGGCGGTGGAGATGGGTGCGGCCATTCTGCAACCGGTCCAGACCCGGTTCACGCAGGCGTCCCGTGTCAACACCGAGCGCATGCGCGCCAATGTGATCGAGGCGGCCGAGCAATGCGGTATCCTCAGCATCGCCGCCGTGGCCGAGCCGGTGCCGCTCGAACGCTTCCTGACACAGCGCGCCGCCGACCGCCTGCTGGTATTCTGCGACGAGGCGGCGGAGGTCGAAAACCCCATCCAGAGTCTGCAGCAGGCGCGCGAGGCCGGGCATGATCAGGCAAGACTTGATCAAGGAAGATTTGATCAAGAAAGATTTGGGATCGACGTCCTGATCGGCCCCGAAGGCGGCTTTGCCGAGGAAGAGCGGGCATTGCTGCTGCGTCAGCCGAAGATCCTGCGGCTGGCGCTCGGCCCCCGGATCCTGCGGGCCGACACGGCCGCGGTCGCGGCGCTGGCGCTGGTGCAGACCGTGCTGGGCGATTGGCGCGGCGGCTAGATTGCCTCTCGCATCGACCGGTGCAGGGTCTCGGAGGGTAGCTCTCCGAACGCCGCCCGGTAACTCGCCGCGAACTCGCTCAAATGCCAGAAGCCATGCGCAATGGCGCAGCCCTTGACGCTGCGCCGCCCGGGGCCGACGCGCAGCTGCTTGCGCACCGACCAGAGCCTCAACACCCGGCTATAGCGATGCGGGCTCATGCCGCAGATGGCCTGAGTGGCACTCTGGAGAGTCCGAACGGACACTCCCACCCGCTCTGCCAGTTCGGTCGTCTTGTGCCAGATCCTCAGATCGTGCCGGATCAGTCTTTCCATCTCCGCGACGATGCGCTGATAGCTATCCGTGGTGGAGGGCACAGCTCCGCGATTTACATTGGTACGAATAGCAGCATCCATCGCGGCGAACAGGGATTGCTCGACAACCGTTCGCGAAGTCGGCTCGTTCAGGAAGTCCGGATCATTCGCTGCAGTTTCAAGCGTGGTGGAAATCAAGCAACGCAAGGAGAGCAGCACGTCGGATGCCGGGCATAGCAGATGAAAGCCGTCATCCAGTCGAGACCAGGGCTCGCGCGCGGGCGGATTGAAGTAGACAACAGCCATCAGGCGCCCCGCCGGCTCATAGACCAGGCAATCGGAAGCCCCCTTCAGAATGAGTACGGAACTACCGATCGTTTGGCCATTGATGCGGGTTGCGGTCACATCATCCATCGGCACCACCACCGCGGCAGCGTTCATCAGCTGATAGCCGCGAATGATCCGCGGGAATGTCTTCACCAGAGACAGGGTCAGGGTCGGCAGGCTGAGCCGGGCGCGCATGATTGCGGTCGACCCGGCAGACAACGGCATGCTGGAGGCGCCGGCATATCTCTCGCTCTCGCCGAAATGATCGATGTCGTACGATTGGAGCTCGAGGGCCGAGGATGGCTTCAGACCCTGGAACGACAGCAAGCTGTCCGCCGCACTATTTTGCGCTCCGTCGCAAACCTTGTTGAGAAGGCCTTGATCCATATCCTGCCGCTTACCTCGCCTTCCTTGTGGATGCGGCGCTTTTGCCCGCACGCAGATCATCCGGTCCGTTGATGCCGGCACGTTTGAGATCGCGAAGCAGCTTTGTCAGCAGCAGCATGTTGATCTTCTGCAGTTCGTGATTGTTTCCAAACCTGAATGCGTTCTGCTCGGTCACGATCAGCCCAGCCTTGGTCTCGGCGAGAATCTTCCGCCTCTTCAGTCCCGTCACGCGACGGCGAACTGTCTCCAGCGGCAGGCTCAGGAAGCGAGAGAGTGCCGCCCGCGAGACCCCTTGCTTGATCATGTCCGGCTCGACCGCATGAATGCTGGAGAATCTCTCGTCGAGCGCCGGATCGTTCATCACGTTGATGACGTTCGCGTTCAAAATCGCATGGACGATCAGAAGGTCCAGCGGATCGAATTCGTCGTAATGCCGAAACATCTCGCTGATCGAAAACAGCATATAGGCCAGCGTGTGCCGCGAGACCGTCCGGGTAATATCTGAAGCATTGCGCATGAATCAAAAACCAACATTAACACTGTAAACGAAGGCAGCAGCGAACGGATCATCCGCCATACCCAAAATGAGTATGCGACAACTTGCCTACGGTCCTCAATTTCTCATTGTGATGTCGGGACCGATTGCAGGTGCCTCGGACAAATTCGCGATTGGCCATGGGGGCAGCCGAAACTTTAAGGCGCGACCGCCGTATCTGATTGCTTCGAAGGTGCAGGCTCCACTCAGCCGGCGGTCGCGCGGGAATAATGGCCATGGACGACGATGTTGGATTCGACAGGCAGCGCGGCGAGGAATTGTGGCTGATCAAAGCGTTTCTCAGCATCACGGATTCGGGCAAACGGGAGAAAATCCTCGAGCTGGCAGAGCAGCTCGCGGATGAGGCTTCATCCGACCCTCCAATACTTACGTTCACCTCGGCCGAGGCGTCTGTTGCGGAACCGTCCAGCGACGTCCCTGGCCGAACTGAATGAAAGCGAAGCAGATTGTAGCCACATCGGCCGTTGCCGGCAGAACACGAACCGAGCGTTGATGAAATAGGTATTATAGTACCTTCCTTTGCTGACGAGGTTGGCCGGGGCTTCCTCGGTTCGCCGGCCTTCTCCGCCAACCCGGCTGCGGATCCGGGCAAGATCGTCCGGACGCTCCAACCTCGTTAAGCGATTGATCCTTTGAAGGTCGAAACCGGTTTCCGGCCATGCTAAGGGCTGCGCCAACTCCCGTCCCTTTCCTTGCCTGCCCGGTTCCGCCCGGACGATGGACCCCGAGATGACCGTCACTGCCACCTCAAATGCTGCCGGATCTGCCGCCTGGGCGGACACGCTGCTGCTGTCGTTCGCGCAGGCGGGCTATGTCAGGGCCGAGCCCGCCATCCTGCAACCGGCCGAGCCGTTCCTGGACCTTTCCGGCGAGGACATCCGCAAGAGCCTGTATTTGACGACCGACCTGTCCGGCGAAGAGCTCTGCCTGCGCCCCGACCTGACCATCCCCGTGGCCCGCGACTATCTCGCCTCGGGCCGCGCCGGCCAGCCCGCCGGGTTCAGCTATCTCGGCCCGGTGTTCCGTTACCGCAGCGGCCAGGCCAGCGAATTCCTCCAGGCCGGCATCGAATCGTTCGGCCGCCAGGATCGCGCCGCCGCCGATGCCGAGATGCTGGCGCTGGCGCTGGAGGCGACCGCCGCCTTCGGCGTCCGCGATGTCGAGATCCGCACCGGCGACGTCGCGCTGTTCAACGCGCTGCTCGATGCGCTCGACCTCTATCCGGTCTGGCGCCGCCGCCTGGTCAAGGATTTCAACCGCAAGATCAGCCTGGAGCAGGATCTAGAGCGGCTGGCGCGCACGACTGCCACCACTCGCAGCGAATATGAGGGCGTGCTGGCCGCGCTCGCCGGCTCCGACCGCAAGGCGGCGCTGGCCTTCGTTACCGATTTGATGTCGATCGCCGGGACCACCAATGTCGGCGGCCGCACCACGGCTGAGATCGCCGATCGCTTTCTTGAGCAATCGACGCTAAAGGGCGGCGCGCTGCCGCGCGAGGCGATCGCCGTGCTGAAGCGCTTCCTGTCGATATCGGGCAACCCTGACGGTGCCGTCGCCGAGCTGCGCGCGCTCACCGCTGATGCAAAGCTCGATCTCGCTGGCGCGATCGACCAGTTCGAAAGCCGGATCGGCTTCATGGCCGCGCGCGGCATCGACGTGAAGGGCACACGCTTCTCGACTGCGTTCGGGCGCGGGCTCGACTACTACACAGGCTTCGAATTCGAGCTGCATCACCGGGGTAACGGCACCGAGCCACTGGTCGCCGGCGGCCGCTATGACGGGCTGATGACCCAGCTCGGCTCGCCGGCGCCGATTGCTGCCGTCGGCTTTTCGGTCTGGGTCGACGCGCTGACCGGGATCGGCCGCAAGGTGGGAGCTTAAGCCATGAGCGCGCCATTCGTTCTGGCAGTTCCCTCCAAGGGCCGGCTTCAGGAAAATGCCGAGGCCTTTTTCGCCCGTGCGGGACTCAAGCTGTCGAAGGCCGGCGGCGCACGCGACTATCGCGGCACCATCGCGGGCCTCGACAATGTCGAGGTCGCCTATCTCTCGGCGAGCGAGATCGCCGCGCAACTGGCCCGCGGCTTCGCGCATCTCGGCGTCACCGGGGAAGATCTGGTGCGCGAGAACATCGCGGATGCCGACAAGCGTGTGTCCCTGATCGACGGGCTTGGCTTCGGCTATGCCGACGTCGTCGTCGCCGTGCCGCAGTCGTGGATCGACGTCCGCACCATGGCCGATCTGGACGACGTCACCACCGGCTTCCGCGAGCAGCACCACATGCGGATGCGGGTCGCGACCAAGTTCGTCAACCTCACCCGCGCCTTCTTCCAGAACCACGGCATTGTCGACTACCGCATCGTCGAAAGCACCGGCGCAACCGAAGGCGCGCCCGCAGCCGGCGCCGCCGAGATGATCGTCGACATCACCACCACGGGCGCGACACTTGCCGCCAATGGCCTCCGGGTGCTGGACGACGGCGTGATGCTGCGCAGCCAGGCCAATCTGGTCGCCTCAAAGGATGCCGACTGGACGCCGCAAGCGCGCGAGACCGCGCGCATCATCCTCGATCACATCGCAGCGCGGGCGCGGGCCAACAAATATCGTGAGGTCCGGACCCGTTTCCGGCAGTGCGACGCGGTCTTGCTCGGCGAAGCCCACAGCCGCTTCGGCGTCGAAACCCCGTTCGGCGGACCGACCTCGTCGGGCATGCTCACGCTGCACTGCCCACCTGGGCAGCTCTACGCGCTCGCGAGCTTCCTGCGCGAGCATGGCGCCGAGACCGTCTCGGTGGTCTCGCTCGACTACGTGTTCGACCGGGACAACCCGCTTTTCGCCAAGCTCGAGGCGTTCCTGCGGCAGTGAGCCTCGGGCCCGTTCAGCATGGCGACAGCAAGCGACGGCTACCATATGCTGTTGAGAAGACTTCAACGCCTCTGGAACCTTGATCGATGACGCTGGGCTCTGACGTTTCCGGCCTGACGACCACCGCGGCCGGCGCCGCGGCGAAGGGACTGTCGATTGTCGTCCCCGTCTACAATGAGGCGGCGGGCCTGGCCTCCCTGCACCAGCGCATTTGCGATCTCGCAAAAACCTTGCGGCAGCGCTATCGCCTCGCCTGCGAGGTCGTCTATGTCGACGACGGCAGCGCGGATGCGACGCTGTCGATCGCACGCAGCCTGCCGGCCGATATGGTCGACGTCCAGGTGGTCTCGCTGTCGCGCAATTTCGGCAAGGAGGCGGCGTTGATGGCCGGGCTCGACCATGCCCGGCTCGGCGCCGTGATGTTCATGGACGGCGACGGCCAGCATCCGCCTGATCTCATCGAGCAGCTGGTGCGGCACTGGATCGAGGATGGCTATGACGTCGTCTATACCGCGAAGGCGCATCGCGACAACGAGCCCTTCCTACGCCGGCTCGCCGTGCACGGCTTCTACGCACTGATCAATTGGGGCGCCCGCCAGAAAATCCCGGAAGACGCCGGCGACTTCCGCCTGCTGTCGCCGCGCGCGGTCGCTGCGCTGCGGCAGCTGCCGGAGCGCAACCGCTTCTTCAAGGGTCTGGCGAGCTGGATCGGCTTCCGCCAGATCCGCGTCGACTACGAGCCCGCGGCGCGCATCCACGGCGTGACCACCTTCAGCGCCGCGCGGCTGCTCGGCCTGTCGATCGAAGGGGTGACCTCGTTCTCGGTGGCGCCGCTGCGCTTTGCCAGCCTGCTCGGCGTGATCCTGGCCGGCGGCGCCTTCCTGTTCGGCCTCTCGATCCTGTGGGAGGTCTGGACCACCGGCAAGCAGGTGCCGGGCTATCCCTCGCTGGTGATCGGCCTGATGACGATCGGCGGCGTGCAGCTCATCATGATCGGCATCGTCGGCGAATATATCGGCAAGATCCTCTCCGAGCTGAAGGCGCGCCCGATCTACTTCGTCGCCGAGCACAGCGAAAAGCATTTCGAAGCCGGCAAAGCCGACGACGCGTCGAACAGGACGGCGGCCGAATGAGCGCGGCCGCGACGCCGCGGCGGATCTGGCTCTGCGCCGACGATTACGGCATCAGCCCCGGCGTCAACCGGGCCATCCGCGACCTGATCGAACACGGCCGCCTCAATGCCACGTCGGTGATGATGGTGGGCCCTGCGATCGAGCGCGGCGAGGTCGACGCGCTTCAGGCCGCAGCGAAGACGAGCCCGCGCTGCGCGATCGGATTGCATGTGACGCTGTCGGCGCCGTTCCGGCCGCTCACCATGCATTTCCGGCCGCTCGACGGCGACATGTTCTTCGCCTTTCCAAAGCTCTTGCGCGCGGGCCTCATGCGGCGGCTCGACCGTGAGTTCTTTCGCAATGAGGTGAAGGCGCAGTTGGCAGCCTTCGCAAAAGCCTTCGGCCGCCCGCCCGACTTCGTTGACGGCCACCAGCATGTGCAGCTGTTTCCGCAGGTGCGCGACGGCTTTGTCGACGCAGTCACCGAAGCCGCGCCAAACGCCTGGGTGCGTCAGGGCGGCCGCGACCTGCCATGGGCGCAGCGGCTGGCCTCGCCGAAGGCACTGGTGCTCGACATCCTGAGCGCGCAATTCCGCCGCCGCGCCGGTGCAGCCGGCCTCAGCTTCAATCCCGGTTTTGCCGGCGCGTACGATTTCACGCGGGCGGCCGATTTCGGCGAACTGATGCGGCAATTCCTGGAAGGCCTGCCTGACGGTGGCCTCGTGATGTGCCATCCCGGCTTCGTCGACGACATCCTGGCCGGCCTCGACCCCATGACCGACGTCCGCGAGCGCGAGCATGCCTATCTCGCCAGCGACGACTTTCCGCAGCTGCTCGCGGCCAGCAATGTGACATTGGGATGAACCTGGTGAAAGCAAGCCGCGATGGCAGCCTGTCGCATACCGAAATTTAATCCAGCCGCCACTGTTGGGGCCGCAATGGAACCCTACATCTGCCTCGCGCTTGTTTCGCGCGAAGGAGACACACCATGACGCCGCAGGAACGCCAGCTCGTTGACGAGCTTTTCGACCGGCTTTCGAAAATCGAGAATGCACCGCGCGATCCCGATGCGATCACCGCGATCTCGGATGGCTTGCGCAAGGCGCCCGGCGCGATCTACGCGCTGGTGCAGACCGTGCTGTTGCAGGACGAGGCACTGAAGCGCGCCCATGCCCGCATCCAGGAGCTGGAAGCGGCCCATGCGCCCGAGCAGGCCCAATCCGGCGGCTTCCTGGATACCATGCGCGACACACTGTTCGGCGGGAGCCCCTCACGCGGGTCGGTTCCGAACGTGCCGCCGCGCGACCAGCGGCCAGTGTGGAACAGCGGCCAGGCGATGCAGCAGGCGCAGCCGGGTTACGGCCAGCCGCCTTCCGGACAGGCTTACGGCCAAGGGCAAGGTTATGGACAGGGTTATGGCGCCCCGCCGGTCGGTGGTGGCGGCGGCTCGTTCCTCGGCACGGCGGCGGCGGCGGCCGCCGGCGTCGTCGGCGGCTCGCTGCTGCTCTCGAGCATCCGCGGCATGATGGGCGGATCGCATCAGCAGGCTTTTGGCGACACTGGCGCCTTCGGTGATCGCGGCGGCAGCCCCTGGGGCGGCAGCGACCAGTCCGGCGGCTCGCTCGCCCGCGATGCCGGCCTCAACGACATCGGTTCGAACCGTGATCGCGACGACTCGCGCCAGGGCTTCGCCGATCAGGCGTCGAACAACGACCGTAACGACAACGACCAGAACGACAACGATCAGAACGACGACAACGTGGACGTGGCCGACGACAGCGATTTCGGTGGCGGCGGAGACGACGGCGGCAGCGACTACGCGTGACGCCATTTCTCGTCCTTGCACCAAACAGAAACGGCCGCCCCATGAGGCGGCCGTTTTCATTTAAGATGCCAGGCGATCACATCACCACGACCCTGGTGCCGACATTGACGCGGCCGTAGAGGTCGATGACGTCCTCGTTGCGCATCCGGATGCAGCCGGAGGAGACGTTGGTGCCGATGGTCCATGGCTCGTTCGAGCCGTGGATGCGGTAAAGCGTCGAGCCCAGATACATTGCGCGCGCTCCGAGCGGGTTTTCCGGGCCGCCTTCCATGTGCCGTGGCAGATCGGGGCGGCGCGCGATCATTTCCGAAGGCGGTGTCCAATCCGGCCATTCGCGCTTGGCCGTGATCGACTTCACGCCGGACCAGGTGAAGCCGGGACGGCCGACGCCGATACCGTAGCGCATCGCCTTGCCGTTGCCCTCGACGAGATAGAGAAACTTGTTCGGCGTATCGACCACCAGGGTGCCGACACTTTCCTTGCCGCTATAGTCAACAACTTGTTTCTCGAATCTCGGATCGAACTGGCGCTGCCGGGGATCGACCGCCTCTTGCTGAACAGCCGCCCCCTGCATCTGCGGTTCGCCCATCGGCGGCAGGCGGCGCGGATCGGAATAGCCCGGCTGCTGCTGATAGAGCGGCTGCTGCGGAGCATAGGCCGGGCCGCGGCCGGGCCCATCGCCGAACAGGAACTCGATGAAGCCGCCGCCCATGTTGGCATTGGAGGCGACACGCACCGGCGCCGGCAGCACCTGCGGCTGGTAGAGCACCGCTGGCGGATCGTTCGGCACAGTATTGTCGAAGGCACCGGCGCTGGTCGCGCCGGCCATGAAGGTGCAAGCACTGCCAAGCAGCGCGACAGACATTTTCTTGAACATCGACGTACTCTGTACTGTTTCGTCTAGTTGCATTTACCGTCGAAAGCGTCTGGCTCAACCGCGTCCGCGACGTGGTCAATAAAGAGCAAAAGCCGTTTTGTTTGGTAAACGGAAACGGCTTTTCGATTCACCATTTCGCCAAGCGAGGGCCAATTGGCGATCAGCGTTTATTTTCGGTGAATGTGAGAAGTGCATGGTTAACCGCGGGTTTTCACGTCGTCGCGCACCGCCGCACATCAGTTCCGGCTGTGAACTTCGTGTTAAATCGCTTCTGTCTACAAAGACGCGTGAGTGAGGTGGGGGGAGTAACGTGATGGCAATTCACCGCAAACGTTTTCGTGTCGAAGATATCGTCGGTGGCGAGATGCCAATTCTTGACGTAACGGAAGAGGCAATGCCGATGCATAGCGAGATCATGGCCGAGCTGCGCGCGATCCGCGCACAGATGGCGAAGGGCACTGCCCCGCTATCCGGCAGCGCAGCCATGGCGGCCATCGACGCCTCTACGACCCAGGAGCTTACCGACGCACGCACGATGCTTGAGACCTACCGGGCTCAGATCGAGCAGTGCGAGAAGCTGAAGGTCGAGCTCGACCTCATCCATGACGCCATCGATCGCACCAAGCGCGAGATCGCGACGCTGCACGGCAAGAGCTTTGACGGCGGCGAAATGGCCAAGGTCAATGGCGAGCTCGGCGCGGTCGTCGGCGGCACCGAGCAGGCGACCCAGCAAATTCTCGAAGCCGCGGAGTCGATCGACCAGGCGGCTAGCGCGATGTCCAAGGTGCAATCGGCCGACCAGCAGAAACTGCTCGCCGACGACATCCAGGAACGCGTCATCTCGATCTTCGAGGCCTGCAACTTCCAGGACCTGACCGGCCAGCGCATCAGCAAGGTCATGGGCACGATGAAATTCATCGAGCAGCACATCAATGCGATGATGGACATCTGGGGCGGCGTCGACGCCATCAAGTCCCACGTCGTGCCGCAGGTCGATACCCGCAGCGACGACGACAAGCTCCTCAACGGCCCGAAGCTCGCCGGCGACGTCGGCCACGCCTCGCAGGACGACATCGACGCGCTGTTCGACTGATCGGACGCGGCAGAGAGAAAAACAAAACGCCGGCGCAAGCCGGCGTTTTTTTCGTGGTTAGACGGGTACCCCGATCACGCCCTTGGCGCGCAGCGGACGTAGACCATGTTGCCGTAGCGGGTGGCGGCGTCCTTGTCGACGAAGCGGGTGATCATGACGCGGCCGTCGAAGGAGACGATCTCGCGGTCCTGCTCGCCGGGCGTCGGGCCGGGCGGGCCGATAAAGTTCTTGCCGCCGGGCGAGCCTTTCAGCCGCAGTTCCTGCGGTGTGGCCTGGTCGGCCAGATGCATGACCACGCCGCCGGAGGTCCCGGCGCCGATCACGTAAGGATTTTTGCACTGGGCCCGGGCGGCCGCCTCGGTACGGGCGCGATCGGCCGGGTTCTGGAACGAGGCGAGACCCCAGCGGCCGACGATCTCGTCGGCACGGATCGACGCCGGCATTTCCGGCGCCTGGCCGGGCTCGGATTCGGGCGCCGGCTGGGACGAGGAGAAGGACGGCAGGCTCATGCCGCCGCCGCAGGCGCCAAGCAGCAGCGCCAGGCAAGAGGCCGCCGCCAGATTGGCAACCGTGCGCGCGTGAGCTGAACTGATCATGGCTTTCCCCCGAACCAAACGACGGCCGCACCCCTCCCGCAGCCAAGCGCAAAACCGCTGCTGGAGCAATGACGTCCTATAATACGTCCGCGCCCCGAACGAGTTTCCAATGCCACCATCCTATATCCGCCTCACCAATCGCTTAACCACCTTTGCTTGACAGGATCGCGGCCAAGCCATATTTCCGGGCACACTATTAGCACTCGGAAAGCCCGATTGCTAAGCGCGCCGTTCGATCCTCCGGCGGCAGCGCTGCCCTCACCCACTTCCGCCGCTTTCGGAAAACCGAGCCTCCAAAGGGAAACGTCATGGCTAAGTCCAAATTTCGTCCGCTGCATGACCGTGTCGTGGTCAAACGTATCGATGCCGAGGAAAAAACCAAGGGCGGCATCATCATCCCGGACACCGTCAAGGAAAAGCCGTCCCAGGGCGAAATCGTCGCCGTCGGCCCCGGCGGCCGCGACGAGGCCGGCAAGCTGATCGCGATCGACCTCAAGATCGGCGACCGCGTGTTGTTCGGCAAGTGGTCGGGCACCGAGGTCAAGATCGACAACGAAGATCTCCTGATCATGAAGGAGTCGGACATCATGGGCGTTCTGGCCTAAGGCCGTACGCCTGAACGGCCGCTGAATGCCATGCCCGGATCATCAGGTCCGGGCATCCATCATTCCGCCGGGTTCGATCCACGGATCCCGGAATTGATGCGACGAACACACACGACACATCACGAAACAAGACCCATCACGAAGTAACAGGGATTGCAGACCATGGCTGCCAAGGACGTCAAGTTTTCCGGAGACGCGCGCGATCGCATGCTGCGCGGCGTCGACATTCTCGCCAACGCCGTCAAGGTGACGCTCGGCCCGAAGGGCCGCAACGTCCTCATCGAGAAGTCGTTCGGCGCGCCTCGCATCACCAAGGACGGCGTCACCGTCGCCAAGGAGATCGAGCTCGACGACAAGTTCGAGAACATGGGCGCCCAGATGGTGCGTGAGGTCGCCTCCAAGACCAACGACCTCGCCGGCGACGGCACCACCACCGCGACCGTGCTGGCCCAGGCCATCGTGCGCGAGGGCGCCAAGTCGGTTGCCGCCGGCATGAACCCGATGGACCTGAAGCGCGGCATCGACATCGCTGTCGCAGCGGTGATCAAGGACATCGAGAAGCGCGCCAAGCCGGTCGCCGCCTCCTCCGAGGTCGCCCAGGTCGGCACCATCTCGGCCAACGGCGATGCCGCCATCGGCAAGATGATCGCGCAGGCGATGCAGAAGGTCGGCAACGAGGGTGTCATCACCGTCGAGGAGAACAAGTCGCTCGACACCGAAGTCGACATCGTCGAGGGCATGAAGTTCGACCGCGGCTATCTGTCGCCCTACTTCGTCACCAACGCCGAGAAGATGACCGCCGACCTCGAGGACGCCTACATCCTCCTGCACGAGAAGAAGCTGTCCGGCCTGCAGGCCATGCTGCCGGTGCTGGAAGCCGTGGTGCAGTCGGGCAAGCCGCTCGTCATCATCGCCGAGGACGTCGAGGGCGAGGCGCTGGCCACCCTGGTCGTCAACCGCCTGCGTGGCGGCCTGAAGGTTGCCGCCGTGAAGGCGCCGGGCTTCGGTGATCGCCGCAAGGCCATGCTGGAGGATCTCGCGATCCTGACCGGCGGCCAGCTGATCTCCGAAGAGCTCGGCATCAAGCTCGAGAACGTCACGGTGAAGATGCTGGGACGCGCGGGCAAGGTGGTGATCGACAAGGAGAACACCACGATCGTCAAGGGCGCCGGCAAGAAGCCCGACATCGAGGCCCGCGTCGGCCAGATCAAGGCCCAGATCGAGGAGACCACCTCGGACTACGACCGTGAGAAGCTCCAGGAGCGCCTCGCCAAGCTCGCCGGCGGCGTCGCGGTGATCCGCGTCGGCGGCGCGACCGAGATCGAGGTCAAGGAGAAGAAGGACCGCGTCGAGGACGCGCTCAACGCCACCCGCGCCGCGGTGCAGGAAGGCATCGTCCCCGGCGGCGGCGTCGCGCTGCTGCGTGCCAAGAAGGCTGTGGGCCGTCTCACCAACGCCAATGCCGACGTTCAGGCCGGCATCAACATCGTGCTGAAGGCGCTGGAAGCTCCGATCCGCCAGATCTCGGAGAATGCCGGCGTCGAGGGCTCGATCGTGGTCGGCAAGATCCTCGAGAACAAGTCCGAGACCTACGGCTTCGACGCCCAGAACGAGGACTATGTCGACATGGTCGAGAAGGGCATCATCGATCCCGCCAAGGTGGTGCGCACCGCGCTCCAGGACGCCGCCTCGATCGCCGGCCTGCTGGTGACCACCGAAGCCATGGTCGCCGAAGCGCCGAAGAAGGAAGCCGCGGCCGCCCCGGGTGGCGGCGGCGGCATGGGCGGCTTCTAAGCCGTCCGTTCCATTGCAATGTTGCGAAGGCCGCCTCCGGGCGGCCTTCTTTTTTGCCGACCATGGCCCTAGCTTTCCGATTCAACCGGCAGCCAAAACCCACTACGGTGGCGCCGATTCTATTTCCCCGAGGATTTAGTCGATGCGCGCGCTTCTGGTCTGCTCCACCGCCCTTTTGGCGGCCCTGCTTGGTGCCTCGCCCGAGGTCGCCTCCGCCCAGATGAAGCTGTCGCCGAAGGCCGCGGCGCCGGGCGGCACGGAAACGCGCTATTTCACCTCGATCGACGGCCTGATGGACGGCAATGCCGACGTGATCCTGAAGGAGACGCGGTCCGGCAAGATCGTCACGGCGGCCGTGCTCGACGTCTGTTACCCCGTCACAAAGAATTCCGACCGCAAGGACCGCTTCGTCGTCAATCTCCAGGTCGCGGGCCAGACGCTGACGGGCACGACGCAGAGTCTCGGTGAAAAGGCGCCGGTCAGCGTCAAGCTCACGCGCAAGGCGACCGGAGACACCTTCGAATTCCGCGGCCAGATCGGCATCGGCCAGGCCGTGACCGAAGTGGCCTCGCCGGACAACGCCGATCTCAGCGAGAAGGAATTTCTCGACAACCAGACCACCGATGACGGCATCACGCCGCAGCCGAAGGATTTCACCGAAGTCTCGCCGGAAGCGATCGCGGTCAAGGTCAAGCTGGATGTGGCCACCGACTTCCTGAAGAGCCTCAAGGGCCAGGACGTCGAGGTGACGCTGGCGAGCCTCACCGTCGGCTGCGACGCGCTGCGCGCCGGCGAGCAGACCATCAACATGTCGGTCGATCCGGAGCGCGCCGCCGCGCTGCTCGCGAAGTTCAAGGCGACGCCGGGCGTCACCGCAGCCGGCTGGACCACTGGGCTGACCGAGATGGACCGCTCCATCCGCATCCCCGCCGCCGACTGGCGCGACGGCGACAGGATCAACCGCGACAAGCTCGCCGCCGCAGTCGCGGGCGTGCTGGGCAAGACGCTCGCGGCAAAACCGGTCTCGCAGAGCTTCAACCCCGCCACCGGCAAACTCAAGCTGGTCTTCAAGCGGCCGAACCAGGATTTCCCGGCACTTGAGCTCACCGACACGATCGAGGTCTCAGCTCTCGTCTCCGCCGACAAGCCGGGCACGACCGACAAGCTGTTGCTTTGGATCAGCAGCCCCTCGACCACGACCACCGATGAGAGCACCGGCGCCAAGCTCAACGTCTCGGACGAAGCCGCGGCCGACGAGGAAGCCGACCAGCCCGACGACAATGGCTCGGTCGAGGCGCTGGCCAAGGAGCTGAAGGGCCAGCGCTGGGACGCCGACAAGTCGGTGTGGAAGTGACGTAACCGTCAATTCCCGTTGGCGCGAAAACGCAGCGGCTTCGGGCCGATCAGTGTGAGCACGTCGCCCTGGCGCTTCCAGGTCTCGACGGCTGCGAGCGCCGCGACGAGGTCGTCATCGGCCTGGGCCCTGGCCGGCGGACAGGACCGGTCCTCGATCTGGCCGGGCACGAAGATCACAGTGTTGCCGGCGACGGAAAACTGGCCCTTGCCGCCCTTGCACCAGAGCTCGAGCACGACCTCGCCATTGTCACCGATTTCGAGGTTCGGGATCCGTTTCGAGCCGGGCTGAGGCACCGCTTCGAGCGTCATCTCCGTGCCGAAGGGGAAGCCCTCTTCCGCACGCGCGCCAGCGGACATCGCAAGCACCGCAGCCGCCGCACACACCATCCGCCTGAACGAAACCATGAGACCTCTCGACCAACCCGGTTTGCCGGGTCTTCTATAAGACGGCGAAGCCTTTGAGAAGGTTTGTCGATTCAAGTCACAAAAATCCCCGCGGGACGATCCCGCGGGGATTTGGGTCGAAGCCGGACGTCGCCCGCTACTTCAGGACCATCGCCGTGAACGGCCAGACATAGGCCTGCAGCGTCACGAACAAGCCGACCAGGCAGGCCAGCACGATCGAGTGCCAGAACACGAAGCGCAGGATCGTGCCCTCGTGGCCGTACCAGTTGGTGGCGGTGGATGCGACCACGATCGATTGCGCGTCGATCATCTTGCCCATCACACCGCCGGACGAGTTCGCCGCCGCCATCAGGATCGGCGACAGGCCGAGCTGCTGCGAGGTGATCTTCTGGAGGTTGCCGAACAGGATGTTCGAGGCGGTATCCGATCCCGTCAACGCCACGCCCAACCAGCCGAGCAGCGTGCCGAAGAAGGGATAGAGCACGCCGGTTGCGGCGAAGGCGAGACCGAGAGTCGCGTCGACCCCCGACAGACGGGTGAGCGTGCCGATAGCGAGCATCGCCGAGATCGTGATCAGCGAGATCGCGCAGAGCCGAATCGTACGGCCATATTCCGCGAGCATCCGCGCCGGCGAAAAGCCGGCCAGAGCCGCGGAAATGATTGCCGCGATCAGCATGCCCGTGCCGGTGAACGACAGGTAGGTGAATGCGAACACCGCGCCCTCAGGCGTCGGCTTCGCCGCCACCGGCGGCACCTTGTTGATCATGTTGTGCAGATCCGGAACCGGATAGTTCACGGTGAAGATCGAGTTCGCCCAGGTCTTGAACGCACCGTTGCCCCAGATCAACATCACGACGCAGACGATGATCCATGGCAGCAAGGCGGTCCAGAGTTCGCGTTGCGTGAGCGGAGTTCTGTCCATCGACGCCGGCTTGGCCATGGTCGCGGCCGATTCGTCCCTGCCTCGCAGCGCCGGCGATAGCCAGAGCTGCTTCGGCTGCCAGACCCTGAGGAACAGAATGAGGCTCCCCATCGAGATCAGCGAAGCGCCGATATCGACGATCCAGGGATTGATGTAATTCGAGATCACGAATTGCGGGATCGCGAACGATAGGCCAGTGACAAGGATCGCCGGCCAGATGTCCTTCATGCCCTTCCAGCCCGCGAACGCCCACACCACCCAAAAGGGCACCATCAGCGAGAACAACGGCAATTGTCGTCCGACCATCGCGCCGAGGATGTAGGGATCAAGCCCGGTGACGGAAGCCAGGCCCTGGATCGGCGTGCCGAGCGCGCCGAAGGCAACCGGCGCGGTGTTGGCTATCAGTGACAGGCCGGAAGCCGCGAGCGGCGAGAAGCCAAGCCCGATCAGGACGGAGCCCGTGATGGCGACCGGCGTACCGAAGCCAGAGGCGCCTTCGAAGAAGGCACCAAAGGAGAACGCAATCAGCAGTAGCTGCAGGCGCCGATCCTCCGTGACGCCGCCGACCGCGCGCTTCAATAGCTCGAATTGGCCTGTTGCAACCGTGATCTGATAGAGGAAGATAACGTTCAACACGATCCAGCCGATCGGGAAGAAGCCGGCAACGACACCGAGCGCAGAGGCGCGAACCGACATGCCTGCCGGCATGGTGAAGACAAAGATAGCGATCAGGTTGGTCAGGATCACGGCGATGATGGCCGCGATGTGGGCCTGGACGCGTCCGGTTGCGATCAGGACCAGCAGCGTGACGACGGGTATCGCCGCCGCGATCGTCGACAGCACAGGGCTGTGCAGCGGATCATAGATTTGATTCCACATGGTCTTCCTCCCCCACGCGTTCTTGTGACATGCCGGTCAGCGTGGATGACCGGGCCTGCCTGGCGTGGTGGCTGAGGTGCCTGTGCGCTCTTGGCGAAAGTGTTGCGAATGCGGCTGTTCCCGCCCGCTCACAAGCTCGCGAAGTCCCGGAGGCCCCCACCCCGCGCCGTTAAAGCCCATGCTAGGGTTGCAGGCCGCGACAAGCCAACGCAAATTACAGAACTTGCGACTTTAGTCTAAGCGCGCCCATGTCGGCTCTTGCCTCAGCCATTTGGCTCCGAGCATTTGTGCACATCCCCTCAGGAGATCCCGCTCTGTGAAGAACATCAGCGCCACGCTCGCGATCGTCTGGCGAATCGCCATTCCCTATTTCCGATCGGAGGACAAATGGGCTGGCCGCGGCCTGCTCGCAGCCGTCGTCACCATCGAGCTGGCGCTGGTCGCAATCGACGTTCTGGTGAACCAATGGCAGAACCGGTTCTACAGTGCGCTCCAGGCGAGTGACTGGGACGCCTTCGTCACGCAGATCTGGATCTTCGTCGTGCTCGCCTTCACCGCGATCGCGCTGGCCGTCTACAAGCTGTATCTGAACCAATGGCTCCAGATCCGCTGGCGGCAATGGCTGACCCGGCACTATCTCGGCGAATGGCTCCAAGGCGCCACGCATTACCGCATGCAGCTCAAGGGCGACGCCGCCGACAACCCGGACCAGCGCATCACCGAGGACGTCAAGAACTTCGTCGAGCAGACCCTGACCATCGGGCTCGGCCTGCTCTCGTCGATCGTGACGCTGTTCTCCTTCGTCATCATCCTCTGGGGTCTCTCCAAGGCCGCGCCGCTACACCTGTTCGGCACCGACTACATGATCCCGGGCTATCTGTGCTGGATTGCGCTGATCTACGCGATCTTCGGCACCGCGCTGACGCACTGGATCGGCGCGCCGCTGGTCAATCTCAATTTCGAGCAGCAACGCTATGAAGCCGATTTTCGCTTCAACCTCGTCCGCGTCCGCGAGAATTCCGAGCAGATCGCGCTGTTGAAGGGCGAAGGCGCCGAACGCGGGCGCCTGCTGGACCGCTTCAGCTTCGTGATCGGCAACTGGTACGCGATCATGAGCCGCACCAAACGCCTTAGCGCGTTCACCAACAGCTATCAGCAGGCCGCCGTGATCTTTCCCTACGTGCTGGTGGCGCCCGCCTTCTTCGCCAAGAAGATCCAGCTGGGCGACATGATGCAGACAGCGTCCGCCTTCTCCAGCGTGCAAGGCGCGTTATCGTTCTTCGTGGTGGCCTATCGATCGCTGGCAGAGTGGCGTGCGATCGTCGCACGTCTGGACGGCTTCGAGATGTCGGTCGATGCGGCCGCGCACCTGCCCGCCCATGAGCCGGCGATCGCGCTCAAGGCCGCCAGCGGCCGCAATATCGGCCTCGAGCAGCTCTGCGTGAACCTGCCCAACGGCACGCCGCTGGTCGCAGCCGACGGCTTCACCATCCAGGCACCGGAGCGCGTGCTGGTGACCGGGCCATCCGGCTCCGGCAAGTCGACGCTATTCCGCGCCATCGCCGGCATCTGGCCGTTCGGCACCGGCACCATCGTCGTCCCCGAGAAGGCGAAGCTGATGATGCTGCCGCAGCGCCCCTATTTCCCGGTCGGCCCGCTGGGTGAAGCCGTGATCTATCCTGCAGCGCCCGGCGCGTTCCAGGCAGCCCGGATCCGGGATGCGGTGCTCGCAGTCGGCCTGCCGGACCTCGCCGAGCGGCTTGGCGAGGAGGGCCATTGGAACCGGATGCTGTCGCTCGGCGAGCAGCAGCGCCTGGGGCTCGCCCGCGCGCTGCTGCATGCGCCGGACTATCTGTTCCTGGACGAGGCCACCGCCTCGCTCGACGAGCCCTCCGAGGCCCGGCTCTACCGGCTGCTGGTCGAGAAGCTGCCGCAGGCCACCATCGTCTCGATCGGCCACCGCTCCACGCTCGACGCCTTCCACACCCGCAAGGTGACGATGGTGGAGGATGGCAAGATCCACGTCCTCGGCGATGGCGGCGCGCCGGCCGAGAAGGAGCCGAGCGCGGCGCGCTGAGGCGGCGGCCGGCGGGTTATCGCATCGAAAGGACCGGCGGCTTCCTGATCGCCCTCGGGACGCCCGCCGTCTTGGTTCTGGCCTCGTCATTGACCGAGTGTGAAGCAGTCCACCCGCTCTTCCACGCGCACTTTGAGGCGCAGGCACCCTCGCAATCTCGAGCCACGTCTCGACCCTGAGGCCGAAAGCCCTCCATCCCAAAGCAAAAGGGCGGCAGATTGCTCTGCCGCCCTTGGGAGTCGTCTCGGGAAGAAACTTACTTCAGGTTGCTCATCGCCGTCAGGTCGAACGAGAGCTTGGCAACGCCAGCCGCGCCGCACCAGTTCGAGCCAGCACCGCCGGGGTTGATCGGGGTGACACTGGTCGTGCCACTGGCGTTGAAGGCGCTGGTGAAGGCGTTGCAATCACCCTTGTTCAGGTTGGTGTCGGAGTAACGCAGATCCAGCGTGAACACCTTGTAGGTGAAGCCGACACCGACGTTCCAGGTGTAGTAGTCCTTGTAGGGGATACCGTTGGCGAAAACGGTGCCGACACCGGTGCCGTAGAAGGCGTCAGATGTGCCGAACCACTGCCGACCGAATTCACCCGATGCGTACAGGCCGACGCCCGAGGAGCCGAAAACCGTGCTCGGCGCCGTGTACTTGGCGGTCACCGAGGCGTAGTTGCCCCAAGCACCCGAATTCAGGAAGTTCGGCGAGTAGTACTCGGTCACGCCAAGCGCCCAGTTGTCGTTCACCGTGTAGGTGCCCTTGCCGTAGACTTCGAAGAAACTGACGTCCTTCTTCATGACGTTGCCGTCGGCGAGGAAGATCGTGGTCGAGCTGATTCCGCAGACGTTGCCGCCCGGAATGCCGCCGGTGAGCACGTTGTCGGCGCAGCTCCCGCCCGGATACAGATAACCCCAGACGCCGATATCGAAGGCGAAGGCACCGAAGGTCGGGCGGATACCACCGTAGATGTCGACTTCTGCCGCAGCGCGGTTGGCGAAGGAAATGCTCTCCGCGGACACGCCGACGTATAGCTGGAGATCCTTGGTGACGTTGTAGCGGGGCTCGAAATAGGCGGCGACCGACGGCTTGTGGTTCGACTGGGTCACACCGCGGAAGATGTAGTCGTTCATGATCGCGCCGCCGAAGGCGATATCCCAGGGGTCAAAGGCCGGCGGCGGCGGAGCCTTCAGTGCCTTCACATGCAAATCTGCCGCGAAAGCCGAACCCGTCGCCACCATTGCCAGCGCCGTTGCCAACAAAGCCATTTTCTTCATTTCGATCCCCATCACCAGTTCTAGACCCCAGTCGAGTTCCGGAAGCCCCCCGGGCCACCCGACCTGATTTCAAATTTCGTTACCGCGGCAATCTGGATTGGGGGACGTGAACCGTGAAGCAAAAAACAAGAGCATCTGCCGACTTTTTAGGCGTTCTGGCGATTCCACGAAAGGTTGTCAGACTGTGTTGCTTCTCGATCACATTAATTTCACGCCAAAGTGCACAGAGGGGACCGGGATAGTACGTAGCCCTGCGGTCGCGTGGCGTGCGCGCACCGAATCAAGCTGACTCGAAAAGCGGCAGCCTTCGGCAGGCCGCGGCGGCGATGCAAAAAGGCCGCAGCGTCACCGCTGCGGCCTTCCTGATTGTCGATCGTGGGTAGGGGGCTGGACCCTGGCCTGGCCTAGCTTTGGCCCTCGGCCGGCGTCGGCTCCGCAGAAGACGAAGGCATCGCCCAGCTTGTCTCGGCGGCAGGCTCGGGAGCCGGCGCCGGCGCTGCCGGCTTCGGCGCGGAAGCTGCCTTCGGCTTCTTCGGTGCTGCTTTCTTCGCGGCCTTCTTGGGCGCCGCCTTCTTCACCGCAGCCTTCTTTGCTGCCTTCTTGGCAGCCTTCTTCGGTGCGGCTTTCTTGGCAGATTTCTTTGCAGATTTCTTGGACGACTTTTTCGCTGCCTTCTTTGCGGACTTCTTGGCCGCCTTCTTCTTCGTCGCCTTCTTCGCCGCTACAACCTTCTTGGCCTTTTTGGCCTTCTTGCTTTTTTTCTTTGTCGCTTTCGCCATCGTGGTCCTCCTGTTGCCGCCGAACAATGGTCGATCGGGCGTCTTCGGCCGTCACCCCGGGAGGAAAGTTCAGCTCGACGAATTCAATGCCGGCCGCGACCCGCCCGTAGCCCAATCGAGAAGCTCAATCGTGTGCACGACCGGAATTGACGTGCCACTGGCAATCTGCACCATGCAGCCGATATTGCCCGCGGCAATCATGTCCGGCTTGACGCTCGCGATGTTGGCGACCTTGCGATCGCGCAACCTGCCCGCAAGGTCGGGCTGGAGAATGTTGTAGGTCCCCGCCGAACCGCAACACAAATGGCTCTCGGGCACATCTTTCACCACGAATCCATTCTTGGAAAGCAATTCTTTCGGAAGGCCCGTGATTTTCTGCCCGTGCTGCAAAGAACATGCGGAGTGATAAGCGACGACGATGTTGTCTTCCCGCGTCGTCGGCGCGAGTCCGAGGCCGGCGACGTATTCGGTGATGTCCTTTGCGAGCGCGGAAACCTGCGCGGCATCGGCGGCAAGCGCGCGATCCTCGCGCAGCAGATAGCCGTAGTCCTTGATCACAGTGCCGCAGCCCGATGCCGTCACCAGGATGGCGTCGAGCCCCTCGCCTGCCGCCTCTTTCTGCCACGCCGTGACATTGGCGCGGGCGCGTGCCAGCGCATCATCGTCGTGGCCGAGGTGATGGGTCAGCGCGCCGCAGCATTGCTCGTCCCTGACCAGGACGACCTCGATGCCGTGGCGGGTAAGAAGGCTGATGGCGGCCTGGTTGATGCGCGGCGCCAGCACCTGCTGGGCGCAGCCCTGGAGCAGCGCGACCCGGCCGCGCTTCTTGCCGAGTGCTGCGAACACGCTGCCCGGAGCGGGGCCCGGTGCCGGCAGCCGGCCAGGTGCCAGCGCCAGCATCGCCTTGATGCGCTGGATCAGGCCGGGCGTCGCCGACGGCCGCGGGGTCGGCAGGAAGACCGCGAAGGGCCGGGCCAGCCGCGCCAGCCGCATGCTGATGCGGAAGCGCTGCGGGTCGGGCAGGACGAAGGCCAGCACCTGGCGCAACAGCCGCTCGGTCAGCGGCCGCTGATAGCGCTGTTCGATCCTGACCCGGGCCTGGTCGACGAGGTGCATGTAGTTCACCCCTGACGGACAGGTGGTCATGCAGGCAAGGCAGGACAGGCAGCGGTCGACGTGCTTGACCACCTCGGCCGTCGGCGCCTGGTCCTTCTCCAGCATCTCCTTGATCAAATAGATGCGGCCGCGCGGGCTATCGAGTTCGTCGCCGAGCAGGACATAGGTCGGGCAGGTTGCGGTGCAGAAGCCGCAATGGACGCAGGCGCGCAGGATCTTGTCGGCTTCCGCGATGTCGGGGTCGGCAAGCTGGGCGAGTGAGAATTCGGTCTTCATGCCGCAACGCCCCGCGTCAGCCGTCCCCGGTTGAGAATAGCTTTTGGATCGAAACTGGCGCGGACCCGCTCGCTCAGGGCGGCAATGCCCTCGCTTTGCGGATGGAAAACGTCGACGCCGCGCCTGACGTCCTCGGCCGCCCGGATGAGGGTAGCGTGCCCACCGAAGGCGCCGGCGCGCTGGCGCACGGCCGGCGCGTGCGCGTCGCCCTTCGGCGGCAGCGCCGCCCAGATCAGACCGCCGCCCCAATCGTAGATCACGTCGCCGCCGGTCTCGCGCGCCAATTGCGCGCCGAGCGCTGCGCCCGATGCCGGCGGACAGACGATCCGCCACACCGGCCAGGCGCCGAGCGCGCCGCTTGCCGCGAACGGCAGGACGTCACGGATCGTGGCCCACAGCGCGGACGACGCCGCGTCCTCGATCAGGGTCGCGGTTCCGAACGGCGCCAGCAATTCGCGCAGCGAGCCGGCGCGATGGACGGCGGAGGCCGTGATGCCCTCGAGCCGCAGCACCGTCAGCGCCTCGCCCTGGCCTGCGATATCGCCAAGCCCGTCGGTCCTGCCCCGAAACGCCGATTTCGGCAGATGCGCAGCCGCAGACACATCGAAGGGCGAGCCGAGCGCCGCGGTCATCGCCTTGTTGGCGGCGGCATCATCGAGCCCGCGGAGCAGCAGCGTTCGCTCGGCTTCCGGCTTCGGCATCACCTTCAGTGTGACCTCGGTCATGACAGACAGGGTGCCCCAGGAGCCCGCCAGCAGCTTGCAGAGGTCGTAGCCGGTGACGTTCTTCACCACCTTGCCGCCGGTCTTGAAACTGTCGCCGAAGCCGGAGACGGCATGCGCGCCGAGCAGATGGTCGCGTGCCCCGCCCGCCTTGATGCGGCGCGGCCCGGCGAGGCCGGCCGCGATCATGCCGCCGATGGTCCCGAGCGCGGGCGTGCCGAGCAGTGGCGCCGTGTTCATCGGCTCGAAGGCGAATTGCTGGTTCTTGGAATCGATCAGCGACAGCACGTCGGCGACCGGCGCGCCGGCCTGAAGCGTGACGATCAGCTCGTTGGGTTCGTAGGCGACGACCGCGCTCAGCGCGGAGAGGTCGAGCACGGCGTTGGTCGCCATGGTGTGCCCGATGCCGCGCTTGCTGCCATGGCCAATGATCTCGAGCGGCTGCTCATTGGCAATCGCCGCGCGCACCACTTCTTCGACGTCTTTGGCGTCTCGTACCCTGAGCGTATCCACCCTCATAGCGGGTATCGAAATTCGACACCAAAATCAAATGCGGCGTGAAGCCGATGCGCGAGACCCCACCGCGACGCTTCGACCGCAATCGAAGCGTTCACGACATCGACACTTCGACCAGCGGCGAACCAAACCCGGCGGGCCATCGCTACAAGGTTGTCCGAACGGGGGCGCGATCAACCGATGGAGACAGGCATGGAACGATCGACACATCCGCGGCGGGCGCCGCGTGCCCGTGAAGCGCTCAGTCACAGGCCGGTGATCCCAGCCTTCGGAGCCGTCTTCGCAGCCGCCCTGGCGATCTACTTCTTGCCATGGACGACATCGTCATCCCAAGCCCAGCAGCAAGGAGCAAAGACCATGAACCATTATGCAACACAGAAATCGATCAGCGACGCGGTTGACGGCGGCGGCCTTCTCGTCGTCGCGCAATGGGAGGCCAAGCCCGGCGAAGCCGACAAGGTCGCCGCGATCCTCGACAGCTTCCTGCCCGAGGCGCAGCGCGAGGACGGCGTCAAGCTGTTCCTGATCTCGCGCGCCAAGGACAATCCGGCGCAGTTCCTGTTCTACGAACTGTTCCGCGACGAGGCGGCCTTCAAGGCGCACCAGGAGAGCGCACATTTCAAGACCTACATCGCGGGGCAAGCCCTGCCGTTGCTGGCGAAGCGCGAGCGCACGCAATACGGGATGATGTAAGCCATATCGGGACCGAGCGCCGCGGCTCGAGCCGCGGCGCCCGGCACTAGATGATCGCGCGCAGCGGCGATTTGCGCAAAATCCACGCCGACACTGCGAAGCTGCCGATGGCCGCAAGCAGCGTCAATAGCGATACCTTTGCGATCGCCCCCAGCGGCAGCGTGTGCAGGAGCAGCGCAAAGCCGATCAGGATCGGCGGATGGATCAGGTAGACGCCGAACGCATTGTCGGAAAGCCATTTGGCGACCGGTCCCTGCGTATCGAAGTAGCGGCGATAGACGGCGAGCATCACGAGCCCCATGCCGGCGCAGACCAGCGCCTCCCACAGGCACTTTCCGGCACTGACGAGGTTGAAGCCGCCGGCATAGAGCGTCGTATCGCCGCTCAGGCCACCACCGAACAGCACCAGCGCGGCGAACAGCGGCACGGCGAGCGCCAGCGCAAGCAGCCCCCAGCGGATGCAGGACCGCTCGGCAAGCTGCGCGATCCAGTTGCCGCGATAGCCAAGCGCGCCGGCCGCGAACATCAGGACATATTGCGCGACGTCGCCGGGATGGACGTTGAGCACCGAGGCATCAGCATGCACGGCTACGCGAACGGCAAATGTCGCTGCGGCCATGGCAACGATGAATAGGGCGATCACGGTCCCGTGCAGCGTGACGTTCGGCTCCCGCCATCCTGACAGGCGAACCGGGCCATAGAGAAGCGAGAACAGCAGCAGCACCGCACAGAACCACATCGGGCCGGTCTCGGAGAGCCACTCTCCGTCCTCCAGATGGGTCAGCCATTGATGGCCGAAGCCGCCATTGCCCCAGGTCCAGGAGAGAAAATACTGCGTGAGCGGACCGATCACGAACATGTAGAGCAAGGTCGGCAAGCCGAGCCTGAGCAGCCGATCACGCGCAAATCTCGGGAAGCCTTTCCGATCGAAGGCGCCGGCGGCGAAATAGCCGGCGATGAAGAACAGCGCCGCCATGAAGAAGGCCTGGAGGAAGCTCTGGTAGATGCCAAAGAAGAGCGCCGTGCCGAAGCTGGTTGCCTGTCGATCCACATAGTACCAATTGCCGAACGGACTGTAGGTGTCGCAGGCGTGCATGCTCAGCACGAGAATGATCATCGACCAGCGGATGTTGTCGATGAACAGCAGCCGCGATTTCGTTCGCGGCTCGGCCGGCGCTTCGTCCGTGGCACCTATCGCAACATCCGCCATGTCGCCACCAGGCCGGAGAGCCGGCCGTCAGAACCGCGGAATATCCGGGAATGCCAGCTTGCCCGCATGGACATGCATGCGGCCGAGCTCGGCGCAGCGGTGCAGCGTCGGGAAAACCTTGCCGGGATTGAGCAGGCCCTGCGCGTCGAAGGCGCATTTGAGCCGCTGCTGCTGGTTGAGGTCGATCTCGCTGAACATCTCCGGCATCAGGTCGCGCTTCTCGATGCCGACGCCGTGTTCGCCGGTGAGCACACCGCCGAATTCGACGCAGGCCCGCAAAATGTCGGCGCCGAACGCCTCGGCGCGCTCGATCTCGCCCGGCTTGTTGGCGTCGTACAGGATCAGCGGATGCAGATTGCCGTCGCCGGCATGGAACACGTTGGCGCAGCCGAGCTGGTATTTTTCCGAGAGTTCGCGAATGCGCGCCAGCGCCTTCGGCAGCGCGCCGCGGGGAATCGTGCCGTCCATGCAGAGATAGTCGGGCGAGATGCGACCGACGGCGGGAAACGCCGCTTTGCGGCCGGCCCAGAACAAATTGCGCTCGGCTTCCGATGTCGAGATCTGGCAGGTGGTTGAACCGCAGCCATTTGCGATCGTCTCGACACGCGTGATTAGTTCGTCGACCTCGATCTTGGGACCGTCGAGCTCGATGATGAGCAGCGCTTCGACGTCGAGGGGATAGCCGGCATGGACGAACGCTTCTGCCGCATGAATTGCGGGCTTGTCCATCATCTCCATGCCGCCGGGAATGATGCCGGCGCCGATGATGCGCGCCACGCATTCGCCGGCCGCCTCGACTTGCGCAAAGCCGACCATCAGCGCGCGTGCCGTCTCCGGCTTTTGCAGGATACGCACGGTGATCTCGGTGATGACGCCGAGCAGGCCTTCGGAGCCGGTGATGACGCCCATCAGATCGTAGCCGGAATTTTCCGCCGACTTGCCGCCGATGCGCAAAATCTCGCCGCTCATCAGGACGATCTCGCAACCGAGCACGTTGTTGGTCGTCATGCCGTATTTCAGGCAGTGCACGCCGCCGGAATTTTCCGCGACATTGCCGCCGATCGAGCAGGCGATCTGCGAGGACGGATCGGGCGCGTAATAGAAGCCGGCATGCGCAACTGCCTGGCTGATCGCGAGATTGGTGACGCCGGGCTCAGTGACAACGGCGCGGTTGTCGAAATCGATCTCGCGGATACGCTTGAACTTGCCGAGACCCAGCAGCACGCCATCTTCCAGCGGCAGCGCACCGCCGGACAGCGACGTGCCGGAGCCGCGCGGCACCACCTTGATGCCCTGCCCGGCACAATATTTCAGGACAAGCGAGACCTGCTCGGTCGTATCCGGCAGCACCACGACCATCGGCGGCTGCCGATAGGCGGTCAGCCCGTCGGATTCATAAGCCCGCATCTCGGCGGCGCTGTCGATCACGCCTTCGCCGGGCACGATCGCGCGCAGCGCAGCCACGATCTCGGCGCGGCGCGCGAGCACGGCCTGGTCGCTCGCAGGCATCATGATGGCCATAACATATCCTTCCGACTCGCGATTTGTTCCGGCAAATCAACCACGTCCACCGTGGTTTGGGTAGGCCATCCGAAAGTCGGAGCGGCGATCCGGCGCGAGTTCGCTCTGGGACAAGTAGGAAATCATGAAACCTGTCATGGTTTCGTGGCTTGTCCAAGCCGAGCGGGCCGTGCCAAAACCGGCAAGGTCCGACGATTGCCGACCAGATAACAGCCCACCGGGAAAGAGACGAAGAGCACCCTATGAAAAAACTGACTTTTGGCGCGCTGATGATCCTCACCGTCACTGCCACGGCCTCCACCGCGATGGCGCAGGATGCCGCGGCCGGCAAATCGTCGTTCAACAAATGCCTAGCCTGCCACGCGATCGGCGAAGGCGCCAAGAACAAGGTCGGCCCCGAGCTCAACGGCCTCGACGGCCGCAAGTCCGGCACCGCGCCGGACTACAATTATTCGGATGCGAACAAGAATTCCGGCATCACCTGGAACGAGGCGCAGTTCAAGGAATACATCAAGGACCCCAAGGCCAAGATTCCGGGCACCAAGATGGCGTTCGCCGGCATCAAGAACGAGACCGAGATCAACAATCTCTGGACCTATGTCTCGCAGTTCGACAAGGACGGGAAGATCAAGCAGTAAACGGATAAGAGGCGGTCGCTAATCGGCGGCCGCCTGCGCCGGGACGATCTTCCCGATCATCGTCTCGACCTCCGTCTTCACGAGATTCGGCACGGCGTTCTGCACCATGTGGCCGAGATCGGGCAGCACGATCAGCTTTGCATTCGGCACCTGAGCGGCGAACGGGCGCGCGTGGATGTCTGTCTTCACCGTCTTGTCAGGCTCTCCGGCGATGATCGTGACCGGCGCTTTGATCTCGCCATAGCGCGCGACTTGCGCGGCCACCGCTTCCTTCAGCGTCACCAGATCATAGGCATTGGCGATGAACTCGCGCGGGCGCAGCAGCAGCGGCGTCGCAGAATCCTGCATGAATCCGTCCGGCATCGTCTGCGGCAGGAAGACATTGCGCGCGCCGGCTTCGGCAACGAAATACCCCAGCGGCAGCGTGACGGTGTAGGCGAGCAGCGGGCCGATCAATGGCATTGCGATGATTTCATTGTAACGGCCAACGCCGCCGCGCCAGGGATGGGTCACGGGCGCGAGCATCACGAGACCGGCAACGCGGCGGGGATGATCGAGCGCCAGCCGTGCGCCGAGCGCCCCGCTCCAGGAATGCACGACGAAGACGGCGCGATCGACCCCGAGCTTGCCAAGCGCCTGGTCGATCATCCACGCCTGGATTTCGGGCGTCGAATCCCGCCGCCGCGCACGCGTGCTCCAGCCGTGGCCGGGACGGTCGATCAGGATGACGCGATGCTCCCTGGCGAGGAGGTCGCCGAGCGGATGGCGCATCGCCTCGAGATTGGAGCTTGCACCGTGCAGCATTACGATCGGCAGGCCGGCATCGCGCGGACCGATATCGACGACGTGGAGCACAGCACCCTCGACCTCGATCATCCGGCCTTGCGGCGGAAAACTACGCTGCACAGCCAACACGCCGGCCTGCGAGACCAGCGCCAGCAGAACCAGCGCCGTCACGACTGACATCACGATCATGGAGAGAGTCCGGGCAATCCAGGGCACATCACAGCTACGGGTCTTGGCACACGGCAGTTTCGCCCCGTGGGCGTCAGCGCTTCCATCGAAAATGCCGGGGCTGTGGATATGTGCATAATCTAAATCTGAAAAACACAATAGAATCAATGACGTTCCCAGCGCGCCACAAGCCTCGGACCAGCTTCATGCACTCGTCATCGCAGCTTCCTTATAATCGCCACGGTCGGTTCCGCCATCTAGACGCGGATGGGCGCCGATCCTCCCCGCAACCCCCCGGGGGATGCAGGAACGACCGGCAGAATTTGCCCTGGTTTGAACCGGAGGATTTTTCGATGAGCTTCAGATCGAACGACACTGCAATCGACGAGATCGTCGCGAGCTGCAACGGCGACTTGCGCGGTGCCTTGCGGGCGCTGCTCCTGATCAACGAGCATCTCGAGGCGGAGCTTGCAAAGGCTTACGCAGCGGCCGTCGACCATGGTCTCACTGAGCGCGGCGGCAGCGTCCTGCACTAAGCCTAGTTCGTGCTGTCCTCGGCCTTTTCCTCGTCGGGGGCGGGCGCAGGACAGGCACGGATGGTCGAGCGAGCAAGCTTGGCGTCGGCCATGGATTTGTAGGGACCGTCGCCGAACCAGATGTCGCCGTCGATGACCGGATTGCGGGTCACGATGTTGCATTTGCCGGTGGCGTGATTGCCGACCACCCAGAACAGTCCGTCGGCAAGGCTCATTGTCCCCGACGCCAACAGCAAGCTACAAGCAAAGATCAAACGCTTCATGGCTTTTGCTCCTGCCATGCAAGTAGGCCTGCTGGGGCGCCGACAATACCCCTCGCAGCGTGATCCATGTGATCGTGGTTAATCCGCGTGCGCCGCAATCGCTCGGGAAATGATCAACTTGTCGGCTAGATGTCGCGGCCTTCGACCTTCTCGGTCAGCGCCTTGACCTGGTCGGGGATCTTTTCGAGGTGCGGATTGACGGCGAGCGCCTTGCGGTAGGCCTCGAGCGCACGCTTCTCGTCGCCGACCTCCTGCATGATCATGCCGAGGCCTGCGAGCGCGCCGAAATGACGGGGCTCCCGGATCAGTACCTCGCGGATGTCGGCGAGCGAGCGGCCGTAATCGTTCTGCATGTAATAGAGCGTCGCGCGGCGGTTCCAGGCTTCGATGTAGTCAGGCCTGAGCTTGATGACCGAATCCAGCAGCTTGATCGCGATGTCGATCTTCTGCGCATCGACGGCAGCCTTGGCTCGCGCCATCAACAGCGCCGCGGTGTCGCTAGGGGTCTGGAGCCAGATCGCCCAGATCCGCGCCTCGACATTCTTGGCGCTGTCATCGTCAGGAGCGGCTTTGAGCGCGCCGAACAGGAAGTCGAGATTCTTGGTGCGATCGATCTTGGGCAACTTGGCCGGCGCCTCCGGCAGCTTCTTCTGCTGCCTTGAGGGCGGGGCCGGATCATCCTGCGCCAAGGCAGGATCGATCAAGGCCGGCGCGAAGCCGGCGGTTCCCAGAACGAGGGCCAGACACAGGGTGCGCGCGAAACGGAATCTCACTGTCATGGCCAAAGTCTAAACGCGTAAAGCCGCCCTTGCAAAGCAGGGCGGCGTCAAACTCGTGTGAGACCGTGGTCTTGCGGGGCGCGCGCGAGGCGTCCGGCAGGGCAAAATCAGCCCTGACGAGCCTTGAAGCGGCGCTGCACCTTGTTGATCACATAGACCCGGCCCTTGCGGCGGACCAGGCGGTTGGCACGGTGGCGACCGCGCAGCGATTTCAGCGAGTTACGGACCTTCATGGCAGAATCCTGAACGTTCGAAAGGCCGTGTTCGGCACTACCGTTTCGGCACGCGCGAATGTGGCAAAATGAGATTTTCCCCGCCGGCGGACGACCGCCCGGGACGGGGCGGTTCTTAAGGCATGGCGGGACCGGATGTCAATGCAAACGGGCCATTCGGGGCTGATTAACCTCGGGATAGGGCGAAAACGGCCCTTTTAGAGTGGAAATTCGACCATCGCCTCGCCGGTCGCAACGCGCTCCTCGTTCTGGTTCCGCACGACGACGTCGATCAGGACCCAGCGCGATTTAGCGGTGACCTGCTTCGCCTTGATCAGTCCTGAGGGCTGGATCGTGTCGCCCGGGCGGACCGGCTTGACCCATCGGGTCTCGAGCCGGCGGTGGACCGCGCCTGCCGGGTAGGCCCAGTCGGTGAGCATGCGCGAGATCAGACCGAAATTATTCATGCCGTGCATGATCACGCCGCCGAACTGGGTCTTGCCGAAACTGCCTTTCATAAAATCGTCGTCGAGATGCAGCGGGTTGTAGTCGAGCGAGGCATCGCAGAACAGGCGGATGGATTCGCGCGAAACGGCGAAGGCTGGCCCTTCGATGGAATCGCCGGCCTTGAGGCTTTCGAATGTCACGGTCATCTCGCGCGCTCCTTCACGCCGGCCTGATGGTCCAGCCGCGGCCGGAGCAAATGACGTCGCCAGCCTGGTTGAAAAAGACGTTGTCGTGCACCACGAACAGCCGCTCGCGCTTGATGAACTTGTCGAGCGCGCGAGCCTCGAG
This sequence comes from Bradyrhizobium sp. McL0616, assembly GCF_049993385.1. Taxonomy (NCBI): domain Bacteria; kingdom Pseudomonadati; phylum Pseudomonadota; class Alphaproteobacteria; order Hyphomicrobiales; family Nitrobacteraceae; genus Bradyrhizobium; species Bradyrhizobium sp. McL0616. Next base: position 7,835,063 of record NZ_CP188255.1, read on the forward strand.
CCGAATGACATCACCCGGGCGAGCCGGAATGTTGTAGCTCCAGGACTGCCCGGCATTGACCGTGCCCGGCGAGCGCATCCAGTCGTCCGCGGGCGTGCAGGCGAACATCAGCATGATGTGGATCGAGGGCGGCGCGATCAGCCCGCGGTATCGGGTGGTCAGCGCATAGGCCTCGTCGAAATAAAGCGGATGGGTCTCGCCGACCGACTTGCAGTAGAGCGCGATCGCCTCGCGCGTAAGCGTATAGGGGATGGTCTTGCGCGGCTCGCCCGGGACGATTTCGTCCCATACCTTGCGCGATTGCGCATCTTTCCAGAAATCGGTCTCGAAGGCTTGCGCGCCTGCCATTTTCGGCCTCCCTTACCCCTTATCGTTGCGGAAACATTAGCTCAGGGATTGCTACCTACCAATGCTTCCCGCACGCGGCGCTTGCCAATTTCGTTATATCATATAATCAATTTGGTAACCCGTCGGGAGGAAACCAATGCCGAAGCTGAAGCTGCCCAATATCGACGACGTCGTCGCGATCGACATCCATACCCATGCCGAGGAGCCCTGCGGCACCCATCCCGACGACGGCTATGACGATTTCCAGTCGCAGATGGCGGATTACTTCAAGTCGCCGCACAAGCATCCGCCGACCGTGCCGGAGACCGCCGCCTACTACCGCTCGAAAAACATCGCAGCGGTGATCTTCCCGGTCGATGCCGAGCGCGAGACGGGCTTCCGCCGCTACAAGAATGAAGAGATGCTGGAGATCGCTTCCGACCATCTCGACGTCCTGATCCCCTTCGTCTCGATCGACCCGCACAAGGGCAAGCTCGGCGTGCGCGAGGCCCGCAAGCTGATCGAGGAATACGGCGTGCGCGGCTTCAAATTCCACCCGACCATGCAGGGCTTCTACGCCAACGACCGCATGGCCTATCCGCTCTATGAAGAGATCAACAATGGCGGCGCCATCGCGCTATTCCACACCGGCCAGACCGGTGTCGGCTCGGGCATGCCCGGCGGCATGGGCATGCGGCTGAAATATTCCAACCCGATGTACATGGACGACGTCGCGGCTGACTTCCCCGACCTCAAGATCATCCTCGCCCATCCCTCCTTCCCCTGGCAGGAAGAGGCGCTGTCGGTCGCGACCCACAAGCCGAACGTCTATATCGACCTCTCCGGCTGGTCGCCGAAATATTTCCCGCCGATCCTGGTGCGCTATATCAACTCGATCCTGCAGGACAAGATGCTGTTCGGCTCGGACTGGCCGGTGATCACGCCGGACCGCTGGCTGTCGGACTTTGCCAAGATCGAGATCCGCGACGAGATCCGGCCGAAGGTGCTGAAAGCCAACGCGAGGAAGCTGCTGGGCATCTAGCCGCTTACTCATCACCACGGCGCGTTGAGGGCTTCGACCGGTTGCCGAAGCCCTCACGCTCAGGCGCTCAAGGCCTCAGACTTGTGCCAGGCCTCGGTCGACGTAAACCTCGCCGCCGGTCATGAAGCTGCTGTCAGGGGACGCCAAGAATAGCAAAGGACGGTAAGGTGGCCATTTAGGTATAGTCCGCGTGCCCGTAACGCTTCAAAGGGACGGACAATGAGCATCAAAGCCGTCGTCTTCGACGCCTACGCATTCAGTTCGGTGGTGCTGGTACGGAATGTTGCTGCGGTCCACGCCTTGCCTGAGGCCGTTGGAACGGTGTGAGCACCTGCGAACCTGTCACGAAGGATCACCTGTGTCCCCCCGAAGCGATCGACGATCGCGACGGCGACCTGGTACCCGCGTCGGCAATCGCCAAGCGATGCCCGGGCCAGATCAAGCGCCAGCTCGGGACTCAGAGATTTGTAGGTCGCGAGCGGCTTCTGCGCCATTGCCGGGTGCGCGAGCATCAACAGGACGGTGGCCGCAAGCAGGGTTCGAGCGAGCATGGTTTCTCCGACGTGAGCGGGTCGACGCCGACTTTAACCTTAGTTCAGCGCACCGTATGTCAGGTCGTCGAATACGGTGACACTGTCGGCCTTGGTCCACAAGCCGATCATGCCGGCGTCCCTGATCGATTCGTCCTCGACCTCGAACATCGGCTTGCCGTCATACGTTACCTTGAATAGCTTTCCCGCGAATTCGCAACGTAGGGAATGCCATTGACCTGATGGCACCGACACCTTGACGCCATAGCCGCCTTTCCGGCCGACGATATCGAGCGCGTTGCGAACACCCTTGATCGTCTTGTAGAGCACAACATTGTCTTCAAGCGCGTTGGCCCGCACGACATAGTAGTTGTCGGCATCCTTTGCGCGCCAGACAATACCGGCCGCACGATCCTCGGAGCCTGCAATCGCCTTGAACTTGACCTCGACGAACCCGTCTAGGATGCTGGTACCGTTCCTGAGCGCCACTGGAAACGTCGCCTGACCAGATTGTTTCAGGACGTTCGGCTTGCTTGGCGCCGTCGACTCCACCTCGACCGTCCATTTGGGCTGGCCACGACCCGTCATCGTCAGAGTCCAGCCTTCGGGCGCTGCACCGGTCGCTGCGTTGTCAAAATTTACAGTTTCTGCCATCGCGTTTCCTTCCACCAACAATAGGAACAACGCCGCCCCCAAGAGCGCTACGCTCATTTCTTGCACAACGCCTAAGCTTCCCGCCTGTATTGATCGTACAGTGTTGCAGCGTTGTCCCATTTGATCGCTTCCATGTAGATGTCGACATACTTCGCGGCCGCGGCACCATAATCCATGTGATAGGCGTGCTCATACATGTCGAGCACCAGCACGGGGCGTCCGCCGGCCAGCGTCGTCGTGTGGTCGGCAGCCCACTGATTGACCAGCCGCTTGTCGCGCGGTGAGTAGGAAAGAATCACCCAGCCGGATCCGCCGCCTTCGGCCTTGCCCATAGCCGAGAACTCCGCGCGCCACCGCTCCATGCTGCCGAAATCGCGCGCGATCGCGTCGGCAAGTGGTGTGCTCGGCTTGCCGGCACCGCCGAGCCCGTCGAAATAGATTTCATGGAGGATCATCGAGTTTGACGCGACGAGTTCCTCGCGCTTCAGGCCGTTGATGACAAAGTTCGGAGCTTTCGCGAAGTCGAGCTCGGCGAGTTGCGTTCCGATCGCGTTGAGTCGCTTTACGGCGCCGACATAGTTGTTCTCGTAGTGGCTGACGAGCACCTTCTCCGAGATGCCGGCAATGGATTTCGGATCGAACGGCATCGGCTTGGGCTGGTATGTCATTGGCCTGGCTCCTGTTGGCTGATTGGCTTGCGCAAGGGCTTGCGGACCCGCGAGTATTGCGGTCGATACCGCGGCGGCCCCCACGCCCCTGATGAAGTCTCGGCGGTCGGTATTCGTGGTCATGGAGTCCTCCACTTCATTGTCGTCCCCAACTTGCCCCGGGTGCTCGCTAGCTCCTGGTGCTCGCCGTCTTGTCGAGTGCGCAAATAGACCGCGCGGTCCTCGTCGATACGGACATCGACGAGGCTCGGCGCGCTGGCGGCACCAATTGACGGGACAATTTCTCTGGTGAGATCGAGATGAATGAAGACATGCAGCGTCCTTGGTGACCAGGACGCGATACTTGGGCATGTCGCCTCGCGGGGAGATCGCAAATCCCCGTGCCCTGAATTAAACGCCTGCCGGCGGCAGTGTCAATCTGCTGCGCGAGGTCGACGGGGTGACGTTTTTTTGAAGAAGGTTCCGACCTTGTCGCGTACCAGGCCGTTGCGGTATTGTCCGTGCGCCCCCGCAAAGATCCCAAAGGAGCGAGCCAATTGCCCCTCAAAGCCGTCGTCTTCGACGCTTACGGGACGCTCTACGACATCCAGTCGGTCGCGGAGATCACCGAAGATGGGTTTCCGGGCTACGGCGAGATCATCACGCAGATCTGGCGCATCAAGCAGCTTGAATACACCTGGTTGCGCTCGCTGATGCGGCGCTACCAGGATTTCTCCGTCGTCACGCGCGACTCGCTCGCTTATACGCTGCGCGTGCTCGGGCTCGCCTATGAGAACGAGGTATTCGAGCGCGTGATCGAGAAGTACCTGCATCTCGACCTCTATTCCGATGCAGCGACATCGCTTGCGACCTTGAAACCGCGAAAACTCGCCATCCTCTCCAATGGCAGCCCGGACATGCTCGATGCGCTCGTGCGCAACACCGGCCTCGACCGCCTGCTCGATGCCACCATCAGCGTCGATGCCAAGAAGATCTTCAAGCCATCTCCGGAAGCCTACTCGCTGATCGGCGAGGTGCTCGGCACCGCACCGAACGAGGTTCTGTTCGTCTCCTCAAATCCCTGGGACGTCGCGGGCGCAAAGTCGTTCGGATTGAATGTCGCATGGATCGAACGGGTGACGCCCGAAGCGATGGCGCTGGCTTGCGTCGAGAATGAACTCGTGGCACCGCTGACGATGTTCAAGGCGATCCGGACCCAGATGGACGAGCTCGGCTTTGCGCCGGATCATCGCGTCCGTTCTCTCTCGGAGCTGCCCGGGATCGTCCAGGGATGACCCGGGGATCGCCGCCCGCCGTAAGTCTGGAATGAGCTGACTGGAATGAGCCTGGAATCCGTTCGCGCCTTCTTCGCCGAGAAAGCCCCCGACATATCCGTCATCGAATCCACGATCAGCTCCGCGACCGTGACGCTGGCGGCCGAAGCCTATGGCGTCGAGCCCGGGCGGATCGCCAAGACGCTGTCGTTGCGGATCGGCGAGCGCGTGATCCTGATCGTCGCCGCCGGCACCTCGCGGATGGACAACAAGAAGGTCAAGGCGGCATTCGGCGGCAAGCCGAAGATGCTGGGGCTGGAAGAGGTCGCCGAGATCACCGGCCACGAGGTCGGCGGCGTCTGCCCGTTCGGGCTGAGGTCGCCGCTGCCGGTCTATTGCGATGTGTCGCTGAAGGCGTTCGACGTCGTGGTGCCGGCCGCGGGCTCGACCCACAGCGCGGTGCGTATCACGCCGGACCGAATGGCCGAGCTAACCGCGGCCGAATGGGTCGATGTGTGCGAGCACAAGCCCTAAGGCAGCTGCGACTGCACTCATAGACCGCGGTGCGCAGATCGATCGGTCGTTGAACCGCGATGGCGCCAGATGCGATGCCTGATGCATTTGCCAGTCAGGGAGGCTACCATGGGTGTCATGGCCGACGACAAGGTGAAACGACGACTGACCACCGTCCTGTGCGCTGATGTGCACGGCTATTCTCGCCTCATGGAAGCCGACGAGACCGGAACGTTGGAGACGCTCCGCCGCTACCGCACTGCCATTGCAGGATTGGTGGAGCGTCATGACGGCCGCATCGTAAATACTTGGGGCGATGCTGTAATCGCCGAGTTCGCCAGCGTCGTCGAGGCCGTGCAATGTGCGGTCGAGATTCAGCAGGAAATTGCCAATCAGGATTCGGACCCGCCTCACGCGCACCCGATGCGGTTTCGCATCGGCATCAATCTCGGCGATGTGATGGTGGACGGTTCTGACATCTATGGCGACGGGGTCAATATCGCGTCGCGGCTGCAAGAACTTGCCGACCCCGGCGGGGTCGTGATCTCGAGTTCCGTCTACGATCAGGTGCACAACAAATTATCCGTTGGCTTCGACTGCCTCGGCCAGCGACCAATGAAGAACGTTGCTCCCCTGACCAGCTATCGGGTGACGATGAGCGGCCGAACCGCTCAGGGACGGAGCTTCCCAGTTAGCAAAAGTCCCACTTCCCAAGGGGAAGCTGGTGCTCCGCGGATTGGCGACAGGCACGAGCCATCCTCGTGGACGCGTGTCGTCTCGGATTGGCTGGCGAAGCTGCCCCGCCCGGTTGCAGCGGCCCTCACGGTGTCGGCCTTTCTGATTCTGATCAATGTTTTCAGTGGCATGCACAAGATCTGGTTCCACTGGCCAGTCGCAGCATTGCTCTTCGGTGCCCTCTTGCGGACAGCACTCCGAAATCGACCTGAGTCGGACAGCAAGGGCGAGCGCTGAACGAGGCGGTGCGACCGCATCTTCGCGCCACCCGCTGCGCACCTTTGCGGATCATGCTTCAGTCGTCGTCATCGTCAGGTCGCGACGGCGGTGGCGCCTCGTTATAGCGCGGCGGCGCATTGTTGTAGCGCGGCGGCGGCATAGCCCGGCCGCGCGGGACCGGCTGCTGCGGCTGCATCTGGTTGTTGGATTGGAACACCGCACGGCAGCCGCTCGAGAGCTGCGGCGCGTTCTGCTGCAGACAAGCCGTGATGCGGTTCACGTCCGGAATCTGATCGCTGCACAGGCGCCAGACATCCGGCGTGCACGCCATCTGTTGCTCCATTGTGCCGCGATTTTCCTGCGCGAAGGCCGCCCCTTGCGCGACCATGCCGCCGACTATCAGCGCCACACCCAGCGCAATTCGCTCTGTTCGCATGTCCCGATTCCTTCTTGAGTCCCTTGATTTGTCTTCAATCAATGAGACGCGGTCAGGTTCTGGCCCAACAAAAAAATGTGAAGCGCGGATGGAACCTACTCGACCCGGCCGATCTTCCTGACCGCCGCGATCAGCCGCGAACTGTCAGCCGCGACGAACTCGGAGAACGCTGGCGCGTCCTGATAGGCGACGAGACTGCCCGAGGTGTCGAAGGTCTTGAGCACGTCGGGACTGGTCATCACCTGCCCCATCGCTTCGCGCAGTCTGGTCGCTATCGGCGCAGGAAGAGAACTCTGTGCAAAGAGCCCGGCCCAGATGTACATCTCGACATCCTTGTAGCCGAGCTCCTGAAAGGTCGGGATATCAGGGAAACTCGCGATGCGCTGCGCGCCGCAATTGCCGAGCACGCGCAGCTTGCCGTCGTCGACCTGCGGCTTCAGCGTACCCGGTGCCGCCGCGATTCCCTGCACAGTGCCGCTGAGCAGCGCGGTCAGCGCGGGCCCGGCGCCGCGGAACGGCACGTGCAGCAGCTTGATGCCGGCGCTGTTGGCAAACATCTCCATCGCCACGTGCAGCGTGCCGTAAGGACCGGACGAGCCGTAGGTGATCTCGCCCGGGCGTTTCTTCGCGTCCTCGACGAAATCCTGTGCCGTCTTCCACGGCGCGGAGGCCGGCACCGCCAGCAGCGTGGGATCGGCGAGCACGCGCGCGATCGGCATGAACTGCGAGACTTCATAGGCGACCGGACGGTCGAACAGCCGGTCGGCCTCGGGGAGCACCGCGAGCGAGGACAGCGTCATCAAGAGCGTGTGGCCGTCGGGCTCGGCGCGTGCGGCCGCGGCATTGCCGACAGATCCGCCGGCGCCGCCGGCGCGGTTGTCGACGATGACGGCCTTGCCGAGAATCCGCTCCAGCGCCTGTGCCACCGGGCGCGCCGCGAGATCGGCCTGGCCGCCGGCCGGGAACGGCACGATCATGGTGATGTTACGGGTGGGATAGGTTTGGGCGAATGCTGCGCTCGGCAACACGGGCAACAACGGCAGTGCGGCAACTGCGCGCAGGACATCGCGTCGATCCATGGCAGGTCTCTCCCCCCGATTTTTCTTGTTTCGCTCCCAGCCTAGCGTCGCGATCGGCAAGAACAAGCCGTTTACGATGCGTTAACCATGTTCGCTTCGGTCCGGAACGGATCCCCAGAGCCATTGTTGCCCTCCCAAGGGAGTGTGCCATGGGAAAACTAGCAACCATCGACGTCGCCCTGGACGAGATGCTGGTGAATCTCGCCGCGATCGTCCTGCGGCTTTCAGAGCCCGAAATGACACGAACGCCGGAAGCGCGGCATGCCCTGGCGCAATCCGTCCATCAATACGCGGTCTGCGCGGCGCGCTCGTCCGACCCGCGCGTTCACGAATTGAAGTCGCAGTTGGAGGAGACGCTGAAGCCAGCCTTGCGAATTGTCGCAAGCAACGGCGTGAAGGTGTCGTAGTCACACTCCGTCATTGCGACGTTGAAGCAACTCGCTCTACGACGTCTTTGTCTTCCCGCGAGGCCGCCGCTTGCAGGTGCCCGGCAGCTTCGCCGCGAGAAACTCACCGAGCGCTTCGACGCGCGCGGGGCGCGGGCCGCCTGGCGGGGTTACGAGGTGCACGGCGCCTTCGGCCTGCTTCCAGTCCTTCAGGATCACTTCGACCTCGCCTGAGGAAATGGCTTCGCCGACGATGAATTCGGGCAGTTCAGCGATGCCGAGGCCGGCGATCAGGGCCGGCATCACGGCCTCGCCATTGTTGACGCGGAGTTGGCCGCCCGGACGCACGCTGGCCTGCTCGCCGGCCGCATTGGTGTAGTGCCAGACATTGGGCGTGGTGAGGTAAGCGTAGCTGAAGCATTTGTGCCCGGCGAGATGCATCGGGTGCGTCGGCCGGCCGTGTTTCTTGAGGTAAGATGGCGCGGCCACCGTGAAGCGCGGCATGGTGAAGAGCCGTCGCGCGATCAGCGACGAGTCCGGCAGCCGCGCGATCCGCACCGCCATGTCAAAGCCCTCGCCGATCAAATCGACGGTCGCATCGCTCAAATGCAGATCGACCGAGACTTCCGGGTAGGTTTCGAAAAACTCCGGCAACAGCGGCGCCACCGCCTTGATCCCGAACGTCATGGGCACGGCGAGCCGCACCAGCCCGCGCGGCGCCACCGATTGCGCCAGCGCCTCGTTCTCCGCCGCCTCGCCGTCGGAGAGCAGGCGCGTCGCGCGTTCGGCGAGCTTGTGGCCGGCATCGGTCAGCGCGAGCCGGCGCGAGGTGCGGTTGAATAGCCGGGCGCCGAGCCGCTCCTCCAGCCGCGTCACGGCCTTGGACACGGTCGCCTTCGACATCGCAAGCTCGCCGGCGGCCGCTGCAAACGACCGTAATTCCACGACTTTTGCGAAAATCGCGAGAGCCTCGAAATCGGGGAGTTTTGCCATGGGAGCCGTCCAATTGGGGTGTTTAAAGAAACAATGTGTTTCGACAGTTTCTATTTCTATACCACAGGCGGAGGCTTATCCAAGCGTCATCAGAAATTCAGGACTGGAGAAATCCAATGACCAAGAAGCTCTCGGGCAAGGTTGCCCTCGTCACCGGCGGTTCGCGCGGCATCGGCGCGGCCTCGGCCCGCGCTCTCGCCGACGAAGGCGCGGATGTCGCGATCAGCTACATCGCCTCGCCCGAAAAGGCCGAAGCCGTCGTCACCGAACTGAAGGCCAAGGGCGTCAAGGCCCGTGCTTTCAAGGCCGACCAGGCCTCGGCCAAGGACGTCACGAAGCTCGTCAACGACGTGGCAAAGGAGTTCGGCCGTCTCGACATCCTCGTCAATAATGCCGGGGTCGCCAATGGCGGCGCGATCGACGATGCCAAGGCCGACGTCGAGGCGCTGGCCCGCCAGGACCAGGTCAACGTGCATGGCGTGATCGCGGCGATCCGCGCCGCTGCGCAATTGATGGGCGAAGGCGGCCGCATCGTCACCGTCGGCTCGATGCTCGCTGATCGCGCCTCGTTCCCGGGCCTTGCCGACTACGTCGCCACCAAGGCGGCGGTGGTTGGTTACACCAAGGGTGCGGCACGCGACCTTGGCCCGCGCGGCATCACCGTCAACGTGGTGCAGCCCGGCTCGATCGACACCGACATGAATCCAAAGGACGGCGGCGAGTTTGCCGAGACCCAGCGCAAGCAGCACGCGCTGCAGCGTTTCGGCCGCCCCGAGGAAGTCGCAGCCGGCGTCGTGTTCCTCGCAAGCCCGGAAGCCTCCTTCGTCACCGGCACCGTGCTCAACGTCGACGGAGGCTTCGGCGCCTAAGACATCCAGCTAACAAGGGATTACGCAAATGATCGAACTCAGACCCTTCGCAAAACTCGGCGGCGCTGATCACGGCTGGCTCAAGGCCAAGCATCATTTCTCCTTCGCAAGCCACTACGACCCGAACAACATTGGTCACGGCGCCTTGCGGGTGTGGAACGACGACGAGATCGCACCGAACACCGGCTTCCCGGCCCATCCCCACGCCAACATGGAAATCATCACCTATGTGCGCGAAGGCGCGATCACCCATCAGGACAGCCTCGGCAATGAGGGACGCACCGAGGCGGGCGACGTGCAGGTGATGAGCGCGGGCAGCGGCATCCGCCACTCCGAGTACAATCTCGAGCCGACCAAGACCCGGATCTTCCAGATCTGGATCGAGCCGACCGCTCGCGGCGGCCAGCCGACCTGGGGTTCGAAGCCGTTCCCGAAGGCGGACCGCTCGGGCAAGCTCGTCACGATTGCGAGCGGCGACGCGAACGACAAGGACGCGCTGCCGATCCGCGCCGATGCACGGGTGCTGGCGACGACGCTGAAGGCCGGCGAGAGCGCGGAATACGAGCCCGAGAAGTCACGGAACCTCTACCTGGTGCCGGCGGCAGGTGCCGTCGAAATCAACGGCGTGCGCGTCAACGCCCGCGACGGCGCCGCGATCCGCGACGAGGCCAGGCTGAAGATCACGGCTCTGGAAGACTCCGAGCTCGTGCTCGTCGACGCGGCGTAACGCTCCAAGCAATCAACCATCTCACTCGATCCCCACGGAGACCACCATGATCAAAGTTCTCGTCCTCTATTATTCCGCGTATGGCCACATCGAAGCGATGGCCAACGCCGTCGCAGAAGGCGCGCGCGAGGCCGGCGCGACCGTCGACATCAAGCGCGTGCCGGAGCTGGTGCCGGCCGAAGTCGCAAAAGCCTCGTATTACAAAGTCGACCAGGCGGCTCCGATCGCCAAGATCGAAGATCTTGTCAATTACGACGCGATCATCGTCGGCACCGGCACCCGCTTCGGCCGGATGGCCTCGCAGATGGCGAACTTCCTCGACCAGGCCGGCGGCCTCTGGGCCAAGGGCGCCCTGCACGGCAAGGTCGGCGGCGCCTTCACGGCAACCGCGACCCAGCATGGCGGCCAGGAGACGACGCTGTTCTCGATCATCACCAACCTCCTGCATTTCGGCATGACGGTGGTCGGCCTGAACTACGGCTTCGCCGGCCAGATGAAGCTCGACGAGGTGACCGGTGGTTCGCCCTACGGCGCCACCACCATCACGGGCGGCGACGGCAGCCGCCAGCCCAGCACCAACGAGCTCGCTGGCGCGCGTTATCAAGGGCGCCAGATCGCGGAGACCGCGAAGAAGCTGCATGGCTAAGCTTCGCAGTTAAAGCTAACAACCAGCTGCATGGCTGATGCGATGTGGGCGGCATTCTCTGACGGGAATGCCGCCCCATCTATGTCAGCAGGAACGACAGGACTTACGACAAGAATGGCTTTCGAACTTCTCTTGATGGCGCAGATGATCCGCAGACCGGTGCAGGCGCTGACGCGCCGCTGGTATTGCCGCAGCTTGTTCCGTGCTTCCCGCGGCCGGTTTCACTGTGCCGGTTGCGCGGGATCTTGACGCGCTAAGCCTGCGTGATGTCCGCGTGCGATGGGATGCTGACCGCCGGTGCGGGCGCCGGCGCGGTCGAAAGCCACCAGCCGTCGCCGGAAAACCAGCAGGTCTCGTCGGGCGCGTCCCCTCTCCGCAACGACTGCACGCTCTCCCATCCTTTTGCGAACGCCTCCGCCAATCGCCGGCCGGCATCCGCATCCTGTAGTCCCGCGCAACCGATGAACTGGGCCCGCCCCAGGAATTTGGCGGGCCAGATCGTACCCTGATCGGCGCGCGTGATCATCAGCATGCCGCCGAGCACGCCCTCCGGCGCCAATGGAAACACCAGCCGCCCACCGGGCCGCAACGCCTCGAGCCATTCCATGGCCGGCTGCACCGCGCCCGCACAGACATAAATCACGTCCGCGCGGGGCAGATCGGACGCAATGCCCGAGCGCTCGCGCAGCTCGACTTCAGCGATATCTTTCAGATTCTCGCGCGCGAGCGGCGCCAGGCGTTCGTCGATCTCATAGGCATAGACGCGGCCTTTGGGACCCACGAGATCGGCGAGAATTGCGGTGTAATAGCCGGTGCCGGCGCCGATCTGGATCACCGTCTCGCCTTGTTTCACAGCACAGCCGCCGAGCCAATAAGCATGCGCGCCGGGCATGCCGATGTTGACGCCGCGCGAAGGGTCCAGCGCCAGAAGCGCATTTTGATAGAGGAAGGCCGGATCATCGTCGGGCGTCACGACATAGGGGTGGCCGCCGAACGAGATCGACCACGGCCCTGGTCCGGCGAAGGGCTCGCGCCTGACCGTGCGAAACGCCTGCTCGATACGGGGATCCGTGGTCCTGGCCGCGGCGCAGATCAACTGCGCATAGAACGCGCGAAATTTGTCCGAACGATCGTCCATGTCGCCTCCGGGCTGCCGAGGCAACGATAGCACAACGCTTGCGATATGCGAGTGACGGCTACAACCACGGGCGCAGCTCGCGTCAGCGTGCTGCTTTGCCCATCGCCCGCGACGCGAGGGCAGCGAGCTTTGGATGGCGGCGCAATCCCTGCGCAGCATGGTCGCGCAGCACATAGGGCAGCCCGCGCCAGGACAGCGCGACGCTGACATCGGTCAGCGGGACCGGCTCGGCCCCGAAACGGCGCTTGTAGTCGTGATTGCCGATGCTGAGATCGAAGCGGCGCACGCCCTGCGCATGCAGCGCCGCCAAGGTGCGCTCGGTCACGAGCAGCCCCGGCGAGCAGCCCGCCCAGCGCTTGCCGGCATGGCCTATGCGCAGCAGGAAATAGGTCGCGCCATAACGGACGCCGAGCGTGGTGGCGACGATGCCCTCGTCGCACACGAGCGCCGAGACGATGGCATAACCTTCCGCGACACCCTTCTCGGCCACGTCGCGATAGAAGCCGGCGTGGGCCTCGTCGTTGAGGACGAAGCGCGAGCCGAGCTTCTGCATGCGCTCCTGCTGCTGGACATCCATCACGTCGAGGAGCTCGTGCGCGCGAGCGACATCCGTGGCGATCTCGAACCGCGCGCCGGCATGGCGGCTGAACACGCGCCAGCAGCGCGGCATCTGCATGCGCTTGATCGACGCCTGGTAGTCCGCATAATCGTCGCCGGTCAGCACGAGGTTGCCGTTAAGCGAGCAGGATCCGAGACGGCCGAGCCCGACCAGCGGGTTCGGCTTGCCGCCGACATAGGCCGGCATCTTCTTCAGACGCAGCAGGTCGAATCGGTCCGGCAAGGCGCGCAAGCCATCGACCAGCGCCGCGCTGATCGCATGCGCACCGGTCGCATCGAACGTGGCGTCGCAGGCGAGGATCGGCGCGTTGTTGTCGGAGACCCCGAGATCGGCAAACTCGACGACGCGGATGCCGCGCCTGATGTGGCTGATCATCGGCACCATCGCGATGTCCTTGCCCGTCGCGGCATCGGAGATCACGGCAATCAGCGGCGCGACGCCGTGAAAGGCCTCGTACCAGGCACCAAGCCAGTAACCATGCTGGAACGCGGTGCGATGGCCTGCGTTCAGGCGCAATGCGGCCCGTCGCCAGTCACGCATGAAATCGACTGAGATTCCCGACGTGCTGGACACCCGACCATCTAGTTGCTCGAGGCTAAGAAACGCCATTCGCGGGGCATACAATTACTGAACGTTTCCAGATAGATTATGTTTTGTCGCAGACCACAAGTTACGTCACTGCTTATCGTTAAGCCGACACCGTCGGGGGCCGCGCGCAAGGGTCTCTCATGTCCCGATATGGAACGCGAAGGCTGCGACAAGCTGTCAGCGCTCGGGTTGCATTTGCGCGACGCATTGGAACCTGGCGAGGAAGTGCAGCCCCGCCACGGCCAGCGCGAACATGAACCAGATCGGGTTCTGCCGCTCGAGCAGGAAGGTTTCCGTCGTCCCGTAGTACAAGCCGAACAGCCATATGGTCAGGAATAGCTTGCCCAGCGCATTGCTGTGGCTGTGCGTCTGGATTGCCTGGAAATTGCGGAGTGGCGCAAGAACGAAGATCAAAATGACGAGCATCAGGCCCGGCAGGCCGATCGTGATGGCGAGGTCGAGGTAGCTGTTGTGGCTGTGCGCCGCGGTGACCGCCCATTCGGCGCCCTTGGCCGTCTGCCGCTCGGTGACGTCGTCCCAGAACGCCGCATAGCCGTGACCGATGATCGGCTTTTCCGCCACGGCCGAGAGCGCAAACTCCCAGATGTCGGAGCGGCCGGTGAAGGTGGGATCGACCGGCAGCAGCCGCGTGAGGGACGACAGTGCGGGACTTGCGACGCTGCCGACCGTCAGCAGGTTCATCACGATCAGCGGCACGAAGCAGATGATCCGCTTCAGCCACAGGCTCCGTGTGACGTAGACCAGCGAGGCCAGGGCATAAATGACGAGGCAAAGCACTGACGACGTCTTGCCGCCGGTAAAGATCAGGAAGATGCCGGCGAGCGCGGCGATCACGGGTCCCATCACGAAGGAGCCTACGGCACAGAGGTAAATGCCGAGATAGACCAGGATGGTCATGACGGGCGAGGCGACGTTCTTGTGCCCAAAGCTTCCGCGCCAGTCACCGGCGAGCTGCGGCTCGGTGATGTCGAGCGCGGTGTGGATCGAATATTGCGGGGCGAGGACAACGCCGAGATAGCACAGCACCAGCAGCACGAGCGCGGCAACGCCAAGGCACAAATTGAAGCTGCGCTGCGTCGGCGGCAGCAGCGGCAGCAGGACCGCAAGCGTGGTCGCGCTGACCGCGAGCACGAAGCGCTGGATCGAGACCTCGCGACTCTCGGACAGCACGACATTGATCAGCATCCAGCCGACGAGGCAGAGATGCAGCGGCGTCACCAGGCTTCTGAGCGAGCGCGCGTCGGTGGCGACGGTGAACAGCACCGCGACTGCGGCGAGCAATCCGAACGCAATATAGGTCGTCGCCAATCGTCCGCCGACCACGGTTGCGACATCAGGATTGCGCAGGTCCGGAAAGGGATCGAGCGTTATCAGGACCAGAAGGAGGGCTGCGACGGCGACGAGACAGCGCGCCACCTGTACGACATTCAGCCCGGCAAGCCCATCGCGCAGGGCGAGGCCGTACGATCGGGCCTCGACGTCAGTCGTGTCAGCGGCGCTGCGATCCATGCCTCTAGGCCGATAGGAGACGGTGGGGACGTCCCGGGTCTAACCCATCCCCGTTAACCATCCGTCAACCAGCATGCCGGAGCCGGCCGGCACCTTCTGCTGCCGTGCCACGCTGCGCGTGATCTCGTAATATTGTAGCGCGCGCTCTTCCAGCGTCAGATTGTCCAGAACGTAGCCGCGCGGATCGAATTTGCCCGCAGCGCATCCGGCCCAGAAATCCTCCCAGCGCGCCTCGAAGCCCGCATGGTCGACGAATTTGGTGCCGCAGCGGTCGTCCCAATAGGGCACCGAGGACACCGGCGCGAACTGGACGCGATGCGGATAATAATCGGGATCCCGCCAGGGACCGCCGGGATCCCAAGCGAACACCGGCACGCCGCAGGACAGCGCCTCCTGATAGGCAATGCCCTGGCTTTCGTTCTGGCACAGGAAGATCATCGCGCGCGAACGCGCCAGCGCGGCCTGATAGTCTTCCTCCTTGTAGCTGCCGTAGCGCAGCTCGATGAACGAGCGCCCCTCCTTGACGAGCCGCGCGCGGACCGGATCGACCAGCTCCGGCACGTAGCGCTCGCGATCCCAATGGACCTTGTCGTAGAGGAGGACGTCGACGGTCTTGTGTGACCGGCGCGCCGGCGCCCAGAGATCCGTATCGATGCCGGTCGGCCAGGCCTCGGTGTCGGGCCAGTACGGCCGGTACATGTCGGCGTACCACGGGCCCGGCACCACGACCTTCTTCACCGGAAGCCGCTTGAACAGGTCGGGATCGTCGAGCGGATGATTATGGGCGGCAACGCCCAGCAGGATCGGGTTCTTCCACGCGAACTTGTCGAGCAGGAAGGTGCGACCGATGATGCAGGCGACTTCTTCGGGATGCTGCGCGATGTAGCTGTAGTCGTTGACGCGATAGCGGATGCCGAGCCGGTCGAGCCCCGCGCAAAGGTTGAGGAACACGCGAAGCTGTCCGCTCATGCGTGGCTCGCCGAGCAGCATCTTGCGCGCCATACGCCGTAGATGCCGGTCGCCGGGGAACCAGCGATCGTCCTTGTCCTCGTAGAACAGATTGAGGACCATGGCGTCGGGATCGTAGTCGAACGTCTTTGCGGGCACCTGGTCCATCCGCGTCAATCAGGCCATAATCTCGCATGAGACCGGCCGTCGCCCCTCTTCAAACCTGCGACAGACTTAACGTCACGGACTTAACGCTAATCTACGAAACGAGACTTGCGCTGACCTTCGCAGCAACGATTTGACGGTTATGTGGGTATCATCCACGCCAGCCAGGACTACGACTGCGGCTTCGAGAAGCAGCCTGGTTAACAGATCATTAAAGACGAGCCATCGCTTGACCGTCGCCGACCCCATGCTTGAAGCACCGACCGCCGCGCTCGCGGCGACGGAGGCGCGCGCGACATCGCCAGCGGTTTCCGTCGTCATCCCCGCCAGGAATGCGGCGGCCTATATCGGTGAAACCATCGACAGCGCGCTGGCGCAGAATGGCGTCAGCGAAATCATCGTCGTGGACGATGGCTCGAGCGACGACACCGTTGCGATCGTCCACGCCATCCACGATCCGCGGCTACGCCTGATGATCAACGACGCCGGCGGCGTGTCGACCGCGCGAAACTTCGGCGCACGAAGTGCGCGTGGAGACTGGCTGATCTTCCTCGATGCCGACGACCGCCTGCGGCCGGGCGCAGTGACGACACTGCTGACCGCAGCCAAGGCTGCGCCCTGCGCGGCTCTGGTCTATGGCGACTACAACACGATCGACAGCGCGGGACGTCCGATCGGGCGCCGCGATCTCCTGAAGGGGCGCCGCAAACCATCCGGCGATGTGCTGGAGCGGCTTGCTCGCGGCAATTTCATCGTCAATGGCGGCATCATGCTGGTTCGCGCCGACGCGTTCCGGGCAGCCGGCGGCTTCGACGTCTCGCTCAAATATTGCGAGGACTGGCATTGCTGGTGCCGCCTCGCCGCGATCGGCGAGTTCGCGTTCGTGCCGGAACTCCTGCTCGACTATCGCCTGCACACGGCCAACACGATGAATGCGGCGGTACGAACGCCGCAGGATTTCTTCCCGGCGGTCGCGCGCGTGTTCAGCGATCCATTGATCCTGGCAAAGCTGCCCGCCGATACCGTGCTGCGGCTGCGGAAGGCGGCGGAAATCCATCTCGTGACCTATTCGGCCACGCAGGCGGTTCGCTTCGGCCGGTACCGCGACGCCCTCGCCTATCTCGGCATGGTCGGCCGGCGGTCGCTCAAAGCGATGCCGCGGTCCGCGATCAAGATCGCTCTGGCTTATTTTGGTATCTAGCCGCCCGACGCAAGCGCGTCAGGACACGATCTTCGAGGCTTCATAAGGCTTTGGCTCGAAGCCGAAAGCGGCGAGCGCAGAACCGATCGCGACCATCATGGGATGCATTGCCACGACGGCTTCCGACGATGTCAGCAAGCGAGCCGAGCGGACCAGCGACAGCGGTAACCGTCCGAGCATCTGCGCAAACACTCGCACCCGCGCCGCTGGGCTCTGCGCGGCCTTGGACTGCACGCGATAATTGATCGCACCGATGCGCAAGCCGCGTTTTGCGATCCAGCTGAAGCTGGTGCGGTTTTGCGGCACGGTCTCGGTGATGACGGCCTCCGCCGTCCAGTGGAATGTCATGCCCGCATCGCGACAGCGCACGAAGAAGTCGCAATCGCCGCCGCCGAGAAAATTGAAGCGCAGATCGAAGGCAGGCTTGCCCAGTCGCTCGAACGCCGTGCGCGTGATCAGGCAGTTACCGCAGCCATAGATCACCGGCACCGCGCCGGTGTAGTCGTAGGCCGGACAGAAGGCGGGGTGACGCGCAAGCCAGGGCTGGCTGTCGTCGTCGAACACCGGCAGCACCGGCCCGCCGACCACGTCGGCGCCCGTTGCCTCGCAGCTGCGAACCATCAGTTCGAGCCAGTCGGGCGACGCGATCTCGTCGTCGTCGATCATCAGGAAGCGGGTCGCGGCGGGAAACAGCGCCTGCGCCGTCTCGAACGCGGCATTGATCGCCTGGCAATTGCCCTGCCGCTTCTCGACCAGGCAGAGGCCCTGGAGCTTGCCGGCGGCCAGATACTCCGCAGCGACCGGCGCGCTCTGGCGCCCTGCCGCATCATTCTCGACCATCACCACCGCGAAGGAGCGCGGGGTACGCTGATTGACGAGTGAGTCCAGCGTCAGCCGCAGATGCTGCGGGCGGCGGAAACAGGGAATGCAGACGACGATGCCGACCGACAGGTCGATGACGCGCGAGCTCGCGGCGATCTCCCGGTTGGGATCGCGCACGGCATCAGAGATCCGGCTGGCGGACAGGTCTGTCGGGATCAACGTCATGGCGATCTAGATGCCTGAGATATGTTGAAAAAGGCCTTTCACCGAAAAAGGCCTTGCGCCGATTGCATGGATCGGCGCCGTGTCGCGACGGCCCAGCGCCGCGGGACAGATGCGTCCCGAAATGGGCGGCCGGCTTCGGCGGCAAAACCGCACCACGCCCCCGGTTTTCCGACGATGCAGACGTCCCATCATGCGCTTAACTGCTTTTGTGTGTTTTCCCGGCGAATTTCTTCACGTGTGATACTGCAATTTGCAGTCCAAAGCGCCGGCGGCGGTGGGATACGGACGATGCTGTAGTTAACGCATGGGCGCATTAACCCGACCGTAAGCACCGCGACCGGTGGCATCACACGGCATCAGATTTGCTCTTCGGACATGCGAGATTTTTCCTGTAAATTTGAGTCGAACAAGCGCGGTCAAAAAACATGAACAAGTCAGCCACCGTCGATTTCGCGACAGCCACCCAAACGCAAGCCCCGGCACAGACCCAGGCGGTGCTCGACCTGGTCGCCGGCGAAGCCCGCGACAGCCTGCTTGGCGTGCACGAGGTGCTTCGCCGCGAATTGCCGCAAGGCCCGCTTGCGATCTACGAGGCCGGCGGCGGCTCCTCCAGCTTCCTGCCCATGGACGTGCTCAGCCGCAGCCACGTCACCGTCGTCGACATCGACGAGGACCAGATCCGCAACAACACTTACGCGCAGGATGCGATCCTCGGCGACGTCCAGACCTATCGCTTCGGCCCGGACACCTTCGACGTCGTGATCTGCTACAACGTGATCGAGCACCTGCCCGACGTCGAGGCGGCGCTTCTGAACTTCCGCGACGCGCTCAAGCGCGGCGGGATGATCCTGATCGGCGCGCCCAATCCGCACTCGCTGTCCGGCGTCGTCACCAAATACTCGCCGCACTGGTTCCATGTCTGGTTCTACCGGAACATCCGCGGCATCAAGACCGCCGGCCTGCCCGGCGAGGCGCCGTTCGCGACCTTCTTCCATCCGCTGGTGACGCTGTCCAAGCTCGCGACGTTTGCAGACGACAACGGTCTCGAGATGATCTACCGCCGCGAGGTCGAGAGCCCGCGCTATCCCGAGATGCGCCAGCGCAAGCCGCTGTTCGCCGCTCTCGTCGATGCCGGCGCCGCGGTGATAAACGCCGTGCTTCCGCGCGGCACCGACGTCCGCCGCGGCGACTATCACGTCATCCTGCGGAAGCGCTAACGGCCATGCGCGCGCAGCCTTGGTCCGTGCAGGCTTGCCGCCAAGCTGCGAGGCCGGACGCGCGCGTGCCGGGCGGCATGCGCGGTAACGAAACGTTAATCCCTGAGGAACCGACGCATCGGAAGCGTCACAACGACGCGGCCAACCGCAGCGTGCACTTAAACGCTTTGTTTGCCATTTCGGTGAATAGTCCCTCAGTGAGTATGGTTAATTTTCCCTGTTGCGTTGATTGGGCGCCTATATCCCGGGTGCGTAGCGTAAAGCGAAGAGTAACCCCTCAGCCTACGGCCGTCGGAATGAAAGCTGGGGATCATGCTTGACTATAACCAGCCAATAGATCGGGCCAGAGATCCGACCAGGTCGGAGGCTCAGTCGCGGAGGTCCGAGGCCAGCTTCAACGTGCTGGAGTTCGTCAACCTGCTATGGCGGCGCAAGATTGCGATTGCCGCTGCGGCCCTGATCGGTGCGAGCCTTGCCGTCACCATCGGCAAGAGCCTGACGCCCCGCTACACCGCGACGGCCCAGCTCTATGTCGATCCGCGCGAGCTCCAACTCGTCGATCGCGAGCTCACCCCGCGCGCGCAAGACGTATCCGGCATGTCCATGGTGGTGGAGAGCCAGGCGCGCCTGATCACCTCCAACAGCGTGCTGCTGCGGGTGATCGAGCAGGCCAATCTCGACAAGGATCCCGAATTCGGTGGCGCCGGCGACGGCAGGAGCCTGATGACGTCGCTGCTGGGCCTGATCGGCCTTCAGCCCCGCGCGCCCTCTGCTGCGGACATCAAGGACGTGCAGCTCGCGGCGCTCGACGCGCTGAACCGGCACATCACGATCCGCAAGACCGAGAAGAGCTTCATCGTCGACATCGAGGTCTGGTCGACCGATCCGGCGAAAGCGGCGATGCTCGCCAACACGCTGACCAACGTCTACCTCACGGAGTCTCGCAACTCCCAAGCGCTGGCCGCGCGACGTGCCACCAGCGAATTGTCCGGCCGGCTGAAGGAGCTGCGCGAGCGGCTGCGCAACGCCGAGACCGCACTTGCCACCTACAAGGCCCAGAACAATTTCGTCGGCACCCAGGACGCGCTGATCAGCGACCAGCAGCTCTCGTCCAGCAACCAGCGGCTTTCCGCGGCCCGCGCTGCGACGATGGATGCGCAGGCGCGGCTCGACCAGATCGAGGCAAGCCGGCGTACGGCGGCGGATGCCGGTGCCAATGCCGAGGTTCTGCAATCACCGACGATTGCAAACCTGCGCGCGCAATATGCCGACGCCCGCAAGAAATATGCAGAGCAGACCGCCGAGCTTGGGCCGCGGCACCCGGCGCTGCGCCAGACCGAGAAGCAGGTCGAGGACATCAAGCGCGTCATCAGCGAGGAGGTCGACCGCTTCGCCCAGTCGGCCAAGAACGATTTGACGCGCGCCCGCGACTTTGAAGCCTCGCTCAACCGGGCGCTGGAGGCGCAGAAACGGCAAAGCGTCCAGCTCAGCCAAGCCGCCGTGCGCCTGCGCGAGCTCGAGCGCGAGGTCGATGCCAGCCGCGACGTCTACCAGTCGTTCTTCAAGCGTTCGCGCGAGACCGAGGAGCAGGAGACGCTCAACACCTCGGCGGCCCGCGTCATCGGCGAGGCCACGGTGCCGCAGCGGCGTTCGTTCCCGCCGGCGATGAGCCTGTTCGCCATGATCGGCTTCATCTTCGGTGGGCTTGCCGCCGCCTGCTGGTTTGTCGCAGCCGAGCATTTGTTCATTGGTGCGGCCGCTCCCGAGCCGAACCGTCGTGAGCGCACGCCTGCGCCGGAAGTTTCGAGGACTCAGCCGTTAGCCGCCGCACCTGCGCCGCCGCTTGCGCTGGTCGAAAAGCCGCTGATCGCCCGCCTCCAGGAGGCCGATGTCATCCGCACGCTCGGCGCCATTCTCGCCACCGGTGGTGGCGACGACCTCACCCGCGTCGGCTGGCCGACGCTGCGTCCCGGATTTCCGCTGACCACCCTGCTCAACGCCTTGCGCGATATGCGTTCGGCGGTGGCACGGCGCGCCGGCGGCAAGGCGATGCCGGTGATCGCCCTGGTCGGCGCCGGCGATACCGTCGGGCGCAGCGTGACCGCGCTGAATTTCGCGCTCGCGGCGGCGCGCGACGGCAGCCGCTTGCTGATGATCGACGCCGACCATCAGGCGCACACACTGTCGAACAAGGTCATCCGCCCCGGCAAGAACGCGCCGAGCAGGCTCGGCTGGCTCTCGATCGGCAACAACGCCGCGCTCGAGATCAAGACCGTCAACGGCATCTCAGTGCTTCCGGCCACCGAGAGCGATGCCGGCAAGGCTACGGACGCCATCCGCAAGGCAATCGCGCAAGCGCGCTCCGCCGGTGGCTATGATCTCGTCATCCTCGACGGCCCGGCGATGCCGTTCTCGGCCGCCGGCCGCAAACTGCTCGACAGTGCCGATGCGCTGGTGGCCGTGCTGCCGACCAGCCTCGACATCAACGACAGCATGGAAGACATCTTGACCGCGCTCGGCGGCACCGAGCGCAAGCTCGTCGGCGTCGTGCTCGATGAACTCACCCCCGCAGCCCAAACGCGCCAGCGAGGCAAACAATATGCTTGAGCGCCGCGTCAATCTGGAGGGGCGGGCCGCGACCGCCGAGGTGCCACGGATCACCGTCGGCGGCCTTCGCATGGCCGCGCTCGACCTGGAAGCAACCGCCGATTTTATGATCGAGGCGACCGATCCGCGCCATCGCATCGGCCGCCCGCTATACCTGACCTCAGCCAATGGCGAGGTGCTGGCGCGCTGCTCGACCGAGCCGCAGACCGAGCGGCTGTTTCGCGCCGCCGATTTGATCAATGCCGACGGCCAGCCGCTGGTGGCGGCCTCGAAACTGCAATCCTGGTTTCCGCTGCCGGAGCGCGTCGCGACCACGGACCTGTTCCACATCGTCGCGCGCAAGGCGGAAGCTGCCGGCCGCAGCTTCTACATGCTCGGTGCCAGCGAGGACGAGAACGCCACCGCGGTCAAGAAAGTCCAGAACCTGTATCCGAAGCTCAAGATCGTCGGATACAGCCATGGCTATCTCCGTGGCGACGCCCTGCGCGCCAAGGTCGAGGAGATCAACGCGCTTGCACCGGACTGCCTGTGGGTGGCGCTCGGCGTGCCCTCCGAGCAGGCCTTCGTCGAGGAATTCACCCCGCTCCTGACCAATGTCGGCGTCATCAAGACGTCTGGTGGCCTGTTCAACTTCTTGTCGGGCAGCAGGTCACGCGCGCCGCAATGGATGCAGAAGTTCGGGCTCGAATGGGCCTGGCGTACCTGGCTCGAGCCCCGCCGCCTGCTCTGGCGCTATTTGACCACCAACCCCCGCGCGATCTATCTTCTCTTCAGCCGTAACCGGCCCCTCAATCGCTGATCGGATATGAAGGCGACATGACCGACCGACCGACCGTTCTCGTCACAGGAGGCGCGGGCTATATTGGCTCGCATGCCTGCCGCGCCCTGGCTGCGGCCGGCTATCAGCCCGTCGTTTACGACAATCTCACGACGGGCCATCGCAGTTTCGTCGCTGGGGACCTTGTGACAGGCGATCTGCTCGACGGTGCGGCGCTGGCGCGCGCCTTCGCCGACCACAAGGTGACGGCGGTGATGCACTTCGCGGCAGCGAGCCTCGTCGGCGAGTCCATGACCGACCCGCAGAAATATTACATCAACAATGTGCAGGGCACGTTGTCGCTGTTGCAGGCGATGCGGAACGCGGGTTGCCACCACATCGTGTTTTCCTCGACCGGCGCCGTCTATGGCAACGCCGATTCCAAGGCGCTGCCGGAAGATTTTCCCTGCGCGCCGATCAACCCCTATGGCGCGTCGAAATGGATGATCGAGCGCATGCTCGCCGATTATCGTTCAGCCTACGGCTTCGGCGCGTTCTGCCTGCGCTATTTCAACGCCAGCGGCGCCGATCCGGCCGGCGGCATCGGCGAACTGCGTGACAACGAAACGCATCTCATTCCGCGCGCCATGATGGCGTTGCAGGGCCATGTCGACTTCGCCGTGTTCGGCGACGACTACGACACGCCCGACGGCACCGCGATCCGCGACTACATCCATGTCACCGACCTTGCCGCTGCGCACGTCGCTGCGCTGAAGCTGCTGGAGACGGGACATGCCGGCGGCAGCTTCAATCTCGGCACCGGCTCCGGCTTTTCGGTGCGCGAGATCCTGACCGCCATCAGGCAGGAGGCCGGGCGTGAGGTCCCGCACACCATCAAGCCGCGCCGCGCCGGCGATCCCACCTATCTCGTCGCCGACCCATCCGCCGCGAGAAAGGTGCTGAAATTCGTGCCGCGCCATTCCGACCTGCCGACGGTCATCCGCACCGCCTGGGCCTGGCACCAGAAGGCGCATCCGCTCAGGTCGCGTTAAGCGCTCATATTGCGCCTTGCCCGCCGGGGCCCCGAACGGCTAGAGTGTCGATCACAGACGGCGTCGGCAACTTTTTCGGCCGCCGCGTGTTGCTGTATAGCCGCCGACGGAGCGGCACGCGAGGCTCGGCCAATAGCGCGAGCCGTTCTTTATTCACAGCGAAGCAAGATCGACTCGGCGCATCGCCTGTTTTCAGGCGCGGCCCCAGAAAGCTCCGGAACGCATGCATCAGGCCGCAAGCCTGCAATTCGATCGCGTGATGGACGAGCTCGTCCTCTGGCACGCCGTGCCCGAGGACGAACGCTCACCAGCGCCAGCTTGGTGGTGGGGACCGGCGATGACGGTGCGCGAAGCACACGAGCCGATGCCACACGCATGGTGTTGTGAACTCGGCCTGGGCGACGGCTCGAGCTTTGCCGAAGGTGCGCAGGCCCTTTTCACGCTGTTCGCCGAGCAAACCTCGCTGCCTTGGCCGGACGACTTTCCACGCAAGGCGGAGATCAACGAAGACGACGGCCGCGAATTGCACCCGCAACCGTCAGACGACAGCGCGCTTCAGCCGTAGCGCCACGGCTTCGTTCACGGCCGGATCCGTCTCCGGCTGGAGCGGCGGTGCATCGGGCAGCACCATCGGCCGCAGCAGTTCGGCCATCTGCAGCGCCGGCACCGGCTTGGAGATCAGGAAGCCCTGCATCTCGTCGCAACCATGGGTGCGCAGGAATGCCTCCTGCTCGACGTTCTCGACGCCCTCGGCGACGACGGTCATACCGAGCGCCTTGCCCATGCTGATGATCGCCTGCGCGATCGCCTGATCTTCGGAATCCTGCGGCAGGTCGCGCACGAAGGAGCGGTCGATCTTGATGGTGTCGATCGGGAAATGCTTCATCAGCGACATCGACGAATAGCCGGTGCCGAAATCGTCGATGGCGAGACGAATGCCGCGGCTCTGGATCGCGTCGAGCACCTTCAGCGCGCGCCCGACATTGCGCATCATCATGCTCTCGGTGACTTCGAGCTGGAGCAGCACCGGCGACATGCCGCTTGCCGCCAGCGCCTCGTCGACGTCCTGCAACAGATGCTCGTCGACGAACTGCCGCGGCGACAGGTTGACCGCCATCGATACCGGCAGCAGACCGCGTCGCTGCCAGGCCATCGCCTGCGCGCAGGCCTCCCTCACCACCCAGCGACCGATCGGCACGATCAGGCCGGTTTCCTCTGCGAGCGGAATGAACTGCGCCGGCGAGATGCTGCCGAGCTCGGGATGGGTCCAGCGCAGGAGCGCTTCCACGCCGGTGATCTGGCCGGTCGCCATGTCCACCTTGGGCTGGTAGTTCAGAGTGAACTGGTCGCGCTCCAGCGCTCGGCGCAGCGCGCTCTCCAGCGACAGCCGCTCGATCGACTGCGTCTTCACTTCCTTGGAGAAGAAGCGATAGCCGTTCTTGCCGTCTTCCTTGGCGAGATACATCGCCATGTCGGCGTTCTTGGTCAGCGTTTGCGCGTCGGCGCCGTTAGCCGGATACATCGCAATACCGATCGAGGCCGTGGTGTGGCACTCGTGGCCGGCGAGCTCCATCGGCTTGCCGAGTACGGCCAGCAGTTCGGTCGAGATGCGCTGAACGTCATCGATCTCGCCGCACTGGTCGAGGATGACCACGAATTCGTCGCCGCCGAGGCGCGCGACAACGTCGCTCGCCCGTAGCGCATTGCGCAAGCGGTCGGCGACTTCGAGCAGCAGCAGATCGCCGGCTTCGTGGCCGAGCGAATCGTTGATGACCTTGAAGCGATCGAGGTCGATGAACAGCACCGCAAAGCGGTGGTCATGGCGCTGCGCCATGTCGATCGCCTCGCGCAACAGACTGTTGAAGGTCTCGCGGTTCGGCAGGTTGGTCAGGCTGTCGTGCGAGGCGAGATATTCGATCCGCTCGTCGGCTTTGTTTTTCTCGTCGGCGCGATCGAAATTCTCAATCGCGAACGAGACGTTGTCGGCGAGACGCTGCAACAGCTCGACGAACTCATCGGTAAAGGTATCCGGCTCGGTCGACATGTAGATCATCACGCCAACGGGCTTGTCATGCGTGATCAGTGGGAACGCCGCGCCGGAGCGCGCGCCTTCGCTCTGAAGGACCGAATGAAAGGCGCTCACGCGGCTGTCATTAACATAATCGTTGCTGATGCAGGGCTGCCGGGTGCGGAAGGCCGTGCCGCTCATGCCGCGGCCTTCGGGCCGATCAGCGTCGATCGAGAGACGCACATTCCTTGTGGTCTCGGCGGACGGCCCCGCCGCCGCGACGATCTCGAGCTGATCGCTACGTTCGCTGGCGAGCGCAATGGTTGTCGAGGTGAATTTGCCGCCAGTCGACGCGGCTTGGCACACGAGGTCGAACAATTCGGTGCGCGACTTGGCCCGTACGATCGCTTCATTGGTGGCGCTCAGCGCCGCGAACATGCGCGTCAGGCGCTCCTTCTGCGCCTCGGTGCGAGCCTTTTCCTCGGCTCGATCGAAATTGTCGAGCGCAAAGGACACGTTCTCGGCCAGGCGTCCCAGCAGTTGAATGAGATCGGGCGTGAACGTGCCTTCGTCCGGAGAGAGGAACAGAAGTACGCCGATCGCATCAGTGCCATTCCTCAGCAAGGGGAAGCAGCCACCGGACTTCGTGCCCTGGTCGCGCGCAATCTGATGCCAATGGGCGGTGCGAATGTCGGTCAGAATCTCGTTTGCGACGCAAGGCGCCCCGGTACGGAACGATGTGCCGGCGAGCCCTCGTCCTTGCGGCTCGTCCGCGGAGGTCGCAAATCGCCATTTCTCAACATGATGGCGGCATTCGCCTTTGGTGACGGCGATGTCGAGGTAACGTCCGCTCGATTCCACCATGGCAATGGTTGCGGATGTGAAGGTACCGCCGAGCACCGCCGCCTCGCAAACTGCCTCGAACAATTCGGCACGCGTCTTGACGCGCATGATCGCTTCGTTGGTCGCACTCAGCGCTTCGAGCATACCCCGGAAGCGATTGCGCTGCATTTCCGCTTTCGCCTTCTCGTCGGCGCGGTCGAAATTTTCAAGTCCGAAGGCCACGTTGGCCTGGAGCCGCTGGAGCAGCTCGACGAATTCGGGCGTGAACGTGTCGCGCTCGGCAGAGTTGAACAGGAATATGCCTTCGACCCGCTCGCCGTTGAACAGCGGCAGCGCCGCCGAAGATCCGATCCCGTTACGGCGGGCGTTGGCCTGCCAGGGCTTGATACGATCGTCGGACTGCACATCGTTGCTGATGCAAGGCTGGCGCGTACGGAAGGCGGTACCCGTGAGCCCGCGGCCTTCCGGCACCCGGTCGGAGCTCGAGAACTTGAAATTTCGCACCGTGTCCGCATTCGGTCCGTAGCAGGCGACGACGCGAAGCAGCTCGGCGTGGTGATCGACGAGCGCGATGTTGGCCGATGTGAATTTCGCACCCTTGGCCGTCGCCTCGCAGACCAGATCGAACAACTCGGCCCGCGAGTGCGCACGCAAGATCGCTTCGTTGGTCGCGCTGAGCGCGGCGTACATGCGCGCCAGACGCTCTTCCTCCACCGCGATCCGGGCCTTTTCGGTTTCGCGATCGAAATTGTCGATGGCGAAGCAAACGTTCTCGGCGATGCGCAGCATCAGCGCCACGATCTCTTCGTCTTTCGCCCAGGACTGGCTAAGGAAGGACAGGATGACCCCGATGCTCTCCCCATGCTTGATCAGGGGTGCGGCGATGCAAGCCGCAACGCCCGTATTGATATTTGCCTGCTCCCACGGTGTTCCCTTGGTGCGGCGCGCGAGATCGCGTTCGACATGGGGCTTCTGTGAACGAAAAACCTGGCCGGAAATGCCGCGGCCATAAGGATTTTCGGGATCGACGGAATAGTGCGTCCGGGCGACGATCTCCACGTTCTCGCCGGTGCCGGCAACAGGCTTCAGCCAGTGGGAGTCCTGTTCCTTGAGTAAAACGAAGGTCGCCAGCGACTTGCCGCCATGCACGGAGGCGTCGCACACCAGCTGATACAGCTCCTGTTCGGTCTTGGCGCGCAGAATGGCTTCATTGGTTGCGCTCAGCGCGCCGAACATACGGTTGAGCCGCCGCGTCGCCCGCTCGCCGGCCTGGCGCGCCGTTTCGCGCGCGAAATTGTCCAGGGCGTAGGAGATGTTCGCCGACATGCGTTCGAACAGCGACACCATCTGCGCGTCCAGCGAGCCGGCCTCACTGCGCGTCACGAACAGCACGCCGACGCTCTTGCCGTTGCAGAGCAGTGGCAGCGCGGCCGCCGCGCCGATATGCGCCTTGGCCGCGCCCTCGCGCCATGCCAGCGAACGCTGATCGCTCAAATAGTCATTGCTGATGCAGAGCTTCTGGCTGCGAAACGCCTCTCCGCCGACGCCCGTGCCTTCCGGCGTGCCTGCTTCCGTGGTGATCTCGATCGCGCTCAACCGCGCAACATCGTCGCCGCAACCCGCGGCAAAGCGCAGGCGCGAGCCGTTCGGCTCGACCAGGAACACGGCGACAGCCATGAAGTCCCCACTCGCAAACCCGGCGTCGCAGACCTTCTGGTACAGCTCGTCCGGCGATTTCGCGTAGAGGATCGCTTCGTTGATGGCGCTCAACGCCGCAAAGGTGCGCGCGAGGGTCGTCTGCACGATCTCAACTCCCGGGCATTTCTGCCTTTTTTTCCCGGATGCCGTTATGAACGGCGATCGCCTAAGTGGTCGTTATTGCGCGGTGGAAACCGCCGATCACAGTGAACGAGCTGCGAACGACAGACGAAAAACTGTCGGGAATCCCGCCGTGCGGGATGTTAGAGGCATGAACGTTCGACGAAAGGCGCGTTCTCTTTGCGAATATGCAGCCCTGTATTGGTTTACGGGAGATTGATATCACCGCGCGGCTTTGAGACGATGGCTCCCAACAACGCCCATCAAGGGCGATGACCTGAGGGAACGCCATGCCGATCGTCAAGGCCGACCGCCTCACGCGCGTCAGCGCCGCACTGCTCCGCGCCGCCGGAGCCTCCGAAGAAGAGGCCGATGCGGTTGCCGTCGGCTGCGTCAATGCCAATCTCGCCGGCCACGACTCCCACGGCGTGATCGCGGTTCCCACCTATATCGACCGTATCAAGGCCGGACACATCGTTCCCGGCGCCAAATGGACCATCGTCCAGGAATCGCCGACCACGACTGTGATCGACGGCCATTGGGGCTTCGGCTTCCATGTCAACGCCAAGGCGATGGCGCTGACGATCGAGAAGGCGAAGACGGCGAATGTCGCCGCCTGCACCGTGTTCCGGCAGAGCCATGTCGGCCGCCTCGCCGCCTATCCGCTGATGGCGATGCGCGAGGGCATGATCGGGATTGCGACGGCGGATTCCGGCCGCTCACCGAAACATGTGGCGCCGTTCGGCGGCAAGGAGGCACGGCTCGGCACCAATCCGCTCTCGATCGCGGTGCCGTCCGATCTCGAGGCGCCGTTCTATTTGGACATGGCGACCTCGGCGGTGGCAGCCGGCAAGATCCAGCTCGCGGTCGCCCGCGGCGAGGAGATCCCGACGGGATGGATCATCGATGCCGAGGGACGGCACACCACCGATCCCACCCAATACCGCAAGGGCGGCGCACTGCTGCCGCTCGGCGGCACCGAGGGCTACAAGGGCAGCGGCCTCGCCGCCATGGTCGAGGTGCTCTGCGGCCTGCTCACAGGGCTTGGCTTCGGCGTCGAGCCCACGGGGCGGCACAATGACGGCTGCTTCATGGCGGTGTTCAACGTCGCAGCGTTTCGACCGCTAAAGGACTTCAAGCGAGAGGTCACGGAATTTGCCGAATATTTGAAATCGACGCCGCTCTCCGAAGGCAGCAAGGGCGTCTATTATCCCGGAGAGATCGAGGGCTTGCGCGAGCGGCAGCGCCTGCGCGACGGCATCGAGATCGAGGATGCGACCTGGGACAAGCTGCGCGCGCTGGCGCGCGAATACAGGCTCGACACAGTCCTCGATCTAGGCTGACGGAATTTGGAGAACAGCAGCATGACGCGGCAAATGGCCCTGGTCGGCTTCCTTCAGGCCCAAAACTGCACCAATTTGCCGAGCTCCTGGCGACATCCGGACTCGCGTGAGGATTCGATGTCGGCGGATTATTATCAGGAGATCGCCAAGATCCTCGAAGCCGGCAAATTCCACATGGCCTTCTTCGACGATCGGCTGGCGATGCCGGATCGTTACGGCAACGACCACGCCCACACCGTCGAATACGGCATCCGCTGCGTGAAGATGGATCCGCTGATCGTGCTGACCACGATGGGCCTCGTCACCGACAAGCTTGGGCTGGGAGCGACTTGCTCGACCACCTATTACGAACCCTTCGACGTTGCGCGCCGCTTCGCGACGCTCGATTTGATGTCGGGCGGGCGCGCCGGCTGGAACGTTGTCACCTCGCTCAACGACGGCGAGGCGTTGAACATGGGCCGGGATTCACATCCCGAGCACGATTCCCGCTACGACCGCGCCGATGAATTCATGGAGGTCGTGCTCGGCCATTGGGACACCTGGGAGGACGGCGCGCTCATCATGGACAAGCAAAGCGGACGCTTTGCCGATCCGTCCAAGGTGAAACGGCTCGATCACAAGGGAGTGGCCTTCAAATCGCGCGGGCCGTTTACCGTGCCGCGCTCGGATCAGGGCCATCCCGTGATCATCCAGGCCGGCGCATCCGGCCGCGGCCAGCGCTTTGCGGGACGATGGGGCGAGGTGATCTTTACCGCCGCACGCAATCTTGCTGCGGCAAAGGACGGCTACGCGGCCGTACGCAACGAAGCCGCGAAGGCCGGCCGCGATCCCGACCAGATGCGCCTTTGCAACTTGATGACACCGGTCTGTGCAGCGACCAAGGCGGAAGCCGAAGACAAGATGGCGCTGATCAACAAGCTACCGCTTCAGATCGACGCGCTGTCGCTGCTCGCCGAAGCGCTCAACTACGACTTCGCGTCCAAGGATCTCGACGAGCCGCTGACAACGGACGAGTTGAAGAGCATGCAGGGTATTTTGGGCATCCGCGACGGCGTGCTGAAGAATTCAGGCAAGAGCAATCCGAGCGCACGCGATTTCGTCACCTTCTCCGGTCGCGGGCAGGTTCACGATGCCATCGTCGGCGGCCCCAAGGAGATCGCGGATACGCTGGAGGAGATGTTCGTCGAGCGCGGCTGCGACGGCTTTGTCATCGCGGCGACCTATGTGCCGGGCTCCTACGCCGACTTCGTGCAGCAGGTTGTGCCGGAATTGCAGCGCCGCGGCTTGTTCCAGAAGGATTATCGCGGCAAGACGCTGAGGGAAAATCTCGGGCTGAGACGGCCGGCGGCAGGCGCATGGAAGACACGGCCGCGTGACGCGGCAGAATAACAACGAGGACACACCATGCGCTGGCTGAAATTCACCGCCTCGGGCAAGACCTCCTGGGGCCTCGTCGAGGGCGAACAGGTGATCGCGGTCGATGGCGATCCTTTCGGTGAATGGCAACGCACCTCCCGTGCCTATCCGCTGGCACAGGTGAAGATCGAGCTGCCGCTGATCCCGCGTACCTTCTATTGCGTCGGCTTGAACTATCTGAAGCACCTGAAGGAAGCCGCCGACAAGCGCGGCGAGGTGCCGGCCGTCCCTGAAAGGCCCGAGATCGGCTATCGCGCCCAGAACGCGCTGATCGCGCATGACGAGGACGTCGTGATCCCGTCCTTTGCGACGGAGAAGATCCACTATGAGGGCGAGCTCGCCGTCGTCATCGGCAAGAAGGTGAAGGACCTGACCGAACAGAACGCCATGGATTGCGTGCTCGGCTACACCATCGGCAACGACGTCAGCGAACGCAGCTGGCAGAAGGCCGACCGCAGCCTGTGGCGCTCGAAGAACGCGGACACATTCAAGCCGATGGGCCCGTGGATCGAGACCGAGGCCGACCTTGCGAGGATGGAAACCGTCGTCAGGGTCAACGGCAAGGAAACCAACCGCTTCCACACCAACGACATGATCTTTGGCGTGGTGCCGTTCCTGGTCGAACTGACCAAGTATTTCACGCTATGGCCGGGCGACGTGATCTGGATGGGCACGGACGGCGCCTCGCCGGACATCACGCATGGCGACGTCGTGGAGATCGATATCACCGGCATCGGCACGCTGCGGAACAGGTTTGTGCGGGAGGGGCGGTAGTTCTTGATCCTCATCCTGAAGAGATGGGCCGGCGCGTGCTCCCCTCAAAACGGCAGCGCCACGCTGGTCTTGATTTCCTTCAGCACCACGTTGCTTCTCACATGCCGGATGCCGGGAATGCGGAACATGAACTCGTCCAAAAACCTGTTGTAAGCCGCCATGTCCTGCACGACGACGCGCAAATGATAGTCGGCATCACCCGTCGTCGCAAAGCACTCCAATACCTCGCGCCGCGTTGTCACCCGCGCCACAAACTCGTCGACGAATTTGGCGTCGTGCCGCTCCAGTGAGACGTGCAGGATGGCCGACATCGCAAAGCCCGCCTGCTCCCGCGCAATCAACGCCGCATAGCCGCGGATGACCCCGGTCTCCTCCAGCGCGCGCACCCGGCGCCAGCAGGCCGAGGTGGACATGCCGACCTCGTCCGCAAGCTGCTGGTTGGTGGCACGGCCGTCCTTCTGCAGATGAGCGAGAATCCGTGTGTCCTGGTCTTCAATCATGAACGCCTCTTAATTCGGGTAAATATACCAAAAATTCCACCTGGTTGCAAAATTCTACCGAAATGACACTCAGATCGGAATGAATAGGTAAGACCTACCAGCGCCCCGGGCTTACCCTTCGCCTATTCGGCAGAATGCCGCGCGAGGTCCGCATGGACGCCATTCCGTCACTCGACGCCTACGAGCTCTCCGATCGCTACGACCGCGAGGAGGGACGCGTCTTCCTCACCGGCACGCAGGCGATCGTCCGCATTGCGCTCGACCAGGCGCGGCGCGACCGCGCGCGCGGCCTCAACACCGCCGGCTTCATCTCCGGCTATCGCGGCTCGCCGCTGGGCGGCGTCGATCTCGAACTCTGGCGGATCAAGGAGCGCTTGAAGCGGGATCGCATCGAGTTCCTGCCGGCCGTCAACGAAGACCTTGCCGCGACCGCGGTTCTCGGCTCACAGCAGGTCGAGACCCAGGCCGACCGCGAGGTCGATGGCGTGTTCGGGCTCTGGTACGGCAAGGGCCCGGGCGTCGACCGTTCCGGCGACGCACTCAAGCACGGCAACGCCTATGGCTCCTCACCGCATGGCGGCGTGCTGGTGGTCGCCGGCGACGACCATGGCTGCGTCTCGTCCTCGATGCCGCACCAGTCCGACGTCGCCTTCATGAGCTGGTTCATGCCGACGCTGCATCCGGCCGATGTCGGCGAATATCTCGCATTCGGCGAATATGGCTACGCGCTCAGCCGCTTCACCGGCATGTGGGTCGGCTTCAAGGCGATCTCGGAGATCGTGGAATCGGGCGCATCCGTTACGTTGCGCCCGCCGCGCATTTTCCGCGCTCCTGAATTCACGCCGCCGTCGGGCGGGTTGCACTATCGCTGGCCCGACCTGCCTGGCCCGCAGATCGAGGAGCGGCTGGAGGCGAAGAAGCACGCGGTCTATGCCTTCGCAAAGGCCAATCCGATCGACCGCCACATCTACGACATTCCCAATGCCAGCTACGGCATCGTCACGACCGGCAAGGCGCATCTCGACTTGATGGAAGCGCTGCGGCTGATGGGCCTCGATGAAGCCGCCTGCCGCAGTATCGGCATCGACATCTACAAGGTCGGCATGGTCTGGCCGCTGGCGCTGCACGACGCCATGGACTTCGTGAAGGGCAAGCGCGAGATCCTCGTGGTCGAGGAGAAGCGCGGCATCATCGAGAGCCAGTTCAAGGAATACTTCTACGACTATCCGGGCAGCAAGCCCGAGCGCATGGTCGGCAAGCACGACGAAGCGGGCGCTCGGTTGATTTCCTGGACCGGCGAATTGTCGCCGCGTGCGCTGGCTGACGTGCTGGCGCGCCGGCTCGATCCGATGTTTCCGGGGCTCAATCTTGCCGCGCGAGCAGCGGCCCTGTTGCCGGAAGCCGAGCGGACCATCAACGTCGCGGGTGCGACGCGCACGCCCTATTTCTGTTCGGGATGCCCCCACAACACATCAACGAAAGTGCCGGTGGGTTCGAAGGCGCTGGCGGGCATCGGCTGCCATTTCATGGCGAGCTGGATGGACCGCGAGACCTCTTCGCTGATCCAGATGGGCGGCGAAGGCGTGAACTGGGTGGCCTCGTCACGCTTCACCGGCAACAAGCACATCTTCCAGAATCTCGGCGAAGGCACCTATTATCATTCCGGCTCGATGGCGATCCGGCAGGCGATCGCTGCCAAAGCCAACATCACCTACAAGATCCTGTTCAACGACGCTGTCGCGATGACCGGCGGTCAGCCTGTCGACGGCCCCCTCAGCGTGCACGCGATCGCGCACAGCGTCCGCGCCGAAGGCGTGGCGCGCATCGCGCTGGTCTCGGACGAACCTTCGCAATTCTCGCCGGCTGATCTCCCGAGCGGCGTTTCGATTCATGCGCGCGAGGAGATGGACGCCGTGCAGCGCGAGTTGCGCGACGTCTCCGGCGTCTCGGTCCTGATCTACCAGCAGACCTGCGCCACCGAGAAGCGGCGCCGGCGCAAGCGTGGCGAGATGGCTGACCCAAAGCGCTTTGCCTATATCAACGATCTCGTCTGCGAAGGCTGCGGCGATTGCTCGGTCGAATCCAACTGTCTCAGCGTCGAGCCGAAGGAGACGCCGTTCGGCCGCAAGCGCAAGATCAATCTGTCCGCCTGCAACAAGGACTTTTCCTGCCTCAACGGCTTTTGCCCGAGTTTTGTTACCGTCGAGGGCGCCACGCGCCGGAAGAAGACCGCGAGCGAGATCGATGCGGTTGGCCGCGCGGCTACGCTTCCTCTCCCCGCGCCCGCCATGCTCGATCGGCCCTACGATCTGCTGGTGACCGGTGTCGGTGGCGCCGGTGTGATCACGGTCGGCGCGTTGATCGGCATGGCTGCGCATCTCGAACGGCGTGGCGTCTCGGTGCTCGACTTCACCGGCTTTGCGCAGAAATTCGGGCCCGTGCTGAGCTATCTCCGCCTTGCCGCGTCCCCCGAGGCACTGCACCAGGTGCGCATCGACCAGGGCGCGGCCGATGCGCTGATCGGCTGTGATCTCGTCGTCAGCTCCTCGCCAAAGGCCTCCGGCACCTATCATCACGGCACGCGCGCCGCGATCAACACCGCGGAGATGCCGACCGGCGACGTCGTCCGTTTCCGCGACGCCGATCTTGCCTCGCTCGCCCGCCTGCGCGCGGTCCGGCAGGTCATCGGCAACGAGAATCTCGACACCATCAACGCGAACGCGCTCGCCGAACGGCTGCTCGGCGATTCCGTCTATGCCAATATCATCATGCTCGGCTTTGCCTGGCAGCGCGGGCTGGTTCCGGTCACGTTGCAATCGCTGTTGCGCGCCATCGAACTCAACGGCGTCGCGGTCGAACGCAACAAGCAGGCTTTTGCGTGGGGCCGGATCGCCGCCGCTGATCCGGACTTTCTGCCGAAAGCGGACGATGCGCCCAAGGCCGAAATGAAGGCCGAGACGCTCGAGCAGATGATTACCCGTCGTGCCGAATTCCTCACCGCCTATCAGGACACCACCTACGCGGCGCGCTATCGGTCGATCGTAGAGAGGGTTCGCAGCGCCGAATCCGCGCTTAACAGCGAGGCCTTGACCGATGCGGTCGCGCGCGCGCTGTTCAGGCTAATGGCCTACAAGGACGAATACGAGGTGGCGCGCCTGCACATGCAGAGCGGCTTCCTCGACGAGTTGAAACGCGAATTCGAGGACGGCTTCAGCGTCCAGTACCACCTCGCACCGCCTTTCCTGCCGTCCGAGCGCGACGCACGCGGCCGACCGCGCAAGCGCAATTTCGGCAAGTGGATCCAGATGCCGCTTGCCGTCCTGGCACGGTTCAAGGTGCTGCGCGGGACGCCGTTCGATCCGTTCGGCTACACGACCGAGCGGCGCGCCGAGCGAGAGCTGATCGGCTGGTATGAAGGCGTGATCGAGCAAGTGCTGGATCGATTCGACACGACGCATCTGCCCGATCTCGTCGCCATCGCGAAGGCGCCGATGGAGATCCGCGGCTACGGGCCGGTGAAGGACATCGCGATTGCGAAAGTGAAGCCCGAGGTCGAGCGGCTACTCTCGGATTTAGCGACATCGGTAACGCAAAAGATGCGCACCTACGGTTGACGCGACGCCGGCAAGGCTTCAGCCTCTCGGCCTGAGGGGCTCCCTGATGGCGCCCCTTCAATCGGGTGGCGTTATGGATTTAGATCAGTTGACCCTGAGCCAGGCTGCAGCGGATCTTCGCGCCGGAAAAGTCACGAGCGCGGCGCTCACCACGGAAGCGCTCGCCCGCGCCAAGTCCAACGCTGATCTCAACGCCTTCGTCACCCTCGATGAAGCCGGCGCTTTGAAGGCCGCGGCCGCATTCGATGCAAAGGGCGACAAAGACAAGCAGCTCGGCGGCGTTCCCATCGTGATCAAGGACAATATCGAAGTCGCGGGACTGCCCTGTAGTGCCGGCACGCCTGCGCTGAAGGACTACGTTCCGAAAGCCGATGCGCCGGTTGTTGCAAAGCTGCGCGCCGCAGGCGCGATCATCATCGGCAAGACCAGCATGCACGAACTCGCCTTCGGCATCTCCGGCTACAACACCGCATTCAAGACCGGCCCCGAATTCGGCGTGCGCAACGCCTATGACCGCGCCCTGATCGCCGGCGGCTCCTCCTCAGGAACGGGAGCCGCGATCGGCGCGCGGATCGTCGCGGGCGGGCTCGGCACCGACACCGGCGGATCGGTCCGGGTGCCCGCCGCACTGAACGGATGCTCCTCGCTACGTCCGACCCTCGGACGCTATCGGCAAGCGGGCATCGCGCCGATCTCGCACACCCGCGACACTGCGGGCCCGATGGCCGCGACCATGGCCGATGTCGCACTGCTGGATCGCGTCATCACGGGCGACGCCGTTGCGCCAGTCGATCTGAAGCAGGTGCGGATCGGCATCGCGAAGACGATGCTGACCAATCTCGATGCCGACACCGAGGTCGCTTTCCATGCCGCAGTTGCGCAGATGAAGGCTCAAGGCATCATTGTGGTCGAGATCGAGATGCAGCAGCTGGCCGAGCTCAACGGCCAGGTCAGCTTTCCCGTCGCGCTGTACGAGGCCTATGACGATCTGGTCGCGTATCTCAAGCCCACCGGCACTGGCCTCAGCATCGAGGTGCTGGCGAAGGACATCTCCAGTGCCGATGTGAAGGGCACCTATGATGGCTTGGTCATTCCGCGCAAATTGCCGGGCCCCGATAACTCGCTCTTCGACGCCAAGCCGATCTATGACGCCGCGATCAACACCGCGCGGCCGGCGCTTCAGGCGCTCTACAGCAACACGTTTGCCGGAAACAAGCTCGACGCCATCGCCTTCCCGACCACGCCGCGCGTCGCGATTGCTTCGACTCCGGATTCCAGCAGCCTCGAAAATTTCGGACTGTTCATCCAGAACACTGACCCCGGCAGCAATGCCGGTATTCCCGGCATCCAGATTCCGATTGCGCTCGGCGCCACCAGCAGATTGCCGATCGGCCTCGAACTGGACGGCCCGGCCGGAAGCGATCGCCGGCTGCTTGGGATCGGCATGGCGCTTGACGCCGTGTTCGGGCGGCTGCCGCCACCGCTCCGTCGATCATGAATACGGATTGATCAGCTTCTGCTGCTCGGCGCTGTGGGCCACGAGCATGTCGATGAAGGTTCTGACCTTCGCGGACAGATGATGACGATGCGGATAGATCGCGTTCATGGACATCTCGACCGGCCGATATTCCGGCAGCAGGCGCACTAGCCGGCCGGCTTCAAGGTCGTCCTGCACCAGGAACCCGGCCATCAGGCAGACCCCGGTACCCTCCAGCGCCATGTTCCGCAACGCTTCTCCGCTGTTGGTGACGAGCCTGCCGGAAATGCGCACTGATGCCGGTGCGCCCTTGCGATCGAGGAAGCGCCACTCATCGCCGAAGGGATAGCTCAGGTGGCGCCCGCAATTGTGCCCGGTGAGCTCGGCGAGTTGCTGCACCCGGCCGTGCCTTTCGAGATAGTCATGCGAGCAGCACAGCACGTGCCGCCAGGTGGCGAGGCGGCGGACGATCAGGCTCGAATCCGGTGGCGCAATCATGCGCAAAGCGATGTCGTATCCCTCCTCGATCAGATCGACATCGGCCTCGCCCATGCGCAGGTCGACCTTGACCTCAGGATATGTGGACAGGAATTTAGCCACGACAGAGGCGACCAGCGGCACCATGTGGGTGGCGGCGTGGATCCGTAGCGTGCCCCTCGGCGCCGACTGCAACTCGCCCGCGATGTCGTCGGCCTGTTCGAGGTCGGCGAGGATCTGCGTCGAGCGGTCGTAATAGGTCTGACCGATTTCGGTGAGGCTCACCTTTCGCGTCGTGCGGTTGAGCAGCCGGACGCCGAGCCGGTCCTCCAGCGCCTGGACATGATTGCTCACCATGGTCGTCGACATGTTGAGCCGGCGTGCGGCAGCGGAAAAACCGCCGTTGTCGACCACTTGGACGAAGGCCGTGAGGCTGGTGAAGCGATCCATGGGCGCCCCGGATTATGCAGTAATGGTGGACAATGATTTTACTTTTTGGCGGATTATCACAAGGGCCGGGACAGCGCATCTTCCGCGCGTCAACAGCGCGCCCCTTCGGACCGGGACGTCTGGAATCCGGAGGATGCCATGTCGAACGCCACTTATGTCACTGAAACAAATGCGAAAATCGGCCTCAAGCCATCCCGGCAGGCAATCAAGCGGGCGGCCGTTGCTTTGGCACTTGCCCTGGGCATCGCCGCCGCCAGCGACTTTGGCTATAATTATCTGACCACCGGCCGCTACCTGGAATCGACCGACGACGCCTACGTGAAGGCTGATTCCACGATCATCGCGCCGAAGGTTTCAGGCTACATCGCCCAGGTGCTGGTCGGCGACAACGAGAAGGTCAGGGCCGGCCAGATTCTGGCGAAGATCGACGACCGCGACTTCAAGGCGGCACTGAGCCAGGCCCGCGCTGATGTGGCAGCGGCCGAAGCCTCGGTGCGTAACCTCGATGCCCAGCTCGAGCTACAGCAGCCGATCATCGAGCAGAGCACGGCCGACGTGACGGCAGCAGACGCCAATCTGAAATTCGCCCAGGAAGAGCGCGCCCGCTACGACGACCTCATGAAGTCGGGCTCCGGCACGATCCAGCGCGCACAGCAGACCGATGCGGCGCTACGCGCCAGCGACGCACAATTGCAGCACGCCAAATCGGGCCTCGTGGCCGCACAGCGCAAGGTCGACGTGCTCACCACTCAGCGCGCCCAGGCCACAGCCCAGCTCGAACATGCCCGCGCGGTCGCGGATCAGGCCGAGCTGAACCTGTCCTATACCGAGATCACCGCGCCGGTCGACGGCACGGTCGGTGCCCGTAGCTTGCGCGTCGGACAGTTCGTGCAGGCCGGCACGCAATTGATGGCGGTGGTGCCGCTCGACGCGGTCTATGTGGTCGCGAATTTCAAGGAGACGCAGCTCACCAACGTGCGCGCCGGTCAGCCGGTCGAGCTGATCGTCGACAGCTTTCGCAAGCAGACGCTCCACGGCCATGTCGACAGCCTGTCGCCGGCGAGCGGGCTCGAATTCGCACTGCTGCCGCCGGACAACGCCACCGGCAATTTCACCAAGATCGTGCAGCGCGTCCCCGTCAAGATCGTCCTCGACGATTACAGCCTGACCGGCCTGCTGCGCCCCGGCATGTC
This sequence comes from Bradyrhizobium sp. McL0616, assembly GCF_049993385.1. Lineage (NCBI taxonomy): Bacteria > Pseudomonadati > Pseudomonadota > Alphaproteobacteria > Hyphomicrobiales > Nitrobacteraceae > Bradyrhizobium > Bradyrhizobium sp. McL0616. Next base: position 7,874,922 of record NZ_CP188255.1, read on the forward strand.
GGCGGTGCCGACCGTCGACACCAAGGCCACCGTGCTCGCCGAGCGCGAGATCGCCAAGCGCGTCGCCGACAACGCGACGCGGCCGAACGGCGGCTGACGCCGAGAGGTTCCCGGCGGGATTATCAAGTCCTGCCGGATGATCCTTCCGAAACTCACACGATTATCGAAACCATCCGCCTAATGCATCCTGTCTCCGCAACCGAGACGAGGCTTCCATGACCACGCTCCAACCGGCCCTCAACGCCGCCGCTAGCATCCCCGCCCCGGCCGCGGCTCCCGCCGCTCCGACCGTTTCAGCCAAGACCTGGATCGCCGTGATCGGCGCCACGCTCGGCGCCTTCATGGCGGTGCTGAACATCCAGATCGTCAACGCCTCGCTCGCCGACATCCAGGGTGCAATCGGCGCCGGCATCGATGACGGCGGCTGGATCTCGACCTCGTATCTGATTGCCGAGATCGTGGTGATCCCGCTATCCGGCTGGCTCGCGCAGGTGTTCTCGATCCGGATTTATCTGCTCACCAACGCGATCCTGTTCCTGGTCCTGTCAGCGGCCTGCGCACTTGCGCAGGACCTGCCGCAGATGATCGTACTGCGCGCCGTGCAGGGCTTTACCGGCGGCGTGCTGATCCCGATGGCCTTCACGCTGATCATCACGCTGCTGCCGCGTGCAAAACAGCCGGTCGGCCTCGCGCTGTTCGCGCTGTCGGCGACGTTTGCGCCGGCGATCGGCCCGACCATCGGCGGCTATCTCACCGAGAATTTTGGCTGGCAGTACATCTTCTACGTCAACGTCGTGCCCGGCGCGATCATGGTCGGAATGCTCTGGTACGCGCTCGACGCCAAGCCGATGAAGCTGTCGCTGCTCGCGGAGGGTGACTGGGCCGGCATCATCACCATGGCGATCGGTCTCGCCGCGCTTCAGACCGTGCTGGAAGAAGGCAACAAGGACGACTGGTTCGGGTCGCCCTTCATCGTCAAGCTGTCCGTCATCGCGGCAGTCGCATTGGCCGCCTTCCTGATCATCGAGCTCACTGTGAAGAAGCCGCTACTGAACCTGCGCCTGCTGGTCCGCCGTAATTTCGGTTTCGGCATGCTCGCGAACTTCCTGCTCGGCGTCGCGTTGTACGGTTCGGTGTTCATCCTGCCGCAATATCTGTCGCGGATTCAGGGCTACAATTCCGAGCAGATCGGCATGGTGCTGGCATGGACAGGATTGCCGCAGCTCGTGCTGATCCCGCTGGTTCCGCGGCTGATGCAGCGCTTCGATGCACGGATCATCATCGGCACCGGTTTCGTCCTGTTCGCGGCCTCCAACTTCATGAACATCTATATGACGAACGACTATGGCTCGGACCAGTTGCTGTGGCCCAACATCGTCCGTGCGATCGGCCAAGCGCTAGTGCTGGCACCGCTGTCGGCGGTCGCAACCGCCGGCATCGAGCCGGAGAATGCGGGCTCGGCCTCCGGCCTGTTCAACATGATGCGCAATCTCGGCGGCGCCGTCGGCATCGCGCTGCTCCAGACCGTGCTGACCAAGCGCGAGCAGTATCACTCCAACGTGCTGACACAGTCCGTGTCGGTGTTCGAGCAGGCCACCCGCACGCGGCTGGAACAGCTCACGCAGTATTTCATCAACCACGGTGTCCTCGACCGTACTGATGCCGCGCATCGCGCCTATGTCGCGATCGGCCATGTCGTGCAGAAGCAGGCCTATATCCTCGCTTTCAGCGACACCTTCTATCTGCTCGGCATGGCGCTGATCGTCGCCTTGATCGCCGTCCTGTTCCTGAAGAAAGCCGGCCAAGCTTCGGCCGGCGGCGCCCACTGACCACGGCCCGAAGAATCAACCTAAGACTAGGAGAACGACCATGAAGCCTCGCATGAATTTCTATCAGGCCGCACCCGACACCATTAAAGCACTGACCGCGCTGGAGACGCATATCCAGTCGACGGGTCTCGAGAAATCGCTGATCGAACTCGTCAAGATCCGGGCCTCCGAGATCAACGGCTGCGCCTTCTGCATCAACATGCACACCGAGGACGCCCGCAAGCGCGGCGAGACCGAGCAGCGCATTTATCTGCTCAACGCCTGGCGCGAATCCCCGCTCTACACCGACCGCGAGCGCGCCGCGCTGGCCTGGACCGAGTCGGTGACGTTGATCTCCGAGACGCGCGCGCCCGATGATGTCTACGAAGCGGTCCGCGCGCAGTTCTCCCAGGAGGAGACGGTCAACCTGACCATGCTGATTGCGACCATCAATGCCTGGAACAGGCTCGCGATCGCGTTCCGCGCTGTGCATCCGGTGAAGGTGAAAGCGTCGGTGGCGTGAGGGGCGGTGTTTCGCTGTCATGCCTCCGCGAAAGCGGGCATCCAGTACGCCGCGGCATCTCGGTTCCATCACTGACGTCACGGAGTACCGGATCGCCCGGTCGAGCCGGGCGATGACGGCGGCGTGTGTGGTCTAAACCGCCGTCGCCTTGGCAAACTCCACGTAGATCTCGCGCAGCCGCGTCGCCATCGGGCCGGGCTTGCCGTCGCCGACCTTCTTGCCGTCGATGGCGACCACCGGCTGGACGAACAGCGAGGCCGAGGTGGCGAAAGCTTCCTTGGCGGCGAGCGCCTCGGCAACCGTGAAGGAGCGTTCCTCGACGCGGAGCTGGCGCTCTTCGGCGAGCGCGACCACGGCCTTGCGGGTGCAGCCCGGCAGGATCGCGTTGGAATTTTTCCGCGTCACGATGACGTCGTCCTTGGTCAGGATGAACGCGGACGACGAGCCGCCTTCGGTGACGTAGCCGTCTTCCAGCATCCAGGCCTCGCCGGCGCCGGCTTCCGCAGCAGCCTGCTTCGCCAGCACCTGCGCGAGCAGCGCCACGCTCTTGATGTCACGTCGCTCCCAACGGATGTCAGGCACCGTGATGACGTTGATGCCGGTCTTGGCCGAGGCCGCGCCGATGATGTCTTTCTCGGAGGTGAACATCACCAGGCTCGACTTGACGTCGCCCTTGGGGAAGGCGAAGTCGCGGCCCTTGTCGGCGCCGCGCGTGACCTGGAGATAGACCAGGCCGCTCTCGACCTTGTTGCGTGCGATCAGCTCCTTCTGGATCTCGGTGATGCGCTCGACCGTCTCCGGCAGTTTCAGCTTGATCTCGCCGACCGAACGCTCCAGCCGCGCCAGATGCGAGGCGTTGTCGACCAGCTTGCCGTCAAGCACGGCCGAGACCTCGTAGATGCCGTCGGCGAACAGGAAGCCGCGGTCGAGAACCGAGACCTTGGCATCCGAGAGCGGGACGAATGAGCCGTTGACGTAGGCGATCGAGTCCAATGCAGGTCTCCTGGCGGGAATAGGATTTGCCTGTCCGTATACGGGATTTAGTGAGCCCGATAAACCCCACTTCGCGTCATTCCGGGGCGCGACGCAGTCGCGAGCCCAGGGATGACGAGGGGAGTTAGTGCGACAAAATCTTCGACAAGAACTTCTGCGCGCGGTCGCTGCGGGGCTTGCCGAAGAAGTCGTCCTTCGGCGCATCCTCGACGATCTCGCCGCGGTCCATGAAGATCACGCGATTTGCGACCTTGCGGGCGAAGCCCATCTCATGGGTGACGACCATCATGGTCATGCCCTCATGGGCGAGGTCGACCATGACGTCGAGCACCTCGCTGACCATTTCCGGGTCAAGCGCCGAGGTCGGCTCGTCGAACAGCATGACAATCGGGTCCATGGCGAGCGCGCGCGCAATCGCCACACGCTGCTGCTGACCACCGGACAGCTGCGCGGGAAACTTCTGCGCCTGTTCCTTCAGGCCGACGCGATCCAGCAGCGCCATGCCCTTCGCCACGGCCTTGTCGGACGACCGTCCCAGCACCTTCTGCTGGGCGAGGCAGAGATTGTCGATGATCTTGAGATGCGGAAACAGCTCGAAGTGCTGGAACACCATGCCGACGCGCGAGCGCAGTTTCGGCAGATTGGTCTTGGGGTCGTTGACCTTGGTGCCGTCGACCGAGATATCGCCTTTCTGGAACGGCTCCAGCGCGTTTACGCATTTGATCAGCGTCGATTTTCCCGATCCCGAGGGACCGCAGACGACGACGACCTCGCCCTTGGTGACGCTGGTGGTGCAGTCGGTCAGCACCTGGAAAGTCGTGCTGTACCATTTGTCGACGTGGCTGATTTCAATCATGACCGGCTTGCTCTAGCGGATGATGGCGATGCGCGCCTGGAGACGGCGGACGCCAAAGGACGCGATACAGGAAATGGTGAAGTAGACGACGGCAGCGAACAGATACATTTCGACCAGGCGGCCGTCGCGCTGCGCGATCTTGCTGGCTGCGCCGAGGAAATCCGTGATCGAGAGCACGTAGACCAGCGAGGTGTCCTGGAACAGCACGATGGTTTGCGTGATCAGCACCGGCAGCATGTTGCGGAACGCCTGCGGCAGCACGACGTAGCGCATGGTCTGGGCGTAGGTCAGGCCGAGAGCGTTGGCCGCGGCCGGCTGACCGCGCGAGATCGACTGGATGCCGGCCCGCATGATCTCGGAGAAATATGCCGCCTCGAACATGATGAAGGTGATGAGCGAGGATGCGAACGCGCCGACGCTGATCGGGCGTGAGGCGCCGGTCAACCACTGCCCGATATAGGGCACCAGGAAGTAAAACCAGAAGATCACCAACACCAGCGGCAGCGAGCGCATGAAGTCGACATAGAGGCCGGCGATGCGCCCGAGGGTCTTGTAGCCGGACAGTCGCATCAGCGCGATCGCGGTACCGAAGATGAGGCCGCCGAGGGCCGCGAGCGCGGTCAGCGTCAGCGTGAACGTCATGCCCTCGGAGAACAGATAGGGTAGCGAGCGGCGGATGACGTCGAAATCGAGATTAGAGAACATTGCGCTATTTCCCCGTGATGTAGCCGGGGATCGCGACGTAGCGCTCGAGGAAGCGCATCGCGGTCACGACAACGGCGTTGACGAGGAGATAGAGCAGGGTCGCGGCAGTGAAGGCCTCGAACACCTGGAACGAGAATTCCTGCATCGAGCGCGCCTGTCCGGTCAGCTCGAGCAGGCCGATGGTGATGGCCACAGCTGTGTTCTTGATGGTGTTGAGAAACTCGGACGTCAGAGGCGGCAGGATGATACGAAACGCCATCGGCAGCAGCACATAGCGATAGCCCTGCACAGTTGTCAGGCCCAATGCGGTCGCCGCCATCTTCTGCCCGCGTGGCAGCGAGCCGATGCCGGCCTGCAATTGCACGGCGACGCGCGCCGACATGAAGAAGCCGATGCCGATCGCCGCCGTCCAGAACGGTGCGTTCGGCAGTTGCTTCAGCCAGGTGCCCGCCGACTTCGGCAGCAACTCCGGCAGCACAAAAAACCACAGGAACAGCTGCACCAGCAGCGGCATGTTGCGAAAGAACTCGACCCAGCAAAAGCCGAACCAAGAGGCGCCCCTGGACGGCAGCGTGCGCATGACGCCGACGAGCGAGCCGAAGATCAGAGCGATGATCCAGGCGAGCACACCCGTCTTGAGGGTCAGCACCAGTCCCGACAACAGCATGTCGAGATAGGTGCCGGTCCCCATCGGGTTCGGCTCGAAGAAAATTCCCCAGTTCCAGTGATAGTTCACGTGCCCCCCGCGCGAACGCGCCAATCACAGATGTCTTGAGATAGGTCTTGTTGAGATAGGTCTTGGGTGCCTATGCAAATGTCCGGCCACTCTCCTCCGGAATTCCCTCTCCCCGCTTGCGGGGAGAGGGTTAGGGTGAGGGGGACTCTCCGCGAGGGAGATGAAAGTCGGACTCGCGGAGAGTCCCCCTCACCCGGAATTCAAGCTCCGCTTGAATTCCGGCCTCTCCCCGCAAGCGGGGAGAGGCAAAGAGCATCCTTACTTATAGTCGTCCGGATTCGGCGAGTCCGAGGGCTTTGCGAACTCGTTCTTCAGTTCGGCCGAGATCGGGGTGTTGAGGTTGAGGCCCTTCGGCGGGATCTTGGCCGTGAACCACTTCTCGTAGATCTTCTGGCCCTCGCCGGAGGTGTAGAGCGCAGCGGTCGCCGCATCGACCACCTTCTTGAAGGGCGCGTCGTCCTTGCGCAGCATGATGCCGTATGGCTCGGGCTTGGAGAACGCATCCTTGGAGATGACGTAGTCATCCGGCGTCTTCGAGCCGGCAACCAGGCTCGCGAGCAGGATGTCGTCCATGACGAACGCCACCGCGCGGTCGGTCTCGACCATCAGGAAGGATTCGGCGTGGTCCTTAGCCGGAATGATGTTGGCGCCGAGGCTCTTCGCGACGTTAGCTTCCGTGAGCTGCTTGATGTTGGTGGTGCCGGCGGTGGAGACCACCGTCTTGCCCTTGAGATCGTCGATCGACTTGAGGCCGCTCGATTTCTTGAAGACATAGCGGCTGGCGGTCAGGAAGTGGGTATTGGTGAAAGCGACCTGCTTCTGGCGCTCGGCATTGTTAGTGGTCGAACCGCATTCGAGGTCGATCGTGCCGTTCGCCATCAGCGGGATGCGGGTCGCCGACGTCACCGGGTTGAGCTTGACCTCGAGCTTGTCGAGCTTGAGCTCCTTCTTCACGGCGTCGACGATCTTGTAGCAGATGTCCATCGCGAACCCGACGGGCTTCTGGTTGTCGTCGAGATAGGAGAACGGGATCGAGGAATCGCGGAAGCCGAGCGTGATCGCCCCGGTGTCCTTGATGTTCTTCAGCGTGCCAGTGAGCTCTTCGGCCCCAGCCTGGCTCACGGCGAAGGTCGCGACGAGCGCGAGGCCGATGTGACGGAAATGTTTCACTTTTTCTCCCCTTTCAGGATGATGCGGCCGGATGCAAGCACAAATCAGGCCGGAATAGAATGTGACTTTCGAATGGATCGCGTCTCAGGTTAATGGCCGCGGCAATTCGCCAAGATCCCAGAACAGGCCGGCCATCACCGTCAAGGCCTCTTCGGTCAATGGCAGCAGGATGTGCTCATTGGGCGCATGCTGGGAGCAGCCGGGATAGGAGTGCGGCACCCAGATCGTCGGCAGGCCCAACATCTCGGAAAACACGTCGTTGGGCAGCGAGCCGCCGAAGTTCGGCAAAACGGCCGGCGCCTTGCCGGTGGTCTCCTGCACCGAAGCCGCCGCCCATTTGATCCAGGGGCTGTCGAAATCGGTGCGCGAGGCGGCAAAGCTCTGTGCGGCCCGCACCTCGACCATCGGAAAACCCTTTGCGACCAGATGCGCCCGGACGGCGTCGATCAGGCCCTCGACCTTGGTGCCGACCACAAAACGCAGTTGCAGCACCGCATTGGCGTGGCCGGGAATGGCATTGGCCGGCTTCTCGATATTGCCTGATGACATCGCCAGGACTTCGAGCGTGTTCCAGGCATAGAGCCGTTCGGCCGCCGACAATCCGTCCTCACCCCAGTTGTCCGCGAGCGCCGGCTCGTCCTCGGTAGGCACCACCTGCACGTCGGCAAGATAGCTCTTGATCTGGTTGGTGAGCCGCGGCGGCTTCAGGGCGTCGAGCTGGAGGCGGCCGTGACCGTCGACCAGCGTTGAGATCGCATTGACCAGAATGGTCGCGGGATTGGCGAGCACGCCGCCCCAATTGCCGGAATGGTGGCCGCCATCGCGCAAATTCACATCGAGATGGATGCGGATGCCGCCACGGCAGCCGAGGAACAGCGTGGGACGGTCGGCCGACAGACGCGGCCCGTCGGAGGCCATGAACAAATCGGCCTTGAGCGCGTCGCGATTGAGATCGCAGACCTTGCCGAGATCGGGCGAGCCGATCTCCTCGCCCATCTCGACGATGAATTTGGCATTGAAGCCGAGCTTGCCGCCGCGGGCCTCACGTACCGCGCGAAGGGCGGCCATGTTGATGCTGTGCTGGCCCTTGTTGTCGGCAGTGCCGCGGCCGTAGAGGCGATTGCCTGATGCCGTCGCGCGCCAGGGATCGCGGCCGTCGCGCCATTCGCCTTCCATGCCGTCGACGACGTCGCCGTGGCCGTAGATCAGCACGGTCGGCGCAGATGCGCTCTCATGATGCTCGGCGAACAGGAACGGCGACTTGCCGCTCGGGGATTCGACCAGGCGGCTGGTAAAATCGAGCGCGGCGAATGCGGGCACCATCTCCTGTTCCAGATAGCCGCGCAGCTCGGCGCCGCGCGACGGATTCTGGCTTTCGGTCCGGTAGGCGACGCGACGGTCGAGCTCGGCGAGGAACACGCCGGATTTGAAATCGTCACGGGCGCGGGCGATGGCGTCGGCTCTGGTCATGGCTAGCTTTTTCAAGGTCTCGAGGCGGGCGAGCGTGGCGGGCTACACTGGCGCTCGAAAGTGGCGGGGACTTGGACAGTTCTTTAGATCGTTCTTGGGATTTCGTTCTTGCTCTCTTGAGATTAGCTTGCCAAGGGCTGGAGCCTGCCGATTTTGGCCTTGCCAAGGGCCGGTTATATGCAAGAACTTCGCCAAATTGGGGCGCACATCTATCATTCGAAGAGCGCTCAGTACAGGGCGCCGGGGGACCAGCATGGCCAAGCAGATCAGGCTCAACGCATTTGCGATGAATTGCGTCGCGCATCAATCACCGGGCCTGTGGACCCATCCGCGCGACCGCACCGCCGAATATAACCGCCTGCCCTACTGGATCGATCTCGCCAGGACGCTGGAACGCGGCCGCTTCGACGGTCTGTTCCTAGCCGACGTGCTTGGCGTCTACGACGTCTATGGCAACAGCCCTGACGCAGCCTTGCGCAATGCAGCACAGACGCCATCGAACGAGCCGCTGCTGCTGCTCTCCGCCATGGCCGCGGTGACCAAGAATCTGGGCTTCGGCGTCACCAGCAATTTGTCCTTCGAGCCGCCCTACCCGTTCGCACGGCGGATGTCGACGCTCGATCACCTCACCGAGGGGCGGATCGGCTGGAACGTCGTCACCGGGTATCTCGACAGCGCTGCGCGCGGCGCCGGCAAGGAGAAGCAGACCGGGCATGACGATCGCTACGACATCGCCGACGAATATATGGAGGTGGTCTACAAGCTCTGGGAAGGGAGCTGGGAGGACGGCGCGGTGGTCCGCGACCGCAAGCGCGGCATCTTCACCGATCCCACAAAAGTGCATCGCGTCAACCATGAGGGCGCGAACTACCGCATCAACAACACCATTCACCTGAGCGAGCCGTCGCCGCAGCGCACGCCCGTGCTATACCAGGCCGGCACCTCGCCGCGCGGCCGGCAGTTCGCGGCGAAGCATGCCGAATGCGTGTTCATGTCGGGACCATCGGCCAAGATCATTGCGCCGCGGGTCTCCGCGATCCGCCAGGAGGCCGCTGCAGTTGGACGCAACCCCGCCGAGATCCTCATGTTCAACATGATGACGATCATCCTCGGCAACACGGAAGCCGAAGCGGCGGCGAAATATGCCGATTATCGGTCACACATCAGTCCGGAAGGCGCCCTGGCGCTGATGTCGGGATGGACCGGCATCGACTTCTCCGGCTACGAGCTCGACCAGCAGGTCCGTCACGTCCAGAACGATGCCGGCCGCAGCGCGCTCGACAACGTTACCCGCGGCGACCCCGACCGCGTCTGGACCGTGCGCGACGTCATCGAGCATGTCGGCGTCGGCGGTGCGGGGCCGGTCGTGGTGGGCACGCCGGAGAGCGTCGCTGACAAGATCGAGGATTGGTTCGAGAAGACCGACGTCGACGGCCTCAACGTCGCGTTTGCGATCTCGCCCGGTGATTTCGAGGACATCGCCGACATGCTGGTGCCGGAACTCACGAAGCGCGGGCGCTACAAGCCGGAATACGCCAAGGGCACGCTGCGGGAGAAGTTGTTCGGCGCGGGTCGCGCAAGGCTCGATGCGCCGCATCCGGCGGCGGGGTATCGGGTGGGGAAGTAAGGGATAGAGTTCGCTCCCTCCTCGTTATTGCGAGCGAAGCGAAGCAGTCCAGAATCTTTCTGCTGCGGCAGTCTGGATTGCTTCGTCGCAAGTGCTCCTCGCAATGACGGCGGTGTAGGCGGCGCCCTCTACACCTTCCCGTCCACCATTACTTCGATCAGCTTCGTTCCTGGCCGGCTGAACGCCGACGACAGCGTCGCCTTCAGCTCGCGGGGATCGCTGACCTTGATCGCCTCGCAGCCCAGCGCCTTCGCGATCCCGGCGAAATCGACCGGCGGATCGACAAAATCCATGCCGACATAATTGTCGTCGCCATGAAACGCGAGCAGGCGCTGCTTGATGATGCGATAGCCGCCATTGTTGGCGATGACGACGTTGAGCGGCAGCTTGTGATGCGCGGCGGTCCACAGCGACTGGATCGAATACATCGCGCTGCCGTCGCCGGAGAAGCACACCACTGGCCGATCGGGATTGGCAATGCTGGCGCCGACGGAGGCCGGCAGGCCCCAGCCGATGCCGCCCGACGCGAGGCCATGATAGCCGAAGCGGTCGCGGTGCGCGCGGAGCGCCGTGATCTGGCGGCTGGAGGTGAGGCCTTCATCGACCAGGATCGCATGGTCGGGCATGGCCTCGACCATTTGCAGCACCAGCCAGTCCGGATCGATGGGGTTGCGATCCGCGGCTTTGCGGATCTGCTCGGCAAGCGCCACGCGCCGGGCGGTCCAGTTCTTCGGCGCGAGCTCGGCGAGACGTTGCTTCGCGCGGTGCGCCAATGCGGCACCGCCCATCTCCTTCAGCACCGGGATCAGCGCGCGTAGCGTCTCCTTCACATCCGCCTTCAGCGCGATCTCGGCGCCATAGTTCTTGGCGATCTCCCAATCGATCAGGCCGACCTGCACGATGCCGAGGCCATCCGGCAACGCGTCAACTTCGCTATAGACCGACATCCGCAGCGGATCGCCGCCAAGCGCGACCAGGAGATCGTACGGCGCGAGCGTATCGCGCGCGACCTTCTGCACTCGCGCCAGCGTGCCGACAAAGCTCGGGCTCTCCGAGAGAAAGTGCGAGCCGTAGGGCGTAGAGGACTGATAGGCGGCCGCGCCCAATAGCTCGGCAAGTTCGGCGGCTTCCTTCAGCGCGTCGCTCTTGACGACCTCGTCCATGGTGACGATCACCGGGCGCTCTGCCTTCAGCAGCCGCGTGGCAAATGCCTTCAACGCCTCGTCCGACGGCTTTGTGCGGGCATCGATGCGGGTGGAGCGGCCGAGATCGATGCCAGCCTCGCTGTTCAGGATATCGCCGGGCAGCGAGATGAACACCGGCCCGGTCGGCGGCGTCATCGCGACCTTGGCGGCGCGGCGCACGATGCGCGGCAGATCTTCGAGCCGCGTCACCTCGACCGCCCATTTCACCAGCGGCTCGGCCATCCGCACCAGCGGGCCGTATAGCACCGGCTCCATCAGGCCGTGGCCCTGCTCCTGCTGACCTGCGGTCAAAATCATCGGCGTGCCCGTAAACTGGGCGTTGTAGAGCGAGCCCATCGCGTTGCCGAGGCCGGGCGCAACATGGACGTTGCAGGCGACGAGTTTTCCAGAGGCGCGGCTGTAGCCATCGGCGATCGCGACCACCAGGCTCTCCTGCATCGCCATCACATAGGTGAGGTCGGGATGATCCTTCAGCGCATGCATGATCGGCAGCTCGGTGGTGCCGGGATTGCCGAACAGGTGCGTGATGCCCTCATCCTTGAGCAGCGCGAGAAAGGCGGAGCGGCCGGTGATCTTGTTCTTCATGTGTCCTCCAGGTCCCGCGGGCGTTGCCGCAAGGCGAGGCTCATGATGGCCGAAGTCGGAGCATGCGCGCAAGGAAGCGCCGTCATGGCAGACTTGCACCGGCGCGCGCAAGCTGGGAACATCCTCAGGCGTAAGCCTGCACGGGGGACGCGATCGCCTATGACGAGAACACCGCGGCGCGGGTGCGCAAATTACTGGCGGGTCAGCGATACGTCGCGGAAAAGAAGATGATGGGCGGCCTCTGCTTCATGGTGAACAACGCCATGTGCTGCTCCGTGAGCGGACGCGGTGGCATGCTGATCCGCGTCGGCCCAGATGCGCATGCACGCATGCTGCAAGAGCCGCACACGAGCCCGATGGAAATGCGTGGGCGCATCATGACCGGCTTTGTGCGCGTAGCGCCGGACGGCTATCAGATCGATACCGAGCTGAAAAAATGGGTCAAGCGCGGGCTCGACTTCGTGGCGGCGAATACCGCGGGACGCAAAGCGGCGCCGCGGAAGGCTGCTTCGGCGAAGACCAAGGTCGCCGCCAAGGCTAAAGCACCTCCTCACGGCCGAGCTCGAAAGGGTCTTCGCCGCTAGCGCGCTTCTTCTTTTTCGAGCGCTGCCAGACCACGCCCGGAAAGCCCTTCAGCGGCACCAGCGGCTCGCCGGTGTAGGCCCATTCCTGAAGCTCTTCGATGGCGATGTGATAGAGCGGCTGGCGGCCGGTGCGCTCGTTGAACAGCGCGCGGGGGATGTTGAGCATGTGCGGACCGCGCGGGCGCTCATAGGCGATCGGCGTGCCGCAATGGGCGCAGAAGCTGCGCGCGGTCTTAGTCGCCTTGTCCTCGTAACGGGTGAGCGCGGTTTTCCCCGCGGTGATGCGAAAGCGCTTCTTCCAGCTTCCGACATAGGTCGCGTAGGCCGCGCCGTGCGCACGGCGGCTGGCGGCCGAATGATCATGCCAGGCCCAGCGCGCCGGAATGTCGATCTCGAAGGTGACCTTGCCGCAGAGACATTGGCCGGTGGCGATACCTGCGGTAGCTGCGGCTTTGGCCATGGTGCCTCCCCATCGTCATTGCGAGCGCAGCGAATCAAGATCGTCATTCCGGGGGCGGCGAAGTCGCGAGCCCGGAATGACAGACGCGAACGCCTACGCCGTCGCCAGCTCGTCATACCCCGGATAATCCGTATACCCCTTCTCCTCGCCGCCATAGAATGTCGCGCGGTTATACGGCGTGATCGGATAGTCGCGCTCCAGGCGCCGCGGCAGATCCGGGTTGGAGATGAAGATGCGGCCGAAGGCGATGATGTCGGCATGTCCATCAGCGATCGCCGCATTCGCGGTCTCGCCGACAAAGCCGCCGGCGGTCATCAGCACACCGCTGTAGAGCGGACGGAATAGCACCATTGCTGACGGCACGTTCTGCCAGTTGACATCGGCGCGGCCGGCACCGCTGGAGCGCGGTTCGATGAAATGCAGGTACGCAAGACCGAGCTTGTCGAGCGCCTCCACCACGTGCGTATAGAGCGGCATCGGATCGGGCTCGCCGGAATCATTGGCGATGCCGTGCGGCGAGAGCCGCACCGCGACGCGGCCCGCGCCCCAGACCTCGATCGCGGCTTGCGTGACGTCCAGCAGCAGCCGCGCACGGTTCTCGATCGAACCGCCATATTGATCGGTGCGCTGGTTGCTGCGTGACTGCAAGAATTGCTCGAGCAGATAACCGTTGGCGCCGTGGATCTCGACACCATCGAAGCCGGCGGCGAGCGCGTTCTTCGCACCCTGCCGGAACGCCTCGACGATGCCCTTGACCTCCTCGGTCTCCAGCGCGCGCGGCGTCTCGTAGTCGCCGATCTTGCCGTCGGCGGTCATCGCCTTCATGCCTTCGGCCTTGATCGCAATCGCCGAGGCCGAAACCGGCAGCGCGCCGCCGTGGTACGAGGAATGCGAGACGCGGCCGACATGCCAGAGCTGGAGGAAGATGACGCCGCCCTTGGCATGCACGGCGTCGACCACCTTGCGCCAGCCGGCGATCTGCGCCTCCGAATAAATGCCGGGCGTAGCCGGGTTGCCGCGGCCGTGGGAGAGCACCGGCGAGGCCTCGGCGATGAGCAGGCCGCCCGGCGTCGCGCGCTGGCCGTAATATTCGGCGTTGAGGGGACGCGGCGCAAAGCTCTCGCGCTCGGCCCGCATCCGGGTGAGCGGCGCCATCGCGACGCGATGCGCGAGCCTGTACGGACCGACTTGCAACGGTTTGAACAACGCCTCGAATTTCATGCTGGCCCCAGATGGCTATGGAAGGATGCGGATCATATAGCGAGGGGCGGCCACCGGAAAAGGCGCCGCCCCCATAAAAGCAGATATTCCCTCTCGCGGAACGCGGGACAGAACAGGCCTTACGCCGTCTTGATCCAGACGGCCTTCACGTTGAGATACTCCTCGACATGCTGCTTGCCGGACTCGCGGCCGTAGCCGCTCATCTTGTAGCCTCCGAACGGAACGGCCGGGTCCATCGCCTGGTAGCAATTCACCCACACCGAGCCTGCGCGCAGGCTCTTGGCAACCGCATGCGCCTTGCTGACATCGCGCGTCCACAGGCCCGAACCGAGGCCGAACGTGGTGTTGTTGGCGCGCTTGACCAGTTCGTCCATGTCCTTGAACGCGATCGCGGAGATGACGGGACCAAAGATCTCCTCCTGCGCGATGCGCATGTTGTCCTGGACGCCCGCGAACACCGTCGGCGAGACGAAGAAGCCCTTCGACAGCGCGCCTTCGGTGACGCGGCCGCCGCCGGCGAGCGCCTTGGCGCCTTCTTTCTGGCCGATCTCGAGATAGCTGGTGACGCGCTCGAGCTGCTGCTCGGACACCAGCGGGCCGATCTGGGTGTTCGGATCCAGGCCGTTGCCGACCTGCAGCTTCTTGCCGAACTCAGCGACGCGGCCGACGAACTCTTCGTAGATCGACTGCTCGACGAACAGGCGCGTGCCGGCGCTGCAGATCTGGCCCGAATTTGCGAACACCGCCATCGCCGCACCCGGCACGGCCGCATCGAGGTCGGCGTCGGCAAACACGATGTCCGGCGACTTGCCGCCAAGCTCGAGCGAGACGCGCTTCAAATTGCCGGCGGAAGCGCGGATGATCGACTGGCCCGTGACATGCGAGCCGGTGAAAGCGACCTTGTCGACATCGTGATGCGAGGCGAGCGCGGCACCCGCGGTCTCGCCATAGCCGGGCACCACGTTGACGACGCCGGGCGGAATGCCCGCCTCCATCGCCAGCTCGACAATGCGCAGCGATGTCAGCGGCGCCTCCTCGGCCGGCTTGAGCACCACGGTGCAGCCCGTCGCGATCGCGGGCCCGATCTTCCAGAGCGTCGCGGTGAGCGGGCCGTTCCAGGGAATGATGGCGCCGACAACGCCGATCGGCTCCTTCAGCGTATAGGAGAAGATCTCGCCGGGCAGCGAGTTCTCGATGGTCTCACCGTGGATCGCGGTGGTCTGCCCAGCGTAATAACGCAGCATGCCGACGGCGCGCAGGCGATAGGCGCGAGTGCGGCTGAGGGGCGCGCCCATGTCGAGGGTGTCGAGCTGCGACAATTCGTCGAAATTCTTCTCGACGAGGTCGGCGAGCTTGAGCAGCAGGTTCTGCCGCTCGAACGGCTTCACTTTGCTCCAGGGCCCTTCGAAGGCGCGACGGGCAGCGGCGACCGCACGATCGATGTCTTCCTTGTCGCCTTCAGCGACGGTCGCGAGCAGTTCGCCGGTCGCGGGATTGTGGGTCTCGAAGCGCTTGCCTGAGGCAGCATCGACCCACTTCCCGTCGATCAGCATCTGCTTGTAGGACCCGTTGGCGAACGGATGGCGCGTGATCGGAATAGCATGCGACACAGCCATGGCTGCACTCCCTAGGTAGGATGATTGATTGGTTCGATCTCGGCGGGATCGTTAGGTGAAATAGAATACAGCGACGGCGGAAGGGCGTAAAGTCGGTGCGGAACGAAGACCTCCCATGCCGACTTGTGCAGGGTCGCGCTATCGCCATGTTATAGCGTGATCAAGCCCCCCCTCCCGGAGAAAAACCATGCCGCATCCTGTCATCGCCAAAGGCAATGTCGCCGTGATCACCGGCGGCGCATCCGGCATAGGGCTTGCCGCCGCCATAGCCTTTGCGCGCGCCGGGATGAAGGTGTGCATTGCCGATGTCGACCAGGGTCGGCTGGTGGAGGCCGCAACAAAATTGTCATCCGTCGCGGGTACCGCGAATGTGATGACGTCCGTGGTCGATGTCAGCCGCGCCGAAAGCTTGACGGAACTGGAACGCGCCGTGGGCGCGCATTTCGGCGGCACCGACGTTCTCATGAACAACGCCGGCATCCAGCCCGGCAGCACGCTGTTCGGCGAGCCCGACAATTGGCAGCGAATCATCGGCGTCAACATGTGGGGCATCATCAACGGCGCACGCATCTTCGCGCCCAACATGATCGCGCGCGGCAAGGCCGGCCTCATCATCAACACCGGCTCGAAGCAGGGCATCACCACGCCGCCCGGCGATCCCGCCTACAACGTCTCCAAGACGGGCGTGAAAGCTTTTACGGAAGCGCTCCAGCACGAACTGCGCAATACGAAGGGCTGCCACGTCACGGCGCATCTGCTCATTCCAGGCTTCGTCTTCACCGGGCTCACCGCGAAAGGCCGCACCGAAAAGCCGGCCGGCGCCTGGACAGCGGAGCAGACCGTGGACTTCATGATCGCGCGGCTGGAGGCCGGCGATTTCTACATCCTGTGCCCCGACAATGACGTGCCCCGCACGCTCGATGAGAAGCGCATGCTGTGGGCGGCCGGCGATATCGTCGAGAACCGGCCACCGCTGTCGCGCTGGCATCCGGACTATGCGGATGCGTTCAAAAAATTCGTCGATCGGAGCTAGCCGGCGTTCAGCTCAAGGCAAGCAGGAGCGCGCTTCCGATCGGCACGCCCCAGCCAGACACAGCGTCGAACCCACGCCTTGCTTCATATCCGACGCCCGGCTTTGGCCTGGATGCGTTGTGGCCGATGGTGATGTCGTAGCAGACAAGATCGCCCATCGGCCGGCCAAGCGGCGATTTTCGGTAGAGCAATGGAGCGAGAAAACGCTGCCGTTTCTCCGGCGGCAGCAGTGCATTGACGCGCGCGATCAGCGCGGCCAAGAGCGGCGCGGAGGCGCTGGTCCCACCGCCATAATCCGGCTTGCCGCGGAAGATCATCGCATAGCCGGGCGGCCCGGCAAGCGCTGCAATGTCCGGCACGATGCGCCCCCGCCGCCGAGAACCGTTCAGGGAATCGATATCGATGCCTCGCTGCCACACGGGGCGGCGAAATATCTCACTGACTCCGCCGCCGGTCGCTCCGCCTCCCGACTTCATGCGCCGCCCCGGCGTCTCCCACCATACCTGCTCCGTGACCTCGCCTGCGAGACGCGTGATCATCGTGCCACCGACCGCGAGAACGAACGGGCTGGAGCTCGGAAAATCCACGTGAGCGGCGCCGTCCGTTTCCTCGTCGCCGGCGCCATCGTCGCCGGACGCGCCGCAGATCGTGATGCCGAGCGCGGCAGCGGCCTGAAGCCGCACGTTGATCGCCGCACGTGCCGCCGGCGACCAATCGCTGGAATCTTCTGCAGAGCCCCAGCTCACCGACAGTGCGACCGGCCTGTCCTTGATGACGCGGTTCAGTAGATCGATCCAGCCCTTCTGATCGAAGTTTGCGAAATAGACGGACAGGTCGGCGGCGGGAGCCAAGCCCGCCACCACCTCGACGTCCATCATCACTTCGCCGGTGTCGTCCAGCGCGTCCTTGCGATCGTCTCTGGGCAATTGTTCGATCTGCTTGCGGTTGCGCACCGGCCAGTTGATCGAGACGATCTTGACCTTGGGCCTCTTGCGGCCGAATGTCTTGCAGTAGAGCGCGAGGTCGCCGGCAAAATAGCCGCCGCCGAACTCGGCGATCGCGATCTTCTGGCCCGCCGCCTGTCCGGGCGGGAATTGATACAGCGTTTCCAGGGCCGACGGACTGAGCGGTGTCAGACCGGCACCGATCCTCGCCCTGCTCCTCCACATGACGCGCCGCTGCCCGAATCCAATCAGAGCAGTCACGATCTTCTTCAGCGAAGCGGGGATCTTGTAGTCATCCTCTCGATCGCGAAATTGCCCCTGGTCCTCGCTCCAGTAGACGCCGAGTCGGGGTTGAAACGCCTTCTCCATCTGCGCGACGGTCCCGCTCACGCGCATGCTGCGCGTCTCGAGCGACACTTTCTCTATCTTCAGGCGAAACTTCCGCAGGACGCGGGACACCTTGTCGGCGTCGCCTTTCGACGCGCTATACCTTGCCCTGAACTCGGCTCGCGACAGCGCCCGACCTCCGAGCCTTTCGGCGTCCGGCAACTTTGGTCCACGCAATGTCAGCGTGATCTCGACGTGCTGGCGCGGATTCTCGTCGCGCAAACGCTTGGCCCCCGCGGTGGGTGGGCGAGTGCTGCCGGAGACGACGACGGCGCCAGTTGCCGCGCGGACGGCCGTACGCGTCCCTGCCTTTGCCCTTGCTGCCATATCCGAGCTCCCGCTCTCGACACGACCAAAGGTTGCACGCTATCGTCGAACGCTGAACACGTCAAATATCTGGAGACTTGCAAGCCTGCCGCGCCAAGCGAGGGCGACCGGGCATCCGAGCTCGGTCTACAACGTTTCTTGCTGGTGACCGCAATTCTTGCAGGCGAACTTGACGCGGGTCTGGCCCTTCGGGGCCTGCACCCGGTTCGGGGCGCCGCATTTGCCGCAGACCGCCTCGATGCGGGTTTCGCCCTGCTTCACGACGACGGTCTTCTTTTCCATCGATTCGCGGATCAGGCGCTCGGCCTCCTCACGCAGGGATTGTTTCGACAAAGCTCGTCTCCGCCTCTGGAAAGCGCGAGAGCCATATCGCACCTGCGTTCAAATCACAATCGGCAAAGCCTGCTCAGACCTCGACAATCACATAACTGTCTTCGACATGCACCGGAAAGGTCTCGGCAACATACGGGCCCTTTTGCAGTTCCTCGCCGCGCTCGACGGCAACCGGATAGGACCGGATCTTGACCCGTTTCGGGTCGAACCAGGACTGGCCGTTGCGCATGTCGAATTCCCAGCCATGCCAGGGGCAGCGCAACACTTCGCCGATGCGCGAACGCTCATAAATACCGGGCTCGGGCGAGGTCAACCGCGCCACGCAGGCGGCTTTCTCCAGTGGCGCGCCCTCATGCGGGCAGCGGTTCAGAAGCGCAAAGAACTCGTCGTTGACATGGAACACGACGATATCGCGCCCCGCGATATCGACGACCTTGTTGCCGCCGGGCGGGATCTCGGTGGTGCGGGCGACGATGTGACGGGCCATGCCCCTTTAGAACCTTCTCAGAACTTGTAGACCGCACGCGCATTGGTGCTGAAGATCTTTGTCCGCTCGACGTCAGTGAGCGGCGTCTTGAAGGCGAAGCGCGGATCGTCGAAATCCCAGTGTGGATAGTCCGACGAGAACAAGAGACGGTCGATGCCGACCCATTCGATCAGCGAGCGCAGGTGCCGCGCTTCATCCGGCTCGTCGATCGGTTGCGTCGTGAACCAGAAATGCTCGCGCACATATTCCGACGGTCTTCGCTTGAGATGCGGCACCTCGCTGCGGAAGCGCTCGAAGTGCTGGTCCATTCGCCACACCGCCGACGGGATCCAGCCGAAACCGCCCTCGATGAAGACGATCTTCAGTTTTGGAAAGCGCTCCAGCACGCCCTCGATCACAAGGCTCGCAAGCTGCGCCGCGATGGTGTGAGCGTTGGACTGATGCTCCTCGACATAATACGACGGCCAGCCGCCGCCGGTCGGCGCATGGCCGCCATAACCGCCCACATGAATGCCGAGCGGCAGATCGAGCGCCTGGGCGCGCTCGTAGATCGGCCAGTAGCGCCGACGGCCGAGCGGCTCGTTGGCGCGTGGTGAGACGTTGATCTGGATGTACTCGCCGATTTTGGCGCAGCGCTCGATCTCGGCGATCGCAAGATCAGTTCCGTCCTGCCCGACCAGAATCGAGGCCTTCAGGCGGGGATCGCGGTGCGACCAGAACGCCAACTGCCAGTCGTTGATGGCGCGCTGGATCGCGGCCCCGAATTCGAGGTTCTGCTGCGAAAAGATGAAGAGATCGAGCACCTGTAAGATGCCGAACTCGACATCGAGCGGATCGAGATGCTGCTTCTGCATGAAATCGAGATCGGAGCCGGGCGGCCCACCGGTCGGCGGCCACGCGTCGCGGCGCGCGATCAGCGGCGAAGAGCGCGGATAGGGCGTCGTGAAGAGATAGGGCGTGCGCAGATGGCTGCCATATTCCTTCAGATGCTGCTGCCAGCGTTTGGGCAGGAACTCGTTGAGATCGTCGAACGAATGCAGACTCGGATGCACGTCGCAATCGACGATTCGCAGCCGGCTCGCAGCAGGCTTCTCGTCGTCGCGCAGCGGGCGGTCGATGACGTCACTCATGCGATCCTCCAATGACTAGTTGATCGACAGCCGCGGAAACGTCTCCAGCGGATTGTCGACGCACATTTTCGAGATGATGCTCTTCGGCAGATGCGGCGGGATCGGATCGTCGCCGTCGAACTGCCAGTGTGGGTAGTCGGACGCGAACAGGAACATCTTATCCGAGCCGATCTGGTCGATGATCTCCTCGACGCTTTTGGCATCGCCCGGCGCATCGAACGGCTGCATGGTGACGCGAAAATTGTCGCGGATGATCGCGGCCGGCTCGCGCTCGACCCAGGGCACCTCGACGCGCACGCCGCGCCAGGTCTTGTTGGCGCGCCACATGAAGGCCGGCAGCCAGCTCACGCCGGATTCCATCAGCACGACCTTGAGGTCCGGATATTTGCCGAATACGCCCTCATAGATCAGGCTCAGGATCTGTGCCTGAAACGCCTGCGCTTCGACGAAGTAATATTCGTAGCGATGCGACGGCCAACCGGCCGAGCTTGGCGCCTGCCGATATTGCGTGCCGGCGTGAATCGCGAGTGGCAGCTGGTATTTTTCCGCGAGCTGATAGACCGGCCAGAAATGCCGCCGTCCGAGCAGGGTCTCGCCTTGCGCCAGCACGAGGATGGAGACGAAGCGGTTGTCACCGGCGCGGCGCTCGATCTCCTCGAGCGCGAGATCGGGCGCCTGCATCGGCACCACGATGGAGGCGCGCAGGCGCGGATCGCGCGAAAGCCACTCAGTGGCGATCCAATCGTTGATGGCTTTGCAGAAATCGGCCGCCATGTAAGCGTCGAACACGGCTTGCGCGCCGTAGAGCACGTTGAGGATGGCGTGGCTCGCGCCGAGCTGATCGAACGCGCCCTTCTGCACCATCGCGAGGTCGGAGCCCGGCTTGGCGCCGCTCTTCGGCCGCCAGTCGGCGCGGCCCGCAAGCGGCATGCTCGGCGGATAGCTGGTGAGATCGAGGCCGTCGATGGCGCGGCTCACTACCTGCTCTTTCCAGTGATCGCTCAGATAGGGCAACAGCGTCGTGCGCGTGCCACCAACTGCCGGGTGGATGTCGCAGTCGATCCGCGTCACCGCCATGGATGCTTCCTCGCGCCGTCTTATTGGCGGCGTTCTCTGCGCCGCTCGGACAGAGTGCTCCGGCAAGGCATGATGCGCAAGGCCGCGCGGCAGCAGCAAGGGACATGCCTCGGCTGCGTCTTCGCACCTGCAACACATGTCCCGTCGCAAAGCTAAGCGCCCAGCAGCGCCCCAGCCCGTGACTAAAATTTCGTCTGTTGCATCCCGACCGCCACGCTTAGCTTTCAGGCAGCCCCTCTCTCATCCGGAGTTCCCATGTCCCTCATCATTCGCGGCGGCACTGTCGTCAATCATGATCATTCGCGCCGCGCGGACGTGCTGATCGAGGACGACACCATCGTCGCGGTGGGCGCATCGCTCGCGGCGCCGACAGGTGCCGAGATCATCGATGCCGGCGGTGCGTACGTCATCCCGGGCGGAATCGACCCGCACACCCATCTCGAAATGCCTTTCATGGGCACCGTCACCGCCGACGATTTCGAATCGGGAACGAAGGCAGCGCTGACCGGCGGCACCACGATGGTGGTGGATTTCTGCCTGCCCGATCCCGGCCAGTCGATGCTCGCGGCCTATCAGGAGTGGCGGCACAAATCCGAGAAGGCGGCAACCGACTACGGCTTCCACATGGCGGTGACATCGTGGTCGAGACAGATCCATGACGAGATGGAGACTGTGGTCAAAACCTACGGCATCAACACCTTCAAGCATTTCATGGCTTACAAGGGCGCCCTGATGGTGAACGATGACGAACTCTACAACTCGTTCGCGCGCTGCGCCCATCTCGGCGCCATGCCTGTCGTCCATGCGGAGAACGGGGACGTCGTTGCCCTGATGCAGGAGGCGCTAATCGCGCGCGGCGTCACCGGCCCCGAAGGCCACGCCTATTCACGACCGCCTGAAGTCGAGGGCGAAGCCACCAACCGCGCCATCATGATCGCGGACATGACGGGCACGCCGGTTTACATCGTGCACACGAGCTGCCGCGAGGCGCATGAGGCGATCGCACGGGCACGGGCAGCTGGAAAACGCGTCTATGGCGAGCCGCTGATCCAGCATCTGCTGCTCGATGAGCGTGAATATCAGAACAAGGACTGGAATCATTCCGCGCAGCGCGTGATGTCGCCGCCGTTCCGCGACAAGTCGCATCAGGACAGTCTGTGGGCCGGCCTACAATCCGGCTCGCTCCAGGTGGTCGCGACCGACCACTGCGCTTTCACGACCGAGCAGAAGCGGTTCGGGCTCGGCGACTTCAGGAAGATTCCGAACGGTACCGGCGGCCTGGAAGATCGCCTGGCGCTGCTGTGGACCGCGGGCGTCGCCACGGGACGGCTGACGAAGGAAGAGTTCGTCGCGGTAACCTCGGCGAACATCGCCCGCATCCTCAACATCTATCCGCGCAAGGGCGCGGTCGCCGTGGGCTCGGATGCCGATGTCGTGGTGTGGGATCCGAAGGCGACCAAGACCATCAGCGCGAAACGGCAGATGAGCCGGATCGACTACAACGTATTCGAGGGCTTTTCCTGCACCGGCGGGCCGGCCGCGACGCTGTCGCGCGGCCGCATCGTGTGGAAGGATGGCGATCTGCGCGCCGAGGCAGGCGACGGCCGCTATGTCGAGCGCCCGGCGTTCTCACCGGTACATGTGGCCAATTCGACCTGGAAAGAGCTGACCGCCCCGCGCGCGATCGCACGCGGAGCGGTGACGCCGTAGCAATTGCGTCAGACCTGCGTGATGCCGCCATCGGCCGCGAGATCGATGCCGGTGCTGTAGCTGCTGTCATCCGAAGCCAGGAACAGAATGGCGGCGGCCATTTCCTCCGGGCGACCAATCCGGCCGAGCGGTGTGATCGAGGCAAAGAACGCGCGTGCGCCATCAGCCTCTTCGCGCGTCTTGAACTGTCCGTCGATGATCGGCGTGTCGATGGCGCCCGGTGACAGCGTATTCACGCGGATACCGCGATCCTTCAGCTCCATCGCCCAGGTCCGCGAGAACGAGCGCAGCGCGGCCTTGGTGGCGGCATAAGTGCCGTGTTCCGGCAAGCCCTTCAGGTGCAGGCCGGACGACACCAGCACGATCGAGCCGCCCCTGCGCATCAGCGGCAGCGCCTTCTGCACCGTGAAATAGGCACCACGCGCGTTGACACCGAAGGTCTTGTCGAAATGCGCCGGAGTGACATCCACGGTGAGCTTACGCTCGACGAACGCCGCACTGGCGACGAGGATGTCGAGCGCACCTTTCTCATCCTTAATTCGGGCATAGAGCCGGTCGAGATCGTCGAGATTGGCGACGTCGGCCTGGATCGCGGAGACATTACGCCCGATCTCGGCCTTGGCCTTGTCGAGCTCGCTCTGGCGCCGTCCGATGATGAAGACATAAGCACCTTCGGCGACGAACGTCTTGGCGGCCGCCAGGCCGATACCACTGGAGCCGCCAGTGATGACGGCAATTTTTCCTTCGAGCTTTGACATGTCACAGTCCTTCGGTTTGGGCGTGCGGGAGCGCTCAGCGCTCGCGCGCCTTTGAATGGGAATTTGAGGGAGAGAGACCGGCGCGCGAGCCGCGCGTCGTTCTTGATCAGGCCGCCTTGCCAGCCCGCAACCGGTCGAGCACCGGCAGCAGTTCAGACGGATCGGGGCGATGCGTGTAGTCCGGGTTCACCTCCGCATAGGCGATGACGCCGTCGCGGCCGATGACGTAACGGGCGGGCATCGGCAACACCCAGGCCGGATCGTCGTTGAACGTCGGCAAGTCGCTCTTGAAAGACTTGTAGAGCGAGACGAGATCGGCAGGCAGCGCAAAGCGGATGCCGAAAGCGTCGGCGATTTCGCTCCTGACGTCGCTCAGGATCGGGAACGATAGCTTGTTCTCGCGCTCGGACTTGCGGCTGTTCGGTGCGGTCTGAGGCGAGATCGCAACGAGGCTCGCACCGCGCGCTGCGATCTCCCGCAGCGTCTCCTGGAGCGCCTGGAGCTCGAGGTTACAGTACGGGCACCAGACACCGCGATAGAACGACACGACCAGTGGCCCCTTCGCGAGCAGGTCGCGCGAGGACACCGGCTTGTCGTCGGGGTCCTTCAGAGTGAATTCCGGCGCGGCGTCGCCGGCCCTCTTGGCGCGCTGGGCCTGGCCGCTCGCGATCAGCTCGGCGGTGGCACGATGCATGGTGTCCAGCGCCTCCTTGGTCGGCTTGATTGGGAAACGGCCGCCTTCGAAGTCGGCTTTGAAGGCATTGAGTTTGTCTTGCAGGGCCATGGGAAACTCCATCCGTTGCTGTTGGCCCGCTCTATCTGGATCATTTGGAAAATAAGGGGTATACGCCTCATACGAAGAACATATATTCGGAATTCAAATGGGCGATCGTCTGCAGGAATTGACCGTTTTCGTCCGCGCAGCGGAGAGCGGCAGCTTTTCTCAGGCTGCGCGCGAGCTCGGACTGTCGCAGCCCTCGATATCGCGCATCATCGGCGAATTGGAGACGCGGCTCGGCGTCAAGCTGCTGCTGCGCACGACGCGCCGCATCACCGCGACCGATGCGGGCGCGCTATTCTTGACCCGCGCGCGCGAGGTTCTCGCTGACATCGAAGATGCCGAGGATGCCGCGCGCGGCATCGACTCACTGCGCGGAACCATCCGCATCACGATGCCCGTGATGTACGGCGCCCGGAATATCATTCCACGCCTGCCAGAATTCCTGGCGGCGCACCCCTTGCTAAGCGTCGAGTTGTCGGTGGTCGACGAGCGGCAGAACCTTGTTGCCGAGGGTACCGACGTCGCCATTCGGCTCGGCCCGCTCAATGACTCCGGTTTTGGCGCACGAAGTCTAGGAACGGTGCCGCGCCTCGTGGTGGCATCGCCGTCCTATCTTGCCGCACACGGTACGCCGAAAACGCCGGCCGATCTTGCCTCGCATGACTGCATCTTCGGTCCCGGTCAGTCAGGTCGCATCAGCTGGTCGTTCACCCGGAATGGAACAGAGACCTCTGTCGATGTCCGCGGCCGCATCAGTACCGATTCCGGACCAGGGGTATTTGCCTGTGTACTGGCGGGACTTGGTATCGCGATCACATCGCCGATCATGGCAGGGCCGGAGATCGCGGCCGGCACGCTGATACCCCTGTTGAAGAGCTACAAGCTTCCACCCATCGACGTGCATGCCGTCTTTCCCGGTGGCCGACGTCCCTCGACCAAGGTGCGTGCGTTGGTCGACTATCTCTCGACGGATCTGGCAAGGTCCGCACGGGATGCGACGCCGTGAAGCGCAGCTGATGGCATGCGCCTTGCCTCTTTGTGACGCAGATATCTCGCGAAAGAGGCACCGATGAGCAAATCATATTCCGACATCAGCCGCCGCAATGTGGTGCTCGGTGGTCTCGGTATCGCCGGAATGACCGCCGTCAGCCCGCGCTTCGCTTGGGCGCAGGGGCGCGCGGAAACGCTGCTGGTGGTGCAGGAGCTCGGTCCGAACTCGCTGGACATGCAAGGCGTCGGCTCGAACCAGACCGTGAATGGCCTGTCCTGGAACTGCTACGACCGGCTGCTGACCTACGCCTCCAGGACCTTGCCCGATGGCACGGCGTCGTATGACCGCGCAACGCTCGCGCCTGAGCTCGTGGAAAGCTGGGAGGTCGCCGCCGACGGCATGTCCTGCACCTTCAAGCTGCGGCAGAATGCAAAATTCCACGATGGTACGCCGGTCACGGCCAGGGACGTCAAATGGTCGTTCGACCGCGCCGTGAAGGTCGGCGGCTTTCCGACCTTTCAGATGTCGGCGGGTTCGCTTGAGAAGCCCGAGCAGTTCGTCGTCGTCGACGACCATACCTTCCGCATCGACTATGTCCGCAAGGACAAGATGCTGCTGTTCGACGTCGCGGTGGTCGTTCCCTTCATCATCAACTCCGAGCTCGCGAAGAAGAATGCGACGCCAGAAGACCCTTGGGCGCTGGCTTGGCTCAGGAACAACGAGGCCGGCGGCGGCGCCTACAAGATCG
This sequence comes from Bradyrhizobium sp. McL0616, assembly GCF_049993385.1. Taxonomy (NCBI): domain Bacteria; kingdom Pseudomonadati; phylum Pseudomonadota; class Alphaproteobacteria; order Hyphomicrobiales; family Nitrobacteraceae; genus Bradyrhizobium; species Bradyrhizobium sp. McL0616. The sequence continues at coordinate 7,901,186 of NZ_CP188255.1, forward strand.
AAAGCTGGAAGCCCGGCAGCGAGACCGTGCTGACGCGGTTCGACGACTGGACAAGCGGGCCGCTGCCGAAAGTCCGGCGCGTGATCGCGCGCGACGTTCCGTCCGCCGGCACGCGCCGTGCGATGCTGGAACGGGGCGATGCGGATCTTTCCAGCGGCTTCGCGCCGCGCGATTTCGAGCAGATCATCAAGGAGGGCAAAGTCAAGGTGTCAGGCGTGCCGATTCCCAACGCGCTCTGGTACGTCGCGCTGAACACCGCAAAGCCGCCGTTCGACAATGCCAAGCTGCGCCAGGCCATCGCCTGGGCGATGCCTTACGAGCAGATCCAGAGCAGCGCCTTCTTCGGGCGCGCGGTGCCGATGTATGGCGGCGCGGCGGAGGTTTCAAAGCCGGTGTGGCCGCAACCGTCTCCCTATGTCACCGATCTCGACAAGGCCAAAGCCTTGATGAAGGACGCAGGGTTCGAGTCCGGCCTGTTGACGACCCTATCTCTCGACACAGGCACCGCCACCGTCGGCGAGCCCACGGCCATCCTGATTCAGGAAAGTCTCGCCAAGATCGGCATCAAGGCGTCGATCGCGAAAATCCCCGGCGCGAATTGGCGCACGACGCTGAACAAGAAGGAGTTGCCGCTCGCGCTCAACCGCTTCAGCGGCTGGCTCGACTATCCCGAGTATTATTTCTACTGGAACTTTCACGGCAACAACTCGATCTTCAACATCTCCTCGTATCAGAACAAGGCGATGGACGCACTGATCGACAAGGCGCGGTTCACCACGGACGCAGCAGAATACGACGACGCTGTGAAGGATTTCATCGCGCTCTGCATGCGCGACGTTCCCGTCATTCCACTCAACCAGCCGATTCACGACGTCGCCATGCAGAAGGGCGTCAGCGGCTATGAATTCTGGTTTCACCGCGAGCCGGACTACCGCCAGTTCGCGAAGGGCTAGTTCTTTTCGACCATGCGGAGAGCGCCCGAAGCTGCTCGCGCCTGCTCGATCGGAAAGCCCCTTTCAAGCCTGGCCGCGCTCGCCCGCCGGCGAGAAGGCGCTGATCGTGCTGTCGCATCTCGCCGACAACGTGGTGCGGCACAAGGCGACGACGATCAGGCTGGAGGCGGCCGACGAACGTACGACCGTGCTGCTGACGGTGCGCAATGACGGCGAGCCGATCTCGGCGCCGAACCGCGACAGGATATTTGACGCATTCTTCACAACCGCCGTGACCAGGCCGGCACCGGGATGGGGCTCGCAATCGCGCGCGCGGTGATGGCGAGCCATGGCGGCTGGATCAAGCTGAAGCCGACCGACGAGGGCGCAGCCTTCGAGCTTCAATTTCCTGTTGCCTAGATCGCAAACACCCAGGCGGCGACGATGGTGCCGAGGGTGATCAGGCCGGCGATGGTCCAGCCTGCGGCATATTCCAGTTCAGGGTGACCATTCGCCCGCATGATCTCGACCGGATCGGCGGTATGCTTCCACTGCTCTGACATGACAGCCTCGCACGTTTCTCCCCGCGTTATAGGTAAGTCGCATCAGCCGCCATTAGGTTCCATCACGGAAGTGCGAGGGGCACAAAAAGCGCGAAAACAACCCCATGCACAGTAGACGGGACTTGTCCGCCATGGGGCAGGTGACGCGCGACAAATGTTTGACACGGCGCAGCAAAACAGCGGCGCCGCGCAATCGCGGCGCGGCTTGCGCCGACAACGTCAGATCACTTGGCGCATCGATGCGCGAGGCTGCGATAGCATGACGCGATTGTGAGACGCGCGCTGCGCGATCGGCTTTGCCGCATCATCCTCCCGCCGTTAGGATGTTTCGCGTACTCTTACTATTTTAGGTTAGACGCATTTTTTGCCGACTGATTTTGCCGGCGCGCGACGATCCATTTTTGAACACCTGAAAGCTTTCGAGCGAACAGAACCTGCGTTCGCAATTCCTGCTTTCCAGCGCGCCACCCACCGTACAAGGAGGAAATATTATGTCCCCTAGTGCCACACCCCATATGGTCGAACTGCCCAACTCTGTCCATCAACTGCCGACAGGCTCGAAGGCGTTGCATCGAACCAACGGCCAGCGCTGGATCGAACTCACGCTCGGCGTGAAGCGATCCGCCCAGCTGCCGGACTTGTCCGATCTCGACGACAAGCTGCCGAAGATGCGCAAATACATGACGCGCGACCAGCTCGCGAGCAAATACGGCTCCGATGCGAAAGCCGTCAAATCGATCGAGGATTTCGCCAAGGCGCACAATCTCGTCGTCACCCGCAACGAGCCTGGCGCCGCGCGGCTCGGAATCGCCGGCACCGTCGACGATGTCAGCGACGCCTTCGGCGTCACGCTGTTCGACTACGCCCATCCGAGTCTCGGCGACTTCCACGCCCGCACCGGCCCGGTGCACGTCCCGGCCGAGGTCGGCGATGCCATTACCGGCGTCTTCGGCCTGAACAACCACCGTGTGATGCGGCGCTCGCGCCATTCAGCACAAAGCGCGAAGCCGGATTTCGCGAGTGCGGTACGGCACTGGTTTGTTCCGACCGAACTCGCCGGCATCTACAAATTCCCCCAAGCCGATGCGAGCAAGCAATGCATCGGCCTGCTCGAATTCGGCGGCGGCGTGGAGACCCCGGATGTCGCGGCCTATTTCGCCAAGATCGGCGTTCCCGCGCCGGCCGTTGCGGTCGTCGCGGTCGACGGCGTCTCGACCGATCCGGCCGGAGATCCGGAATCGACCGGTGAGGTGATGCTGGATGTCGACGTCGCCGGCGCGCTCGGAGGCGGCGCCAAGATCGCCACCTATTTCTCGACCTTCGACGAGAAGGGCCTGGTCGATTGCCTCGCCAAGGTCGTCAGCGACTCCGTCAACGATCCCTCCGTCGTCTCGATCAGTTGGGGCTGGGACGAGAACCAGGCCTTCAACAACGCCGGCGTGATCTGGTCGCCTGCGGCGATCGATCACTGCAACCACAGCTTCCTTGCGGCGGCACATCTTGGCATCACCTTCTGCGTGTCCACCGGCGACGACGGCTCGGAAGCCCAGATGCAGGACGGCCGCGCGCATGTGAATTTCCCCGCAACCAGTCCCTACGTGCTGGCGGTGGGCGGAACCACCCTGCATGCGCGCGCGAACTCCAAGAAGCAGGTGCAGATTACCGAAACCGTCTGGAACGACGGACCGGGGAGCGGCACGGGCGGCGGCGTCAGCGACATCACGCCGATTCCGAGCTGGCAGCAAGGCATCGTGCCGAACTCGATCAATCCCGGGCACTTTGCCGGACGCGCGATTCCCGACGTTGCTGCCAATGCCGATCCGGCAACGGGCTATCTGACGATGTCGGGCGGCAAGCTCGGTATCGTCGGCGGCACAAGCGCCTCCGCACCGCTCTGGGCAAGCCTGATCGCCCGGATCAACGCCGCCCTCGGCGCACGGTCCGGCAATTTCAACGCCCTGCTCTATTCCAAGTTCGGGCCGGCCGGCGTGCTGCGCGACATCACCGTGGGTAACAATGACACCGACGGTCTGCTCGGCGGACAATACAAGGCGGGTCCGGGATGGGACGCCTGCACCGGCTGGGGCGTGCCGGACGGTGGCAAGCTTCTCGTCGCGCTTCAGGGCGGCCCGTCGAGTTAGCCGATCCGGTTTCGCGCAGGCGGGTGATTGCCTGCCTGCGCTGGACGTAAATGCCCGGCCGCGTCCCTCCGACGTGGCCGGTCCCACCTTGGCCACACCCGGCAGCCAGCGACCTCTGCGCGCTCGACTCTCCCTAAAGTTGTGATCTATTCTTGGGTGCCCACAGACCGGCCGATTTGCGGCCGGTGAGACCCCCTGCGATTTCTCGAAAGGCATTTCGATGCGTTCGCTTTTTGCGCGACTGCACCGGCGGTACGGGCCCAGGATCTCGGGTGCGGAGCGTCAGCGCCGGGTCAAGGACAAGGTCGACAGCCAACCCACCCTGCCCTCGCTTAGCCCGGCGGCCGCGCGCACCGCGTTGGCGCAACCGCGTCCGAAAGTGGCCGTCATCGGCGGCGGCTTCGGTGGCCTGATGGCGGCTTCCGAGCTCGTCGGGCATTGCGACGTCACACTGTTCGAGGCCCGCGACCGCTTCGGCGGCCGGGTCTGGAGCAAGAAGAAGGCGAGCGGGATCGTCGAGGCCGGCGGCGAACTGATCGGCTACAATCATCCGCTCTGGCTCAAGCTCGCCAGGCGCTTCGAGCTCGGCCTGTCCGTCATCACCTCGGACACGAATTTCGACGCGCTCGATCTCGACATGCCGCTGTTTCTCGACGGCCACAAGCTGTCCGAGCGCGAAATGAAGCACATCTATCAAGAGATGGACCACGCCTTCGGCAAGATCAGCCGCCACGCGCGAAAGGTCGATCCCCACAAGCCCTGGCGCGCCAAGGACGCAAAGGAGCTCGACCGCAGGCCGATCTCGAAATGGATCGCCGCCCTCAACTGCTCGAAGCTGACCAAGCTCGCCATTGAGGAGCAATTTTCGAACGACGCCGGCCAGCCGACCGACAAGCAGAGCTTCCTCGCCAATCTCGCCGTCATCGCGGGCGGGCGACTGAAAGACCAGGACGATGCCTTCTTCACCCAGACCGAGACATTGCGCTGCTCCGAAGGCAATCAGGAGCTCGCGATTCGCCTCGCGCGCGAGGTCAGGGACAAGGGCGGCCACACCGTGCTGTCGACGCCAGTGCGCGCCATCCGCATCGAGGATGAAGGCGTCACCCTCGAGTTCGGCAAGACCCGCCGCCGCTTCGCCGCTGACTATGTCGTCCTCGCGATACCTCCGAGCCTGTGGCCGGCTTCGCCCGGCGCGAAGATCGCGATCACGCCCAAGCTGCCGCGCGACTACTACATCACGATGGGAACCGCGGTGAAATATCTCAGCCCGCTGAAGACGCGCTTCTGGATCGGCGAGGGTCTCGCACCGAGCTCAACGTCGAGCCGGTTCGGCGTCACCTGGGAAGGGACGGACAACCAGATCGGGCCACCCAACCGTCCGGTCGAACTCAGCCTGTTTGCCGGCAGCGGCGCCGCGAAGAAGGCACTCAAACACTACAAGCGCAGGGACCAGAGAGCGGTCGACGCCTTCTATGCGAAGCGGATCGGCGACGTCTACGATGGCTATGTCGAGCATCTGGCCGGTGAGCCGGAGTTCATGGCCTGGCCGCGCGACGAATGGACCGCCGCAGGCTATTCGTGTCCCGCCCCCGGCGAGGTCTGCCGCGCCGGGCCGCTGCTGGAGAAGGGATTCAAGGACCGCCTGTTCTTCGCCGGTGAGCACACCTGCTTTGCCTATTTCGGCTACATGGAGGGCGCGCTGCAGTCCGGTCAGGCGGCGGCCGACGCAATCATCCGGGCCATCGGCCAAACGCTTGGCGGCAAGGCTGCCAAAGCCGGCGGTTCTGTCGTAGGTTGACACCGTTTGCGGGATCGAAGCCCTGATCGCCCAGGAGACATGAAAATGAAGTTCATGGTGACGGCTTGCACCGCCGCTGCACTCGTCGTAGCCGCCGCCTCCGATGTCGCCGGCGCCTCCGGCGGCACGCCCGCAAAGGTCTCCGGCTCGGTTGCGCTGGCGCTCGCGGGCGTGATCGCGCCGCTGTCGCCGGAACTGTCGGGCGCCGAGAAGAAGGCGGTGGCGATGCTGTTCGCCGCCAACAGCGACATCCCCCACAAGAAGCCGATCGTGGTGACCGCGGATAAAATCGTCTGCCGCACCGGCAATGTCGACATCACCGTGCGCAATTGCGAGGTGACCTTCGGCAAGAAGGTGAAGACCGTGAACGGGCCGACGGCGAACGAGATCTTCGCGACCCTGGCGCTGGCCGGCATTCCGCCCGATGGCGCGGCGGGATCCAATTTCGAGAGCCTGACCAAGCTGAGCTGCACGATCGACCCCAACGCCATCCGCCAGAAGGACGGCAGCGGGGCGGATTGCACGTTCCAGCCGGGAAATTGAGCCGAGCCTGAAGGATCAACCAAAGGTGCCGTGAAATCGCCGCAAGATAAACCAACAAGACGAACTAATAAGGCGAATTGAAAAGACAGGCCAAACCAGCGCACCATATGAGGCGCGCATGGGCGGCACCAGGATGATGAAGAATTATCTCGCTTTTTTGCTTGTTCTGACCGTGACAACGGCCTCCGCGCACGGCCCGTTGCCGGCGCGGCTGGCAGTGCCGTCCAATCTCGTGCCCGTCGGCCTCACCGATTCCGACACGACCGCGGGCGGCACCGCGCGGCTGTGCGAACAGGTCACCTTCTCGCGCGGCCTGCGCTATGGCGACGGCGAGGCCAATGTGCTCGATGTCGCCACCAGCTCGACCAAGGCGGATACGCCGCGGCCGGTGCTGCTGTTCGTGGCGGGCGACACCTTCACCGGCGACCGTGCGGCACCGGACCTGTCCCGCGAGATCCAGGACCAGGCGATGTGCTTTGCCGCGCGCAACGACATGATCGGGGTGCGCGTGAACTATCGGCTGGCGCCTGCGGCGACCTGGCCGAAGGGCGCGACCGACGTCGCGGCGGCGCTGTCCTGGATCCACGGCAATATCGACCTGTTCAACGGCGATGCCCGCGAGATCGTCGCGGTCGGCTACGGCGCCGGCGCCTTCCATGTCGCAACCCTGCTGGCGCATCCCGAGCTGCAGACCGACCGCGCCGATGTCGCGGCCGTGGTGCTGGTGTCCGGCATCTATCGCGCCGGCAAGGACGCCAGCGACAGCGAAAAGGCCTATCTCGGCCTGGATGCCCGCGAATATGACAAGAGGTCGGTCTTCCCCGGCATCCTCAATGTCGAAGAGCCGATCCTGCTGGCCTGGGCCGCCGACGATCCCGCGAACCTCATCGCACAAGGCGAGACCCTGAAGAAGACACTCTGCGGCGCCGGCCACTGCCCGCGCTCGACACTCCTGCGCAGCCGCGACGGCATCGCCGCCGCCTTCGGCCTCGACGGCTCCGGCAACAGCCTCGCCGAACCGACGCTGCTGCTGGTGCGGCAGCTGGAGGCGCGGGGGCTGCCGTAGCGGGTTGTTGAACACGTCGAAACTTTTACCGCGTCATGGCCGGGCTTGTCCCGGCCATCCACGCCCTTCCCGCGGCACCAAGAACGTGGATGCCCGGGACAAGCCAGGGCATGACGACCTCGTGACAGCGCGTCAGCACGCCTGCCGCTTTCGTTCGGGGCTCACAGCTGGCTGCTCCGAACCGAGCGATCAGGCCACAGGTTTGACAAACGCTTGAGCTAGATCAATCAGCCTTGGTGCAGATCGAGCCGACTTCTCCCAGAGGCCAATATCGGGGTATCGAGCATGCGCGTCACCGGCAGGCTTGTGTTCGCTGTGATCGTCGCCTTCGCCTCGCTCGGAGCGATGTCGGAGCAACGCCCGGATCAAGCCGCAGGCGTGCAGGAAATCCGCATCGGCAATATCGTGCCCTATTCGGGGCCGCTCTCGGAATTCGGCGCGATCGGCAAGGCGGAAGCCGCCTATTTCGACATGATCAACGATCGCGGCGGCATCAACGGCCGCAAGGTCCGCTTCATCACGCGCGACGACAATTCCGATCCCACGGCCGCGCTCGATCTGACCCGCGATCTCGTCGAGAAGGACGACGTGCACCTGATGTTCGGGTCGTTCGGAACACCCGGCAATCTCGCCACACGCTGGTACCTGAACGAAAGGAAGGTCCCGCAGCTTTTCGTCGCCTCCGGCGACGAGGAGCTGAGCCAGGCCAAGGCATTTCCCTGGACCATGGGCTGGCAGCCGCCGTTCCGGTCGGAGGGACGCATCTACGCCAATTACATCCAGGCCTATTATCCGCATCGCAAGATCGTGGTGCTGTGGCAGAACGACCAGTTCGGGCGCATGCTCTTCAAGGGCATTGAGCAAGGTCTTGGCGACCTGAACCGTCTTGTCCTCGTCGATATCGCCTTCGACATCGACGACGAGCATCTCGAAGGGCACGTCTCGATCCTCAAGCGCGCCGGCGCCGAGATCTTCGTCTTTCTCGGCGTGCCGTCGACGGCGGCCAAGGTGATCAAGCTGGCCGCGTCACTCAGATGGCATCCGGTCTTCATCGTCAACGACGCCTCCGCCTCGATCGCCAATGCGATGGCGCCCGCAGGATTGGAGAATTCGGCCGGCGTGATCTCGGCGGCCTTTCTGAAGGATCCCAGCGATCCCGCATGGAAGGACGATCCCGCCATGAAGGACTGGTTCGCCTTCATGGACAAATACCATCAGGTCGAAAGCACGAACAACAGTGCTGCGCTCTATGGCTACGCCGCGGCCGAGGCGCTGACGCAGGTGCTGAAGCAATGCGGCGACGACCTGTCGCGCGAGAACATCATGCGTCAGGCCGCTTCGCTCAGGGACTATCACCCCACCGTCGCGCTGCCCAGCATCAGGATGAACACCTCGCCGGACAATTATCTGCCGATCAAGCAGATGCGGCTGGTCCAGTTTGACGGCCGCTCCTGGCAACCCTTCGGCGCGGTGATCGAAACCGCATTCACGGAAGGCGCCGCGCGATGAGCGGCGCAACGCCAAGCTATGGTGGTTGCAGCAAACGCCTTTTCGTTTCATGACGAATGCTTAAGATCGGCGCCGACCTGCATCAGCTCCGCCGGGAGACCCTATGACCGAGACCATCCGCATCAAACGCTTTGTCGCGCGCCCCGTGATCGTGCCGATGAACCTGCCGCTCAAAACCTCCACCGGCACGGTCGCCAAGGCGCCGCTGGTGCTGATCGATTGCGAGACCGACCAGGGCGCCGTGGGGCATGCCTATCTGTTCTCGATCACGCCTTCGGCCCTGAAACCGCTGACGGCGATGGTCACGGAAATGTCCGAGCTGCTTGCCGGCGACGAGCTGCTACCGTTCGAGATCGAGCGCAAGCTGGCCCAGCGCTTCACGCTGCTCGGGCTCGCCGGCCTGCAGAGGCTGGCGCAATCCGGCATCGACATGGCGGCGTGGGACGCATTGGCGCGCGGCAGAGGCCTGCCGCTCGCGCGCCTGCTCGGCGGCGCGCCAAAGCCGGTGCGCGCCTATAACTCGAAGGGGCTCGGCATCATGCCGGCGGCCGCCGCGGTCGACGAGGCGCACAAGCTGCTGGCCGAGGGCTTTCAGGCCGCAAAGATTCGCGTCGGCCGGCCCGATGCGCGCGAGGATCTGGCCGTGGTGCGCGCGGTGAGGAAAGCCGTTGGCGACGAGGTGACGCTGATGTGCGACTACAATCAGGCGCTGACGGTCACAGAGGCCATCCGCCGCGGCGAGATGCTCGACGACGAAGGCCTGACCTGGATCGAGGAGCCGATCCGCCACGACGACTATGCCGGCTGCGCCCGCATCGCGGATGCACTGCGCACGCCGGTCCAGATCGGCGAGAATTTTGACAGCGCCTTTTCGATGCATTCCGCGCTATCGGCGGAAGCCTGCGACTACGTGATGCCCGACGTGCAGCGCATCGGCGGCGTCACCGGCTGGCTGCGCGCTGCGTCACTGGCGCAGGCCGCCGGCATCGAGATGTCGACGCACCTGTTCTCGGAGGTCAGCGCGCATCTGCTCTGCGTGACGCCGACCGCGCATTGGCTGGAATATGTCGACTGGGCCGATGCGGTGCTGGCGACGCGGTTGAAGATCAAGGATGGTTTTGCGTTACCGGGCGAAGAGCCCGGCAACGGGATTGCGTGGGATGAAGCGGCGGTGAAGCGATATGCGGTGAGCTGATCGCGCTCACTGTCTAAGTTTTGCGATCTCGGCCCGTGCGGCCCCGACGATCTCGTCGTTGGTGTGAGCATGGCCCCACAGGCCCCAGCCGCCGGGCGCGGCTTCGGTCAGCAGCACCCAGGTCCGGTTCGTGAGCGTGGGATCGCCGGCCGCCTTGGCGACGAGGTCGGTGAGCTGCCGCACCACCGCGAGCTGCTTGTCGCGGTCGAGCGCGCCGGCATTGGTCAGGACCTGCACCCGCACATAATTGCCATCGCCGTCGACATTGGCCGCGGCGCCGCTGGGGAGTTCGTGCACAAAGGCGGCGGTGTTCTTGCGGAACATCGGGATATCGGGCACCTGCTCGACCGACTTCACGGTCGCGGCGGCGTCGATGGCGAGCTGATGCGGGTCGCCGAAGGTGCCTGCGGCCGCGTAGATATCGATCATCGGCACGGGATTTTTCTCCTGCGCTAAATTATGATGATCGTCATAGTCACTATGATGGTCATCATAGTCAAGAGGATTTCGTCATTGGCAGGTGAGATCAGGCAGACGATGATCGAGCGCACCGGTGTGCTGCTCGCCAAAAAAGGGCTTCAAGGCACCTCGTTCACCGAAGTGCTGGAGGCCTCCGGCGCGCCGCGCGGCTCGCTCTATCATCACTTTCCCGGCGGCAAGGAAGAGCTGGTAATGGCCGCGGTCGCCTGGGTCAGCGAACGCGCGCTCGACCGGGTGAACCAGTCGCGCGGCCGGCCGGCGCCGGAGGTCGCGGAGGCCTTCATCGCGATGTGGCGCGACATCCTCAAGGCATCGGATTTCGGCGCGGGCTGCGCCGTGCTCGCGGTTACTGTGGGTGCCGATACGCCGAACCTGCTCGACAGCGCGGCGCAGGTGTTTCGGCGCTGGCGCGCAACGCTTGGAGAGCTGCTTGCGCTTGGCGGCGTACCGTCCGCGCGCGCCCCCGCGCTCGCCGCGATGTTGATCTCGGCCTGCGAAGGCGCTGTCGTGCTCGCCCGTGCCGAGCAGGCGATGGAGCCGTTCGATCTCGTCGCCGCCGAGCAGCGCGCGCTGGTGAAGGCAGCGACTGCCCGGAGAGCTAGTCGTTGAAGGCGATCCCCTGGGTGGCCTCGCCTGGAGCACCGGGCTCCGAAATCTCCGCGCAATTGCTCGGCGGCTTCTGTCCGGCGAGCATGCCGCGGAAAAACGCGAGCGCATCGGGGAAGGCCGCATTCAGGCCGCCGTTATGCGTGGCGCCGGGATAGGTCTTCCATACCAATTCGTTGCCGGCCGCGCACAGCGCCGCGACTTCGGCATATTGCCGCGTCGGCACCAGCGTGGAATCGGCAAGGCCCGTGCCGAGCAGCAACGGCACCTTGAGCCGCACGGCCTTCATGTCCGTGATCGCAGTCAGCCGCGCCAGCACATTGGCGATCGGCTCGACATAGACGTTGTCGACAGTGATGCCGTCTTGCCGCGCGATATCGCGCATCTCGGTGGTGCAGCTCTCGCGCGCCGCCGTCAGGACCGGCTTGCCCTTGTCGGCGACGAGATCGTCGGCGGACGGCGCGCCGTCGGGCAGCGAACCGCCGAGCAGCATGAGCGACGTATAGATCGGCGAGCCGATCGCGGTGGTATGCGGCGGCTTGTAAGGACCGTCCGGGAAGGTCGAGACGAGGCCCGTTGCCACGGTGGCGACGAGCGGGACGTCCGGCGCGTAGCTCTCAGCGATCACGGTCGCACCCAGCGCGGCACCCGAGCCCTGCGACTGGCCGGTGACGAAGACTTTGGACGCGAGCCTGTCCCGATAGGCGGAGAGCGCAGCGCGCACGCCGTCGAGCACCGAGCGGCCTTCCGCCTGCCAGATCAGATAGGGATGCGGGCCCGGTCCGCCGAGTCCCTGATAGTCGGTGGCGACAACCGCAAAGCCGCTCTCCAGCCAGCGCTGGATGTAGGTGGCATCGCGCGGCTTATGACCGGTCCAGGACGGCGCACATGAATCGGAGACACCGAGCGTGCCATGCGCCCAGGCAACCAGGGGCCAGCCTCCGGCCGGCGGTTCGCCCTTGGGCAGATAGAGCGTGCCACTGACCGGGACGATGCCTGCGTGCCAGCGCAGATCGCTCGACGTGTAGAGGATGCGTTCGGCGAGGGCCGCACTCGTGATTTCGGGCTGCGCGAGCATTGGCTCCTTGCGCAACATCACGCCGGCACTCTCGGGCAAGGTTTCGGACCAGCGATAGAACGGCGACAGGTTTTGGTCGCCCACCTTCGGCCCGACCGGCAGCAACGAGTCCGCGCGTGCCTGCGGGATTGCGAGAGCCGAGACGATGGCGAGCGCCATCAACGATTTTGCGATCGGGGTCGTGAACATAGGCGTCTCCGGTCCCTTGGCGCGCGCGCCGCATTTTTTAGGGCGGGTCGATGACCCGGCAATTTATCTTCCATGTCGATTATGGAGACGATCGCGTGCAGGTCCACGTCTTTTCAGACATGGGCCAATGCCGATCACGCGGAACGCTCCGCAATGACGGAGCATGGGCGACTGCGCGCTACCACGCCTCCGCGCCGGGGATTTTCTTGCGCACCGCCATGCGCTGGATCCAGATGCAGCGACGGACGGATCTATTGGAGCGGCCGACAGCGGATATCCCTTCGCCGGCCTGAAGCAGCGGCGCCACGGTCTCGCGCAACGTACGGCAGCGCTGCAACTCGGCCTGCCAGTCGATGATCGCTGCGTCCGCGCTTGATGCGATCAGGGCCGATACCGCCACGACAAGACAGATCGTCCGCATCATTCTCTTTCCCTTCCCTGTGGTTCGCCCCTATCGCGCCGATAGCGGAAGTCGCAATGATCGGCGCCTTGCATGATGGTCTGCATGCGCCTGAGCTTGATGTCGGGACCAAACCCTTCCGCGGTCGCAAAGTCGGCAGCGCAGATCAGGAGAAAGCCGAGCTCCGGCTCGCCCAGCGCCTTGTAGAACTCGGCATAGGCGCATTGCTTCACGTCGAAGGCGAACGCATCCTCTGTCTGCTCGATCACATCGTAGGCGAGCGCGTCGTCGCGGGCGTAGGTCTTGAAGGCGGAGGCGACGGCCCGGCCGAGATTGGCCTCGTTCTCGGCATTGTTCTTGGCTTGCCAGAATTCCGCGCCGAAGCGGCGATAGAGATCGCCGAGCGTCTTGCGCACCAGCGCATTCGCGCGCGCCTCGCCCAGTTCGGCCTGGAGAGCCTTGATCAGCGGCACCAGGACCTGCGCCTGGATTTTTGCCTGCTCGATGACGGATATGCTCATGGGAAGCCTTCTCGTCTTCGGATGCTTCGATATCGGCCGGATCGTTCCTTACTGCGACTCATTCGCCTGTGACGTGAGACACACTGAGCCCCGCTGAGATTGCATCATAATCGCGATGTAACCAAGACGGACGGGACGCACGATCCCGTATCTATTTTCCGGTCACTTCGTTCCCAGCGGCAGGGATGCGCGCGTTTCCGACAGGATTTCTCGCGACAGAGTCTCGTCGTCGACGATACGGGCAAGCACCATCGCGCCGACCATCGACGCCCAGGCAGCGATCGCTGCGCGACGTTTCGCATGAGGCGTATCGCCATCGGCATCTGCCGTCAGATAATCGATCCTGTAGCGAGTGGCCTGTGTCATCCTGTGCCGCAGATCGGCTGAGCCCCGCGCTGCTTCCGTTCCGAGACTTGAGAACAGGCAAGCTGTCGCGCGGTTGTTGCGATGCCGGACGCTGAGATAGCCGTCGGCGTAGTCCGCCGCCGACCGGCGCGGGTCCGGGCTGTTGGCGGCCGACGGCAACACGTGTCCGACGGCTTCCGCAATCAGGGCCTCCTTGGACGGGAAGTGCCCATAAAAGGCTCCGTGCGTCAGACCGGCTTCGCTCATCACGTCGGCAACCGTAACGTCGTCGAAGCCGTGTTGCCGGAACAGGCGCGCGGCCGCGACCATGATCCGCGTGCGATGCTCCGCCACTTGCTCTTTACTCACTTTCATTTGTGCACCCGTGATAAGCCGTCATTTTACATGATGTCTATCATGAATATAATCATGATGATGATAATGTTTGAGAAGTGCACCAGGCAGATCCGGTGCCGAAACAACGAGGTGAGCATGATCTATCCGATGAAATCGGCGGGTTTGGCCAAACCAGGGTCACCGGCACGACGCCGCGCTCTTGCGGCAACTGCAATGCTGCTCACTCTGGTGGCGACGATCGGCGCGGGCGGACGGGCGCAGGCCGCCGCGAATGACGCCGAGGCTCGTACCATCTTCGAAAAATTCATTGCCGCGCAGAATGCGCACAACGCCGACGCGGTGAAGGCCATGCTGCTGGATTCACCCAGCACGGTGCTGTTTGCGAGAGGCATCGATACGCGAGGTCGCGATGCCGTCGCCGCCCGGTTCAAGGAATATTATGAAGGTACCTGGCAACTCGAACCCGACATGTCGAAATTCCGGGTCGCTGTGTTCTCGAGCAACATCATGCAGATTCTTGTGCCCATCGTCTTCACGCGAGGGCTGCCGGGCAAGCCACCCCAGCAAAACACTTTTTTGATCAGCCAGACCTATGTTCAGGACGCGAACGGCTGGCACATCGCGTCCATCTTTCCGGTCGCGAACACGGAGCTGAAATAACGAATGGCGACCGCGTGCCACTGAGAATCGTAGCTGCTGCTGCGAGATGAAACCGTGAAGCCTCTAGCGCGGCATCCTTCACTCGCTTCGCGAGCGAAGGATGGTGGGCACGACAGGGATCGAACCTGTGACCCCTACCATGTCAAGGTAGTGCTCTCCCGCTGAGCTACGTGCCCTAGAGGTCATTTCATCGGTGGGGTCCCTATAACGGCTCAGGGGACCCGGCGCAAGGACGGATGGGGGCCGATTTAGGCCGCCAGCATCTTGTTCACTTCGCTCACCAATTCGCGCAGGTGAACGGGTTTCGACAGCACCTTGGCGTTCTTGGGGGCGTCCGAATCCGAGTTCAGGGCCACCGCGGCAAAGCCTGTGATGAACATGATTTTGATGTCGGGATCGAGTTCCGAGGCCCGGCGGGCGAGCTCGATTCCGTCCATCTCCGGCATCACGATGTCGGTGAGCAGCATCTCGAACGGCTCTTCGCGCAACCGCTGATAGGCGGCCATGCCGTTGTCATGGGACGAGACCTGAAAACCGGCGTTTTCCAGCGCCTTGACCAGGAAACGGCGCATGTCGTTGTCGTCTTCGGCGAGCAGGATCTTTGGCATGGCTGGACGTCGAATCCCCAAGACAATTACAAGGCATCAGCAGAGGTCACTAAGCCCGACAGAGGGTAAATTTCGGGTGAAAATCTTTACCCTGGCCCGACCGGCATGGCCCCTTGTGAACCTGAACGGGCCGCGAATCAATCGAGTCGCGCCGGTCAATCCCCGCCTCGATGCCCGCACGGTTAAGACATGTTCCAGCGCCGATCACGCTTTTTCGCTTGGCAGAATGGTTGCGATTCCGGACAATGACGACACATAAGAGCCGCTCGATCGGCCGAATCACTGCGATCCGGGGCCTTGCTGGATCGTGCGGCGCCAGATCTTGGGGCGTAAAGGGACGAAGCCTGAGAATAAGGGACGAAGCCTGAGCAGATGACCCGGTTTGACGGCGACAAGTCGCCAGCGTTCGAGATCGTGGAGCCCGCCGAATGGCGCGCACCGATCATCTTCAACTCGCCCCATTCCGGCTCGACCTATCCGGACGATTTCCTGGGCGCCTCGCGGATCGACCTGCCGACGCTGCGGCGCTCGGAAGATTCTTTCATGGACGAGTTGATCGGACATTTGAGCGAGCGCGGCTTTCCGACCGTGCGGGTCAACTTTCCCCGCTCCTATGTCGACGTCAATCGCGAGCCCTATGAGCTCGATCCCCGCATGTTCACCGGGCGGCTGCCGAGCTTTGCCAACACCCGCTCGATGCGGGTCGCGGGCGGGCTCGGGACCATTCCGCGCGTGGTCGGCGACGGCCAGGAGATCTATCGCGACCGCATCCTGGTCGACGACGCGCTGGCGCGCATCGAGACGCTGTACAAGCCCTATCATCGCGCGCTGCGCCGGCTGATCAACAAGGTGCATCAGATGTTCGGCACCGTGGTGCTGGTCGACTGCCACTCTATGCCGTCGGTCGGGGTCTCCCGCGACGAGCCGCGCCGGCCCGACATCGTGATCGGCGACCGCTACGGCACGAGCTGTACGCCGCTGTTGCCCGACCGGGTCGAGGAGACCATGAGCGGGCTCGGCTATTCGATCGGCCGCAACAAGCCCTATGCCGGCGGCTTCATCACCGAGCATTACGGCAACCCGGCGAGCGGCCTGCACGCGGTGCAGCTCGAGCTCAACCGCGCGATCTACATGGACGAGCGGCGGCGCGAGCGCGGCCCGCGCTTTGGCCAGGTCGCGTCGGATTTCGGCGTGCTTGCCGACGTGTTGGCAACGACGATCCCGTTCGGCGATCTCGGCCCGTTCCAGGCGGCGGCGGAATAAGCGCGCCGTCACCGCGATCATGTCGCGGATCAAGGATCAACACAGCAGCAGCAAGGGTAAGTGCATTGCGCGCGGAATCTTCGCTTCGCGTTTTCGCGCGCTCGAAGTGAAGACAAAGGGCCAAAGAAAAAAGGGCCGCTTCTGATGAAGAAGCGGCCCAAGTCTAGGGAGGAAACGCCCAAGGAGGGCAGCGGTAACGCAAAGCGCTACCGCACCGCAACAATATGCGGCCGCGACGCACAAAGTGCAAGGGCTTTTGAGCCCTTTCCCATGCAAAACACACATGGCTCTGTTGCTTCCAGAGAAACCCAGATTCAGTTTCTTTGATAAGGAAATTCAATGGGTTGATAGTTGTTTGCATACGAACAAGGCATGCTCGGAACTAAGTATTCAACTCAATGATCGATTTTTGGCCAGCGTATGGCTTGTCCGAGACAATGAGCACGGCATCCAAAATACCAGGGTGCAAGATCAAGACAGCGCTGCCTGTCTCCTGCGATTTGAGCTAGGCAGAAGCGAGCTTCACCCGACTTTCGTTTTGAGGATGCGCCGTGACGGTGATCGACTTCTCAGCCTTCATCGGATGGCTCGCCACCGCCGCCGGCGAAACCATCCTGCCGTTCTTCCGCACGTCGCTGTCGATCGACGACAAGAGCAAGACCAAGGATTTCGATCCGGTCACGGAAGCCGACCGCGCCGCGGAAGCAGTGATGCGGCGGCTGATCAAGGCCAATTTCCCCCAGCACGGCATCGTCGGCGAGGAATTCGGCAACGAGCGTGAGGATTCCGATTATGTCTGGGTGCTCGACCCCATCGACGGCACGAAATCCTTCATCGGCGGGTTTCCGATCTGGGGCACGCTGATCGCGCTGCTGCACAAGGGCGCGCCGGTGTACGGCATGATGCACCAGCCCTTCATCGGCGAGCGCTTTTCCGGCGACAACGGCTCGGCCAATTATAAAGGCCCCTCCGGCGAGCGCCGGCTCCAGGTCCGCCGCTGCGCCTCGCTGTCGGAGGCGACAACCTACACCACCAGTCCCTTGCTGATGAACGAGCGCGACCGCGCCATCTTCGGCCGGATCGAGAAGAGCGCGCGGTTGTCGCGCTACGGCGGTGATTGCTACTCCTATTGCATGCTGGCGGCGGGCCACGTCGATCTCGTGGTCGAAACCGAGCTGAAGCCCTACGACATCGCAGCCCTGATCCCGATCGTGACCGGGGCCGGCGGCGTCGTCACCACCTGGGAAGGCAAGCCGGCCCAGGGCGGCGGCCGCATCATCGCCGCCGGTGACTCGCGCGTTCACGAAGAAGCACTGAAACTGCTCAACGGTTAGGCGACCCATCGTTTGCGCATGATCCATTCGGAAAACCGCTGCACACTTTTCCGGATCATGCTTCAGGGGGCTTGTATGAAAAACTGGCGTAAGCTCTTCCTCGCAAGCCTGCTGCTGTTTCCCACCCTCGCCTCCGCCCAGAATTTTCCAGCCAAGCCGATCAAGCTGATCGTGCCGTTCCCGGCCGGCGGACCTAACGATATCATTGCGCGCGTGATCGGCCAGCGCATGTCGGAACTCGCCGGCCAGCCGGTTCTGATCGACAATCGCGGCGGCCAGGGCGGCGTGCTCGGCACTGATGCGGTCGCCAAGAGCGCGCCCGACGGCTACACCATCGCCATCTCCTCTGCCGGCGCGCTCGCGATCAGCCCGAGCATGGAGAGGGTCGCCTATGACACGCTCGCTGACCTCACGCCGGTGACGCTGGTTGCGACCGTGCCGGAAATGCTGGTGGTGGCCACCGACGTGCCGGCGAAAGACATCGGTGAGTTGATTGCGCTCGCCAAGGCGCAGCCCGGCAAGCTGAACTTCGCCTCCTCCGGCCCCGGCAGCCTCCCGCATCTCGCCGGCGAATTGTTCAAGCTGACGGCCAAGATCGACATCGTTCACGTGCCCTATCGTGGCGCGGCACCCGCGGTGAACGATCTGCTGGGCCAGCAGGTGCAGATGACCTTCCTCGATCTCCCCGTGCTGCTGCCGCAGGTCAAGGCGGGTGCGCTGCGGCCAATCGCAGTCGGCTCGCCCGAGCGCGCACCGACCGCGCCCGACGTGCCGACCACCGCAGAGGCCGGTTTTCCCGATCTGCGCATCGAGAACTGGTACGGCATAGTGGCACCAAAGGGCACGCCGACGGAGATTGTCGCGGCGCTGCATGATCTGGCGACGAAGGCGATGGCGGATCCGGCGGTGAAGGAAAAGCTCGCCGCGCAAGGCGCAACGCTGATCGGCGACAGTCCGGAACACTTCCGGCAGTACATTGCGGACGAGACGGCGAAGTGGGCCAAGGTGATCAAGGACGCCGGCGTCGAAACCGCGAAGTAGCAGCCGACTCGTTCCTCAAGGTGTTGCAGCAAACGCCCGACCGGCCACGGATCACGGCCCTGTGTCGTACACCACCGCGCTCGCAGTCTGGCGCGGCAATGCCTGGCATGCCAATGTAAATGCGCCAAACCGTCGGGAGGTCAGCATGCGGACGATGATACTGGGAGCACTTTGCGCCATCGCAATGGTCACGAGCGCAAACGCCGCGATCAAGGAGGAGCCGGTCACCTATACGGACGGCGAGACCACGATGAAGGGCTTTGTCGTGTACGACGACGCCAGCCAGGCCAAGCGCCCCGGAATCGTGATGGTGCATGAATGGTGGGGCATCACCAATCACATCCATAACGAGGCAAAGAAGCTCGCGGAGCAGGGCTACACGGCCTTCATTGCCGACATGTATGGCGACGCCAAGACCGCCGACAACCCGAAGGACGCCGGCGCGCTCTCGGGTTCGGTGATGAAGAACCCCGCGGCCATGGAGTCGCGCTTCAAGGCCGCACGGGACCAGCTTGTCAAACAGGCTTCGGTCAATCCCCAGCAGATCGGCGCCGTCGGTTACTGCTTCGGCGGCGCGGTGGTCTTGAACATGGCGCGTGCCGGCGCCGATCTCGCCGCCGTTGCGGGCTATCACGCATCGCTTGGTCTCAATACGCCTGCGCCAGCGCCGGGAACCGTCAAGGCGAAAATCCTGATCCTGAACGGCGCGGACGACCCCTTCGTGAAGCGCGAGCAATATGATGCGCTCAAGAAGGATTTCGACGCCGCCAAGGTCGATTATCGGATCATCGAATATCCGGGCGCCGTGCACGCCTTCACGAATCCCGAAGCGACCGAGCTCGGCAAGAAGTTCAACCTGCCCATCAGATACGACGCCAAGGTGGATCAGGAAGCCAAGGCCGAGGCGACCAAGTTCTTCGCCGCCGACCTCAAAAAGTAGACAGAAAAGGCCACCTTTGGGTGGCCTCTTCAAGCTTGGGCGAGCTGCGGCGTCCCCAGACCTTCAACATCGTGTCTCACCGCTGAACTTCGGCGCGCAAATAGTCCACCAATTGCTTGGCGGGGCGCGGCAACGATTTGAAGCTGCGAGCGCAGATCGTCAACCTTCGATTGGCCCAGCCGTCGCGGATCCGGATCGCCACGATCGGCATCGATCGCGCGCAGCGTCTTGCCGCGGTTTCCGGAACGACGGCAACCCCGACGTCGGCGGCGACCATCTGGCAGATCGCGTCGAAATCGCGCAGGCGAGCGCGAACGCGAAGGCGGGCGCCGAGCTTCGCCGCATGCCGGGAGATGTGAACCTGCAGCGCAGTCGACGCCGTGAGCCCGACGAAATCGCGCTCGGTCACCTCCTGGAAGTCGATCTGGCGGCGATGGCCGATGTCGCTTCGGCGCGCGGCCACCAGCATGAGCCGGTCCTCACTGAACAGAAATCGCTCGACGCTGTCGGGCAGCGCGTGCTCCGCCGCAAAGCCGATATCCGCAGCGCCGCTGGCGATCGCGGTGGCAATGTCGGCGCTCTCGCGCTCCTCGACGTCGACATTGATATCGGGATGCTCGCGCAGGAACGCCGCGAGCGCCCGCGGCAGGTGCTCCGACAGCCCCGATGTGTTGGCAAGCAGCAGCACGCTCGCCCGCACGCCGCTGGCATAGGCGGCGAGATCGCCCTGCAAGGCCTCGACGTTATGGATGACGATGCGGGCATGATCGAGCAGGCTTTCACCGGCCGCCGTCAGCTCGATGCCGCGGCGCCCGCGCTTGAGCAGGGCGACGCCGAGCGCATCCTCCAGTCCCTTGATCCGGGCGCTGGCTGAGGCCAAGGCCAGATGCGACTTTTCGGCGCCGCGGGTGATGCTGCGCTGATCGGCCACGGCGATGAAAAGCTGGAGATCGACGAGGTCGAAACGCATTCGGGCTGCCCTATGCCTTCGCCTGGAGCGAAGGCTGTCTCCGTAACCTCCAGATTGTGCCGGCGCGCGGCTTCGGTCAATGTGGAGAGATGATCGACCCGCTTCTCATTCTCATCGCCGCCGTCTTCCTGGCCGCCGGATTCGTCAAAGGCGTCGTCGGGCTCGGCCTGCCGACCGTCTCCATGGGCCTGCTCGCGGTGAACATGGCCCCCAGCCGCGCAATCGCCATCGTGATCGTGCCCGCCATCGTCACCAACATCTGGCAGACCTTTGTCGGCCCCCATTTGCGCGACATCCTGAAGCGGCTGTGGCCGCTGATGATCGGCACCGTGATCGGATGCTGGCTCAATGCCGGCGCGCTGACCGGTCCCTATGCGCGCTACGGCACGGTCGTGCTCGGCGTGCTGCTGGTGATCTACGCGATCCTCGGGCTGAGCAAGGTCCAGTTCCGCGTCGCGCCGCAAAACGAGAAATGGGTCGGCGGCGTGGTCGGCGTGATCACCGGCATGATCTCGGCCTCGACCGGCGTGCAGGTGATCCCCTCGATGCCGTTCATGCAGGCGATCGGCATGGAGAGGGACGAGCTGGTGCAGGCGCTCGGCGTGTTCTTCACGACAGCGACGCTGGCGCTGGCCTTCAACCTCACCGCGGGCGGCCTGCTGACCCCTGCCAATGCCGTACCCGGGGTGATCGCCATGGCCGGCGCCTTTGCCGGCATGTTCGTCGGCCAGTCGGTGCGGGCGCGACTGCCGGCGGAGGCGTTCCGCCGCTGGTTCCTGATTGCAATGGTCGTGCTCGGCTTCTATCTGGCCGGCAGCGCGCTGCTGAAAGAATTCGGCTAGTGCGTGAACGTGCGACGTCGTCGCTTCATTCGGAAGCCGCAAGACTCAATGGAGACTGCCCTGCCCACTTTGCTCACTAGCGGCGCGGACTTGGGGGACAGCACTTGAGGCGAACCGTATCAAGTCCCCCTGGCGCTTGGTGTTGGTCTTCTCGAAAAGCTGCTTGAGGTGCCAGCGGACGGTGTTGATCGATATCTGAAATCGCGCCGAGATGTCTGCCAGGCTGAGGCCTTCCAGCAAAGCCGACAGGACGCGGCCCTCGGCCCCGGTCAGGCCAAAGGCCGACACCAGTGTGGTCACCATACCCTCATCAAACGAGGGCTGATGATGCACGAAGATCGCGGCGCTGGCAGATAGCTGTCCCCCATAGTTTGCACGGAGGCCGCTCGTCAAAGGCAGCAGGGTCGCGACCGCGAAGTGCCCCTCTTCAGTCTCCAGTGAGAGCGATTTTACATCCAGATCAGGCATCCGCGAGGCGCGACGCAACTCCTCCCGGTTGCGAGGATCGTTCGCGGTGAGCACACCATGCACCGAACTTAGGCTGCTGTTGCCCGACAGGAATTCCTGAGCTGCCGCGTTGGCGTGAATGATGCGCTGTTTTGGGTCAACAAGAATGACAGCGACGGCAAGGCGGTCCAACACTTCGGCGAGCGAATTGCATTCCAGCGTTTTCCGTTCGAGCAAATCCGAGATCGTCAGAACGCGGCGCAGATGCGGACAAAGCCCTCGGAACCGTTCGACGTCGTCAACACCGTATCCGTCTTTCCCGCTGACATTACAGGATACGATGCGGTTTCTGTCTTCGATGACCTTTGCGGCGAGTACATCCCCCACATTATAAGGCAGATGGAACTCCTTATAATATCTCGATTGCTTGAACTCCTCGACGTCCAGAACATCCTCGGTCCGAACCGGCTCGTCCACGCCGAACATCCTCATCGCGTTCACCCGTGGATTGATTGCGCGATATTTCGAAACGTAGATCTCGTGCACGTCTGGCTCGAAACCGAACTCCACAAAAAAGTGAGGCTTCTCGGCAGCGCGGCTGCGGGCGCCGATCGCTGCGGTCCGGCTATCCATGTAGCCGGCCAGCAGCGGCAAAACGTGCGGCCACAGGTCGGGAACGATGGCGCAATCGTACATTGCCGCCAACAGCTGCGAGAGATCACGGGCCTCGGTCATGCGATGCCTCACTTCCCAGGGTGCGCGGTGGCCAGATCTTACAACTCATTCGTGCCCGGCAACATCCGATCCTCATGGCGCTGATAGCAGCATTGCCGAGAGAGCAGATCGCCGTACCGCCTTCATTGGAGCAAATCATTTTGCGCCGCCCCATCCATTTGGATGGGGACACAGGAATGCATCAGAGAGCAGGGTCCGAAGGCCTCAACCTGGCACGTCCGAGCCGCGGTCGAGCGCACGCTCTCAGGCCCTGAGCTTGTCTGGGTGGAAGAGCATAGCCTGGAGATACCGCAATGAGCACGACTTACACGCCGACGCGCTCAGCCCACACCACCGAATCGACTGGCCGGTTCTCCAGCGCGCTCAAGGAATTCTGGAACGCTTATCAAGAATGGCGCCAACAGGAGCGGCTTCGTCTCGAATTTTCCAACCTCAGTGATCGGGAGCTCAAGGATATCGGGATTGCACGTGGCGAGATCGACTATGCCGCCTCGCACCGAGATAGCGACCCGCGCGGCATCCGATCGGATGGATAATATCGAATCTCGCCGCGGCCGGCATTCGGCGCAACCAGCCGCCGCTTGGCGCAGAAGCGGCGCCGGCGCTTCGATGAACACAAACCTACCGCGTCTCCAGCATGGCGACGCGGATGCCGAGATAGATGAAGAGGCTACCCAGGGCACGGTTGATCCACGCGATCACGCCCTCGGACTGGCGCAGGCGGTTGGCGGCCCTTGCCGCGAACGCCGCCAGCACCAGACACCACAGCGTTCCCGTGCAGATGAAGATCAGGCCGAGCGTCAGGAAGGCGAGCGGTTTGTGGGCTGCATCGGCTGCGACGAATTGCGGCAGGAAGGCCAGGAAGAACAGCGCGACCTTGGGATTGAGCGCGTTGGTGAGAACGCCCTGGAGGAAGACCCGCCGCAGCGAGTTCCGCACCGGCTCGTCGGTTGCCGCCGCCAGCGCCGGGCGCGACCACAGCATCTGAAGTCCCGTCAAAACGAGATAGGCCGCGCCGACCAGCTTCAGGATCGAGAACGCGGTCGACGAGGCCATCAGCAGGGCCGAAAGGCCGATCGCAGCGCCCGCGACATGGAAAAAACAGCCGCAACTGATGCCAAGCGCGGCAGCGGCACCACCCCGCCAGCCCATCTGCAGGCTGCGGCCGATCACATAGACCGAGTCCGGCCCCGGCGTGATGTTGAGCAGTATGCCCGACAGGATGAACAGCCAGATTTCGTGAATACCCAGCATATCAAAGGCCCCCGCCGCCCGGCCGGGCGGTCTCAAGGATTCGGCTTAATCGGTTCGCACCCCGCCGTCCACCGCCGGAATTGCGTAGGATTTGCATAGAATTTGCAATGCGGTTCATACTTTCGCTCGGCCTCATCTGCTCTATAAAGGCCGGGTTCTTGAAATGCGGGATTCGCGGGCGCCGCCACGCCGTGGCTGGTCCCCCTCCTTTGGAGCTCCGAGGATATGGAAAGACGTCTGGCTGCCATCGTCTGCGCCGATGTCGCCGGGTATTCGCGCATGATGGGCAGTGACGAGGCCGGCACGCATGCCGTCTTCAAGGCCCATCGCAGCGCGATCCACCCCATCATCCTCAATCATGGCGGCCGCGTCGTGAAGAACACCGGCGACGGCTTCCTGCTGGAGTTCCCCTCCATCGTCGGCGCCGCCGAGGCCGCGATCGCGATGCAGGTGCTGATGGCGGAACGCAATCACCATCTGCCCGCCGACCGCGCCATGCAATTCCGTCTCGGCATCCATATGGGCGACGTCATCGCCGACGAGGACGAGGTGTTCGGCGACGACGTCAACATTGCCGTCCGCCTCGAATCCGTGGCCAGCCCCGGCGGGTTCGCGATCTCGGCCAAGGCCTACGGGGAGGCGAGCAGGCATCTCACCGTGCCGCTGAACGATGCCGGCAATCACCGCTTCAAGAACATCAAGGATCCGGTCGGGGTCTGGACCTGGACGCCCGAGGGTGCGCCGGCACTTGCGCCCGAGCTGAAGGAAGGATCCGCGCTCTCCCAGCAGTACCGCACCGCGATCGTCGGCGTGCTGCCCTTCGCCAATCTCAGCGACGCCCGGGACGAATATTTCTCCGACGGTCTGACCGAGGATCTGATCCACGCGCTGTCGCTGCAATCCTTCTACCGCGTGCTGAGCCGCAACTCGACCTTCACCTTCAAGGGCAAGAACGCGAGCACCCGCCTGATCGCGCGCGAGATCGACGCCACCTATTTGATCCAGGGTTCGGTGCGGCGCGCCGGAGCCAAGATCCGCGTCACCGCCGAGCTGGTCGCGCCGGAGACCGGCGAGCAGCTCTGGACCGGGCGCTACGACCGCGACATCGGCGATCTCTTCGCGATGCAGGACGAGATCACGACCAATTTGTCCGCCGCCATCGCCACCGAGATCGTCCGGGCCGAGGCCTCCGCGCCGGCGCGTCCGACCACCGACATCACCGCCTGGGACCGCTTCCTGAAAGGTCTGTCGCATTACTACCGGCAGACCAAGGAGGATCTGGACACGGCGGTCGCCCTGTTCCGGGAGGCGATCGCGCTCGATCCAAAACTGTCGATCGCGCACGCCTATCTCGCCACGATCCAGATCCAGAGCATCCAGTTCGGCTGGGTCAAGGGCACCCGCGAGATGTGGTCGGAGGCGATGGGCCTCGCCGAGACCAGCGTCCGGCTCGACCCGCGCTCGTCCTTTGCGTTCTCGATCCTGTCCTGGGCGCATGCGCTGGAAGGTCATGACGAGGCCGCGATGGACGCCGCCAAGCGCGCGGTCGCCCTCAACCCCTACGACATGGGCGCGCGCGGTGTGCTCGGCATCTGCCATTTCGTGATCGGCGAGCACCGCCAGGCGATCGAGCTGTTCTCGATCGCGGCCCAACGCGACAACAGCGACCCGCGCTATCAATGGGCGGCGCTGAACGCCTTCAGCCACTATCTCGTCGGCCAATATGACGCGACCCTGTCGTGGGCCCGCGAGCAGCTCTACGTCAACCCGAACCACTTGCAGGCCCTGGCGATCCGCGCCGCCGCACTGGCGCAGCTGGGACGGACCGGCGAGGCGATCGAGGCGACCTCCGTGCTGATGGGCAACTACCCGACCCTGAATGTCGACCGGCACTTGCGGAATTTTCACTGGAAGCGGCCCGAGGACCTTGCGCATTACCGCGAGGGGCTCTTGAAGGCGGGCGTGCCGCTCGGCAAGCTCACCTTGGTCCAGAGCGACGTCAAACGCGCAGCCGAATCCTGAGGCCAAACCGCTTCTGCGCCGCGATATCACGCCCGACTTTATTGACACCACAGTGAATTCAGCCACACTTCGTCACACGCAGAAGTAGTATTGTGCTTCGGCGTCCGCTGTCTTTTTGTTAGGAATTTCCGCGCTTGATCGGCGCGGCCGCTTTTCACGATTCGCTTCTTTCAGGATTTTGACCGATGGATGCCTCCCGCAAGAAGCCCTTCGATCCCTCAATCCAGGTCTCGCCGGACAATCCCTGCCCGTTCCTCCGCGGCCTCGTCGGCGAGGGGTTCGTCGACGGCGGCACCGTCCCGCTCAACACGCTGTCACAGACCATCGCGAATGCGAGCGGCGAAAAGGGGCCGAAGAAAGTTTTTGCCCGCATCCAGGTCCGCGGCGTCGCGCTGATCGCGAACGGGATCGGTCACATCTTCAAGAGCATCTGGTCCGGCGCGCAGCTCAATGCGCTGCGCGGCGGTCCGCTGGACAAGCTCGGCGCCGGATCGCGCATCCTCGGGGTCGACGGCAACGTCAATGAGGACGAGATCGCGCGGCTTGCGAGCTTCGGCCGGACCTACACCGATCCGGCCGGCGGCGGCACCGAGCCGGGCCTCAACGCCTCCGAAATCGACATCTTCATGCGCGACAACCTCAAGCGCGCCGGCGACGCTGCGCGCTGGTACTACCCGCTGCTGATGAAGTTCGAATGGCCGGTCCTGTTGAAGATCATGGGCAAGGGCGAGGGCAAGGACCGCTACCTCGGCATCGCCGACGTGCGGACGCTGTTGAACGAGCGCCAATTCCCTGCCCGCATCGATCAGCGGATCGTATCGCAGCCGATTCTGTCGACCTGCACGCTCAGGTTTCGCTGGGCGCTCGGGATCGTCGCGGCCCTCTTCGCCGCCGCTCTTCTGGCCGTCGTTGCGGTCGCGGAATTCCCCAACCAGGTCCGCGCAGTCCTGCCACAGAAGCTCGCGCAGGCGCTGCCGCCGCCTTTGCCCAAACTCCCGGAGACGACGGCAGCCTATT
The DNA here is from genome assembly GCF_049993385.1 of Bradyrhizobium sp. McL0616. Taxonomy (NCBI): domain Bacteria; kingdom Pseudomonadati; phylum Pseudomonadota; class Alphaproteobacteria; order Hyphomicrobiales; family Nitrobacteraceae; genus Bradyrhizobium; species Bradyrhizobium sp. McL0616. The sequence goes on from NZ_CP188255.1 coordinate 7,928,042, forward strand.
GGCTCGAGCAAAACTGGTCACTGAAGGACCGACACTGGTTCCACCACACCAGCCAGGGCACCGCGACCTTCCCGGTGCCCTATGACTGGTTCATGGCGCTGGAGCAGCCGCGGCTTCATCTGGTCTCTCGGCCGGGCATGATGAAGGACAGCGCCTATCTCGAGCGCTTCGGCTTCATCCCCAGCCCGCAATCGATCCAGACCGACGTGACGACGCTGCGCCGCTTCGGCTACGCCAATGTCTACGAGACGACGCAGGTGCCGGACTGGTCGACCAAATGGACCCCGGCCGAGAATGTCGACGGCCTGCCGGTCGGCTTCGCGCGGATGACCGGCGTCACCGATCCCGCGACGGGCCATCGCGAAGAGGACAAGATCGGCCTGACCTGCGCGGCCTGCCACACCGGCCAGATCCATTACCAAGGCATCGACGTGCGCTTCGACGGCGGCCCGGCGATGACCGATTTGAAAAAGCTCGAGCTCTCGACCGGCCTGTCCATCGCCTACACGCTCTATATGCCGTTCCGCTTCCAGCGCTTCGCCGATCGCGTGCTCGGCGCTGAGGCCAGCAAGGCGGACCGCGATGCGCTCGAGCAGAAGCTGGGCGTGATCGGCAAATTCCTGCTCGACTGGCAAAACAAGTACGACGACACGATCAAGCACAAGCAGACCTGGGACAAGAAGGTGCAGACGGACACCGAGGAAGGGTTCGGCCGCCTCGACGCCCTCAACCGGATCGGCAACCAGGTCTTCTCGCAGGATTTCGCCTTGAGCGGGGTCAAGGGATTCGAAAAGAACCTGCATGCCCAGGACGCGCCGGTCAGCTACCCCGCGATCTGGACCGTGCCGTGGTTCAAATTCGCCCAATACGACGCCTCGATCGAGCAGCCGCTGATCCGCAACGCCGGTGAAGGGCTCGGCGTGACGGCGCTGCTCAACCTGTCCGACGCCTATCCGGAAGACAGGCTGTGGCGTTCCTCGGTCCATATCAACACACTTGGCTGGATCGAGGACATGCTCAGGGGCCCCGATCCGTTCAAGGCGGCCGACTCCGCCGCCGCGAAGAAGTTCGGCGGCCTGCTGGCGCCGAAATGGCCGTCGCAGATCCTCGGTGACGCATGGAAGCTCGACCAGACCAAGGTCGACAATGGGCGCAAGATCTACGCGGAGATGTGCTCCGGATGCCACCTGCCGGCCGTCGACACCCCAGCCTTCTGGTCGTCGGGGCATTGGGAGCCAAGCGGCGACAGCAAGGTCCTGAACGCGGTGACGATCCCCACCGACGAGATCAAGACCGACCCCGAACAGTCCCGTGTGCTCAGCGACAGGATCGTCGACGTGCCCGGCTTCCTGAAGGTGAATACGGCCGACCTCCAGAAATGGTGGCAATGCGACATCCCGACCGCGAGTTCGCCGACCGAGATGGTGTACGCGCTGGGGCTGATGACGGTCGTCGACCTCGTCGCCCGCAAATGGATGGATGACGCCAAGACCCCGGACGCAGAGCGGGCGCAAATATGGAATCTGGCGCGTAAGAACTGCCTCAACCCGGCGCCCGGACCGCGCTATCGCGCGCGCCCGCTGAACGGCATCTGGGCCACCGCGCCCTATCTGCACAATGGCTCGGTGCCTTCGCTGTACTGGCTGCTGAAACCGCAGAACGAGCGACCGACAAAGTTCTGCATGGGCCGCCGCGACTACGATCCGAAAGACGTCGGTTTTGCGGTCACATCGGGAGAGCGGTGCAAGACGGGCGAAACGGAATTTACCGCAGGGTCGCAGAAGGATCCGGTCCAGGGCAACAGCGTGCTCGGCCATTCCTTCGAACGCAAGGAAGGCGAACCGAAACGCCCCAGCGTGATCGGCCGCATGTTCAAGGACGATGCGGAGCGCTACGATTTGATCGAGTATCTGAAGACGCTGTAGCGAGAACTATCGTCGTCATGGCCGGGCTTGTCCCGGCCATCTACGTTCTCCGCTGGTGCAACAAAGTCGTGGATGCCCGGGACAAGCCCGGGCATGACGGCGATTGTGGAACGAACAGTGGCTCCCGAAGCGTCCGGGTCTTCCTCACTTGAACAGCGGCGTGCCCGGCACGAAGGCGTCGAAGGCGGCCCAGAATTGGGAGCGGTAGCGATCCTGCTCCTGGAGGATTTCGTGCTTGGCGCCTGCGATCACGAGATGGGAGCCGGCCGGTAAGTGATAGGCGAATTCCTCGATCGCCGCGGTCGAAACCACGGTGTCGTTGGACGCCGCCAGCATCAGGATCGGCTGGCGGATTTCGGACGGGTAGCTCATGCCCTTGAAGGTTTTCATCGCCCTGAAGGCCGTATCGGCCCAGGCGACCGTCGGTGACGCCAGCCCGAGCGTCGGATCCTCCTCCAGGATCGCCGCATTGCGCGCGTAGCGCACGGGGTCGCTGGTGAGGGGATTGTTGATGAAGGGATCGAGCCCGGTGAGGCGATCGTTGCCGCCGGGAACGTAGCTGCCGCCCTGCCCCGTCAGCCGCATCGTCTTGAGCAGCGCCCGCACCGGAAACGAGGTGGCGCGGCCCGGCAGGTCGATCATCGGCGCCGACAGCACCATGCGGTCGAACCAGCGTTTGCCTGCATGCGCCACCCGAAGCATCACCGCACCGCCCATGGAATGGGCGAGCGCGAAGAACGGCGGCGGGCAGTCCGGCAGCACCACCTGCTGCACGAAGGTCTCGACGTCGATCTCGAAATCGGAGAAGTCGCGCACATAGCCTTTGCGCGGATCGCGCAGGCGGCGCGAGGAATGGCCCTGCCCGCGCCAGTCGATCATCGCCACCGCAAAGCCGCGGTCGCGCAGGTCGCGCACCGTCTCGAAATATTTCTCGATCTGCTCGCTGCGTCCGGTGAAGACGCAGACGGTGCCCTTGCGGTTCGCCGGCGGCGCCCAGCGCGCGAAGCGCAGCTCCGCGCCGTCGGGCGTCTTGATGGTGCCGCTGACGACGTCTTCGGGGACGGGATTGGATGGAATCGAGATCAGCGTCATTGGGCCGGAAATGCTGACAATCAAGGGCTGGGAGCGCCGAAAAGGCGCAGATTGCCGCCCTCTTGAACGCAGTTTCCCAAAACCCATATCACCATGGTGCAGGCCGCTACCAGTGTTTCGGAACCGGAACATCAGGCTGCACACAGACGAATGCCCGGCCCGATTGGCGGGCGGGTTGCCACCACAGTCGCTCAATGGAGGACTTGACCATGCGTACCTACGATCTGACTCCCTTTTACCGTTCCACCGTCGGCTTCGACCGTCTCTTCAATTTGCTCGACCAGACGAGCTCGGACGGCAGCCCCGGTTATCCCCCCTATAATATCGAGCGTACCGGCGAAAACGACTACCGCATCACCGTTGCGGTCTCCGGCTTCGCCAAGGATGAGCTCTCCATCGTCGCGAAGGAAAACACGCTGACGATCAAGGGCGAGAAAGTCGCCAACGAGAACAGCAAGTCCGAAGTGCTCTATCGCGGTATCGCCGCGCGGGCCTTCGAGCGCGCCTTCCAGCTTGCCGATTTCGTGCAGGTGAAGAATGCCTCGCTCGAGAACGGCCTGCTTCACGTCGACCTCGTGCGCGAGATTCCCGAGGCCAAGAAGCCGCGCCAGATCGCGATCAACGCCGGCGCGCAAGGCGCGCAGGTGATCGAGAACTCGGCCGCCGCTTAAAACACGCACGCCACTTCCAGGTTGCGAAAACGCCCCGGTGCCCCGGGGCGTTTTTTTTGCTCGATGTCGTCCCGGCCTAATGCGCAATTGCGCACTACGCTGGGACGACACCGTTTGTTTGGATGCTTTTTCGCACCGCATCACAGAGCTGTGAGCCGATGTAACGCCACCGCCCCGCGCTCCGTCCTTGGGATATCGACCCAAAAACAAGACGGAGAACGATCATGACTTTCTGGCGCAGCCTTTTCGTCGCTGCGAGCCTGCTGGCGGCCCCCATCAGCCTCGCTCACGCCCAGACCCCGCAGACCGTGAAGGCGAAGAACGTCGTGCTGGTGCATGGCGCCTGGGCTGACGGCTCGAGCTGGTCGGAGGTGATCCCGATCCTCCAGGCCGCCGGCCTCAACGTCACCGCCGTGCAGAATCCGCTCGGCTCGCTCGCCGAGTCGGTCGAGGCGACCAAGCGCGTGCTGGCCGAGCAGGATGGTCCGACCGTGCTGGTCGCGCATTCCTGGGGCGGCACCGTGATCAGCCAGGTCGGCACCGATCCGAAGGTCACCGGCCTCGTCTATATCGCCGCGCGCGCCCCCGATGCGAACGAAGACTTCGTGACGTTGTCGAAGCAGTTTCCGGCGGGACCTGCCCGTGCCGGCATCGTCGAGCGCGACGGTTTTACAAAGCTCTCGGAAGACGCCTTTCTGAAGTATTTCGCCAACGGCGTCACGCCGGAGCGGGCGAAGGAGCTCTACGCCGTGCAATGGCCGACGGCAGCGTCGATCTTCGCCGGCCGCACCACTGAGGCCGCCTGGCACACGAAGCCGAGCTGGTACGCGGTGTCGAAGAACGACGGCACGATCAACCCGGACTTCGAGCGCTTCCTCGCCAAGCGCATGAACGCGACCACGATCGAGCTTGATGCCGGCCACCTCTCGCTGGTGTCGCATCCGAAGGAGGTGGCGAAGCTGATCCTGGAAGCGGCGGGGCTGGGCATAGCTGAGGCACAGTCGCGGTGACGAAAAGCGCCCGAGTTCTTCGGGCGCTTTTGGTTTGCTCAGGCCTAATCCAACCCCTGCGCCGCCGGCATATCCTGCGTCGGCAAAATCGTCGCCGCGGGCTTGGCCTGCCCAACCGTCGGAGCGGCAGCAGGCGGCGCTGCATCGGCGGGCTTGGACTGTACGGCCGCTGCCTGCTGTGAGGGCTGAGCCGGTTGGGCCTGCGGTTCCGACGTCGGCTTGGCCACCGCCACCGGCGTCTCGCCACGCGGCGGGGCGGCCTTGGGCAACGGGACGGTGCGGCTGGCGACATGCGGGATTGGGGCCGGCGGCCGCGGCGGGCCGCCGCGGATCGCGGTCGGCGGCGGCAGCGCGCTTTGCGGGCCGTAAGGCGCAACGGCGCGCTCCTGATAGGCCGGGGCCATGCCATAGGCGTCAGCGGCCGGCATGAAGCGGATGATCCGGCCGTCGCGGGCGTCGATTATCAGGCGCCCGTCATCGCCGCGGTGGTCGATCACCGCAATGGTATAGACCGCGCCGCGCAGACGGGGGATGCCGAGCGGCGAGAAGCCGTTGTCGCGCAGCACGGCATAGACCTCGGTTGCCGGCAGCAGCGACGGCGCGGGGCCGCGCTCATCGCCATAGCCATAACCATAGCCATAACGCGGCGGCGGGGCCGGCGGAACTTCCGGCGGCCCGTACGGACCGTCGATATCGGAAACCCCGACATAGCCCCCTCGCGCCGCTCCGTTCGCCCCGACCTGCGCCGCAGCGGCATTTGCCACCAGCGCCAGCGCGGCTGCGGCCACACATCCTGTGAAAAACTTCATGATCGACACGCTCCTGTCAGGCCCCCAACGTCTCGCGCTCTTTCGCTTCTTGCGGCGTGGCGCTCGGTTCGAAGGGCTGAGGCGAAGCTTCATTGGGGATTCCGGCGGGGCTTGGGCGGATCAGGGCGCGTTTGCTTCAAAAGCTGGGCCGCGCGCCATGCGGAAAGCGATGATTGACACTCCGGGAATCGGGACTTGCACGCGCTTGTGTGATAGACAAAAATTTGGCAAGGTGATGGTTAGGACAGGAAGACTGTCTCATTTTGCTTGCGGTTCCGGCATAGGGATTGCAACGAAAGTCGGTGCTTTCGAGCGCCAGGAGACAACAGGCAAAGCCGTTCTCGGGGACGAAGAACGCCTTGGCCTGAATTCTTGGCCTGAATTTAAGAAAATGCGGCTCGCAGCGGACGAGCGGTGACCCAGAAGCGGGTGCCGCGGAACGCCCAAGGTGCGCCGAAGATAGCGGTGAGGCAGCTTGCCGCACGGAGAGGACGAGGACATGAACGGGTCGCAATTCGAGCGCGCAAACATCGTGGCAGAAGAGCTGTCGGCGACGATCGCCTCGAAAACGACCGATCCGATTCAGGAACACAATTCGCGTCCGCCGGCCGTCGGCCTCTACGATCCGAGCCTGGAAAAGGATTCCTGCGGCGTCGGCTTCATCGCCAACATCAAGGGCAAGAAGTCGCACGAGATCGTCTCGGACGCGCTCAGCATTCTCTGCAACCTTGAGCATCGCGGCGCTGTCGGCGCCGACCCGCGCGCCGGTGACGGCGCCGGCATTCTGGTGCAGATCCCGCATGCCTTCTTCAGCCGCAAGGCCAAGGAGCTCGGCTTCACGTTGCCTCAGCCTGGCGAATACGCGATCGGCGCGCTGTTCATGCCGCGCGACACCGCCTGGCGTAACGTCATCAAGAGCATCATCGCCGACCAGATCAAGGAAGAAGGCCTGACGCTGCTCGGCTGGCGCGACGTACCGACCGACAATTCCTCGCTCGGCGTCACCGTGAAGCCGACCGAGCCCGCCTGCATGCAGGTGTTCATCGGCCGCAACGGCACCGCCAAGACCGAGGACGATTTCGAGCGCCGGCTCTACATCCTGCGCAAGTCGATCTCGCAGGCGATCTATCAGCGCCGCGACCGCGGCCTCGCCGGCTATTATCCCTGCTCGATGTCCTGCCGCACCGTGATCTACAAGGGGATGTTCCTCGCCGACCAGCTCGGCAAGTACTATCCCGATTTGCACGAGAAGGATTTCGAGAGCGCGCTCGCGCTGGTGCATCAGCGCTTCTCGACCAACACCTTCCCGGCGTGGTCGCTGGCGCATCCCTACCGGATGATCGCGCACAACGGCGAGATCAACACGCTGCGCGGCAACACCAACTGGATGGCGGCGCGCCAGGCCTCCGTGAGCTCCGAGCTCTACGGCAAGGACATCAACCGGCTCTGGCCGATCTCCTATGAAGGCCAGTCGGACACCGCCTGCTTCGACAATGCGCTCGAATTCCTTGTGCAGGGCGGATATTCCCTCCCCCATGCCGTCATGATGATGATTCCGGAAGCGTGGGCCGGCAATCCGCTGATGGATGAGAAGCGTCGCGCCTTCTACGAATATCATGCCGCGCTGATGGAGCCGTGGGACGGCCCCGCCGCGATCGCCTTCACCGATGGCCGCCAGATCGGCGCCACGCTCGACCGCAACGGCTTGCGGCCGGCCCGCTATCTCGTCACCAAGGACGACCGCATCGTGATGGCGTCCGAGATGGGCGTGCTGACGATCCCCGAAGACCAGATCATCACCAAGTGGCGGCTCCAGCCCGGCAAGATGCTGCTGGTCGACCTCGAGCAGGGGCGCCTCATCCCCGACGACGAGATCAAGGCCGAACTCGCCCGAAGCCATCCCTACAAGGAATGGCTGGAGCGGACCCAGATCGTGCTGGAAGAGCTGCCGAAGGTGCCGACCACCGGCGTGCGCTCCAATCTGTCGCTGCTCGATCGCCAGCAGGCGTTCGGCTACAGCCAGGAAGACATCGCTATCCTGATGACCCCGATGGCTTCGATCGGCGAGGAAGCGGCGGGATCGATGGGCAACGACACGCCGATCTCCGCGCTGTCGGACAAGGCCAAGCCGCTCTTCACCTACTTCAAGCAGAACTTTGCGCAGGTCACCAACCCGCCGATCGATCCGATCCGCGAGGAGCTGGTGATGAGCCTGGTCTCGATCATCGGACCGCGGCCGAACCTGTTCGACTTGCAAGGCCTCGCCACCACCAAGCGCCTCGAAGCGCGTCAGCCGATCCTGACCGACGCGGACCTCGAAAAGATCCGCTCGATCTCGGAAGTGGCCGAATCCCACTTCAAGTCGCGCACGCTGGACACCACCTTCCACGCCGGCCTCGGTGCGGCCGGCATGGATCAGGTGCTCGACGAACTCTGCGCCCGAGCCGAGAACGCGGTGCGCGAAGGCGTCAACATCATCATCCTGTCCGACCGCATGGTCGGCAGCGATCGCGTGCCGATCCCGTCGCTGCTCGCCTGCGCCGCCGTGCATCATCATCTGATCCGCACCGGTTTGCGCACCTCGGTCGGCCTCGTCGTCGAATCCGGCGAGCCGCGCGAAGTGCACCACTTCGCCTGCCTGGCCGGCTACGGCGCCGAGGCGATCAATCCGTACCTGGCGTTCGAAACCATCATCGCGATGAAGGACCGCCTGCCCGGCTCGCTCGACGACTACGAAATCGTCAAGCGCTATATCAAGTCGATCGGCAAGGGGCTGCTGAAGGTGATGTCCAAGATGGGCATCTCCACCTACCAGTCCTATTGCGGTGCGCAGATCTTTGACGCGGTCGGCCTCAAGGCCGACTTCGTCGGAAAGTTCTTCGCCGGCACGCATACCCGCGTCGAGGGCGTGGGTCTGCCCGAGATTGCGGAAGAGGCCGTGCGCCGCCATGCCGACGCGTTCGGCGATGCGCTGGTCTACAAGACCTCGCTCGACGTCGGCGGCGAATATGCCTATCGCAGCCGCGGTGAGGACCACGCCTGGACCGCGGAGTCGGTGGGGCTGCTTCAGCACGCCGCGCGCGGCAATTCACTGGAGCGCTATCGCGCCTTCGCAAAGATCCTCAACGAGCAGTCGGAGCGTCTGCTGACGCTGCGCGGCCTGTTCCGGGTCAAGACCGCCGAGGAAGACAAGCGCAAGCCGGTGCCACTCGACCAGGTCGAGCCGGCCAAGGACATCGTCAAGCGTTTCGCCACCGGCGCGATGAGCTTCGGCTCAATCTCGCGCGAGGCACACACCACGCTTGCGATCGCCATGAACCGGATCGGCGGCAAGTCGAACACCGGCGAAGGCGGCGAGGAATCCGACCGCTTCAAGCCGCTGCCGAACGGCGACAGCATGCGCTCGGCGATCAAGCAGGTCGCCTCGGGCCGCTTCGGCGTCACCACGGAGTATCTCGTCAACTCCGACATGATGCAGATCAAGATGGCGCAGGGCGCCAAGCCCGGCGAAGGCGGCCAGTTGCCCGGCCACAAGGTCGACGCGACCATCGCCAAGGTCCGGCACTCGACACCGGGCGTCGGCCTGATCTCGCCACCGCCGCATCACGACATCTACTCGATCGAGGATCTGGCGCAGCTCATCTACGACCTCAAAAACGTCAACCCGACCGGTGACGTCTCGGTCAAGCTCGTCTCCGAGATCGGCGTCGGCACGGTCGCAGCAGGCGTCGCCAAGGCGCGCGCTGACCATGTTACGATTGCGGGCTTCGAGGGCGGCACCGGCGCTTCGCCGTTGACCTCGATCAAGCATGCCGGCAGCCCCTGGGAAATCGGTCTCGCCGAAACCCACCAGACGCTGGTGCGCGAGCGGCTGCGCAGCCGCATCGTGGTCCAGGTCGACGGCGGTTTCCGCACCGGACGTGACGTTGTGATCGGCGCGCTGCTGGGTGCCGACGAGTTCGGCTTTGCTACCGCGCCGCTGATCGCGGCCGGCTGCATCATGATGCGCAAGTGCCATCTCAACACCTGCCCGGTCGGAGTCGCGACCCAGGACCCGGTCCTGCGCAAGCGTTTCACCGGCCAGCCCGAGCACGTGATCAACTACTTCTTCTTCGTCGCCGAGGAAGTCCGCGAGATCATGGCTTCGCTCGGCTTCCGCACCTTCAACGAGATGATTGGCCAGGTTCAGTTGCTCGACCAGACCAAGCTGGTCGCGCACTGGAAGGCCAAGGGCCTCGACTTCTCAAAGCTGTTCGTCAAGCAGAAGGAAGAGAAGGGCCAGAAGATCTACCACTCCGAGCGCCAGAACCATCATCTGGAGGCCGTGCTCGACCGTAAGCTGATCGAGCAGGCGCAGCCCGCGCTCGACCGCGGCGCGCCGGTGAAGATCGAGGCCGGGATCAACAGCACCAACCGTTCCGCCGGCGCGATGCTGTCCGGTACGGTCGCCAAGATCTACGGCAATGCCGGCCTGCCGAATGACACCATCCAGGTCAGCCTCAAGGGCACCGCCGGACAGGCCTTCGGCGCGTGGCTCGCGCATGGCGTCACCTTCGAACTCGAGGGCGAAGCCAACGACTATGTCGGCAAGGGCCTCTCGGGCGGCAAGATCATCGTCAAGCCGCCCAGAAACAGCGCCATCGTGCCGGAAGAGAGCATCATCGTCGGCAACACCGTGATGTACGGCGCGACCGACGGCGAGTGCTATTTCCGCGGTGTCGCCGGCGAACGCTTCGCCGTGCGCAACTCCGGCGCGGTTGCTGTCGTCGAAGGCGCGGGCGATCATTGCTGCGAATACATGACCGGCGGCATCGTCGTCGTGCTCGGCAAGACCGGACGCAACTTCGCGGCCGGCATGTCCGGCGGCATTGCATACGTGCTCGACGAGACTGGCGACTTCGACAAGCTCTGCAACATGGCGATGGTCGAGCTCGAACCGGTGCTGTCGGAAGAGCTGATCAATGCCGGCACCTACAACCACACCGGTGACCTCGAGGCGCATGGCCGGGTCGACGTGTTCAAGAACCTGCTCGATTCCGACGTCGAGCGGCTGCACGTCCTGATCTCGCGCCACGCCAAAGCGACCGGCTCCAAGCGCGCAGCCGACATCCTTGCCGATTGGAAGGACTGGCTGCCCAAATTCCGCAAGGTGATGCCGGTCGAGTACCGGCGCGCGCTGCGCGAAATGGCGGCCAACGCGGACGCCGAGCCGAAAATCGCGATCGGGGCGTAGGAATATCAGCGCCCGTCATTGCGAGCGTAGCGAAGCAATCCAGACTTTCTCTTCGTATTCACTGGATTGCTTCGTCGCTTCGCTCCTCGCAATGACGGTGGGGAAGCAACAGAACGAATTTAAGCGGCAGGGACTTCGGGTTTAATGGGCAAGATCACGGGTTTTCTCGAAATCGAACGGCACGACCGCAAGTACACCCCGGTCGCCGAGCGCGTGAAGCATTACAACGAGTTCGTCGTTCCCCTCTCCGAGAAGGAAACACGCGACCAGGCCGCGCGCTGCATGAATTGCGGCATTCCCTATTGCCACGGCACCGGCTCGGTCGCGCCGGGCACGCCCGGCTGCCCGGTCAACAACCAGATTCCCGATTTCAACGACCTCGTCTATCAGGGCAATTGGGAAGAGGCGTCGCGCAATCTGCACTCGACCAACAATTTCCCGGAGTTCACGGGGCGCATTTGTCCGGCGCCGTGCGAGGCGTCCTGCACGCTCAACATCGACGACAACCCCGTCACCATCAAGACCATCGAATGCGCGATCGTCGACCGTGCCTGGGATAATGGCTGGCTGAAGCCTGAGGTCGCCCCCGTCAAGACCGGCAAGAAGGTCGCGGTGATCGGCTCGGGTCCGGCCGGCATGGCCTGCGCGCAGCAGCTCGCGCGCGCTGGCCACGACGTGCATTTGTTCGAGAAGTTCGCCAAGGCCGGAGGTCTGCTGCGTTATGGCATTCCCGACTTCAAGATGGAGAAGGGCGTCATCGACCGCCGCATCACACAGATGGAAGGCGAAGGCGTCACCTTCCACTACAACAGCCATGTCGGCGCTGACGGCAATGTCGACCCGCGCGAGATGTTGAACGAATACGACGCGGTCGCGCTGACCGGCGGCGCGGAAGCCCCGCGCGACCTGCCGATCCCCGGCCGCGACCTCGACGGCATCCACTACGCGATGGATTTCCTGCCGCAGCAGAACCGCCGCGTCTCCAGCGAGCCGCTGGGCGGCGTCACCGAGATTCTCGCGGGCGGCAAGCATGTCGTCGTCATCGGCGGCGGCGACACCGGCTCTGACTGCATCGGCACCTCGCTGCGCCAGGGCGCGCTCTCCGTGACCCAGCTCGAGATCATGCCCGCCCCGCCCGAGCACGAGAACAAGGGCCTGACCTGGCCGAACTGGCCGCTCAAGATGCGCACGTCCTCCAGCCAGGCCGAAGGCGCGGTCCGCGAATACGCGGTGCTGACCCAGAAGTTTTCGGGCGAGAACGGCAAGGTCAAGAAGCTGCACTGCGTCCGCGTCGACGACAAGTTCAAGCCCATTGCCGGCACCGAGTTCGAGCTCGACGCCGAGCTCATCCTGCTCGCGATGGGCTTCGTCCATCCCGTGCACGAGGGCCTGCTCAAGCTGCTGTCGGTCGACCTCGACCCGCGCGGCAACGTCAAGGCCAACATGCTCGACTACCAGACCTCACGCCCGAACGTGTTCTCGGCAGGCGACATGCGCCGCGGCCAGTCGCTGGTGGTGTGGGCCATCCGCGAGGGCCGGCTGTGCGCCCGGTCGATCGATACGTTCCTGATGGGGAAGACGGATCTGCCGCGGTAGCCGCTCGGCTCGCTGCCAGATTTACAAACGGTGTCATCGCCCGCGAAAGCGGGCGATCCAGTATTCCAAAGACGTCAAACGTATACGGATGGGCAGCGGCGTACTGGATGCCCCGCCTTCGCGGGGCAATGACAGCAATCAATTCTGCAACCTCACCCCCAGCATCACCACCGTCCCCTGCGAGCTCGAACCCGCCTGGTTCGAATCCAGGATGTCGTGGCGCAGCGAGCCCTTGATCCAGACATTGCGGTTGAGCTTGTAGATCAGGTCGCCTTCGATCGAGTAGGTCTTGTCGTTGCGATTCTGGTCCTGATAGTCGTAGGTGCCGTAGGTGAATTTGCCGACCGCCGTGAGCCAGCGGCGGAAGTCGTGATCGACTTCGGCCCCATAGGTATGCACCAGCACGCCGGAGGAGCCGGGGATCGTGGTCTCGGCGATCTGCGTGTCGGTGGCGAATTTCACCGTCGTCAGGCCGCTCGCGTTCCAGATCAGCGAGCCCGAGGTGAGGAAGCCCGCGAGTTGGCTCAGGCGCGGGTCGACATAGTTGCGCGCGGCATAGCCGACCGAGATTTCGCCGGTGAGGATGCGCGTGAACTCGAAGGACGAGCCGACCTTGGCATAGCCGCCGGATGAATCGCGGAAGTAGCCGTTGCGGTCGGCGGCCTGGTCGTGGACGCGGCTGTCGCCCTCGATCTCGACGAACGGCTTGAGGCCCGGCTTCAGCTCGTAGGAGAAGCGCCCCACGCCGCCATACTGGTTGAAGTCGCGGTCGTCATTGCTGAAGGTCGAGCCGTCGGTGAGCTTGGAGTCCGTGTAGGCGGTGCGATCGATGGTGGCGCCGGCCGCGACCTGGAAGCGATTAAAAGTCTGGTCGAAGCCGAAGGTGCCGCCATAGGTGGCGTAGATCGGATATTTCAGCAGACCCGCCTGCACGTTTGGGCTGCCGGGATTGTCGGTGGCGAGCCGCAGCCGGAATTGCGAGGTCAGCTTGAGATCGCGGTCGACGTCGAAGCGGCCGTCGACATGGCCGGTGAAATCGGGGCGGTTGATCTCGACCGGCGAGGGCGAGGCGAAGCCGTCGATCGTCGCCGGCATGTTGTTGGTGTAGCCCGAGAACGAGCCGCGTAAGTCAGCGACCAGCGCGTGGCGCTCCCAGTCCGAGGCCACGAGGAGATCGGGCGCGACCACGACCACGGGCGAGCCGACGGGCTTTTGAAGACGAGCCGGATTGGTGTCGTAGCCGGTGGAGAGCTCGAGACCACCCTTGATCAGGAAGCTGCCGGCGTAGTCGCCGACCGCGCCGAACGCATCGTCGTCGGCCCTGAGGCGGCGGCGCAGGGGCTGGCCGGGCACAGTGCCCGCCATCGCCGGCGGCACCGGTGTCTTGTGCGCGGTCTCGGACGGCGGCGGCGCGATGCGCGGCGGGCCGAGGCTGGGGTCCGGCGTCGCTAACGGCACCGGCGAGCCGGGGCCGACGGCACGCTTCGGCTTCGGCTGTCCGGGATAAAGCTTTGGCTGCTGACGCTTGCGGTTCAGCGAGTCGTAGCCCGAGCTGCTGGCGCCGTTCGCTGCGGGCAAGCCGTAGGTCGGTACCTGACCGATGCGCGACGGCGCTGGCGTCTCGGCGCTCTTGCGCGGATCGGCGTTGGGATCCGGCGGCATCGGGATCGTATCCGACGGCGCCTGCGGCGCGCCCGCCGTGCGGCGCGTCGGCAGCGTGTCAGGCGAGATGAAGCCGCCGCGGTTGGGATTGAACAGGTCGGGCGTCAGGCTCTGGGCGGCCGCGGGCGCAGTTTCCAGCGCAGTCAGCAGCAGGCATGGCAAAGCGGCGCGAAAGGCGTACGCGCGACTGTTCCGGCCCCTACCTGGAGGCGACCCCACGATGGAATAACTCCAACGAAATCAGATACTTCCGAGATAGGCTCCCGCGAACAGGCAGGAGCCATCGTTAATGGAGTTAAAACATTTATGGTTAATGACCCGTTGCGGGTTGGGGCGGTCACGTCGCCTCAATGGCCGGGGCGTGCTAAGCAGGCACCAACGGGCACTCGCCCACCTCCCTGGATCAGAGCATGCCGAGTTCGAAACCGCTGATGACCCAATCATCCGGCCCCACCCCTACAAGCGTCGAATCCGCGCTCCGCACGCTGGAGACGGAGAGCGGCGGCATCAACGCGCTCGCAGCCGCTCTGCGCGGCCCGCTGGGCGAGGCGTTTGCCAAGGCGGTCGACCTGATCCGCCAGGCCGAGGGCCGCGTCATCGTCACGGGGCTCGGCAAGTCCGGCCACATGGCGCGCAAGATCGCGGCGACGCTGGCCTCGACCGGCACGCCCGCCTTCTTCGTCCACACCGCCGAAGCTGCCCATGGCGACCTCGGCATGATCACGACCGATGACGTCATCATGGCGCTGTCCTGGTCCGGCGAGCAGCCGGAGATGAAAACCCTCGTGAATTATTCGGCGCGCTTTGCCATCCCGATGATCGCGGTGACGTCGAACGCGGCGTCCTCGCTGGGTCAGGCCGCCGACATCGTCATCGAGCTGCCGAAGGCGCGCGAGGCCTGTCCGCACAATCTGGCACCGACCACCTCGACCCTGATGCAGGCCGCGATCGGCGACGCCATTGCGATCGCGCTGCTCGAAGGCCGCGGCTTCACCGCGCTGGAATTCGCGCACTTCCACCCCGGCGGCAAGCTGGGGGCGATGCTGAAATTCGTCCGCGACTACATGCGTACCGGCGCCGAGATTCCGGTCAAGCCGCTCGGCACCAAGATGTCGGACGCGGTGATGGAGATGTCGGCCAAGGGGCTTGGCTGCGTCTGCATCGTCAACGACGCCGGCGAGGCCGTCGGCATCATCACTGACGGCGACCTGCGCCGCCACATGCGACCTGATCTTTTGACGGTGTCGGTCGATGACATCATGACGAAGCAACCCAAGACCGTGCCGCCCTCGATGCTCGCCAGCGAGATGATCGAGGTGCTCAACACCCGCAAGATCACGACGCTGGTCGTGACCGAGGCGGACAAGGTCGTGGGTATCGTGCATCTGCACGATCTGCTGCGAGCGGGCGTGGCGTAGCGCACACTGCCTCCTCGTCATTGCCAGCGCAGCGAAGCAATCCAGGCTGCCTCCGCGGAAAGATTCTGGATTGCTTCGCTACGCTCGCAATGACAGCGGTTAGAGCTGGGCCGGAAACCGCGCCGCCTTCTCTTCCAGCGGCAGCCGAATTCCGTTCGCGAGATACGACACCGTGCGGTAGAAGCCGCACAGCAACATGATCTCCAAAATCTGCGCCTCGTCGTAATGCGCCGACAGCGCGGAAAACTCCGCGTCGGTGAACGTGGCGCGGTGATGCAGCGCATCGACGGCTGCGATCAGCGCCTGCTCGGCCACTGACCAGCAGGCTGATGACGCATCGCCCAGAACGGTCGCGCGAACTTCCTCTTCAGTGAGCTTCGCCGGCCCGGCAAAGATCGCGACATGCACGCCCCACTCATATTCGCAGCGGTTCAGCGCGGTCGTCCGATCGATGACGATCTCTCGTTCCCGCAACGACAGCGGCCCCGGATCGAGCAGACCGCCGGCGCGGAATTTGTCCCAGGCGCGGGTGTGCCCCGCCATCACCCGGAACAGCACCAGCGGCGGTGCGCCGCGCATGATGCGGTCGAACTGCGCCTGGATCTCCGGGGGATAAGGCGGCGCGAGCGGCGCGATGCGCGGCGTCGGCTGGGACATGGGTCGCCTCCGTTGCTACATTTATCGTAGCAATACGCTACATTATTTGTAGCACATCGCAAGAGGGCACCGATGGCGAAACAGGCTGGCTCCAAAACACGCAGCGTCCGCGGCTCGCGCACCGGACGGCCGATCATAGCCCTGCTCGACCTGCTCGGCCAACGGTGGACCCTGCGCATATTGTGGGAGTTACACGACGCGCCCCTCACCTCCCGCGCATTGCGCACGGCCTGCGACGAAGCCTCGCCGACCGTGCTGCAAGCACGGCTGTCGGAGTTGCGCGAGGCGGGGTTCGTGGAGCTGGGCGAGGCCGGAGGTTATGGGCTGACGGCGCTCGGGCGTGAGCTCTGCGAGACGTTCATGCCTCTGCACAGGTTCGCGGAGAGGTGGCGCAGCAAGAGCGGTGCCTAAGTCTGGCGATACCGCCGCAACCGATTCGTCATTGCGAGCGAAGCGAAGCAATCCAGATTGTACCCGCGGAAAGATTCTGGATTGCTTCGCTTCGCTCGCAATGACGGTGGACTAGGCCGCTGCGACCGTCAGATTCGCGCCGTCGACCTGCACCACCTTCACCTTTGTCCCGGCCGGCGTATCCGGGCCCGCGACGCGCCACACCGTGTCGCCGATGCGCACCGTGCCGTTACCGTCGATGATCGGTTTCTCCAACGTGAACTCGCGGCCCAGCAGCGCCTCGGTGCGCTTGTTGAGGAACGGGCTCGTGCTTGCGTCCGTCCGGCCGCGCGCCAGCCGGCGCCACACCGGTACGGCGGCGGCTGCGAAGACCGCGAACATGACAAGCTGGATCTGCCAGGACGCGACAACAGCGAACGAGATCAGGCCGACCAGCAACGCTGCGAGCCCCAGCCAGAACAGGAACACCCCCGGCGCCATCACCTCCAGCGCCATGAGGATGAAGCCGAAGATCAGCCAGTTCCAGGTGCCGAGCGATACGAACATGTCGGTCATGACACGACCTCTTTATAAGAGCGCATGACCTTATCGGAAAACCGGTGCCCACTTTTCCGGGTCATGCGCAGAGCCCTACTGCGGCGGCACCGTCGGCGGAGCGGAGCCCGATGTGGGCACCGAACCACGGCGGGCGGCGGCGGTCGCAGACGCAGCACTTTCGCCGAACGTCGCCTTGGCGATCTCGCCGATGCCGGCGAGCGAACCCAGCAAGCTCATCGCCTCCATCGGCAGCATGATGACCTTCTGGTTCGGTGCATCAGCGAACTGCCCGAACGCCTTAATATATTTGTCGGCGATAAAGTAGTTCAACGCCGCTACGTCGCCCTTGGAGATGGCCTCGCTGACCATCTGGGTTGCCTTGGCCTCGGCTTCCGCGGAACGCTCGCGGGCCTCGGCATCGCGGAACGCGGCCTCCTTGCGGCCCTCGGCCTGGAGGATCTGGCCCTGCTTGGCGCCCTCGGCGCGCAGGATTTCCGACTGGCGCTGGCCTTCGGCCTGGAGAATGTCGGCGCGCTTGACACGCTCGGCCTTCATCTGCCGGCCCATCGCCTCGACGAGGTCGGCGGGCGGTACGATGTCCTTGATCTCGATCCGGTTGACCTTGAGACCCCAGGGCGAGACTGCGGCATCGACGACGCGCAGCAGGCGCTCGTTGATCTCGTCGCGATGCGACAGCACCTGGTCGAGGTCCATGGAGCCCATCACCGAACGGATATTGGTCATGGTCAACACGATGATCGCCTGGGTGAGATTGGCGACCTCGTAGCTCGCCTTGGCGGCGTCGAAAACCTGGAAGAAGGCGACGCCGTCGACCGTCACGGTGGCGTTGTCCTTGGTAATCACCTCCTGCTCGGGAATGTTGATCACCTGCTCCATCATGTTCATCTTGCGCCCGACCCGATCGAAATAGGGGACGATCAGGTTCAGCCCCGGCGCCAGCGTGCGGGTGTATTTGCCGAACCGCTCGATGGTCCAGTCAAACCCCTGCGGCACCGTCTTCACGCCGGCGAAGAGCGTGATGATGACAAGCAAAACCAGAACAATTGCGAAAATATCGAAACCGCTCATATTTCCTCCAAGGCGGGAAAAGCCCCTTCCCGCGCTGTGATTGGTCGGGATCACAACCCTACCGGTTCAGCGGTCGCGAGTAACGTCGGTATCCACGCAATACTGCACAAGACGCACGGAGAGGGAATGGTCACGATTATGTATTTGCAAGGCGCTCTTGAAAGCGCGCGGGCGCAGACCTAGCGGCAAACGTTAACGAATCGGACAATGCCGGCCGTCATGGGACAGCCCTATTCGATGACGTCGTTCGCGGTTGCGAGCAGGCTTGGGGGAATGGTGACGCCGAGCGCTTTTGCCGTCTTCAGGTTGATGGCGAGCTCGAACTTGGTGGGATTCTGGACCGGAAGGTCGGCGGCCTGCGCGCCCTTGAGGATGCGATCGATATAGGAGGCGGCGCGGCGCAGCTGCTCGGCGCTGTCGGTGCTGTAGGACATCAGCCCGCCCTCGTCGACGAAGGTGCGGCTCCAGAACACCGCCGGCAGGTGCGCCTCATGGATGGCCGCGAGCAGACCCGCACGGTTGGCCATGGTGAAGAAGTCCGGCAGGACCAGGAGGCCGCCGTCCTTGCGCGAGGCCAGCGCGGCGATCGACGGCGCGTCGTGCACCGGTGCAGGCTCGACCGTCACGTGAAGCGTTCGCGCGGCATCCTCGATCGTGCGCAGCATCAGGGGCGCGAACGGCGCGGTGGCGGGATTGTAGACGACGAGGACGCGGGCGACGTGCGGCGTGATCTGCATCAGCATCTCCAGCCATTTGCCGGCGAGCGGGCCATCATAATCGGTGAAGCCGGTGATGTTGCCGCCGGGATGCGCGAGGTTTTTGACAAAACCCTGGCTGACGGGATCGGTCACCACCGCGAACACGATCGGAATCGTCGCGGTACGCTGGCGCAGTTCTTCCACCGACGGCGTGCCGATCGCGAGCAGGATGTCGGGCTTGAGCGCGATCAGCTCGTCGGCAAGCCGGGCGATGGGCGCTCGGTCGCCGGCGCCGCTGCGCCAGTCGATCTTGAGATTACCTTGCTCTTTCCAGCCATGGGCGACGAGCGCCTCGGCCAGGCGGGTCTGCCCTATCACCTCATCGGCGGTGACCGAGAGCACGCCGAGCAGGCGCGGCGCGTTCGGCTGCTGCGCCAGGGCCGAGGGCGGCAGCGCCGTGATCGTCCCGAGAAGCGCCAGGAGTTCGCGGCGATTCATGGGGCGCATCAGATCCAGCCCTGAAGCTCGCGCAGCACCAGGGTGCGGATCACGTCCATACCGGGATCGCTGTCATTGAGGCAGGGGATCGCCGAAAACTGCTCGCCGCCATTGTGCTTGAATATCTCGGCATTCTCCTGCGCGATCTCCTCCAGCGTCTCCAGGCAGTCGGCGGAAAAGCCGGGTGTCACCACCGCGATGCGGCGCACGCCTTCTTTTGCAAGGCGCTCCATCGTCTTGTCGGTGTAGGGCTGGAGCCACTCGTCATTGCCGAAGCGCGACTGGAAGGTCAGCAGCAGTTTTGTCTCGTCCATCCCGAGCCTGCGGCGCAGCGCCTCGGTGGTGGCGACGCAGTGGCCCTGATAGGGATCGCCCTTCTCGACATAGGACTTCGGCATGCCGTGGAAGGAGGCGACGATCAGCTCCGGCTTGAACGGCAGCGTGGCGAGATGCGCCTCGATCGAGGTGGCGAGCGCCTCGATATAGGCCTCGTCCTCATAGTAGGGCGGCGTCACCCGCAGCGTCGGCTGCGCGCGCAGGCATGAGAGCACACGGAAAACCTCGTCGCAGACGGTCGCCGAGGTCGGCGCCGAATATTGCGGGTAAAGCGGCACGGCGAGGATGCGGTCGCATCCCTTCGCGATCAGGGCATCGATGCCCGACTTGATCGAGGGATTGCCGTAGCGCATCGCCCAATCCACCACGACATGCGCGCGGTCCAACAGCGCGGCTGCGAGCTTGTCGCTCTGTGAGCGCGTGATGGTTTTCAGCGGCGACTCGTTCCGCTCGTTGTTCCAGATCTTCCGGTAATCGAGCGCCTTGGTGCGGGGACGGCTGCGCAGGATGATGCCGTTCAGCACCAGCTGCCAGATCAGGCCCTGGTCCTCGATGACGCGGGGGTCCGACAGGAATTCCTTCAAATAGACCCGCACGCCCGGGGCGTCGGCGGTGTCGGGCGTCCCGAGATTGACCAGCAGCACGCCGACGCGCGGCTGGCCGGATTGGCCGGCCGTTTTCGCGGTCTCGATGGGGACGATGGTCGTCATGATCCGTTGCGTCGCGCGTTGCTCTGAACTTGTCAAGATTGGGCCGGTTTCGCTAGGGTCGGCATGGAGGGGGAGGAACCATGACGCTGGCGGAATGGTGCGTATTCGGGGCGCTGCTGCTCTATCTCTTAACGATTGCCTCGATCAAATGGATCAGGTTTCGCGGCTTCGACAATTCGCGGCCGCGTGATCCCGCCTTCTATGAGGACGCCATCGCGCAGCGCGCGCTCGGCGCGCACCACAACGGCATCGAGACCTTCCCGTTCTTCGCCTTCGCGGTGCTGCTCGCCGAATTCAGGGATTCGCCACAGCGGTTGATCGACGAGCTCGCCGTGCTATTCCTGATCGTGCGGATCGCCTATGTGCTGACCTATCTCGGCAACCGCCCGACGCTGCGCTCCATCCTCTGGAGCATCGGCTTTGCGATCAACCTCGGGATTTTCTTCATGCCGCTGTTGAAGCGGTTTCTGCCGGTGTGAGGTTCTTTTTTCTTTCTCCCCTTGTGGGAGAAGGTGGCGCGAAGCGCCGGATGAGGGGTTCTATCCCCTACTCATCTGCAAGAGGTTCACGGGGAGAGAACCCCTCACCCGTCTCACCGCTACGCGGTGAGCCACCCTCTCCCACAAGGGGAGAGAGGAAAAGAGCTTAAAAACACGTCGTCCGCTCAGCCGCGATGTAGCCGAGCAGCAGGCCTGCGCCGAACAGCAGTACCAGGCCGGCGGCGCCGAATTCGATGCCGCGCATGAAGAGGGCTCCGCCGCCATCGCGGCCCGCGCTCAGGCGGCCGGCGATGTCCTTGGCGGAAACAGCAATCACGGCGATGGCCGCAACCGTGATCGCTGTGCCCAGTCCCATCAAGAACGTAGCAGCGATGCCGGCCCAGAACAGGCCCTGCGCGAGCGCGAACACCAGCACCAGGATCGCACCCGAACAGGGGCGGATGCCGACGGTCAGGATCGCAGCAAAACCGCGCCGCCAGCCGCCGGGGCCGGCGAGCTCGCTCGGCGCGGGGCCGTGGGAATGGCCGCAATGCTCGTCATGGACGTGGTCGTGCGCGTGATGGGCGTGGGCATGTCCATGGTCGTGCTGATGGTGATCATGGCCGTGATCGTGGTCATGATGATCATGCGCATCATGATGATGGTGGCCGTGATCATGATGGTCATGCGGCACGCCAACGATCGCCGGCACCGGCTGGGCCACCCGGAGCGCGCGGATGAAGGCGCCACCCTTGACCCAGACCAGCCGCAGGCCGAACAGTGCGATCAGGCCATAGCTTGCGATCTCGATCGCGCCTTCCGCCCTGCACATTGTTTTTGCGGTCGCATTCAGCACCCAGGCCGAAATGCCGACGATCAGGATCGCGACCAGCGACTGCATCAAGGCGGAGGCAAACGACAGCGCGATACCGCGCCGCGCGGTCTCGCGGTTGGCGACGAGATAGGAGGCGATCACGGCCTTGCCGTGGCCGGGACCGGCGGCATGGAAGATGCCGTAAGCAAAGGAGATGAAGAGCAGCGTCCACACCGCCGAGCCGTCGGTCTTCGCGGCGCGGATGGTCGCCGACATCTGGCGATAGAACTCAGACTGTTTGGCCAGCAACCAGCCGATCAGGCCGCTGGCCTCGGGCTCGGCGGCCTGTGCGGGTCGCGGCGCGCCGAACGGGTTTTGCGCGAGGAGATCGTGGAGCGCGGCATCGGCCACGCCCAACACGACAACAACGGCAGCGCAGGCGAGGAGCCCGCGCGCGAGCAGAGAGAGTTGCGGCTTCAAGGGCAATCCACCGTGATCTTGTTGGCGAACATCATGCCGAAATTGGCGTTCGGGCCATCCATGAAGGTCTGCTCGTTCAGCTTCTGCGCGGTCGCGGTGCCGTCGCTGGGACGATCGAGCTTCATCTGGCAACCGGCGGGCGCACCGACCAGCTTGACCGGATTGTCCTTGGCCATCTGGAAGTCGATGAAGAAGGAGCGGTCGAACACTTCCAGCATCAGTTGCTTCGGCTTGAGCGGGGTCTTCAGCGGCAAGGTGAAGTGCAGGGTCAGCACCGTATCCTTGTAGTCGAGATAATAGTCGACCGGCTCGTTAAAGCGTTCCTTCTTGCCGTCGGCTCGCGCAAAGGTGAAGTAGGCATATTCCTTCAGCGACTCGACATTGGTCTGCGCAAGTGGCCCCAGCTCCTCGCGCGTGTAGGCGCCCTTCTTCTTGGCCTCGAGCCCCTGCACCGCATAGGCCGAGAACATGTCGTCGAAGGTCCAGGCGTGGCGCACGGCAGTGATGCTGCCGTCCTCTGCATAGATCAGCTCGCTGGTCGCGGTGATCCAGACATGCGGATGCGCGCTCGCAGCACCCGCTGCGAACGTCAGCGCCGCGGCGACCAGCAGACCGAACAGGGCGCGCATGCCCTTCAGGCCGCTTTCGCGGCGTCGAGCAGGCCGCGGCGGCGGAGCAGCGCGTCGGGCTCCGGTGGCCGGCCGCGGAAGGCTTCGTAAGCGGCTTCGGGATCGACCGACCCGCCACTCGAGTAGATGTCGTCGTGCAGGCGCTTGGCCACCGCCGGATCGAAGATGTTGCCAGCCTCCTCAAAGGCGCCGAAGGCGTCGGCGTCCATCACCTCGGACCACATGTAGCTGTAGTAACCGGACGCATAATGGTCGCCGGAGAAGATGTGGCCGAATTGCGTGGGCCGGTGGCGCAGCGCGATCTCCTCCGGCATGCCGATCTTCTCCAGCTCCTTCTTCTCGAATGCGCGCACATCCTGCGCGGCGGCGGCCGGCTGGGTGTGGAATTCGAGATCGATCAGCGCCGAGGAGACAAACTCGACTGTGGCAAAGCCCTGGTTGAACTTTCGCGCGGCAAGGAACCGTTGCAGCAAGTCATCCGGCAGCGGCTCGCCGGTCTGGTAATGGCGGGCAAACTGCTGGAGCACTTCGGGCCTTTCCTGCCAGTGCTCGTAGAGCTGGGACGGCAGCTCGACGAAGTCGGTGAACACGGAGGTGCCCGACAGCGACGGGTACGTCACGTTGGAGAGCATGCCGTGCAGACCGTGGCCGAACTCGTGGAACAAAGTGCGGGCATCGTCGGGCGACAGCAGCGAGGGCTCGCCGCCGGCGCCCTTGGAGAAGTTGCAGACATTGATGATCAGCGGCGCGATCTCGCCGTCGAGCTTCTGCTGGTCGCGCAGCGAGGTCATCCAGGCGCCGGAGCGCTTCGACGGCCGGGCATAGTAGTCGCCGTAGAACAGCGCCTTGTGCTTGCCGTCCCGCCCCTTGACCTCCCAGACCCGGACGTCCGGGTGCCAGGCCGGAACATCCTTGCGCTCCTCGAAGGTGATGCCGAACAGCCGCGTGGCGCAGTCGAAGGCCGCCGTGATCATGTGATCGAGCGTCAAATATGGCTTGATCGCGGCATCGTCGAAATTGGCGCGCTGGAGGCGCAGCTTTTCGGCGTAGAAGCGCCAGTCCCAGGGCGCGAGCTTGAAATTGGCGCCTTCAGTCGTGATCAACGTCTGCATCTCGTCGCGGTCGGAAAGCGCTCGCGCCCGCGCCGGCTTCCAGACCCGCTCCAGCAGGCCGCGCACCGCATCCGGCGTCTTGGCCATGGAATCCTCGAGCCGGTAGGCGGCGAAGGTCGGATAGCCCAGCAGGTTCGCGCTCTCCTCGCGCAGCTTCAGGATCTCGACGATGGTCGTGTTGTTGTCGTTGCCATTGCCGTTGTCGCCGCGCGCCGTGAAGGCCTTGTAGACCTTCTCGCGCAGGTCACGCCTCGCCGAGCTCTTCAGGAACGGCTCCGTCGAGGAGCGCGACAGCGTCACGATGGCCTTGCCGGCCATACCGCGATCTTCTGCCGCAGCCTGGGCGGCCGCGACGAAGCTCTCCGGCAGGCCCTGGCGGTCGGCCTCCCCTAACTCCATGAACCAGTCCTGCTCGTCGCCGAGCAGATGATGGCTGAAGCCGGTACCGAGCTGGGCCAGCTTCTCGTTGATCTCGGCCATGCGCGTCTTGGCCTGTTCGGAGAGGCCGGCGCCAGAGCGGTGGAAGCGGGTGTAGGTGCGCTCCAGCAGGCGGAGCTGCTCGGGGTCGAGACCGAGATTGGCGCGGTTCTCGTGCAGCTGGGCGATGCGGCCAAACAGCACGGCGTTCATCGTGATCGGATTCCAGTGCCGCGCCATTCGCAAGGAGACCTCCTTGTCGATCTCCAGAATGGCCGGGTTGGAATGCGCCGAGACCAGGTCGTAGAAGACCGAAGCGACCTTGCTCAGCAGCTTGCCGGAGCGCTCCAGCGCCGTGACGGTGTTGGCGAAGTCGGGTGCGGCAGGATCATTGGTAATCGCCCCGATTTCGGCGGAATGGTCCGCGAAGGCCTGCTCGAAGGCCGGGAGGAAGTGCTCGGGCGTGATCTCGTCGAAGGGCGGGGTCGCAAACGGCGTCACCCAGGCCTTCAGCAGCGGGTTGATCTCGGAGTCCGTAGTTTGGCGGGGTTCTGACATAGCACGTCCCGATTTTTTGAGCCGATTTGTTGGGGCCAGCTATAGCACGCGATGGGGCTTTTTTGGGCCATTTGGCCTTGCTCCCGCCCGCCTTTTCGGGGAGATTGCGGCCCTCGAAGCCACGGACCCCCAAAGCCCATGAACGCGCCCTCCTCGTCCTCCCGCCGGATCGTCTGGCCGAGCGTCGTCACCGTCATCAGCGCCGCCATCCTGATCGGCGCGGAGGTGTTCGGCGCGGCGTTTGCCGGCGGCTGGGCGCTCGCGATCCTGTTCGGGCTCGGCGACCAGGGCGCGCACATCCTCCAGGCCGTGCTGTTCGCACTCGGCGTGCTGGTGATGACCGCCTTCATCCGCGCGGCTCAGCGCGTCGAGCCGTTCACGAAGCGCTGAGACGCACACGCGCAGGCGAGTGACGCGCGCGCTGGGAAGAAAAACTTAACGCCTGTTCATCTTCCGCGTCGCTCGCGCAACACTGCGCAAGCAGATGTTAGGCAATTCTGTTCTCAGCCTAAAAAAAATCTTGCGAAGCAGAGTCAAAACCCTTATGTGCGTCTTGCCCAATTTCGCACGTGCCTGTGGTCGTGTGTCAGTCGGTAGGTATCCGGACAAGAGGCCGGACAGCCGCCAAGGGGTGAAGAAGCCGAGGGGCTCTTCGGAAGTGCGGAAGTCAAAAGACTGAAGAAGTCTGAAGACCGAAGCAAACCCGGAGCGTCCAGCATCTCTCTCAAAGAGATGCCTTGTCGAAGGTGACTTTACTCTTTGCAACCGTGACTGGCAGCCGGAGGCGAACCGGCGCACCCCGCTCTCAACGGGGGACGCGACTTAAAGCAACGACGGATCGGGCTTTTTTGGTCTCTACCGGCAGTCCAAAGCCGGCGCGGGCTACTGAAAAGGCTTGTCCTTCATTGCCAGGTGTGCGGGCGGGAAATTCCCAACCAATCCACGGCAGCACAGTCTGATCTGAGTCTTTTGGCTTCGTTGCGCCTCCATCGCGCGATGTGGCCGGAGCGCTCATATCCGACATCATTTTTTGAACGGATCCCCGTCGCTGGGCCGTTTGGGAGAGTGCTATGACCGAACGTATTCAGGAATTCCTGCGCAACCGCCGCAGCGAGGGCCAGGACACCGAGCCTTGCCTCGTGGTCGACCTCGAAGTCGTGCGCGACAATTACCAGACCTTTGCCAAGGCGCTGCCCGACAGCCGGGTGTTCTATGCCGTCAAGGCGAACCCGGCGCCGGAAGTGCTGGCGCTGCTGGCGTCCATGGGCTCCTGCTTCGACACCGCCACGGTTGCCGAGATCGAGATGGCGCTGGCCGCCGGTGCGACGCCCGACCGCATCTCCTTCGGCAACACGATCAAGAAGGAGCGCGACATCGCGCGCGCCTTCGCGCTCGGCATTCGGCTGTTCGCGGTCGACTGCACCGCCGAGGTCGAGAAGATCGCCCGCGCTGCTCCCGGCGCGAAGGTGTTCTGCCGTATCCTCTATGACTGCGCCGGCGCCGAGTGGCCGCTGTCGCGCAAGTTCGGCTGCGACCCGGAGATGGCCGTCGAGGTACTCGATGTTGCCAAGCGCCTGGGCCTGGAGCCGTGCGGCATCTCGTTCCATGTCGGCTCGCAGCAGCGCAAGGTGAAGGCGTGGGACCGTGCGCTGGCGATGGCCTCGCAGGTGTTCCGCGACTGCGCCGAGCGCGGCATCAACCTGACCATGGTCAACATGGGCGGCGGCTTCCCGACCAAATATTTGAAGGACGTGCCGCCGGTGGTGACCTACGGCCGATCGATCTTCCGCGCGCTGCGCAAGCACTTCGGCAACCAGATTCCGGAGACCATCATCGAGCCGGGTCGCGGCATGGTGGGCAACGCCGGCATCATCGAATCCGAGGTCGTGCTCATCTCCAAGAAGAGCGACGAGGACGAGGTGCGCTGGGTCTATCTCGACATCGGCAAGTTCGGCGGTCTCGCCGAGACCATGGACGAGTCGATCCGCTACGCCATCCGCACCCCGCATGACGGGGCGGACATGACGCCGTGCGTGCTCGCGGGCCCGACCTGCGACAGCGCCGACGTGCTGTACGAGAAGAACCCATATCCGCTTCCGGTGACACTCGAGATCGGCGACAAGCTGCTGATCGAAGGCACCGGGGCCTATACGTCGACCTACTCGGCGGTGGCGTTCAACGGCATCCCGCCGCTGAAGACCTACCACATCTAAGCGGCCTCTCTTTTTCCGAGGCCTGACCAACCCGGGAGCCGGCTTGCCGGCTCCTTCCCTGACATTTCGATTTCTGACGACGCCTTGGACCGGCGTGCTTCTCGCACGTCGGTTCAAGCGGGGACTGACGCGCCATGACTGCTTTTCGGAAGACACAAGTCGCCCTCACCTCGAAAGCCGCTCCGTTCGCGATCCGTGCGGAACGTGCTGCCGACGTCGCGACGCGTGAAGCGCTGCTGGATGCGAGCTTTGGCGAGAACCGCCATGACCGCACCTGCCAGCGCCTGCGCGACGGACGTGCACCCGCTGCCGGCCTTGCGCTGGCCGCTGTGCACGAGGGGACACTCGTGGGAACCGTGCGGCTGTGGCACGTCAGCGCCGGAGGCAGGCCCGCTTTGGTCCTCGGACCGCTGGCGGTGGACCCTGCCTGCCGCGAGCTCGGGATCGGCGCCGCGCTGATGCAACAAGCGCTGGCCGCCGCCCGGGCGCGCGGGCATGCCGCCGTGATCCTGCTCGGAGATGCGCCTTACTATGCCCGTTTCGGCTTCTCTGCTGAGAAGACCGGCGCACTGATGCTGCCGGGCCCATTCGAGCGCGACCGCCTGCTGGCAGTCGAATTCCAGGCCGGTGCGCTGGATGGCGCCGAGGGGATGATCGTCCCGACCGGTGCGGCTCTGCCCAAACGGAGGGTAGTTCGCGCCCTCCAAGCGCACGCGGCCTAAGGGATTGCCATGATGGCGACGACCGAAGCCGCATTGAGCGGCAACGCCCGGCCGCGCCTGCGCTAACTCTATCCTTTGGGGTTGCGCAGGCCCCGGAAACGCCCTTTAACCCGCGAAACAGCCCCTTCAGCCGAGGCCCACGACCATGTCCCGTCGCCTGATTTCCACCGGCTCTCCCTTCGAGAAGACCGCCGGTTACAGCCGCGCCGTGATCGACGGCGAGTTTGCCTTCGTCGCGGGAACCACCGGCTATGACTACACCACGATGACCATGCCGGCCGATGTCACGAGCCAGTCACGCAACTGCTTCAAGACCATCGAAGCTGCCCTGAAGGAGGGTGGTTTCGAGATGGCCGACATCGTCCGCGTGACCTACTATCTCACCGACGCCAAGGACGCAGACGCCCATTTCGCGGTCTGCGGCGAAGTCCTCGGTGAGATCCGCCCGGCGGCCACGCTTCTCGTCGTCTCGGCGCTCTACAAGCCCGAGATGAAGGTCGAGATCGAAGCGACCGCCAAGCGCCGCAGCGCCTGATCCACCCCTCACCCCTTGCCCGCCAGCACGTTCCGGAGAAACCATCCCATGAGCCCCGCCTCGCAGATCTACGCGAAGATCACCGGTCCCATCGTCATGGTCGGCTTCGGCTCCATCGGCAAAGGCACGTTGCCGATGATCGAGCGGCATCTCGACTACGACAAGTCGCGCGTCACCGTGATCGATCCCAAGGATGAGGGCCGCAAGGCGCATTGCGAGAAGCACAATGTACGCTTCATCCAGCAGGGCGTGACCAAGGACAATTACCGCGAATTGCTGACCCCGCTGCTCACCGAAGGCGGCGGCCAGGGCTTTTGCGTCAACCTCTCGGTCGACACCGGCTCCACCGACATTATGGAGCTCTGCAACGAGCTCGGCGCTCTCTATATCGACACCGTCAACGAGCCCTGGCTCGGCTTCTATTTCGATTCGTCAAAGGGTCCGGAAGCGCGCTCCAACTACGCCCTTCGCGAAGTGACGCTGGCCGCCAAGAAGGCGCGCCCTGCCGGCTCGACCACGGCCGTCTCCTGCTGCGGCGCCAATCCCGGCATGGTCTCGTTTTTCGTCAAGCAGGCGCTGCTCAATGTCGCCGCTGATCTGAAACTCAATGCGCCCAAGCCGAAGACCAAGGCCGAATGGGCGGATCTGATGCGGCAGGCCGGCATCAAGGGCATCCACATTGCCGAACGCGACACCCAGCGCTCCAAGTCGCCGAAAGAGCCGGACGTCTTCGTCAACACCTGGTCGGTGGAAGGTTTTCTGTCGGAAGGCGTGCAGCCGTCCGAACTCGGTTGGGGCACCCATGAAAAATGGATGCCCGAGAATGCGCACACCCACGAAGCCGGCTGCGGCGCCGCCATCTATCTGATGCAGCCCGGCGCCAACACGCGCGTGCGCACCTGGTGCCCGACCCGCGGCGCGCAGTATGGCTTCCTCGTCACCCACAACGAGTCGATCTCGATCGCCGACTACTTCACGGTGCATGACGCATCGGGCAAGGCGGTCTATCGGCCGACCTGCCATTATGCCTATCATCCGGCTGACGATGCCGTGCTGTCGCTGCATGAAATGTTCGGCCGCGCCGCGAAGATGCAGGAAAAGCACCACATCCTCGATGAGAACGAAATCGTCGATGGCATCGACGAACTCGGCGTGCTGCTGTTCGGCCATGACAACAATGCCTACTGGTTCGGCTCGCAGCTCTCCATCGAAGAGACCCGCAAACTCGCGCCCTATCAGAACGCGACCGGCCTGCAAGTGACCTCCGCCGTGCTCGGCGGCATGGTGTGGGCGCTGGAAAACCCGAACGAAGGCATCGTCGAAGCCGACGAGATGGATTTCGATCGTCTGCTGGAAATCCAGCTGCCCTATCTCGGCCCGGTGAAGGGTTTCTACACCGACTGGACACCGCTGACGGATCGTCCGGGACTGTTCCCGGAAGATATCGACACCAGCGATCCCTGGCAGTTCCGGAATGTTCTGGTGCGATGATCGCGCACCACGCCTGATTGATCGAGATGCCCGGCCTCGCACCGGGCATCTTCGTTTCGCGGTCTACCTCGCCTTGTTACTTCGTTACTTCGTCATGTAATCGAACGCCACGCTGCCGAGCCCGAGCGTCAGGTCCGCCTTGAAGTGCAGCGCCGAGACCACCTCGCGCACTGGCAGGCGGGCGACGTCGCAGAGCGCGTGGGGAAACAGGCCGAGTGCGGCAGGGCCGGTCCATGCTTCCTTCAGCACGACGTCATCGAGATGAAAACGAACCAGTTCGCAGATCCGCGCGCTGCCGTCGACATGCGGGATGATCTTCAGGATGAAGTTCGGCGCCTTCATCGAGTTCAGCACGACGTCATGATCGACCTTGCGGTGCTTGTAGCCCATGGTCGCGGAGGCGCACAGCACCGAGCCGTAATGCAGTGAGCCGACCAGCACGTCGGTTTCGACCTCGATCTTCGGTCTTGCCAGCTTTTTCGGAAATCCCCAGAGCTCGCGGCCGCCGGCAATCGGGGCCTCGTCGTCCAGATACATCGCGTGGGTGTAGGCGCCCTCCTCGCCCTTGAAGCGGACCGGGATCACCTGCCCGGTTTCGGTGTAGTCGCCGAATCCGGTCGAGTCGGGCATGCGGATGAATTCGTATTTCACCACCGGCTCCACCACCTCAAGCGGCTCGGGCACAACGGCGGCAAGGGCTTCGGGATCGGTCCTGTAGGTGATGATGAAGTATTCGCGGTCGAAGAAGCGATATGGCCCCGGCGGGAATGACGGATTGGTAAGCGGCATCGAATAAGCGGTGCGGCGGACGTCTTCGATCTTCATGGAAGGCCCCATCTGTCGTTGGTGCGACGGATTATGGAGCGGGCCGCACGCCAAGGCGAGATCGTAGAATTGGCATCCGCCGTCAAATACGCGTCACAATACGCCAGCCTTCGGGACTACTTCTCCTTGATCGGCGGCGCAATCTTCTCAGCGGGCGCAGCCGGCAGTGCCGGCTTGGTCGCCGCGCCCTGGGTCTGCGAGTCGGGGCGCGCGGGCTCGGGGGCCGGCGTGGTCGGCCGGTCGCCGCCAGGCTTGGCTTCCGCCGGCGCCCTGTCCTGATCATTGGACGGCGTGCCCTGGAGCGGCTGCGTCGCCTGCGCCAGCTCCATCCGGCTTTCGGCGCGGATTTGTGCGAGTGACATCACTGACACCGCCATACCTGCCGCGAACAGCGAGCCGGCGATGGTTAAATCGAGCTTCAGTCTGCGCTTGTCATCTTGGCCGGGCATACCGATCACCGCCTTTGTCTGCGGGATCAACGAAGTTCTCCGACTGCGGTTCCGTGCCCGGCAGGGAGGGAACCGCGCGCGCCAAAAAGCCGCGCTCACTCCGTCGTGCTGACTTCCCACGTCGCGTGGCGCACACCGGGCAAGTGCTGGAGATCGGTCGCCACCGCGTTCAGCTCGTTCGGATCGACCGCACTCGCGACCAGCTTTGCCACGATCTCCAGGACGTCCTCGCCGATCTCAACCACGTCGACATCAGCCACCGGATATTTCGCGGCCTCGAGCTTGTCGATGAGCCGGTCGCGCATGTCGGGCAGCACATCGGTTGCGACCGCGAGCTTGAAGTAGTAGGTCGCCTCCGAGGTCTTCTCGTTCAGCGGGATGCGGTTGATGGCGTTGACCAGCGGGCGCAGCATGGTGTTGCCGGCGATGACGAACACGGTCAGCGCCGCCGCCTGCGCGACCATGTCGGCCCCGGCACAGGAGCCGACGGCGGCAGAGGCCCACAGCGTCGCCGCGGTGTTGAGCCCGCGCACGTCCATGCCCTGCTTCATGATAACGCCTGCCCCGAGGAAGCCGATGCCGGAGACGACATAGGCGATCACCCGCACGGCGCCGTCCGCGCCGTCCAGATGCATGGCGAGATCGACGAAGGCGGCGGCGCCGACCGCGACCAGCACATTGGTGCGCAGGCCCGCGGTGCGCTGGCGGTACTGCCGCTCGGCGCCGATCAGCGTGCCCAGCACGAAGGCCGTAAACAGGCTGACCAGCGTGTCGGCGAAATCGGCGAGCTGGAAGGTCGTCAAAAACCGCATGGTCCCACGCTACGGTTTGAACGCGACTCAGAGGTCGAGAAGTCCTGCCTCGCCCGTTTCATCGGCAAAAGCAAGCGTCGTCCCCTTGGCGTTCCAGGCGAGCGCGGCCACGGGCGGTGTGCCGTTGCGGCGGACAAGTATCTCGGCGCCGTCCTCCAGCCGCACCATCAGCACGGTGCCGTCGCTATAGCCGGCGGCGAAGATGTCGTTCCTGGGATGGCAGGCGACCACGGACACGCGGGCCTGGAGCGGCGCGAGCATTGCGGGCTCCTTGCCCATCGGGCCATCCTTGCTGGCGAACGGCCACAGGATCACGGTGTCGGCGCCCGAGGTCGCCAGCGCCTTGCCGCCCGCACTCCAGGACATCGAGCGGACGCGGCCGGGATAACCGGTCATGCGCATGTGCCGGTTGTCGGCGAGCCGCCAGCCATGCAGCGCCGCCTCGTGCATTGTGGTGACCAGGAATTTGTTGTCCGGGCTGAAGGTGACGCCGAGATGCGAACCGGCCCAGGGGAGGAATTCGGCCGATCCTTCCATGTTCGGAAACCACAGCGTGGCGCCGTTGTAATGCGCGATCGCGAGCCGCAATCCCTTCGGCGCAAACGCAAGACCGCCGACGGTCGACGGCACCTCGAGCGACTTCTCCTCGCTCTTGCCGCTCTTGACCGTGGCCGTCTTGCCGGCCGACCAGGCGTAAGCACCGTCAGCATGCAGCGCGACCGCATCGATCCAGCGCCGCTTCGGGTCGGTGGCGAGCAGCGTCACCTCGCCCTTGGCGTCGAGCGAGACGACCTTACCGTCGTCGCCGCCCATGATGATGCGCTTGCCGTCGGAGGCAGTCGAGAGAATGCCGCCGCTGTGCACGGCGACCGTCGTGATCTCTCCCTTGGCATCGACGAATGCGACATTCTCCTCGGCACCGACGAAGGCGGCGCGGGGGCCAAGGAAATGAACCGAAGTCACGCCCATGCCGAGCGCCACCGGCTTGACGCGGTCGGTGACGGAAACGATCGAGGCGGAGTCGGGGGCCGGGGTAAACTCTTTCATCACGAGACGATGCAGCTCTCGAAGCCCGTGCGAATGAGCTCTTCGGGCAATTCGCGGCCGATGAAGACGAGGCGGCTTTGGCGCGGCTCGCCGTCCTTCCATTTCCTCTGGTGGTTGCCCTCTAGCATCATGTGGACGCCCTGGAAGACGTAGCGGTCGTCATCGTCGTGGAAGGCGAGGATGCCCTTGGAGCGCAGGATCTTCCCGCCCTCGACCTGCACCAGGTTCTGGAGCCAGGGCATGAACACGTTCGGGTCGAGCGGCTTGTCGGTCTTGAGCGACAGCGATTGCATGTCCTCGTCGTGATAGTGCTTCAGGCCATGGCCGTGATCATGATGGTGATGATGGTCGTGGCCGTGATGATCATGATCGTGGTCATGATCGTCGACTTGCAGGAAGTCCGGCTCGATGTCGAGGATGCGGTCGAGGTCGAAGGCGCCGCGATCGAGCACGTCGGCCAGCGCCACCGAGCAGCGCTCGGTGCGATGCAGCTTGGCATAGGGGTTGATGGCGCGGATGCGGGCCTCGACCTCGGCAAGCTCCGCCTTGGTGACGAGATCGGTCTTGTTCAGCACGATGACGTCGGCGAAGGCGATCTGGTTCTTGGCTTCGGGCGCATCCTTCAGCCGGTCAGACAGCCATTTGGCGTCGGCAACCGTGACCACCGCGTCGAGCCGGGCGTTCTTCTGCACGTCCTCGTCGACGAAGAAGGTCTGGGCGACCGGCGCCGGATCGGCAAGGCCAGTGGTCTCGACGATGATGGCGTCGAACTTGCCCTTGCGCTTCATCAAGCCGTCCATGATGCGCACGAGGTCACCGCGCACGGTGCAGCAGATGCAACCATTGTTCATCTCGAACACTTCCTCATCGGCGCCGATGATGAGGTCGTTGTCGATGCCGATCTCGCCGAATTCGTTGACGATGACAGCGTATTTCTTGCCGTGGTTTTCCGACAGGATGCGGTTCAACAGCGTGGTCTTGCCGGCACCGAGATAGCCGGTCAGGACGGTCACGGGAATTTTTGGCGAGGTCGCTTCAGACATAACTACTCCGGGGTCGGGCTTGTCGCGCGACGCGAGGCGGGGTGGCCCCCTGCCCTAGTGGTCAAGCGCGCTGGTCAGGGCCTTTATATTGTGCCTGACCATATCAATGTAAGTGGGTGCAGGGCCCTTTTCGCCGGTCAAACTGTCCGAAATCAGGGTCCCGCCGACCTTGGCCCCGGTCTCGGCCGCGATCCGCCGGATCAGCCGGTCGTCGCTGATGTTTTCCAGGAAAACCGCCGGGATCTTTTGGGCCTTGATCTGGCCGATGATGCCAGCGATGTCCCGCGCGCTCGGCTCGGTCTCGGTGGAGACCCCCAGGGGCGCGATGAACTGGACGCCGTATTCGGCGACGAAATAGCCGAAGGCGTCATGGGTGGAGATCACCTTGCGCCGCTCCGGCGGGATTTTGGCCACGGCCTCGCGGACCTCGCGATCGAGCGTTTCGAGCTTTTCCAGATAGGCCTTGGCCTGGGCGCGGAAGAACTCCCCATCGTCGGGGTCGGCCGTCGCCAGCGCGTTGGCGATGTCCGTCACGTAGATTTTGGCGTTGGGGACGGACTGCCAGGCGTGGGGGTCGGCGGCCGAGCCGAGCTTGTGGGGCGCGATGCCCGCGCTTGCGGTGACGACCGTCGCCTTGCTGCCGGAGGACTGCACGAGGCGCGGCAGCCAGCCCTCCAGCCCAAGCCCATTGACGATGACGAGCTTTGCGTCCGCGATCCGCTTCGCATCGCTCGGCGCCGGCGTGTAGACGTGGACGTCGCTATCGGGGCCAACCAGCGTCGTCACGTTGACCCGGTCGCCGCCAATGGTGCGGACGAAATCGCCGAGGATCGAGAAGCTCGCGACGACGTTGAGCCGCTCGGCTGCGTGCAGCGGCGAGGCGATCAGCAGGAGCACACAAAGCAGGATACGCCGCATCGCCGTCACGCTTCCAGATGCCGGCCGGGAAACAACTGCCGGACGATGCCGCCGACCCGTCCGAACAGGACGGAGACGATGTAGAGCACACTCGCCACGAGAATGATCGCGGGGCCGGACGGAACGCGGGTCTGGAACGACAGCACGAGGCCGGCATAGCCGGAAACGGTGGCAGCAATCACGGCGATGCAGATCATCGCCGTCAGATCACGTGACCAGAATCGGGCGATGCCGGCCGGCAGGATCATCAATCCTACCGCGAGCAGAGTACCGAGCGCCTGAAAGCCGTTGACGAGGTTGATCACGACCAGCGCCAGGAAGGCGAGATGCGCGGGGCCCCCAGCGCGGCTCACGGTGCGCAGGAACAGCGGATCAACGCTCTCGATCACCAGAGGGCGGTAGATCACCGCGAGCACCAGCAGCGTGACCGTGGCGTTGAAGGCGACCACCAGCAGCGTCTGGTCATCCATCGCGAGGATGTTGCCGAACAGCACGTGCAACAGGTCGATATTGGTGCCTTTGATCGAGACGATGGTGACGCCCAGCGCCAGCGAGGCCAGATAGAAGGTCGCAAGCGAAGCATCCTCCTTCAGCCCGGTCGAGCGCGCGACGAGGCCTGAGAGGATCGCGACCGCAAAGCCGGCGATCAGGCCGCCGGCCGTCATCGCGAACAGGTTGAGGCCGGAGAGCAGGAAGCCGACGGCAGCACCCGGCAGGATCGCATGCGCCATGGCGTCGCCGACGAGGCTCATCCGCCGCAGCATCAGGAACACGCCGATCGGCGCGCCAGCCAGCGACAGCGCGATCACGGCGGCGAGCGCGCGCCGCATAAACTCGAATTCGGTGAACGGACCGATCAGCGCGTCAAAAATCATTGGATATCACGCCGCCCGCGAGCGGGCATCGTCGGCCGCGCAGGCGGTGGCGCTGTCGTCAAAGGCCTCGCACATCCGCATCGCGACCAGCAGGTTTTCCGGCGTCAGCACCTCCGCCGTAGGACCCCAGGCCACAGGGCCCCGCGCCAGGACCAGGGTCTCGGCGAAGTGGGTGCGGACCATCTCCATGTCGTGCAGCGCGGCGAGCACCGTGCGGCCTTCGCCATGCCAGTGCTTCACCAGCGCGAGCAGGTCGGCCGTGGTCTTGCTGTCGATGGCATTGAAGGGCTCGTCGAGCACGATCAGGCGCGCGTCCTGGAGCAGCACGCGCGCGAACAGCACGCGCTGCATCTGCCCGCCGGAGAGCGTGCCGATCGGACGGTTCTCGAAACCGTTGAGACCGACGGCCGCGATCGTATGCAATATCTTGTCGCGCGCAGCCTTGCCGATGCCGCCGAACAAGCCGGTCGCACGCCACAGCCCGGTCGCGACGAAATCGAACACCGAAATCGGGAAGGTGCGGTCGATCTCCGCACTCTGCGGCAGATAGGCGATGTCGCGGGCATCGAGCCCGCCGAGATGAATGCTGCCGTCAAGCGGCTTGAGGATGCCGACGATGCCGCGCAGCAGCGTCGACTTGCCGGCGCCGTTCGGGCCGATCACGGCGACCAGCGCGCCGGAGACGACCTCGCCGTTGAGGTGGTGCACGGCTGGGTGGCGGTCGTAGCCAAGCGTGACGTTGTGGAAGTGCACGGCTGCCATGGTCACCTCATCGCCAGCCAGACCACGACCCAGAGCACGGCACAGACGGCCACCGCGGCCGAGAGGCGCGCGGCCATGGTCATGCGCAGGATCGACCAGGGCGCCGCCTGGGCCGGATGCGGCGAAGTCGCATCGTGGACATGGGCGTGGCTGTGGTCGTGCCCATGCGCGTGGGCGTGGGCGTGGTCATGATGATGGCCATGCGCATGGTCGTGATCGTGATCGTGGGCGGGGGACGCGGCGGGAACCATGCCAAATACGTTATATTATAACATTACGCCTGTCCACGCCGGCTCAAGGCTTGCCGATCACCATCGCGATGGCGGCGGCCACGAACGGGAACGGCACCGAGACCGCGCACCGGAACCAAACGAAACGCGCGGGCATGAACGGGATTTCCCACAGAATCACCCGCTGGAAGGCAAACAGCGCCCAGGCGACGACATAGGCGACCACCTGGGGCACCCCGCCACCTGACTTCAGCGCCACCGTGCCGATGGAGAAGCCGATCACGGGACCGCCGGGCGTGGCGGCGCCGGCGACCACGGCGGTCGCCACCCCAAGCCAGCCGCTGTCCGGCCCGAGCCAGCCGGTGATCACCTCCTGCGGGATGATGGCTGCGATGTAGCCGGAGCCGATCACCCCGAGCGCGATCCGCGGCACGATATTGATGAAGTCCATCGAGCCTTCGCGCAGCGAGGCCTTGAACACCGGAGGACCGCGGCGGAAGGCGATCAGGCCGACGCCGAACACCGAGCCCCACAGCAGGATGTCGATGAGGAGTGCGGCGCTCAATTCGCCTCCTCGTCGTTCTCGCGCCTGGGATAGAGCCGGACATAGACGAAGCGGCCGAGTGCGCCGGCCAGCACCGGCAGTGGCAGCGAGATCACGATGCGCCACAGCGTGAAGTCGGTGCCCATGATCGGGATTTCCCAGGCCACCGCGCGGCCATAGCCGATCAGCGTCCAGCTTACGACCATGGCGATGGTGGCGCCGAAATCGGCGCCGACTGCGAGCAGCGCGCTCGCCACCGGATAGGCAGTGAAGGGCCCGCCCGGCAGGATCGCGCCGAAGGCGGTGCCGATCAAAAGGCCCTTCAGCCCGGATTTCGGCCCGAGCGAGCGCGAGACTTTTTCGTGCGGCAGGATCTCGGAGATGAAGGCGCCGAGCAGGCAGCCGGCCAGCACGCGCGGCAGGATGCCGCCGAACAGCGAGAGATCGTGGGTCAGGATGTCGAGAACACCGTCAGTACCGTCACGCCGCCAGACCAGCGCTGCGCTCACCGCCACCAGCACCGCGATCATGATGGTCGACCAGCCGATCGGCTTGCGCACACGTCCCGGCCGCGGCTCGGATTCTGCGTCGTCGGCAGGCGAAGGACTTCTCGGGGAAAGTTCTGACAATGGGCGCGGATCGACCAGGTGGGATGCCCGTCTTGATTAGGGGCGCCGTCCGACTGATGCAAACGGAACGATCACAGGTCGATGCGCGCAGGCTGCAGGGCTGGTTTAGTGAATTCCGCACAGCAAAAAGGCGGCCGCGCATGCGACCGCCTGATCTGCCGGGTTTGGCGCTGACGCACCATCCCGGAATGACCGAGTAAAACTCAGACCTTGTCGAACAGGGACTCGACGTATTCCCAGTTCACGAGGTTTTCGACGAACGCCTTCAGATAGTCGGGACGGCGGTTGCGATAATCGATGTAGTAGGAGTGCTCCCAGACGTCGACGCCGAGGATCGGGGTGGCGCCGTGCACCAGCGGATTCTCGCCGTTCGGGGTCTTGGCAATTTCGAGCTTGCCGTTCTTGACCTGGAGCCAGGCCCAGCCGGAGCCGAACTGGCCGACGCCGGCCGCCTGGAAGTCGGTCTTGAACTTCTCGAAGCCGCCGAGGTCTTCGTTGATCTTCTTCTCGAGCTTGCCGGGCAGCTTGGTGCCGCCGCCATTGGGCTTCATCCAGCTCCAGAAGTGGATATGGTTGTAGTGCTGGCCGGCATTGTTGAACACCGCGGGGTTCTTGCCGAACGAGCCCGTGACGATCTCCTCAAGGGATTTGCCTTCCCATTCGGTGCCCTTGAGCGCGTTGTTGCCGTTGGTGACGTAGGCCTGATGATGCTTGTCGTGGTGGAATTCCAGCGTTTCCTTCGACATGAATTGCCCGAGGGCGTCATAGGCGTAAGGAAGGGGGGGCAGCGTGAATGTCATGGGTTCTCGTCCGCAACTGATGGGAACTGGCTTAACGGTCACCCCTTATAGAAGGTTCCGCCGCCGTTAAATACCGCCAATTTGCGAAAAGGCGTGATGCAGTCGCTTGGCCGGATTGCATAAAATCAGCGCAAGGATGCAGGCATTTCAACCGTGTCTGGTCGCTGCTGGAAAAATATCATTCCCTTTGAGGCGCTTATGGCAGAACGAACGCCCCCGACGCGGAGATGCGAAAGAGAGAGCGATGAGCATCGAGATCGACATTCTGAACGGCGACGCCTCATGGTCGATCGCGGAGCCGCTGCATAGCGCGGTCTGGCCGCGCCACCGGGTCGAGAAGCAGCCCTGGGGTCACGTCATGTGGGCCCACGCCGATCTGCGCGTGCTGATCGAGACGCCCGAGGACGGCCTGGTCTGCCATGTCGGCATCTATTTCCGCACCGCGACCTGGAATGGACAGAAAGTGCATGTCGGCGGCATCGGCGGGGTCTGCACACGCGAGGACCGCCGCGGCCGCGGCTACGCCACCATGGCGATCGACGCGGCGGTGCATACCATGCGCGCCAACGAGGCGGTTCGATTTGCGATCCTGTTCTGCGAGCCGCACAATGTCGCGTTCTACGAGGCCCGCAACTGGCGGGCCTTCACCGGCGAGGTCTATTGCGAACAGCCGGAGGGGCGGGTCCGCTTTACCCACATGGCGCCCTACGTGTTCGACATCGTCCGCGCGCCGACGCTCGGCACCATCGACCTCTGCGGCCTGCCCTGGTGAAGCTTTATGCCGGGGCAAATCGGCGCAGGAATGTGATTCTATCAGGCGTTGCACTATCCTGATTTACTGCTATGGAGACCCCTCCATTCCAGGGTTCGCTCCATGACATTCAGATTTGCCGCTCTCACCGTCCTCCTGGCTGCGCTGCTTGGCGCGACTGCCGCGCATGCGCAGAGCGCCGACGGGACCTGGCTGACCCAGGCGGGCGATGCGCGTGTCAAGATCAGCAAATGCGGCGGCGGCATCTGCGGCGCCATCGTCTGGCTGAAGGAGCCCTACGACACCGCGACCGGCCAGCCCGCGACCGACAGCAAGAATCCCAATCCCGCGCTCGCAAAGCGCTCGATGATCGGTCTGCCGCTGTTCAGCGGCATGCAGCCAGCAGGGCCGAACAAATGGTCGGGCCAGATCTACAATGCCGATGACGGCAGCAATTATGCGAGCAGCGTCACCGTGACCGGCGCGGAAGCGCTGCGGGTCGAAGGCTGCGTCGGCACGCTCTGCGGCGGCGAGACCTGGACACGGGCGGGACGCTAGCTCGCGCCGGTCAGCATCGCCTTCAACGCCGTTGCCGCCGAGGCGTAGCCGCCGCGGGCGCCGTCGATGAAGTGCACGTGATCGCTGCGCAACGCCGAGGGCGTGAAGCAGGTCATCATCGCGGCATCCTGCTGGTAGAGGCCGTAATGAACGACGCCGTCGCGTGCAGCAGTCGCAAGGCGATCGCTCAAGGCGCGCTCGAGCTCCGGCGTACAGTCGAGGATCATGCGCAGGCCGTCGTCATATTTGCGGAAGTCTGAATTCTCGACCAGCTGACGCTTGTAGACCTTTGGCACGAAGCCCCCGACCTTGATGTCGAAGCGCATCAGGAGATAAGCAAAAAATGTATAGGCAAGCACGCCCGCGCGGCGCTTGAACAACGAGCCACCCCGCTTCGCGCGGGCTTCATAGTCCAGCCCCTGCGGCGGCCATGTCAGCGGCGGCCCCTGTGGCGGCACGGGACGGCCGGCATCCGGGCTGCGCTCGACGAGGTGGATGATATCCTCGATGACGTTGCGGAAGGCCTGCGGGTCGGCGCCGCGCGCGGGCATCACCAGCACCGACAGGATCAGGCCGCGCGAGGCCGGGATCACCTCGAAACGGCAGGACAGGCCGGAGAGATCGGGCTGCGTGCCGGCGGGCGCCTCGGGGACGGCGAACTCGCCGCGCTTCATCGCGGCATCGGCCCAGCTCAG
Organism: Bradyrhizobium sp. McL0616; assembly: GCF_049993385.1. Lineage (NCBI taxonomy): Bacteria > Pseudomonadati > Pseudomonadota > Alphaproteobacteria > Hyphomicrobiales > Nitrobacteraceae > Bradyrhizobium > Bradyrhizobium sp. McL0616. The sequence goes on from NZ_CP188255.1 coordinate 7,968,782, forward strand.
CCCGCCGCCGGAAAACATCGCATAGGACAAATTGGCCGACGGACCGAAGCGGGCGACGCGCACATCCAGGCCTTGCGCGCGGATGGCGCTGACCGGCACAAGCGCGACGCGCATGGTCAGATCGAGGTCTACGCGCACCCAGGTCGCGGTCGCGGCCAACGCTTCGCGGGCAGATTCGAGATCGGCCGGCGCAATCGCAAAACTCGCGCCGTCGCCGCCGAACACGAAGGGGAATTCGCGCCCCTCCAGCGCATTCGTCACGGCCGCGATCACGGCAGCGCCGGCCATGTTCACCGCCTTGTAGCGCTGCGCCGCAATCGCCTTGGTGGAATCGACGATGTCGGCGACGCCGACGCTCCAGTCGTCCGGCAGCGGCGCATAGAGCTTGGGCTCCATCAGGCTGGTGAAGCCGCGGAAGACGGGAATGCCGCCATAAAAGGATTCGCCTGATGTCATCGGGTGATGCCGGATGGTTGGTGCGTTTCCGAGCGAGATACGGGGTAGGATCGATCGGGGTTCGCCGGCCGGCGTCCCCTTTTCAATCTTTGGCCGAAATGAGCCCGGACAACAAGATCGCGCCGCGCTGCAATGCCGCAGCGGATCATTGATCGGCATCAAACAGCCGGTCGCGGAGAGCGATTACAGTTGGGTCATCTCCACGGATTGCATGGGACGATCGAAGTGCCCGACCTCGGCAACAAGGACTCCACCGCTTCGGTCCGCCCGCATACGCGGCTTGACCCGATCAGCGCGGTGAAGATGCCGGAAAGACTAACCGCTGCCGTCGACGCCTGGGCCAAAACTCAACACCTGTCGCGCTCAGATGCGATCTGCAAGCTGGTCGAATTGGGACTGAAGATCGCGCCCCCGGGGCTCACGCCGACGCATTCGATCGCATCGGATGCCACCAAACTCGAAGAGTTGGCGGTGCAGGAGATCGGAGGGCTGCTCCATCCCGCATTGCCGGTGGACGAGCGCGAGCGCCGCATCCGCCGCCTGACCGAGGGGCCGCCGGAATTCTCGCACGAGCGGATTGATCTGCCGAAAAATCGGACGTGAGCACCGACGCGCGTCAGTGCAGCTTCTCGTCCTCGCGCTCGCGCGATGCGTCTGCGGGCACGTTGTGACAGCCGACCAGCCGCACGAATTGCTGCGGATACATCTCGTGGCCATGGTCGCCGGAATTTTGATGCGACATCGGCGGGCAGCGGACGTCATCCGACTTTGCGCGGGATTGCTCAGTCCGACCCTGATTTGAAGCGGTCATGTTCGACGCGGTCATGGACTGCTCCCTGTCGATTAGGGCAGATCGATTGACGTAACCCAACCGATTGCGGCGCATCTTACGACCAAATCCGGCTCGATGTCATTGAGCCGGATCAACTCAATTGTGGCGGCGGAGTTCCCGCCTTACGCCGTGTTGCCTGCGTCAATCGTGAACACCGTGCCAGTCACATTGCGCCCGCCCTCGCCGAGCAGATATTCCACCATGCGCGCGACGTCATCGGTCTCCGGCAGGCGCCGCAGCGCGCTACGGCCGGCGATGCGCTTGCGGCTCTCGTCAGAGAGATTGTGCGTGAGTTCGGTGTCGATGAAACCGGGCGCGACCGCATTCACGGTGATGCCGAGCTTGCCGACCTCGCGCGCGAGCGAACGGGTGAAGCCGGTGGCGGCGGCCTTGGTCGCGCCGTAGACCGAGAGCCCATTATAGCCCGTGGTCGCGATGATCGAGGAGATGTTGACGATGCGGCCCGCACCATCCGCCATCATCTGGCGCGCGACATATTTGGTGAGGATGATCGGTGACAGCACGTTGAGCTGCACCAGCGCCTCGATCTCCGAATTGTGCATGGTGGCGAGCAGGCCTTCGGTGCCGAGGCCGGCATTGTTGACGAGGCCGTAGATCGGGCCGAACTCGCTGCGCACGAGCTTTGCGTAAGCCGGGATCGCGTCGATCACGGCGAGGTCGCAGGCACGGAAATGCAGCCGGCCTTCTGAGACGGCGATTGCGGCCTGGAGCTCATCGCTCTCGCGGCGCGCCGCCGCAATCACGTTGTAGCCGGCACCAACCAGGCGCCTGCCGATCGCAAGGCCAATGCCGCGGCTGCCGCCGGTGACGAGAACATTATGCATCGGTACGCGCCAATTTGCCGGCCGGGGTGACGTCGAGCGCCTCGACGAAGCGGATCACCGCCGGCACCTTGTGGGAGGCGAGCTGCGCGCGGCACTGATCCAGGATCTGGTCGCGGATCTCCTTCGCGCGCGCCGGATCGGTGCCGTCGGCGAGGACCACGTCGGCAACGACGATACCGCCGGTGATCGGACTCTTTCGCGATTTCGCCCGCGACATCCGCACGTCGGGATGACGGTTGATCACCGCCTCGATCTCCTCGGGATGGACCTTGAGGCCACCGATATTGATGATGCCGCCACGGCGGCCGACGAAATAATAGCGATCGCCGCGCAGTTCGACCATGTCACCGCTGTCGACGAAGCCGTCGGCATCGGTGAGCGCGGCCGCGTCGCGGCCGATATAGGCATGCGCGGTGCGGCTCGAACGGATACGGAGCGAGCCATCGACGACCTTCATCTCAACGCCGTTGCGGTTGCCGAGATAGTTGGCCGGAAAACCTTCCAGTCCGTCATTGACGGCAAAGCCGACGCCGGCTTCGGTCGAGGCGTAGGCGTGGCCGACCGAAGATCCCGGGAATGCGGCCTTCAATCCATCGAGCACCGCCTGGTCGGCGATCTCGCCGGAGAGGCGGACGTAACCCGGTGCGAATTGCGCGGCCGAGCCGCTCATCAAAAGCTTGCGCCAATGCGAGGGCGTACCGGAGATGTGCGAGACACTGCGCGCATTGAGCCGCGCGACGTGATCGGTTAGCGCCTCATGCGGGTCCGACAGCACCATCGAGCCGCCGGAGAGAATGGCACGGAGGAAGATTTGCAGGCCGCCATAGCGGCGGATGTCGTAGAACGTCGCCCACACCGGCGCGGGTCCGCGCGCGGGGCCTTCGGCGACGATGGCACCGGTGAGCGCTTCCAGGGTATGGCCGACGATTTTCGGCACGCCCGAAGTGCCCGAGGTGAGCATCAGCCATTCGGTGGCGCGCTCGGTCTGCGCGCGTACGGCTGATACGAGCGGCAATTGTGCGGTGACGACGAGCGGCATGCCGGTCACGGCCCAGCGGTCGGGCTCGTCGGTGACGACGGCATTGATCCCGGCATCGGCGATCAGCGCGTCCAGATGCGCGGGATTGAGATCCGGCGGACACAGCAGCATGCGGCGCGCGATGCCGTCGAGCTCGATCATGGCAAGGCCCGACCGGAGCTGATCGGACAATTTGAGCAGCACGCTGCGGCCGGACAGCGCGCGCAGGCGACCGCCCAGGACCGTCTGCGACAGGATGTCGGTCAGCGACACGACGTCGTGCGCATCCGACAACGTTCTGCCCTTCAGCTCCGCGCCGAGATGGTCACGGAGCGCAAAGATCTCACGCGGGGACATTTTCGTAGGCCCGCACGAAATCGCCCACGGTGGCGGGGAACGCGGCGTCCTCGGAAATGGTAAAGGGGTCGATGCCGGTCTCGTCCTCGAGACGCGCGACCAGAATCGCGAAGGCGAGCGAGTCGAAGCCCGTCTCGTGCAGGGACAGGTCGTCCGAGAGTGCGGGAAGCGTGACGTGCTGCTCTTTGGCGATCTGCTGGATCGTTTCAATAACCTTAGACCTTACCGACATGGCTGGCTCGCTTTTGTTATCGATCGTTCGTGTTGCGGCGGCTCTTGATGACCGCCTCCCATGACCCGCTGTTTACCGGACAGAAGTAAATGGCTTCTTGGACAATTCAGATAAAATTGGACCTATCTCCCGATTTTGCTGCGGTTACAGCCTGATCGCACCCTCCAGGACCTGCGCATATGCCTCCGCGTCCACCGCGACATAGGCCCCGGATTTCGGCTCGGCCATGAACAGCGGATCGGCTATCGCGCTCGGATCAAATCCCTCACGCGCGAGCTCGCCCTTCTTTTGCTTGAACGTCTCGGTGGCATCGAGCTCGCGGGAGATGCGGATGAAGACCGGGCGGGCATAGGCCGGCAGACGCTGTGCGAGATGCGCGGGCAGTCTCGCGATATCAAAGCCCTCGTTCACGACGATCGCGCTCATGCCGGCACGGCCGTCAGCGCCGGGGATGCTGACGCCGTAGGTGGTGGCATCGACCACGCCGGTGAAATCGCGCACGGTGTCGTTGACCTCCGAGGTCGCGACGTTCTCGCCTTTCCAACGAAAGGTATCGCCGATGCGATCGACGAAATGGAAGAAGCCCTTGTCGTCGATCCGCATCAAATCGCCGGTGCGGAACCAGGCATCGCCCTCGGCGAAGACGTCGCGCAGGACTTTCTTCTCGGTCTCGCCGGCATCGGTGTAGCCTTCGAAGCGGCCACCGCCCTGATCGGCCGTGCCGATGCGGCCGATGGCCTCGCCGGCTTCCCCGCGCGTGCAGGCGATGCAGAGTCCATCTTCATTGCGCAGCGGCGCGCCGCTGTCGGGATCGAGCTTAACCAGGCTTGCGGGGAAGCGGTGCGCGAGCAGCGGCGGGATGCGGCCGATCGCGCCGGGCTGACCCTCGACGTTGAACAGCGAGAAATTGCCTTCGGTTGCGGCATAGAATTCGAGGATGCGGGGAATGGCAAAGCGCGCCTGAAAATCTTCCCAGATGTCGCCGCGCAGGCCGTTGCCGCAGGCGAGCCGCAAACGATGGCGGTTCTCGTATTCCGACGGGGGCGCCTTGAGCAGATAGCGGCAGAGCTCGCCGATATACTGGAACATCGTGCAGTCATGCCGCTCGATGTCGGACCAGAAATTCGAAGCCGAAAATCTTTCCGCAATCACCATCGAGCCACCGGCGGCGAGCATGCTGCAGGGCGCGACGATGCCGCCGACCGAGTGGAACAGCGGCAGGCAGTCATAGAGCCGGTCCTGCGGCGAAGCGCCCGTGAGGCCGGCGAACCAAAAGCCCCAATTGAGGATGCGGCGGTGGCTGATGCTGGCGGCCTTCGGCAGGCCGGTGGTGCCCGACGTATAGATCAGCAGCGCGCGGTCATCGATCGTGACATGGCCATGCTCTTCCGGCGAGAGCGGGCCGTCATCGAGCGCGGCAAGGGCGACGTCGATGGCACGCTCGCTGCGGGCATCGCCATGGGTCCAGATTTTTGCATCCGTGTTCAGATGCGGCGTTGCGCTCTCGAGCATCTCCGTCAGCTCATACGCGACGATGATATGCGAGGGCTTGGCGACATCGATGCAATGGGCGAGCGATTGGCCTACGAGTTTCGTATTGATCAGCGCGACCACGCCGCCGACGCGGCTGATGCCGAGCCATGCCGCGACATAGTCGATGCCGTTCGGCATGATCAGGCCGACGGTGTTGCCCTTGGCGACGCCGACCGAGAGCGCCCAGCGCGCATAGCGGTTAATGCGCTTCGACAGGCAGTCATAGTCGAGATTTGCGTCGTCCATGACCAGCGCGACTCGGTCAGGCTGGCGCCGAGCCCAATCGTCAATGACGTCGGCAAACAATCGGCCCGGCAGCGTCTCGATCCGCGCGGTCAGCTCGATCGCCTTCAGCCAGATCTTTGAGGCCGAGTGTGTGCGCGCTTTCGGTTGCTCGGTGACGCCGGTGGTCATGCCGTTCATTCTTTCGGGCGGTATCTGCTGGTTCCCGCAAGCTTAGCCCCCGCGCCCTGCCCAGGTGTTAAGAGACAAGGTAAAACTCGGTTAGCTCTCGATTAACTGCGATCATCCTTTACCAAGCCGGCGGGAACAGCATGCGGCCTGGCGCGATTCTTGCGATAGCAAATCCACGCAGCCGAATGACGTGCTTCCCTCTCCCTGCGAGAGACGTGAAGCGAAAGCGGGGATTTGGATGATGATCACCAGGCGACATTTCCTTCAGACTGCTGCCTGCGCCGCAGCGGTGCTCGCAGCACCACGTGCTTTCGCCGTAGGCAACCCGTCCTATCCGTCGCGCAGCGTGAAATGGGTGGTGCCTTATGCACCGGGCGGGGCCACCGACGTGCTGTCGCGACTGATCTGCCAGCGGCTATCCGATCGTCTCGGCCAGACCTTTGTGGTCGAGAACAAGCCCGGCGCCGGCAGCAATATCGGCACACAGGCTGTGATCACCTCGGCCCCCGATGGCTACACGCTGCTGCTGACCTCGACTGCGAATGCGATCAACGCGTCGTTCGACCCGGCACTGCCTTACGATTTCACCAAGGGCATCGCACCCGTTGCCGGCGTCGCGCGCATTCCGCTGGTGCTGATCGTCAACAACGATGTTCCGGTGAAAAGCGTCGCCGACTTCATCGCCTACGCCAAGGCCAATCCCGGCAAGATGTCGATCGCCTCCTCCGGCATCGGCACCTCGCTGCATCTGTCCGGCGAGCTGTTCAAGTCGCTGGCCGCCGTGCAGTTCACGCACGTGCCCTATCGCGGCTCCGCACCGGGATTGACCGACGTGATGAGCGGCCAGATCCAGGGCATGTTCGACAACGTCACCTCGTCGTTCGAACTGGTGCGCGCCGGCAAGCTACGCGCGCTCGGCGTCACCACGCGCGAGCGCTCGGAGATTTTGCCGGAGGTGCCGCCGATCGCGGAGACGCTTGCAGGCTACGAGACCTCATCGTTCTACGGCGTCGGCGCTCCGCGCGACACGCCGCGCGAGATTGTCGACCTGCTCAATCGCGAGATCGACACGGCACTGTCCGATCCCGAGATCAGGGCCCGCATCGCCGAGCTCGGCGCAATCCCGCTGCATGGCAATGCGAACGAGTTCGGCGGCATGCTGACCGCGGAGACCGACCGCTGGCGCAAGGTGGTGGAACTGTCGGGGATCAAGAAGGAGTAGCGTCCGGCGCTAACCGCTTCTGCGGTGCCGCGGGCGCGGCTGCGGCACGTTCACAGGATAATAGGGATTGGGATCGCAGGTCGCGGCGCGGCCGGAAGCCGTGGCGCGACACTGCGGCAGCGAGGTGAAGGAGCAATCATACCACTCCCCGCCGCCGCCGCTCGCGCCGGTATAGACGTGCATGCAGACGGGATAGCGGGGATCGAAAGTCTGCGCGTGCGACGGCGCCGCCGCGAGCAATGCACCGACGGTCGCGATCAGGCCGAATGAGCGACGCATAAAGACTGTTTCTGGAAGTCGCATTGCGAATCTCTACTGGACCTTCTTGTGGCGCCGGCGCGCAGGTGGCGGCGGCTCATTGAAGGCGTAGTAGGGATTGACATCGCAGCTCGCGGCGCGACCCGAGGCCGTCGCCTGGCACTGCGGCAGCGAGGTGAAGGAACAGTCGAAATAGTCGCCGCCACCGCCGAAGCCGCCGGGCGCAAAGACATGCATGCAGACCGGATAGCGCGGATCGTAGGTTTGGGCGCGGGCGTCCGCCGCAACAAACAGCGCGGCAATCGCGGTGAGGGTCAAGATCGGCAAACGCATGGAGGCATCCTCGAATCGGTGGCGTCGGCGACGTGATGCCAACGGGTTCCTATGGCACAACACTCCGCCGGAGGCGACTGTTTGTGGTGACGTATGACGGCAAGGTGAGTTGCGGTGCGTGATGCGCTGCACGGAAGCGACGGGCTTCGCCAGGCGCTAGCCGCTCAGTCCCTGCAGCACCAACCGGTTCAGCCTTGACGCGAATGCCGCCGGATCCTCCGGCAACTCCCCATCCAGAATCTGCGCCTGTTCGAGCAGCAGCAGGCTGAGATCGTCGACCACCTTCGAGCCGGCCTGCGCCTTGGTGATCGCCGTGACCAGCGGGTGGCGCAGATTGATCTCCAGGATCGGCCTGGTGCGCATGCCGCGGTTCTGCTGTGCCAGGATTCGCTCAAGCTCGCGGCTCGGGCCCTGGCTGTCGGCGACGAGACAGGAGGCGGAGCTGGTGAGGCGCGTCGAGGCCTTGACGTCGCTGACGCGTTCGCCGAGCGCGGCCTTTATCACCGCAATCGTCGCGGCCTCGTCCGCCTCCGGCTCGTCCTTTTTCGCCTCGTCGGTCTCGTCGACCCGCGGAATCAGATCGAGATTGAGATCGCCCTGGCTCAACGACTTCAGCGGCTTGCCCTCGAAATCCGTCGGCATCGAGGTCCAGAACGCATCGACGGGGTCGGACAGCAGCAGCACCTCGATGCCGCGCGCGGTGGCAGCCTCCAGCCGCGGACTGGACTTCAGGCGCTCGATGCTGTCGCCGACGAGATAATAGATCTCGGTCTGGTTCGGCTTGAAATCGGCGATGACGTCCTTGAGAGAACGTTTCTCGCCTGTCGTGGTGGTGAAGCGCGACAGGGCCAGCAGCTTTTCGCGACGCTCGAAATCCTCGTAGATGCCCTCCTTCAGCACCGCGCCAAAGGCCTCCCAGATTTTTGCAAAATTCTCGGCGTCTTTCTCGGCGAGGCTTTCGAGCTCGTTGACGACACGGGTCGCGACGGCTTTGCGGATCTGCGCCAGCTGCGGATTGTTCTGGAGCATCTCGCGCGAGATGTTGAGCGGAAGGTCCTCGCTGTCGACGACGCCGCGAATGAAGCGCAGATAGCCCGGTAACAGATCGGCATCATCGGTGATGAAGACGCGCCGGACATAGAGTTTGACACGCCCCTTGCGCGAGGGCTCGAACAGGTCGAACGGCTTTGTCGACGGCGCGAACAGCAGCACGGCGTAGGAGTAGCGGCCTTCGGCGCGATAATGCAGCGTCATGGCGGGATCGTCGAAGGCCGACGCAATCTGCTGATAGGCCTTCTTGTAGTCCTCGGCCGCAAGCTCGGATTTCGAGCGTTGCCACAGCGCGCTTGCCGAATTGATCTGGCGCGGCTCACCCTCTTCCGGCACGAGCTCGATGGGGAAGAGGATGTTGTCGGAATAGGCACTGACGACACGCTCGATCTCGTGGGTCTCGAGATATTTTTTGGCGTCGTCCTTGAGGTGCAAGACGATCTCGGTGCCGCGCGTCACGCGCGCCGCTTCCTCGTCGCTGACGCGCGCGATCTCGAAGCCGGAGCCGCCCGAAGACGTCCAGGTCCAGACGTCGCTCTCGCCGGCGCGGCGGCTGACGACGACGATCTTGTCGGCAACCATGAAGGCGGAATAGAAGCCGACGCCGAACTGGCCGATCAGGCCGAGCCCTTCCTTGGCCTCCTTCAACTTCGATACGAATGCCTTGGTGCCGGACCGGGCGATGGTGCCGAGATGGTCGATCAGCTCCTGCCGCTCCATGCCGATGCCGTTGTCGGCGATGGTGAGCGTCCCCGCCGTCTTGTTCGGGATGATGCGGATCTTGAGCGCGTCGCCCTCGCCCATCAGCTCAGGACTTGCGATCGCCTCGTAACGCAGCTTGTCGCAGGCGTCCGAGGCGTTGGAGATCAGCTCGCGCAGGAAGATGTCGGTCTCCGAATAGACGGAATGCACCATCAGGTGCAGAAGCTCGGAAACCTCGGCCTGGAAGGGCTGTGTGTGCGCAGCCGTATCGGACGTCGTCATGCGTTTACCCGGTCAATATGAAGGGAAAGAAACCCGGGATATAACGCGAGGGGATAGGGGATCAAGTGGACATAAGGGATCGCCCTCCCGGCGGAAGGGCGATTTGTCCATAGCCATTGCGGATCAGGTCACGCAGCGGCCCGGCTGGAGCAGTTTTGCGACCTCGGTCAGGGAGCTGACCATCGGCTCGCAGGCGACCGTCGGCCTGCCGCGGCCCGGCTTCTGCACCAAGGGAGCCGGCTTGGCATTGCCGGCCTTAATGACCGCTGGAACGCGCAACAACACTGACGTATCGGCAAGGTCGTTCAGCCGCATCGCGACGGTGCGGGTGGGAACTCCCGCCGGCTTCAGATCGGCCAGCCGGTCGGATTTGCCAGAGCGATTGACGACATCGACCGGCTTGTTGGAAACCGCCTGCCAACGGTCGCTGAGATCATGGCCAAAGGCCAGCTGCACGGCGCCAAGCGTCGTGGCAATCGCGACGGCGCCCAAAAATGCTTTGTAAATCTGTGACATGACTGTCGACCCCTCGCCCCATGGCGATTGCGGGAACAACGCAATGAGGGGACCGGGAGTTCTCAGTCGTTAAGATCACTTAACCGTGTGCGAAAAGGGCGCGAGCACGCGCAAAAAAATTCGCAACCGCCGGGAACGACTCCCCTTCCTAAGGAGTCATGTCAACAGCCGGCTATTCCCCCCTGCCCCATAAGCCGGCGACGTAGGGCGCGACTGTGGTGATGCCAGTCGCGCCTTACTTTTGTCTGCGGCTCACTTCGCCTTCCCAGCGAGCCAGTCCCGCCCCTCGCCATAGAGCTTCTCGACTTCGGCACCGGTCAGGCCCGGCATGTCGCGCTTGACCTTGTAGCCGATCAATTCCTGGATGTAGGCAAGATGGCGGTAGCCTTCGGGCAGCGCGGCGAGCGCCTGCTGATCGAGGCGAAGTGTCGCGGCGGGATCGACCGGATCGATCCGGTCCTTCTCGTAGATCGGCTGGCGGCGGACGATGCCCCATTTGCTCTGCCGCTTTTCCAGGAAATCGTAGAAGCGCCCGGTGCAGACGACGTCGCAGAGCACGTCCTGCACCGGGGCGCGCTGCGAGATCGTCATCTTGGTCTGCGCGATGGCGCGCTCGCCAGCAAGGTCGATGCTGGTGCCGCCGAGGAAATGCAGGATGCGCACGCCCTTGGCGAACCCCTCCTGGCTGACGCGGATGAAATCCCGCGCCGGCCCCTGAAACCAGGTGGCGGACATCCAGCCTTCCTCATGCCAGACAGTCGCAAAGCGCGCCCAGTCGCCGGCGTCGCGCCACACCGCCCAGTTCTCGACGAGATCGCGGATGGCGAGGCGATCGAGCAGCGCTTGGTCCAGCATTTGTCTCTCCTGGTGGATCGGAAACTGCGATGGAGATGTCATCGCGCCGACGTATCAACGGCGCAATTTACTTGCCGTCAAGCTGCGAGGCTTTTGCCGCCTGGAAGTTGCACTAAACCCGGCAAACTCCGTACGAGCAACGGGTATTGCAATCAACCTGAACGCGATTAATATTCGAACCGATGCAGATGAAATTCACTTTGCTTGGCGTGCTTCTCGGATTGCTCCTGGCGTTCCCAAATGGCGCCTATGCGCAGGATGATTCTATCCAGGTCTGGAAGAAGATGCTGGTCGAGCAGGTGGCCAGCAGGAGATTCTACCCACCCGAGGCAAACGGCGAGCCAGGTTCGACGCGCGTCCTGTTCGTCATGGATCGCTCGGGTAATCTGATTTCGAGAGTCTTGGTGGAGAGCACGGGTTCTCAAGTCCTCGATGCGGCGGCGCTTGCGATCGTCGAGCGAGCCGCGCCATTTCCCAAGCCGCCGCTTGAGGTGACGGAAGACCAGCCGGGTGTGATCGTGCCAATCGTCTTCCAGGGACGCAGGCTGCCAGCGCCGCCCGATCGCAAATTGTTGGACGCCTGGCTCGAGAGGCAGGCCAAGGAGTGCGAAAAAACGCCGTCGTCGGACAAGGACGACGCCAGATTGAATTCCAAGCTTCACAGCATCTGCCATGCTGCTGAGACATTGGGCCCGGCGCCGCAAAACATGCAGATCAAACATCTCCTGATGACCGGCTTGTTCGGATTAGTGCTGGCCGGACCGACTCCCGGCTTTGCGGAGTCAGAAGCCATGGCCGCATGGCGCAAGACGGTCACTGAGCATGTCTGGCGCAACAGAGAGTTTCCGCCGGAGGCGATCGGGCAGAGAGGGGATGCCGGCGTCACGTTCGTGGTCGACCGCTCAGGCAAACTGATCTCGCGCGTGCTGGTGGAAAGCACGGGTTCGGGGCTGCTGGATGGCGCGGCCCTCAAGATGATCGAGCGCAGCGAGCCCTTTCCAAAGCCACCTCCTGATGCGACCGACGACTTGCAGAGGGTCACGATCCTCATGACCCTCGACGGGACACAGCCCAAAGGATCGTGGTCGTGGGCCGAGGACGAAGCCAAGTTGAAGCCCAAGCTTAACGGCGTCTGCCGAGGTTGCTGAAGCAGAGCGCCGACGAACGCAAAAAACGGCGCACCTTGCGACGCGCCGTTTCCCATTTTCAATCCAGGCTTCGTTACGCCGCAGGCGCCTTCGGCGTGCGGTTGCGCGAGTTGCGCTGGAAGAACAGCGCCTGGCTTGCCACCGCCGACACCATCGCCGGCTGGAACGGCTTTGAGATCAGGAAGGCGGGCTCCGGCCGTTCGCCGGTGAGGAAGCGTTCCGGATAGGCGGTGATGAATACCACCGGCACCTCGAAAGTGCGCAGCAGCTCGTTGACGGCATCCAGTCCGGATGAGCCGTCGGCGAGCTGGATATCGGCGAGGATCAGGCCGGGCCGCTTGTTCTTTGCGAGCGCCACCGCATCGGCATGGGTGCGCGCGACGCCGACGACGTTGTGGCCGAGATTCTTCACCAGGCTCTCGAGGTCCATGGCGATGAAGGTCTCGTCCTCGATGATCAGCACGTCGGTGGCGATCTCGGCCGCCATCTCGCGTCCGGCGGTGTCCGCAAACCGCCGCGTCTCGGCAACATCGGTGCCGAGGACGTAGGCGACTTCCTCTTCCGAAAATCCCTCGAGCGACAGCAGCAGGAACGCTTGCCGCGGCAACGGCGTGATGTTCGACAGCCGTCGCTCCGGCGGCATCGGCAATGTCGCCACCTCGGCGGCGTCATTGACGGAGACCGAATTCCAGATTTGGGTGAACAGCCGGAACAGACCGGCCCGGGGCCCATGGCTCTCATCGAGCACGGAGGGATCTCCGAGGATGGCTTCCAACATGGCTGCGACATAGGCGTCACCGGAGGCCTGGTTGCCTGTCAGGGCGCGCGCATACCTGCGCAACAACGGTAAGTGCTCAGCAACAAGCTGCGAACGGGACATCCCCACTCCATTCATTTCGGGCCAAACCTTAAAAAAAGGGAACTGCGAGAGGAGGTCCGGGTTCCCCTACTAGGGCTGATTACGCTTCAGGATAAGAAAAGTTCCCCCGGTCCGGGAACTTTTTGTCGAACCTGGAATTGAACTCATCCAGGGAACGGCTCCCGGTTGAGAAAACTTCTCGACTTTGCAGTCACTTAACCCGGGAAAACGTGGAACAGGTCATGAAAGATCTCAAGTCTCAAGCCAACAAAAGCACGCCCCCCGGCAAGGGCGGCCTCACACCGGAGATCCAATCCCGGATCGGGCATCAACTCCGTGCCATGTACGACGACGTCGTGCGGCAGGGGGTTCCCGACCGGTTCGCGGAGCTCATCAAGAAGCTGGATGCGCCGGGAGGCGGATCTCAGGATGAGAATGGCGCTGGGGGCTCCAACGACAACCATGGGAGGGATTAATGCCTCTCACGAACTCCCTGCGTGACGACATCCTCGCGGCTGTGCCAAGTCTTCGCGCGTTCGCCATCTCGCTCAGCGGCAACGCGGACCGCGCGGACGATCTGGTGCAGGAAACGCTGCTGCGCGCGCTCGCCAACATCGACTCGTTCCAGCCCGGCTCCAACCTGCCGGCGTGGCTGTTCACGATCCTGCGCAACCTGTTCCGCTCGGACTATCGCAAGCGGCGGCGCGAGGTCGAGGATGCCGAGGGCAACTACGCCAAGACGCTGAAGACGCAGCCCTCGCAGAACGCCCATCTCGAGTTCGAGGAGTTTCGCACCGCGCTCGAGAAGCTTCCGCAGGACCAGCGCGAAGCGCTTATCCTGGTCGGCGCCTCCGGCTTCTCCTATGAGGATGCTGCATCGATCTGCGGCTGCGCAGTCGGCACCATCAAGAGCCGCGTCAACCGCGCGCGCTCGAAGCTCGCAGCGCTGCTCTATGTCGACGGCGCCGACGATTTCGGGCCCGACGAGACCGTGCGCGCCGTGATCGGCGGCAGCGGCGGGTAGCGACCGGCCGTCATCGGACCAAAACGACAGCTGTGAAGGCGGCCGTTCACTCGGCCGTCTTTGCATGCGTCTGAAAGTCTGATGGCGTCCCGCTCAATCACTCCTCGACGAACGTCACCGTGTCGACGACGCTCGCGCGCGAGGTGCGGTAGCTGTTGACCTTGTGCGCATCGTCGGCATAGCCGAACGAGATGCCGCAAACGACGCGGCGATCCTCGGGCAGATTGAAGTGGCGGCGGATCAGGCCGGAATGGCGTGCCAATGCTGCCTGCGGAATGGTGCCGAGCCCAAGCGCCTGCGCGGCCAGCATGAAGTTCGAGACGTAAGCGCCGCAATCGATCGCGCCATAGATGCCGAGCGGCTCGTTGGTGTGGATGATCGCGACATGCGGCGCGCCGAAGAAATTGTAGTTCTCCAGCGCCTGCTTGCCATAAGCGGCCTTGTCACCCCTGGCGATTCCCAGCGTGTTGTAGAGCTGAAAGCCGCTCTCGCGGCGGCGCTCCTGATAGACGCCGACATACTCGCGCGGCGGCGTGAAATCGTGGTCGTCCTTGCCGCCGGATGCCGCCTCCGCATAGATCGCTTTGCGGAAGCGTTCCTTGGCATCACCGCTCGCGATCAGCACCTGCCAGGGCTGGCTGTTGCACCAGGACGCGGTGCGCTGCGCCGTGGTCAGCACATGCTCGACGGTGGCGCGGTCGACTTCTTTTGGAAGGAAAGCGCGGACGGAGTAGCGCTCGTTGAGGAGTTCTTCGAGCACGCCGATGCGGTCGTTTTGGTTTACTTTTGCGTCCATGGATCGGTTCTCTTCGTAGGGTGGATTAGCCGAAGGCGTAACCCACCTCTTTTGTTTCCGCTGAGATAGACAGTGGTGGGTTACGCCTAGCGGATTGCGCTTCGCGCATCCGCGGGGCTAACCCACCCTGCGATTCCACCATCCGGGATCATCGCCCCTTCGTCGGGATCTTGTTATACGGCACGTCCTTGTCGACGCGAATATCGCCGGGCAGGCCCAGCACGCGCTCGGCGATGATGTTGCGCAAAATCTCATCGGTGCCGCCGGCAATGCGCATCGAGGGCGAGGACAGCAGCATCTGCTGGAATTGGCCCTGCACCGTCTCCTCGTCCGTGCCGGTGAGAGCACCGGCCGCGCCCTGGAGATCCATGGCGTAGGTCGCGATGTCCTGGAGCATCATGCCGGAAACAAGCTTGCCGATCGAGTTCTCCGGCCCCGGCCGTTCGCCCTTCGACAGCGACGAGATCGCGCGGTAGCTGGTGTATTTCAGCCCGCTCGACTTCACCGCCCAGCTCGCAAGTTTTGAGCGCACGGCGGGATCGTCGATGGCGAGCCCGTCCTCCAGCATCAGGTTCGAGCAGAACTCGAACAGTTCAGGCACGCCGGTCGCAAGCCGCGAACCGATCGACATGCGCTCGTTCATCAGCGTGGTCAGCGAGACGCCCCAGCCTTCTCCGACGGCGCCGAGGCGCTGGCTGTCGGGGATCACCACGTCGGTGAAATAGACCTCGTTGAACTCCTGCATGCCGTTGGCCTGCTTGATCGGGCGGACCTCGACGCCCGGGCTCTTCATGTCCAGGAAGAACATGGTGAGGCCCTTGTGCTTCTGCACATTGGGATCGGTGCGCGCGATCAAAAGACCGAAGTCCGAGTAGTGCGCGCCCGAGGTCCAGATCTTCTGGCCGTTGACGACCCAATTGTCGCCCTTCTTCTCGGCGCGCGTGCGCAGGCCCGCGACGTCGGAGCCTGCCGACGGCTCGGAGAACAGCTGACACCAGATCTCCTCGCCCGAAGCCAGCTTCGGCAGATGGCGGCGCTTGGCATCCTCACTGCCCCAGGCCATCACGGTCGGGCCACACATGCCTTCGCCGATCTGGAACGGCTGCGTCAGCTTGCCGTAGACGCCTTCTTCCTGCTGCCAGATCACCCGCTCGATCGGGGTGGCGCCACGGCCGCCATATTCCTTCGGCCAGTGCAGGCAGGCCCAACCACCCTCGGCCTTCTTCTTCTGCCAGGCCTTGCCGACATCGACGATGTCGTGCTTGGCGAGCCGGATGCGGCCGAGCGAGGATTTTGACAACTCGGCGTGCAGCTCTTTCGGCGCATTGGCGTCGACCCATTTGCGCGCGGTCGCGCGGAATGCGGCTTCCTGCGGCGTATCGTCGAAATTCATGGCGAACCTCTAACCTCTTCCCTTCGTCGGGATCTTGTTGAACGGCACGTCCTTGTCGACACGGATATCGCCAGGCAGGCCCAGCACCCGCTCGGCGATGATGTTGCGCATGATCTCGTCGGTGCCGCCTTCAACGCGGGTGCCCGGCGCGCGCAGCAGCATCGCCTGGAAGCGGCCGGCCACTTCGGCATCCTCCGGACCGCTGACCACGCCGGCCGCGCCCTGCAAGTCGAGCGCATAGGTCGCGACGTCCTGGATCATCGATCCCGCCACCAGCTTACCGATCGAATTCTCCGGCCCCGGCCGCTCGCCCTTCGACAGCGCCGAGATCGCGCGCATGCTGGTGTAGCGCAAGCCACTCGCCTTTACGGCCCAGTTCGCAAGCTTCGAGCGCACCGCGCGGTCCTCGATCGCAGGACCATCCTCCAGCATCAGGCTGGAGCAATAGTCGAACAGCTCCGGGAAGCCGGTCGAGACGCCCGCGCCGATCGACATGCGCTCGTTCATCAGCGTGGTCAGCGAGACGTTCCAGCCGTCATTGACCTCGCCGAGGCGCTGATGGTCAGGAATACGCACGTTGGTGAAATAGACTTCGTTGAAGTCCGAGGCACCGCTCGCCTGCTTGATCGGTCGCACCTCGACGCCCGGGCTCTTCATGTCCAGGAAGAACATGGTGAGGCCCTTGTGCTTGGCCACATTGGGATCGGTGCGGGTGAGCAGGATGCCGTAATCGGAATAATGCGCGCCGGACGTCCAGATCTTCTGGCCGTTGATCACCCACTCGTCGCCGTCTTTCTCGGCGCGCGTGCGCAGGCCCGCGACATCCGAGCCGCCGGCGGGCTCGGAGAACAACTGGCACCAGACTTTTTCACCGGAAGCGAGCGGCGGCAGGTAGCTGCGCTTATGCTCCTCGCGCGCGAACGCCATCATGGTCGGCCCGCACATGCCGTGGCCGATGATGAACATGCCGGAGAGCTTACCGAACGGCCCCTCCTCCTGCTGCCAGATCACGCGCTCGATCGGCGAGGAACCGCGCCCGCCATAGTCCTTCGGCCAGTGCAGGCAGGCCCAGCCGGCATCGGCCTTTTTCTTCTGCCAGGCCTTTGCGACTTCCAGGATATTGGCGTTCTTGAGCTGCGTGCGGCCGAGCGAAGACTTGCGCAGCTCTTCCTCATATTGCTTCGGCGCGTTCGCCGCGATCCAGGCGCGGGCCGTAGTGCGGAATTCGGCCTCTTGCGGGGTGTCGTCGAAGTTCATGACGCTGTCCTTCGCTTACGCCGCGTTCTTCTTGCGCATACGGTCGATCAACTGGTCTTCCCAATAGGACAGGCTGCCGAGCCCGAGCGCCATCGCGTTGGCGCGGCGGTAGTACATGTGGCAGTCGAACTCCCAGGTGAAGCCCATGCCGCCGTGAACCTGGATGTTGTTCTTGGCGCAATGCTGGAACGCCTGTGTCGCGCTGATGCGCGCGGCGGCTGCCGCTTCGGGCAACTCGCCCGCGTTGGTCGAGAGCGCCCAGGCGCCGTAATAGCTGTTGGAGCGCGCCAGCGTCGCCGACACATACATGTCGGCGAGCATGTGCTTGACCGCCTGGAACGAGCCGATCTGGCGGCCGAAGGCGATGCGGTCGAGCGCGTAGTCTCGGCCCATTTCCAGCGCGCGGTCGGAGCCGCCCACCTGTTCGAAGGCGCACAGCACCGCGGCGCGGTCGAGAACCTGGGTCAGGATGCTCCAGCCTTCGCCGGCAGTGCCGAGCGGTTCGGCCTTGCAGTCTTTGAAAGCGATCTCGGCTTGCCCGCGGGTCGGATCGAGATTGGTGAGGCTTTTGATCTCGACACCACCAGCTTTGAGATCGACCAGGAACAGCGAGATGTCGCTGTCGCGCCCGGCCGATCCCGTGCGCGCGGCAACCACCGCGAAGTCGGAGATCGCGCCATCGGCGACCGGCTTCTTCACTCCGTTGAGCACACCATTGGCGGCAGTAAGCTTGACGTTCTTCGGCGACGGATTGCCCTTGCCCTCGAACAGCGCCAGCGTGCCGATCGCCTCGCCCGAGGCAATCGCCGGCAGCCACTTCTTCTTCTGCGCAGCGCTGCCTGCGATCAGCAGCGCTTCGGCCGCGAGATAGACAGTCGACGAGAACGGCACCGGCGCGTTTGCCCGGCCCATCTCCTCTGCAATCACGCAGAGCTCAAGATGACCCGCGCCTGCACCGCCAAAGTCCTCAGGGATCGCGACGCCGAGAAAGCCCATCTCGGCGAGACCCTTCCAAAGCTCCTTGTCATACGGCGCCTTGCCGTCGAGCACGACACGCACCGCCTTCGGCGAACATTTTTCGGTGAGGAATTTGCGCGCCTGATCGCGGAGCTGCTTCTGGTCGTCAGAGAAATCGAAGTTCATGGCGGCGTACCCGTGTTGATGATGTCGATTACTTGAAAATGATGACGTCTTGATCCGGCGCGTCCGCATAGAGCCGCGCCACCAGCGCGGCACGGCGTTCCAGGCCGGCGCGCTGGTTGATGTAGCCCTTGTCGGTGAGCTCGTTGCCGTCGATCGAAGGTGGCTCGGCCATCAGCATCGCGCGCGCGATGATGCGGCTGCTGGCGCCTTCGCATTCCCTGTTATGAGCTTCCAGCCCGCGCTTGAAGCAGGCGATCACCTCAGGATGCTTCACGGCGTCCTCAAAACTCAAATCGGGATTGCCGACGAGCTGCCGACAGGCGTGCAGGTTCGGCCAGGCAAGCAGACCGATGAAGGGAAGATCCTGTCCCGCGACCAGCGCATCATGCACAGCCGGGGTCGCGGCAGCGATCGCATCAGTGCGAAGCGACCCGACATGAACGAAGGTCCCGGTGGTGAGCTTGAAGTCCTCAACCACGCGGCCGAAAAAGATGATGCCCTTCACCGGATCAGAATCATCGACGAAAATGCCGGCGTCGCCGATGCAGTAAAAGCCTTCCTCGTCGAACATCTTCTTCGTCAGATCCGGCTGGCCAAAATAGCCGGGCGTGACGTTGACGCCGCGCAGGCGCAGCTCGTATTTCGAGCCGCATGGCACCATCTTCAGTTCGACACCGGGGAACGGCAGGCCGATCAGGCCGACGCGCTCGGTGTCCCAATAGGTTCCGGTCGAGGTTGGCGCGGTCTCGGTCGAGCCCCAGCCGGTGTAAAACACGATGCGCTCGCCAGTGGTCTTCACGGCGAGGGCCTGCATGCGGTCGTAGAGATCGTCCGGCAGCCGCGCACCGCCATAGGCCATGATTGAGAGATTCTTGAAGAAGGAGCGGCAGAGCGCGTCGTCCTTCTCCATCGCCGCCGCAAGCGCGGCGTAGCCTGCCGGCACGTTGGCGTAATAGGTCGGCGAGATCTCGCGGAGATTCTTGATCGTCTCCTCGAGCTGGCCAGGCATCGGACGGCCGTCGTCGATATAGAGCGTTCCGCCATCGACCAGCACAGGATGGAACGCGGCATTGCCGCCCATGGTGTGATTCCAGGGCATCCAGTCGAGCACAGTCGCCAGCGGTCCACCCGCCGTGCGCGGCCGCACCTGCATCATCATCGCCGCATTGGCGCACATCATCTCTTGCGTGTTGATGACCGCCTTTGGCATGCCGGTCGAGCCGGAGGTGAAGAGCAGCTTGCCGACGGTGTCGGGCGTGATCTTCGCGATCGACGCGTCGACATCCTTCGTGACAGGCGTCGCCGCGAGCTCGGCAAAGCTGACGCTCTTGACGCCCTCGCAGGGCCGCACGACGTGAACGACAGTGACGCCGGTGAGATCGAGTGCGTTGAGCGCCTTCGCGAAGGTCGGGCCATCCTGCACCATCACCACGGCTGGCTTGATCAGGTCGAACAGGTACTTCAGCTTGACGTGATCGTGACTCATCAAGGAGTAGGCCGGCGACACCGGTGCTGCCGGCGAGCGTGCCTGCATCGCAGCCTGCGTCATCAGCGCATGCTCGATCGAATTGCCGGAGAGGATCGCGACCGGCCGGCCATTGAGTTTGAGATTCAGCAGCGCTTGCGTCAGTGCATCGGCGGTGCGCTTGGCGTCGCCGTAGGAGACCTTGCGCCATTCACGGTTCGGGCCACCGCGCTGCGCGAGCCAGATGCGCTCGGGCGCTTCCTTCGCCCATTTTGTCAGCGAGGCCGGAAGGTGCGTCTCGTAAGCCTGCAAGGGAATGCGCGACTTCAGCACCACCGTGCCGTCGCCGCGGCGCTCGACATCGATGTCGCGCGCCAGCCACTCAACCTTGCGAAAGGCGGGCTTTGACATCACCGCCGCCGCGCTTCCACTCATTTTGCGTCTCCCGGAATTATTGTCCTTTGCGGATCTTCGTCGTTCAGCGCTGGATATAGACAGGCTTTCGCTTCTCAAGGAAGGCCCTGATGCCTTCTGAGAATTCCTCGGAGCGGCTGCACAGGACCTGGTTGCGGTCCTCCATCGCGATGACAGCCTCCAGCGATCCGGCATCCACGCTCATGTTGAGACACTCCTTCGACAGTCGCAGGCCTACGGGCGATGCCGTGATCATGGCGTCGATGTACGGCTCGGCGGCGTCATCGAGCTTGTCTTCGTCCACGACCTCCGAGACCAGCCCGACTGCGAGCGCACGCTCGGCGCCGATAAAGCGTCCTGTCAGGATCAGCTCCGACGCAACGGAGACACCGACGAGGCGCGGCAGGAAGTAGCTGGTGCCGATGTCGCAGCCGCCAAGACCGAGCTTGATGAAAGCGCAATTCATCCGCGCGGACTTCGTCGCGATGCGGATGTCGGACGCAAGCGCCAACGCAAAGCCGCCGCCGGCCGCCGCGCCCTGCACCAGCGCCAGGATCGGCTGCGGACAGCGCCGCATCAGCATCACGATGTCCGCGATGCGCCGCTGCGAGTCGAGCGACTCGGTGACGCCGGGTGGCTCCTGCTGGCCAGCACGCCGCGCCATCGCAGCCTTGAGATCGAGGCCCGCGCAGAAATTCTTGCCCGCCCCCTTCAGCACCACCACGCGCGTGTCGCGGTTGCGCTGGAGGCCTTGGAAATAGATGTTGAGCGCATCGATCAGCGCCGGATCGAGCGCGTTGAGGTGTTCGGGACGATTGAGCGTCACCCGGTCGACGCCGTCGTTGTGCTCGATCAGCAGCGGTTGGGACATGGGATCCTCGTACATCCGCGCGTGAGATGGCTGTTGTTGCGCCCTCTCCCCCTGTGGGAGAGGGCATGTACGTCGCTGACCAGGTACTCACTTGGGTGAGGGGTCTGTCTCTGCGGATGCAAACCCCTCATCCGGCGCTTCGCGCCACCTTCTCCCACAAGGGGAGAAGGGAAGAAGAGTCTACCTTGGCGCCATACGAATCGCGCCGTCGAGGCGGATGGTCTCGCCATTCAGCATCGCGTTCTCGACGATGTGCACGGCGAGCGAGCCGTATTCATTGGCGTCGCCGAGGCGTGCGGGATGCGGCACCTGGGCACCCAGGCTCTTGCGAGCCTCTTCGTTCAGGCCCATCAGCAGCGGCGTCAGAAACAGGCCGGGCGCGATGGTGTTGACGCGGATTTTCTGGCTGGCGAGGTCGCGCGCTGCCGGCAACGTCAGGCCGACAACGCCGCCCTTCGACGCCGCATAGGCGATCTGGCCGATCTGGCCTTCGTAAGCGGCAACCGATGCCGTGTTGATGATGACGCCGCGTTCTTCACCGACCGGCTCGATCGTGACGAGACGTTCCGCGAACAGCCGCAGGCAATTGAAAGTGCCGATCAGATTGACGTTGATGATGCGCGCGAACTTTGCCAGCGGATAGACACCGTCCTTGCCGACGATCCGCTGCGAGCCGCCGATGCCGGCGCAGTTCATCAATACGCGCGCGACGCCGTGCGCGGCTTCGGCCTTGGCAATCGCGGCCTTGATGCCATCCTCGTCGGTGACATCGGCATGAAGGGCCACGCCCTTCACTTCGGCTGCTACCTTCTCGGCGTTTTCCTTGCTCTGGTCGATCACGCCGATCTTGGCGCCCTTGACGGCCATGGCGCGGGCGGTCGCGGCACCGAGGCCCGAGCCACCGCCGGTGATGAGAACGGCAACGTCTTTCAACTGCATCGTAACTACCTTTCCTTGGGCGTTTCTTCTCTAGACTTCTAAGTTCCGGCCGGATTATCCGGCCGCGACAGCTTCCTCGATCTTCGTGAGGATGCCGCCGCAGATCAGCGTTTCCATGTGCTTGATATATTGCCGGCAAACTTCGTCGGTGACCGGGCCGACGCCGGTCGCTCGAGACATCGCGTGCCGGCCGAAGAACAGATGATCGCAAGCGCCGATCAGACTGGTGTAGAACAGCACCGGATCGGTTTGGCGAAACTCGTCGCGGCTGACGCCTTCGGCCAGCAGGCGGCGATGGAAGTCGAGCAGCGGCGCCACGAAGAATTTCGAGACTTCGTCCGCGGAGCCCGCAACGCTCTCGTGCAGGAGATAGTGGATCAACCGGTTCATGTAGGGAAACCGGTGATAGGCGCGGATGATGCCGGCGATATGCAGCTTCAGCTTCGCGGTCGGCGTGATCGGCTGGGCCAGCAGATATTCGAGATTGGACAGCTCCGTCCCCGCGTCGCGCTCGAGCAGCGCCAGGAGCAAGCCGTCCTTGTTGCCGAAATGATATTTGACCAGGGCGGCGTTGGCGCCGGATTTTTGCGCGATGTCGCTCAGCGAAATCTCGATCGAGGAGCGTTCGATCATCAGCTCGCTCGCGGCCACGAGCAATTTCTCTGCCGTGGAATTCTTTCCGCTGGGGAGCCTGTTCGGTACGCTGGTAGTCACGGAGATCCCTGATGTGCCCTAGGCAGCGCGCAGATAAGCCGAAGCAGCGCCTCCCCACAAGAGTTAATTGATCGATTGACTAAACGATCTCTCGCCCCTTAAATCCGCGCCGACAAACAATTCGATACAGAACAATCCAGGGAGAGACCGAGATGGCCGAGGCTTACATCGTCGCCGCTGCGCGTACCGCCGGCGGGCGCAAGGGGGGCCGCCTCGCCGGCTGGCATCCGGCCGATCTCGCCGCAAAGGTGCTGGACGAGCTGGTCGACCGCACCAAGCTTGATCCTGCTTTGGTCGAAGACGTGATCATGGGCTGCGTGATGCAGGTCGGTGAGCAATCCAACAACGTCGCACGCAACGCCATCATGGCATCAAAACTGCCGGAGAGCGTACCGGGCACATCGATCGACCGCCAGTGCGGCTCGTCGCAGCAGGCGCTGCACTTTGCCGCGCAAGCCGTGATGTCCGGCACGATGGACGTGGTGATCGCCGCCGGCGTGGAATCGATGACACGCGTGCCGATGGGCCTGTCGTCGCAGCTTCCGGCCAAGAACGGCTTTGGCAACTACAAGAGCCCGGGCATCGAGCATCGTTATCCGAACATCGTGTTCAGCCAGTTCACCGGCGCGGAGATGATGGCCGAGAAGTACGGCCTCTCCAAGAACGAGCTCGACGAATATTCCTACAACAGCCATCAACGCGCGATCGCGGCAACGCAAGCCGGTCACTTCAAGAAGGAGATCGTGCCGCTCGAGATCACCCGCGCCGACGGCAGCAAGGACACCCACCACATCGATGAAGGCATCCGCTTCGACGCCACGCTCGATGGCATCAAGGGTGTCAAGCTGATCGCTGAGAACGGCAAGCTGACCGCAGCCAGCGCCAGCCAAATCTGCGACGGCGCATCCGGCGTCATGGTGGTGAACGAGCGCGGCCTGAAGCAACTCGGCGTGAAGCCGCTCGCGCGCATCCACCACATGACCATGATGGGCGGCGATCCCGTGATCATGCTCGACGCGCCGCTGCACGCCACCAAGCGTGCGCTGGAGAAGGCCGGCATGAAGATCGACGACATCGATTTGTTCGAGGTCAACGAGGCCTTCGCGTCAGTGCCGACTGGATGGCTGAAGACCACCGGCGCCGACCCGGAACGTCTCAACGTCAATGGCGGCGCCATCGCACTCGGCCATCCGCTCGGCGGCTCCGGCACCAAGCTGATGACGACGCTGGTCCACGCCCTGCACCAGCGCGGCAAGCGCTATGGTCTCCAGACCATGTGCGAAGGCGGCGGCATGGCGAATGTAACGATCGTCGAACGACTGTAAGAAGAAAAGCGGAGACCGAATGGCGAGTGGTGAGTGGTGATAGGGAGCGGCATCCGCCCCTTTCGCCATTCACCGCTCGCCTCTTTTTTTGAGGAAACGCCATGACCCATCCATCCGTCTACGCGAAGACCACGCCCGACAAGATCGCCTACCAGATGGCCGGAACCGGCAAGGCGATCACCTATCGCGAGCTCGACGAACTCTCGAACCAGGGCGCACACCTGTTCCGCTCGCTCGGGCTGAAGGCCGGTGACCACATCGCGCTGCTGATGGAGAACCGCCTCGCTTTCATGGAGATCTGCTGGGCCGCGCAACGCAGCGGGCTCTATTACACTGCGATCAGCCGCTACCTGAAGCAGGACGAGATCGACTACATCATCGGCGATTGCGGCGCCAAGATCGTGATCACCACGCCGAAATGCGCCGACCAGATCAAAGGCCTGATCAAGGGCACGGCCGACGAGCCGATCTTCTACATGGTTGACGAGCCGCTCCCCGGCTTCCGCTCCTATGACAAGGAAGCGGCCGCGCAGCCGGTGACGCCGGTCGCCGACGAGGTCGCCGGCTACGACATGCTGTATTCGTCGGGCACGACCGGCCGACCCAAGGGCATCAAGAAGGCTTTCGAGGGCAACAAGATCGACGTGCCGAACGCGTTCCTGCGGGTGCTCTGCGCCGACATGTGCGGCATGAACGCCGACAGCACTTATCTATCGCCGGCGCCGCTCTATCACGCGGCTCCCCTGCGCTTCAACATGATGGCGATCGTGCTCGGCGGCACTTCCATCATCATGGAGCATTTCGACGCCGAAGAATTCTTGAAGCTGGTCGAGAAATACAAGGTCACGCAGTCGCAGCTGGTGCCGACCATGTTCGTGCGCATGCTGAAGCTGCCCGACGATATTCGCACCAAGTACAACGTCTCGACACTCAAGGGCGCGATCCACGCCGCGGCGCCGTGCCCGGTCGACGTCAAGGCAAAGATGATCGAATGGTGGGGACCGATCCTGATCGAGTACTACGCGGGCTCGGAAGGCAACGGCGTCACCGTCTGCAATTCGCAGCAATGGCTGGAGCATCGCGGCAGCGTCGGCCGCGCCGTGGTCGGCAAGATCAAGATTCTGGACGAGAACGACGAGGAGCAGCCGCTAGGTGAGATCGGCACGGTGTACTTCGCCGACGCGCCGGCGTTCACCTATCACAACGATCCCGAGAAGACGAAGAAGGCCTACAACGCGAAAGGCTGGTCGACGCTCGGCGACGTCGGCTATCTCGACAAGGACGGCTTCCTGTTTCTCACCGACCGCAAGTCCTACATGATCATCTCGGGCGGCGTGAACATCTATCCGCAGGAGACCGAGGACGTGCTGATCACCCACCCCGAGGTCGCAGATGTCGCTGTATTCGGCGTACCGAACGAGGAGATGGGCGAGGAGGTGAAGGCGGTGGTGCAGCCGCACGATCCGAAGCGCGCCGGCAAGGAACTCGAGGCCGACCTGATCGCGTTCTGCAAGACGCGCCTCTCCGGGATCAAATGCCCGCGCTCGGTCGATTTCGAAGCCGAGCTGCCGCGCACGCCGACCGGCAAGCTGGTGAAGCGCCATCTGCGCGACAAATATTGGCCGAAGACGGCGGCGAAGATATAGCGCTCAAGCCTCAATCAAACAGGCTCGGCGTGTGGTTCACCAGCGCGCCTTCGATCTCGAGCATCTTCAGCTTCGTCACCACGCCGCCATTGGCCGAGAAGCCGCCCGGCTTGTTGCCGGCCGCGAGCACGCGGTGGCAGGGCACGACGATCGGGCACGGATTGTGTCCGAGCGCCTGGCCGACATCGCGCGACAGCTGGACGCCGCCGAGGCGCTTCGCAATATCCCCATAGGTCAGGGTCTTGCCGGGCGGGATGGTACGGGCGATCGCGTAGACGCCGCGGTTGAAGTCGGGGACACCATCGAGATCGAGCGGGATGTCGATGAGGTCGTCCGGCTCACCCGCGAGCAGCTTGACGATGCGATCGATCGCCTGCTGCACTTCGGCCGTGGGTTCGGCCTCGCTGGCCTCAGCATGGCGCTGGGTGATGCGGGTGCGGATCTTCTGCTCGCCGCCCATCGGCAATTGCGTGCCGTTGATGCCGCGCGGGCCCCAGGCCACGGCGCACAGGCCGATCTTGGTGTCGAACAGAACGAAATGCTGGTCGGTCATGACTTGGTTCCCGGCTTTGCGTCCTCGTCGCATGCCCCCATTGTGATCTCTGGCCAAATGTAGGCTTGGAAATAGTTGCGATCCACCCGGTTTCCGGGAATCTTGCACAGGAGTTCCGCCTCCCCTTTTCGCGAGCCCAGAATGCAAAGCCTCCACGTCAACGGTTACGACATGCCCTATCTCGACGTGGGCGAGGACGAAGGCGGCCCGGCGCTGGTCTGCGTGCACGGCTCGCTTTCCGACTTCCGCGTCTGGGGCTGCGTGCTGGGCCCACTGACGCAGCGGCACCGGGTCATCAGCGTCAGCCTGCGCCACTTCTTCCCCGACCGCTGGGACGGCGTCGGCGACACCTATTCGATCGCCCAGCATGTCGACGACGTGATCGCCTTCATCGAGCAGCTCGACCTCGGCCCGGTCGATCTGATGGGCCATTCGCGCGGCGGGCATATCTGTTTCCGCGTGGCGCAAGCGCGGCCGGATCTGCTGCGGCGGCTGATCCTGGCCGAGCCCGGCGGCGAACTCGATGCCAGCCTCGATCCCGACTATGCCGGCGGGCCCTCGCCGCTGCTGGCGCGCTTCACGGCCTCCGCAGAGAAGATATCGGCCGGTGACGTCGACGGCGGCCTCGCCGTCTTCGTCGACACGCTGGAGGGCCCCGGCACCTGGCCGCGGCTCCCGGCGATGGTGAAGCAGAACCTGCGCGACAACGCCTTCACGCTGATCGGCCAGGTCCGCGACAATCGCCCGCCGTTCTCGAAGGCCGATGCGGAGTCGATTCTGATGCCGACGCTGTTCATCCTGGGCGCGCGGACCAAGGGCCTGCTGCCGAAGGTGCTGCATGCGCTGGCTGCGCACGTGCCCTATTCCAAGACGGCGATCATCCCGAACGCGACGCATCCGATGTTCGAGCAGGCGCCGCAAAAATACTCCGAAGTCGTCCTCGATTTTCTGGCGAGCTGAACATGCAGACATTTCGCGTCAACGGATACGACATGGCCTATCTCGAAGTCGGCGAGGGCCCGCCGCTGGTCTGCGTGCACGGCACGTTAGGGGATTTCCGCACCTGGTACTCAGTGCTCGGCCCGCTGTCGAAATCCCATCGCGTGATCTCGGTCAGCCTGCGGCACTTCTTTCCCGAGCATTGGGATGCCGTCGGCGACGATTACAAGATGGCCCAGCACGTCGCGGACACGATCGCGTTTATCGAGCAGGTCAGGCCCGGACCTATCGACTTGATGGGCCACTCGCGCGGCGGCCACATCGCGTTTCGGGTCGCGCAAGCGCGGCCTGATCTGTTGCGAAAGCTGGTGCTGGCTGAGCCCGGCGGCGATCTCGATGCCAGTCTGCCGGTGCCGGAAGGCACGCCCGCGCATCCACCGCTGGCCGCGCGCACGGCGCGTTCGGTCGAGATGATCCGCGCCGGCGACATCGAGGGCGCGCTGCAGAATTTCTACGAAGGCATCGAGGGCGACGGCTCGTGGCGGCGGGTGCCGGCGGCGGCCAAGCAGCAACTGCGCGACAACGCCATCACCTTCCTCGGCCAGATCAACGAGCAGCGCCGGTCCTACACGCTCGCGGATGCGCAGGCGATCAGGACACCGACGCTGCTGATCGGCGGCGGCGCCACCACCGGCAGCCTGTCGGTGATGTGGCGCGTGCTGGCCGAGCACATTGCAGGCAGCAGCACGGCGGTGATCCCGAATGCCGGGCACTGGATGTTCGAGCAGGCGCCGAAGGAGTTTGGCGCGGCGGTGAACGCGTTTTTGGCGGAGTAGCGCGCCGCCGACAAACGCTTTTTAGCGAAAACAACCCCATGCACAGTAGCCGGGCCCAGCAAGATCAATAGCTTAGCCGTCCCTCAAAGAGCGACGCGCGCGGTATCCAGGTAGCGCTTGACGCTCTCGACCTTCCTCCGTAGTTTCGAATACGGAATTCCGTATTCCCTTTTCGGAGCTGCCGGCGTGATCCCTCTCGACCCGCTCCCGAACCTGATCGATCAGGTCTATGCCCGGATCCTGGAGGCGATCGCCGACCGCACGCTTCAGCCTGGCCAGCGCATTCGCCAGAACGAACTCGCCGACAAGCTCGGCGTCTCGCGCCAGCCGGTGTCGCACGCGTTGCACCTGTTGCACCGGCAGGGACTCGTCGCCGAGAGCGGCCGGCGCGGCTTTGAAGTCACCCAGCTTGATCCTTCCCGCATCCGCCAGCTCTACGAAGTGCGCGGCGCGATCGATGCGCTGGCGGCGCGGCTCGCAGCGATGCGTGCCGCAAGCGACGCAGCAGGACGCGCGCGGCTCGACGCGGCGCTCGCCGCCGGACGCGGCATCGACCGCAACACGACGCTTGCCGAGCTGATCACGCTCGATGTCGATTTTCACCGCGCGATCTATCAGCTCGCCGGCAATCCCGTGATCGAGGAGACGATCACGCCGCAATGGCCGCATATGCGCCGCTCGATGGCGACGGTGCTCTCAGAGCTCGACTATCGCGGCAGCGCCTGGGCCGAGCATGCGGCGATCGCTGGACACATTCTCGCGGGCGATGCGAAGGCGGCCGAGCGCGCCGCGCTCGCGCATGCGCAGACGGCGGGACGGATGACTGAGGAGAGATTGAGGGCGACGGACGAGGTGGCGGCGTAGCGACGCATACGCGGTCATTCCGGGGCGGTCCGTAGGACCGAGCCCGGAATCCATCAGGCGGCAGAGACTGCAGATAAATGGATTCCGGGCTCACGCTTCGCGTGCCCCGGAATGACAAAAAATAAACAAACGAAGGAGGACGACCCATGAAATTGTCTCAGGAGCAATTGGAGTTCTTCCACCGCGAGGGCTGGCTGTTCCTGCCAGAACTGTTCAGCCAGGAGGAGGTCGATTTCCTCGCGCGCGAGGCGGTCGGCATCTATGACGCCAACCGGCCCGAGGTCTGGCGCGAGAAGAGCGGCGCGCCGCGCACGGCCTTTGCCGCGCATCTCTATAATGAGGCTTTCGGCATTCTGGGCGCGCATCCGCGCATGATCGATCCGGTCGAGCAGCTGTTCGGCGAGCCGGTCTACATGCACCAGTTCAAGATCAACGCAAAATCGGCCTTCACCGGCGACGTCTGGCAGTGGCACCAGGATTACGGCACCTGGAAGCGCGACGACGGCATGCCGGAGCCGCGCGCGATGAACATCGCGATCTTCCTCGACGAGGTGATGCCGATCAACGGCCCCTTGATGCTGGTGCCGCAGAGCCAGAATGCCGGCGATCTCCAGGCCTCGCATGACCTTGCCACCACGTCCTATCCGCTGTGGACCCTGGATGAGGAGACCGTGACGCGGCTGGTCAAGCAGGGCGGCATCGTCGCACCGACCGGCAAGGGCGGCGGCATGCTGATGTTCCACGGCAATCTCGTGCACGGCTCGGCCGGCAACATCACGCCTTATCCGCGCAAGATCGTGTACCTGACGCTGAACGCGGTCTCGAACTACATCCGCACACCGACGCGGCCGGAGTATATCGCGCATCGCGACTTCGCGCCGATCAGGACGGTCGACGACGACGCGTTGGTGCGGCTCGCACGAGCGCCGCGGCAAGCGGCGGAGTAACCTGTCATTCCGGGGCGACGCGACGGGACCGCGCGAAGCTCGGCCCGGAAGCGTCGAGCCCGGAATCCATTTGCCCGCAATCTCTGCGGCCCGATGGATTCCGGGTTCGCGCTTCGCGCGCCCCGGAATGACGAACTTTGATTGTTTCGATTACTGGACATTCCCCCCATGAACCTCTTCCGACTCCTCCAGGCCCGCGCCGCCACCGGCAAGCCTGTCCGTGTCGCGCTGATCGGCGCCGGCAAATTCGGCTCGATGTTTCTGGCGCAGGTGCCGCACACGCCGGGGCTGGAGGTGCCGATCATCATCGACATCGACCGCGAGCGCGCGCGCGAGGCTTGCCGCACGGTCGGCTGGACCGCCGAGCGGATCGCGGCGACCACATTCACCGATGACGGCGCGCGCGCTATTGCCGGCGGTGCGATGGATGTGGTGGTGGAGGCGACCGGCAATCCGGCCGTCGGCATCAGGCATGCGCGCGCCGCGATCGCGGCGGGCAAGCATATCGTCATGGTCAATGTCGAGGCCGACGTGCTGGCGGGTCCGCTGCTCGCCGAGGAAGCGCGCAAGGCAGGCGTGGTCTACTCGCTTGCCTATGGCGACCAGCCGGCGCTGACGGCAGAGATGGTCGACTGGGCCCGCGCCACCGGCTTTCGCGTCGTCGCCGCCGGCAAGGGCACGAAATATCTGCCGGCCTATCACGACGTGACGCCGGACGGCGTCTGGCAACATTACGGACTCACCGCGGGCGAGGCGCAGTCGGCCGGGATGAATCCGCAGATGTTCAACTCCTTCCTCGACGGCACCAAGTCCGCGATCGAGATGGCGGCGATTGCGAACGCCTGCGGCCTCGACGTGCCCTCGGAAGGACTGCTGTTCCCGCCCTGCGGCGTTGACGACCTCCCGCACATCATGCGCCCGCGCTCGCGCGGTGGCGTGCTGGAGCGGTCCGGCGTGGTGGAGGTGGTGTCGTCACTCGAGCGCGACGGACGACCGGTGTTTCGCGACCTACGCTGGGGCGTCTATGTCGTGCTGGAGGCGCCGAACGACTACGCGGCGGACTGCTTCAGGCAATATGGCCTGAAGACTGACGGCAGCGGACGTTTCGCGGCGATGTACAAGCCGTACCACCTGATCGGGCTCGAGCTGAACATCTCGATCCTCTCGGCCGCGCTGCGCGGCGAGCCGACCGGCCAGCCCGACGGCTTCCGCGGCGACGTCGCAGCCGTGGCCAAGCGCAATCTGCGCGCCGGCGAGATGCTGGACGGCGAAGGCGGCTACACCGTGTGGGGCAAGTTGGTGCCGGCGGCCGCGAGCCTCAAAGCAAGCGCCCTGCCGATCGGGCTGGCGCATCGCCTCAAGCTGAAGCACGACGTCGCGCATGGTGAGATCGTGCGTTGGAGTGACGTGGAGTTTGACGCCAACAACGAGACCATCAAGACGAGGAAGGCGATGGAGGCGGCTTTCGCGCGCTAAGGGTTGACCAAGATAGCCGCGATCGAATCGTGTCGCCCGGCCGACCAGCGGCCTGGGAACGTTTGGCTCATAAGACGATTATTCGGCAGATAGCTGAGGGAATGGCCGGCAAAGAGCCGTTGGCCGGTACATCGTCCGGAGGCTACCAGTATCAAGGACACCTAACGACTTCAGACCTCAGCAGTCGCGGTCTGCTTGCTTCTTACCACTGGGAATGTGCGGATGCCGACTGTACTGGTTGTCGAGGACGAACCGTTTGTTCGTGAGTTCATCAGCGGAGAACTGGTAGCAGAAGGCTATAGTGTGATTGAAGCTCGTGATGCCGACACGGCGATTGCCGTCCTGGAAACGCGAGAAGATATCCATCTGGTCTTCACAGACATCGATATGCCTGGCTCGATGGACGGACTCAAACTCGCCGCCTACGTGCGCGACAGATGGCCTCCCGTCCATATCATCGTGACCACAGGCAAATCCCGACCGCTGACAATCCCCGCAAATGCCCTGTTCATTTCAAAGCCCTATCGCAGCGAAACGGTGGTTGCGGCAATCAGGACTTTTCAGAGTATGTAGCAAGTCGAAAAGAACTGATTACGGTGCGTCTGTTCACAAGTGACCAGATCTTTTAAATCACTGAAATTATTTTGAAACTTAGCCTGTCAACCGAGCGCGGCCTTGATCAGATGGCAAACGGGAACCCAAAAGACGTGAAATCGTTTTATAGGTGGGCTCTTTGATCCCTACAGCTCGTTCATAACTGCTCCGCATTCGCGGAGGAGCCAAAACGCATGCTTGTATCGTCATCATCACCATAAGAGCAGGCCTCCCGTGAATCCGCCCGTCGATCTTACAAACTGCGACCGCGAGCCCATTCATACGCCTGGTAGCATTCAGCCCCACGGCGCCATGATTATTTGTGATCCCAATACGGGCATCATTTCTCATGCGTCGGCGAATGCTGCCGCCTTTCTAGGTTTGGACGAGAGTGGCATCATCGGAAAAACCTTGGGCGACGCGATCGGCGAAACGGCCGCGCATGATCTGCGGAATGCGGCAGCAAAGGCGGGTGGCTCTCAAACAGCCGGCGCGCTGCGGGCTCATAAGTTGCCGAATATTGAAACGCCGTTTGATATTGCGATCCATACGCACAATCAAATGCTGTTCGTCGAACTTGAAGTTTCGGCCCCTCTTGCGCCAAACGCGGACGATCCCCTGGATATGACGCAATCGGCGGTTCGCCGCATCGGACTGGAAAACAGTATCGATAGGATCGCTGCCACGGCCGCCAAGCTCGTGAGGGCTATGCTTGGTTACGACCGGGTCATGGTATACCGGTTCCTGCACAACGGGGCCGGGCAAGTCATCGCCGAAGCGAAGAGCGCCGGCTTGCACAGTTTCATGGGTCAATTTTTCCCTGCCTCAGACATCCCGGTTCAGGCACGTCGGCTCTATCTCCTGAATTGGATCAGGATGATTGCCGACGCCGGCTATACACCTGTGCCAATCCTTCCGCTTTCCCAAGCGGAAGTTTCGCCCATAGACATGTCGCATGCGCACTTGAGGAGCGTTTCTCCGATACACTGCGAGTACCTGAGCAACATCGGCGTAGCCGGCTCCCTGTCCATTTCGATTGTCGTTGATGAACAATTATGGGGCCTGATCGCCTGCCATCACGACCAGCCTCGGATTATACCGCTACCGCAACGCTTGGGCGCCGAACTGTTTGGCCAATACTTTTCGCTTCAAGTCGCCGGCGCCGAGCGTCGCGCGGAATTCATCGCTGCGAGCGCGGCCCGAGAGAAGCTGGATTCCATTATCGCATTGCTCGCGCCCGATGAGCCTGTCAATGAAATCATGGCAAGCCGGCTTGCCGACTTTGCATCGCTTATTCCCTGCAATGGCGCCGGACTGTGGATTGATGGCAAATGGAGCCACACCGGCGTCGTTCCGCCGGCAGCCAATATTCCCGAGCTTACGGACTTGATCGACAAAGACGGCGACGACGCGATTTGGCAAACGCACGAACTGCGGGCGCTGCTCGGATCGACGGAATATGGAAAGGCTGTGGCCGGTGCCCTTGCGGTACCGTTGTCTTCGCACGGCCGGGATTATCTTCTCTATTTCCGGAGTGAAGAATCCTACAACATCGAATGGGCAGGCGAGCCGAAAAAGCAGATCGTTAGCAGCCCACTCGGAGATCGGCTCACGCCTCGTGGAAGTTTTGAAACGTGGCGCGAAGAAGTGCGTGGACAGTCGAAGCCATGGACCGACGCTGATCGCACGGTCGCAGAATCGGTCCGCAATTATCTTCGCGACGTCGTTCTCCGCCACGCCGAGGCGACGGCCGAGGAACGCGCTCGCGCCGATCGGCGCCGGCGCATGCTCAACGACGAGCTGAACCATCGGGTCAAAAACATCATTGCGCTGGTGAAATCGATTGCACTACAGACCGGCGCAAACGCGAAAACAGTTGAGGACTATTCGCGCTCTCTTGAAGGCCGATTGCGCGCTCTCGCTTTCGCTCACGATCAGTCATTGAGCGGCCGCGGGGGCGATTTGCTTGCGTTGATGGAAGCCGAAGCCAGCCTTCATCGTTACGGCAACGATGAAGATCATGTCGCGGTCAACGGCCCTCCGCTCGGATTGAACGACAGAGCCTTCGGCGTCGTCGCCTTGCTGATGCACGAGATGATGACAAACGCCGCGAAGTACGGAGCTCTTTCAAAGCCGGAAGGACATTTGTCCATCAAATGGATTTTAACCGATGCCGGCGAATGCGAGATCTATTGGGTCGAAACTGGCGGTCCTGTTGTCGCCGCCCCATCCACGACGGGGTTTGGCAGCAAGCTCATTCGCACGTCAGTGGAGTATGACCTTGGCGGCGAGGTAAGCATCGACTACCGCTCCACCGGCCTTGTGGGACACTTCAAAATTCCGGCACGGCATGTCATGCCGCCATTCATGACCCGGTCAGTCCCGCAATCTACCCCGACCTCGGTGGACAATAGCCAATTGAAGGGGCAAACAATCCTCCTCGTCGAGGACCAAGCATTAATCGCAATGGATATCGAAGAAGCGCTTCTCAAGCTCGGAGCGACTAAAGTGCACTCGGTGCCGAACGTATCGGCCGCACTCGCGATCCTGGCTGAAGGTGTGCCAGACCTCGCGGTGCTGGACTTGAATCTGGACGGAGAAACGTCGTCGCCACTTGCGGATGATTTGAAGCAGCGGGGCGTGCCGTTCTTATTTGCGACGGGCTATGGTGACTCCGTAACGATACCTTCCCGATTTGCAGACGTCCCTGTCGTTCGCAAGCCGGTTACGCTCGCTGACCTGGCGGCAAAGGTTTGCATAGCCTTGGCCGCCAGAGCATTTGGCGAGGGCTAAGCTTCCATCGTGTTCGAAAAGGCAGACCGAGCAACATGAAATGCTCGGTTGGCTGCGTGTGAAGCATCATCGACGTTGAACTGCGCTGAATCCTCAAGGACGGCGAGAAACATTTGCCAATTTGCTGGGGTGCTCGTCTGTAGCCCAAGGTGTCGGGCGCCAAAGCTTTCGGACAACCCGAGCTGCCTGGCCCGATTCGACAGAAGCTTCGCGCCCAACATCGAGCCTTCCAACACATAGAGCGTGCCAAACACGCTATCTGGATCGGGAGAGAGGGTGAAATCATCCATCATGGAGTGCGGCTGCAGGCTGAAATCGGCCAAGTCGGCGCTTAACGCCGCGCCGATCATCACGGGCCGCCAGTTCCCGAAAACAGGTGGCCACGTCAGGCTCGACAGCCAGGCTTCGAGCGGAATCCGGAACGAGTGCATTCCGCGAAGGTATCGATGATAGTCACCGATGGTGTCAAATGCACCAATCAACCCTTCCAAGGCCGCATGGGATTGCGAGGTCTTCTCGCGTAGCTTGAACCGTCTATCCATGTTTCATCTGTCTTGGGCTGATCATCAGATTCTAACTTTTCTGGTGATCCGCGGTTCCCGAGGCGGAGGGATGGCGAGAGAAGACATGCCGACACGTATCATGCCGTGACGCAGGATGGCGTCTGGCGGCATTGCGATCTCACTGCGGGCGAGGCGCAGTCGGCCGGCATGCACCCGCTGATGTTCAGCTTCTTCCTCGACGGCACCAAGTCGGCGATCGAGATGGCCGCGATTGCGAACGCCTGCGGCCTCGACGATTTGCCGGCACCGCAAGATCGAGCTCAGCTTCCTAAATTTTTCAACCAGGAGGCAATCGTCTGATTAAGGTAGTCCGGCACTTCATGCTGGATGAAGTGTCCAACTCCAGGCACGATTTTGACCGTGAGATTGTCGGGATTTTCAATCCATGACTTTTCCAAATCAATAGTGCTTAGCAAAGCGTGGCTCTCCTCGATTCCGTGCACATGCAAGACCGGGCATTTGATCACGGCACCGTAGAGTTTCTTCATCGTTGGATCGAAAAGATTCAGCGCAAGCTGAGAAAACGCATAGTTGGCTTTGTAATAACTCATCATGGACAAGATGGAAGATTTCGCGAAAGCCTGGATGTATCGACTCTTAACCTGCGGATCTACAACCCAGTATGCCAGATCTTGCGCAGTCAAATTGTCGCCTTTGCCTTGAGCGAAGAACCGTGTGGCGTAGGCGCTGGCCCTGGCCTGCGCGATAGGATGGTTCCAAGGGAGCAATTCCCTCGTGATGGCGCCAGGATGAGGAACGCTGAGGACTACAAGTCTTTCGATCAGATCCGGATTTTGCCCGGTGAATAGCCACGACAAAGCGGCGCCCCAGTCGTGCCCAATCAGGATGGCCTTGCGACCGTTTCCCTCTGCATTGATCACGGCACGAACGTCATCAAGGAGAACCGGAAACTTATAGTTCTCGACACCTTCTGGCCGATCGCTCAAATCGTACCCGCGCAGATCAAGAGCGACCACCTGATAATTTGCTGAAAATGCCTGGATCTGATTTCGCCAAGAATACCAAAAGTCGGGAAATCCGTGCACGAACACCATAAGCGGTTTTTGATTGGACCCCATTGTGACGTAGTGGATCTTCGTTCCCGCATTTTCCGCATACTTGTGCAGAAGGTTCGGATCCTTATCGATATCAACGGCAGGCTCACTCAAGGCGACAGGGATTTTATTGTGCCAGATGGCATCGCTTGAAGTCTCTCCGGAAACAACGCGAGTGAACATCGCAGTGGACATGGCAGCTCCTAAAAGCATCATCGCGCAGGTTCTAGAGGCCATCTCAGTGATCCCGTTCGCTAGAGCAGTTGCCGAAATCGAAGTTGCTCGAACTCATTTGAGTATTTCCTGCGCAGCAATCTGGGAGGGTGGCATACGCCTGTGTGCAACTTCTGGATTACGACTTGATAAGGGTGATACGGCGGGACACATTTACTATGGTGATCGCCATAGTATGGCGATCACCATAGATGTGTCAAGCTAGGCGTGGTACGCTTACGGGATGCCCCGTAAGACTGACGCCCGCGATCGCGCGATTGCCACTGCCGAGCGACTGTTTCGCATCCAAGGCTACACTGCGACGGGATTGAACCAGATCATTGAAGAAAGCGGCTCGCCTAAAGGATCGTTCTATTTTCATTTTCCGCGCGGCAAGGCACAGCTCGCAGAAGAAGCTATCGATCATTACGTTACGAGTAGAATTGCTGTGTTGCGGGGTATCTCGGCGAATACGACGGGTGATGCCCTGAGTTTTGTTCATCAGCTTTTTGGCACGTTCGCGGCGGAAATGGTCGCCTCTGATTTCCAGTATGGATGTCTCATGCAAAATCTGGCGAATGAGCTTCCTGCACTCGACGCTGATCTGACCAAACGGGTAGCGCGCGGATTTGTTGATTCAACCGAGATAGTTGCAGAGCATTTTAGGGGGTGCGGTTTCACTTCCGCGCGCGCATCTTCTACCGCAGCCGCATTGGTAGCTGCCCTCGAAGGCGCACGTACGATCGCGCGCCTGGAACGCACAGCGGCTATATTCGACGCGCTGGCGGATGTTAGTGTCCAGGGGTGGGCGGCCCCCGAGGGGAGACCCGGTATCGAGGTTAGCTCTCGGCGGCGCGGACGGTAGCTACAACCCCGGACTTCCTTGCCGCTGCAATTGCCCGGCCGTCGTCACGCTGTCTCCCGATAGCGTCGATGTCAGCTTCGGGGCAAACGGAGAAGGACTCTCATTGAGCAAAACGAGTCCGCTCTTGCCACGAATGCTGACGTGCAAGCGGGCATGGATCGAGAGGAATCCATGTCGCGGCAGACCACGCCGAGCTAGCGAGCTTGCTTGACGTTGGGCAGCAGGTCTATCAAGCCCAGATCCACGAGCGTGCGATGGAAACGACGCTTCCGTTCGGAAGCTGACGCGAAGTAGGCTTCTCCGCAATCATCAAGCAAGCTCGCGCGCGTGGCAAATATCGGGTCAAGCGCAATGCCCGCCCGTTGCAAAGCAACGGTTCCGAGAAAGGCGATATCGAGGTCGGCGCCCCTTCCGGGGCTGAGGTGGGGGATGTTCAAAGCTTCTATCGCATAGAATGTACCAAACGGGCGCCGCCCATCTCCCGGTCGTTTCAGGTGTCGATCGATCTGTTTGGTCAACACGGGTTGATGGTCCCCGTAGTGCACTATGAGAACAGGCCGCCCGGGGAAGCTGCTTGCCAGCTTGGCCCTGAGCGTTTGCCAGGTAGACGCGGTCTCTGCCAGTCGGGTGTAATACTCGATGTATCCAGCATCGGGGAAGCTGGCCTTGGCAAAGGCGCGCTCCCTCTCAAATTGACCTGATGGCACCAGCTGCCGATGATGCGGACCGTGATTGAAATTGGTCAACGCATAAAGAAATCTCGGTGTCGGGTCGCTAGCAACCCTCCTGGTATGTGCATCGATGACCGCATCCAGAAATATCGCATCAGAATTTGTTGCCTCGAATTGCCGGACATCGAATGGTGGCGGGAGGTCGTCGACGAAGATGCGCTCGTCGATGCCGATCGAACTGTAGAATTTATCGTAACTGAGAAACCCGCGGCGACAGCTGGATATGAGTGTTGTCTTGTAGCCGAGCGACGCCAACGAACGTGGCAAGCTGCTATGAAATCGGCCGGCGCCCTTCTTGAAGAGGTAGTAGGCGCTTGAACCGAAGCTAGCACTTGAAAGACCGGTTAGCAGGCTAAATTCCGATTGCCACGAACCTCCGCCAAAGATGTCGACGTTCAGCCGCCCAAATTCCCCATCTGGCGGGGACAGGAAAGCTTCGACGACTGGCTCGACCGGCAGCCCGAAAATGCGCGGGTCGAAGACGGACTCGTGCTGGATGACGATAATGTCTGGAGAGTCGGCGGAACGCGAAGGCGTGGCCTCCCTCAATGGCAGCGGTTCGTTTGCGATATCGCTCAGAGCCAACCCGCCGAACTGTCGCCAGCAAGCGGGGTCACCCAGCGAGGCCATGAAGGTCGCGTAGAAGCACCGCCCTTGCGTCAGATTCAGCCGCAAAAACGTGGCACCCTTTGACGCGGAAGCCTTTGCAAAGCCAATGAGCGCCAGAAGGAACAAAAGAATTCGAAACGCGATGGAAATCGGAGATCCAGCCGCGTAGAGCAGAACCGCGCTCGAAGAAAAGGCGAATAACGCACTTCCTGCCAGAACACCCAGCATCATGCGTGGGTATTGCAGCACAAAAAATGGGACTGTGCCCGCAAACGCCAGAGGCAAATCGGAAACGGTCAGCTTGAGCGCGCTGTGATTGAATTTGACGATTGATATGCCGGCGATTGCTACTGCCAGCATAGCGGACAGCAGGATCGCTCTC
The DNA here is from genome assembly GCF_049993385.1 of Bradyrhizobium sp. McL0616. NCBI lineage: Bacteria > Pseudomonadati > Pseudomonadota > Alphaproteobacteria > Hyphomicrobiales > Nitrobacteraceae > Bradyrhizobium > Bradyrhizobium sp. McL0616. The sequence continues at coordinate 8,008,101 of NZ_CP188255.1, forward strand.
TCGGCATCGGCAAGCAACACCAGCAGCAGAGCAGCATTGAAGAGAAGAGCCGCGACCGCAAACGGCAGATGTTCAACGCTCCGTTCCGTCAGCGCAACGGCGGCGATGGCCGCCACAAGAATTAAAACCGAAATCATGGGATCAACATGCCCCGAGCATTTGAATTTTTCAATTTGGGTCGCGGGCTCTTCGAGCATCGTGCGCCGTCAGCGGCGCCAACCGATTCTGCACCGCAACAAGACACGCTCCCACCTACATCATCTTGGCGATGCTGTGCGCGTCATTGCGGGTTCCGTGGAGGCGAGCGACCTAAATTCCACGCTTCAAGGCAGCAGCCGCTCTTCCCTCGCCTGCCTGAACCACTTCCGGAACATGTCCTCGGTGTCCATCATCTCGGTGAAGCCGGCGCGGTTGATCTTCACGGTCGAGACGATCGAGGGCGGGCCGGATTCGCTCTGGCCGTGGCGCATGCTGTAATCTGCGTATTGGAACGAGAGGCCGACGAATTCGGCGAGGTCCGGCGACACGAGGCCGTGCTTGCGGCGCAGTGCATCCCAAGGGCCGACCCAGTTTGGAAACTCCTTGGCGAGCGATAACGGGACCGGCTTGCCGGGCTTCATGTCCAGCGCGTCCGCCACCGCGGGCCAGATGTTCTCCCAGGTGAAGACGTCGCCGTTGGTCACATTGAAGACCTCGTTCTGCGCCGCCTTCGCCTCGCCGGACCAGGCGATCGCGCGCGCGAGGAGATCGACGTCGACGGCTTGCGACACCCGCGCGGCGCCGCCGGGAAAATCAAGCGGCCTGCCCTGCTCGCGCAGCATCGCGGCATAGACGCCGAGCGGCGGGATCAGATCCATGGCGCCGCCCATGGCGAGGCCCACGATCAGCACCGGCCGCAGGATGCTCCAATGCCACGCTTTACCGGCCTGGAGCTCGCGCAGGAAGTTTTCCTGCGCCCAATAAAAATTCGGCTGCTCGTACATTTCGGAACGGCCTTCGCGTGCCGGGACCGTCAGGGGGCGAACGTGAACGCCATAGGCTTTGGTGCCCTGCAACAGGGCGACATGCCGGAGATCCGGCGCGACGGGCTTGAGCGCGCCCATCAGATTGCGCAGCATCAGGTCGTTGGTCCTGATCTGCTGCGGGTCGCGCCAGCCATCGACGAGCTGCGGCGCCTCGTAGAGCGCGGCGTAGATGAGGTGGGTCGCTCCTTGCAACTCGGCCGCAGCGCCGCGGCAATCGGCTTGACTGGTCAGGTCGATCGAGACGTGACGTGCACCGTAGAGATCGCGCGGCCTGCGCCGCGACAACGCGACGACGTCGCAGGGGGCGGATGCGCCGAAGTGTCGCAAGGCGGCGTTGCCAACGAGACCCGTTGCGCCGGCGACCACGACCTTCTTGCCGGCCATGCTCGTTTCTCCCTTTGATTATAGTCCAATTGCGTAGCAGATCGCTGCTACTCGCGACTTGCGTCTGGCCAGCGTTCGCAGATGCGAGGGCGGCATCAGGCTTGATTCCCGTAAAGCGGCCCGTCATCCTCGCCTTGGGAACCGCAATGATCGGAATTCCAACAACAAGAGCCCCTGAGGGGCCGCTTCGGAAGCGCTCACAAGTCTCAAACAAACAGAGTCGGTCTCGACGAAGAAAGAACGACAGCAAGATCGTTCCCTGGTCGAAGCATCGGCATCACGGAGGGTACGCATGAAACGTCGTGAATTCCTGAAGGTGACCGGCGCCAGCCTGGCTGCGAGCACAGCGGTCGCCGCGCCCGCGATCGCGCAGTCCTCGCCCGAGGTCAAATGGCGCTACGCCACGAGCTGGCCCAAGGCGCTCGATACGCTCTACGGCGGCTGCGAATATTTTTGCAAGAAAGTCGCCGACATCACCGACAATAAATTCC